>NZ_JBZUBK010000001.1:2662500-4545936 GCF_058536285.1 Pseudomonas sp. 9.3L
GGCACTGGAATTCACCGGGCCACTGGCAGTAGCGGTGTTGTCCTCCAGAAAGAGGGTAGACTTCTGCTGGATTGCTCTGGCGCTGGCGGGCATGTTGCTACTGGTGCCCTGGGCATCGTCAGCAACCGGTGTCGACCTGCGAGGTGCATTGCTAGCACTTGGGGCCGGTGCTTGCTGGTCGCTGTATATCTTGTATGGACAGAAAGCGGGTGAAACCCATGGCGTGCAAACCGCTGGCCTGGGCGTTGCCATCGCCGCCATTTGCTTAGCGCCCTTTGGCGTAGCGTCAGCAGGCTTGGCATTGCTCAACCCTGCCATTCTACCTGCCGCCATCGGCGTGGCTATATTGTCTACCGCCCTTCCCTACAGCCTGGAAATGATCGCCCTCACCCGGATGCCTGCACGCACGTTCGGCATTCTAATGAGTATGGAGCCCGCTATTGGCGCCCTATCCGGCTTGGTATTTCTGGGCGAACAGTTGGCACTGAATCAGTGGTTCGCCATCGTTGCCATTATCTGCGCCTCAGCCGGAGCCACCTTCACTCAATCGCGCCAGTCAGTCGCAGTGGTCGCTGCGGACTGACATTTCGTGCCTTATAACAGTATGGCTAAACGGCAGCCGTATTCGCCTTCAGCCAGGCCAAGGCATCGCCTTCTACTAATGGCGACAACCGCGCGTATACCTCAGCGTGATACTGGTTAAGCCATTCACGCTCGTGCTGGGCCAGATGCTCGATCAGCAAGCAGCGGGTATCGATAGGGCAGAGGGTGAGGGTTTCGAAGCGCAGGAAGTGGCCAAACTCGCTACGACCCGCTTCACGCGTCGCCACCAGATTTTCGATACGAACGCCCCAGCGGCCAGGCCGATACGTGCCTGGCTCAATTGAAGTGATCATGCCCTCCCGCATAGCTGTATGCGGCCCAGGGTTAGCCTGATACGCAATCACCTGGGGCCCTTCATGCACGTTCAGGAAATAGCCCACCCCGTGCCCAGTGCCATGACCATAGTTCACCTGCTCAGCCCACAAAGGTGCGCGTGCAATGGCATCGAGTAACGGAGTGAGAATGCCCTCTGGAAACTGCGCTGCGGATAACGCGATAAGCCCCTGCAACACACGGGTACAATCGGCTTTTTGCTCTTGAGTGAGCGTGCCCACTGCAACCATTCGTGTGATGTCGGTAGTGCCGCCTACATATTGGCCACCGGAGTCAATCAACAGAAGGCCATCACCTTCAATTACCGAATGAGCCGCCTCTGTCGCACGATAGTGAGGCAGGGCACCGTTGGCCCCGAACGCCGCTATCGTTGCAAAACTAGGGCACACGTAGCCCGGTTGCCGCGCGCGTGCTGCAATCAACTGCTCATCCAAAGTAACTTCGGTAACAGGCTCAGCACCCAAAGCCCGCTCCAGCCAAGAGAAGAACTGACACAGCGCAGCCCCATCGCGCTCCATGGCGCGGCGCACATGAGACAGCTCAGCCTCACTTTTGCTTGCCTTGAACAGCGTACTGGGATTGATCTGCTCTACCAGCGTGACCGACTCCGGTAGCGCAGCGATCACACCCGCATTTACCCGCGCAGGGTCGATCAACAGCGTGACATCCGCGCCCAGATTGACGAGGTCAGTCATGGCCGCAGCGTAATCTCGTACCTCCACCCCGTCTTCGGCCAGCAGGGCGCACAGCTGGGCAGACACTTTGCCCTCCCCTACCCACAGCACAGCTGCGTTAGGGGTTACCCAGGCAAAGGCGAGAAACACCGGGTTGTAACTGACGTCGCTGCCTCGCAGGTTGAACAACCAGGCGATGTCATCGAGGGTTGCAATGAAATGGGCGCTTGCCTTTGCCTTAGCCATGGCTTCACGCACTCTGGCCAGTTTACTGGTTACGGTTTCCGTGGCCTCTGGTGCAAGGTGCGCCACCACGGCAGCCGTCGGCAGATCCGCACGGTCGAGCCACAGCGCAGCGAGCCAGTCCTGATCCGCCCGCAGGGTAATCCCTCGGGGGGCGAGTTTCTCTTTCAGGGTGCGCTCGGTCTGTAGCGCCAACACACGAGCATCTACAGCCAGGCAGCCATTTGCAGGTAATTGCTCACCTGCCCACTCCAAGGGCCCAGGCTCACTCGGCTGCAGCTTCATCAATACCACGCCAGTGCCTGCCAGCTCCCGCTCGGCTTGCTCCCAGTAGCGGCTATCAGCCCATAACCCAGCAAACGTTGGGGTAACGATAAGTGTACCCACGGAACCGTTAAACCCTGATAGCCATCGCCGTGCCTGCCAGTGCTCAGGCAAGTACTCAGAGAGGTGCGGATCCGCTGAAGGAACTAGCAGCCCGTCAAGTCGCTCACGGGCGAGCATGGCGCGCACGCTAGCAATGCGCTCGGCAACCGCAGGCCGGGAGTGGGAAGAAGGGTTCATCTAAGCTCCAGCGACAGAAATAAACGCCAATGATGAGCGAGGTTACACAGGGCAGCAAGCGACAGACAACAGGTAGACAGTGAACTAACGCTTTTCGGTTGTTCCTAAACCAGAAGCGCCGTCGCGCGAAGGCAATCGCCGCTTACTTAAACGTCAATGCTGGAGGTTTACCATGCCCCGTGGCAGCAAAGAAAAATACACGGCCAAGCAAAAAGACCAAGCCGAGGCTATCGAGAAACAGTATGAAGCCAAAGGCGTGCCTACTGAGACCGCCGAGGCGCGAGCCTGGGCTACCGTCAACAAGCAGAGTGGAGGTGGTGAGAAGTCAGGCAGCGGCACCAAATCCCCACCCAAAAAAAAAGCCCGTGCCCGTCATGACAGCGCCGAGCGCGCGGCCAGCAGCCGAACAGGCAAGGCTCGAAACAGTACGGAGTCACTGGCCACGCAGACCAAGGCTTCACTGCTAGCGGAGGCCAGGACGAAAGGTATTGCAGGGCGGTCTGCCATGAATAAGCAGGGCTTGATCGACGCGCTTAGCAATGCCTCCTGAAAACCCAACACCGGCTTACGTGGCATCGCCACGTAGCCGACCCCTTCGGAACATCAAAGCGTGGCTTTGACCTTAGTGGCCACGTCAGTGGGAAGCCAGGTATCCAGCCACGCCTGATGAGCGCGCAGGAGTTTTAACGCAGCGGCATCAGGCTCCTGATGTTGTTCGCTCATCGTAGCCAGCGCGCTGTTCAAATCCTTGATGGGGATTTCAACCTTGGCGAAGAATGCCGCTATCTCGGGGTGCCCTTCCTCAAATGCCTTCGATACACCTATAGACAGCCGTGACGGCAGCGAACGGCTAGGCTGTGGGTTGGGGTTGCTGGCGTCTGTCAGTGTTTTCCAGGCGTCCCCATTGAAAGAAGGTTCTCTAAGCTGGATGAACTCATAGCGGCCCAGCAACGGCGTAGGGCTCCAGTAATAGAAAAGCACAGGCTTGCCACGCTTCACCGACGAGGTGATTTCTGCATCCAGGGCAGCACCGGACCCAGCCCGGAAGTTCGTGAAACTCTCAGTAAGGTTATACGCCTTGAGTTTCTGCCCATTGACCACTTCAGACGTCCAGCCCGAGGGGCTGTTGAGAAAGCGCCCTTTTTCAGGTGCTTCAGGGTCCTTGAACACATCCTTGTATCGGGCAAGGTCCTGAACGCTTTCAAGACCGGGTGCCATTGGCTTGATACCTTTGGCTGGATCACCCTTGATGACATACGCCGGCACCCACCAGCCCTCGGTTGCCCCTTTTACGATGTCGCCCAGCCCCTTTACCTGGCCCTTGGCCTCAGCCTCATTCCACACTGGGCTACGCCCTGCCCATTCTTCCCCGATGACCTGGATATCGTTTTTGGCCAGGGCCGCCTCAAGGGTCACGGTGGTGCCGGGCAAGGTCTCGGTAGGCAACCCGTAGCCCTTCTCGACCACATACCGGAGCATCTCGGTGATCAAGCTGCCGCTTTCCCAGTTCAGCCCGGCAAAACGAACGGTTTCTGCGGCACCGGCGTTGATCGACGCTGTTAGGCCGACCACCGTGCATGCACCTGCAAGCCATGTAGCGAGTTTGTTCATTGAAAACCTCCAGCGGGAACCATTGAGTGCCAATAGACTAGCCGAGGTAACGCCAAGCACTGTGCCTTATTGTTCACTGGCCTTGAAAACGATTTCACCGTTGCGCCATTTGGCAGCCTTGGCCACCGCAGCTTTCAATGGTTTAGTCAGCCCACCCACGAGTTGCTCCGTGGCAGCGAACACCAGCATCACACTCTGACCTTGGCGAAACACCACGCCGTTGCCAAGGGGCGTTTCGACAAAGGCGTACTCGCCCACACCATTGATGGTGAATTTCAAGTCCCGAAACTTGACTTCCAACTTGCCGCCTTCACGGCTGGGCAGCACGGCTGCACGGAAATGATCGCCGGCTTTTAACTGGAGGCCTGGCTTGTCGTCCACCACCAAGGCTGTCTCGGTGTCGATTTCGGACATATAGAGACTGTCCGCAGACTGTTCGGTGATGTAGACAAAGCGGGATTGAAATAACTTGACCAATTTGGCCCGAAGCTCGCCCAACACAAAAAGGGCGTGCATATCCAGATTGCTGACTGCCAAAGAAAAATCCTCAACCCGATGAAAAACGGTCGCATTCGCAACGCGTGGTCGCGCCGGGAGTAGACGCGCACGAAGGAGAATCGCTTTTAGAAAAATAGCCCGCCACAGCACGCCCCCCTGGAAAGGCGCCTTTGATGTAGACGGCGGCCAGGGGATTTTCATCTAAAAATAGCGGTAAAGAAAAGCTCTTTCCGATTATTGATGAAAACGGATGTAAGCGAGGCGAACTCCCGCCCTGCCCTGGGGTTCAGATCTAGGACGCAATCAAACCTACATCACGTTGAACTGGAGCCCTTATGGAAGACGTACATCACAGCCTGGAAAGCCTTTTCGCGCAACTCGGGCTGGATACCGACGCACATGCAATAGACAAGTTCATCGACGAACATCAACTTCCCGCAGACGTTAAAGTCTCCGAAGCGGCCTTTTGGACCGACGCCCAAGCTGCTTTGTTTAAAGAGTCCATCATGGATGACGGGGAGCACGCCATGTGGGTCGACGAACTCAACGTTCGCCTACACCACGACGCCAATCAGGCGGCCAGCTAAGGTCAGCGGTGCGGGCGCGGTCAAGCCCTGCCAACCCAACGGTGCCCGCAAGGGCCCGTTTCAAGGGCGGCAGGCCAGCGTCAAGCCTGGCGCTGGTGACGGTCCATCTGCTCATGGCGCTCTTGCGCTTCGATGCAGTATTTGGTCGTAGGGCTAATCAGTAGACGCTTAAGGCCGATGGGCTCGCCACTGTCTTCACACCAGCCGAAGGTGTCTTCGGTAATCCGGTCAAGGGCCTGTTCCAACTGAGGAAGCAGGCGCTGGTCGCGGTCAATCGCGTTAACCAACCAATTGCGCTCTTCTTCGACGGAAGCTGCGTCGGCAGGGTCTGCCGGGGAGTCCAGGCTTTCGATGGCCGAGCGGCTCTCGTCGATGCGGGCTTGAGTTTCGACTTTCATGGCTTGCAGCAGCTTAGTGAAATACGCCTGCTGCTCCGCGTTCATGTAGTCATCGGCCGGCATCGCCAGCAACTTTTCCTTCGTCATTGATATCTCGATAAACCTGGTGAGACGGATCGGTGGACGGTCGCACCGGTCGAACCGGGCGACGGGCAATAGTCAAATGAGGAGCGGGAGTCTACGGGCGTGAGGGCTTAGCGGCAATACCGACAGGTCAAATGGATACCCATGTAGGGCTGGAAAGATGACACAAAAATGAAATTTGCTGCTAAGTGAGTTCAATAATCAGTCTCATTATGTTACAAAACCTCATCACTTTATTCGCTTTTCGCGGTGCCTCATGCTCGTTCCTTTCTTAATCATGCTGCGTGAAGGCATCGAAGCTGCCCTCATCGTTGGCATCATTGCCAGCTACCTGAAGCAAACCGGCCGTGGCGAATGGATGCCTGCCGTATGGGTGGGTGTGTTCCTCGCGTGTGCCGTCGCCTTGCTGGCAGGCGGTGGTCTTGAGCTGGCCAGTGCCGAGTTTCCGCAAAAGCAGCAAGAACTGTTCGAAGGCATCATTGGCCTGGTGGCCGTCGTCATCCTGAGCTCAATGGTATTCTGGATGCGCAAGGTCGCCCGCTCTATCAAACACAGCCTACAGGCGTCGCTGGACAACGCCCTGACAGGCGCAGGCAATCACGTATTTGCCTTGATTGCGATGGTGTTCTTCGCGGTAGCGCGAGAAGGCCTGGAAACCGTGTTCTTCCTGCTGGCAGTCTTTCAGCAAAGTGATGGCAGCAGCGCCCCGTTAGGGGCATTGCTGGGCCTGGCCTGCGCGGTTCTGCTAGGGGTGGCGCTCTACCGTGGCAGCCTGAAGCTGAACCTTGCGCGGTTCTTCCGCTGGACTGGGCTGTTTATCCTGGTTGTCGCTGCAGGCATCCTGGCCAACTCAGTGCAGGCCCTGCACGAAGCAGGCCTCTGGAATCACTGGCAATACGTTGTCGTCGACTGGAGTACACGCCTGCCCATGGACAGCCCAGTTGGGGCCGTGCTCGCTGGCATGTTTGGCTATCAAGAAACGCCCACCCTCAGCACCTTCGGCGCCTGGGCCCTTTACCTGATTGTGGCCATGGCGCTGTTCTTTACGCCCGCCCGCAGCAGCCAAGCCGCCGTGCCTTCTACCATTACCCACCCCTAAGGGCCATTTCATGCCGAATCCAACCTCTCGGCCGTCACGCTTGCTGCGCGTGGCGGTAGCCGGCTCAGTGGTCTTGATGATTGCCGCTGGCGGCCTGTTTTACTATGCCGCCCAAGTGGCTGCGCAAAAGCGCAAGGCGCACACCGGTCAAGAGACCGTCGTTACCATCCTCGGCCACCAGTGCGAGCCCTCCAACCTCAGCGTGCCTGCCGGAAAAACCGCCTTCCGCATCGTCAACGCTTCAGACCGAGCGGTGGAATGGGAAATACTCGACGGCATACTGGTGCTCGAAGAGCGAGAGAACATCGCCCCTGGTTTGAGCCAGTTGATTACTGCCGACCTTGCACCCGGCAGCTATGCCATCACCTGCGGGTTGCTCAGCAACCCTCGCGGCACACTGACGGTAACGGCCACGGCTGAATCGGACGCTCAGGCCAAGGCGCGCCCTTCACTGACGACCTTCATCGGCCCTTTGTCTGAGTACCGGGTTTATCTTAGCCAACAGGGCAGCGCGCTGATCAAAGCGGTCGCTGCACTGACGGACGCTATCGATGCCGACGACCTGAGCCAGGCCCGCACGCTGTACGCGCCTGCCAGAGCTGCCTATCAACGCATTGCCCCGGCTGCACAACGCTTCGCTGAGCTGACCAACGCTATTGATGCACGGGCGGACTACTTCGAGAAGCGCGAGCAAGACCCAGCATTTTCTGGGTTCCATCGCTTGGAATATGGCCTGTTCAGTGGCACGCCCAGCGATGCCAAGGTACTGATGCCTGTCGCCAAACGCTTGCTAACAGACGTCACTGCGCTCAAGGCCCAATTGCTCGCCCAGCCCATCCCTCCGGATCAATGGGTGGCGATGGTGTCGCGCAACCTGCGCACTCTGGCTGAGCACCGCTTTTCGGGCGAGGAAGAACGTTATAGCCACCAAGACCTCAACGGTTTCATGGCTAACCTGGAAGGCACCGAAAAAGTCATCGGGTTGCTGCGCCCGCTGTTGGAAAAAACTGCCGAAGCGACCCAAGCCGCCGTTGACCAGGCCAGCACCGCCCTGAATGAACAATTGCAAGCCCAACGCACTGCCTCAGGGTTTGCGCCTTACGACCACGTGACCCAAGCGCAGCGCCAAGCTATTGCCGACCGCGCCCGCGCCTTGGCCGACGCCCTGGATGGCATCGACCCGGCCCTTGGCCTGTCCGACCTCTAAAGGCTCTAGCAATGACTGACCGCACGACCCTTCCCTCTGCCGACCGCCGCCTCCTATTAATGGGCCTGGGCGCCGCTGGCGCCGCCCTGGGCTGCCCCATGCTCGCCCGCGCCAATGAAGGCAAGGTCACCGAAGCGCCCAAGAGTGAGCGTACCGAAGACCGCCACCCCTATGAGGGGTTGCACCAGGCGGGCATCGTCACGCCTCGCCCGGCAGCGGGCATGGTCGTTGCGTTCGACGTATTGGCCAATGACCGCAAGGACCTGGAACGGCTGTTCCGCACGCTGGACGAACGTATCCGTTTCCTGACCCAAGGTGGGCCGGTTGACACTCTGGACCCTAAGCTCCCGCCTGCGGACTCCGGCATTCTGGGCCCAGTGGTCACGCCCGATAACCTCACGATCACGGTGGCCGTCGGCGCGTCGCTGTTCGATGACCGGTATGGGCTGGAAGCGCTCAAACCGCGTCGGCTTAGCCGCATGGTAGGCTTCCCTAACGACGCGTTGGAGGAAGACCGCTGTCATGGCGACCTCACCCTGCAGTTTTGCTCCAACACGCCGGACAGTAACATCCACGCCTTGCGGGACGTCATCAAGGCACTGCCCGACTTACTCTTCGTGCGTTGGAAACAAGAGGGCAGCGTGCCTGCTCAAGCCCCTACCAAGCCGGGCGACGTGGCGCAGAGCGCGCGTAATTTTTTAGGCTTCCGTGATGGCAGCGCCAACCCGGACTCAACCGATACCATGCAGATGGATCGGTTGGTTTGGGTTCAACCCGGCAGTGATGAGCCCGCCTGGGCTGCCCAAGGCAGCTACCAGGCAGTGCGCATCATTCGCAACTTCGTGGAGCGCTGGGACCGCACGCCCCTGCAGGAGCAAGAAAGCATCTTTGGTCGACAGAAAGCCAGCGGCGCGCCTATGCAGGGCGGGGACGAATTCACCCTCCCCGCGTATCAGAACGACCCTGAAGGCAAACTGACCCGCCTGGATGCACACATCCGCCTGGCCAACCCGCGCACGCCCGGCAGTGAGGCCAACGTGATCCTGCGCAGGCCCTTCAACTACTCCAACGGCGTGAACAAGAATGGCCAGTTGGACATGGGCTTGCTGTTCATCTGTTACCAGGCTGACCTGGAGAAAGGCTTTATCACCATACAGCGCAGGCTCGATGGCGAGCCCTTGGAGGAGTATATAAAGCCCACCGGCGGCGGGTATTTTTTCGCCCTGCCAGGGGTGCGCGACCACCAAGACTTCATCGGCCGTTCCTTACTGCAGGCCAAACCTTTACCGCTCACCACCTGACGTACCACTCACTACGGGATGCCTCCTCATGAAACAGACCTTGCTTGCGTCCATGCTCAGCCTGGGCGCACTGGCCAACCCGGCGTTTGCCGCCGCCGCGCCCACTGCACTAGACCTGGTGCAGCCTATCTCGGACTACAAGATCTACGTGACTGAGGAAGTCGACCAGTTGGTGTCCCAGACCGATGCCTTTGCCAAGGCAGTCAAGGCTGGGGACACAGCCACCGCCAAACGCCTCTATGCCCCGACACGCATGCATTACGAAGCCATCGAGCCCATCGCTGAACTGTTCAGCGACCTGGACGCCTCGATCGACTCCCGTGTGGACGACCACGAGCAAGGCGTGACCGCCGAGGATTTCACCGGTTTCCATCGCATTGAGTATTACCTGTTCGACAAGAACACCACTCAAGGCGCGGGGGGGTTCGCTGACCAGTTGGTAAAGGATGTGAAGGACCTGCAAAGTCGTATCGCCGGGCTGACCTTCCCGCCGGAGAAAGTCGTAGGCGGGGCGGCCGCGCTGCTTGAGGAGGTTGCCGCCACCAAGGTAACGGGCGAAGAGGACCGCTACAGCCACACCGACCTGTATGACTTCCAGGGCAATGTGGACGGAGCAAAGAAAATCGTTGAATTGTTCAGGCCTCATATCGAGAACCAGGACAAAGCCTTCGTTAGTAAACTGGACAAAAACTTTGCTACCGTAGACACCCTCCTGGCCAAGTACAAGACTAAAGACGGTGGTTTTGAAACCTATGACAAGGTCAAGGAGCGTGACCGTAAAGCCATGATTGGCCCAGTCAACGCCCTGGCCGAAGACCTCTCCACTTTGCGTGGCAAGCTCGGCCTGAATTAAGCGGCACTCGCAGAAGGCGGGGCGTTATTCCCAAAGCGTGCGCCCGCCCTGCTACCCTTGTAACGCCTGGCGAAGCCAACCCACGTGCTCAGCCAGGCGCCTGCCAACCAAGGGATACGCATGGCGCTCAACGACCAGACCATCAGCTTGCAAGACGGCGACACGCTCGATAGCGCCAGCATCGACGCTTGCCTCAAAGCCCACCTTCCAAGCCTGACAGGCAGCCTGGCTATCCGCCAGTTCCCAGGGGGTGCATCCAACCTTACCTACCTGTTGACCTACCCGGACCGAGAGCTGGTGCTCCGACGCCCGCCCTTTGGGCAAAAGGCCCGTAGTGCTCATGACATGGCCCGGGAGTACCACATCCTGGAGAAACTCAACCGCAGCTTCTGCTATTGCCCTCGTCCGGTGCTGCTGTGCTCAGACGAAAGCGTGATCGGAACGCCCTTCTATGTGATGGAGCGTTTGCGAGGAGTAATTTTGCGCAAAGACTTGCCTGCGCCGCTGGGCATGCGCGCCAGTGATGCCACCGCGCTGTGCAAGAGCTTCCTGGACCGCCTGGTAGAGCTCCACAATGTGGACTACCACGCCTGCGGCCTGGCCAATCTTGGCCAGCCTGAAGGGTATGTGGCGCGGCAGATTCACGGATGGAAACAACGCTACACCGACGCACTGACACCCGATGCGCCAGGCTGGGCCGCAGTGACTGACTGGCTGCACGACAAGCTGCCTGCCGACAGTGGCCGCTCCAGCCTTTTGCACAATGACTACCGCTTTGACAACGTGATACTCGACCCTGCCAACCCCACCCGCATCACTGGCGTTCTGGACTGGGAGCTTGCAACCTTGGGTGACCCCCTGATGGACCTGGGCAACTGCCTGGCGTACTGGGTTCAGGCATCCGATCCGCAGCCTGTGCAGCGAATCCGCCGCCAGCCCAGCAATGCCCCGGGCATGCTTACGCGGGCCGAAATGGTCGCCTACTACGCCGAGCGCTCGGGCCTGGCAGTGGAGCGGTTCGATTTTTACTACGTACAGGGGTTGTTTCGTATTGCAGGCATCATCCAGCAGATTTATTACCGTCACTACCATGGGCAAAGCCATGACCCTCGTTTTGCCCAATTTATCGATATGAACGCCTTGCTTGAGCGCATGAGCGTGCAGGTCATCGACAACTCCCCCCTATGAGACCGGCCCCCCATGACCACTGACCTGTTTGACCTCACCGGCAATGTTGCCTTGGTATCTGGTGCCAGCCGAGGCATTGGCGAGGCCATAGCTCGCCTCCTGGCACGCCAGGGTGCCCATGTGATTGTCACGAGCCGTAAGCTCGAAGGGTGCCAGGCCGTGGCTGATGCGATCATCGCCGACGGCGGCCAGGCCACAGCGATGGCCTGCCACATCGGCGAGCTGGAGCAAATCCAGTCAACGTTCGCCACCCTCAGGGCCCGCTATGGGCGCTTGGACATCTTGGTGAACAACGCGGCCACCAACCCTCAGTTTGGCCACGTGCTGGATACCGACCCTGCTGCGTTCCAAAAAACCATGGACGTGAATATCCGCGGCTACTTTTTCATGTCCGTGGAGGCCGGCAAGCTGATGCGGGCTCAGGGCTGGGGGAGCATTATCAACGTGGCCTCGATCAACGGGGTGTCGCCAGGCATGTACCAAGGGGTGTACTCCATGACCAAGGCGGCGGTCATCAACATGACCAAGGTGTTCGCCAAGGAGTGCGCACCGCTGGGTATCCGCTGCAATGCATTGCTGCCAGGCCTTACTGATACGCGTTTTGCTTCAGCGTTGGTCAATAACGAAAAAATCCTCGCCCAAGCCTTGACCCATATCCCGATGGGTCGGGTCGCGGCGCCCTTAGAAATGGCTGGCGCGGTGCTATATCTGGCTAGCGCAGCGTCAAGCTATACCACCGGCGCCGCCTTGAACGTGGACGGCGGCTACCTGGCGTAACCCATACAGGTTCCTGGCGGGCGGGCAGTGGCGCCAGTACCCTGCGCCTCGTTAGAATGCCGGCCCCTTGGTCCTCTTGCGCAGCCTGAACCATGCCTTTCGATCTAAGTGTTGCCCCTACTACGCTGGCGATCCTCGCAGGCGTAGCGTTCCTTGCCGGGTTCATCGATGCCATTGCCGGAGGCGGCGGCCTATTAACTACACCAGCACTGCTGACGGCCGGCTTGCCACCGCATTTGGTTCTGGGCACTAACAAGCTCAGCTCCTCGTTCGGCTCGGCCATCGCCAGTGTTACCTATTATCGTCGTCGGCTGTTCAACCCACGGCAATGGCGTCACGCCCTGGTGTGCACGGCAGTTGGTGCATTTCTAGGCGCGGTTGTCGCCCATTACCTGCCCGCTGAATGGCTAAATAAAATGCTGCCGGTGATCGTATTCGCTTGCGGGCTGTACCTGCTTTTCGGAGGTACGCCCAAAGCGCCGCTGGACAGCAACGCACCCATTCCAACCAAATGGCAAGGGCCCCAGGGGTTCACACTAGGCTTTTACGATGGCGTGGCCGGGCCAGGTGCTGGCGCATTTTGGACGGTCAGCAGCCTGTTGCTCTACCCCATCGATCTGGTCAAGGCCAGTGGCGTGGCGCGTAGCATGAACTTCGTGAGCAACGTGGCGGCGCTGATGGTGTTCATCGTGTCAGGTCAGGTGGACTGGGTCATTGGCCTGACCATGGGGGCTAGCCTGATGGTGGGCGCGTTCCTGGGGGCACGTACCGCCATCAATGGCGGCGCTTCGTTCATCCGGCCGGTGTTCATCACCGTCGTACTCGCCCTGACCGTACGTCTAGCGTGGCAGCACTGGTTCGGGCAGGCCTAACCGACGTGCCACATACAGGTCGATTAGGTAGCGAGCGATAGAGCGAGGCGCTGGCAAGGGCGGCAGCGCGTGAACCGAGAACCAGCGGGCATCCTCTATCTCGTCGGCCTGAGGCACAATGCTGCCCCCGGCGTATTCGGCATGAAAACCCAGCATGAGTGAATGCGGGAATGGCCAGCATTGGCTACCCATGTAGCGAATGTTGCGCACCTCCAGGCTGACCTCCTCTCGCACTTCGCGCACTACGCAGTCCTCTGCAGATTCGCCAGGCTCAACGAACCCTGCCAAGGTGCTGTACACGCCACTTACGAACCGTGGGGAACGTGCGAGCAGGATCTCATCACCGCGCGTGATCAACACAATCATGCTCGGCGAGATCCGTGGGTAGCTGCGCAGGCGACAGGCGCTGCAGGCCATGGCCCGCTCACCAGGCACCTGTGTCATGGGCTGCCCACAGCTACCACAAAACCGGTGCTCTCGTGCCCAGGTAGAAATCTGGGCCGCATAGGCCAGTACCTGGTAGTACTTGAAGTCCGCTTGCACCATGAAGGGGCGCAGACCCTGCCATTGACAGCCGTCGACCTCCATGGCGGCGTCATATTCAACCAGGAATACGGGCTGATCGTCGAGGTAGCCAATGCCGTGCTCCAGCGCCACAGGCCCCTGCAACGCTTTAACCTGCTCTCGATCAAACAGCACACGGCCGTCTTGACCGAACATAAAGCCCTCCGGGCTTCGGACGACCGCGAGGCCCCCGTTAAAGCCGATATCCAGTACTGCTGTTGTCCATCGATGCATCATGTATGAACCCTACCCATACCCGTGCGGATCATGGCTCGAACCGCGCCGTGTGTTTGCTCATTCGTGCTGCCATGGCCAGCTTCAGATCGGGTGACTGCAACATGGCAGCATTCCAGGTAGCGACATAGTCCAGACCATCCGCTACCGAGTGATCACGCATATAACCGAGCATACGTTTAGTCCCGGTCACGGCGAGGGGCGATTTTTCAGCGATGTTTGCCGCTAGCGCCATGACGGCCTCCAGCAATGCCTCATGGGTGGGGTACACGCGGTTGACCAGCCCAATACTTAACGCCTCCACTGCACCAACGTCACGCCCGGTATACGCCAGCTCTCGCAACATGCCGTCTCCGATAATACGCGGCAAGCGCTGCAACGTACCCACGTCGGCCGCCATACCCATGTCGACTTCCCTGATGGAGAAGCACGCATCTTCGCTGCAATACCGCATGTCGCAGGCCGCAATCAAATCGACTGCCCCACCGATGCAGCTGCCTTGAACCGCAGCCAGTACCGGCTTGGCACACTGCTCTACGGCGCTTAGAGCCCCCTGCAGGCCGAGGATCTTGCGCCGCAGCAATCGAGCGTTCCGGCCTGCATCTGGCCCAAGCTCAGCGCCGATCTGAGCCAGCAACGCCAAATCGATACCTGCACTAAAATGTGCACCTACGCCGCCTAGCACTACGGCACGAATGTCATCATCAACATCCAATTCGCAGAAGATGGCTTCTATTTCCACCCAGAAAGCGGCATCCATTGCGTTACGCTTGCCAGGCCGATTGATTCGAACCAACGCCACCGGCCCCTGCCGGCTTACACAAAATGACTGATACTCACCCATAGGGCGTATTCCTTGTAGCTATCGCCTGTAAAGGCTGTCAGCGCCTAGGAGCTGCGGAAGCGTTTCCGGGGGCACGCGGCAGAATGAAGCGCTCAATCGCGCTAGCCACACCGTCATCGGCATTGCTGCCCGTTACCTCATGGGCCTGCGCTTTTACATCAGGCGCTGCCTGCCCCATGGCAATCGCCAGCCCTGCCCGCTTGAACATCGCTACATCGTTATGACCATCGCCCAATACAGCGGTTTCGGTTAACGGTATCGCCAAATGGGCGGATAGCCGTTCCAGTGCCTTGCCTTTGTCAGCGGCGAGCGCCGTGATGTCCAAGTAATAGGTCTGAGAACGAGCCGCGTGCGCAGTGCTTTCAAGCAGAGGCTGTATCTGCGCTTCCAAGCGCTCCAGCAGGCCATGATCTGCCGTGGTCGCTACGATTTTCTGCACACGCTCCAGATAGGGAGTGAAATCATCCACCTGCACAGCGTCGTAACCCAGCGCGTGTCGTTCAGTTTCCAAGTGAGCGGCGGAGTAATCCTTGAGCAACCAGTCGCCCCCGCTGAACAGCCATACATCAACGGGGTGGTTGGCGAAGAAGGCCAATGCCGAGCGCACAGCCTCAGGGTGGATCGAGTGCGTTTCAATCACTTGGCCGTCCGGGTAAGCGAGCATTCCCCCGTTGAAACCTGCCAGTGGTGCAGTTACCCCCAGCGCCTTGGCTTGATCGAGCATTGCCCGAGGCGGCCGGCTACTTGCCAGGGTGAACTGCACCCCGACGCGCTGCAGTTCGGCTACGGCAGCCAGCACTGCTGGCGCAATGCTGTGGTCGGGGCGCAGCAGGGTGCCGTCCATATCGCTGAGGGCCAGCTTGATAAGGCCGCTCATCCTAAGGAGTGCCAGGCGCGGCCGTCACGCGCCAACAGCTCGTCAGCGGCGTCCGGGCCACTGGCGCCGGCAGGGTATTCATGCAGTGGCGCCCCTTGCTTCCAGGCATCGATAAAGGGCTGCACGGCGCGCCAGCCGTTTTCAATGTTATCCGCACGTTGGAACAATGTCTGGTCACCTGTAAAGCAGTCGTACAGCAGTGTCTCGTACCCGGTGGACGGCTGCATCTGGAAAAAGTCCTTATAGGCAAAGCCTAGCTTTACGTTATCGATCACCAGTGCAGGCCCTGGGCGCTTTGCCTGCAGGTCGAACCACATGCCCTCGTCGGGCTGGATCTGTATGTGCAGGAAGTTGGGCTTGATGTAGTCCACAGCGGTGTCACGGAATTGCGCGTAGGGGGCGGCTTTGAAACAGATGGCAATCTCGGTATCACGCACGCCAAGGCGCTTGCCTGTACGCAGGTAGAACGGCACCCCCATCCAGCGCCAGTTATCGATCATCACCTTGAGCGCTACGTAGGTTTCGGTAGTGCTCTCGGGGTCTACCCGCTGCTCGTCACGGTACCCTGGCAGTTGCTGATCGCCAGCACTGTATTGTGCCCTCACCGAGTTGGACGCGGCCTCCTCGGTAGACCATGGGCGAATTGCGCCCACCACCTTAGCCTTTTCGCCGCGCACGGCATCAGCGCCAAAGGCGGCCGGTGGTTCCATGGCGACCATGGCCAGCAATTGGAACAGGTGGTTAGGGACCATGTCGCGCAGGGCACCGATCTGGTCATAGAAATTACCGCGGGTTTCAACCCCTACCGACTCGGCAGCGGTGATCTGAATGTGATCAATGTAGTGGTTGTTCCAGAACGCCTCGAAGATGCCGTTGGAAAACCGATTAACCATGATGTTCTGGACGGTCTCTTTACCCAGATAATGGTCGATGCGGTAGATCTGCCGCTCAGTCATCACTTCAAGCAGTTCGCGGTTGAGCGTTTGAGCGGTGGCCAGGTCCGACCCGAAGGGTTTTTCTACCACTACCCGGCGGTAGGCATCCGGCTGCTCATATAGCAGGCCTGCACGGCTCAACCGCTGTGATACCTCGGTAAAGAACCTAGGCGAGGTGGCAAGGTAAAACACTGCGTTGGGCGTGCCGTTGTCTTGTAAAACCCGCGCAATGGTCTGGTAGGTTTCGTCGCTTGTGAAGTCGCCGGTCACGTAACTGATACGTTCTGCCAGAGGCGCCCAGATCGTCGGGTCAATGGCCTTATCTGCCAGCTCGGGTGATTTGGCGCGAGCCTGCTCAAGAATAAACGCCTTGAGGCGCTCGGCAAATTCGGCGTCACCCACGTCGTTATGGTCCACACCCACTATGTGCATATTGGGGTCAAGCAGGCCGTCCCGCGCCAGACTGTACAGTGCCGGCATCAACAGCCGTTTGACCAGGTCGCCGTGGGCGCCAAAGAGGAAAAGTGTTGCCGGGGGGGCCGGATCGGCCGTGGTCTTGCCTCGCTTCATACTGCTGTCTCCAGCGTCGATGGGCAGGCGCCGCGCGGCCGTTGGCGCGCGACGTGAAGCCTCATGACCCCGGCGCGCCGCCAGGGTCATGGGTATAGGGTTATTTCTTTAGTTCAATATGGCCGCCGAAACCAAAGCGCATGGCAGACAGCATCTTGTCTCCATAAGTCGCTTCCTGCCGGGAGCGGAAACGGGCGAACAATGAACTGGCCAGTACAGGTACAGGTACGGCCTGCTCGACGGCCGCATCGATCGTCCAGCGGCCTTCACCGCTGTCGGACACCGAACCCGAGTACCCCGCCAGATCAGGATCGGCCGCCAAGGCATCGGCAGTCAGGTCCAGTAGCCACGACGACACCACACTACCGCGACGCCAAACCTCGGCGATCTCGGCGAGGTGCAAGTCATAGCGCTGGTCTTCAGGTAGCACTGTGGAGTTCTTGGTTTTGAGGATATCAAAGCCTTCAGCAAAGGCCTGCATCATTCCGTACTCAATTCCGTTATGGATCATCTTGACGAAATGCCCTGCCCCCGCCGGGCCCGCATGGATGTAGCCCTTCTCGGCCCGTATGTGTTCGGCCTCGCGGCCTTTGGTGCGGGGAATGTCACCCACCCCTGGCGCCAGGGTTTCGAACAGCGGCTCAAGGCGGTCGAACACCTCTGTTTCTGCGCCAATCATCATGCAGTAGCCACGGTCCAGGCCCCACACCCCACCCGAGGTGCCTACATCGACGTAATGCAATTGTTGCTCGGTCAGGGCTTTGGCGCGACGGGCATCGTCTTTGTAGAACGTATTACCGCCGTCGATGATCACGTCATCAGGCTCCAGCAACGCGGCCAGTTCCTTGATGGTGTCTTCCGTCGGTGGCCCGGCCGGCAACATCACCCATACGGCCCGCGGGCGATCCAGCTGTGCGACCAGGTCTTCCAGGCTCTGCGCGCCCTTGGCGCCGTCCGGGACCAGCGCCTGCACAGCCTGCTCATTGCGGTCGTAGACCACCGTGTGATGGCCGTTACGCATGAGGCGTCTAGAAATATTCCCACCCATGCGGCCCAGTCCCACGATTCCCAATTGCATGCCGGTAACTCCAAAAAATGTAAGAAAAGCCGTTACAGCTTATCGCAGCCTGCCATTGAAGGTTAGTCCGAAGCGCCGTGATAAAGGTTTCAGCGAGCTGAATAAAAGCTCCCGACGAACGGCGTATGACGTCAAGCCCACGAACGACGTGGCTTTGACGTCATTTCGCAGGCGCGATGGCATATCGCCTCAAAGAAATAAGTTCCCAAACCCGATTAAAGAATCCAGAATCGGAACCGATCAAGTAAGTAACCCGGCGGGGACCCCCCCACGAGGTACTTCCTTAACGTAGTGGTCCGCCATCTGAGGTGAGCAAAATGGGTAATGTAGCCGTAGCCAAACCAGTTCAAACCCTGTACGTGACTATCCGTCGCGAAGAACTGGACGACCTTAAGGTCGAGCGGGATCAACTGAAGCGTAAGGTTGCCCAGCTTAGCGCCATGGTTCCCCTGTCTGCTATCAGCAGAATCGGCACCGTTTCTGTAGCGCAACTGGCTTAACGCTCCAGCGCAGGCACGGCGCCCGCCGTGCCTGGCCTTGCAGGTTCACTCTTTCAGAAACAACCCCTTCGCTGTCACCGGGTCGATCCTGCTTCTGTAGATCTTCACCACCTCCGCGCCCGTTGCCGCCTGGGCCATCTGCGTATTAAGCCCCACAAAACGTTGCGTTACTGTTTTCAGGTGAGCCGCTACGTACTGACCGTCCTCTACGTCAATGCTTGCGTAGTGGAAATGGGCATACCACAGCGCAGCACCTCCCGTGTCTTCGATCACATATTCCTGCACGAAATCCTTGCTCTTACCCTGCCCTTTGAGCATCGCACGGCTGCCTAGACGGCGGACGGTTGCCTCGCCTTGTTCTACGAGATAACGCACTCGTGCAGCGGTCGGTAGTGCCGTCTTGGTCAGGCGTATGCGTAAACGTCGCCCTTGCGCAGTGAGCCTTGAGGCCATGTCTCGCAGGTCATGCACCTTGTGCTCAGCGCTGGCATAGCCTGGCCCCGCCACATCGGTGTCGTTGATACGCGTCAGGGCCCGTTCGACACGCTCTGCCGTATCGAGCAAGTCCCTTGCCGAGCCGCACATCAATTCCTCCAGCTCCACCGGAATACGCGTTACCTGAGCCAACCGAGGCGCCTGCTCCAATTGTCTGGCCGCGTTTTCCAAGCGCCTATCTGCCTCGCCTATCAAATGATCCACATCAAACCTGCTGGCGGAGGCTCGGTCAGGTTCAGGTCGTGGCACCGCTTCCTGTACCCAGTCTCCACGCTCCGGGTCCAGGGAGAATCGCGCTACGACTGTCTCACCCAGCGGCGAGACGACCTCCGCCACTTCTCGTACAGGCCGTTCTGCCACCTTACGAACCCTGGCCATCAGGGGGCCTCGATTGCGCGTGCGGATCATCCGCTGCCCTGAGTCAGTGGATCCACTGCTGGCGGACGTACCTGCAGCTGCTTTGGAGCGCGGACCTGCGGACGGCCTTACCAGGTTGCCCAAACGAGATTCCGCCTGCTCCCTTAGTATGCCTAGCTGTTGCACCAATTCATCCATGGCGGGCGTGACGTATTCCGGGCGCAGGGTTTGCTTGAGCCATTGCAGAGTGTCTTCGGCCGACTGATAGGTGGTGATAACGCCGTCCAGCAACTCTCCCTCTTGAGTTTCTCCCAGCGCCAGGTCTCGTACAAGGGCCTTGTGGGTATTTAGCCCAAGGGTCAAGGGCTGAAGGGCGTTATGAACCTCGTCCCGAACTGCATGATCCAGCAGCATGGGCTCCTCGATCAGGCTCATTTGAATGTACGCCCTCAGTACCTGGTACTCGACTTGACTACGGAAGGTAGTGAATTTGGGTTTGAATTGCTCCAGCAAACGGGCGCCAAACACCGGTATTTCCTCCAGGCGCCTCAAACGTTCTTCAAGCCGGTCACGCCACTGCCCTGCGACTGCAGCGCCCTGTGCCTGCTCATGCAGAAATACGAACCAGTGTCGTGCCTGTTCCAGATTCATCCCTTCGCTGCCCTGCGCCCGCAAGGACACCGCGTCGTTGGCTCGCAAGCTGTCCACGAACGCCTCGCGGGTGAGGCTTAGGTAATAGGCACACAGGTTAATCTCTGCGGCCAATGACGTACTCAGGTGCTTAGGGTAATCCGGTAACGCGATTTTTTTACCGATGGCCTCGTACTCGGTACGCAGGCGGACGCTGGCGTGGAAGGCCTCCTCCAGCCGCTGTTGCTCTATCACTCGACGCGCTTTCGCCGCCGGCAGGTCATTGGCAGTGAGTGCTTCGTTGATCACTCGCTCCCCTTCCACCCCCAACCTGCGTGCTTGCGCATAGCCTTGCTGGATCTCCATCAGGTATTGATCAGCCTTGGCGCGCAATTGCTCGTTGAGGGCTCGCTGCTGCTCGATGCGACGCTTAGGGCCGCCGCCTCGCAACCGCAAGCGCAAGTCCAACTGCCACTGCCCCTGTTCATCACGCTGCAGCCACGGCCCTACTGCCTCTTTGCTGGCGGTGTCCAACACCCTGGCCTCACCATCACCTGGGGCTACCTCAAAGAGGAAACCGTCTACCCGCGCGATCCAGCGTTGCCCATCCAGGATTAACCCTTTGAATACCCCAACGGGGACTTCAGCAGGCAGCTCAGCAGGTGCCGACACTTCCAGCGCCTGCAAGCGTTGGCGCATCTCCGGCGTAAGAACGGCCTGGGGCGCTGACCAGGTCGACTCCAACACAGACACGCTTGGAGCGGGCAGCGACTGTGGCTCTGTGGGCCCCGTATGGGGAGCGCTAACGCCTGCCTCGCCTATCGATCTGTTGATTCCCTCCGTTAACAACGCCAGCGCCAGGTCTACGATCAGATCACTGCTATCGAACGGGCTCAACGCTTCGGACGGCCCTACGCTGTTGAAGTGTTCATCCAATGAGTGGGCCAGTTGAACGAGCCAACCCGCCGTAGCAGTGGGTCCGTTGAAGAGCGGCAGGACTTGATTGAACACCAGCCAGCCCAACTGGCGCGCCGACAGCCAAAAGCTTTCCTGGTTGGATACGGTTTGACGGTCCGCTGCCAGCAAGAGCCCTTCTACTACGCCCTCATAAAAGGCATCCAGCGGGCGGCCTGTCACGGCTACCGGGGCTAACCGAGCGGGCTGTAAAGACGGCGACGGCGCGAACTCACTGCCCAAACCGAAACGTAACCAGTGGGGCGCGCGCAGCCCCCCGTGGCGATAACGCACTTGAGCAGTGTCGCTTAGCCAGGCGATAACGGCGTGCTGCAGGGCAGGCTCATCAATAATGGCCTGCATCAATCGGGCAGGATTAGGGAATTGCCGTAACGGCACAGGACCTAGCGGTGAATACAAGACCACCGTGTCGCTGTCCTCAGGCGCAGAAATAACGAACATGCCCACTACGACATCCGGTGCCGCCCCCGCTGTTGCCTCCAAGGCCAAGCGGTCGACGGTTGGCATCCCTGGGCCATCAGGTCCGTCAAAGACGCGCTGAACCAATCCAATCCCCCGCTCATCGAGGCTCGCGTCACGGAGTTTGGCCTCTAGCGCCAACAGGGGCACTTGCGCCGATGCCATTGCCCCGAAAGCGGCTCGACGCCGCTGACCTTCTGTGCCTACCGAGAATGCCTGGTGCAGCAACGCCAGGTAGCGACTGCCCACATTTATCTGCTTGACCAAGGCCAGTACGCTCTCGTCATCCAGCCAGGCAGGAAGGGTCTTGCCCGCACGTGGGCCTACCTTGATCCAGCCTGCTGGGCGCCCTCCGGTGTTAAGCAGGCTAAGGTCAACCAACCCTAACACCTGCTGGTCATACGTCACCGCGCCACCGCCTCCTGCAATGCTTAACAGGCCGTCATCGGCCCGGGAAAACACCGTGATCTGCACGTCGTCCAGGTCCGTCAGCAGGGCGTGTGGGTGATCCAGCGCGATCTGTTTTTTCAACTCATCACGGGCGTACGATTCAACGGTAGGGATGCCCGACAGAAACGCCACTTCTCGGGTGAGCTGGCGCGCCTGTACCACACGTTGTAAACCCAGGCCGTAGCGTAATTGGTCGGTACTGCTGGCATGTCCTAACCACAGCGGAAGCCGCTCACGAATGGCCTGTGTATGCAACCGCCGGCCCGCGCGATCAAGCAGCAAGGCGATGGGAAACGCGTTAATGGCTGCAATGAAGCTAGCAACACTTGCAGGTTTGGCTTTAAAGGCTGCCGCAACCCCCCGCTGATGTGAGAGATAGTCTTCCAGCGCCGCTTGCGCCCAGGCGCTGAAAACAGTCAGGCCAACCTGATCGCTGTCCGAGGAAGGCGATGAGGGCTCTGGCAGCGCCTCAGCCACCTCGCGGGTAAACGCGGCAAGGCTACTAAAACGCCTCCATCCGCGCTGAACGTCATACAGCAGCCACACCGGTCGAGCGGTACTGCCCTCTACCAGCAACAACGGCAACGGCCCGTCTTCAGCACGCAGCACTCTGGGCCGTGGTGAGGGTGTTATAGGTGCATGTGGCTGCTCAAGGGGCGTCAACGCCAACTGCGTATTCACCAGCACCACATCATCGGCGCTCAGCACACCGTCTGCGCTAGCGGTGTGTAGTGCATAGGAGACCAGTGCCTGGACATGCGCCGCCAACCACGCCCATGGGCTCTGACCGCTGGCATCAGGTTCACTCCAGAAGCTGGCCAGCCGCTCACACCAGGCGTCAATCAATACGCTGCCCGCCAGATCAATCTCTTCGGCCACAACGGTCAGGTCTGCCGTCAAACGGCGAGGGTATTCACTTCCGCTTTGATCGGTCAGAAAATACGTGTCAGCAGAAAGGGAGAGCGGTGTGTCACTCAAATAACGTTGGCAGACGGCATTGACCAACGTCTGCTCAGCATAGCCGTTGAAAATCTCCTGGCCGCTTTCCACCCCCCAGACACTATGACCCAGGGCTAGCTGTTCGAAGACTACAGGTTCTGTGATTGCGTGGCTCAAGGGAGGCCGCAGAAGGCCGTGAATCACGTCAGCCACGCTAGGCCGGCCCGCCATACGCTGCGCCGCTGGGCCGAGGGACGCGTGAGTAGGTAACGTTGAAGTAGTCAAGGTGGGGCTCCTTAGGTAACGGAGCCCCAGTCTCGGCTACACCCGAGCGTGGAGGTGGTATCGGTCTACCACATTTCTTGCCCGATCAAGGCAGCGATAGGAACAGCGTATTGGCAAGCTTGGGGTCGATCTGGCTGCGATAAATACTGACCACTTCCTGATTGCTAAGCGCCTGCTGTAACTGGCGCTGGTAGCCGTCAAAGCGCTGAGTCACCGTTTTCAAATGCGCCGCTGTGTAATCAGCCGGAGCGGCCGCAGCAGTGTCATAGTGAAAATGCGCATACCAGAGGGGGTGCCCCTGGTTATCAGCAATTTCATACTCCTGAATGAAATCGCGGCGCCCTCCCCGTTGTGTGGCTCGCTCTCCCAACCGACGAATGCTCACTTCTCCTGCCTCCAGCAAAAACTGCACTCGTCCGGCAGTAGGCATCAAGCTTTTACTCAGCTCGATTCGTGCTGCAGTGCCTACGTGTTTAGCCTCAACTGCCTTCTGCCGTAATTGTTGCGCCTTCACCTCTGCAGAACCATGCTCCTCCGTCACAGCATCAGTGGCATTCATACGGGTTAACGCACGCTCAATCTGATCGGCCAGATCCTCCAATTGACGGGCGCGAACATGGTAGATGTCTTCGATATCCACCGGTATACGGGTCGCCTGCTTGAGCCGATTGGCGCCATCGAGTTCACGCTGCGCCGCAGCGATCGCCTGCTCGGCGTCTCGGATAAGGGCGTTAAGTCTCCGATCAGTCGGTGGGGTGGGTGACCTTGGCTTGATTTGCAAACGCTCCCATGCGTCCTGCAGGCCGCCTCTGCGCCAGCTTGCCAGCACACGCCCGTTGCCGAGCACTTCAGCCACCTGGCCTGACCCATCACCGGCATTACGCACGTGGGCCATCACCCATTCGCCGTCTGCGGTCTGGATCAACTGAGGTCCGGAGGTATCCTCTACCCCACCTTCACTTGGGCCCTGAATGGGGAAAGAGCCTCCCGCATTAGGTTTCTTACCGGGTTTTTTCTTAGGCTTTTTAGCCGGCTTGCTGCCAGAACGGGCTACGGCAGCAGCCCGCTGTTCGGAAGTGGCCGCGTCGCTGTGTTGGGCGCGTATCAGCGCACCCATGCGCTGTTCGGCATCCTCGCGCAACAAAGCCGTTACCGCCTCGAAACGCTGCAGCGCCGCTGGCGGGTACTCCGGCGAGAGGGTTTGGGTCAGCGCACGCGCGGCATCTTCACCGCGCTGGTAGTTTGAGATTGCCGTATCGAACACGCTCAAGCGTTGCCCGTTGGTCAGGCTCGGATCGGATGTAGCCTCGGCATGGGAAGCGGAATGAACCAGCACCGGGTCCAACTTCTCGTACATCTCCTCTGCTTGAGCTGACAGCTCTCGTAGCGGCTCAAGGGCCTGAGACAACCGGCAGTACGCGAGCGACGACCATAATTCGGGTAAGTTGACCGACAGCGACACACTGCTTGCGTTGTCTGCCAATGCCTTCTTGCCAATACCCGGAAACACTTCAATGCTTTCGATCACCCGGTAATGGTCTTCAACGCCGACGACCGTGCGCTCGACCAAGCCTTCAAATTTATTCAAAAATCCTTGCCACTCCTCAGGGTTGGCGGAGGTGATCCGATCAAACTCTTCAGGGCTCTGGTTAATCAGCGCCGACGCCCCAATGGATTCCCGGGTAAGCTCCACAAGGTTCTCTATCAGAGACTTGCCGACGTTGAGCAGGCGTGTTAGCAACAACACTTGGCGCTCAGCAAAATTAGCTAAGGGCGTTGCCGCATGGATGACCGCATAACGCTCTATCATCTCGGTGCACTCCTTATAACCGCGGCTCAAGACGTCATCTAACGCCTCCCGGCCCGCCACGCGCTCCTCAAGGCTAGACGAAGCCTGTTCCAACGCCGTGCCTAGGGTATTGGCTCGATCACGCAGTTCTTCGAACGCCGGCACCACTTGGTTGTAAATCTGTTCCGCTTGGGCGCGATCTTGCTGATTTTTTGCCTGGCGTAACGCAATCCTACGCTTGGGCCCACCACCTAGCAGCCGTAGTCGCAGATCCAGCGTCCACTGCCCTGTTTCATCGCGGCGTAGATACGGGCCGGGTTGACTGTCAGGGCCAACAATACGGGGCGCGTCATCCTGAAGATTGACGGCGTAGAAGTGCTCCTGCCACTGGACCAGCAACTGGTTGTCATACAGGTACAGCCCTTTGGTTGGGCCATGCGGGATAGGGGCCGAGAGCTGTGGTGGGCGCCGTACCCGCAGCCCGGCAAGCGTGTGCTGCTGGCGAGGGTTCATCATCAGGTTAGGGCTGCTCCAGTCAAGATCCAGCGCCCTAGGTTTGGCCAATGCCTGTCGCTCTTCGACCACCGCTTCAGCCAGCGCAGGCGCCATGGCAGGTATTCCTGGCTCAGCAGGGGGCGGTACTTGGTTTGTCAAATAAGAGGGAAGCTCTTCGGCTCCGGGCTGGCCGACCTCTCCCAAGCCTTCATTCTCAGACGCATCTATCGGTGTCTCAGCCTCAATAGGCCAGTGCACTTCCTCACTGATCAGCAACAGTACAATGCTGAACAACAGGTCGTTGCGTGCGTCTCGTGCGCCCACTCCTGGCGTGTTTCTGGCCTTAAGGAATTCCGCGAATTGGGCGCTAAGCTGAATCAGCCAGCCTACGGTAGACAGCGGCCCGTTGAACACCGGTAATACAACGTTGAACAGCGTCCATGACAACTTGCCCAGTGCGATCCAGTTGTCTTCTGAATTAGATACCGTGCGGCGTTCGGCCATTTCAATGATTGCCTCTACCACCCCCCGGTACAGGGTACTCAATACGGGTGCCTTGAGCGGTGTAAGTACAGGCCGAGCGAGGCCTGGCCGCCACAGGGGTGCAAACTCATCCCCTTGGCCAAAGCGCGTGACACGCGGTTCACGCCATCCCCCATTGCTATAACGCGCACGCCCTACCGCCGTCATCCAACGCAACGCTTCATCTTGCACCTCCCCCGGTGCCAGCACATCGTCCCATAGTGCATCGAGGGAACCGTATTGCCGCAGTTGCTCCGAGTGAAGGGGGCGGTAGAGCACGCAAAGCCCGGTGGGTTGATCTTCGCGAACAAATACATAAGTGGCCGCGATCGTATCTACCCCGTAACCCTCCCCGGCGGTAACCCCCAGCGCCATCAAACGCGTTGTATCTTCCACGGGGCGGGCCCCTACCCCGGCTTGTACCAGCTTGAAGCCTTCACGGTCCAGGGTGCCAGTGCCTTTGAGCACCAACTCCCAGGCAAGGAGGGGCAGTTGCTTGATGACTTGAGTGCAGAACAGTGCGGCACGTTCCGAGGCTTCATCCCCTTCCAACAAGTGGGTGCGTAACAACCGGGGGTAGGTTGCGCCTATATCAACGGCGCGGATGAGGGCTTTCAGCGCATCTCCGTCCAGCCAGGCAGGCAATACAGTACCTGGCTTGGCCTCCACCTTGAGCCACCCGAGGGCTTGGGAGGACAGGTTGCCCAGGGCCAGCTCCAGTACATCCACCGGGTGTTCATGAAGCTCCGGCTCCCAAGGCCCCCCGGCAATCTCGATCAGGTTCTGCGCTACATACACCGTGGACGCGCTTATGTTTTCCGGCTCCAGCGCTGGGCCTTCTGGGTGCGCCTTGGCAGCTTCTTCACGCAGCCGTTTCAGCGCATACCCTTCCAGGCTAGGGATCCCTTCCAGAAACCAACTGCGCCCAGCCAGCGGTTCCGTGATAACGGCCTCTGCCAGCTTGAGCGCGAACTGCCAGCGGTCACTGGTCGATGCGCGTCGTAACCAGTGGGGCAAGCGAAGCTGCAGCCAATTGTTGGCGCCAACCTGCACCTGCGCGTCCAGCAGGAAAAATCCGGTCAGGGCTTCGCTGGCCGCTTTCAGCGTCTCGCCCACTAGCCGGTCTTTCGGGCGCGGTAGGGACGCCGCAAACCGGTCTAGCTGAATCAACTGGGTTTGCAACAGGGTTCTAGCCAAGGCAACGAATACATCGCCCTCTATACGAAGGCGGCGCACGCTCGGTGAAGTAAACACTAGGCTATTATCCGGGCGCCGGCTGAAGTCATCCATCAACGCCTGTGAGGACGTAAAAAAACGCACGCCTTCGCCGGGTGAAAAGGCGATAAAGCGCTCTGAATGCACATCGCTCAAGCTTAACAGCAGGTGTGGGTCAAGCTTTGCATCGAAGGGCACCGCCTGGCCGGCCTGCTCTAACTGCACTAATGTCACCAGCACCCTCGCGCCGGACGGCGTGATGATGTCGTCGCCCGTCACGGGCCGCGCAGCTACTTGCAGGGCCGCCAGATACGCTTCTGCGGGGAGCCTGTTGGACACGTGCGCAGCATCCAGGGCTTGTACGAACGCTCTACACAGGTAATCCGCCATCCAGGCCCAGTGAGTCTGGCCATGGATGTCCGTATGGCTCCAAAACTGCGACAGCGCTTGGGCAAACGCGTACTCCAGCGAACCCTTCACCGCATCGAGCGCTTGGGCGAGTTGCTCCAGGTCTAGCGCTAAGGGTACCCACTGCTCCCCTTCGCGTTGCAGCGCAAACTGATAACCCTTGACGATAGTCAATATGCCGTCACGCGCGGACAGGTCAATGAGCAAGTCAGGCAGCGCCAGATGTTCGATTTCTCCCGTGGGTGACACTTCGGGCGGCCAACCCAGCGCAATGTCGTTCGGATTGAGCGTCAGTGGCGGCTCAAGCTGCGCCAGCGCTTGCGCTACTAACTGAGCGGCAACAGACCTGAGAGTGGGTTTTTGCTTGAATCGCTTGATGGCTTCCCCAGCGAGAGGCGCGTAATCGGCGACGCTGGCAATGAAATTTTCCGGCAGGGACATAACAGCTTCCTTTAATAAGAAAGCGTCATACAAACCTGCTTGCGATCAACGCGTGCGTTAATCACATACCGCTTCGCTTAACGCCCCTACTTAAGTGCAATCTCTCCTACACTCCAGAAAGCCACAGGCCGCTGTTTTGAGGCGTTAGAAATCCGAAACTTCTCAAGCCTGCCTGGGTCCATTTCACAGTGAGCGGTATGTGCCTGACAGTGCCCCACTCACCCACCCCCAGGAGCGTTGTACACCACGACGGCAGCGTCGCGGAACCGGCCAAACACTAGCCGTGGGGTCGGATAAAAAAACCAGATCCGCCGAGAGTTATTTACGCTATGGGAGAGAAGTTGATGATCAGTGCCGCTGTCGAAACACACGGAGAACGTTTCAACAAGCAAGTCAGCGAGGTACCCTCGCTTCCAGCGGTCACCTCGGTAGGCAAGGCGCTGCAACCGGACCACACGGCGAACCCAAATCGCAAGAAAGTGCTGTTCGTGACGTCTGAAATGGCTGACCTCATCAAGGCCGGGGGCCTGGGTGATGTATCAGCAGCGTTGCCAAGGGCCATGAGCCACTTGCATGACGTGCGTATTCTGATCCCGGGCTACCCCCAAGTACTAGACAGCGACAACCCTATTCATATCGTGGGCGAGCTCAATGGCTACGCCGCGCTTCCGCCCTGCAAGGTAGGCCGGATGGACACCGCCGATGGGCTGGTGATCTATGTACTGATCTGCCCTGAGTTGTATGAGCGCGACGGCAACCCCTACGGTGCCGTGAACGGTCGTGACTGGCCAGACAACCATATTCGTTTCGCACGCCTGGGCATGGCTGCCTGTGACATTGCGGCAGGCCATGGCATGGTGCACTGGAAGCCGGACTTGGTGCACGCACACGACTGGCCGAGCGGCCTGGCACCAGCCTATATGCGCTGGCGCAACGTGAAAGTGCCCACCCTGTTCACCATTCACAACCTGGCGTACCTGGGTATCACCAGCCTGGCATCCTGCCCTGAGTTGGGCATCCCCGAGCACGCGTTGCAACAGGACGGTATGGAATTTTACGGCAAACTGTCGTTCCTCAAGGCTGGCATGGCGTATTCAAGCCATATCACCACGGTGAGTGAAACCTATGCGCGGGAAATCACCACCCCTGATTTTGGTTGCGGGCTGGACGGCTTTCTCACCAGCAAAGCCAAGCGCGGGCAGCTTAGCGGCATCCCTAACGGTATCGATGAAAGCTGGGACTCAGCCACTGATTCGCACCTGGTTTGCCCGTTCGGCCTGAATGACTGGGACGGCAAAGCCGTCAACGCAGAGCACGTGCGCAAGCTGTTTGAACTCGAGCCTTCCACCGGCCCACTGTTTGCCGTGGTATCACGCCTTGTGTATCAAAAAGGCTTGGACCTGACCGAGGGCGTGACTGACTACATCGTTCAAAACGGTGGCCAGATCGCAATTATCGGTCGAGGCGAGCCTGAAGAAGAGCAAGCCATGCGCGACCTCGCCAAACGCTACCCTGGGCAGGTATCGGCTCGCATTGGCTTCAATGAGACCGATGCCCGTCGCATGTTCGCCGGCAGTGACTTTTTGCTGATGCCATCGCGCTACGAGCCGTGCGGCCTCAGCCAGATGTACGCGCAGCGTTTTGGTTCACTGCCCGTAGCCCGCAGAACCGGTGGGTTGGCCGACACCATCGAAGATGGCGTGACTGGCTTTTTGTTCGACGAGCCGTCCGTCGAGGCCTATGAATCCGCCCTGCGCCGTGCGTTCTATGCCTTCAATCAACCTGATTTGCTCAACGCCATGCGCTGTCGCGCCATGACGCAGCCCTTTAACTGGTCGCAAGCTGTGGAACCCTACGCGGCGCTTTATACCAAGCTGGTAAATCGTGCTCAGGGCCGAGGCGGGCGACACTACTGATCGAGGAAGTGCCCTTAATGGCTGACCTGCAACCTGAGACCTTGACCCACGGGGCTATCCGTGTGGGTGGCGACCTGACCCGCTTCGCCCTCTGGGCCCCTGACGCCGCTGCGGTAAATGTGGTGTTCGATGACGCGGAGCGGCTACCAATGACCGCCCAACCCGAAGGCTGGTATGTGGCCGAAAGCGATTGTAGCCCCGGCACGGCCTACCGTTACGAGATCGACGGCGACCAACAGGTCCCCGACCCTGCTTCCCGGGCCCAGCAGAGCGATGTGCATTCTGCCAGCGTCGTACTGGACCACCAGGCCTACCAGTGGCGTCACGCACAGTGGCAAGGGCGCCCTTGGCACGAAGCAGTCATCTATGAAGTGCACGTGGGGCTGATGGGCGGGTTCGAAGGGGTCAGCAAGCAGCTTCCCCGCTTGGCTGCCCTGGGCATTACCGCAATCGAATTGATGCCTATCGCTGAATTCCCTGGCGACCGTAACTGGGGCTACGACGGTGTACTTCCTTACGCACCCGAGCACGCTTACGGCACGCCAGACCAGCTCAAAGCGATGATCGACACCGCTCATGAACATGGGCTGATGGTGATTCTGGACGTGGTGTATAACCACTTTGGGCCGGATGGTAATTTCCTGAATAGCTACGCCAAGGGGTTCTTCCGCGAAGACCAACACACACCATGGGGCGCAGCGATCGATTTCAGGCGCCCACAGGTGCGCGAGTTCTTCATTGGTAACGCGCTGATGTGGCTGCTCGACTACCGCTTCGACGGCCTGCGCTTCGACGCGGTGCATGCTATCGAAGACCCTGACTTCCTCAAGGAAATGGCTCGCCGTATTCGCCAGGCGGTACCGGCCGGGCGCCATGTGTGGTTGAACCTTGAGAACGAGCACAACGAAGCGCACCTGCTTCAACAAGGCTACGACGCTCAATGGAACGATGACGGCCATAACGCCTTACACGTGCTGCTGACCGGCGAAACCGAAGCCTATTACGAAGATTATGCTCAGGACACCACCGAAAAACTGGCACGGTGCCTGGGTGAAGGGTTCGTCTACCAAGGACACACTAACCGTCACGGCGTAGCGCGTGGCGAACCTAGTGGTCATTTGAACCCGACGTCATTTGTACTGTTCTTGCAGAACCACGACCAGATCGGCAACCGGGCGTTTGGCGAGCGTCTTTCCCAGCTCGCGCCTGAAGCCGCGCTTCGTGCTGCCACGACACTATTGCTGGCGTCGCCCATGATTCCCTTGATGTTCATGGGTGATGAGTGGGCGTCGTCTGACCCCTTCCAATTCTTCACCAGCTTCCACGGTGAATTAGCCGAAGCGGTACGCAACGGCCGCCGCTCGGAATTCAAGGCCTTTAGCGCCTTCCAGGACCCCGAGCGTCGCGCCAAGATCCCAGATCCGAACGCGGTCTCTACGTTCGACTCTTCCCGGCCTGCATTCGAGGATTTCGAAAAGCATCAGCACGGGCCGTGGGTAGAACTGTACGTGAGCCTATTGAGCCTGCGCCGACGCGACCTGTTTGATCGGTTGCCGGGAAGCCGCTCCCTGGGTGTCACCCTACTGGGTGACAAAGCTGTCTCTGCCCGCTGGAAACTGGGCGATGGCTCGACTTGGCAGATTGACCTTAACCTGAGTGACGCACCTGTCAGCGCTGCGCTGCCGTTCGAACGCCACTGGCTGTTTGACAGCCGGGGGGTAGAGGCTCGTTTCGATCAACCTGGCATGCTGCCCGCCTACACAGCACTGGTTAGCCTGATCCCCCTAGATCCTCTTGAGGTGCTGGCATGAGTGACCGCGCGCTCGAAGCGCTTGCGAGCAAAGTCGGCATCGCCGTCGAATGGAAAGATGCAAGCAACCAGCCACAGCGCGTCTCTACAGGCGTGCTGGCGGATGTTTTAAATGCCTTGGGCTACCCCGCCAGTACAGATGAAGAGATTAGCCAAAGCGTTAAGACGCTCGACGAGCACACCAACCAGCGTGAGTTGCCACCGTTGCTTACTGCGGACGTCCAGCAGCCGCTGGACCTTAGCGCGTGGCTCACCGCCGGCGATCCCTGCACGTTAGTGCTTGAGGACGGCAGTACCCTGGAGCTAGCGCTGGATGACCGCGCCCAGCTACCCGGCACACTCCCAGTGGGTTACCACCAGGTACAGGCAGGCACACAGCAGTTCACCGTGGCTGTGGCACCAAAGCGTTGCTTCAACGTGGCGGACGCCTTGGAAGTGAACGCGCCAAGGGCCTGGGGCCTTGGGGTGCAGCTGTATTCATTGCGCCGCCAGGGCGATGGCGGATTTGGCGATACGCTGGCACTTGAGTCACTGGCCAGGGCCGCCGGTGAGCGTGGCGCCGATACCCTTGCCATCAGCCCGATGCACGCCATGTTCAGCAGCGATACCACCCGCTATAGCCCCTACTCCCCATCCAGCAGGTTGTTCCTGAACAACCTTTACTCTGCGCCAAGCGCGGTATTGGGCGAGCAGGCGGTAGCGGCAGCGATTGAGCGCGCCAACCTGGGCTCGACCCTGCACGAGCTGGAACAGCTGGATCTGGTGGATTGGCCACGGGCCGCGAATGCCAAGCTCACACTCCTGCGCACGCTGCATGAAGATTTCACTAAGGCCGCGCACCCCCTGAGTGAAGACTTCGCCAGCTTCCGGCAACAAGGCGGCCAGGCCCTGGCAGACCATTGCTGCTTCGAAGCGCTACAGGCGCGGGCTACGCGTCGAGGCGAGTCGCAGGACTGGCGTGAATGGGCAGAGGCTTGGCGTAACCCGCGCAGTGCAGAGGTAACAGCCTTCGCCACCGAACATGCAGCGGACGTTGAGTTTTATGCCTTTGGTCAATGGCTGATTGCCCGCTGCCTTGAGCGTGCCCAGACGGCCGCGAAAAGCAGCGGCATGCGCATTGGCCTAATTGCGGATCTGGCCGTAGGCGCTGATGGTTCAGGTAGCCAGGCGTGGAGTCGCCAGGATGAATTGCTGGCAGCGGTTACCGTAGGCGCGCCACCAGACATCCTCAACCGAGCAGGTCAAAGCTGGGGGATCTCAGCATTCTCCCCCCAGGGGTTAAAGCGTCATGGCTTCCGCGCGTTTATTGAGATGTTGCGTGCCAACTTCGCTCATGCAGGGGGCTTGCGCATTGACCACGTGTTGGGGCTTAACCGCCTGTGGGTCATTCCACAAGGCAAAAAGCCCACCGAGGGTGCCTATCTGCAGTTCCCCTTTGACGACCTCCTGAGGTTGCTGGCGCTGGAGTCTCATCGTCACAAGGCAATCGTACTGGGCGAAGACTTGGGAACCGTTCCAGACGGTCTGCGCGAAAAACTAGCCGCCCGTGACATGCTGGGCATGCGCGTGCTGCTGTTCGAGCAAAACGGCCCTGGGCAGTTCAAGCCCCTCATGGAGTGGCCAGACAACGCACTTGCTACCACCAGTACGCATGACCTGCCGCCGCTCAAGGGGTGGTGGAACACCAATGAGATCGATTGGAGCCGCCGCCTGGGGTTGATCGACGAAAAGACCGAACAGGATTGGCGCGCGACCCGCAGCGCTGACAAAGAGGGCTTGCTGCGCGTATTGCGCAACGACCCACAGAACTTCAGCGATGAGCACCAGGATCCAGAGGTGGCTGATCGCATGGTGGACGCCAGCGTGCGCTTCATCGGCCACACCCGCGCGCCGTTGGCGCTTCTGCCCATTGAAGACGCACTGGGGCGGATAGAACAGCCGAACTTTCCGGGCACCATTGATGAGCACCCCAATTGGCGCCGCCGCCTTAGCGGTACAGGCGCCCCATTGCTTGACCAGCCCGACCCTGCGCGGCGCCTGGAACTCCTTGCTGTAGCCCGCCGCCAAGCTCATGAGCGTGATCGATGAAACCATTTACATCCAGCATTCGCCTGCAGTTCCACAAAGACTTCACCCTTGACCATGCCGTGGCCCTAGTTCCGTACTTCGAGCGCCTGGGCATCAGCCATGTGTATGCCTCACCGATCCTCACGGCCCGCGCAGGTTCGATGCACGGTTATGACGTGGTCGACCCTACCCGTATCAACCCTGAACTGGGTGGCGAGCCTGCCCTGCGCCGCTTGGTTTCAGCGCTGCGTGAGCGTGGCATGGGGATGATCCTCGACATCGTCTCTAACCATATGGCAGTAGGTGGCGCAAGCAACCCTTGGTGGCTGGACCTGCTGGAATGGGGGCGTCGCAGCCCCTATGCCACGTTCTTCGACATCCAGTGGCACTCGCCCGACCCGTTGATGGAAGGCCAGCTGCTGATTCCATTCTTGGGTAGCGACTACGGTAGCGCCCTGGAAAAAGGCGAAATACCGCTGCGTTTCGATGCCGAAACCGGCAGTTTCTTCGTCGAGCACTACGAGCACCGCTTCCCTATCTGCCCGCCTGATTACGCCAATATTCTGAGCATCGCAGTGGACAACCGCCTTGAGGCGCTAGGTGAACAGTTCGGGGCGCTGGCCCACGATGCGGACGCCTATGCCCAGGCACCTGCGCTGCGTCAGGCGCTCGCAGACCTCGCCGCTGAAGGCGGTGCGTTCCGTGCGCTGGAAACTGTACTCAAGCTCTACGACTCCACCACACCTGAAGGGTTTGAACGCCTGCACCGGTTGCTGGAGCGCCAACATTACCGCCTCGCAAGCTGGCGCACGGCGGCTGACGACATCAACTGGCGGCGCTTCTTCGACATTAACGAGCTGGGCGGCCTACGGGTAGAACGCAGTGACGTGTTCGAAGCCACCCACGCCAAGATTTTCCAGTTGGTTGAAGAAGGGCTCATCGACGGGTTGCGCATCGACCATGTAGACGGCCTGGCCAACCCCCGTGCGTATTGCCGCAGGCTGCGTCGCCGCGTAGAGCGCTTGCTGCCCAGCCGCCCTGCGGATGCAGCGGTAGAGCATTTCCCGATTTTCGTGGAGAAAATCCTCGGCAACGGCGAGCAGCTACATAAAGACTGGCAAGTGGACGGCACCACCGGCTACGAGTTCATGAACCAGGTATCGCTCCTGCAACACGACCCTCGAGGTGCGCAGCCCTTGAGCGACCTGTGGGTCAAGCTCAGTGGGCGCACGCCGGACTTCATGGAAGAAGTGCGTGCCGGCCGACAGTTCGTGCTGCATGGCACGCTGGCGGGCGATTTCGAGTCCACGGCCCAAGCGTTCCTGAAGGTAGCGCGCAGCGATCTGATGAGCCGCGACTTTACCTTGGGTAGCATCCGTCGCGCCCTCGAAGCCTTGATCGTGCATTACACGGTGTACCGCACCTACATCACCCCCTGCGGGCGACCCGCCGAAGACGAGCCGTTCTTCCAGACTGCAGTCGAGGGCGCGCGCGCCAGCCTCAATGAAGGCGACTGGCCTGTGCTGGCCTTCCTGGTACGTTGGCTGGGCGGCGAACACTGGCGCAGCCTGCCGGTAGGGCGTCGGCGCCAGGCCTTGCGTCATGCCTGTGTGCGGTTCCAGCAGTTGACTTCGCCAACCGCAGCCAAGGCGATGGAGGACACAGCGTTCTACCGCAGCGCCATGCTGCTGTCGCGTAACGATGTGGGCTTCGACCCTGAGGTGTTCAGCGCACCGCCGCAGGCCTTCCATGAGGCCTGTCAGGCCCGTGCTCAGGCCTTCCCACGCAACCTGTTGACCACAGCTACCCACGACCATAAGCGAGGCGAAGACACCCGCGCCAGGCTTGCCGTCATCAGTGAGCGCGCGACCTGGTACACGGCGTTGGTCAATCACTGGCAGGCTATGGCCAGCAGTCTACGTGGCGAGTATGCCGAAGCGCCTGCGCCCACCGGTGGCGATGAAGCCATGTTGTATCAGGCGCTGCTGGGTAGCTGGCCGCTGGACCTGGCTGCCGATGACCTGCCAGCGCTCAAAGCCTACAGTGAGCGTATGTGGCAATGGCAGGAAAAGGCACTGCGCGAAGCCAAGCTGATTAGCAGCTGGAGCGCGCCAAACGAGGCTTACGAAAAAGCCTGCAAGGCGTTTCTTGACCAACTGCTGACCTCCGATCAGACGCTGGCGCTGCGCCAGTCAATCGTGGCAGCGGTACACGTGCTGTCTCCTGCAGGTGCGCTCAATAGCCTGGTGCAGGCTACCTTGAGAACCACCTCTCCAGGCATTCCGGACCTCTACCAGGGTACCGAGTTCTGGGACTTCAGCCTCGTCGACCCGGATAACCGCCGGCCTGTGGACTACACTGCCCGAAGCGAAGCGCTGGCAACGAACGAATCAGCGCCTCAGCTTCTTAAGCACTGGCGTGACGGGCGCGTGAAGCAGGCATTGATCAGCGCCATCCTCAAGGCGCGGGCCAAGGACCCTGCTCTGTTTCTGGAGGGCGAGTACCTGCCCCTGGAAACAGGCGGAGAACACGGGCACCGGCTGATTGCCTTTGCGCGCCACTATCAGGGCCGCTATGCAGTGATCGTAGCGCCTCGTATTTGTAGCGACCTGTTAAATGAAGGCGAACCCTCAATTGCGGCTGAAAAATGGGGAGACACCTACGTAAAACTGCCTGATGGTGTCGGGCCGCTTGAATTTAGGGGACTTTTTGAAACGCAGGCGGTCACATTGGACAAGGACTTGCGGATAAGCGATGCGCTAAAGGCGTTTCCCGTCAATCTCTATCTACAAAGTGACTCGTGATCAGGAGCATGGATATGAGCGTAAGCGATAAGCGCGTTGAAGAGTTTGCCTACTACATCTGGGAGTCCGAAGGGCGCCCAGACGGCCAGGCCCATCGTCATTGGGAAATGGCAATGAAGCTGGCGGACGCCGAAGACAAGGCACCTGCCAAGTTGCCGAAGAAGGCGCCGAAAAAGCCTACCGACAGCGGCGAAGAGGCCTCAGCCAAACCTTCCGCGTCATCGACCAAGCCCAAGGCCTCAAAGCCTGCAGCCAAGACGGCAAGCTCGGCCGGTGCAAAACCTGCACCCGTCAAGGCCGCGCCAAAGGCGGCAGCCGAGAAAAAGCCGCGAGCGTCTAAGAAACCTGCAGCACACTAGCAGTACCGCCCCAGGGCGCTATCCCTGGGGCCCTATTCGTGCCCCGACCCTGCCCAGTGGTCGTTCGGGCTGAACTTAGAACCGGCCTTACCGCCTTTAGATACCTCCTCCTCTTTATTAGCGTTTTATACGTGAAGGACGCCCCATGAGCCGGCAAACGACCTCTCAACCCGCTGACCAAGCCACGCCTGCCAGCACCTTTGCATCTCCCGTCGATGAGTCACGCATCCGTGAAGGTTTGCCGTTCCCCCTGGGCGCGACCTGGGACGGACTGGGCGTGAACTTCGCACTGTTCTCGGCCAACGCCACCAAGGTTGAGCTGTGTCTGTTCGAATTCGACGAGGAAAATGACGTACACAAGGAAGTGGCGCGTATCGAACTGCCCGAGTACACCGACGAGGTGTATCACGGCTACCTGCCTGATGCGCACCCTGGCTTGATCTACGGTTATCGCGTGTATGGCCCGTATGAGCCTGAGAATGGCCATCGCTTCAACCACAACAAGCTGCTGATCGACCCTTATGCCAAACAACTGGTAGGCGAGCTGCGCTGGTCTGAAGCGCTGTTCGGTTACATACTGGGCGACCCTGATGGTGACCTAAGCTTCGACGAGCGCGATAGCGCGCCCTTCGTGCCCAAATGTAAAGTGGTCGACCCCGCCTACACCTGGGGCCAAGACCAGCCTGTACGAGTGCCGTGGGACAAGACTGTTATCTACGAGGCCCACGTACGCGGCCTGACCATGCGTCACCCTTCGGTCTCCGAGCCTCTGCGAGGCACCTTCGCCGGCCTGGGCAACCCAGATGTGCTTGAACACCTCAAAAAGCTGGGTGTGACCTCTGTTGAGCTGTTGCCTATTCATGGGTTCGTCAACGATCAGCACTTGCTGGACAAAGGCCTGAACAACTATTGGGGCTACAACTCCATTGCCTTTTTCGCGCCCCATGCCCGTTACCTGGCCAGCGGCAAGATCGCAGAGTTCAAGGAGATGGTCGCGCACCTACACGAAGTCGGCCTGGAAGTGATCCTGGACGTGGTCTACAACCACACTGCAGAAGGCAATGAACAGGGCCCTACCCTGTCCATGCGCGGTATCGACAACGCCTCGTACTACCGTCTGATGCCGGACAACAAGCGCTACTACATCAATGATTCGGGCACCGGTAACACGCTGGACCTGAGCCACCCGTGCGTGCTGCAGATGGTCACCGACTCCCTGCGCTATTGGGCAACGGAAATGCACGTGGACGGCTTCCGCTTTGACCTGGCAACCATCCTTGGGCGCTACCATGACGGTTTCAGCGAGCGTCATAGCTTCTTGGTCGCTTGCCGTCAGGACCCGGTGCTGCGCTCGGTCAAGCTGATCGCAGAGCCATGGGACTGCGGCCCAGGCGGCTATCAGGTGGGTGGTTTCCCGCCCGGTTGGGCAGAGTGGAACGACCGTTATCGCGACACTGTACGTTCGTTCTGGAAAGGCGACGACGGTAAGCTGGGCGAGTTCTCGGCACGCATGACAGGCTCTGGCGAGATGTTCAATCAGCGCGGCCGTCGGCCTTTCAGCTCGGTGAATTTCATCACCGCGCACGATGGCTTCACCCTGCGCGACCTGGTCTCGTACAACGAGAAGCACAACGAAAAAAACGACGAGAACAACCAGGACGGCACCAGCAACAACATGTCGTGGAACCACGGCGTTGAAGGCGCCACGGATGACCGCAACATCATGGAGCTGCGCCTGCGCCAGATGCGCAACTTCTTCGCCACCCTGCTGTTCTCGCAAGGCACGCCGATGATCGTGGCAGGGGACGAATTCGCCCGCACGCAGGGTGGTAACAATAATGCGTATTGCCAGGACAGCGAGATTGGCTGGGTCAACTGGGACCTGGACGAAGACGGCAAGCAGTTGATGAAGTTCGTGCGCCGCCTCACCAAGCTGCGCTCGACCTACCCCATGCTGCGCCGCAATCGCTTCCTGGTAGGCACGTACAACGAAGACATCGGCGTAAAAGACGTGACCTGGCTGGATGCACAAGCCAACGAGATGACGTCTGAGCAGTGGGAAGATGGCAACGGTCGCGCCCTGGGCATGTTGCTCGATGGCCGTGCGCAACCGACCGGTATCCGCAAGCGCGGCGATGACGCTACCTTGCTGATCATCGTTAACGCCCACCATGATGTGGTCAACTTCGTACTGCCTGAGGTGCCTCAAGGGCGTCACTGGAACTGCCTGGTGGACACCAACCGCCCCATGCTGCGTGACCACGAAGCGCTGGAGTTTGGCAGCGAGTTCATGGTAACGGGCCGTTCCTTCCTGCTGTTCGAACTGCACCGCGAAGACGACGAGTAACACACCCTGGCAGCGTGGCGAAAGCCGCGCTGCTACCCCCTCCCTAGCCGCCTGGCTTACCCCGTCACATACCCACCCCGTAGCCACCTGGCTTGCCCCTTCACATACCCATCCTGTAGCAGCCTGGCTTGCCAGCGACAGTGAGCCACGTAATACCCAGCGCGAGCACGCACGCTGCTACACCTCTTTCTGCTTTTGCGTATCATGGAACCGCGTTTACAAAGCCCAGTCTGACCCTATGAATCCATCTGTATCCAGGAGCGACCGTGCACGCCGAACCTGCCGAGAATGCAAGCAACCCGCATGAAGGCGCAACAGGCGACCCTGAGGTCCATCGCATTCGGATGCTCACCGTCAATACCCATAAAGGCTTCACTGCCTTTAACCGCCGCTTCATCCTCCCCGAACTCCGCGAGGCGGTGCGTAGCACCAGCGCTGATATCGTGTTCCTGCAAGAAGTACTGGGTGGGCACGACCGCCACGCCTCCCGCTTCGCCAATTGGCCAGAAGTTTCCCAGTATGAATTCCTGGCCGACAGCATGTGGCCTGAGTTCGCCTATGGCCGCAATGCCGTGTACCCCGACGGTCACCACGGCAACGCACTGCTCTCCAAGTACCCCATTCTGCATTACCGCAACCTGGACGTTTCCATCACAGGGCCCGAGCGCCGTGGCTTCCTGCACTGCGTATTGCAAGTGCCGGGGCATGAGAAAGGCGTCCATGCAATCTGCGTGCACTTGTCGCTCATGGAGCACCACCGTCAGCAGCAACTGGAGCTTCTGCGTCAGTTGCTTGAGTCCCTACCACCGGAAGCACCGGTCATCATTGCCGGGGACTTCAACGACTGGCAGTTAAAAGGTAACGCGACCCTTGCCCGGTGCGGTTACCTGCACGAAGCGTTTGAGCACAACCTGGGGCGCCTGCCCAAGACGTACCCGGCGCGCTTCCCGCTGCTGTGCCTAGACCGGGTCTATCTACGTAACGCCACCAGCCACGACCCCCGCATTCTGGGCACAAAACCCTGGACGCACCTGTCCGACCACCTACCGCTGGCGGTGGAAGTTCACCTGTAGAAAAGGGGGGCTAGCGAGGTTCAAGCGCACCGGCCATACGACCGGTACGCCTGACGGGTTGTCAGCCCTGGTCGCCGATAGGCTGTTGCTGAGCCGCTTGAATCACTTGCGGCTTAAGGATCAATACGCCCAGTGGAGGCAGTGTTAGGTTGAGCGACTGCGCCTGACCATGGCTTTCGATGGCCTCGGCGTATACGCCCCCGCCATTACCCATGTTGGAGCCTGCATAGAGTTCCGCATCACTGTTGAACGCTTCTGTCCAGTAACCTTCCATGGGAACCCCAATCCGGTACTCTTCGCGCGGCACGGGCGTGAGGTTGGCCACTACCAGTAGCGGTTCCCCTTCACGGCTCCAGCGCATCCAAGCGAACACGCTATTGACCGCATCATCGCCAATCACCCACTGGAAGCCAGCAGGCACGCAGTCTTGTTCGTGCAACGCAGGCTCTTCGCGGTACAGGCGGTTGAGGTCGGTAATCACCTGCTGCAACCCTTGGTGCTCCGAATACTGCGTGAGGTACCAGTCCAGCTGGTGGTCGTGGTTCCACTCGCGGAACTGCCCGAACTCACAGCCCATGAACAACAGCTTTTTGCCTGGATGCGTCCACATGAAGGCTAGGTACGCCCGCAGGTTGGCAAACTTCTGCCAGCGATCCCCCGGCATCTTATCAATAAGCGATTTTTTGCCATGCACCACTTCGTCGTGAGAAATGGGCAATACGAAGCGCTCGGAGAACGCGTATACCAAGCCGAAGCTCAGCTCATTATGGTGATGCTGACGGTGGATCGGGTCGTTCTGGACATAATTCAGGGTGTCGTGCATCCACCCCATGTTCCACTTGTAAGAAAAGCCCAGCCCGCCCTCTTGGGTCGGATGGCTCACGCCTGGCCATGAAGTGGACTCCTCGGCAATCACCAGAGCACCTGGCGTCTCGTGGGCTACCACGTCGTTGAGGTGGCGCAAGAACTCGATGGCCTCAAGGTTTTCACGGCCGCCGTAACGGTTAGGCACCCACTCGCCCGCCTTGCGGGAGTAGTCGCGATACAGCATCGAGGCGACCGCATCCACACGCAGGCCGTCGATGTGGTAATGCTTGAGCCAATGCAACGCCGACGCAATCATGAAGCCGTGCACTTCGGTGCGGCCCAAGTTGTAGATCAAGGTGTTCCAATCCTGGTGGAAGCCTTCCAGCGGATTGTCGTACTCATACAAGGCCGTGCCGTCGAAGCGCGCCAAGCCGTGGGTGTCGGTCGGGAAGTGAGCCGGGACCCAGTCGAGGATTACACCGATCTCAGCCTGGTGGCAGGCATCGATGAAAGCCGCGAATTCATCAGGCTCGCCGTAGCGCGCCGACGGCGCGAACTGGGACAGCAACTGGTAGCCCCATGAACCGCCGAACGGGTGCTCCATCACCGGCATCAGTTCGATGTGGGTAAAGCCCAGCTGCTTGATATAGGGGATCAGCCGGTCAGCCAACTCGCCCCAGTTGTAGTGGCGGCTAAAGTCACCGGCTTCGTCGGTTTCGACCATCCAGGAGCCTGCATGCAGCTCGTAGATCGACAGCGGCTTGTCTATCCCTGACCGGGCTTGCCGGCTTTCCATCCACTGCTGGTCGTTCCACGCGTGCGATAGCCGATTGGCCACCCGCGACCCCGTGGCCGGCGGTAGCTCGGTCCAGCGCGCCAGCGGGTCCGCCTTGAGCGGCAGTACCCCGTGCTGGCCCAGCACTTCGTACTTGTAGATTTCACCTGCATTCAAGCCTGGGATGAATATCTCCCATACGCCGCTTGGGTGACGCATGCGCATCAGGTGGCGGCGGCCATCCCAACCGTTGAAGGGACCCACGACCGAGACCCGACGGGCATTAGGTGCCCATACCGAAAAACGCACACCCTGGACGTCGCCAACGGTAATCACCTGCGAGCCCATGGCATCGCTAAGGTTGCGGTGGTTGCCTTCAGCAAAGAGGTACAGGTCCATCTCCCCCAACTGCTGATCAAAGCTGTACGGGTCTTGAATAACCTGAACGCCTGCAGCCCACTGGATTCTAAGGCGATAGCCACGCGTATCGTCGATATGGCCCGTGAAGAACCCCGGTACGGTGGGGTGCTCCTCCAGAGGGGTAATTACCGTATCGTCGCCGTGCTCCACCAGCTCAACGCGCATGGCAAGCGGCAGGTAAGCGCGCACATAACGCCCCCCTTTACCGTCGCCATGCGGCCCTAGTATGGCGAACGGGTCATGATGCTCGGCGCGTACCAGTGCCTGTATATCCGCCTCAGGCGGAAAGCTCTGGGCTAAGCCCTGTGCCTGTTGCCAAGTCATGTATTGTCTCCGGTAGTAGCCAGCAGCCCGAACAAGCCATGCAACGGCACGGCAAGCCAACTCGGGCGGTTCTCGGCTTCATAAGCGATTTCGTAGGCAGCCTTTTCAAGGCTGAACAGTTGAAGTGCGGCCCGCTCCCCTTCTGGGTTCTCCCATGCATGAGAGAGCGTAGCGCTGGCAAGCCCGTAGGCTTCGATGAACGCCTGGCGCGCATCGGCAAGGTAACGGTCAGCGACGCGTTGACGGGCCTCGCCAGCTTGACTGGACGTGTCCACCGCCTGCGCGCTGCGTACGGCCATGGCGGCCGCGTAATCGAATGAGCGCAGTACACCGCTCACGTCTTTGTAGGGGCTGTACTTGCCTCGACGCTCTTCTAGCGGCCGCGCAGGCTCGCCTTCGAAGTCGATCAAGTAGGCATCGCCCCCCACCACCAGAACCTGACCCAAATGCAGGTCGCCGTGGACCCGCATCAGCAGGCCACCCACTGCCGCGCGGCTGAGCGCCGACACCTGCTCGAGCAGGGCGTCGCGCTGGCCAAGCAGTTCGGCCACCTTAGGTTTAGCGTCATCCGTGAAGCTGTCCTTGTGTAAGTCCAATAGACGCAGCGCGTGTTCGACCTGCGTGATCACGCTTTTGCTCCATGCTTCGGCGTCTTTTTCGTCACTGACCCGCGAAGCGAAGTCTGGATTCTGGGTATCACTGGCCAACGCGACGTGCATTTCACCCAACCGCTGCCCCAACATCGCGGCAAAGGCTTTGAGTTCTTCCAGCGCATTGTAGTGCTGCGCCAGCTCGGAGCGGGCCGCGTCCAGGTCATCCCGTACCGCGCGCTCCAGGTTGTTCTGGGTCCACTCCCAAGCATCGCCCTGGTTGTTGAGATACCCCTGCGCAATCATCAGCAGGTGAGGCGTGCCAGCCTCGTCTACCCTGACCACCGAGCCCATCAGCGGCGAGATATTCTGATAACCCGCTTCGGTCAGGAAGGCGCCCATCTCCAGTTCAGGGTGAATGCCGCCACTGACCTTGCGGATCATCTTGAGCACCATGCTGCCGTCAATCACTACCGAGCTGTTGGACTGCTCGGCCGACAAGTAACGGATCGCCGGCTCGTCAGGTACGTTGAGCGCCTCCATTTGCGCCGTGTGGGTAAAGTGCAACGCCCCTTCAGCGCAGGGCAACACACTATCGGCCTTGAGGCCCTTTACCACTTCTCGAATAAAGCTTTCGAGCACAAAAGCATCGGTCAACAAGCCGACCTTGTTGTTGCGGCGCACCCGGCTGAGCGCGAGTTGCTGAGGCAATGCGCTGCTGATGAGTTCTTCAGGCAAGAACCCGAACGGGAACTGATAACGGCTCGTTAAGCCCCCGCTGACCACTTCGATTTCGCTGAGCAGCACCGGCATTGGCAACTTGGCGAAACGCACGCCGTACGCCAGTTTGATGCTGTCGATAGCAGTGCCCTTGCCACCGAACCAGCGCCGCTTGGGCAGGTACTGGGGCAAGGTGGTGTCCTGAATGGTCGCCCGAGCAGGGCCGTCAAGCAGCTCTTCAAGGCTTTTCTTCAAAACCAGCGTTTCTAAATCAGGCATAGGTTGTGCGGCCTCCACGTGCCAGCTTGGCATCTGGTTCTCTGGCGCGAGCAGGAACCAATAGAACCCATAAGGGGGCAGAGTCAGCAGGAACGGCAACTGACCTATAGGGGGAAAAGCGTTGCCACCAAGCATCTCCACCGGGACCATGCCAGCATAAGGCGCCAGCTCTAGCTCTGCTGCCTGCGCAACCCTGGAAACGTTGGCCACGCACAGAATGTGCTCAGTGCGCCCATCGGCATCGGTGTATTCACGCAGGTAGGCAAGGATCCGCCGGTTGCTGGGGGTCAGCATGTGCAGCGAGCCACGCCCAAACGCTTGTTGCTGCTTGCGCACTGCCAGCAGTCGCCGTGTCCAGTTCAGTAGCGAATGCGGGTCGCTGGCTTGGGTTTCAACGTTTACCGCCTGATAGCCGTACAGCGGGTCTTGGATAGGCGGCAATACCAGGCTGGCAGGGTTGGCGCGCGAGAAGCCGCCGTTGCGGTCAACGGACCACTGCATGGGGGTGCGTACACCGTCTCGGTCACCCAGATAGATGTTGTCGCCCATGCCGATCTCGTCCCCGTAATACAGGGTGGGCGTACCAGGCATGGACAGCAGCAAACTGTTGAGCAGCTCAATGCGCCGACGGTCTCGCTCTAATAATGGCGCCAGGCGTCGACGAATGCCTAAGTTGATGCGCGCCCGGCGGTCTGCAGCGTAGTGATTCCACAGGTAATCGCGCTCACGGTCCGTGACCATTTCAAGGGTCAGTTCATCGTGATTACGCAAGAAAATCGCCCACTGGCAGTTCGGTGGGATCTCCGGCGTTTGCCGCAGAATATCTGTAATCGGAAAGCGATCTTCCTGCGCCAGCGCCATGTACATGCGGGGCATCAACGGGAAGTGGAAGGCCATGTGGCATTCGTCCCCGTTATCGCCCTTACGGTCACCGAAGTAGAGCTGGGTATCCTCAGGCCACTGGTTAGCCTCAGCCAGCAACATGCGGTCGGGGTAATTGGCGTCGATTTCTGCGCGGATGGCCTTGAGTACCTGGTGCGTCTCCGGCAGGTTCTCGTTATTGGTGCCATCCCGTTCGATCAGGTAAGGAATAGCATCCAGGCGCAGACCGTCAATGCCCAAGTCCAGCCAATACCGCATCACATCGAGAACCGCCTTCATCACCTGGGGGTTGTCGAAGTTCAAGTCAGGCTGGTGCGAATAAAACCGGTGCCAGAAGTACTGCCCCGCCACCGGGTCCCACGTCCAGTTGGACTTTTCCGTGTCCAGGAAAATAATCCGGGTGCCGTCATAAGTCTTGTCGTCGTCGGACCAGACGTAAAAGTCCCGTGCCTTGGAGCCCTTTTTGGCGCGCCGTGCACGTTGGAACCACGGATGCTGGTCTGAGGTGTGGTTGATGACCAACTCAGTGATGATGCGCAGGTTGCGTTTATGCGCCTCGGCGATGAACCGACGCACGTCGGCCATGGTGCCGTAGTCGGGGTGCACCGCCTTGTATTCGGAAATATCGTAGCCGTCATCACGCCGGGGCGAGGGGTAGAACGGCAACAGCCAAATGGTGTTCACCCCCAGCTCGGCAATGTAGTCCAGCTTGCTGATCAGGCCTGGGAAGTCGCCAATGCCATCATTGTTGGAATCCTGGAACGACTTCACATGCACTTGGTAAATTACCGCATCCTTGTACCAGAGCGGGTCATTCAAAAACGCTTCGCGGGGGTGCTTGGCCATGTAAGGGCTTCCGTTAAAGTGAAGGCTTCTCCAAGCGCCAGATACCGAACGGCATGTGAGGCTCGAGGCGAGTCCGTTGAGTCTTGCCATGCCACGTCCAACGGTGGCCAGTCATTAAGTCCTCGCCGTTGACCGAAGCATTGTCATCCAGGCCCAACTCCCATAGCGGCAGCTCGAACTGCGCTTCCTGTACGTTATTAGGGTCCAGGTTGATCGCGATCAAGATAAAGTTTTTCTTGTCCGGGGTACGCTTGCCGAAATACAGAATGTTGTCGTTGTAGGCGTTGTAGAACGCGGTGCCCAGGTGGGTGTGCAACGCAGGGTTCTGCCGACGAATCCGGTTAAGTTGTGCAATTTCGGCAATGATGTTTCCAGGCTGGGTAAAGTCCCTCACGCGGATTTCGTACTTCTCCGAATCCAGGTATTCCTCTTTGCCCGGTATGGGCGCCGACTCGCACAACTCAAAGCCTGAGTACATGCCCCAGAGCCCCGACCCCATGGTGGCCAGTGCCGCTCGAATCAAAAAGCCCGGCCGGCCGCTGTCGTGCAGGAAGAACGGGTTGATGTCTGGGGTATTGACGAAGAAGTTCGGCCGGTAGCACAACGACCACGGCGGCTGATTCAGCTCAGTGAAATACTGCTCAAGCTCAGCCTTGGAGTTGCGCCAAGTGAAGTAGGTGTAACTCTGGCTGTACCCGACTTTGCCCAAGCGCGCCATCATCGCAGGCTTGGTAAAGGCTTCGGCCAGGAACATCACGTCAGGGTCGCGGCTGCGAATCTCTTCGATCATCCATTGCCAGAACGGCAACGGCTTGGTGTGTGGGTTGTCCACACGGAAAATCTTCACACCTTCCTGCACCCAACCCCAGACCACTTCACACAGCTCGGTCCAGAGTGCGGGCACGGCGTCAGCGGCATAAAAATCGACGTTGACGATGTCCTGGTATTTCTTTGGCGGGTTTTCGGCATAGCGAATGGTGCCGTCCGGGCGCCACGAGAACCAACCGGGGTGCTGCTGCAACCACGGGTGGTCCTGCGAGCACTGAATCGCGAAATCCAAAGCGATTTCAAGCCCGTGGTCCGCTGCAGCCTTCACCAGGTGGCGGAAGTCTTCTCGGGTGCCCAACTGGGGGTGAATGGCCTCGTGACCGCCCTCAGGGCTGCCGATGGCATAGGGGCTGCCCACGTCATCGGGGCCCGCATCCAGCGTGTTGTTACGGCCTTTGCGGTGTGCCCGGCCGATGGGGTGGATGGGCGTGAAATACAGCACGTCAAAGCCCATGTCGCGGATCATTGGCAACCGGGTATGCACGTCATTGAAGGTGCCGTGCCGGTTAGGGTCATCCGTGATAGAGCGTGGGAACAGCTCGTACCAACTGGCGAATTCAGCCAGGGTACGCTCGACCTCTACCGGGTATTCAGGGCTGCGGCTCAGGAACGGCCGGTTATCTGCCTCATGCATGGCCTGGGCGGTATTGGCTTCAAGCAGCAGGCCTACCTTTTGCTCGCTCTCCAGGTCGCCGAGCCGATCATGCAACTGCTGCAAACGGTGGCGCAGATCGCCTTCGCTGCGCTCGACAGCATGGGCCAGGTGCAAACGCCCTTCTTCAAGTTCCAGCTCGATGTTCACACCCGCGCCGTATTTTTTGCCCAGCTCGTAGCAGTAGCTGGCGAAATCATCGCGCCAGGCTTCGATCATAAAGCTGTGACGCGCTACCTCGTCGAACGCCACCTGCGCCTGCCAACTGTCATTGCCCAGTTCAACCATAGGCGTCTCTTGCCAGGCATCGCTGCCCAGCTTGTGCCAGCGCAGCATCACGGCAAGCTTGTCATGACCGTCGGTGAACACCTTGGCGTCCACGGTAATTACGCGGCCAGGCAGCGACTTGATAGGCCAAGCGCCGCCGTCCAGTACCGGTGACACGTCTTCGATAGCGATGCGCGGCAACATGAGCGCGTCCGCGATGCTCACGCGGTGCCCGAGGCGTTGGCCTTGAGCTGCGCCGGGCCCTGTTTCAAAGGTTTGTTCCACCGTCATTGACCGTTGCTCCCGTACGCCCCTTAGGCGCTGTGCAGTGAGTTATGACTGCCGAAGCCGACCGGCCTCGACCTTTGAATTCGGAGGCTGAGAGAAAATGAAAGTTCAAGCGGCGTGCGCCCGTCGCGTCATTGCGCAACAAATGTTGCGTTACGCCTCAATACGCGGTCTGCTGGCCTCTCTTCTCACATGGAGCACTGATATGTCATTGCCATTGCCTGAGCCGCTGGACATTCCTGACCCCAATATCGACGAACCGCCACTGTCACCACCGGTGCCCGAACAGGACCCGGACAACAGCCCGCTGCCGCCGGGTGGCGACCCTACCGTAGGCGACCCGCCAGCCCAGAGCCCCCCGGTGCAGGCGTAACGCGTTATACGCCTTGTGTATAGTTGTACCCATCACGAACCAAGCGGTTTGGATCCTGTCTCACGTTTACGGCCTGCGGTTAAGCAAAAACGCAGGCCTACGCTGCAGCGATGCCCGTTGTAGCATGCACGTTCGCCTGTCACGATCACGCCATCCCAGCAACAACTGCGTGCGCGGCAGGCCCGCCTTAACAATAAGCAGGGACTTCGCTAAATGTCTGCACAGGCTATGTCTGCCCACGGCCAGGACGCCGCGTTTCACACCGACCTCGTGCTCAGCGAGGTACGCAATCATGTGGGTTACCTCACGCTCAATCGGCCTTCGGGCATCAATGCCTTGACCTTGACCATGGTCCGCGAATTGCGTGCACGGCTGGCCGCCTGGGCGCTGGATGACGAGGTGCTGGTGGTCGTATTGCGTGGCGAAGGCAGTAAGGGGTTCTGTGCCGGGGGCGATGTCCGTGCCTTGTGCGAGAGCTACCAGCGTAACGACACCCTGCATAAAACCTTCTTCGCTGAAGAGTACGACCTCGACCTCGCCCTGCACCAGTTCCGCAAACCCGTGGTTGCGCTGATGGATGGGTTTACCTTGGGCGGCGGCCTGGGCCTGGCGCAAGGCGCCGAGCTGCGTGTGGTCACCGAGCGCAGTTGGCTGGGTATGCCCGAGACCGCAATCGGGTTTTTCCCCGATGTAGGCGCCAGTTATTTTCTCTCCCGGCTACCAGGGGCCATTGGCCTGTACCTGGGTATCACGGGCGCTCGCATCCAGGCTGCCGATGCCTTGTACTGCGGCCTGGCGGACTGGTTCGTGGAGCACGAGCGGCTGGCACAGTTCGAAGAGCGCCTGGACCGGGTGCAGTGGTCTGCCATGCCACTCAAGGACGTTCAGAACCTATTGGCAAGGCTCGGCGTGCAGGTGTTGCCCAACCCCCCGCTGGACCGCCTACGCCCGGCCATCGATCATTTTTTCAACCAGCCTGAAGTACCCAGCATCATCGACCAGCTACGTCAGGTAAACGTGGCTGACAGCCGAGAATGGGCGGTGCGTACGGCCGATGACATGGCCCAGCGCTCTCCCTTGGCGATGGCAGTTACGCGCGAGATGCTGCTGTTCGGGCGGCAGATGAACCTGGACGGCTGTTTCCACATGGAATTGCACTTGGCCAACCAGTGGTTCGACCGGGGCGACCTGGTCGAGGGTGTACGCGCATTACTGATTGAAAAGGACAAGCGGCCGTGCTGGAAGCCAGCACCAGGCCCACGACAATTACAAGAACTATTCGAAGGCCTGTAACCCAGGGCTGCCCGTGCGGGCGCTCCGGGTGTCAGGCCAGCCAGGGAGTGACAGATGCAAGACCTTGAACTGAGCGAAGAGCAGGTCATGTTCCGCGACATGGCCCGCCAATTTGCCCAAGCGCAGATAGCGCCCCACGCCCAGACGTGGGAAAAGGCCGGCTGGATCGATGACCAGGTTGTTGCACAGATGGGTGAGCTGGGGCTATTGGGCATGGTCGTGCCTGACCAGTGGGGCGGCAGCTACCTGGATTACGTGGCCTATGCCTTGGCTGTCGAGGAAATCTCCGCCGCCGATGCGGCTGTCGGCGCCTTGATGAGCGTGCATAACTCTGTAGGGTGTGGGCCAGTACTCAAATTCGGCACGCCTGCTCAGCAAGATGCCTGGCTACCGCGCCTGGCCAGCGGCCAAGCCATCGGCTGCTTCTGCCTCACCGAGCCTCAAGCCGGCTCTGAAGCCCACAACTTGCGCACCCGCGCCGAGCGCCAGGGGGATGAGTGGGTTATCAATGGCGCTAAGCAGTTTGTCACCAACGGGCGCCGGGCCGAACTGGCCATTGTGTTTGCCGTGACCGACCCTGAGCTGGGTAAAAAAGGGCTGTCGGCCTTTTTAGTGCCCACCAGCACCCCTGGCTTCATCGTCGACCGCAGTGAGCACAAGCTGGGCATCCGGGCCTCGGACACCTGCGCGATTACCCTCAGCGGCTGCCGTGTGCCTGCCGGTAACCTGCTCGGTGAGCAAGGCAAAGGCTTGAGCATCGCGTTGTCGAACCTTGAAGGTGGCCGCATCGGCATCGGTGCACAAGCAGTAGGCACCGCGCGCGCTGCGCTGGAAGCCGCGTTGCGCTACGGCATTGACCGGGTGCAGTTCGGTCACTCCATTGTCGAGCACCAAAGCGTGGCCAATCTGCTGGCCGACATGCACACCAAGGTCAATGCAGCGCGCCTGCTGGTGCTACACGCAGCGCGCTTGCGCAGTGCCGGCCTGCCCTGCCTGTCGGAGGCTTCACAAGCAAAGCTATTCGCCTCGGAAATGGCCGAATGGGTGTGCTCCAAGGCGATTCAAATCCATGGGGGCTATGGCTACCTTGAGGATTACCCGGTAGAGAAGTATTACCGCGATGCGCGAATCACTCAGATCTATGAGGGTTCCAGCGAGATACAACGCATGCTCATCGCCCGAGAGATGGTCAGGAATGGTCTATAGGCGCGATCAAAAACCCCGGAACCCTGTTTGACCAACCCCAGGTTCGTGGGCTCCAGATGCAAAAACGCCGCTGCACCCTTCGGCTCTGCGGCGTTTCAGCTGTGCGTGTTAGATCTTGCGATCAGTCACGGGTGCATTTAACGGGGCGGTAGTGGCGGTGGTAGCACGTTCGGCGTGCTCGGTTGCTACGTCCACATCTGTACGGCGCACGGTGTCATGGATGGTCTCGGTACGATCACTCGCTTCGGTACCCACGCGTACTTCCTCAACAACTCGCGCGTTCTTGGCAACTACGGCTTCTTCCGCAGTCTCGGTAATCTCGATGCTGCCGTCTTTAAAGGCAGCCAAGTCTGCTGCGGTGGCTTCACGGTTTACCGCGGTGCGTTCGATCTTGGCATGCTCTTCATGCAGTTTAACGGACTCCTGCACAGGTCGTTCGGTTACGTGGGTGACAACCCGCACTTTGCCTGTGTTGAATTGGCGCTTACCAACTTTCAGCTCTTCCTCGATCACCGGAATGGCGGTAGTACCAGAAGCAAGTGCGTTATCACCGGAAGTTAATGGAGCAGTCGCCGAGGGGTGAGCACCACCCCCTACGTGATCGCCTGCCAAATGGGTAACACCGGAGGCTGCGCCATTGCCATCAGCCCAGGTAGTAGAGCGCTCATCGATATCGATGGCATTGCTGCTTTCCAGTACATCCTGAACGCGGTCCAATTCTTCATCGGTGGCAACGGTCACGGTGAGCAGAGTGGCACCACGGTTATAGGCTTCTGGGTAAGCCGAGGCGTATTGGTGTAGCTCGTCTTTATCATCCCCGCCAAACAGAGAGCTAAAGAAATGGCTGACTTTCTCGCCAAGCGACTCCCCGTGGTGGGTGACGCCATGGTGGTCAGTGCTGTGGTCGGAGGTCGCACCAACGGTGGTGGTGTGGCCGGTCACTGCGGCGTCCTGCGAGGACATTTTGATAGCGCTCTGATCGATGTTGAGGCCTATCAAAGCGTCTTTCGCACTTTGCGCTTCGGTCATCGAGTCAAAAGCGGCAACTAGTGTATGGTTCATATGTACCTCATAAATCAAGCTGGGAGAGGTTGTAAAAAGGCAGGCTAAATTATCGACCCTGCCCTTCCGGGATATTTTTGAGATCAGTTCTGTTAACCACCAGCCGCTCTTTCTTGAGGCTTACGGGCTGGCTAAATAGTTCCTCGCTTACCACCTGGCGAATATGCAACTCTTCCTTGAGGATCAGCCGCTTTTCTACGACCAGCACTTCTTCCAAAACCGGAATGATTGTAACGCCGTTTTCAATACGCACCTGAGGCGGCTGAGCGGCATCGACCTCTTTGCCTATCGCTACCCGCTCTACTAAAGCACTTTCCGAACGAAGACTTTCAGTAACGATGTAATCGTGAACCTCGACTGCCTTTTCAATCTTAACGATACCTGTGCGTACCGTGCGTTTACTGACGCTCAACTGCTCTTCTATCACAGGTATTGAATCGTGAGCTTGCTTTGAATCAGGGGTATCCATCACTACGCCTTTGAGAAGTGCATTCCTCTGCTGCTATCTACTGGAGTAAGCGAAAGCGGCCTGAGTTCAACTTAATGCCAACCGAACGGCAATGGCGGACGAACGGTTAATTCTTGAATGAAAATTTCACACCTCAACCAGTATCAAGCAGCATTAGCTGCTGTTCTTAGCTCCGGGCTAATCAGATGCTTAACCAAAAATCTGAAACTTCAAGGCAGTTTGTCACTGGCCGGGCTTCAAGCAGGCAGATTGTAAATCCCTTTTCAAAGATGACCGCTCGTCACTTACAGGGCACCTTAAGCGCAGCGCTCTGCCCAAGTTAAGGTAATCCCCACCTTGCGGAGCATTACCCATGAACACAAAAATCCTCACCGGCCTGGTACTGGCCGGCTTGCTTGGCGCCACCTCGCTGACCAGCCTGGCGGCAAACTCCACGAACACCACCGCACCCTCTAGCGGTAACTCCACCAACCCGGCCCCTACCGGCGGCGGTAACGGCAGTGACGCGGCAGGTATGGGTCAAAGTACGCCTGGCACCGGCACGGGCGGCATGAGCAATGGCACTGGCGGCGGTGGCGCTGACGGTGGCGGCTCGGGTGACGGCGGTGGCGGGGCTGGCGGTGGCGGCGGCTCAGGTGGCAGTGGCGGTGGCTCGGGCAAATAACCCCCTGCTACGCCTCAGGCCGGCCACTTGCCTTGCGCAATGGCCGGCTTTTTTATGCCTTAGGGAGTCTCTTTATGCCTTAGGGAGCCTCGCTTATCGAGGGGCCAGCGGTCGAGCGTCCCCACCCCACCCTCCTCCCAAGGCGACGATCAGGTTTACACTGGCCACCAACCGGCTTTGCAAGACGTTCAGGACGCTACGCTCATTACTAAGCGCCGTGGCTTGAACGGTGACCACGTCCAGGTAGCCAATCAAGCCGGCTTTGTACTGATTAGTGGTCAGACGCAAGGAGTCGCGCGCAGCCACCAGGGCCTCGTCACGCAACGCCGCTTCGTCTTCATAGACCTTCAGTTGGCTCAGGTAATCTTCCACTTCCCGCATCCCATCCAGCACCGTTTGCCGGTACTGGGCCACAGTCTGGTCATACGCGGCCTGGCTGCGCTGTACCTCAGCCGAACGCGCCCCGCCATCAAACAGCGTCAGCGCCAGCTCAGGCCCGACCGACCAATACCGGTTAGGCAAGCTGATCCAGTGTGAGGAGGTGCTGGAGCTGTAACCGCCGCTCAGGCTCAAGGTGAAATCGGGGTAATAGGCGGCGGTGGCTACACCGATCTGAGCATTAGCAGCGATCACCGAGCGCTCGGCCGAGGCGATGTCAGGGCGGCGCTCCAGCCACTGCGAGGGCACACTCACGGGGATCTGCGGCAGCATAGGGACATCGCTGCGCTCCGCCAGGCTGAAGGTTGCCGGGGGCTGCCCCATCAGCACGGCGATGGCATTTTCCAGCTGAGCGCGCTGCCACTGCAGGTCGACCAGGTCCGCCTGAGTACTTTTAAGCTGGGTGCGGGCTTGGGCGGTAGCATCGCTGCCTGCCACCCCAGCCTTGTATTGGTTTTCGGTGAGCTGCAAGGAACGCTGGTACGCCTCTACGGTGGATTGCAGCAGGCGCTTCTGCTCGTCGATTACCCGTATCTGCAGGTAGTTCTGCACCAGCTGCGATTGCAGGCTAAGCCGCATGGCCGCCAGCTGCGCAAAGCTTGCCCCGGCACTGGCCGTGTCCGCCTCCAGCCCGCGTCGCAACTTACCCCACAGGTCCGCTTCCCAGCTCACGCCCAGTTGCGCGTTGTAGGTGTCACGAATCCCACTGGTGGCATTGCTCAGGCTTGAACCGCTGCTACCCTGCCCTTGTGCCGCGCGGGTTTTACCCACATTCAGGCCAAGGGTGGGATAAAACGCGGCCCGCGCGCTGCGCACCAGAGCCTGGGCCTGGCGGTATTGGGCCTCGTACTGAGCGACGGTCTGGTTGCGGCTATTGAGGGCTTCTACCAGGCCGTTCAGCTGAGGGTCGCGGTACAGCGCCCACCAGGCGCCGCGTGCCAACTCGTCAGCAGGGGCCGCCTGGCGCCAGCCTTCGGCTTGCTTGAACTGCGCCGGCGTGGCGACTTCTGGGCGCTGATAATCAGGGCCCACGGCACAGCCGGCCAGCCAGCTGGCACAACAGGCCAGGGCCAGCCAGCGCGGTACAGCAGCCCTGAGGGCAAACGAAGGCACAGCGGTCATAGCGGGGCTTCCAAGGCAGCATCGGTACGTCGGCCGCGCCATCGGCTATAGCGGTGACGCAACCGGTCAAGGGCAAGATAAACCACGGGGGTGGTGTAGAGGGTGAGCACTTGGCTCAGCAGCAGGCCGCCAATGATCGCCACCCCCAGGGGGCGACGCATCTCGGCGCCGTCGCCACTGCCCATCAACAAGGGCACGGCGCCCAGCACTGCCGCCAGGGTAGTCATGAGGATCGGCCGCAGGCGCAACAGGCAGGCACGGCGGATAGATTCGAGCGGCGCCAGGCCCTCCTCGCGCTCCAGTTGCAAGGCCAGGTCGATCATCAGGATGGCGTTCTTTTTCACCACCCCGATCAGCAGAAACAGCCCAAGCAAGGAAATCAGGCTGAACTCGCCACCGGTCAGGTAAATGGTCAAAAGCGCGCCCACGCCAGCGGAGGGCAAGGTAGACAGGATGGTCAACGGGTGAATGTAGCTTTCGTAGAGAATCCCGAGGATCAAGTACACCGCCATCAGCGCGCCAAGGATCATCCATGGCTGGCTTTTCTGCGAATCCATGAACGCGTTAGCGTTGCCCCCTGCCTTGACGATCACTTCATCGGGCACGCCCAGGCTCGCCAACCCGCGCTCGATGGCTGCAGTGCCCTTGTCCAGTGCCACGCCCGGCGCCAGGTCGAACGAAATCGACTCGGAGGCAAACTGCCCCTCGTGGCTGACACTGTCATCGGCCAGGCTATTGTCGTAGCGGGCAATGGACGCCAAGGGCACCCGTTTTCCGGTGTTGGTGATGACCTGCACCTGATCCAGGGTGATCGGGTCCTGGGCGTAACGGTGGTCGATCTCCATAACCACCTGGTATTGGTTCAAGGTGTCGTAGATCGTGGAAATCTGCCGCTGGCTATAGGCGTTGTTCAGCACCGTCATGACCGTGCTCATGTCCACGCCCAGGCGCTTGGCCTGGTCCCGGTCCACCACCAGCGTCACCTGAGCCGTGCCGGCGCCGTCGCGGGCGTCGATGGCGGTGAGTTCGGGCAACGACCGGAACAGCGTCACTACCTTGGGGAACCAGGTGCGCAGTTGCGCCAGGTCTCCGCTCTGCACGATGTACTGGTACTGGGAGCTGCTGTTATCCCGGGCACCGCCAAACTGCAGGTCTTGGTCAGCGAACAGGATCAGCCGCCCGCCGGGTATTTTTGGCACGTTATGGCGCAAGCGCTCGATCACTTGCTGGGCCGACACGCCACGCTCGGCCAAGGGTTTGAGCCGCACCAGAATGGTCGCGTTATTGGTGCCGTTGTTGCCGCCCAGGGTAGCCGCCACGCTCGATACTGCAGGGTCTGCCAGAATCGCATCGCGGTACTGGTGCATCTTGGGCTGCATCACGGTGAACGACAGGCCGTCATCGCCCCGGATAAACCCCATCAGCTGACCGGTATCCTGCTGAGGCATAAAGGTTTTGGGCACCACCACGTACAGCGCCACGTTCAACACGATGGTTGCCAACAGCGACAGCAAAGTGAGTACGGGGTGACGCAACACCCACCCCAGGGTGCGGTCATACCCGGCCATCAAGCGCTGGTTGGCGGCATTGCTCCAGCGCTCCAGGCGGTTCTCATGGCCCGGCACCCTGGGTTTGAGCCAGCGGGCGCACAACATGGGCGTAAGGGTGAGGGACACCACCAGCGACACAATCACGGCGGCGGCCAAGGTAATGGAAAACTCACGGAACAGGTTTTCGACGATGCCGCCCATGAACAGGATCGACAGGAACACCGCCACCAGCGAGGTATTCATCGCCAGCAGGGTGAACCCGACCTCCCGTGCGCCTTGGTACGCCGCACGTAGCGGCGCCACTCCGTCGTCGATGTGCCTGGAAATGTTCTCCAGCACCACGATGGCATCGTCTACCACCAGCCCGGTCGCCAGAATCAATGCCATCAGTGACAGGTTATTGAGGGAGAACCCGTAGAGGTACATCACCGCGAAGGTGCCGATCAGCGACACCGGCACAGCCAGCGTAGGTATCAACGCAGCCCGGCCGTTGGACAGGAACAGGAACACCACCAGCACCACCAGTACCACGGCGATGAGCAAGGTCCGCTCAGCCTCGTGCAGGGTGGCTTTGATCACCGAGGTGCGGTCCATGGCCACGTCCAGCGCGACGGTGGCAGGCAACAAGGACTTCAAGGCAGGCAGGTGCGATTTGATCGCCTGCACCGTTTCGAGAATGTTAGCCCCTGACTGGCGGTTGATAACCAGTAACACCGCATCCTGGCGGTTGTAGAAGCCGCTGTTGTAGCGGTCTTCCACGCCGTCGCTCACCCGTGCCACGTCCCCCAGGCGCAAGATCGCCCCGTCCTGCTGGCGGATGACCAGCGGCCGGTAGTCACTGGCTTTTTCCAGCTGGTCATTGGCCTGTACCTGCCAGGCGCGCCCAACATCTTCCACGAAGCCTTTGGGCTGGCGTACGTTGGCGCTGTCGATGGCCGAACGCACGTCGTCCAACGCCACGCCGTACTGGTTCAGGCGGGCCGGCTCCAGCTCGATGCGCACCGCCGGCAGCGAGCTGCCACCGATCTGCACCTCGCCCACGCCGCTTACCTGGGCCAGGGTGGGCGAGAGGATAGTGGAGGCCAAATCGTAGAGGCGGCCTTTGCTCAACGAGGGCGAGGTGAGCGCCAGCACCATGATCGGTGCCTGGGAAGGGTTGATTTTGCGGTAGGTGGGCATGTTCTTCATGCCGCTGGGCAACAGGTTGCGCGAGGCGTTGATGGCCGCTTGCACGTCCCGCGCCGCGCCGTTGATGTCGCGCCCCTGCTCGAATTGCAAGATCACCCGCGTCGACCCTTGGCTGGAGCGGCTGTTCATGCTGGTCACCCCGGAGATTGCTCCAAAGGCGCGCTCCAGCGGCGTGGCCACTGACGACGCCATCACGTCCGGGCTGGCGCCGGCCAGGTTGGCGCTGACCACGATCACCGGGAAGTCCATTTGCGGCAGGGGTGCGACCGCTAGCTGGCTAAAGCTCACGCCGCCCAACAGGATGATTGCCAGGCTCAGCAGCAAGGTGGCCACCGGCCGACGAATGAAAGGCCCGGAGAGGTTCACGCGTGGGCCTGCGAGCTGCCACGACGTGCAAGGCGGCGGCTGGTGCGGTCAAACCAGAGGTAGATCACGGGTGTGGTGAACAGCGTGAGCAATTGGCTCACCAACAGCCCACCGACCATCACTAGCCCTAGCGGTTGGCGCAATTCTGCGCCGGAGCCAGAGGCGAACATCAGCGGCAAGGCGCCGAACAATGCGGCCAGGGTGGTCATCAGGATCGGGCGGAAGCGCAGCATGGCGGCCTCGAAGATGGCGTCCTGGGGCGCCAGACCTCGGGTGCGCTCAGCGTCCAGGGCGAAGTCGATCATCATGATGGCGTTCTTTTTCACGATACCGATCAGCAGAATGATGCCGATGATGGCGATCATGCCCAGGTCATTGCCACTGAGCAGCAACGCCAATAGCGCGCCCACCGCCGCGGACGGCAAGGTGGACAGGATGGTGATGGGATGGATGTAACTTTCGTATAACACGCCCAGCACGATGTACATGGTCACTACGGCCGCCAATATCAGCAACAAGGTGCTGGACAGCGATGCCTGGAAAGCCGCCGCCGCGCCCTGGAACTGGGTTTGCACGCCCAGAGGCATGGCAATGTCGCGTTGTGCCTGCTCGATCACCTCCACCGCTTCGCCCAAGGCCACGCCCTGGGCGAGGTTGAACGAGAGCGTGACCGCCGGGAACTGCCCCAGGTGGGAGATCGCCAACTGGGCCTGACGCTGCTCAATCCGCGCCAGGCTGGACAGCCTTACCTGCGCGCCACTGGTGTTGGTGGTTGAGGTGGTAGTGGTGTCGTTGGTGGCGGTGGCCGACCCCGTGCCGCTGGCCATCTCGCGCTCAGTGCTGGTAGAGGTGGTGTTGCCCGAAGCCTTTACGTAGAGCTGCTCCAGGGCTTCAGGCCCCAGGCGCCCACCGTCGGCGGACTGCAACACCACACGGTATTGGTTGGACTGGGTGTAGATGGTCGAAATCTGCCGCTGACCGAAGGCGTCGTACAAGGCGTTGGTGATGTCGGTTACCTGCACCCCCAGGCGCATGGCGGCGTCACGGTCGATGTCCAGGTACACCTGCAAGCCTTTGTCCTGCAAGTCACTGGCAACGTCTTTGAGTTCAGGGCGTTGACGCAGCTCGCTCACCAGCTTGGCCGTCCACTCCGCCAGCAGGTCCGGGTCGGGCGAGGTCATGCTGAACTGGTATTGGGTGCGGCTGACCCGGTCCTCGATGGTCAGGTCCTGCACGGGCTGCATGAACAGGCGCATGCCCACCAGGCTATCCACCTTGGGTTGCAGCCGGTCAATCACCTGCGCGGCGCTGTCTGTGCGTAAGGCATGGGGCTTGAGGTTGATCAACAAGCGGCCGCTGTTGAGGGTGGCGTTATCGCCGTCCACGCCAATATAGGACGACAGGCTGTCCACGGCAGGGTCTTGCAGGATGATCTTGGCCAGAGCCTGTTGGCGCTCACTCATGGCTTGGAACGAGATGGCCTGCGGCGCTTCGGAGACCGCCTGGATAAAGCCGGTGTCCTGTACTGGGAAAAACCCCTTGGGCACCAGTAAGTACAGCACCACTGTCAACGCCAAGGTGGCCACGGCGATCAGCAAGGTAAAGGGCTGATGCCGCAGCACCCAGCCCAGGCCGCTCGAATACCGCGCCACCAGCCAATCGAGCCAGGCACCACTGGCCCGGTAGAAGCGCGACTGCTGGTCTTCCGGCGGCTCACGCTTGAGCATCCGTGCGCACATCATAGGCGTGAGGGTCAGCGACACCACCAGCGAAATAAGAATGGCCACCGCGAGGGTGATGGCGAATTCCCGGAACAGCCGCCCTACCACGTCGCCCATGAACAGCAACGGGATCAGCACTGCAATCAGTGAGAACGTCAGAGAAACCAGCGTGAAACCGATTTGCCGTGCGCCCTTGATCGCGGCCTGGAATGGCGTTTCGCCCTCCTCGATATGGCGGGCGATGTTCTCCAGCATCACGATGGCATCGTCCACCACAAAGCCGGTGGCGATGGTCAGGGCCATGAGCGTGAGGTTGTTCACCGAAAACCCGGCCAGGTACATGATGCCGAAGGTGCCGATCAGCGACAGTGGCACAGTGATGGAGGGGATCAGCGTGGCACTGAGCTTGCGCAGGAACACGAAGGTCACCATCACCACCAGCACGATGGCAAACAACAGCTCCTTCTGTACGTCGCTGACCGAGGCGCGGATGGTCTGGGTTCGGTCGCTGAGCACGGTGACGTCCAGCCCGGCAGGCAGGCCGGCGGTCAGGCTGGGCAGTACGGCCTTTATCCGGTCCACCACCTCAATCACGTTGGCCCCCGGCTGACGCTGAATGTTCAGCAGCACCGCCTGGTTACGGTTGGCCCAGGCAGCCAGGCGCTCGTTTTCGGCGCCATCGACAATCTCGGCCACATCGCGCAGGCGCAGCGGCGCACCGTTGCGGTAGGCCAGGATCAGGCTGGCGTACTCTTCAGGCGAGCGCAGCTGGTCGTTGGCATCGAGCATGGAGACCCGCGTGGGCCCATCGAAATTACCCTTGGGCTGGTTGACATTGGACGCACCGATCAGGGTACGCACGTCCGCCAGGTTAAGCCCGGCAGCCGCCAAGGCTTGCGGGTTGACCTTGATGCGCACCGCGTGGCGCTGCCCACCGGCGATGCTGACCATGCCCACACCGCCGATCTGGGCGATTTTTTGCGCCATGCGGGTGTCGACCAAGTCGTTGACCTTGGGCAGCGGCAGGGTTTTGGAGCTGATGGCGATGGTCAGTACCGGGGTATCGGCCGGGTTGACCTTGTTGTACACCGGCGGCGCAGGCAGGTCGTTGGGCAGCAGGTTGTTGGCCGCATTGATGGCCGCCTGCACTTCCTGCTCGGCGACGTCCATGTCCAGCGCCAGGCTGAAGCGCAGGGTAATCACCGACGCTCCGCCGGAGCTGGTAGAGGCCATTTGCTCAAGCCCCGGCATTTGCCCGAACTGCCGCTCCAACGGTGCGGTCACCGCGCTGGTCATCACTTGCGGGCTGGCACCTGGATAGAGCGTCATCACGCGAATGGTGGGGTAATCCACCTGCGGCAAGGCCGAAACGGGCATCAGCCGCCAGCCAATCAAACCGGCCAGGACGATCGCCAGCATACTCAGCGTGGTGGCGACCGGCCGCAGGATGAACAGGCGTGAAAGGTTCATGCGCCGCCCTTGCCCTGCCGCTCGGCCTTGCCTGGCGAGGTAGACGCAGGGCCGGCCCCCTGCAACTGGCCACCCGCCGCCGCCGGTACATCACGGCTGTCCTTGACGACCTCCACCGGGCCACCGTCGCGCAAGCGGTCGGTACCTTCGAGTACGATACGGTCGCCCTGGGCCAGGCCACTTTCGATAACCGTGACATTGCCGTCGGTCAGGCCCACTTTCAGCTGACGTACCCGCACGGTTGTGTCGCCGTCCAGCACGTAGGCAAAGCTGCCCTCTGTGCCGAACTGGATGGCTGCGCTGGGGGCGAGCACCACCTGGCGCAGGGTATCCACCAGCAGCCGCACGTTGACGAACTGATTGGGGAACAGCCGCTCCTCCTGGTTGGGGAAGCGTGCCTTGAATTTCAGGGTGCCCGTAGCGGTGTCAATCTGGTTGTCAGGGCTGGCCAACACGCCCGTGGCTACCTGCTGGCGGTCTGCACGGTCCCACGCCTCGACCCGCAGCTTTTCGCCCTGGCGGTAACGCTCCAGCACTGCGTCGATCTGGGTTTCGGGCAAGGTAAAGGCCACGCTGATCGGCTGCATCTGGGTCACCACCGCCACTGCGGTGCTGTCGTTGGCCGCAAGCAGGTTGCCTGCATCCAGCTGGCGCAAGCCAACCCGGCCCGTGATGGGTGCGCGGATGTCGGTGAATTGAAGGTTGAGCTTGGCGTCTTCCACGGCTGCGGTGTTGGTTTTAACCGTGGCCTGGTACTGGGCCACCAGTGCGCTCTGGGTATCCAGGGTCTGGCGGGCAATGCTGTCTTGGGCGAACAGCCCTTGGTAACGCTTGAGGTCCAGCTGGGCATTTTTAAGCTGCGCCTGATTCTCCCCCAAGGTGCCTTCGGCTTGCTGCAGCGCGATCCGGTAGGCACGCGGGTCAATCTGCGCCAACAAGTCACCGACCTTCACGGCCTGCCCTTCCTGGAAGTTGACCTTGACCAGTTCGCCCCCGACGCGGGTGCGCACATTGACGGTATTGAGTGCGGTGACCGTGCCCAGCGCCTTGAGGTACACCGGGAAGTCTCCAAGGGTAACGTCGCCCACGCGCACCGGCGTAGGCCCGCCTACCTCTCCCCAGGCAGGCTTGGCCGCCTTGCTGCCGGCCGGCCGTGCAGCGCCCTGCTCATTAGAGGGGGCCTGGTGCTGCTTCCAATACCAAACGCCTGCGCCCAGGGCTACGAGTAGCAGCACAAGCAAGGCCAGGCGAAGGGGGCGGGAACGGGGATTACGGGTAGGGTCGACCATGAGACTGCTCAGCTTTCCTTCAGGACGCTGAACGATAAGCACTGTAGCGCCTTTCGCAAAGCGCATTTACCGGTCTTTTACGTATGGCTAACCGCGCGCTACCCATACAGACGTATAAACAGCAGCACGGCCCGGACAGATGGCCGTGCTGCCAAGGGTTACTTCAGTACCGCTAACGCCGCTTCGTAGTTGGGCTCTTGGCTAATTTCGGACACCAGCTCACTGTGCAGGACCTTGTCGTGTTCATCGAGCACCACCACGGCACGCGCCGTCAGGCCCTTGAGGGGGCCCTCGGCAATGGCCACACCGTAATTTTCGATGAACTCACGCCCGCGCTGGGTGGACAGGTTCACCACGTGCTTCAGGCCTTCAGCGCCGCAGAAGCGCTTTTGTGCAAAGGGCAGGTCTGCCGAGATGCACAGCACTGCCGTGTTTTGCAGGGTACTGGCCTGGGTATTGAAATTACGCACCGAGGTCGCGCAGGTCGGGGTATCTACGCTTGGGAAGATGTTAAGTACCTTGCGCTTGCCGGCGAAGTCGGCAAGGGTCTTGTCACTCAGGTCGCCCGCCACCAGCGTAAATCCCGGGGCCTGGCTGCCTACAGCAGGCAGTTGCCCATCCACGCGTATGGGGTTGCCTTTGTGGGTCACTTGCGTCATGAAACCTTCCTTCAGTTGGTTGTGAAAGGAGCATGAGTTAACCATGACTGGGGGGTGGTTGTCTGTGGGTGGGCGTCATTGCCAAACTTGCTGTTACTAAATGACGGCCATGCTGCCCATGACCGCAAAAAGCAAGGCGACATACACCACCGCGTGAACAGCATCCGGGATCCTGGCTTTCCAAGGCATGGCTATTTTCATACCTACGACAGCGCCTCCGGTCAGCAGCAGGAAGGCAGCAATGTTGACATACCCCAGGTAGGCGCTTCCAAGGTCGACGCCACCGGCTTCTGCCAGTAAGGCATAAATGCTCGTCCCAACGAGGGCGACGGGCAGGCTCAAAGGGTTTGCCATCGCTGTCGCCTGGGCCATGGTCAGCCCACGGCGCCTGAGCAGCGGAACGGTCATCACGCTACCGCCCACGCCAAGCAGGGTGGCGATGGCGCCTATACCTAGCCCAGCGCCGACGGTTGAGCCCTTGCCTAAGGGCCGTGGCGTGGGCATCGGCACCCCTCGTATGAATCCACCGCTCACTACGCAGTCGATGAGGGTGACGCCCAGATAGATCACAAAAGCCCACCTGAGCACTTCACCTCCCACCCCCTCTGCGCACAACGCGCCCCCTAACGCCCCAAGCCCGATAAAGCCTCCCAGCGGCCAGATGAATGACCGCAGCAATGCGCCCTGTTTCGCAGACGTGTAAGTGGCCATAGATGAATTGACAATCATCACACAGGTCGATGTTGCCACTGCGATATGCATTGCCGATGCAACGGCAGGGTCGTCTACGTGAGGGTTCAGGGTCAGCAGGCGGTATAAGACAGGCACGATCAAAAAGCCGCCGCCGAAGCCGAACAGCACCGTGGTCACGCCAGCGAACATTCCAAAAAAAACAAGCAGCAGGTTGCTCATGGCATCCAGTCTCTTAAACTTGGCCGCTTACACTAAAGTGCTTGTGAGCGCGTCGCCCGAGCGCTTCCGCCAACCCCGTTTGAGTTTCGGCCAAACCTTACTGAGCGCTTCATGAGAAACGTACCTATAGGTGAGCTTGATCACACTCCACGGCCAGTAGTAGCGACGGGGGCGGACTACCCTCATGGATTTTTGCTCGCTCATCACGCCCACCGACGCGCGCAGCTGTTGTATGGCGCTACCGGGTTGATGAAGGTCACTACCGCGGCCGGCAATTGGGTCGTGCCCCCTCAACATGCCGTGTGGATTCCACCCGGCGTTGGCCATGAGGTGGTATTCCTGGGCGTCAGCACCTGGAGTTTGTACATCGAGCCTGCAGCCGTGCCTGCGTCCAGACAGTCGTGCGAAGTCATCAGTGTTACGCCTTTCATGAGGCGCCTTCTCAAAGAGGCGGTAGCAGTGCCCCTTGAGTACGATGAATTCGCCCGAGACGGTGCATTAATGCAGTTGGCCTTGTGCGAAATCGGCTGTGCACCTGCGCTCGCCTTCCATATTCCCCTTCCAGGCAATGCAAAACTGCTGGCCAGATGTGAACGCTTTATACAGGCGCCGAACATTCATGAATCGCCACAAGACTGGGCAAATGCGTTGTTTATGAGCGAGCGTACCTTCGCGCGTGCCTTCAAGGCGCAAACCACCTTGAGTTTCAGCCAATGGCGCCAGCGTGCCACTGTAGTGCTTGCATTGGCTCGCCTGTCCGCAGGCGACTCGATCACGCGTATCGCATTGGAGTTCGGATACGAGAGCCCGGCTGCCTTTTCAACCATGTTCCGTAGGGTGCTGGGCCATGCTCCCGGTAGGTACCTTGCTGACCCATAGAGGTTTGAAGAAGAGTCAGCGTAGCGGGTGCCCGCCATGCACCCCAACCGAACACCACCCTATCAAGGTGGTCTATCACTCCATCGCAACAAGCAATTAGACGACGCGGGTCAGAAGCCTTACCTTGCATAAGCAAGGACTGTGAGCGGCCTGAGCGCTTACGTCGTCCAGCATCCTTTTACCAAGCGAGGCATGAATGTCGCAGCAGTACCTTACCGACAGCTTTGCCAGACGCGCCGACTACCTTCGCATGTCGGTCACGGACCGCTGCGATTTTCGCTGCGTGTATTGCATGGCCGAAGACATGGAGTTCTTGCCGCGTCAGCGCATCCTTACCCTTGAAGAGCTGACGGAGATGGCCAGGGCCTTTGTGGCGCTGGGCACGCGCAAGATCCGCCTCACCGGCGGCGAGCCGCTGGTGCGCGCCGGGATCGTAGACCTGTGCGCCAAGATCGCCGCCCTCCCCGGCTTGCAAGAGTTGTGCATGACCAGCAATGGCTCGCAGTTGAGCCGACTGGCAGCGCCGCTGTTCGATGCAGGGCTCGACCGCCTGAACATCAGCCTTGACAGCCTGGACCCGGAACGCTTCCGCCAGCTTACCCGTACCGGTGACCTGAACCAGGTGATCGCCGGTATTGACGCGGCCAATGCGGCAGGCTTTGTCCATACCAAGCTCAATTGCGTGGTGATGAAAGGCCGTAACGACCACGAGATCAACGACTTGGTCGGGTTTGCCATCGACCGGGGGCTGGATATCAGCTTCATCGAAGAGATGCCCTTGGGCGTGATCACCGAGCACAGCCGGGCCGAGGCGTTCTATTCCAGCGATCAGGTGCGCGAACGTATTGCCGAGCGCTATACCCTGATGCCCGCCACCGACACGACTCACGGCCCGTCCCGCTATTGGCGCGTGGCCGAGGCTCCAGGCACGCGAATTGGCTTCATTTCACCCCACAGTCATAACTTCTGTGCCACCTGCAACCGCGTGCGGTTAACCGTCGAAGGCAGGCTGCTGCTGTGCCTGGGCAACGAACACGCCATGGACCTCAAGGCCGTGCTGCGCGCCAACCCCGGCCACCCCGAGCGTCTGGAGCAGGCGATTATCGAGGCGATGGCGCTCAAGCCCTTGCGCCATGACTTTACCCTCAACGACGAGGTACAGGTTGTACGCTTCATGAACATGACCGGCGGTTAGCGAGCCTGGGCTTGCGGGCTGGGCCGGTTCGGTCAGGCCTGCTGGCGGGGCAGCCGGTCGCGGCCTAAGCGCAACGGATATGATTTCCAACCGGCTATGCATTAAAATACGGGCCCGCTTGCCATGGCACCCGCCGCCGGCCACCCAGGAACCCCACCGATGGAACATCGTGAAGCGCTTACCGCGCTGCGCAGCTTTCTTTCCACCCAGATCCTTGGCCAGGACAAACTCATCGACCGTTTGCTCATCGCCCTGTTGGCCGATGGTCACATGCTGGTTGAAGGGGCGCCCGGGCTTGCCAAGACCAAGGCCATCAAAGAGCTGGCTGAGGGGGTAGAGGCACAGTTCCATCGCATCCAGTTCACCCCCGACCTGCTCCCGGCGGACATCACCGGCACTGAAATCTACCGCCCGGAAACGGGCAGCTTCGTGTTTCAGCAAGGCCCTATTTTCCACAATCTGGTACTGGCAGACGAAATCAACCGCGCGCCGGCCAAGGTGCAGTCCGCGCTGCTCGAAGCCATGGCCGAACGCCAGGTCAGCGTAGGCCGTAGCACCTACGACCTGTCCCCGCTGTTTCTGGTAATGGCCACGCAAAACCCTATCGAGCAAGAGGGCACCTACCCGCTTCCCGAGGCGCAGCTGGACCGCTTCCTGATGCACGTGAAAATCGGCTTTCCCGAAGCGTCAGTAGAGCGGCGCATTCTGCAGCAGGCGCGTGGCGAAGCCCTTAACGGTGAAACCAAGCCCGAGCGGCGAGTAAGCCAACAGGCCATCTTCGCTGCGCGCAAGGAGATCCTGGGCCTGTACATGGCGGACGCGGTGGAGGAATACCTGGTGCAGTTAGTGATGGCTACCCGTACCCCTGCCAAATACGACAGCGAGCTGGCCGAATGGCTGGCCTACGGCGCCAGCCCTCGCGGCTCCATTTCCCTGGACCGCTGCGCCCGCGCCCATGCCTGGCTGGCGGGCCGCGATTTCGTGAGCCCCGAGGACATCCAGGCCATGATCTTCGACGTGCTGCGCCACCGTATCATCCTGTCCTTCGAGGCGGAGGCTGCCGGCGTAGACCAAGACAGGGTCATCGAGCGTATCCTTGACGTGGTCGCCGTGGCCTGAGCCCACCCTATGGACCGCACCCTCGCCGCCGCCAACATCACCGTGACCCTCGCCCAGTTGATCGAGATGCGTCACCGTGTGCGCGAGGTGCAGCTGTTTTCCCGGCCGGGCCAGCGTAGCCCGTTGATCGGCCTGCACCATTCCAAGCTGCGCGGGCGCGGCGTGGATTTCGACCAGGTGCGTGTGTACCAGGCCGGTGACGATGTGCGCAACATCGACTGGCGCGTCACCGCCCGCACTCAGGAGCCCCATACCAAGCTGTTTCACGAGGAGCGCGAGCGGCCTATTTTCATCCTCGTGGAGCAGAGCCGGCAGCTGTTCTTCGGCTCGGCCGTGGCGTTCAAGTCCACGCTGGCTGCCCAAGTGGCGGCGTTGTTCGGCTGGGCCACCCTGGAGCACAACGATCGCATCGGCGGGTTGGTGTACGGGGATTGGGAGCACTACGAGATCAAACCCCGGCGCAGCAAACAAAGCCTGCTCCAGCTGCTCAATCGGCTGGCACGGGTCAACGCGGCCTTGAGCACCGACACAGCGCCCGCCACCGACCCGTTGGGCAGTGCCTTACGCCGTGCCCGCGAGGTGCTGCGCCCTGGCAGCCTGGCAATCATCATCTGCGACGAGCGCGCCCTGGTAGACGGCACCGAGCAACAGCTGAGCCTGCTGGCGCGGCACTGCGACTTGCTGCTGCTGCCCATCAGCGACCCGATGGACCACGCGCTGCCAGCGGCAGGCGTGCTGAGCTTCGGTCAGGGCAGCGATGCCGTCACCCTCGACACCAGCGACGCCGAGCTGCGCCGGGGCTACCAGGCGTTGGCCGAGGCACGCAAGGCGCGCTGGGAGCGCCTGGCGCATAAGCTGGGGGTACTGGTGTTGCCGCTGAGTACCCGTGCCGATGTGGTGGACCAACTGCGCGAGTACACCAGCACCCGGCCCAAGCCCGGCAGCAAAGCGCCTCATACCGCGAGCATTTTGCCATGAGCGGCCTGCAGGGCCTGCGCCCCTTGATCGAGCCGGCACCGGTCAGCGCCTGGCCCCTGGCACCAGGGTGGTGGATAGTGGCGGCGCTTATAGTGTTGGCTGCTGCGGGCGCTGCTTGGGCGTGGCATCGGCGCCCCACCCCGGTGCCGGAGCCTGAACTCAGCGCACCACTAGACCATGAGCCTGCCGTGGACCCTGCCCGCCTGGAAGCCTTGGCAGAACTCGCCCTCATGCCGCGCCCCTACGATGGCGCACCGGCGGGGGCGTGGCTGCAGCAACTCAATGCGCTGCTCAAGCGGGTGTGCCGCAACCATTACCCCCATGCCCACAGCCATACCCTCAATGGCCGCACCTGGCTTGCGTTTCTGGACAACCGCTGCCCCGCCGCCGGCCTCACGCGCTGGATGATTCTGGTAGAGGGGGTCTATCGCCCCGAATGCAAGCTCGACGACAAGGCGATCAACGGCTTGTATCAGGCCGTGGACACCTGGATACGCAAACATGCTTGAGCTGGCTTGGCCTTGGGTCTTTCTGTTGCTGCCCCTGCCCTGGGCCTTGCGACGCTGGCTGCCACCGGCCAGCGGCAGCGAACAGGTGTTGCAGGTGGGCTTTCTCGAAGAGTTGGCGGTGCTGAGCCAGCGCAAGCCCGGCCTTGGGCTACCCGGCTGGCGACAGCAACTCCCCTACGTGCTGGTCTGGTTGCTGCTGCTGGCAGCCTGTGCCCGCCCGCAATGGCTCGGGCCGCCCTTGCCCCTGCCGGCCAGCGGCCGAGACTTGCTGGTAGCCGTGGACGTGTCCGGATCCATGGACTACCCCGACATGCAGTGGCAAGGCGAAAACGTCAGCCGGCTGGCCTTGATCAAACACCTGCTGGGCGACTTTCTGGAAAACCGCGAAGGTGACCGGGTGGGGCTGATCCTGTTTGGCAGCCGTGCGTACGTGCAAGCGCCCCTTACCTTTGACCGGCGAACGGTTCGCGCCTGGCTAGACGATGCCCAGGTCGGGATTGCCGGCCAGACCACGGCGATAGGCGACGCGATTGGGCTGGCGGTCAAACGCCTGCGCCTGCGCCCCGCCGACAGCCGGGTGCTGATTCTCGTCACCGATGGCGCCAACAACGGTGGGCAGATCCACCCGCTGACGGCCGCCCGCCTGGCCGCAGCCGAGCAAGTGCGGATTCATACCATTGGTATTGGGGCGGACCCGCAGGCCACGGCAGTCAATACCGCATTCGGGATCACACCTGGCAGCGACCTGGACGAAACGGCACTCAAAGCCATTGCCAGCGCCACGGCGGGTGAGTACTTCAGAGCACGCGACGGCCAGGACCTGCAAGGCATTGGCGAGGCGCTCGACCGCTTGGAGCCGGTCAACCAGGCACCCACGCGCATTCGCCCCATGCACGAGCTGTACCCGTGGCCCTTGGCGGCCGCAGTGCTACTGGTAGCGCTTCAGGTGGGGCTGCGCCTCTTGCCGCTGGCCCGTCGCTGGCGCTGGGCACAGGCGTTGAGGCGGCGCGCATGAGTGAACTCTGGCCACACTGGGCACGTGCCGGCTGGTTTCTGGCCTGGCCACTACTGGCAGGGCTGTGCTGGGCGCTGTGGTTACGGCGGCGGCGTTCAGGCCGCTGGCAGGCGCTGTTGCCTCGGGCGTTTCACCACACGCTGCTGCGTGGCGGTCAGGGCCGGGCTGACCGCTGGCCGCGGCTGTTGCTCGGGTTGGCTGCGCTGCTGGCCGGCCTTGCCTTGGCAGGCCCAGGCTGGCAACGCGATCAACGGGTAGCGCCACGCCCGGATGACCCCTTGGTGATCGTCCTTCAGTTGACCCCCAGCATGTTGGCCAGGGACGCCTCCCCAGACCGTTTGAGCCAGGCCCGCCGCAAGATTCTTGACCTGTTGCAGCATCGAGGCACGGCGCAGACTGGCATCGTGGTATATGCCGGCAGCGCACATACCTTGGTGCCGCTCTCCGATGACCAGGCCACCATCACCAACCTGCTGGCGGCGCTCAAACCGTCCTTGATGCCGGTACCCGGCGCACGCGCTGACCTGGCCGTCCGCCAGGCACTGGATTTGCTCGCTCAAGCCGGCCAAGGGCAAGGGCGCCTTCTGCTGATCGCCTCCAGCGTCAGTGAAGTGGAGCAGCAAGGCATCGGCCACTGGCTGGGCCACTATGCCCCGCCGCTCGCGGTGCTCGGGGTGGGCACCGCTGAAGGGGCTCCGGTCACCCTCGAAAGCGGAGAGCTGCTCAAAGGCGCGGACGGGGCCATTGCCCTGCCCCGGCTGGAGGCCGCGCGGCTGGCGACTCTGGCCAATGCGGCCCATGGCCGCTACCAGACGGCGGCGCTAGGCAACCATGATCTGAGAGCCCTGGGCCTGCTCGACCCCCCTGGCGCGCTGCTGCCGGGCGATACTGCCGGCGCCCACCCCTTGGACCGCTGGGCAGACCAAGGCTACTGGCTGCTACTTCCTCTGTTGGGCATTGCCGCCCTGGCCGGGCGGCGGGGTTGGCTGCTCTGTTTACCGTTGCTGCTCGCAATGGGTGGGGTGCCTAGGTCGGCCTACGCCCTGAGTGTCGACGACCTCTGGTGGCGACCCGATCAGCAAGGCCAACGGCTGCTGGATCAAGGCGAGCCTGGCCTCGCTGCCCAGCGGTTCAATCACCCTCAGTGGAAAGGAATTGCCCTCTATAAGGCGGGGCGCTACGCAGAGGCCGCCACCTACTTTGCCCAGGCTGACAGTGCCAGCGCTCATTACAACCGGGGTAACGCCCTGACCCAAAGCGGCGCGTTAAGCGCAGCGATACAGGCCTACGATCAGGCGCTGGAGCGCGACCCAGGCTTGGTCGCCGCCCGGGACAACCGCCGTCTGGTGCAAGGCCTGCTTGATGCCCGTACCAACGCTGCCCAGGCCGCACCTGGCACAGCCGATGCCACCCATGAACCACCTGCCCCGCCTGCGGGAACCGCGCAAGCGCAAGGGTCAGGCTCGGCCGCGCCTGGTGAGACACCCACTGCCTCCACGCCGGGGGCGAGTACCGCTAGCGCGCAGGGCGCCGTTGGCCAAGGCGGTGGCCAGGGCGAAGGCGAGCCTGGCGCTGCGGGCCCGCAAGCGGCCCAGGCCAGCGAGCCACCCGATGAAGAAGCCAAGCAGTCCCTGGAGCAGTGGTTGCGGCAGATCCCGGACGATCCGTCAGAGCTGCTGCGCCGCAAATTCTTGTATGAAGAGCAACAACGGCAGGGGTCCCTCCCATGAAACGGCTCTGTACCCTTTTGTTATTTACACTGACGGGCTTAACGCCCCTTTCCGCCTTCGCTGCCACGCTGCTGGCCAGCGTCGACCGCACCCGCCTGGCCGTGGGAGAAACCTTCGAACTGACGCTGGAAACCCACGACGTTACGCTGTTCGGCCGCCCGGACACCCGACCCTTGGACGCCCAGTTCGACGTAGGTGACGTGCGCCAGGTCAATCAATTGGCCACGCTTCAGAACGATCAAGCCAGCACCCGCTGGATCATCACCCTCACGGCCAAGGCCAGTGGCACGCTAATAGTGCCCAGCCTGAGTGTAGGCGAACTGCACAGCCAGCCCGTGAGCCTGCAGGCGCTCGACGCCAACAGCCCTTCGCCAGCCACCACGGCGCCCGTTTTCATCGAAGCGGTGCTCGATCAGCAGCAGGTGTATGTACAGGCTCAGTTGGTGCTGACGGTGCGCGTCTATCACTCGGTCGCGCTGTACGACGACAGCGTCTTGCCCACGCCCGCCCTGGCCGATGCCCGAGTGGCCCCATTGGGCAGCCGGCGTACCTATGAAAAGCAGGTCAAAGGTGTGCGCCATGGGGTGATCGAAACCCGCTACGCAGTGTACCCCCAGCACAGTGGCCAATTGATCATTCCCGCGCTTCGGTTCACCGCCACGCGGGTGTACGCCGACGATGCAGGCAAGCCTCGGGCGGGCGGGCAGGTGCAGGCCAGCTCGGCGCGCATGACCGTGCAAGTGCTGGCCAAACCTGCGCTGTACCCGGAGGGCGCCACCTGGCTGCCCGCACGCAGCCTGACCCTGACCGAGCAGTGGAACCCGGCCCCAGATCAACTCCAGGTAGGCGACTCGCTGACACGCACCCTTACCCTCAAGGCCGATGGCCTCTCCAGCGCACAGTTGCCGCCCCTTCCCGACAGCACGCTGCCCAGCCTGCGGCGCTACCCCGATCAGGCGCAACTGGACGACCAGAGTACCGAGCGCGGCATGGTCGGCAGCCGTCAGGAGCGGGAAGCCTTGGTGCCTGTACGGGCCGGCACCACCGAGCTGCCCGCCGTGGACGTGGTGTGGTGGAATACGCTCGAAGACCACCTTGAACGCGCCAGCCTGCCTGCGCGGGCACTGAAGGCCAGTGAACGGGCCGACGCGCCCGTGCAGGCTGCCCCGGCGCCGCTCGCTGCGCCGCCACCACGGGTCTGGCCATGGCAACTGGCTACGGCCGTGCTGATAGGTACTACGCTCCTGGGCTTTGGCCTGTGGCGGCGCGCGCGTTCACGGCCGGCGGTGTCACGGCTCGCCCCTGTAGGGCCAAGCTCGCGCAGCTTGCTGGAAGACCTTCGCCGTGCCTGCCTGAACAACGCCCCTCAGGCGTCCCGCCAGGCGTTGGATGCCTGGGTACGCCAGCAACCCCAGACCCTGGCGCAGCTCGCTGTGCTGTACCCTACGTTGTCCGAGGCGCTGGATGCACTCAACGGTGCGCTGTACAGCGAAGCGGGCCTTTATTGGCAAGGCGCTCGCCTGTGGCACGCCGTCAATGCGATCCCTTCAGGCGGCCAGACCGATCAGGCGGAGGAAAACCTTCCACCGCTTTACCCTAAATAGTGTCGAGATTGCCATGCGCTTGTTGCACACCTCCGACTGGCACCTGGGCCAAAGCTTGCACGGCCAGGACCGAGACCACGAACACCATGCGTTTCTCACTTGGCTGCTAGGCCGTATCACGGCCTTGCACCCAGATGCCCTGCTGATCGCCGGCGATGTCTTCGATACCGTCAACCCGCCGCTAAAGGCTCAGGAGCGGCTGTATGACTTCATCGTCAATGCCCATGAAGCGCTACCGTCACTGACCATCGTGATGATTGCCGGTAACCACGACTCCGGCTCACGCATCGAACTGCCGGGCCCGCTCATGCGCCGGCTGCGCACCCATGCCCTTGGCCGCGTGTTATGGCTTAACGATGGCGAACTCGACAGCGGACGCTTGCTCATTCCTCTGACCGATGCCAGCGGCGCCACGGCCGCCTGGTGCCTGGCACTGCCCTTCCTGCGCCCTGCCGAGGTCACCGGCCCGCACCTTGGGGACAATTACCTGTTGGGCATTGGCGAAGTACATCGGCGGTTGATTGCCGCCGCCAATGCCCGCCGGGCGCCGGGCCAGCCCTTGATCGCCATCAGCCATGCCCACATGGCTGGAGGTACAGTCTCGATGGATTCCGAGCGCAGCCTGGTGATCGGCAGCGCCGAAGCCTTACCCGCCAGCCTGTTCGACGCAAGCGTGGCCTACGTGGCCTTGGGGCACTTGCACAAGCCTCAGCAGGTTAACGGTGAGCAACGCTTGCGCTACAGCGGCTCGCCCATTCCGCTGTCGTTCTCCGAGGTGGACTACCCCCACCAAGTGCTGCAGGTGGATTTCACCGGCGATCAACTGGCGCAGGTGCAGGCGCACCGGGTGCCGCGCGCCGTGGACCTGCTAAGGGTAGGCCCCGCCCGCCTGGATGAGGTGCTGGCTACCCTGAACGCGCTGCCGGCCCCGGACCTGCTCGCCGCCTTGGGGCAGCACCCCTGGCTGGAAGTGCGCGTAGTGCTCGACGAGCCTCAACCGGACCTGCGTGCGCAGATAGAAGCCGCGTTGGTAGGCAAAGCGGCCCGGCTGGTGCGCATTGCCGTGGACTACCATGGCAGCGGTCAGCGGCCCGAGGGCGAGGTGTTGCAACAATTGGAGCAACTCACCCCCGAGCAGGTGTTCAGCCGGGCCTGGGAAGAGCAATACGGCACCTCGGTGGACGACAGCACCCTGGAAGACTTCCTGTTGCTCCTGCAAGAAGAACACTTGGAGCAGCAGCCATGAAAATCCTTGCCATTCGCCTGAAAAACCTGGCCTCGCTGGCAGGCCCGGTGGCCTTGGACTTCACCGCCGAGCCGCTGGCCAGCGCCGGGTTGTTCGCGATCACCGGCCCCACCGGCGCCGGCAAGAGCACCCTGCTCGACGCCTTGTGCCTGGCGCTGTTCGGCCTGGTGCCTCGGCTGGGCGCCACGGGGCGTGACGCCAAGGTACCCGACGGGGACAACGAAATAGCCACCGGCGACCCGCGTAACCTGCTGCGCCGGGGCGCTGGCGCAGGCTTTGCAGAAGTGGACTTCATCGGCATCGACGGGGTGCGCTACCGCGCACGCTGGGAGGCCAACCGCGCCAGGGATAAAGCGGGGGGCAAGCTGCAACCCAGCCGCCAGACCCTTCAGGACCTGGACAGCGATCGCCTGCTGGCTACCCAAAAAGGCGAGTACCGCCCCCTGCTTGAAGCCCGCCTAGGCTTGAATTTCGAGCAGTTCACCCGCGCGGTGTTGCTGGCCCAAAGCGAATTCAGCGCGTTTTTGAAGGCCGATGACAATGAGCGCAGCGAGTTGCTGGAGAAACTCACGGATACCGCGCTGTATAGCCGTTTGGGCCGCCGTGCGTATGACAAAGCCCGCAGCGCGCGCCAACAGCTCGAAGCCCTGCAAGCCCAAGAAGGCGCCTTCGCCGCCTTGGACGATGACGCTCGCCTGGCCCTGGATAACAGCCTGAACACCGCCCGCCAGGCCTTGACCGCCGCTCAAGCCCAGCGGCGTGCCCTGGAAGGCCAGCAGCAGCATCAACGCGACGGCCTGCGCCTGGCGACTGAAGCCCAAGCCGCCGAACAGGAAATGGCCGCCGCCGAGCAGCAGTGGCAGCAGCTGGAAGCCGAGCGCCAGGACCTTGCCCACCTTGAGGCACTGGCCCCCCAACGCCCAGTGTTGGAGCGGCAAACGCGCCTGACCCAACAACTGCACACCGTCACCCTTGGCATCGCCGAGGCCAATACCGACGTAGCCGCCAAGGGCCAGGCCGCCCACAGCGTGCAGGCCACCTTAACCGCCGCGCAGACCTCCCTCGACGCCGCCAGTACCGCCCACTCCAGCCAAGCACCAGCACTGCGCCTGGCCTTCGAGCAGCACAGCGCGCTGCGCCACTTGGAGCAACAACTGGCGCCTTTACAGGCCCGCCAGGCCCAGGCTGAGCAGCAGTACAGGGAAGCAGAGCGCGGCCTGGCGGAATTAACCAAGGCCCAGCGCGAAGGCGCCGACGTGGCCCAAGCGATCGATGCCCGCCTGGAAGCCAGCGCCCCCTTCGCACGCTTGGCCAGTGCCTGGGACGCGTATCAACCCCGCTTGCAACAGTTGGTCAAAGGGGCCGCTCGCAAGGCCGAGCTGGCCAGCGAACTCCCGGCCCTGCGCCAGGCGCTCGAAGCCGCTCGGGAACATCACGCTGGGGTGCAGGCAGGGCTGGATGAACTCAACGGCACCCTTGGTGACCCGCGAGACCTAAGCGAGCGCCTGCAACTGCTTAGCGGGCTGATCCGTGATAACCGCAGCGGCCTGGAAGGCCTCGGGGCGCTGGAGGACCACTGGCGCCGATGGGCTGAGCTGGAGGAGCGGCTTGCCGAGCTCAACGCGCAACAACAAACCCTGGCTGAACAGCGCCAGGCGCGCACCACCGAGGGCAAATCCGTAAGTGCCGAACACCAGGCCGCCACCCAGGCTCTGGATGTAACGCTGCAAGTACTCGAACGCCAGCACCTGGCGCGGCTGCGTGCAGGCTTGGTACCCGGCGAGCCCTGCACGGTATGCGGTAGCTCCGAGCACCCGGCGCAGGGCCAGGCAGCCGATACCAACGCCATGGCCCAGGCCTTGGAGGCCCAAGGCCTTGAGGACATAGAAGCCGCACAGGCCAGGGTGCAAGGGCTTTCTAATCGCTTGGCAGAACTGCGCGCAGAAGTGGCCGCAGTGATCGAGCAGCAGAAGCAACTCAGGGCGCAGCAGCAGCGCCTGGATGCACAACAGGCAGCTGCCCTGGAAGCGCTCAAGGCCCTACCGCGCCACGACGAACTGCTCGCCACCCCCGCCCCGCGCCGTCAGGCCTGGCTCACCGAGGCCCTGGGCCGGGTGCGGCAGCAAATCGATAACGACGACACGCAACTCAAAACGCTGCTGGCGGCCCAGGCTCAGGCCACCGGCCAGCTCGAACAATCGCGCCATGCCCAACAGGCCGTGGATGACAGTACCCGCGCCCTGCACTACCACCAAGAGCAGCTCCAAGGTGAAGAGCAGCGCTTCGATGAAGCGCTTCAGGCCTTCGCCACACTGCTGCCTGAGGACCGTTTGCAGCGTTTGCGCACGGCCCCAGGCCCTGCGCTGGCAGACGTATCCAGCGCCCTAGACCAGCGCTTGCGCTTGCTGGAGCAGCAACAGGCCCAAGCCCGCGCACAGGAACAACGCCAGCAACAGGTTCAGGTGGAAGAGGCGCAACTCAAGGGCCTGGCCCAGCAGCGGGAGGGGTTGCAGGCTGATGTACAAGCCCTGGAGCAGCAGTGCGAGCACGCCAGGGCTACCCTGGCCGAGCACCTGGGCGGCAAGCCCAGCGCTGACGCCTGGCAGGCTCAGTTGGAACAGGCCGTCACCTACGCACGCGCAGCCCATGCCGAGGCCAGCGCCAGCCTGCAACAGGCGTTGAGCGATGCGCAAGCCGCCCGCTCGCGTCACCAGGCCCTGACCGACCAACAGGCCAGTGCCCAGGCGGAGCTTGCCGAACTGGAGCCGACCCTGCTGAGTTGGCGCCAGGCCCACCCGCAATTGAGCGATGGCGCGCTGGAGCGGCTTCTGACGCTCACCGACAGCGCCGTCAGTGCCCTGCGTGAGCAGATTGGCCAAGCGCACACCCGCCGCGAACAGGGCGCGGTGTTGCTGCGCGAACGCCAACAACAGGTGCAGGCTCATCACGCCCAACCCCAGCCCCACGACCTCAGCCCTGAGGCCTTGGCTGAGGCGCTCGTGACCGCTGGCGCCGAATGTGAACGCCTGGAACAGGCCTGCGCCGAAGCCCGCGCCGCTCAACTTGAAGACGACCGTCGACGCCAAGCCCGCGAAGCCCTGGCCGCACAATTGGCCCAGGCCCAGGCCGAACACCGCCGCTGGGGCCGGCTCTCGGCGCTGATTGGCTCTGCCGAAGGCGACCGCTTACGCAAGATCGCCCAGGCTTACAACCTTGATTTGCTAATCCGCCACGCCAATGCCCAGCTCCTTCAATTGGTACGCCGCTACCGGCTCAAACGCGGAGGCAGCGCCTTGGGGTTACTGGTGGTGGATACGGAGATGGGCGACGAGGTTCGTTCGGTGCATTCACTGAGTGGCGGCGAAACCTTCCTGATGTCCCTCGCCCTTGCCCTAGGCTTGGCGTCCATGGCGTCGAGCACCTTGCGCATCGAGTCCCTGTTCATCGACGAAGGCTTCGGCAGCCTGGACCCTGAATCCCTGCAACTGGCCATGGACGCCTTGGACAACCTCCAGGCCCAGGGCCGCAAGGTGGCGGTGATTTCCCACGTGCAGGAAATGCACGAGCGGATTCCCGTGCAGATCCAGGTCAAGCGTCAGGGCAATGGGCTGAGCGAGGTCAGTGTGGTGCCTTGAGGTACTCACGCCGGCAGGGCCCTACTCTGGCTTTACCTCCCAGAGCTTGGCAATCGCCATCGCTTTGGCTGTAAGCTCGTCGCGGTTGGCCATAACGGAAAAATGTGCAAGCCTGAGTTTTTTTCCATCAACCCTCATCCACGCGTTATATACAGCAGATATGGGGCCCTTTGGCGGGGTGTAGGTGACGTATTTGGGCAAACGTTCCTCTCTGGCTTCTGTCTTGGCGCGTTCCCACAACTCTCGGCCAAAACCAGCGATGATGGCGGCATCTCCACTACCTGCCGCTGCTTCCAACGTGCTGCGGGTGGCAATAGCTAAACTCCGCGCCATGAGATCGCCACGGCCTTCCCTAAGCGCAAAAGAACCACAGGCTTTGTTGTTGAATTGGACACCATAAAGGCCATTGGTTGACTTAGCCCCTGGCGGACTGAAGGTTACGCCACGCGGCAAGCGCGGTTCTAGAGCACTCTGTTGCGCAGTTGCCCATACAGTTGGCTCAAAGCCGTCGATCGTAGCTTGGTCGATGGCGTCCACGTCATTACCCATTACGCCTATAGCCCTGGTAGCAATGGCCAAAGCCTTAGCCATAACTTCCGGACGGTCTGAGGTTATCGAGAAACTGCCTAGACTTTTCGTTTTACCGTCAACCTTCATGCTTGCAATGAATCTGTTACCGATACGACTCACGCCCTTTGGCAACTTCGTCTCTTGGGCGGTCACCTGGGCGCTTTCCCAATACCCTGGCGGGAACTTGGCAATGATGTCCGCATCCTTGCGCGGCGCCCCCTCACGGGCCTCCGCTTCGAGCCTCATGGCGATGGCAAGGGTTCTGGCCTTAAGGTTGTCTCGGCCTTCGTTAAGGGTAAAGTACCCCACCGGTTGTTGCCGCAAACGGGACTGGTAGTAGGGGTTTCGCTTCGTCTCGGTAGCTTCGTGGAACGTAACGCCCTCCGGTAACTTAGGCTCTTGAGCCATAGTCTGGGCTCGCTCCCAGGTTCCGGGAGACAATCGCGCAATGGTTTCGTCATCGCTCTTATAAGGGCCTGAAGGTGCCTTCCCACTTGCTCTGCTGGGCCCATCAGCGGCCCTTTTACCGGCTTGCGAGTGGTCACCCTCGCTGCCCTCGAATTCGCTCTCATCCTCCTCCGTATCAGGCACGCTCGATAACGATGAAAGATCATCGTCCTCCGATTCATCCGGCTCATTGAGGGTCAGCGAATGCATGCGCCTGACTGTTGAACCACGTCGTGCGTCAATGGCCGAGTCGGCCGACGGCCCGCTATCGCCAAGGCTACCTAACGAGTGCTGCGAACGTGTTGCCCGCCCCGGATTGACCCGTGCTTCGAACGCCGCTTGGTGCCGCTTCGCTGATCCCGCTGCCGGGCGAGAGGCTGCTCGCTTGGCACTGGCCGGGCTGGTCAGCGAACTGCTCGCCGGTAGCATGGGAGCATCATCGCCCATGGGAACATCATCATCGTCCATGGGTTCTGTCTTAATCTCCGTGTCCTCTGGATCTTGCAACGCCATACCGGGGCGTTTGCCGCCATAGAAATAGCCGCCGTCGCCGTAATCGAGAATGGCCTGCTTGCCTTCTGGCACCTCTGCGATCTGAAAGAAATGCGGCGCCACGACGCGTCGAGGTTCACCGAATTTATTGGCTGTATGGACAATAACGTCCACTGCGATGAAATGCGCCTGGTCCTCTGGCAGGGCCTTGCCATTCATGAACTGTGCAAGGTTGCCCCCACCGTAGGGTGCGAAGCGTGCCACTTGCGTCGCATCCTTGGGGTCGCCTGCCCGCATGGAGAAGTCATCGAAGGCGCCCTTGCTGGTTTGTTCAATGTATTGCCGGCGCTGCGCGCCTGTCTTGAGTTCCGCGCCCGCAAACGCAGGGCCCATGCCCCCAATGTTTTGTTCGGTACCCGGTACGGCCAGTACACCGAAGGCGCCGACCAGGGCCTTGGCCTGCACCGGGTTATGGCACTCCTGCGCGGTTAGGCGTTTGGGGGTCCAGCTCATTGCAGAAGGTGGTTTCTCGCCCGTGAGGCAAGCCTCATATTCTGCTTTGACTTCGGCGGCACGTGCCGCGAAATAACCCGGCTGCGCCGCTTCGACGGGGAAATAGCGCTGCATGATTCCCCGTGTTTCTGCCGGCAGTTCGACCCCCTTGACCTTGACGTTCTTATGACAGCTGAACGGGTCAGTGGGCGAAACGTAGTCAGGGTGAATCGCGTAGGGCTTTTTAGGGTCCTTGATGGGGAAGCCATGGTTGACTTTGTCGAGCGGAATCTGCGACCCGTGCATTTCCATCAGCACTTCACCGGTCTGCGAATCGATCACCTTGGTGTGCATCGGCGTTACGTGCAGCAGCCTTGATTGCAGGTTCAGCCCTTCATTGGTTAGCGTAGAGGCGCGCTCACCTGCACCGCTGCTGGCAAGCGCCGCCCTCGTTCTTGCGGGGGTCGCGCGCATGGAAACCCGCTGCGTACTTTGCTGTTTCGTCGGGTTCGACTGCGGCGATTCCGGATAGCGTTTATGCAGCTCCAAAAACCCTTGGGCGCGTTGCTCTACGAAGGCTTTCGGAAATGTATTTCTGGCTTCAGAAGCGCCATCGGCGGTTGTGTAGCGCACTGACGGGTCTTTGCAACTGAACAGGTATTCCCATCGGTCAGGCGCCTTGCCTGTTTCCCGCACTTCTGCATCGTGCCACGCCTTCACCACATCCGCACCGTAGCGCGTAGGCCACCCCTTAGCCTGTAACCAGGCGTGTTGCGATGCGTCGCTTATCGCCGGCGGACGATCAACATCCTCAAAACGGTCAGCCTCTGGGTTGTGCGGATCCCAGACTTCAAGGTCTTCGTGACCCTCTTCGTTTGCGTAGGGAACGCGCACCTTATACGCGGCTTCATCCAGGGTGTGGGGCATAGGGAACACGGCATAGGCATCCAATACCAACGTGTTGCGCTCTGCGTACTCCTTCATGCGCGGGTCGCCCACCAAGGTGACGTTGTGGTTGCCGGCTTCGGTCCAATGAAGCAGCACAGGGGCTTTGATATCAAACAAGGTGATCATGCGGTTGGCCGTTGCGTTGACCCGATCGCAGTTGCCCATCCTGTTGGCCAAGCACTGTTTGGCCGCGGTATCCAGATCGAAGTAATCGCCCTGGGTCTCGGTATTGCTCAGTAACGCACCCACCACATGGCCCCTGCCGCTGGAACGGTGCGTATCGAGAAATTGGTTCGTAATGTATTCAACTGCCGGTTTGTCTTGTGTTCTGAGCAGGTGAATGACTTGGTCGATCTTGTCCATGTTGGCTTTAGTGAAGGGTTCAATTTCTACCGTTCTACCGCTGTCAAGTAGGCCGCCCTGTTCAGCCTTGAAGACCTTAACGATGTCATCGGCAGCGTCGCGTATGCGGAAGGGAAAGCTTTCAGGCAATTTATCCCAGCGGGTCATCGGATTAGCCCTCCCTTGCCACTCAAGGATGGTCGCGGTTGATGCCTGGCAGTTGCTTTAGCGCCATTGTCCACCTCCAGCCTACGGCTATGGTCGGCCGAGGCCAGCCATGCCTGTACGGCTGAGGCTACTCGGATAAAACGGTCAAACCACTGACAGCGGGTGTCGTCACTCAGCTCTGCAAGCGCCTGCCGGCTCCACACCATGATGTGCGCCGTATCGGGATCGATGCCAATGGCCACAGGCGGGTGCTCGAACGCAAAGGCGTTGGCATAGAGCAAGCGCAGTAAGGTGTCGCTCCCGGTAGAACCAGGCAGTTGGCCCACTATGGCGCGCAAATTAACAAACCCCGGTTGCAGGCCTATCAGGTCTATTTGCAGCGTGTCATCGACCTTGAGGGTATACGCCAGCTGGGCTGGCATCTGGCTTGGGGCCAGTTTGATCACGCTGAGTAAACGCGTAACCAGTTGGTGGAAATCGTTATCGCCCATATGCGCAGCTCCATTAGCCTCAGCAGACGCCGAAGCCATGGTGGCAGGCGCGTAAGCAGGCTAAGTGGCGCAAGGTGAAATACGGGTTCCATAAGCAGCGGCCTGTTGGCGCTTACTGTGCTGCAGTGCGCCCGCCGTCACAGATTCCCAGGCTAACTGTTAGCGCCGGGGAGGTTGGGCGCTGCCGTGCGCAGGGTGAGGCCAGCCTGGGCAGATTAGCCCGCTAGCGCACCGGCGCCAAAAACTTGAGGTCCGACGGCGCGTCTTGCTTTCACGATCTAGTTGCTCTTCTGAGCGAGGTGAGCGTGGCGCCCTAGCGCTCTGCACGCGAAATGTGTTGACACTAATCTACGTGACACTGCCTAAACAGCAGTAGCATGGGAGTCATAAGGCACGCGCCATGCCGACTGCCGCTGCATCAGCGGTTTGGATCTTAAGATCGTTTTTGACAGGGCACGGCGCAACGCTTAACGTTCCCCATTTTCTCCGAACGCAGGAGCAATGAATGCCTTTATGGACAAAGGTTCCCAGTTGGCTCGATATCGAAGCTCATGTCGAACGTCTGTTTAGAACGGGCGGGCTCAGGGAACGCGAAAGGGGCGTGAACCCCTCAGCTCACCCAGCTTTCTGAATGCACCCAGTATCGACCTGATCTATCGCCGGATAAGGTGCGTCCGTCGAGCGTGTGATTTGGGCGAAAAAGAGGCTGCCAACAGCCTACTGAAGCGCTTTTCTGACCTGGATATAGGAAGCATTCTCAGGGAGATGATTAGCGCAGTGGTCGACATGGCCATGATCATTGTCGGCAGTGCATTAACCGGCGCCACAATAGGAGGGGGCGTGGGGTTACTTGCAGGCGGCATCGGCGCGTTCCCAGGTGCAACGGCGGGGGCTCTGGTCGGTGTGCAAGCGGGAACGTGGATGCTGGGCGTGCTAGGGCTGGGCTCGATCACTGAATTCTTTACAGAAAACCTCAAGCCGAAAGCTACGGGCTACATTCGCGGGGTTTCCACCGCCTGGAACGGCCCTCGGGAGCGAACCGGCAATCCGTTCGGTTCCTTTTCCGATGACAACATGGCCGCGCAACAAGGTGCGTGGGATATTGCACGCGCTCATGAGGCCGTAGTGATTCTCCTGCTCAGCGCTATCGTGGCCTATCTGACACGAGGCCGTGGCAACGCAGGTGCGCTCGCCACCGAAATGCGAAGCAGCGAGCGAGGCGCAAAGCTTGGCCAGTGGATGATCAAACATGAAGAAGGCCTGAAACAGCATCCCGATTTGAAAGCGCCAGAACCTCCTCGTGGTGCGCTAACCACCCAAGACATGGCGTCGCCAAATCGACCGCCCGGAAAAGACAAAGAGCCTCCCAAGGGGAGGCCGAACACCATGCCGCTTCATAATGTCGAGTGCTTCAAGGCTGACAAGATGCCAGCTTCCAAGATTGGGGAGTTCGAACGGCAATTGAAGGGGCAGGAGGACGGGCTGAATCGGCTGACGGTTGATGAGTATTTGGAGAATATCGCTAATCCGTTGAAGCGTAGTCCGGCGGCGGCTAGAACAGCTCGCAAAGACTTGCAAGATCAGTTAGAAGAGCGTTTCCAAAATGATTTTCCAGACTTGAGCGCACGCGAAGCGGAGAAAGCTGCAATTAAAAAAGCCAAGGAAACGATGGCAAACCTTGCTGGACTGCATAACCCCGATCTGAGTGCCGGTGGCAAGGATGTCATAGCCGATTTCGGCGACAGACAGGTTAACTCCAGTATCGGGCCGCAATGGCGGCCTAAAATTCAGAATCTAGGCTCTGTACGAAATTGATCGAAACGATTTCAACTAGCACCTACGTACACAATCAGTAAAGTTCATGTCCATCAAGGGGGAGCTTCTCTGATGGCCAAACGCTACGAAATTGCAGACGAATCCTGGGCGTTGATCGCAGACCTTTTCTCTTCACCACGGTACAGCCGGCGCCCCAGGGCCGATGATCGGCTGATGCTCAACGGCATCCTCTGGGTGCTGTGTTCAGGTGCTGCCTGGCGGGATATGCCTGAACGTTTCGGTCCTTGGTCAACGGTCTATCAACGCTTCCGTGACTGGAGAAATTCAGGCACGTTCGATCAGGTGCTCAAGCGCCTGCATGTACGGCTCAACGAACAGGGACTCATCGACGTGCAGACGTGGATGATTGACTCCACGGCAGTACGCGCCACCCGAGCCGCCAGCGGCGCCGGGAAAAAGGGGGTCTGAAGAACCGCAGGATCATGCGCTCGGTCGTAGCCGGGGTGGACTGACCACCAAGATTCGCATGCTCTGCGATGCCAACGGCATACCGTTGCGTTTTCTGCTTTCAGGCGGCAACGCCAGTGACATCAACTACGCACAATCACTGCTCGACGAGGCCTATGTGCCTACCCTACGTGGCCGTCCTCGCAAACGTTGCAAGTGGCTGCTTGCAGATAAAGGGTACGACTGCGAAGCGCTGCGCCAGTACTGCGACCGCGACCGTATGCAGCCGGTGATCCCACCCAGGACCATGAAGCGCAAGCCCCGCCCTGGACTCCCCCGACTGTTCGACAAGCCCAAGTATGCTCAGCGCAACATCATTGAACGGATGTTTGGCTGGCTAAAGGAAAATCGCCGGATTGGTACGCGCTACGACAAGCTGGCCAAAAGCTTTTCAGCGATGGTTTCACTCGCCTGTTCGTTAAGGTGTTTGCGACAGTTAATTTCGTACAGAGCCTAACGATCTAGAAGATTTATTTAACCCGGCAAGAAAAAACTCGGCACGCTGCGCCATGATGAAATGTATGGTTTTGTTCCAGCGTTAATGCTGGGTGGATCGGCAACGCTTGATCACGTTGAGAAACTAAAAGCAGTGGAGCATTTGATCCTGCTGGCCCAGCTCGCACAGCTTAAGCCTTACGGCGTGTAAGGCCAGGCCAGGCTCCAAACCATTGCGTACAGAGCCTAACGCTTGCAGGGCTAGCGCACCGGCGCTAAAAACTTGAGGTCCGACGGCGCGTCTTGCTTGAACCGCTGCACGGTGCGATTAAGCAGGCCAGTGTGAGGGTCGCGCTCGATCACCACGATCTCGTTGCTCTTCTGGTTCGCGATCAACACATAGCGGCCGCTCGGGTCCAGGGTGAATTCACGGGGGTGATCGCCATCCACCGAACGCCGTTGCAGCGGCTTGAGGCCGCCCTCTTGGTTCACGGCATAGACCACCAGTTCATTGACCTTGCCGCGATTGCTTACATACAGAAAACGGCCATCGGCCGAGAGGTGCAGCCCGCCCCCCGCCCCCATCGCTGGCGCTTGGCCAGGCACTAGGTCTTGAAGCTGCGTGCGGGTCAGCTTCCCGGCGTGCGCGCTCAGGCTGGCGATCTGGGCGGGCATTTCAAGGGTGAGCCAGGCATGGGTGCCGGTGGCGTCGAACAGCAGGTGCCGTGGGCCGCTGCCGGGGGGCATTTTCAGCTCGGCGGGGCTGGCCGGATGCAGAGGCAGCTCTGCCTGAGGCTGATAGCGGTAAATCGCTACTTTATCGGCGCCCAGGTCGCTGGCGTACACATAGCCTTTGTCACTCACCACTGAATGCACATGGCTGCTGGCCTGGCGTTCGGCATTCACCTTGCTCGGGGCATTACTGAACACCTGAACGCGCTCACCCAGGCTGCCGTCTTCATTCACCGGCAGCACCGCCAGGTTGCCGCCGGGGTTAGGCTGAACGGCATAGTTGGCCACGAACAGGAAGCGCTCGTCTTCGCTCAGGCTGGAATGGGTAGGTTCATCGCCATGAGTTTCAACCTGATTGATCAAGGTCAACTCGTGTGAGGTAGGGTCTACCCGGTACGCGCTCACGCGGCCCACGGTGTCTGTTTGGCCAGGGCCGTTTTCGTTTACAACGAACACGCGCGTCTGGTCGTTGCTCAGGGTGAGCCAAGACGGGTTATGGGCCTTGAGCACCTGCGCGGGTGCGCTTGCGATCTGCCCGGTCTGGCTGTCGAACCGCAGCCGGTACAGGCCTTCGCTCGTGCCTTGGGTGTAGGTGCCGACCAACAGGTCGTAGGTGGTTGCAACAGCATGGGTGGAGCCGAGGGTGGCGGCGCCGGCAAGGGTCAAAGACATCAGAACTCGCAGCATTAATAATCTCCAGGGTGAAGACCGTGGCCGCGCAGAAAAGTTGAAGTGTATGCCCCCTTACCGCATCAGGCAGGGCCGTCCTCGTCTTCGTCTTCAGCGGCGAAGGCTTCGAGCAAGCGTAGCTGATGGTCGGCACCGGGTGCCTGTATTTTCCAAAGGCCGTCCGGTGAAACTTGCGTTGCAGCCGCGACCTGCTCGGAGGTGAACACCCAGCGCCGCTCATCGCGGCCATCCATGCACAGGATGACCAGCGCACCCTCCTCGTCCAGGTCAAACTCAAAGGCGTACAGGTCGTCGATCATCACCATGTCGGTGGTCTCAAGGGCCTGAACAAGGGCGTTGGTCATAGCGAGTGCCTCCGGTCAAAAAGGCGCCCATTGTACCCTCAGGCGCGTCTCATAACACCCCGACGCTACCGGGCTCAAACACCGCCTGCGCAGGGCGGATACCATTGACCAGAGGCTCGCCAAAGGCGTGCAGGCTGACTTCGAAGCGGTCGCCAGGGCGCGCCTGAATGCCGTCGGCAAAGGACAACGTGGCGGTGCCGAAGAAATGCACGTGCACATCCCCTGGCCGCAAGAACTGCGCATATTTGAAGTGGTGGTATTCCAGGTTCTCGAAGCTGTGGCACATATTGGCGGCGCCGCTCAGAAATTCCTTTTCCCACAGCACCTCGCCATTGCGGTAAATACGGCTGGTCCCGGCCAAATGCTCAGGCAGCGCCCCTGTCCGCAGCTCAGGGCCGAAGGCACAAGGGCGCAGCTTGGAATGCGCCAGGTACAGGTAATTCTTGCGCTCCATGACGTGATCAGAGAATTCATTGCCCAGGGCGTACCCCAAGCGGTACGGGCGACGGTCCGGCCCGATCACGTACAGGCCGGCCAACTCAGGCTCTTCACCCGCATCCTCGGCAAAGGGCGGTAAGGGGAAATCATCACCGGGGCGTACCACGATGCTGCCGTCGCCCTTATAAAACCATTCTGGCTGCACGCCCGGTTGACCCGCCGGTGGCTTGCCGCCCTCCACGCCCCACCTGAACATTTTCATGCTGTCGGTCACGGCGTCGTCGTGGGCCTGCTGGTGCATCTTGTCGCGGGTGGCGGCGCTGCCCAGGTGAGTCAGCCCTGTGCCGGTCACCACCACGTGGGCCGGGTCCGGGTGGTCCAGCGGGGATAGAATGCGCTGCTCTTCGAGCAGTTGGCGGTAGCTCAAGCGCTCACCATGGGTGCAGTGCTGGGCGTGGCTGGCCAGGTCGCGGCCCTCGGCAATCGCCTGCAGGGCCAGTTCCCGGGTGCTGGCCACCTCAGCCAGCACCTGTACCTCATCACCGCCCACCAGGCCTACCTGACGCTGGCCGTCGGGGGTGTGCAGTTGTACTAAACGCATAAATAGCCTCTCTCTAAAAGGGTCAGGAACGCGCGCTGGCTGCGAAGGCCTGGGCAGGCAGCACATGGCGCCGTTCTAGTACCCGGTACACGATCAGGGTTAGCACCAGGCCGAACAGCATGACGCCGGTGAGGAAGTACAGCCCGCTGGACAATTGCCCGGTGGATTGCTTCAAAGCACCCACCACGAACGGGCCCAGGTAACCGCCCAGGTTGCCCACCGAGTTAATCAGGGCAATACCGGCTGCGGCACTGGCCCCGGCGAAGAATCGCCCTGGCAGCGTCCAGAACACCGCCGTGCAGGAGAACAGCGCAAAGGCCACCACGCACAGGGCAGCCAGTTGCAGCATCGGTGCGGCGAACCAGGCAGCGCCAAACAACCCTGCTGCCCCCAGCACATACAGCACCGTTAGATGACCGTAACGGTCGTTGAAGTGGTCCGAACTGCGCGGCACGATCAACAGCCCCAGAATGCCGAACACGTAAGGCACTGCGGACACGAAGCCGGTGGTGAGGTCGCTACCGCCGAACTGCTTGATGAGGGTAGGCAGCCACAAGCCCAGGCCATAGACGCTCAAGGTCACGGGCAGGTAGAACACGGCCAGCAACAGCACGCGGCCATCCTTCAGCGCCTTGAGCGGGTTGCCATGACGGGTTTGCCCGTAAGCGCGCGCGTCTTGTTCCAGCTCGCCAATCAGCCAGGTTTTTTCCGCGTCGCTCAGCCAGCTTACCTGCCGAGGGCCATCAGGCAGCCACCGCAGTACCGGCCAGGTGAGCAGCATCGCCGGGGCTCCTATCACGATGAACAGCCACTGCCAACCATGCAGGCCGAGTACCCCTTCCAGGCCCAGCAAGCCGCCGGACACAGGGCCGGTAATCATCATGGCAATAGGTTGAGAGAGGATGAATAGCCCGAGGATTTTCCCGCGATGACGCACCGGGAACCACTGGGTGATGTAGTAGAGCACGCCCGGGAAGAACCCTGCCTCCGCCGCGCCGAGCAGAAAGCGCATCACATAGAAGCTATAGGGCCCCTGGACAAACGCCATACCGATGGTAATGCCGCCCCAGGTCAGCATGATGCGGGCGAACCATCGCCGCGCGCCAAAGCGCTCCAGCATCAGGTTGCTGGGGATTTCCAAGAGGAAATAACCAATGAAAAACAGCCCCGCACCCATCCCGTAGGCGGCGTCGCCAATGCCGATGTCAGCGCCCATGTGCAGCTTGGCGAAACCTACCGCCGAGCGGTCTACGTAGGCCACCAAGTACAGCAGGATAAGAAAGGGGATCAGCTTATAGGTGATGCGCCGAATAAGCCCAAGTTCCTGGCTCATGGTGAGGGTCTCCAGCGTGTTGTTTTTATTGACCTGTCTGGAATGCGGCCTAGCAGGCAATAAGCCTGTACCGCTCAGGGTTAAAGCGACTATATAGTAATACTATTTAAGCAACAAGGCCTTCCAATATTGCGAAGATCCGCCTATTTTAAGGGAATGCGCCGCTATTAGTCTTACAATAAGAGAGCCTGTCATGTCTGATAAAAAACCCCTTCTGCGTTCGGCCCAATGGTTCGGCACCAACGATAAAAACGGCTTCATGTACCGCAGCTGGATGAAAAACCAAGGCATTGCTGACCATCAGTTCCATGGCAAGCCCATCATCGGCATTTGCAACACCTGGTCCGAACTCACCCCATGCAACGCACACTTTCGCCAGATCGCCGAGCACGTAAAGCGCGGGGTATTGGAAGCGGGCGGCTTTCCAGTGGAATTCCCGGTGTTTTCCAACGGTGAGTCCAACTTGCGCCCCACCGCGATGCTGACCCGCAACCTGGCCAGCATGGACGTGGAAGAAGCCATTCGCGGCAACCCGGTAGATGGCGTCGTACTGCTGACAGGCTGCGATAAAACGACTCCTGCCCTGCTGATGGGCGCAGCCAGCTGCGACATACCGGCCATCGTGGTCACCGGCGGGCCTATGCTCAACGGCAAACATAATGGCCGCGACATTGGCGCCGGGACCATCGTGTGGCAGATGCACGAGGCCTATAAAGGCGGCTTGATCGGCCTGGATGAGTTCCTCTCCGCCGAAGCCGGCATGTCCCGCTCGGCAGGCACCTGCAACACGATGGGCACTGCCTCTACCATGGCGTGCATGGCTGAATCCCTGGGCGTGTCACTGCCCCATAACGCCGCGATTCCTGCGGTGGACTCGCGTCGCTACGTGCTGGCGCACATGTCGGGCATGCGTGCGGTGGAGATGGTCAAGGAAGACCTGCGCCTGTCTAAGGTGCTGACCCGCGAAGCCTTCGAGAACGCCATCCGGGTGAACGCGGCCATCGGCGGCTCCACCAACGCGGTGATTCACCTCAAGGCCATTGCCGGGCGCATGGGTGTACCCCTTGACCTGGACGACTGGACCCGTGTCGGCCGTGGCACCCCTACGCTGGTCGACCTCCAGCCTTCGGGGCGTTTCCTGATGGAAGAGTTTTATTACGCCGGCGGCCTGCCCGCCGTGCTGCGCCGGTTGGGCGAGCACAACCTGCTGCCCAACCCCGAGGCATTGACCGTCAATGGCAAGAGCCTGTGGGACAACGTCAAGAACGCCCCCATCTATGGCAAGGATGAGGTGATCCGTGCCATAGATAATCCGCTGGTGGCCGACGGCGGTATCTGCGTGCTGCGCGGTAATCTGGCCCCGCTCGGCGCCGTGCTTAAGCCTTCCGCCGCCACCCCGGCCTTGATGCAGCACCGTGGGCGAGCGGTAGTGTTCGAAAACTTCGAAGCCTACAAGGCACGTATCAACGACCCCGACCTGGACGTAGATGCCAGCTCCATCCTGGTGATGAAGAACTGCGGCCCCAAGGGCTACCCTGGCATGGCCGAGGTGGGCAACATGGGCCTGCCAGCAAAGTTGCTGGCCCAAGGCGTGACGGACATGGTGCGCATTTCTGACGCCCGCATGAGCGGCACGGCCTACGGCACCGTGGTACTGCATGTAGCGCCTGAAGCCGCTGCGGGCGGCCCCTTGGCGGCCGTGCAGGAAGGCGACTTCATTGAACTGGACTGCGCCACCGGCCGCCTGCACCTGGACATCAGCGATGAAGAGCTGCAAGCACGCCTTGCCGACTGGCAGCCGGAGAAAAGTAATCTCATTCCTGGGGGCTACCGCCAGCTGTACATCGAGCACGTGATGCAGGCTGACCAGGGGTGTGACTTTGACTTTTTGGTGGGGTGCCGGGGGTCAGAGGTGCCGCGGCATTCGCATTGAGGCATCACGTGTTGCCGAGCCTTAACCACCTCGGCAACGGCGTGGAGACAGAGCCGCCAGGTCAGCCGATTTTCTGTGCGTAGTTCTTGCGCACGTGCTGGTTGATGTAAGTGGTCAAACCCGTGCCGCGCTTAGCCAGGCGCTGCATCTCCTGCACGGCCGCGACGCCTGGGCGGTGGGCGTCATATAGGTAGAGGGTTGGCCGGTCGACGAAGCGCAGGGTGATGCTGTCACCCTCGATAAGGTAGGCAACCACGCCGCTGCGCCCGCTCTTGCCGCCATAGGGGTGCATGGCACCTGCTTGCTCCGGTGTAGGCTGGGCCCCAGGTTTGGGTTCTGTACGAGGGCGTGTGCCCTGCTCGGCGTCTTGGATGGCTCGGTCTACTTTTTTCAGCCAACCGGGAAAGCTTTCTTTCTTTCTTTCCGGGTGTTTCTTTCTTGTGAACTGTTCCTGCTGGCGAAGGTAACCCTGCTCCCAATCCACACGGTTGATGTTCGACATTTTCTCAAGATATACGCTGGTTGCTATCAACCCCCCACTTCGATTCGACCACATCGCCAACTCTGCAATAAAGCCAAGGTTAGGGTTTTCCCTGTTCAGCTCGCCCGGCCCGTTGGGGTTCTTTTCTGCCGCTTTCAAGGCCAGTTCAACCTCCGGCATGATCTTATTATCTAACTGCTTGGTGTCTATCTCATCCACTAGCGCCTTGTTTCGCATCAAAGCGGCGTCTACGCGCTTTCTATCCGCTTTGCTAAGTGACCTTGGGCTATTTAGTGCCGCTTTATAAATGGTATCCGCATTGGCCTCGCTCAAGTGTTTCGCGGCTACGTCTGCATCGAGTATTTTTCTAAAATACTCTTGCGCTGTTGTGTTACTGGTACTTGTGGCGGTGTCATTTTGCATCGCCCCAAACGCCAAACCACTTCCCCCAGTTGATATGCTTGACTTGTAAGGGTTGGTACGCGCTACCTCCCCGCTCTTTACCGCTAGCCTTATATACTCTCTAAAGAATTTAGGGGTGGGCGCCTTACTTTTTTTAACTGGGCGGTTGCCAAGGCTGAGTGCAACACAGCTATTGAGTTAAGGAGGGGGGCTGGTGATGCTTAGCCATCATAGCCGTCATCATTTCAATGGGGCATTTGTAATCAAATCGCTGACGCGGACGGATGTTCAACTGGTACGCAATGGCATCCAGTTGCTCCTGACTTACACCTGACAGATCGGCTCCCTTAGGCAAATACTGGCGGATCAATCCGTTAATGTTTTCGTTGCTGCCCCGCTGCCAAGGGCTGTGCGGGTCGCAGAAGTAGATCGCCACGCCAGTGCGCTGGGTGATTTCAGCGTGCCGCGCCATTTCACGACCCCTGTCATACGTCAGCGTTTTACGCGCCGCCAGTGGCATACGATTCAATGCCGCACTAAAGCCCTCAACAGCCGAGGTGGCCGTCGCATCGTTCATCCTGACCAGCATCAGATAGCCTGTACTTCGCTCCACCAGGGTCCCGACAGCCGATGCATTGGCCTTGCCCTTTATGAGATCGCCTTCCCAATGGCCCGGCATTTGCCGATCCTCTACCTCTGGCGGTCGTACGTGAATGCTGACCAGATCAGGGATTTGACCGCGCCGGTCAACACCGCCAGACCGTGGGCGCCTGGTGGTGTTGCCTTGGCGAAGGCAGATGATCAGTTCCTTGCGAAGCTCGCCCACTGGCAGCGCATAGATGGCGTTGTAGATGGTCTCGCGACAGACGAAGGTGTCTTCAAAGTTAGGAAATTCCATGGACCTGAGCTTGCCTGCAATTTGCTGTGGGGAAAAGCGTTGTCGCAACAGATAGACCACAAGATCGAACAGGTCGCTGCCTGGGACCAGCTTTAGCGCAGGGCGGCAGACCTGGCGGCGAGAGCGCATGTGTTGCTGGGCTTGGCTGGCTGAATAGCGATGAGCGGTCAGACTGTTGCGGCGCACTTCGCGGCTGATGGTCGAAGGGCTTCGGTCGAGCATCCTGGCAATGGCCCTCAGGCTCAGGCCCTGAAGAGTGCCTATTTGGATGGTCACGCGTTCTTCGATGTTGAGCTCTTGATAGGACATAGGCATACCGTACCGGAAAGGTCAGGTGTTGCACTCAGTTTTTGCCGCTATCCTGCGTTTTCTTCGATCCTGCCTTCCATGTGTAAATTTCCTAATAGTTATGAACAAACGGATTAGTTTGCTCACCACTAGCCTGTATGCCTAAAGCGCTACCAGTCAGGCTGAACCAGTTCCTCTACATCCCCACGCTGGCTACTTGCTTCCACCTAGATACACATAGTGTCTCAAAAACGCTGGATCTGATCGCTTTAGGAAATGGGTTCGCTGTGCTTAAATCTTTACCACCACTCACCTAAAGCTCACTTATGAAAAACCGCTCGTACCTCTTCGCTGCTATCTTTTCGACATCAGCCCTCGCGAACGAAGGCGAAGAGCCAGTATTTTATGAAACGCTCAACTACAACCTGGAAGAAGTAACCGGCGCTAGCAGGTCAGAGGCGCTAGAGGTTTTAGGCTCGATTAGAGAATTTCAACGCATACAGGGGCTCACTGAGCGTTGTGAAACCCTTTACCACTTAACTCACCCAACAGATCAAAGCGTGGGTTATGGCGCTATTTGCAGCGCCCGCAAGGAACACGCAAAAGGCTTCTTCTGCTGGAATGCAAAGGGCCAGTACTTCGGCTATGCACAAAAACGAGAGGGTGCAGATCCCGGATGGATAGGTAACAGCATCCTTCATGGCTGTGGCGGAGTGGAGGTACCTACCCCTGATTACAGGGGTCCCGAAAACGACATCGAGTTGGTCGATACCCCCGACGGCTTAGAGCTGCCTGACGTTGGGTGGGGGGAAACGCGCCCTGTTAGAACACTACTGCATTACGATCTTAAAGAATTAGGCTTTGAGATAGACCCGGATTGCGAAGATTTTCGCGTAGTAAGCCTTGGCCGAGAAGGAAGCGATTATTATGGAGCCACCTGCGAAATCGACCGCGCCCAAAACAAGGCAGTCTTCTGCTTTGGCAATCCAGAAGGGCGCTTTGGCCTATTTACGCGTCATAGAGACACCTCCAGGTGGACCGAGCTTACTATTTACAGGTTTTGTTGGGGCGAATAACCAACCGCTCATCGCACCCGGTACTAACACTAAACTCAATAAACGTTTCCCATGAAAATACTCTTATCTATCCTACCTACGCTTTTCTCGCCTTTAGCCTTAGCCTGGTTATCTGATGAGGAGCCTTTCTACCCGCAGGTCGGCTATACCCTAGAAGAACTTACAGAGGCTCAAAGGCCAGAGGCATTAGCCCTATTAAGCTCAAAAGAAGAGTTCACACGTATGCGGGGGCTCAAGCGGAGTTGCGAAACCATTTATCAACTGGCCGACTCATCAGGGCAGAGTGTAGGCTACGGCGCACTATGTAAAACTAGCTATGAGAACGAACGGGGGTTCTTCTGTTGGGATGTAACAGGCCAGTATTTCGGTCATTCGCGCAGGACGTATGGGGCAGCCCCTGAGTGGATAGGTGACAGCATTCTTCATGGGTGTGGAGGGGTGCTGGTGTACAACAAGCAGAATTATCACACTAGCGCGGACCCACTGAGCGATTGGGCCCTACCAGAGGTAGGGCCCGGTAAACGGCGGCCAGTGTTAACGATGCTGAAATCAGACATTGAACGCTCAGGTTTCGATATACCCCTGGCCCATTGCGATAACCTACGTTATAGATTTCTTGGCAGAGATAAAAATACTGCCTATGCCGTAATTTGCGAAATAGACGAAAACGGTAAAACTGCACTGCTGTGCTTTGATCACTTTATTGGGCACTTCGGTTTATTTACCCGCTACGAAGATGTTTCCGAATGGGCTGAAAACACTATTTATAGGTTTTGCTGGGGCGGTTAGACTGCTGGTCTTGCAACTATAATAAATTTTCCGCCCCCGAAAGGAACCCTTTATGGGTGTTAGACCACTCATACCTCGGAGTATTGACGCATAGAATTTATCAGAGCCCCTTAAGTACAATACGAGAAAATTAATGGCAAATATTATTAGAATTTTGAGCCGATGCTTACCGTTGTGCCCCACGACATCAGTTCAGACTGATCAAGAACTGGAAAACATGCCACCTGCTATCATAAGGCTTTCTGCTCAAGACCGTCCTTTACCTGTACCAACCCCTGTACTAGCGCTACATGAAATGGTTAACAAACGTCTCAAAAGCTTAACGGAAAAAAAGCGCTTTGAGCCATCTGAGTACCATAGAGATCTGAACCAGCAGATGCAAGACGCCAAGAATCTTAGCTTGATCGCCGATAAGCTTTTGGAAGGCATACATTTCAAACAGCCGGCAGCTCAATTATTTAGCAAGATCTCTGAAAATATCCAGAACTACACACTAATTCGCTACGACTCTAAAGCACTTCGTAACGTATATGAGCTTGCAACACATAAAGAAGGAGACTGCGAATCAATTTGTAAGCTTTATGCATTTTTAGCATGGACGGCAGGTCATAGAGACATACAACTCAAGCAACTCAAAGGAAATTTCAAATTTGAAATAGATGAGAAGTCAATGATACCTGGCCGCTCAAAAGGCGATAGTTTTAACTTTGTTCTGCACACTGTACTTCAGACGCCAGATGACCAAGGACGGCCAATTTACTTTGACCCCCTATTTGGTAAGAAAGTCAATATTTCAGGTTATGGGCTTGATCTAAATAAATACTTGGATGCATCTGACTTGCCGAATAAGGATTAACCTAGGTTATGAAAGCCTCTATAGCCAAACTGTGCGCGTTCCTTATGCGACTTGTTAATTTGCCCGTCGGCATCCCCCCTGCTTTGCGCTATCATGCCCGCTCCGCCAGCGCAGGTATCGCCCCGCCCCATGGATTACCGCAAACCCTCTGAACGCAAGAGCATGCACGCCCGTATCGTCCAGGAGTTGGGCATGCACATTGTGTCTGGCCGCTTTCCGCCCGATCAAAAGCTTCCACCCGAAGCGTCGTTGTGTGAAGAGTATGCGGTCAGCCGGCCGGTGCTGCGTGAGGCAACGCGGGTACTGGTGGCCAAGGGCTTGGTGTATTCGAGGCCGCGCGTGGGCACGGTGGTGAAAGCGCGTCGGGAGTGGCATTTGCTCGACCCCGATGTGTTGCATTGGGTGATGCAAACCACACCACAGAACGAATTCTTCGCGCTGCTCACCAGCGTGCGCTCCATCATAGAGCCTGCCGCCGCCGCACTGGCTGCACAACACGCGACGCCAGAGGATGTCGCCTCCATCGGTGAGGCCTATGACCGTATGGAGCAGGCCGCCACGCCAGAGGCCTTGTTGCAGCCCGATCTGGATTTTCATCGACGCATTGCCGATGCCACCCATAACGATTTGCTGGCGCACCTGTGCAACATGCTAACCATGGCCATGCGCGAGGCATTGCGGCATTCCAATCAACGCCCTAACTTGCATGAGTTCGCCATGCCACGGCACCGGGCGATCCTGACCGCCATCGAAAGCGGCGACCCCCTCGCCGCCCGCCACGCCGCCCTCGTGCAACTGGACGACGCCCGTAACGCACTAAGCGTGGTGCTGGGGCAACAGTTGGGGCTGTAAGCCAAGTTAAGCAACTCGCCCTGCCGGACAGTTTCGCCAACTGGCGTTGGCTGCCACAGAGTAAACGCAGGAGCCAATTCCAGTTGGCGAAACAGGGGTTACGCCAGGCTCTTGCTCACCACCTCGAACACGTCACTGGACAGCGAACCGCTGGCCTTGATGCGTTCGAGCTCACCTTTCATCAAGGCCTGGCGCGCACCGCCCAACTTGCGCCAACGGGTCAGCGGGGTGAGCTGGCGCGCGGCGATTTGTGGGTTAAGGGCATTGAGCTGAATCACCAGGTCGGCCAGGAAGCGATAGCCACTGCCGTCCGGCGCATGGAAGTTCACGTGGTTCTGCCCTGCAAAGGCCCCGATCAACGCGCGCACCTTGTTGGGGTTGCGCAGGCTGAACGCCGGATGCTCCATCAAGGCCTTCACGCGCGCTAAACCGCCGGGCAAAGTGCTGCCCGCCTGCACGCTGAACCACTGGTCCATCACCAGAGGGTTGTCTTTGAAGTGTTCCGCGAAGCTTTCCAGGGCCTTGGCTTTCTCAGCCTCGAAGGGTGAGTTCACCAGCACGGCCAAGGCGGTCAGGCGCTCGGTCATGTTGTCACAGTGCTCGAACTGCTCCAGCGCAGCCGCTAACACCTCATGCCGCCCCGTGAGCATCAGGTAAGACAAGGCAATATTTTGCAGGCTGCGCCGTGCAAAGTGTTCGGCGCTGGCTTCATAGGCCGTTGCACGAGACACCTCGCGGTTCTCGCGGTAGCGCTGCCACAAGGCATCGAACAGCGTCTCTGCGATCTGTGTGCGGGCAAACTCGCGAGCGGCGTGGATAGCGTCCACATCGGCAACGTCGCTGAGCTCCATCAGGTAGGCCTCACCGGGCAGCGAGAGCATCTCGGCTACCATGGCCTGATCCAGCTGGGTGTCGGTGAGCAGGGTGCGGAAGGCTTCGATCAGTCGAGGCTCCAAGGTTAATGCCTTGCCCGCCTGGTGCTGACCGATCAGCTCTTGCAGCACCTGTACCGACAGCTGCTGGCCTGCGTCCCAGCGATTGAAGCCGTCACTGTCGTGCTGCATGAGGAACATCAGCTGGTCACGGTTGTACGGGAACTGCAACTTGACCGGGGCGCTGAAGCCACGCAGCAACGACGGCAGCGGCTGCTGCTCAATGCCGGTGAAGGTAAATGTCTGCTCCTCCTCGGTAACTGACAGCACACGCGTAGTGGCGCCAGGGGCGGCCTCACCCTGCAACTGCAAGGGAATGTCCTGGCCCTGGCTGTCGAGCAGCCCCAGCTCTACCGGGATAACGAACGGAAGTTTTTCTGCGCTTTCCGGGGTCGCCGGGCAGTGTTGACGGAAGGTCAGGCTGTAAGTACGGGCAGCGGCGTCGAAGGTCTGCGCAACGGCCAAACGTGGCGTGCCCGCCTGGCTGTACCAGCGCTTGAACTGGGTCAGGTCGGCGCCGTTGGCATCTTCCATCGCCTTGACGAAGTCATCACAGGTCACGGCCTGGCCGTCATGGCGCTCGAAGAACAGGTCACTGCCTTTTCGGAAACCTGCAGGCCCGAACAGCGTGCGCAACATGCGCACCACCTCAGAGCCTTTTTCGTACACCGTCAGGGTGTAGAAGTTGGAGATTTCCATGAAGCTGGACGGCCGTACCGGGTGTGCCATGGGGCCGGCGTCTTCGGCAAACTGGTGCGTGCGCAGGTAGGCCACGTCTTCTACACGCTTGACCGTGGCCGAATTCATGTCGGCCGAAAACTCCGCATCGCGGAACACCGTGAAGCCTTCCTTCAAGGACAACTGGAACCAGTCGCGGCAGGTCACTCGGTTGCCTGTCCAGTTGTGGAAGTATTCGTGGGCCACCACCGCTTCCACGCGCTGGTGAGCGGCGTCGGTCGCCGTCTCGGCCTTGGCCAGCACGCAGCTGGAGTTGAAGATGTTCAGGCCTTTGTTTTCCATGGCCCCCATGTTGAAGTCGTTGACCGCCACGATCATGAAGATGTCGAGGTCATACTCGCGCCCGTACACCTCTTCGTCCCAACGCATGGACTTTTTAAGGCTGGTCATGGCGTGCTGGCACTTGTCGATATTCTCAGGCTCGACATAAATGCGCAGGGTGACATCGCGGCCCGAAGCCCGCGTAAAGATATCCTCGATGCACCACAGGTCCCCGGCTACCAACGCAAACAGGTACGCCGGCTTCATGAAGGGGTCTTCCCAGGTCGCCCAGTGGCGGCCGTCTTCACCCTCGCCGCTGGCAACCGGGTTGCCGTTGGACAACAGGATCGGGTAACGCTGCTTGTCTGCACTCAGGCTGGTGGTGAACCGGCTCATTACGTCCGGGCGGTCCAGATACCAGGTGATCTTGCGAAAGCCCTCAGCCTCGCACTGGGTACAAAACATCTTGCCGGACTTGTACAGGCCCTCCAGGGCCGTGTTGGTTTCCGGATGAATGCGCGCGCTGGTGTCCACCACAAAGCTCGCTGCTGTGGGCTGCAGGGTCAGGTGCATGTCATCCAGGGTATAGGTGTCGGCGTTCAGGTCCTGGTCATCGAGCTTGAGCGACAGCAGTTCCAGCTCCTGGCCATCGAGTACCAGCGGCGGCAGCCCTTCCCCGGCCGCAGGGTTGCGGCGCATGACCAACTGCGCATGGACCAGCGTGTGGTCTTCATGCAGTTCGAAGGTCAGGTGGGTCTCGTCGATCAGGTAGTCGGGGGCCCGGTAATCTTTCAGGTAGATCGTTTTGGGCTGTTCGGTGCGCATGGCCTTTCCTTCTACTGGTGCACGGCGAGCTGATAGGCCGTGTATTTGCGAATGTTGATCACGCCGGTGTCGAATATGAGGTATTGACCCTTGATGCCCATGAGTGTGCCTTCGGCGATCGGGTCCTTGTCCAGGTTGAAGCTGGTGATCTTGGTAGGGTAAGCCTGCACGGGGTACTCGATGCGCATCACCTCGGCATCCGGTAGCGGCTGAATAGCCTGCAACCCGAAGCGGTCTTGAAGCATGGTGAGGCCTGCGGCGCAGCTGTCGAATAGCTGCTCGCGCACGCCAATCAGGTCAACTTCATTGGCTGCGCCTTTGAGCAAGGCACGCCAGTTGGTCCGGTCGGCCACCTGGGAGCGGAACAGGTCTTCCACCAGCCCCGATTGCTGCCGCGTGTACACGCGCAGAATCGGTAACCCCTGGATAGCACCTTGGTCAAGCCATCGAGTAGGCAACTGGGTGGAGCGTGTGATGCCCACCTTGATGCCTGAGCTGTTAGCGAGGTACACGATGTGATCGGTCATGCAAAATTGCTCGCCCCATGTAGGCTCACGGCACGTGCCCTGATCGTAATGGCAACGCTCCGGGCTCATGATGCACAGGTCACAGGCAGCCAGGCGCGTCATGCAAGGGTAGCAGTAACCCTGGCTATAGCTACTCTTGGTGCGCTTGCCGCACGCGGTGCAATAAATGGCACCCAAGTACTGCAATTTCAGGTGCTGACCCACCAGGGGGTTGAGTGGCACACGGGTATCGCCTACCCGCAAATCGTAGGAGGCCACGTGGCCCTCCATGCGTATGGCCATCTTGCTGACGGAACCACGAACCAGTTCAGTCAATGGATAGCGTCCGACTTGAACACGATATTGGCCACCGGCGCTGCCTTGGAGCTGCATTCCTGGGGGCCCATGTAACCGGTGCGCTGGTCTTCAGGCAGATGCTGCGACTCCCAGGCGATGACGGCCTGCAAGGACAGCTCTTTCTGCTCCTGGGTAAGCTTGCGCCCATCGGGCCATTTGCCGATTTCTACGGCGAGCTTGAGGCTTTCGTAGATGTCCGGCGTAAGGTTTTCGATCATGTCGCTGAAGGTAGTCATTGAGGCGTCCGAGTGTCGTAAAGAAACAAGCGAAGGTCAGGCTATTTTACGGCGGGCAAGCGTTCCGCCCAACAGGCCCGTGACGCAACCGACCAACAACCCGCCCACATGGGCGCCGTTGGCGATTTCGCCAAAGCCCAGCAGGCTGGCAGCGCCCAACAGGCACAGGCCCAGCCATACCAGCATCATGATCAATACCCCTTTGGGCATGTGATAGAGCGGCGTCGGCGCCAGCCAATTAAACAGCCACAGGTGCCCCAGCAGCCCATACAGCACCCCGGACAGGCCACCGAACAGCGCGGGCCCACTCCACAGGTACTGGGTGAGGTTGGAGGTAGCGGCGAACAGCAGCGTGAGGCCGGCCAGGCCCCAGCGGCCCTGGCGCCATTCGATGCGCCGCCCCAGCTCCCAGTACCACAAGCCATTCATGGCCAGGTGAAGAAGGCCGAAGTGTATGAACATGGGGGTAACCAGGCGCCACCATTGCCCTGCTTCGAGGGTTTCGATCCAGGGCTTGAACCAGGCGTAGTCGCCCTCTTGGTGAAAGTCCACGAACGTAAGCCAGTGCAAAGGCTCAAGGTTGTCACCCAGCAAGCTGATGGCACCTACCAGTACGCAGAGCAGTAGCACCGCCATGGTGACCGGGCTGGTGCGCACCTGCTGCCAGAAGCGTGTGGCACGCCCTGGCCCCGGCAAGGCCGCAGGCCCGGCGGTAATAGGCGCACTGTCGCCGTCGGGGTAGCGGTCATACAACTCGCTGACGCGCTCAGCCATGTCCAGGGTGGGGACCCACACCACCTGCTCAGGCCCCTCCTCCGTTACCCGGTAAGGGACCTGAAGGCGTTGCAGCAGGCGAACAAAGCCCCTGAGGTCGAGTGAGACGGGCAAGCGTAAAGCAGGGATGGGTTTCAACGGGAAGGCTCCGGCCGGGTAACGTCCACCCATACGAACTTGGCGGGGTCTAGTATGGTTTCATCGTCAAGCCGGTACGCGACCAACTTGCCATAGAGCACGGCGCTGTAATCCAGGCAAGCGAGGTTTGGCCGTATCGGTGCCGGGTGGCCGCTGCGCCAGTAATGGCCAACGAACAGCAATGGCTCATCGGTGCCATACCGCAGCAAGGATTGTTTTTCATGGGGGCTTAGAGGCGTACTGGCCACGTCGTCAGGCAAGGCATCTGGCTGGAATACAACATCGCCGTAGGTCTGCGGGTCGTCTTCCCAGAATTTGGTCCGAAAGGAGGCCCTGCTCAGCCCGTCACCGCCGGTAATGGCCAGGCCACCGGGCAGGCGCATGTCGGTACCCCGCAGCAAGCGGTCAAACACATTGGCCGCGAAACTACGTGGCACGCTGGACGCCTGTATGAAATGCGAGTCCACCCGGCCATCGGGGAACAGCTGGCGCAGCGGGTCGATCACGCGGTTGTCCCAACAGGCATGGACAAGACGAAAGCGCCCAGCGTCCACGAACAGCGGCAACTCGTAGAACCAGCTGAGAAAATCTTCCCAGTCCGCCGGATGCTGGGCGAACTGGTCCAGGGTGGCCTGAATCAGCCGACGGTGACGCGGCGTATGCTGGCGAACGAAATCCTGGCCACTGCCCGGCAGCCCTGGCGTGACCCAGCCCAGGGCATTGAATTCGTGATTGCCCATGATGCACCCGGCATGGCCGGCCTCCACCATGTCATGCACGATGTGCAGGGTTTCCCTGATGCCCGGCCCCCGGTCGATGATATCGCCCAGGAACACCGCCTGCCGCGAGGGGTGCTGCCAGATGCCGCCCCGCTGTTTGTAGCCTAGGGTGTCGAGCAACTGTTCAAGGGTATGGGCGCAACCGTGCACGTCGCCAATCAGGTCATACCGCCTGGAGGGGTCCAGCATCACTCGCCTCCGCCGCCCAGCTTGCTGCCCCAGCCAAGCTTGGTGCGGCAGACTTCATAGTAATTGTGGTCAAGGGGGTGAATCAGTCGCAGCTTCTGGGGTTTCTTCTTCACGGTAATGGTGTCGCCCGGCGCGCAGGTGAAGTGGTTTTGACCATCGCAAGACACCTGCGGATAGATCGTCATGTCTTTGGCTACTACGATTTTGAGCTCACTGTTACCGTCTACCACGATAGGGCGACCGCTCAAGGTATGGGGGTACATGGGCACGATTACAATGGCGTCGAGCTTGGGGTGCATGATGGGCCCACCTGCCGATAACGCATAGGCGGTAGAGCCGGTGGGCGTGGCCACGATCAGGCCGTCTGCCTTCTGGCTGCACACGAACTGCCCGTCGATATAAATCTCGAACTCGATCATGCGCGTAGACTTGCCAGGGTGAAGCACCACGTCGTTCAGGGCATCGCCCTGGCCGATCGCCTCGCCATGACGGCGCACCTCGGCTTCAAGCAGGAAGCGGCTTTCAACCAGGTAATGGCCGGCCAGCACCTCGCCGACCTTGGTTTCCAGCTCGTCGGGTTTGATGTCTGTCAAAAAGCCCAGGCTGCCCCGATTAACGCCAAGCACCGGCGTGTGGTGCCGAGCCAATGCCCGGGCCGCGCCCAATAGGCTGCCGTCGCCTCCCACCACGATCACCAGGTCGCATACCTCGCCTAATAGCTTGCGGGTGGAGGTTTGCAGACCGTGGCCTGGAAGCACCTCGGCGATGGTGTCTTCGAGAATCACGTGCAAGTGCCGCTCTACCAGAAACTTCTTCAGCCGGCGGATAGTGTCCAACACCTGCGTGCTACCGAGGCGGCCGATGATACCGATATTACGAAACTGCTCCATGGGGCTCCCAGGGGTTGTATGAGGCGGGGCCTCGATTATGCGGCAAAGCGGCGGGCATACAAAATGCCATACCGTATAGGCTGCGGCCCTCACCTGTTATGCGTTCATCAATCACCTATAACCCGCTATGCTCCACCGATGAATCCATTTTCTTGCCTCAGCACCCTTCCCACCCGCCTGCGCCGCCCGGCAGTCCGTGACCTCGCCTGGGTACTCACGGCCCCTGCCATGCTCAGCCAGGCGCCCTGGGCACAACGGCACCCCCTGCAAGGAAGCGACTGGGCAGCGACGCCTGGGCTGATGGAGCAATGGCTGCACGGGCTCGATGCCGACGATAGCCTTTTGAGTGAATGGCTGAGTATGAGTTCGACCCGCCGTTTAGGCCTGTATTACGAGCGGCTATGGCAGTTCGCATTGCGTCAGGCGCCTGGCGTGGAATTGGTGGCCGCGAACCTGCCCGTGCGGGAAAACGGCACTACCTTGGGCGAGATCGACGTGCTGCTGCGTGACCGCGACGGCGTTCACCACGTAGAGCTTGCAGTAAAGTTTTACCTAGGCCGGGACGATGCCAGCGGCGAGAGCACGTCCGATTGGCTGGGGCCCAGCCGGGACGACCGCCTGGACAGAAAGCTACTGCACCTGGCGGCCCACCAGCTACCGCTTTCAACGCAACCCGCCGCCCGCCAGCGGCTACAGAGCCTCGGCTTGCCGCCCCCTCAGCCGTGGCTATGGCTAGGCGGGTACCTGTTCTATCCCTGGCACGCCCACGGCGAGGCACCGGCAGGCGCCCACCCCGATCACTTGCGCGGCGACTGGCTGCACCGCTGCCAATGGCCGGCTTTGGCGGCGAATGCGCGGGGCTACTGGCAACCCTTGCCGCGCGCCCAGTGGTTGGCCCCGGCACGCTGCGCAACCCGAGAACTCTGGCCGTTACACGCGTTGGATGAGTGGCTCACGGCGCTCGCACCCGACGCGCCGGCGCAGCTGCTGGTACGCATGGTGCCTCAAGGTGAATGGGCCGTAGAGGCGCAGCGGTTATTCCTGGTGCGTGATGGTTGGCCTGGGTAGCGCTGCACACTACGAGGGTCACGCAGGCCGGGCAGCAGGTCGCGACGGCCGCCAGGCCAGGTAACAGGCCACGCCTACCATGCCCATGAGCAGGCTATAGCCCGCCAATACCCACGGCGTCCACGCACTCAGCGCCAGCAACCCCAGGGGCGTGAGCCCCGCCCACAGCGCATAGGCCAGGTTATAGGTGAGGGAAATGCCTGACACCCGCACGGCCGGCGGGAACAGCCCTACCATGACCGAGGGCACAACGCCCACCACGCCGCTGCATAGGCCGGCGACGGCATAGGCCAGGCCCACACTTGTGGTGTGCAGCATAAGGCTGCCATACAGCATCAACGTACCCAGCGGCAGCAACAGGCTGTACACCCCCAGCGCCCGCCACGGCCCGATACGGTCACTGAGCAGGCCTGCCAGCACGCAGCCCAGGTTGAGGAACACGATGCCGATGCTACTGAGCGCAAAGGTGTCCGCGGCAGGCAGCCCAAAGCGCTGTTGCATCAGGGTGGGCGTGAGCACCACCAGCACCACCACGGCGGTGGTCAGCACGCACGTTAACAAGACCGCAGGCAATAAAGCCTTACGGTGAGCCCGCATCACCTCAGCCAAGGGCAAGGCAGCGCTGGCCTCACGACGCTCGCGCATCGCCAGGAACACGGGCGTTTCGCTAAGCCAACGGCGCAGCCATACCCCTAGCAAGCCAAATACCCCGCCCAGCAAGAACGGCAGCCGCCAGCCGAAGTCCAGCATTTGTTCGGGCGTCAGCGCCTTGGCCAGCGCGGTGGCAATCAGCGCGCCCAGCAGGTAGCCAAATGTCAGGCCTGCCTGAAGGAACCCCAGCGCGTAGCCACGCCGCGCTTTGGGCACGTGTTCAGCCACGAATACCCAGGCGCTGGGCACCTCGCCCCCCACGGCTGCGCCCTGCAATACCCGCAACACCAGCAAGATCGCAGGGGCGAAATAGCCAATGTCGGCATACACGGGCATTACCCCAATCACCAGGCAGGGCAGCGCCATCATCAGGATGCTGAGGCTGAACACCCGCTTGCGCCCCAGCCGGTCGGCGTAGTGAGCCATTACCAAACCGCCCAATGGGCGCGCCAGGTAGCCGGTCACGAAGATACCGAAGCTCTGTAGCAGGCTGAGGGATTTAGGCATGTCAGGCGGAAAGAACAGGTCCGCCAGCAGGGTGGTGAAGAAGACGAAAATAATGAAGTCGTAGATTTCCAGCGCCCCACCCAAGGCCGCCAGGCCAAGGGTTTTGTGGTCTGCGCGGGAGAGTAAGGTGGGTGGGTTGGTGTGGACAGTCATAAGGCTCTAGTACCTATGCCACGTCCCTGTGGCGGTTCTCGAACGGCGCCGGGGCGCCATGGACGCGCGCAGGATAGCAAACCCTAGGGCGCGCAACGGCCCGAGCCGGGAAATCAATGCCTGCTAACAGGCAAAGGCTAGCCTGCTTTGAACTGGCGGCAGGCTTCCCCGAAGGCGTCGAACAACTGCACCGACACCGGGTTCTGTGACGCCTGCCATTCAGGATGCCATTGCACGCCCACCAGGAAGGGTGAAAGCGTTGGCGCGTGAAACGCTTCGATCACGCCATCAGGCGCCCTCCCCAACACCTCAAGGCCTGCGGCCAGGCGGTCGATGCCTTGGCCATGCAGCGAATTCACACGAATGCTCTCGCGCCCCAGCACCTGGGTCAGCCAGCTATCAGGCTCAAGGTTTACCCCATGGCTATCAGCATATTGCTGCGCAACCGGGGCCTCAGGGTTTTCTCGGTGGTCCTCAACACCGGGTAAGGCATACAGCTTTTGGTGAATGTCGCCGCCCAAGGCCACGTTCACCTCTTGCATACCCCGACAGATGGCAAAGAGCGGCAAGCCACGGGCAAGTGCGCCATGGATCAGCGCCAGGTCGAACCGGTCACGCTCGGGATCCTGGGGTTTTTCAGGGGTAAGGTTTTCTTGGCCGTACAGTGCCGGGTCGATGTTCGAACCGGCGCCTGTCAGATAAACGCCGTCGGCCATGTCCAGGTACGCGTCCAGCGCGCCTATGCCGCAGCAGGTGGGCACCAGCACCGGCACGCAGCCGGCAATCTCCACTAAGGGCGTGATGTATTTATGGGTCATGACCTGGTACAGGTGGCCTTTGCGCTCTTGCACGCCCATGGTCATCAGGACGACCGGCATAGACCGGCTTTTTGAAGTTACGCTGTTCACGAAGCACCGCCAGGGAAGGTCTGTTGTAAAACATTTCAATCACAACACAGAGCAGCAGCCTTGATTGAAGGCCAGTTCATCCGTGAGGGGAGATCAGTGTCAAACATACTAGACGATCCCCCAAGCTGGCGGCAACGTACCCACCGGAAGTTTCAAACGGCCTGGGGTGGCTCGGGCGCCAAGGGCAAGCGCAGCTCCACCAGCAACCCTTGAGGCAGCGGGTAGAACCGCAATTGCCCGTGGCAGCGCTGCACAATGGCGTCCACAATTGCCAACCCCAACCCGCAACCCTGGCTACGCGAGGAGCGCCAGAACCGCTCGGTGAGGTGTGCCAATTCATCAGGCCCCAAGCCCGGCCCCTGGTCGCGGACCCTGAACACCGCCTGCTCACCGTCACGCAGCACCTCTAACTGCACCGCCCCTGCGCTGCCGCCATGGCGCACCGCATTTTCCAGCAGGTTACGCAAGGCTACCACCGCCAGCGTGAAGGGGACGGCCAAGGCAACCTGGGCACTGCCCTCTTGTAACACCGCCTGTATAGGGTGCGTCGCCTGGGCCCGGGTGTCATTGATGGCCAAACGGGCCACGTCAGCGACGGGGCTAAGGTCGCTGTCCTCGAACGCCAGGCGGCCCTCTACCCGCGCCAGCAGCAACAATTGCTCCAGGGTGCGGTGCAGGCGGTCAGCGCCCTCCTCCGCCTGGGCAAGTGCCGCGTCCTGCGCAGCTCCATGGGTGAGTTGGGCCACCTGCAGGTGCGTTTTAATCGCCGTGAGCGGGCTGCGCAGCTCATGGGCAGCGTCGTCGGTCAGGCGGCGTTCACGCTCCATGGCCTGACCAATACGGGCGAACAGTTGGTTCTGGGTGTGTACCAACGGCCGAAGCTCTGCTGGCAAGCGACGGCTGCACAGAGGCTCAAGCGAATCGGCGCGGCGCTGGGTCAGGGCATCGCGAATACGGTTGAGGGGCGCCAGGCCTTGCCCAACCCCAAGCCACAGCACGCCTAGGCTGCCGAGTAATGCCATGAACACGGGCACCGACGCGGCCAGCACCACCGACCGGTTCAAGGCTTCGCGCTCCTGTTGACGGTCGGCCGTGGTGATACGTACGTCGCCGTGGCTGAGGGTAAAACTGCGCCAGTGCTCGCCATCGATCAATTTGTCGTGAAAGCCCATGCCCTCTTCACCCAAGGCGGCTTCCACGCCTTGCTGACTGGTCGCAAGGATCTCGCCACGCAAGGAGCTGACCTTGCACGCCATGCCATCGGGAAGGCTGCCTTGGTCGGCCGTGATAGCGGCGCCCGGCGCCGCGCTCGCCAAGGGCTGAGGCAATTGTTGAACCAGCCCTGCCACCATGCGCGCAGAGGCCACCAGGCGTTGGTCCAGGGAAAACATCATCTGCCCACGCAAGTCACGAAACATCCAGGCTGCTGCCAGCGCCCAAATCACCAGGAAGGCAATACCCAGGATCAGCATCAGCCGTAACCGCAAGCTCATGGCTGCTCCCGCCCTGCAGTGCCCGCCGGGCCCAGGCGATACCCCAAGCCGCGTACGGTTTCGACGATCCCATTACCCAACTTGCGCCGCAGGTAGTGAATGTGAACGTTCAACGCGTTGCTTTCGACCTCATCGTTAAAGCCATACAGGCTGTCCTTGAGCTGCTCGGCACTCAGCACCCGGCCGCGATGCTGAAGCAGGGCATGAAGCAGGGCCTGCTCGCGCCGTGACAGGTCGACCGGCTGCCCGTGCAGCCAGGTTTCGCGGGTGCCGGGGTCGTGGCACAACGGGCCATGCTCGATACGGTTGAGGGTGCGGCCGGCCATGCGCCGCAATAACGTGTGCAGGCGCGCATTGAGCTCGCGCAGGTCGAAGGGCTTGAGGAGGTAATCATCAGCGCCTGCTTCAAGGCCGGTCACGCGGTCCGTGACGGCATCGCGCGCGGTCAACACCAGCACCGGCAAGGTCAGGCCCTGGTGTCGAAGGCGCGTTAACAGCTTGAGGCCGTCTTCATCGGGCAGGCCGAGGTCCAGGATCATCACGTCGAAATGGGCCACGCTGAGCAACCCTTCAGCGGCGCTGGCGGTACCGACCCGGTCCACCACCGCGCCCTGGGCGGCCAAGCCGGCAACGATGCCGCTGGCGATAAGGTCGTGGTCTTCACAAAGCAATACGTGCATGGCAGTAACCTGTTGACAGGCCCACAGCCTACACCTGGGAGGATTAACCCTGCATTATCCGCTTCGCCAGGGTGGTTAACGCCCGTTTAACCCTCTTTGGCCAGCCTGTGAGCCGACCCTTGCTGGAGCGCCCTATGCTAAGCCTCTCCCTCGGCCCGTTGGCCCTCTCCACCGCCCACCTCGTGCTGCTTGCGGCCCTGGGCCTGGCCACCTGGGTAGGCCACCGCTTCGCACCAAAGGCCCTGCGACAACCGGTAGGTACGGAGGTGTTCTGGCTGTTCGTCGGTGCCTTGCTGGTGGCGCGGTTGGGCTTTGTGGTGGTGTACCGGGCGCACTACCACGCCAACCCTTGGCAAGCGCTAGACCCGCGTGACGGGGGCTTCTTGCCTGCCTTGGGCGTGGCGGCGGTCGTAGTGTTCACAGTGCTCAGGGGCTGGCGGCGCCCGCAGGCGCGCAAGGCATTGGGCCTGAGCCTGGCCACAGGCCTGGTGGTGTGGGGGGTGGGCAACGCGGCACTGTGCTGGCGAGACGATACGGCACTGCCTACCTTAGCACTGGCCGACGCACACGGCGCTCCGACCCGTTTGGCGCGCTATCAAGGGCAACCTATGGTGGTCAACCTCTGGGCCACCTGGTGCCCTCCTTGCCGACGTGAAATGCCTGTGCTGGTCGCCGCCCAACAGCAGCACCCAGGCATCCGCTTCGTGTTCGTAAACCAGGGCGAAAGCGTTGCGACCGCAGCCACCTTCCTCAGCACCGTAGGCCTCGACCTCCAGCACGTGCTGTTCGACGCCAACGGCGCCCTGCTCAAACACGTTGGGGCAATGGCTCTGCCCACTACGCTCTTTTACAGCGCCGACGGTCGCCTGGTGGGCAGCCACCTCGGCGCGCTGTCGCCGGCCAGCCTTGCCCATGCACTGGAGGTATTCGATCGCTAGCCGGGTAATCCGGTCAATGCCCCCCGGACGCTGGGCCGGCCTTGGCGGTAAAGGGCGGCTTGGCGAACCACACGAGCAGAATCAGCCCTGCAAATACCCACCCCAACATCTGGAAGTAGTCCACGGTCGAAAGCATGTAGGCCTGGCTGTTAACCACTTGCTCAAGCTGCGCGTAGGTTTTGTCCGTGGCCCCGCCCATCTGCTGAATCGCCTGCTGGGTGGTGGAGTCGTAGACGTTGATGTGTTCGCTCAGGTACGCATGGTGCTGGATGGCCCTACGGCTCCAGATCCAAGTGGTCAGGGAGGCGGCAAAACTCCCTCCCAACGTGCGCAGGAAGGTCGCCAGCCCCGAGCCGTCGGCAATCTGCTTGGGCGGCAGGTCCGACAGCAAGATGCTTAATGTGGGCATGAAGAACAGCGCCACGCCGATCCCCATGAACAGCTGCACCAGTGCGATATGGGTGAAATCCACCTCAGTGTTGAAGCCGGCGCGCATGAAGCAACTCAGGCCAATGGCCGTGAACGCCAGTGCCGCCAGGATGCGCAGGTCGAACTTATGGGCATATTTGCCCACGAAAGGCGACATCAGCACGGGCAGGATGCCCAACGGCGCTACTGCGAACCCTGCCCAGGTGGCAGTGTAGCCCAGCTGGGTCTGCAACCACTGGGGCAAAATCAGGTTGATCCCGAAAAACCCGGAGTACCCGCCTACCAGCACCGCCGTGCCCACGCGGAAGTTACGGAACGCGAACAGCCGTAGATTGACCACCGGGTGTTCATCGGTAAGCTCCCAGATCACGAACGCCGCCAGGGCGATCACCGAGATCACGGTGCCAATGATAATGAACTGGGACTCAAACCAATCCAGGTCGTTACCTTTGTCCAGCACCACCTGCAAGGCGCCTACCCCGATGATCAAGGTGATCAGGCCCACGTAGTCCATGGGCTGGCGACTGGTGTGTACCGGTCGGTTGGCCAACTGCTGGCGAACCACTGCCGCGGCAAACAAGCCCACGGGTACGTTGATGAAGAAGATCCACGGCCAGCTATAGCTATCGGTAATCCATCCGCCCAGAATCGGCCCCGCAATGGGCGCGACCACCGTCACCATGGCCAGCAGCGCCAGAGCCATGCCCCGTTTCGCAGGGGGATACACGGCAATCAGCAGGGTTTGGGTCATGGGGTACAGCGGCCCAGCCACCATGCCCTGCACTACGCGAAACCCTACAAGCTCGGGCATGGACGTGGAAATACCACACAGGAACGACGCCAGCACGAATAGCAGGGTCGCCCAGATAAACAGCTTTACCTCGCCGAAGCGCCGGCTAAGCCACCCGGTAAGGGGCAGTGCTACCGCGTTGCTGACCGCAAACGAGGTGATGACCCAGGTGCCCTGCTCCGCGCTGACCCCCAGGTTGCCGGAAATGGTCGGCAACGCCACGTTGGCAATGGTGGTGTCCAGCACCTGCATGAAGGTTGCCAGTGACAACCCAATGGTGCTGAGGACCAGGCTGGGCGGGGTGAATGACGCATTGCCGCTCATCGTTGTGCAGTCTTGCCAGGGGCGCTGCTGCCGGGGGCACCATTGCCAGAGGCGCTGTTTTCACGAATCAGGCGCGCGATCATGGTGTCGGCCTCGTCGAGTTGCTGCTCATAAACGCTGGTGGAGAAGGCCGCCTGCTGAGGGGGTTGCTGGGTCAACACGGCGCCACTCTGGTCGTGCAGGTCCACCGTGGCGACAGTCGACAACCCAATACGCAACGGGTGCTTTTTCAACGGTTCAGGGTCCAGCGCGATACGTACCGGCACCCGTTGCACGATCTTGATCCAGTTACCGGTCGCATTCTGCGCAGGTAACAACGAGAACGCACTGCCGGTGCCTGCGCCGATACTCTGCACCGTGCCTGTGTAAGCCACGTCATCGCCGTACAGGTCCGACTCCAGGGTCACCGGCTGGCCAATGCGCATGTCGTGCAGCTGGGTTTCCTTGAAGTTGGCGTCTACCCATACCTGCTCCAGCGGAATCACCGCCATGGTCGGGGTACCAGGCTGTACGCGCTGGCCTAGCTGAACGGTGCGCTTGGCCACATAACCCGACACCGGGGCTACCAAGGTGGTACGGGCGCGGGCCAGGTAAGCGTCGCGCAGCCGTGCGGCGGCGGCCTGAACGTCAGGGTGAGAGGAAATCACGGTGTCGTCTACCAGAGCCGCCGTGCCTGCCAGTTGCTGTTGGGCCGTGCCTAATGCGCTCTGGGCAGACGCCAGGTCATCGCGGGCGTGGGACAGCTCTTCCTGCGAAATCGCACCACTGGCCGCCAGCGTCTTGCGGCGGTTGTAGTTCTCTTGCGCTTTTTGCAGCTCTACCCGACGGGCATTGGCCTGGGCCCGTGCGCTGTCTACGTTGCTATACATGCCGCGCACTTGTCGCACGGTCTTGGCCAGGTTGGCTTGAGCGTTTTCAAGTGCTATACGCGCATCGGCGGGGTCGAAGCTGATCATCACCTGCCCGGCCTTCACAAAGTCGCCGTCGTCGGCGCCGATGCTGATAACGGTGCCAGCGATCAACGGGGTGACTTCCACCACGTTGCCGTTCACGTAGGCGTCGTCGGTTTCCTCGTAAAACTTGCCGTGCAGTTCGTACCAGGCAAATACCGCGAGGCCGGCAATGATTACCACCGCGAGCAAGAGCAGCAACATCAGCTTGCGCTTGCGCGGGTTGGCCTTGGGTTGTGCGTTGTCAGCCTTGTCATCAGTGGCTTGGGGGTTGGCAGTGGCCATGGAAAATTACCTTGATTAATCGCGTGGGGCCGAGGCACTGGCCAGGGCCTGACCCTGAAAACCGCCGCCTAGGGCCTGCATGAGTTGAATCGAAACGTCGATACGCTGAGCCGTAAGGCTGGCCAACTGCTGTTGCGCGCCGAGCAGCTGCTGTTCAAGAGTAAGCACGTCGAGGTAGTTACCGATCCCCGAGCCGTAGCGCTGCGTGACGGTGCCGAAGGATTGCTGGGCTACGTCGACTGCCCGCTGCTTGGCCGCCACCTGCCGGCCGAGCGCTTCAAGGCGGTTGATGGCGTCTGCCACCTCACCCAGCGCGCCGACCAGCGCCTTGTTGTATTGGGCAACGGCCAGCTCATGGTCGGCGTCGCTGGCGTCGAGGCCAGCACGCAGGCGGCCGCCATCGAACAACGGCAAGGACACCGCCGGTGCAATGTTGAAGAACCGGCTGGCACTGCCAAACAACGCGTCGCCTAGCATCGACTGCGTACCCGCCGCGGCCGTGAGGTTAAGGTTGGGGTAGAAGCGGGTTTTACTCACCTCTACATCGCGGCTGGATGCCTCTACCCGCCAACGCGCGGCAACCACGTCCGGGCGCCTGCCCAGTAGGTCGGCAGGCAGCTGCGAGGGCAGCGCCACTACGGCGGGGTTAAGCGTGGTGGGGCGAGCGATTTCGTCGGCGCGCTCCGGGCCCTTGCCTAACAACACCGCCAGGGCAATCCGAGCGCTGCGTAGTTGCTTCTCCGCATCCACCGCCTGCTCTTGCGCACTGGCTTCAAGGCTTTCCGTTTGTTGCAACTGGTACTGGCTGTCGATGCCAGCCGCCAGACGCTGACGCCCCAGCGTGAGCAATTGCCCCGTGCGCTTGAGGTCTTCCTGAGCAAGGTCGGCAGCGATGTAGGCATGGGCCAGATCGCTGTACGCCCTGGCCACGTCAACAGCCAAGGTCAGCCGCGCGGCCTGACGGTCTACTTCAGCCGCGCGGGCTTGGCCCAAGGCGGCTTCCCAGGCAGCGCGCTCGCCCCCCCAGAGGTCGAAGCTGTAGTTGAAGGTTACCTCTGCAGTACGCAGAGTCGAATAACGCTCGCCCCGAAGCAGCGGGTCTTGCACTTTAGCCAGGCGTGAACGCGAGACCTCGGCGTCCGCGCCGATGTAAGGGCTGCGGTCGGCGTCCACGGCATTAGCCTCGGCCATGGCGCGGTGCGCGCGGGCAGCAGCCACCTGCACGTTGGGGCTGTCACGCAAGGCTTCGTCGATCAACGCGTTCAGCTGTGGGTCGCCCAACCCCGCCCACCAAGTCGCTGAAGGCCATGCAGCTGGGCTCACCACCACCTTCGCCACGCCTTGGCCCATGTGCAGGCTGGCAGCGTCCGTAAGCTGGGCATCTGGCGCAAGACCATGGTCGTTGGCGCAGCCTGCTAGGGCTACGGCCAAGGCGAGTGGCATCAACTTCACATACAACAGGGAAGGCTTCATTTTTTACCCATGCGCCAGCACGCCGAGGGGTCGCCGGCATCGATCAGAATTTTTTTGAGTATCCGTTCCAACTCAGCCAATTCGGCCTTTTCCAACACGCCCGCCAAGCGGTTCATGGCCTGCGCGCCGACATGCGGCAGGCGCGCCGCCAGTTGCTCGCCGTCTGCCGTCAGCACGATGCGGATCTGCCGACGGTCCGCCTCGCTGCGGTTGCGGCGGATCAACTGTTTATGCTCAAGCCGGTCCAGCATCCGGGTCATGGAGCCGCTGTCCAGGGACAGGTGCCGGCACAGGTCGCCAGGGCTGTCTATCCCCCACTCGGCAACCATGATCAGCACCTTGAACTGCGCCGCCGTCACCCCATGCACCTCCAAGTGTTGGTCAAGGATGCGGTCCTTGAGGCTGTTGGTGCGCCCTAGCAACATACCAATCTGGCTGTCGTAGAAGTTCTCGGGAGTAAAGTGGCTCATGAGGTAAACAATTGCTGCTCAGGCAGAGAGTGTTGCCAAATATTACTGCCTAGGCAGCTATTGTCAAGGTAATGACCCTCGGCCGTGATCCCAGGTGATCTACGGCGTGTTTTAGGGCAAGTAGGAAAGGTGTGGAGGCTTAGGCAGGGACGCCGCTGTGAAACCTGAACTCCGGATCCGGGCTCTGAATCAGCTCCGCTTCAGCGGCCCTCACCTTAATAAGGGTGCGTTCTATGTCCGCTGCGTCACCGTAGTGATACGCCAGCCTCAAGTACCCCTGGAAATGCCGGGCTTCGCTTTTGAGCAGGCCACTGTAAAAGCTGCCCAAGTCCGTATCCAAATGAACGGCCACCGCGCCGAACCGTTCGCAACTGCGGGCTTCGATAAAGGCGCCGACCACCAGCGTGTCTACCAGCTTCACCGGCTCATGGGCGCGCACCAGTTTACGCAGGCCCGAGGCGTAGCGGCCTGCGTTCAGAGGCTGCAGCGGCACGTCGCGCATTTTCATCCAACGCAGCACCTGCTCATGGTGAACCAGTTCTTCGCGGGCCAAACGGGACATGAAGTGGATGAGGTCGATGTGAGTGTTGTACTTGGCGATCAGGCTCAACGCCGTGGACGCCGCCTTGAACTCACAGTTCTTGTGGTCAATCAGCAGGGTAGTTTGGTTCACCAAGGCAGCGTCGACCCACGCCTGGGGCGTAGGGCAGCCTAGAAAGTCAGGGATGTCAGGCAACATGCGCTGTCTCGTGTGGGTTGAAAACAGCGCAGTATACGCAAGCGTCAGTGTAGCGGCATCGTTGTGGGGGCTAGGAAGGTGAACCATAGCTGGCCGAGATCATAGAGGCCGCTATAGCTTGGAGGCGTACGGTGGCCGATCACGATGGGTTGGCCGTTCAACAACGGCGCGTTGCCTGCCGCCATTGCTTCGAGCTGCTCAGCAGAACACTGGCTGGCTAAAACCGGAACGCTCGTCATTCGCTGCCATATGGCGCGCTTGAGTGCCTCAAAGTCCTCCCAAGGTTGCTGAGCCAGGGCTGCTGCCAGAGGAGCAGGTAATCTTGCCCCACCTGCCCGCACCCTATCGAACCACTGGTCCACCTCCGCCGCGCCCGCGCCTGTGGTCAGCCCGGCATAGTCGTGCACTCGAGCGCAGCTTAGGTAAAGCGGACCCATCCCAGAACCTTGGGGAAAAACCACGACGCATTCGTAAAATCCGTCGAGCGACATTGTGTCTATAGGTTGGGGTTCAAACCATTTGCCTGGCTCCACCCTCCCGAACGACGGCATCGGGCCTGTCAAAGCATTTTCCTGCGATAACAGAGGAAGGCGAAAACGCCATTGAAAGATTTCACCTGACGGCAGCGACAACTGATAACCATCGCTTTCGGGTAGTGCCGTGGCGGCCAACACAGGCACCTCACTTGCCAACGGAGGGGTACTCTTGCAAACACTCACTTTGAACACGCCGCTGACCGACCGCAACAATAGCCGGTACGGCAGCGGGATGTTTTCCCTATACAAGCTATTGCGATCAAGAACGGGCGCTATCAATTCCAAAGGCACCGTCAGGACGTAAGGATCGGCTCGCCACGCTTGCCGACCAAACTCATAGACATGAGCGCAGGCACCCAGTGCCCACGCGGGATCGGTGCCCGCCACCTGCAGGGCGACGGCTGATAAAATTGACGCCGTAAGCCCACTTTCAGGGGACGAAAAAAAGTCCATGACCTTCCGGTCCGGATGGCAAAGCAGGGCTCTCGAAAGCGCATCGGCAAGAGGGATTTCGTAGTGCAGCGGGTACCCACCTAAGCTGTGCAGGGCCGCGAAGCCCCGAACCCAGGCATATTTCCCTTGGATAAACGCCGCTTCGGCCGTTGGTCTCAAGTGGTCGACTGACATCCCTATCTCGCTCATCCGAATATCATGTTCGGCAAGCCTCTCGTGCCAATGCGCGGCCCATGCTTCCCAGCCCTCTACAGGAGCGGGTGAGTTACGCCTGACCCGGCGGGACTCGAATGCATCGTAAAGCCACGTCCGGGAAAATTTTGTAAAACGATCCAACGGGGCAAGACGATGCAATACTTTTTCCAGTTCATTAAGCGCATCACGCAGCTGTACGCATCGCTGCCACTGCTGAAGATCTCCTATGGCCAGCAACGACTGTACTTCGTGCATGAGGGTCGCACCTACAAGTAACTCGCGCTCGGTTTGCTGCTCTTGGTAGAGTAGGCGCTGTAGCAGGTGACCTAAGTTTTGATCTTTTTCCCCGGCGGCCCTTAACGCTGTTCGCTGGGCCTCACGTTGGCTCATGGCCTCATCCAAAGGAACCAGTGCAACGACCGCTTGCAGATCGCCCCCAGGCTTAAGGCCCGGCCGCCTGCCCCTGCAATGCTTAATCATCCTCATGAGCCCTAACGGCGTTCTGGGGAGTGGCGCCAGTGGCCGCCCTGCTGCAAAAATCAAACCTTGTTCCCAGCCTGGTGCATCTACAAGCATGTCAAGCTCGGCAACTAGCCTTTCATGACTAGCAGCATCGCCTTCCACGTTTAAAACTCTTTCACACAGCGAAAGAAACTCCTGCTCCGTATAATCTTCGTATCGTTCTTTAAGCATCAATGCAAATCCCCTATGCCTGTGAATAACATCCGTCGGCGTAAATTACTGCTCTTTCCTTCCTGCTTATCCTGGATTAGAGCAGAAGCTCATTCTCAGCACGCCATCTTTCTACCTCTGCAACCACTTCTTCGGTTGAGGTATCAGACCTAGATTTAGGCCAGAACAATAGAACAGATCCACTAGGATGCTTGCTAATCAACTCCAGCTGATCGATCAAATCATCCAACTCACCTTAATCTCCCAGCGGATAACGAACGTTCGCTTTAATGCCCTCTACGATCCGCATCGGCTGCGATCTTGAGTACTCCATCGAACTACCTGTAACCGATGATGAAATGTGCCACTGATAGACGGCGCTCAAATCGTCCAGGTCATTTGAAACACCCCCCTCCGCTTACTCCTTGCCGAAGCGCCCGCCGGAAGGGGCAAACTCAACTATTCCTGATGCCTGCGCTACGATTGCCGGTATTGGCCCCCGGTCAAATCGGAAGGCCGTTTTCAGCGCGCCATCTTTCTACTTCTGCAATGACACCCTCAAGAGAATCATTCGCGCCCGGCTTAGGCCAAAAAATCAAATTGGAACCCTCGGGATGTTCAGTTAGCTGCCTGAATTCATCCATCAAGTTATCAAGCTCATCCTCGTCTCCTTCAGGGTTATCCAGATTTTTTTCAACCTTCTCCAAAAGTTTAACCAGCTGCGACCTTGAATATTGCATATACTTACTCCTGCATACCCTGATGAATCTTGATGTGTGCTATTCGAGAGACCACAATCAGATTATCCAGATCATAGACTTCACCTTCGCTTATCGATCTTATGTGATGGATTTCTAGCTTTGATCGCCTACCTGCCCTGTCCACTCGGTTTGCATATGGAGCCCGGCCATAACTTATAGCTCGTAAAATCTGTGTTTGCGAAGACACCCTCACTCTTCATCGTTTTCCAGAGCACCCGCCGGAGGTATCAAAACTTGAATACTCCAGTTACCTGCTGCACTTGCCTGGATTGATGCTTCTTGGCGGCAAAAACTGAGTGCAACACCTCACCTTCCGGTACGGTGTGCACATGTCTTATCACGAACTCAGCATTGATGAACGCGTCACGATCCAGCTCGGCAAGCTCCAAGGCTTTAGCTTGAGGGCCATTGCTAAGATGCTTGACCGAAACCCCTCGACCGTTAGCCGCGAAATCCGCCGCAACAGCCCCTCGGCTAACCTCTACTCGGCCAGCCAGGCCCAGCAGCACATGTGTTGCCGGCGTAAGGTGTGCCGCCCTGAACGAAAGTTGGTTCCAGGTAACGAACTGTTCGACCTGGTGATCTATCTTTTGCGACAGCGCTTTTCTCCACAGCAAATTGCAGGCAAGCTCAGATCCATGGAATTTCCACATTTTGAAGATACCTTCGTTTGCCGCGAAACGATCTATAACGCCATCTATGCACTGCCAGTGGGAGAGCTTCGCAAGGAGCTGATCATCTGCCTGCGCCAAGGCAACACCACTAGGCGTCCGCGCTCTGGGGGTGTTGACCGACGTGGTCAGATTCCTGATCTGGTTAGTATTCACGTACGTCCACCTGAGGTAGAAGACCGGCAAACACCCGGCCACTGGGAAGGCGACCTGATTAAGGGTAAGGCCAATGCCTCCGCGGTTGGCACATTGGTGGAGCGCAGTACGGGCTACCTGATGCTTGTGAAAATGAACGATGCGACCGCCACCTCGGCGGTTGAAGGCTTCAGTGCGGCGTTGAATCGTATGCCGCTGGCGGCCCGTAAAACGATGACGTATGACCAGGGCCGGGAGATGGCGCGACATGCCGAAATCACTCAGCGCACCGGCGTAGCGATCTATTTTTGCGATCCGCACAGTCCCTGGCAGCGCGGCAGTAACGAAAACATTAATGGCCTGATTCGCCAGTACTTGCCCAAGGGCGCTGATTTGTCGAGCGTAAGCCAAGAGAACCTGGACGCCATCGCGTACCAATTGAACATCCGCCCACGTCAGCGGTTTGAGTACAAATGCCCGATTGAGATGATGACTGCGATGATGGCCAAGCATCACGACAGCCCTCTCTAATTCAATAACTGCGTGTTGCACTCAGCCCTTGAAACCGCCCTTTTTTAAATCGGAAGGCCGTTCTCAGCGCGCCATCTTTCTACTTCTGCAATGATACCCTCGAGAGAATCATCCGCGCCCGGCTTAGGCCAAAAAATCAAATTGGAACCCTCTGGATGTTCGCTCACCTCTTCGAATTCAAGCACCAAGTTATCAAGCTCATCTTCGTCTCCTTCAGGGTTATCCAGATTTTTTTCAACCTTTTCCAAAAGTTTAACCAGCTGCGACCTTGAATATTGCATACACTTACTCCTGCATACCCTGATGAATCTTGATGTGTGCTATTGGAGAGACCACAATCAGATTATCCAGATCATAGACTTCACCTCCTTCGCTTATCGATCTTATGTGATGGATTTCTAGCTTTGATCGCCTACCTGCCCTGTCCACTCGGTTTGCATATGGAGCCCGGCCAGAGCCTACGGCTTTGTAAATGCCGTGTCCCGCGCCTGAAAGCAACGCCGGCTCCTTACTCACCTCCTTCCAGAACGCCCTCCTGAATGCGTCGAAGCTTGAGTAACTCCGCCCTCGCATCCGCTCCGCCACGCTTGCTGGAACAGGCACCCCTACTGTTGCTACCCTTTCATCCAACCATCGCCCTTCAACCGCCTGCCCTGATCCGCTGACCACGCCCGGCGCATAACGGCGCCAGGCCTCGCTGAACATTACGTACTCAGGTGGCAAGCCGGAGTCCGCAGGGTAGATGACTATGAAATCATCAATATCCCAGTCGTGGAGCCCTGGATATATTTCAAGCTGTGGCGAGGTGACGGGTTCGCCACTTCCGGTGTAGGCCCCGACCAGTGCGGGTACTAACGGCAGGGCGGTGCCTCCAAGGTGTTCGGCGCCTGGTGCGCTGGCGGGTGTCCAGGTCAGGCGGCGCCCGCTCGCCGCGTCATCGATCAGGACCCAACTGGCCGTATCAGGGTTCTGCCGTGCCTGAACGACCGGTACCGCTCGGCCGACACCCTCGCTGCCGGTACGGGTTACAAAAAGTGAAGCGCCGTTGTACTCAGCTACCGAGCCTACCCGGAACGGCAACTCCAAAGAGGTCCCTAACTCGGAGAGATCAAGGGCTGTCAGCGCTTCTGGCGCGAGCCACTCTAGCGGGAGACTCAGCGCAATGCCGGGCGGGAAGTCACCTTCCGGTGCGTCGAAGACCAGGTCCAGAAAGTCCACTGCAAGATCAGTGGCCATTGCCATCTCTAGCGCTACCAATGCCGAACGCAGGCTGGTCTCGATGGTCGCCCCTGCTACATCAGTCAGTGGCACCTCGCCGGCGGGACTGAGCAGATAGGGAATTGTCGCGTGCCCTGCTCGGACATGAGTGAAATTGTTGGCTGCGCGAAGCCAGCGGGCAGCGGCGGCGTTGGCGTAGGCGGCTTCCTCAGCCTGGCGACTGCGGATCTGCTCCTGCTCCAGGACGGCGGTTGCTTCAGTACGTTGCTGCGTATGAGCGCCCGTCAGTTGCTCGGCGTATCTTGGGTGGGCGGAATGCCATGGGGTGCGTACCGGTTGGCCGTTGGACAGAAGCGGTTGCCCGCCTTGAGCGCTGAGCTTGAGGTTATCGAGGCTATAGGCCTCAGTCAGCGTCTGTGGCGGGTGGACATAGCGCAGTTCGAGCGTACGCTGCGTGCTGCTCCACAACGGACGCGCCAGCAGCGGTGGGTAGCCTTTGCGCAGACGGTTACGGTTGATTTCACTAAGGCCTGGCGCCTCCTGCACGGCCTGATGAGCGAACTCCCTCCACGCATGGGCCGCAAGCGCCTCAGTAGAGTCGAACGTGCGCCACTTCAAGGAGGCGGCCACCTTTGCCGGGATAGCCTCCGAGGTAGGGTTGGCCAGCTGCTGTCCGAGATTGACACTGCCACGGCCAGCGCCGGTGGCTACGCCAGTACCAGTGAGTAGATCTTCAAATGCCAGGTAGCAGGGCGCGATGCCAGAACCTGCTGGAAATACCAGTATGCAGTCACTGAAGTGAGTAGATGCGCCTGCAGGCAGTTCGGGGCCTTCCAGATGGGCAAGGCTAGTGACACCGCGAAGCGCTGGAGCGAGTTGTGCCACAGGAGGGGTATAAGCGCTGGGATCAACCTGTAGCCTTGGTGCGATTGCCTCGTCGCCGCGTATTTCATAGGCCTGCGAGTCGTGGTGCCATTGGGCGGCGCGTACCGGCACCTGCGGTGAAACCGCGCCGCCGGTGGGGATCACATGGACGGCGGTCTCACCCTTTACGGTTTCTGCCTTGAGCCTGTAATCCAGTACCGTTGTAGTACCGGGCTCAAGGGGTGAGCCAGTGGTAGTGATGCCCATGTCGGGGAGAGGAAGTACTACAGCAAAGCGCCGACGTTGCTCGGGACTAAGCTCTCCATCTCCTAACTGTGGGGAATATGCAAGCAAGGTCCAGAAGGAAGGCCTGCGCAACATATCTGCCGTAGGTTTGACGAAAGCCCCGGCTTCGCGCAGCGTCTGTAAGGCTGTGCGAAGCACATCTGCCCGGATGGCTTCAGTGCTGCCTGAGATGAGAGCTGGGCCCGCAAGGGTCGCTGCACCGACACGCAAGGTATGCTGGTCGAGCACCTCTTGCTCTCGGGCGCTTTGGCGCATCCCTTGCAATGCCTGCATGTCGATATCACGGCGAGCGTTGATCTCTCGATAGCGCGCCTGCGACTCCTGGCTCGCCTGCAAAGCGGTTTCATGCGCTGCGGTTTGCAGGGCCAACGCAGCGGCGCGTTCATCGATGCGAACAATACGATCAGCGAGTGCCTGCGCCTGCTGCGCAGCATGCATGGCGTTGCGCCATTGCTCATGGGCAGCCTCGCCACCCGCCAACACCCGGTCAAGATAATGCGCTTCAGGATGACTACCAGGGTTGTCTCCATAAAAGCTATCGGCCTGGGCAAGCAACTGGGCGCGCTGAGCGGACAGCTGCTGGCGTAAAGCAGTCACCGCTGCAAGCTCTTGTCGTAGGTGCCGGTTTCCCGGCACGTTCGAAAGAACCTCACTGGGTGAGGCCCCTTGGCGAATCAGCCCCTCTCGGACGTCCATCTCCAAGCGCTCGCTGGCAACTTGGCGAGCATGGCTTAACTCGAGAAGATGACTGTGGTAACGACGCTGGTAGGCTTCGCGCCTAGCCAGTGCCGCTGCTGCTTCCCGTGCTTGATGCTCTCGCTCAAGTGCCGACCGATGGGCCGCCTCCTGGGCCCGACGCGCCGCTAGCCTGCGTTTTCGTCGCTTGCGACTGGAGCCACTCGCGCCACTGGCGAAGCTTGAGCCGAAGAAACCTAGATTACCCCGCCCGGATGCTATCGGGCCGGAGCGAATATTGACGTAGCCGTCATCCTTGTAATAGCCATCACTCATGAGTACCTCCTTGTAAGGAGTACTCAGGGTGAGATGGCTACCGAAGCGACATGGTGTAGATAATTAGGCAGGACGTTCTAGACACTGCTCGGGGGCAAGTGACCTAACCTCCGCAATTACCCCATCGCCTCACGTAAAAACGCCGGTGCGATGTACCGTTGGTAATGCGCCTCGGACAGCAGAAAGAACTCCCGGTCGATGGCATCGCGCAGGGCAGGTAAATCCCAACCTCGGAATTCTGGCAGCAGCGCCAAGCCGTAGGCGTCGAGCTGGTTGATAACCCGTGCGCCGCGGGCGATCAACTGGTAAGCCCAGCAGTATTCGGACTGTTGCGGCTGGAACCGAACCTGCCGCTGCTCCAGCTGCTGGCGCAAGCGCGCGGCGTCGAAGACTTCGAGCTTGCCCTCCATCACCTGCACCAGCAATTGCTCAAGGCGCAGCCATACGGCGCGCTTTTGCTCGTCGTCATAGCCGTTCCAGTGAATTACCTCATGATGAAACCGCTTGCAGCCACGGCACACCAAGTCCCCATAGACAGTGGAACACAGGCCAACGCAGGGGGTTTTGATGGTGGATTTGGGCATGGTCACAGGCACACGGGCGAAGCGGTGGGCTGGCTATCTTAGCCCTTAGTCGTAGTGCTTTCACCCCTACATGCCGAATGGATAACTTACCTTCCTGCAATTTTTGCCGTAGAATCGTTCAGCCTGCTTGAAGGCACCAATGTCCATCTGGAAGCTGTTTTCAAAGCGTCACGAGCACAGTCGATCCGTCAGAATGCAGTGCACGGCACCCTCCCCGCCGTGCCAGCCCTCATCCGCCCAGCATTCTGCGGCGTAAAACTTTGAAAGCAGCTTCTGCCTGGTACTCATCGTCATTCCGGCCACACGGCTCACGAAGCTGCACGGCGTCGGGGTGCGAGAGCACCGCTGGATAAGCGTCCCCCGCGGGACCACTGATGAGGGTAATAACTGTGCTTGAAGCCTATCGCAAACATTCCGAAGAGCGTGCCGCCCAGGGTATCGTGCCCCAGCCGCTGAACGCCGAACAAACCGCAGGCCTGGTCGAGCTGCTCAAGAATCCACCCGCTGGCGAAGAAGCCTTCCTCCTCGACCTGATCACCAACCGCGTTCCGCCAGGGGTAGACGAAGCCGCCTACGTCAAGGCCGGCTTCCTGTCCGCGCTGGCCAAGGGCGAAGCCACCTCGCCCCTGATCGACCAGAAACGCGCCACCGAACTGCTAGGCACCATGCAGGGCGGCTACAACATTCATACCCTGGTCGACCTGCTCGACAGCCCTGACCTGGCGCTGGTTGCCGCTGAGCAACTCAAGCACACCCTGTTGATGTTCGACGCCTTCCACGACGTTGCCGAAAAAGCCAAGAACGGTAATACCGCCGCACAGGCCGTACTGCAATCCTGGGCAGACGGTGAATGGTTCACCAAAAAGCCGGCCATCGCCGACAAGTACACCCTGACCGTGTTCAAGGTGCCGGGCGAAACCAACACCGATGACCTCTCGCCTGCCCCGGATGCCTGGTCGCGCCCTGACATCCCTCTGCACGCCCTGGCCATGCTGAAAATGGCCCGCGACGGTATCGTCCCTGAGCAGCAAGGCAGCATTGGCCCGCTCAAGCAGATCGAAGAAGTGCGTGCCAAAGGCTTCCCGGTGGCCTATGTCGGTGACGTGGTCGGCACCGGTTCGTCGCGCAAATCCGCTACCAACTCGGTGCTGTGGTTCTTTGGCGACGATATTCCCTACGTGCCCAACAAACGCGCAGGGGGCTTCTGCTTTGGCAGCAAGATTGCTCCGATCTTCTACAACACCATGGAAGACGCCGGCGCGCTGCCTATCGAATTCGACGTGTCGAACCTGAACATGGGCGACGTGATCGACGTGTACCCTCATGCGGGTAAGGTCTGCAAGCACGGTACCGATGAAGTGCTGGCAACCTTCGGCCTGAAAACCCCGGTTCTGCTGGACGAAGTGCGCGCAGGCGGGCGTATTCCGCTGATCGTGGGCCGTGGTCTGACCGACAAGGCCCGTGCCGAATTGGGCCTGCCAGCTGCCAACCTGTTCAAGCTACCTGAATCGCCTGTCGATACCGGCAAGGGCTACACCCTTGCGCAGAAGATGGTCGGCAAGGCATGCGGTGTGGAAGGCGTTCGCCCTGGCACCTATTGCGAGCCCAGGATGACTACCGTGGGGTCTCAGGACACCACTGGCCCAATGACCCGCGACGAGTTGAAAGACCTGGCATGCCTGGGCTTCTCCGCCGACCTGGTGATGCAGTCCTTCTGCCACACTGCGGCGTACCCCAAGCCCATCGACGTGACCACTCACCACACGCTGCCCGACTTCATCCGCACCCGTGGCGGCGTGTCGCTGCGCCCGGGCGATGGCATCATTCACAGCTGGCTCAACCGCATGCTGCTGCCGGATACCGTGGGCACTGGCGGTGACTCGCACACCCGTTTCCCCATGGGTATCTCCTTCCCGGCAGGCTCCGGCCTGGTCGCCTTTGCCGCAGCCACCGGCGTCATGCCCCTGGACATGCCAGAGTCGATACTGGTGCGCTTCAAAGGCACCATGCAACCCGGCATCACCCTGCGTGACCTGGTGCATGCCATCCCGTACTACGCCATCCAGAAGGGCTTGCTCACCGTCGAGAAGAAGGGCAAGAAAAACGCCTTCTCTGGCCGCATCCTGGAAATCGAAGGCCTGGACGAGCTTACCGTCGAGCAAGCCTTCGAGCTGTCCGACGCCTCGGCCGAGCGTTCTGCCGCGGGGTGCACCATCAAGCTGCCAGAAAACGCCATCGCCGATTACCTGCGCTCCAACATTACCTTGCTGCGCTGGATGATCAGCGAAGGGTATGGCGATGCCCGTACCCTCGAGCGCCGTGCCCAGGCCATGGAAGCCTGGATCGCCAACCCTGAGTTGCTGGCGGCCGATGCCGATGCTGAATACGCCGAAGTGATCGAGATCGACCTGTCTGAAGTGACAGAGCCTGTGCTCTGCGCGCCGAACGACCCGGACGACGCTCGCCTGCTGTCTTCGGTAGCTGGCGAGAAGATCGACGAAGTGTTCATCGGTTCGTGCATGACCAACATCGGCCACTTCCGCGCGGCCGGCAAGTTGCTGGACAAGGTCAAGGGCGCCATTCCTACGCGCCTGTGGCTGTCCCCGCCTACCAAAATGGACGCCCACCAGCTCACCGAGGAAGGCTACTACGGTATCTACGGCAAAGCAGGCGCGCGTATGGAAATGCCCGGCTGCTCGCTGTGCATGGGTAACCAGGCGCGGGTGGCGGCTAACTCTACCGTGGTCTCTACCTCTACCCGTAACTTCCCCAACCGCCTGGGCGACGGTGCCAACGTGTACCTGGCGTCGGCCGAACTGGCTGCCGTTGCGTCCATCATTGGCAAGCTGCCAACGGTCGAGGAGTACATGGGCTATGCGCAAAACATCGACAGCATGGCTGCCGACGTGTACCGCTACCTGAGCTTCGACCAGATCGCCGATTTCCGCGAAGCGGCCAAGAACGCGAACATCCCGGTTGCACAGGTTTAAGCGCTAGCACAACTTACCGCTAACGCTGTTCACTAAATCCGAAGCCTCAAGGCTTCGGATTTTTTTCGGCCGGAAGAAAATTCACTTTTGTAGTTGCGAGGCCCGACCTGCGAGGCCCGTCCCACCTGCTACGCTTAGGGGCCAATTACGTACAGGAGCACTAGGATGCAAACCCGCACGTTGGGCCAAGGCCTGAACGTCTCCGCTATTGGCCTGGGCTGCATGGGCATGAGCTTCGCCTACGGTGGGGCGTGGTTTTCTCACTGGTAACCTGAAGGTCAAAGAGCTGGACGCACAGGACATGCGCCGTGGGCTGCCCCGTTTTCAAGAGGCCGCCCTTGACCAGAACCAACGCTTGGTCGACGCACTTAACACGTTCGCACAGCAACAGGGCTGCACTGCTGCTCAGTTGGCACTGGCGTGGCTGCTGGCGCAAAAACCCTGGATCGTGCCCATACCAGGCGCCCGCAAAATCCCCCACTTGACCGACAACGCCGGCGCCGGTGGCCTGGTGCTGGACGAGGCTACGTTAACCGCCATTACCCGCGCCTTGCCTGCCACTGAGGTGGTAGGCGACCGGTACGACGCAAAAAGCCAGAGCATGACTAATCTTTGAGGCCCGAAATCAGGGCTAGGCCTTCTAGCCCTGATCACCCGTCAAATCTCTTGGATAATGTAGCCCTGAAAGTGAACGATCTCACCTGACTCAACGTTTAAAGGTCTGAGAACGTGCAGAGGATGATCGAAACTACCAAGGGGGTCTCTTACAGAGCCTACTCGATAGCCTCGCGCATCGCGTAATACGAACTCAAACGTGTTGATGCCTGCACCATCACCTTCAAGCTCAACCTTCCAAAAATCCGTTACTTCAGCAGCAGGAAACAATTTCAGATAACCATCTCGGTCGATTCCCAATTTTTCGCCAATCTCATTGGTAGTCGGGCCAATGCTAATGGCATAGTGAAGCCTATCACCTGCGTCTTCGATAAAATCGAAACGGAACACTACGCTGCGCTCGGTAATGGGCCAGCCAGTTTGCTGAACGACACGGCCATTTCTTTTGCTAGAAGGTTCAAATAAGTATCCAACCGGATACTGCCGGCCGCCAACCTTCCCTTGAAGCGTTACGAAAAAAGATCGTCCGTTGATAGTAGCCATCCTAGGCCTCCTTTAAACCCTGTGAGTCTGGGTACTGCTGCACTACAGATACTCGATTATGCAACCTCGAAAGTGAATGATGTCATCGGACTCCACGTTCAAATACCTAATGGGATATAACCATCTTTCAGAGGGGCCAGTACCTGTGAGCCACCCTCCTCTGGTTTCAACCTGACGGCCAACGCGATACCCTCGCTCATCTCGCAAGATAAATTCGAAGGTATTCGGATCAGCATTTTCTCCTTCCAGCTCGATTTTCAAAAAATCCGTAACTCGGGCGACAGAATAAAATCCTAAATACCCATTACGGCTCACTCCTACCTTCGCGCCCGGCTTAAATTCCTCGGGCCCTGCGCTGACGATGTAGTACAGTCGACTCCCTATCTTGTCGATAAAGTCAAACCGAAAAACAGCACGACGCTCTTCACTCAGTTGGCCTTGCAACTCAACCAACCACCCCCCTCCGTCGAAAGAGTGATCCATCATATAGCCAATCGGGTACGTCCTGCTTTCACCGATACTTGAAAGCGACGCGAGAAAAGACCGCCCATTGATATCAGCCATCCCTGGCCTCCTGTCGTGACATGAACAGCGGGGCTACATCGAACCCCGCCCGATTATTTAGGATAATCACCCTCCACACTTAACAGGACCTACTAGAGGTAACGACGAATCCGCGCGGTGAAATGAACGATCTCACCCTCTTCGACGTTCAAAAAGCGAACCGGCTCAGTAGGTTCGGCCCAAGGCGCTAGCTGCTCCAGAACATTTTGGGTTGTTTGCTTCAAACAGCCTACGCGATAGCCTCGCGCATCGCGCAAAATAAAGTTGAAGGTGTGGGACTTCGTGTTTTCGCCTTCCACCTCAATTTTCCAAGGATCTTTAACACTCGCAAAGTGATAGAGCCCAAGGTATCCATTCACGCTAACGCCGAGTTTTGCACCCTCATCGAAGCCTCCATAGCTGGAGGGCGTCGCGATGATAGTGTAATAAATTCTGTTGCCTTCTTCCTTGATAAAGTCGAATTGAAACTCGGCGCTGACATGACTTCGATTGCTGTGTTCCTGCTGAATGATCCAGCCCGAACCTGTTTCCCGGTCAGGTTCCCTTAGCCAACCCACCGGGTATTCACCATCCCCGCAATTGCTGGTAAGGGAGGCGATAAAAGAACGTTTCAAATCAGCCATCCTGGGCGTCCTATTCTGATTATGAAAAAGGGACTATACGCTTGCTTCATTCAAAGCTGCCATAGCCGATGTTACTTAGAGCTTACGATCTACAATAGAATACTAGATTTAAATATCTCGCAGAATACGAGCCCTGAACTGAATGGCGTCATGCGACGTTACGCTTAAATACCTCATGTGCTCCAATACGTAACCCGCTCGACCTGGCTCGAGTAAACACCCAACACGACGGTTTTGGGCATCCCGCAGAACGAATTCGAAGGCTCCTGGATCTGCCCCACCTCCCTGCAACTCAATTATCCACGGGTCCTTAACATTAGTGGCAGGGTAGAAGCCCAAGTAGCCGTTTCGACTCAAACCAACTCTAAAACCAGGGTAAGTGCTTTCTGCACCCGCACTGATGTTGTAATAGAATCGATTGCCAAGTTCTCTCAGAAAGTTAAACTCAAAACTGGTTCTTAACTGTGTACCCGGCAAGCCAGCCTCTTGAACGAGCCAGCCATTGCCGGTTACAGCCCCGTCGTTCGTATAAGCAATGGGGTACACTTCATTGCCAGTCGTACCCTCAAGTGTTGCGATAAAAGATCGTCCATTGATAACGGCCATTTTTGCCTCCTGTCATGAGCTTAAGAGCAAGTGCGCTTAAGAGCGCTTTACTAACCTAAGCTACAAAACACATCTCGCGCACTTGGAAGTCTGCCCTCCGACTTACTGGAGGGGCCCGATTCGTCTCTTAGGCGCTTTACCGGGCGGTTTGCTACAGCGGTCAAAATCCTCCACCCATAATTGCAAGTCTGGTTCGACTACAAATAACGATGAATCTGCCCCTGAAAGGAGACTATGTCGCCGTTTTCTACATTCAGGTAATTGATCTTACGACCCCGGTCGGCCGGTTTAAGCCCTGTAAAGGCCCCGCCTGCGGCTTCTGTGACAGCGCCCACTCGGTAGCCACGATGATCACGCAGTAGGAAGTTGAAGGTATTAGGGTCAGAATTTTCGCCGCATAGCTCGATCTTCCAAGGATCGGTCACCGCTGACTTCCAATAAAACCCGAGATAACCGTTGCGGCTGACGCCTACCTTGGCGCCTTCATAGAACGTATCTTTAGCTGCGGTCAGGGTATAGAGCAGACGCGTTCCTTGCTCTTCGATAAAGTCAAAACGAAGGACGGCGTGGGTGTGAAGATGTTCTGCCTGAATCAACCAGCCATCGTCACCTGGAAGGCCGTCCTGCTGATAGCCAATTGGCCAAGCAACCCCATGGGTGCGTCCAGTCAGTGTCGCGATAAAGGATTGTCCGTTGATGTCGGCCATGTGAGCTCCAAGCAAGGCTTATGTTCGGCAAGCGCCATGACAGCGCTCACCGAACCTAAGCTTCCCTGCGAGTGGCCGGCAGTCGGAACCGCCTCCTCATCTGGCCTTTTCATTGTGAGATGGCCAGAGGTAGCCCTCAGGCCAGTTGGTGTGACACTGCTGGGCTCAAGGCCAGGTCCGCAAGTTCGCGGTTGGCCACGGCATACATGGCGTAGTCATTTCCACTGGCGGCCCGCAGGTCGTCCAGCATTGCGCGCCACCGCTCTACACCTACCCGGTGCTGCTCCAGCCACAACGCCACCTGGGCGTCCATGTCTTCGGGGCCCTCCTCCATCTGCAAAACCGAGATGGTGATAGCACGCTGCTGCAAGTCCAGATCGTCCCGGAACGCCTCACGTGCCAGGGCCTGCCAATTGCTGCCTACCGGCAGGCTGCTGATCTGCTGAAGGTACCAGTTAAGGTCCAGCGCGCTGCCACTGGCGAAGAACGCCTTGGCGACCTGCGCCGGGGTCTGCCCGGTGAGGTCAGAGGCTTCGATGATCGGCAGCAGGTTGTAGAGGTAGGTCGTGCCCGCCACCATTCGCGCCAACAGCTCAGGTACGCCAGCTTCCACATAGGCTTGGTAACGGCTTTCCCAGGCACGTTGGGTCGGCCCTTGCAGCAACTCGTTGAGTTTGAGCCCCAGCGCTGCGATGTGCGGCCCAAAATGGGCCACGTCACGCCCTGCATCCAGATCATTGCGACGATTGCGCAAGAACCAGCGCGTGGCGCGGCGGCCCAGGCGCATTAGCTCCTCCATCAGCCTCAACTGGATATCGGCGGGCACTTGATAATCCAGGGCTTCAATCTGCCGGAACCAATGTGGCAGGTGGAAGATGTCCCGCACTACCACGTAGGCGCCAGTAACGTCCGCCGCGCTCATGCCAGTGGACTCTTTCAACCGCTGCACAAAGGTGATGCCCATGTGGTTGACCAGGTCGTTGGCGATCTGGGTACTCACAATCTCGCGTTTGAGGCGGTGCCGACGCATAGCCTGACCATACTTGGCCACCAGGCTGGGCGGGAAAGCGGTTTCCATGTCGCGGGTAAGATAGTCGTCATCCGGCACTTTGGATTTGAGCAGCGTTTCCTTGAGGTCGATCTTGCTGTAGGAAATCAACACGCACAGCTCGGCACGGGTCAAACCGTGCCCTGCGGCAGCACGTTCGCTGAGCTGCTCCTCGGAAGGCAGAAACTCGATGGCCCGGTCCAGCTTGCCACGGCTTTCGAGTTCTGCGATCAACCGGCGGTACTCGGCCAGCCGGTCGTTGGCGCGCCGTGCCGCGATGGACAGCGCCTGAGTTTGCTTGTAGTTGTTGCCCAACACCAGGTGGGCCACTTCATCGGTCATGCTACCGAGCAACTCGTTGCGCTGCTTCTCGGTAAGGTCCCCAGCAGCCACCGCTTCGTTGATGAGGATCTTGATGTTCACTTCGTGGTCGGAGCAGTCCACGCCACCGGCGTTGTCGATGAAGTCAGTGTTGGTGGCGCCGCCATTGAGGCCAAACTCCACGCGCCCCAACTGGGTCATGCCCAGGTTGCCGCCTTCGCCTACCACCTTGCAGCGCAGCTCGTCACCGTTTACGCGCAGGGCATCGTTGGCCTTGTCACCTACATCGGCATGGCTTTCTTCGCTGGATTTGACGTAGGTGCCGATCCCGCCATTCCACAGCAGGTCCACCGGCGCCTTGAGCAGAGCATGCAGCAACTCGGTGGGCGTGAGCCGGTCAGCCTGAATGTCGAAGCGGGCCTTCATTTGCGGGCTGATGGCGATGCTCTTGGCGCTGCGCTGGAAAATACCCCCGCCTTCGGAAATCAGCGCGGCGTTATAGTCGCTCCACGACGAACGCGGGAGGTTGAACAGCCGCTGGCGCTCGACGAAGCTGCTGGCAGCCTCCGGGTTAGGGTCGATGAAAATGTGCAGGTGGTTGAAGGCGGCCACCAGTTGCAAGGTGTCGGACATCAACATGCCGTTGCCAAACACGTCACCGGCCATGTCACCCACGCCGATTACGGTGACGTTGTCCTTCTGAACATCGATGCCATGCTCACGGAAGTGGCGCTGCACGCCCACCCAGGCGCCGCGGGCGGTAATGCCCATGCCCTTGTGGTCGTAACCTGCCGAGCCGCCGGAGGCAAAGGCATCACCCAGCCAGAAGCCGTAGCTGAGCGCGATGCCGTTGGCGATGTCAGAGAAGGTAGCCGTGCCTTTGTCGGCGGCCACCACCAGGTAAGGGTCGTCCTGATCGTGACGCACTACGTTGGCTGGCGGTACCACTTCACCGTCCTTGAGGTTGTCGGTGACATCCAGCAAGCCGGAAATGAAGATGCGGTAGCAGGCGATGGCTTCGTTCTGCACGTCGTCGCGGCTGCCGCCGGTTGGCAGCCTGCGGGGGATGAAACCGCCCTTGGCGCCCAGGGGCACGATGACGGAATTTTTCACCTGCTGCGCCTTTACCAGGCCCAGTACTTCGGTGCGGTAGTCTTCTTCACGGTCTGACCAGCGCAAGCCACCACGTGCCACATTGCCAAAGCGCAAATGCACGCCTTCAACGCGAGGCGAGTACACGAACATCTCGAACTTGGGCACCGGCCTTGGCAGCTCGGGAATCAGCGCCGGGTTGAACTTGAAGCTGAAGTACGACTTGGGCTGACCGTTGGCGTCAGGCTGGTAGAAGTTGGTGCGCTGGGTGGCTTTGATGAGGTCTAGGTAGCGCCGCAGGATGCGGTCCTCGTTGAGCACCTGAACGTCGTCCAGGGCCGTAAGGATGGCCTGCTCCAGACGCTGCTGCTTGTCATCCAGGTCTTCGCCACTGAGCTTGCGCGCCAGGTAGAACCGGGTTTTGAACAGGCGTGTCAACTCGCGGGCAATGTCGGTGTGGTTGTTCAGGGCCGCCGCGATGTAGCCCAGGTCGAAGCCCAGGCGGATCTGCTTGAGGTAGCGGGCGTAGGCACGCAGCAGCGCCACGTCACGCCAGGGCAGCCCGGCCGTGAGCACCAGGCGGTTGAACCCATCGTTTTCGGCCTCACCCTTGACGATATGGACGAAGGCGTCTTGCAGCGTGTCATTGAGCTGTTGCAGGTCCAGGTTTACGCCTTCTGCATAGGTGAAAGCGAAATCATGAATCCAGAATTCGCGACCGTTACGGTTGCGCAGGCGGTACGGGAACTCACCCAGCACGCGTAGGCCCAGGTTTTCCAGGATGGGCAGCACGTCCGACAGTGCCAGTGGCACATCGGCGTGATACAGCTTGCAGTGCAGTTGGCGTTCACCGCCCTGCGCCAATGGCTGGTAGAAGCTCATGACCAGCGGGCACGCTTCGGTCAGCGCCTGCAAGTGCTGCATGTCTACCACGGCGGAGTGCGCGGCAAAGCGCTCGCGATACCCTGCGGGGAAGCCTTTGGGGAATTCGGCCAGCAGGTTGGTCCCCTGGGCCTCGCCAAAGCTTTCGATGGTCATTGCCTGGTAGTCGTCCTGCCATGAGCGGCAGGCCTGAACCACTTCGTTTTCCAATTGATGCGGATCGATGCTCAGGCGGTTCTTTGGGTCTACCCGCAAGATCAACTGCACACGGGCCAGCACAGACTCGGAGAAGAACGTCCAGAATTCGCAGTCGCTGGCCTTGAGCCGGTCCATCAAGACCTGCTGGATCTTTTGCCGTACTTCGGTGGAATACACATCGCGCGGCACATAGGCGAGGCAGTAGCAGAAGCGGCCGTAGGGGTCTTTGCGCAGGAATACGCGCACCTTGGCCCGCTCCTGAATCTGCACGATGGACATTACCGTGTTGAACAGCTCATCCACCGGGGTCTGGAACAGGTCGTCGCGCGGCAGTACCTCAATCACCTGCGCCAACTCCTTACCCAAGTGCGCGCGCATGTCGAAGCCAGAGCGGCGCTCGACCTCGGCCACCTTGCTGCGCACATAGGGGATTTGCTGCACGCTGGTGCCATACACCGCCGAGGTGTAGAGGCCCATGAAGCGGTATTCCTTGACCACACGGCCCTCGGCGTCGATTTGCCGAATGGACACGTAGTCGGGGTACGCAGGGCGGTGAACCCGGCTCGGCTGAGCGGCCTTGGCAAATGACAGCAACACCGGCTCGCGCAGGTAGTTGACCGCGAAATCTTCGATGCGCAGGTCTTCTGCACTCAGCCCGGAACGCAGCAGGCGCGGCAAGCCAAGGAACGACTGTTCGTCGTACACCATGTGGCCGCCCTGAGGGTCCTCGCCCACTTGGAATTCTTCGTAGCCCAGGAAGGTAAAATGGTTGTCCACCAGCCATTCGAGGAAGATTTTCACCTCGGCCTTTTCGGCACCATCGGCAGGCCAGGGGCTGGCGTCCACCAACGCCTGCATTTCGCGAACCTTGGCCTTCATAGGCTCGAAGTCCGCCACTGCGGTGCGCACCTCGCCCAGCACTTCCTGCAGGCCGGTGGCGATGCTCGCCAGACCGGCAACCGTGGCACACCGGTCGATTTCCAGGTACATCAGGGATTCTTGGCCTACACCCTCGCCCTGGCTGTTTTTAGGCAGCACGTCGAGCAGCTCGCCCGCAGTGCCTCTGCGTACGCTCAGTACGGCGGTTTGCAGGGTATGGATGCTGTAGCCACGGCGGTTCAGCTCGGTGCGTACCGAGTCCACCAAAAAAGGCAGGTCGTGGTGCAAAACCTCTACCACGGTGTGGGTAGATTGCCAGCCATGACGCTCGTAATCAGGGTTGTATACCCTGACCTGGGCCTTGGCAGGCTCGAACCGCTGCAACAGCCGCCAGGCACACAACGTACAGCCGGCGAGGTCGGATAACCGACGCTGGGTGAGTTCATCCAGAGAAATGATGCCGAAGAACTGCTCGGCGAACAGGGCTACGTGTGGCAGGGCATGTTCGTCAACGTGTTGGGCCAGGACTGCCTGCAGTTGGTGCTGGAAGTCGGCTTTGCTGGCCGCGGTGAAAAACGCCATCTGTGGTACTCCGCTCGGGCTTTGTATTTGGGGAAGCGTAGCGTGTATCCCCCGCATGACACGTCAGGGTGTAAATAACCTGTCGCCCCTGCAAGGGGTGATAAAGCTGTTGGGTCCATGCGAAGGCGGTTGGGTTCCCATCGGGTTCCCATCGGGTTCCGTTGGGTTCCGATCGGACTCAGCCGCAGCGTTTTATCATGGACAATTCAGCTTAGCGACACCGGGGGTGTGACTTCTTGTCACAGGGCGACATATTGAGTCAGCCCTCGGTTGCACTTGGCGCAACCACCTGCCCGCGTGCCACACTACCGCTCTTTACAGGAGCAAAAGACCATGCAGATGAACGCTGCCTTGCTGATAGGCAACCCGTGCGACGAAGAAGAAGACAATCTGGCGCTGGTGTGCTGTCAGGGGGTCGGCGGGGAACTGATGCTCCTCTCGCGAGCGCCGGGTGAAGCCGACATCGAAGTAGTGTGGGGAGACGACACCACGCTGGTGCGAGACATCAAGGTTACCTTGAGTGACGAGCAGCTCACGGTGGCGCTGCCGGCGGAGGCGGAAGGCGTATTTTCAGCCGCACTGCTGAGTGCGAACCTCACCGGCGCGTTGGTCGACCTTGACGTGGTCAAGGAGGCGTTGCGTGTGATACTGGACGGCACTGGTACCTTGATTCTGGAGTAACCCATGCTGTTCGACGCCCACTGCCACATCATCGACCCGCGCTTTCCGTTGATCGCCAACCAGGGCTACCTGCCACCGGCGTTCGACGTTGCAGCCTACCGCCATGAGGCAATCCCACTGGACATCCAGGGCGGCGCGGTAGTGTCCGGCTCGTTCCAGGGCTTCGACCAAACCTATCTGCTGGATGCGTTGCAACGGCTGGGGGATGGGTTCGTGGGGGTGACGCAATTACCCGCTGAAACCTCCAATGAAACTCTGCGCGAGCTAGACAGCCAAGGGGTGCGTGCCCTGCGGTTCAACCTCAAGCGCGGAGGGTCGGCGCCTCTGGAAGAGCTAGAGGCGATGGCCCAGCGGGTGCATAGCCTGCTGAGTTGGCACGTGGAGCTGTACGTGGACAGCCGAGACCTTGCGGCGCTCACCCCGCTGCTACTGCGCCTGCCTGCGGTGAGTATCGACCACCTGGGGCTTAGCGCTGAAGGCCTGCCAGTGCTCACCCGCCTGGCTGAAGCCGGCGTGCGGATTAAAGCGTGTGGTTTCGGCCGCGTGGACTTCCCGGTAGGCCCCGCGTTGGTTCAGCTGCACGCCGCCAACCCTCACGCTTTGATGTTCGGAACAGACCTGCCCTCCACCCGAGCGCCCCGGCCATTCGAACCGGCGGACATCGGCGTAATTCAGCAGGCCCTGGGGCGAGAAGGCGCTCGAGCGGTATTGTGGGACAACGCCCGGCGGTTCTACCGGCTGAGCGCCTAGGCCCCCGCCTGTGTTAGCCGAAGAACTGTACCCACAGCGAAAAAACGCCCATCACCACCCAGAAGCCGGTGAAAATCCAGGGCGTGCGCACTGAAAACAACAGAGATTGGCGGTAGCCTTTTTGCTGGGTCTCGTGCTTGCTCAATAGCGGTGAATCGTCATAGGCCACGCCCATGGCAGGCTCGGCGCGTAATAGCTGAAATTGCTTGAAGTGCCAGTGGTCGATAATGTCGTATGACGCGCGTATGCCGGGCCACGCGTGCAGAGAACTGACAATCCCCAGCAGGGCCAACATGACCGGTACAAACAAGGTAAACACTTTGCCCCAGTCGGGATTCAGGTTAGCCATGGATGACGCATGGGCAATGACAAGAAAGGACTGCGCGGACAAATAGGCGTTGGTACGGTTGGACAGTAAGGTGGTTTCGTACTGAATTTCCTGACGGTAAAACTGCAAACGCGCCTTGGGCGTACCAAAAATGGCGCCATCGCTGGTCTCGCTTGCATCGCTAGGTGGGTGGGGTAACTCGGTGATTATTCTGCTCATGGATATCCGGTAAGTTACAAACAGGTAACGGTAACGCGTAACCGCCTGCCTGGGGTCAGGCCTTCATGTTGAGTTTCTTGCGCATAGCGGCTGTAAGGGTTTGGCGTACCTTTGAGTAGCCTTCCCACGGGTCGTTGCCTTCAATTTCACCCAAGCGCTCATGTACGTTGTGAATGGTCCACTGATTTGCCCCTTTGAGTTCGGCCACCTCCTCACGAAACACCGGTACGGAAACTGGCATCCCTTCTCGGGTGCGCGCACTGTAAGCACAGATGGTGGTAGCACCCTGGCCGTTGCGCAGGTAATCCACAAAGATTTTCCCCACGCGGTTTTTAGGGCCTGCCACGGCCGAGAAGCGGTCTGGCAGCAACTTCGCCAAGTGGCTGACAATCGCATGAGAAAAGTCCTTTACCGCGTCCCAGTCATCCTTTGGCTTGAGCGGCACCACCACATGAATGCCTTTGCCCCCGCTGGTTTTAAGGAAGCTTTTAAGGCCCAGCTCATCCAGCACCGTAAGTGTCAACTGGGTGGCTTCTACCATGGCTTTCCACGGCAGCGCCGGGTCAGGGTCCAGGTCCAGCACGAACCGGTCAGGGAGCCGGCCATTCTTGCCAGTGGCGTTCCAGGTATGAAACTCCACAGTGTTCATCTGCACGGCGCCAATGAGCGCCTGCGGGGTGTCCACCACCATGACCGGCTGGCCGGGAAAGGCTGCGTCCAAGTTGGACAGGCCGGGGATATTGAGGTGTTCGGCATGCTTCTGGAAGAACAGCTCGCCGGTAATGCCTTCCGGCGCCCGTACCAGTGCCACCGGGCGCTGCTCCAGGTGCGGGAGTAACCACGGGGCAACCTGGGCATAGTACTGGGCCAGTTCCAGCTTGGTGGTGCCGCTGGCAGCGTCGATGATGCGGTCGGGGTGGGTGATGCGCACTTCAGCGGCGCTCGCTTCGCGCTTCGTAGCCTTGCCCCGCGTCGGCGCAGGCTTTTTCTCAGGCGTTGCAGGCGCCTGCTCAAGGGCTTTATCGGCTTTCAGCTCGCGGGCATCTACAGGGGTTTCTTCAGTGATCCCGGTGGCCGGTTTATCCTGCCGCAGCCCCTGGAACACGGCATGGCGCACGCTGCCCTCTCGGGTCATTTCGGCGTAGGCCACTTCAGCCAGCAACGTTGGCTGTAGCCAATGCACGCCACGTGCCTCGGCGCCTTTGGGGGCATTGAGCATGATCGGCTTCTTTGCCGCGAGCGGCTTCAATTGAGCCAGCAGGCTGCGCAAGGTCTGCTCGTTAAACCCAGTGCCCACCTTGCCGGCGTAGCGCAGCTTGCCGCTGTCAGCGTCGTGCAGCCCCAAAAGCAGCGCGCCAAAACCACTACGGGCGCCCTTAGGGTCGGTATAGCCCACAACGATGAATTCTTGCCGATGCTTGCACTTGAGCTTGATCCAGTCGTTGCTGCGCCTACTCACATAAGGGCTACCGAGCCGCTTGCCGATCAGCCCCTCCATGTTCATTTGACAGGCCGTGTCGAGTAGCGCGGTGGCAGACTCATCGAAGGTTGCGGAAAAACACAGCGTGGCGTCATCGGTACGCGCCAGCACCGTTTCCAGCGCCGCGCGGCGCTGCTCTAACGGCACGCCGGTGAAGTCCATGCCATTGAGGTGCATCACATCGAACAGGTAATAGAGAATGCTCGCGCTGCGCTCGGCCTCGAAGGCATTCTGCAACGCCTGGAAATCCGGCACGCCCGCATCGTTGGTGACGATCACTTCCCCATCCAGCCAGGCCGACTCCAGACCAAGCGCCTCCAGTGCCTTCGCCTGCGTGGCAAGCTTTGCCGTCCAGTCATGGCCACTGCGGGTAAACAACCGCGCCTTGCCCTGCTCGATGCGGGCAAGGATCCGATAGCCGTCGAACTTGATCTCGTAGCTCCACTCGCCACCCGGCGTGCTGTCGACCAGTGTTGCCAGTTGAGGCTGCATGTGCTCAGGCAACGACGCGGGTAAGGCGCCCTCCAGGGCCGTGGTGCTGGCCTTTTTACGCGAGGGTGCCGCCTTGGCCGGGGCTTTGACCGCAGCGCCCTTCTGCCTGCTTGGGGCTTTTGCTTTAGCCGCTTTACCCCGGGCCTTGGGCACCAGGGTGCGGTCGCTGATCACGCTGTCGGGCGCTGCCTCCAGCACGTTGTATTCATCACGGTCCCGGACCGCCTCATCATGGGACTTGATCAAAAACCACTGCTGCTTGCTGCCGTTCATACGTGTACGCACCAGGTTCCATAGGCCGCTGAGCTTTTCACCCTGCAGGCGGAATTTCAGCCGGCCCTTCTCGAAGGCCTGGTGAGGGTCCCCTTCGGGCTCCCACACGCCCCGATCCCAGACGATCACGTCCCCGGCACCGTAGTGCCCTTCGGGGATATGCCCTTCAAAGCTGGCGTAATCGATGGGGTGGTCTTCTACTTCAATCGCCAGGCGCCGATCGCGCGGGTCCAGCGACGGGCCCTTGGGCACGGCCCAACTCTTGAGCGTGCCATCGAGCTCAAGGCGAAAATCATAGTGGAGGTGGCTGGCGTCGTGCTTCTGAATGCAAAACTGCAACGCACGCTCGGCTCCCGTACGCTTGCTGCGCTTGGCCCCGCCCGAGGGCTCGGAGGTAGCGTCGAAATCACGTTTGCGGTTGTATTCCTGCAGGGCGTCACTCATCACTAGGCCTCCTTACGTACTTTGACGTGTGAAGCACACTAGCCCTCGGAGTTCCCGACTTTGGCCGAGCGGCCATACGACGAACGGGCTTGATTCGTTGAACCCAGGCGCTCCCCATGTGGACCAATATTTACTAAGCAGCCAGCGCCCGCAGAGGCGCGTTTCTCGCCTGAACTGCCCTGATGGAGATCCGAACCATGTCAAAAAAGCCTTTGCCCCCTCAGGGCAATGAGGGGCACCTGCCCTTGTCCCGCCGCCTGCTCTTGCAAGCCATGGGCGTGAGCAGCACGGCTGCTGCCCTGGGCAGCGGGTTAGCCGTAGCGGCCCAGGCCACTGCCACGCAAGGCACAACGCCTGCCGAACCTGGAGAACAACGCCTCACCCTCAAGGTAAACGGGGAACCCCACACCCTGCAGGTAGACCCTCGTACGAGCCTGCTCGACGCATTGCGCGAGCGTTTGCACCTGACGGGTACTAAAAAAGGCTGCGACCATGGCCAGTGTGGCGCCTGCACCGTGCACGTGAACGGGCGCCGGGTAAATAGCTGCATGAGCTTGGCGCTGATGCACGAGGGTGACGACATCACTACCATCGAAGGCTTGGGTACACCTGAAAAGCTTCACCCCATGCAGGTGGCCTTCGTCGAGCATGATGCCTACCAGTGCGGCTACTGCACCAGCGGCCAAATCATGTCCGCCGTGGCCTTGGCCAAGGAGCCCTATGGTGGCTCGTCTGCGGAAATCAAAGAGGCCATGAGCGGGAACATCTGCCGCTGCGGGGCCTACTCACACATTCTTGCGGCCATCGAAGATACCCGCAAAGCCTGAGGTGGCAACCATGCAAAACTTTACCTTCGTTCGGGCCAGCAGCCCGGAGCAGGCCGTGCACCTGGGCGCCAGCGCCCAGACCGCGCAGCAAGGCGCACAGGTCCGCTTTATCGCAGGCGGCACCACCCTCACCGACTTGATGAAACTGGGCGTAGAGCATCCTTCACAGGTGATCGACATTAACCGGTTGCCCTTGGGCCAGGTGACAGACAGCCCTGACGGCGGGCTGCGCATCGGCGCTCTGGTGCGTAACAGCGACCTGGCGTGGCATCCACGGGTGAAGAATGACTACCCCGTGCTGAGCCAGGCCTTGCTCTCGGGGGCCTCGGCGCAACTGCGCAACATGGCAACCACCGGCGGCAACTTGTTGCAACGCACCCGCTGCATGTACTTCCGTGACAACCTGAGTGCCTGCAACAAGCGTGAGCCAGGCAGTGGCTGCGCCGCCATCGGTGGGGCCAATCGCAACCTGGCGGTGTTCGGTACCAGTGAACACTGCATTGCCAGTAACCCGTCAGACATGAACGTGGCGCTTACCACCCTTCAAGCCACCGTACATATCCAAGGCAATAGCGGTGAGCGTGCGGTGCCCATCAGCGAGTTCTTTTTGCTGCCTGGCAACACGCCACACCTGGAGACCGTACTTCAGCCGGGTGACTTGATCACTGCGGTAAGCCTGCCTGCTCCGGTCAAAGGCGCTCAATCGGCGTACCTCAAGCTGCGCGACCGCGCCTCTTACGAGTTCGCCTTGGCGTCTGCAGCGGTATGGATGCGCCTGGAAGCCGGCCGTGTAGCAGAAGCCCGGATCAGCCTGGGCGGCGTAGGCACTAAACCCTGGCGCGTGCCAGAAGCGGAACAGGCCCTGATTGGCCGGCCCGCCAGTGACGCGACCTGGCAAATGGCAGCGGAAGTAGCGGTGCGTAACGCACAGCCTCAGAGTGAGAACGGTTTCAAGGTGGAGCTGGCCAAGCGCTGCGTCGCCCACTGTCTGGCCTCCGTGGCCTTGAACGCGCACACCGCCTAAGCGAGGGCATACCCCATGGCATCTACTTCAGAGCGTTTCATAGGTCAGCCGCTGCCGCGCATCGATGGCCCGAAAAAAGTCAGCGGTGTGGCTTTGTACACGTCGGACCACCACTTCCCCGGCCTGCTCTATGCGGTTCCGGTCACTGCCAGCATCGCCAAGGGCCGCCTGGTGAGCCTCAATACGCAGGCTGCCGAAGCCGCGCCTGGCGTGGTGAAGGTATTTCATCAAGGCAACCTGGGCGGCAAGCTGTACCGCCGTCAGCCTAATAAAGGCAAGAACGACGAGGCCCGCCCGCCGCTGTCTGACGACAAGATCACTTACTACGGCCAGTACGTGGCCCTGGTAGTCGCGCGCACCTATGAGCAGGCAGTGGCCGGCGCAGCTGCGGTAAAAGCAACTTATGCCGAAGAGCAACCAGACGTCAGCGTGCGCCTGAGCCCGGAAGCACCGGAAAAAATAGACACTGAGCGGGGTGACGTCGAAGCGGCCTTTGCCACGGCAGCCGTGAAGGTCGACCAGACGTACACCACCCCGCCACAGACCCACAACCCTATCGAGCTGCACGCCAGCGTGGCGTTGTGGGATGGCCAGAACTTCACCTTGTATGAAACCTCTCAGGCGATCATGAACCACCAGTTGGTGATGGCGCAGATGTTGGGCGTAGGCACCCAGCAGGTACGCGTCATTACCGAGTACCTGGGTTCAGGTTTTGGCGGCAAACTGTGGCCCTGGACGCACTCGTTGCTGGCCGCCGCTGCCGCGCGTGAGCTGGGCAAACCGATCAAGCTGGTGGTAGACCGGCGCATGATGTTCCAGACCGTGGGCCACCGTGCCAACACTCAGCAGCGCTTGCGCCTGGGTGCCAGCCAAGACGGCAAACTCAATTGCCTGCGCCACGATTATCTGTTCCACAACGCTCGGCTGGACACCTACAAAGAGAACTGCGGCGAAGCCACCGGCTTCCTCTACAGCACGCCCAACCTCAAGGCGGCCTGGTCCGTCGCGCGCCGTGACGTGGCGCCGCCTACGTCTATGCGCGGGCCGGGTGCGGTACCTGGGTTGTATGCCGTAGAGTCCGCCATGAACGAGCTGGCCGTAGCCGTGAACATGGACCCGTTGCAGCTCCGCCTGGCGAACCAACCGGAGATAGACGAAAGCACCGGGCAGCCCTTCTCCTCCCGTCACTTGGTGGAATGCCTGCAAACCGGCGCCGAGCGTTTTGGCTGGAAAGCCCGTGACCCTCGCCCCGGCAGCATGCGCAACGGCGGCGGCGAAATCGTAGGCTGGGGCATGGCCGCCTGCTCCTGGATGGCCAAGGCGCTACCGGCCAAAGCCACGGTTCAGTTGGGGTCGGACGGCCGCGCCCGGGTCTTGTGTGGCACGCAAGATATCGGCACCGGCACCTACACGGTGATCGCGCAGATGGTGTCCGAGCTCACCGGCCTGCCACTTGAGCGCGTGGACGTGATGATTGGCGACACCCGCCTGCCGCCAGGGCCGATGTCGGGCGGCTCCATGGCCACCGGCTCCTTGGTGCCGGCCATTCAGCAAGCCACGCGTGAGGCCATGGACGAAGCCGTCGATGCGGCTTTGCGTAGCCATGCCAGCTTCCAGGGCAAGCGCAAGGAAGACCTGATGTTCGCCGACATGGCCATTAGCGTGAAGGGCAGCACGGGGGGGGCGGTTCCTGTGCATGAAGTGCTGAGGGCCGCAGGCATGGGCCAGGTGAGCGGGGACGGGGAAGGCAAAGGCAGCGAGGAAGCCGCCAAGAAGGTGTCCCTTCACTCCTATGGCGCCCACTTCGTAGAGGTGACCTGGCAGCCGGAAATCGCCCGGCTCAAGGTGAACCGTATCGTGACGGTGATCGATGCTGGCACCATCCTCAATACCCGCACAGGTCGCAACCAGATCGAAGGCGCGTTGATGATGGGCGTAGGCATGGCGCTGTTCGAGGCCACCGAGTACGACCACCGTACAGGTGCCCCGGTCAATGCCAACCTGGCTGATTACATCGTCACCACTCACGCGGATGCGCCCGAGGTAGACATCACCTTCCTCGACTACCCCGACTACGCCCTCAACCCGCTGGGGGCCAGGGGCATCGGTGAGATTGGGTTGGCGGGCGTAGCGGCGGCCATCACGGACGCGGTGTTCCACGCGACCGGTGTGCGGGTGCGTGACCTGCCTGTGAAGATCGAAAACCTGCTAGGCACGCCGCAGGTCAGGGCGTGACCTGAACAGCCAGCGGCCAGGCAAGCACCTGGCCGCTGGCCTGTATCAGGCAAAGGTTAGCGCTACCCCTAAATCACGCAGCGTGTCCCAGTAGTTGGGGTACGTCTTGGCCACGCAAGCCGGGTCCTGGATACGGATACCGCTGACCTTCAGCCCCGCCAGGGCAAAGCACATGGCCATGCGGTGATCAGCGTGGGTGTCGATCAGTGCGTTGGTAGCAGTGCCTGCCAAGGCTGCATCTGCCCTCACCAGCAAGTCATCCCCTTCCACTGTGGCAAGCCCTGGGCGGATGGCATTGAGGCCGTCATGCAGGGCCTGAACGCGGTCACATTCCTTCACGCGCAAGTTCGCCAGATGGGTGAACCGCACCGGCGTGCGGTTGAACGCCGCTAACACCGCCAGCGTTGGGATCGCGTCCTGCATCTGCGACCCGTCGATCACCGCCGTCATGTCCGGGAAGCGGGCAATGTGGGCTTGCGCCTTGGCATCGGGTTGGGTAAAGGCATCGTTGGCAACACCCAGGTCGATACGGCCCGCCGTCAGCACCTCGGCTGCCCATAAGTAGGTGGCCGCCGAGGCGTCAGGCTCGATGTGATAATCCATGGCGTGATAGCCCGTGGCTTGTACCCGCCACGTACTGTCATTTATGGCCTCGACCTTGGCACCGAAGGCGCTCATGCACGCCAGGGTAAGGTCTACATAGCCACGAGCCCCGATGTCCTTGCCCGTGAGGGCGACCTCGACCGGCGCTTGCCCCAACGCGGCCAGCATCAACAGTGCGGACACGTACTGGCTCGACAGCCCCCCATCGATTTCAAGCCGCGGCAGCCGCAGGCCGCCGCTGCCGCGTACGGTCACCGGCGGGCAGCCGGTAGGGCTGCTGGCCTGTATACCCGCCGCCTGCAAGGCCTCAAGCAGAGGCCCAATGGGGCGCTTGCGCATATACGCATCGCCATCGAGTACCACCTCGCCCGCTACCGTTGCGACGGCGGCCGTAAGGAACCGCACTGCGGTGCCCGCATTACCGAGAAACAACGGCGCCACAGGGGCGCGCAGGTGGCCATGGCCGGTGACCACGAAGGTGGTGCTGTCAGGTTCGTCGATGCCCACGCCCATCTGCCGGAGCGCCTCGCACATGTACCGGGTGTCATCGCTTTTGAGCGCGCCGGTCAGGCGGCTGGTGCCGTGGGCCAGACCCGCCAGCAGCAAGGCCCGGTTGGTGATGGACTTGGACCCCGGCGGCGTCACCCGCCCCTGCAAGGGTGTGCCAGGCGGTACAACGGTGACGGTAGGCAAGCTCATGCGCATCTCCAGGGCGTAAGGTCAAAGGCGCCGATAATGCCACAAACCCGCCGGGCCGCCGAGCCTGCGCCGCAGCTAGCGTGGCAGGCCGTCAGGGGCAGCCGCCGGCCGGCGCATCGCCGCCAGCTTGGGCCCAAACACATTGATCAGCAGCCCGACCATCACCAGCCCCCCGCCTACCCACTGTAACGCCCCCAGGCGCTCACCCAGCAGCAGGGCCGACGAGCTTAGGCCGATTACCGGCACCAGCAGCGAAAACGGCGCGACCTTCCCGGCGGGGTAGCGGGAAAGCAAGGTGCTCCAGAGCCCGTACCCCAGCATGGTGGCAACGAACGCCAGGTAGGCCAGGCTCAGGATCGAACTCAGGTGAATGTTGAGCAGCGAATCCACGATCCGCGCCTGACCTTCGAGCATCCACGACAAGCCCAGGAACGGCAGCGGCGGCACGAGTGCGCCCCACACCACCAACGCCACAAGGTCTACGTTACCGAAGCGCCGGGTGATGATATTGCCCATGGCCCACATGGACGCCGCGCACAGGGTGAGCAGCACCGCCAGCAGCGGCGTGGCGTGATCGCCTTCCAGGCCGATCATGGCCAACCCGCCGGCCGCGACCAACAGCCCTATCACACTGGCCGGCCCCAGCCGCTCTTTGAGAAACAGCGCCGCGAAAAATAACGTGAAGAATGCCTGGCTTTGTAACACCAGGGACGCCAGGCCTGGCGGCATGCCGGTGGCCATGGCTTGGAACAGGAAGGCGAACTGGCCCAGCGAGATGGTCGCACCATAGGCCAGCAGCCACCGCCAGGGCAGCTTGGGGCGCTTGATGAACAAGGCCGCTGGGAACGCCACCAAGGCAAAGCGCAACGCACCCAGCAGCATGGGCGGCAGCTCATCCAGGCCCACCTTGATCACAACGAAGTTAAGGCCCCACGCGATGATCACGACCAACGCGAGCAATAGATCTCTGGGTGACATAGTGATTCCTTGGCAAAAGCGTGAGGCGCTGGTCGGCTTGAAGAAACCTTCAAGCCCTCAACACGTCGATACTACACGCGTGGCAGCTCTCTGGAGCCGGTGCGGCACGATCTTACGTGCTGATCCGCCCTGCCGCCAATCATGCCTGGCTTTAGTTTTGGGAGCGCTCCAATGACCTCAACCGCCACCCCGGTGGGTTCCCCACCCGACCCTGCACAGGGTTCTGCTACAGGGGTCAACGTCGTAACGATCGTACATGGCCGCCCTGCTCACCTGGCCAACCTGATCAGCGGCATGGAGCGCTCTACCGTTGCCCCACAAGGGCTGTGGGTCATTCACATGAATGAACCGGCTGCCGGCCTATGCAGCGAGCGCTTTCCAATCCAAGAGATCACGCTGGAGGGTCAGAACGGCCTGCCGTTGGCCAGGGCGCGCAATGCCATGATCGGTTTAAAGGCCCAAGGGCCATGGGTCTTTCTGGACGTAGACTGCATCCCGGCCGAGCAGATGCTGGAGCATTACTGCTCTGCCCTGGCGGCCTACCCTCACGACCTTCACCTGGGGGCCGTGCGCTATTTGCCTGAAGGGGCCAACGCACCGGGGTGGGACCATGCCAGCCTGCGCGCCACGAGCGTTGCCCACCCGCTCAGCGTATACCGGGGCGACCCAGGGGATGAAATGGACCATGCGCTGTTCTGGTCGCTGAACTTCGCCTGCACCCGCGAGGTGTTCGAGCGCATTGGGGGCTTTGACGAGGGCTACACCGGGTATGGCGCCGAAGACACCGACTTTGCGTTCCGCGCCCAAGACCGCAAAGTGCCATTGCGGGTCGCCGAGGCATTGGCCTTCCATCAGTATCACCCTACCTACAGCCCTCCCCTTAACCACTTTCAAGACATCATCAAAAATGCTGAACGCTTCCATCAGCGATGGAAGGTGTGGCCAATGGAAGGTTGGCTGCGCAGCTTCAGCGAGCGCGGCCTGATTCACTGGGCAGGCGACACGTTAAGGGTGTTGCGTACGCCGGAACAGACAGAGGTAGAAGCGTGCTTCAATCTGGCTCGCCAGGGTTTTTGAAGGCCGCGCGGGCATTTTCTTGAATAATGGCCGCGGCGCGTGCCGTGGCAGCGATGTCGGCCCAATGTTGCCAACGGCTGCCCTCTAAGCTCGCCGCACGTTGCAGCACGCTGAGCCATTGCGCAGGGGCAGGCCAGGCGTCCAGCCCCAGGGCCACGCCTAGCGCCTGAAGCCGCCTGGCCTGATGCAGTTGCTCATCGAACGGGCGGGCTTCGGCCACTGCAACAAAGCGGCACCCTAGCGAGGCCGCTTCGCCCACTAAACTGTCACTCGCACTCCCCATCACCACCCACGCCTTTTGCAGCTCTTCCAACGGGCTTGCCAAGTGCCCGAGCGCTACTAGATTCGCGGGGCCATCGGCCAGGCAGTGAGCGTGAAGGCCGGCTACGCGCAATTGCCACTGCGGGCAGGCCCTGGCAGCCGCCTGCAATAGCTCGGGGGTTAAACCGCTACCGCCTCTGCCACAGATCACCAGTGCCCGGCCAGGCTCGGGCGCAGCGCAGGGTTGCTCAGCGAAACGCGACAGCCACCCAGCGTAATGAGTCTTGGCACGCCAGACGGGCGCCAGGTGTGGGTCCTCCATTGCCTCGGGATATGGCGCAAGCAAGGCGGTTGCGCATTCGTACGCCAATTGGTGGGCAGGGTCGTCCCGCTGGCCATGCTGACGCACATACACCACGGGCACGGAACACAGCCGCGCTAGGAGTGCGACTTCCACGGACACGTCCACCACCAGCAGGCATGGCCAATGCGCCACACACCACTGGGCAATCAGCGCCATACGTTCACTCAAGCCCTTCACCCCCAGTGGGGCGTAGTGCAAGGTCGAAAGCGGCGACGCCTCTACCCCTTCGGCGGTATCGAGGGGGAGCACCAACCGCGACACATGGGATGGCAATGGCCCCTCTGGCAAATGACTGCCCATCAAGGTCACCGGCAGGCCGCACTGTGCTGCGACCGTGGCCGCACGTACGCCATGGCCGGCCCCGTGGTGATGAACGTAATAGCCGATGTGCACCTCACGCATGGGCGTGGGCCACCTCTTGCAGGAGGTTCTCGTAGCGACCCAGCATCAGGCCAAAACTCCAGGAACGCTCCGCCAGGGCTCGGCACGCCTGCCTGGATTTGCCCGCAGCTTCAAGCATCCCGGCAGCCAGGGCGTTGACGTCATTGGCGGGCACTACCACGCCGGTTTCCGGGGTGATCAGGTCAGGGATGGCCCCTCGGTCAAACCCGGCCACTGGCGTGCCGCAGGCCATGGCTTCAGCTACCACCAGCCCGAACGGCTCATCCCAACAGGGCGTAACCAGTGCCACTTTAGCCCTGGACACCGCCAGCGGCAGCTTATCGCGGCTCATATGCCCCAAGTGGTGTACGCGAGGGCCTAACAAGGGTTCGATATGGGTTCGGAAGTAGTTGTCATCAGACATGGTGCCGGCCAAGTGAATTTCCATGTTGGCCAAGCGCGCGGCCTGAATGGCGAGGTGGGCGCCCTTTTCGGGCACCAGGCGGCCGAACCAGAACGCATGGTCGCCAGGGGGCCGCGGGCCGGGTGCCCATGTGTCGAGGTCAATACCGTTGGGGATCACCCGGCACTCGGGAATCAGGTGCTGCCAGCTCCGGGCGTTGGCGGCAGACACGGTACAAAAATGCCCGGCCACACGGCCATGCCGGTAGGCATTGATCAGCTCGAAAAACGGTGGTGTATGCAGCACCGTGAGCATTGGCGTGCGGATCATGCCGGCCATAGTGGCGGGCACGTAGTGCAAGGCGTTATTGAAGATCACATCCAGGCCAAGGCTGTCGATCCGCTGCATCAGCCCCAAGTAGGCGTGATGTTCGGCCATGTAGCCATCGCTGGTGGTAATAGGGTGGCACTGGTGCTCAAGGATAGGCACCGCTTTGAGCACTTCCGCGCTGGCGTCACGGGCGAACAGGGTTACCTCGTGGCCACGCTGGCGAAGGCCTAGCACGATGTCATGGGTAAAGGCTTCGAGGCCACCGGCAAAGGGCTCTCGAATAGGGTATTGAATATGCGCAATTACCCCGATACGCAGTGGGCGCGTACGCTGGCCTGGCACCTGGGGAGCGGTAATGTCGGAGTAAGAGAGCATGCTTGCATCCTAGGGTGGGCCTTGCCCCGGCGAGGGCATGAAGGTGTGTATTCATGCCCTCGGCTGACCAGGTGCGTGGCCCCAGTCACGTGTCAGGCAGCGGTTTTGGCCTTGGCCGTCAGCTCTTTTTTCAGGGACGTGCGACGGGTTTCCATTTCTGCTCCCAGCGCGTCCAACTGGTCGCCCAGCAACGCCTCGGCCTTAGGGAACATTTCCTCTTCCTCTTCCTCGATGTGGTGCTCAAGCATTTCTTTGCACACTTTCAAACGGCCTGAAAACTCCAAGGTGCCGGGGTCAGTGGCTTTGAGGTCTGGCACTACCAACGAGTCCACGGCACGGTGCTCTTCCTTGGCCTCGTGGTACATCTCTTCTTCGTCCTTGCCACCGGCCTTCTTGAATGCCGGATAGAGGATTTCCTCCTCGATGTGGGTATGAAGCGTCAGTTCCATCTCGATTTTGTCGAGCAACTCGCCACGCTTCTTCACGGCACGCACGGTGGTATTGCTCAGTTCTTCGAGCAAACCCTTGATGCGTACATGGTCTTCTTTGAGCAATTCGACGGCGTTCATGGGTCAGGTCCTCAGGCTAAGGGTGGCGGTTCGTTATAAGCACTGGAAGCTCCAGCGCCACCACGCCGCCTATCGTGGTAGGGCACGCCGCGTAATGAGTGTTGCTAAGGGCGTACGTCATGATTATGCGAGCGGAACGGTGAATGGTTGGTTCCCGTTGTTACAGGCGCTGGCGGATGAATGGCGGCGTGCCAGCAATTGGTCGAACAAACCGTGCAGGTTGCACTCAAAACTCAATCAGGCCGGCAACGCCCGCCACCCCCTGACCCCCAGCCTGGAGGCTTATATGACTGACGAACAAAACACCCAACAGCCTGATGCGCGGGTTACCGACACCGAAGGTAAACCGGTACATGTGGTAGAGCGCGACATCGAACAACCCGACCCGCAGACCGAGGACGTCGACAACCTGCTTACCCCTACCTCGATCAAACACAAAGAGCAGGACGCCGAAACCCTTGAGCGCGCCAACGCTCAGGTGGAGCGTAAGCTGCACAACTGACATGTTCTTGAGGCCTCCCGCAAACACCCAGCCCGTAGCACCACAGCTTGCTTGCGACCGCCATTACGCTGTTATCACTCTGGTCGCTGGCAAGCCACGCTGCTAGGACAATGCTGTGTAGAGGGATGGCGTACTCGCCGCTTAGCGCCAGTCGTCGAATATCCATGTACCGGGGCGATCATATCCTTCCTCTCCCCGGTGCATCGTTATCCCCAGGATATCGATAGCAAACCCGGCTCGAAGCAGGTGCTGATAGGCCAGCCGACGCCCTGTATTAACACCCAGCATCAGCCGCGTCTGCCCGTTGGCAGCGGCAAGGCTGTTGCAGGCCGCTAATAGCCGATCAAGCCGGGCGGCAGCTTGGCCCCCGCCTCGCACCAGCGCGAATTTCAGGTAGCACACGCCCTCGGCTGCTTCGCTGTAGGCGCCGAAATGGCAGGCTGCAAACCCTTCAACCGAACCGTCCGCTGCGCGTACCACTAGATTGGCGCCTAATTTCAGTTGGTCCACTGCCTGCAATTCGCCGCTCACGTCCAGGCCCGGGGCGATGCTGTCAGCCAGCACTGCACAGGCGCGCAGTGCCTCACTATCCAGCACAGGTACTGCAGGCGATTCGCCTGTGGTAGGGCGCACTGGCCGTTGCATGACGGCGGTCAGCGCTTGCGGCCAGAATCCAAACTTTTGATAAAGGCCCAGATGCCGTGGGCTATCCGGGAAGGTGAACAAGCCCGCATGGACAACCCCCCAGCTGTCCAATTGTTCAGTAAGGGTCCCCATGAGTGCCTTGGCCAGCTTGCGCTTCCAGTACACCGGGCGCACCGCCACAGGCCCGATCACCCCATGAAGCCCCCAGCGTGTTACTCCCGCCACGGCCGCCAGTTCGCCCTCCAGCTCAATCTTGAACCAGGCCGTGTGAGGGGCGCGCCAACGGCCTTCTACGTAGTCGCGATCGTTCCAGAACTCCCCAGGTGGTGCCTCGCCCATAAAGGCGGCGAACGCCTCACGCACTACCTCTCGGGCAGCCGGAAGATCAGCTTCAAGCAGCGGCTGAATCAATACCTCAGACATGGTGTTCCTTAAACGCACGACAACGGGTGAACAAAAGAGACCACTGGCGCGAACCTTTTCTTTCACGGTGGCTCTATTTTACTCAACGTCAGGAGATGGCATATGGCCGTTGTCCAAACTTCTTCAGCTGGGTTGAGCTTTGCACTGGATGCAATCACTGCCTGGGAAACCCACTGGGCCTTACAGGGCGATCGGTTGACGTGTCGCCACTGCGGTTCCAGCCAGGGCCGGTGGCAGAGTCGCCAACCGTTCCAGCATCGCCGTAGTTGCGATGGCGCACCCTTCGCGGACCCTATGCCCTGGGTCGCGGTACCCGGCTGGCGGGGCTAAGCCGGCCAGTGAGTACCCACCGATTGACTGCTAGCTGATCGGTAATTCCTGTAGCCATAAGCGATTCTTGCCGTTGTGCTTGGCTCGGTACAGAGCTTCGTCGGCTGCCTGCAGCCACTCTCGCTCGCAACTGTACTTTCGCGAATAAGGCACCAGGCCAATACTCAAGCTGACCTTAGGCACTGGTGACGTGTCGTCGGCCCATTCACAGAATAATTCCCGTATATCGTTGAGCTGGTCATACGCCTGGCTTACGGTCATGTTGAACAACAACACGCAAAACTCATCCCCCCCGTAGCGGCCCGGCACCGCGTGAGCCCCCAAACCTGCCCGCAACAGGTTGGCCAGCCGAGCGATAATGGCATCCCCTACCAGATGCCCATAGCCGTCGTTCACCGTCTTGAAGTCGTCGATGTCCAGTAGCGCCAGAATGGCCACCCCTTGGCCGTCCTTGCACCCGCCGAACGTGGTACGTAGCCGCTCCATCCAGGCCGCATGGTGCAGCAGGCTAGTCATGCCATCCAGGGTACTGATGATTTTGAAGGCTTTTTTGTGCACCGCTAACTGAACGGCCAGCCCGTAGCTGGCGCGGCTTACGGATAAGGGGTACAGCAGCAACATGGGCAAGCACGCCCATAGCTCGGTTTCAGACGTGTGCAGCGCCAGCTCGAAGCCGCCCAGCGCAAGGGTGGCCAGCAACCCCAGGCCTTGCAGGCCCAGGCACACACGCAACAGCTTCCAGCCGCCAGCGGCCATTGCATTCATGGCGACCATCGCCAGCAGCAACGCGCTGGGCAGCGGGTTAAGGGCCATTTGCCCAACCCATAGGCCCGCAAACAGGGCATCGCACAACAGGCTTCGGCGCTCTACCGCAAAGGGATCAAGGCTTGCCCGGGCGGTGAGGTACGCCAGCGTAGGCCATACGAAGGCGTTAAATAGCATCAACCCCCATACCCACAGGCTGGTGGTCGGGCGCTCTAGGGCAATGGCGCTAATGAAGATCAGGCTGCATGCACAGCCAAGCGTGCGCGGCCCATAAATGCGACGTGCGAAGTCGCGCCCCAATTCGCGCCGGCTACTGGCATGGCTCAACCCTCGTTCTCCTTTGAAACGGTTCAGCATCGGACGCTGCTTCGTGCGGCGTCACCCGTCCTGCAAGCCTGGACGCTCGCGGCGCAGATCATGTCACCTTGATTTACCCGCCACAACAGCGAGACGGTTACGTTCGTCGTTCGCGTTACCGTCTCGCTTTAGTTTCAGCGCAATTAGCCGATGCTTAAGGCCATTGGCAGGTGCTGTCTCGCACCTTTCGCTTCTGGGTCGAAAAGGGCTACGCACATGAGTGTGATCACTAACGCAAAACTGGCCACCAAACTATTAACGTCATTCGTGCTGTGCGCGCTGTTGACCTTGGCAGTAGGTGTGATTGGTGGCCATGGCATCGGCCAGGTGAGCGATAACCTTGACTCGGTGTTTTCCAATAACGTGGCGTCTGTTATTAACATCAACAAGGTAAAGGCCAACGTGGTCGCTCAGAACCGCGATCTCTATCGTTACCTGTCCCTTCAAGCCAGCAATGCATCGCCCGACACTGTTCGCGATACCCTTGCCTCCTTGAAAACTAGCCGTGATGAAGCTTGGCAGGCGTTCACGGCCTACCGCACTACGCCCCTGGCCGACGATGAGCGCGCGGCGGGTGACAGCCTTCAGCAAACCGATTGGAATGCTTTGCAGGCAGCAGTAGACAGCGCCATCGTCCTGATAAACAACAGCGATATAACCGGGGCTCGTGAAGCCCTCAACGGCCCGACGTTTGAAGCCTATCGGAAGGTAATCACCGACATTACCGTAATAAACGATTCAAATGTGCGCCAGATGGGTGAGACCAATACCTCATCTCGCGCCAGTGCCGCCACTGCGACATATTGGCTGGTAAGCGGCATTGCAGTGGCCTTCGTCCTCGCCGTGGCCCTGGGCTTGCTAATCACCCGTGCCATCGTGCGGCCTATCACTCAAGCGGTTGCCACCGCACAACGAGTTGCCCAAGGTGATCTGACCGCTACCATACATGCCGACCGCACCGACGAAACCGGCCAACTGCTTACTGCGCTGGATGGAATGCAGACCAACCTCAAGAACACCATCGACGAAATCGCACGGGCCTCAGACCAATTGGCCTCCGCAGCCGAAGAGCTGAGTGCGGTTACCGATGAGAGCACCCGCGGCCTGACGCGTCAGAATGATGAAATCCAGCAAGCCGCCACTGCTGTGAACGAAATGACCAGTGCCGTAGAGGAAGTGGCCCGCAATGCCGTGTCCACATCGGAAGCCTCACGCAGCACCAGCCAGGAAGCCGAGACCGGCCGTGCGCAGGTGCAACAAGCCGTAGGGGCCATCAACGGCATGGCGCGCGAGCTCAATGGGTCCACCGAAACCGTCCATACCTTGGCCAACCAGGTACGCAACATCGGTAATGTGGTGGATGTGATTCGCGGCATCGCTGAACAAACCAATCTGCTGGCGCTAAACGCGGCCATTGAGGCTGCGCGGGCGGGCGAGCAAGGTCGTGGTTTTGCCGTAGTGGCCGACGAGGTACGAGCGCTGGCAGCACGCACCCAGACGTCCACCGGAGAAATCGAAACCATGATCGCAACTGTACAAGCCACCGCGGAACAGGCTGTGCGCGCTATGGGCAATAGCCAGACGCTGGCGCAGAACACGCAACAGATGGCCGAGGCAGCGGACCACGCCCTTGAGCGCATCACCCTGGCGGTTGCAGGTATCAATGAGCGTAACCTGGTGATCGCAAGCGCGGCGGAGGAACAAGCACAGGTTGCGCGAGAAGTGGACCGTAACCTGGTTAACATTCAGGACTTGTCCAGCCAGACCGCAGCGGGTGCCAATCAAACCAATGCGTCCAGCCAAGACTTGTCTCGCCTGGCCACCTCGTTCAGCCGGCTGGTAGGGCGCTTCAAGGTGTAAGGCGCTGGCGGCTGGCGAGTGCCTTAGGCCAGCGGCCAGCGTTCCAGCGGCACGTATTCGCCTTTGCGCGATTCAAACAGTGTGAAGTGAGTGGCGTTAACCGCAAAATCAGGTGGGCTAACGGCTTCAGGGGGCGGCTCCCGGTAATCCCGTACCAGCGTGATATGGGGGCGGTACTCAGTAAAGGCCGGCAGCACCCCTAATGGCTGGAAGGCTTGTTGCAAGTCATAGGCAAGCCGCAATAACCCCTTGGGCGGGTCTTGAGGCGCCAGTACCAATACCCCTGGCCGGCGCCACGTCTCCAACTGGTCCAGCAGAATACGTGTTCGCCCACCGGGGGCTTTTACCGTGGCTGCCGCGTCTACAACCCCCTGAACCCGGGACAGCCCCACCTCGCCTAGAAACAGCAGCGTAAGATGAAAATTGGCGGCCGGCACGCGGCGGCCACTGCCGAGCGTTAATGTGCTACGCCAGCGGGAGATCGCCTTGCGCTGCTCGGCCGGGCATTCGAGGGCGAAGAACAGCCGCTTGGCCGGCTCTCCACCCTCTCCCAAGGCGTACATCATGCTGGCAGCCTCGTACCGTCAGGCGCCCATGTTAAACGTCACTGGGTCTGGGCCCAGGCGCTCGTTGCGCTCCAATTGACTGATGCGGGCATGATCGTCTTCAGTCAGCTCGAAATCGAAGATCTCGAAATTGCTACGAATGCGCTCAGGTGTAACCGACTTGGGGATCACGATCATGCCCTTGTCTATATGCCAGCGCAGCGCAACCTGAGCGGCGGTTTTGCCGTACTGTTGGGCGATGGCCTGCAAGGTGGGGTCATCACTGACTTTACCTTGGGCCAGCGGGCTCCAGGCTTCAGTATGAATGCCCAAGCGTGCGTGCACTTCGCGCAGGTCGGCACGCTGAAAGTACGGGTGGGCTTCGATCTGATTCACCGCCGGGGTTACGCCGGTTTCATCGATCAGGCGCTGCAAATGGTCAGGGTTGAAGTTGGAGACGCCAATGGACATCGCCCGCCCCTCTTCGCGCAAGGCAATCAGGGTTTTCCACGTTTCTACGTACTGGTCTTTCTGAGGCAGCGGCCAGTGAATCAACAGCAGGTCAACATACTCCAGTTTCAGCCGGTCCAGGCTCTTGCGAGCAGCGTCAAGGCTTTGCTCGGCCCCTTGGTCAGCGTTCCACACCTTGGTGGTCACAAAATACGACTCACGCGGTAAGCCAGCATCGACCAAGCCCTGGCCAACACCTGTCTCGTTTTCATAGATAGAGGCGGTATCAATGGCGCGATAGCCCACTTCGAAGGCTGTGCGCACGGCATCACGGGCTTGGGGGTCAGTGGCTTTCCAGACACCCAAACCCAGTTGCGGCATCATCTTGTCGTCGTTGAGGGTCACGTAAGGCACAGATTTGGTCATCAGAGGCTCCTGTCGGTGTAGGGTGCGGCCGCTGAAAAACGGCGTACATAGGTTACCGACAGCGCGGCCCAAGGCTCGGTTCGGTAAAATCCCTGCCGCCTCAAGTTACGCTATGCTCACAGGGCAACCCATCACACAGCCGCTTCTGCTTCTGAAGAAGGTTGATCCCCCTCCCGCAGTACGGCGTGCGCTCATGACTAACCCTGTGTTCGATGAAAGCAACCTGACCATTCGCAAGTTGTTCCCCACCCCCCTGGTGAGCTGCCAACTGCCCGGTTTCGAGGCCCTCAATGAGCAACTGCGTGAATTGATCCTGGCGGAGGAGGCCCGCGCCCGGGGCGTGCAGCACAGCAATCAGGGCGGTTGGCAGTCGGGGGGCGATTTTGCTGACTGGGCCGGGGAGGCAGGTGTTCAATTGCTGGCTTTCGCCCAGGACATGGCGCGCAGCCTCACGGCCGTTCACACACCAGAGAACACCCTCGTGCACGCAACATTTGACTGGCACTTCAATGCCTGGGCCAACATCAACCGTGCCGGTGACAGCAATAGCGTGCATGGCCACGCCGGGGCCTTCTGGTCGGCTGTGTACTGGGTAGACGATGGCGGCCGCAGCGAGAACCCCGCCATCGGCGGCGACCTTGAGTTTCTCGACCCACGTGGGCTGGTGGCGTCTGCCTACCGTCCAGAGCTGCGCATGCGTGTGGAGGAATGCGTCACTGCTGGCTGCTCTACCACCGAGGCTGCGCGCAGCGGCACGCTGGTGATGTTCCCCTCTTGGTTACTCCACAGCGTGCGGCCCTTCACAGGTACTCGGCCCCGCATGTCGGTGGCCTTTAACTTTGGCTTATAGCGCTTTTACAAGGGCACATGCTCGTTCTGTCGAAGTCGACGGACCGAGGCATGGTCGGAATTTGATTATTTTCGGAAGAAATCTGTAAAAAGCCGTAACACTTCGTAATGACTACTGATAGGATTTCACGCCCGAGAGTCATTCCTATTGCCAACCTGGCGCCTATCAGCTGATCCATTGCAGGAACCCCCATGGCCGTTCGCTTTCCGTCCCGCCCTACCCTTCTGGCGCTGTGCTGCTCCCTGAGCGTGAATGCCTACGCCGCCGATGACGCAGTGAACCTGGGCACTGTCGCGGTCACCGCGCAGAAAACCGAAGAAGCTACCTCGTTACCGCCGGAATTTCCGGGTGGCCAGGTGGCGCGGGGCGGGCAATTAGGGGTGCTGGGTAACCAGGACACCATGGACGTGCCCTTCACACTGACCAGCTATACCGCCAAACTGATCGAAGACCAACAAGCCGAGGACGTGGGCGATGTTCTGCTTAACGACAGCTCGGTGCGGCAGGCGTTTGGCTTCGGCAACAACTCGCAGGTGTTCGTGATCCGCGGCTTGACGCTCAACGGCGATGACATCTCTTACAACGGGCTGTATGGGGTGCTGCCCCGGCAGATTCTGTCCACCGATGCCTTGGAACGGGTGGAAGTGTTCAAGGGCCCTAACTCTTTTCTTAACGGCGTATCCCCTACCGGCAGCGGGCTGGGCGGCGCGGTGAATCTGGTATCAAAACGCGCCGGAGATGTTCCCACGCGCCGCTATACCCAGGACATCACCACCGATGGCCGGGTGGGCGAGCATTTGGACCTTGGCCAGCGCTTTGGCGAGGACAACCGCTTCGGCGCGCGGGTGAACATCAGCCAGCGCGAGGGCGAGACGGCTATCGACGACCAGGATCAGCGCAGCAAGCTGTTCGTGGCGGGCCTGGATTACCGAGGCGATCGGTTCAGGGTATCGACGGACGTGGGGTATCAGAAGCAGCGAATCAATCATGCCCGAAATACAGTACGTTTAGGCAATGCCACTAGCATTCCAACCCCTCCTGAAGCTAGTAAGAATTATGGCCAGGATTGGAGTTATACGGAAAGTGAAGACACCTTCGGCATGCTGCATGGCGAATATGATTTAAATGAAAGCTGGACGGCCTATCTATCCGGTGGCGTGAAACACACCCGCGAAACAGGATTGTATGGCACTCCCGTTTTGCAAAATGGTACGACAGGCGATGCGACCATCAGTAGCTCTGCTATCAATCACAATGAAGATAACACCAGCTTTGCGGGCGGGCTCAATGGTAAATTTCAAACCGGTCCGGTTAGCCACCAAGTAGCAATAGGTGCTGCTATCATTTGGGCCCAGCAGGAAAATGCCTTTGAATTCTACAACGGTGCGCCTACCGCCACTAACATCTACCACCCTCACGCGCTTACTGAGTCCACAAATCCTTATTTCATCGGCGGCGACTTGGGCGACCCAGGCGTCACCGGCAAAACGCGTAATCGCAGTATTGCTCTCTCAGACACACTAGGCTTTTTCGATGACACGCTATTGGTCACCGCCGGCCTACGCCGTCAACAGTTAAGGGTGGAAGCCTATCAATACGATGGTGGCACCCTAACTCAATATGATGGAAATAAATCTGCCACTTATGACGAGGCCATAACTACTCCCGTTTATGGGCTCGTATTCAAACCTTGGAATTTCGTATCCTTGTATGCCAACCGTATAGAAGGTTTAGCGCAAGGCCCCACGGCACCCACTGACGGCTCTGTCAGCAATGGCGGCCAAGTATTTGCCCCTGGTCGTACTAAACAACTTGAGGCAGGCATCAAATTCGATTGGGAGACTTACGGCGCTAGCTTAGGTGTCTTTCGCATCGAAAAACCAACAGATGGCTTTGCCCGAAATGGTGTATTCGTTGCTGATGCAAAGCAAATCAACAAAGGCATTGAGCTAAACGTGTTCGGCGAACCTATCCAAGGCCTCCGCTTGGTGGCTGGCGCGACTCGTCTTGATACTAAGCTTGAAGATACCGGTGATGACACCGAGGGTAACCACGCAGTGGGCGTGCCCACTTTCCAGATGAACGCCAGCGTAGATTGGGATGTACCGGGCTTGGAAGGTGTAGCCGTTAACGCGCGTATGCTTCGTACCGGTGGTCAATACGCTAATGTAGCAAATACGCTTACTCTGCCCACGTGGAACCGATTCGATGCTGGTGCCCGCTATAAATTCAAGGTAAGCAAGAAAGACGTGACTCTCAGGGTCAACGTGGAAAACCTCACTAATAAGAACTATTGGGCATCTGCCTATGGAACCAATAATTCCCTAAGTCAAGGTGATCCCCGCACGGTCAAGTTCTCCGGCACGGTCGACTTCTAAAGGGCAGGGCGGCTTTGTAGGCCGCGCGCTTTCGCAAACCCAGGCTTAAGACGCCTGCCGCAAGGGGATGTACGTCAGGTCATGCTGTTCCAAGGCCGCCGCGATGCGTGCGCCGGTGTCTTCCAGCCGGGCTACTAGCTCCTCGCTGGGTGCATGCAGCAGCCACGGGTACTGGTGCGCCGTGGCCGCCAGGCCCATGGCGTCTACCCTGTCCGCCGCCTGACTGAAGTGCGCCATGTCCGGCAGGTAGGCGGTAAAACCCTCCCCCTTCAGTGCCATGGTGCGTATGCCAAGCAGCTTGCAGATCGCGGCTTTCGCGGCGATGTCGGCACGGTCGGCCTGACGCGACTGCTCAATCAGGCCCGCCAGCGCGGGGTCCATCACCTGAGTGCCATGGATCAGCACAGGGCCCTGCTCCCACGCCTGAGGCGGGCAGTCCTTGCGCTCGGCCCTCAAGGGAATGTGCGGGTTAATTTCCATGGGGTAAATGCGGCATACCAGCGGCCGCCGGTCATAGATGCGGCACATCTGTTGCTCATCGAGGTTGCGGCACGGCCCTTGGTTAAAGGCCGCAAAGGTAATGGCCACATGGGCATGGGTACTACCACAGGGCACGCGCAGAGACCGACGGCGGGCATGCTCCAGCGCAGGATCCAACTCAGGGCGTGCGGCCTCCAGAAAACCCTCCGTAAGCACGATCAATTGCCCGCCGTCGTTGGCCCAGGCCACGGCCTCGCTCAGGGTGAGCGGAACATGGTGATCGTTACAGCACTTGCCACAACCCACACAGGAAAATCGCATGCTCGGCGCACCCTCTTAATAGCAACCCCCGGCGGTAAACCGACGCGGGGGCAGGATAAGAAGGGGCTGAGCATTTTGTGTGCCAGAGTGGCTCTGGAACGTTTAGGTCACTGAGTAGAGCCCAGCATTAAGGTCGGCGGATTATGACCATTCGGCGTCCGTTAACCATGGTTACTTCATAGGAATCATCCGAATCGTAGCTAGACGCTACAGACGATCTTCTTGAAGTTGCCGGGCTAGGTGAAGGTACGAGACTGGACTCTGAAGCACTAAGTTGAGGCCGTACGGTAGCCACAGGCCTGTTCGAAATTCCAACACGTGCTGGGCTGCGTGGCTGCCTTACGATGGTAGAGGGAAACGTTCCAACGCTGGGCAATGGAGTTATCCTTTGAGGCCGTACGACAGCCAAAGGTATCTCCTCTACTAATCTTGCTACTGAAGTGTTCTGTTTTTTGGCGAGGTACTTATAAAACAGCTTTAAAACCTCTTTTGACCTGCCGCTGCGGTCTACAAAATTCAGAGGGTCGCACGTGCAGTAAGCATATGCATTAATCCCGCCCGTCCCAAAAGGGCTGGAAGCGTCAGGTCTGCCAAATCGAAAGAGTTGGGGGCTATAAATGCGGTATCCATTACCAAGCATGTAGTTGCCTTGGTATTCCTGAAAGTATCCCGTAAAACCTACAGCCCCTTTCAGGTCAGGCCGAAACCCGTATGGCGTATAGCAGCTAGCGGGATACCCGCTTCTGGAACTATCTAAATTTGAATTGTTTATATCAGTGAATAATAGTGCTGAATTAGAACTTTGCATGAGCCCCCCGGCAGAGAAAGTGCACCGTTATCTTTTCACATTTCCACTAGCACCCCAACCTGGCAGTTATATTAGGTTTCTGACTCCTCAACGAATGACTGTGTTAGCAGTCAACAGCGGCAAATCAGTGGCTAGCTTGAGGCTAAAGAGTACTGGCTGAAATAGCGCATAACCCCCGCGACCCCAACCAACGACCTCACGTCGGGAAATCCCAAGCGTAGCGGCGCTACCTTCCTGCAGATCGGGTCCTAGTGTTCAGCACACTTGGGGGCATTTTATGGACAATCCACTTACCGCGCTGGACTCCTCATCACGAGACAACAGCATCGTGATCAACTCCTACACCACCGTGCTTCGTCACTCACGGGTCCCACATGACCTGTTCGCCGCCTACTGGCGGGATGTGCACGGGCCGCTGTGCTCACGCATTCCGGGGCTCGGCTGGTACGTGCAGTACCACTTCAACCGCGAGAAAGACGCCCACTTATGGCCCGTGATCGAGGGTATAGCGCCCTTGCCCGGCTATACCCTGGACGGCGCGGTGGAGATCGGGTTTGGCTCGGCTGAAGACCAGCAGCGTTTCAAGGCAGGTAGCAAACTGTTGTTCGCCGACGAACAGAATGTGTTTGAAGAGACACTGTGCTACGACTTGCCCCAAGGCTCTACCACGCTGGTGGACTACCTGGCAGACCCGTGCCCGAATGAAACCGAGCTACTGGACCGCCTGCACGTGCACTTCCATGGCGAGGTGGGAAACAGCAGCGCCTTTAATCAGTTTTTCAGCGAACAGCTGGCGCCTGCCTTTGCGGCAGACCCTGCGGTGATGAAGCTTCGCCTGCATTTACCGACTCCGTACGACAACGCCCGCCCCGCTCCGCCCGCCCCTGGGGTGCGTCACGAAGCGCCCTCGGCCCGCCTTCACCTGGCAATGCTGGAGCTGGTGTTTGAATCACCCCTGGCGCGGCGGCAGTTTTTCCAATCCACCGCGTTCCGTCATGCAGTTGCAGGGTTGGGTGAGCATGTGCGCTACGTGACACCCTTTGCGGTGGGCGGCGTGTTCACCTACGTACGCGGCGGTGAACTGACCCTCGCCGGCTTGCGGGGCAGCCGAGCTGCGCAGCTGATCCGGCAGCTGGGTGCCGCCAACCAGATAGAGGCTGACACCCTGGCACTGTTCAAGCCGCAACGCCCCGCGCCTCGTTAAGGCCTAAGCGCCTGTCGCGAAGCGACAGGCCGCCGGTTTACAGCGAGGTTTGAAGCGCTTGATACACACCACACAGATGAAAACAAAAAAGGCGACCTTTTCAGGTCGCCTTTTCGGCAGCTCATCAGCGTTCAGTGACTGGTGAGCAAATATGGCGCAGCGGACGGGACTCGAACCCGCGACCCCCGGCGTGACAGGCCGGTATTCTAACCGACTGAACTACCGCTGCGCGATACACTGAGCGAGTGGTGGGTGATGACGGGATCGAACCGCCGACATTCTGCTTGTAAGGCAGACGCTCTCCCAGCTGAGCTAATCACCCGTTGTCTCTCGGTGTGGCGCGCATTCTACGGATGGCTTTCCCTGCTGGCAAGCCTTTTTTTAAAAAAAATTCCGAGCCCTTCCAAAGACTTAGCGCAGGCTTGGCCTGAGGCTTAACAGAGAGAATAATGCGCGGCTTCTGTTCCCCAAGAGACACCCGCCCATGTGGTTCAAAAACCTGCTCGTCTACCGCCTTACCCAGGAAGTACCTTTTGACGCCGAAGCGCTGGAGGCCGCGCTGGCCAGCAAGCTTGCCCGCCCATGCGCCAGCCAGGAACTGGCTACCTACGGTTTCGTGGCGCCGTTCGGTAAAGGTGAAGACGCCCCGCTGGTGCATGTGAGCCAAGACTTCATGCTGGTGGCTGCGCGCAAGGAAGAGCGAATTCTGCCCGGCAGCGTCGTGCGTGACGCCGTTCAGGAAAAGATCGAAGAGATCGAAAGCGAACAGATGCGCAAGGTCTATAAAAAGGAACGCGAGCAGATAAAGGACGAAATCATCCAGGCCTTTTTGCCGCGTGCCTTTATTCGCCGTTCCAGCACCTTTGCCGCTATCGCTCCCAAGCAAGGCCTGATTCTGGTCAACTCTGCCAGTGCCAAGCGCGCCGAAGACCTGCTCTCAACGCTGCGTGAAGTCATGGGCTCCCTGCCAGTACGGCCGCTGTCCGTGAAGGTGGCCCCAAGTGCAACGCTGACCGACTGGGTCAAGAACCAGAACGCCGCACAGGATTTCTTCGTGCTGGACGAATGCGAGCTGCGGGACACCCACGAGGATGGCGGCACCGTACGCTGCAAACGCCAGGACCTGACCAGCGACGAAATCCAGTTGCACCTCAATACGGGCAAGCAAGTCACTCAACTGGCCTTGGGCTGGCAAGACAAACTGTCGTTCGTGCTGGACGACAAAATGGTCATCAAGCGCCTGCGCTTCGAAGAGCTGCTTCAAGACCAGGCTGAACAGGACGGCGGGGACGAAGCGCTGAGCCAACTGGACGCCAGCTTCCTGCTGATGATGCTGACGTTCGGCGACTTCCTCCCTGCGCTGTTCGAGGCGCTGGGTGGCGAAGAAACCCCTCAAGGCCTTTAATTCATAGCCTCGCCTTTATAAGGACACCGTTCTATGCGCGCCCTGGCCGCCCTCAGCCGTTTCGTAGGGAACACCTTTGCCCTCTGGGTGCTGGTGTTCGCCTTGCTAGCCTTTATGCAGCCTGCCTGGTTCATTGGCCTGAAAGGCGCCATTGTGCCCTTGCTGGGGCTGGTGATGTTCGGTATGGGCCTTACGCTCAAGCTGGACGATTTCGCCGCCGTGTTTCGCCAACCCTGGCGCGTAGGGCTGGGGGTGGTTGCGCATTTCGTGATCATGCCGGGCGTGGCCTGGGCGCTGTGCCAGGCCTTCGCACTGCCGCCAGAAATCGCGGTGGGGGTGATTTTGGTAGGTTGCTGCCCCAGCGGCACGTCGTCCAACGTGATGACCTGGCTGGCCAAGGGCGACCTGGCGCTGTCCGTGGCGATTGCCGCGGTGACCACGCTGCTGGCGCCGCTGCTCACGCCCGCGCTGATCTACCTGCTGGCCTCGGCATGGATGCCGGTGTCCTTCTGGGAGATGTTCTGGTCGATCCTGCAACTGGTCATGCTGCCTATCGTGCTGGGGGTGATCGCGCAACGTGTGCTGGGTAAAGCGGTAGGGTTCGCGGTCGAGGTGCTGCCGCTGGTATCCGTGGTCAGTATCGTGATGATCGTGTGTGCGGTGGTGGCAGCCAGCCAAGCGAAGATTGCCGAATCCGGCCTGCTGATCATGGCGGTGGTGATATTGCACAATGGCATTGGCTACTCGCTAGGGTACTTCACCGGCCGCCTGTGTGGCTTGCCGCTGGCGCAGCGCAAGTCACTGGCACTGGAAGTGGGCATGCAGAACTCAGGCTTGGGTGCTGCCCTGGCGGCTGCTCATATCTCGCCTCTGGCGGCGGTGCCCAGCGCGCTGTTCAGTGTGTGGCACAACATCTCCGGCGCGCTGCTCTCAACCTTCTTCCGCAAGATGAAAGGCACCGAGTAGTGCCCGAGGGGCGGCATTGCTGCCCCTACCCTTTCTTTCTGAACAGCCACTCGGCGAAGCGCTCACGAAATTCCGGCACACTGCCAAACAGCCACAGGTTCGCGAGGGTATTCATCACAGCAATGGCCAAAAACAACTGAGGGATGCTTAGGCCGGCACCGCTGAGCAGCACCACCGCGACCACCGCTGACACCACCATGAACAGCGCGTTGAGGATGTTATTGGCGGCGATGACCTGGGCCCGCTGGTGAGCAGGCGCACGGGCCTGCACAAGGGCATACAACGGCACAATGTAAAACCCGCCAAAGATGCCCAGGCCAAGGATATCCAGCAGCACCGGCCATGCCGCCCCAAGCCCTAGCACCTCAAGCCAGCCCCGGCTTGTGCCCACTGCGGGCTCAGCCAGATTGCCGGAATGCCACCACCACAGCAGGCTGAACACCGTGAGCCCTATGGCCCCCACCAGCACCAGGCCGATGTCCACGCGCCGGCCAGACAGCCGATCACAAAGCACCGAGCCCACTGCAATACCTACCGAGAACACCGTAAGCACCAGCGTTACCACGGTTTCGTCGCCGTGTAGCCAGGTTTTGGCGTAGCCGGGAATCTGGGTGAGGTAGATTGCCCCGACGAACCAGAACCATGAGTTACCCAGCAATGCCCGTGATACCACCCGCGGCTGGCCCAAGCCAAGGCGCAGGGTGCGCCAGGTTTGGACCGGGATATTCCACTGGACGCGCAGCCCAGGGGCCGAGGCCGCCGCCGGCGGGATGGCGCGGCTGGCCAGGTACCCCAAGGCGGCCACGACCACCACAGCCACGGCCACGCCGGGGGCATACGTGCTCTGGGCCATCAGGATACCTGCCCCGATGGTGCCTCCCAGGATTGCCAGGAAGGTGCCCATTTCTACCAGCCCATTGCCGGCCAGTAGCTCATCAGCCGCAAGGGCTTGGGGCAGGAGGGAATACTTGACCGGGCCAAAGAGCGCTGAGTGCGTACCCATGGCAAACAGGGTGACTAGCAGCAGTGGCAACTGACCGTATAAAAACCCCATTCCCCCCACTACCATGATCGCCACCTCGGCCAGCTTGATGGCGCGCATCAACCGGTCTTTGGCCAGGCGCTCACCCAACTGGCCCGCCAGCGCGGAAAATAAAAAGAAGGGCAGGATAAACAACAGGGCGCAGAGGTTGATCCACAGGGTGCGGTCCCCTTCCAGGCTCAGCTTGTACAAAATGGCCAGGATCAGGGACTGCTTGAAGACGTTGTCGTTGAACGCGCCAAGCGCCTGGGTAATGAAAAACGGCAGGAACCGCCGTGTGCGCAGCAGATTGAACGGTGAACTCATCGCGGGCAGGCCTCGCAAAGTTGATGGCGGCATTGAAGCACAGGAACGCCTTGCTGGGGCCTGCAGGCTGCGTTCAACCTGCAATAGACCATGGTCGCCCCTGACGAACCGCCCGGGCCGTGCCAGACTCCCACCCTGCCGGATACCGGGTACCGCGTACCCTGTACCGGATACAGAGTGGACCCATCGTTTGGAGCTTGAATGTCGCTGTCCAGTGGGCTGATCGCCGCCGTTGCCTTGACCTACATGGCCATCATGTTCGCCATCGCCTATTGGGGCGACCGGCGTAAAACCTCGCTGCCGCCCCGCCTGCGCGCCTGGGTGTATAGCCTGTCGCTGGCGGTGTATTGCACCAGCTGGACATTCTTCGGCGCCGTGGGCCAGGCCGCCGAGCAGCTATGGGCGTTCCTGCCCATCTACCTGGGCCCTGCCCTGCTATTGCTGGTGGCGCCGCGGGTGCTGCAAAAGATGGTGTTGATCAGTAAGCAGGAAAACATTACCTCGATCGCAGACTTCATCGCGGCGCGCTACGGCAAGTCGCAACCGTTGGCCATTGTGGTGGCCTTGATCTGCCTGATCGGCATGCTGCCGTATATCGCCCTGCAGTTAAAAGGTATCGTGCTGGGCGTGAACCTGCTCATTGGCGCCAGCGCGGACGCTACGGGCCCTCGGGTACAGGACACCGCGATGGTGGTGTCCCTGGTGCTGGCGCTGTTCACCATTGTGTTCGGCACGCGCAGCTTGGATGTGACTGAACACCATCGAGGCATGGTACTGGCCATTGCCTTCGAGGCCCTGGTGAAGCTGTTCGCTTTCCTGGCCGTGGGCGCCTTTATCACCTACTACCTGTTTAACGGCCTCGGCGACCTGCTCGATCAGGCGCGGCAAGCCCCTGCGCTCGACGGCTACTGGAGCGAGACCATCAACTGGCCGTCAATGCTGGTACAGACCGGCGTGGCCATGATGGCGATGATCTGCCTGCCGCGTCAGTTCCAAGTCACCGTGGTGGAAAATCTGGAGCCTAGCGACCTGCGCCTGGCACGTTGGGTGTTTCCGGGCTACCTGGCGCTGGCTGCGCTCTTCGTAGTGCCCATCGCCCTGGCCGGGCAGATGCTCCTGCCAAACGCGGTGATCCGGGACTCGTTCGTAATCAGCCTGCCCTTGGCCGAAGCCCACCCGGCCCTGGCTTTACTGGCCTTCATCGGGGGCGCCTCGGCGGCTACCGGCATGGTGATCGTGGAGAGCGTGGCGCTGTCCACCATGGTCTCCAATGACATCCTGCTACCTTGGCTGTTGCGCCGACAGCGCACCGACCGGCCCTTCGAAGCGTTCCGCTACTGGATGCTCACCGCCCGCCGAGTGAGCATCCTGGTGATCCTGCTGCTGGCCTATGTGAGTTACCGGCTGCTGGGCTCTACCGCAAGCCTTGCCACCATCGGCCAGATCGCGTTTTCCGCCGTGGCTCAACTCACGCCCGCCATGGTGGGCGCGCTGTACTGGAAACATGCCAACCGCCGCGGTGTGTTCGCCGGGCTGGCTGCAGGCAGCTTCCTGTGGTTCTACGCACTGGTCATTCCCATCGCGGCCCACAGCATGGGCTGGCCACTGTCCGCGTTCCCTGCGATGGAGTGGCTGCACGGTAACCCGCTGCATTTGCCCATCTCGCCGCTGACTCAGGGCGTGGTGCTCTCCCTGGCGGGCAACTTCATTCTGTTCGTGTGGGTATCAGTGCTGTCCCGTACGCGGGTGTCGGAGCACTGGCAAGCAGGGCGCTTCGTCGGCCATCAATACAGCGTGCGGCCTCGTGACAAAGGCCTGTTGGCGGTACAACTGGACGATTTGCTGAAGCTGGCCAGCCGCTTTGTGGGCGAGGCCCGCGCGCTGGAAAGCTTCACCCGCTTTGCCGAGCGCCAGGGCAAAGGCTTCAACCCTGCCCAAACCGCAGACCCAGACTGGATTGCCCATACCGAGCGACTGCTGGCAGGCACCCTGGGCAGCTCATCCACCCGTGCGGTGGTCAAGGCCGCCATCGAAGGGCGGGACATGCAGCTTGAAGACGTGGTGCGCATCGCCGACGAGGCCTCCGAGGTGCTGCAATTCAACCGCGCGCTGCTACAAGGCGCCATTGAGAACATCACCCAAGGCATCAGCGTGGTCGACCAAAACCTGCGCCTGGTTGCCTGGAACCACCGCTACCTGGAACTGTTCACCTACCCCGAAGGGCTGATAGCGGTCGGCCGCCCTATCGCTGACATCATTCGTTTCAATGCCGAACGGGGTTTCTGCGGCCCTGGCGAGGCGGACGAGCACGTGGCCCGGCGTATCGGTTTCATGCGCCAGGGGCGAGCCCACACCTCTGAGCGGGTATTTCCAAACGGGCAAGTGATTGAGCTGATCGGCAACCCGATGCCCGGAGGCGGCTTTGTCATGAGCTTTACCGACATCACCGCCTACCGTGAAGCCGAACGCGACCTCAAGCATGCCAACGAGAGCCTGGAGCTGCGCGTCGCAGCGCGCACGATGGAGCTGTCCACCCTCAACCAGGCGCTGACGCAGGCCAAGGCCCACGCCGACACCGCAAACCGCTCTAAAAGCCGCTTTCTCGCCGCCGTGGGTCATGACCTGATGCAGCCGATGAATGCTGCCCGGCTGTTTTGCGCCGCGCTGGGCCATCAGGCCCACGAGTTGCCGGGCGAGGCCGTGCAGTTGGTCAGCCACATGGAAAGCGCGCTGCGCTCTGCCGAAGACTTGATCGGCGACCTGCTAGACATCTCCCGGCTAGAAAACGGCCGCGTGACGCCGGAACGCCAGAGCTTTGCCGTGAGCGAGTTGTACACGGCGCTGGGCACCGAGTTCACTGCCCTGGCCCAGGAACGCGGGCTCGATTTCAAGGTTCGCAGTAGCCCGCTTCGGGTGGACAGCGACATCAAGTTGCTGCGCCGGGTGTTACAAAACTTCCTCACCAATGCCCTGCGCTATGGCAGGGGCAGGGTCCTGCTAGGGGTCCGCCGCCAGGGCAGCGCCCTACGGCTGGAGGTGTGGGACCGAGGGCCAGGCATAGAGGCTGATAAGCTTGGGGTGATCTTTGAAGAGTTTCAGCGCCTGGACAGCCACCAGACTCGTGCTGAGCGAGGGCTGGGGCTGGGGCTGGCCATTGCCGACGGCCTGTGCCGCCTGCTGGATCACCGCCTGACGGTGAACTCCTGGTCGGGGCGTGGCAGCGTGTTCAGCGTGACGGTGCCACTGTCGAGCAGCCCTATGCCCCTATCAACACCGGCTACGCCTCGAACGAACACTTCGGGAGGGAGCCCCTTCGAAGGGCTGCGGGTGCTGTGTGTGGACAACGAGGCCAGTATTTTATCGGGCATGACCAGCCTGCTCAGCCGATGGGGGTGCGCCGTATGGACAGCGGCCGACCGTGAAGGCTGCGCCGCGCTGCTGGCGAGCGGCCTACAGCCACAGGTCGCGCTGGTGGATTACCACCTCGATCAAGGTGATACCGGCCCAGCCTTGGTTGCCTGGTTACGCATGCAGCTCAATGCGCCGCTGCCGGGCGTGGTTATCAGCGCCGACGGGCACGCCGATACAGTCGCGCAAGTGCATGCGGCAGGCCTGGATTACCTGCCCAAGCCGCTCAAACCGGCCGCCCTGCGCGCTCTACTTGGCCGGCACCGGGCCCAGCGAAGCCCGTCCGAGGGGTAAATCGGCCTCGGCAGGGCCTTCCGGAGTGTTCGATAACGCTCGGTCTATCAGGTCTGGCGGCAGGCTTTTGCTGGCGCGCGCGCCTAGCAGCTTGAGTTGCTCGCTGCGGCTTACCAGGTTGCCACGGCCCTCGGTCAGCTTGTTACGGGCATTGGCGTAGGCCTTGTCCAATTGCTGCAAGCGATTGCCCACCTCGTCCAGGTCTTGAACGAAGAGCACGAACTTGTCGTAGAGCCAACCTGCGCGCTCGGCGATTTCACGGGCGTTCTGGCTTTGACGCTCTTGCTTCCACAGGCTGTCGACCACCTTGAGGGTGGCTAGCAGCGTCGTGGGGCTGACCACCACGATCTGCTTGTCGAACGCCTCCTGGAACAGGCCCGGCTCATACTGGAGGGCGGCGGCGAAGGCGGCCTCGATAGGCACGAACAGCAACACGAAGTCCAGGCTGTGCAGCCCTTCCAGGCGGCTGTAGTCTTTGCCTGCCAACCCTTTGATATGGGCGCGCAGGCTCTGAACGTGTTGCTTGAGGGCCGCTTGCGCCACATCCGCTTCACTGGCGCTCACATGTTGTTGCCAGGCCACCAGGCTCACCTTGGCATCGACCACCACCTGTTTGTCGCCGGGCAGGCTCACCAGTACATCGGGCTGGAAGCGCTCCCCACTTTCACTTTTCAGGTTCACCTGGGTGCGGTATTCGCGGCCCTTTTGCAGGCCGGCGTGCTCCAGCACCCGCTCCAGTACCAGCTCACCCCAGTTACCCTGGGTTTTCTGGCCTTTAAGGGCCTGGGTAAGGTTAGTTGCCTCGTCACTCAGGCGTAGGTTGAGCTGCTGCAGGCGCTCTAGCTCTTTGCTCAGCGAGAAGCGTTCACGGGCCTCATTGTTATAGCTCTCTTCCACGCGTGTCTCGAAGGCCTGGATACGCGCCTTGAGGGGGTCCAGCAATTGCCCCAGGCGCTGTTGGCTAGTATCGGCAAAGCGTTGCTCACGCTCGTCGAAGATCCGCCCTGCCAGCTCGGCAAACTGGGCGCGCAGTTCATCCCGCGCATTTTGCATATCGTTCAGACGCTGCTGATGGCCGTCCTGCTGCTCGCGCAGTTCTGCCTCTAGCGCCGCACAACGTGCCTCCAGGCGCCTGGCATCGTCCTCACGGCGGGTGCGCTCATGGCCCCAGGCGTGAGCCGCGTCGCGGCTGTTGTCGACCTCCAGGCGCAGCATGTCCAGCTCACGCGCAGCGGCGGCCAACTCTGACTGAAGGACGCCCTGGCGCGTGGTCAGGGCAGCCAACTCCAGCCCCTGAACCTGCTCACGCTCCGCCAGCCTGGCTTCACTGGCCTGGGCCACGCGCAAGCGCTCTTCAAGGACTGGCATGGTTTCCCTGGCAACCACAGCGGCCTTATACAGGCGCCAGGCCAATGCGAGGCAAGGCAGGGCACCTGCGAGGGCGGCCACCACTAAACGGAGGTTTTCATCGAACATGGGGGACACCGACTCCGAGCAAAGGCACTTGGCACGTGCCATGGGTACGCGCATTCTATCCAGCAACGGCGCTATGCCGGTAAGGTCTAGCGAGAGACTTGACAATTCAGACGCCGGCTTCGAGAAGCCCGGTACAACATTTAAGAATCACCGGGCTAGAGCCATTGCTGTGCACAATCCACAGAACCTGTGGATAACTCAGTGGACAACATCCTTCCGCAGCCTTCAAACCCCGATGGGCCGGGGGCTTGAGACAAACTGTCGATTTTTTCACCAGCTCCGAAAAGTGTTTTTTTTCATTGACTTAAGAAATTATCCAAGGCAGCTCGCCTGCCGACGAACGTAGTGCCTGGAATGTGACAGTTAGACGTCGCCTTGTGTACAAGGCAAACCGAAGGCGTGCGTTCGTAACCTTGTACAAATGCTTACAACTCATGAAAACGCAAGCGACCACGGTTACCGTTCGTCGTAGACGCCATAGGCAGCCTTGATCAGTGCCGAATGCTGCTGTAGTTTCCGGCGCAGTTTGTACAAAAGCTGAAAGCTCTTTCGGCCGCTCAAGTCCCTCCAGCTACTCCGCCGACCTACACCGTCGTGCCCATCGCTGTTATTTCGGACCCCACACGGCCTACTGGCCAGCGCCAAGCGTCCTTTATCGTCACGCCTCGCTGCCTCGCTTCCTAAGGTTTTGCCCGCCCCTGCCGTTACCACAGGTGTGGCTCGCCCCTCGTCTTGCGTACTTACCGCTCGCCACCGCCGTATTCATATTGGCGTCACAGGCGAGTTGTACTGTTCCAGCAGGTTACCCGCCTTTAACAGGCGGGCTGGAACGAATCTCATGTTCACGGCTCTGATCCGTGTCAATCGCAGGAACACAATAAATGAACCTAAACACCCAAACTCAGGTTGCCATCCATACCTTGTCCCAAGCCTTCGCCCCGTTGCGCTGCGTGATTCTAGCCGCTCGCAACGAGAGTTTTAGCTTCTCGGTCGTCAATGAACATGGCGTAGCTCGTCACACCCAGCGCCTGTACCCGGAGCAATACTCAGCCCCTGCTCCGTTGCAGGCTGTGATCGAACGCGCGCGCCAGTCCCTGGTCGCGTAACGCGCTGCCATGTGCCCTCACCGGGCACTGGCGCCAAGCTTTCCTTCCCCGTTTACCCTTCCGACGAACTGCTGCCTGATACCTGTGATTGGAGCTACGCTTCGATCCAGCGGATGGGCCCTATCGCGTTCGTGTTCTCATAACGTGGGAAAGCCAAGCGGCATTTGATGGCTTGTTACAAATCCGTGGGCATTTAGCACAGGGCCTCTCATGCGAGCGTCAATAAAACGTTGCCAGAATTTAAGCGGTAATTTCAGCACGTTGGCCGGTCTTCTAATCATTTCTTTTCGTTGCTTGTGAAACGCCCTGAAAAAGGGCTCTACTTCGCCTGATACCACCTATAGCGCCGCCCCGGTTTTATTGGTAATTTGCGCCGGTGATCACCCACGGAGTAACAACAAGAATGAAAAAAGTCATGATTAGAACGAGCCTTGGTTTAGCAGTCACGCTCGCGTCCACTCAACTCCTTGCCAGTGGCTTCGCGGTAAATGAGCAAAGCATCAGTGGCATGGGCGTGGGGTTTGCAGGTCGGTCATCATCGGCGGAAGACGCCAGTACCGTGGCCACCAACCCGGCCGGCATGTCACGCCTCAAGCGCGAGCAGGTCACCGTCGGTGCGGCGGCGGTCTATGCCAAAACAGATATCACCCACTCCCGCTCCACGCTGGGCGGCAGTAGTGAAGGCGACATGGTTCCACTGATCGGCGTGCCCCTGGGCTACTATGTCAAGCCACTCAACGACCAGTGGGCCGTAGGCTTTGGCGTTTACGTACCCTTCGGCCTGGTCACGGACTACGAGAGCGGTTTCGCAGGGCGCTACTGGGCAGACAAAAGCGACGTGAAGGTCATTACCTTCCAGCCCACCATCAGCTACGCCTTCAACGACAAAGTGTCCATCGGCATCGGCCCCACCTTCAATCGCATTGAGGGTGAGCTAACCTCGCGCACCATCAACGCCGCCAACCCGATCTCCGGGGGCGACGGCCAGGTGAAGATCAAGGGCGACGACACTGCCGTGGGCTTTACCGCCGGCATCCTGGTCCAGGCCACCGATCACACTCGCGTGGGCCTTACCTACCATTCGAAAGTCGACTACAAGCTTGATGGCACCACCAAGGTGCGCAACCTGCGCCCTGTAGCGGCCCTGCCTGCGTTTAACTTCAAGGCCGATGCCTCGCTGGACATCAGCACGCCCGAGTCGGTAGACCTCTCCTTTACCCATGAGCTTAACGATCGCTGGACCCTCTACGCAGGCAGCACCTGGACCCGCTGGAGCAGGCTCGAAAACATCACCGTCGAGAACTCGGGCAGCGCCATCGGCACACGCCTGGGGCTGGGTACCATCACGGAAGAGCAGAACTGGCGCGACACCTGGGCTCACGCCATCGGCGCCTCTTACAAGCTAAACAAGCAGTGGACATTGCGCACCGGGTTCAGCGTGGACCAATCGCCTACCAACAACACCGACCGCTCACCACGCATTCCTACGGGTGACCGCCATGTGTTCAGCGTAGGTGCAGGCTATAGCCCCACCGAGAACGTCACCCTGGACTTCGCCTACTCCTACCTGAAAGAAGAGAGCGTGGATGTCAATCTGGTCAGTGCCACCAAAGGTGCCTACAGCTCCACGTACCACAACAGCGCGCACGGTTTCGGCAGCTCGCTGACGTACAAGTTCTAAGCCGGCCTTGAACGCCCACTCCGAAGCCTGGTCGATACAGGCTTCGGATGTCTGCACGTAGCAGCACGGCTTGCCGGCGACTAGCATCACACCTGCTACCCCCCTAAACCCCAAGCCCCAAGGCTACCAACATCACCGCTTCCAAGCATTCCAGCAATGCACCAGCGGTGTCCCCGGTGGTACCCCCTACCCGGCGAATCATCGATTTACGTAGCAACATAAAGGCTACAAGGCCCGCCACCGTCGCCACGCTCATCATGGCCATGCCCACGGCCAGGCAAATGCCCAGCACCCACCAACAGGCGGTGCGGGGCAAACGACTGGCCAGTGCGTGCCCTAGCCCGCCGGCTCGCACATAGGGGGTGGTCAGAAACAGCCCCAGCATGGCTGCACGGCCTAACACTGGCACCCATAGCCACAGTTTCGTGTCAGCTTCGATCAGCGCAACCAACGCAGTGAACTTGATTAGCAACAGCAGTACCAAGGCGATGACCGCCATGGGCCCGCTGCGCGGATCTTTCATGATGGTGAGTGTTCGAGCAGGGTCACCATACCCCCCCACCCACGCATCTGCCGTGTCGCCTACGCCATCCAGGTGCAGCCCACCCGTCAGGGCTACCCAGCCCGCCAGTAACAGTGCAGCGCTTAATAATACGGGCGCGCCTGCCAGCAGGTGCGCAAGAAGGCCCAATAGCGCTACGAACACTAGGCCTACCGCCGGGTAATACAACAGGGATTTGCCTGTTTCATCGGCCGTTGGCATACGCGCAAGGCGCACCGGCAGGCTGCTTAGAAATTGCAGCGCGATCCACCAGGGCATTAGCTCAGGTCCTCAAGACGGCCACCGGCATGAACGCTGATCGAATGCAGCGCGCCGTGGGCGACCTGTACCTCCAGCAACGCCTTGGCAGGCAAACCCCGGGCCTGGGCCAGCAGTAAACGCATCACCCCTGCGTGGCAGACCACCAATAGCCGCTGGCCAAGATGCGCGGCGTGCAGCGCGGCGACCGCTGCCTCTACACGTTCGCAGAAGTCCGCCAAACGCTCCCCACCCGGTGGAGTGCAGTTGAACGGATCGCGCCAGAAATCACCCAGCGCCTCGGCCTGATCGGTCATCAGGTCTGCCGCGCTGCGCCCTTCCCAGTCACCGAAGTGCAACTCCTGCAAACCGGGCATGGGCAATACACTCAGGCCCAAGCGGCTGCCTGTGGCCTGAGCGAAGGCTGCGCAGCGTTGCAAGGGTGAGGTGACGATTACCTGCCACGGCCCCTGCCCCCGAATCGCCGCTTCCATTGAGGCCCAACCGGCCGGGGTAAGAGCGTCGTCCAGGCTGCCACGAAACACGCTACCCAACTCGGTTTCACCGTGGCGTAGCAAATCCAGGCGCACACTCATGCGGGGCGGTCGGCCACGGCGGCCTCCTCGAAGGTAGCCATGCTTGCATGCAGCTCGCAGGCCAGGCGCATCAAAGGCACTGCCAGGGCTGCCCCACTGCCCTCACCCAGCCTTAATCCAAGCGCCAACAGAGGCTGGGCGTGCAGTGCCTGCAGGAGGCGGCCATGGCCAGGCTCGGCACCACGGTGAGCGAATAACAACCAAGGCCGGCAAGTGGGATTCAAACGTACCGCGAGCAGCGCTGCCACTGAACAGATAAAGCCATCTACCAGCACCGGCAGTTTCGCCTGAGCGGCTGCCAGGTAGGCGCCGACCAGTGCCGCGATTTCAAAGCCCCCCACGCAGACCAGCGCGGCCAAGGGATCAGAGCCTGCAGTGGCATGCCGCGTAAGGGCGGCGTCGATCACCTGTGCTTTATGGCTCACGCCTTCAGGGCCAAGCCCCGTACCCGGCCCAACCAACTCAGCGGCTGGACAGCCCAGCAACAGGCAGCCCAAGGCGCTGGCCGAGGTCGTATTGCCGATGCCCATTTCACCGCCTATAAAGAGCTGGGCCCCTCCCGCAACGGCAGCCATGGCGATCTCGCGACCTACCGCCAACGCCTGCTCGCACTGGGCGTGGGTCATGGCTGCCCCCTTGGCAAAGTTAAGGGTACCTGCCGCAATTCGTTTATCGCACACCTGTGCCAGCCCCAACGGCGCAAGGGTGCCCACGTCCACCACCGTGAGGCCCGCACCCAGGGTGCGGGCCAGCACACTGATGGCGGCCCCGCCCTTGACGAAGTTGTGCAGCATTTGCCCCGTCACGGCCTGCGGATAGGGCGACACCCCTTCGGCGGCGATACCGTGGTCGGCTGCAAACAGCGCGATGTGAATATGATCAAGCCGGGGTCGCTCTGCGCCTTGCAGGGCTGCCAGGCGCACTACCAGCGTTTCCAGTGCGCCCAACGACCCCTGGGGCTTGGTCAGTTGACGCTGACGTGCCCGTGCACGTTCAGCCATCTCGGTATGCTCGTCGGCGCAAGCAATGCGCCACCAGGCGGCGGTCATGGTGTAGGTCCTTTCAACGTCAGAGGTAACCCTGCCACGGTCAGAATCACCTGCTGGCAGCGTTCGGCAATCGCTTGGTGAAGCCAACCGGCTTCATCCACATAACGGCGGGTGAGCTCACCCAAGGGCACGATGCCCAGCCCGGTTTCATTACTCACCAGGATGATCTCTCCGGGCAGCCCGGCAAGCCCGGCCAATAGCGCGTCTCGCTCGGTTGCAAGGCGCGCGGGGTCGTCGAGCATGAGCAGGTTGGTGAGCCATAACGTGAGGCAGTCCACCAGCACGCAACCGTCGGGCGCCGCGTGGGCCGCCAAGGCAGCCGCCAACGCCAGGGGCTCTTCCACCAGCGCCCACCCTGCGGGGCGTCGCGCCTGGTGCAAGCGGACCCGAGCGTCTAGCTCCGCATCGCGGGCCTCACTGGTAGCGATATAGGTCACTGGCTTGTTGCTAGTGGTGGCCAACCGCTCGGCCAGCTGGCTCTTGCCTGAGCGCGCGCCGCCTAGAATCAACCTATGCATCCGACGCGCCCTCTTGGCACAGCGCCCAGAGAAGGTCAGTGTCCAGGTGCGTTGCCACCAGGTCAGCGAGGCGCTCGATTTCGCGCTCACGCAGGGCGTCGTAATCAAGTTGCGCGGCATTGTTCAGGCCTGCCCAGCGCAGCAGTGCAGTACACGCAGCCGGGGACTCAAACAGCCCGTGAACATAAGTACCCATAACCTGGCCATCGGCACTGACGGCGCCGTCAGCCCGACGGCCGTCGCTACGGTGGCCGTCGTCCAGCCACACCGCAGGGCGGTCGAGGTCTGGGCCCTCACTCACGCCCGCATGGATCTCGTACCCGTGAACTGCCGCGGCCTCCATTGTCAGGTGGCCGCTGACGTTGCGCAGCTGCTTTTCCTCGGCAAGCGTGGTTTCAAGGGCCAACCAGCCTAAGCCATCACTGCTGCCTGCGGGCCCTTCAAGGCCTGCGGGGTCGTGCAGGTGAGTGCCGAGCATTTGCAGCCCGCCGCAGATTCCAAGCACTTTACCCCCATAGCGTAGGTGGCGAGTGATGGCCGCGTCCCAGCCGCCTTCGCGCAACCGAGCAAGGTCGGCCCGAACGCTTTTGGAGCCTGGCAGGATTATCAGGTCGGCAGCTGGTATGGGTTCACCAGGGCGTATGAAGCTCAGGGCCACCTGAGGGTGCAAACGAAGGGGGTCAAAATCGGTGTGGTTGCTGATGCGCGGCAGTACCGGCACCACTACCCGTAGCAGTTCACCCTGCTTGGCGGGCTGACGGCTGTCTACGGCATCCTCGGCTTCGAGGTGGAAGCCCATCAGGTACGGCAGTACGCCCAACACGGGCTTGCCGGTATGGGCGTGCAGCCAGTCCAGCCCAGGCTGCAGGAGGGCCAGGTCGCCTCGGAAGCGATTGATCACAAACCCCTTGACCCGTGCCTGCTCGCTGGGCGACAGCAACGCCAGGGTCCCCACCAGATGAGCAAATACCCCGCCGCGATTGATATCCGCGACCAGTATCACCGGGCAGTCCACGGCTTCGGCAAACCCCATGTTGGCAATGTCACCCTCACGCAGGTTGATTTCAGCCGGGGAGCCTGCGCCCTCCACCACCACGGTGTGGTAGTTGGCTGCCAGCCGTGCATGGGAAGCCAGCACCGCACGCATGGCGGTAGCTTTGTAGCCGTGGTAGCGCAGGGCATTCATATTGCCCACCGCCCGGCCATGGATGATCACTTGCGCACCGGTCTCGCTATTAGGCTTGAGCAGTACCGGATTCATGTCCGTATGCGGGGCCAGGCCACAGGCTAGCGCCTGCACCGCCTGGGCTCGGCCTATCTCGCCGCCGTCGGCGGTCACGGCACTGTTGAGGGCCATGTTCTGAGGCTTGAACGGCACCACCGAAACGCCCTGGCGGCGTAGCCAGCGGCACAGCGCTGTCACCAGCGTGCTTTTACCTGCGTCGGACGTGGTGCCTTGCACCATAAGCGTAGGCATCAAGGTTCCTCGTGATAGGTGGCCAAGCCCTCGCCCAGCCGTTGCCAATGCGCATCTAGCGCTGGCAGGCCAAAGCGCAGGCTGCTGGTGACTGAAAACAGCCGCACCAGCACGCCTCGCTGCGCCAGGTGCAGGTACAGGGCATCGGCATGGGGGCTGCGTGCCCATTGGAACAGCGCGCAGCCACCGCTGGGCGCCAGACCATGGGCTGCCAACAGGGTGGCCAGGCGCTGGCTGGCTGCCGTGCAACGCTCAATCTGCTGCTGATGGCCGGGGGTATCAGTGAGGCAAGCGATACCCAAGGTGCGGGTGGGGCCGCTCACCGCCCAGGGCCCTAATTGCTCGGCCAGTGCCTTGAGCAGGTAAGGCGCGGCCAGCACGAACCCGAGCCGCACGCCCGCCAGCCCAAAGAATTTACCGAACGAGCGCAGCACGATCAGCCCATGGCGTTGAGTTTCGTGCGCCAGGCCAAGGCGCGGAGTGGTGTCCATGAAGGCTTCGTCCACCACCAGCCAGCCACCGCGAGCGGCCAGCTGTGCCTGCCAGGCCAACAGGCGGGCTGCGCTGATTAGCCGCCCTGTGGGGTTGTTGGGGTTGACTACTACCAGCACATCCAAGGTATCGAGGTAGTCCTCCACCTCGTCGTCCCCCAACTCGCGCACCACATGCCCAGCCCGACGCCAGGCCTCGGCATGCTCGGCGTAACAGGGGCTGAGAACTCCCACCTTGCCGGTGCGACGTAACCGGGGCAACATCTGGATCGCCGCCTGAGAGCCGGCCACAGGCAGCGCATGGGCAGCGCCGTAGTACGTGCAAGCCGCGGCATCCAGCCCATCTTCGGCCTCAGGCAGGCGTGCCCAGGCGCGTTCAGGAATGGGCGGAATCGGCCAGCTCCAGGGTGCAATCCCGGTGGAGAGGTCAACCCAGTCCGAGGCTGGCCGGCCAAACGCCAGCGCTGCGGCCTGCAAGCGGCCACCGTGCTCAAGCATAAAACTGCGCTCCTATACACATCACCAGCAACCACAGCCAGACGCCGCGTTGCACCAGAGACCAGGCGCGCTCGATGGCATCTGCATCAGGGGGTGGGCCCTCACCGAGGACCGGGCGCTCGTGAAGCTCCCCGTGGTACACGGCGGGGCCGCCCAGGGTGACGCCCAGCGCACCTGCGCCTGCGGCCATGACCGGCCCGGCGTTGGGGCTATCCCACTGCTTGCCCTGGCCGCGCCAGCATTTCAACCCAAGGCGTGTTTTGCCTAGCACGGCATAGGTGAGCGCGACGAGGCGAGCGGGGATGAAGTTGAGTACATCGTCGATGCGCGCCGCTGCCCATCCGAACCGCTCGAAGCGCTCGTTACGGTAGCCCCACATGGCGTCGAGGGTGTTGGCCAACCGGTAGAGCACCACGCCAGGCACCCCACCTACGACGAACCAGAACAGTGCGGCGAACACCGCGTCGCTGCCGTTTTCCAATGCAGATTCGGTGGCAGCCTTGGCAACGCCTGTGGCGTCCAGCGCGTCGGTGTGCCGGCTAACCAGGCGCCCTACCCGCTCGCGGGCCTTGGGCAGGTCTTGATCGCGCAGGGCTTGGGACACCGGCAACAGGTGCTCGCCCAGGCTGCGCAGCCCGATAGCCCAGTACAGCGCCAACACCTCGACCACGCCGCCTATCAGCGGCAACCAGGACAACAGCGTGAGCACCAGCACCGGGGGCACAACGGCCATGAGCCAGGCCGTAACGCCGTGACTGCGCCACCCATGCCCGGCGAAATTGAAACGGTGTTCAAGGCGCTGCGCCAGGTGCCCGAACCCCACCAGCGGGTGCCAGCGCCGCGGCTCGCCCAGCAGTGCATCCAAGGCAAAGGCGGCCACGCAAGCCAAGGCCATGCTCATGACGGTAGCCCCCAACGGTCTTCGTACAACAACTCATGTAGCGGCTGCGCCTGCGCCCACCCTTCAAGGGCAAGCATGGGGGCGGGATAAAAAACCTCGACCGGCCCCAGGCAGAGCACGCCCAAGGGCTTGCCACCGGCCGGCATGTGCAACAGCTTGGCCAGTTTGGCCGGGTCGAACAACGACACCCAGCCCATGCCCAAGCCCTCGGCGCGCGCGGCCAGCCATAAGTTTTGCACCGCGCAGGCCAGGGAGGCGACGTCCATTTCGGGCAAGGTACGCCGCCCGAAGACATGACGTTCACGGTCATCGCCCAGCGCCACTACCAGGACTTCGGCACAGTCGCGAACCCCTTCAACCTTCAATGCCATGAACGTATCGGAACGCTCCCCGAGGGCGGCCGCCGTGCGCACGCGCTCCTCTTCGACCAACTCATGAATAGCGTCGCGCACAGCGGCGTCACGGATACGAATGAAGCGCCATGGCTGCATCAAGCCCACACTGGGCGCTTGATGAGCCGCCGCGAGCAAACGGTGCAATACCTCAGGGGCCACCTCGCCGCCGATGAAGTGGCGCATGTCACGCCGCTCGGCAATCACTCGGTACACGGCCGCGCGCTCTGCCTGGCTATACGCTTGGTCGGTCATGGGCGCACATCGTCAGGCATGAGCAGGGCTGCCGCCAAGGTGGGGTCGGACGGGAAATAAAAATGCACGTACGATGCAGTAAGCCGCCCCGCTTGGTAAACCGCCTCGGCACCTCGCCCACCATTGGGGCTTTCGCCTCGGGCCACAGGGCTCCAGGGCGTGGTGGTCAGGGAATGGTGGTACGTATGGCCTCGCAACGCCCCCTGGGGGAGGCGCACCTGTTGCAGGGCCAGCGCCACCAAGCGCTTTTGCAAGGTCGCTTCGCCAGGGATCAGCCCGAGCAAAGGCGCCCGCTGGCCCTCTACATCGGTCAAGCCATCGAGCAGGTACAACATGCCGCCACACTCGGCCAGCAACGGCTTGCCGGCCTGATGGTGCGCCCGAATGGCGGCAAGCATGGGCTGGTTGGCAGCCAGCCGATGGTGATGCAACTCAGGGTAACCCCCCGGCAGGTACAGGCTGTCGCATGGCGGCAGCTCGCTGTCGGCCACCGGGGAGAAGAAGCTCAGTTCTGCTCCTTGGCTGCGCAAGGTGTCGAGGTTGGCCCTGTAGAGAAACGCGAACGCTTGGTCCTGCGCCACGGCGATGCGAACCCCCTTTAAAAGCGGCGAAAGTGGGGCCACCTCGGGGGCGGTGAAGCACACCGGTGGAGGCAGGGCATCATCACAACTGGCCGCCAGCGACTCGGCCGCGGCGTCCAGGCGCCGGTCGAGGTCGTTCAGTTCGCTCGCCTGTACCAGGCCCAAGTGCCGGCTGGGCAAGGTGATGGCCTGCTCCCGTGGAAGGCCGCCGAACCAGCGCAGGCCTTCGGTCAGGCTGCCTCGAAGCAGCTGCCCATGGCGTTCACTGCCTACCCGGTTGGCCAATACCCCTAGAAAGGTCAGGCTGGGGTTATAACGGGCCAGCCCCAGGGCAAGGGCACCGAAGGTCTGGGCCATGGCGGTGCCATCGATGACGCCTATGACCGGCAGGCCCAGCTCGATGGCAAGGTCGGCACTGGAAGGTATGCCATCGAACAGCCCCATTACCCCTTCCACCAAAATGATGTCCGCGGTTTGTGCCGCGTCCCATAGCAGCCGACGGCTTTCTTCAGCGCCGACCATCCAGAGGTCCAGCTGGTACACGGGTGCACCGCTGGCACGCTCCAGGATCATCGGGTCAAGAAAGTCCGGGCCACACTTGAAGACGCGCACCTTACGCCCGCGATTGCGGTGCAAGCGCGCCAGGGCGGCCGTGACGGTGGTCTTACCCTGGCCTGAAGCCGGGGCGGCAATCAGCATTGCCGGGCAGTGACGTGATGCACTCACCACTCGATACCCTTCTGGGCCTTGATGCCTACGGCGAAGGCATGCTTGACCACGCCCAACTCGCTCACGGTGTCCGCCAGCTCAACCAGCTCAGGCTTGGCCCCACGGCCGGTGACGATCACATGTTGCAGGGGTGGCCGGGCCTGAAGGTCGGCCAGCACCGTGGCGAGGTCCAGGTATCCATGCTTGAGGGCGATGTTCAGCTCATCGAGCAACACGAAATCGACGGCGGGGTCGGTGAGCAGGCTGCGAGTGATCCCCCAGGCGGCCTCGGCAGCAGCGATGTCTCGCTGACGGTCCTGGGTCTCCCAGGTAAAGCCCTCGCCCATGACGTGATAGCTGACCTGCTCGGGAAAGCGGCGGAAGAATGCCTCTTCGCCGGTGGTCTGGCGGCCCTTGATGAACTGCACCACGCCGCATTGCATGCCATGCCCCAAGGCCCGCGCCAGCATGCCGAACCCTGAGCTGCTTTTGCCTTTACCGTTGCCAGTGAGCACCAGCAGCACACCGCGCTCGTCGGCCGAGGCGGCGATGCGGGCATCGATTACGGCTTTTTTTCGGGCCATGCGGGCCAGGTGACGCTCGTCGCGCCCAGGGGTATCGTCCATCGTTGCTCTCCTCGCTCACGCGTGCGCACCGACGAATGCACCCACGCCAAGCCGTGGCTGGCGCGTTGACGTCGATGCCGCTCTCACCCGCGCGGCGATCCAAGGGTTAACGGGCGCGTGCCGCCCCGTACAGGGTTTCAGGCCGGTCTCCGGGCTCATGAGCGGGCCTGCTGCCCCGCTGGCGCGCCTTCCCGGTTACCCAGTGGCCTGTGCGCAAGCGTTGACTCATCTACCGTTGCGGGGGCAGCGCCGGCATTGCGCGCTAGGCCATGAAGGCGTGCGGGCGGACCGGCTTCCCTGTTTCACCCTGCGAGCGAAGGCTGCGGGGCACCTGAAACAATCGGCGAAGGGTAAGGGGTTGGCCCTACAGCGTCAATTAAACATGTTGAACCACGCCCGCTTCGCTACCTCTACCTTACACAACGCATAAGGAATCGCTCATGCCCACTTCTCGTATTGCACTCACCGTACTGCTGGCGGTCAGCGTGGCCGGCTGCGGTGAAAGCTCCAGGCTACAGGTTGCTGACGGCACCGGCCCTTCTCCGCAATTGCCCGCACCTAACAAAACCCTCATGCCTACCGTGAACATTGCACCGGCGGTAGGCTGGCCTGCCGGAAAAATGCCCGCCGCTGCACCAGGCACCCGGGTGGCAGCCTTCGCCGAAGGGCTGGACCACCCTCGTTGGCTGTATGTACTGCCCAATGGCGACGTGCTGGTGGCAGAGACCAACTCACCGCCCAAGCCCGATGACAGCAAAGGCATTCGTGGCTGGGTCATGAACAAAGTCATGGGCCGTGCTGGCGCCGGTGTGCCTAGCCCTAACCGCATCACGTTACTGCGCGACAAAGACGGCGATGGCATTGCCGAGACCCGCGAAGTGTTCGCGCAACACCTGAACTCGCCGTTCGGCATGGCCTTGGTGGGGGATGATTTCTATGTGGCGGACACCGACCGCCTCGTCCACTTCAAGTACCAGGCCGGGGCTACCCACCTTGAAGGCGAAGGACAAACCGTAACGGACCTGCCTGCGGGCACCTTGAACCATCACTGGACCAAGAACGTGATTGCCAGCCCTGATGGCAAGAAGCTGTACGTGACCGTGGGGTCTAACAGCAACGTTGCCGAAAATGGCCTGGACCAGGAAGAAGGCCGCGCTGCGATTTGGGAGGTGGACCGCGCCAGCGGCCAGAAACGCCTGTATGCCACAGGGCTGCGCAACCCCAACGGCCTGGCGTGGGAACCTCAAAGCGGCACGTTGTGGACGGCGGTGAACGAGCGCGACGAAATCGGTAGTGACTTGGTACCCGATTACATCACCTCAGTGAAAGACGGTGCCTTCTATGGTTGGCCGTTCAGCTACTACGGGCAGCACGTGGACGTGCGGGTAGAGCCAGGCAAGCCAGAGATGGTACAGAAGGCGATTGCCCCTGATTACGCCGTCGGCCCTCATACGGCGTCGCTCGGGCTGGCGTTTGCTCAGCCCAGTCAGTTACCGGCACCCTTCGATCATGGCGCTTTCATTGGCCAGCACGGTTCCTGGAACCGCAAGCCATTCAGTGGTTATAAGGTGCTGTTCGTGCCCTTCGCCAACGGCATGCCTACCGGTCAACCCGTAGACCTGCTCACGGGCTTCGTTAACGACAAGGGGGAGGCGCAAGGCCGGCCCGTAGGCGTGATCGGCGATGGCAAGGGCGGTGTACTGATAGCCGATGACGTGGGCAACAAGATTTGGCGGGTCACCCGTCAGTAATGACTGACTGTAACCTGGCGCCCGAGGGCGCCGGCGTTAGTTGGCGCTGACTGCTGTCTGTGCCAACCGCTCTGGCTGGATAACGCGCTTGGCGGCCAGGTAGGCTTTCTGCCAATAGGGCTTGTCGAGGTAATCCAGCCGGACCGTGCCGCCTGTTCTAGGCGCATGAACGAAACGCCCTTCCCCTACATAGATACCGGCATGGCTAACCTGACCCCGCCCCTGCGTCGAGAAAAACACCAGGTCGCCGGAGCGCAGGGCGGAGCGGTCAATACTAGGCGCCCGCATGGCGATCATTTCTCGAGTGGAGCGCGGTAGCGCGATACCTGCAGCGTCCTTGTACACAAAGCCGATCAAGCCGCTGCAATCGAAGCCAGAGTCGGGGGTGTTCCCGCCCCAGTGGTAAGGCGTGCCAACCAACCCAATGGCCCTGAAGAGCACATCATCGGCCTTTAGCGAGTAATCCCCAGGGTTGAGGATGACCGGACGCGGCGCGACGAGCACCAGCGCGGGCGGTGGTGGGGGTGAGCTTGAACACGCTGCGAGCAGCGCCGCACTGGCCACTGCAAGTAAGCGCAAAGGGGAAAAAGCCATGGAGAAAAGTCTCGAGTTCGACTGCTGGTGAAGAGTAGCGCTTAACTCGCTGTTTTCAATGAAAAAGGGCAGCGAAAGCGTGACCGCTCGTCGCTGCCTTTTAAGAAGGGATAAATCGATTACTTGCGCGCCAACTCCGACGTAGGGGCCATGGCCAGCATACGCTTGGCTTCGATGTAGGTTTTGCTCCAGTAGGAGTCCCCCAGCTTGTCCACCCGCACCCCACCACTGCGGCGGCTGCTGGAATGAATGAACTGGTCATCACCCAGGTAAATGCCCGCATGGCTGACACGGCCACGGCGGCCGGTAGTGCCAAAGAACAACACGTCACCCGGCTTGAGCTTATTACGGGCTACCAGCGGCGCGTTGACGTTGATCATGTCGCGGCTAGAGCGCGGCAGGGTCATGCCCGCCTCTTCGCGGAACAGGAAATTAATGAAACCGGTGCAATCGAAACCGTTTTCGGTGCTACCACCAAACTGGTAGCGCGTACCGATCAATGATTTGCCGCGCTCAAGAATGCTGTCTGCCAGCAAGGGCAGCTTGTAAGGCACGTTGCGGGAAAAGCTTTGAAACGCGTCTTTTTCTTCGCTGGCGTCTTCGTTGAACGCCAAGGGCGCGGTGGCTAGGCGATGGGCCTGCACGAAAGGTGCGCGTTCGGCAGTAATGGGAGCAGAGATCTGGGGTTGCGACACCGGTGACTGGGCAGCGCAGCCAAACAGCAAGGTAACGAGTGCAAGGGGCACGAGGGGTGCAAAGCGACTGAGCATGGGCACGACCGTGGCGGTTGGGGATGACGGAAAAGGAATATGCCTACTATCTCTACTATTTGCAAATTTAATAGAACATTTTGTGACTTCTGGTGACGCACCGTCTATCTAACTCGCCCGATCATCTTAGCGTCAGCCCTTATAAACCATGAGGGCTTTTAAACAACTGATTTATATCAATAAATTTATTCTGAGAAGTAAGGTTGCCAGGGGCGTTTCGGTGGCTTGAGCAATCGAGAAGCGTCACGAATCTGACACCGATATAGAAAGACTATCGCTGGGGATTCACGTGAGCGTTACGAAGCTTTACCAGCCGAGCGTTTCTTTAAGAAAGGGGATGGTGAGCTTGCGCTGCGCCTGCAGTGACGCCTGGTCGAGGCGTTCCAGCAAGTCGAACAATGCGCTCATGCTGCGGGTGCCACGGGTGAGGATGAAATGCCCTACCTCATCGGTGAGGTGCAGGCCCCGGCGCGACGCTCTTAACTGCAGCGCTCGTAGTTTGTCTTCATCCGATAGCGGCCGCATCTGGAACACCAGTGCCAGGGTAAGACGAGATTTGAGGTCCGCCAGCTTCACCGGCAGCTCCCGAGGCGAATGCGATGCGGCGATCAACAAGCGCCGGCCGCTGTCACGCAAGCGATTGAACAGGTGGAACAAGGCTTCTTCCCATTCCGACTTGCCGGCGATGACCTGCAGATCATCCAGGCATACCAGCTCGAATTGGGCAAGGTAGTCGAGAATACCTACGCCGCGCTCCAGAAGGTCGGCCAGTGGCAAATACACGGCCGGCTGCCCCTGCTGCTCCATGCGCAGGCAGGCCGCCTGCATCAGGTGCGTGCGCCCTACCCCAGGCTTGCCCCAGAGGTAGATCAGGCTTTCTGTCCAGCCAGCGTCTGCGTCACACAGGCGCTCTACATAGCCAAGCGCGGCAGCGTTGGCGCCAGGGTAATAATTGACGAAGGTGGCGTCGTCGCGTAGGCGTATACCCAGCGGGAGTTGGATCGGCTCTTTCATGCGGCCCAGGGTTACGCCTTAGCTCAAAGGTGGCAAATTCTAACGGCTTGGCTGGAAGCTGCAAGCGCGGCGCACACCTGATGCACGCCGCGCATGGGCCGTTAGAGCTGAGGGTCTTCGCTACCGCCATACAGATCCGACTGTTTATAGAGCACATGGGCGTGACGAATCAGCACCATGATCACCGCCGCAACGGGCAAGGCCAGTAGCACGCCGGTAAAGCCGAACAGCTCGCCCCCGGCCAGAATCGCGAAGATGACGGCCACCGGGTGCAGGCCAATGCGGTCCCCCACCAACAGCGGAGTAAGCACCATGCCTTCCAGCGCCTGACCGATGGCGAACACCGCGCCAATGGCAGCCAGGTGCCAGGCGTCCAGCCCGTACTGGAACAGCCCCGCTGCCAGTGCCGCAGTGATGCCCGTGATAAACCCCATGTACGGCACGATAGACGCAAGCCCCGCCACCACGCCTACCAGCAGGCCCAGCTCAAGGCCGGTCAGCATCAGCCCCACGGAGTAGATGCCGCCCAGCGCCAGCATCACCATCAACTGCCCGCGGACGAACGCGCCCAACACTTCATGGCATTCGCGGGCCAGCGCCACGATTCGGGCCTCGCGCTGACGCGGCAGCAAGCCACGGATCTTGGCCATCATCAGGTCCCAGTCCCGCAGCAGGTAAAACCCTACCACCGGAATCAACACCAGGTTGGCCAACCACCCTATCAGGGCCAACCCGGAAGCTCCGGCCTGAGCCAGCACCAGGCCTACCACGTCAGTGGTCTGGCCCATGTGCCCGGAAATAGCCTGTTTGATCTTGTCGAACTTCCAGAAGCCTTCAGCCAGCCCGAGCCTGGCCTGAACCCAAGGCAAGGCCACTTGTTGCAGCCAGTCAAGGAACTGAGGCGTTAGCTCGTACAAGCGAACCAACTGCTTGGCCAGCATGGGAATCACGACGATGAGCGCAATCAAGACGATCAGGGTGAACAGTACGAACACCACCACCACTGCCAAGGTGCGTGACAGCTTCAACCGCTCCAGGCGATCCACCAGCGGGTCACCTAAATAGGCGATCAACATACCGACCAGAAACGGCGAAAGAATGGCGTGAAGCTCAAAGATAAAGGCGCAAAACACCACGCCCAGGGCAAGCCACACCCATTGTTTCTTGTCAGTCATCATCAGGCTCACCAGTGAAACCGCAGAGGTTCGGGGCCAGCAGGCGCAGCGCCTGGTAGCGGCGGCGTTACCGGCGCCACAGCAGGCGCGGTGGCGTCATCCGACGGCTGTACATGGGCCAACGCCAATTGCGTACGCACCTGTTCAGGGCTGGCGGTCACCCGGTACACGGCGGTATCGGCAGAAACGGATTGAAGGCGCCCGCCCAGGCTATCCAGTACGCGGCCCAGTTCGGCGTAACGCTCCAGTGTCATGCCTTGCACCTCGACCGTCAGGTCACCGCTGGCGCCTGGCTTGACGGCATAGCGAGGGGCCAGGCGCTGAGCCACAGCCAACATGACGGCATCGGCGAGGGTGGCCTGGTCAGCGGCCTGTACACTGCCCTGCTCACGCTGGCTACCCTGCCACAGGCGCCACTTGGCTTGCCAATGGTCGCCGTCGGCACTGGCATGCACCGCGAGCAGGGCGTCTGCGCCATACCGCCCCGAAACAGCCTGGAGCGGTGCGGGGTCTGTGCCTTCGAGGTTTTTAGCGGTGGCCGCCAATTGCTCTTGTAGATCTGCGATAGGCAATTTGACCGGCAACCCGCGGTGTTTGGCCGCACTACGCAAGGGGGCGGCACTCGGTTGCGCGTCACCGGCCAGGGCGGTGCCGCCAGCCGTTTCGGTCAACCACCAGGCAAGGATCGACGGGCGATTGGCACCCCAGGTCGCCAGGCCGGCCTGACGCAGCGCCTTGTCGGTGCTCACCGGGTCAAAATCCACCTGCAGCACTTGAGGAGGGCCGGCCTGATAACCGAACTGGCTGATGATCTGCTGAGGATCTTTGCGCACAGACGCCAGCCCGGCGCCTGCATAGGCCTTGGCGTCGCCGGTAAGCCGTAGCACCAGAGTCTCCAGAGCGTGCTGGGTGGCCTGGCTACGTTCCTCGGTCGCCTGACCGCTTACCGGCTCATTGACCTGATACAGGTTCGTGACCGTCTCGCCCCAGGCACCCAGGGAGCCAAAACATAATAATGAAGCGAACAAAGTGGGGCGCAGGCGCATGGGCTGGTTTCCAAAGACAGGGGTGCCGAAGTGAGTGGGACACACTTTCCCGTAAAACATTCGGCCTGCCAACTCTGATCGCGTACCCGCCGGTAACGAAACGGTCAAAATCGCCGGCCCGCCACGTATCCACTAAGCCGCCCTAGGCCTGTTCTGGCCTGAACAAGCCAAGCCTGATAAAATCGCGCGCCTTCGCAGACCCTTGTGGTTTTTTCTGTATCGCCCCTTTCAAAGGCCTGGATCATGAGCAAGCAACCCTCCCTGAGCTACAAGGACGCCGGCGTGGACATCGACGCTGGTGAAGCGCTGGTCGAACGCATCAAAGGCGTTGCCAAGCGTACCGCACGGCCTGAGGTGATGGGCGGCTTGGGTGGCTTTGGCGCCCTGTGTGAAATTCCCGCCGGCTACAAGCAGCCCGTGCTGGTGTCGGGCACCGATGGCGTGGGTACCAAGCTGCGCCTGGCCCTTAACCTGAACAAGCACGACAGCATCGGCATCGACCTGGTCGCCATGTGCGTGAATGACCTGGTGGTCTGTGGCGCCGAGCCGTTGTTCTTCCTCGACTACTACGCTACCGGCAAGCTGAACGTGGACGTGGCCACCACCGTGGTCACCGGTATTGGCGAAGGCTGCGAACAGGCAGGTTGCTCGTTGGTGGGCGGCGAAACCGCCGAGATGCCTGGCATGTACGAAGGCGAAGACTACGACCTGGCAGGCTTCTGCGTAGGGGTCGTCGAAAAGGCAGACATCATTGACGGCTCCAAGGTCGCCAACGGCGACGCCTTGATTGCCCTGCCCTCCTCCGGCCCTCATTCAAATGGCTACTCGTTGATCCGCAAGATCATCGAGGTCTCGGGCGCCGACATCGCTACCGAACAGCTGGACGGCACGCCCCTGGCAGACCTGCTCATGGCGCCTACCCGCATCTATGTCAAACCCTTGTTGAAACTGATCGCCCAAACCGGCGCGGTCAAGGCCATGGCGCATATCACTGGCGGTGGTTTGCTGGACAACATCCCTCGCGTGCTGCCCGCTGGTGCGCAGGCCGTGGTCGACGTGGCCAGCTGGGCGCGCCCGGCGGTATTCGACTGGCTTCAGCAGCACGGCAATGTGGATGAAACCGAAATGCACCGCGTGCTCAACTGCGGCGTAGGCATGGTGATTTGCGTGGCAAAGGCGGACGTGCAGCGTGCACTGGACGTGCTCAAGGCCGAAGGTGAGCAGCCATGGGTCATCGGTGAAATCACCGCCGCCGCCCAGGGCGCGGCACAGGTCGAGTTGAAAAACCTCAAGGCCCATTGATGCCTGGGCCCTGCAATCTGGTGGTCTTGCTGTCGGGCGCCGGCAGCAACCTCCAGGCTATGATCGATGCGTTCGCGGAGGGCCCTGCACCCGTACGTATAGCGGCAGTGATCTCCAACCGCGCCGATGCACCGGGCCTTCGGCGGGCTCAGGCCGTTGGCATCGAAACCCGCGTGATCGAGCATCAAGAATATGTGGGCCGCGAAGCGTTCGACGCGGCGCTCATGGCCTTGATCGACAGCTTCGACCCTCACTTGGTGGCTTTGGCCGGGTTCATGCGCATCCTTACGCCCGCCTTCGTCCGGCATTACCACGGCCGGTTGCTTAACATCCACCCTTCGCTGCTGCCTCGCCATAAAGGCCTGAACACCCATCAGCGCGCGCTTGAAGCGGGGGACAGCGAACACGGCTGCAGCGTACACTTCGTTACCGAGGAGCTGGATGGAGGCCCCTTGGTAGTACAGGCTGCCGTTACGGTGGCGGCCGATGACACGCCAACGTCACTGGCCCGCCGCGTTCATGCCAAAGAGCATGACATCTACCCCATGGCCGTACGTTGGTTTGCCGAAGGCAGGCTTAGCCTGGGTAGCCAAGGCGTGCTGCTGGACAGCCGCCCCCTTGCCGCAACTGGCCATTTGATTTGCCCTTAGGAGACCCTATGCGTCGTGCTCTATTATTCGCCCTTGCCTTGTTCACTGTGCCTGGCCTACAGGCTGCGGATTTAAAGCCCTTCTCCGCCAGCTACACTGCTGACTGGAAACAACTCCCCATGAGCGGCACTGCCGAACGCAGCCTCAGCGCTAACGCAGACGGTACCTGGACGCTCCAGTTCAAGGCCTCGATGATGATCGCCAGCCTGAGCGAAATCAGCACCCTGCGCATGGACAAGGGCACGTTGCTGCCGGTTGCCTACACCTTCGAGCGCGGCGGCCTTGGCAAGTCCAAGAAAGTGGACCTGGACTTCGACTGGTCTGCCAAGAAGATCACCGGCACCGACCGCGGTGACCCTATTAACCTTCCGCTCAACCGCGGCGTACTGGATAAAAGCAGCTACCAGTTGGCCCTGCAGCATGATGTAGCGGCAGGCAAGAAGAGCATGAGCTACCAAGTGGTAGACGGTGATGAAATCGACACCTATGACTTTCGTGTACTGGGCGAAGAAAAAGTCGCAACCAAGGCCGGCTCCATAGATGCCATCAAGGTAGAGCGTGTTCGCGACCCGACACAAAGCAAGCGTGTAACCGTGTTGTGGTTTGCCAAGGGCTGGGATTACCTGCTGGTACAACTGCAGCAGATTGAAACCGATGGCAAGGAATACACCATCATGCTGCAAGACGGCACCGTGGACGGCCGCGCCGTCAAAGGCAACTAAGGCCGCGCGCAACGCCTGCCTTATCCAAGGTCGCGGCTACCGAGACAGCCGCGACTGCGTTCCCTAACATTTTCTTCACGTAGCTTCATTTAGCGCGACAATCTGTCGCAGCCCGTGCTGCGCCTGGCCCTTAGCGATTTTCTCGTATTCCGTAAAGCACCGTTGCGCTGACGCCCTGTTCCCATCACTCATCGACACTTCTATAACAGAAGCACGTACTGATTATGGCAACCGAAAGGAGTAACAGCATGACTGTGAAAGTTAGCGAGCGCGATGATGCCCATATGTCACACGAAGGCGTAGCCGCCGGGGTTCGGATCTGGGACGTGTATCAGCAAGACTTGCTGGTGGGCATGTTCCATAACGAACACGAAGCAGTGGCGTACCAGCAAGAGCTGCAGAAGAGTGAAGCACAGCGAGCACAGGCAACGCCTTGAACATGCCTCCCGCCAAGAGGGACGTAGCAGCAGGCCGCGACCGGCCCGACACCAGTGTGATGTCGGCCACGGTCGCGGCCTGCTGCTATGGCGTTCAAGTGAACGCCTATAACCTCACCACATCAGGTCATCCGGGATCTTATATGCGGCGTATGGATCTTCACCTTCGGGCTCCTCGGTCGGCACGCTGAGCATGATGATCCGGCGGGGCTCACGCTCCTGCACCTTCAGGGCAGCTTCCCGCGGAATGACTTCGTAACCCCCACCATGGTGAACGATGGCCAAGCTGCCATTGGAGAGCTTGCTGCGCATCAGGCTGTTCACAGACAGGCGCTTCACTTTCTTGTCGTCGACAAAGTTGTAATAGTCTTCGGTTGTCAACTTAGGCAGGCGCGTGGCCTCGATAAGCTGTTTGACCTGAGCCGAACGGGCCTTTGCTTCAGCTTTTTCCTGCTGCTGACGGTTGAGCTCCTGGTCCTTGCGCTGCTTCTCGGCGGCCGCTTCCTGGGCCAGGCGCTTCTGGGTGTCGTCTTCTTCAGCCTGGCCTTTGTGGACTAGCCGCTTCTGCTTTTGCTGGTCCTTGGCAACCTGCTTGACTTGTTTCTGGTTGACCAACCCTGCCTTGAGCAGTTGGTCGCGAAGGGAAAGGCTCATGGTGTACTCACTCTTACTCAGCCGTGGCTGGGCACGCTTGCAGGCGCGGGTTATTCGTGACGTTTGGCTTCAGCCCAGAGTGCATCGAGTGCCTCCAGGCTGCAATCTTCAATGACTTGCCCCCGCTCGCGCAATGCCTGTTCGATGTAGCGCACACGCCGTTCGAACTTTGCGTTAGCGCCACGCAGGGCGGTTTCTGGGTCTAGCGTGAGTTTGCGGCCAAGGTTGACCACCGTGAATAACAGGTCGCCCAGCTCGTCGCACATGCTGACTGGATCGCCCCGCTCCATCGCCTCGACCAGTTCGCTCAACTCTTCGCGTACCTTCTCGACTACCGGCAATGCCGCAGGCCAATCCAGGCCAACGGTGCTGGCACGCTTTTGCAGCTTGGCGGCCCTGGCCAGGGCAGGCATCGCAGCCGGTACGTCATCAAGCAGGGATAACTGTTCAGGCACCTGGGCACGCTCGGCGCGCTCTTCCGCCTTGATGGCCTCCCAGCGCTGCTTGACCTGGGTGTCATCCAGGGCCGCCGTGCCGGGTGGTGCGTACAAATCCCCGGTAGGAAACACATGGGGGTGGCGGCGCACCAGTTTGCGAGTAATCCCGTCTACCACGTCGGAGAAGGCAAAACGACCTTCTTCTTCACCAAGCCTTGCGTAATACACCACCTGGAATAACAAGTCGCCCAGCTCGCCTGGCAAATGCTTGAAGTCTGCCTGCTCGATGGCATCAGCCACCTCGTAGGCCTCTTCCAGCGTAAACGGCACCAAGCTGGCGTAGGTCTGCTTCAGGTCCCAAGGGCAGCCATGAAGGGGGTCACGCAGCCTCGCCATGAGGTACAGCAGGTCCCCAAGGCTGTAAGGGGTGGAAGGCTGCTTCATGGCGTACGGTTGCGGCGGGCTTCGATGATGTTAGGCAACTGCGTGATACGCCCCAGCAGCCGGCCAAGGGCATCGAGCCCAGGGATTTCGATCGTGAGAGACATTTGTGCGGTGTTGTCCTCCTTGTTGGAGCGCGTGTTGACCGCCAGCACGTTGATACGCTCGTTGAGCAATACCTGCGACACGTCGCGCAGCAGGCCTGAACGGTCGTATGCCCGAATAACGATGTCCACAGGGTAGGTAAGCACCGGCACAGGGCCCCAGTTGACCTGGATGATGCGCTCTGGCTCCTTGGCACCCAGTTGAAGCACCGAGGCGCAGTCCTGGCGGTGGATGCTCACCCCCCGGCCCTGGGTGATGTAGCCGACGATGGCATCCCCCGGCAGAGGCTGGCAGCAGCCTGCCATCTGGGTCAGCAGGTTGCCCACCCCTTCGATCTGGATATCCCCACGCTTGCCGGGCTTGTAGCCCGTGGCAGGCTTGCGTGTGAGCAGGTCGAAGGTTTCGGTCTGGCTGCGCTCGGGCTCTACCAGTTGCTGAGCAGCGTTGACCAATGGCGCCAGGCGCAAATCCCCGGCGCCCAGTGCCGCGAACAGGTCTTCGGCGGTTTTCAGATTGGCTTTGTCCGCCAAGCGCTCGAAGTCCACCTGAGGCAGGCCAAGCCGGCTGAGCTCGCGTTCCAGCAGGCTGCGCCCGGCAGCGACGTTCTGATCGCGGGCCTGCAATTTGAACCAGTGAACGATCTTGGCCCTGGCACGCGAGGTGGTGACGTAGCCAAGGTTGGAGTTGAGCCAGTCACGGCTGGGGTTGCCATGCTTGCTGGTGATGATTTCGACTTGCTCGCCCGTTTGCAGGCTGTAGTTCAACGGCACGATGCGGCCGTTGATCTTGGCGCCCCGGCAGTTGTGGCCGATTTCGGTGTGTACCCGATACGCAAAATCAAGCGGTGTGGCGCCTTTGGGCAAATCGATCGCATGGCCGTCGGGGGTAAACACGTACACCCGGTCAGGCTCGATATCTACCCTCAGTTGCTCAGCCAGGCCGCCGATGTCGCCTAGCTCTTCATGCCATTCCAGCACCTGCCGCAGCCACGAAATCTTCTCTTCGTAGTGATTCGAGCTAGGCTTGACGTCCGTGCCCTTGTAGCGCCAATGCGCGCACACCCCCAGCTCGGCCTCCTCGTGCATGGCGTGGGTGCGGATCTGCACCTCCAGCACCTTGCCCTCAGGCCCAATCACCGCAGTGTGCAAAGAGCGATAGCCGTTTTCCTTGGGGTTGGCGATGTAGTCGTCGAATTCCTTGGGAATGTGCCGCCAGAGGGTGTGGACGATCCCCAGGGCGGTGTAGCAGTCGCGCACTTCAGGCACCAGCACCCGCACCGCTCGCACATCGTAGATCTGGCTGAACTGCAGGCCCTTGCGCTGCATCTTCCGCCAGATGGAATAGATATGCTTGGCGCGCCCGCTGATGTCGGCCTTGACCCCGGTCGCGATCAGCTCGTGGTGCAACTGGCTCATGACGTCGGAAATGAAACGCTCCCGGTCCAAGCGGCGCTCATGCAACAGCTTGGCGATCTGCTTGTATTGGTCCGGCTCCAGGTAGCGGAAGGAAATGTCTTCCAGCTCCCACTTGATATGCCCGATGCCCAGCCGGTGAGCCAAAGGCGCGTAAATATCGAATACCTCCCTGGCCACTCGCTGGCGCTTTTCTTCGGAAGCATTCTTGACGGCGCGAATGGCACAGGTGCGTTCAGCCAGCTTGATCAGCGCAACGCGCACGTCGTCGACCATGGCGACCAGCATCTTGCGCAGGTTATCTACCTGCACCTGGCTGCCCAGCACCAGGGACTGACGCGGGCTAAGGCTGGCGCTGATGGCCGCCATGCGCAGCACGCCGTCGATCAGCTTGGTCACCGTCGAGCCGAAACGCTGGCCTACTTCGGCCAGGGATACCTTGCCCTCGCGCACGGCACGGTAGATCACCGCCGCGACGAGGGAATCCTGATCCAGCTTGAGGTCGGCAAGAATGTCGGCGATCTCAAGCCCGGCCTGGAAACTGGACGTGCCATCGGCCCAGGAGTGCTTCGCGGTGTTGTCCGAAATATCCAGGTCGCGGGCGAACTGGCAGGCCAGCTTCAGGGCCTCCCGGTCCAGCGCCAGATCGACACTGACAATATGATCGAGCCACGCATCGAGGTTGATGCTGCCGTCCGTATTGACCGGCTGCTGTGCTCTCACCTGTACCATCTGCTTACCTTCCCTATGGCGCGTCGCTCGACGCGCCGGTGTTCACCGGCTTCGCACAGCCCTGTGGGGGTGCGGACCTTGATCGCCACGTAGGCCACCAGTCATATGGCCTGTTGGCCTTTTTCAAATAACGCCATCGCCTCGACATGGGACGTTTGCGGGAACATGTCGAGCACGCCAGCACGTTTCAAGCGATAGCCCTGCTGCTCAAGCACCAAGGTGTCCCGCGCCAGGGTTGCCGGGTTGCACGATACATAAATGATGCGCCGGGCCCCCAGCGAGGATATATGGCGAACTGTTTCATAGGCGCCCTCTCGGGGCGGATCCAATACTATACCGTCGAAGCCTTTCCTGGCCCACTCCGCGCCCTGCAGCGGCTGCGAAAGGTCAGCCTGGTAAAAGGTGACATTGATCAGTCCGTTACGCTGCGCGTTGGCCTGAGCACGCTGCACCATGCCGGCTACCCCTTCCACACCCACCACTTCGCCCGCCCGATGGGCAATGGGCAGGCTGAAATTGCCCAGCCCGCAGAACAAATCGAGGATGCGTTCGCCCGGTTGAGGCGCAAGCCACGCCAGGGCCTGCTCGATCATCCCCAGGTTGACCGCCTCGTTCACTTGAACGAAATCGCCAGGACGGTAGCTGATCTCCAGCTGCCAGGGCGCCAGCTCATAGCCAGACACGGCCTGCGGCTGGTCAGGCGAAGGCTCGCCCACGCCATGCCACCACAGTTGCGCACCCTGCTGGACGCACAGTGTTCGAAGAGTGTCTTGATCTGCCTCGGCCAGCGCAGCGGTATGGCGAACCAGTACCGCCGGCGCGGTGCCATGGAATAACTCGACATGGCCAATGGCTTGGGGGTTGTTCAACTGACGCAGGGCTCCGGGTAACGCTTGGAATATCCGCTGCAAGGGTTGTACCAGCACCAGGCACTGGTCGATGGGCACGATCGCCTGGCTGGACGCGGCGCGGAAGCCTACTTCCAGCTGGCGCTGTTTCGGGTCCCAACGTACTGCGACGCGCGCACGGCGCCGGTAACCGAACTCAGCGCTCACCAAGGGCGCCACCCAGGCCTGGGGTTCGGTGCTGGCAACTTTCATTAGCTGCTCGGCCAGCTGACGTTGCTTGAGGGCCAGTTGATCGTCGTGTCTGAGGTGCTGCACGCTGCACCCGCCGCAACGGTCGACGAAGGGGCACGGCGCTGGCCGGCGCATGGCGGCGGGCTTGATGACCCGTTCGGCCCGAGCGTCTACCACCTTGCCGTGGCTACCCAGCACGCGCGCCTCGACCTCCTCCCCCGCCAGGGCACCGGCGACGAACCAGGTACGCCCGTCAACGAACGTAACGCCACGCCCGTCGGCCGCAAGGCGCTCAAGGGTAAGCCGCTGCTTTTTGCCGACGGGCACGGCGACGGCACGCTGGCCGCCGGTGGGCTGAAACCGCAGCCCCCCTGATTTGCGCGCCATTAGTTAGGCGCGTCGAACAGGCCGCTGGACAAGTAGCGGTCACCACGGTCGCATACGATGGCCACGATGACTGCGTTTTCGACTTCCTGGCTCAGCCGCAACATGCCCGCCACCGCACCACCGGAGGACACGCCGCAGAAGATGCCCTCTTCTCGGGCAAGCCGGCGCATGGTGTTCTCGGCTTCAGCCTGGCCCATGTCGATCACTCGGTCTACGCGTTCGGCCTGGTAGATTTTCGGAAGATAGGCCTGTGGCCACCGCCGGATACCCGGAATGGCTGCGCCTTCCATGGGCTGCAAGCCGATGATCTGAACGGCGGGGTTCTGTTCCTTGAGATAACGGGACGTGCCCATGATGGTACCGGTCGTACCCATGGAGCTGACGAAATGGGTAATGGTGCCGTTAGTCTGCTGCCAGAGCTCCGGGCCGGTGCTGTGGTAGTGCGCTTCGGGGTTGTCAGTATTGGCGAACTGGTCCAGCAACTTGCCACGCCCCTCGGCTTGCAGGCGCTCGGCGAGGTCGCGCGCGCCTTCCATGCCCTCTTCGCGGGTGACCTGGATCAGTTCGGCGCCATAGGCAGTCATCGCCGCCTTGCGTTCAGCGGTGGAGTTGTCTGGCATGATCAGGATCATGTGGTAGCCCTTGATCGCCGCAACCATGGCCAGGGCGATCCCGGTATTGCCGGAAGTGGCCTCGATCAGGGTGTCGCCTGGCGTGATCTGGCCACGCAGCTCTGCCCGAGTAAGCATGGACAACGCGGCGCGGTCCTTCACGGAGCCGGCAGGGTTATTGCCTTCGAGCTTGACCAAGAGTGTGTTGCTGGTAACCCCGCCCAGGCGCTGCAAGCGAACCAGCGGGGTATTACCGACGCAGTCGGCGATAGTAGAGTAATGCACGGTCATGACATTTCGCATTCCGGACGCGGGGGGCGCCATGATACGCGCATTCGCCTGAACGCCATATCACGCTGCGTTAGGCGGTTATTCGATCCAGTTATAAACCTAGACTTAACTCATTAGAGTTTTCATCACCTTCAAGTGTTCGTCGCGCGCCTGTTGGGCGCCCGTCGCCCGCAAGCGCAGGCATTCACCAGGCGCTGCCTGCGCCAGCCGGGCATAGGCAAGGGGCGTGAGTGCGCCCAGGCGCGGGTACCCGCCGATGGTCTGTCGATCATTGCCCAGCACAATGGGCTGACCATCGGGTGGCACTTGCACACCGCCCAGCGGGATACCTTCGGACACCAGCCCGCCCCCTTGATAGACCAACGCGGGGCCTAGCAAGCGTATGCCCATGCGGTCGGCGCGGCTGTCCAGGGCCCAGGGCTGGTTGAAGGCGTCGAACAGGCTTTGCCCTGAGAACCCCGCCACTTGAGCCCCTAGCACCAAGTCCAGAGGCTCAGCCAGGCTGAGGTCGGGAATACGGGCCACAGCCGTTTCTCGCCCTTGTGCCATGTGCCCGGTGCAGGCCAAGGCATCCCCCGCCTCCAGGCTGGCGCCGTTGCGGTGCAGACCGCCCAGCTGGTCTCGGTTCACTGTGGCGGTACTGCCCAAGACTGCCGGCGCGGTGAAGCCACCCGGGGCCGCCAGGTAAGCGCGTACACCCTGCGCGGGTGCGCTGAACATCAAGCGTTGGCCACGGCGCAGGTTGAAGCTGCGCCAAGGCACCAGTGCAGCCCCGTCTACGGTAGCGTTCAGGTCTGCGCCGGCCAGGGCCAGGTGGCAGTCCTCAAGGGCTGTCAGCTCGAAACCGCCCAAGGTGATCTCCACCGCCGTTGCACCCGGTGGGTTGCCCAGCAGCCAGTTCGCCCAGCCCATGGACAGCCAGTCGGCGGGGCCGCCCTGGGTAATGCCCAAGTGGCGGCTACCGAACCGGCCAGCATCCTGAAGCTGACACAAGGCATGGCTTTTATCGATACGTAACGCGTTCATGGTGCCTCTCCAAACGGCGTCGAATCTCCGCCCAATGCCTCGAAGCGCGCACGGCTGACGGCCTCGAAGCGTACGCTGTCGCCTGGATCAAGCAGGCTGCTGCCGTCCCGGAACAGCACCACCGGCGTTCGCCCCAACAGGTTCCAGCCGCCGGGTGACGTGCTGGGGTAGATCGCGGTCTGGCGTTCGCCAATGCCTACGCTCCCAGCCACGACTCGCTGGCGCGGCGTGGTCAACCTGGGGGCTGCCAGGGCAGGCTCGACCAGCCCCATGAACGCAAAGCCTGGCGTAAAGCCCAAGGCGAAGACCCGGTAAGGCTTGGCGCAGTGGCGGCGAATCACCTCCTCTACCGCCAGGCCGCTCACGGTGGATAACCGCTGCAGGTCCGGCCCCACGCTGGGGTCGTACCACACTGGCACACAGTGCTCGCGGCCCTCGGTCAGGGCGGCCGGCGCCAGCCCCTCCAAGGCGCGCACAACCCGGGCTCTGGCAACCTCGGGGCTCAGCGCAAGTACGTCGTAATGCACCATGACGGTGGTGTAGGACGGCACCGCATCCAGCAGGCTTTCGCCGAAGGCGTCACGCAGGCACGTAACCACCGTCAGCAGCCAGCCCACGTTGGCCTCGTCGATATGCTCGAACAGACGCACCATGAGGGTGTCAAGGGCGACCGTCTCGATCACGCCCTTAAGGCCTTGGCCAACGCGCACCTGTAGGCCGCTCATGCCTGATGGGCCTTGAGCGCCTCACGGATACGCCGCACGGCGGCCACCGATGCCGGGTTATCGCCGTGCACGCATAAGGTATCGGTGTGCAGGCGCAGCTCGCTGCCATCGCGCGCGGTCAGCGGCTGGCCGTTAGCCAGAGCCAGGGCTTGGGCAACCACCTGATCGGCGCTTTCATGAACCGCCCCCGGCAAGCGCCGAGACACCAGATGCCCGGTACCCTCATAGGCGCGATCAGCGAAGCTTTCGAACCACAGGGGTACGCCATGCTCGGCAGCCAAGGCACGCTCGGCGCTGTTGTCGCGAGTCGCCAGCAGCACCAAGGGCAACCCGTACGGCGCCATGGCGGTCAGCACCGACGTGAGGATCGCGGGGTTGGCCATCATGTCGTTGTACAAGGCGCCATGAGGTTTCACGTACTCCACCCGCGTGCCTTCCAGAGCGCAGAAGGCCTGCAATGCTCCGATCTGGTAGTGCAGCAGGTTCTCGATTTCCTCGCCGGAGCACCCCATCGAGCGGCGCCCGAAGCCCATCAGGTCGGGGTAAGCAGGGTGCGCCCCGATGCGTACCCCATGCCGGGCGGCAAGCGCCACCGTACGGCGCATGGTGACCGGGTCGCCCGCGTGGTACCCACAGGCGATGTTGGCGCAGTCGATCAGGGGCATTACCTCGGCGTCCAGGCCCATGTGCCAGGCACCGTAGCTTTCACCAATGTCGCAGTTCAGAACAATCATGGGGCCACTCCACATGAGGAAAACACCTGCACGGTAGAAGCCGGATGCCACCAGGGTCAACCCAGAAAAACCGACCGTGGGCGATAACAATTGTTTATGCCGGGGTGGGGCTGGTCATCGTCTGCGCCAGGGCCACCACTCGCTCAGAGAGCGCCATGCCTGGCCCGGTGCGCCATGACGCAACGATGTCCATGGGTGGCGGGCTGGCGATGTGGTCGATTAGCCGCAAGCTGCCATCGCTGAGCCCCGCCTTGACCAGGGGCAATGGCATCAGGCCGATGCCAAAGCCGTCGTGGATCAAGCGAATGATTGCTGAGGCGGAGTTGACGCAGTTCACCCGCGTACTGGCCAGGCCGGCGTTGTGTAGCAGGTTGAGCAAATCCTGGTGGGGCTGCGAGTTGCGTGAAAACGTCACGAGGCGCTCGGCGGCCAGCGCAGCGAGGTCGGCGTAGGGCCGGTCCTGAGGTGAGCCCGTGGCGACCACCCACTGCATGGGGTAGCGGTCCAGCACCCGATTGCGCACGGTGTCCAGGCGTACCATGTCGGTTTGCAGGATGATGTCCTGGTAGCCTTTTTCCAACTGCTCACAAAGGTTGCGGGCGGTATCGACGGTGATGTCCACCTCGACCCCTGGCCAGGTGGCCCCCACCTGCCGGATCAGCCCGCTGAACCAGGTGTGAATGACGGTATCCATGGCACCGATACGCAAGTGCCCTCGGGCCAGGCCAGGGTCTTTGAGAGTAGCCTTGAGGGCGTGCAAGGTGTCGACCATGCGCTCGGCGTAGTCCAGTGCCCGCTGCCCGTCCGGGGTCAGGGTTACGCCGCGTGGGTCGCGCACGAACAGCCGGCTGCCGAGTTCGGCTTCGAGGGCAGCGATCCGGCTGGAGATGCTGGCCTGGGTGGTGCACAGCTTTTCGGCGGTCAACCGGAAGCTTTTAAGCCGTGCGACCCAAACGAACGTTTCTAGAAAGCGAATGTTCATGCAGGCAAGGGGCCTCAAGAAAAACCTATCAGGGGGCACGGGATTTTCTCGCTGGACGCTTACTGTCACCCGTTTCAACAATGGCCTCATAACAACAGGGGGCTCCCCGCCCTTGCAACAATAATCTTGCTTCTGCCGAACGTCCCACTCAAAGGCACCTCTCCATGAATGAGTCGCTCAACCTCTGGCCGCTTGCGGGCGTCGCCGTCATCGTTCTCGGGTTTATCCTGCGCTTCAACCCCATGCTGGTGGTGGCTATCGCTGCCGTGGTCACCGGCCTTGCCGCGCACTTTCCGCTGGAGCGCATCCTCGCCAGCATCGGCACCGGTTTCATCAAAACCCGCACCCTGCCCTTGATCATTCTGCTGCCGCTGGCCGTGATCGGGCTGCTGGAGCGGCACGGCCTGCGCCGTCACGCTCAACAGTGGATCGGGCGTTTCGCCAAGGCCACTGCCGGGCGCCTGCTGATCGGCTACCTGTTCGTGCGTGAAAGTACCGCGGCGCTGGGGCTGACCAGCCTGGGTGGCCATCCGCAAATGGTGCGGCCCTTGCTGGCGCCCATGGCAGAGGGCGCCGCAGTCCGCGTACACGGCCCGTTATCGAGCGACGTGCGACAACGCCTGCTGGCCTTTTGTGCGGCCACCGACAACATTGGCTTGTTCTTCGGTGAAGATATTTTCGTGGCCTTTGGCGCCATTGCTTTGATGCACACCTTCCTGCTGGGTGTAGGCATTGACGTGGACCCGTTGCACATTGCCGTCTGGGGCATTCCTACCGCGATCAGTGTGTTCATCATTCATGGCCTGCGGTTGTACCGGCTGGACCACTACCTGGCTCGACACGCGCAGGCGGCCCCACCGGCAGAGGGGCCACGGGCATGATCTTGTCTATCCAGTACCTGTATTGGCTGGCGGGGGTAATCCTGGCCATTACCAGCCTCATGACCCTGGCCGACCGTGCCCACCCTCGTCGTTGGCGCAGTGGGGTGTTCTGGGGGCTATTCGCGGTGGCGTTTCTGATAGGCGAACGCCTTCCCCCGGTGGCGGTAGGCATTGGCGTACTGGTAATGGCGATTCTGGCCGGCTGCGGTGGGGTCGCGGTCGGCAGCTACCGCCCGTTGGCCGACACCGTTCAGCAGGCCGTGGCGGCCCGGCTGGGCAATCGGCTGTTCATTCCAGCGCTGGCCATCCCTGTCTTGACGGTGGCGGTATCGCTGGGGTTGAAGCACGTCAGGCTCGGTGACCGCCTGCTGCTGGACCCTGCCAATACCACCTTCGTCGCGCTGGGCGTCGCCAGCGTGGCGGCATTGCTGTTGGCTTGCTGGTTCACGCGGGATACCCCAGCGCAGGCCATGCGCGAATCCCGGCGCCTGACCGAAGCCTTGGGGTGGGCCCTGGTGTTGCCGCAAATGCTCGCCATGCTGGGGCTGATGTTCACCGAAGCGGGGGTGGGCAAGGCCGTGGCCTTCCTGGCCAGCAGCTACATCGACATGGATTACCGCCTGGTGGCTGTGTTGGTCTACGTGCTGGGCATGGCCCTGTTTACCCTGGTCATGGGCAACGGTTTTGCAGCGTTTCCCGTGATGACCGGCGGTGTGGGGGTACCTGTATTGATGGGGGTGTACGGCGGTAACCCCGCGGTGATCGCGGCCATCGGCATGTTTTCTGGCTACTGCGGCACCCTGATGACCCCCATGGCCGCCAACTACAACCTGGTGCCCGCGGCGCTGTTGGAGCTGCCCGACCGCTACGCCGTGATCAAGGCGCAGGTACCTACAGCCCTGGCCATGCTGGTGGTCAATGCCCTGTTGCTTTACGCCTTGATGTAATCCGAGCGCCACAGGTGCACGGGGGGCGCCAGCAGGGTATGGTTCGCCCACCAAGCGGAGCTTCCGGTATCGAGGTGTGGGCGTGTTAAGGAAAGTGGGAATCAAGGGGCGGGTGATCCTGCTCACCATGTTGCCGGCAACCTTGCTGGCGGTCCTGCTGGGCGGTTACTTCACCTGGGTGCAGCAGGCTGAGCTGCACGTGCAACTGCTCAATCGTGGCGAAATGCTAAGCAGCCAGTTAGCCCCGTTGGCGGCGCCTGCCCTGGCTGCTCGCGAAACCAACCAGCTGGAGCGGATCGCGGCCCAGGCACTGGAACAGAACGACGTGCGCAGCGTGACCTTCCTGGATGCCGAGCGCGGCCTGCTGGCCCATGCCGGGCCTAGCATGCTGAACCCCATGCCCACCGAAACCGGCACCCAGCTCGCCCAACGCAGCGGCAACGATGCCACCCGCTACCTGCAGCCGGTGTTTGGCCGGGACCGGGACATGGCCGGTAAACGGGTACCGGGTGAGGAAGACCGCCTGCTGGGCTGGGTCGAGGTCGAACTCTCCCATGCCAATACCTTGTTACGCGGCTACCGCATGCTGTTTGCCAGCCTGGTGCTGATCGCGGCGGGCCTGATCACCACCTTGTTGCTGGCGTTGCAACTAGGCCGTGGCATCAGCGCTCCGCTGGGGCACATCAAGCTGGCCGTTGCCCGTATCAAAGAAGGCCACTTGGACTACCGCTTGCCCACCCTGGGCAACCATGAGCTGGACGAACTGGCCGACGGCATCAACCGCATGGCCACCTCCCTGGAAGAAGCCCACGATGAGCTGCAACACAGCATCGACCAAGCCACCGAGGACGTGCGGCAAAACCTCGAAACCATCGAGATCCAGAACATAGAGCTGGACCTAGCCCGCAAAGAGGCCCTGGAGGCCAGCCGGATCAAGTCCGAATTCCTGGCCAATATGAGCCACGAAATTCGCACGCCTCTCAACGGCATCCTGGGCTTTACCCACCTGCTGCAAAAGAGCGAGCTGACACCGCGCCAGCTGGACTACCTCAACACCATCGAAAAATCGGCCGATAACCTCCTGGCGATCATCAACGAGATTCTGGACTTCTCCAAGATCGAAGCCGGCAAGCTGGTGCTCGACAGCATCCCCTTTAACCTGCGTGACGTGCTCCAGGACACCCTGACCATCCTCGCCCCTGCCGCCCATGCCAAGGAGCTGGAGCTGGTGAGCCTGGTTTACCGGGACACCCCGCTGGCGCTGGTGGGCGACCCGCTGCGGCTCAAGCAGATCCTTACCAACCTGGTCAGCAACGCCATCAAGTTCACTCACCAAGGCACTATCATTGCCCGCGCCATGCTCGAAGAGGACAGTGAGTCTGGCGACATTGCGCACTTGCGCATCAGCATTCAGGACACCGGCATCGGCCTGTCCAACGATGACGTGCGAGCGCTGTTTCAGGCCTTCAGCCAAGCCGACAACTCACTGTCCCGGCAACCCGGCGGCACGGGCCTGGGCCTGGTGATCTCCAAGCGCCTGGTCGAACAGATGGGCGGCGAGATCGGCGTAGACAGCACCCCCGGCGAAGGCAGTACCTTCTGGATCAGCCTTGCCCTGCCCCGCGCCCGTGAAGAAGCCGAAGACCTGCCTGTACCGGCCTTGCAAGGGCGGCGCGTAGCGGTATTGGAGCACCACGAACTGGCACGCCAGGCCCTGGAGCACCAACTCACGGACCTGGGCCTGCAGGCTGTGACCTTCAGCACCCTGGAAACACTGGCCCATGCGGTGGCGGCAGCACACGTGGCCGGCCAGCCCATCGAGCTGGCCGTGCTGGGCTTGACGGCCCAGCAATACCCGCCCGAGCGCCTGAGGCCCTGGCTCAGGGACCTGCAACAGCAAGGGTGTCATGTGCTGGTGCTGTGCCCAACGACCGAGCAAAGCGCCTTCCACTCAGTGGTGCCCAACCCCCATAGTCAGCTTCAGGCCAAACCTGCCTGCAACCGCACGTTACGCAGGGTATTGAGCGAACTGGTAAGCCCACACCGGGGGCAGGTCACCGTTGAAGAAGCGCCCATGGACCGCCCCCCGCGCATCCTGTGTGTGGACGACAACCCTGCCAACCTGCTGCTGGTACAGACCTTGCTGGAAGACATGGGCGCCTGGGTGGAGGCCGTGGACAGTGGCAAGGCCGCATTGGAGGCCGTGCAGCATCGCCCGCTGGACCTGGTGCTGATGGACGTGCAGATGCCCGGCATGGACGGCCGTGAAACCACTGAACGCATTCGCTTATGGGAAGCCAACCGGCCAGGCGCCGCGCTGCCAATCGTGGCGCTCACCGCCCACGCCATGGCCAATGAAAAACGGGCGCTGTTGCACAGCGGCATGGACGATTACCTGACCAAGCCCATCAGCGAGCGTCAGCTGGCACAAGTCGTACTCAAGTGGACAGGCCTCGCCCTGCGCGGCCAGCCGGCTGAACGCTTGAGCGAAATCGCCAGCAGCGACAGCGATCAATTGATTCTCGACCACGAGGAAGGCCTGCGCCTGGCTGCCGGCAAGGAAGACTTGGCGGTGGACATGCTGGCCATGCTGCTGGCAGCGCTGGACGAAGACCGTCGGGCCATCCACGCGGCCCGTCAGACCAACGACCAGCATGCGTTGCTCGAACGGGTGCACCGGCTCCATGGCGCAACGCGGTACTGTGGCGTGCCTCAACTGCGCGCAGCCTGTCAGCGCAGTGAAACCTTGCTCAAACAACAGGCCCCGGGCGCTCAAGGCGCCCTGGACGAACTGGAACAGGCCATCGTGCGGCTGGCGGCGCATGCGCGGGTAACGGCGTAAGCCCTGCCCGCAGGGGCGCCCCAGGGGCAGCCACGTGGTAAGATGCGCGCCCTTTCTCGGAGGCCTTATGGTCGAACACGATTTCCGCTACAGCCTGCTTACGCCTCACCATACCTTGATCGAGTGCCGGGCCTTGTCGCCAGGCCGCTATCAGGTAACGGGTAACGGGGGCGCGGTGCGCGCCGATGACGTGTTGCTGGTCACCCTCAAGGGCAGTCAAACCTTGAGCATGCGCCTGACGGTCGACAAAGTGCGCCACCTCATCAACCCACCCGGTCAGTGGACCGCCGTGGCCAGTGGCCCGGCCTTCAAGGCACTGGCCATTCACCGCTGGGACGTGAACTGCGACGCCTGTGGCAAGGCCATGAACTTCGAGTTCGCGGTGGATTCAAGCCTGGGCGAGGCGGCGCTTCAGCCGGCCGCCACTGCGCGCATTGCCGAGCTGGGCTGGCGCAGCGAAAGCGCTGGTCACCTCTGCCCGGCCTGCGCAGCCCAAGCAGCGTAGCGGTTAGCTGCCCTTGAGCGCTGCCAGGCGCTGGGTCAGGCCAGCCGCTGTTTGTTCGCCGAGTAGGATGGCCCGTACCTTACGTTGCGGGTCAAGTACGAAGGTTACCGGCAAGCCCTCGGCCGATGGTAATTCCAGCACCTCTGCCGGGTCTTGCACCAACACCCGGTAGGTGATGCCCATGCCCGTGGCAGCCTGGGCCAGTTCGTCGCCCTTGAGCTGATCGAAATTCACCCCCACCACGTGCACCCCCTGGCTTGCCACCTGTGTGGCAAAGGCATTGAGCTCGGGAATCTCCCGGCGGCAGGGCCCACACCAAGTGGCCCAGTAATTAACCACCAGCCATTGCCCTTCAAGGCTCTTGGCCGTGACCGTCTGGCCCTTCATGTCAGGGCCCAGGTCGGGTTGCCCACAACCGGCCAAGCACAGCGCCAGCAGCCAGGGCGCCAGCGCCCTTATCCGACCCACGTTGAAGTGTGAACGCATGGGTTGCCTCGTCATCAGGAATCAGGACGGTAGAATAGCCGCCTGTTGACAGCCTAGGCGACCCCCATGAACGACCTTACTCTCTATCACAACCCACGCTGCTCCAAATCAAGAGCCGCGCTCGAACTGCTGCAAGGCCGTAACCTGCCCGTTACCGTGGTGCGTTACCTGGATACGCCACCCAGCGCTGACACCCTGCGCGACCTGCTGGCACGCCTGGGCATCGGTGCCCGTGGGCTGCTGCGTACCGGCGAAGACGCCTACACCGCCTTGAACCTGGCGGCGCCTCACCACTCTGAACAAGCGCTGATCGACGCCATGGTCAGCCACCCTGTACTCATCGAGCGGCCGATTCTGGTGCGTGGCGACCGCGCCGCTATCGGCCGACCGCTGGATAACCTGTTGGAGCTGTTGTCATGACCACCCCCTACGTTTTAGTGCTCTATTACAGCCGCCACGGCGCCACCCGGGAGATGGCCATGCAAGTGGCCAGAGGCGTCGAACGTGGCGGCCTGGAAGCCCGTGTGCGTACCGTTCCGGCGGTTTCGGCCGACTGCGAAGCCGTCGCCCCGGCCGTACCGGCCGAAGGTGCGGCCTACGCCACGCTGGACGACCTGAGCCACTGCACAGGCCTGGTACTGGGCAGCCCTACGCGCTACGGCAACATGGCCGCCCCCCTGAAGTACTTTCTCGACGGCACCAGCAGCCTGTGGCTGAGCGGCGCGCTGTCTGGCAAACCGGCGGCGGTGTTTACCTCTACGGCCAGTTTGCACGGTGGCCAGGAAACCACCCTGCTGTCGATGATGCTGCCCCTGCTGCACCACGGCATGCTGATCGCCGGCCTGCCGTACAGTGAATCCGCTTTGCTGGACACGCAGGGCGGCGGTACCCCCTATGGCGCCAGCCACCACGCCGGTAACGACGGCAAACGCCCCTTGGACACCCATGAAACTACCCTGTGTCGGGCGTTGGGCCAACGGGTGGCCGAGGCTGCGCGCAGGCTTGCCCACCCCCTGGAGGCGCGGGCCTGAATGCGTGATTACCAATGGCTGTACGAACACTGCCTGAACCGCTTCGGCTCGGTCGCGGCGCTAGAGGCACGCCTGCCCCACCCGCGCCCCGACAGCGAGCTGCGGGCAAAGCCTGATGACCGCTACCTCTCTACCCTCGCCTTGCGTGTGTTCCGTGCCGGGCTCAAGCACAGCCTGGTGGACGCCAAGTGGCCGGCGTTCGAGCAGGTGTTTTTCGGCTTTGATCCGGAGAAAGTCGTGCTGATGGGGGGCGAGCACCTGGAGCGAATGATGCACGACACGCGGATCATCCGGCACCTGGGCAAGCTGCGTAGCGTGCCGATCAATGCCCAGATGATCCTGGACGTGGCCCAGGAGCACGGCAGCTTCGCAGCCTTTATCACCGACTGGCCCGTGACAGACATCATTGGGCTATGGCGCTACCTGCAACGCCATGGCAACCAGCTGGGTGGGCTATCGGCGCCGCGTTTTTTGCGCATGGTAGGCAAAGACACCTTTGTGGCCACTCAAGATGTGGTCGCCGCGCTTAATGCCCAGGGTATCGTGGACCGGGTGCCCACCAGTTTGCGAGACCTGGCCGCGGCGCAAGCGGCGTTCAACACCTGGCACGCGCAGAGCGGGCGCCCCTTGTGCCAACTGTCGGTGATGCTGGCCCACACGGTGAATCACTGAGGGTCAGAGGTTCATCAGATCGACGAAGCGCGGCGTGGCGCTTTCGTCGATACGCAGGTCACAGAAGTTGAACAGGTCGCGGTCGGCCAATTGCGACGGCACGACGTTCTGCAAGCCACGGAAAATACTCTCCGTGCGGCCTGGGTGCTTGCGCTCCCACTCCACCAGCATGTCCTTGACCACCTGGCGCTGAAGGTTTTCCTGAGAGCCACACAGGTTGCACGGGATGATCGGGAACTGCTTGAGGTCGGAATAGGCCTGGATGTCTTTCTCTGCGCAATAGGCCAGTGGCCGGATCACCACGTTGCGGCCGTCGTCTGCCAGTAGCTTGGGCGGCATTGCCTTGAGCGCGCCGTTGAAGAACATATTGAGGAAGAACGTCTCCACGATGTCATCACGGTGATGCCCCAACGCCATTTTGGTCGCGCCAATTTCATCAGCGAAGGTGTAGAGCGTGCCACGGCGCAGGCGCGAGCACAGCGAGCAGGTGGTCTTGCCCTCCGGGATCAACGCCTTGACCACCGAATAGGTGTCCTTTTCGACGATGTGGTACTCCACTCCCAAGGCCTTGAGGTAAGCCGGCAGCACGTGCTCTGGGAAACCCGGTTGCTTCTGGTCCATGTTCACCGCCACCAGCTCGAAGCGGATAGGCGCTACCTTCTGTAGGTGCAGCAGCACGTCCAGCATGGTGTAGCTGTCTTTGCCGCCCGACAGGCACACCATCACCTTGTCGCCGTCCTCGATCATGTTGAAGTCAGCCACGGCCTCCCCCGCCAAGCGGCGAAGACGTTTCTGCAGTTTGTTCTGGTTGACCGAGAAGGTGCCCATGAAAAGAAATCCTGATACGTACGACGGCGGAATGCGAAGGCGCGCATTCTACCTGCAAATCGGCGGCAAACGTAGGCCAGGCAGCGCGTGCAGGGCCAGGCCGCCCATGAACAATGACAAGCGGTTCTACAGCGCAGCGGTGTGCAGGGCATAATTGCCGCTTGTGGAGCACTGCCTATGTCCGAACCGTTGTTATCCCAGGTAGAAGCTTGCTACCGGCAAGCCGAAACCTTTTTCAAACGCCCTTTCAAGCGCCCGATGGTGAGCCTGAAGCTGCGCGGCCAGAAAGCCGGCGTTGCCCATCTGCATGAAAACACGCTGCGCTTCAATGCCGAGCTGTACCAGCAAAACACCGAAGACTTTCTACGTCAGACGGTGCCCCATGAGGTGGCGCACCTGGTGGCGCACGAATTGTTCGGCGACCGCATACAGCCCCATGGCGAGGAATGGCAGCTCATCATGAAGGGGGTGTATGAACTTAAACCCCTGCGCTGTCACAACTATGCTGTGAAGCGTCGGCAAGTAACGCGGTACATCTACCGCTGCCCTTGCCCCGAAGGGGTATTCCACTTTACTGCTCAACGTCATGGGTTCGTGCGCAAAGGGCGCCGCTACCTATGCCGGGCGTGCCGCAAGGCCTTGGTGTTCAGTGGGGAAACGAAGGTGATGTAGCCATGCCCGGTCGCCGACTCAGATGGTCACCAACCCCCTCACACCCTCGGCCTCCATGTGCTCACCACGCCCCTGCTGCACGATTTCCCCGCGTGACATCACCAGGTAGTGATCCGCCAACTCGGCGGCGAAGTCGTAGAACTGCTCGACGAGCAGAATAGCCATGTCGCCCTGGGCGGCCAGCGTCTTGATCACAGCCCCGATTTCCTTGATGACAGACGGCTGTATGCCCTCCGTGGGCTCATCGAGGATCAACAGCCGTGGACGGCTGGCCAATGCTCTACCAATTGCCAACTGTTGCTGCTGACCACCAGACAAGTCTCCGCCCCGGCGATGTTTCATCTGTAGCAGCACGGGGAACAGCTCGTAAATGAATTCGGGCACTGCCTTGGCCTGTGAGCCTGGAAAACGCGACAACCCCATCAAGAGGTTTTCCTCCACTGTAAGCCGCCCAAAGATCTCTCGCCCTTGAGGCACATAGGCGATCCCTGAATGGACACGCTGGTGGGGCTTGTAACCGGTAATAGCAGTGCCCTCCCAGAATACCGAGCCTTCCCGTGCGGGAATCAGCCCCATCAGGCACCTGAGCAAGGTGGTTTTTCCGACCCCGTTTCGCCCTAGCAAACAGGTGACTTCGCCCACGTTCACCTCGAAGGACAACCCCCGCAAAATATGACTGCCACCGTAGAACTGGTGAAGTTTCTCGACTCGCAACATAGTTACCCCCGTCGGGCTTAACGGCCCAGATACACCTCGATCACACGCTCATCGGCTTGAACCTGCTCAAGCGATCCCTGCGCCAGCACACTGCCTTGATGCAGTACCGTTACATGGTCGGCAATAGCGCCGACGAAGCCCATGTCATGCTCCACCACCATCAACGAGTGTGCCCCCGCCAGCGTTTTGAAAAGCTCTGCCGTGAACTCGGTTTCAGCATCGGTCATACCCGCTACCGGCTCATCGAGCAGCAGGAGCTGCGGCCCCTGCACCAGCAGCATTCCAATCTCCAGGAATTGTTTCTGGCCATGGGACAGGAGCCCGGCCGGCCTGTGCATCGAGCTGGTGAGGCGAATGGTCTCAAGCACGCCTTCAATACGATCACGCTGCTCACCGCTAAGCGTTGCACGCAAACTCGCCCATACCGATTTGTCGGTTTTCTGGGCCAGCTCAAGATTCTGGAAAACGCTGAGCGCCTCGAATACCGTTGGCTTTTGGAATTTGCGACCGATGCCCGCTTGAGCGATCTGCACCTCGCTCATCCTGGTCAAATCCATGGTTTCGCCGAACCATGCCTTGCCCTCTGTAGGCCGTGTCTTGCCGGTGATCACGTCCATCAGCGTGGTCTTGCCCGCGCCATTAGGGCCAATGATGCACCGCAGTTCACCGACACCAATGTAGAGGTTCAGGTTATTCAGCGCTTTGAACCCATCGAAGCTGACGCTGATATCTTCCAGGGTGAGAAGGGTGCCGTGCCTGACGTCAAGGCCCGCACTAGGCGCATGGCCCAGGCCAATTGCATCCCGGCCACTGCCATGCGGGTTGTCGAGCGTATTGGCTACTAAGCAAGCCTTGGAGGACGCTGCTGGATCTTTCATTGCTCCGCCTTTTTCTTCACCAGACCAATAACGCCCCTTGGCAGGTACAGCGTTACCACGATAAACAGGGCACCCAGAAAGAACAGCCAGTATTCCGGGAACGCCACGGTGAACCAGCTCTTCATTCCATTCACCACCCCGGCGCCCAACAGGGGGCCAATCAGCGTGCCCCTGCCGCCTAATGCCACCCAGACAGCAGCCTCGATAGAGTTGGTGGGTGACATTTCACTGGGGTTGATGATGCCAACTTGAGGCACATACAACGCGCCTGCCAAGCCGCACAACACGGCGCTGAGTACCCACACGAACAACTTGAAACCGCGCGGATCGTAGCCGCAGAACATCAGGCGATTTTCAGCATCACGAAGTGCTGTCAGCACCCGGCCGAACTTGCTCTGAGCCAAGCGCCAGCCCACATAAAGGCTTGCCACCAGTAACGCCACGGTCAGCAAGAACAACACGGCCCGCGTACCCTGCGAGGTGATATCAAAGCCCAGAATACTGCGAAAGTTGGTGAACCCGTTGTTTCCGCCAAAGCCGGTTTCATTACGGAAAAACAGCAGCATGCCGGCGAACGTAAGTGCCTGGGTCATGATCGAGAAATACACGCCCTTGATCCGTGAGCGGAACGCGAAAAAGCCGAACACCAAGGCTAATAAACCGGGTGCCAGTACGATCAGGCACAGTGCCCAGAGGAAATGCTGAGTACCGACCCAGTACCACGGCAGCTCCGTCCAGGAGAGGAAGGTCATGAAGCCAGGCAATGAATCGCCAGCCGCTTCGCGCATCAGGTACATGCCCATCGCATAACCACCCAATGCGAAAAACAGGCCATGCCCAAGGGACAACATACCGGCGTAACCCCAGACCAGATCAAGCGCCAATGCGACGATCGCGTAGCACAGAATCTTGCCCACCAGCGTCAAGGTGTACGCAGAGACGTGCAGTGGGTTATCAGCCGGTAGCAATGACAACAAGGGCAGTGCGATCAGCAGCAGCAACACCGCGCCACCCAGGGTCGCCGTGAGCCTGGGCCCGGCTTTTTGTGCAGCAGTCAGCATCAGTGGTTGATTCATCAGTCGATTACCCGGCCTTTGAGTGCGAAGAGGCCCTGCGGACGTTTCTGGATAAATAGAATGATCAGCACCAGGATCAGGATCTTGCCCAGTACGGCGCCGATCTGAGGTTCGAGAATCTTGTTCGCGATACCCAGGCCGAAGGCCGCTGATACGCTACCAGCCAACTGGCCCACACCGCCCAGCACCACGACCAGAAAGGAGTCGATGATGTAGCCCTGGCCGAGGTCAGGGCCCACGTTGCCAATCTGGCTCAGCGCGACGCCCCCAAGGCCCGCGATACCTGAGCCCAGCCCAAAGGCCATCATGTCGATACGGCCTGTTGGCACGCCACAACACGCCGCCATGCTTCTGTTTTGGGTCACGGCGCGTACGTTCAACCCCAGGCGCGTCTTGTTCAGCAGCAGCCAGGTAAGCAGTACAACGCACAACGCGAAGGTAATGATGATGATCCGGTTGTATGGCAGCACCAGGTTCGGCAGGGCCTGCCAGCCACCTGATAGCCACTGAGGGTTGGCCACTTCGACGTTCTGTGCGCCGAAGATCAAGCGGACTGCCTGGATCAGCATCAGGCTGATGCCCCAGGTCGCCAGCAAGGTTTCCAGTGGCCTCCCGTAAAGGTGGCGTATCACGACCCTCTCCAACATCATGCCGATGGCCGCTGTTACCACGAAGGCGACCGGCAGTGCGATCAATGGGTAGAACTCAAGCGCCTCTGGCGCGAGCTGCTGGACTAGCTTTTGCACCACGTAGGTGGAGTAGGCACCTAACATCAACATCTCGCCGTGGGCCATATTGATGACGCCCAGCAGGCCGAAGGTAATGGCCAACCCCAGCGCCGCGAGCAGCAGAATCGAACCCAATGACAGCCCGCTGAACGCTTGGCCCAGCAGCTCTCCGATCATCAGTTTGCGTTTGACTTGGGCAAGGCTGGTTTCCGCTGCCAGGCGAACCGAGGCATCTGCCTCGACCGAAGGTGCTAACAAGGCCTCCAGGCGAACCTGCGCCATGGGTTCGCCGGTTTCACCTAGCAAGCGCACAGCGGCCAGCCGAACCGCCGGGTGGGGGTCGACCATTTGCAGATTGGCCAGTGCCAGGATCAACGCGGATTTAACGTTGCTATCGGTTTCTGCCGCGGCCCGTCGATCCAGCAGGCCCAACATCGCGGGCTGCGCGGTCTTCTGTAGTTCCTGCGCGGAGGACAGGCGAACCCTTGGGTTGCCAGACAGTAATTGGTGGCTAGCCAGCGCCATATTGACCAGCCCGCGCATGCGGTTATTCAAACGCAGTTTTCGGGGCGCTTCGGTGCCCACCTCGGCCCCGTCGAGCGCTACCCAGTTTGTGCCGGTTTCGATGAACACACGCTTGTCGTTGCCCACTGCAACTCGCCCTTCTTGCAGGGCAACCAACAGGCTCACTCGTGACGGATCAGGTTGGGCGCCCCACGTCTCCAAAAGCTCGGCCTGCCCAGATGAACTGGCCGAGGCGAACTCCTCGGCATCCGATGCGTGGGCCCATGCGGGGATCAGCATGCCCAGTATCAAAACCAATCGATAAAACACTAAGCGCATAAGGGATCCTGAAATCATCGCCGAGCCATCCAGGCCTGGCGCGCAGCCAGCCCTGGACAGGATTTATTTCAGATGAACATGACTAACCCGTGGTTAGTTACCCTTCACCGGGTGGTCAGGTTTCTTGTCATTACCTGGAAGGTAGGGGCTCCAAGGCTGGGCGCGGATGGGCTCTTTGGTTTGCCACACAACGTTGAACTGGCCGTCGTCCTGGATCTCACCGATCATCACCGGCTTGTGCAGGTGGTGGTTGGTCTTGTCCATGGTCAGGGTAAAGCCCGAGGGGGCGGCGAACGTCTGCCCGGCCATGGCGTCGCGAACCTTATCCACCTCAGTGGACTTGGCTTTTTCGGCTGCCTGCGCCCACATGTGAATACCCACGTAGGTGGCCTCCATCGGGTCATTAGTGACCGCCTTGTCAGCACCTGGCAGGTTGTGAGCCTTGGCATAGGCTTTCCAGTCCGCCACGAACTTCGTGTTTACCGGGTTCTCGACGGACTGGAAGTAATTCCAGGCGGCAAGGTTGCCTACCAGCGGCTTGGTGTCGATGCCGCGCAGCTCTTCCTCACCCACCGAGAAGGCGACGACTGGAACGTCGGTCGCTTTCAGGCCCTGGTTGGCCAGTTCCTTGTAGAACGGCACGTTGGAGTCACCGTTAACGGTAGAAATCACAGCGGTCTTGCCACCGGCGGAGAACTTCTTGATGTTCGCCACAATGGTTTGATAGTCGCTGTGCCCGAATGGGGTGTACACCTCTTCGATATCACTGTCTTTCACGCCTTTGGCGTGCAGGAACGAACGCAGAATCTTGTTGGTCGTGCGCGGGTAAACATAGTCCGTGCCCAGCAGGAAAAATCGCTTGGCCGCACCGCCGTCTTCGCTCATCAGGTATTCAACTGCGGGAATTGCCTGCTGGTTGGGTGCGGCGCCGGTATAGAATACGTTCGGCGACATTTCTTCACCTTCGTACTGCACAGGGTAGAACAACAAACCGTTGAGTTCTTCGAATACCGGCAGTACCGATTTACGCGACACCGAGGTCCAGCAACCGAATACCACGGACACCTTGTCCTGGGTCAGTAACTGCCGGGCCTTTTCCGCGAACAGCGGCCAATTGGACGCGGGGTCGACCACCACCGGCTCCAGCATCTTGCCGTTAACACCGCCCTTAGCGTTGATCTCATCGATTGTCATCAGCGCGACATCCTTGAGGGACGTCTCGGAGATTGCCATGGTGCCCGACAGCGAATGCAGGATGCCAACCTTGAGGGTCTCTGCGGCCTGGGCAGTCCAGGTCAGCCCCATGGCGGCGATGGATGCCGTCAGCGTGAAAGCCTTGATCAAACTACGACGCTTCATTGATATCTGCTCCAATTCTAATTAGTTGCCAAAGGTCAATCGAGACAGCCGGGCAGTTGAATCAAAGGTTTACTCTGTCACCGCTTTCAACTGGGCACGCTGGCGAGCCACATGCAGCATATGAAGGGTGATCTTGCGCACTTCTTTCTTACTGATCTCGATGTGAGTCTTCAGCAATTGCTGCGCTTGTTCGGGCCTACGTTGCAATATCGCGCTAAGAATCTGCCCGTGTTCGGCATACGTGGCGCTGACCCTGGGCGCCTGGGTGAAGTCCAGGCGCCGGATGATCCGGATCTTTTCAGTGACCTCGAAGTGCATCCGGGCCATTTGCGTATTACCCGTGGCCTCTACCAAGGCACAGTGAAAACGCTCATCTAGCGTGGAAACGATTTGGCTGTCCTGAAAGCGCTGAGCCTCCTCAATCAGCCATATAGTCTTGAGTTCGCTGATTTCGGGGTTGGCCTCAAGGTCCATGGACGCCAACCGTGCCACTGCGGCGGTTTCCAGCACGACCCGCACGTCGTACAGTTCTTCGAAGTAATTGAAGTCAAAAGGCTTAACTTGCCAGCCGCTACGAAAATACACTTCGAGGTACCCCTCACGCTCCAGGCGATAAAGCGCCTGTCTAACCGGCGTACGGCTCGCCTGAACACGTTCTGCTACTTCAGTTTCGCTGAAGCGGTCGCCGGGGATGAGGCGAAATTCGAAAATGTCGCCCTTAAGCTGGGTGTAGATGCGTTCGGCAAGGTTTTCCGGACGTTCTTTTGACTTTTTCGAATCTGAAATCTGCATGTGTATGTGCGTCCGGCGGGTCTGTTTAGGCGATTGCTCGCTCAGTGGTATCGATGTAAAGCACTACATCACCCGGTACAACGGGTTTGCCGGGGATGCATCGAATCGAGGCGACCGTGCCCGCCACTGGGGCAGTGATCGCAAGTTCCATCTTCATGGCCTCGACCACCACCAGCTTATCGCCCACCTCCACCGCCTGCCCTGGCTCTACTAACACTTTCCAGACGCTTCCATTCAAATCGGCACACACTTGATGGCCTGCGAAGCTGTCTTCCTGCTGACTTGGCGTGGCCTGTTCGATTGGGTCATCGATAACGTCGTCTTTCCATCGGTCGATCTCTGCGTCAAACGCAATTTTCTGCCGGGCCTGGAACGCGTCGATACTGTCCGCGTTGTCGTCGAGAAAGCGTTTGTACTGAGCGAAATCGAACTCCGTCTCTTCGATGCGGATGTGCGCACGACCTTCGCGAAACGCCTCGCGAAGTGCGGTCAACTCTTGCTCCTCCACCAGATAAAACTTCACTTGGTCAAAAAAGTGGAGCAGCCACGGCTGGCCGTTTTTGAACTGAGAGTTCTTGGCGTATTTGTTCCAGATCGGCAAGGTACGGCCTACCAGCTGATAGCCGCCTGGGGAGTCCATCCCGTAGATGCACATGTACATCCCGCCGATTCCGACAGTGCCTTCGGCGGTAAAGGTGCGCGCAGGGTTGTACTTAGAGCTGAGCAAACGGTGGCGAGGGTCCAAGGGGACCGCACAGGGTGCGTCCAGGTACACATCGCCCAACCCCAGGATCAGATAGCTGGCTTCGCACAGGATGTCGCGCACCTGTTCACGGGTTTGCAAGCCGTTGGTTCTTTGCAGGAAATCGACGTTGTTAGGCAGCCAGGGTGCCTGGGCCGTGACGGTTTCCTGGTAACGCTGGACAGCGCCAAGCGTTGCGCTGTCTTCAAACGCAAGAGGGAGGTGGATGATACGTGTCGGTACCTTGATGCCCGAAACATCCCCAAGTGTTTGCTCCAGCTCAATAAGGTGAGCGATCAGCGTGCGCTGATGCAGCAACCGGCTGTCGTACCGCAATTGAAGGGAGCGAACACCCGGCGCGAGTTCCTCCAATCCTTCAAGGGGGTTGGCGTTGAGCGCCTCCATCAACACATGAATTCTGAGGCGCGAAGCGATATCAAGGACGTTGTCGCCATACTCCATCAGGAGGTAGTGATCGCCTGCCTGGCGATAGACCACGCAAGGGCGGCTGTCGGTGGCCTCCAGCTCTGCGAGCACAGTGGCCGAGCGGGTGCTGCTGGCATGGAGGCTGGGGCCAGGCGACGCCACCACCTGGCTGGCCTGCAGCGTCAGCACCTCCTCGCCTTGTGCCTGCTCCATCAGCCGAGCGTGTTCGAAGCTGACCGGGTAGAAGGTCAATTTATCACCGGGCTTGACCTGGCCTATCTTCCACAGCTCAGCCTTGGCAATGGTGACAGGGCAGACGAACCCACCGAGGCTGGGGCCGTCCTTGGCGAGGATGACCGGAAAATCGCCCGTGAAGTTGATGGCACCAATGGCGTACTCACAGTCGTGCACGTTAGAAGGGTGCAGCCCCGCCTCGCCGCCATCGGGCCGCGCCCAGCCTGGCTTTGGGCCAGTGAGGCGAATGCCCAGCCGATTGGAGTTGTAGTGCACTGCCCATTCGGTCGCGAAGAATTCGTCTATGGAGGCCTGGGTGAAGAAGTCCGGCGCGCCATGCGGGCCATACAGCACGCCAATCTTCCAGGTGTTGCCGTACACCGGAATCAGGGCGGACGAAACGGCCTGGGGTAACGCTTCGGGGGCGGGCGTCGTGCAGGCTGGCAGGTCAGGCTGTGACACGCTTAACCTATCGGCCGTGCGCAAGGTACGACCGGCATGACCGCCGAATTGCCCGAGGGCGAACGTTGATCGGCTGCCCAGGTACTGGGGCACGTCCAGCCCGTTACGCACCGCAAGATAAGCCCGACACCCATCGATAGCACGCTCCAGCTTGAGCACCTGCCCGGCGGCGACCTGGATCGGCGCCCAAGACGGCACCGGTTTAGTGTCCAGGGTAGCCAGGCAGTTGGCGCCTGTGAGCGCTATCACCGCGTCGCAATGAAACCGCAGCGTCGGGCCCTGCAATGTAAACTCAAGACCAGCCGCGCTTTCGTGGTTACCGACGATGCGGTTAGCCAGGCGGAAGGCAAAATCGTCCATGGGCCCGGAGGGAGGTACACCCACGCTCCAATAGCCCAAGCGACCGGGAAAATCCTGGATGCTGCTGTAGGTGCCGGGCTCGATCACTTCAATGACGCTGGGTTTGAAGACGAAGCTATCCAGCATCCGGGTCCAGACGTCCCCCTTCAAAAAGCGAGGGTCGGCCACCACCTGACGCAGATAATCCAGATTGCTCGACAGGCCGTGCAGGCGCGTTGCGGCCAGTGCGGCCTGAAGCTTTTCAATGGCCTGCTCTCGGGTTGGCGCATGCACGATGAGCTTGGCGATCATCGGATCGTAGAATGCGGACACTTCAGTGCCGGTGCTCACCCAACTGTCGACACGTACATCGTCGGGGAAAAATACCTCGGTCAGCACGCCTGGGCTTGGCAAAAAGTTGCGCAGTGGGTCTTCCGCGTAAAGACGCACCTCGATGGCCGCGCCCTGAGGCTTGCGGGTCATGGCTGCCCAGTCGAGCGCATCGCCAGCGGCTACCCTGAGCATGCACTCGATAAGGTCCAGCCCTGTCACCATTTCGGTCACCGGGTGCTCCACTTGAAGACGGGTGTTGACTTCGAGGAAGTAAAATTCGTCGCACGCCGCGTCATAGATAAACTCAACGGTGCCCGCGCTTCGGTAGCGGACAGACTCGCCCAGTTTCACCGCCGCCCGGTGCAGTGCTGCACGGGTGGCCTCAGGAAGATGCGGCGCTGGCGTTTCTTCGACGACTTTCTGATTGCGCCGCTGTAAAGAGCAATCGCGCTCGCCCAGGGCGACAACTCGGCCCTGGCCGTCACCAAATATCTGTACCTCTACATGCCGGGCCTGATCCACGAAGCGCTCTATAAACGCGCCAGAATCGCGGAAGAACTGCTCACCCATGCGCTTTACGCTGTCGTAGGCCTCGCGCAAGGCTTGAACGTCATCGCAGCGCGTCAAACCGATGCCGCCCCCACCTGCCGTGGTTTTCAGCATGATCGGGTAACCAATGCGCGCAGCTTCTTCCAAGGCCTCGTCCAGGCTAGCTAGCAAGCCTGTGCCCGGCGTCATGGGAACCTGCGCGGCGCCAGCCAGCTCACGTGCACGGTGCTTAAGGCCAAACTCACGGATCTGGTCAGGCGTTGGCCCAATGAACGCAATGCCCGCCGCTTCGCATGCATCCGCGAACTCGGCGCTTTCGGACAAGAAACCGTAACCGGGGTAAATCGCCTGGGCACCTGTTTCCTTGGCGGCCGCCAGAATCTTGTCGATATGCAGGTAGGTATCCGCTGGTTTTTCGCCTACCAGGGCCACAGACACGTCGGCCATGGCGACATGCGCCGCGTTACGGTCCGGCTCCGAATACAGAGCAACGCTCTTGACGCCCAGACGCGTCAGCGTCCGAATGGCGCGAACTGCGATTTCTCCGCGGTTAGCGATAAGCACGGTATGGAACATCAGTTGACCCCTAGGAATGTCGAGAAAACAACGCCAGCGCCTGTCTTGGCCTGCGGGCGGCGATCAGGTGTTTTTCACGCTAGCGATATACGCCCGCCATCCGCCGAAACCTGTGATATCCAGCGCGTCCGTGAGCGCCCAGGGCTCACAGATGAAGCCCTTCACACTGCGCCCATCCAGCAGCGTCAGGTTCCCGATACCCAAGGGGGATGGGATCTCGGCAACGAACTCGCCGAACCGTGCAAGGGGCATGTCCCACAGTTCGACGATGATCGATTTACCGTCCATGGCTTTGGCCAGCCCCGGCTTGGGCGGCACGGTCCCAGGAAGGGCGTAGAGCCGGTAGTCGCCACTGGTCATGGTTTGCTCCACCAACACGGCATTACGGCTCGTCAGCTGAGCGTTCAACGGCATACCTGTCAGGTGAGCCCCCACTACGGCAACCCTCACCGTGCCTGCGGCCTGAGCAGCGGGCCGGGCCGCAGGCAAAGAACGCCCGGTTGCACCCAGCGGCAGGCCGATAGCGGTTTGCCAGCGTTTCCCGAAATGGGTAAGCGCAAGGTCATGCCATGCGGGAGCGATCAGTGTGATCCCTGCGGGCAGCCCGTCCGCGCGCACGCCTGCGGGCAATGCCAGCGCGGACAAATCCGCCAGATTGGTGAAGTTGGTATAGAAACCAAACTGCGAGTTGAACAGCACCGGTTCTGCCTTCATCTCGGCCAAGGTGCGGATGGTGGGGGATGTAGGCACTACCAGCGCGTCGAAGCCCGCCAGGGCATCGTTGATGTGGCGGCTCAACGCAGCACGCAAGTATTCAGCCTTGTAAGCATCGCACGCGCTGTACCCCAAACCACTCTCAACGATCCCGCGTACCACAGGGTCGATAGCCTCAGGCCTGGACTTCAGCACACTCTCCACAGCCACGGTTCGCTCGGCCACCCAAGGCCCGTAGTAAAGCTGCTCGGCCAATTCACGGAACGGCGCGAAATCGATGGGCGTGATTTCTGCGCCGAGGTCGGCAAGCTTCACCAGCGCGTGTTCGAACACCGCGTGGGCCTGGGCGTCACCGAAAAACTCAAGCGATGCAGGCACTGCAAACGTCGGCGCCTTGCCCATCGCTACGGGCGCGGCCTGTGGATTGTGCCGTGAGTACGCATCAGTGGCATCGTAGACGCCTGCCAGGTTGGCAACGCATTCAGCGTCTTCGACTGTGAGTGCAAAAATCGAGATGCAGTCAACCGTGCGGCAGGCGGGCACCAGCCCGGTATTGGACAACCGCCCCTTCGTAGGCTTGAGGCCGACGATATTGTTGAACCCCGCGGGTACCCGACCAGACCCGGCCGTGTCAGTGCCGAGCGAAAACGCGACCAACCCACGAGCCGCGACCGATGCAGACCCTGAGCTGGAGCCACCACTGACGTACTCAGGGTTGAAGGTGTTAACCACAGCACCAAACGGAGACCGCGTACCTACCAGCCCGGTAGCGAACTGATCAAGGTTCGTCTTGCCCATGAGGATGGCGCCAGCGGCACGCAGCCGTGCGACAACGAAAGCGTCTTCACTGGCCATGTAGCTAAATTCGGGGCAGCCTGCGGTGGTGGGCCAGCCGGCGGCATCAATGTTGTCTTTGATGGCAAACGGCACGCCATATAAAGGAAGCTTGCTGATATCGCCACTTACGGCAGCCAACCGCTCGCCAAGCTCGGCAAGCTGGGACTGCAGCTGGGAATCACTCACCCGCGCAATCCACGCGGTGTCGTCCTGCGGGTATTGCTTAGAAAGGCAATGGAGGCTGTCAGGCGTGATGGCATTGCTTTGGTAGGCGGCGATCCATTCGCTGATAGTCCAGCCAAAGAAAGAGGAACGAGTGGGCTGCATAGCGGATTCCATCTTGTATCCAAGTTGTAATCCAGCTTTAGCAATAACCAGGCCATTATTTAATTGTTATATTTATCAATTACTTAGCTAAAATCTTCGGCGAAAGCTACAGGTTTTAGCCCTCTTATAGCGCGCTGGCGCATCGCTGTGGGGCAGGCAGGAGAGCCCTGCATCGGTAAGGGCTGATAGGCCGATGCGGGAATGACGAGTAGAGAGGGGGATGTTCATAAAGGAGTACAGCGGTGTGCTATTCGCGAGCTAGCACCCGCTTCCCACATCAAGGCTTTGCACTGTAGGAAGCGGGCGAAGCTCGCGAACGCTTCCCACAGCGCCAGGCCCGGTGTTACAAGCGAGTCCCTTCGGCCACTTGCAGGTCATCTTCAGGCAATGCCAGCTCCAACGGCGTACCGCCGGAAGCCAACTCGCTTTGCAGCTTGGTTTCATCCAACTGGCCAACCCACTTGGCAACCACCACGGTGGCGACGGCGTTGCCTACCAGGTTGGTGAGGGCGCGAGCTTCGGACATGAAGCGGTCGATGCCCAGGATCAACGCCAGGCCGGCAACTGGCAAGTGGCCCACCGCCGACAGGGTGGCGGCCAGTACGATAAAGCCGCTACCGGTCACGCCCGCAGCGCCCTTGGAGGACAACAGCAACACGGCCAGCAAGGTGATCTGGTGAGTGATGTCCATATGAGTGTCGGTGGCCTGTGCGATGAACACCGCCGCCATGGTCAGGTAGATGGAAGTGCCATCCAGGTTGAACGAGTAGCCGGTAGGGATCACCAAGCCCACCACAGATTTCTTAGCGCCCAGGCGTTCCATCTTGGCCAGCATGCGCGGCAGGGCCGATTCGGAAGATGACGTACCCAGCACGATCAGCAGTTCTTCACGGATGTAACGCACCAACTTCAACACGCTGAAGCCGTGAGCACGGGCAATGGCGCCCAGCACCAGCACTACGAACAGTACGCAGGTGAGGTAGAAGCACAGCATCAGTTGGCCCAGTTGCACCAGCGAGCCGATGCCGTAGTTACCAATGGTGAAGGCCATGGCACCCAGCGCACCCAGGGGCGCAAGCTTCATGATCATGTTGATGATGTTGAACATGACATGGGCAAAGCGATCGATCATGTCCAGCAGCGGCTTGCCATAGGCGCCCAGGCGGTGCAGCCCGAAGCCGAAGATCACCGAGAACATCAGCACCTGCAGGATATCGCCGTTGGCGAAGGCACCCACGATGGTGTTCGGGATCACGTTGAGCAGGAAGCCCACCACGCTCTGGCCTTCGCCCTGAGTCACATAGGTGGCAACCTTGGAAGCATCCAGGGTAGCGGGGTCAATGTGCATGCCTGCGCCAGGCTGGACCACGTTGACCACGATCAGGCCAATGATCAGAGAAAGGGTGGAGACGATTTCGAAGTACAGCAGCGCGTAGCCGCCCGTCTTGCCCACGGCCTTCATGCTCTGCATGCCGGCAATACCACTGACGACCGTACAGAAGATGATCGGTGCAATAACCATCTTGATCAGCTTGATGAAGCCATCACCCAGAGGCTTGAGCATTTGCCCGGTCTGGGGATAGAAGTGGCCGAGCAGCACACCGATGATGATCGCGACGATCACCTGAAAGTACAGGGATTTATAAAACGGCTGACGGGTCGTCATGGCAATTTCCTCAAGCGTGCTTGCCTGCGTCTTCCGGACACGGGCGCACATGAAGCGTGAACCCTCCTGATTGGAGGGATTTGTTCTTGGCTAGCTGCACGGGAAGCGATTCCCGGCAGGCCTGGCGTGCTAGATCGCAAGGGCCGTGCCAAGACGCACAAGATCGTTACACACCAGAGCAGCCGGGCGTTGTAGCGGATAAAGTGAATACAGGCAGGTACAGAGGGTGGCGGTTTCTCGCCACCCCGCTAGGTGGCAGAGGGCCAGCGCGGCGGATATCCGCCAACTTTACGACACGCAGGCGCAGCAAAGGCGGCCGCTAAAGTGGAAAGCTCATCCGGAATCGGGCCCCGCCCAATGGAGAATCCTCGATGGTGAGAGTGCCGTGATACCCGCGCACGATGTCTTGGGCCACCGCCAAGCCAATGCCTTGGCCAGGGTGTTGGCGATCCAAACGCTCCCCGCGCTGGAGGATACGGCTGCGCTGGTCCGGCGGGATGCCAGGGCCGTCATCTTCGAGCAGCAGCTCCAGGTGCCGGCCGATCACGCTCATGCTTACGCTCACGTCTTCCAGGCAGAGCCGCCAGGCGTTTTCCAGCAGGTTGCCCAGCAGCTCCAGCAAGGCGCCCTCTTCAATGGGCAGCGTACCGGGTGGTTCCAGGGCAATGTGCAGCGTCACCGGCTTGTCCGGGTACACCTTGCGCAGGCTGGTCGCCAGGTTATCCAGCACGGGGCGTACCGCTACCCGGCGGCGCACCAAGCCGCCATGACGCACATTGGCGCGTTGCAGTTGGTAGTCCACTTGCTGGTTCATGCGTGCCACCTGGGCGCGCAGCACCGAGGCCTGGCGCCCGTCTTCGCTGGTATTGCCACTGGCCAGGGTCTCACCGATACCTTGCAACACACTCAACGGGGTTTTGAGGCTGTGGGCCAGGTCGCCCAACGAATCCCGGTAACGCTGGCGCTGTTCGCGTTCGCTGGCCAGCAGCCGGTTGAGCGACCGGGTCAGGCGCAACAGCTCACTGGGGTGCTCTTCGCTCAAGCCCTGGCGGTGGCCGGCTTCAATCTCGTCGAGTTCACGGCTAAGCCGACGCAGCGAGCGCAAGCTCCAGGTCATCCCTACCCAGAACAACATCAACAAGGTGAGTAACGCGGCCCCGGAGCCCAGGTAAAGCCGATCGCGCAGCGCGTCCAGGGTGCGCTGGTAGGGCCCCACAGACTGCAAGGTGACAACGCTGAACGCGGCCTGCTCACCCCCTAGCACGCGCACTTCAACGTCATAGACCCACCAGGCCTGCCCTGCTTTGTCGGTAAAGCGAGAAAAGCGGTTGCCATGGCCGTCGTAGCTGGGGTGGTATTCGGGCGGCGGCGCGCTTTGACTGCGCCATAGCAGGGCCCCCTGGTGATCGAAAATATAGCTCAGCAGGCGCTCATCCGGCACGGCCAGCCGTGCGTCGGTAGCAGGCGCTGGCATGCGCAACTGGCCCTGCTCCAGGCGCGCGGCGGCGACCAGCGTACTGACTTCGGTGGCCAGGCGTTCTTCCACCGACTCGCGCAGGGCCTGGCTGATCGCCCCCTGTAGCGCTGGCAACAGGCCGAGCATGAACAGCACGGCCAGCAAGGCCCCGGCCAGCATCAGGCGCAGCCGCAGGGAACGAATCACTGGCAGCGCTCGGTGAAGAGGTAGCCCAGGCCCCGCACCGTGTCGATGGGCTTGAAGCCCTCGGCGGCTTCCAGCTTGCGGCGGATGCGGCCCACCAGCACCTCGATCACATTAGGGTCGTGTTCGTCATTGTCGGGGTAGAGTTGCTCCATCAGCCGCTGCTTGGCCACGACTTGCTGGTGGTGGCGCATCAGGTACTCAAGGATGCGATATTCAAAGGCGGTGAGCACCAGGGGCTCACCCTGAAGGGTAGCCTGCTTGCGATTGAGGTCCAGGGCCAGCGGGCCCGCCAGAATCGTGGGCTGGGTGAAGCCGCTGGCGCGGCGCAACAGGGCGTTCAGGCGCGCCTCGACCTCTTCGAAACTAAAGGGTTTGACGACATAGTCGTCAGCACCCGCCGCCAAGCCCTCTACCTTGTCCTGCCAGCTGTTGCGCGCGGTCAGGATAAGCACCGGGAACCCCTGCCCTTCCGACCGCCACTGACGTATGAGTTCAAGCCCCGACAGCCCCGGCAAGCCCAAGTCGACGATGGCCAGGTCAAAGGCGGTCTGCGCCGCCTGGTGCAGCGCTGCGGTGGCGTCGGCGACGGCTTCGACGATGTGCCCGCTGTCACCCAGCCGGGTGTGCAGGTGATGGCGTAGCAGGGCTTCATCTTCTACCAACAGCAGCTTCATCGCAGCCTCGTATGCGCTCGGGAACCGACCATCCGGGCGGCCGTGCAACCGCCTGGGCGCCAAGATTAACCCGCGCCGCCAGCCGCCGCTATCGCCAGGGCCCGCTCACCCCTGGCCGAGCGCCCTGGCCAGGCGGTGCAGGCCTTCGCCGATCTGCTCCACGTCAGGGGCGGCAAACGACAAGCGCAGGCTGGCAGGGTCGGGGTCGTTGGCATAAAAGGGCCGCCCTGGCACAAACATCACGTTCTGCTCGATAGCACGGTCGAACAGCGCCTGGGCATCACTGCCGTCGGCCAGGCGCCCCCATACGAACATGCCGCCATCAGGCCGCAGCACAGTCAGGCGGCGATCCAAAGCGGCAAGGCCGACAAGCATGGCTTCACATTTACGCGCATAGCCTTCGCACAGCCTGGGCAGATGCTGCTCCAACGCGCCGCTGGCCAAGTAGCACGCCGCAATCTGTTGGCTGATGGGCGAGGTACAGAGGTCTACGGTTTGCTTGGCAATGATGCAGCGCTGGCCGATGGCGGCGGGCGCGATCATCCACCCTATGCGCAGGCCGGGCGCGACCACCTTGGACAGGCTGGACAAATGCACGACCTGCCCTTCGGCGCCGGGGACCTGGGCGGCAAGTGCTAGCAGTGACGGTATGGCCTGCCCCTTGAAACGCAGGGCACCGTAAGGATCGTCCTCGATCAGCAGCAGTTGGTGTTGAGCCGCCAGCCTCAGCAAGGCCAGGCGACGGGCCAGGGGCATACAGGCACCGGTGGGGTTGGCGAAGTCCGGCACGCAGTACAGCAGGCGGTAATGCCCTGGGGCTGCATCGGCCAGTCGCTCGGCCAAGGCGTGAGGGTCCAGGCCGTCGGCATCGCTGGCTACGCCGGTGATGGCTGCCCCCGCCAATCGAAAGGCTTGTACCGCTGCCGGGTAGGTGGGGCGCTCTACCAGTACGGCGTCACCGGGGCTGAGCAGCACCCGAATAAGCAGGTCCAGCCCTTGCTGCGAGCCGGTCGTTACCAGCAGCTCATCGGGGCGCACGGGTGCCCCGCGCCGAGCCATCAGCGCAGCCAGTTGCTCGCGCAGCGCAGGCGTGCCTTCCGTGGCGCCATATTGCAGACAGCGCTCAGGCTCGGCCATGGCCAAGGCCGTCGCAGCGGCCAAGCCTTGAGCATCGAACAGTGCCGGGGCAGGATAGCCCCCTGCGAAGGAGATCATTCCAGGCTGGGACAAGTACTTGAACAGCTCACGGATCGCAGACCCGCCTGGCGCCTGGAATGCCTGATTGAAACGGTACCCCTTCGACGTTGCATCCATCACGCTACGCTCCTGTGTCAAAAGCCCAGTATCCGAGCGCAGCCTAGGGCAGAACAATGGAGCAATCGGCAGAACGTCATGCCTGTGTGGCATGAAATCCGTGGTCAGTCTTTGACAAACCAGGCGCCATCCGGATACTGACGCCAGGTTATACGACAACCGATAACGACAATAACGGAGACCCCATGAGTGCATCGAGCGATACCCCTACCCCACGGCGCCGGTTACTGCTCACCGGCGCGGCCGGCGGCCTTGGCAAGGTGCTGCGGCGTACCCTGAAACCTTACGTTTCCATGCTGCGCCTCTCTGACCTCGTGCCTCCAGAAGCAGCCGAAGATCACGAAGAAGTGGTGCTCTGCGACCTTGCAGACAAAGCGGCCGTGGACCTCTTGGTCAAGGGCGTAGACGCTGTCTTGCATTTCGGGGGTGTGTCCACGGAGCGGCCGTTCGAAGAGGTCTTGGGCCCCAACATTGCAGGTACCTACCATGTTTACGAAGCTGCACGTCGACATGGCGTGAAGCGCGTGATCTTCGCCAGTAGCAACCATGTGATTGGCTTTTACAAGCAGACCGAAACCATCGACGCCCTGGCACCGCGCCGCCCAGACGGCTATTACGGCCTGTCGAAGTCGTATGGCGAAGACCTCGCGACTTTTTATTACGACCGTTATGGCATCGAAACTCTCAGCATTCGCATCGGCTCGTCATTCCCGGAGCCTGAGAACCGCCGCATGCTCAGCACCTGGCTGAGCTACGAAGACCTGACGCAATTGATCGTGAAAGGCCTGGAAGCACCGAACCTGGGGCACACCGTGGTGTTCGGCATGTCCGATAACCCTGAGGTGTGGTGGGACAACCGCCTGGCCGCCCACTTGGGGTATGAACCGCAGAGCAGCTCGGCAGGCTTTCAGGCCAAGGTCGACGCACAACCGCAGCCTGCAGCCAACGATCCACTGGCGCTGTACCACGGCGGGGCTTTTGTGGAAAAAGGGCCTTTTGAGGCGGATTGAGCGGTGCAGTTGTTGCACTAGGACACACCCGCACCAGACACCTCGCGAACCCCCACTGATAACCTTCTTTGGTGCTTATGTACCAAGGAGGGCTCGATGGGTTACAAGACGCACACTTTACGCGCTGGGCGATTTTCCCAATCAGGAAGCGCCTATCTGGTAACGGTAAATACAGAAAACCGTTTAAAGCGCTTTCATGACTGGGTGAGTGCCCGCCCGGTCATTCATGCACTCAGGGCCTCGGATGAAGCGCTGCTGACTGAGACGTACGCATGGGTAGTGATGCCTGATCATATTCATTGGCTGTTCAGGCTAGGCCCGGCGGACCTAGGTACCGTTGTGGGGAGAATGAAATCCCGCTCGACCGTTGCGATTAACAAGCAGACAAAAGGCTGCTCGAAAAAAGTATGGCAGAAGGGTTACCACGACCGCGCACTGCGGGCAGAGGACTCGCTTTTAAGCGCGGCCCGCTACGTTGTGGCTAACCCTTTAAGGGCAGGGCTGGTTACCCACATTGGTCAGTACTCTATGTGGGGCGCGCGATGGGATGGCTAGGCTTGTTGCGTTACCTCAGCGCTCAACCCTGTCGCGGGCAAGCCCGGCTGCTACAGCCCCTCGTAGCAGCCGGGCTTGCCCGCGACAATGCGCCAAGGGCGGGGTTGATCACCCCATATTGGTCAGTACTCTATGTGGGGCGCGCGCTGGGATGGCTAGGCTTGTTGCGTTACCTCAGCGCGCAAAGCGGTCGCGGGCAAGCCCGGCTGCTACAGCCCCTCGTAGCAGCTGGGCGCGCCCGCGACTGTGCGCTAAGGGCGGGGTTGATCACCCCATATTGGTCAGTACCCTATGTGGGGCGCACAGTGGGATGGCCAGGCTTGTTGCGTTACCTCAGCGCTTAACTCTGTCGCGGGCAAGCCCGGCTGCTACAGGCCCTCGTGGTAGCCGGGCTTGCCCGCGACTGTGCGCCAAGGGCCCGGCTGGTTACCCAGACGAGTCAGTACTCTATGTGGGGCGCGCGATGGGATGGCTAGGCTTGTTGCGTTACCTCAGCGCGCAAAGCGGTCGCGGGCAAGCCCGGCTGCTACAGCCCCTCGTAGCAGCTGGGCTTGCCCGCGACTGTGCGCTAAGGGCGGGGTTGATCACCCCATATTGGTCAGTACTCTATGTGGGGCGCGCGATGGGATGGCTAGGCTTGTTGCGTTACCTCAGCGCGCAAAGCGGTCGCGGGCAAGCCAGGCTGCTACAGCCCCTCGTAGCAGCTGGGCTTGCCCGCGACTGTGCGCTAAGGGCGGGGTTGATCACCCCATATTGGTCAGTACCCTATGTGGGGCGCACAGTGGGATGGCCAGGCTTGTTGCGTTACCTCAGCGCTCAACCCTGTCGCGGGCAAGCCCGGCTGCTACAGCCCCTCGTAGCAGCCGGGCTTGCCCGCGACTGGCGTATTAGGCACTTACGGCCTAAACACCGCTCGCAAACACTGGTCGCCTTTTTCCTTGAATAGCTTGTAGCCGTGCGGGCTGTCTTCCAGGGCCATCGGGTGCGTCAGCAGGAAGGAAGGGTCAAGCTGCCCTTGCTGGATCAGCTCGAACAGGCGGTTGGCGTAGCGCTGCCCCGGCTGCTGCCCGGCACGCAAGGTAAGGGCCTTATTGACGATGGCACCCATAGGGAATTTATCCATCAGGCCGCCGTACACGCCCACCACCGACACCGTACCGCCCTTGCGGCAAGCGCGTATGGCCTGGCGCAGCACGGTGCCGCGCTCGGTGTGCAAGCGCAACAGTTGCTTTGCCTTATCGTAGGCGTAGTCCACCTCGGTGCCGTGTGCTTCCATGCCCACGCAATCGATGCAGCGATCGGGCCCACGCCCGCCGGTCAGTTCCAGCAAGGCCTGATGTACATTGGTGGTCTCATAATTCAAGGGAATCGCGCCCAACTTGCCTTCGGCCAGCGCCAACCGGTCCGGCAGCCGATCGATGGCAATCACCCGCTCGGCGCCTAGAATATAGGCGCTGGCGATGGCCATCAGGCCCACCCCGCCGCAGCCCCAGACTGCAACCGTGTCACCCGGCTGGATATTGGCGTTATCGGCGGCGAAGTACCCCGTTGGCGCCGCGTCCGAGACGAACACCGCCTGCTCGTCGCTTACCCCCTCGGGCACTTTGAAGAGATTAGTGTCCGCGAAGGGCACCCGGATGTAGGTAGCGTGGCTACCGGCATAGCCCCCGAATGCATGGCTGTAGCCGATGATGCCGCTGGTAGGTTGCCCATAGGCCAGCTCGGTCACACAGGGGTTGGGGTTGGAGTTGTCGCAGCAGGAGAAATCCTGTCGCCGGCAGTGCTCGCATTCGCCACAACCGACAATGGAGATGGTAATTACCCGGTCGCCTTTGCGCACAGAAGACACGCGCGCGCCCACTTCCACCACTTCCCCTAAAAACTCATGGCCGATGATATCGCCCGGGTGCATGGTGGGCACGTAGCCTCCCAGCAGGTGCAAGTCAGAGCCACAGACCGACGACAGTGTGACCTTGATGATCGCGTCCTGTGGGTTCAGCAGCACAGGGTCGGGGACAGTATCGACTTGCAGGCGATTGGGGCCTTGCCAGGTCAGGGCGCGCATCAGTGAATCCCTCCTTCCAAAGGCTCGGACGTAGGCGGTGTGTCGCCGCGATGGTTAGGATGAATGAACAGAAAATCCCGTGCGCCATTGCGGGTACGGTTGGTAGCAATCTCACCGGTTTCCATCTGCTGCTTAAGGGCTCGCAGCAGGTATAACAAGGCCTTGTGGGTAAAGCGGCTAATCAGGGACGCCATCGCATAACCTGGCGCGCCTTTGGGCGGCTGCGTTGCCAGTACCAGCTTGATTTCAGTGCCGCCCTGTGGGGCTTCGGTGAACCGCGCATCCGCTTCGTGCTGCCAGACGCCCTCCCCCGGTGTGTTCCAGCGCAACGCACGGCCGGCATCCGGTTCGCTCTGGATCAGCGTCCAGCTGTAGGTGCGCTCACGCGGCCCGCGTACCGTCCAGCGGAAGGTATCGTCGGCGGTCTGCTCAATGGAATCAACCCAAGGGATCAGCGGCCCGATATTGGCTGGGTCGCGGCACCAGGCGATCACCTCCTCCAGCGGCTTGTTAACCGTGATGCTACGGGTGACCACTTTGCTGGTGGGCCAGCCGGTTTCAGCCTCCCATTGCTGCTCAAAAGGCGTATGGGCTGCCATGGCCTTGAGCTCACATCGCCCTTTGTAACCTCGCCAGAGCGTCCAGCCTCCCAGGGCCAGCTGGGCCACCCCGCGTACGCCGCCTGTGCGCAGGCCGTTGACCAGCAACGCGCCGCCCCCCGCCATAGAGAGCACGCGTTCCGGCTTGCTGAGGTTTTCACCGGCGTTGCCGGCTTTGGTAGAAGCGAGGGTGGGTCGGGTCGCCATGGCGTTACCTCCTGGGCAGGGTGTTTTTCGAGAGATTGGCGTTCGGGCGACAGCGTTCCATCCAAAAGGCTGTTTCCTGACGAAAGTACCCCAGCGGCAGGTGCAGAATTCACCCGCATAGTGCAGGCTGACGCTGCGGCTACTTGCCTTAAGCCACGCCGACAGGAATCACGAAATGAACATTGCATGCCTTGGATGGGGCTCCCTTATCTGGAAGCCCGCTGAGCTGGATATGGCCAGCGACTGGTTCACCGACGGGCCTCGCTTGCCTGTTGAATTCTCTCGCGTCGGCGACGTTGGCGAGCTGGCCACCGCGCTGTGCTTGGACAGCATACCCGTGCCAGTGCTCTGGGCGTGGTTGAGCGCAACGGACTTGGAACAGGCCTGCGCGCAGCTAAGGCAACGCGAAGGCATTCCTGAGCACCGCCATGACGGCGTCGGCAGCCTGTGGGTGACCGAGCATGCGGGCGGCCCGATTGTGGAGTGGGCGCGGGCCAGGGCCATCAATGCCTTGATCTGGACCGACCTGCCTCCCCGTTTCGGCGGCACTGAGGGCCGTATCCCCTCCGCCAACGACGCTGTGAATTACTTGCAATCGCTCACCGGCGATGCCCTTGACCACGCCAGGGCCTATATGGAAGCAGTACCTGCGCAGATCGATACGGCGTACCGCAAGGTCATTGGCGAGCAGTTGGGGTGGGCGGCTTCCTGACAGTGCCCGAGCAACATCCCGGCTAAAAAGACGGCTGCGGCTTTCAGGCCCAAGGAGGGTTGGCTATAGTCGCCTCACCCTTTACGCCAACCCAAGGATTGCCCAGTGAAGAAATTGCTCACCGCCTCGCTGCTCTGTGCCGGCGCTGTGTTCGCGGGCGGCGCCAGCGCTGCGCCGACATTGCTCAACGTGTCCTACGACGTGATGCGCGACTTCTATAAGGATTACAACGCGGTGTTCCAAAAGCACTGGCAGGCTGAGCACAACGAGCCTGTCACGGTGCAGATGTCCTATGGCGGGTCCAGCAAGCAAGCGCGGTCGGTGATCGATGGGCTGCCCGCCGATGTGATTACCATGAACATGGCCACCGACATCAATGCCCTGGCCGACAACGGCAAGCTGGTGCCGGACAACTGGGTCACACTGCTGCCCAATCACAGCGCGCCCTTCACCTCGGCCACCGTGTTCATCGTGCGCAAGGGCAACCCCAAGCAGCTCAAGGACTGGCCTGACCTGCTCACGGACGGGGTACAGGTGATCGTGCCAAACCCTAAGACGTCGGGTAACGGCCGCTACACCTACCTCTCCGCCTGGGCCTACGTGCTTAAGCATGGCGGCGACGACGCCAAGGCCAAGGCCTTCGTAGGCAAACTCTTCAAGCAGGCGCCGCTGCTCGATACCGGTGGCCGGGCAGCGACGACCACCTTTATGACCAACCAGATTGGCGACGTGCTGGTCACGTTCGAGAACGAAGCCGAGATGATTGCCCGTGAGTTCGGCCGCGATCAGTTCGAGGTAGTGTACCCAAGCGTGTCCGCCGAAGCCGAGCCGCCGGTGGCCGTGGTCGACAAGGTGGTGGACAAGAAAGGCACCCGCGCCCTGGCCGAGGATTACCTGAAGTACTTGTGGTCTGCCGAAGGCCAAGCCGTGGCTGCAGAGAACTACCTGCGCCCACGCGACCCTGCCGTGCTGGCCAAATACGCAGACCGCTTCCCGGCCGTTGATTTCCTACCGGTCGAACAGACGTTTGGCGACTGGCGTACCGTTCAAAAGACGCATTTTGCGGACGGCGGTGTGTTCGACCAGATATACCAGCAGTAGGCCATTAATGGCTACTTGATATTCTGCCATCTCCCCGCTAAGGTGCGCTCGATTTCACCTGTTCTCACGCTGCACGGGCTGTTTATGCCCGTGCGGTCTCTTGCGTGTTAGCCGGCCCTATCTTCCGCCCTTTCGGTTAGCCCTCGATGAGAACTACCCACGCCCCCGCGATGCCCTATCGGCCAGAGGTCGACGGCTTGCGTGCCCTGGCTGTGTTGCCGGTGGTGCTGTACCACGCGGGCGCGCCGCTGTTTCGTGGCGGGTTCGTGGGCGTTGACGTGTTCTTCGTGATCTCTGGCTACCTGATTACCGCACTCCTGCTGGCAGACTTGGCGCACGGCAGATTTTCGCTGCTGGATTTCTACGAGCGCCGTGCGCGTCGTATCCTGCCGGCGCTCACCCTGATGATGCTGGCCTGCCTGCCGATGGCATGGCTCTGGTTAGACCCACTGGACATGAAAGCCTTCGCCAAGAGTCTGGTGGCGGTGCCGCTGTTTTCTTCCAATGTGCTGTTCTGGAAGGAAAGCGGTTACTTCGATGGCGAAGCCGACCTCAAACCCCTTATCCATACCTGGACACTGGGGGTGGAAGAGCAGTACTACATGCTGATTCCGCTGGGGCTGATGCTGACATGGCGCCTCGGCCGGCGGTTTCAAATAGCCAGCCTGGCGGTAGTGGCGGCGGCTAGCCTGGCCTGGGCAGAGCACGGCGCTCAACAGGCCAGCACAGCGGCCTTTTTTCTGCTGCCAGCGCGTGCCTGGGAGCTGCTGGTGGGCTCGATGCTGGCTTTTTATGCCGCTCGTCACCCACGCCACGCGCACGGCCATGGCCCGCTTCAGCAAGCCATGGCCGGCGTGGGCCTTGGGCTGCTGGCGTGGGCCATGTTGGTTTTTGACCGGGCCACACCCTTCCCTGGCCTGCATGCGCTGGTACCTACGCTGGGTGCAGCCTTGCTGATCCTGTGGGCAGGGCCCGGTACCTGGGTAGGGCGCCTATTAGCCAAGCGCCCGCTGGTGTTCGTCGGGCTTATCAGCTACAGCCTCTACCTGTGGCATCAGCCGCTGCTGGCTTTTGCCCGTCACCGCAGCCTGGTGCCACCGTCGCTGCTCCAACTGCTGGGCGTGGCAGCCCTGTCGCTGATAGTGGCGTGGCTTAGCTGGCGTTACGTAGAGCGCCCGTTCCGTAGCCGCCAGCGCTTCAGCCGCCCGCAGGTGTTTGCCTACGGGGCCGTGGCGTCTGTGCTGTTCATGCTCGTCGGCGGTGTGGGTTACCTGGCCCAGGGTAGGCTTCACCCCCAGATGGCTACACCGGAACTGGCCCAAGTGTTCGAAGACCCCACGCTGCGCGCCGCCTGTGACCCTGATTACAAGGGTGATGGCTGGAACCTTCAGCCGTGCCTGTTCGGTGCGCCGGTACACGCGGGTGCTGTCGACGTTGCGGTATTCGGAGACAGCCACTCCGAAGCGCTATTACCGGCGTTCGATAACGCCGGGCAACGCTTGGGGCTGAGCGTGGTTCACCTTGGGGTAGGCGGCTGCCCGCCGTTGCAGGGTGTAGACGTGGCGCTTGGCAATTATGCGCCGGGCGCCTGTGCAGCCCTGGCCCAGCAGCAACTGGCGTACGTGAAGGCACACGGGATCAAGCACGTGGTGCTGATTGCACGTTGGACCCTCTACACGGATGGCAATTACGGGCAAGCGCGCCTGTTCAGGTACTTCTTGGTCACCCCTGCCTTGGCAGATCACACCCGAGAAAACGCACGGCAGGTGTTCACTCAGGCGCTGAGCAATACAGTAGCGGCCTACCATGCACTGGGCGCCCAGGTGGACATCATCAGCCAAGCGCCTCAACAGCGGACCAGCCCTCAGTACCTGTACTACCGCCTGGCACACGATACTGGCGCTAGCCCTGAACAGAAACTGGCGGCGGTGAAGGCCTACTCTATCGGGCTAGCGGAGCATGGTCGCTTGCAGCAGTACAGCCGCAACCTGTTTGAACAGGCACGTGCCGAGGGCCAGGCGCGGGTGTTCACACTCGATAATCGCTTATGCGACGGATCACGCTGCCTGATCGGTGACAGCGCGTCCTTCTACAAAGACACCGACCACCTGAATGCGCGGGGTGCGGCGCTGTTCACTGAAGATGCAGCGCAGTGGCTTACCACCCCTAGCATGGCCGGGGGCAACTGCCCTCAGGGGTGCTCGCGGCCAAGCCCTGGTGGCACGCCGCTGCTATCGGTGGGCTCCCAGGGGCCGTTAGGGCTGGTGGCCCAACCCCAGCCGTTGCTCCAGCGGTAATAGGTGCGCTGACGGTAGTACACGCCCGGCTGGTCTTCCAGTACGTACACGCCTCGGGCCTGATCCCAATGGCTAGGCCCACTCGGCGGCGGCGCGAAGCTGGCCGACGTGCGTGGGGCAGGCGCTGGGGCCGGTGCGGGTACAGGGGCTGGCGGCGTTGGTGTAGTGGCCGGTGGCTGGGTAGCCGGTACGGTCTGGATCGGCGGCAGGGGCGGCTGCGAGGAAGGCCGCTGGGCCGTACACGCGCCCAAGCCGAGCGCCAGCGTCAACAACATCAGGCGGGAGGTGGCGGTAATGGCAGAGGGCATACTTAAGGGTCCGGGCTATCGAGGGTAAGGGTATACACGCCAGGCTGGCCGGCGACTGCAGTACCAGTGCCGCGCCATTCGCCTTGCGTGGGCTGGCCGGTGCGGCTGATACGTGCCACCAGTTGGACGTGGTCGAAGGCCGAGAGTTTCAGCCCAGGCTGCATGGCATCGGCATCGCTGAGGGTTACGACCGTGGGCAGATCCGACACCTTCAGCCGCTTCACGGCCAAGGGGATGCGCGGCCCCTCCACGGCGCGGGCAAACACAAACACCGCGTCATCGGGTTTTACCTGCTGGGCAACGGCCGGTGCCAGGCCCACGCGCACCTGCACCGAATGGGCCAGGGCCACCGGTGCAGGTGCCTGACCGCCACGGGCGCTCAGCTCGCTGCGCGCCCGGTCAATGCCGGTTTGCAATGCGGCCCAGGTGGGGTCTTTAGGGTTTAAGCCGGCTTGCAGCCGCTGCCAATAGTCAATGGCCGCACCCCAGTGATGGGACTCGAAGGCCGCAATCCCCAACAGGCCCAGGCTGGTGCCTTCGTTCGGGTTGCCCGCCAGGGCTTCGTCCACCAGCGCCTGGATCTGCGGCGACCAGGTGCGGTCGGCGGCGAAGAACTGGGCCTGGGCCCACTGTCCCAGCAGCTCCGGTGGCCTGCCAGTGAGTTGCGCAACCTGCTCGAACAGCGGCACGGCCTCGGCGGCACGGTTTTGGGCCATGTAGGTACGAGCCAGTAGAAACAGCGCATCGGGCGCGTCTGGCTGTGCCTTCACGGTGCGCTCAAGGCGGTCCAGGCTTTGGGCAGGGCTGGTTGCCGGGGTAGCCAGCTCACGGCTCAGGCTCACGCGGCCTAGCGCGCCCAGTTGCAGGTACAAGGCCAATGCGGCCAAGGGCACCAGCAGCAGGGTGAGCCCTAGCACGCGGCGGCCGCCGTTATTCACGGCGGGTAACGCGGCCCGCTCTTCTTCATCGGCCAGCAACGCCTGGGCGGCTTCAGCTTCAGCGCCTGCCAGAGCCTCGGCCGTGAGCCGCCCCCCCTGATGCTCCTGGCGCAGCACCGCCAAGCGCTCTTCATACACGCGGATATTGGCCCCACGCCGGGACGGGTCAACCGTGGGCGCGCCGTTAGCTGAGGTGCGCAACAACGGCAAGGCCAGCAAGGCGCTGGCCATGGCCAGCAGGGCCACAGCCGCGACCCAAAAATCAATCATGCTCATTGCCCTTCAGTAAAGTGGCCAGCCGTGCCTGCTCCTCTGGGCTCAGGGCCTGAGGCGCGGCATTGGCGTCGCGGCGGCGCAGCAGCAACCACACCAGCCCTGCCCCGCCCAGGAGGAGCGCGCCAGGGCCTAGCCATAGCAGAAGCGTGCGCGCCTCAAAGGCGGGCTTGTAGCGGACGAACGACCCATAGCGCGCCACCAGGTAATCCACTATTTCCTGGTCGGTCTTGCCCTCAAGCAGCAGCCGGTGGATCTCCCGGCGCAGGTCTGCGGCAATGGGGGCATTGGAGTCGGCAAGGTCCTGGTTCTGGCACTTGGGGCAGCGCAGCTGCTGGGTGAGGTTGGCGAATCGTGCCCGCTGGCTGTCGTCCGTGAACGCGTAAGTGTCGATGGCCGCTTGGGCCAGGGTAGTGAACAGAAGCGCCAGTACAAAACCCAGCACCTTCATGGCTGCTTCCCGTCGAGCAATGCCTGGTAACGGGGCGCCAGTTCGTCACGCCACACCTGCTCGTTGACGATCCCCACATGCTTGTAGCGAATCACCCCTTGCGCATCGATCAGGAAGGTTTCGGGTGCGCCATACACGCCAAGGTCCAGGCCGAGGGTGCCTTGGGGATCACTCACGTTCACTTGGTAAGGGTTGTGTAGCTGCTGCAACCACTGCTTGGCGGCCTGGTTATCGTCCTTGTAGTTGACCCCGTGGATCAGCACCCCTTGCGCCGCCAGCCTGGCCAGCGTGGGGTGTTCGTCACGGCAGGCTACGCACCAGGTGCCCCAGACGTTCACCAAGGCAGGGGCGCCTAGCAACGCCTCGCGGCTGAGCGGGCGGCCATCGTCCAGTGCTGTTAACTCAAAACGGGGAAACGGCTGGCCGATCAAGGCCGACGGCAGCTCGGCCGGGTCCAGGTACAGCCCTCGGTAAAGCACTACCGCCAGGCCCAGGAACGCCAGCAAGGGAATCGCCAATAGCCAACGCTTCATACCGCTTCCGCCTCTAGGGTGCCTGTGACGCGCTGACGTACCTTGGCGCGATAGCGGCTGTCCGTTGCAGCCAGCCCGCCGCCCAGCGCGGTGAGCAGGCCGCCCAGCCAAATCCAGCGCACAAAGGGCTTGACCTGCAAGCGAACCGCCCAGGCGCCATCGGGTAGAGGTTCGCCCAGAGCCACATACAGATCAGCGAACAGCCCCGCCTGGATGCCCGCTTCGGTCATCACTGACCCCTGCGCGGCATAGAGGCGTTTTTCTGGGTGCAGCACGCTCACTGCGTGGCCGTCGCGCCGCACTTCGATGATGGCCCTGTCCCCTTTGTAGTTTGGCCCGAGCATGGGTTGGGTACCTCGGAACACAAAGGTGTAGCTGCCTACCTCAGCGCTGTCGTTGGGTGCCATGCGCAGGTCTCGGGCAGCATCGAGCTGGGTGGCAAATACCACCCCCACAGCGGCCACGGCCAGGCCCAGGTGGGACAGTTGCATGCCCCAGTAGCTTCGACGCAAGCGCCCCAGGCCGGCCAGGCCTTGGTGGCGCAACTTGTCAGCCAAGTCGCGCAGACCCGCGAGGATGACCCACGCCGCCAAGGCAACCACCGCCAGCAATGGCCAATGGGTGAAGCCGCCCAACCCTCCCACCACAACGCACAGCACCAGCGCACCTAGCAGCACGGGGCTTAGCATGCGCACCAGCCAGGCGCCGGGGGTGGCCTTCCAGCGCATGGCCACGCCCACGCCCAAGGTGGCCAGCACTACGCCCATGATGGGCACGAACAGCGCATTGAAGTACGGCGGCCCCACCGATAAGCGCGCGCCGGTCAAGGCGTCGAGCAGCAAGGGGTACAGGGTACCCAGCAAGATGGTAGCGGCGGCGACCACCAGCAGCAGGTTATTGGCCAGCAGCAGGCACTCTCTGGACGCCCAGCCAAAGCGGGCATGGCTGCGCACCACGGGTGCCCGCACCGCGAACAGGGCCAGCGAGCCACCGATCACCAGCAGCAGGAACATCAGGATGAACACCCCACGGGTGGGGTCTGACGCAAAAGCATGCACGGAGGTGAGTACACCGGAGCGCACCAGGAAAGTACCCAGCAGGCTCAACGAAAACGCCGCGATCGCCAGCAGTACCGTCCAGCTTTTGAACACCCCGCGCTGCTCGGTCACCGCCAGCGAATGGATCAGCGCCGTGCCTACCAGCCATGGCATGAAGGAGGCGTTTTCCACTGGGTCCCAGAACCACCAGCCGCCCCAGCCCAATTCGTAGTACGCCCACCAAGAGCCCAGGCTGATGCCCAGGCCGAGAAAGCTCCAGGCGACCAGCGTCCAGGGTCGCGACCAGCGGGCCCAGGCGGCATCCAGCTGGCCGCCCAGCAGGGCCGCGATGGCAAAGGCAAAGGCCACTGAGAAGCCCACGTACCCCATATACAGCATGGGCGGGTGAACGATCAGGCCGAAGTCCTGCAACAAGGGGTTAAGGTCCCGACCTTCCAGCGGCACCTGAGGCAGGATACGGGTGAAGGGGTTGGAGGTGGCCAGCAGGAACAATAGAAAGCCGCTGCTGATCAGCCCCATCACGCCCAGCACCCGCGCCAGCATCGCCTTGGGCAACTGGCCTGAGCACAGGGACACGGCAAAGGTCCAGCCGCCGAGGATCAGTGCCCAGAGCAGCAACGACCCTTCATGCGCCCCCCACACCGCGCTGAACTTGTAGTACCAAGGCAGCGCGGTATTGGAGTTTTCGGCCACATAAGCCACGGAAAAATCGTCATGCAAGAACGCATGCGCCAGGCAGGCAAAGGCAAACAGCAAGAAGGCGAACTGGCCCCAGGCTGCGGGCCGCGCTACGGCCATCCAGGTGGGCACGTTGCGCCACGCGCCCAGCAGCGGTAGCGCCGCCTGTACAAGGGCCAGGCAGAACGCCAAGGCAAGGGCCAGTTGGCCCAGTTCAGGCATCATGGGTTGGCTCCAAGGCGGCCGCTGTCTTTCAGGGCCTTGTTGACTTCAGGCGGCATGTACTTTTCATCGTGCTTGGCCAACACCTCGTCGGCCTGCACCACCCCGCTGCCGTCCACCACGCCCAGCGCCACGATGCCCTGCCCTTCGCGGAACAGGTCCGGCAGGATGCCGCGGTAATGGATGGGCACCGACCGATTGAAATCCGTGACCACGAAGCGCACGTCCAAGCTGTCGGCGCTGCGGCTCAGGGAACCCTTCTCGACCATCCCCCCGGCGCGGATCCGCTCACCCTGAGGCGCCTCGCCACTGGCAATCTGGGTAGGCGTGTAGAACAGGTTGATGTTCTGCTGCAAAGCGCTCAAAGCCAGAGCGGCAGCGATGCCCACACCCACCATCAGCGCCAGCACAATGACCAGGCGCCGTTTGCGAACCGGGTTCATGACAGCCCCCCACGACGTTCGCGGCGGGCTTGATCGGCGCGCAGGCGGCGCTTGCCCAGCAGCGGAATGGCCAGGTTCCACGTCACAACCACGAGGCAGCAGCCATACGCGGCCCATACATAAAGGCCATGCTGGCCCATGGCGATAAAGTCGGCGAAGGTGGCAAAGCTCATGACGCACCCTCCGGGGGTAAGGCGGGTTGAAGGGCGGCCTGTGCCCAGTGGCTACGGGCCTCCCGGTGCAGCAACTCCAGGCGCATGCGTGCACACAGCACCCAGGCAAAGAACAGGTAGAAGCCTGGTACCGTGAAGGCCAATGGCAGCCACATCTCGGCTGGCATGGCCGGCTTGGCGGTGAGGGTAAAGGTGGCCCCTTGGTGAAGGGTGCTCCACCACACCACCGAGTACTTGATGATGGGCAGGTTCACCACCCCCACGATGGCCAGCACTGCGCAGGCCTTGGCGGCGCTGTCGCGGTTGCTGATTGCCTGGCCTAGCGCGATCACCCCGGCGTACAGGAACAACAAAATCAACATGGAGGTGAGCCGCGCATCCCAGACCCACCACGCGCCCCAGGTAGGCTTGCCCCAGATGGCGCCCGTGACCAACGCCAGCGCTGTCATGGAGGCGCCGACCGGTGCCGCGCAGCGCAGGGCCACGTCGGCCAGCTTGATCTTCCACACCAGCGAGACCACGCCGGCCACCGCCAGCATCAGGTAAATGCTCTGGGCCAGCATGGCCGCCGGTACGTGGATGTACAAAATACGCACGCTGTTGCCTTGCTGGTAATCCGGGGGCGCGAAGGCCAGGCCCCACACCACGCCGATGAGCATCAAAACCGCCGACAGGCCGCCCAGCCAGGGCATACAACGCCCGGCCAGCGCGTAAAAGCGCGGGGGTGAAGCCAACCGGTGCAGCCAGGCCCAGCTCATAGGCAGTGCATTCCTATCTGAAGGTTCACTCGTTAATACCGATCCGCAGGCCGGCGACAATGGCCCACGGGGACAGGGTGACGATAAGGGCGCTCAGGCTACCCAGCCATAACAGGTAGCCGGCTACCGGCAACCCGGCGAGGCTTGCCCGCAGCGCGGCGGCCCCCAGGATCAGCACGGGAATATATAAGGGCAGCACCAGCAAGGCCAGTAGCACACCACCGCGGCGCAACCCAACGGTCAGCGCGGCACCGATGGCGCCCAGCAAGGTCAGCGCAGGCGTGCCCAGCACCAAGGCTGCTATCAACACCGGCACACTGCTGGCCGGCAAGCCCAACATCAGGCCCAACACCGGGGCCAGCACGCTTAAAGCCAGGCCGGAAAACAACCAGTGCGCAAGCACCTTGGCCAACACCGGCAAAGCCATGCCGTGGCGGCTCAGCGCCCATTGTTCCAGGGAGCCGTCTTCGTAATCCTCCCGAAACAGCCCGTCCATGGACAGCAACTGCGCAAGCACTGCCGCAACCCACACCACCCCAGGCGCCATTTGCCGCAACAACGCAGGCTCCACGCCGGTGGCCAGGGGGAACAAGGTAGCGACCACCGCGAAAAACACCAAGGGGTTGGCCAACGCCGCTGGTCGGCGGGCCAGCAGCAACCCTTCTCGGCGCACCAGCGCCAGGAATACACCCAGGCCGTTTGTGCTCATTGCGCGGGCTCCAGGTACAGCTCGCGGTAGCCGGCGGGGCGGTGGCTAAGCTCATGGTGAGAGGTGAGCACCACCATCCCACCGCTGTCGCAGTGCCCCGCAAGGTGCGCTTCAAGCTGTGCGATAGACGCAGCGTCCAGGGCGGTAAAGGGCTCGTCCAACAGCCACAGGGTGGGCGGGTGTAGGTATAAGCGGGCTAACGCCACCCGGCGCAGCTGCCCGGCGGACAGCGTATTACAAGGCTGCTGCTCAAAGCCGCGCAGGCCTACCGTCTTCAGGGCCAGGTCAATGGCCTCGGGCTGCGCGGGCTCGCTCAAGGCACACAGCCAGGCAAGGTTTTCTTGAGGGGTAAGCGCCAGTTTGAGCGCTGGCGCATGGCCCAGCCACAACAGGTGCGTGGCAAGGTCGCGGCCAGCCTTGGGCAGGGGCTGGCCCTTGAAGCGCACCTCACCGGCCGTGGGCGCCATCAAGCCGCAGAGAAGCCTGAGCAAAGAGGTTTTACCCGCGCCGTTGGGCCCGCTGACTTTAAGCATGTCGCCTGGGTACAGCTGCAGGCTCAGCCCTTGAAACAGCAGCCGCCAGTCCCGCTCACACGCCAACGCCAGGGTTTCCAGAACAGCCGTCACAGTCAACCTTGTAGAGAGGGGGCCGCAGGCAGGTTCAAGTACCCGCCTGCCACGCCGATAAAAATAAATAACGAACGCCCTGCCGGTGCAACGTGGGCAGCGGGCGATTATACACAGTGACGCAGGTGCCTGGCCCTGGCGTGCTATCGGTTCATAGCCTGAACGTGGGCGGTCATAAACGATGACGAATGAAATCAGTGGTGTCGCGGCACTGGCTAACCTGGCCGGCGCGGGCCGTGGCCCTGCCACGAATGGCGAAGTGCTAAAGCTGTTGCAGTCGGTCGATGGCCTGCTGGAGCCTGGCCAGACTGCCAAGGCCGAAGTGCTGGCGATCAAGCAGTTGCCGGTAGATTTTCAGCTGCTGCTCAAGCTCACCCTTGAAGGCGGTCGGCAAACCACGGTGCAGGTGGGTGCTACCCAACCCCTGGCGATTGGCACGCCCTTGGTGGTCACGCGCCTGTTCGCCGAGCAACTGGGCGTGAGCCTGGCAGGGGCGCCACGCACGGGCCTGACCGAGCTGGACACCAGCAAGCTGCCCGTGGGCACGCTGCTGCAGGGCAAGGTGGTCACGTCGTTGCCCGTGGCTGCGGGCGATGGCCCGCCTGTGTACCGAGCCATGGTAACCCTGCTTAACAGCGCCCTGGCAGGCCAAACCCTGACGATTGACAGCCCACAACCGTTGCGCGTCGGCAGCCTGCTCAGTGCTCAGGTGCAGGGCGCTCAAGCCTTGGCTGTGGTGCAACTGGGCGGGCGCCTGGATGAGCTGGCGGTGGCGCAGCAACTGACCACTCAAAGTAGCCGTCAGGCCTCCTTGCAAAGCCTGCTGGCGTTGATTCAGGCCGGCCAAGGGCAAACCACCCTCCCCCCAGCGGTAAGTGCAAGCGCCCACGTGCTGCTGGCCACCGTGCCGGACATGCCGTCGCTCACCACCGCTGAGGCAGTGGCCAAAGCCTTTGCCAACTCGGGTGTGTTTTTGGAATCCGGCCTGCTCACCGGCACGCTGGAGACACCGGACCTTGACCTCAAGGGCGCCCTGCTGCGCCTGGTGGCGCAGGTGTTGCCTCATCTGCCGCCCAGCCCTCAACCCCTCAACCCGGCCACCTTGGCAACACTTGCGCTCTCGGCGCCGGGTTTCGTGCGTACGGCCTTGGGCATTCTTGGCCAGGTCGGCCCCCGCGCCCAAGGGGCGCCGGGGTTTCCGCTCACTGACCGGTCGCTGCCCAAAAACGACAAAGACGACGACCTCCATACCCTGCTGCGCCTGGCCTCGGCGGCGCTGTCTCGGGTGCAGACCCATCAATTGGCCAGCCTTGAGCAAAGCACCCCCGGCAACCACGGCAGCGTGCAGCACAGTTGGCAGATGGAGATCCCCCTGCGGGCCTTCAACGACATCGTGCCTATGCAAGTACGCGTGCAGGCCCAAGACGACCCAAGAGCAGACGAACAGGCCGAAGAACACGACCCCGAGGGCAACCGCCTGCCGCCGCGCAAGCTCTGGCGCCTGGACCTGGCGTTCGACCTCCCCCGGCTAGGCCCGCTGCATATACAGGCGCAGCTGTTCAACCGCAACCTGTCGAGCCAGGTGTGGGCCGAAACCCCGACCACCGCCCAGGTGGTGGAGCGGGAGCTGCCCTGGTTCAGAGAACGCCTGGTCGCGGCTGGCCTGGAGGTGGGCGAGCTGGCCTGCCACAACGGCCGCCCACCCCAGGGCAACCGCACACGCCTCGAACAACGCTGGGTGGATGAAACCGCATGAGCAACCGTTACCCCCGCCAGGCTATCGCCCTGAGCTACGACGGCGTACAGGCCCCTACCCTCTCGGGCAAGGGCGACGACGACTTGGCCGACGCCATCATCGCCATCGCCAAGGCCCACGACGTGCCCATCTACGAAAACGCCGAGCTGGTGAAAATGCTGGGGCAATTGGAGCTGGGCGACAGTATTCCTCGGGAGCTGTATCTGACGATTGCCGAGATCATTGCCTTTGCGTGGTACTTACAGGGGAAGGTGCCGGCGGGGGTGGATATCGGGCCTGGGCCGAGGGTAGAGCGGGATGTGACGCCACCTACGGTGTCATCGGTCCGGTAGACGCGAACGCGGCTGGCTTGGAGGAGCAAACGCAGCCAACGGCGACGTTCGCCAAGTCAGTGGATCGGCGCGATGTAACAGCTTCACTATCGCCCATACAGGGTTTGGTCAAGGTATGTCACCTAGTACTTTGTCAGCTTACCTGATGGAGGAACTGTGCCTTTAATGAAGACATACCTTTCAAAGGATCAAGCTCGTGCGCACTCTCACTTCGGCCACATTATTGGGCCATGATCAAATGAGCTCTCCAGTTCTGAGAGCCACTGAAAAAACAATTACCCGACACAAATACACATCTTTTGGGCACACCCAAATGAATGGAATCGGGTTTATAGGTCAGCTCAAAGAAACTGATTTAGAAAGCTATTTGTTGGGAAACGGATATCGCCTATATAGCTGTGCAATTATGCGTTTCGCAAGCCCAGATATGATAAGTCCATTTGGGTGGGGCGGCTTGAGCACCTATGCTTATTGCAGTGGTGACCCTGTCAACAATGTTGACCAGGACGGGCACATGGCACTGCGCTTACTCAGACTTTTAGGCGATACTGCCGAGGAAGCCGTTGGAGTCCTATCACGTGGAAAATTTATAAAAAGCGGCCAAGCTATCAGAGATACAGCCCGCATCAAAAAATTGAACCGAGGACTGATGACGGGAAATAAAGCTGAAGCCATTTCCTCACTCAGCCAACCAAAGTTTATGGCTAGGTATAATGCTGAACGGGCCGGCTTGGAGCAGTTAAGCTTCCACAGTCGCGTGGAGATAAATAGATGGCGTCAAGATTTGCCCATAAGAGGCCAACGCGACTACTTTAAAGCCCTAGTACCAATCTATGAACAGCGTCCTTCAGAAGTAATACGCAGCCAGAGTCAGAAAAATTCTATAAAAAGAGATTTACTACGTAGGGATACACTGCGAGGCAAATATTCGCGCAATAATTCCGGTCATTAAAACACCTGGGTCATAGGCTAATAGGTCCTAATCGCGATCACATCTATTTATCATGGGTCAACGCTGCTTCGGCCTGTGTCAATCCACAGGCCTGGGTCAGTTCGTCAATGGTTGCGCCCATTTGCACTAACTTGACGACCTAGTCGAACGAAAGGGTTTCGCGCTGCGCTGCTAACCCATGTAGGAGTGAACGCAGCCGCAGGCAGAGTTCGTGAAACGGTATTACATAGGGTAAGCGCCGGACCTTTAGCAGGCTTCAATAGTGTCTACCTAGCACTTTGTCAGCTTGTCCAACCGAAGCATTGGGCAGGTAATGGTTACTAACGCGCTTAAAGGAATTACCCCATGCAAAATCCTCCGCCTGCCTCTCCAAACCCCACATTATTGGTCGCCGACAGTCTAGGCTCTCCTGTATTGCGGCTAACGTTGGATTCAGCCAAGCGGATGAACTATACCGCTTTCGGTTAGTCGCAGACTCATAGGGTTGGATTTACTGGACAGATTAAGGAACCTGTTACGGGATGCTATCTATTGGGTAATGGATATAGAGGGTATTCCACCTTCTTACTCCGATTTATCTCGGCCGACAGTTATAGCCCTTTTGGAAACGGTGGAATCAATGCCTACGCCTATTGCGGGGCAAACCCTGTAAACAGGGTTGATCCAAGTGGCCAGTATTTTCTCCGCTTGTTCCGCATGGTAAACAGAGCACTCTCAGGGCGAACTGCGAGTGTGGTCATTAGGAGAAGACCTCCTATATCCGCTGAAGCACTCCAACAAACCCGGCGAGCGCTTCGTCACGTCGGTAGTGAACCGCTCAACGCTTTTCAAAGAAATCAACAGCCTCCCACTTATTTTCAGAGTCAAATAGAGTATGCACAGCGCACACTATGGAACCACTACCCTGAGACTATCATGACGCAGCACGCTTACGCTGACTAAAGGCCCTCAGGCCTGACCCTGGAAAAAAACCAGTGCAACTCAACATGGGCCCTCACCCCCCATGCATCCTTGTCATCAACGCCGCCTCGGCCTGTGTTAATCCACAGGCCTGGGTCAGTTCGTCGATGGTTGCGCCCATCTGCACCAACTTGGCGGCTTGGTCGAACGAGAGAGTGTCGGGGTCGCGCTGTTCCAATTGCAGGAGTTTATCCGGCAACGGCGCCACCACCGCGCGCAGTTCGTGAATGGCGTCACCCATGCGCACGGTGCCGTTCTGGTAGCCGTCCAGGCGCTTGGCCAGCTCACGAATACGTTGATCGGGCAATGTATTGCCTGCCGTCTATTCGGTGGCTAGTCGCTGCTGGTTGCGGCTGCAGGATACAAACATCACAACCGACTCCTTCATAGAATGGCAAGGGGGAAGACTCGCTCTTCGCGGACGCCTGTCCTACAAAAAGGCCCGAGGCACGCGCTACCTCACACATTGCCAGGTTACGCAAAGGTGATTTTCGGCATTCAATGGAGGGGCACCTTCACCAGGATACGATTATGCCTACCCCTATAAACGTCAGCGCCACCTCTGCCATAAAAGGCACGGATCAACAAGGCTCGGTTGTAAAGGGTTCACCAGCATCAACTGAGGAAGTCATCACTTACACCCCGTTCGGTTATGCGCCTGAACACAGCCACGGCATTACAGGTTTTGTAGGTGAATTTGACGAATCGGCAACTGGGTTCTACCTCTTGGGGAATGGGTACCGGGCTTACTCTCCTACGCTTATGCGATTTATTGCCGCTGATAACCTAAGCCCTTTTGGCATAGTCGAAATAAATGCATACGCTTATTGCGCAAGTGATCCAGTCAATCATATTGACCCGGACGGACATGCCTTTTTCGGGATCAATATCTTAAATACATTCTTTCGGGGAAATGTGGACGATGCAGCTGCAGGGCTTGCCTCTCATTTCGTCCGTCGTCCTGTGGCTAATGTTTCTCGCGCCATGACTCCTACTACCCGCCAGATCTCAACTTCCGTTATTAATGGCCGTACAGTAGATCATGTCTTGCCTGCCAGGGCTAGCACTGCTACCAAGCGGGTGACTTTTAATCTACCTTCTGAGCGTCCTAACTTTTCCAGGGCAATTTCGGATCAGCCAACTAACTCGCGCCTTAGGACTGAAGCGGTGACCTTCAGAGGGCGTGGTACGCATCCTTTGTTCTCAGGAGAAATAGATATATATCACGCACCGAATTGGCTTCGCTCGACTGCGGGCCTGCCTCCCAAACTCCGGTATATCAAAAACCCAAATAGAGGGCCTCTCAAGCTGAAACCAACGTCTCGTCTAGAACGACGCAAGCAATTTGAATACAAGCGGTACCTTCACTTGGAAAACCATCACCTTTACCTAAATTAAGGCAAAAATTTGGCCACTTAACACTGATCTAGATTCGATTAGCTGGCCAAGAAGGCTTCCATAGGTGAATCGCTACGAAAATCGGAAGATCGGGCACTCTAATAATTAAATATCTGACATTAAAGGTACAGATCACTTATATACCGTCCCTATTGTTACCCATGCATCTTTTCAATCAACGCTGCCTCGGCCTGTGTTAACCCACAGGCCTGAGTCAGCTCGTCAATGGTGGCGCCCATCTGCACCAACTTGGTGGCCTGGTCGTACGAGAGGGTGTCGAGTTCTGCTGCTAACCCATGTAGGAGTGAACGCAGCCGCAGGCGGAGTTCACGAAGCGGACGATATTACATAGAGTTAAGCGCCGAAACTTTATCAGGCTTCAATAGTGTCTACCTAGCACTTTGTCAGCTTATCCAAGAGATGCATTGGGCAGATGATGGTTACTAACTCTTAAAGGAATTGCCCCATGCAAAATTCTCCGCCTGCCTCTCCAACCCCCACATTATTGGTCGCCGACAGTCTAGGCTCTCCTGTCTTGCGGCTAACGTTAGATTCAGGCAAGCGGATGAATTATACCGCTTTCGGTTACTCGCAAACTCATAGAATTGGATTTACTGGGCAGATGAAAGAACCTGTTACGGGATGCTATCTATTGGGTAATGGATATAGAGGGTATTCCACCTTCTTACTTCGATTTATGTCTGCTGACAGCTACAGCCCTTTTGGAGACGGCGGAATCAATGCCTACGCCTATTGCGGAGCCGACCCTGTTAACGAAATTGATCCAAGTGGCCATAGTTTGGGTAGCGCGATCCGCAGAGCGCTAAGACGGATCTTAGGGCGAACCACACGGCAATCGACCTCCTCGTCGGCGGTGCTTCTTGATGTTAGTCCGATTGCAAGATCACCCGTTACGCCTGCTGGGGCAAGTCCCTTATCGATAACGGGAAATAACCTGGCCTCACGTTCTTCAACTTCACTGTCGCACGCCTCTTCTCTCACGAGTGGATCGATGTCTCTACCTCCTACACCCCCTACACCGGTCTTTCCAAGGCGGGCAAGGTTTGGTACCGATGATATCAATGAGTTCGTGGATCTTAGGATGAGACCAGGACGTGACCGCTATGCAGTCAGGGGGAGAGTGAGTAGTTCTAGCTCCCTAGAGTCTATAGCCGCGCATACTGGGGCTCGATCAAATGCCCAGCCTCCACATCACAGTCCGCCTCCTAGTTACGATGACGCCGTGCCGCCTCCCAGCTACGCGGAAGCCACAGATCCTTCCTATAAGCGCGTCACGGCGTTCAGGCAAGGCGCTGACTAAAGGCCCTCAGGCCTGATCCCAGAAAAAAGCCATTGCAACTCAACAGGGGCCCTCACCCCCCATGCATCCGCGTCATCAACGCTGCCTCGGCCTGTGTTAACCCACAGGCCTGGGTCAGTTCGTCGATGGTTGCGCCCATCTGCACCAACTTGGCGGCCTGGTCGAACGAGAGGGTGTCTGGGTCGCGCTGTTCCAACTGCAGGAGTTTATCCGGCAACGGCGCCACCACCGCGCGCAGTTCGTGAATGGCGTCACCCATGCGCACGGTGCCGTTCTGGTAGTCGTCCAGGCGCTTGGCCAGTTCACGGATACGTTGATCGCGCACTGCATCGCCTGCCGCCTGTTCGGCGGCCAGGCGTTGCTGGTTGCGGCTGTAGGACAAAAACATCGCCACCGACCCTATCCAGAGAACGGCGAGGACGATGACGGCGGCTTCTAGGATCAACTCAGATGTTCTCCAGGTCCGACCACTCTTCTTCGCTCATCATCTTGTCGAGTTCGACCAGAATCAGCAGCTCGCCGTTCTTGTTGCACACGCCTTGGATAAACTTGGCGGACTCTTCGTTGCCCACGTTCGGCGCCGTCTCAACTTCAGACTGGCGCAAGTACACCACTTCCGCCACGCTGTCGACCAGGATGCCCACCACCTGTTTGTCTGCCTCGATGATGACGATACGGGTGTTGTCGGTCACATCGCTGGACGCCAGGCCAAACCGCTGGCGGGTGTCGATGACTGTCACCACGTTGCCGCGTAGGTTGATGATCCCCAGTACATAGGTAGGCGCACCGGGAACCGGGGCGATTTCGGTGTAACGCAGCACTTCTTGAACCTGCATCACATTGATGCCATAGGTTTCGTTATCCAGGCGGAAGGTGACCCATTGCAGGATCGGATCTTCAGTACCCTTGCCAGACGCTTTACTCATACCCTACCCCTCGCTCCCGCTGTTGCGGTCTGTTAAGCATGCCCCGGCCACATGGCCAAGGGAATTATCGTTTACGCCGGCTTGCGGCAGCGGCTTGAGCTTTTGCATCGGCCTGCGCCTTGGCGTTGGCCCGGGCTTCAGCTTCCTGACGTTTGATCGCGCCGCTGGAAATCATCTCAGCCAATTGCGCCACATCCAGTAGCGCACACATGTGCTCGATCACCGTACCGGCCAGCCAGGGCCGCTGGCCGCGCTGGCCCCGCCATTTGACTTCGCTCGGGTCCAGGCGCAGGGAACGGCTTACGGAATGCACCGCCAGGCCCCACTCGTAGCCTTGCACGGAAATCACATACTGCAAGCCCTGCTGGAAGTCGTCCCGGTAGCGGTCCGGCATCACCCAGCGGGCGGTATCCAATACTTTAAGGTTGCCGTTGTGGCTGGGCAGCAGGCCCAGGAACCACTCTGGCTGCCCGAACAACGGTGTCAGCTCTTGCCCGGCCAGCGGGTAGATAGAACCCAGGCACACCAACGGCACTGCCAAGGTAAGCCCGGCAACGTCAAACAACAGGCACTCGAAGGGCTCGTCTGCCCACGCGGGCGGGCCCAGTGCAACGGGGGCGGCGGGGCCGCCGGCCTGCCCAACTGTGGCGACGGGCGCGTCCACTGTCGGTGGCGGCTCGGGTGTAGGTGTGGCAGGAGCAGGTGCAACAGCGTCAGCCGGCGCGCGGGCGGTAGGCACCTGCCCATCACGGGCCTGCTCCTCGCGCACGGCGGCTTCGAAGTCGTCCTCAGGCGCCGGGGCGCTCGCCTGCACAGGCACGGTTGCCACAGGTACGGGCTCCGGCTCCAGCGGCGCGGCTTCGGTGGCTTCCTGAAGCAAGCCGTCCAGGTAGGCCTGCAAGGCCTGCTTGGGAAGTTGGGCGGTATCCACGGGCTTGCGCATGTCAGGCCACCTGGCTCTGAAGTTGCTGCTCAAGCAGGTGCTTGAGCAGGGCACGATAAGCGATCACGCCCCGGCTTTTAGGGTCGAAGTGCGACGGCGCCACCCCTGCCCGGCTGGCATCGCGCAAACGGGTGTCCACGGGGATGTAGCCTTCCCACACGCTGTCCTGCCAACGGTCGCGCAGCAACCTGAGTGTGCCGAGCGAGGCTTGAGTACGGCGGTCGAACAAGGTTGGGACGATGCTGTAGGGCAGTGGCTGTTTGCGTGAGCGGTTAATCATGGTCAGGGTACTGATCATGCGCTCCAGGCCGTTTACGGCCAGGTGTTCGGTTTGCACGGGCACAATCAACTGCTGGCTGGCTGCCAGGGCATTGACCATCAGCACGCCCAACAGCGGCGGGCTGTCGATCAGGGCATAGTCGAAGTCTTGCCACAGTTGCGCCAATGCCTTGGCAATCACCAACCCTAAGCCGCTTTGGCTAGGGGACTGGCGCTCCAAGGTCGCCAGCGCGGTGCTGGAGGGCAGCAACGAAATGCGTTCGTCCGTGGTGGGCAGCAACAATTGGCCCGGCAGGCCTTCAGGTACTGCGCCACGGTTGAGGAACAGGTCATAGCAGCTGTGTTCTTGCCCGTCCGGGTCATTGCCGAAATAGCTGGTCAGCGAGCCATGGGGGTCGAGGTCTACCACCACCACGCGCTTGCCGGCGTCCGCCAACAGGCCGGCCAGCGCAACGGTCGTGGTGGTCTTGCCGACGCCACCTTTTTGATTGGCAATTGCCCAGACTCTCATGTATTCGGGTTCCAATACCGGTTTAGAACGGTCTACAACGTGGGCGACGGGGTTTTGACGGTTTGCCCCACCACCGGCTGCATTCCCTCGGACTTTGCATGTAGTGTGCCAGCCCGCTTAAGCGCAGCGTCCGGGGCAGTATTGGCTGTGCCGGTACCGGTAAGGCTACGGCGCACCTCCAAGTTACGAGAGATCACTAGCACGACCCGGCGGTTACGCGCACGTCCCTCTGCGCTGTCGTTGCTGGCTACAGGCTGGTACTCGCCATAGCCCACCGCTGCCATACGGCTGGGGTCGATGCCGTCCATGGCCAGCATGCGCACAATGCTAGACGCCCGCGCCGAGGCCAGCTCCCAGTTGGTAGGGTACTGGGCGGTGCGTATGGGCTGGTTGTCAGTGAACCCCTCAACGTGTACCGGGTTGGCGAAGGGCTGCAAAATGCCGGCGACCTTTTCGACGATGGCAAAGGCGCGGTCGCTGGGAATGGCATCGCCACTGCCAAACAGCAGCCCCGACTTGAGCTCGATTTCGATCCACAGTTCATTGCCACGCACGGTCAACTGGTCGGCGGCAATCAAGTCACCAAACGCGCTGCGCACCTGGTCGGTGATGGACTGAAAGGGGTCCGCCGGGGTGATTGCGGCGTCGGGCTCATCGCTGTCTGTGTCCAATGGCGTGGCAGGCTGAGTGGTACGAGGGCGCTCATCCCCGATGGGGATGGGTTTGAGCGAGCGCTGCTGGTCGTTGAATACCCCCACCAGGGCGTCGGACAGCACCTTGTACTTGCCCTCGTTGACCGAAGAGATGGAATACATCACTACGAAAAAGGCAAACAGCAGGGTAATGAAGTCGGCGTAGGACACCAGCCAGCGTTCATGATTCTCGTGCTCTTCGGTAGCCCGGCGACGACGCATCAGTTACTCCATGAAGCCTTGCAGCTTCAGTTCGATGGACCGGGGGTTTTCACCTTCCGCGATCGAGAGCAGCCCTTCCAGGAGCATTTCCCGGTACCGCGCCTGGCGCTGCGCCAGTGCCTTGAGCTTATTGGCGATGGGCAGCAACACCAGATTGGCTGACGCCACACCGTAGATAGTGGCTACGAAAGCAACGGCTATGCCACTTCCCAGTTGTGAAGGGTCCGCCAGGTTGCCCATGACATGGATCAACCCCATCACGGCACCAATGATGCCGATGGTGGGCGCATAACCCCCCATGCACTCGTACACTTTGGCGGCCTGGATGTCTCGGCTTTCCTGGCCGAAGAAATCCACCTCCAGGATGCTACGGATGGCTTCGGGCTCGGCACCGTCCACCAGCAACTGCAAGCCCTTGCGGGCGTAGCTGTCAGGCTCGCCGTCGGCGACGCTTTCCAGGCCCAGCAGGCCTTCTTTGCGCGCAACCAGACTCCAGTTCACTACCCTGTCGATACCCCCGGCCAAATCGACCCGTGGCGGGAACAGAATCCACGGCAGGATCTGCAAGGCCCGCTTGAACGCGTTCATCGGGGTTTGCAGCAGCGCCGCTGCCAAGGTGCCGCCCAGCACGATCAGGCCCGCAGGCCCGTTGAGCAACGAAGGCAAGTGACCGCCTTCGAGGAAGTTGCCGCCTACAATCGCGACGAACGCCAGAATGATGCCAATGAGGCTAAGTACGTCCATTACTGACACGCCTCCGCCAGGTGACGGCCCATATCGTCCAAGCTATAAACCGCGTCGGTCAGGCCAGCCTTGGCTACCGCCATGGGCATGCCATAGATCACGCTGCTGGCTTCATCCTGCGCCCATACCTGGCTACCGACTTGCTTGAGCAAGCGCGCGCCCTCGCGGCCATCGGCCCCCATGCCGGTCAGGATCACGGCCAGCACTTTGTCGCCAAAGCTTTTTGCCGCCGAGCCAAAGGTGATGTCCACGCACGGCTTGTAGTTCAAACGCTCGTCACCCGGCAGGATCTTCACCGTACCCCGGGCATCGACCATCATTTGTTTGCCACCCGGCGCCAGCAAGGCCAGCCCTGGACGCAACTGGTCGCCGTCCTCGGCTTCCTTGACCGAAATACGGCAGAGTTTATCCAGGCGCTCTGCAAAGGCCTTGGTGAAGGCTGCAGGCATGTGCTGGATCAGCACGATAGGCGACGGGAAATTGGCGGGCAGTTGAGTGAGTACCTTCTGCAAGGCCACCGGGCCACCGGTCGAGGTGCCGATTGCCAATAATTTATACGCCTTGCGCTTGGGCGGCCCGCTGGTGGCCGGTGCAGGCGCACGAGGGGCCTGCGCAGGCGCAGCGGCGGCGGGCCGCGGGGCGGTTCGGGTAGGCAGGGCGTCGCGTGGCGCGGGGGCCGACGCAGGGGCAGCGTGTGAGGTCAGGCGCCGGTTACTGCGCGCGATGGAGTTCACCTTCTCGCACAGCAATTGGCGAACTTTGTCCGGGTTGCGCGAGATGTCTTCGAAATTCTTCGGCAGGAAATCCACCGCGCCTGCATCCAGCGCGTCCAAAGTAACCCGGGCGCCTTCATGGGTAAGCGATGAGAACATCAACACCGGTGTAGGGCAGCGTTGCATGATGTGCCGGACGGCCGTGATGCCGTCCATCATCGGCATCTCATAGTCCATGGTGATGACGTCAGGCTTGAGCGCCACCGCTTGGTCGATGGCCTCTCGACCATTGCTGGCGGTGCCTACGACCTTGATATTGCTGTCCTGCGAGAGGATTTCGGTAAGACGGCGGCGGAAAAAGCCAGAATCGTCCACCACCAGGACTGTGACTGCCATAGTAACTCCGTTACAGGCCGCCAGCCTTTGCGGGCTGGCGGCGGGTGGTATCAGATACGCCGGGCGGCGTAACGCTTGAGCATGCTAGGCACATCGAGAATCAGCGCAATGCGGCCGTCACCCGTAATGGTAGCGCCTGACATACCAGGCGTGCCCTGAAGCATCTTGCCCAGCGGTTTGATGACCACCTCTTCCTGCCCTACCAGTTGGTCCACCACGAACCCTATGCGCTGGGTGCCTACCGACAGAATCACTACGTGGCCCTCGCGCTGCTCGCTGTCTTGGGCACCTGGCACCAGCCAGCGCTTGAGGTAGAACAGCGGCAAGGCTTTGTCGCGCACGATGACCACTTCCTGACCATCCACCACGTTGGTGCGAGACAGGTCGAGGTGGAAAATCTCGTTCACGCTGACCAGGGGGAAGGCAAAGGCCTGGTTGCCCAGCATCACCATCAAGGTAGGCATGATCGCCAGGGTCAGCGGGACCTTGATGACAATCTTCGAGCCCTGACCCTTGGCCGAGTAGATGTTGATCGAGCCGTTGAGCTGGGAGATCTTGGTTTTCACCACATCCATGCCCACGCCGCGCCCGGACACGTCCGAGATTTCGGTCTTGGTCGAGAACCCAGGGGCAAAGATCAGGTTGTAACAGTCGGTCTCAGACAGCCGATCAGCGGCGTCTTTGTCCATCACGCCCTTCTCTACCGCTTTGGCGCGCAACACGGCAGGGTCCATGCCCTTGCCGTCGTCGGAGATGGACAACAGAATGTGGTCGCCTTCCTGCTCGGCAGACAGCACGACCTTGCCAGAGCGCGGCTTGTCGGCCGCTTCACGCTCGTCCGGCATTTCTACGCCGTGGTCCACAGCGTTGCGCACCAAGTGGACCAAGGGGTCGGCCAAGGCTTCGACCAGGTTCTTGTCCAGGTCGGTTTCTTCGCCCACCAGCTCCAGGGTGATTTCTTTCTTGAGCTGGCGTGCCAGGTCGCGTACCAGACGGGGGAAGCGGCCAAAGACTTTCTTGATAGGCTGCATCCGGGTCTTCATCACCGACGTTTGCAGGTCAGCGGTGACGACGTCCAGGTTGGAGACGGCCTTGGACATGGCTTCATCGCTGCTGTTCAGGCCCAGGCGCACCAAGCGGTTACGCACCAGTACCAGCTCGCCCACCATGTTCATGATTTCATCCAGCCGAGCGGTGTCGACCCGTACGGTGGTTTCAGCCTCGTTGACGACGGGTTTTTCCCCCGAAGGTGCACGGGCGGCAGCCGGCGCGGCAGCAGCAGCCGGTGCGGGCACAGGAACGGCCGGCGCGGCGGCGCCCGGCGCGGCGACGCCCGGCGCGACAGCTTTGGGCGCTGGGGCTACCTGCGCAGGAGCAGCAGGCGCCTGGGCTGCGGTGGCATCCGCCGCGAACTTGCCCTTGCCATGAAGCTGGTCAAGCAGGTCTTCAAATTCAGTGTCGGTAATCAGGTCGCCACCGCCCGCTGCGGGCACTGCCACAGGTGGCGCGGGCGCCGGTGCAGGTGTACCGGCCAGGTTGTCAGCGGCGAAGCTGCCTTTGCCGTGCAACTGGTCCAGCAGCGATTCGAATTCAGCGTCGGTGATTTCATCGCTGCCAACTGCTGGAGCAGGGGCCGCAGGCGCTGCTGCCACGGTATCCGCGGCAAACTGCCCTTTGCCATGGAGTTGGTCGAGCAGGGATTCGAATTCGGAGTCGGTAATGTCGTCGCTGGCGGCGTGGGTGTGTTCGTCGTCCAGGCTGCTCATAAGGGCATCGAAACCGGTGCCGGGCATCGGCGCAGCCACCACGGCGGGTGCAGGGGCTGCGACCGCCGGCTGCGCGCCTGCCGGCTCGGCCAGTCGGGCCAACGCCGCGAGTAATTGGGGGGTGGCAGGGGTCAGCGGGGCACGCTCGCGAACCTCACCAAACATGCTATTGACCGTGTCCAGCGCTTCGAGCACTACGTCCATCAGCTCGGAGTCTACTCGGCGTTCGCCCTTACGCAGGATGTCGAACACGTTTTCGGCGATGTGACAGCACTCCACCAGCTCATTGAGCTGGAGAAAGCCGGCGCCGCCTTTGACAGTATGAAAACCACGAAAAATCGCATTGAGCAGGTTTGCGTCGTCGGGTCGGCTTTCCAGCTCGACTAACTGTTCAGATAGCTGCTCGAGGATCTCGCCGGCCTCAACCAGGAAGTCCTGGAGGATCTCTTCATCGGCGCCGAAGCTCATTTGGTTGCTCCCTGGAATGCTGAAAATGGCGTGCGGCCCGGATAGCGCGAAGGCGCCTGTCCGACGACCGCAACCGCTTAGAAACCTAAGCTGGAGAGCAAGTCGTCCACATCGTCCTGACCGGATACGACGTCTTCACGCTTATCGGCATGAATCTGCGGACCTTCACCCCGGGACGGGTCTTTTTCAGGATTTTTTTCTTGGCGCAGGCTTTCTTCGTCGTGATGGATACCTGCAAAGCGGTCTACCTGGCTGGCCATCAGCACCAGTTTGAGCAGGTTCGCTTCTACCTCGGTCACCAACGAGGTTACGCGCTTGATTACCTGGCCTGTGAGGTCCTGGAAATCCTGGGCGAGCAAGATGTCGTTGAGGTGGGTGGACAGCACGTCGGCGTCGGTTTCGCTGCGCGCCAGGAAGGTGTCCATGCGCTTGACGAGCTCACGGAACTCATCGGCCTGGACTTCCCGGCGCATGAAGCGCTGCCAGTCCGTGCGCAGCGCCTTGGCCTCTTCGCCCAGATCGTGGACCACGGGCGTGCTCTGCTCGACCAGGTCCATGGTGCGGTTGGCGGCGTTTTCCGTCAGCCGTACCACGTAATCAAGGCGCTCGGTAGCATCGGTGATCCCCGACATTTCTTCGGCCCGAGGCGAGCGAGGGTCAATCTGAAAATTAACGATAGCGCTGTGCAATTCGCGAGTGAGCTTGCCCACTTCCTGATACAGCCCGCGATCACGCGTCTGGTTTAACTCATGGATCAACCCTACCGCTTCGCCGAATTGCCCCTTTTCAAGGCTTTCGACCAGCTGGCGGGCATGGGTTTTCAGGGTGGATTCAAAGTCACCCAACGGCAGTTTACTGGACTCCATAGCGCCCCCTGGCAGCTCAGCTGTTCACGCGTTCGAAGATTTTTTCAATCTTCTCTTTGAGCACCTGAGCGGTGAAAGGCTTGACTACGTAGCCATTGACGCCGGCCTGAGCCGCTTCGATGATTTGTTCACGCTTGGCTTCGGCCGTTACCATTAACACCGGCAGGTGCTTGAGACGGTCATCGGCGCGCACCTGGCGCAGCAGCTCGATGCCGGTCATGCCGGGCATGTTCCAGTCCGTCACCAGAAAGTCGAACGAGCCGCTTTGCAGCATCGGCAATGCCGTGACGCCGTCGTCGGCTTCGGAGGTATTGGTAAAGCCCAAGTCGCGTAGCAGGTTCTTAATGATCCGCCTCATCGTCGAGAAATCATCAACGATGAGGATTTTCATGTTCTTGTCCAAGTAGACCTCCAGCAGTCTCAAACACGCCCACTCCGGGGTGCGCAGTCAATCGAATTCATTAGGTGTGCGATAAACCCATAACCGCATACATTGCCTGCGACCGGCCGCTGCATGAGAAGCACGCTATCGCGGGCAAGCCCTGCTGTTACGGCAGGGCTTATCGCGCGGCGGCCCGCCATTCGCCAAGACGACTGCGTAAACGCGCCGCACATTGGCTATGAAGCTGACTGACCCGAGACTCACTTACCCCCAACACCTCACCGATTTCCTTGAGGTTGAGTTCTTCGTCGTAATACAGCGCCAGCACCAACCGCTCACGCTCTGGCAAATTAGCGATGGCGTCCGCCAAGGCCGATTGGAAGCGCTCGTCTTCCAAGCCTCGGGCGGGCTCACCACTCCCACTGGCGCCGTCTTCGTGAAGCCCCTCGTGATCACCGTCCTGCAACAGATCGTCGAAGCTGAACAACCGGCTTCCCAACGTATCGTTGAGAATCGAGTAGTACTCGTCGATCTTCATGTTAAGTTCGGCAGCAACTTCATGATCTTTAGCGTCGCGACCCGTTCGCGCTTCAATTCTTCGAATGGCCTCGCTGACGGTACGGGTATTACGGTGCACTGAGCGAGGTGCCCAGTCGCCTTTGCGCACTTCGTCGAGCATCGCGCCACGGATACGAATGCCTGCATAGGTCTCGAAACTGGCCCCCTTGCTGGCGTCGTATTTGTTGGCCACTTCCAATAGCCCGATCATGCCGGCCTGGATCAAATCTTCGACCTGCACACTGGCTGGCAACCGCGCCAGCAAGTGATAGGCGATGCGCTTGACCAAGGGTGCATAACGCTCGATCAGTTCATGCTGCTGCGACTGCCGAGAAGCATTGTTGTACATCCGGTATCCACTGGCGCTCATGAGACAGGCCCCGCACTGGTTTGCTGTACCAACCGTTCGACGAAGAATTCCAGGTGCCCCCGCGGGTTTGCGGGAAGCGGCCAGGTATCCACCTTCTGGGCGATGGCCTTGAAGGCCAGGGCGCATTTGGAGCGTGGGAACGCTTCGTACACAGCACGCTGCTTTTGTACGGCCTTACGCACGGTCTCGTCGTACGGCACCGCACCCACATATTGGAGGGCGACGTCCAGAAAACGGTCGGTCACCTTAGTAAGCTTGGCAAACAGGTTGCGCCCCTCTTGGGGGCTTTGGGCCATGTTGGCCAGCACCCTGAAGCGGTTCATGCCGTAATCGCGGTTCAACAGCTTGATCAAGGCGTAGGCATCGGTAATCGAGGTGGGCTCGTCGCATACCACCAAGAGTACCTCCTGGGCTGCGCGCACGAAGCTCACCACTGAATCACCGATCCCGGCGGCGGTGTCGATCACCAGCACGTCCAGGTTATCGCCGACTTCACTGAAGGCTTGGATCAGCCCGGCGTGCTGAGCCGTGGTCAAGTGGACCATGGTCTGGGTGCCTGACGCTGCGGGAATGATGCGGATGCCACCTGGGCCCTGCAACAGTACGTCGCGCAGCTCACACCGGCCTTCTATTACGTCGGCCAAGGTGCGCTTGGGAGTAAGCCCCAGTAATACGTCCACATTGGCCAGGCCAAGGTCGGCGTCCATCAGCATCACGCGCCGGCCGAGTTCGGCCAGTGCCAGTGAGAGGTTCACTGACACGTTTGTCTTGCCGACGCCACCTTTGCCGCCGGTCACCGCAATCACCTGTACGGGATGCATGCTGCCCATTCGTTCTTTACCCTGTCACTGAGACGCTGGCTACACCACGGCCGGCTTGCCTGTTGGGCAAGCCTGCGCTGCGTGCGGTGCAGGTAGGTTTCAAGCCATGCAACACGCCCTGTCGGGGCGCGCTGTCGCGCAACCACTTGCGCATGCATTCATGTGTCTTCATGCCCTCAGCCCACACGCTTGTTGGGGCTGTGATACAGGTCGGCGAACATATCGGCCATGGCCTCTTCGCTGGGCTCTTCCTGCATTTGTACACTTACCGCGCGGCTAACCAACTGGTGCCGACGAGGCAGGTGCAGATCGTCCGGGATACGTGGGCCGTCAGTCAGGTAGGCCACTGGCAATTCATGACTGATCGCAAGGCTTAGTACTTCACCCAGGCTCGCGGTTTCATCGAGTTTGGTGAGGATACAGCCTGCAAGGCCGCAACGCTTGTAACTGTGGTAGGCCGCAGTCAATACCTGCTTCTGGCTGGTTGTGGCGAGCACCAGGTAATTGCGCGCCCGAATCCCACGGCCCGCCAGGCTTTCAAGTTGCAGCTTGAGCGCCGGGTCACTGGCCTGCAGGCCAGCGGTGTCGATCAAGACCACCCGCTTGCGCAGCAGAGGCTCCAAGGCCTGCGCCAGGGATTGCCCAGGGTCTACGTGCGTTACGGTTACATTCAGGATACGGCCCAGGGTTTTAAGTTGCTCCTGGGCCCCGATGCGGAAACTGTCCATGCTCACCAAGGCGATGTTCTGCGCGCCGTACTTGAGCACGTAACGTGCGGCCAGCTTGGCCAGGGTGGTAGTCTTGCCCATGCCGGCGGGGCCTACCATGGCGATGATGCCGCCTTCTTCCAGGGGTTCTACCTCTGGGGTACTGATCATTCTGGCCAAGTGCGCCAACAGCATGCGCCAGGCTTGGCGGGGCTCGTCGATGCCGTCCACTTCAGCCAGCAAATCGCGCGACAACGGGCCAGACAGCCCGATGCGCTGCAACTTGCGCCATAGAGTAGCCTGCTCTGGGCGGCTGCCTTGTAATTGAGTCCAGGCCAATGAGCCCAGTTGCACTTCCAGCAGCTCGCGCAAGCCAGAAAGCTCGGAACGCATGGAGTCGAACAGGCGCTGGTCCACTGCCGCAGGTGCAGGCGAGGCGGCAACGGGCGCACGCGGGGCTTCAGCCAAGGTGGGCTCGATCAAAGGCTCGGGCGCGGTCAGCGGCAAGCCTGCAAATAACTGGCGATTGGTCACGCCATCGTGGGCGCTGCGCGAGTCGAGTTCGACCTGCGCCGACACGATACGCGACTGGGTTTTGCGCAGCTCGTCTTCCAACTCAACATTGGGTACGCGCGGGGCCAAGGCCGACAGTTTGTAATCCAACGCAGCGGTAAGCTCTACGCCCCCTGCGATCCGGCGGTTGCCAATGATCGCAGCGTCAGCGCCCAGCTCATCGCGTACCAATTTCATGGCTTGACGCATATCCGCGGCGAAAAAACGCTTTACTTGCATATCCCGCTACCTCAGCCGTTGGGCCCTACTGTCGCTACGATCGTCACTTGCTTGTTGTCCGGTATTTCTTGGTAGGCCAGCACATGAAGGTTCGGTACGGCCAACCGGCCAAAACGCGACAACATGGTCCGAATCGGCCCAGCGACCAGCAAAATAGCTGGTTGCCCTTGCATTTCCTGACGCTGGGAGGCCTCGATGAGCGAGCGTTGCAGCCGCTCGGCCATGCTAGGTTCAAGCAAAACGCCATCTTCCTGCCCCTGCCCTGCCTTCTGAATACTATTGAGCAATATCTGTTCCAACTTTGGTTCCAGGGTGATTACAGGTAGCTCAGACTCCGTACCTACAATGCTTTGGACGATCGCACGTGATAAACCTGCCCTCACTGCACTGACCATCGCGGCGGTATCTTGACTCCTTGCCCCGCTGTTAGCGATGGCTTCAGCGATGCTGCGGATATCTCGCACCGGCACCTGCTCGGCCAGTAGCGCTTGCAGCACCTTGAGTAAAGCAGACAAGGTAATCAGCCCCGGCACTAATTCCTCAGCCAATTTGGGCGACCCCTTGGCCAGCACTTGCAGCAGTTGTTGGACCTCTTCATGGCCGATCAACTCGTGGGCGTGTTTTTGCAGGATCTGGTTGAGGTGGGTGGCAACGACCGTGCTGGCATCCACCACCGTGTACCCCAACGACTGGGCCTGCGCCCGGGCGCTGATCTCGATCCAGACGGCTTCCAGGCCGAACGCGGGGTCGCGCGCCTGAATACCATTGAGTGAGCCGAATACCTGGCCTGGGTTGATGGCCAGCTCGCGGTCGGGGTAAATCTCGGCTTCCGCCAGGATCACTCCCATTAGGGTAAGGCGGTAGGCGCTGGGTGCAAGGTCGAGGTTGTCACGGATGTGAACGGTGGGCATGAGAAAGCCCAAATCCTGAGAGAGCTTCTTGCGCACCCCTTTGATACGCGCCAGCAGCTGTCCACCCTGGTTGCGGTCCACCAAAGGGATCAACCGGTAACCTACTTCCAGGCCAATCATGTCGATGGGTGTAACGTCATCCCAGCCCAGCTCTTTGGTTTCCTGAGAGCGCTGCGGAGAAGGCAGCAACTCTTGCTGGCGCTGCACTTCGGCCGCCGCCTCCAGCTTGACCTGATTCTTTTTCTTCCACAGCAGGTACGCCCCGCCGCCAGCAGCTGCGGCCAGGGACAGGAACGCCATATGCGGCATGCCCGGTACCAAGCCCATGACAGCCATCAGCGCTCCAGACACACCCAGTGCCTTGGGAGAGTCGAACATCTGTCGGCCAATCTGCTTGCCCATCTCCTCGGAGCCGGAGGCTCGCGTCACCATGATGGCTGCGGCGGTGGACAGCAGCAGAGACGGCAATTGCGCCACCAAACCGTCACCGATGGTCAACAGGGCGTAAGTCGTGCCTGCGTCGGCAAAGCTCAGGCCATGCTGCAAGATGCCGATGGCCATGCCACCGAGCAAGTTGATGAATAGAATAAGCAGGCCGGCGATGGCGTCACCGCGTACAAACTTGCTCGCACCGTCCATGGAGCCGTAGAACTCAGCCTCTTGCGCCACTTCAGCACGGCGATGTTTGGCTGCGGCCTGGTCGATCAGGCCGGCGTTCAAGTCGGCGTCGATCGCCATCTGCTTACCGGGCATGGCGTCGAGGGTGAAGCGTGCACTTACTTCGGAGATTCGCCCGGCGCCCTTGGTCACTACCACGAAGTTAATGATCATCAGGATAGCGAACACCACGCCACCGACCACGTAATTACCGCCAATGACCACTTCACCGAACGCCTGGATCACCTTGCCTGCGGCCTCGTGGCCCTGATGGCCGTGCAGCATGACCACGCGGGTGGATGCCACGTTGAGTGCCAGGCGTAGCAGAGTGGCCACTAACAGGATGGTGGGGAACACCGCGAAATCCAGCGGGCGCATGGCATACACGCACACCAGCAGCACTACCAGCGACAACGCGATGTTGAACGTGAAGAACACGTCCAGCAGAAACGGCGGTACCGGCAGCATCATCATGGCGAGCATGACGAGCAGCGCCAGCGGCACGCCAAGGTTGCCCTGGCTAAGGCTGCGTGCGTTATTCAAAAATTGTGTGCGATCCACCGCCATCTATAATTCCCCACAAACATTTGACGCTCATGCGTCCTTTCGGGGGCATTGCAATTATCTCTCCAGTTTTGGCAGTGTCGGCCGAGTAGCGTTCAATCAGGCCATATACCCTATTCGCCAACTGCCGTTGGCTCCCACAAAAAATGGAACACCTCGTAGCATCAGGCCTTGGGCGGTTCGCCGCTTTCGTTGCGCTTGAGGTCGTCGGGGATGGGCATGTCTTTGGGAGGCTCAGGCCGTCGGCCCTGGCTCGGCCGGTACTGGCGGATCTGATACACATAGGCCAGCACCTGAGCGACGGCGAGGTACAGGCCAGCGGGAATTTGCTGGTCCAGCTCCGTAGAGTAGTAGATCGAGCGGGCCAGGGCGGGCGATTCCATGATCTGAACCTCATGGGCCACGGCGATTTCGCGGATCTTGAGCGCCATCATGTCCACCCCTTTGGCCACCAGCATAGGCGCGCCGCCGGTATCGGCATCGTACTTAAGGGCCACGGCAAAGTGAGTGGGGTTGGTGATGATCACGTCCGCTTGCGGAATATTGGCAATCATCCGCCGCTGGGACATCTCGCGCTGCAACTGGCGGATACGCCCTTTCACTTCAGGGCGGCCTTCAGAGTCTTTGTGCTCGTCACGCACCTCCTGCTTGGTCATCTTGAGCTTTTCCTTGCCCTGGTACAGCTGCAAGGGCACGTCAATAGCCGCGATAATAAGCAGCCCCATGGCCATGTAGAGCGCGCTCCAGCCCACCAATTGAATAGCATGGACAATGGCGCGCTCCATGGGCTCGTGGGCGATGGCTAACAGCTCGGGCTGGTCACGCTTGAGCACCCACACCGCCACCGCCATGGTGATTGCAAACTTCCCTAGGGCTTTAAGCAGCTCGCTCAGTGCGTTCTTGGAGAACATGCGCTTGAGCCCGCTGGCAGGGTTCATGCGGCTGAACTTGGGGGCCATGGAGCCTGCGGCAAACAGCCAGCCGCCCAGGCAGATGGGGCCGATAATGGCCGCCAGCACCAGGGTAATGAGGATCGGCTGCAACCCTTGCAGGGCCATCTTCCCCGAGCTGAACAGGAACAGGGCCATCTGGTTGGTATCGGTCAATACTTCACGGCGCAGGGTGAAGTTGTACTTCATGATGGCCATCAAGCCTTCGGCCAGCGCGCCGCCGAACGCTAGTACAGCGCCAGTGCCCGCCAGCATCACCACAAAGGTGTTGAGCTCTTTGGAGCGGGTGATTTCACCCTTTTCCCGGGAGTCTTTCTTGCGTTTGTCTGTGGGGTCTTCTGTTTTGTCCGCACCGCTCTCGCTTTCGGCCATGGCCTCACCTCGCCTCTGTCAGTACACGCAGCCAGCGCAAGGCTTCAGTTGCCAACGGCTGGTACTGGTTGAGAATGTCCGCCATGTTGATCCACAGAATTACCATGCCCAGCACCAGGGTCATCGGCATGCCCACGGAGAAGATATTCAGCTGAGGCGCTGCACGGGTCATGATGCCCAAGGCAATGTTCACCACCAGCAATGCGGTGACAGCGGGCAATACCAACAGCAGTGAGGCCCCCATCACCCAGCCTACCCGGGTGACCAACGCCCAGAACTGCCCGGTGACCAACGCGTGCCCTACGGGCAACGTGGTGAAACTGTCGGTCAGCACCTCGAAGACCACCAGGTGGCCGTTCATGGTCAGGAACAACAAGGTGACCAGCATGTTGAAGAACTGGCTGACCACCGCCACGTTCACGCCATTGGTAGGGTCGACCATGGAGGCAAAGGCCATCCCCATCTGGATGGCCACGATCTGGCCGGCAATTACGAACGCCTGGAACAGCAGGTGCATCGATAGCCCCATCATGGACCCGACGATGATTTGCTCGCCCACCAACAGCAAGGCGCTGATGTCCAGCGCGTGCACCTCCGGCATCGCTGGAAGGCCAGGCACGATCACTACCGTGATGGCGACTGCAAAGTACAAGCGAATGCGAGTGGAGACCATGGTGCTGCCAAACAGCGGCATGGTCATCAAGACACCGGCAACCCGAAACAGCGGAAGGATAAAGGTCGCAACCCAGGTGCCTATCTGGCCGTCGGTAAGGGCGAGCATGCTAGCCGATCAACCCAGGGATGCTGCCGTACAGGGTGGTGATGTAGTCCATGAACTCACGAACGATCCACGGCCCGAGCACGATCAGCGTCACCAACATCACCAGCATCCGTGGCAGGAAGCTCAGGGTTTGTTCGTTGATCTGGGTGGCCGCCTGGAACATGGCGATCACCAGGCCGACCAACAGGCTGGGCAAAACCAGAATGGCTACCATGATGGTGGTCAGCCACAGCGCTTCACGAAACAGGTCTGTTGCGATTTCCGGGGTCATCCCAGGCTCCTTGGATCAAACGCCGCCGAAGCTGCCGGCCAGGGTACCGATAATCAAAGCCCAGCCGTCTACCAGCACGAACAGCATGATCTTGAACGGCAGCGAAATGATCAGGGGTGACAGCATCATCATGCCCATGGCCATAAGCACGCTGGCCACCACCAGGTCGATGATCAGGAAGGGAATAAAAATCATGAATCCGATCTGGAATGCGGTTTTGAGTTCAGATGTGACAAACGCCGGCACGATGATCGTCAACGGGGCCTGGTCAGCGCTCGGGATATCCGTGCGCCGGGATAGCCGCATGAACAGGTCAAGGTCACTCTGGCGGGTTTGCGCCAGCATAAAGTCACGCACCGGCACTTCTGCCTTGGCCAAGGCTTCCTGGGCGGTCATTCGTTCCGCCAGGTAGGGTTGCAACGCATCGTTGTTCACGCGGTCGAACACGGGGGCCATGATGAACATGGTCAAGAACAGCGCCATGCCGGTGAGCAATTGGTTGGACGGCGTCTGTTGCAGCCCCAATGCCTGACGCAGGATCGAGAACACGATGATGATCCGGGTGAAACTGGTCATCAGCATCACCACCGCGGGGATAAAGCTCAGCGCGGTCATGATCGCCAGGATCTGCAAGCTGACCGAATACTCCTGCTGGCCGTTGGCGCCGGTGGTCAGGGTAATAGCTGGCAGCGACAGAGGGTCAGCGGCCAATACCGAAGGGGCCAGTAACAGCCCCCCCAGCAACATCAACCCGCGCGTGGTGCGCATCACTTCTTATCCTTATGGTCCTTGCCAAGCAGTTCCATGAGCCGCTGGGCGAATTCGGGTGCGACGGGGTCCCCTGCACGAAGTGGCTCGACGGGGTGCTCAAGCACATGCAGCGGCGTGATACGGCCCGGCGACAACCCCAACAGGATCTGCTCCTGGCCTACCTGCACCAATACCAACCGGTCCCTTGGGCCCAGTGAACGCGACCCGAGCAATTCGATGACCTGCCCGCTCCGGGGGCTGTTCTGCTGCACCCGGCGCAGCAGCCAGGCCAGCGCCAGGATGATCGCCACCACTGCCAGCAGCCCCAAGGCGGTCTGGCCCAACTGCCCTGCCATGCCGGTGCCGGCCACAGGGCCGGGTGCGGCGACGGTGGCCGCGGGTGCGGGTACTGGCGCGGTAGCAGGGTCGGCTGCCAGCGCCCATAGGGGCAGGGCCGCGAGGCTTGCCAATAGCGCCTTCATCAGCGCAGCTTCTTGATGCGTTCGGCGGGGCTGATGACGTCAGTCAGGCGGATACCGAACTTTTCGTTCACCACCACCACTTCGCCATGGGCTACCAAGGTGCCGTTGACCAGTACGTCCAGCGGCTCACCGGCCAGGCGGTCCAGTTCGATCACAGAGCCCTGGTTGAGCTGAAGCAGGTTACGGATGTTGATCTCGGTGCTGCCCACTTCCATGGAAATGGTGACCGGGATGTCCAGAATCACATCCAGGTTGGGGCCTTCCAGGCCATGGGTGTCTGACGGTTTTGGCGAGGAGCCGAACTCCTCCATGGGTAAGCGTGTGCCGGCCGGGCGGGCCTGGGTATCAGCCTGCAGCAAAGCGTCGATATCACTCTGGCCTCCGTCGCCAGACTCCGTGAGCGCAGCCGCCCACTCATCGGCCAGGGCCTGGTCATCGACAGGGGTGTTTTTATCGTCAGCCATTAGGTTCCCTCGGTAAGCAATCTAGTGACAGGCGCGGCGGTCAGCGGCGCTCTATCGGGGTAGTGATCTGCAGCGACAAGGTGCCCTTGTGCGACCCGAGACGGGCCTTGAACGAGGGCACGCCGTTGGCGCGCATGACGAGTTCTTCGGGCAGGTCTACGGGGATCACGTCCCCTGGCTGCATGTGCAGGATGTCACGCAATTTGAGCTGGCGGCGGACCACAGTGGCGCTCAGCGGCACCGACACGTCCAGCACGTCCTCGCGAAGGGCCTTGATCCAGCGTTCATCTTGGTCGTCCAGGTCGGACTGGAAACCTGCGTCGAGCATCTCGCGTATCGGCTCGACCATCGAATACGGCATGGCCACGTGGAAGTCGCCGCCGCCGCCGTCCATTTCTACATGGAAGGTAGACACCACCACTGCTTCACTGGGGCCAACAATGTTGGCCATGGCCGGGTTGACCTCCGACTGGATGAATTCGAAGGTAACCTCCATGACCGCCTGCCAGGCTTCCTTGAGGTCTACGAATGCCTGATCCAACACCATGCGCACCACGCGCAACTCGGTAGGGGTGAATTCCCGGCCTTCAATCTTGGCGTGACGGCCGTCCCCCCCGAAGAAGTTGTCCACCAGTTTGAACACCAACCTGGCGTCCAGAATGAACAAGGCGGTGCCACGCAGTGGCTTCACTTTCACCAGGTTGAGGCTCGTGGGCACGTACAAAGAATGAATGTACTCGCCGAACTTCATCACCTGCACCCCGCCCACCGCCACATCGGCCGAGCGGCGCAGCAGGTTGAACATACTCACACGGGTGTAGCGGGCAAAGCGCTCGTTAATCATCTCCAGGGTGGGCATGCGCCCGCGGACAATCCGGTCCTGGCTGGTAAGGTCGTAGTTCTTGACACTGCCAGGCTCGACCAAGGTCTCGGTCTGCACCAGCCCATCGTCCACGCCATGTAGCAGCGCGTCGATCTCGTCCTGTGACAACAGGTCCTGCATGGCCATGAGGGGTTCCTATTGCAATACGAAATTGGTGAACAGCAGTTGATCCACGACGAGTTTGCCAACCTCTTTCTGCGCCACTTCCTGCACGCTGGCCGTGGCCTTTTGGCGCAACATCTCAATGCCGACAGTGCTGGCCAACGTAGTGAAATCCTGCCCCGACAGCAACAGCACCAGGTTATTTCGAATCACCGGCAGATGCGCCTTGAGCGCATCGAGACCGGCCTGGTCATGGGTGAGCAGCGTAATGCTGACCTGAAGGTAACGCTGCCTGCCGTTCTGATTGAGGTTTACCACGAAAGCTGGCGTCAGCGCCTCGTAGATCGCAACCGGCTTGGCATTCGCCGCTGCGGCCTCAGGGGCGTGTTCCTCCTTATTAGCCTGGGACTTGTTCATGAAGTACCAGGTTCCACCCACCGAAGCACCGACCGCCAGCAACAGCGCCACGACGATAATCAGGATGAACTTGAGCTTGCCCTTTTTCTTCTCGGGGGCCGCGCCTGCGTCTTCGTCTTTCTTCGCCATGCCAATAATCCGTCGCAATAAGGGGTTACTTGTACGTGGAGTCAGGCCGAGCAAGTGTTGTGCCAGGTTTCTGCCAGGCTCGCCATATGCACCACCCCCGTCAGACAACAGGCTCCTAGGCTCGGCGCTTTGCCCCGAGGACGCCCTGATGACCATCAACGCACACACCCGCCAGATGGCGGAACTGCTGGACCTGGCCCACCGCTGGCTCGATGACTACCCCGACCTGACCCAGGCGGCCGAACGCGAAGCCGAGCGGCTGCTGCGCTCACACGCCCTGTCCACGCTGGACGTACGCCAGGTGTACTGGCATCGATTCGACCATGCGCAGTCCAGCCCTACTGCCTTCAGCGGCTGGGCCCACAGTGGCCCGCCGGTGGAAAGCCTCAGCCTGCCCGCTTTGGTAATGCATCGTTTCTCATCGACCGTTCAAGACAGCCTGGACACGCTGGACATGGTGAGCGGCCTCTACACCAAAGGCGCGGACGAGGGCCAGTACGATGAAACCCACGAGGTCAGGCTATTGCCTAGCCAACTCAGCGCGGATTTCTGGCACACCGACTTTGCCGATCATTACGGCGCCCAGCTGCGAGATTTCTGGCGCACCCGCGCGTCCGACTACATCGCCTTGAGCCGAGCCAGCGCCCTGATCAGCCTAGGCCAGGCACGTGAGGACGGTGAGCTAAGCGCGCCCGATATGATCACCCTGCGTCAAGCGTTGGCGCCGGCCGTCGACGATACGTGGTGCCTCTCGGCCCTGAGCCACCCTCAATCGCCACGCGGCGGCATACGGGTCACGGGTGTGAGCATTGCCGGGCATAGCGCTCGCCATATGCTGCGCATCTTTACCCAAAGCGGCACCCACTACCTGTACGAGCCAGGGGCCACGCCAAGTTTCCATCGCTTTGACCACGAGGCCGACTTGGCGGCATGGTTGGTTGCCACAGCCGGGACGCCCCAGGGCATGGCGCGCCTGCACAATCACTTCCACACCGGCAACCGTCAGGCCCATGAGGTACTGGAGCGGCTGGCCTCTGGCAGGTTGCCTGCAGGCTGGCTGGGCGCCGAGACAATTTCTGGTGAGGGTGACCCCTTCGCCTGGCTCGCGCATCGTGCGCAGGCTGAAATGGAGCACCATGCACATGAAGCGCTCACCTCCAACAGCCAGCTACGCAAAGAGGCTGCCATTGCGTTTTTGTCTACCCTGTCAGGGCTGGCAGCCAACTTGGCCCCCATGGGCTGGCCTGTGGCCTTGGTCACTGTGCTGAGCGCAGGCGCAGCCTGTGGGCTCGATCTGGAAAAAGCTTTCACGTACGCCTCAGTGGCCGAGCGTAACCAGGCCTTATGGGCGGCCGTAGGGGAAGGGCTTACCGCGCTGTTCACCTTGCCACTGCTCGCCACGGGCAGCCTCGTCGACTGGCCATGGGACATGAGCGACGACGAGCTCACCGCCCCCACCCAGCCGACGACGTTACCTGCCTCGCCCGTCTCGCCCTGGCCGCTGAACGCGCGCGGCATGGTCGAGCACACCGATACCGACCTGTTGTTCGTTGTGTTCGAGGCTGAGCGAGGGCTGCCCCCTACCCGGTTGCTCACAACCTCTCTGCCCCTGACTACGCGTTTCACCCGCCTGCCTGCCATGCTTGAAGGGCCCGTATTACGCGCTTTTGGCAATGCCGAAGGGGCGCTGGCCTATGCCAAGGCGAACTTCGACGGCCCGTTCCATTTGTGTCGAATGCAGGCCCGTGGCCTGCGGGTGGCTTCGCTGCGAATGAACCTGCGTCTGAATCGGGCTAACACATTAGCGTTGCTAGGCCAGGAGGACCGCGAGCTGACAGGGGTGGAGCTTGAGCAACTGGCCGACGGCGCCTGGCTGGAGCATGAAGCCCACGTGGCCGCGACAGACCTTAGCCCGGCGCGGCTGCGCCTGCTGTCACCCCTGGCACGCCAACCCTGGCGCCGCCCGGTGTTGAATGTCTTGCGCGGCGTGCAGCGCCAGTCGCTGAGCAATATCATTGCCCCTGGTTACCTTATCGAAGCCGAGGACAGCCTACGGCTAGTACGCTTCGACCCCTTTAGCGAAAGCTGGCGCACCGTGCGCGGGACGGCGTTTCGCTACAACGATGCGCGAGGCGCGTTCGAGCCGTTTGATGCAGCCAATGCACCGGAGGCCTTGGCGCCGACCATCGAAGCGGCCACCGAGGAGTTGGGTATACCTGCCAGCTACCCCTGGCGCATCCCGCCGCTGGCTGCCCTCGATGACTGCCCTTTGCCCCGGCTCATACACAGTGTATGGCTTGGGCGCAGGATGCCTGGCACGTTGGTGGACAACCTGCTGCGTAACGCGGCCCAAGCCGGCCTTGGCGAGCGCCCGTTCGCGTACCACCTGTACCTGGCAATCGATGACCCACTGGAACACGCCCTCACGCTGGCTGATCTTGCCTCGGCGCCGAGCAACCTTCACCTTCATGAATTGAAGCAAACTGCGTTCTTCGAAGCCTTCGCACGCAGCCCTTACCATGAGCAGTTCGTGGCTGCCACTGAAGGCAGCGGCATCAATTACGCCAGCGCGACCGATGTGCTGCGCTACCGCCTCCTGAATCACTACGGAGGCCTGTACATGGATGTGGATGACGTGATCTATGCAGGCACTCCAGGGCAAAGCGGCTTTGCCGACCACGCCTGGACGGTCGCTCCAGGGCGGTTGTTGCTCAATGGCTTGGTCAGCGAACCGCGCCTGGGCCTGCACTGCGGCTTCAACACCAGCAATTTCGCGAGCCTGCCGGGCAATCCGCTGCTTGAAGCCATTTCGGAGGAAAGCTACGCGCGTTTTTTGGCCAACCGGGACCTTTACTACCAACGCCCTTTCGAGGGCGCTGATCCCTATGAACGGGTCACCGCGTACGCACGCCGGATCAACCAAGTGACTGGCCCAGGCGTCTTCAATGATGTCCTGATGGCGCGCCAGCCGGAGGTAAGGCAATTCCGCGCCTTGTGCCGGATCGTTGTGGAGCTGTACGTGCCGGCGCGGCACTTGGCGGCATTACACCAGCAGATCCGCGCCCAGACCCTTCACTACTCACCGCTGGCCTGGCGGATACGCATCGGCTCGACCTCAAGCTGGTTACACACCCGCTGACACCTGGCCCCTACCTACGGTAGCCCGCCGGCAGGTAGGGGCCAGTTGCCCGGTATCAGGCATAGTAATCCACCATGCTGTCGCCAATTACCTGCTGGGTGGCGGCTTCAGCCACTGCAGAGGCTTCAGCATCGCCTGAGCCGTGCACACCTCGACCCGTGTCACCGCTACGGCCCTGGCTCGCCTGGCCGTTGGCCTGGGCTTGCTGTTGTTGCTGCTGTTGCTGGCGTGACTGGTCCGAAACGTTCACGTTGACATTGTTCATGCCCTGTTCGGAGAGCATTTCACGCAGGCGACTCTGCTGGCCTTCCAAGGCGTCACGTACCCCCAGGTGGGCACTGTGGAAGGTAATCTGCGTCTGCTGGTCCGGGCTTACGTCTACCCGAATATCCAGGCGCCCCAACTCCAGCGGGTGCAACTGGATGTCAGCAGATTTCAGGTTCTGGCTCGACAGGTACATCACCCGGTTCACCAGCGCTTCACTCCAACCGGTCTGCTGCATGTTCATCGGCTGGGTTATGGGCGCCGTGGTACTGGCGACCTTGGCGCCAACGGCCTGATTGAGCTGGCTGAGCCGGCTGGTCACGTCATCGATTCGGCCATCGGCGTTACCACCCTTACTGCCATCAAGTTCGCCGAGCGCAGCCAGCCCATCGGTGTCTTCGTCAAGCGCACCCTCGACTTTATCCTGGGCCTGCATCGCCCCCAGGCTCTCGGCAAACACAGCGCCTGCCGTAGGTTCGGCTGCCGGGTCAGTGGTGGGTGCTGCCTGCGCATGCACAGAGGTCGTGCCTTGGTCTTTCGCGCTTTGCTCCAGCGCCATACGCACCATGGGCAAATCCGCCAACGGGTCGGCCGCAGGGTCGAACGCATCGTTAGCCGAACTCATTGGGCTCTGCACGGCAGCCTGCAATTGAGCAGGGTCGACCACTGGCTGAGGCAGCTGTGCCGGGTCAGTCGCCACGGGTGCAGCGGGCTGAGTGGTTGCCGTAGGGTCGTTAAGCGGTGTGGTTAGCGCCAAGCTGGGATCTGCTGCGTCGTCACCAGGGGCAACGTCGTCGGCTTTTTCGGCTATCACCTTGGGGTCGCCGGCGTCGTCCTGGGCGTTTACGTCGTCTTTGCCGTCGGTCGCATCAGCCGTATCCGCCTTGTCTGGCTGGCCTGAACGGTCCGCCCTGCCCACCGTGTTGTGGGCGTCTTTGCCATTGACCGCCGGTTTATCGTCTTTTTCCTGCACCGAGACCGCTGGCTTTTTGTCGCTCACTGCGGCGTGCTCAACAGGTGGTGGGGCTGCCTTGAGCGGGGCCTTCATAGGCAGGGCCTTATGCTCCTGCGCATAGACCTTGGCAAAGCTGGAGGGCCCGCCCTTCAGGTGATCAGTGAGTTTGGACGGCGAATTGACAGCCGTGACCGCTGACTTGCCGGTGGTTCCGGCCAAGCTTCCAAGCGTCAAGAGTGGGTTTGGAGCGACAGCCATGACAGCAACCCCGCAAGCTGGTGAATGATAGTTACAGGGGCTAAAGCAAAAGGTGGGCCAGCTTGAACAAACGCAGGTTATTGCAGGTGCGTGGAGAACACCTGCGCAACCTGTGAGAACGCTTCAGTGAGAGCCCTCACCAGTGCCTGTACCTGTTCGGGGGGTGCATCGAGGGGCAGGTGCTCCAGCTGAGCGCACCAGCTCGCCAACTGGGTGGCGCCCATGTTACTGCTACTGCCTTTAAGGCTATGTGCGGTTTCACGCAAGGTATGAGGTGCGGCGCCCTGCTGCAGCTGAGCGACGCGCTGGGTGGAATCCTTTAGGTAGGTCTCCACCAGCAAGCGGTAATCGTCGCCCATGATGTCACGTAGCGAGGCGAGTACGGTTGGGTCCAGATACGTGATCGTCATAGGCTCCTCCATGAGCAATCAATCAGGCCTGGGCCTCCCAGGCAAATTCTACGCGGGCGCTTCGCCCATCTTCAGCCCATACGGCCTTGCGGCTCAATGCGTTGACCAGTTTGACCCCGCGCCCTGAATACCCTTGGGCCTCGCCGATCTGTTGCAGAGTGGTATTCACATCGAAGCCCATGCCGCTGTCCTCTATGGTGATGATCAAGCAGCCACCGCTTTCGCCTTCGGGCTCTACGATCAAGCCCACCCGCACATAGCCTGTTTCAAGCTGACGCAGCCGCGCTTCGCGTAACTGATAGTACTGTGCAAAGCCTTGGGCATCCCGCTTGAGGGTGGAGTCCAGGCCCAATACACCGTGCTCCAATGCATTGGAGTACAGCTCGGTAAGCACGGTGTAGAGTGCGCCGCTCTGGGCGCGCAATCCTTGCACTTCCTGCAGCAGTTGCAGCAGAAACGGCAGCGGATTGTAGTGTTTGAGGGTTTCGGCACGAAACTCGAACGAGACTGACCAGTCACGCGGTGTCGGCTGCCCGCGTTCGGAGGTCAGCGCCACCGGCGGCATGCTGGCAGAATCCACTACCTGCACCTGAACCATACTGACGTCGTCACGGCTTTCACCATGAAACCCCTGCAGCGCCTCACGGATATCCTCGAACAGGCGGCCACGGTCAGTGTTGCGGTCCAGCACTGCCTCCAGGCGCTCGACGCCAAACAAAGTGTCCATGTGGTTGGCGGTTTCAATCACGCCATCGGAGAGCAGGAACACCCGGTCGCCCTCCTGCGCCGAATACACCTGGGTCACGGGGTCGAAGCGTTCGGGCGACAAAATGCCCAAAGGCAGCGCTTTGGACGGCAGCGCCACGCGCTCACCGTTTTGCCGCAGCAGGTACCCATCCGGCATGCCGCCGTTCCAGACTTCAAGCACGCGCCGGTTCACACTCACGTTAATGAGCGTGGCACAACAGAACATATCCGGCGGCAGGATGCGTTTAAGCTTGGCGTTCATCTCGCGCAGCGTTTCTGCCAGGCCATAGCCTTTGGAGGTCATGCCGTAAAACACGTCCGCCAGGGGCATGGCGCCCACGGCAGCAGGCAGGCCGTGGCCGGTGAAGTCCCCCAGCAGCAGGTGCAGGTCACCACCCGGGCTGGCCGCGGCCAGCAACAGGTCGCCATTGAACAGCGCATAGGGTGATTGCAGGTACCTGATATTGGCCGCGCCCAGGCACCCCGAGTGGGCAACCTGATCGAATACCGCCTTGGCCACCCGTTGCTCGTTCAGCAAGTGGCCATGGTGACGCGCAAGCTCATCGCGCTGCTTGAGCACGGTCGCTTGAAGCCTGCGCATACGTTCCATGGCGTGAATCTTGGCCGCCAGGATGATCTGGTTGTACGGCTTGGGCAAAAAGTCGTCGCCGCCCGCTTCCAGGCAACGCACCAGGGCGTCGTCTTCAGACATGGAGGTAAGGAAAATCACCGGCACCAGGGCTTCACCTGCAAGGGCCTTGATGCGCCGTGCGGTTTCAAAGCCGTCCATCACTGGCATCATCACGTCGAGCAGGACGATTTGCGGGCGCATTTGCTCGAACACCCGTACCGCCTCTTCACCATTACCGGCTTGTAGAACGTGATGCCCCTGACGCCGCACGATGCTGGCCAGCAGCATGCGGTCGGTCATGTTGTCATCGGCGATCAGCACCGATACCGAGGGGCTATCAGGTAGCATCATGCTGTCTGGTACCCAGGGTGAACAATTGAGTGAAATTCGAGATATTAAGGATCTTGATCACATCCGAACTGGCGTTCACCAGCTCTATCTGGGCTTTATCGCCGCCGGCGTGGTCGCGCAACAGTAACAACATGCCCAAGGCAGAGCTGTCCAGGTAGGTGGTTTTGCTGAGGTCTATCACGAACCGCTCTGGCCGCGGGGGTCGCTCATAAGCGTCTCTGAACGCTTGGTGACAACCGAAATCGAACCGGCCGTTGATGTGGATCACCAGCTCCTTTCCGGACTCGGACAACGCTGCGGTAACTACGTCCATACATCAATCCTTCCCTGTGCGGGGGCATTTACAAATGAGGATTCAACGGCTGCTAATGACACGGCGACTGTCGTGCTGAAATTTGGCTTTCAATACGGATCAGACCGTGGCAACCGCTGAGAAAGTTCATCCAGCAAGCGCTGCTCCCGCTTATCTTCCAGCGTGCGCGCTTCAGTCATGTAGCGCATCACGAGTTTGCGCAGCCCTTCGACCCGGGCATAGGCTTTCTGCCAGGTATCGCGGGCGTTATTCAGGTTGTTCTGGTGCCAGGTCAGGCTCTTACGTTGTTGCTCTACGGCCGTCTCAAGCTGGTTGAGAAAGCGCTGGTAGTTCATCAGCCACTGCCCGGACACGCCCTTGGTGCCGTTGGTAATCCACTGCTGCTGATAGCTCATACGAAACTGCTCCAGCTCTTGCAGCTTGGCTTCGGCCAGGCGTACCTGGCCTTGAAAATGGCCCAGGCGCTGCACGGCTGTGCGCTCGACCTTTTCAGCCATCTCGACAACTGGCGCCAGGCGCGCCGCGCGGCTAACGGCCATGGTCGGTTACCCCGGCGCCAGCGGGCGGAACACCGTAGCCAGGCGCTCCATGCTCGCTTTCATGTTTTCGTTGTCATGCAGCCCCTGACGCAGGAAGTGAACCAGTTGCGGGTGCAGGCTGATGGCAAGGTCGGTGTCCCGATCACCGCCGGCGACATAGGCACCCACGCTGATGAGGTCGCGGCTTTGTTGATAGCGCGACCACAACTGTTTGAACTGCTGCGCCTGGGTCAGGTGCTGGGGCGTGACCACCGATGGCATCACCCGGCTGATGGACGCTTCGATGTCGATTGCTGGATAGTGGCCTTCCTCAGCCAAACGCCGGGACAACACGATGTGGCCATCGAGTACGCCTCGGGCGGAGTCCGCGATGGGGTCTTGCTGGTCGTCCCCTTCAGACAGCACGGTATAAAACGCGGTGATAGAGCCACCGCCCGCCTCGGCATTGCCTGCCCGCTCTACCAGCTTGGGCAGCTTGGCGAAGACAGAGGGCGGGTAGCCTTTAGTAGCAGGGGGTTCGCCAATGGCCAGTGCAATTTCACGCTGTGCCTGGGCATAGCGGGTGAGCGAGTCCATCAACAACAAAACATTCTTGCCCTTGTCTCGGAAATACTCGGCAATCCGGGTGCAATACATGGCGGCGCGCAGGCGCATCAAGGGGGCATCGTCTGCAGGGGAGGCGACCACCACCGAACGCTTGAGGCCTTCAGGGCCCAAGCTGTGCTCGATGAATTCCTTTACCTCCCGGCCCCGCTCGCCAATCAGCCCCACCACGATGATTTCAGCTTCGGTAAAGCGGGTCATCATGCCCAGCAGCACGCTCTTACCCACACCGGTACCGGCGAACAGGCCAAGGCGCTGGCCTCGGCCTACGGTCAGCAAGCCATTGATGCAGCGAATGCCCACGTCCAGCGGCTGGCTGATCGGGTCACGGTTGAGGGGGTTGATGGTGGGGCCGTCCAAGGGCACCCAGTCCTCGGCGCGCATACGGCCTTTGCCGTCGAGCGCCCTCCCCGCACCGTCTAGTACCCGCCCCAGCATACTCATGCCCATCGGCAGGCGCCCGGTGTCCGCCAGGGGCACTACGCGAGCGCCCGGCGCGATGCCGGCAGCGCTGCCTACTGGCATCAAGAACACCTTGCCGCCTGAAAACCCCATGACCTCCGCCTCGACCTGAGACGGCTGGTAGGAGTCATCGTTGATGACCATGCAGCGCGTGCCCATGGCGGCGCGCAGCCCTTCGGCTTCGAGGGTGAGGCCCACCATGCGCAGCAGGCGCCCTTCCACCACGGCTTGTCTGGGCAGGTCCACGGCCGGGGCATAGGTGCTCAACCGCCGCCCGAAACTGGTACGTTCAACGCGCATCGCTGGTCTCCAGGTCAAGGTGAAGGTCGGCTTCAGCGGGGTGCATGCCCTGTTCGTGCAATTGGTCGAACAGCTGCGCCAGCGCCTGGGTAATACGGGTTTCTACCGAGCCATCGATGCGGCTGTGTTCGCTTTCGACGCGGCACCCTCCCGGCAACAACGCCGGGTCTTCGAGAATTTTCCAGTGTTCTTCGTGACGCTCACGCAGGCCCTTGATCTGCTCGAAGTCCTGCGGGTTGACAAAGATACGAATGTTATTAGCGCCCATAGGCAGCAGCTTGAGGGCCTCCTGAATCACGCGCTCGATCTGCGAGGACTCAATCATCAGCTCACGCTGAATCACCTCACGCGTGATGTGGCCCACCAGCTCTACCAAGGAGCGCTCAATTTGAGTGTCCTGCTCGGCGATAGGCGCCATCAGACTGCCCATCAGGGTTTCCAGGGTAGCAAGCCGGGCTTGCAGGGCTACGTCCGCTTCCTGACGTACCTTGAGTTGGGTGGCATGGAAACCGTCGCGTTCCCCGGCAGCGAAGCCCTCGTTATAAGCCTCCTGGCGGATGGCTTCGAGTTCTTCCAGCGTGAGCGGCTGCACCTCTTCGAGGGGCACTTCCTCACTGTCTGTGAGCGGCTCGGGTTCGGGCTCAGGCTCCGGCAGTTGCGGGTCGAAACTAGGCAGCCGCCATACATCTACCCCTTGCAGATCCTTGGCACGGATCAGCTCGCTGACGGGTTCCTTACTCGACTGACTCATCACTCATTCCTGGCAAAACACAGAGGCGCGCGCAAAGGGCCCAGGTACTGGGCCCCACGGCATGGGCTTGACGTTGGACACCCACGCAGTGCGTTAGATCATCTCCTCGCCGCCTTTACCACCCAATACGATTTCACCGGCCTCGGCCATGCGGCGTGCAATAGTAAGGATTTCTTTCTGCGCGGTTTCCACATCGCTGACGCGCACCGGCCCTTTGGAGTCCAAGTCGTCGCGCAGGAGTTCGGAGGCACGCTTGGACATGTTCTTGAAGATCTTTTCCTTGATGCCATCGTCGGCACCCTTGAGCGCCACCACCAATACTTCGGAAGACACTTCGCGCAACAGCGCCTGAATGCCTCGGTCGTCCACGTCCTTGAGGTTGTTGAAGACAAACATGAGGTCTTCGATCTGGCCAGACAGCTCGGCATCGATCTCGCGGATCGAATCCATGAGCTGACCTTCCAGGGAGCTATCGAGGAAGTTCATGATATCGGCTGCGCGCTTAATGCCGCCCAAGGTCGTGCGCGCGGTGGTGGAGTTACCGGCAAACTGTTTCTCAAGAATCGTGTTGAGTTCTTTCAAGGCCGACGGCTGTACGGTGTTAAGCGACGAGACACGCAACACGATATCCAAGCGTACCTTGTGGTCGAAATGGCCCAGCACTTCGCCGGCCTGGTCCGGGTCCAGGTACGCCACCACGATCGCTTGAATCTGCGGGTGCTCGTAGCGAATCACGTCAGCGACTGCACGGGGCTCCATCCACTTGAGGCTGTCCAGGCCGCTAGTGTTACCGCCGAGCAGGATGCGGTCGATCAGGCCGTTGGCTTTGTCTTCGCCCAACGCCTGGGTCAGCATTTTGCGGATGTAACCATCGGAGCCTACGCCCAGGCTGGTCTGGTCGCCCACGCTGGCCACGAACTCAGTCATGACCTCTTCGACCTGTTCGCGGTGCACATTGCGCATTTGCGCCATGGCCACGCCTACACGCTGGACCTCTTTGGGGCCCATGTGGCGTAACACTTGTGCTGCGTCCGTTTCACCCAGGGACAGTAGAAGAATGGCGGCCTTATCGACCTTGGTCAGCTTGGGTACAACAACTTGATTACTACTCATCTGCGTTGATCCATTCTTTCACGACCTGCGCGACACGGCCCGGGTCTTCGGCCACCAAGTTCTTGATTGCGTTTAGCTGGGCGTCATAGCCCTCGGTTGGGCTAGGCAGCATGATGCTTTGCGGCCCACCCAGGCTGACCCGATCATCGGCCAGCTCACCACTCATACCGCTGAAACCACCTGGCCCTGCCATTCCGCCGCCCGGCCCGCCTTCACCATCGACGGCCAACTGCTTGGACTTGCCGCCACCGGTGATGTTGTTAAGCACAGGGCGTAGTACGCCGAACACCAGGAGCAGGATGAAGACGACACCCAGGCCTTGCTTGACCAAGTCCCAGAACCAAGGCTGCTGGTAGAACGAAGGCTCAGGAATGATTTCGCCGCGATCCGGGTTAAAGGGTGCGTTAATCACGGTCACGCTGTCGCCACGGCTGGCATCGAACCCCACGGCATCCTGTACCAGGCGCTGGAAGCGCGCCAAATCTTCAGCGCCCCAGGCGTTATGGGTGATTTCGCCATTGGCTGCGTTCAGCTTAGCCTGGTCGTCTACCACTACAGCCACTGACAGGCGGGTCAAACGCCCTTGCTGCTGGCGGGTATGGCTGATGGAGCGATCCAGCTCAAAATTCTTGGTCGATTGCTGACGCTTGTCAGCCGGGTAAGGCGCGAGCATGGGCTGGCCGGTGGCAGGGTCCATGATCTGCTGACCGTTGGCATCCAACAGTGGCTGCCCTGGCGCAATGGCGCCCGGTGCGCCTGCTGCGGCCCCTGCCCGTGCATTTTGCGGTGCAGTCGCTGGGCTAGGTGGCTGGTTGCTCAGAGCGCCCGGAACACCGCCATTGCTGCTACCGCTGGAACGCTGTTCGGTCACCGACTGCTCACTGCGCAGGGCTGGCTGATCGGGGTTGAACTGCTCGGAGGTGGATTCCACGGCACTGAAGTCCACCATCGCGGAGACCTCGGCCTTGAACCTGTCGCTGCCCAGCACCGGCTGCAAGATGCTCTGCACACGCTGGGTCAGCATGCCTTCCATACGCCGCGTGTAATCGAACTGCTTGCCGGCCATGCTGAGTTCGGAGTTCTCGCCCAAATCAGAGAGCAAGGTGCCCTTCTGGTCTACGACCGTCACACCATTGCGGTCCATTTCCGGCACGCTGGTGGCTACCAGGTTGACGATGGCCATCACCTGACCCGGGTCAAGGGTACGGCCGCCGTACATTTCAACGAGCACCGAGGCGGTAGGCTTGCGCTCGTCACGGACGAACACCGAGCTTTTAGGGATCGCCAGGTGAACACGGGCGCCCTTGACGCCATTAAGGGCCGAAATCGTACGCGCCAGTTCGCCTTCCAGGCCACGGCGATAACGCGCCGCTTCCATGAACTGACTGGTGCCCAAGCCTTGGTCTTTGTCCAGGGACTCATAGCCAACGTTGCCGTCACCCTGTACGACGCCAGCAGAGGCCAGTTTCAGGCGCGCACGGCCGATGTCATCAGCTTTCACCAACAACGCGCCGGAATTGGGTTCCACGGTGTAGGGAATGTCCGAGGCGGTCAGGGTGTCCGTCACCTGTTTGGCGTCCATGCCCTGAAGGCTGGTAAGCAGCGGACGGTAGTCCGGCTGCTGCGACCACAGCACCACAGCAAAGCCAATAGCCACGCTTGCCGCCAAGCCCACCAACAGGCCGACCTGCCGCAAAGCTGGCATTTTCGAGATGTTTTCGAGGAAGGCCATGCCAGGCATGGACTTAGTGCCTACCGCGCCCACTTTGGCCGGTACGTTGTCCGTTGTTGCATCCGCCATGACCTAATCTGCCCTCAAACCGGCATTTGCATAATGTCTTGATAGGCTTGAACCAGCTTGTTACGAACCTGGGTCAGTGCCTGGAAAGACACGCTCGCTTTCTGGGAGGAAATCATCACGTCCGTCAGATCCACGCCGCTCTTGCCAATCTCGAACGCATTCGCCAATTGGTTGGCGGCTTGCTGCGTATCGTTGACCTTGCCTACGGCGTTGCCCAGCAGGTCAGCGAAACTGTTGCCGCCAGTGGCGTTCACGGGGGAAATGGCGGTGGTCTTGGATGAGCCCATGGCTTCCATTTGCATGGAACGCATGTCCATCATCAAGCGATTGAATTCAACACCTTGGCTCATGGGCTGCTCTCCGGGGCCTGCAAATTTTTGACGCTAGATCCGTCAGTTACCTAAGAGGTAGCAAGAGCGATGCCAACGACAAACATCCGAAGTAGATAAGCGAGCAAACGGGCTAATAGCCCTGTGGAACGAGCGCCCTACCTTTTAAAGAGCATAGCTCTCAAGGTTCGAACATTAAGGCTGAAGCGCCGAGCGGCGTGGCCCGCAAGGTGGCCACCGAGGCTTGGAGAGTGGAGAGCGCTTGGGCAAACAATTGAAGTGTAACGCCTGGAAGGCGCCGATGAATAAGGCCGGAGCACAGCGCTGGAGCTAGCGGGCTACAAGGCGTGAAGCCATTCGTTACTACCTCCGCCGTTGCGCTTGATAGCACCACGCTGTATCGCTATCAAGCGGGCTGGAACACCTCACGCCAAGGCGTCGCGTGTTTAACAGAGCGCCTGCATTCCGACGGCCGGTCTGCCCCCCTTTGGAGACGCGCTTTTAGTGTCAGTCGTCCCCGGCTTCGTCACCCTCGCGGCGGCTCATACCGTACTTGCGCATTTTTTCCACCAGGGTAGTGCGGCGAATACGCAAGCGCTCGGCGGCGCGTGCGACGATCCCGTTCGCATCGTCCAACGCCTGCTGGATCAGCCCCTGTTCCAGCCCCCCCAGGTAATCCTTGAGGTCCAGCCCCTCAGGGGGCAGCAACGCATTGGACGTGAAGTCTGGCGCATGGCTGTTGATTGCCACACGCTCTTCCAAGTCACTGCGCAGGCTGTCCACCAGTTGCTCGTCTTCATCGTCGACGTAGCGGAATTTCTTGGGCAGCTCCGCCACGCCTATCACACCATAGGGGTGCATGATCGCCATGCGCTCTACCAAGTTGGCAAGCTCGCGCACATTACCCGGCCAGGCATGGCGGCACAGAGACATGATCGCCGCAGAGTTAAAGCGGATGGAGCCGCGTTTCTCGTGCTCCATCCGTGAGATGAGCTCGTTCATCAGCAGCGGGATGTCTTCGACCCGCTCACGCAGAGGCGCCATCTCAATGGGGAATACATTGAGGCGGTAGTACAGGTCTTCGCGGAAGCTGCCGATCTCGATCATGCTTTCGAGGTTTTTGTGCGTGGCCGCAATGATGCGCACATCAATGCTCTGGGTTTTGTTACTGCCCACGCGCTCGAAGGTACGCTCCTGTAACACGCGCAGCAGCTTTACCTGCATGGGCAGCGGCATGTCGCCGATTTCATCCAGGAACAGCGTGCCACCGTTGGCCAGCTCAAAACGCCCGGCACGGCTGGTGATGGCCCCCGTGAACGCGCCCTTCTCGTGGCCGAACAGTTCACTTTCCAGCAGCTCTGCGGGTATCGCCCCGCAGTTGACGGGCACGAAGGGCGCGTCTCGGCGCTTTGAGTGGTAGTGCAGGTTACGCGCGACCACCTCCTTGCCTGTACCCGATTCGCCCAGAATCAGCACGCTGGCGTCGGTGTCGGCAACCTGCTGCATCATCTGACGCACGTGTTGAATGGCGCGGCTGGTGCCTACCAGACTACGGAACAGATTGGGCTCGCGATGACGGCCGCGGTCGCGAGCCTGGTCGTACATCTCCCGGTACACCTGGGCCCGATGCAAGGAATCAAGGAGCTTGCTGTAGCTGGGGGGCATCTCCAGGGTGGACAACACGCGCCTGCGCTGGTCCTCGGGCAATTCCACCTGAGTGGTATCGCCCAGCAGCAGGACAGGCAGGAATTCATCCCAGCCCGCGATGGTCTTGACCAAACCAGACAGGCTGGCGGGGGCGTTCAAGGTACCGACCAACACGCAGAGTACTTCTCGCGTAGAGGCCAGGCCTTCAACTACCCGTTGCCAGTCCCCACTCCCGCAGGGGAGGTTGTCCTCACCCAGGAAACTGAGGATTACCGCCATGTCACGCCGGCGAACGCTATCGTCATCGATCAGCAGAATTTTCGTTTCACGCCACATGCAATAGCAACTTCCCTAGTCAACCCAATGCCCGCTAGGGCGATTTGCCACCTCACGGCTCTAGACCTTGAGACGCCGGAACCTGATAAACAGGCACTAGTAAAGTCAAAATTTCCGGCACAGTCAAATTTATGGCGCACCGGAAGCATTTAGCCCCTTCTCCGGCCCTCCTGCAAAGCGGTTTTCACAGGGTGCTCAGGTGAAGAGATGATAGACCTTGCTAGCGCTCTGACCTTGACGCACCAGCTTGAGTTCGTCCACTACTGCTTGCCGCTCACCACGGCTGGCATCCACCAACTGGCGATACAGGGCTAGCAGTGACTCAAGGTTTTGCCGCAACACCACTGGGTCCAGCACAGTTCCGTCAAAGAGCCCATCCAGGCAGGCCCGGCACTGCCGGTCCAGTTGGCCAATGGCAGTCCAATCCTTCACAGCCAGCGCCTCGCTCAGCGCGGCCCGTGTGTACTCGATACGTTCAAGAGCGCTCATGGTGGGAGCCTCGCGATTAGTCCTGAGCGACATGGCCGATTGCATCCCAACCAGATTTGACGGTAATCATCAGGCGAGCCACTTCGTCGACGATGTTCGGATCGTTTTTGCGGTTGGCTTCGATCAGCTGTTTCATCATGTAGGCGTACAACTGGTCGAGCTTGGCGATGCCTTTCTTGTCCTCGGTTTTTTCCGGGTCCAGGCCTTCACGCAAGCCGCCAATGATCTCGATTGCCTTACCCAGCAACATCCCTTTCTCAGCGAGCTGGTTGCGGGCCATGGCGCCCTTGGCCTGGGCCAGCCGGTCAAGGGTGCCTTGCATCAGCATCTGCACTAATTGGTGCGGGGTGGCCTCAGACGCCTGGGCGTGAGAGTTGACTTTCTGGTATTGGCGAAGCGCCTTCATCGGATGCATTGCGGTTGGCCTCAGGGGTGAGCGGAGTCTATGGAACCGGCGGTTCTCTTGTTTAAGTTATCGACCTGGAGCGCTTGAACTTTAACGGGCGCAGAAATGAAAAAGCCCGATGATCCGCGAAGATCACCGGGCAATGGCTTTAACTGGCCAGATCAGTCGTCAGACTTATTCATAGCTTCTAACGTTGCCAGCACGCTGCTGCTGGTGGAGTTGAGCTGAGCCACCAACGTATCCATGGCTGTGTATTTGGCGGTAAGAATGGTCTTGAGCGTCTCGGTGCGGCGGTCCAGTGCGTCTTGCTGATCATCCAGATCACTCAACTTTTCATTGAGTGATTTCTGCCGGGTTTCCAATACGCCGCCAGTTTGCGTATAGCCATCCAGGACGTTGTTCATCTTGGTAATCAGGCCATTGTCCCCAGTAAACAGGCTGGCCACGTTGCCGTACTGGGTTTTCATGGCGGTGTTCCACTTGGTGTCGTCCAGCGACAGCAAGCCGGTGGACGAGTTAGTCCCCACACCCAGCTGAGACAGCACGCTCAACGAACCACTGCTGGTACTGACGCTGGTAAGCACATCGTGCACCTGCGAGACCAGCTTACGCACCATGGCATCCCCGGTAAGCGCGCCCGCCGTGGTGGTCGCCGAACTGCTGGTGCTGGAGGTCGCCCCAGTGGAGGTCACCTTTGTCTGGTTGTTCACCACGGTCATCATGGTGTTGTAGGCATCCACGAACGTCTGCACCGACTTCTTCAACGTATCGGTATCAGATGCCACGGTAATGGTCGAGGTGCCTGTTCCAGTCAACGTCAGGCTTAATCCGCTAACCGCTGAGCTGATCGAGTTGCTGCTGCTGGTCATCGACAAGCCGTCGATGGTGTAGGCCGCATCTACCGGGCGGTCGGTAATGTAGCCGGCGCTGGTAGTGTCGGTGGCATCCAGCTTGCTGGTGCCATCGATGGTCAACTCGGAGATGCCGCTCATGGAAATATCAGAGCCGGCGCCGGTGGTAGTGGAGCTCATCACCAAACGCGAACCGGTCGAGTCGGTGACGATGTTGGCGCTGATGCCGCTGGACGCCAGTGACGAGTTGATCGCATCACGCACCGTGCTCAAGGTCGCCCCAGAGCCTACGGTCACCGAATAGCTCTTGCCACCTTGCGTAATGGCCAAGGTGCCTGAGCTGATAGCGCTGGAGGTGCCACTGGTGAACAACTGGCTCGCCACTTTCGAAGCGGTGGCCACTTTGGAGACGTTCAGCGTATAGCTGCCTGGCGAAGCGGTGTTATCCGACGTGGTCTTGACCACGCTTTCCAATGAGGAAGACGCCGTCAAGCCCATGAAGGTATTGGTGTTGTTCAGCGCTTTAGAGGCGGTCTGGAAAGCCTCCAGTGCGCTTTTAAGGCTGCCGATACCCGATAACGTGGTGTTCGTAGCGGTTTCAGTACGGGTGATCTGTGTTTGCTTGGGGGCGCTTGAAGCGTTGACCAGCGCGGTGACGATCGACGAGGTGTCGATGCCCGAGCCCACGCCGCTTACGGTAATCCCGCCGGCCGAACTGACCGATGTGGTGGATGTAGTCATGGTTATCAATCCTCTCCTGGAGGTCAGGCGCCGAGAATCCGGCGCGCTGCCTTCTTCACCAGAACTCTACAAGTTCCATGCCCAACTCAGACTTGTTCGTTGAACAACAAGCTGTGCGGGTCTTTCAGGCGCTGTGCCATCTTCAGGGCTTCTTCAGAAGGCAGTTGCCGAATGACCTCGCCGCTTTGTGTCGCAACGATCTTCACCACGACGTCACCGGTGGTTTCGTCAATGGAGAAGTTGAGATTGCGCTGGTTGGAATCAACGAACGCCTGAATGTCCTTTACAGCCTTTTCAACCTCGTCACGCTCAACCTTGCCGGTCGGTGCTACCACGCTGTCACTCTTGCTGTCCGTGACAGGCGCGGCGGAATGACTGGAGGTGGCCGTGGCCATAGGTTTACCGACTTCAAGCGCCTTTACCGCATTGACACTCATGTCCATAACCGTCACCTCAGGGTGAAAACAACGAAAGGGCACGCATCGCGCACCCCTTCGTCATTGACCGTTACCGATATTACTGAAGGAGCTTCAGAACAGCGGATGGGATCTGGTTGGCCTGAGACAGGATCGCGGTGGAAGCCTGTTGCAGGGTTTGTTGCTTGGTCAGCTCAGCCGTTTCAGAAGCGAAGTCAACGTCCTGGATGGTGGAGCGCGAAGCGGTAGCGTTCTGGATGATGTTGGCGATGTTGCTAACAGTGCTGGCCAGACGGTTTTGCTTAGCACCCAGGTCGGCACGGGTGGTGTTCACTTTGCCCAAAGCGGCGTCGATCGCGGTGATGGCCGAGTCGATTGCAGTGTGAGCAGCGCTGACGCTGGCGCCAGTGATGGTCGAAGAACCCAAGCCAAGGCCGGAGGCCGAAGCGTTCAGGTTGATGCCCAGGTCGATATGCTGGTCGTCACCGGTCAGTGCGCCAACCTGGAACTGCAGGCCAGAAGCAGAACCGTCAAGCAACTTCATGCCGGTACCGAAGGTGGTCGACGTAGAGATACGGGTCAGTTCAGCGCTCATCTGGGTGAATTCAGATTGCAGAGCGGTACGGTCATCGCTGCTGTTGGAGTCGTTGCGGGACTGAACAGCCAGTTCACGCATACGCTGCAAGATGCTGGTGGTTTCTTGCAGAGCGCCTTCAGCGGTCTGAGCGATCGAGGTAGCGTCGTTGGCGTTCTTGGTGGCTACCGTCAGGCCCTTGATCTGGGTGGTCAGACGGGTAGCGATCTGCAGGCCAGCGGCGTCATCTTTAGCGCTGTTGATTTTCAAGCCCGAGGACAAACGAGTCATCGAGGTAGCGGTAGCGCTGGAAGCCTTGTTCAGGTTGTTTTGAACAGTCAGCGAAGCGATGTTGGTGTTAACGGTCAACGACATGACGAATTCCTCGGGGGAGTGTGTGTGCTTAGGGTCATCCGGCTCTTTCTGAGCCGGTATGGCCTAGAGAACCTTCGTAATAGTTATCGTCGTGTTGGCTGCTTGCTTGAGGGCGATTTCGAATTTTTTTTCTTCTTTGCTTTTTTACCATCAGTTTCAATGGTTTACGGCGTTAAGGCCGTGAGCATCGAGAAACAAAAGTGTGACTCTCTTGGCATTTAGGCAGTGGTCAGTACTTATGACCGTTGTTTGCCTACTTGCCCGAGGGGTCACTCGACGGGGGCGTATTACTACGTACCCGCCCGATAAGCGCTACCAACTCGTACAAAGACTTCATCGGCCATTGCGCATCAAATCTGAAGGGGGGTACACAAGAAAAAGTAGCGGTGGGTAAAGCGCGGGGTAAACGACGTGGTAGCAGGTGTGGCAGTTGGCGCCAGGAGGCGCCCCTGGCCGCCCTCAACGCGGCGCCCAGGGGTAGCAGCAAACAGGTTATTCGCGGTAGAGGATCGCCGAGCCCCACGACAGCCCAACACCGAAGCCGCTGATCGCTACGCGCGTCCAGGCAGCGTCGAACAGGTGCTTCTCTAACAGCAGGGGAATACTGGACGAGACGGTGTTACCTGTCTCGACCATGTCTTTGACGAACTTCTCTGGCTGGTCTTCCTCGAAGCGCCGCGCCACCGCATCGACAATGGCAGCGCTGCCCTGATGGATGCAGTAGGCGTCGATGTCTGCCGAGCTGAGCCCAGAGAGGGCCAGCAGCTCATGCAGGTGCGTCGGCACCTTGACCAGTGCAAAGTTGAACACCTGACGCCCGTTCATGAAGAAGGTGCCGTCTTCCACCTTGAGGTGAGGTGCGCCGGAGCCATCGGTGCCAAACAACGATTTACCCAGCTGCCAAGTCGCGCCCTCCCCCATCCAGGTGACCGTGGCGGCATCACCGAACAGCATGGTGGTGTTGCGGTCTTCTGGGTCAACGATCTTGGAGTAAGGGTCGGCGGTAATGAGCAACCCGTTCTTCAGGCCCGCCGCTTCCATGAAGCCTTTGAGGGCGTAGATGCCATACACGTAGCCGGAACAGCCCAACGAGATATCGAACGCGGCGATGCCGGTGGGCAGCCCGAGTTTGTCCTGCACGATAGCAGCGGTATGCGGCAGGCCTTCGGCGTCGCCATTTTGGGTGACCACAATCAGGGCATCGATAGCATCGCGCTTTAATGCCGGGTTATTGGCGAACAGGGCATTGACGGCCTCTACGCACAGGTCCGACGTTTCTTGCTCCGGCCCTTTGCGCGGTAAAAAGGCCGAACCGATCTTGCCAAGGATGAAGTCTTCACCCTTGCCGAATTTCGCACCTTGGGCGTAGTTGTCCAGGCCCTGAGCCGGTACGTAACTCGCTATGCTCTTGATGCCAATCATGCTGGCTTCCCAAAAAAGAAGGCTGGAAAAACGCGCTGTCATTCACATGACGCGCTGACGAAACCCCTGGGCTGGCGTGATAGACAGCGGGCTGCGGGCAGCCAGCGCCTTTGATGCCCCAGGATACAATAGTGTGGAGATGCGCAAAACGGTCGTGAGGTCACGCCTGGGGCGGGAATTTGTGCGTTAAGCCTTTTATGAAACCTCATTATAAAATTTGACGCCAAGGGAACCGATCGCCGCCTGAAACCATTCAGGTAGTGCACTTCACACCAAGGCGTTTTTCTTATGACCACACTCCACTCGGGTTTCCTGCCCTTACTACCGTTGTCGGTGGACGCTACGCAATCCGCTCACCCAACCGCTACGCAAACACCCCCTGCCATTGGGCGCTCAACGCCGACGCAAGCCGCTACGCCCGTAGAGGGGGCAGGCCGTACGGGGGGTGAGCTCGGGGCGGTACACCGCCTTGAGGTCAAACTTGAATCGCTGTTCACGCCGCATATCACGGGCGATAACCGCGAGGCGTTCGAGGCGCTGATAAAAAACCGCGCCACGCGGCTCCATGAAATGAACGAAACGCCTGAGAGCATCGAGGCCCAGCTCACCAAAGCCGCGCGGATGGATCGCCAGGCCCAGGATGCAGTGGGGTTTGCCCGCTCGGTACCCTTTGGTTTGGCCTCGGCAGCTGTTTCATTCATTCCGGCAGTGACGGGTAACGGCAGCATTACCAGCCCCGTGGCACTGGCCGCTATTGAAGGGCTGGTCAGCAGTGCTGCGGACACCATAGGGTGCGCGCTGATCAAACGGGCCACCAGCGACACCCTGTGGCTTGCCGCCGAAGAGGACAAGTTGGAGCCGCCGATGAAAGCAGCCGCCGAGGCGGTGAAGCCCAACCTTACCGCCCAGTCGACTGAGGCGAGCTTGGCGTATGGGGCCGCCTTCACGGGGCGAAACGGCGTTATGCTAGCAGCGGAACCTACTGGGGTTTTGCTCATGGGCGCGCAGAGGGCCGCCAAGATGAGGGGCGTTCTCGCCGCTGCGGGCTCTCCCCTTGCGGGTATGGGTGCTGCGGATATACAGCACCAAATCAATAGGAAAAAACACCGCGTAGGCCCCGAGTACCTCTTCGGGCGGGCGGACTGGGAACAGCAGTACACCGCCCTTAAAGTCTACGGTAAAGCCAGCCAGGCAGCCGGCTTGGCCCGCCGTGTGGCTCACCTGCCGATGGACGTAGCACGCGATGGCAGCAAGGCAGTGCAGGCGCTGGTAACCCCTACCGGGCTGGTCAGCGGTCTGGGCGCTCTAGCAGGCGGGATTACCGCTATCGGGGTAGCCACGAGCAAAGCAACGGCAGCCGCCGCTGAAGCACACTTTCCCCCTGCTGCAGTGGCCGCGGTGGGGAGGGCCACGGTGGCCGCGACCATGGCCCCGGTGATCGGCGCCTGGGTGACAAGCGCCATTACCACCCAACCTCTGACCGACCAGTTCTTTGACGCCGTAGACCGTCATACCCACCAACCTGATCACCTGGACGCCCAACAGGGCGCCATACCCCTGCCAGACCTGCCTCACCCACCTGAGCCGGAGGCCGATACAGCTGAGGCCACCGCATCGGCTCGGCCAAGCCTCAACGCTGCGGAACGCATGGTCTAGCCGCAGGCCCGTTGTGTGCGTTTTAGCTACGCACACGATGGGCCATCAAGCCGCCGGCGTATGCTCCGGCGGCCTCTCCAGGCCTTGAAGCTCCTGGCGTATCAGGGTCGAGGAGATTTTTTCGGTGCGCGGGAGGTACACCACGTCGCACTCCGGTTTGAGAAAGTCGAACTTCCCTTCCCAGTCGTCGCCCATCACGAACACATCCACGTTATAGCGGCGTACATCGGCTTGCTTTTGGTCCCAGTTCCCCTCAGCGAACACCAGGTCCACATACCGCACGGCTTCGAGCACGATCCGTCGGTTGTCAAAGTCAAGCAGGGCGCTTTTATGCTTGAGCGCATTGAATTCGTCGGTGGACAGCCCGACGATCAGGCGGTCCCCCAAGGCTTTGGCGCGCGCCAACAAGCGGATATGGCCTGCGTGCAACACATCGAAGGTGCCGTAAGTGAGCACGGTCTTCATGAGCGCGCCTCCGCCAGCAGGCGGTCGACCAGGCGCTCGGTGTTACGGTCGTCGTGATACTCGAAAAACATCCGGCGCTTGTGGGCGTACACCAGCGGGTGCTCGGTCGCCTCGCCTGCCAGGGTGGCGTCCAGGGCCGCGAGCAAGGCCGGCGCATCCTCACACACCGGCCCTGGGAACACGTCTTCGAGGTTATAGAACAGGCCACGTTCCTGGCCGGCGTAACGGGCGCGGTCGTAGGCAAAGCTGATCTGCGGGCGGCCGGTGAGCATAAAGTCGATGAAGCAGCTGGAATAGTCGGTAATCAGCGCGTCAGCCTGGCGGTACAGCACCTCGATCTCAGCGAAAGCCTCCCGGTCCAGGCTGATAAAAGGCCCAGCGCTGGCCATAAGCGCCGCCGTAAAACTGTGGGCGCGGTCGGCCATGTGTTCGCGAATGCCCAGCAGCGCGTTATGCCGTTCAAGGCACGCGGCCAGTGCATCGCGCTCGCTGGCACTGAAACGGTAATAGGCTGCAGCCTGGCCGTTACGGAAGGTAGGCGCGAACAGCACCAGCCGGCGACCCTGCAACGTGTCACGCAACCGGCCGAGCTGCTCGGCGAAGTCGTCGGGCAAGCGCTGCTCGTCACACACCACCACATCGTTGCGCGGCAACCCGGTAACCCAGATGCGGTCCAGCGGCAATGGGTGGAAGGCGGCCGCCATGGCGAGCTGGTCCATCTTCGACGAGCAGATCACCGCGTGATGGCGTGCGTGCTCACGCATCAGGTTGTCCAAATGCGGGGCGTTGTCCAGCGACGTGACGCCGATGCGCTTGAGCGGAATGCCGTGCCACAGGTTGATAAAGCGGTGCTTGACCGGGTCCAGCGGATAAGGCGCGTTCACGGCCGCCGAGTGTTTAGCGAAAATATAACCCGCAGCGATCAACGCCTCCTGCCCTTCCCGGCTACCCAGCGGCACCACCGTCAGGTTTTCGCCCTCCAGCTCGAAGGCCTTGCCTCGGGTCAGCACGACCTTGCGGATGTCCGTACGGTACCGCACGGCCTCGAACACTGCGCGGTCATTGCCGGTCAGCAGGTGGTCGAACGCGCACACCGGAAACGCCCACAGTGCGTCGTCCGTGGGGCTTGCCCGGTCCTGCGCAATGAATTGGTCGGGGGTTAGCAACGGCCGGGGCGTGGTGGCCGCCGCCTTGCTTTTACGCACGGCCTGGACCACGTAGTGGGTGGCCTTGGCATCGGCCATGGCCATCTCTACGTTCAATTCGGCGGCGTTGGCAATCTGGCCAATGAGCGGCAGGAAGGTGGCGCTCAACGGGTTCTCCGGGATCACCGGCACCCCTTGGGCGACCGCGTAACCGGTTTGATCGAGCAGCTCGAACAAGGTCTCGCGCGTAAACCAGCGCAGGCGGGACCGGTGCAACAGGCCCTCCTCTTGATAACTGAAGGCGCCAGCGGCCAGCTTCACCTGCAATGACCAGTGCTGCGCGTTGGGCATGCACAGCACCACGCTTGCGTGCTCGGGGAGGTGCTTTTCAATAGCACGCAGCAATGCCCAAGGGTCGGCAGCCTGCGACAGGGATTCACCCAACACCCAGCACTGCTTAGCGTTGTGCTCCAGGAAAAACAAGCCGCTGAGCTCGTTTAAATCCATCAGCTCCACCTGGTCGCACATCGCCATGGCCTGGCCGTACACCGCCTGGTCATTGGTAACGCAGGTGTAGTGCACCTGGGGCCGAGCCCGTTTAATGGCGCTGGCCAGGGCTGTATCGCCCATGGTGAGCTCGATGATGGACGTGACCCCCTCGGGAATCGCTTGCAGGCAATGAGCGGTCAGTTCTTCCGAGAGCGGCTGAGGGTACATAAGGTTACCTGATAGAAGTCATCGAACAAGGTCAGTGCAGCATTTTTGACGCCTGCGCCTCGTGCTTCATGAAGCATGCCAACGCTCAACCTGGGGTCCAAGCCTCCAGCCAGCGGTTCAACGCTGGCCCATGCAGCATGAACTCCCGGTGAATCGCCTCGCGTAGGGCCGCGCCTTGCGCAGCACTGGCGGCGGGGTCAGTGAGGTGAGAACGAATAGCGGCAATCCATTCCTCGGTGCTGTTGGTGCTAACCAGCGTCACGGGCAAAGTACCGCGGTAGCTGCGGGTTTCGGTACACACGACGGGGAAACCACAGGCACCGTATTCCAGCAGGCGCAGGTTGCTCTTGCAGTCGTTGAAAATGTGTTGTTCCAGAGGCGCCACCGCTAGATCCAGGTCCAGGCTGGCCAGCTTGGCGGGGTAGTCTTCCAGAGGCACGGTACCGTGGTACTCGTGTACGTAGGGCCTGAGCTCGTCCGGGCACATGCCGAAGAACACCCAATGCACCTCGCCGGCCAAGGCCCGAACCACGTCCTTGATCAGCAACAGGTCGCCGGTATGGCTGGTGCCACCGCCCCACCCAACCCGTGGCTTCTCGCCCCTACCGCGCTTGCCTTGCAAATGCGCCCAGCGGTCGGCAGGGAGCATGTTGGGCACCACGCGAATGTCCGAACTCATGTCCGCCATGACCTCCGCCAGGGTTTGCGTGGACACCACCAGCCGGTCGCACAGCCCCACGCTGTAACGCAACGACGACTGTATTTCCCTGGCCATGAACCGCTTGTGCTCGTTTGCGCCGGGCACGTCCAGCAGGTAGTCGTCCAGCTCGTAGACGCGAAACGCTGAGGAGAACTGTTTGAAGGACATGATGCCTTCGGCGGCGCGCGTGCTATAGCGGCCCTGGAAAATCACTGAATCTGGCCGGATGCGCCCGATCTCGGTGAGGGACGGCCCTCCGTGGTACACAAGCCCGGTTGCCAGGCCGGCGCGTTCGATCTCATGGAACGGCTGGATCAGGCGGTAATGCCCTACCGCACCAGGGTTGATAGGCAGGCACAACAGGTGCGGCCTGAGCCGTTGCTCAAACGGCTGCCAGGCGGTTTTCAGCCCGGCGTCCAGGCTAAAGCCAGTGCTGCTCAGCGCCAGGTTCGGGTTATAGGCCGGGTCTGCGACCAACTGCGGCATCCATTGCTGGTAAGCCTCGACCATCGCCGTTTCATAGCCGGCACGCTGTCGGGGCGAATGCTCAGATGACGGGCGATAGCCCAGGACGGCGTCTGGGGTCCAGACCACCAATGCGCCTGCGGCCGTTATGTTCAAGCACAGTGCCACGTCGGCACAGTGCTCACCCAACACCCCCTCGCTCAGGCCGCCTACCGCCTCGAACAGGCTGCGTCGTACCAGCAGGCAGTGCTGGCTGACCGCGCTGTAGTTCTGGGGCACTACCAACCGCTGCAGGTAACCCCGCGCCGTCTGCGCCTCACCCAGGAACGGCGACGCCGCGATGCCGCGCATACCCAGGATCAACCCGGCATGTTCCACGCGCCCTTCCGGGCTCAACAGCTTGGCACCGGTTACCCCTACTTCAGGGCGCTGGGCGCACGCCAGCAGTTCGTCCAGCCACTGCGGCTGCAAGGCCCGGCAGTCCACACTCAGCAGCAGCAGGTAGTCCCCGCGAGCGTATTCAGCCAGCGCGTTATAGCCCGCCCCAGGCTGCGTATCGCCTGCCAAGGGCACCGCACGGATGCGCTCACCGGCGATGTCTACCAGCGCCAGAACCCACTCATGGGTCGCGGCCGACGCTTCCTGCCCCACCCCGATCAACACCTCGTAGTGAGGGTAAGCGGTGTGTTCCAACAGGCTATCCAGGCAGGCCTGCATCAGTGCCGGGTCGTCCACACTCATCAGCAAAATGGACACCATCGGGCGATGCTCATGCACATAGCCCACGCGGCGGAAGTCGCCAATCACCGGCTGCCGCCATTCAAAAGCCTGGCCCAGACGAGACAAGTGCCCCGCCAGCATGGCGCCGTGGCCTTGGGCCACACTCGGCTCGGCCAGCCAATGAGCGTAGGCCTGGCCTGCGTGCAGCAGCACATCAGCTACGTGCGCAATGCTGGCGAACCCATACTGCTCGGCCAGGCGCAGCAGCAGGTCCGCCGCTGCCGCCTCCCCCGCCTCGCTGTCGAGCCCTCCGACGTCGGCAAACCCTTGGCGAGAGAACGCAATGGCCCGGCCTACATACGGGTAGGCCCTGAGCAAGTCCAGGTTGAAGGCGGGCTTGAAGACCGGCTCTGGTGCATCAGGCGTACCTTGACGGTCTTCGTCGCTATAACAGGCCTGCAGGCCTTCACCGGTAGCGATACGTTCGGCGACTTGCAACAGCGCGTGGCGGCTCAGGGTATCGCCCGCTTCAAGCAGGTAGAACCAATCGAAACCGTCCAGCTCTACCAGCAGTTCATTGAGCTGTGCGGCCCAATCCGCATGCAGCGGCACATATAAATGGGTGCCGCGCATCTCGATATCGTTTTGGCGGGTAGAAAGCACAAGGCAGCCACAGGCGCCATAGCTCTGGGCATCGATACTGTGCAGGGTCGCGTCCAGCGCGCTTTGATCGCCCCGGTCAAGGATTACCGGCATCAGCTGAGGTTGTTGCGGCCAGCCTGCCACGCGCTCGGCCAATAGCGGCTGCGCGTGGGCGGGGAAGTCCCGACTGGCCAGCCACTGCTGGTACATCTCAGCGAACGTCTCGGCATTGCTACCGATGCGGTCATCCTGAGTCAGCTTCTGGATGTGCAGCAGCCGCGCCATGGGTAGCTCGGTGTACTCTCGCTCGGCGGCAGGCACCGGCGGCATGACCAGATCGGCCACCCGCACCGACCCCTCCCACGGCGCCCGCTCGCCGCCAAGCTCACTGAGCAGCCGGACGATAATGGCTTTTTCCAACGGCCGGCGCGCGGGTAGGTCCAGCTCGCTGAAACGGACAGGCGTGAGGCGTTCGGTGCAGAGCCCCTGGACGATCATCGCCAAGTCGCCGTGGCGTAACACGCTGATGTACAGCGCCAGGTCGAAATAGACGATCAACTCGCTGTCAGGGTTAGCCAGGGCTGGCACCACCCGCTTGAGGAAGGCGGTACGCAGCAAGCTGGTACTCAGGCTGCCAATCACGTTAAGGGGCCAGGTTTCGAAGAAGGACAACAGGTCGCCGCCCTTGACCAGCGCATCGCTGCCAAACAGCGAAATGTTCTCTACCCGCGGCGGCAGCAGGATGCTGTCCGCGTCGGCCAGCCAGCGTTGGGCTGCGCACAGGCCGGCCTCTGGGTACGCCTGGAGTGCCTCCACCTGACGAGACACCATCATGGGCAGCAGCCAGTCGTCACCCAGTAGGAATTTTACAAACTCACCCTTCGCCTGGCCCAGCGCCCAGAGCACATCGGCGGGATATGCCAGGGGCCGCTTATGCGCGTGATAGCGCAGCGGCACACCCGTGCGGGCTTTGGCTTCTTCCACCAGGCGCGCCACCTCGGTGCCGCCGGAGCTGTCACTCACGATCACTTCCAGCGCCGGGTAGGTCTGCCCCAATGCGCTGTGCAAGGCCCGGTAAAAATGGGTGGCATCCTGAACCAGGACAGCGAGGGTAACCAACGGAGTCGATTTCATTGAGAGCGGCCAAAAAAATGACGGCGACGTGCCTTGTAGCGGGGGGATTGCAAAAGAAGTGCCGGATAAACGGCTAAGGGGATAAAGGCGGGAAAATCGGAGTGGTTGCGTGAGAGGCCGAAGGCCGTTTCAACGAGGGTGTTACGCCTGTCGCGGCCAGGGCAACGTGCCCGCGACAGGGTTCAACGCCGGCGGGATATTACAACCGGTCGAACAACGACAACTGCGAGATCTTGGAGAACGACAGCTGTGCGGCTTGCAACATGGTTTGCTGCAAGGTAAGCCGCGTGGTGGCTTCAGCCAGGTCCGTGTCGCCAATCTGGGATTGGGTGGTGGCGTTGGCCGTTTGCAGGCTTTCGATTTCCGAGCTTTGAATGTCCAGCGCGTTACCACGGGCACCGATGGAGCCACGGGTTACTTCGATCCGGTTATCCGCCGACTGCAAGTTGCCTATGGCCGATTCGATCGCATTCTGCAGTTTAAGCTGCGCGGCAGAGTTGCCCACCGTTGGCGTGTTAAGCGCCACCTGCAAATTGTTGAGCGTGTCCAGCACGTTCTGTGTGCTGTGCGTGTTGGCGCTGACCGTGAACTGATCGCTGGTGGCAGGCGTACCGCTGATGCTGAAGGTCACCCCGGTAGTGGTCAGCGAACCGCTGCCGTCGTAGGTCCCGCTGGCTACCGGCTTGCTGGTGTCGCTCACCGGCTGTGCGAACACCTGGTATTGGGTAGGGCTGGTGAACTTGAGCAATGCCCCATTGGTGGGGAACCCTGCGGTGTAGGCCGCCTGGTTGCTCACCGTACCGGTGGTCATCTGCGCGGTGGACGTATTACTGGCCAGGCGGTTGGTGGTGATGCTGTCCGGCGTGGTGGCAAGCGAGAAGGTACGCCCGGCCAGTACGGTATTGGCGTCTTCGCCCGCGGCCACGTTGGTGTCTACGTTGAAGGTCACACCGTACAGGCTGATGCTGTCACCGCCCTCTTTGCTGTAGCTGTAGCTGCCCTTGCCAGCAGTCTGAGCCGTAAGGTCATTGCCGATGGCATCTGTCACGGTGTACTGCGTGCCGCTGGTGAAGGTCAGGGTATAGGGTTGGCCGGGTGCGAATTTTTCGTTGTAGCTGGTAAGCGAAGTCATCATCCCATCGCTGACAGACAACTTGCCGTCCACGGTTGTTGGGGCGGTTTGAGCGGTCTGGGTACGGCTCACGTTGGTGGCCAGGTCGAAGATGGCAAAGCCGGTATCGTTGGTGGCCACCGACAGAGCATCGGACACTTGCAGGCTTAACTGGGTTTCGTCGCCCTGATAGGTGTAAGAACCATCGCTGTTTTGCAGGTACGGCTGAGTCGTGGTCTTGGAGCCCGAGAACAGGTACTGGCCGTTGGCATCTTTGGTGTTAAGCAAGCCATACACGGTTTCTTTGATCTGGCCGATTTCACTGGCCAGGGACACACGGTCGTCGTCGGTCAACACGCCGTTACCGGCCTGGATCGCCAGCTCTTGACCGCGTTGCAAAGCCTTGGTGATGTTGCTCAGCACACTTTCCTCGGACAGCAGCGAGTTATTGGCGCTGGTGATGTTGGACGTGTACTGCTCCAGCACGCCGCTCTGCTGGCGCAGCTGCAACAGCTTGGCCGCCCCGATAGGGTCATCTGCGGCCGTCTGGATGCGCTGCCCCGAACTGATCTGGTTCTGGGTCTTGGCAGTGTCCGAGAAGTTCTTGGTGTACGTGGCGGTGCTGTTGGCGAAGTATTGACCAGTAGAGATGCGCATGGTGTCGGCTCCTTACAGGGCGTTAAGCAAAGTGGAGAAGATTTCCTGCGCAGCCTTGATGATCTGCGAGGACGCCGTGTAGTACTGCTGAAACTTCACGAGGTCCGCGGCTTCTTCGTCCAGGTTCACCCCGGCGACAGAATCACGGCTCTCGGTGGCGGAGCTCAACACTGCGGCAGTAGCGGTGGCATCACCGCTGGCCTGTGCAGCCTTGGCCCCCACATCTTCCACCAGCTTGGAATAGGCGCCGGTCATGCTCACGCCGCCACCGCCGGAGGCCGTACCCACGGTCTTGCTGTTTTGCAGCGAAATAAGCGAGGTGGCGTTGCGGTTGTCCGATGCGCCGTCGCTGTTAAAGGCCACGGTGTAGCTGTCGTTGGCTGCAGGCGAACCACTGACGTTGATCTGGAAGGTTGAGCTCATGGCATTGCCCTTGGCGTCGACCATGGCATTGCCGCTGTCATCGAGCATGGGCACCGACACGTTGAGGGTGTTGGTCTGGTTGGGCACGATGGTGCCGCTGCCGATGCTCGCGCCGCTGGCGTTAAACACGGTATAGCCCTGGGCGCCGTTGCTGGCCGAGCCGAACACCAGCTTGACCGGCAAGCCGTTTTCAAGCCCGGTTTGGGATTTGGCCAGGGCCGCCGAATCGTAGACGTCCAGCTTGGTGGTCAGGGTCGGCTGGGTCACGCTGCCGGTGCCACTGTTGCCCGAGCTGCTGGTGGCCGCAAGCGGGCCAGAGAAGGCCAGCTTGGACACGTCCGTCAGGGTGGTCTGGATCTGGCTCGCGCCGTTGCGGGTGGGCGTTACGGTAAAACTGTCACCCGCGCTCAGTGCGTTGCCCTTGAGGGCCAGGGTAAAGCCATCGATGCTCGGCGCGGGGTCTTCAGCCAAGGAGTGGCTGCCCATGGACAAGCCATCGGAGCGAGTCACGGTGTAGGTATTGGCATCACTGAACTTCACCGAGTAGTCATACGCCGTCAGCGCACTGCTGTTGGTGATGCTGACGTCCAGGTTGCCAGAGCCTGCGCTATTGCGCGGCGAGCCCAGGCTACGGCTGCCTACCGCCACGTCGCTGTTGATGCTGGAGAACAGGCTGCTGCCAAAGTCGCCGTTGTTGTCCACGCCCTGGCCGAGCTGGCTGTTGATCGAGTCACTGACCACCATGGCCAGACGCCCCAGCTCGTTCTGGGCCGGCTTCAGCACTTCGCTGCGATAGCGCAGCAAGCCGCCGATTTGCCCACCGCTCACCACCGAAGTCACCTCGGTGCTGTAGCTGGGGTAGTTGACGGTCAACCCATACTGGCTGGGGTCGGCGCTGCTTGGCCCGGCGGTCAGGGTGTTAGCTGACGTACCGGACACCAACGTCTGGCCGGTGCCCAGGTACACGTCATACTGCCCATCACGTTGCTGCACGGTCACGCCTACCAGCTCGTTGAGCTGGCGAACGGCTTCGTCCCGCGAATCCAGTAGGCTGGTGGGCGAGCCTGTGCCCGACATCGCCACGATCTGCTGGTTGAGCGAGGCCACGGACTTGCTGAGGGTGTTGACCTGCTCGGACAACTGGGTCAGTTGGCTGTTGACGTCGCTGGTAGACGTGGCCATCTGCGAGGCGATCGAGTTGAAGCGGTTGCTCAGGGTTGAAGCCGCCGTCACCAGCAATTGGCGCGAAGCGGTATCGCTGGGCGCGGCAGCCGAGGTTTGCAGGGACTTGAAAAAATCCGACAACACGGAAGTGATCCCGGTGGTCTTGTCCGAGAGCAGCGAATCGAGGGTGGCCGCATTGGTGGACAACGTGCTGGCTTCTGATTCCAGGGCGGTGCTGCTCGATACCTGGTTCTGCAGGTAGGAGCTGTAGATCCGACGTACCTCGGCCAGGGTGGTTCCTGTGCCCACGTAGCCGGCGCCGCCGATGCTTTGCAGCGCGCCTGCGTTGGACACCGTGGACTGCCGCGAGTAGCCGGCGGTGCCCACGTTAGAAATGTTGTTACTGGTCGTGGTCAGCGCGGTCTGGCTGGTGGACAGCCCCGACAGCCCGATGTTGATCAGATTCGCCATGGTTCAGAAACCCTATAAAGTCGTGGAGGAGCCGCTCGACGCATAGTTGCCGTAGCTCTCAAGCTGCTTGGCGATCGACGCGATCTTGCTCGCATAGCGCGGGTCCGTCGCATAACCAGCCTTTTGCAGCTCTTTGACAAACTGTTCAGGGTTATCGGCCGCTTTCACCACATCTTGATAGCGATCATTGTTCTGCAGCAGGTTGACCAAGTCGTGGAAGCTGTCAGCGAACGAATCGTAGGCACGGAACTGCGCCGACTCCTTGACCACCTCCCCGCCTTGGTATTCGGCAGTGACCGCCCGTGCGGTCTCGCCTTTCCAACTCGACCCGGCCTTGATGTTGAACAAGTTGTGGGTGCTGTTGCCATCGCTCTGACGCAGCACCGACTTGCCCCAGCCCGTTTCCAGCGCGGCCTGGGCCACCAGCACTTTAGGGTCCACCCCGATGCGCGCTGCGGCTTCTTCGGCCATGGGCAACATGGTGGCAATGAACTCGTCGTGAGAGGCAAAGGCGGCCTTGCCCGGCGCCAACGGCACCTGAGCCAGGCTGCGGCCGCTGGCGGGGTCGATGCCGCCCCTGGCGCCCGCAGCGTAGGGTTGGGTCCAGTCGCCGTAGCCACCCTGCCCTGCCTGCGTCTCAGTGCCTTGCTGACCAGTGCCTTGGCTGGCCACTGCCTGGTCGAGGCTCGCAGGCGCGGTGCCAGGCACGTTGATGCGGTTAGCCACATGAGGGTGCAACAGGTTCGCGTGGGGCGGCAGGCCGCGTACCAGGGTGTTGGCCGGGGTCGCTTGAGTGTCGCCCGGTACGATGCCGGCCAGCAGCCGATCAACCGATTTGCTCGGCAAGGCCAGCCTGCGCTGGTTGAGCATCGCCATGTCATTGCGCGCCGATGCCGCAGCGGCCTGGGTTTCAGCCGAGCCATTACGCACCGCGCCCAAGGCGTGCTGGTTGGCATCCGGGCGGGCGAAGGGGTTGGTGCCGGTGTGGGCAACGTCCTTGGTCTTGGACAGCTGGCGCATGAGTACGTCCTGCAGCCCGATCCCGTTACCTTGGTGCGACAGGCTGACCGACAGCTGCTGGTCGTACATGTCCTGGTACTGCTTCACCGCTTCAGAGTTCATGGGGTTGTCTTTGGCCAGCACATCGTTGGCCGAGCGCATGGATTTGAGCATCTGGCCAACGAACACCGATTCGAACTCCTGAGCGACCTTGCGCAGGTTGGCGTCGCTGTCGCGGTCACCCACCTTGAGCGAGTTCAGCCGGTTAAGGTCGGTGTAGGCACCTGAATCAGTGCCCGATGAAACGCCACCAGAAGGCATATCCATGCTGCATTACCCTCAGATTACGATCAGGTCGGCTTGCAAGGCGCCGGCCTGCTTCAAGGCTTCAAGGATCGCCATCAGGTCACCAGGCGCAGCGCCAACTTGGTTGACGGCACGCACGATCTCATCAAGCGTGGTTCCGGGGCCGAACTTGAACATGGGTTTGGTTTCCTGTTCGGCATTGACCTTAGAGCGTGGTACGACGGCGGTCTGGCCATTGGACAAAGGCCCAGGCTGGCTGACGATCGGGTCTTCGGTAATCGTCACTGTCAAACTGCCGTGCGTCACTGCCGCTGGCGTAACCTTGACGTTCTGGCCGATCACGATCGTGCCAGTGCGCGAGTTGATAATGACCTTGGCCATTGCCTGACCGGGGTCTACTTCAAGGTTTTCCAGTATCGACAAGTAGTCCACACGCTGGTTGGGATCAAGCGGCGCAGTCACCCGCACCGACCCTCCGTCCACTGCACTTGCAACTCCCGCGCCAAGTAATTCGTTGACCTTGTCCACGATGTGCTTGGCGGTGGTGAAGTCCGGCCGATTAAGGTTCAGGGTCAGGAAATTGCCCTGGTTGAAGCCGCTGGGCACTGTACGTTCTACCGTTGCGCCGCCAGGAATCCGACCTGCCGAGGGCACATTGACGGTGATTTTGGAGCCGTCCTTGCCTTCCGCGTCAAAACCACCCACCACCAGGTTGCCCTGGGCGATGGCGTAGACGTTGCCGTCGATCCCTTTGAGGGGGCTCATCAACAGGCTGCCACCGCGAAGGCTCTTGGAGTTACCGATACTCGACACCGTAATGTCGATGGTTTGGCCGGGCTTTGAAAACGGCGGCAAGTCGGCATGAATCGACACGGCCGCGACGTTTTTCAGCTGGGCCGAACTGGTGCCCGACGGCACCTTGATCCCGAACTGAGCCAGCATGTTGTTGAACGTCTGCAGGGTGAACGGCGTTTGTGTGGTCTGGTCGCCGGTGCCGCTGAGGCCCACGACCAGGCCGTAGCCGATCAATTGGTTACTGCGTACGCCGTCAATGCTGGCGATGTCCTTGAGGCGCTCGGCATGAGCGCCCAGGGCGGTAAGGAACAACACGGAGGCCGCCACCAATTGCTTGAAGTTCAACATGTTCATGCGCACTCAGAAGGGGAAGTACGGGCTGGAGAAGAAGCGGTCCAACCACCCAGGCTGGCTGGCCTCGGCAAATGAACCCGTGCCTGAATAGGTAATGCGGGCATCGGCTACCCGGGTCGACGACACGGTGTTGTCGGTTGCAATGTCATCTGCACGAATCAGGCCAGCGATGCGTACCAGCTCCTCTCCCGTGTTAAGGGTCAGCCACTTCTCGCCCCGCACCGAAATAATCCCGTTGGGCAGTACATCCGCCACGGTCACCGTGACGGAACCGGTGAGGCTGTTGCCTTGCGCGGACTTGGCATCGCCATTGGTCGAACGGTCGCCGCTATAGCCTGCGTTAAGGCTCAGATCGCCGCCGGTGAGCGGGTTGTTGGTCGTGGCGCTGCTACCAAACAGTGAAGTGAGCCCAAGCTTGTTGCTACTGCTCTTGCTCACCTTGGAGTTGGCGCTTTTGCTGGCAGACGTTTTTTCCGCCAGGGTAATAGTGATGATGTCACCTACCCGGAACGCTTTACGGTCGGTGTACAGGTTCTGGTCGAAGCCCGCCTGATAGATCGAGCCGTTGTTGCTGGCCGCTGGCAACGGCGTACGTGGCAACACCGGGGCGTAGTACGGATCGTTGACCTTGGGAGGCGGCGACATGCAACCACCGAGCAAGGCGGTTCCGGTCAACAACAGCACAGCAGACAGACGATTCATCACTTCAACCTCACGGTGTAACTGATCCTTCAGGCATTTAAATGGCATTCAGGGGCGTGACCGGCGATTACAGGTTCTGCGTCACGTACTGAAGCATCTGGTCGGCGGTGGAAATCACTTTGGAGTTCATCTCGTAGGCGCGCTGAGTGGTGATCATGTTCACCAGTTCTTCAACGGTGCTTACGTTGGAGTTTTCCAAGGTGTTCTGCAGTACGGTGCCGAACCCGTTGAGGCCAGGCGTGCCGACGTTGGGCGCGCCACTGGCGGCGGTTTCCAGATAGAGGTTGCCGCCAATCGATTGCAGGCCGGCCGGGTTGATGAAGTCAGCGGTTTGTACGTTGCCGATGACCTGGGCCGTCGCACTACCGGTGACAGTGATCGAGACGGTGCCGTCGGTGCCAACGGTAAAGGTTTGGGCATCGGCAGGTACGGTCACGGCGGGCTGCAGCGCCAGACCATTGGCCGTAACGATCTGGCCGTCGGAGTTCAGGTGGAAGGTACCGTCACGGGTGTAAGAGATGGTGCCGTCCGGTTGCATGACCTGGAAGAAACCACGGCCGTTCACGGCCATGTCCAGTGGCTGGTCGGTGGTTTGCAGGCTGCCAGCGGTGAAGTTCTTCTGGGTACCGACGATACGCACACCGGTACCCACTTGCAGGCCCGACGGCAATTCGCTGTCCTGGGTCGACTGAGCGCCCGGCTGACGTTTTACCTGGTACAGCAAGTCCTGGAATTCAGCACGGTCTTTCTTGAAACCGGTGGTGGAAACGTTGGCCAGGTTGTTGGAAATGGTGGTCAGGTTGGTGTCCTGCGCAGCCAGGCCGGTTTTACTGACATAAAGTGCTGGAAGCATGGGGTGTTCTCCTTCGGGCGCCGGCTACGCGGGGCCTGTGTGTCAATAAAGGTGTGGGTTACAACTAGCTTTGCAGGACCCGTGCCATCGCCTCATCGTCTTCTTTGGCGGTGGTCATCATTTTGATGTGCATCTCAAACTGCTTGGAAAGCGCCATCACCTGAGTCATCTCGTCCACGGCATTGACGTTGCTGCCCTGCAAGAACCCGGAGGTCATCTGCACCGCGCCATCCATCGCCGCCGGCTGGCCGTTTTTAGTGTGAATCATGCCGTCGGTGCCCTTGGTCAACTCAGCGGCCTTGGGGTTGACGGTCTTGATCCGATCTACGACTGCCATGACTGATGGCGCCTGCCCCAGTGAGCGGATGCTGATGGTGCCGTCCTGCCCGACTTCGATCTGCTCTTCTGGCGGCACGGCGATAGGGCCGCCGTTGCCCAGCACCGCCATGCCTGTGCTGGTACGCAGTACACCCAAGGCGTCAACGTTCAGGCTGGCACTTTTGGTATAAGCCTCAGAGCCATCGGGGGCCTGCACCGCGATCCAGCCTTCACCACCCACAGCTACGTCGAGGTCACGACCGGTAGCGATCATCGGGCCACCGCTCAAGTCTGTGGCGGGACGCTCGGTCATGGCGTAGGCACGGGACGGCAAGGTATCGCCAAACACCGGCATGGAACGGGCCTGCTCCAAGTCTTTCTGAAAGCCGTTAGTGGATACGTTGGCCAGGTTGTTGGCGTGCGCCTTTTGCGCGAGGGCATTTTGGCTGGCGCCGGTCATGGCGACATAAAGCATCTTGTCCATGGTCATCTCCTTGGCGGCGAGCGCCGCGAAATGGCTGATTACCATAGGCGTAGCAAGAGCCGGGCCAACTTTAAAAAGCTAGCTATAAAGGCTCTATATCAGGGGTTTCAGAGGATAGTCATAAAAATGACGAAAGGGAAGTGACGAAAAAACGGCGCTTTACAATGGACGTGTTCGCGAGCTAGCGCCCGCTTCCTACAGTTTCCAACGTTCCAACCATATGAAGCGGGCGAAGCTCGCGATTAATGGCACCCGGCATTGTTGAACGGCCCTGCGAACCGTTGAAATGCGTCGCCAGGGCTCGCTTGCATGCAAACGAACCTGCCGGTGGCCAGGCTTTGGTATTTGTACCAGGGGGCCGGGCCGGCTTCAGCCAGCCCGCTGGTAAACGTCAGGAAGATCATCAATAGATGCACATACGTCTTCATGGCGGCTCCAAGACCAGGGCAGCGGCTCCGCTCACCGCCCTGTCGTTATCAGGCCATCTGGATAATGGTCTGCATGATGGTGCTTTCGGTGGAAATGGTCTTGGCGTTCGCTTGGTAATTGCTCTGCGCCTTGATCAGGTTCACCAGTTCACTGGTCAGGTCTACGTTGGAGTCCTCCAACGAACCGGCCGACAGCGTGCCCATCGTGCCGCTGTTAGGCGCGCCCACGATCGGTACACCTGAGGCCGACGACTCACGCCAGCCGGTGCTGCCGTTCGGGGTCAAACCCTGGACGTTGGCAAAGTTCGCCAAGGCTACCTGGCCAACGGTCTTGGACTGACCGTTGCTGTAGCTACCGAAGATGTTGCCTTCGGTGTCGATTGACAGCGACGACAGGCTACCGGTGGCATAACCGTCCTGAGACTTGGCAGTGACGGCCGACGTGGTGTTATACGAAGATGTCTGCGCCATGTTCAGCGTAACGCCGCTAGTCGACGCGGTAGACCCGTTACTGGCCATTACGCCGGCGGCGTTCTTGGCGGCCGGCACCCAGTTGGTGAATGTGAGCTTGCCATTGGAACCCACCGTCATGTCCGAGCTGGTGGTGGTCGCCAGGCTACCGTCCGAGTTGAACGTCAGGTTGGCGGAAAAGGGTGTGGTGGAGGTTGGGTCTGCCGGGTTTACGCCATCGATGGTGGAGTACATGGTCCAGCTGTTGGTGTCGTCTTTTGCAAAGTACTGCGACAAAGTGTGGGAGTTACCCTGGCTGTCGAAGATGTCCGTGCTGAAGGTGTAGTTGTAGGTGGTGGTGTCCGAGGCATCGAAGGGCGTCGTGGCAGGGACGGTAGCGCTGGAATTGAGGTTGATCGTTTCCGTCAGCGTGTCCGTGGCCTTGGGAGCAAGCGCCGAGGTGTCCACTTTCAAGGTAGTCATGATGCCGTCGATAACATTGCCGTTTTCGTCCGCGCCGTACCCCATCAGTTTGTTGCCGCTACTGTCGACGATGTTGCCCGATTTGTCGGTGCCAAAGGCGCCGGCACGGGTATACACCTTGTTGCCGTTGTCGCTGACCACGAAGAAGCCGTTGCCGTTGATGGCCATGTCCAGGCTGGCGCCGGTGCTGCTCACGGTGCCCTGGGTGAACTGTTGCGACACCGCCGCCGTGGCAACGCCAGAGCCTACGCCATTCTTGGAACTGCCCAGGAACAATGAGTTGGCGTACACGTCACCGAATTCGGCACGTGATTTCTTGAAACCGGTGGTGGCCACGTTGGCAATGTTGTTGCCGGTGACGTTGAGTGCAGTGTTGGCCGCGTTGAGACCGCTGAGGCCGGTATTGAACGACATAGTTTATCTCCAGTGCCGATTAGCCGGCTTACAATCCAACGGATTTAACAGCGGACAGCGCTACGCTAGAGCCGTCAGCCAATTTAAGGGACATATCACCCGCGGTACTGCCGACCGTCACACTTGCGACGGTGGAAGGCAGGTACGTGGTCTGAGCAACATCTTCGCCATCTACCGTGGCATTGGCCACGAATTTGTAAGTGCCCGACGAAAGCGCAACGCCTTCGTTGTTGGTGCCGTCCCAGTCGAAGGCAATAGTGCCGGCGCTCTGAGAGCCCAGGTCGATGTTCTTCACCAAGGTGCCGTTGGCGTCGTACACCTTCACCGAAGCGTCGCTGGTCGAGGCTGTCAGGTCGAACTGGCCGGTCAGGCCGCTGCTCGTGTCCACCACGGTGCTGCTAGCGGGTGCCAATACCGAATGCCCTACCAACGCCGACGCTTGAAGCGCCTGATTGGACGTGTAGTTACTGGATAAGGCGGACACCGTTGTATTGAGGTTGTTGATGCCTTCCACGCTGCTGAATTGAGCCAACTGCGCCACGAAGGCCGAGTTGTCCTGCGGGTCAAGCGGGTTTTGGTTCTTCAACTGGGTGACCAGCAGTTGCAAGAAGGTGTCCTTGCCCATGGTCTGGGAACCGGTCACTGAGTCGGTCGAGCTTGTCGAGGCAGCGGTTGTCTTGTCTTTACTCGCAACAGCGTATTGAGAAAGAAGCGAGGCGCTGGTGCTATCGGTAGTGGTAGAGGTGGTAGTCATGGTTTATCCCTTGGCTTACTGACCCAGCGTCAGCACTTTCTGCATCATGGTTTTGGCGGTGTTCATGATGTCAGCGTTGGTCTGGAATGACCGGCTGGCAGAGATCATGTCGGCCATTTCCTCCACCACGTTCACGTTGGGGTAGTACACGTACCCGTCTTTGTTCGCAGCAGGGTTGTTGGGTTCGTAACGGGGTTCGAGGTTGCTCTGGTCTTCGACGATGCCGGACACCTGTACCCCGTGCCCTGCCTCGCCCTGCTCGTCGAACAGCGAGCTGCTGCCTGACGTACCCCCGGCCTGGTCTGCCAGAACGGTGGCAAACACGGGGTGGCGGGCACGGTAGGTCTGGTCAAGGCTGGACGAGACGGTTTCGGCGTTGGCGATGTTACTGGCCACGGTGTTGAGGCGAGTGGTCTGGGCGCTCATGCCGGTACCGGCAATATTGAAAACGCTGGACAGTGACATGAATTACTCTCCTTTGATGGCCGTGACCAGGCCACGGAATTTATTGTTCAACAAGGTAAAGCTGGCCTGGAAGTCCACCGAGTTCTTGGCGTAGTTCGCCTGCTCGATCTGCGCATCCACAGAGTTCTGGTCCAGCGACGGCTGCGTCGGAATGCGGTATTGCAGTGAGGCATCTTCGGTAGTGCTCAGGCCATCGGCATCAATGTGCATGGCATTAGTGCGTTCAAGACCAAAGGTACCGTTACGGGTTTTATCGGCCTGGGCAGCGAGCACTGAGGAAAAATCCAGGTCGCGTGCTTTGTAGTTAGGCGTGTCAGCGTTGGCGAGGTTGTTGGCAAGCACTTCGGCGCGCTGCGCGCGGAAGTTCAGAGCCTGCTCGTGGATGCCGAGTGCTTTGTCAAAACTGATACCCATGTTCGATACCTCTGGCGCAAAACGTGATGTGCTGATCGAGATATAGCAACAGGTGTGCCAACTTTGTAAGCCATTGTTTTATAAGGATATATAAAGTTAGACCGAAAAATGTCGCCAGAAAGTCGGCAATACCCAAAGGGCAGGAGGCCGGACGCAGCAGAGAAACCGCAAAGCAGGCGTCAGAAAAATGATTGGTGTTGAGGGTTGTTCGCCAACTACCGTTGGCCCACATGGCGAATGTTAAATCGATCACGGTAGGGGCGAACGCAGTTGGCGAATAACTTGAGGCTAACGCGCTGAAGGGGTTATTTCGCTTGATAGATAATGCCAGGGCTGCACTGCACCATCTGGTACTTGTCTGGCAAACCGTTGAGCGCCTCGGAAGCCCCCAGGAACAGATACCCGCCTGGCTTGAGGGTGGCATGAATGCGCGTCAGGATGTCTTTCTTCACCTCGGCAGAGAAGTAGATCAGCACGTTGCGGCAGAACACCACGTCGAACTTGCCCAGCGACGCGTAGCTTTCCAGCAGATTGATCGGCCTGAACTCGATACGGCTGCGCAAAGGCGCCTTGACGGCCCAGCGGTTCCCCGGCTTTGCGTCAAAATAGCGCTGCAGGCGTTCAGGCGACAGGCCTCGGCCAATGGCCAGGCTGTCGTACTCGCCACTGCGGCAGTTGATCAGCATCGACGGCGACAGGTCGGTGGCTACAATCTGCACGCCACTCTTGAGCTGCCCAGGGTTGGATTGGGTGAACTCTTCGAACGTCATGCTCAGTGAATAGGGTTCCTGGCCAGAAGAACAGGCCGCCGACCAGATACGCAAGCGCTGGCCAGGGCTGGCCTTGATCATTTCTGGCAATACCTTGTTCTTCATCACTTCGAAAGGGTAGGTGTCGCGAAACCACAGGGTTTCGTTCGTGGTCATCGCATCGACCACTTGCTCGCGCAAACCGCCCCTGGGCTGCATCTGGATGCGCTGCACCAACTCGCCCAGGCTCTTGATCTCCTGTTGCTCCATCAATTTATTGAGGCGGCTCGAGACCAGGTACTGTTTGTTCTCACCCAGCACGATGCCACAGGCCTTTTCCAGGAAGCCCCGGAACTGTTCAAAATCCGAATTCGCCGTAGCCAATGGTGCCGCCTCTTGGTAAATGATTGGATCGCTGCCGTCCGTACTGGAGATCAGCCTTTCGCGTTAATTCGTTCGACCACTCTAGATGCGAGATCATCCGGTCTAAACTTAGCCAAAAAGTCGTCAGCCCCTACTTTCTTGACCATCGCCTGGTTGAAAACGCCCGAGAGTGACGTGTGCAATACGATGTGCAGCTTTTTCAAACGCGGGTCGCTACGGATTTCTGCCGTCAGGGTATAGCCATCCATCTCCGGCATCTCGATGTCAGAAATCAACATCAGAAATTCTTCGTTTGGATCTTTGCCCTCCGCAACCATCGCCTTGAGGTACTCAAGGGCTTGCCGACCATCGTTGAGCGCTACCACTTCCACGCCTACCGTTTCCAGGCAGCGGCTCACCTGCTTGCGCGCCACCGAGGAGTCGTCCACGGTCAATACGCGCATGGCCACGGCTTTTTGCTGCACCTCGGCGTTGATCACACCACAGCTGATCGTTTCGGACACTGGCGAAACCTCGGCCAGGATTTTCTCCACGTCGATGATTTCCACCAACTGGTTATCGACCCGGGTAACGGCCGTCAGGTAGTGATCGCGGCCCGTGCCCTTGGGTGGCGGATGGATGTCCTCCCAGTTCATGTTGACGATACGTTCCACGGAATGAACCAGGAAGCCCTGGATCTTGGTGTTGTACTCCGTGATGATCACGAAAGGGTCCTGTTCGGCCTCAAGCGAGCGTGAGTTCGTGGCCATGGACAGGTCCAGAATAGGAATGGTCGCGCCACGGATACTGGCCACGCCACGCACCACCGGGTTGGACTTGGGCATCAGGGTCAACTTCGGGCACTGCAGCACTTCGCGAACTTTGAAGACGTTGATGCCGTATAACTGTTTGCCGTTCAAGCGGAACAACAACAGTTCAAGGCGGTTCTGCCCTACCAGTTGCGTGCGCTGGTTTACGGAATCCATCACACCAGCCATATTAAACCTCCACCTTGGACTGTTAGCTCCGAAGAGCCCCGTTCTGTGCGAGCAAGCGGCGAGTCTGGCACGTCACTTGCTCAAGCATAGCCATGAACGAGAAAACGCCATATTCACGACACCTGCTCACCACCCTGTATGGGTTGTTCACTGCTTTGTGCCTTGTCGGCTCCGGACGCCTGCTTGCCGACGACGTCACACCGCCCGAACAGCTTATCGGTGTGACTCAGGGGTTTCTTGAGTTCACCGTGGAAGATTATTTGGCGACCAGCCAAACCGAAGGCCGTTATGAGATAGAGGTGGCCAACCTGGACCCTCGGTTGCGCATGCCCCAGTGTGACCGAGACCTGACTGCCCGCCTTGAGACGCCTGCCGTACCCCTTGGGCGGGTAACGGTGCGGGTACGCTGTGAAGGGGCATCGCCCTGGACGGTATTCGTGCCGGCTACGGTCAAACTCTTTCGCGAGGTGGTGGTTGCAACGCGGCCACTCAAGCGCGATACGGTCATCGCTGAAGGTGACGTGGCTCTGCGCGAGCGCGACGTGGGCCAACTGAGCCAAGGGTTTCTCCCCGCCCTGGATCAAGCCATTGGCCAACGCGTGATCAGACCGACGGTTATGGATCAGGTCCTGGCGCCTGTGCAGGTAGAGCAACCGGAGGTTATCAGCAAGGGTGACCAGGTGGTGATTACCGCGCGGGCAGGCACCCTGGCGGTAAGAATGCCAGGCGAAGCGCTGAGCAAGGGCGCGCTGAACGAACAGATACGCGTGCGCAACCTCAATTCGCAACGCGTCGTCAGGGCCCGCGTCACCGGACCGGCACAGGTAGAAGTGTCTATGTAACCGCAACGCTCGACGGGCTACGCGAGGGTCGTTGTCCGACGCATGCGTCTGGTAGCGGCGGCCTGATTTTCCTACACTTGGCGTGCGAACCTTGCCTATTGGGTGCTTTCGAAAAAATACCCTAAAGTTTTTCGGCACCCAGTCGAAAACAAGGCAAGCGTCCAAACACCAAGGGGTTCATATCATGGTCATCGATTTCCGGAGCGTTACCGGCTCCACTCAAGTCTCAAGCACTGCTCGCACAACTGGCAGCAAGGCGGTTGGGGCTGTAGACGACGTCAAAAGCGTCAAGGAAACCAGCCAGGCTGGGGAATCCGTCCAACTGAGCGACGTAGCCCAGCACATGAAAAAGGTCACCGAGAACCTGGGCACTGACGCGCCTGTGAATGCGGCCCGCATTGCTGAGCTCAAAGAGCAGATCGCCAGCGGCAGCTACCAGGTGGACAGCAGCCGCGTCGCTAGCAAGATGCTTTCTTTCGAAGCCTGAGCCTGCGCTGACGCGGCTCTTGATTTACCGGGCGCAGTGATTACCAGGAACAGTCATGCACGACACAACCCTATTGAAGTTGATTGAAGACGACATTGCGCCCGCTGAGCATCTCCTGTCGCTGCTGCGTGAGGAATATACCGCGCTGCGGGGTCGTGACATGCAATTGCTGGAAAACATCCTGGCCCATAAGCAGTCGCTGATTGTGCAGCTGGGCCAGCATGGCCGTCAGCGCAGCCAGTTGCTGGTGGCCCTCGGGTTTACCGCAGATTCCGAAGGCCTGGCGGCATTTGCCCAATCTTCGGTGCTAGGGCATGTGTTAGTAGAGCGCGGCGAGCAATTGGCCGGCATGCTTGCAGAGTGCCAGGTAATCAACGAGCAGAACGGCCGGGCCATCGCCCTGCAGCAGTTCGCCACGGCTAACCAGTTGAAGATCCTCAGTGGCGGCGACACGCCTTCGCTGTATACGGCACGCGGCGCTACAGCGCGCCTGGCGACCGTCCGCGCCTTCAGCCAAGCCTGATCGCTTGCCTCGTCCGGGTGTGCGGTGACGGCACGATGCCGTCTTGCCGCGCTGCCGTTACGCTTTCCCGGGAGACCTGATGACTGTGTTTAACGCCTCGCCTTCAGAGGATGCACCGCAGCCCCCCAAGGTCCTCTCCACGCCGCTGGAAATCCACGCCAGCCTCAGGTCGCTGCTCGACGGCCACAACCCTTTGATCGTGACCTTCATCGAACGCCAGCAACGGTTCCAGAGCTATGTCATCGAGGCTGATCGAGACACCGGCACGGTGGTCTTGGACGAGCTGATCCCGCGCGACGGTGAGCGTTTACTCAGCTTAGGCGAGGCGTTTCGGGCCGAGGGTTTCCATGACGGTGCCCGCATTGCCTGGGAAGGCCGAGGCGGTTATGTGATCGAAGACAGCGAAAGTGGGCGCAGTTATCGGGGGCCTCTGCCCACGGAAGTGATCTACCACCAGCGGCGCAATGCGTTTCGTGCAGCGCTCAAGCTCTCCTCGCTGGTCGATGTGGAGATCGCCGGGGATCGGCTTATCAAGAGCATGCGTGGCAAGCTATTGGACCTCTCAGCCACCGGCTGCAAGCTGCGCTTCAGTGGCGACATCACGGAGCGGCTACAACTGGGTCAGGTCTATGAGCGGTTTGCCGCCGCCCTCCCCCTCGGCGCCATTCTTACGCCTGTGGAGCTTCGGCATCTGCACTTCGAGAAGCGGTTGGACACTACCTTTGCGGGTGTACGCTTCCATCACATGACGGGCGCCGTGCAACGCAACGTAGAGCGCTTCGTGTACCAATTGCAGCGCGAAGCCCGACGCTTCGACAAAGACGATTTCTAACCCTTCCCAGGCGTGGCTGCGCCGCCGGATGGCTCGCCGAATGGCTTGCCGAATGGCTTGCCGTACGGCTCAGTTATCCTTCATCTGGTCTTCTACCACCTGCTCGTCCACGCGCGGGTCCAGGGCCGCGACCAGCGGCGAGCTGGTCATGTTGTCAGGCATAGCGATGTGGTGCAGCGGGGCATCGTCTACCTGGTGCAAATTGGTAACGGCCCGTGGGCGTACCCGCCAGACAAGCACCAACGCAAAAAACGACACGAAGGCATATAGCATCTCGCTGCCATAAAACTTCATCAGTACCCCGGCCGCCAGCGGCCCGATACTTGCGCCCAGGCCATACGTAACGAGCAACATGGCGGTCAGTGAGACGCGCCGCTCGCTCTCGACGTGGTCGTTGGCGAACGCCACGGCCAAGGGGTAAAGGCAAAACTGCAAGAGCGACACCACGAACCCGCCCATGAACAACCCCTCCAGGGGCACGTCGAACAGCCGCGGCGCCACCGCCATGGGCAGCGCCAGCACACAGAGCATGGTGGCGATAGCACGGATCAGCAGCGGGCGGTCATAACGGTCTGACAGCCAGCCCAGTGGCCACTGCACGACCAGCCCTGCGAACACACAGCAGCCCATGAACAGCCCCACCGCCTCGGTGGTCATGCCTCGGCCTGCCGCGTAGAGCGGGGCCAAGCCGTAAAATGAGCCGATAATCAAGCCGGCACCCATCACAGTGCCGAGGGACTGGGGCACGCGTTTGATGAAGAAACGAGGGTCCATGGGTGCCGAGTGCAGGGGCGCCGGGTGCAGCCGGCGGGTGAGCGCGACCGGCACCAGGCAAACCGCAAAACACAACGCAACCATCATCAGCAGTTCCAGCCCTAACTGGGGGTGCCATACCAGAATCAGCTGGCCCAACACCAACCCCAGGTACGACGCGATCATGTACCCGCTGAACACAAGGCCACGCTGCCGCGCTTCAGCCTGTTCGTTGAGCCAGCTCTCGATCACCATGTACTGGCACATCATCCCTAGGCCTACCACCAGACGCAGCAGTAGCCAGATGGGTAACAACGAGGTCATGCCGTGACCCAGCACGGCTGCCGTGACGATGCCGGCACAGGCGGTATAGGCCCGGATATGCCCCACCCGGGCGATCAGCCTGTGGCCGATCTTGCCGCCCAGTACCAAGCCAAAGTAGTAGGCTGCCATTAACGCGCCCACCCACAGGCCGTCGACGTTATCGGCTGCCAGGCGTAGCGCGAGGTAGGTGCTGAGCAGTCCTGAACCAATCAGCATCATCAGGGAGGCAAAGTATAGGCCTCGAAAGTTTTTCAAGATTTGACGCATTGATGCTCCGCAACGTCCGAACCAGTAACGCACAGGGGCCGCGCACCGAGTGTGCTGATCGCCAAAGGCATCAACCGCGGTAATTCGCCCGCTGGCGGGGTAACCCGGAGTCAGGCCTGTGCTGCCAGCACACGCCGCTCCCAAAGGGTAATTTCGTCCATGAAACTGGCTAACTCCAGGGTCTTGGTCGCAATGTAGCCTTCGATGAATTCACGCTCAAACAGTTCAACAGCCACCTTACTGCGAGTGAGCTGTTCAAGCGCGCTATCCAAGGTGCGTGGTAGCGCTAACGGCTCAGGCACCTCGAACGCTCCCTGGATCGGGGGCGTCGGCTCAAGAGCGTGTTCTATGCCGTACAAGCCCGCCGCCAAGCTTGCGGTGATTGCCAGGTACGGGTTGGCGTCCGCTCCCGGCAAGCGGTTCTCTACCCGCCGGGCGCCTGGTGCGCTGGCAGGAATGCGCAAACCTGCCGCACGATTGTCCTCAGACCAACACAGGTTATTGGGCGAGGCATAGGGATGAAACAGACGCTGGTACGCATTGACGTTAGGCGCAAAAAACGCAGTGAAGTCTTTCAACGCACATTGCTGCCCTGCGATGAACTGCCGGAAGGTCGCGGTGGGCTGGCCGTGCTCGTCACTGAACAGGTTGTGGCCGTCTGCCAGGCTAACCACGCTCTGGTGAATGTGCATGGAGCTGCCCGGCATATGCGCCAGCGGTTTGGCCATGCACACCACCATCAAGCCATGTTTGAGCGCTACCTCTTTCAACAAGTGCTTGAACAGGAAGGTCTGGTCGGCAATAAGCAAAGGGTCGCCATGTAACAGGTTGATCTCAAACTGGCTGACACCCATCTCATGCATGAAGGTGTCCCGAGGCAGCCCCAAGGCTGCCATGCAGGCGTAGACCTCAGCCCAAAACGGCCGTAGACCGTTGTTGGAAGTCACGCTGAAGGCACTATGCCCCGCCTCGCGCCGACCATCGAGCCCTACAGGCGGCTGAAACGGTTGAGACGGATCAGGGTTGGCGGCGAACACGTAGAATTCCAGCTCGGTCGCCACCATTGGCGCCAGGCCGCACGCTGCATAGCGCGCAATGACCCCCTTCAATTGCGCCCGGGTGGACAGCGCCGAACCACCCCCACTCAGTTCGTTGGCATCGCAAATGGCAAAGGCGCGGGGCGGGTCGCTCCACGGCAAGCGATGCACCTGAGCTGCATCGGGTACCAGTGCTACATCACCGTCGTCGGCCCCGTAGAAGCGTGCAGGCGGATACCCGCCCATGATGCATTGCAACAGCACCCCGCGAGCCAACTGCAGACGGCGACCTTCGGCGAACCCCGATGCGGTCATCACCTTACCGCGCGGTACACCGTTGAGGTCTGGCGTAACGCATTCGATTTCATCCACACCCATCAACGGGTTGTCATTGCGCATGATGCATTCCTTATGAAGGGCACGGGCACGGCCTCACACACCCGTACAAAATTCGCATCGGCTGTTAAGAATATCAAGCAAAAGGGACACGGCATTGCTTACTCAAGGGAGGCGCATAGGTACGTGCCTCTGAGTAGCAGAGCCAATAGGGCCATTAAGAAGGTGTGGCATGGTGTCCCCGGCAGGAATCGAACCTGCATCTGAGCCTTAGGAGGGCCCCGTTCTATCCGTTGAACTACAAGGACATAAACTTCAAAAGAAAAAAGCTGAGAGCCTGGATGCTGGCAACTGCTCTGGCCGGCAGGCTTACGCGCCTTAAAAAGCGGCTGCAAATCTATCACCGCGCCGGTGGAGATGCAAATTCACATGCAAGTGTGAAGTAGCTCACGCGCGTGACTGAAATGCAGGCAATGAAGGCACTTTGCCGCATTAGTACTGGACGTAGAGGCAGGGATTCGTGCAATCTGCACGGCAAATCGCGTCAAACAATGCACAATGCAAGGCAAAGTTCTAGCAATTTACTTATAAGTGATTGTTTTGAAATGGATTTAACAGGTCGTGCACGTTGGCACGGCCAATGCTTCCAATATAGTGGCACCTGCTGAGGGTGGCTTGCTATGACACATCGGAGACAAGGATGAACGGCGCGCTCTATCTGCTCAATGCTCTGGCCATGGTTGCAATGGTTTCGTTCCATTTTTTTGCACCTGCCCTGCACACTCACGCTCATCTCAGTGTTCAAGGTTGGGTACATCCGCCTTTGGCGCAGCGTGCAGGCATGCATGAGCGCCAGCGACCTGATGCAATGACGGTACATTCAATGGCCGCGCCCACCCGCGTTCTAGACCGGTATACCTTTTAAGGCAGGGCTTAACATGTCACGGTCCGCACTGATTTTTATGACCGCCTCGCTAGCGTGCTTCTTGATTGCGGCAGCCATCCCCTACTCCGCAGGCGTCTTTATCACGTTACTGCTCAGCTTGAGCGTGGTTTGCGCAGGGCTCTTCGTGCTGGCATTGATCAGGGGCAAGCGGATTCGCTTCAACCCCCAGCTACGTTGATTGCGCCTGATCGATCACTGCCAACAGGCACGTAACGGCACGTTCAAGGGTGGCGGAATTATCCACCCTGTGAAGGCGAGGCCCCTGCCCGTCCACCTCCATCGCGCCAAACTGCTCATTGCGCGCAAGACGGGTTTCGATGTCATTCAAGGGTTCTCGCGCACGTGCCGTAAGCCGCGCGCGCAGGACCTCGGTATCAACCACTACCAGCACCGCCAGCAGGTCTGGGTACAGGGCAAAGGCCCGTGGAAGATAGGCACGCGAACCATTGACCAGCACCCACTGCCCCTGAGCCATGGCTTGCTCAATGCTGGAGGGGATGCCATAGCGCAAACCGTTAGCCGCCCAATGCATTGCAAATTCGCCCTGATCTGCCATTGCCTCGAATTGCGCCATGCTTACACCATAGGCTTGTTCGTTACTGGCTTCGGCCGAACGGGTGATGATGCGTCGCACAATGTGCACGTTACGATCAGCGAGGGCACTGCGCGCTTGGTTGATAAGGCTGTCTTTGCCCGCACCGGATGCGCCTATCAAGTAAATCAGTCGCCCTGCTTGCATCTAATCCGCCCTTTTCACTCGCGAATAACCTGAATGCCACTATGCTTTAGAGTACCCTGTACACCGCCCCTGGGTAAAACTTCCATCGAGGCCGGGGTCGTAAAACGCCTGTGCTAGACACAAGCGGCATGCGTTAGCTGTTATGGGTTGGCCAAAGGCCTGTAATTTGGGCTGTTTACGTTTTAGGAATTAAGGTGCTGTTTTTAAGTAGCACTGCAATTCAGAATTTGTCACATATTTGACGCCAAGCTACCTACCAAAAACGAGCATAATGTTCAGCCGCACAGCGCTTTTCGATGGAACGCTTGGCAGAATTGATTGTCGTACCCACATCCTGCGGCCTACTCCGAGGAACCGCTTTCCTGAACTTAACCGGTTTAATTCTATGCGCCCACTGAAACAGGCAGTCTATTCCAGCCGCACCGCCGACAAGTTCGTTGTCCGCCTTCCAGACGGCATGCGCGAGCGTATCGCCGAGGTCGCCCGCACTCACCATCGCAGCATGAACTCAGAAATCATTGCGCGCCTGGAGCAGAGCCTTATTCAAGAAGGTGCACTGGGCGAAGAATTGAGCATGCGTCTGGACAGCCCAGAGCTGTCGCTGCACGAGCGCGAACTGCTCCAGCGCTTCCGCCAGCTTGCTCACCGCCAGCAGAATGCTCTTATTGCACTGATCGCGCACGACGCAGACCTCGCAGCAGAAGCCGAGGCGTCCTGATCGGTTGCCGGAACTGCATACCCAGTATGTATCATGAAAAAGGCCAGCATCGTTGCTGGCCTTTTTATTGAGAATCCCTCGACCTGCTACATCAGAAACACCGTCGCCAACCCCAGGAAGATAAAGAACCCACCGCTGTCAGTCATGGCCGTGATCATCACACTCGCCCCCATGGCAGGGTCTTTACCCAACTTGGCGAGCGTCATGGGGATCGTTACACCCATAAAGGCCGCCAGTAGCAGGTTCAGTGTCATGGCTGTGGTCATGACCAGCCCAAGCGACCAGCTGTGGTACAGCAGCCAGGCCACGACACCAATCACGCCCCCCCATACCAAGCCATTGATCACAGCCACAGACAGTTCTTTCTTCAAGAGCCGGCGGGTATTGCCGGTGCCCACCTGATCCAGCGCCATGGCGCGGACGATCATGGTGATCGTCTGGTTACCCGAGTTACCGCCTATCCCTGCAACGATCGGCATCAGGGCAGCGAGGGCCACCAGACGCTCGATGGAGCCTTCGAACAGGCCGATGACGCGGGACGCCACGAATGCAGTAATCAGGTTGACGGCCAGCCAGGACCAACGGTTACGCAGCGATCGCCATACGGAGGCGAAGATGTCTTCATCCTCGCGCAGGCCCGCCATGTTCAATACTTCGCTTTCGCTTTCTTCACGAATCAAGTCGACCATCTGGTCAATGGTGAGGCGACCAATCAAACGCCGATTTTTATCGACAACCGGGGCTGATACCAAGTCATAGCGCTCGAATGCCTGGGCAGCCTCGTAAGCGTCTGCATCCGGGTGAAAGGTGACCAAATCGCTGGCCATCACCTCTGCCACGCCTTTTTCAGGGTCATTGACCAGCAACCGCTTGATCGGCAATACGCCCTTGAGCAGCCCTTCCTGGTCGATCACGAACACTTTGTCGGTATGACCGGGTAATTCCCGCAGGCGGCGCAAATAGCGCAGCACCACTTCCAGGGTCACGTCCTCGCGGATCGTGACCATCTCGAAGTCCATCAACGCACCGACTTGATCTTCGTCGTAGCTCAGGGCGGAACGCACGCGTTCACGCTGCTGCGCATCCAGGCTTTCCATCAGCTCATGGACAACATCACGGGGAAGCTCGGGCGCCAGGTCGGCCAGCTCGTCGGCGTCCATTTCTTTGGCCGCCGCCAGCAATTCGTGGTCTTCCATGTCGGCAATGAGGGTTTCACGCACGGCATCGGAGACTTCGAGCAGGATATCGCCGTCGCGTTCGGCCTTTACCAGCTGCCAGACGGCAAGCCTGTCAATCAGGGGCAGCGCTTCGAGAATATAGGCGATGTCGGCAGAGTGCAGGTCGTCCAGCTTGCGCTGCAGTTCGACGACGTTCTGGCGGTGCACCAGACTCTCTACCAGCTCCTGGTGTTGACCTTCCTGCCGGTGGGTCAGGTCTTCCACCACGCGCTGGCGCTGCAACAGTTCAACTACTTGGCCGAGCCGATCCTGCAAGCTGTCTTGGCGGTTTTTGACGTCGACGTCGGTCATAGGCGTACTCCACTCCCAGCAGCGGACTACACCGGGAGTTCAATCAAACAATGCGATAGGGGCCAAAGGCGTAAGTAAGGTACTACTGGGTAAGTCCATGGAAAGAAATCCAGAGCCCGGCGGGGCAGACGGCGGCAATCATACCCGCTAACCAAAGATTTTGGTGACTAAATTGTGGGTTTACAAACGCTTGGCCGCATTGGCAGAGGGATATGACAGGGCTGGATGACGAGGGTTTTGCAAGCAGCGACCACTCGAACATTCCAAAAAAAAGCCCGCATTCGAAAATGCGGGCTTTTGAAGATGGTGCACTCAGGAGGATTCGAACCTCCGACCGCTCGGTTCGTAGCCGAGTACTCTATCCAGCTGAGCTATGAGTGCAAATGGCGTTGATAAACCAGCCACCGCTGGTGTCAGCACCTCTAGAGTAAAACGCCAGAGGCCTGCTGATATGGTGCACTCAGGAGGATTCGAACCTCCGACCGCTCGGTTCGTAGCCGAGTACTCTATCCAGCTGAGCTATGAGTGCAAATGGTGTTGATAAACCAGCCACCGCTGGTATCAGCACCTCTAGAGTAAAACGCCAGAGGCCTACTGATATGGTGCACTCAGGAGGATTCGAACCTCCGACCGCTCGGTTCGTAGCCGAGTACTCTATCCAGCTGAGCTATGAGTGCATTGAAACTAACTGTAATCTGCCGCAGGCAAACTACGATGAATAATGGCGGAGAAGGGGGGATTCGAACCCCCGACACCCTTGTGAGGTGTACTCCCTTAGCAGGGGAGCGCCTTCGGCCACTCGGCCACCTCTCCGCAACACGGGGCGTATATTAACCACGTTCTTTCCGGTTTGCAAACAGAAAAAACGAAGAAAATTAATGGCTTGGTTCTTCGCCCTTCTCCTTACGAATTCGCTGGTAGATTTCCTCACGGTGAACCGCGACTTCCTTGGGCGCATTTACCCCCAGGCGTACCTGGCTGCCCTTTACGCCAAGCACCGTTACGGTGATTTCCCCGTCACCGATGATCAGGCTTTCCGCACAGCGGCGGGTCAAAATCAGCATGAAATACTCCTAAGGTCTATCTGGGAACCGTCTGCAAAAAAGGGCCTCACGGCGGCCAACGCCTGCCCGCTTGCCAAAGTAGCGCCAAGGACGAAACCCTGGTGCCGAAAAAAGAAAAAGGGCGCGGCCAGGCCGCGCCCTTGCTGGACATCTTACTCGCCTTGGCGAGCCGTAGCGTCCAGGTCAAACGCCGTGTGCAGGGCGCGCACGGCCAGCTCCAGGTACTTCTCTTCGATAACCACCGACACCTTGATCTCCGAGGTGGAGATCATCTGAATATTGATGCTCTCTTTGGCCAGCGCCTCGAACATTTGGCTGGCGACCCCTGCATGGGAGCGCATCCCAACGCCAACGATCGATACCTTGGCAATCTTGGTGTCGCCCACCACTTCGCGTGCGCGGATTTCAGTCGCGGTCGCCTGCAATACACCCAGGGCTTTCTGGTAATCGTTGCGGTGCACCGTGAAGGTGAAATCGGTGGTGTTATCGTGCGAGACGTTCTGCACGATCATGTCCACTTCTATATTAGCCGCGCTGATTGGGCCCAGGATCTTGAACGCTACCCCAGGGGTATCTGGCACGCCACGGACGGTCAGCTTGGCTTCGTCGCGATTGAAAGCGATGCCGGAAATGATCGGCTGTTCCATGGTTTCCTCTTCATCAATGGTGATCAGGGTCCCAGGGCCTTCCTGGAAGCTGTGCAAGACACGCAACGGCACATTGTATTTTCCGGCAAACTCCACTGCGCGAATCTGCAGCACCTTGGAGCCAAGACTGGCCATTTCCAGCATTTCTTCGAAGGTGATCTTATCCAGGCGCTTGGCCTGAGCCACCACCCGTGGGTCTGTGGTATAGACCCCATCCACGTCGGTGTAGATCTGGCATTCGTCCGCCTTCAAGGCCGCAGCCAGGGCTACCCCGGTAGTGTCGGAACCGCCGCGCCCCAGCGTGGTGATATTGCCGTTCTCATCCACACCCTGGAACCCTGCGACCACCACCACACGGCCTGCTTCCAAGTCCTGGCGTAGGCGCTTGTCATCGATTTGCAGGATGCGCGCCTTGTTATAGGCATCGTCGGTGAGAATGCGCACCTGATTGCCGGTATAGGATACTGCTGGCACACCACGCTTGATCAACGCCATGGCGAGCAGGCCGATGGTGACTTGTTCGCCAGTGGATACCACCATATCCAGCTCTCGGGGCTCAGGCTGATCGCTGATCTGCCTGGCCAAGTCGATCAGGCGGTTGGTTTCCCCGCTCATGGCCGACAGCACTACCACCAAGTCATGGCCCTGCTCACGGAATTTCTTGACCTTCTCGGCCACCTGCTCGATGCGCTCGATGGAGCCCACGGAGGTGCCACCAAATTTTTGTACGATCAAAGCCATTTCAACGCCGCCTTACGCCCACCCAGGGCTCCCGTTAAACGTCCTGATACCCGCGCACCCCAGCGTTGCAAAAGCGTTGCCGAGGCGCGCCAGCGGTTACAGCCCGCGCTGCGCGAAGGGCACTGCCAGTGCCAAGGCGCTATCCAGTGCCGCGACCTCTACGCCGCCGCCTTGGGCCATGTCCGGCCTGCCGCCCCCCTTTCCGCCTACTGCTGCGGCAGCTTCTTTCATCAAGTCCCCAGCCTTGAGCTTGGTCGACAGTGCCTTGGTCACGCCCGCTACCAGCACCACTTTGTCATCCTGTACGCCACCGAGCAGGATCACCGCCTCGCCCAGTTTGTTCTTGAGCTGATCTACCAAGGCCAGCAGGGCCTTGCCATCAACGCCGTCCATGCGTGAAGCGAGTACTTTCACGCCATTGATGTCCACCGCCTTGGCTAACAGGTCGTCGCCCGTAGCGCTGGCAGCCTTGGCCTGCAGTTGCTCCAGTTGTTTCTCTAGCTGACGGTTGCGCTCAAGCAACGCCTGAAGCTTATCGAGCACGTTGTCGCGGCTGCCTTTGAGCAGGCTGGCCACTTCCCGAACCTGCTCTTCGGCGCCGGTGAGCAGGCTCAATGCCGTCGCCCCCGTCACTGCCTCAATGCGCCGTACGCCCGACGCCACACCGCTTTCGCTGACAACCTTGAACACGGCGATATCGCCGGTGCGCTTGGCATGGATGCCGCCGCACAGCTCGACGGAAAAATCGCCGCCCATGGTCAGCACGCGCACACGATCGCCATACTTTTCACCGAACAGCGCCATGGCGCCTTTGCGCTTGGCGCTATCGATGTCCATTTCTTCGATCTGCACCGGCGTGTTACGGCGGATCTCGCGGTTGACGATGTCTTCGATGGCTTTGATCTGCTCGGGCTTGATGGCCTCGAAGTGGCTGAAGTCAAAGCGCAGCCGCTGACTATCGACCAGCGAGCCTTTCTGCTGTACGTGATCACCGAGAATTTCACGCAGTGCCGCATGCAGCAGGTGGGTGGCAGAGTGGTTAAGCGACGTGGACAGTTGCAGGTCGCCCTCCACTTGCGCCTCGGCGGTTTCACCCAGGTTGACGCTACCCAGGGCCACGATACCGTGGTGAAGGAATGCGCCACCGGATTTAGTGGTATCGCTTACCTGGAAGCGGCCATTGCCCACTTGCAGGTAGCCACGGTCCCCCACCTGCCCACCCGACTCGGCGTAGAACGGCGTCTGGTTGAGGATCACCACACCTTCGTCGCCCTCGGCCAGGGCCTGCACCGCCTGGCCGTCTTTGTACAGGCCAATCACCTTACCTTCACCGCTGTGGGTGGTGTAGCCAAGGAACTGAGTGGCTTCTTCTACCTTCACCAGGCTGTTGTAATCCATGCCGAAGGCGCTGGCAGAACGGGCACGCTCACGCTGGGCGTTCATCTCGCGTTCAAAGCCAGCTTCGTCCAGGGTGAGGTTACGCTCACGGGCGATGTCACCGGTGAGGTCCATCGGGAAACCGTAGGTGTCGTACAGCTTGAAGATCACTTCACCGGGCACGACGTCACCCTTGAGCTCAGCCAGGTCCTGCTCCAGGATTTTCAGCCCCTGCTCCAGGGTTTTGGCGAACTGCTCTTCTTCACCTTTAAGCACGCGCTCGATATGGGCCTGCTGGCGCTTGAGTTCAGGGAAGGCTTCGCCCATCTCATTGACCAACGCCGCCACGATGGTGTGGAAGAAGGTACCCTGGGCGCCCAGCTTGTTGCCGTGGCGGCATGCACGGCGCACGATGCGGCGCAGCACATAGCCGCGGCCTTCGTTGGACGGCGATACGCCGTCGGCGATCAGGAAGCCGCACGAACGAATGTGGTCTGCCACCACTTTGAGCGATGCCTGGCCGTCGTTCGCGCAACCAATGGCGGCGGCCGACGCTTCAAGCAGGTGTTGGAACAGGTCGATCTCGTAGTTGGAGTGCACGTGCTGCAACACCGCGCTGATCCGCTCCAGGCCCATGCCGGTGTCGACTGACGGCGCAGGAAGCGGATGCAACACGCCATCGGCGGTGCGGTTGAACTGCATGAAGACGTTGTTCCAGATTTCGATGTAGCGGTCACCGTCTTCTTCAGGCGAGCCAGGTGGGCCACCCCAGATGTCTGCGCCGTGATCGTAGAAGATCTCGGTGCAAGGGCCGCAGGGGCCGGTGTCGCCCATGGTCCAGAAGTTATCGGAAGCATAGGGCGCACCCTTGTTGTCGCCGATACGGACCATACGCTCGGCGGGCACGCCCACTTCTTTGGTCCAAATATCGTAAGCCTCGTCGTCCGTGGCATAGACCGTGACCCAAAGTTTGTCCTTGGGCAGGTTGAGCCAGTGCTCGGAGGTGAGGAACGTCCAGGCAAAGGTGATGGCGTCACGCTTGAAGTAGTCACCAAAGCTGAAGTTGCCCAGCATTTCAAAGAAGGTATGGTGACGCGCGGTATAACCGACGTTTTCGAGGTCGTTGTGCTTGCCACCGGCACGCACGCACTTCTGGCTGCTTACCGCACGGGTATAGGCGCGTTTTTCCTGCCCGAGGAAGCAGTCCTTGAATTGGTTCATCCCCGCGTTGGTGAACAGCAGGGTGGGGTCGTTAGCGGGGATCAGAGAGCTGGAGGCGACACGGGTGTGGCCTTGCTCTTCGAAGAAGCGAAGGAAGGCTTCACGGATTTCTGCGCTTTTCATAGGTTCTTCCACGGAGACAGCGGCCAGAGGCATAGGCATGGCGTCGAAACGACGGCAAAGGGCCGCATTATATCGGCCCAGCCGTCAGGGTACAGTGTGTTTACGCGATTGAGGCCATCAATTGGACGATTCGTGCCCGGCTTTGTCTGCAAAGCGGCCGAACACCTCAAGGGCTTGATGCACCTGCGCTGCGCTCACATCCAGGTGCGTGACCAGGCGCAAGCGGGCACTGGCGGTTAATCGAATGCCTTGCGTGGCTGCGTAGTCATGCAGGGCTTGGGCGGCTTCACCGATGTCCACGTACACCATGTTGGTCTGCACCGGCTCGATACGATAGCCCAGGCGTTGCAGCCCCTCTGCCAGGCGACGTGCATTGGCGTGGTCCTCGGCAAGGCGCGCGACGTGGTGATCCAGCGCATACAGCCCCGCCGCCGCCAGCACTCCAGCTTGGCGCATACCGCCGCCGACCATCTTGCGCAACCGACGAGCGCGGCCGATGAGGGCATCTGTGCCGCACAGTACCGACCCTACTGGCGCGCCCAGCCCTTTTGACAAGCACACCGAGACCGAATCGAAATACCCGGTAATGTCGCCCGCCTCCACCTCCTGCGCCACAGCCGCATTGAACAGGCGCGCGCCGTCCAGGTGCAAGCCAAGCCCGCGTTCCACGCACAGCGCCTTGGCGGCAGCCAGGTAGGCCGTGGGCAATACCTTGCCATGCATGGTGTTTTCCAGAGCCAGCAAGCGGGTACGTGCGAAATGGAAATCGTCAGGCTTGATAGCGGCGGCGACCTGGCTCAGGTCCAGCGACCCGTCAGGCTGGTTGTCCAGCGGTTGCGGCTGGATCGAGCCTAACACCGCCGCCCCCCCGGCTTCGTATTTGAACGTGTGGGCGTGCTGGCCCACGATGTATTCATCGCCGCGCTCACAGTGCGCCATCAGCCCTAACAGGTTACTCATGGTGCCACTGGGCACGAACATGCCTGACTCAAACCCCAGTTCATCGGCCAACCTTGCCTCTAGCCGCGCCACGGTAGGGTCTTCACCGTATACATCGTCCCCCGTTTCGGCGCTGGTCATGGCGCGAAGCATGTCAGGCGTGGGACGGGTCACGGTATCGCTGCGTAGATCGATCTGGCTCATAGGGGCTCCGTGGTGGATGCTGCTCGCGGTAAGCGGTACGCGGTACCCGGTACCCGGTACAAGGTACGCACCCGGCACACTGCCGGGTGCCGCCACCGCGAATCAGCCTTCGTAAGGGACGATTACGATACCCGCGCGCAACCCATTCTTCACCTTCGGATTAGGGAAAATAACCCGCGCGCCGGCTTCGTCCACCTGCCAGCGCACATCACCGTCCTCGGCCAACAGCGTACCTTGGGGCAGCTCCGAGAAGTTTTCGACCTCTGCCGGCAGGTGCAAGCGGAAATGCTCGCTGGCCTTGATGATCTCGCGCGAGACACTGAACAACGCCAGATCAGCGGGTGGCCCAGCAGCGAAGGGCTCCTCGCGGCCTTCGATGAGCGCCCGCAGGCAGGCATCGAGGCGTGAGAGGTCTACCTGCTGGTTGTGCCCAAAAGGTCGGGCTTTTCCCAGCTCCAGGGTGAAGGCTTCAGCGCCCAATTGCTCATAGGTATAGGCACTAAAGGTAATGGCTGGCTTGTTTTGCAGCAGCACGGCGTTCATGCCTGCACGGCTCAAGCGTGACAACTCGACCTGCGAATGCGCCCGCCCCTCTTTCCAGGGGTACAACGCAAATTGTTCGATCCGTGAGCCTCGGATGGCGGTGTGCAGGTCGTAATGCAAGCGCGTACGCCCCTCGACCTTGAAGAAGCTGGCCGCCAGCCGCTCTAGCTCGCAGGCGCGCATGGCCTCGAAGCCACTGGACAACGCATGACGGCCATTAAACAAGCGGTTCACGTCCTGCTCGATGTAGCGCTCGCCCCGGCGAATGGCCTCAGGGTTGCCGAACAGGAACAGTAACCGCGCCCGTGGCTGCAGCTCGTTGCGGGCAATGGCATGGATGAGCGCGTCCAGAAGCTCGATGGGGGCGGTCTCGTTGCCATGAATGCCCGCCGACAGCAGCAAATCCAGCCCGCTGTCGCGATCACTGGGAGGGCGCACTTCCAACGCGCCAGGGGCCAGCCAGCGTAGGCAGGTACCGCGGGTGGTCATCTGGTTTTTCTGTGCTGGCTCACGTTCAGCCAGGGTCAACTCAAGCAGCTTGCCAAGCGACAGCATAGGCTGGGGCCCTCGCCAAGATCAGTGATGGTGGCCGCAATCGGGGCCATGCACGTGGCCTTCGTCCACATCCTCTTCATCGCTTGCCTCGACCGGCTCCATCTCGAGCTGGAGGCTGACCAGGTTAGTGGCCATGGGGCGCAGCAACAGGTTGGCGTACTCGGTGTCGCCGTCCTCTACGTCCACGCCAATGAACAATTGCCCATTGCCGCCCTGCTGAATCCAGACTTCCCGACCTTGCCAGACCACGGCGAACCGGGTGCAGGAGGTCTCCAACTGGGTGCCGTCGTCGTCTTCAAGTATCAGTTGCAGGGTGTCAGACATGGTAAGCGTCTCGTTCAATTGAGTTGGAAAGGATACACCGAGCCCAGCGTGAGCAACCCGGTCAGTTCGTCTAGCGCGGTACGGCACTCCATTAGCAACTGAGGGTCGGCCAGGTCGGCCTCACCGAGGCGGTCCCGGTAATGCCGGTCTACCCACTGAGTGAGTTGCTCATACAAGGTGGCGGTCATGATAACGCCTGGGTTCACCGCCGCCAGTTCATGTTCATTGAGCGCAACCCGCAAGCGCAGGCACGCCGGGCCACCCCCGTTGCGCATGCTTTGCTTGAGGTCAAATACCTTCACCTCCGCAATCGGCCCATTACCTGCAGAGAGCCCCTGCAGGTACTGCCACACGCGGCTGTTACCCCGGCACTCTTCCGGCACGATGAGTAGCATGCGGCCGTCGGCACGGGTGAGCAATTGGCTGTTGAACAGGTAGGAACGCACGGCGTCCTCTACGCCTATCTGGTCCCGAGGCACGCAGATCGCCTGGAACTGACCGCCACGTTGCGCCAGTTTGGCCGTCAGCTCTGCCAGCACCTGATCCGTGTTCAGGAACGCGTCCTGGTGATAAAACAGCACCTCGCCATTGCCCACTGCGATCACATCATTATGGAACACGCCCTGGTCGATGACGGCAGGGTTTTGCTGGGCATACACGATGCCCTCCTCGCCCAGCCCATGAAGCCGCGCCACGGCCTGGGAGGCCTCCAGTGTTTGCCGAGCAGGGTAGCGCTGGGGCGCCGGGCGCCGGGTATCGAACGCGGCCCGGCCGTATACGAAAAACTCCACGCCTGGGTCGCCGTAGCCTTTGCAAAAGCGGGTATGGTTGGCCGCGCCCTCGTCACCGAACTGGGCAACGGCGGGCAATGCAGGATGATGAGCGAAATGGCGTTCATCGGCGAACATGGCCGCCAGCACACGGCTGGTGGTGGGGTGTTCGATGCTGCGGTGGTACTTGCAGTTGAGGTTGGCGGCAGTGAAATGCACACGGCCATCGGCGGTATCGGCGCCGGGGCTGACGGTCGCCGCATTGGCTACCCACATGCTGGACGCTGAGCAACTGGCGGCCAGCAAGGGCATCGCTTCGCGCGCAGCCTGAGTGATCACATGCGCATCGGTGCCCGCAAAGCCCAACCGGCGCAACCCGGCGACATCCGGGCGCTCCTGGGGGGCGAGTACCCCTTGCACAAAGCCCATCTCGCTCAGGGCTTTCATCTTGGCCAGCCCTTGGCGAGCGGCCTCACGGGGATTGGACTGGGCCTGACTGTTACTTTGGGACGCGACGTTGCCATACGACAGCCCGCCGTAATTGTGGGTCGGCCCCACCAGCCCGTCAAAATTGACTTCAAACGCTTTCATTGGCTCGGCTCCAGCTCATGCTGATGGCGTATCGCAGGTTGCTGACGGTGTAACACGTTAAAGGCTTACGCCTGGGGTAAGTGACGCGGGCAGGGTCACCCGCTCTGCTTCCAGAGACGCTACCGGGAACGCACAGTAATCGGCAGCGTAGTACGCGCTGGCGCGGTGGTTGCCCGAGGCGCCCACGCCCCCGAACGGCGCACTGCTGGCAGCGCCGGTCAGCTGCTTGTTCCAGTTGACGATGCCTGCCCGGGCGTGCAGCCAAAAGTGCTGGTAACGCTCGGCAGAATCAGACAACAGCCCTGCCGCCAGCCCGTAGCGGGTGTTATTGGCTTCGGCGATGGCCTGTTCGAAACCTTGGTAGCGGACCACTTGCAGCAAAGGGCCAAACAGTTCCTCGTCCGGGCGTTCGGCCACCTGGGTAACGTCCAGCACGCCTGGGGTGAGTAGGGCTGCGCCCGGATCAGGCTGGGCCATGGCCAACAGGGAGCTGGCGCCGGCAGCTACTAAATGCGCCTGGGCGTCCATCAGGTGCTGCGCAGCAGCGAGGGACACCACGGCCCCCATGAAGGGCGGCGGCTGCTCATCGAAGGCACCTACACGAAGGCGTGCGGCGACCTCTACCAGTCGCGCCAGCAGGGCATCGCCCCACTCGCCCACCGGTACCAGCAGGCGGCGCGCACAGGTGCAGCGCTGCCCTGCAGAGATAAAGGCCGATTGCACGATGGTATAGACGGCGGCATCCACGTCTTCCACTTGATCGACCACCAAGGGGTTGTTGCCGCCCATTTCCAGGGCCAGGATTTTGTCCGGGCGGCCGGCGAACTGCTGGTGCAAGTGCTCGCCGGTGCGGCTGGAGCCGGTGAAGAAGATGCCGTCCACATCGGCCGCAGCCAACGCGATACCGGTTTCACGGCCGCCCTGCACCAGGTTGAGCACACCGGCTGGCAAGCCGGCTTCTTCCCAGCAGCGCACGGTAAGGGCCGCCACTGCCGGGGTGAACTCACTGGGTTTGAACACCAGCGTATTGCCGGCCAGCAGCGCGGGAACAATATGCCCGTTAGGCAGGTGGCCGGGGAAGTTGTACGGGCCAAATACCGCTACCACGCCGTGAGGCTTATGGCGCAGCACCGCGTTGGCGTCACCGAGCAGGCTGCGCTTCTCGCCGGTGCGCTCTTGGTAGGCCTGAAGGGAAATGCCCACTTTATTCGCCATGCTGGTGACTTCAGTAGCAGCCTCCCACAGTGGCTTGCCGGTTTCCTCACCAATGCAGTGCGCCAAGGCCTCGGCGGTCGCTTTCAAGCGTTCTGCGAAGGCTTGCAAGTAGCGGATGCGCACGTCCAGGGGCACACTCGCCCAGCCTGGAAACGCACGCCGCGCCGCCCGGACTGCCTCGTCTACCTGGGCCGGGCTAGCCCCTTGCCCTTCCCACAACACGCGCTGGCTCACCGGGGCCACGGACTGGAAGGCCTTGCCCTGCCCTGCGAGCCATTGCCCGCCAATGAATAACGTGGTCATGCGCGGCCCTCCGAAGCGGGGGTGGGTGACAAGGTGACGGCCCGTATGGGGTCGCCCGCATGTAGCCGCAAGCGGCGTGCAGTGAGCGGGTCTACCACCAGGGTGCCTGCGGCCAGGCGCGCGGGCGCCGCGGTCATGCGGCACTGCTCCAGTTGGCGGTTATGGATCAGGTACACCGGCGCGTCGTCGCCAGGGGTACCCACCGCCAATACCAGTGTCTTGCTGTCCTGCACGGCGCGGATCTTCGCCACTTCGCATTCAACGGCCGGGCCTGCATCGAAGATGTCCACATAGCCTCGGTAGTCGAAGCCCTCGGCTTTGAGCATGGCCAGGGCAGGCTCGGTATCGGGGTGTACCTTGCCGATCACGCCGCGCGCCGCCTCGGACAGGAAGCACGCATACAGCGGAAACTTGGGCATGAGTTCAGCGATGAACGCCCGGTTGCCGACGCCCGTGAGGTAGTCAGCCTGGCTGAACTCCATCTTGAAAAAGTAACGCCCCAGGCTTTCCCAAAACGGCGAGCGACCGGCCGCATCCGAGATGCCGCGCAATTCAGCGATGACTTTGCTGCCGAACAACTCACTGAATTCAGCCATGAACAGCAAGCGGGCCTTGGCCAACAACCGCCCATGCAGGCCATTACGCATGTCATCGCGCAGGAACAACGAGCACAGCTCCGAATTGCCGGTGAGGTCGTTGGCCAAGAACAGCGTGGGCACTTCCCGGTAGATGTTGAGCTCTTTGGAGGCGCTGACCGTAAGCCCTACCCGGTAGTTGTACCAAGGCTCGCGCTGGCCTACCGCGCCTGCGATGGCCGAGGTGCCGACCACGGTGCCGTCGTCGGTTTCAAGTACGAAGAGGTAGTCGGTGTCACCCCGCTCCGCCTCGCCACGGAAGGTTTTCTCGGCCCAACCCACGCGGTGGGTGAGCCGCTCTTCGTTGGCCGGCAGCGTGGTAAGGCCAGGGCCGGTCCCCCGGGCCAGGTCGATCAGCGCGCTCAGGTCGCTGCTGCGTACGGGACGAACAATCATGTCAACTCCTCGGGCAGCGCCATGGCGCCGCGTTCTTCACCGGGCAACGAACCCCGTCACACCGCGACCAGGCGCACGTTGGCACCCTCGACCACATTCAAGCGCTGCGCTACTGCAGCAGGCAGGCTGACCGGCTTGCCAGGTGCCCAGTCCAGTTCTACCAGTGCCGCGCGGTAGTCTTGCAACTGACAATTGGCGACCAGGTAAGGGCGCCCTGCCTGGGTGTCTTCCTCAATACGTACAGGCACCACACGGCTGTGAGTGACGGAGCGAATAGTGGACACCCGTGCGTGCAGGGTGGGGCCGCCATCGAAGATGTCGATGTAATGTTCAGTTTCAAAGCCTTCGCGCATCAGGATGTCGAACGTGATCTGCGCACGAGGGTGCACTTGCCCCATCGCCTCTTGGGCAGCGTCAGGCAGCAGCGGCACGTAGATAGGGTAATGCGGCATCAGCTCGGCCAGGAACGTCCGGCTTTTGAGGCCGCACAGGCGCTCCGCGGCGGCATAGTTGATGTCGAAAAAGTTACGCCCGATGGCATCCCAGAATGGGGAGTCTCCCTGTTCGTCGCTATAGCCCACGATCTCGGTCACCACCGCATCGGCGAAGCGCGCCGGGTGGTTAGCCATGAACAATAAACGGGCACGGGAGTTGAGTTCGGCCAGGGGGGTGGTGACCAGCTCGGGGATGACATAGAAGCTGGTCAACAGGCTATTGCCGGTAAGGTCATGGCACTGAGACAGCACATGGATCTTGTTGTGAATCTTCAACTCGCGCGAAGCATGCACGAAGGTTTCGTTGCGGAAACTATAAAAGGGCTCGGAATAGCCTGCCGAGGCCACGATGGCGGAACAGCCCACCAGGCGGGCCTGAGCGGTGTCTTCCAGTACGAAGAAGTAACTCTCCTCGCCGTTGAAGCTGACCTCGGCGGCGAACGAGGCCTCGGAGGCGACAATCTTGTCGCGCAGGCGCTCAATGTCGTCGGGCAGCGAAGTGACACCAATCGGGCTGTCCACGGCGAGCCGGTACACCTCGTCCAGGTCAGCCATTTGCGCAGGGCGCATCACCAGCATGGTGCCACTCCTTTGAATCCGAAGAATGAACGCGGGGCAAACGGCCCCGCGGTACGGCCTGTAAGGTACGGCCGGTCAGGTACGGCCTGTAAGGTATGGTCAGGCTTGAGTCAGCTGCGCCACGGCGCGCTCGAAGCGGTCCAGGCCTTCGTCGATGTCCGCCAGGTCGATGACCAGGCTGGGCGCGAACCGCACAACGTCCGGGCCGGCCTGCAGGATCATCAGGTCATGCTGCTCTGCCGCATTGAAGAAGTCTTTCGCCTTGCCTTTCCAGGCCTCGCTCAACACGCAGCCGATCAACAGGCCCATGCCACGCACCTGTGAAAACACCCCATAGCGCTCGCCAATGGCGCGCAGACGGGTTGTGAAACGCTCGTGCCGGGCCTTTACCCCCTCAAGCACCCCAGGGGTGTTGATGACATCCACCACGGCCTCGGCCACCGCGCACGCCAGGGGGTTCCCGCCATAGGTGGTGCCGTGAACGCCCACACCCAGGTGCTTGGCCAGCGCCTCGGTAGTGAGCATGGCACCAATAGGGAAGCCGCCGCCCAGGCTTTTGGCGCTGGAAAGCACATCCGGGGTTACGCCATATTCCATGTACGCAAACAGGGAGCCACTGCGCCCCATGCCACTTTGCACTTCATCGAACACCAGCAGCGCATTGTGCTCGTTACACAAGGCACGGGCGCCCTCCAGGTAAGCACGGTCTGCCGGCAACACACCACCCTCGCCCTGAATCGGCTCCAGCACCACCGCGCAGGTTTTGTCGGAAATCGCGGCCTTGAGCGCCTCCAGGTCGTTGTAAGGCACGTGGGTAATGCCTTCGATCTTGGGGCCAAAGCCATCGGAATACTTGGGCTGCCCACCTACGCTGACGGTGAACAGGGTACGGCCATGGAAGCTGTTGACCGCCGAGATGATCTCGTATTTTTCTGGCCCGAACCTGTCATGGGCAACGCGCCGCGCCAGCTTGAAACAAGCCTCATTGGCCTCGGCGCCGGAATTGCAGAAGAACACCCGGTCGGCGAAGGTCGCGGCCACCAGCTTATGTGCCAGGCGCAGGGCCGGCTCGTTGGTGAATACGTTGGAGATGTGCCACAGCCGGCCCGCCTGCTCGGTGAGCGCGCCCACCAGCGCCGGGTGGGCATGGCCGAGGACGTTTACCGCGATGCCGCCCGAGAAATCGATCAGCTCGCGACCCGCCTGATCCCAGACGCGGGAGCCTGCGCCGCGCACGGGGATGAACCCGGCAGGTGCATAGTTGGGGACCATGACCTGGTCAAAATCGGCGCGTTGCACCTGGGCGTGATCAGCGGACATCAGCGTCTCCTGAAACAATGCGCCGGGCCGAAGTGGCCCGACGGTAAGCGGATTGTAATGAGGGGGGTGCGCTTGGCCTTGTCGCCAAGCGACAACTTGTTACAGCCTCACCCCGACAACGACCGGGGCTTTCAGCAATGCGACATATAGCGTCAATTTAAAGCAGTTTAGTGTGCCAGCGCTACGGGCCTACCCCCGCTCCGCCGCGACTGACGACAACTCGAAGGGGCTGCCGGTGCGGCGTTGATTGCGGTCTTCACGCGGGGTGGCGCCGAAGAAGTTACGGTAGGCGCTGGAAAAGTGCGGGCCCGATGAAAAGCCACACGACAGGCCGATCTGAATAATGGACTTGCTGGTCTGCATCAGCATTTGCCTGGCTTTGTTCAAGCGCAGCTCCAGGTAGTACTGGCTGGGTACCCGGTTCAGGTATTGCTTGAAGATCCGCTCCAGTTGGCGTCGCGACACGCACACGTGCTGGGCAATCTCATCGGTCGTCAACGGCTCCTCGATGTTGGCCTCCATCAGCAGCACCGCCTGAGTCAGCTTGGGGTGGCTGGAACCCAGGCGGTTCTGCAACGGAATGCGCTGGCGCTCGCCACCCTCACGGATACGCTCGACCACCAACTCTTCAGACACCGCACCCGCCACCTCCGCGCCGTGGTCCCGGGCCAGCAGGGCCAGCATGAGGTCGAGCACGGCCAGGCCGCCGCAGGCCGTCAGCCGGTCACGGTCGCAGTCGAACAAATGGCTAGTGGCAATGACCTTGGGATAACGCTCGCTGAAATCATCCTGCCAGCGCCAATGCACAGACGCCCGGTAGCCATCTAGCAGGCCCAGTTGAGCCAATGGGTAGATACCTGCCGACAGCCCACCGATCACACAGCCCCCGCGCACCAATTGCTTGATGGCACTGGCCAAGGCTGGCGAAGGGGTGGCAGGGGGCTCGTCTGCCAGCAGGAACAGCTTCTGGCACCCATCGAGCTTGCCCGGCCAGGCTTCGCCCGGCAGCTGCCAGGTAGCGTTCACGGCGGGTTCTGCATGCAAGAACAGCGGCTCGTAAAGGGCGCCAGGGTGAACCCTGCGTGCAACACTCAAGGCTTCCTCGGCCAGCGCAAGGGTCAGCGCCTTGGTGCTGGGCCAAATCAGAAAACCAATACGCTGGGCGGTCATGTGGGCACTCACAGGTTGAAGATGAAAAGGCGCCCCGCCTGGCGGAGCGCTCAGACACGGGCTTATTTAAGACTACCGGAGAGGAACTGGCGCAGCCGCTCCGACTGCGGGTTGGCCAACACCTCACGCGGATTGCCGCACTCCTCCACCAGCCCCTTGTGCAGGAACACCACCTGATTGGAGACCTCCCGAGCGAACCCCATCTCGTGGGTCACCACCACCATGGTCCGCCCTTCCTGGGCAAGGGACTGCATCACTTTAAGCACGTCACCCACCAGCTCAGGGTCCAGGGCCGACGTAGGTTCATCGAACAGCATGACCTCAGGCTCCATGGCCAGCGCCCGGGCAATGGCCACACGCTGCTGCTCGCCACCCGACATATGCCCAGGGTAGGCGTCCTTGCGGTGGGTCACCCCTACCTTGGCCAGGTAATGCTCGGCTTTTTCCAGCGCTTGCTGCTTGCTCATACCCAACACGTGCACGGGCGCTTCCATTACGTTCTGCAGGGCGGTCATGTGCGACCACAGGTTGAAGTGTTGGAACACCATCGCCAGCCGAGAACGCATACGCTGCAGCTGCTTGGGGTCGCCGACCTTGAGCCCGCCGCCCTTGTTGGGCACCAGGGCCAGCGGCTCGTTGTTGAGCAGGATACGGCCTGACCACGGCTGCTCAAGCAGGTTAATGCAGCGCAGGAACGTGCTCTTGCCCGAACCGCTGGAGCCAATGATGCTGATCACGTCACCCGCCTTGGCTGCAAGGCTTACGCCTTTGAGCACTTCGTGGCTACCGTAGCGCTTGTGCAGGTCCTGGACTTCGAGTTTGTTCATGGGTGGTTTCTCTGAAATAAGACCGGGCGGCGCATCGGCCGCCCGCAAAAACGGTCAGCCCTTGCGTGGCGCCAGGTACCCGAGCCAACGGCGTTCAGCCCGCTTGAACAGCTGCACCAGCACGAAGGTCAGGCACAGGTAGATGACCCCGGCGGTAATGTAGGCTTCGAAGGGCAAGTAATACTGGGCATTAACGGCGCGCGCCGCGCCGGTGATGTCCATCAGGGTGACGATGGAAGCCAGGCTGGTGGTCTGCAGCATCATGATCACCTCGTTGCTGTACTGAGGCAGCGCCCGGCGCATCGCAGAGGGGAACAGAATGCGGCGGTACAACAGCGACCTGGACATGCCCATGGCCCGTGCGGCTTCGATTTCGCCATTAGGCGTGGCGCGAAGGCTGCCGGCGACGATCTCGGCGGTATAGGCACTGGTATTGATGGCAAAGGCCAGGCACGCGCAGAAGGTTGCACTGGAGAGCCAGGGCCACAGCGCGCTGTCGCGCACGCTCTCGAACTGCGCCAGGCCGTAGTAGATCAGGAACAACTGCACCAGCATGGGGGTGCCACGGATGACATAGGTGTAGGTCCAGGCCACGGCATTGACCAGCCGGTTGCGTGATACGCGCATCAGCGCAAGGGGCAGGGCCGCCGCCAAACCGAACAGTAACGAAATGGCCAGCAACTTGAGGGTTTCGAGCAGGCCCGCCAGGTACAGCGGCAGGCTGTTTAGCACAACGTTGTAATCGAAAATCATAATTCTGCCGCCCTTACTCCAACGGAGTAGCGCCGTTCGAGCCATTTGAGCAATAGCAGGGACACGGTAGTGATGAGCAGGTACAGCCCCGCCACGGCCAGGTAAAACGTGAACGGCTCGCGGGTAGCATCGGCCGCCTGCTTGGCCTTGAACATCATGTCCTGCAGCCCTACCACCGAAATCAGCGCAGTGGCTTTGGTGAGCACTAGCCAGTTGTTGGTAAAGCCAGGAATGGCCAGGCGAATCATCTGCGGCACCAGCACCCTGAAGAATATCTGCAGGCCGCTCATGCCATAGGCCGCGCCGGCCTCTGCCTGACCTTTGGGAATGCCCATGAAGGCCCCACGGAAGGTTTCAGAGAGGTAAGCGCCAAAAATGAAGCCCAAGGTAAAAATACCGGTGAGCAATGGATTGAGGTCGATGTAGTCGTCATAGCCCACCGCCGCCGCAACGCGGTTGAGCACGTCCTGGCCGCCATAGAAGATCAGCAGGATCAGCACCAGGTCTGGAATGCCACGGATGACCGTAGAATACACCTCGCCCAGCCACGCCAGCAGGCGAATGGGGGATAGCCGGAATGAGGCACCTATCAACCCCAGCACGATGGCCAGCGCCATGGACGAGAGTGCCAATTGCAGGGTCAGGCCGACCCCCTCGAGGATGACCTCGCCGTAGCCTTTCAACATGCTCGTAAGCCTTTAGTGTGAGCGCCGGCGCGGCAGGGCGCCCTAAAAAAAACAAAGCGGGACCACCCAGGGCCCCGCCGAGAGACACAGCCCGATTACTGGCCGTAAATATTGAAGTCGAAGTACTTGTCCTGAATTTTCTTGTACTCGCCGTTGGCGCGGATAGCGGCGATGGCGGCATTGAGTTGCTCCAGGTGAGCCTTGTCACCCTTGCGCACGGCGATACCTATGCCGTCACCGAAGTAATTCGCGTCAGTGAACGCAGGGCCTGCGAACGCAAAGCCTTTACCCGACTCGGTTTTCAGGAAGCCATCCTGCAGGAGGGTAGCGTCGGCCAGGGTACCGTCCAGGCGGCCGGCGGCCAGGTCAAGGTAGATCTCGTTCTGCGAGCCATAGGGTTTAACTTCGACACCTTTTGGCGCCAGCACTTCACGGGCGAAGCGCTCGTGGATGGAGCCGCGCTGCACCCCGATGTTCTTGCCTTTGAGCCCACTCAGGCTGTCATCGAGAGTGACGCCTTCCTTCATGACCAGGCGAGCGGGTGTGTTGTAGTACTTATTGGTGAAGTCCACAGACTTCTTGCGGTCGTCGGTGATAGACATGGACGACAGGATGGCATCGATCTTGCGCACCTTCAGCGCAGGGATCAGGCCGTCGAACTCTTGTTCGACCCAGACGCACTTGACCTTCATTTCAGCGCATAGGGCGTTACCGATGTCGTAGTCGAAGCCCACGATGCTGCCATCGGGTGCCTTGGACGCGAATGGCGGGTAGGCGGCCTCTATACCGATCTTCATGGGCTTGTCTTCCGCCATAGCGGTGAACGACAGCACAGACAGCGCCAGGGCACCAAAGAGGGCAAGCTTGTTCATGGGTGTACTCCATCGGTTGGCTACGGGCACTGAATCAGTACAAAGCCAGGGTTCGGTCGCGCCCCCAAGGTGGAAGCGAGTGGGGGGCATTCTAGCGGCGTGCGCGGGCGGGAAATTTCCACAATGCGACAACAAGTTACAGAACATCCAAGGCAATTGACTTGAAGCCTTGACAGACGATGAATACGGTGTTTAGCCGAAATCAATCCAACCCAAGGCTAGTGCAATTACCTTGCCCATGTTCAATGAGGCCGCATTCTAGAGCATTCTTGCCTACAGAGCATGAAAGGCGAGGCATCGGGGAGGCTGGAACCCTGTTTCTTGTGGTGCCACGGCGGGCATTATCCGGTAACACCGTGTGAGTTTCCACAGGGGCCGACGCAACGTGCGTGCGTGCCCCTGTGGCTTGCGCAGCCTGCGCGGCCTATGCGGCAGACATTTCTCGGTGGGTGTCGATCAGGTGCTGCACCACCCCAGGGTCAGCCAGGGTAGAGATATCACCCAAGGCATCGTACTCGCCGGTCGCGATCTTGCGCAGGATGCGCCGCATGATCTTGCCCGATCGGGTTTTTGGCAGGCCCGGCGCCCACTGGATCACGTCTGGTGAGGCGATGGGGCCGATCTCCTTGCGCACCCAGTTTTTCAAATCCTGACGCAATGTCTCACTGGGTTGCTCGCCGTGGTTCAGGGTCACGTACACATAGATCCCCTGCCCTTTGATGTCATGGGGCACGCCCACCACAGCGGCCTCGGCGACCTTAGGGTGGGCAACCATGGCACTCTCGATTTCTGCAGTACCCATGCGGTGCCCGGACACATTGAGCACGTCATCGACACGGCCGGTGATCCAGTAGTAGCCATCCTCATCGCGGCGGGCGCCGTCGCCGGTGAAGTACATGCCCCGGAACGTCTTGAAGTAGGTGTCTACAAAGCGGTCATGGTCGCCGTACAACGAGCGCGCCTGCCCCGGCCAGGAGTCCAGAATCACCAGGTTGCCCTCGGCGGCGCCCTCGATCAGGTTGCCCAGGTTATCGACCAGCGCCGGGATCACCCCGAAGAAGGGCTTGGTGGCCGACCCTGGCTTCAGGCCGATGGCACCAGGTAACGGGCTGATCAGCACACCGCCGGTTTCGGTCTGCCACCAAGTGTCAACGATCGGGCAACGTTCCTTGCCGACCGTCTTGTAATACCAGTTCCAGGCTTCCGGGTTGATCGGCTCACCCACCGACCCCAGCAGGCGCAGGCTGGACCCGTCGGCGCCCTCCACCGCTGCAGTGCCCTCGGCCATCATGGCGCGGATAGCGGTAGGCGCCGTGTAGAGAATGTTGACCTTGTGCTTGTCGATGATCTTCGACACGCGGGTGATGTCCGGGTAATTGGGCACGCCTTCGAACAGCAGCGTGGTAGCGCCGTTGGCCAAGGGGCCGTACACGATGTAGCTGTGGCCGGTGACCCAGCCCACGTCGGCGGTGCACCAGTAGATTTCACCGGGCTTGTAGTCGAACACCCGCTCATGGGTGAGCGCTGCATACAACAGGTAGCCTGCGCTGGTGTGCAGCACGCCTTTGGGCTTGCCGGTAGACCCGGAGGTGTACAGGATGAACAACGCTTCTTCGGCACCCATTTCTTTGGGGGCGCAGGTGCTGGAGGCCACCTCGAGCAGCGCGTGGTACCAGATGTCACGGTGACGGTTCCATTCGATCTCCCCGCCCGTGCGCTTGCACACGATCACTTTCTGCACACTGCTGGTTTCAGGGTTGGTCAGCGCGCGGTCCACGTTGGCCTTGAGCGACGTTTTCTTACCGCCCCGGACACCTTCATCGGCCGTGATCACCACCTTGGATTTACAGTCGATGATGCGCCCTGCCAGCGCTTCAGGAGAAAAACCGCCAAACACGACCGAGTGGATGGCACCAATCCGCGCGCACGCCAGCATCGCAACCACGGCTTCGGGAATCATGGGCATGTACAAGGTCACTACGTCGCCCCGGTGCACATCCTGGCCGCGCAAGGCGTTGGCGAACTTGCAGACTTCTTCGTGCAGCTCCCGGTAGGTGATGGTGCGACTGTCGGCCGGTTCGTCGCCCTCCCAGATAATGGCGGGCTGGTCGCCACGGGTTTCGAGGTGGCGGTCCAGGCAGTTATAGGCCACGTTGAGCGTGCCATCGGCAAACCACTTGATGTCTACCCGATGATCGTCGAAAGAGGTCTGCTTGACCTTGTCGAAGGGCTTGATCCAGTCCAGACGCTGGGCTTGTTCGCGCCAGAAGCCGTCGGGGTTCACCACGGACTGCTGGTACATGGCCTTGTAGGTTGCCTCGTCGGTGAGGGTATGTTCCTTCACTTCAGGGCGAACGGGGTACAGGGAAGCCGCACTCATCTTTAGGTTCCTCGGGGCAATCATTTTTCTTGTAGGGTTGCGTTGTACGTCAAGGCGCGTGCAGCAACCATTCGACGATGGTAGTAACGTGCTGGATCGAGCCTGGCACACAAACGCCGGTGTGCTGAACACTACAACGATTCGGGGCCAGTGGGTATTGGCAAGCGGGTGGTGGGGGTTTGACGGTCAGGTATAAGGCCCGCCCTGACCTGAACTGTGAGGCCGGGCGAAGCCTGAAGACGGGTGGCTTGCGACAGTGTGCTTAGACTGCGTGCTGGCTTTGCCGGTACAGCCGCAGGCTTAGCAGCAGGCCCGCCAGGGCCGCGATCGCTGCGAAGAGGAAAATAGACGCAAACCCCAGGCCCGACGCGATGGCACCGGCCACCGGCCCCGTGAGCCCCAAGGACAGGTCGACGAACAGCGAGTACGCACCGACCGCCGCACCTCGGCTAGTGGTCGGCACCAGGTTGACCGCCTCCACCCCCAAGGCCGGGAACACCAGGGAAAACCCGAAACCGCTCAGGGCTGCCCCTGCCAATGCCAGCTCCGGGCCGGGCGCCAGCCACAGCAAGGTAAGCCCAAGGGCCTCGACACCCAGGCAGACGATGGCGACCCGGAAGCCACCCAGTCGGTTGATCATACCGCCAAACAACAGCCGCGCCACGATGAAGCAGGCACCAAACAGCGACAGGCACAGGGCGGCGTCTTGCCACTGTTGGGCGGCGTAATACAAGGTAATGAAGGTGGCGATGGTGCCAAAGCCGATACCCCCCAGAGCCAAGCCACACCCGTGAGGGAACACCCGGCCCAGCACGTGCAGAAACGGCAAACGCTCGCCACTGAGAATGGGCGTGCCCGGCTTGCGCCAGGCCAGGGTAATGCCCAACGCGCAGAGCAGCATTACTGCAACCCCCATGCTCCATAACCCGGTGTGTTGCACCAGCCATACGCCACCCGGCGCACCTACCGCTAGCGCGCCGTAACTGGCGATACCGTTCCAGGAAATGACCCGCGCGGTATTGCTCGGCCCTACCTGACCAATGCCCCAGCCAATAGCGGCCGACCCTACCAGGCTTTCGGCCGCGCCCAGCACCACCCTGGCCACGAACAGGCAGCCAAGGCTCCACTGCGGCCAAGCCTGAAGCCAGGTGGCCACGAGCATGAACAGGCCGCTGATGCCGCAGCCCGCCAAGCCGTAGATCACCGCACGCTTACACCCGCGGTTATCGATGATGCGGCTGGCGTAGGGGCGGCTCAGCAAGGTGGCCAGGTATTGAACGCTGATGACCAGGCCTGCGATCACCGCGCCGAACCCTAGGTCGGTATGGACAAACCCCGGCAACACCGCCAGAGGGATGCCGATATTCAGGTAGCCAATGAAGGTAAAGGCAACGATGGAGACGATTTGCAGCGTGACCGCCCGGGGGCGGGGTGACAGAGACATCGGAAACGCCATGTAAAAATCAGAAAGGGTTAGCCGCCCGTGCCAGCCACGGGCTTGCCGGTCACGTATTCAACGGCGCGGTCTCGCGCCTGCGGGTAGGTTTGAGCCGGTACAACGCCCACGACACCAACAGCCACACCGGCACCGCCAGCACCGGCACCCTCATGCCGGTGGCCCACATCACCGCCAGTATCACGACTACGAAAGCCAGGCACAGATAATTGCCGTAGGGGTACAGCACCGCCTTGAACAACGGCACCCGGCCTGTACGCGCCAAGTGCTGACGGAACCTCAGGTGCGACCAACTGATCATGGCCCAATTGATAACCAATGTGGCCACCACCAGCGCCATCAGCAGCTCAAGCACATCGTGGGGCATCCAGTAATTGAGCAGTACCGTGAACGCAGTCACCAGCGCAGACGCCAGGATCGCCAGCACCGGTACGCCACGGCGATCAACTCGGGCCAGTACGGCCGGGGCGTCGCCCTGCTCTGCCATGCCCACGAGCATACGGCCGTTGCAATAGGCGCCACTGTTGTAGACCGAGACCGCCGCGGTCAGCACCACGAAGTTGAGCAGGTGCGCAGCAGTGTCGCTGCCCAGCAGGGCAAACACCTGCACGAAGGGGCTTGCACCATAGGCGTCACCCGTACTCGCCAAGCTGCCCAGCAGGGTGTCCCAAGGAATCAGCGCAAGCAATACGGTCAGCGCACCTATGTAGAAGATCAGGATGCGCCAGATAACCTGGTTGATCGCGCGCGGGATCACCTGCCGCGGCTGGTCGGCCTCGGCAGCGGTGAAGCCCAGCATTTCGAGCCCACCAAAAGAAAACATGATCAGCGCCAGAGCCAGCACCAGGCCTTTGAGCCCATGGGGAAAGAACCCGCCATGCGCCCACAGGTTGCTCACACCGGCTTGCGGGCCGCCTTCGCCCGACACCAGCAGGTAGCTGCCCAGGCCGATCATGCCCACCACCGCCAACACTTTGATGATCGCGAAGCAGAACTCGGCTTCCCCAAACACCCGTACGTTAGCCAGGTTTACCAAGGTGACCAGGCCGAAGAACCCTGCCGCTGACACCCAGGTAGGGATATGAGGCCACCAATACTGGATGTACTTGCCCACGGCCGTCAGCTCTGACATGCCCACCAGGGTATACAGCAGCCAGCAGTTCCAACCCGAAAGAAAGCCTGCGAAGCCGCCCCAATAGGTGTGGGCAAAATGGCTGAAGGAGCCCGCCACCGGCTCTTCCACGATCATTTCACCCAATTGGCGCATGATCAGGAAGGCAATGAAGCCGCACACTGCATAGCCCAGGATCATCGAAGGGCCGGCGCTTTTAAGCACGCCAGCCGACCCCAAAAACAAGCCGGTGCCAATGGCACCTCCCAGGGCGATCAACTGGATATGGCGGTTCTTCAGGCCGCGTTGAAGGGTGCCGCTGGACGCTGGCCGGGTACTGCTCATGTCATCACCTTGACTCAACGCTTGGGTGGCTTGCCTGGGGCCCCTTCACGGGTACGCCGAGGCGCGCCCTTCGGCGCACGCTTGGGGTCGCCCTTGGCGGGACGCCCGTTACCACCGCGTACTTCACTTGGCCGTTCGGCCACTACCGAACCACGCGGGGTGGCCGGGCGAGCCTGGTCGTCGCGGCCCTTGCGCGGCGCGCGCTCATCACCACCGTCCAGGGCGGGGCGCACCTGGCGCACTCGCTCGTTACGGCCCAGGGGCCGGGCGGATTTGCGCTGCATGCGCTCAAGCTTCTCTTTGGTTTTAGCCGTTTGCACCGGCATGGCCACAGGCTTGAGCCCGACTTCGCCGCTGAGGATGTCCACCTCGCCCTGGCTCAGTTCGCGCCAGCGCCCCATGGGCAGGTCGGAGTTAAGGAACACCGGGCCGAACCGCACGCGCTTGAGGCGGCTGACCACCAAGCCTTGAGATTCCCACAACCGGCGCACTTCACGGTTGCGACCTTCCATTACCACGCAGTGGTACCAGTGGTTGAAGCCTTCGCCACCAGGGGCCTGTTGGATATCGGTGAATTTCGCCGGGCCGTCTTCGAGCACTACGCCTTCCTTGAGGCGGGCGATCATGTCGTCGTCCACTTCGCCACGCACCCGCACCGCGTACTCGCGGTCCATTTCATAGGAGGGGTGCATCAAGCGGTTGGCCAATTCGCCATCGGTGGTGAACATCAGCAAACCGGTGGTGTTGATGTCCAGCCGGCCAATGTTGATCCAGCGGCCCTCGCGCGGGCGCGGCAGGCGGTCGAACACCGTGGGGCGGCCTTCAGGGTCGTCACGGGTGCAGATCTCGCCATCGGGCTTGTTGTAGATGATGACCCGCCGCACGGTTTCGGCGGCTTCTTCGCGCTTGATAAGCTTGCCGTCCACACTGATGGCATCATGCAAATCAACGCGCTGGCCCAAGGTGGCCACCTTACCATTGACCTTGATACGGCCTTCAGCGATCCAGGCTTCTACGTCGCGGCGCGAGCCAACACCGATGCGGGCGAGTACTTTCTGAAGTTTTTCGCCGGCTGGGGGCAGCGGGGCATCGGCGGCATCGCGTTCGTGTTCATTCATGGTTGGCACCTCCCGGTGGGTGGACGACACGGCGGCTTTCTCGGAAAAGGCACGCCAAAGGCTTGAAGAGGGCGCGCATCATACGCGCTTGAGCGACCAAACGCACGAGGCGCCTTACACTAACCGACCAACAACGGGGCCGCGCCGGCCTGCGTCAGGGCTGCTCACCGCCTTGGCGCGATGGCGCATCCGCCGGCAGTTGGGCATGGTCATCGTCTGGCGCAGGTTCGCGCAGGTCGTCGAAGTCGGTCTTGAGGTTGGCCTCCATGTCGTCCAGCTCCAGCAACAAGCTGCGGAAGCTGGTTTCCTCGGTAAGTGGCGCAGCAGCAGCGTCACCCTCCTGCACCGCACTGGCGTCGGCCAGGGCTTGCAAGTGCGGCGGCACCGGGAGGTCTTCTTCATCGACGAACGACCGAGGTTCCAGCTCCCGAAGGTCGGCGAGCGGTGGCAGCTCATCCAGGTTTTTCAGGTTGAAGTGATCGAGAAACGCCTTGGTAGTGGCGAACATTGCAGGCCGCCCTGGCACCTCTCGGTGCCCTACCACACGAATCCATTCGCGCTCTAGTAGCGTTTTGACAATGTTGCTGTTCACCGCCACGCCCCGCACGTCCTCGATTTCACCACGGGTAATGGGCTGACGGTAGGCGATCAGCGCCAGGGTTTCGAGCATGGCACGCGAGTACCGCTGTGGCCGCTCTTCCCACAGGCGGCCCACCCAGGGCGCGTAACGCTCACGGATCTGCAAACGGTAGCCCGACGCAACCTCGATCAGCTCGAACGCGCGGTTGTCGCAGGATTTGCGCAGCACGTCCAACGCCTTGCGAAACACCGTAGGCCCAGGGCGTTCGGCCTCCTCGAACAGCTCATAGAGGCGGTCCAGGCTTTGAGGTTTGCCGGAGGCGAGCAAGAAGGCTTCCAGCAGGGAAGCCAGCTCGCGGGGTTCGTTAAGGTTCATGGATACTCAAGCCGGTACGGTCACTCGCCGCGCACCCGTACATGGATCGCGGCAAAAGGCTCATTTTGCACCAGCTCGATCAAAGATTCCTTCACAAGTTCGAGGATAGCCATAAAGGTCACCACCACACCAAGCTTGCCTTCGTGGGCAGCGAACAGGTGGGCAAAAGGCACGAAGGCCCCGCCCTTGAGCTTCTCCAGTACTTCACTCATGCGCTCGCGGGTAGATAACGCCTCCCGGCTTACCTGGTGACTTTCGAACAGGTCGTTGCGCCGCATCACCTCGGCCATTGCCAGCAACACCTCTTCCAGAGCGACGTCGGGCAACAGGCGGCGCGCTTTGGCTTCGGGGGCGTCCAGTTGCGGCACCAGAATGTCGCGCCCTACCCGAGGCAGCCCGTCAAGCCCCTCAGCCGCCGCCTTGAACCGCTCGTATTCCTGAAGGCGACGGATCAACTCGGCGCGGGGGTCGCCCTCTTCTTCCTCGACCTCGGCAGAGCGCGGCAGGAGCATACGCGACTTGATCTCGGCCAGCATGGCGGCCATAACCAGGTACTCGGCGGCCAGCTCCAGCCGAATGGTTTTCATCAGCTCGACGTAGGTCATGTACTGGCGCGTGATTTCGGCAACGGGGATGTCGAGCACATCGATGTTCTGCTTGCGAATCAGGTACAGGAGCAGGTCCAGCGGGCCTTCGAACGCTTCGAGAAACACTTCCAGGGCGTCTGGCGGGATGTAAAGGTCCTGGGGCACTTCGTTGAACGCAGCCCCATACACCAAGGCCCGCTGGGCACGGGCGTCCTCGGGGGCCGCTGTCACTGTTTCATCGGTAGCCTGGGCAGCCTCGCTCATGCGCCCGCCATGAACGGCTCGGGGTCGCCGCAGCCCACGCGCACGATCTGGGGCTCGGCCTGGGTGAGGTCTACTACGGTGGACGCGGCACTGCCACCCGGCCCCCCATCGATCACCAGGTCTACCTGATGCTCCAGCCGGTCGCGCATTTCGTAAGGGTCACTCAAGGGCTCGTCATCCCCCGGCATGACCAGGCTGACGCTCATCAGCGGCTCGCCCAACTGTTCAAGCAGCGCCTGCGCGATGGGGTGGGTAGGCACCCGCAGGCCAATGGTGCGGCGCTTGGGGTGAAGCAACAGCCGGGGCACCTCTCGGGTGGCGTCCAGGATAAAGGTGTACGGCCCAGGGGTGTAAGCCTTGAGCAGCCTGAACGCGGCCGTGTCTACCTTGGCGAACAAGCCAAGCTGGGACAGGTCACGGCATAACAGTGTGAAGTTGTGCTTGTCGTCGAGCTGGCGGAGGCGGCGAACCCGCTCAATGGCGCTTTTTTCACCGATACGACAACCCACGGCGTAGGAGGAATCCGTGGGGTAGACCACAACCCATCCTGCGCGGATGATCTCCACCGCCTGCTTGATCAGGCGAGCTTGTGGGGTTTGCGGGTGAATCTGGAAAAACTGGCTCACGTCATATCCCTGCTGGTAGGCCTGTACGGTCATCACGAAAACGCTCCCACAACAGCGGCAGGTCGTCCGGCAAAGCGCGGTAACTGCCGATATCGCCCCAGTTGCCGGGCCCGTGAAAATCGCTGCCGGCACTGGCCAGCATACCGAATTCACGGGTCAGGATCGCCAAGGCACCCGTTTGCTCATCTGCCTGAAGGCCGTTGACCACCTCCAGCGCATGCCCCCCGGCCTGAAGAAACTCACCGACCAGGCGGCGCCGTTTGCCGCGGTTGAAATCATAGTGCATGGGGTGGGCAAGGCTGACCCAGGCCCCCGCCTCGCGCAGGGTGGCAACGGTTACCTCGAGCGTGGGCCAGTGTTGTTTAACGTCGCCGATCTTGCCGGCCCCCAGCCAGCGCCTGAACGCTGTGGCGCGATCAGGCACATGCCCTTGGCGCACCAGAAAATCTGCGAAGTGCGGCCGCGCGGGCGCATTGCGGCTATCGCCTAGCTCACCCTGAATGGCGCGTGCGCCCTCCAGCGCCCCTGGCATCCCTTTAGCGGCCAACCGACGGTCGATTTCCTCGGCACGCAGCCACCGCCCGGTATGCAGTTGCTCCAGGGTGTGCACCAGTGCCGGTGCGTCGAGGGCGAAGCCATAGCCCAGCACATGCAGGGTAGCGCCGCCCCAGGTGCAGGACATCTCGACCCCGCTGACCCAGCGCATCCCCAGTGTGGCAGCCGTGTCGCGTGCTTCAGCCAGGCCATCGAGGGTGTCGTGGTCGGTGAGCGCCAGCAGGGCTACCCCCCGCTCGTGGGCACGTGCCACGACAGTGGCAGGCGCCAGGGCACCGTCCGAGGCAGTACTGTGGCAATGCAGGTCAACATTCATGGGCGGCGCTTTCGAGTTCGAGAAGGTTTGCTATTATGCCGCCACATCCCGCGCCTGGCTGCCATTGTGAAACAACTGATCGATTTCATTCCGCTGCTGCTGTTCTTCATCGTTTATAAAACCGAACCCCGCACCTTCGACCTGGCAGGCCATAGCATCGCCGTGGGAGGTATTTTCAGTGCGACCGCCTTTCTGATTGGCAGTTCGTTGCTGGTCTACGGTCTCTTGTTCCTACGTCAGCGTCGGCTAGAGAAAGGCCAATGGCTGACGCTGCTAGGGTGCCTGGTGTTCGGTGGCATGACATTGGCATTCCATAGCGAGACCTTCCTGAAGTGGAAGGCCCCGGTAGTGAACTGGGTGTTTGCCCTTGCGTTCCTGGGCAGCCACTTCATCGGCGACCGGGTGCTGATCCAGCGCATCATGGGCCATGCGCTCACGCTGCCGGCCACTGTCTGGGCGCGGCTGAACGTGGCCTGGATCATATTCTTCATCGTATGCGGGGCGGCCAACCTGTTCGTGGCCTTCACCTTTGAACGCTTTTGGGTGGACTTCAAAGTATTCGGCAGCCTGGGCATGACCTTGCTGTTCTTGCTGGGCCAAGGTATTTACCTGTCCCGGCACCTGCACGAGCCCACCCCCCGCCAGAACACAGAGGACTGACATGCTTTACGCAATCATCGCCACCGACGTGGCCGGCTCGCTCGACCAACGCCTCGCTACCCGCCCGGCGCACTTGGCGCGCCTACAGGCATTGCAGGCCGAAGGCCGGCTGGTATTGGCCGGCCCACACCCGGCCATCGACAGCCTTGACCCCGGTACGGCCGGTTTCAGCGGCAGCCTGGTGGTGGCTGAATTTGCTTCGCTGGGCGACGCGCAAGCGTGGGCCGGCGCAGACCCTTACACCCTTGCGGGGGTGTACGCGGATGTGGTGGTCAAGCCTTTCAAGCAAGTGTTTCCCGGTGCCTAAGCGACCATGAGCGACCTGCTGCTGATCGATGACGACGTGGAGCTGTGCGACCTGCTGAGCAGTTGGCTGGTCCATGAGGGCTTCCAGGTGCGTGCGTGCCACGACGGTCAAAGCGCTCGCCGCGCCTTGGCCGAGGCCGCACCCGCTGCCGTGGTGCTGGACGTGATGCTGCCCGACGGCAGCGGCCTGGAGTTGCTCAAGCAGTTGCGCTCTGAGCATGCCGAGCTGCCTGTGCTGATGCTCTCGGCCCGTGGCGAACCCCTGGACCGCATACTGGGCCTGGAGCTGGGTGCAGATGATTACCTGGCAAAGCCTTGCGACCCTCGCGAGTTGACCGCCCGGCTACGCGCCGTATTGCGCCGCAGCCACCCTGTGGCGAGTGTGAGCCAGCTGGAAATCGGCGACTTGACCTTTAGCCCGGCGCGCGGCATTGCCAGCATCGACCAGCACGACATTGCCCTCACCCTCTCGGAGAGCCGCATCCTCGAAGCCCTGCTGCGCCAGCCCGGCGAGCCACTAGACAAGCAAGCGCTGGCCCAATTGGCGTTGGGCCGCAAGCTCACGCTCTATGACCGCAGCCTGGACATGCACGTGAGTAATCTACGCAAAAAAATCGGGCCCCACCCTGATGGCAGGCCTCGTATCGTGGCGCTGCGCAGCCGAGGCTATTACTACGCGGCCTAGTGCTTACACAATGCTTTCCGAGTTTACCCAGTCTTTACCTGCGCCTGACCGCCCCTGACGCTCTCGTCCTTACACTGAACTCATCCGGTAAACGACCGGCGACGAGACAAGGAGATTCACCATGCGTAAGACGCTCACCGCCCTGCTGTTCGCAGCCACCCTGCCCACCCTGGCCATGGCAGCACCGCAACCTCCCGCCCACGGCCCAGGTGAAGGCCCGCGCGAAGGCATGGCCATGATGCATCACCGTGGCCATGGGCCAATGGAGCAGTTGGGCCTGACCCCTGAGCAGCATCGCCAGGTCGACCAGCTTCGGGGCGAGCAGATGCAACAACGTCGGGAGATTACCCGCAGCTACTTGGACAAACTGCCAGCCGCCGAGCAAAAGAACATGCGCGACGCCATCACCGCCAGCGAGACCAAGACCCGCAGCGCGATCCGCGCCCTGCTGACCTCAGACCAGCAAAAGCAATTCGATCAGATGAACAAAGCGCAAGACGAGCGCCGTGCCGAATGGGCTGAGTTCCAGGCCTGGAAAGCACAAAAAGATAAAAAGGCCGAGTGATCATACGCAACGCCTGACGCATCATCCAACCCGGCCACTCATGGCCGGGTGTTCTCGTTGAATGAAGGAGTGCCCCGGTGCGTTCATTGTTTTGGCGGATCCTGGCCAGCTTCTGGCTAGCCATTACCCTGGTGGCGGGCCTGTCGCTGCTCATGGGGCACATGTTGAACCAGGACACCTGGATCCTCAGCCGACACCCTGCCCTCAAGCATTTTTCCGAGAAATGGACGCAACGCTTCGAAGCCGAAGGCGCCGACGCGGCGGAACAAATGCTGGAACAACACAAGCGCCGCTATCATGTGGACACCCAAGTGCTTAACGAAGCCGGTGAGGCCGTAGTGCCAGGAACCTTTCCTCGCCGAGCGCAAGCGTTCGAGGCGCGAGAAAACCAAGGTGACCGTCACTTGCCTTGGCGCCGTCTGACTGCTGAATACACCAGCCCCACGACCGGTGATACCTACCTGTTCATCTACCGCATCCCACACCCCGAGCTGGACGCTTGGCACCGAGAAAGCCTGCTGTGGCCGGTGGGTGCACTGGTGATTGCCTTGGTGGTGCTTACCCTGTTCAGCCTGTTGGTCACGCTATCCATTACTCGCCCACTCAAACGTCTGCGGGGCGCCGTGCATGATCTGGGACAAGCTACCTATCAGCAACACACCCTGGCTCAACTGGCCGGCCGCCGTGATGAGTTCGGAGTGCTGGCCAATGACTTCAACCGTATGGGTGCGCGGCTACAGAGCCTGATTACCAGCCAGCGACAACTGCTGCGCGACGTGTCCCATGAGCTGCGCTCGCCCCTCGCCCGCCTGCGCGTGGCCCTGGCCCTGGCCGAACGCGGCGGGCCGCAGGAGCGTGAACGGCTGTGGCCTCGGCTAACCCTGGAATGCGACCGCCTGGAGGCCTTGATCAGTGAAATCCTGGTGCTGGCACGGGTGGACGCCGAGCAGACCAGCGCGCAAGCGGTAACACTCGATCCGTTGCTGCGTAGCGTGGCGCACGACGCCATGCTCGGCGCCCCCGATCAAAACGTTACCGTAACCGTAGCGCCCACGCTGGCGTTACGTGGATGGCCAATGTTACTGGAGCGGGCCGTAGACAACCTGTTGCGTAACGCAGTGCGTTTCAACCCCGCTGGGCAGCCCATCGAAGTGACGGCCGAGCCCGATGAAGGCGGCATTGTGATCAGCGTGCGCGATCATGGCCCAGGCTGCCCGCCTGAGTATCTGGCACAGTTGGGCGAACCCTTCTATCGCGCCCCTGGCCAGGCGGCCGCCGGCCATGGCCTGGGCCTGGCCATCGCGCGCCGGGCCGCCGAGCGTCAAGGTGGGAAGCTGGTGCTGGACAACCATCCGCAAAGCGGTTTCGTGGCGCGGCTCGAGCTGCCACTGGAGCCGCCTTCGGCGGCGTAACCTTGTGGCTTCAGGCGCGGCCAGGCCACGCCTCTACACAGCCTTCGACCGACGCCCTGCTGGCAGGGCGCATGTCGTGGGCCGGTGTGCCCAGGTAGATGAAGCCAATAATCTGCTCATGCTCCGCCAAGCCTAGGCCCGTGGCCACGGAACGGGCAAAGGACAATTCGCCGCTGCGCCACATCGCGCCTACCCCTTGAGCGTAAGCGGCTAGCAACAGGCCGTGCACTGCACACCCGGCGGTGAGTACCTGCTCGCTGGGGGGCACCTTAGGGTGGGGGCGCACCACGGCGACCGCCACGACCACCAAAGGCGCACGCAGCGGCCCCTTGCGGGCTTTTTCTACCGCCGCCTCGTTTACCTCGCCGCCCTTGGCGATGGCAGCCTCGGCAAGCAGTTCGCCCAATGCGTGGCGCGCGTCACCCTCCACCGTGAGGAAGCGCCATGGCCGTAACTGACCGTGGTCCGGGGCACGCAGGGCCGCCTCGAACATGACTTCACGCTGCGCCTGGCCGGGCGCAGGGTCTACCAGACGGCTGACTGACACACGTTCGAGCAGGGCTTGCAGCGCTTCCATTGGGCATTCCTCGTAAGATCGATGCCGTCAGTCTACCGTTTACAGCGCGCCGCTCGCAGGTAAAATGTGCCCCCCTCAACGGCCAGCGTGGGCCCAATGTCACTGCAAACCCTCCGAGTCATCGGCTTCATCATCGGTATCTTCCTGCTGACGCTGGCGGCGGGTATGGCCATTCCCATGCTGGTTCAGCTTGTAGATCAGCACACCGAAGACCTGCGTGGCTTTCTGTGGGCCAGCCTGATTACCTTCGTCACCGGGCTTGCGTTGGTTGCCCGTGGCCGCCCCGAACACAGCAACCTGCGCCCCCGCGACATGTACCTGCTCACGGTGAGCAGCTGGGTTGTGGTCGCGGTGTTCGCCGCCCTGCCCTTCCGCCTGGCCGAGCAAGTGAGTTATACCGATGCGTTTTTTGAAAGCATGTCGGGCATCACCGCCACGGGGTCCACGGTGCTGAGCAACCTGGACACCATGTCCCGAGGCATCCTGATCTGGCGGTCTTTGTTGCACTGGCTGGGCGGTATTGGCTTCATCGCCATGGCAGTCGCCATCCTGCCGTTACTGCGCATTGGTGGCATGCGCCTATTCCAGACAGAATCCTCAGACCGCTCGGAAAAACTCATGCCCCGGTCCCACATGGTGGCCAAGTCCATCGTGCTGGTGTATGTGGGCATCACCGGGGTGGGTACGGTAGCGTTGTGGCTGGCCGGCATGGGTTTGTTCGATGCGGTTAACCATGCCATGTCTGCTATCTCCACAGGGGGGTTCTCTACCTCTGATCAGTCTTTGGCCAAGTGGCACCAGCCGGCGGTTCACTGGGTCGCCATTGTGTTGATGATCTTGGGCAGCCTGCCCTTTACCCTCTACGTGGCCACCTTGCGGGGTCACTATTGGGCACTGTGGCGCGACGATCAGGTACGTGGGTTCCTGTCACTGCTGGCGCTGTGCTGGCTGGTGTTGGGCGCCTGGTATTGGTGGAGCACCGACTTGCCGTGGTACGACGCACTGCGGCATGTAGCCTTCAACGTCACCTCTGTGATCACCACCACCGGCTTCGCCTTGGGGGATTACAGCCTGTGGGGTAATTTCGCCCTGATGTTCTTCTTTTACCTGGGCTTTATCGGCGGCTGCTCCGGGTCAACGGCGGGGGGCATCAAGATATTCCGTTTCCAGGTGGCGTTCATTTTGCTCAAGGCGAGCCTGAACCAGTTGATTCACCCGAGGGCAGTGATCAGCCAGAAGTACAACCGTCACCGCCTCGACGAAGACATCGTGCGCTCCATCCTCACGTTCTCGTTTTTCTTTGGCGCGACCATCGGGCTCATTGCCCTGGCGCTCGGGTTGCTTGGGCTGGACTGGATGACCGCCCTCACGGGCGCCGCAAGCACGGTATCCGGCGTGGGCCCAGGCTTGGGGGATACCATAGGCCCCGCTGGTAACTTCTCGCCTCTGCCCGATGCGGCCAAGTGGTTATTGTCGTTCGGGATGCTGCTGGGCCGGCTTGAGATCATTACCGTGTTGGTGCTGTGCGTTCCGGCCTTCTGGCGTCATTAAGGGCGGCAGGGGTCATAACCCTGCCAGCATCTGCCGGGCCGCTTCCCGAGTGGTCTCGTCTGCGTCCCGGAGCAGCTCGTGCAGCAGCCAGTCCGCTTCCTGCAACTGCCCCTGGGCCAATAACGACCGCGCCTGGTCCAGCCTGTCTGCTGCCAGGGCCTGGCTTTCAATGCTATCGAAGTCGATGCTTAGCTCTTCAAGGTCGGGCATAGCCTCTGGGGGCAGTTCGTAAACCGAATCGGCAACATCGTTGTTCGATGGGCTGGAAAGCTCTGCCGTTTCAAAATCCGACAGTGACGATGGCGCCTCGGCGAAATTGTCCAGGAAGGCTGCGTCCAAGTCATGCTCGCCTGCGCCCTGGACGGTAAGGGGTTCATCGGCGAAGTCGCTGAGGAACTCCTCCTCCGGCAGCTCCATCACCTCAGGAAGTTCTCGCAGGTTAGAGAAAAACATTGCATCGGAGGTGGCGTCCGGGGTGTCAACACCAGCGTTTGGAACCGGCGATGCTCGACCCGCCGGTGCAGGGGGCCGCTCGAAAGGGTCCATGGAGGACCAGTCTGCGTCCAGCGAGAGGTCGTCCAGGTTCAACTGGAAGGCCTCTGGCGCGTCCTCGCGTTCATGCCGAGGCGCGGCCAACTCCAGGGGGCTGTCCAAGTCCCCCAGGTCATCGAAATCGATGTCCATGTCTGACGTTTCATCGGCCGGAGGCAGAGATGAGAGCGTGGGCTCTACCAGGGTGACCTGCGGTTCCAGGTCCACGGTAGCGCGCGGCGCCTGGCCTTGCTCGGTCGAAGCCACCCGGTTCGCCGCCAGTGCGCCTACCCCCCCAGCGCCGGCAGCAGCAAGGGCCACGGCGGCTGGGGCCAGGCGCGGGAAGCGTGCGCGGGTTTGATCGAGCACGGCGTCCTGTTCGCCGTTGGCGCGCAGTGCCGCCTCTTCTTCGGCATACCCATGGGCATCACCTTGAAGGCCCAGTACTTCGAGAATACGCAAGCGCAAATCCCGGCGGTCGGGCTGACGCTGCAGGCCCTCACGCAGAACGCCCAGCGCTTCATTGAAGCGCCCGTACGCAATGTAGATGCTGGCGGCGTCCAAGGCATCAGTGGCAGGCCCTTGTTCACGGCGCGCGGCGGGTACGGGGCTGGAGGGCAGCTGCAACGCTGCCTCTTGAGCAAGGGGCGGGGCGGGTGCGGCAACGGTAACCGGCAATAGGTCAGGGGCGGGGCTGGCAGGTCGCTGCCGCCTGCGTTGCAACACCCAGGCGGCAATCAGCAGCAGCAAGGCGCACAAGGCACCCAGTTGTAATAGCCAGGTCAGGTCGCTGGTTTGCGGAGCGACTACCAGGGGCGTTGCAGCCCTCGGGCGGTTGGCCGGCGTACTGTTCGCTACCGGGGCCGTTGCTGGGGTAGTGGAGGCGACAGCTGACGATGGGCCTGCCCGAGGCTGTGTGGAGGGTGCGGCACCAGCGGGTGTGCCAGCAATCGCAGCAGTGGCTGGCGGTTCAGCAGGCCGTACGGTCGCAGCGGCTGCCCGGGCGGCAGCTAGCGCCTGCGCCTCGGCCAGCTGGGACTGCAGCTCTGCCAGCCGGCGGTCTTTTTCCTCACTGTCTTCTTCAAGGTTTTGTACATGCTCTTGAAGGGTGTCTACCGACTGCTGAAGCTGTTGGTTCTGGCTGGCGGTAGCCGTCAGCGCCTCGCTGCTGGGCGAAGGTGCCGAAGCGCCTCGATTGCTTGCAGTACGGACAGCGGCTGCGGGCGGGTTTACGGGCGGCGACACGGGCGCCGGCATGGGCGCTACGGAGGACACCGGCTCAGGGCGAGCATTGGTCGCAATCAAAGGCGGTGCCAATGCCACCGCCCCTGGTGGGTCGATCAGTACGGTATAGGTGCGCAACACTTGGCCAGTGGGTTGAGTGACCTGCACGATAAAGCTGAGGTAGGGCTCTACGACAACTTTGCTCGAACTCACATGGATAACGTTGCGCCCGTTTCGAAACACGGGCGTGAAGCGTAGGCCCGTCAGAAAAAACGAGCGCTCTACGCCTGCTTGAGCGAAGGCTTCGGCGCTTGCGAGGCTAACATTGAGGTCACTCTCGTCCAGCCCTGCGATGTCCGATAACGGGATATCGGCGTTTAAGGGCTGGTTGAGTGCCGAATGCAGGCTTATCTCTCCCAGGCCAAGGGCGCTGGCTGCGCTGGCCCACGCCAATGCGCAGCCTCCTAATGCTGAGTAAAGAGCCAGTCGCATGGCTGGAGGCGGCACGAGCCGGGCGGTGCGGGTAAAACGCTTGCGCATGAGCATCCCTTGGGAACGGCTTCCACTAACTTCCTTATAGCCTGTGGCTGGCGAAACTCAAAGTACCAACACAGGGGCCGGTGTTTATCCACGCTTTTCAAGGTTATCCAACAGCCTGGCGTGCACAGCCATGGCCGTTGCGACATCTTGCTCGGCGATACCACTGAACAGTTCGAGGCGCAGCGTGTTAGCAATGGTTTCAATCTGTTTGATCAGCGGCCGTGCCGAGTCGCTGAGGCTGATTTGCTTGGCGCGACGATCTTCCATTACCGCATGACGTTGCACCAGGCCTTGTGCTTCAAGGCTGTCGAGCAGGCGAGCCAGGGTCGGGCCTTCAACGCCCACGCTGGCGGCAAGCTCGCGCTGGGTGGGCGCTGCGTCAAAGCGGCCCAAGTGCAAGAGCACCAACCAGCGCGCCTGAGACAACCCCAGGCCCGCCAAGCGGCGGTCCAGCTCTGCGCGCCAGGCACGGGACAGGTGTGCCAACTGCATGCCAAAGCGGTGTTCATCTGTAAGGGCCATGGAAGCTTCATCCATCTACAATTATTAGCCCCCTAATCATGCGCTAGTGAGTGGGGCAAGGCTAGCGCTCGGCTAGAGGCGCTCGGCTAGAGCTCGAATTCAGATTGCAGCGCCGCGCGCACGCAATACAACACCCCCTCCGGAACTTTGCCCTGGAACTGCTCGGCAATGTCGCTGACTGGCGGCAATTCACCCTCGCCATCAAGGAAGGCGTCCTGGATCTCGCTCAGCACCTCGGAGGGAAGGTCCAGGGCCTGTTCCAACGACAACTGCTGCGCGCTGATGGCCTCAGCCAATAACGCATAGACGTTCTTTTCGCTGCAGTTAAGCTGGCTAGCAACCTGGGTAGGCGTCATGCCAGCCCGTGCAAGGCTCACCAGTTCGTGGCGCAGGTCTACCACGGGTGCAGGCGCAGGCGCGGCCGCTCCACCGAGCACTTCCAGAAATGCCTGGCCATAGCGCTCCAGCTTGCGAGCGCCTACCCCACTCACCCGCCCCATATCAGCCAGGCTGGCCGGCTGGCTGCGGAGCATTTCGAGCAAGGTGGAGTCAGGGAAAATCACATAAGGCGGCACGCCATGCTCCTCGGCCAGTCGCCGCCGCAGCGCACGCAAGGCCTCCCACTGGTCGCGCTCCTCGCCCCGTACCAGTTGGCTGGCCGGGCTGCCACCGCTGGCGCGCGCTGCGGCTTGAGGCTTGGGATCATGCCGCAACTCTAGCGTGACTTCACCCCGCAACAGCGGCCGGCAGGCGTCGGTCAACCGCAGCCCGCCAAACCCTTCGAGGTCGATATCCGCCAGGCCGCGTGCTACCAATTGACGGTACAAGGTTCGCCATTCGCCTTCATTACGCCCTTTACCCACGCCGAACACCGCCAGCCGCTCATGCCCTGACGCACGAATTTTGTCGTTCTCACGGCCTAACAGCACGTCAACCAGGTAGCCCACGCCATAGCGCTGGCCCGTGCGGAAGATAGCCGAGAGCGCCTGACGTGCAGGCTCGGTAGCGTCCCAGGTTTGCACGCCATCCACGCAGTTGTCGCAGTGCCCGCAGGGCTCTGGCATGGTTTCATCGAAGTACGCCAGCAGGGCCTGGCGACGGCATCGGGTTTCTTCGCACAGGGCGAGCATGGCATCGAGCTTGTGCTGCTCAACCCGTTTGTGACGCTCATCACCTTCGGAGTTCTGCATCATCTGCTTGAGCATGAGCACGTCCTGAAGCCCATAGGCCATCCAGGCGTCCGCCGGCAGGCCGTCGCGGCCCGCGCGGCCTGTTTCCTGGTAATAGGCTTCCAGCGACTTAGGCAGGTCCAGGTGGGCCACATAGCGTACGTTGGGTTTGTCGATGCCCATGCCAAAGGCGATCGTGGCCACCATGATGAGCCCTTCCTCGTTAAGGAAACGCTTTTGGTTGAACGCGCGCAAGTCGGCGGGCAACCCTGCGTGGTAAGGCAACGCAGGGTAACCCTGCTCCACCAGTTGCGCGGCGATTTCGTCGACTTTCTTGCGCGACAGGCAGTAGATGATCCCGGCGTCGCCTTTGCGTTGGCTGAGGAAGGTAAGCAATTGCTTGCGAGGCTGCTCCTTGGGCACGATCCGATAGAAGATATTGGGCCGGTCGAAGCTGGACAGGAAGCGCTCGGCATCGTGCAAGGCGAGTCGGTTGACGATTTCTTCGCGGGTTCGCTTATCCGCCGTAGCTGTGAGCGCAATGCGAGGTACATCGGGAAACAGCTCTGCGAGTTGGCTTAGCTGGAGGTATTCAGGGCGAAAGTCATGCCCCCACTGAGAAACGCAGTGAGCCTCGTCGATGGCGAACAAGGCCACGTTCAACTGGTGAAGGAAATTGAGCATCCTTGGTTGCAGCAAGCGCTCGGGCGCCAGGTAAAGAAGTTTGATCTCGCCTTGGCGCAACCGAACGGCCAGCGCGCGTTGCTCTTCAGCACTTACCGTGGAATTGAGCGCTGCCGCCGGAACGCCAAGTTCGTCCAGTGTCGCAACCTGGTCATCCATCAACGCGATCAGGGGTGATACGACGATGGTGATGCCTTCTCGTAGAAGTGCCGGGACCTGAAAGCACAGGGATTTGCCGCCCCCGGTGGGCATCAATACCAAGGCGTCCCCGCCTCGGGCCACGCGCTCGATGATCGCACCCTGCCGACCGCGGAAACTGTCGTAGCCGAAGACGTCCTTGAGTACACGTTGTGCCTGTTCGAGCATGCATCACTCCACGTATCGCAACACCGTCAGCGGAGGCAGCCGGTCGCAAAAAAGGCGCCTAGTATACCAAAGTGCCGAGGCACAGCGGTTTTCCGTGGCTGGCGGTGGCGCTTACCCGCCTGTAAGGCCTAGAATTGAGCATTGTCATTTCTCCCCAAGGTAGCAATTAATGTCCTTCGCCGAGCAACTCACCCGCCTGCAGGTCTTTCTGGATGCCGATGAGCTCCATGAAGAAGCGCTGGATTACGTAGCGGCGCATGGCTACCTGACCGCGCTGTCGATTTCCACCGAGGAAGTCCCAGAGCGCGAATGGATCGACGCGCTGTTCGCAGAACAACCTCGCTATGCCGATGACGCTGAACGTGAAGCCATTGAAGCCACGCTCGTTCAGCTCAAGGCCCATATCGCCAAGCAGCTGGCAAGCGACGACGAGTTCGAGCTGCCGTGTGACCTGGACTTGGGCGACGATCCCGATGAATCAGAGCTGCGCGGTTGGTGCATTGGCTTCATGGAAGGGGTATTCCTGCGCGAAGCCGCCTGGTTCGAGTCAGCCGAAGACGAAGTGAGTGAACTGTTGCTGCCTATCATGGTAGGTTCGGGCCTGTTCGACGAACAGCCAGAATTCGCCGACATCGCCAGCGATGCCGACCTGCAATCGGAGATGGTGGTGCAAATTCCGGAAATCCTCACCGGGCTGTTCCTGCTCAGCCACGCACCCGACGAAAAGCCTGCGTTGCTGAAGCCACGCAAGCATTGATCGAAGGGTTGTCTTCACCGCGCCAGTAGAAGCCAACGCCAGTTGGCGAAAGCGTAAGCCGTGTCTGGCCCGCTTCGCCAACTGGTGTTGGCTCTTACACATAGCGGTAGTTGGCGAAGGCCGCGAGGGGTGACCCTCGCGGCTTTTTGCATTACGCCGTGTGATCTACCTTCAGCGAGTGGTCACCCAGCAAGCCGTTGATGATGGCGGAGTTGTTTTGCAGGCCAACAACCATGCCATTGGCATCGGTGCTCACGTTGTAGGCCTGGGCCACGTTGACGTGTTGCAGGTCGATGCTCTGCACCGGCGCGCTGCCGGGTGTAGTGCTGACGTCGATGGTCGACACCACATTGTCGCCGCTACCGGTGACCTTGAAGCTGAGCAGGTTCTCCAGCCCGCCCTTGGCCGCATCCCCTAACAACGCGCCCAAATCCAAGGTATCGGTGCCCAGCTGGAAGTCGCTGACGGTGTCGGTGCCGCTGTCGCCAGCATGCCACACGAAGGTATCAGCACCTGCCCCACCGGTGAGCGAGTCATCGCCCGTACCGCCGATCAGCGTGTCGTTGCCCTTGCCGCCGACCAATTGGTCATTGCCTTTACCGCCGTCCATCACCAACGCCGTATCACCGGCGTGGAAGATGTCGTCGTAATCGGAGCCGACCAAGTGCTCGATGCTGGTCAGGGTTTCACCCGCCGCCCAGCCACCGTTGACACCCTCAGGCCGCAAATCTACGGTAACGGCACTGGTAGCTGCCTGGTAGCTCACGGTATCGAACCCTGCACCGCCATCAAGGATCACGGTATCGGTCCCTGCCAACAGCACGTCGTTGCCCTGACCACCGTGCAAGGCTTCGACGCCCTGCCCTGCTACCAGGGTATCGTTGCCATCGGTCCCGGTGACCACCGGTGCCGGCGCCGACTCGCCCGCTGCATAGGCCGCCGAATGCCCATCGTGGGTGTCTGTAGCTACAGGCTCAGGCGTAGCCGCGGCTGCGGTTTGTACACCGCTGTAGTCCAGGTTCAGGTTCAGCTGGTACTGCTCAGTGGCTGCAGAGGCATCCACGTTGGTCACCTTCAGGTGATAGGTGCCATCTGTCGTTGCGGTCAAGGTATTGCCGGCCAGGGCGGTATAGCTGCCATCGCCTACGGCGTAGCTCAGGCTCACGGCGCCGCTGCTGATCGCCGCTGAATCCAGGCTCAGGGTTTCACCGTGGCGCAGGTTCACGCTGAGCGTGTCGCTGGCATCGGTAGCGTGCGCGGTACCCAGGGTGCCGGTGATAAGCAGGGCCGCCGTGAGCGCCAGGGTGTTCGCGTAGAACTGCGAGCGCTGCACCTCTAGGCTGTTGCCAGTCACTGCCAGCGTACCTGCACGGCTGGCGGTGAAGTCCATGCCTGCGATGGCTGTGTTAACGGTGATCGCGTTCGGTGCGTCCATCAGGCTGGCGATGTTGTTGGTGGTCGCAGGTGCATTCACGTTAACCGTGAGCGTCGAGCTGGCCGTGTCGCCATCGTTATCGATCAGGGTGTAGCCGATGCGCTCCACAGCGCTGCCATTGGTTGGCGCAGCGTCGTAGCGGTACTGGCCCGTTTCCAGATTGATAGCGAAGGTGCTGCCTTGGCTGGTCTCGACAGTCAGCATCTTGGTGGCGTTGTCGAAGCTCCAGGTACCCGCTGCGGCTGTGGTGCTCACCGCGCCTTTGCCATCGAAGGTGTAAGCGACGCCGTCGACACTGATGCCCTGCACATGACCGCCGTCCACGCCAAATTTAGCCACGCTGGTCAGGCTGCCGATGGCGGAGCCACCTCCCACGGTGTCGTTGAGCACTGTAGGCAATTGGGACAGATCAGTAACTACCACTGGAGCGGTGTCAGTGCCAGTAGTGCCGTCATAGGCGATAGGGTCCAGATACACCGCTTTGGCGCTGGGGCCCATGCCAATAGCGTAGGACTGGATCTGGTTCGCGTTCAGGAACGCCTGCCAGGCCGCCTGTTCATTGCCGTCGATGCCATCACCCAGCGCGGTGTCCGTCTTGTTGCCAGACTGACCGTTGCCGGTCTTTGGACGCTCGCTGGACAGCGTTGGGTTGCCATCTGACAGGAAGTAACTCACGTTCTGAGCGTTGGTCAGCTTCCCAGCCGTCGCCCACGCCTGCTCCGCGCCGTCAAGGGCGTAGTCGTAGTTAGTACCGCCGCCGTTTGTGATCGAAGGGTCATTGATGGCATCGCGTGCCTGGCTGACGGTCATCCATTCGCTGCCCAGCACGTTTTCGTGGTTGTTGAAGGTCACGATCTGCACCTTCACATCACCTTGCTCGGCGTATTTGTCGAGCAGTTCGTTGATTGACTGCTTGGCCAGGTCCAGACGCGATAGGCCGTTGACCCGGGAGTCGTCACCCATGCTGTTGGACACATCCAGCACGATCAGCACGTTGGTGCTGGCCGTGGCAGAGGCCACGTTCTCAGTGATAGGTGCGGCAACGGGGGCATCATCTTCAATGCGCACGTTGAGCCAGGCCGTACCGGTGTCGCCATCGGTATCGGTGGCAACCAGCCTGAAGTCTTCGGACAGCTCGTTCTGACCGACGTTGTGTTGCTGCGCCTCAGACAGGGTGTAGCTGTAGCTCACCACGCCGGTGGTTGCGTTATAGCCGGTGATGGTCAGTTCGTTGCCCAACTGGCCGGTAACCGTTACTGGCAGGCCGGTCGCGTTACCGCCGATCACGTCCACGCCATCGATGGTCAAGGCTGCGAGGCCGTCTTTCGCGTCCAGAGTAAAGGTACCGATGCGGGTCAACGCTGCCGCATCAGGGTCGGTACCGCCGGGCAGATTGGCCTCGAACACACGCTGCTCGCCGCCGTCCACGCCCAGGTTGACGAAGGTCACCGGGTCGTCGAGGTTCTGCACATTGACGGTCAGGCTGGAGATTGCAGTGTCACCGTCGCCATCCACGATGGAATAGCTGAAGGTATCGGTCGCATTGCCGACGGCTGCGTTGCCTGCCAGCAGCGCCTTGTAGGCGGCGCCATTGGTATCGAGCGTGTAGGTGTAAGTGCCATCAGCCGCCAACACCAGCGTGCCGTAGGTACCGGTGTAGGTGCCAGCGTTGGTGACCGGGGTAGCGTTGGTGTCTGCGCCTACCAGGTCGTTGCTCAGCAAGTTGCCAGACACCACCGTTGTGGTGTCATTGACGCTGGTGGTGTCGCTCACCGCGACAGGGTTGTCATCTTCGATGCGAACGTTGAGCCAGGCTGCGCCGGTATCGCCGTCGGTGTCGGTAGCGATCAGGTGGAAGTCTTCGGACAGCTCGGTCTGCGCCTTGCCAGAGTTGTTCTGTTGGGCCTCGGACAGCGTGTAGCTGTAACTCACCACGCCCGTGGTGGCGTCGTAGCCGGTGATGGTCAGCGCGTTGCCCAACTGGCCGGTAATAGTTACCGGTAGGCCCGTCGCGTTGCCACCGATCACCGCCACGCCGTCGATGGTCAAGGTGGCCAGGCCATCCTTGGCGTCGAGGACGAAGGTGCCGGTGCGGGTCAAGGCCGCGGCATCCGGGTTGGTGCCGGTTGCCAGGTTAGCTTCGAACACACGCTGCTCGCCGCCGTCCACGCCCAGGTTGAAGAACTTCACTGGGTCGTCGAGGTTCTGCACGTTCACGGTCAGGCTAGCATTGGCAGTATCGCCATCGCGATCGATGATCGAGTACGCGAAGGTGTCGGTGGCCGTGCCGACGGCAGCGCCACCGGCCAGCAGTGCCTTGTAGGCCGCACCGTTAGTATCGAGCGTGTAGGTGTAGGTGCCATCAGCCGCCAACACCAGGGTGCCGTAGGTACCGGTGTAGGTGCCAGCGTTGGTGACCGGGGTAGCGTTGGTGTCTGCGCCTACCAGGTCGTTGCTCAGCACGTTGCCAGACACCACCGTTGTGGTGTCATTGACGCTGGTGGTGTCGCTCACCGCGACAGGGTTGTCATCTTCGATGCGAACGTTGAGCCAGGCTGCGCCGGTATCGCCGTCGGTGTCGGTAGCAATCAGGTGGAAGTCTTCGGACAGCTCGGTCTGCGCCTTGCCAGAGTTGTTCTGTTGGGCCTCGGACAGCGTGTAGCTGTAACTCACCACGCCCGTGGTGGCGTCGTAGCCGGTGATGGTCAGCGCGTTGCCCAACTGGCCGGTAATAGTTACCGGCAGGCCCGTCGCGTTGCCACCGATCACCGCCACGCCGTCGATGGTCAAGGTGGCCAGGCCATCCTTGGCGTCGAGGACGAAGGTGCCGGTGCGGGTCAAGGCCGCGGCATCCGGGTTGGTGCCGCTTGCCAGGTTGGCCTCGAACACACGCTGCTCGCCGCCATCTACGCCCAGGTCGAAGAACTTCACTGGGTCGTCGAGGTTCTGCACGTTCACGGTCAGGCTGGCATTGGCAGTATCGCCATCGCGATCGATGATCGAGTACGCGAAGGTGTCGGTGGCCGTGCCGACGGCAGCGCCACCGGCCAGCAGTGCCTTGTAGGCCGCACCGTTAGTATCGAGCGTGTAGGTGTAGGTGCCATCAGCAGCCAGCACCAGGGTGCCGTACGTGCCGGTGTAAGTACCTGCATTGGTTACCGGCGAGGTGATGGCGTCGGCACCCAAGGCATCGTTGCTCAGCACGTTGCCGCTGGCCACGGTCGTGGTGTCATTCACGTTGGCCGTGTCGTTGACGGCCAGCGGGTTGTCATCCTCGATACGCACGTTCAGCCAGGCGGTGCCCGAGTCACCGTCGCGGTCTGTGGCCACGACTTTGAAGTCTTCCGACAGCTCATTGCGGCCCAGGTTATGTTCCTGCGCGACAGACAGCGTATAGCTGTAGCTAACCACACCGGTGGCGGCATCGAAACCGGTGATGGTTAGCGCGTTGCCCAATTGCCCGGTGATGGTCACAGGCAAACCCGTCGCTGTGCCGCCGATCACGGCCACGCCATCGATGGTCAAGGTGGCCAGGCCGTCCTTGGCGTCGAGGGTGAAGGTGCCCACGCGGGTCAGTGCTGCAGCATCAGGGTCGGTGCCGCTGCTCAGGTTGGCCTCGAACACGCGTTGCTCGCCGCCATCCTGGCCGAGGTTACGAATGATGACAGGGTCGTCGAGGTTGGTGACGTTGAGCGTAAGCGACGCGGTGCTGCTGTCGCCGTCCGAGTCATTGAGCGTGTAGGTGAAGGTATCGGTAGCCGAACGTCCGCCGAACAGGTCCTGGAAATTGATCCCATTACTGTTGAGGGTGTAGGTGTAAGTGCCATCTGCAGCGAGAACGAGGGTGCCGTAGGTGCCCACGAAGGTCCCTGCGGTCACGCCACCACCGGCGATGGCATCAGCGCCTTGGGTATCGTTGGTCAACACGTTGCCAGTAACCGACAGCAGTTGCTCGGTCACAGGCACGGCCTGGGTATCGGCCACAGCGGTAGGTACGTCGTCCAGGATAACAACGTCCAACGTGCCAGTGGCAGTAGAGCCATTGGCGTCCACAGCGGCGACCGGAATGCTTTCGCCCAGGGTATTGGTGCCATCGCCCGCAGGATGAGTAGCATTCTCGGTAAGGGTGTAGGTGTAGGTGAGCGTTCCGGTGGCCAGGTCGAAGCCGGTTACAGTCAGCAGGTTACCGTCAGCGGTAGTGAAGGACTGCCCTAGCCCTATTACCTGGCCGGCACGGACCACTTCCAGGCTGCCCACCGACAGGCTACTGAGCCCATCCGGCGCGTTGACGGTAAAGCTGCCGGCTTGGGTAAGCGCGGCAGTGTCGGGCCTGGAACCAATAGGCAAATTGGCTTCATCGACGGCGACTTCGCCTCCCGCTATGTCCAGCCCGCCGAAGGTCACTGGATTATCCGTCGCAGGTGAGGAAGGAGGAACCGGAGGCGTTGGCGGAACAGGGGTAACCGGAGTGCCTGGAAGGCCAGGCGCACCGTCGTCCGCGCCCACCAACGGTGGCAAGGTAGGGTCCGGGAACTCCGGCGCGGGCGCCAAGCCTTCAGTCGGGAAACCGATGACGGGTGCAACGGCACCGCCCACTTCGGTGAGCAACACGAAACTGTGACCGCCGCCCCCGCTAGGCACGCCGGTCGGGCCGGTAGCCGTAGGGCCAGCGGCTGTGGGGTCGGTCACTTGGGTAGGGTCAGCGCCAGCGGCAATGGCCTGCTGCAACGCATTGACGTCGTCCAGGGCAGTGTCGGCCACGCGACCGTCCGTCACCTGAATATCTGGAGCCTGCTGATGCAGCAAGCCGTCGTTAAGAACCAGACTGCTGCCGCGGCCCAGGGCGATATCCTGCCCACTTTGCAAATGAACCGAGATCGCGCCGCCTACTCCGGTGTCCAGCTGTTCGCCGGCATACACCCGATCCCCCTCGACCAAAAGACGACGGGTGCCATCACCGGCAACTGCGAATACCTGCCCTACTACTTTGCTGACGACACCGATCAAGCTTGCCATTTACCCACTCCTCCATTGCTAATCAGCCCCAGGCCGCTGCGCAAAGAAGACAGGAGATGTGCCCCGGAGTTCACGAGGCGCTGGCAATTTGCTAGCCCACCCCATGTCAAAACTTTGTGAAATGACGAATAATGCGAAACCAGTTCGCAATATTAGGGTCACAGAAGCCCTGATCGAACATGAAGGCAATTTGCCACACGACTGGCGGCGTCAAAAAATCGCCACCTTACGACTGTTCAAAAATCCTTCTAGAGAACGATCTACCGATCCTTTGCAACGCTGATTGTAAGCCGTTTAAAAAATCCCTGAACGGCCCCGCATCTCGGAGCGTTCAGCTTACTGAACGATGCTAAGATCGCCTGAAACACGACCTGGGTCATAAGTTTATTTAGGAATAAAGCTTATGAGAAAAAGGTATTAGCAACAAATAATTTTACGTGCGGCGCTGGTGTTAGCATCCGCACACGGAAGCACAAAGATTTCCGCCAAATTTTTGGCGACTGCCATTACTAGGGACAGGGAGAAGTATACCGATGCGCACCTTTACACCTATCTGCAGCGCGGTGTTATTGGCACTAGGGGCCATGCAGGCCCATGCCATGACGCTTCAGGAGGCCATTCAGAGCACCGTGGATACTCACCCGGAGCTGCAATCGAATATCAACCGTCGCCTCGCCGCTGATGAAGAGGTAAAGGTCGCCCGTGGTGCTTACCTGCCCAGCGTAGACTTCGTAGGGGGCTATGGCCGGGAAAATTCCGACACACCCACTACGCGCTTCCAAGGTGGGCACCATAAGGAGCTGCTGACCTACACCACTTCAGAGCTGCGCCTGCGCCAAATGCTGTTCGACGGCTCCAGCGCTACGCGTGAAGTTGCGCGTACCGAGTCGGTGACGAACTCGCGTGCGTTTTATGTGCAGGGTGTTGCCCAAGACTTGGCGCTGCGCGCGGTCGAGGTGTACCTGGAAGTGCTCAAGCGCCGTGAGCTGGTAGACCTGGCCAAGAACAACTTGCAGGCCCACCTGCGAGTGAACGACCAGATCGGCCTGCGTACTGAACGGGGTATCGGTAGCACTGCGGACAGCGACCAGTCCCGTGCACGTCGCGCCTTGGCCGAAAACAACTACCAAACCGCGATGGTGGACTTGGCAGACGCTGAGGCCAACTTCTTCAGCGCTACGGGCCGCATGCCTGACGAACTGGAAGCACCGCCCACCATTCGTGGCGAGCTGCCTGGTGAAATCGCAGACGCTCGGCAGACGATGATCGACAACAACCCCTACCTCAAATCGGCACAGGCTGACGTGCAGGCTGCCGAGCAGCAGTACGAAGGGGCCAAGTCGCAGTTCTACCCACGGGTGGATGCAGAAGTGGCCGTAGGCGCCAACGATAATATTTCGGGCGAAGAAGGCCATGCCAATAACTGGCGCGCCGGTGTAGCGGTTAGCTACAACCTGTTCCGTGGCGGCAGCGATAAAGCACGGCTGCAGGCCGATGCGCATTTGATCAACCAAGCCATGGACATTCGTAACAATGCCCTGCGCAGCATGAACGAAAACATGTCGCTGGCCTGGAACGCCATGCTCAATGCGCGTCAGCAGGCACCTAGTGCTCGCGAGTACGCTGAGACTACTACCCGCGTACGGGCTGCGTATCAGAACCAGTTTGGCTTGGGCCAGCGCACGCTGCTGGACTTGCTCGACAGCGAAAACGAACTGTACAACGCCAACCGCCGCTATACCGAAGTGCGCTACACCGAGGAATACTCGATGTACCGCGTGCTGGCCAACATGGGCGTGATCTTGCCCAAAGCGAAAGTAGTGCTTCCCGCCAGTGCCGTTGCCGCCTCCGATGTAAAGAGCGAAGCCCACCTACCGGAAATGCGTTAAGTACCGGTTGATGCGAAAGGCAGGCCGCAATGGCCTGCCGTTAGAGCGCTTTCCCCTCCATGAAGCGCTCTACACCAATGCGGCGTCCACGATCAGAATCACCTTGCCTGACACCTGATTGCTTTCCAGTTCAGCAAAGGCTTTCTCCGCCTCACTGGCCGGGAAGGTTGCGGCAATCTGAGGGTTGAGCCGCCCTTCGGTGAACAGCGGCAATACTTGCTGCCCCAGTTCGCGAAGCAACTCCGCCTTGAAGTTGTCGTCACGGCTACGCAGCGTAGAGCCCATGAGGTGAACACGCTTGCCCAGTAGCAGGCCCATGTCCAGCTCTGCCTTACGGCCGCCCATGGTGCCGATCAACACCCACCGCGCGTCTTGTGCGGCCACGTCCAGGTTAAGCGCAGTGTAATTGGCGCCTACCGGGTCGAGGATCACGTCAAAGGGCCCGAGGGCTTTCAATGACGGCAAGCCATCGCCACGCAGTACGCCCCCTTGCGCCCCCAGCTTTTCGCAGTAGGCCAGGCGCTCCTTGGACCCCACCGTTACCCACACAGGGTTGCCGAAGGCTTTGCACAGCTGGATAGCGGCCGAGCCTATGCCGCTGGCGCCCGCGTGCAACAGGACCTTCTGGCCCGGCTGCAGCTGCGCCAACTGAAACAGGTTCAGCCACACAGTGGCGTAGACCTCCAGGATACCGGCCGCCTCCACCAGGCTCAGGCCTTCCGGTACTGGCAGCACATGACGGGCGTCTACCACGACCTCCTCCGCCATGCCGCCACCAGCCAGTAACGTGCACACCCGGTCGCCCACGTTCCAGGCCGAACCGGCACCCACTTCGCTGATCACGCCGGCGCACTCCAGGCCCAATACTTCACTGGCGCCTGGCGGCGGTGGATAGTGCCCTGAACGCTGCAAGAGGTCTGCACGATTGAGGCCCGCAGCGGCGACGCGTATGCGTACCTGCCCTACGTCACAGGTCGGCGTGGGCGCTTCTGCCCATTCCACATGCCCTTCCATACCTTGCAATGCTTTCACGCTACCTCCATAGTTAACTCAGAGTGAGCCCCGCGCCATGGCGTGGGGTTTTTTGCATTATGAGACCCACGTAACTCGCCGCCGCATGAACAGGATTTAATGTAGCGGCGTGGAACCGGTCCATTCAAAGACGGCCTAATATGCGTGATCAACTGTCCCCACGTCGAATGAGCATGAAGCAATTATTTCCCGGTACCGCCCTGGCACTAGGCATCAGTCTCAGCCTGCTGTCAGTCCCAGGCTTTGCGGCCAATAGCTGGAACACGCTTCAGCCCGACCGTGACGAGGTGATCGCCAGCCTCAACGTCGTCGAACTTCTCAAGCGTCATCATTACAGCAAGCCACCGCTGAACGACGCTCGCTCAGTTATCATCTATGACAGTTACATCAAACTGCTGGATCCGTCGCGCAGTTATTTTCTTGCCAGTGATATTGCAGAGTTCGACAAGTGGAAAACACAGTTCGACGATTTCCTTAAAGGAGGCAATCTCGACCCTGGCTTTACCATTTATAAGCGCTACCTCGACCGCGTGAAGGCCCGCCTGGATTACGCCCTTGGCCTTCTGGACGACGGTGTCGACAAGATGGACTTCACCACCCAGGAAACCCTGGAAGTCGATCGTAAAGACGCTGCCTGGCTGGCCAGTGGCGCAGACCTCGACGCCCTGTGGCGCAAGCGTGTCATGGACGAAGTACTGCGCATGAAGTTGGCCGGCAAAGATGCCAAGCAGATTCAGGAAACCCTGACCAAGCGTTACAAGAATCAGTTGGCACGGCTGGATCAGACCCGCGCAGAGGACATCTTCCAGGCGTATATCAATACCTTCGCGCAGTCTTACGACCCGCACACCAATTATTTGTCGCCTGATAATGCCGAAAACTTCGACATCAACATGAGCCTGTCCCTTGAAGGGATCGGCGCCGTGCTGCAAAGCGACAACGACCAAGTAAAGATCGTGCGCCTGGTGCCTGCCGGCCCTGCCGACAAGACCAAGCAGGTTGCACCGTCAGACAAAATCATCGGCGTCGCCCAGGCTGACAAAGAAATGGTCGACGTAGTGGGCTGGCGCCTGGATGAAGTGGTGAAGCTGATTCGTGGGCCCAAGGGCTCTGTGGTGCGCTTGGAGGTAATCCCTCACACCAATGCGCCCAACGATCAAACCAGCAAGGTGGTGTCGATTACCCGCGAGGCAGTCAAACTCGAAGAGCAGGCTGCCAAGAAGTCCGTGCTGCACCTCAACCAGAATGGCCATGACTACAAGCTTGGCGTGATCGAGATCCCAGCGTTCTACCTGGACTTCAAAGCCTTCCGCGCAGGTGACCCTGATTACAAGTCAACCACCCGCGATGTGAAGAAGCTGCTGAGCGAGTTGCAGAAAGAAAAGGTCGATGGCGTGGTCATCGATTTGCGTAACAACGGCGGCGGCTCATTGCAGGAAGCGACAGAGCTTACCAGCCTCTTTATCGAAAAAGGCCCGACGGTACTGGTGCGTAACAGCGACGGTAAGGTAGACGTACTCGAAGATGAAAACCCAGGCGCTTTCTACAAAGGCCCAATGGCACTGCTGGTAAACCGTTTGTCCGCCTCAGCGTCGGAGATCTTCGCAGGCGCCATGCAGGACTACCACCGCGCGTTGATTATCGGTGGCCAGACCTTCGGCAAGGGCACCGTGCAAACCATTCAGCCGCTTAACCATGGCGAGTTGAAGCTTACGCTGGCCAAGTTCTACCGCGTATCCGGGCAGAGTACCCAGCACCAGGGCGTACTGCCGGATATCGCCTACCCTTCGGTCATCGACACCAAAGAGATCGGCGAGAGCGCACTGCCTGAAGCGATGCCGTGGGACACGATCCGCCCCGCAATCAAGCCTGGCGCTGATCCGTTCAAGCCCTTCGTTGCACAACTCAAGTCGCTGCACGATAAGCGCACCGAAAGCGACGCAGAGTTTGCCTATATCCGCGATCGTCTTGCCTTGAGCCAAAAGCTGTCGGAACAGAAAACAGTCAGCCTCAATGAAGCCCAGCGCCGTACGGAGCACACAACCATCGAAGGCCAGCAGTTGGCCCTGGAAAATGCGCGACGCAAGGCTAAAGGCCAAGAGCCTCTGAAAGAGCTCAAGAAGGAAGACGAAGACCCGCTGGCCGCAACGCCAGACGATACCAAGCCAGAGGACGACGCCTACCTGAGCGAAACGGGGCGAATCCTTATCGATTACCTGAGGCTCAATACGCAGGTGGCCAAGCATTGACAACGAGGTGCGCTCTATACAAGCCGGGCTGAAAGCCTGGCTTTTTTATGCGCGCAGATTAGGCACGGCCTCGGGTATCAAGTAGTGATCACAGGCACGGATTGCACTGCTGAATGAGGTGAAAATTAATTGGAACCGAACGGAAAAGCGAGCCACTCAGGCGGTATAAGCTCATTTCGGGGTGACCTATGCTAACTGTCTCTTTCAGCCGCTCGCCAACCGCAGCTACGAATACTGCACAGACCGAAGCGGCTAAGAAGCCTAGCGAGGGCGGGGACGCCAAGGTAAGCGACAACCTTTCGTTCGGGAAACATATAACCGTATCGGGTGACTGGGTCGCCAAAAAAAGCCAAAGCCTCAATGGCGGACAGAAACTGATATTCGATGCGGCTGTAGGCGTACTAAAGGGGCGCGAGGGGGCTGCGGAAGCTCGAGAGCCTCACCAAGGTAAAAACAAGCAAGGTGAAGACGTCACCAAGTTCAAGATGGACATGCCCGGCTATAACCAAATCAGCATTGAGTTCGGCCTTGGGAAAGCGGCATCTGCCGCCAAAGCTGGAGTGGTGAGTTTTCTTGATGCGTTCAGTGAGAAAGGGCAGTCACTACTTTCTAAGGCTGATAACCTGGCTAACAAACTCCGTGGGCCTCAGCCTAACAGTTTGTCTGCATCGCGCTTCGTAGCGGGAGCACAGGCGCGCACGCCTCGGCCATACGCGCTCAGCGGCACAAACCTACCGCCGCAAAAACCCAACCCTGTGGTCGCGCCTGGTACCCCTAAACTGGGTATGAGCTCCGAAGAGCTTGAGCGAGCGCAAGAAAACGTAGCAAGCACCGATCCTGAATCGAAGGGCGTGGACTATGCCAGTAAATCGCCCAAGCAACCTGTTAGGCCAAAGGCCAAGCCCGAAGCAGCCTCTGCGGAAAAGACTCAGCCAGAGAACACCGAAATGGCAATGATCCTAGCCTCTGATGCAAAGAAACAGACTGCCAGCACGGGCACGCAGGCCGAATAAACCACCGAAGGCAAGTGACAAAATGATGGCGTTCTAGTCATCACCCTGTCACCTGACTGTCGTGAAATAGCAAGCCGGGCCTACATGCCCGGCTTTATTATTTCCGGCGGCAGGCTACCATGACCCTTACTGAACAGCACGGCGCCCTCAGTACCATCCTGAGCCAGGGTAACGTGCACACCTTGTTCCAGCCCATCGTGTCTCTTGCTGGACGTCGCCTGCTCGGATATGAAGCCCTTACCCGGGGGCCGTCCAACTCCGTGCTACACGCCCCCTTGAACCTGTTCGCCGTGGCACGCCAGACCGGCCATTTGAGTGAACTGGAAGTGATCTGCCGCCACGCCGCGTGCCGTCGATTCAGCGAGCAGGGCTTGAGGGGTAAACTTTTTCTTAACGTCTCGCCTGAATCCCTGCTCGAACCGTTACACCCGTCGGGCCTGACCTTGCAACTGCTGCATCAGTTTGGCCTGAACCCTGCTCAGGTGGTGATTGAGCTGACTGAACAAACGCCCACCGACGACTTTCAGCTGCTATCCCGTGCACTTCACCACTACCGGGCCATGGGCTTCACCATCGCCCTGGATGATCTGGGCGCGGGGTATTCAAGCCTGCGGTTGTGGTCCGAGCTGCGGCCCGACTACGTGAAGATAGACCGGCACTTTATTGAAGACATCCATCAGGATGCACTCAAGCGCGAATTCGTTGGCTCCATCTTGCAGATCGCGCGACGGTCCAAGGCGCTGGTCATCGCTGAGGGCATTGAGCAGATGGACGAGCTTACGGTCCTGCGTGAAATGGGCGTAGACCTGGTTCAGGGGTACCTGTTGGCCAGGCCCCAGGAACGACCACCGTTGGACGCCAGCCACCTGCTGCCCCCCACTGAGCCAAACCCAAGCGCTGGCCAAGTGCCCCAGGCACTTATGCAGCTACTGCGTGAACAGCCAACGCTAACCTGCGGTTCCCCCATGGCCCTGGTGATGGACGCATTCCGCCAGCGCCCCTGCTTGAACACAATCGCAGTGCTGGATGAAGCACACCGCCCTTGCGGCATCATTCGCCGCTCAGCGGTGTTTGGCTCACTCAGTGTGCCCGCGAACCGCCCCGCTGAGATGACCACCCAACAGTTGATGAGCAAGGCGTTCGTGGCTGTGGAGGTAAGTGACTCCCTTCAGCACGTGAGCCGCCTGCTGACGAGCAGCGCTCAGCCGCGCATGGATGAAGATTTCATCATTACCCAACAGGGCACGTACGTGGGGATGGGGCAGGCAATCGACGTACTCAAGCTTATTACCGAGTTGAGCGCGGAGCCTTTCTGGCGGAACACACAAGGTTAGCAGCGCCCATTCAAGGCACTGCGGCGGGGTAGGCATGCTCGAACACTCGCGCGACCTCGGACGCGTGCCAGGAAGCCGCTGCCAGGCCGTCCGCCGGGCCAGAGAACCGGCCCAGGCGCTCCACACATTCAAAAAACCCTGTGCGGGGCAGCCGGCTGGCGCCCTGGCTGATAACCAACGAGCTGCGCAAGGGCAGCTCAGCACGGGCATCCAATAAGGCTAGATGCTCAAGAGCAGCGGTGAGCGTTCGCATGGCAGGAGTAGGCAGTTGCAGGCGCTCAAGCAATGAACGGTAGGTCAGTAGTTGGCGATGCTGCCTAGCCGTGTCCAGCTCGCTCAGGAGCCCCTCCCAGTGCTGCTGGCTAATCCGTACTTTCATTCAGGGCCCTCCTCGCCTGCCATCCGATAGGTTCATGGGTGAGCTTATCAGGCAGCGGCCGGCCAGGGGACCCTTCAGGGGCACAAGGGCTCAGTGCGATGGCGTTACTGACGACCCAGGTATTCGCCCTCCAGCGGTACGGCCTGGTCCGGTACGCGCTCGGCTGCGCTGAGGGCCTCTGGGTTTTGGCGAGCACGCCACGCCCGGAAGGCCCCCAGCTCACCTTGGAGGGTTTTCATGACCCAGCCCAGCACAGCGATGTCATCGAGCATGCCAACGCCCACCAGCCAATCTGGAATCACGTCGATAGGGCTGACGAAATACAGCAAGCCTGCCACGATAGACAAGATCGCTTTACCGCTGATTGCACGGTACTCACCACGCCAGTACGCCAGGCACAGCGCCTGTAACAGGCCTATGTCTTCTTTCAGCCCCCCGAGCTTTTTGCCACGAACCTTGCGCGCCACGGCAATCGCCAGCGCAGGCAAACGACCGCGGGCAATCAGCCGCTCGGCAAGGGGAAGAAACCGGGTAAAGCCCAAAGGTACCTTCATGCAACCTCCACGCAGTGCTTGAAAGGATATCCACAGAAAGTGTGGATAACCATGTGAACAGCCGTGTCAGAACGGCCTGTAACGCCCAGTAGCAAAGGGGAAGCGTCAAATCGACGCTTTTTCGTTCACCTTCTGTAACAAAATCATCCATGAAGCCTAACCGGCGTCTACTACGCCCCTCCCCGTCTGACTAATGTGCCACGCAAGGGTTCGTAAATCCGTCAGGCTCACCGCCTAGGCGCTGCACGACCGCTAACGCCACGGGTAACCAGGCCAGAAACGACAACGCCCCGGTAACCGGGGCGCTGTGTAGAGCAGCGAGCTTACTTCTTCTGAGCAGGCTCAGCAGGCATTTCTTCACTGGCTGCGGCGTCGTCAGCGTCTACAGGCGCCTTGGACGGGTCCTTGATGCCGATCAGTTCTAGGTCAAACACCAGGACCGAGTTGGCCGGGATGGTCGGGCTTGGGCTCTGCGCGCCATACGCCAGGTCGCTCGGGATGAACAGCTTGACCTTTTCACCGACGTGCATCAGTTGCAGGCCTTCAACCCACCCTGGGATTACACCACTCACAGGCAAATCGATAGGGCTGCCACGCTCAACGGAGCTGTCGAAGGTTTTGCCATCGATCAGCTTGCCGGTGTAATGAACAGTGACTACATCGGTAGGCTTTGGCTGTGGGCCGTCTGCCTTCTGTACCACTTGGTATTGCAAGCCAGAGGCCGTGGTGACCACGCCGTCTTTCTTGGCGTTTTCTTCCAGGAATTTCTTACCGGCCGCCAAGGAGTCTTCACTCATCTTGGTCATGCGCTCTTCGGCACGTTTTTGAAGGGCCGCAAAAGCTTCTACCAGTTCGTCGTCCTTGAGCTTTTGCTCTTTCTTGCCAACGGCATCTTCGATACCCAAGGCCACGGCCTTAGAGTCCAAGTCATCCATGCCTTCCTGAGCCAGGCTTTTGCCCATGTTCAAGCCGATACCGTAGGATGCTTTCTGGGCCGGGGTTTTGAGCTCGACACTACTGGTCTGCTTGTCGCAACCGGCGAGAACCAAACCAACCAGGGCGATCGCAGCCGCCAACCGATGCTGTTTCATGCTGTTTCCTTGTAAAAAGGGGCGCCATATGAGAGGCGATCGAGAGAAGCCGCGAGCTTATCAGCCAGCCCCGACCAATGGCTATGCCATAGGAGAAGGAATGCACTGATAAGTTCACGCTACCAAACGAAATGGGTTCTGGCAGGTGAAAGTTCGTTCACGCCTGTAGACACGCTCTAAGCACGCTTGTAAGAACGCTTGCAACTTAGAGCTAGCCGGATAACGCCAAACCGCCTGCCCATCAAGGGCGCAGTTACACAAAATTTATGTATAAAAAAAGCGACCAGAAGGTCGCTTTCTCGATACCTGAAGCTGTTCAGAGGCTTCAGGCTAAATATGGCGCAGCGGACGGGACTCGAACCCGCGACCCCCGGCGTGACAGGCCGGTATTCTAACCGACTGAACTACCGCTGCGTAATTGCTCAGACATTCGCCTGATTGAAACAAACTGACTAAAGCGGGGTAGTGCTTCAGTCTCAAGTGGCGCGTTAACAACACTTGGGACAAATGGCGCAGCGGACGGGACTCGAACCCGCGACCCCCGGCGTGACAGGCCGGTATTCTAACCGACTGAACTACCGCTGCGCGTCGGTGGACTTTCATCCGCTCTAGAATCAGAGCACTTCGAAGTGGTGGGTGATGACGGGATCGAACCGCCGACATTCTGCTTGTAAGGCAGACGCTCTCCCAGCTGAGCTAATCACCCGTGTACTGCGTCGAAGTGGTGCGCATTTTGGCGACCGACCCGCTGTAAGTCAATAGCCTGCTTGAAGTTTTTTTGAAAAAGACGAATCAGGTATAAAAACACACCGCTTCGCTTAGCCTTTACTGGTAAATCATCTTGCGGGTCATACCACCGTCCACGATCAATTCTTGGCCAGTCACAAAGCCCGCATTGGGGGACAACAGCCACGCCGCCGCACAGGCAACGTCCTCCACCGTCCCCACACGGCCCGAAGGGTGCTGCTGGTGATCCAGCTCACTCAACGGCTCTGCACGCCGCTCCCGTGGATCACGCGCGTCGATCCACCCTGGGCTTACCGCGTTCACACGGATTTCAGGCGAAAGGCTGATCGCCAAGGCATGGGTAAGCGCCAGTACGCCACCCTTGCTGGCGGCATAGGCTTCGGTATCAGGCTCCGACTGGTGAGCCCGGGTAGAGCACAGGGTCACGATAGCCCCATGACGCGCCCTTAGATAAGGCGCGCAGTGCCTGGCCAATAGCATGGTGCCGGTTAGGTTGGTGCCGATTACCCTGTGCCAGTGAGCCAGCGGCAAGGCTTCCACCGGCCCGTTGTGGGCATGAGTGATCGCAGCGTTGCATACCAGGCCATCGAGCCTGCCGAAATGCCCGAGGGCTGTGGCCACCCCTGCCGACACCTGACGGTCGTCAGAGACATCCATGTGAACGAAAGTAGCGCCCTCCCCCAACGCCTCGGCAACCAGCACTCCACGTGCGTCATCCACATCGGCGATGACTACTTTCCACCCTTCGGTGAGCAGCCACGCCGCGATGCCCAGGCCGATTCCGCGGGCAGCCCCTGTGACCAACGCCACCCGCGCATGGTGAAACCCGGTGCTGACGAGTTCCATTGGTATCACAGCGCAGCCAAGCCGCGGGCCATGTCTGCCTGCAGGTCGGCCAGGTCTTCAAGCCCTACTGCAACGCGAATAAGGCTGTCCCGAATACCTGCCGCGTCTCGCTCTGCCGGCGACAGCCGCCCGTGCGACGTGGTAGCCGGGTGAGTGATGGTGGTTTTGCTATCACCCAGGTTGGCGGTGATGGAGACCAGCCGCGTGGCGTCGATGAATGCCCAGGCGCCTGCCTTGCCCCCCTTGACCTCGAAGCTCACTACGCCGCCGTAACCACCGTGCATCTGGCGCGTGGCCAACTCATGCTGTGGATGGCTCTTAAGGCCCACGTAATGGACCCGTTCGATGCCTTCCTGGCCTTCAAGCCACTCCGCCAGCGCCTGGGCGTTGGCACAATGAGCACGCATGCGCAGGCTCAGGGTTTCCAGCCCCTTGAGGAAGATCCAGGCATTGAACGGGCTTAACGATGCCCCTGCCGTGCGCACCACGCCGACCATCTCTTTCATGTGTTCGGCGCGCCCCGCGACGATACCGCCCATGCAGCGGCCCTGCCCGTCGATGAACTTGGTGGCCGAATGGGTCACGATGTCCGCACCCAGCTTCAGCGGTTGTTGCAAAGCAGGCGTATTGAAGCAGTTGTCCACCACCAGCAAGGTGCTCTTGGCGTGAGCAATGGCCGCTAGCCCGGCGATGTCTACGACTTCTGCCAAGGGGTTGGAAGGCGATTCCACGAACAGGAAACGGGTGTTGGGCTTTATGGCCCTTTCCCACCCGCCCAAGTCCGCCAGGGGCACGTAGTCCACTTCAATGCCGAAGCGCTTGAAGTACTTGTCGAACAGGCTGATGGTGGAGCCGAACACGCTTTGGGAAACCAATATGTGGTCCCCCGCGCTGCACAACCCCATGGCGATGCCGGTAATCGCTGCCATGCCGGTGGAGAAGGCTACGGCCTGCTCTGCGCCTTCAAGGGCCGCGATACGCTCCTCGAAGGAGCGCACCGTGGGGTTGGTGTAGCGAGAGTAGACGTTGCCCGGCACCTCCCCGGAGAACCGTGCCGCGGCGTCCGCAGCGGTGCGGAACACATAGCTGGAGGTGAAGAACAACGGGTCGCTGTGCTCACCTTCCGGGGTGCGGTGCTGGCCGGCCCTGACCGCCAGGGTATCGAAGCCTACGCCTTCCAGATCGCTATCAAGGCGCCCTGCGTCCCAATCCTGGCTCATGGCGTGCTCCCTCAGTTGTTGTACAGATCGATGATTGCGCTAACAGAGTGGCGCTTATCCTTGGCCAAGTCATTACGTGCCGTGTCGATCTTGCTCAGGTACGCGGCGTCTACGTCGCCGGTGACGTACTTGCCGTCGAATACCGCACAGTCGAAGTGATCGATCTTGACCTTGCCACCGCCCACTGCCTCGATGAGGTCTGGCAAATCCTGGTAGATCAACCAATCGGCGCCGATCAGGTCAGCCACCTCTTCGGTGCTGCGGTCATGCGCGATCAGCTCGTGGGCACTGGGCATGTCGATGCCGTAAACGTTCGGGTAGCGAACGGCGGGCGCCGCCGAGCAGAAGTACACTTTTTTCGCCCCAGCCTCGCGCGCCATCTGGATGATCTGCTTGCACGTCGTGCCGCGGACGATGGAGTCGTCTACCAGCATCACGTTTTTGCCGCGGAACTCCAGCTCAATGGCATTGAGCTTCTGGCGAACGGATTTCTTCCGCGCAGCCTGGCCAGGCATGATGAAGGTACGGCCGATGTAGCGGTTTTTAACAAAACCTTCGCGGAATTTGACGCCCAGCTGATTAGCCAGCTCCAACGCCGACGTACGACTGGTGTCGGGGATTGGAATCACCACGTCGATGTCGTGATCCGGGCGCTCGCGGAGGATTTTATCCGCCAGTTTTTCGCCCATGCGCAGCCGGGCCTTGTACACCGAGATGCCGTCGATGATCGAATCCGGGCGCGCCAGGTATACGTGCTCGAAGATGCAAGGCGCGTAGTGCGGGTTTGGTGCGCACTGCCGGGTGTGTAGGCGACCGTCTTCGGTGATGTACACCGCTTCACCGGGTGCCAGGTCGCGGATCAGGGTGAAGCCCAGCACGTCCAGCGCAACGCTTTCGGAAGCGATCATGTACTCCACGCCATCATCGGTGTTGCGCTGACCGAATACAATGGGGCGAATGGCGTTAGGGTCACGGAAGCCAACGATGCCATAGCCTGTGAGCATCGCAACCACGGCATAGCCGCCGCGGCAGCGTTTGTGCGTGTCTTTCACCGCAGCGAACACGTCCTCTTCGGTAGGCTGCAGCTTGCCGCGCACGGCCAGCTCGTGGGCGAAGACGTTGAGCAACACCTCGGAATCGGAGTTGGTATTCACGTGACGCAGGTCTGATTCGTAAATCTCCTTGGCCAGCTGTTCCACGTTGGTCAAGTTACCGTTGTGGGCCAGGGTGATCCCGTAAGGCGAGTTTACGTAAAACGGCTGCGCCTCGGCCGAGGTAGAGCTACCTGCCGTGGGGTAGCGCACGTGCGCGATGCCCATGTGACCGACCAAGCCTTGCATGTGCCGCTGTTGGAACACGTCACGGACCAGGCCGTTGTCCTTGCGCAAAAACAACCTGCCATCGTGGCTGGTGACAATACCGGCAGCGTCCTGGCCGCGATGCTGCAAGACGGTTAACGCGTCATACAGCGCCTGATTGACATTCGACTTACCGACGATACCGACGATGCCACACATGCGACACAACCCCTACTTAGTGGACCTGAAAGGACCCTTGCTCCTGGCTTTTAGGCGCGGGCAAGAGGTGTTCCTTGAATGGGATCTCGACCGGTGAAGTGACACCAGCCGCCAACCACCGACTGCTCATGCCCAAAATGAGGTTTTTGGACCAGTCAGCGACAAGAAGAAAACGCGGCAGCAACTGAGACTGCTGCCACCATGGGTCTTGTTGGACCGGCCCAAGGCTGAGCAGCCCTGCGCATATCACTACCAGCAGCCCGCCACGCGCTGCGCCAAACACCATACCCAGGAACCGATCGGTGCCGGACAGCCCGGTAACGCGAATCAGCTCGCCGATGAGGAAGTTGATCATGGCGCCTACAAGCAGCGTGGCGACAAATAAAATGGCACAGCTTGCGATGACCCTGGCCGAAGGCGTTTGAATATAGCCTTCGAGGTACTGAGCCAGCCCCCCTCCGAACATCCAGGCCACGGCGCCAGCCACTATCCAGGTGAGCAACGACAACGCCTCTTTGACGAAGCCGCGTTTCAAGCTGATCAGTGCTGAGACAGCAACGACCGCCAGGATCGCCCAGTCAACCCAGGTAAATGCCACGATTTGGCCTGCAAGGGGGTAAGGGCGCGCATTTTAGCAGACGGGACGTGCGGGGTTAAGCGTGATTATCAGATCGCATGCATGCAGGCCTGCTATGAAACTCCAGGCCTGCCTGCCGCGTGGTTCAGGCGCGCTCAGGCTCGAAACGCACCACGAAACCCTTGAGGTTTTGCTGACGATTGATGACATCGCGTAGGCGTTCTGCCTCGCTACGGTCTACCAGAGGCCCTACGAAGACGCGGTTCTTGCCGTCGGATGAGCGGACATAGGCATTGTAGCCTTGAGTGCGTAGGTTTTTTTGCAAGGTATCGGCCCCCGCGCGATTGGACAGGCTGGCGAGCTGTACCGACCAACTGACCGGCACCCCTGCAGCATCGAGCTTGCTGGTGGTGTCTGCCTTGGCCTGAGCGGCTGGGGTAGCGGGTGCCGCCGCTTGAGCTGGTACGGGCTTGGTACCCGACGTGGTCACGGTAGGCGCAGCTGAGATAGGCATGCTTGGCGCCGAGGCCTGCGCCGTGGCGCGTGCCGTAACAGGCGGTGATGCCGGTACGTCCTGCGTAACCGTAGGCGCGGGGGCCTCCGGGACAGCGGTAGGCTGTACCTTGACCGTTGGTACCACCGGTGCGGCTGGCGCAGCAGGCGCCTCTACCCGAACGGCATGCAGCTCATCTGGCCGGCTAAACAACATAGGCAGAAAAACCACGGCCAACGCAATCAATACGATCGCCCCCACCATGCGTTGCTTGAAGACGTTATCCAGCAAAGCCATCTGCGGCTACCTCCACGCCGTGTTGCTCCAGCCATGACAAGGCTTGGGCGACACAAAAAAACGATCCGAACACGAATATCTCATCGTGGGGCCCCGCACGCTCGCACTGGTAATCCAGGGCGGCCTGCACACTGGCATGTGACGTTACCACCGCACCAAGGTTCGACAAGGCCGCCTGCAATTGTTCAGGGCGACGGCTACGCTCAGAGGGCAAGGGTGCCACTGCCCACTCGCCTACCCGTTCGAGCAAAGGCTTGATAACTCCCTCCAGCGCTTTGTCGGATAGCAGACCGAACACGGCCCGCCGAATTGCCGGGGGAGGCAGTGGCGCCAGACGCTTACGCAGGTAGTGCGCAGCATGGGGGTTATGGCCTACATCCAGCAATAGCTGCACCGGTTTGCCTTGCCAGAACGCCAGGCGGCGATCCAAGCGCCCTACTACCCGGGTTGCGACCAGTGCCAGAGCGATAGCCGCAGGCCGCCACGAAAGGCCCAGCAAAGCAAAGCCCTGCAGCGCCAGAGCGGCGTTTTCCAATGGCAGGCCCAGAAGCGGCAGCGACGCCAGCGCCAAGGGTTGCCCATCGCTCCCCTGGCCCTGCCAGTGCCAGTCGGTGTCCGTAACGCTCAGGCTGAACGCCTGCCCGTGTACCAACAACTTCACATCTTTACGCTCGGCCACTTCGAGCAGGGTACTTGGCGGCGCTGGGTCGCCACACACTGCCGGCCGGCCGGCACGCAGAATACCCGCCTTCTCGAAAGCGACCGACTCTCGGGTGTTGCCGAGGTACTCGGCATGGTCCAGGCCGATGTTGGTAATCAGGGCAAGGTCGGCGCTGACCAGATTAACGGTGTCCAGCCGCCCACCCAGGCCAACTTCGAGCACCAGCGCATCCAGGCCTGCCTGGGCGAATAGCCAGAAAGCGGCCAGCGTGCCCATTTCAAAATAGGTAAGTGACACCTCAAGGCGGGCAGCTTCCACGGCTTCGAAGGCCGCGCACAACTGCGCGTCGGTAGCAGGCTGGCCGTTTATCACCACTCGCTCGTTATAGCGCAGCAGGTGCGGCGAACTGTACACCCCCACCCGAAGCCCTTCGGCCGCGAGCAGGCTGGCAAGAAATGCGCAGGTAGAGCCTTTGCCATTGGTACCCGTAACCGTGACCACACGAGGCGCCAGCGGCCCGAGTACTAGCCGGTCAAATACCTGCCGGCAGCGGCCCAGCCCCATGTCGATTGCCACCGGATGCAGTTGCTCCAGATAAGCGAGCCACGCGTCGAGGGTGCGGGAGGTCATGGCGCTGCGGGCACCGGCGCAGGGGAGGCGTCTGCCTGCACCGCCGTGACCAATGCCTGGCCTGGCGTGGGCGTATTGGTCATTTGTGCCAGCAGGCGCGCCAAGCGAGGTCGCAGCTCTTGGCGATGGACGATAAGGTCGATTGCACCGTGCTCCAACAGGAACTCGCTACGCTGGAACCCCTCGGGGAGTTTTTCTCGTACGGTTTGCTCGATTACCCGTGGGCCCGCGAAGCCGATCAAGGCCTTGGGCTCGCCAACGATGACATCGCCAAGCATTGCCAGGCTGGCCGACACTCCGCCATATACCGGGTCGGTCAATACCGAAATGAACGGGATGCCCTCTTCACGCAAGCGGGCCAGCACCGCAGAGGTTTTGGCCATCTGCATCAGGGAAATCAGTGCCTCCTGCATGCGCGCCCCGCCGGACGCTGCAAAGCAGATCATGGGGCACCGGTGTTCCAAGGCATAATTGGCGGCGCGCACGAAGCGCTCACCGACGATGGCACCCATGGAGCCGCCCATGAAGCTGAACTCAAAAGCGCTGGCGACCACAGGCATGCCCATGAGCGTACCGCTCATGGAAATCAGCGCGTCTTTCTCACCTGTTTGCTTCTGGGCGGCAGTCAGGCGGTCTTTGTACTTCTTGCCATCACGGAATTTCAGGCGATCTACCGGCTCGAGGTCGGCACCCAGTTCTTCCCGGCCCTCAGGGTCGAGAAAAATGTCCAGACGGCTACGGGCCCCGATTCGCATGTGGTGATTGCACTTGGGGCACACGTCGAGGGTTTTTTCCAGCTCTGGGCGATACAGCACCGCCTCGCAATTGGGGCACTTGTGCCACAGCCCTTCAGGCACCGAGCTTTTCTTTACTTCGGAACGCATGATCGAAGGGATCAGTTTGTCTACCAACCAGTTGCTCATGCTTGTTTCTCCAGTCACTGGCGACCCTGCGCGGGCCGTGCCGGGGGCCATAGGGCCACCTCGGTGATTCAATACCAGGGGAGCGACAGGCGCTTCACCCTCTCGAAAATGCAGATGCGTGCCGGTTAGCCCGGGAACGGCCGTTTGCGCGCTGAAGATATTCGACGGCCGCTCAACGATGGCCGTCACATTGCCACATACGCTGGCTAAGGGATTAATTCCAGGAACGCACGGCCTTGATGAAGCCTTCTACGCGGCGGCTGTCCTTGATGCCTTTGCTGTGCTCTACGCCACCGCTCACGTCCACCCCGAAGGGCCGTACGTGCTGAATAGCCTCGCTGACGTTTTCAGGGGTAAGGCCACCAGCGAGAATGATCGGCTTGGCAAGGCCCATCGGCACCAGCTCCCAGTCAAATGCAACGCCAGTGCCGCCCGGTACGCCTTCGACGAAGGCATCGAGGAGCAGGCCGGAAGCGCCGTGGTACAACTCAGCAGCAGCAGCGATATCATCCCCAGGGCGGACCCGCAGCGCCTTTATATAAGGGCGGTTATAACCTGCGCACTGTTCGGGAGTTTCGTCCCCATGAAATTGCAGGAGATCCAGGCGCACGGCGTCGAGCGTTTCGTTGATTTCGCAACGGCTGGCATTGACGAACAGCCCTACCACGGTGATGAACGGAGGCAGGGCAGCAACGATTTCACGCGCCTGCTGAAGGGTGACCGCCCGTGGGCTTGGGGCGTAGAACACCAGGCCAATGGCATCTGCCCCGGCGCGGGCGGCTACCAAAGCATCGTCAACGCGGGTAATCCCGCAGATCTTGCTGCGAACAGCGGCCATGACGCAACTACCTCGTACGGTCTGGAAGGTGCGAGGGATGTTAACAAAAAGCCCTCGGCTGCGTCAGCCCGGCAGGCTATCAAACCCCGTAAGGAAATGTGGCCCTATGTAACGGGACGGTAAGGCGTAAGTGTCGGGGTACTCCACCTGTACCAGATAGAGCCCATAAGGGTGCGCAGTCACCCCACCCTGCCGACGTTCTCGCCCTGCCAATACCTCAGCGGCCCAGCCCACGGATTTGTCCCCACTACCGATGGCCATCAGTACCCCGGCCAAATTACGCACCATGTGGTGAAGGAAAGCATTGGCGCGCACATCAATCACAACCATGGCGCCATGACGGGTCACCCGTAAGTGGTGAAGCTGCTTGATGGGCGATTTAGCTTGGCACTGGCTGGCGCGGAAGGCACTGAAATCATGGGTCCCCACCAAAGGGGCGGCGGCGGCGGCCATGCGCTCTGCATCCAGAGGGCGGTGATTCCAGGTGACTTCTTCGGCCAGGTGTGCGGGGCGTATCAGGTCGTTGTAAATCACATACCGGTAACGCCTGGCCACGGCTTTGAAGCGGGCGTGGAAATCTGCCGGCATCGGCCGCGCCCAGGTCACGCTGATATCGCCCGGCAGGGCTGCATTGCTGCCCATGACCCAGGCCCGTTCTGGCCGAACCGCTTGGGTGTCAAAGTGTACAACCTGGCCACACGCATGAACGCCGGCGTCGGTACGCCCGGCACAGAGCACTGAGACAGGGCTTGCCGCCACCTTCGATAGGGCCTTTTCGAGGGTTTCCTGCACGCTGCGCACGCCGTCGATTTGACGCTGCCAGCCTTTATAACGCGACCCTTTGTACTCCACGCCTAGCGCAATGCGCGTGTGGCCTTGGGCGGCGATTTCATCCGCCGCACTTTGGTAACTCTCCACAGCGTCAAACCTACCTTCTAGAAAAACGACAACGGCAGCCTGCAAGGCTGCCGTGAGAGAAACGAGCCAATGACGTTAGCTCAACGCGGCCAGCATTTTGCGCGCCTCTTTTTGTTGATCGAGCGTGCCTTCCTTGAGCACTTCATCGAGGATATCTCGGGCCCCTTCTGCATCTGCCATGTCGATGTATGCACGCGCAAGGTCCAGCTTGGTGGTCACTTCATCGGAGTCGGCCAGAAAGTCGAACTCATCCAGACTACCGCCTACGCCGGTGTGCAGGGCGTCTTCGGTGGGCGCTTGGCTCATACTGCGCGACAGGTCTTCGAGTTGCGAGTTGACGTCACTGACGTCAGCCGCGAACCGGCTCTGATCCTCGCGCTGCTCCTCAGACAAAGACAAGTCGAAATCATCCAAGTGTTCGCGGTCGGTAGGTACTGCAGTGTCATCAGGTGCGTCGGCAGGGCCCTGTTCAGGGCCTAAGGGCTCCAGGTCATCGAGGTCATCGACCGGAGACGGCACAGGGTCTACCGCGTCGAGGTCCGGCTGGGGCTCTACCACCGCCTGCTCTGCGGTTTGTTCGCGCAACAGCGCTTCGAAATCTGGTGTCTCGCCAGGAGCGTCGCGTTGAGTCTCGGCTGGCGCTTCGGGGGCCGTTTCGATGCCATCCAGGCTCAGGTCGAAGTCGGTGTCAAACACGTTGCCAATAGGCTCAGGGGTGTCTGCCTCGTCCTGCAACAAGTCTTTTACATACTGGGCGTCCAGCTCGGCAGCCACTGCCGCAGCGCTGAGCCCTGCCGCCAGGCCCGCCATGGCAGGGAAGCGGGTTTTGAGCTCATTGACGTGGGCTTGGTATTCGCCATTGGCCATAAGTACACGCTCCTGTCCGATAAACCCGTCTCGGTCACCTTGATGACCGTACACTTCCATCAGCTTGACCCGAAGGTCATCGCGCTCAGGCGCTGCGGTGATGGCATGCTCCAGCAGGTCGCCTGCACGGTTGTAACGGCCGCGATCTATGTGCTCTTGGGCTTCTTCCAGCGGATCCTGCGCGGCAGGCGCAACCACCAGTGACGCTACCGAGGGCAGTTCGCTTTTAGGCGCAGGCGTGCTCGGGCGGTCGTAGATCGGCGCGGACGCAGCGGTTGCCGCTGCAGCGGAGGCGGCAACCATTGCAGGCGCCAGGCGTACAGAAGGGGCGGACGTGCCTAGGTTATCGAAACTGGTCGGGGGAAGGTCGAAGTCGTCGGTGCGAAACTCCTGTGCGTCGGACAGCTCCTTCGCCATGCGGTGATGCCGCTCGGACTCCTGCTGCGCCTTACGCCGTCTGGCCAGTAGCCATGCGGCCAATAGCAGCGCGGCCAAAGCAAACCCAACCACGGTACCCAGCACCCATCGGTTGCTGTTCTCGGCGGCAGGCGTCTCGGCAGTTGGCAGAGGCGCAGGCTCGGTGAGCGGCGCTGCAGGGTCTGCTACCACTGGCGCAATGGAAGGGTCGACAGGGGTGGTGTGCTCCACCGGCGGGGTGAGCTGAGCATCGATAGCAGGCTGACCATTCACACCCGGCGTAGAAGGCTCAGTGGGTGGGGTCTCGGCCGTAGGCACTTGTGCCGGCACGGTTGGCGCTGCGGCGCCGGCTTCTAACCGGGCCAACTGATCGCTGCGCAGTTGCAGCAAGCGCTGGGCCTTATCCAGCTGGCTTTGAAGGTCTGCCAGGCGGCTTTTCAACTCGGCATTTTCGCGCTGGGTGGTGTCCAGGTGTTCTTGTGTAACGGCCAGTTTGTCAGTCAGGGCTTTATTGTCCCCGACCACGCCACGCGCCTGAGCATCGTTAGCCTCACCCGATACCAGCTTCAATCGGTCACCTTGCTGCGGCGCAGGGGCATTACCGTTTCCGCTACGACGGGTTGCGTCCAATTGCTGCGCTCGTGGCCCTAGCCGACGACCCTCGCGCCATGCTGTGTTCTGCCGCGCAACTTCGGCGATAGCCTGAGGCTGGGCAAGCGCAGTAGCATCACTGGCGTCAGGCAAGCGCAGCACCTGACCCGCACGCAGGCGGTTGATATTACTGTCTTGGAAGGCGTCCGGGTTGATGGCCTGGATCGCTAACATGGTTTGCTGTACTGACGCTTGCTCACGGACCTTGGCGGCGATTTCCCACAAGGTATCGCGGTTAGTAGTGGTGTACTCCCGGTTGCTCGTGCTCGGTGCGGTTAGCGCTGGCGTAGCAGGCGGTATAGCCGCGGCGTTGGCGTCCTGCGGGGCAAAGCGCGAGGCATCGACCAGTACGCTGTAATCGCGCATGAGGCGGCCGCTAGGGTAGATCACCTGCATCAGGAACTTGACCAGAGGCTCGGACAACGGCGCAGAGGACGTTACCTGAATAACGCTACGCCCCCCTGGATTAATGATAGGGGTAAAGCTCAACTGGTTAAGAAACGCCTGGCGATCCAGGCCCGCACGGGCGAACTCCTCCGCCGAGGCGAGCCCAGGTACGATTTCCGGAGCAGTGAGCGCGGCGACATCACGCAGCTCAATTTCTGCCACCAGGGGTTGGTTGGCCGCTGACTTGAGGGTCAGCTCACCCAGCTCCAGTGCCTGTGCCAGCCCGGATGACAGCGCTGTCGCAGCGGCTATCGCCAATGCCAGTTTGCGAACTTGAACCATGGCCAGATCCTTTTGTGCGTGCCGGACTTACAGCGTAATCCGAGAAACTTTATGCAAAGTGTTGCCAAGTATCTTTTAGGACATAGCTTTTATCAACAATTCTGCCACTTGCACCGCATTCAGTGCCGCACCCTTGCGCACGTTATCGAGCGTCAGCCAAAAACTGAGGAGTTGTGGATCGTCCAGCCCGCACCGCACCCGGCCGATATACAGCGCGTCCTGGCCTACCGCGTCCCCTACAGAGGTAGGGTAGTCGTCAGTGCCGGTCCATTCCACTCCGGGTGCCTTGGCCAGTGCCGCCTGAACGGCGGCGATGTCTACCGGGCGGGCCGAGCGCACGCTGACGCTCAGGCTGTCGCCAAAAAACACCGGCACCTGAATACAACTCACCGCCACCTTCAAAGCAGGCAGCCCCAGCAACGCTCGCAGCTCGCGGTGCGCGCGTTTCTCCAAAGCCAGGTGCCCCGCCTCATCGGGCACCCCCACTTGAGCCAGTACGTTGAAGGCTACCTGGCGGTCGAACACGCGCGGTTCCAGTGGGCGGGCATTGAGCAGCTCCGTGGTTTGGCGGGCTAGCTCACCAATTGCTTCACGGCCACTGGCAGACATGGATAGACAGGCCGTGACGGTCACCTGCTCAAGCGTCAGCAGTGATTGAAGCGGCCATAATGCCAGCGCCAGTGCCGTGGCGATGCTGCCAGGGCTACCGACGCGGATGGGCCCTTGCAGCGCACCCAAACGCTCTGCATTCACTTCCGGAACCACCAACGGAGCGCCCTGCCTTGCCGCCAGGTCAATCACCGCACACCCTGCCTGGGTAGCCTTATGCGCAAAGGCTTCACTCACCGCATCGCCCGCGCAGAAAAAGGCTAACTGCACTTGAGAGAAGTCGAAGCCATCCAGGGCCTTTACCCGTGTGTTGCGCCCGCGGAAGGGCACGGACTTAGCCACTGAAGCTTCGCTGGCCAATAGGTGCAGCTGGCCCAGCGGGAAGTCGCGTTCTTCAAGGACCTGCACCAGGGTTTCCCCTACGGTGCCGGTTGCACCGATCACCGCCACGTCAAAGGCTGCGGACATGATGTTTCCTTAACGGCAAGGCAGCTGGCGGATCGCGCAGCTGCTCTGTAAACGAAAACGCGGCTGGCCACGGCTGCCCTGATAAAGAGACAGCGTAGCCAGCCGCGTGGGCTGAAGCACGTATCAGCGTTCGAGCAGAATACGCAACATACGACGCAAGGGCTCGGCGGCGCCCCAGAGCAACTGGTCGCCTACCGTGAAGGCACCCAGGTACTGAGACCCCATGTTCAGCTTGCGCAACCGCCCGACGGGGACGTTCAAGGTACCGGTCACGTGGGTAGGTGTAAGCTCCGCCATGCTGGCATCACGGTGGTTGGAGACCAGCTTCACCCAGGGGTTGTGCTGGCTGATCATGCCTTCGATATCAGCGATAGGTACGTCTTTGTTCAGTTTGATCGTCAATGCCTGGCTGTGGCAGCGCATGGCGCCGATGCGCACGCAAATACCGTCGACAGGCACAGGGTTCTTAAAGCGGCCAAGGATCTTGTTGGTTTCTGCCTGGCCTTTCCACTCTTCACGGCTTTGGCCGTTGGGCAGCTCTTTGTCGATCCAGGGGATCAGGCTACCGGCCAGGGGCACACCAAACTGCTCGGTGGGGAAGGCGTCACTGCGCATGGCCTCGGCCACCTTGCGGTCGATGTCCAGGATCGCGCTGGCGGGGTTGGCCAGTTCATCGGCCACGGCCGCGTGGGTTGCGCCCATTTGGCGGATCAATTCACGCATGTTCTGCGCGCCGGCACCCGAGGCCGCCTGATAGGTCATGGCACTCATCCATTCCACCAGCCCGGCCTCGAACAGGCCACCCAGGCCCATGAGCATCAGGCTAACGGTGCAATTGCCGCCCACATAGTTGCGGGTGCCAGCATCCAGCTGTTGATCGATGACCTTGCGATTGACCGGGTCCAGCACGATGACGGCGTCGTCCTCCATACGCAAGGTGGACGCAGCGTCGATCCAATACCCTTGCCAGCCCGCCTCGCGCAGCTTGGGAAACACCTCGGTGGTGTAGTCGCCACCCTGGCAGGTAAGGATGACATCCAGGGATTTGAGCGCCTCGATGTTATAGGCGTCCTTGAGCGGCGCCACCTCCTTGCCCACGGCAGGACCCTCGCCACCCACATTGGAGGTGGTGAAAAATACCGGTTCGATCAGGTCGAAATCCTGCTCTTCCAGCATCCGCTGCATGAGCACGGAACCGACCATACCGCGCCAACCGATCAGACCTACACGTTTCATCGCAACTACACCCTTGAAAAAAGTGGGCCGCCGCCTTACAGACCTTGCGGCGGGCCCGAGAGATTACAGATTTCGCAGCGCGGCGACTACTGCGTCGCCCATTTCCTGCGTACCGACCTTCGTGCAGCCAGGCGACCAAATGTCGCCTGTACGCAAGCCCTGGTCGAGCACCTTGCCCACTGCGGTTTCGATGGCCTGGGCGGCGTCGATCTGATTGAAGCTATAACGCAACATCATCGACACCGACAGGATAGTGGCCAGCGGGTTGGCGATGCCTTGCCCCGCGATGTCTGGCGCCGACCCATGGCAGGGCTCGTACATACCCTTGTTGGCGGCATCGAGCGATGCAGACGGCAACATGCCAATCGAACCTGTGAGCATTGATGCTTCGTCCGAGAGGATATCGCCGAACAGGTTGTCAGTGACCACCACATCGAACTGCTTGGGCGCGCGGACCAACTGCATCGCGGCGTTATCCACATACATGTGGCTAAGCTCCACCTCAGGATAATCCTTCGCAAGGTCCTCCACCACTTCCCGCCACAGCTGGCTGGACGCCAGTACGTTGGCTTTGTCCACGGAGCACAGCTTCTTGCCGCGGACGCGGGCCATATCAAAGCCAACGCGGGCGATGCGGCGGATCTCGCTCTCACTGTACGGAAGGGTGTCGTACGCCTGCCGCTCGCCGTTTTCCAGCTCGCGGGTGCCGCGTGGGGCGCCAAAGTAAATCCCGCCGGTCAACTCACGGACGATAAGGATATCCAGGCCTGCGACGATTTCCGGTTTGAGTGACGAGGCATCAGCCAATTGCGGGTAAAGGATCGCTGGGCGAAGGTTGGCGAACAAGCCCAGTTGAGCGCGGATTTTGAGCAAGCCGCGCTCGGGGCGGATGTCCCGCTCGATCTTGTCCCACTTGGGCCCACCCACTGCGCCCAGCAGCACTGCGTCTGCGGCGCGTGCGCGGGCAAGGGTTTCATCTGCCAGGGGCACACCGTGGCGATCGATGGCGGCGCCGCCGATGACATCCTCGGTCAGGGTAAAGCCCAGCGCGAACCGTTCGTTGGCCAGGTTCAGCACCTTCACCGCTTCGGCCATGATCTCCGGGCCAATACCGTCGCCGGGGAGAATCAGGATCTGCTTGCTCATGGGTTCCTCTTCTTATGCGAACGGCACCCCGAAGGGTGCCGGTAACTAGGTAAGCCAGCCCGCTACCCTAGGCAGGGGTCAGCGAAACAGCCAAGGCTGCGTGGCACTGTGATCGCCTTCGAAAACACGAATGGCCTCGGCATCCTGCAACGTCAGGCCAATGTCGTCCAGGCCGTGCAGCAGGCAATGCTTGCGAAACTCATCGATCTCAAAGGCATAGGCTTTGCCATCGGGGCGGGTAACGGTCTGCGCAGCGAGGTCGATAGCCAACGAGTAGCCAGGCTGTGCCTCGATCTGCTTGAACAGTTCGTCCACTTCAGCGGCCGTGAGGATGATCGGCAACAGCCCGTTCTTGAAGCTGTTATTGAAGAAGATGTCAGCAAAGCTGGGCGCAATCACGCAGCGAAACCCATACTCATCCAAGGCCCAGGGGGCATGTTCGCGGCTAGAGCCACAGCCGAAATTCTCGCGGGCCAGCAGCACGCTGGCGCCCTGGTAGCGCGGGTGATTGAGCACGAAATCCTGGTTCAGCGGCCGCTTGGAGTTGTCCTGGTAGGGCTGCCCTACGTCCAGGTAACGCCACTCGTCAAACAGGTTGGGGCCAAACCCGGTGCGCTTGATGGACTTTAAGAACTGCTTGGGAATGATCTGATCGGTGTCCACATTGGCACGGTCCAGAGGAGCGGCCAGGCCTGTGTGTTGAGTAAAGGCTTTCATGCTGCACGCTCCTGAGTAAGTTCACGGACATCAACGAAATGACCTGCCACGGCAGCCGCTGCGGCCATGGCCGGGCTGACCAAGTGAGTGCGGCCGCCGGCACCCTGACGCCCCTCGAAGTTACGGTTGGAGGTAGACGCACAGTGCTCGCCAGACTCCAGGCGATCCGGGTTCATGGCCAGGCACATGGAGCAGCCTGGCTCGCGCCATTCAAAGCCAGCCTCGATGAAAATGCGGTCCAACCCTTCCTGTTCGGCTTGTGCTTTCACCAAGCCAGACCCCGGCACCACGATGGCTTGCTTTACGCTTGCCGCCACCTTACGGCCCTTGGCGACTTCAGCGGCGGCGCGCAGGTCTTCGATGCGCGAATTGGTGCACGAGCCGATGAAGATACGGTCCAGACGAATCTCGGTGATGGGTTGGTTAGGACGCAAGCCCATGTACTTCAACGCACGCTCGATGGAGCCACGCTTGACCAGGTCTGCCTCAGCGGCAGGGTCAGGCACCGATTGGTCCACCGCCAGCACCATCTCAGGCGACGTGCCCCAGCTCACTTGAGGCTTGATCTGGGCGGCGTCCAGGCGCACAACGGTGTCGAAGTGGGCATCCGCGTCGGAAACCAGGCCTTCCCAGGCTTCGACGGCCTGCTCCCATTGTTCGGCCGAGGGCGCGAACGGGCGCCCTTTCACGTAGGCGATGGTTTTCTCATCACACGCCACCAGGCCCACCCGCGCACCGGCTTCGATGGACATATTGCAGATGGTCATGCGCCCTTCAACCGACAGGGCGCGGATGGCGCTGCCGGCGAACTCAATGGCGTGGCCATTGCCACCCGCAGTGCCAATCTTGCCGATCACGGCGAGCACGATGTCCTTGGCAGTGACGCCAAAGGGTAAGGTGCCTTCGACCAGCACCTGCATGTTTTTCATTTTCTTGGCTACCAGGCACTGGGTGGCCAGTACATGCTCCACCTCGGAGGTGCCGATACCATGCGCCAACGCCCCGAAGGCGCCATGGGTAGAGGTGTGGGAGTCACCACAGACCACGGTCATGCCTGGCAAGGTTGCGCCCTGCTCCGGGCCGATCACATGAACGATGCCCTGGCGCGGGTCGTTCATCTTGAATTCGGTAATGCCGTATTCATCGCAGTTGTCATCCAGGGTCTGGACCTGCAAGCGTGAGACCTGGTCCTCGATAGCGTCGATGCCGCCCTTGCGCTCTGCGGTGGTGGGCACGTTGTGGTCGGGCGTGGCCATGATGCTGTCTACGCGCCAAGGTGTGCGGCCGGCCAAGCGTAGCCCTTCGAAAGCCTGAGGCGAGGTCACTTCGTGGACAATGTGGCGGTCGATGTATATCAGCGATGAACCATCGTCACGCTGCTTGACCACGTGTGAATCCCAGAGCTTGTCATACAGGGTTTTGCCGGCCATTTCTTGCATCCTCGTCAGGCATGACTGTGGCGTAAGCCAGGCAGTGTTTGAGTCACTGCTCGATTAAAGGGCCCACGCTTGTTAAGGGAATGCTATGAGGTTAGATTCAATAACTCAAATTCATAATTTTTATCTTCTGGATAACAGCAAGGAATCCCGTAGATGGACTTGGCAAACCTTACTGCCTTTATTGGTGTGGCAGAGACCGGCAGCTTTTCCAATGCAGGCGAGCGGCTTCACCTCACCCAGCCCGCTATCAGCAAGCGTATTGCCGGCCTGGAAGCGCAGCTCGACACACGGCTGTTCGATCGTTTGGGCCGGGAAGTCAGCTTGACCGAAGCGGGGCGAGCGCTGTTGCCCCGGGCTTATCAGATCCTCAACGTGCTGGATGACACCCGACGGGCATTGAGCAACCTGAATGGGGAAGTGACCGGCCGGCTGACCCTTGCTACCAGCCATCACATCGGCTTGCATCGCCTCCCGCCCTTGCTACGCACCTTTACCCGTCGCTACCCCAACGTTGCGCTGGACATCCAGTTTCTTGATTCAGAAGTGGCGTATGAAGAGATCCTTCACGGGCGGGCCGAACTGGCCGTGATTACACTGGCGCCGGAACCCTACGGGTTGATCAAAGCGGTAAAAATCTGGGATGACCCGTTGGACCTGGTGGCCGCGCCCGAACATGCCCTGGCACGTCAGGCAGAGGTGTCGCTCGAAGATATTGCGCGCCACCCGGCAGTCTTTCCAGGGGGTAACACCTTCACCCACCATATCGTGCAGCACCTGTTCCAGGCACAGGGCCTGACCCCCAACATCGCCATGAGTACCAATTACCTGGAAACCATCAAGATGATGGTATCTATTGGGCTTGCCTGGAGTGTGCTGCCACGCACCATGCTCGATGACCAGGTTACGCAGCTCGCTTTGCCCGGCGTTCAGCTAAACCGTGAACTGGGCTACATTGTCCATACCGAACGAACCCTTTCCAATGCCGCCAGGGCGTTCATGGCCCTGCTTGAAAGCCACGTTACCTGATGGCTGGAGTACGCATGAAAAAGGGGGCGCCCCACCAGGCGCCCCCCTTTTTTTTATCGCAGCTCGCGTCGAGCGATCAATGTTCCAGCACAGGCGTGTGTGCCCCACCGATCGGGATACGCTTAGGCTTTGCCTCTTCAGGCACTTGGCGCAGCAAGTCGATGTTTAGCAGCCCGTTCTGCAAGCCTGCCGCCTTGACTTCGATATGGTCGGCCAAGCGGAACGACAGCTTGAACGCCCGTTGAGCGATGCCCTGGTGCAAGTAGGTGACGCTGCTGGTATCCCCCTCGCGGTTCTTGCCGCCGGTGACTGTCAGTACGCCTTTCTCCACTTGCAGCTCCAAGTCTTGCTCCTGGAAGCCTGCGGCTGCAACGACGATACGGTATTCGTTATCGCCATGCTTTTCGACGTTGTAGGGTGGGTAGGTACTGCCTGATTCATTGCGCAAGGCGGATTCGAACAAATCATTGAAACGATCGAAGCCAACCGAGTGACGGAACAAGGGAGCCATAGAAAATGCAGTGCTCATGACAATCTCCTGAAATTCAGCGAGTGGTTGATTCAGCGACCCGACTTCGGCATCGCTTACCCAACAGATAGGGGCTCACTGAAGGCTTTCAAGACCGTTCGTCGGGATCTTTCAAGCCAGCTCAGGCTCAGCCATTCCCAACAATGCACTGATGCGAGCGCAGTCGGTTTCTTGCCGCAGCGCCGTAAATAAGGTGACCGCCCCAGGGTAAGTACGGGTAAGCATCGCCACCCATTGCTTGAGCCGACCAGGCGCATAGCGCGGCGATAGCTTTGCCGTGGCTTGCTGCCAGAAGTCTCGCAGCATGGGCAGCAGCGCTTCCCATCTCATGGGCTGCACATACTCGCCTCGGCCGGCTGCGGCGATTTGCAGAGCAAGGTCGGGGCAGGACACCAACCCCCGGCCCAGCATGAAATGCTCGGCACCGCTCACGGCCTTGCAGCGCTGCCAATCGTCCACTGTCCAGATTTCTCCATTGGCGTAGACCGGCACCTTGACCACGCTCTGTACCCGAGCCACCCACTCCCAGTGGGCGGGTGGCTTATACCCATCGAACTTGGTTCTGGCGTGAACGACGATGCGTTCGGCCCCACCCTCGGCCAGCGCGCGCGCGCAGTCCAAGGCGCCTGCCGGGCTGGCGTAGCCCAACCGCATTTTGGCGGTCACGGGCACATGGGCGGGCGTGTCCCGACGCACCTGGCTGACAATCGCGTGCAGCAGTTCAGGCTCGTTCAGCAGCACCGCGCCGCCTTTCGAGCGATTGACCGTCTTGGCGGGGCAGCCAAAGTTGAGGTCGATCACCGGCGCGCCCAGCTCACACGCCACAGCCGCGCTCTCCCCTAGCAAGTGGGGGTCGGAGCCGAGCAACTGGACATGTAATGGCGTACCAGCGCGGGTTTGGCTGCCTTGCAGCAGCTCGGGCGCCAGCTTCACAAAGGATGAGGGGGGTAGCGCGCGGTCCGACACCCGGATGAACTCGGTAACACACCAGTCAATGCCACCTACGCGGGTGAGTACGTCCCGAAGGATGTTATCGACCAACCCCTCCATGGGGGCCAATGCCAGCTGCACGGCTCAACCCTCCTGCTGCGGGCTACACGGCCCCGGCAGAATCGCGCAGGCGTACCCCTCGATGAATTCGCGCGGCATGCGTTTAGGCCGCCCGGTGGACAGCTCAATGCAGACAAACGTGGTTTGCGCGCGTAGCAGCGTCGCGCCATCTCGTGGGCGGATCAACTGGAAGCGCCGGTTCATTTTCAGCCGCTGGTCCCAGTCAGTGATCCAAGTGCCTAATAGCAATGCATCACCGTTGAGCGCAGGCGCCAGGTAGTCGATTTCGTGGCGCAGCACCGCCATTGCTCTGTTTAGGTGCCGGTATTGCTCAAGGCCCAGGCCTAATGCACGCGAATGACCCCACGCGCAGCGCTCTAGCCATGTGACGTAAACGGCATTGTTGGCATGACCCAGGCCATCGATGTGCTCGGGGGTCACGTGCAGTTCGAGGGTGAAAGGTGACGGCAAATCCCAGTTCATGTAGGCCCCTGTGCTCGCCGCATAGCCAGAAAAAACAAAAGGCCCATTCAATAATCGAATGAGCCTTGATTCCCGGAGATCGGGGTAAACGTGGCGTCCCCTAGGGGACTCGAACCCCTGTTACCGCCGTGAAAGGGCGGTGTCCTAGGCCACTAGACGAAGGGGACGCAAACCTTCGAGCAGGCACGCTGTAGCGAACCTTGGCAAATTGGTGGAGCTAGACGGGATCGAACCGTCGACCTCTTGCATGCCATGCAAGCGCTCTCCCAGCTGAGCTATAGCCCCAATTTAACGCCTGGCGGCGTGCACCGCCAATGGCGATACAGGTAAACATGGCGTCCCCTAGGGGACTCGAACCCCTGTTACCGCCGTGAAAGGGCGGTGTCCTAGGCCACTAGACGAAGGGGACAGACCTTCTTTCCAGCCGGCTGGTTGGCCGGCGAGCCCGAGGTTTACAGCAATACCTTAGGCCAGGAATGTGGTGGAGCTAGACGGGATCGAACCGTCGACCTCTTGCATGCCATGCAAGCGCTCTCCCAGCTGAGCTATAGCCCCACAATGCGGCGCTTTGTTTCAGCACCATGTCGTGGACGGGGCGCATATTAAGACGCTGCCCCTACCCTGTCAAACTAATTTTGAGAATATTTTCTAGAATTTCTCACGGCATTCAAAGGGTTAGGTTTGGCCCCGGTAAAGAGGCCCTGCCTGTCTTACTGAATATCCGACAACTGCTTTTCCCATTCCTTGTTTTCTTTCTTCGATACACCGCCCAGTAGGTCCAAGGCTTGGCGCAGCCGGAAACGGGTGAGGTCAGGGCCGAGGATTTCCATGGCATCGAGCACTGACACCGAGCTGGCCTGACCGGTGATAGCGGCGAACATCAAGGGCATGGCATCGCGCAGCTTGTAACCTAACGCCTCTACTACGGCCTGGATGCAGCCGGTAATGGGGTCCTTTTCCCATTGCCGAAGGCTTTCAAGCTTCCAGAGGATCAACTGGATCAGTTGCCGCACCTGATCTGGGGTGAGCTTTTTATGCGCGAACAAGGCAGGATCAGGGCGTACCCCACCTTCGAAGAAAAACCCACCCAGTGGAACGATTTGACTGAACGTTTCTACCCTACCCTGCACCAGGGGGGCGATTTTCATCAGGTAGTCGGGGTTGAATGCCCACTGCCGAACGCGTTCAGCAAAAGCTTCCACCGGCAACTCACGTAACCATTGGCCGTTGAGCCAAGACAGTTTTTCAATATCGAAGATCGGCCCGCCCAACGACACGCGGGACAGGTCGAAGTGCTCCACCATTTCAGCGAGGGAAAACTTCTCGCGCTCATCGGGCATGGACCACCCCATACGCCCCAAGTAATTGAGCATTGCCTCGGGCATAAAGCCCATGCGCTCATAGAAGGTGACCGACGTGGGGTTTTTGCGCTTTGAGAGCTTGGATTTGTCCGGGTTACGCAGCAAGGGCATGTAGCACAGCTGCGGCTGCTCCCAGCCGAAGTATTCGTACAGCTTCATCAGCTTGGGTGCCGACGGCAACCATTCCTCGCCCCGCAGCACATGAGTGATGCCCATCAGGTGGTCGTCCACCACGTTGGCCAGGAAGTACGTTGGCAGGCCGTCGGTCTTGATCAGCACCTGCATGTCCATGCGGTCCCAAGGAATCTCGACGTCGCCCCTTAGCATGTCAGGCACCACGCAGATGCCTTCGCTGGGCACTTTCATGCGGATCACATGGGGCTCTCCAGCCGCCAGGCGACGCTGCACTTCGTCTGCCGACAGCAACAGGGCGCGCCCGTCGTAACGGGGGGTCTCACCCTTGGCTAATTGCTCGGCGCGCATCTGGTCCAGCTCTTCTGCCGTGCAGAAGCAGGGGAATGCGTGACCCGCATCTACCAGCTGCTGAGCATAGCCGCGGTAGATATCACCGCGCTCGCTCTGCCGGTAAGGCCCGTGGGGGCCGCCGACGTCCGGGCCTTCGCTCCATTCGATGCCCAGCCAGCGCAGCGCGTCGTAGATTTGCTGCTCGGACTCGCGGGTAGAGCGCAACTGGTCGGTGTCCTCGATCCGCAGGATGAATTCCCCGCCGTGCTTTTTGGCGAAGCAATAGTTGAACAAGGCGATGTACGCCGTGCCAACGTGGGGGTCGCCTGTGGGCGAAGGCGCGATTCGGGTACGAACGGTGCTCATGGAGAGGTCTCGAACAGGACAGTGCAAAGCGGAGAATGGTAGCAGGCTGGGCGGGTGAGGCCCAAGGGGTAGTGACAAAGCCCCCTTGGGTACGGCTCAAGGCATTGCCCTCAAGCGCCCTGCCCCATCTGCCGCCGCCTTAGCTCTGCACGCTATTACTGCCACACATCCTCACCTGGCCCCGAGCCCGCCGGCTATACCGCCAACAGCCGCTCCCTAAGCTTTCCGATGTCGTCACGGGTTTGGGCGGCAGCTTCGAACTCCAGGTCGCGGGCGTGCTGGAGCATTTTTTCTTCCAGCTGGCGAATCCGCTTGTTGATCTCGTTCGGGCTACGCAGCTCGGCCTCATAGCGAGCGCTCTCTTCCGCGGCCTTCGCCATGCCCTTGCGTTTCTTGCTGCGCGAGCCGGGAATGTGGGCGCCTTCGAGAATGTCGGCGATGTCCCGCATTACCCCTTTAGGCACAATGCCATTGGCTTCGTTGAAGGCGATCTGTTTTTCTCGGCGGCGGTCGGTCTCGTTGATGGCCCGCTCCATGGAGCCGGTCATGTTGTCCGCGTAAAGAATCGCGCGGCCATTGAGGTTACGTGCCGCACGGCCAATGGTCTGGATCAGCGAGCGTTCGGAACGCAGGAAACCTTCCTTATCGGCATCCAGGATGGCAACCAGGGCCACCTCGGGCATGTCCAGGCCCTCACGCAGCAGGTTGATGCCTACCAGTACATCGAAGGTGCCCAGGCGCAGATCACGGATGATTTCTACCCGTTCCACGGTGTCAATGTCCGAGTGCAGGTAACGGATGCGTACGTCGTGGTCAGCCAGGTAGTCGGTCAGGTCTTCTGCCATGCGCTTGGTGAGGGTGGTGACCAGTACCCGTTGGTCGAGCACCACGCGCTTGCGGATCTCTGAAAGCAGGTCGTCAACCTGAGTCGTGGCCGGGCGGATTTCGATCTGAGGGTCTACCAGGCCGGTGGGGCGGACCACTTGCTCGACCACACGCCCAGCGTGTTCCTGTTCATACGGCCCTGGGGTGGCGGAGACGAAGATGGTCTGCGGCATGATTGCCTCCCATTCGTCGAAACGCATCGGCCGGTTATCCAGTGCCGACGGCAGACGGAACCCGTACTCTACGAGGGTTTCCTTACGGGAGCGGTCACCTTTGTACATGGCGCCCACCTGGGGCACGCTGACGTGGGATTCATCGATCACCAGCAAGGCTTCGGGTGGCAGGTAATCGTACAGCGTGGGTGGCGCTGCCCCTGCTGGGCGGCCTGACAGGTAGCGTGAGTAGTTTTCGATGCCGTTGCAGTACCCCAGCTCTAGCATCATCTCCAAGTCAAAGCGGGTGCGCTGCTCCAGGCGCTGCGCCTCTACCAGCTTATTGGCGCCGCGCAGGTAATCCAGCCGCTCCTGCAGCTCTACCTTGATCTTTTCGATGGCCCCCACCAGGGTTTCCCGCGGCGTGACGTAGTGGGTCTTGGGGTAGAAGGTATAGCGAGGCAGGCGACGGATCACTTCACCTGTGAGCGGATCGAAAGACGAAATGTTTTCGACCTCATCATCGAACAGCTCGATACGAATGGCTTCAAGGTCCGATTCGGCCGGGAACACATCAATGACATCGCCACGTACCCGGAACGTTGCACGGGCGAAGTCGATTTCATTACGGGTGTACTGAAGCTCGGTGAGCCTGCGCAACAGCTCGCGCTGATCGAAGCGATCGCCTCGGTCCAGGTGCAGCACCATGCGCAGGTAGGTTTCCGGGCTCCCCAAACCATAGATGCAAGACACCGTCGTCACGATGATGGCGTCTTTGCGCTCAATGAGGGCTTTTGTGGCGGATAAGCGCATCTGCTCGATGTGGTCGTTGATAGACGCGTCTTTTTCGATGAAGGTGTCGGAAGAAGGTACGTACGCCTCGGGCTGGTAGTAGTCGTAATAGGAAACGAAATATTCCACGGCGTTGTTAGGGAAGAAAGCCTTGAACTCCCCATACAGCTGGGCAGCCAGGGTTTTGTTAGGCGCCAACACCAACGTAGGGCGTTTTATCTGGGCAATCACGTTGGCAATGCTGAACGTTTTACCAGAGCCCGTTACCCCCAACAGGGTTTGGTGGGCCAGCCCGGCATCGATGCCTTCGACCAATTGACGAATGGCTTCGGGCTGGTCACCAGCGGGCTTGTATTGGGTTACAAGCTGAAAATCAGACATGGGTTACCTCGATCGCCTCGAAAGGGCTGTATCTATAAACAGTACGTGCCCGGCATTGAAGGCGTCAAACGCTGGTGGCAGGCAATGTGCTCAAGGGTATTTAAAAAATCGGCGTAACCGTGTGCAGGCAGGTCGCGTGCACGGCCATGCCCCTCTATACTCATCGACCGTTGGCGCACCCCTTGGTGCGGACTTTCCTTCCTTCCCCATAGAGCCACGGTCCCTAATGAGCCTGTTTTCCGCTGTAGCACTGGCGCCCCGCGATCCTATCCTGGGCCTCAACGAAGCCTTTAACGCAGATACCCGCCCACACCGAGTGAATCTGGGCGTAGGCGTTTACTGCAACGAAGAGGGCAAGATCCCGCTCATGCGCGCGGTGATCCAGGCAGAAGAAGCCAGGGTGGCTCAGCACGCCGCGCGTGGCTACCTGCCCATCGACGGCATCGCTGCCTACGACAACGCCGTGCAAACCTTGCTGTTCGGCGCAGACTCAGCATTGCTGGCCGAAGGCCGTGTGGTGACGGTGCAGGCGGTGGGTGGCACCGGCGCGCTCAAACTGGGGGCTGATTTTATCAAGCGCCTGCAGCCAGACGCCATCGTTGCCATCAGTGACCCTAGCTGGGAAAACCATCGGGCACTGTTCGAAACCGCCGGATTCCCGGTACAGGATTATCGCTACTACGATGCGACCAGCCATGGCGTGAACCGTTCCGGTTTACTGGAAGACCTTAACGCCCTGCCCAGCGGCTCGGTGGTAGTGCTTCATGCGTGCTGCCATAACCCAACCGGCGTAGACCTCACCCCGGAAGATTGGCAGCAGGTGCTTGCTGTGGTGCAGGCCAAGGGGCACATCCCCTTCCTGGACATCGCCTACCAAGGGTTTGGCGACGGCATCGAAGAGGACGCCGCTGCGGTTCGCTTGTTCGCGCAGGCCGGCCTTACCTTCTTCGTGTCGAGTTCGTTTTCCAAGTCCTTCTCGCTGTACGGCGAGCGCGTGGGTGCACTGTCGATCGTCACCAGCTCCAAGGAAGAAAGCACCCGTGTGCTGTCGCAGGTCAAGCGGGTGATCCGTACCAACTATTCGAACCCGCCTACCCATGGTGCGGCGATTGTGGCCACTGTGCTCAACAGCCCTGAGCTTCGTGCGCTGTGGGAGGAAGAACTCGCTGGTATGCGCGAACGCATTCGGGACATGCGCATGAGCATGGTAGACCGTTTGGCGGCGTTGGGCGCCAAACAGGATTTCAGCTTCATCAAGCAGCAGCGCGGCATGTTTTCCTATTCCGGGCTAACCACGCCTCAGGTTCACCGGTTACGTGATGAGTTCGGCATCTACGCGCTGGATACCGGGCGTATCTGTGCAGCCGCCCTTAATCACCGCAACCTGGAAGCCGTGACCGCCGCCATCATTCAGGTGCTGTAGCCACACCCAAGCGCGCCCTGCTATCACCCGCCACACCGCGTGGTAGCAGGCATGGCCTTACCCAGCAGCACCCCGTTGAGCATCGCTGATCTACCCGTGGCCTGGAGCCAATTTCCCTCGCAAGCCGTCGCGTCTTCTCCTACTGTAGTGCTACCGGCATGACCGGAACTACCTTTGAGGAGCTTTCATGACACGCATCGGTTTCTCCCTGTTGCTTGCCCTTACTGCGTTTGCCGGTACCGCGTATGCGGCTGCACCTGCCATGGAAAAAACTACGGACAAGCACGCTGTGATGTTCGTGGACGCTCGCGGCATGGCGCTGTATACCTACGAAGAGGATGAAGCGGGCAGGTCGAAGTGCAACGCTGATTGCGAGAAGAAATGGCCAGCATTCGTCGCACCCGATGGCGCCAAGGCTGAAGGGAACTGGTCTACCGTGAAGCGCGACGACGGGCGCCTGCAATGGGCCTACAAAGGTAAGCCACTGTACACCTGGGTGAGCGATACCACAGCAGGCGTAGCCACCGGCGATAACAAAGGCAATGTCTGGCACGTGGCCAGGCCTTAATCGCACAGCCTGCGGGCGCAATGTCTAGGGCAAGGCCCCTTTCGGGGCCAATCTGCGCTAAGCCGCCTTTCCTATTACAAAAAATTCGTTATCGCTGGTAATGCCAAGTACGGGTGTGCCTTCGGTATGCGCGGCGATGGCAAGGTCGACCAGTTCGTAAAACACTGCGCGATGAATCAGGGCATCCAGGTTGTCCCTCACCCTGACATAGGGGGCCGGTTCGCCGGTGGAAGGATTAGTCTCTACGCGAATGGGATGTTCAGGGCCGGCAACAAACTGATTGCCCACATTGTCGGTGAAGTGCAAACGCTGGCTGGCACCCTGGCCTTCGACATCCAGCAGCACAGCCACGAAGGGCGCGTCGTCTACTTGAATACCGACCTTTTCAACCGGCGTTACCAGAAACCAGCCCTCGCTTTCACGGCGCAGGATGGTGGAAAACAGCTTCACCATGGGTTTACGGTTGATGGGCGTGCCGTGATAAAACCACGTGCCATCCCGACCAATACGCATATCGATATCACCACAGAAGGGCGGGTTCCAGAGGTGTACCGGAGGCAGCCCGTCGCTGCTGGGGACCTGCCCCAGCAAGGTGTCGGGCGTTACAGGGCCGCTCATGACGGGCTCCTTCAGGGTTGGCTCATGCCTAAGAGCCGTTGAGCGTAATCCTCGAAGGGCGGGCCAAGCAAATCTTCCGGCTTGTTGTCATGAAGAGTGAGCAGGCCGCCACGGCTGCGGATCGTAGCGGTATCGATCAGGTACCGGGTATTGGTTTCGATGAGCATCATCTGCACCACGCCGCTGTCGACGCCCAGTCGGTCCAGTGCCTCTTGGTCTGACCATTCATCGAGGTTGCCGATGCGGTCGTCTGCCCTGGCAAAGCGCGTGTAGAGCACGTAGTGCGCCCCTACTCCACGCGCCTCACTCAGCGCCTGTTCAAGGCCCTCAGGCTGCGCAGCACGGCGGACCAGGGGGAAGTACTCGATAAAGCCACGAAACGCCTCCTCGGCCACTACGTTAGGCCGTGGGTAGGCACCGCCGGGCGGCACGAAGGCTCCTTGCGCAATGTAGATAAAGGAATCGGGCTGCAACCTGAAGTTGGTAGATCGGCGGGTTTGGCTGTGGTCCAGCACGCCTGCGTCGCTGAGCTGGTCGCGCGCGACCACACCCATGTCGCTGATACTCATACAGCCCTGCAACATCGCCAGTGCCGCGATTACAAACAACCTGCGCATCCTGTTCTCCGAAAGCCGCGACAAAAACCCGTCTAATGGATTCCGTAATGCAGCTTTTGCGCCAAGCCAGAGAGCAGACCGAGGGAAAAGGAGGGAAGTAACGCTTTAAAGGGGGTTAGTTCTTACCACGCCTGTATGAGCGCCTTGGCAATAGGCAGGGTGGGGAGCGAAACGCCGTAGAATACGACGTTCGCAGCGGATGGCAAAGCAGGCGCTCGGCCATCCACTGCGAGGTGTTTATCAGCGGTTCAGGTGCAGCTCTACCCGGCGGTTCTGAGCGCGGCCATCAGCCGTGTCGTTTTCCGCTACAGGCCGGCTTTCACCGTAGCCTTCGCTGCTGAGCTTGGCCTGAGACACACCATGCTCGGTGAGGAAGGTTACAACGCTGGCAGCCCGGCGCTCCGACAACCCCTGGTTGTACTGGTCAGAACCGACGCTGTCGGTATGACCGTCTACCTTCACACTGACGATGTCTGCAGCATTGAGGCGCGGCAGTAACGCTTCCAACTGGCTTTGGGCCTCAGCGGTAAGGTTCGACTTGTCGAATTCGAACAAGACGTCGCCCGCGTCGCTCAAGGTAATGACTTCTTCCTTGGGCGCTGGCGCTGGCGGCGGCGGTGCCTCCGCGGTAACCGGTGCTGGAATCACAGGCAGCGGGCAACCGTTATGAGAAACCGGCGTACGAGGCGCCGTGCCTGGGCAACGGTCTCGACGATCGAATACACCATCGCCGTCTTCGTCACCGTCCTGAGCGAAACAAATCAAGGTACCGGCAACCGCGCCGGCCAAACCACCACCCGCGGCCCAAGCGCTGCTTTCCAACGCCCCCAGGCCCGCGCCCGCTACGCCCCCGATTGCAGTACAAATGGGCCAGTTCCCCTGGTTGAGCGGCGCGGTACCATCACTGCGCGAAGCACAACCGGACAGAACACTACTGACCAGAAGGACGGGCAAAAACGCCCGCACGATCATTCTCATCGTCGAAACTCCTGTGTCGCCGGTCTTTTTTTTGCCGGTATGAGGATTAAAGCCTTAGGCAGGTCACTCTGCCGAAGTACAGGCAGATTGATTGCGCGCTAGGCGCGAAGTTTCCAGAAGGTTAGGCTTTGTTTTCAAACAGAGGAAGCACTGCATGGCAGTTTTAACCCAAACGCCGCAACAAGCGCTGGCTGCGCTGCTTGATAAACAGCGGCCTGAGCGCCTTTTGGTGGTGAGCGCCAGCCGCTTTCCGGCGCTGGATGCGTTCCTCGAAGCACACCCCCACACCACGCTTGGGCTAGCGCCGCCTGGCCCATTGCCCGCCGCGTTGGCCAGCGAGCGCTTTGACTTGGCCCTGGTCATCGATTGCCTGGAGCACCTGTCCCGGCGTGAAGGCCTGGAACTGCTGGGGGGGATTCGCAACCTCAATGCCAGCCGACTGGCGGTACTGGCAGACGTTGCCGCCACACCCTGGAAAGACACTGACTTCTACGCCCTGGCCCTTCAAAAAACCGCGACGTTTCAGCGAGAGTCGCAAACTCTAGGCTTGTTTACCTACGATTTGCACGCCTACAAAGAGGTGCCAGACTGGCTTAACGCCCGCTTCTGGGCCAACCCTCAGCATTTTGGCAAGTACTGGTGGTAACTTCATGTTAGCGATATGCCCCTGTGGCAGCGGCACCCTGCTGGATCAATGCTGCGGCCGGTATCACACCGCATTCAACGCCCCGGATGCACAGCACCTGATGCGCTCGCGGTACAGCGCGTATGTGCTTGGGGACGTAGACTACCTGGTGGCGACCACCCTCCCCGCGCAGCAGGCAGGGCTTGACCGGGCCTCCATGGCCGCCTGGAGCGCTCAAGCGACCTGGCTGGGCCTTGAGGTGGAAGCGGTTCAAGTGATGGGCGGTACGCCTGAGCATGCATTTGTGACCTTCGTGGCGCGCTGGCATGACGAGCAGGGCGACCATGGCCACCGTGAGCGCTCCGCGTTCGTTCAGCATGATGGCCGCTGGTACTTCCTCGACCCTACCGTTGCGCTGAACAGCGGCCGCAACGACCCCTGCCCTTGCCAGAGCGGCCAGAAATTTAAAAAGTGCTGCTCCGGGTATTTGGGTGTTCTGGCGGTCACGGCGCCAGCGTAAACCTTGAGGTGTCCGGTGCTGGCGGTGCAGGCGGGCGAGGCTCGGTGTCAAGCTTCGCACCCGCTGGCGCAAGGCTGAGCTGGCTCAAATCCAGCACAGGTGGCGGGGCGGGTTGTGCCATGGGCTGCAACAAGGCGCCGGTTTCGGCGATACCGTAGGCGGGTGCATCCACCTCAGCGAAGGCTGCCATGTACAGGTCCCTAGGTACCACGTTGGCCCTTGGCAGGGTGAGTGCTGGCGTAGCGGCCGGTGGCGGCGCCAGCTCGATGACGTGGGGTTCTTCCATGGGGCATACCCTGGCAACTGCCCCGGCTTGCTCGACCGCCTGCCGAAAGCGCTCTGCCGCGGCGGCATCAAGGTGGCTCTTGAGCACCAGACGCCGGCCTGAAAACAACAGGTCCACGCGCTGAGCATCTGCCCGGAACAGCTGACCCACACGGGCCTTTACGACCTCAACAGGGATTCCGGGCAAACATTCGCCAGTAAAAGCGATTTCGTATAGCAACATGTTATGTTCTCCCACACCTGTGCCTGGACCGGTCGAACCTTTCAGGTCGAACCTTTCAGGCCAAACCTTTCAGGCCGAACCACTTACTCAAGGGAGGCGGTAAATGCGACGTGCGCCCTACCACGCTCGATTCCTGCTGCTCGCCCTGATGCTGACGTGCGGCGGCTGCTCCACTTGGCTTACCGGCAACTATGACGACCCTGATATTCACCTTCAACGGGTGCAAGTGGTCAAGGCCAAGCTGCTGGAGCAGCACTTGCGGCTGTATTTCGTGATCAACAACCCTAACGACAACGACCTGCCTATCCGCGGGCTTACTTACAAGGTGAGCCTGGAGGACATCGTACTGGCCGAGGGCGAGGACGATAGCTGGTTCAGTGTGGCCGGCCGCAGCCGTGCTGTCCATGTGGTGGACGTTCGGACCAACCTGTGGGCGCAGCTCAAACCCTTGGCCAAATTGCTCCGCGATCCCGAGCGAACCCTGCACTATCGGCTGGAGGGCGAGCTGCGTACCGGAGTATTATTCGGCCACAACCTTCTCCTGCGGCGAACGGGTGAGATCACCCCCGCAGGTTTGCTTCCGGAGTAGCGATAGATGTCCCAGCAACCTCACGTGCATGGCCCAGATTGCAACCATGACCATGATCGCGACCATCACCATAACCACGATCACGGTCACGGTCATGTGCACGGCCCACATTGCAATCATGAGCCTCAAGAGCCGGTCCGTAATTCACTGAAGGATGTGGGCCGTAATGACCCCTGCCCGTGCGGCAGCGGAAAGAAATTCAAGAAGTGCCACGCGGCCTGATAACTGCCGCGATGGGTTTACCCACAAAAAGGGCCAGTCGATGATTGGCCCTTTTTTGTGGGTGTGACGCTTACTCGGTTTTGCTGGGTACAGCGCCAGCGGTGTTGTCCATCAGGCTTTTGGTGGCCGTCTGGATAAAGGCATCGAGTTTATTACGCAAGGCAGGCACGTCTGCGGTTTCAGGGATGACCTCAGCCTTGGGCTCACGGCCAAGCGTATAGCGATAGAGCTTCGGGTCCATGTCGCGGGACTCGATCAGTATACGATCCCCCGTCACGATAGCGACGCTCTGCTCGCTGCCAGAGGGCTTGATAACCCCGAAGCCCTGGTCGCCCTGCTGCAAATTGAGCAGGTCACGCCCCCAGCACTGTTGCTGGGTGTCGCCTCCCAGGCGGCCCATGATGGTGGGCACGATATCGATCTGGGTGCCGACGGTATGGTTCACCGTACCGAACTTGTCCTGGATACCGGGGGCGATCAACAGCAAGGGCACGTTGAAGCGGCTCAAGTCCATTTCAGTGAGCTGGCGCTCATTACCAAATCCATGATCTCCCACCACGATGAACAGGGTCTGGTTGTAGTAAGGCGACTGCTTTGCCTTTTCAAAGAACTGACCCAGCGCCCAATCCGAATACCGCATGGCCGTAAGGTGCTGGTCCAGGTTGCCACGGCCAGTGACAGGCTCAACGGGCAGGTCCTTGGGCAACGCGTAAGGCGTGTGATTGGACAGCGACTGCAGCAGCGCATAGAACGGCTTGCCCGTGCCGGACAGCTTGTCCAGCTCCTCATTGCCACGGCTGAACATGTCCTGATCTGAAACACCCCACGTGGGGTCCGAGAACACTGGATTGACGAAATCATCCCGGCCAATGAACGTGGTCATGCCCTGGTTGCTGAAGAAACCGGACTGGTTGTCCCAGGCAAAGTCCCCGTTGTACACGTACACATCGTTATAACCGCGTGCGCTTAGCAACTCCGGCAAGCCAGACAGCTTGTGACTGCCCTCTGGCGTTTGCATCAGGTACTCGAAACCAGGCAGGTTGGGGAAGCAGCCCATGGTGGCGAACATACCCTGGTGGGTATGGGTACCGTTGGAGAAGAAGTGATCGAACAGCAATCCTTCCTTGGCCAACTTATCGAAGTACGGCGTGATGTTCGCGTCACTGCCCAGCGCCCCTACCGAGTGGCCTGCGAAGCTTTCCAGCAGAATGACCACGACGTTGCGGATCGGCAGGGTATTGCCCACCGGCGGAGTAGACACACGGCGTACCGGCGCGGTGTCGGCATCAATCAACCGGTCGTTGGTGCTGAGCAACATGTCACGCACCGTTCGGGTGGCCTGGGGCTGCGGCAACGTGGCCTGCCAAATGTTGTCGCGATCTTCGGACATCCGGCTCTTTGCCGCGCTTATCAGGGTCAGCACGCCGTTGAGGCCCAACTGGTTGGCGAAGTTGGAGTCGGTGGTGTAGGCATCGCCCCAACGCATTGGCGGGCCCTGGCGCAGGGTGCCACGCGCCGCTAGCACAGCCACCAACAACACCAGCACGAATACACCGATGCGGGCGTACCAAGGCGCAATCGAGCGGGCGACAGAGGTACCGACGCGCGGCCGTGTTGCGCGATCGATCCATTTGAACACCCACCACAGCACGACAGTGACAACGACCCACGCCACTAGGTAGCGCACCACCGGGTAGCCGTACCAGATCATGCTCATGACTGTTTTGGGGTCTTCCTTCACATACTGGAACACCAGCCCGTTGAGGCGCTGGTGAAACTCTCGGTAGAAGTCCATTTCAAGCAAACCTGCGAAGAACGACAGGCTGGCGGTCACCGTAAGCCAGACGCGGAAGAGCATCCGCGCAGCGATCAGCCGTGCGCTGGGTATCGCCAGCATCAAGGGAATGAGCAGGTAGACCACCAGACGCAGGTCAAAGCGCAAGCCGTTGAGCATGCCTTCGACCAGCGCCGAAGTAGAGGCATCACCCGCAGCCTCCAGGTTATAGGCCAGCAAGGCCGTGCGTGAGCCGGTGAGCAGCACCATCAGGGCGAGGCCGCTCAGCAGCGTAAACAGCAAGTGGGATTTGAGCGACAGCCGCGCGAGGGGTGCGGCGCTGGGTTCCAGCCTGGAATCTGGGGTTGCCATGTTTCGTGTGATATCCGTACAGGTGGACGATTAAGAAGCGAGACCGGCGCGGATTCTGCGGCCACACGGGTGAAAATTCCGTGTAGCCCAGAGCCCCTCGATCAGTGATTGCTTGGCTTGTTCACTGCCTGCAAGACGTACTGTGGCAAGGCGAAGGCCCCCGCATGAATCTCGGGATTGTAATAACGCGTAATGATGCCGCTACCGGCGTAGCGAGCGCGCAGCGTGTCTACCGACAACCTGCGGTATTCAGGACGGGTAGCACCCCAGGCGAACGTCATGGCACCGCCGATGTATGTGGGTATTGCAGCTTGGTAGAAATGCCAGTCGGTGAACAACCCACGCAGGCGGCTGGCGGTGGTGCGAACGCCCTCCAGTTGCATGAACGGCGTACCGTTCTGAGTGACCAGAATACCGCCGTCGTTCAGGCAACGGTGACAGGCCTGATAGAAGTTTTCGGTGAATAACACTTCACCTGGGCCGATAGGGTCGGTGGAGTCGGAAATGATCACGTCGTAGCGTTGATCGGTAGTGGACACGAAGCGCATGCCATCATCGATCACCAGTTCGAGACGAGGGTCGTCGAAGGCGCCGCTGGAGTGATTGGGCAAGAAGGTTTTGCACATCTCTACCACCGTGGCGTCGATCTCTACCATGGTGATGTGCTCGACGCCACGGTGCTTGGCGACTTCTCGCAACATGCCACCGTCCCCCCCGCCGATGATCAACACGCGTCGTGCCGCGCCATGGGCAAAGATCGGCACATGGGTGAGCATCTCGTGGTAGATGAACTCGTCTTTCTCGGTGGTCTGGATCACCCCGTCCAGCGCCATGACTCGCCCCATGACAGGGTTCTGGAAGATCACCAGGTACTGATGATCAGTGCGCACTTCGTGCAGTAGCTTTTCCATACGGAACCGCTGCCCGTACCCCTCATATAACGTTTCCTGGTATTCGCTCATCGCGTGCCCCCTGGCAATCGACAGCAGCACGCTGCCGTCGAAGTGAGAAAGGGGCGCATTCTACGACGTCACTGCCCTCAGGGGTAAATCCAGATCAATGAAGGCTGTAGCAACGCCTGTACGGTAGGGCGAGCCAATAGCAAGCCTATGGCAACCCCCGCGCCCCCCTCTCTGCCGCCTCTCTCGTGCGTTAGCGCAAACGGCCCCGAGGGCCCAGGATCGCCCAGATGATCAGGCCCAATACCGGCACGATGGCGATCAGTAAGATCCACAACACTTTGATACCCACTTCCTGGGTGCTTCTGAGCACATGAAGAATGGCCCAGATATCCAAAGCCAGGATGATAAGGCCGAACAGGCCATTGAAGGTGGCGCCCATGGTGTGCTCCGGTGGGTGAATACGCCCATTAGGTTACACGCAGCAGCCACGGTTCCGTCAGTGGGCAGGCGTCTGCGCCTTGAGGGTTTCCAGGGCTGGGGCCGCATAGATACAGGCCTGCTCGCACAAAGCCAATACCTTGGACAGGTCATTGGCATACACCAGCACGGCTTGCAGCTCGGAATCCAGCAGGCGACTGAAATCCAGCAGCACGTAGCCACCCACTTCGCGGTTCATGCTCGACAGCTGGAGTTGCAGGCGATTGAGGGCGATCAAGGGCTCAACTTTCTGCAGTTGCTTGGGCTTGAGGTTGAATGAAACCTGCTGGCCGAACGAAGCGATGATCTGGGTGAGCAGCTCGGCGTAGGTATCTGCCTGGAACAACACGGTATCGGGCAGGCTGCCCACGACCACCCACTCGCCTAGGGGGATCGGGTAGGAATCGTCGTAATTGATATCTGGGTTGGCTGCTAGAAAGGCCTCTGGGTCTGCGTAAGCGGCCGCTGCTTCGGTTGCAATGCGAAGGATATCGCCCTCTGCCATGCAGCCGGAGCTGATGCAGGTAATGAGTTCGGTCAAAAGGCTTTGCATATGTAGGTATGCCGGTCAAACGGGCGGGCTAGGATAGCAGGTTAACGGCTACCCTCGAACCGCCTGTATTGGACTAGCAGCTAGCCTTCAGCCTTCGGCGAACCGTTCGGCGAGCCATCAGGATCGCTCTGCCAGCACCTGCAATTGCGCGGCCGTGTCCTGCGCACCCATGGTCTGTGCGGCAGCTAGCGCGTTAATGCCTGCTCGGTCACATGCATGGGGGTCAGCCCCTTGCTCCAGCAAGTACGTGACAAAATCCATACGGTTGAACATGGCTGCCATCATCAAAGCCGTGCGGCCGTCGTCAGCAGCACCATCAACCTGCGCGCCCCCGCTTACCAAAAGCTGTGCGACCTCAAGGTTGCCCTTGAACGCCGCGCCCGCGAGCGGCAGTTGATACTTATCGTTGGGAATGTTGGCATCGGCCCCCGCTGCCAGCAACACGCGAACAGCCTCTAAGTGGCCGTGGTAGCTGGCAAGCATCAGCAAAGTATCGCCGTTCTGATTGCGCAGGTTGGGCGGTATGCCTCGGCTTAGCACACGCTCCAACATGGCAGCGTCGCCGTTGCGCGCCAGGTTGAACAGTTCAGTGGCCAATTCTGCGAATTCATCTTCAGTCATCTCGTGCGGCGCGTTCGTATCAGCCATCTCGGCCTCCATCAGCAGGAATGCCGACAGTCTTTCCTAGCGCCAACCGCCGGTCAACAGCCTGAGCAAATGAGGTAGCAAGAGGAAATTAATGGGCAAAATGATGTCAAAGTTTTTACTGAACGGCGAATTGTGATGGGCATCACGCAAAATGCATCGTCGATCAGCCCCCACCTTGCACTTTGCACGAATCCGAAAAAATTGTTTCCTCTCTAAATTGATGATTTATAAGGAATTAAGCTTTTCAGCGAAGTTGGCACAGTCGGTGCAATACCCTTGGTACAGCTTGCCCATGCAATACGCCAAGGAGTCGCCAGATGGAATTCCTCCAAGAAAAATTCGCTAGCCTTTTCTCTGAATACGACGTTGTCACCCTGCCTCGCCCAGACGGTGCCGTCCTGTTGACTTTGCGCAGCGCCGATGGCCGTCAGACCCGCCGTTCGATTTCTTACTCGCAGCTCAACACTCCAGAGCAGTTGTCTTGGGTCATCAACGCAATCCGCCGTGACCTCGCAGGTGAAGTTAGCCAACTGCCCGACATCCACTTGCTACAGAGCCAAAATCGTTTCGCCCTGCCGACCTACCACTCGGCGTAAACCGTTTTCGCCGCAGGCCTTTGCGCAGTTACGTATTCGCGTGGCCAGCGGCGGTTTAACCCGCCTCTGTGAACCAGCTATAGCTATCGAAAACCATTCGGTTCAATTTCACTGAAGTTCGCCACCTCTTGGTGACTACTGTTTAAGCCGTTCCCCCGCGCTACCCCGCACGTTTGCATACCTGCACCCCGGGCTGCATCCAACTCCTCTGCCACGTCTGAAAGGAACAGGATGTCTCCCGCTGGCAACCCTATCTGCTCAGCAATCTGCTGATAAGAGGCTGCGTCTCGCTTTGGGCCAGTCGTGGTGTCGAAATATCCGGAAAACAAACCTGTCAGGTCCCCTGCCTCGGACCAGCCAAAGATCAACTGCTGCGCCTGGATGCTGCCTGAGGAGTACACATACAGCTTGTACCCCTGCTGATGCCAGTGCTGTAGTGCGGTTACAGCATCCGGGTACACGTGCCCTTTCAGCTCCCCTGATGCATACCCCTGTTGCCACACCATGCCCTGAAGGGCCTTGAGCGCAGTGGTTTTGAGGTCTTCCGTCATCCAGCCCACAAAAATCTCGGTCACCCGCTCCACGCTGGCGTGAGGTTCCTGAGCGGTAGCGCGTACTGCATCAAGCACGGCCGCGACGTCAGGCTGGGTATAACGCGCCTGGATAAATCCGGGAAGTGCCGTACGTGCGTAGGGAAAGAGTACGTCATACACGAAACTGACGGCGCTGGTGGTACCTTCGATGTCCGTCACTATGGCCTTGATGGGCATGGGGCGTCCTTATCAGTCGTCCAGTCGAGGAAAATGTTGAGCGATGGGCTCGCCTGTGAAGTTAGCCACCCAACCCTCGGCATTATTGAACAGGCGGATGGCTACAAAATGCGGCTGCTCACCCATGTCGAACCAGTGAGGGGTATCGGCGGGCACGGAAATCAGGTCGTTCTTTTCGCACAGCACGGCGTACACATAGCTGCCCAGGTGCAAGGTGAACAGCCCACGGCCTGCCACGAAGAAGCGTACCTCATCCTCGGCGTGGCGATGCTCTTCCAAGAATTTGGCACGCAGCGCGGCTTTGTCGGGATGGTTGCTGGCCAGGCTGATGACGTCTACCGTCTGATAGCCGCACTCGGTCATCAATTGGTCGATCTGTCCACGATACGCCTCTATCACCGCCTCCTGGCTTGCCCCGGGCTGAATCGGCGCACTGGCTTCCCAGCGCTCGAACCGCACACCCTGCTCCGCTAGCGTGGCGGCGATATCGTCCACATGGGTCAATACCTTGTTGGGAAGCTCCGGGCTACTTTCGTGGTAAACGGTCAGGCTGCTCATAAGCACTCCAGCGGTTAACGCACCGCGCGCATTCTCAATTCACACTCAAACAAAAACTCGAAGGCCTCTACCTGGCGCAGGGCGTCTTGCAGGGTCGCGCCCCAGGTGTACAGGCCGTGGCCGCGAATAAGATAGCCCACGCAATCGGGGTGGTCATCGAGCCAGGGCTGCACCTGGCTGGCAATCCGCGGGATATCCTGGTCGTTCTCGAAAATAGGAACGGTGACAGGGCTTTCATGGGACGAAATGCCGCTGAACGCCTTTTGTAGCTCGTAATCCTCAAACACCAGCTGGCTACCCTCAGTGACTCGGGACAGCACGGTGGCATTGACCGAATGGGTATGCAGTACGGCGTTGATACGCGCATCACAGCGGTATAGCTGGGTGTGCAGCAAGGTCTCGGCCGAGGGACGCTTTCCGGGCTCCAGGCTGTTGCCGGCCATGTCCGTAGCGAGCAGGTCACTGGGCCCTAGCTCCCCCTTGTGCTTGCCCGACACCGTGAGCAAAGCCTCGCTGCTCGACAACCGCGCTGAATAATTACTGCTGGTTGCAGGCGACCAGCCCCGTGCGTAGAGAAACCGACCGGCGTCGATGATCTGCCGGGTAAGCGAATCGCGATCCGGGATCATACCGGCTCCTTCTCGTTGAAAACGACGATCATAACCGCTGCTGCCAGGGCTGTGAGGCTGGCCAGGCCAAAGGTACCCAATGGGCCTACCGCCTGCCAGGTATACCCTGAGTAGAGCGCGCCCAAGGCGCCCCCTATTCCCGCCAGCGCGGCATACAGCGCCTGGCCTTGGCCTTGGTAACGCAACCCGAACGTCAGGCGGATCTTCTGGATGGCCGCAGCGTGAAAGCTGCCGAAGGTGGCCGCGTGCAGCACTTGTGCAAGCACCAGCACCCAAGGGGCGCCCGCCAGCCCGCCCAGCAGCAGCCAGCGTACACTCGCCAACGCAAAGCTTGCCGCCAACAACGTATTGACTGGCCAGCGCGCCAGCAGGCGAGCCATGCCCAGGAACATCAACACTTCGGCAACCACACCCAGGGACCAGTACAGCCCGATGACCGTGGGGCTATAACCCAGTTGCGCCAAGTGAATGCTGAAGAAGGTGTAATACGGGCCATGGCTCAGCTGCATCAGCCCTACGCACCCATAAAACACCCCTATGCCTGGCCCGCGCAGGCGGCTGAGAAACCCGTCTCCCGGGGCCTGACGGCTGGTTTCTTCAGCCCCGCGCAGAGGCGCCGGCACCCACGCGCTTGCCAACAGGATACCGACCATGATGGCCACGATCGTGTAGGGGTACACCCCAAGGCCGCTGAGCTCGAACCATCGCCCGATGGCAACCACTGCTGCAATAAAACCAATCGAGCCCCACAGCCGGACCTGCCCGTAGCGCGCAGGGTGCTCGCGCAGATGCGCCAGCGTGATCACCTCGAACTGAGGCAACACGGCGTGCCAAAAGAACGCATGCAGTGCCATCACCAGCGCCAGCCAGACATAGCTTTTATTCAGAAAGATCAGCGAGAAGCTAAACAGGGTGGCCGCCGCGCCTACCCGCACGATGCGCAAGCGCTGGCCGCTGCGATCGCCTAGCCAGCCCCACAGATGAGGAGCCAGGCAGCGCATGACCATCGGGATGGCCACCAGCTCGCCAATACGCGCTGGCGCAAAGCCCAGGTAGGCGAAATACGGCGCCAGGAAGGGCGCGGTCGCGCCCAGCAAAGCGAAATAGAAGAAGTAGAACCCGGACAGCCGCCAATAAGGCACCGCCACTGCCGTCAGGCGCCCGTCACGCGTGCAGTGTAGGGCGGGCTCACGCCTGCTGGCCCAACACTGGCGTACCTACCCGCACGTCGGCATTCTGCCCACGATGGCGAAGCAGATGATCCAGCAGCACGATGGCCATCATTGCCTCCGCGATGGGCGTAGCACGGATGCCCACGCACGGGTCATGACGCCCCTTGGTGACCATGTCTACCGCTTGCCCCTGCGCATCGATCGACTGCCCAGGCGTGGTGATGCTGGAGGTCGGCTTGAGTGCCAGGTGCGCGACAATGGGCTGGCCGGACGAGATGCCGCCCAGGATGCCACCTGCGTTATTGCCCACGAACCCCTCAGGCGTAAGGGCGTCGCGGTGTTCGCTACCACGTTGGGCAATGCTGTCGAAGCCTGCACCGATCTCCACGCCCTTGACGGCGTTGATACTCATCAGCGCATGGGCCAGGTCTGCATCGAGGCGGTCGAACACCGGCTCGCCCAGCCCAGGCATTACACCGTCCGCTACCACGGTGATCTTGGCGCCGATGGAATCCTGGTCGCGACGCAGCTGGTCCATATAGGCCTCGAGCTGCGGCACCATGGCCGCATTGGGGCTGAAGAAGGCGTTGTTCTCTACCGCATCCCAACTCACGAAAGGGATCGGGATCGGGCCCAACTGGCTCATGTAGCCACGCACCTGAATACCCAGCGTGGCCAGATACTTCTTGGCAATGGCCCCGGCTGCGACCCGCATCGCGGTTTCACGGGCAGAGCTGCGACCGCCGCCCCGGTAATCGCGTATACCGTACTTGTGGTGGTAGGTGTAGTCCGCGTGGGCCGGCCGGAAAAGGTCTTTGATTGCAGAGTAGTCTTTGGACTTCTGGTCTGTGTTACGGATGAGCAGACCAATGGGCGTACCGGTCGTGGCGCCTTCGAACACGCCAGAGAGGATTTCTACCTCATCGGCCTCCTGGCGCTGCGTGGTATGGCGGCTGGTGCCCGGCCTGCGGCGGTCCAGGTCGCCTTGCAGGTCGGCCACGCTCAAGGGCAGGCCGGGGGGGCAGCCGTCTACGATGGCAAGCAACCCTGGCCCGTGGCTTTCGCCCGCGGTGGTAACGGTGAACAGCTTGCCAAAGGTATTGCCAGACATGCGAGAAGCTCCGCGAGATGAGGCTGAATGAACCAGGGGGCGCCAAGTATACGCAGGCTGGCCGGGCAGTTCACCCCTTGCAGAACCTTGCTCGGCCGCTTGAGTCCAACCCTTCCCCCCTGATGACAGCCGATGATGTTGCGTATCCTGATTTTACTTGCCGTGTTTATATCGTCCCTGGCTCACGCGGCGCCCTCCTCTATCCTCCAGCGGCCTATCGACCTTGATACTGGCAGCGGCACGCTTCACGGCAGCCTGTTATTGCCACGCGCAGGCGGCCCGGTGCCCGTCGTACTGATCATCTCGGGGTCGGGCGCCACTGACCGTGACGGCAATAACAGCGATGCGGGCCGTACCGATAGCTTGAAAAAACTCGCGTGGGCCCTGGCACGTGCCGGCATCGCCAGTGTGCGCTACGACAAGCGCGGCGTCGCCAGTGGCCTGCCCCTGGCCCCCGACGAGCGCACCCTGAGCGTGGAAGGCTATGTAGCCGACGCAACGGCCTGGGCACATCAGCTATCCGCCGATAAGCGTTTCGGCCCCCTTACGTTGCTGGGGCACAGCGAAGGGGCTCTGATCGCGACCCTGGCAGCACCTCAGACGCACGCGGTGGCCGTAGTGACGCTGGCCGGCAGCGGGCGCCCTATCGATCAGGTACTCGATGAACAGCTACGCGAGCGCTTGCCGCCCGCGCTGTATGCACGCAGCCAACAGTTGCTCGCCTCACTGCAGGCTGGGCAGGTAGACGACAATGTGCCTGACGCGCTGCAGGTAGTGTTCCGCCCTAGCGTGCAGCCCTATTTGATTTCGTTGTTCCGTCAACGCCCCGCCAAGGCGTTCGCGGCCCTGAACGTGCCCGCGCTGATCGTGCAAGGCGAACATGATATTCAAGTAGGGGTGGCCGACGCGGATGCCCTGGCGGCGGCCAACCCTCGGGCCCGCAAAGTGGTCATCCCTGGCATGAACCACGTGCTGCGCATCGTGCCCCTGGCGCTCAAGCAACAGGTTGCCTCTTACAACAACCCCGGCTTGCCCCTGGCCGCCGGGCTTGCCGAAGCCATTGCCGGGTTTATCGAAGCCAACGCTAAGCCTGCATTTTAGGTTTTGTGTAAACGGCCGATACCTCTCGTAGCTAGAGGATCGCCGATATGTACAACACCCATCCGCAACCCCCACAGCCCGAGGCACCCGCCGCGCCCATCATCGAGGTGCCGACGCTGCCGTGGGGCGACGTCGTGCCGGAACATTTTGAATTGGTGCGCCTGGCCGCGCTGCCGAACGACCGAGTAACCGGCCCTCGGCCGCTGCGTTTTGCGCAGTTCGGTTGGGCAGAGCGTCACAGCGACCAGTACAGCCTGCTACGCCTGAACATCGACCTGCCCGGCCTGCGCGTGCGCAAGGAACAGAACAGCCTGGACGTGTGGGTGGATCATCAGACACTCCGGGTGTGGAGCGAGCCGCAGACACTGAGCATCGAGCCTGCCAACCGAGGTATAGGGCGCTTTCTGCTGGCGCAGGCGATCAGTTGGGCCCGGCCTCGCTGGCCCACCTACGGGCTTGAAGCCTTGGAGCTGCCCAACCGCGATGCACTGGTGGAAGCGATCCGCTTACGCCGTGACCATGTGCTGCGTAGTCAAGGCTTTGATGTGGACTACGCCGACCCTCAACACCTGAAGGGCAGCGTCAAACCCATCACGCTCAGCGCCTTGGTGCCCAACTGGAATACCGAGAAGCTCCAACGGGTGGATACCCTTGAAAGCGCCAACCTGCTTCACCTGGCAGACAAAAGCCTGCAAGAGATGGAAGTAAAACTACGCACCCAGGACGAACGCTTGGGCAAGTACCGCCGCGAGGACGGTAGCCTGCGCTTCACCATCGCCTGCCTGATTGCCTTTGCGGTGTTCCAGGCGGGGCTGCTGATCTGGATCGCAACCCACCGCTGACCTTGCCAGGGGGCCGGTAGTTAAACCTTGGATGCGAACAGCGCTTGGTGCTCTCGGCACTGGGCCGCTGTCAGGGCAAACACACCATGGCCGCCGTGCTCGAATTCAAACCAGGTGAAGTCCACCTCGGGGTACAACGCCTCAACGTGGACCTGGCTGTTACCTACTTCAATCACCAACAAACCGTGCTCGGTCAAGTGGTCGGCGGCCTCGGCCAGCATTCGCCGCACCAGATCCAGGCCGTCCTCACCGCAGGCCAACCCCAAGGCTGGCTCGTGGTGATACTCGGCAGGCATGTCTGCGAAATCTTCGGCATCCACGTACGGCGGATTGGACACGATCAAGTCGAAGCGTTGACCCGGCAAGCCCTCGAAACCGTCACCTTGCACCGTGAACACACGGCTCTCAAGCTCGTGCCGCTCGATGTTGTGATTGGCCACCTCCAACGCATCGAAGGACAGGTCGGCCAACACCACCTCTGCATGGGCGAAGGTCGTGGCGCAAGCGATGCCAATGCAGCCTGAACCGGTGCAGAGGTCCAGGATGCGCGCCGGCGTGCTGGCCAACCAAGGCGCAAACCGGTTGCCGATCAGTTCTGCAATGGGTGAGCGCGGGATCAATACGCGTTCGTCCACCATGAACGGAAGCTCGCAAAACCAAGCCTCGCCCAGCAGGTATGCCGCGGGAATACGCTCCTTGATGCGCCGCCGCAGCATATGCTGCACATGGCTCAACTCGTCGTCTTCCAGGTTGCAATCGAGATAGGCGTCGCTGATTGCCCACGGCAAATGCAACGCGCCGACCACTAATTGCCGCGCCTCGTCCCAGGCGTTGTCGGTGCCATGACCGAAATAAAGCCCTTCGGCATGAAAGCGGCTTACCGCCCAACGGATATGGTCGCGCAGGGTGCGCAGGCGGGTGGTGATCACGGCGAGCTCCTTGAAAAATCTGGCAGTGATTCTACCCATCGCAGGCCTCAGCCTGGTCGACTTCGCATCACAGTGATTCCCATAATGGCCTTGGCAGTGGAGAATATGCAAAAGCCCTCTTCAAAGGAGCCCCTGATGCCTGATGTCAAGACGATGTTTCAACTCAGCGGTCGTGGCTACCCGCCATTTACCCTGAGCAATGCCACGCTGATCATTATCGATGCGCAAAAGGAGTACCTGAGCGGCCCCTTGGCGTTGTCGGGCATTGACGAAGCCGTCGATCACATCGCGTTACTGCTGGACGCTGCACGCAAGGCCAAGCGGCCGGTTGTGCATGTAAAACACCTGGGCATCCCCGGAGGGCTGTTCGACCCTCAGGGCGAGCGCGGCCTGTTCATCGACAAGGCAGCCCCGGCGGACGGTGAGCACATCATCGAAAAACGCATGCCCAACGCCTTCAACAACACCGGCCTGCATGAGCTGCTGCAAAGCCTTGGCCACCTGGACCTTATTGTCTGCGGCTTCATGACCCACTCCAGCATCAGCACCACCATCCGTGCTGCCAAGGATTACGGCTACCGTTGCACACTGGTCGAGGACGCCTGCGCCACCCGTGACCTCCCTTACAAGGACGGCGTGCTGAGCGCCGAACAGGTCAAGCAAGTGGGCATGGCGACCATGGCGGATAACTTTGCTGCTGTTACCCGCGCAGTCGATGTCATACCGCCTGTCGGCGAAGGCCATCACTGACGTACGATTCTCGCCCACGCCGGAACCCCCTCACGCCGAGCGCGTCGAAGGGCCGATATTTACCTGAGGAATTCTTGATGAAGCTATCCGACGACGGTTTCGACGCTCGCCGGCTTCGCCCCCGCGGTGAAAAGCGTTGGCGGATGCGGCTGGGCGCAACCTTCGCGGCATTGCTGGCCACCCTTGGGATCCTGCTGGGCATGGCAGGCGCTGCCAGCTTGCTGGGCCGCCCGCCTGCCCTCGAAGGCCTGGACACCAGCACCACCGGCGCAATCATCCAGGTGGCGTTCGGGCTGTTGTTTTTATACCTGGGGGTAGTGGTGTGGCGCCGCTGCCGTCGCCGTATGCGCCGTACGCAAGACCTGAACCTTGCGCCGCACTTGATGAAAAGGCACGACTGACTGGCGTAGACTGGCTTCCTGTCAGGAGGCAACGATGCAAGACGATGATATTTCCCTGTTTCAGTCGCAGATGCAGGGCGTGAAGCCTATCCGGCATGACCGTGCAGACACCGGCAAGCCGCGTGCCGACCGTCAGCGCCTGCAAGCCCTGCGCCATGCGGCCACCGTGCGACAGGGGGTTACGGTCGTTGACGGGTTGAGTGATCAGTTCGTGATCGATGTAGGGCCCGAGGACGCCATCGCCTGGGCGCGTGACGGCGTGCAGGAAACCCAGACTCGCAAGCTCAAGCTTGGCCAGATCCCCTTCGAGGGCAGCCTGGACTTGCACGGCATGGCGGTCGAAAAGGCACGTGAAATCCTGTGGGAATTTCTGGCTGAAGCCACTCGCCTGGAAATTCGCTGCGTACGGGTGACCCATGGCAAAGCATCGCGCCTTGACGGCAAGCGCCCCATGATCAAAAGCCACGTGAACACCTGGTTGCGCCAACACCCTCACGTGCTGGGCTTTGCGTCGTGCCAGGCTCGGCATGGCGGCACGGGGGCGGTGTATGTGATGTTGCGCCGGACCATGCTCGAAGGCCGCGACGAGTAACCGCAGGCAGCATGAACCCTCACACTTGCGGCGCCCTCTTGAGGGCCTTACCCTACGCGCCTGCTTAATACCCCCTTACAGGTAACTCCATGTCCCTGGAACAGCAATACAGCGCCATTCTTGGCCAGATTGGCGAGGACGTCTCGCGCGAAGGTTTGCTCGACACGCCCAAGCGGGCGGCAAAAGCCATGCAGTACCTTTGCAAAGGCTATGCGCAAACCCTCGAAGAAGTCACCAACGGCGCGTTGTTCAGCTCGGACAACAGCGAAATGGTCCTGGTGAAGGACATTGAGCTGTACTCCCTGTGCGAGCACCACATGCTGCCGTTCATTGGGAAGGTGCACGTGGCCTACCTGCCTAATGGCAAGGTACTCGGCCTGTCCAAAGTGGCGCGCATCGTGGACATGTACGCCCGCCGCCTGCAGATCCAGGAAAACCTGAGCCGGCAGATTGCCGATGCCATCCTTCAGGTAACCGGCGCTCACGGCGTAGCCGTGGTAGTAGAGGCCAAGCACATGTGCATGATGATGCGTGGCGTAGAGAAGCAGAACTCCTCCATGGTCACCTCAGTGATGCTGGGCACGTTCCGCAGCAACGCCGCTACCCGCAGCGAGTTCTTGAGCCTGATCAAGGGCTGAAGGCGGTTTGCGCCTGGGCCGCTTCGCCAGCTACGCCTAGCGGCTGCGCTAGCTCCTACGAGGGGTTGGCTACCTCTTCTGCCTTCGCAACACTGTATCGCCCATTGCGCCACTGGCTGTACCGCCCCGCTAACCTGCCCCGGCGTTACCCTGCGTATACTCCACGCAAGGATCGCCCACATGCTTACCACCCTTACTTCGCGGCCCCGTTTACTGACCGATACCTCGCCCTCAGCCGTGGCGGCCGGTTTCGTCGGAATGGTAACGGCCTATACCAGCTCACTGATCCTTATCTACCAGGCGGGTCAAGCCGCAGGCCTTGATACCGGGCAGGTCGCCTCCTGGATCTGGGCCTTATCGATGAGCATGGCGGTGTGCAGCATCGGCCTGTCGTTACGCTACCGCACGCCTATCACCGTGGCGTGGTCAACGCCCGGCGCAGCGCTGCTGATTACCAGCCTGGGTGGCGTGACCTACCCTGAAGCCATTGGTGCCTACCTGACTTGCGCGGCATTGGTTGCCCTGTGCGGTATCACGGGCTCATTCGAGCGGCTGGTGCGGCGCCTGCCCGCCTCTCTGGCCTCCGCCTTATTGGCTGGCATTTTATTTCGCATCGGCAGCGAGATCTTTATTGCCGCTCAGCACCAGACAGCGCTAGTGCTGAGCATGTTCTTCACCTACCTGTTCGCTAAACGCCTGGTGCCCCGCTATGCCGTGTTGGTAACGCTGCTGGTAGGTGTGGCGGTGGCCGCAGCGTTAGGCTTGTTGAATTTCAGTGGCGTACACCTGCAAGTGGCCGTGCCAGTGTGGACCATGCCTGCGTTTTCGTTCGCAGCCACCGTGAGCATTGCCATTCCATTACTGGTGGTGTGCATGACGTCCCAAAACATGCCCGGCATCGCTGTGCTGCGAGCCGATGGCTACCAGGTGCCTGCTTCACCCCTGATTACCGTCACGGGCATCGCTTCGATGTTGATTGCCCCATTCGGTGCTCACGGGGTTAACCTGGCGGCTATCAGTGCGGCTATCTGCACCGGCCCACAAGCACACGAAGACCCTAGCAAACGTTACACGGCGGCGGTGTGGTGCGGGCTGTTCTTTGCAATCGCCGGTACGTTTGGCGCAACCCTGGCCGCGCTATTTGCTGCGTTCCCGCATGAGTTGGTGCTGTCTATCGCGGCGCTCGCCTTGTTCGGCTCTATCATCAACGGGCTTACCCAGGCCATGGCGCAGCCACAAGAGCGTGAAGCGGCCTTGGTTACCTTCATGGTCACCGCCTCTGGCATGACCTTGCTGTCCATTGGCTCGGCCTTCTGGGGAATCGTGGCAGGCGTGCTTACGCTACTGATCCTTAACGCACGGCGCTTTTGAAGGGGGCGATCTGGAGAGCGTGGTCGCTTACCCCTTGAGGGTTGCTACCACCTGCGCCAATACCTCGGCCGGGTCTACGGCCTGGCTGATAGGCCGGCCGATGACCAGGTAATCGGAGCCTGCCTCCATTGCCTGGCGCGGGGTAAGTATCCGACGCTGGTCATCCTGCACGCTGCCAGCGGGGCGAATCCCAGGCGTCACCAACTGCAGGCCAGGGTACGCAGCCTTGAGCGCGGGGGCCTCCAGCGCCGAGCACACCAAACCGTCCATGCCTGCCCGCTGTGCCAAGCCTGCCAGCCGCAGGACGTGCTCTTGAGGGTCGACGTCCAGGCCGATATCGGCCAAGTCTTCACGCTCCATGCTGGTGAGCACGGTAACGCCGATCAGCAAGGGCGTATGCCCGCCCTTCTGCTCCAGCACCTCACGGCACGCGCTCATCATGCGCAGGCCACCGGAACAATGCACGTTGACCATCCACACGCCCATGTCTGCCGCAGCCTTGACCGCCATCGCCGTGGTATTGGGAATGTCATGGAATTTAAGGTCCAGAAAAACTTCGAAGCCACGGTCGTTGAGCGCTTGAACGATACCCGCCGCACTGCTGGTGAACAGTTCCTTGCCGACCTTCACCCGGCATAAGCGAGGGTCCAGGCGATCGGCAAGCGCCAAGGCGGCCTCACGGGAGGAAAAATCTAGGGCAACAATGACAGGTGACTGGCAAACAGGCATAAAGACTCTCAACGGCTGGTGTGAAACGGCGCGCATTGTAGCGGATTTGCCCTGCTTTAAAACGGCTTTTGGATGTTACGCATGCTGTTGAAGCGCCGTACTTGAACCATTACGAAGCGGCGTTACTCGAACCCGAAAAGGAGATGAATATGCCCTGGTACGCGTGGTTGATCCTGTTAGTAGCCCTTGGCTCCATTGTAGGGGGCTTGATGATGCTCAAGCAGAGCGCCCAAAAGCTGCCGTTGACCGACGACCAACTCAAGCGAGTGCACGAACGGAACGCAGAAATGGACGCCAAAGACGCCCGAGACAAGTAGCGGCAGCCCATTTGCATAGAAATGAGGTTATCCCGTGAAAACCTTGATGGGCCTGTGCATAACCTGGGGGAATGTACCGCTAAGCCCCGGCGCCTATGGCCCAAAAAGCACTGTACAAAAAACGTACAATTAGAACCGCCCGCTATGGCGCTTCTGCCATACGGGCGGTATTGGAGCTAGTTCACAGCCAAGCGGCTACGGTTGCGGTCCAACAGCGCTTTGCCAATACCCTCCACTTCCAATAGCTCGTCCACCGAAGCAAAGGTACCGTTCTGCTCGCGGAACTCGACAATCGCTTTTGCCTTGGCAGCCCCGATGCCCGCCAGCTCTTTTTGCAGGGTGGCTGCGTCGGCGGTATTGAGGTTGACCGGCGCTTGCATCATTGCCATGCCGCTATCAGCAGCGGCAGCGCCCTGCATCATTTCTTTGTCGGGCTGTGGCATGGCGTCCTTCATGGCCGCCTGTGCGCCGAGAGGCATCAGCGCCAGCAAAGAGATAAGTGCAGATGAAAGAAGGGTCTTGCGCATGGAATGCTCCTTGACAGGTTGCACGGCACGTCGTGAGCCGTGCACCTACCTTAACGGAGCGAGGCGGTAATACCAGCGCGCAGGTGTTAGCGGAGTTGTCAGGCTTCAGGGAGGATTTCAATCCAAAGCGCACCATCGCCCGAGGCCGCCTCACTGACCCGACTCAAGGCGCCAGCTTTCTGAATGTCATAGACGCCGACCACCTTGCTTGCTTCGCCGCATGCGATCAACCAGCGGCCATTGGGCGCCAGGGCGATATTGCGAGGCTGCTTTTCTTCCAGCGGGTAGTTGCCCTGGTAGCTCAGTTGCCCACCCGAGGATACGCGAAGCGCGCTGACCGAGCTGGTGGTGCGCTCCGTGATAAACAGCATGTCTCCGGCCGGTGCCAGGCGAATATCGGCGCACCACACCCGAGGGGTAGGGTCACCGCTCAAATTGTCGTTACGGCTGTCTCGTACCTGCCCTTCGCGTAGCCCAAGGGATGCCGGTATGCCCTCTTCCGTTTGAACATGGCTCAGGGCGCCTGTCTCAGGGTGGATGGCGAACGACATCACCGTACCGCTCATTTCGCTGAGTACGAACACGTGCTGACCATCACTGGAGAACGCCAAGTGACGGGGCCCGGTATTGTCCGGCACGGCGATAAAGCCTTCTTCGATAGGCTGTAACGCCTGCGTCTGCGCATCCAGAGCGAACTGCAGGATACGGTCCGCCCCCAGCACACAGGCGTACACAAATCGATTACTGGGCTCTGGCCGAATGGAGTGCGCATGCAGCCCACTGGGATAGGTGCGAATGGTCTCCTGCACTTGCAGCTCGTCATTGATGGGCTGCAGTGTGACCACATCCTCGCCATAAGAGGCGCCGAACAGGAACTCACCCTCCCGGTCGACGGACAGGTACGACATGCCTGCACCCAACGGCGCTTCTGCGCGTTTTCCAAGCTTTCCACTGTTGGCATCGATGCTGAAGCTGGCCACTTGGGGAGGCTGCCCACGCAGGGCGGCGTACAGCGTGCTGCCGTCAGGCGACAGTGCCATGGCGTTCACCTTGGGGCCCGCCGCTACCTGCTCCACCAACGTGAGTTCGCCCGTGGCGTCGTTAAGGTGATAGTGCGACACCAGCCCGTCATTGGGGCTGGAAATGTAGGCATAGCTCATGGCATTCCCTCGGCAGGCTAACAATCAGGTTGTCATCCTATGACCGCGTGCGCATCGACTCAACCTTTGCAACACATCGCCAGTGCATAAAGGGTGACAGTCGGCGCACCTCTTAAGCATGGGCTGTCTACAGTAAGACGTAAGGGACGAACACTCCCAGGCCAACCCGACGCTGGTGAAAGACGGAGACCGCCATGAACAACAATATCTACCTGCTGATCGAGCACGGCCGTGAATACGGCGAAGCCTACGTGCTGGGCTGGTTCGACAACGAGGCCACAGCAAGAGAGGCCGCGCTCAAGCTGGAATGGGAAGCCTACCGCGCCGAGTTGCGGCGGCCTTCCGGGTGGCTTCACGAAAAACCCGTACCGCCTGGCGAGGCGGAGTACAAGCGGTATTGGGTCAAGGCGTTGGAGCGGTTTGAGTACGCGGCGATGAGCGAGGGGGAGCGGGTGCATTAAGCCTGGAACCAGGCAGCCGTGCCCCCCTAAGGCTTTTTTAGGTTTACAGATCACGGCGCTGCTGAAGGTGCTTCCAGTCGACGATGTCAGAGCTAGGTGTATAGCCGCTCACCAGTTCACGTAACACGTACCGCACCCGCACGTAGTCGTCTGCGGCTATTGCATCCAATAACGCTTGCAGCCCACATTTGAGTTCTTCCCAAGGGAGCAAGTCTTCCTGGGCGCTCATGATCATCGGGTGACCCGTGGTCGCGATGTTGTCCCCAATCAAAAGCTCCTCGTACAGTTTTTCTCCAGGTCGCAAACCGGTGAACTCAATAGCGATATCGCCTTGGGGATTGTGCTCCGAGCGCACCGAAAGGCCAGAGAGGCGCACCATTTTTTCCGCCAGATCGGTGATCCGAACCGGCTCACCCATATCCAGCACGAATACATCGCCGCCCTGCCCCATGGAACCAGCCTGAATTACTAACTGAGCCGCTTCAGGAATGGTCATGAAGTAACGGGTGACACTGGGGTGCGTAACCGTCAACGGCCCGCCTAGGCGTATCTGCTTATGGAACAGCGGAATCACCGAACCAGAAGAGCCCAGCACGTTCCCGAAGCGCACCATGGTGAATCGGGTACGGTTTACGTGGGCTACCCGCGCCGAATCTTGAAAGAGCACAGGCGCCACTTCACGGCTTAACGCCTGAAGCAGCATTTCGGACAAACGCTTCGTACTGCCCATGACATTGGTAGGCCGTACCGCTTTATCGGTGGACACTAGCACGAAGTTCGCCACATGACTGCGGATTGCTGCCTGTGCGGTATGGAGCGTGCCTATGACGTTGTTCATGACGCCTTCAGCAATGTTGTGCTCCACAATGGGCACGTGTTTGTAAGCAGCCGCATGATAAACCGTATTGATTTTCCAGGTATTCAACACATCGAACAGCTTGTCTGGATTACGTACCGAACCAAGGATTGGAAGCACCTGGGTTTGGATGCCGATTCGCTCCATCAAGGCGGTCAGCTCTTGATGAATAGCATAGAGGTTGTATTCACAATGCTCGAACAGCACCAGTACTTTAGGTTTGAGTACCAGGATTTGCCGACACAGCTCCGAACCGATTGAGCCGCCAGCGCCCGTCACCAAGACGTTCTGGTCCAAAATACAGTGGCACAACAGATCGGGCTGCGCGGGCACCGCGTCTCGTCCGAGTAAATCTGCGATGTCGACCTCTTGCAGGTCCTGAACACTGCCCTTACCCGAGGTGAGGTCAGAAAAGTTAGGCACGCTGCGCACATGCAGAGGGAATCCTTCCAACAGCTCCAAGATTTCTCGGCGACGGGAGCGGCTGACTGAAGGAAGTGCCAACAGGATTTCCGTGGCCCCGGTTTCGCGAAGCATCTGTTCCAAGTGCTTGGGTTTGTAAACCGCCAGGCCGGAAATCACCCTATTGGCAATACTTGAGTCATCGTCTACAAACGCAACGGGGCGCATGCGCTGGCCTAAACGCAGAGCGGCGACCAGTTGGTTGCCTGCGACACCTGCGCCATAGACTGCGACACGGGTTAAACCCTCCTCACGGCGCATTAAGGGCATGCCTTGCAAACCTGTAAACCAGTCCCCATGGAAAAACTGCCGCATGGCAAGGCGTAAGCCGCCAATGAGGACAAGGCTGAGCCACCAGTAATTGAAAATAATGGAGCGTGGAACAAGCACCTTATGGTCACTGTACCAGTAGACGAGCAGAGCCAGGACTAGCGAAGACAACGTGACGGCTTTGGCGATGGCAGATAAGGCGTCATTGCCAAAATAACGCATTACGGCGCGATACATGCCGATGCGAATAAAGACCGGGATTGAAATAATCGGAGCGGCGATGAAAAGCCAGGCATGGCGAACCAGAGGGTTACCAGCCTCCTCTATTCCGAGGCGCACTACGAATGCAAGGTAGAGGGACAACCACACCAGCAACACGTCCGCAACAACCTGCAGCAGACGCTTTTGCCTGCGGGGAAGACTAATGAGCCTTGACCGGAGCGCATTTATCATCACACGCCTAAACACCTGTGCATTTAAGTACCAGCAGTAATGGCCTGAAACAGAACAATTTACAGCAAAAGCCTTGACCGTAAGTTTTTTTCTCCACGAGCATTCTGCCATCCAGGGAATATCATAAGGCCATCTATCGTGGATCGAGCCAACAGCCTGTAAACTTCGACGCTTGTCCCATTGGGCAATCTAGCAGCAGAATTGTAAAAATTTGCACAGATCAGTGGGAATCAACGCCGGATGACGCTTGACAATCAAAATTCGAATGTGTTTGCCGAGCAACCGCGTGTAGCCATCCTTATGTGCACCTATAATGGCGCGACCTTTTTAAGCCAGCAGATCCAATCCATTGTTGCTCAGACCTACGAAAACTGGATATTAATCGTCTCTGACGACGGCTCCACAGATGCTACCTTGAGCGTCCTCGAAGAACAGGCCGCCATACTTGGTGATCGGCTTAAGGTTTTCAGCGGCCCCGGTCAAGGGTTCGCCGCAAATTTCATGTCGTTGGTGGCCCAGCCAGAGATCCAGGGAGAGTACTTCGCGTTTGCAGACCAAGACGATATTTGGCACGCAAACAAACTATGTAGAGCTGTCGAGAGGCTCGAAGGCTTCAAGGCTTACGGCGAACCGGCGGTGTACTGCGGAAGGTGTCGGCTGGTCGATCACGCGGGTACGTATCTAGGCCTCTCTCCACTCTTTACGCAGGCGCCCTCCTTCAGAAATGCGCTAGTGCAAAGCCTGGCTGGCGCAAACACAATGTTACTCAATAGCGCAGCCAGAACACTCTTGATGAAGCTACCAACGGATGCCCAGGTCGTGGCGCACGATTGGTTAGCGTACCTGCTAGTTACAGCATACGGCGGCCGAGTCGTTTATGATCCGGAACCCACCCTGGACTATCGGCAGCATGAAGCCAATGTCATCGGCGGCAATACTGGGATTTGGGCACGCTCGAAGCGCATAGGCATGCTGCTCAAAGGGAGTTATAGCCGGTGGACCCAAGCCAATTTGTCCATCCTAGACTGCCTTCAGCCCCCTTTAGGGCAGCAAAACACCATCGCGCTTCACTGGTTTAAACGCTGCCATAGGGCAAGCGGGTTTAAAGGTTTATGGGCTCTATACCAATCAGGCGTGTATCGACAGACTCCATTAGGGCAATGCAGCTTGTTAGTAGCAGCCTTTTTAGGGAAGATCTGACACCACGGCAGGGCGAACATGGCTCAAAGCCATCATCCAAGGGAATCTAGCATTTTGATTTCGCGTTACAGCAGCAACCCAGGGCATATGGTCAAGGGCCTTTGGCATCACCGCCAGTTAATCTCTCAAATGACGCGTCGTGAGGTGATAGGCCGCTATCGAGGCTCGGTCATGGGTTTGGCATGGTCGTTCTTCAATCCGGTGCTAATGCTCTTGGTTTACACCTTCGTATTCTCAGAAGTGTTCAAGTCGCGTTGGGCAGGCCAAGAGGGCAAAGGCGATTTCGCAATACTACTTTTTGTCGGGATGATCGTTCATGGCTTGTTCGCGGAATGTGCAAACCGTGCGCCTTCGTTGATTCTCAGCAATGCCAACTACGTTAAGAAAGTATTATTCCCACTGGAAATCCTGCCCTTGATAAGCCTGGGAGCGGCGCTGTTCCATAGTTGTATCAGTGTGGTTGTGCTGTTGGCTGCTCAACAGCTTCTCGCCGGCTCTACGCCTGTGACCGCCCTATATTTCCCGCTTATATTACTGCCGCTTTGTCTCGGTACGTTGGGGCTAAGCTGGCTGCTGGCAGCATTAGGCGTCTTTATCAGAGACGTCGGTCAAATCATCAGTGTATTGACGACGGTGCTGCTTTTCTTATCTCCGGTACTTTATCCGGTATCTGCATTGCCCGAGGCTTATCGGCCCTGGCTGCGGCTTAACCCCCTTACCTACATCATTGAAGACAGCCGTAATGTGCTTATATTCGGGCAGCAGCCAGATTGGGACGCATTCGGGCTTGCTATGGCGGGAAGTGTACTGATGGCTGTCGTTGGTTTCTGGCTATTCCAAAAAACGCGCAGGGGATTCGCTGATGTCCTCTGACGCCTACGCGATTCGAGTAGAGGATGTATCTAAATGCTTCCATACTTATGATAAGCCCGCTGACCGCCTCAGACAGGCACTAGTTCCCCGCTTGCAGCGCTGGGTGGGTGAGCCGCCTAAGTCATACGGGAAAGAGTTTTGGGCATTACGCAATGTCAGCTTCGAGGTAAAACGCGGCGAGACGGTAGGCATCGTAGGGCGTAACGGCTCTGGTAAGTCGACGCTGCTGCAGATTATCTGCGGCACCCTGAACCCTACCAGCGGAGCGGTGCACACTTACGGTAGGATTGCAGCCCTTCTAGAGCTAGGCTCTGGCTTCAATCCCGAGTTCACAGGCCGTGAGAATGTGTTTCTCAACGGGGCTTTGCTGGGGCTCAGCAAGGAGGAAGTAGAGGCTCGCTTCGATGCCATTGCCTCATTTGCAGACATTGGTGAGTTCATTGAACAACCGGTGAAGCATTACTCAAGCGGTATGGCCGTGCGTCTCGCTTTTGCTGTGCAAGCACAGGTAGATCCAGACATTCTGGTCGTGGATGAAGCCCTGTCTGTGGGTGACGCGCGGTTCCAGGCAAAATGCTTCGAGCGGCTGCGCCAGCTTAAGGAAAACGGTACGAGCATTTTACTGGTGACCCATGCTAGCGAGCAGGTGGTTACCCACTGCAACAGAGCAGTATTGCTTGACCAAAGCCGCGTAGAGATGGTCGGAGAGCCCCGCCCCGTAATCAATCGTTACCTGGACTTGCTCTTTGGGCGAGAGAAAAGCCCAGCAGCGCCCACCCAGAGCCCTGTTGAGGCCATTGGGGTGGTAAGGGCAGCTTCTGAGGGGCAGCCGGAGTTGATCCTTGATCGAGACAACTTTAATTGCAGGCCCGGCTACAACCCCAATGAATATCGCTGGGGCGACGGTGCTGCAGGCTTCGTTGACTATCACGTTCAAGGAGAGCACGAAGCATTCCCCGCCCTGTTGAACTCCGGTGAACGCGTTACTCTTTGGCTCGCTGTACGTTTTTACCAGCCCGTCATTCATCCCATTCTTGGCGTAACCCTCAAAACCAAGGAAGGCGTCAGTGTCTATGGCACCAATACCTTCCTACAAGGCTGTAATGAAATGGCCGATCTTGGCTCGCCTGGTAGCTGCCTACGGTTCAAGATCGAATTCAATGCCCGATTGGCCAGTGGGGATTATTTCCTGTCTATCGGCTTAGCCTCGCGCAATGGCGAAGAAATCATTCCTCACGATCGTCGATATGATGTATTGCATCTGACCGTCGCGCCAACCCTTCATATGCTTGGCCTGATAGATCTAGGTGCGAGCATCGACGTAGAGCCGGTGATATAAAATGTTGGAACGAAACACACGATACTCACTGGATGAACAAACAGGCGTATGGTCCAGCGTAGGGTATGGCAGCATCGCTTACAGTGATGGCGACCATAGCGAGAACCGACTTGCACACATTATAGCCGAAGCTCGGGATTTATCCGTTCTATCCACGGAGTGGGCCCCCCATACAACAGATTGGGCCACTTTGTACCACCTTAGTGGTGCCCGCGCGAACATTTTGCGGCCTTTCGCTAATGAGTTACGTGGCAATGTGCTAGAAATCGGCGCGGGCTGTGGCGCGATCAGCCGTTTTCTTGGCGAAAACGGCGGGCAGGTCACAAGCCTTGAAGGTAGCATGCGCCGTGCTCGGATAGCCGCCAGCCGTACCCGCGACCTTCCCAATGTACAGGTGCTCGCCGAACGCTTCGATGACTTTTCCACTCAAGAGCGTTTCGATGCTATTACCCTTATCGGCGTGCTTGAATACGCCAGCATGTTCAGTGACCGTCCAGAGCCTGCTGTACGCATGCTCCAACGCGCATTCGAGTTGCTGAAACCGGGTGGTCGCTTGATAATCGCCATTGAAAACCAGCTAGGGCTCAAGTATTTCGCAGGCGCACCCGAGGACCACCTAGGCGTCACGATGTACGGCATCGAGGGGCGATATGAGAAAGGCCAGCCTCAAACCTATGGCCGTGCGGCACTTACCGACTTGCTGAACCAGGCAGCTTTCGAGTGTATTGAGTACTTGGTACCAGCACCGGATTATAAGCTTCCTAATACACTGTTAACTCAAGCCGGGCTCGAAAACAAGGCATTCGACGCCAGTGCTTTAATATGGCAAAACACTCGAAAAGACCCCCAACTTCCAAAGGAAACCAACTTTGACCTACAGCGCGCCTGGCCTGTAGTTATAGAGAACGGTCTTGGCCTGGAGTTAGCTAACTCATTTCTGGTTTGTGCGGGTAAAGATACCGGCACAAGGGTCATCGGGAACGAATTACTAGCGCTTCATTACAGCACAGGAAGGCATGCGTCTTATTGCCGAGAGGCACGCTTTGTAAACAGTAACGACAATATAGAGGTTCGTTACACTTGCCTCGGCCCACACACAATGGATAACGCTAGCTTTACCTACAACAGCCTGCAGAAGGACACTTATCGAAGAGGTGAACTGCTGAGTGCCGAATTCATTGAAATTGCGAGCCAGCCTGATTGGACGCTAACGATGTTCGGTGACTTTACCGTCCGATACGTTAACCTTCTGGCAAAGCTTATCACTCGTGAAGGTACAGATATTTCGCTACAGGGCCCAACTACCCGGCTTCCGGGTCATTTCATTGATGCAGTGCCTAGTAACATCGTGATTGATTCAAGCGGCGAGCCACACCTCTTTGATATGGAGTGGAATAAAAAAAATGGTATCGAACTCGGTCACTTACTTACCCGCGCGATACTTCTCCTACTTGCGGGTTCATCGCCTGCCATCGCTAAGCGCAACCCTACACGTTTCGAGTTCATGGCCGCCTGTATGGCGCCTCTTGGATGGGTAGTCAGCAGGGAACTTATCGACCGTTATGTCCGTTGGGAAGCGGATATGCAACATATAGTTACCGGGCAGCCTGTTGACACCTTTGTCAACTGGAACCCCAACGCTCCGGTCAGCCCTGTTGAAAATACGATGCTCAGTGCATCAACCGGGATTGTTGCCAAGGTGTATATTCCTAACAGCGAAGGTGAACTGGACGAAATTCGAACGCTTTCCAAGCCTCTGGCTTTGGGTATAAATCACTTACGTTATGATCTCAAAAGCATTGGGGCCGGGGGCGTAACTCAGGTCCGCTTCGACCCCGTGGATGCGTTCTCTTTATTTCAAATACAGGAGCTGGCTTTCGAGATCGATGAAAGCCTATGCTGGAACTGGAAGGGTGACATTGAGCAATTCGCCAAACGTACAGCCATGCTACAAGTACCCGACCTAGGCGACTCAAATAGCTTCTTGGCGTTGGATTCAGACCCCTATTTTTACCTCAGCGTGCCTTCTGAAGCGGCTGTCGCTGACAACGTAACCCTGCTCGTTACGCTGAACCTAATCAATGAGGGCCGCAAAGGCCTCCCATACTCGCCCGCCCAAGACACTGCTACCCCCACGCTAAATAACGGAACTTCGGAAATGGACCCAAAACTGGACGCTGTGGAACGGACCCAGCACGATGACGAAGCGAGAGCCAGTGCGCTACTTGCTCTTGAACAGGCACTTAACTCGGCGAACCAACGCATCGCTGATCTCGAAGCCACGCTTCTAACGTCTCGAACATCCATCCAGCTCCCTGCGGAGGATAGCCTCGTAGGGAAAGATTCGTATGACAAGGAAATTCAGAGCCTTCAAGAGGCGCTAGTCCAGCAGCAGATTGCAAAGGATACTCACATCCATAATCTCAATTTGCACATTATCTCGATGTGCACCTCCAACAGTTGGAAGGCCACTGCCCCTCTAAGAAAGGCATCGATCTGGACAAGTCGCCTGCGCAAGGTTTCGCGCGCGTTACCTGCTATTATCCGGCGCGGAGGCGGGTGGCAAGCGACCGCGAAGAAAGCCGTCAATGTAGCGCGTACTCAGGGCATCGCCGGGTTGGTAGCCAGAGCCCGCTGGGTGGCTGGCGCTTCTGGGCACGAGTTCATAGGCCAGGAAACCAGGCCTGTGACAGATCGCCATGATTATTCACTGTGGGTCGAATACTACGACACCATGGACGATAACAAGCGGTGGGGCATAAAAGAAGCCATACGCGTTTTCACGCGTCGGCCAAAAATCTCCATAATCATGCCCGTGTACAACCCACCTATTGACCTGCTCCGTGAAGCAGTCGAGAGCATTTGTGGCCAGCTGTACAGCGAGTGGGAGCTGTGCATTGCTGATGATGCTTCGACCGATCCAGAAATCACTTCAACCTTGAAAGCGTTTGCAAAACGTGACAAACGTATCAAAGTCACCTTCCGTGCCGAGAACGGCCATATTTCCCGTGCAAGTAACAGCGCCCTTGAACTGGCCACGGGTGAATTCATTGCCCTGATGGACAATGATGACCTCATACCGGAACATGCCTTGTACTGGGTAGCGCGCAACATTCTGGAAAATCCGGATGCGCGCATGTTTTACTCGGATGAAGACAAAGTAGACAGCCATGGCAAGCGAACGTCGCCCTATTTTAAAAGCGGATGGAACGGGCACCTCTGCCGCTCTCAGAACATGGTCTGTCACTTGGGCGTATACCACACCGACCTGGTGCGATCATTGGGTGGCTTCCGGCCCGGATTTGAAGGCTCGCAGGATTATGACCTGGCGTTGCGTTGCGTTGACGCGCTCAAGGCCAGGCAAGTGGTGCATATACCTCGGGTGCTCTACCACTGGCGCATACACCAGGGCAGTACCGCACTAGCCGGTGCAGAAAAACCCTACGCGGCATTGGCCGGGGTCAAGGCACTCGAAGAGCACCTGGAGCGTAAGCACTGCAATGCTATGGTTGAACTGTTACCTACCGGCATGTACAGGGTGCACTACGAGTTACCCAGCCCACAGCCACTGGTAAGCTTGGTCATACCTACCCGTAACGCGGAAGGGTTGGTACGGCAATGCATTGACAGCATTGTGCAGCGCAGCACCTACCGCAATTACGAAATCATCCTGATTGATAACGGCTCTGATGATCCATCCGCATTGGCTTACTTTGAATCCTTGCAACAATCGGAACGTGCGCGCGTCATTCGTGACGACAGCCCCTTCAATTACTCTGCGCTTAATAACAGAGCGGTCCGTGAATCCGATGGCGAATTCGTTTGCCTTGTAAATAACGATATAGAGGTTATATCACCCAACTGGCTTGAAGAAATGGTTGGGCTGGCCGCTCTTCCGGAGGTGGGTGCCGTGGGGGCACGGTTATGGTACCCGGATGACCGCCTCCAACATGGAGGCGTTGTAGTGGGCGTGGGCGGTGTGGCGGGTCATTCACACAAATATCTTCCAAAAGGGGATCATGGCTATTTCTGCCGGGCCGAGCTCGTACAAGAATTCTCAGCGGTTACCGCTGCGTGCTTAGTCATTAAAAAAAGCATATTCCTGGCTGTCGACGGACTGGACGAGCAAAACCTCAAGGTTGCGTTCAATGATGTGGATTTCTGTTTGCGCGTGGGTGAAGCCGGTTACGTCAATGTTTGGACCCCTTATGCAGAACTTTATCATCATGAATCCGCCACTCGCGGCCATGAAGACACTCCAGAAAAGAAAGCACGGTTCTCCCAAGAAGTTCAGCATATGAAAGCTCGCTGGCCTAAGATTCAGGAAGATTATTGCTACAATCCAAATCTTACCCTAGATCACGAAGACTTCAGCTTGGCCTGGCCGCCACGAGTAAAAATATGAGCGTGCGTTCGATGGCTCTAGCTAATCGTTGGGTTTTGCTTGCAGCAGCAGGTTATTTCGTTCTGGTGCTCTGCTGGTCAGCCATCATTGCCTTCCATGGTGCGCCCGATGAGTCCACACATTTCTTTCTGCTGGACTACTTATACTCGACTGGACATCTGCCAAACGATACATCGTTAAGCTCGCCATTTAATGGTCGGCTCACGGGCCATACTTGGCAGCCAGGTGACTTCTGGTACCACGGCCTACCTTTCCCGCATGTGTTAGGTGCATTGTTAACCGCTCATCTGGGCTCAGTATTTCTGCCAGCTGAACTTACGTTTCTCGGTGGGCGGGCATTTAACTGGTTACTCGCGCCTGTTTTCCTGCTAGCAATTTATAAAATCTGCTCTTCAGTCTTAGAAAGCAGGCGTATTGCACTGGCGGTAACCATTGGAATATGCTTAATCCCCCAAGTAACCTTCATTTTTTCCTACTTTAACAGTGATGCCTATGGCTTAACGATGGTTGCGCTTAGCCTAGCCGTATGCTTGCGTTTTCTAGCAACGCCCACGCTTAAAATAAGTATGCAGCTAGGCGCAGCTTTAGGCCTTTTACTATTGGCAAAGCTGTACTTCCTGCCCGCTATCGTCTTTGTTTTGGTAAGGCTTATTGCAGACGCCTTCTATGGCCAGAAATTTTCACCCAGAAAGCTTATCGTAGTATTCGGAACTGCAGCGCTAGTGGCACTTCCCTTGCTGCTTATAACCTGGATGAAATGGGGCGAAATCAGTGGAGTGTCTGGGCAGGCCGCATTTGTGCAGCTGCATAAAAACGATGTTGGTTCTCTTGCTGGCACATGTTATATCGCCTGTGCCGATACTCTTGTCCAATTAGACACCCTAATGCCTTGGTTGAACCTCAGCCTAAAAAGCTATTTTTCTGTAACAGGATGGATGAATGTTTTCATTCCTGACGGCTACTACTGGTTCGCTGGGCTGCTGTATTGTTGCGTCATAATCTGCGCAGCCTTAGTAAATCTTAGCGCTGCACGGGCTTTGGATCGAAAGTCGTTTTTTCTGCGGCATGCCCTTCCGACCATAATGGCGCTCGGCTTATTTCCCGCCATGATACTTTTCAGCATCCTCGGTTCCCAGATGAGCATGCCCCAACCCCAAGGACGTTATCTCTTTGTTACAATACCGTTTTTGGCGTTGCTTGCAGCCTACGCCTATAGCGGCTTGCCATATATGTCACCAGTTCACAACACTGGACGGCAAAGTCGATTGTCAATCTGCATAATTTTACTGGCCCCTGTGTTTATGCTATTTGCAAATGCCTCTGCATGGGCGCGAACACTAGGCGCGAGCAATTTGCCGAAATCGATTCCTCTTACGCTTGTTCTAGATAATGCATTGCACCATAGGCTGAGCGGCGATTATACATCGCCCCTTACCCAAGCCTTACAACAACCGGCTAGGATTACCAAGGATGCCCAGGGCTTCCAACTAAGGCTAGCATCAGACACGGCCGCCTTGGGTAATATCGATGAACTGACGCCAAACGCGAATCGATTACTTGTTCGTGGGTGGGCATACGTTCCTGGTAAGAACGCCTTGGCGATCTTAGCGCTGTCCCCTGAGGGGCACGTTTATTCTGGTGTTATCGGCGGGTTACGTGCTGATGTCTCAACCGCATTGAACGCCCCTGAGGCAGAGCACTCTGGCTTCACTATCGAGCTGCCCTCGACAGATCAAGATCAGGCCTGCAATACTACATTTTTCGTCATCACCCTAGACCTGAGCGTTTCGAGAGTACCCTCGACCTGCGCCGCAAAGTCAATGGATATGGATAACCTATGAGTACCTCTTTAGTCCCGTTGTTTTCAGCTATCAAAGCCAACGCGAACTTGAACCTAACGGCAGCCGTCACGGCCGTGATCGATAGCCATTGGTACGTCCTCGGCGCTAAGGTGAAGGAATTTGAATCATCATTCGCTATCTATGTTGGTGCTGCGGAATGTATTTCCGTAGCCAATGGCTCAGATGCATTGGAGCTCGCGTTAAAAGGCGTAGGGGTCGAGAGAGGCGATCATGTTATCGCTGTCGCCAACGCCGGTTTTTACAGTAGTACGGCGATTCATGCAGTTGGCGCCGTGCCGTTGTATGGAGACATTGATCCAGAGGCATTAACGCTGTGCCCAGCCTCGCTTGAGTCGCTTATAAAAGAAAAACCAAAAGCAATCATTGTTACTCATCTCTATGGCCTAATGGCCGATATGCCTGCCATCATGGCCATTGCTCAGGCTGCAGGAATCCCGGTTATAGAAGATTGTGCTCAATCACATGGCGCACGGCGTGACGGTAAAGCTGCTGGGGCGACGGGGGCTGTTTCCTGTTTCAGTTTCTATCCGACCAAGAACCTCGGTGCATTGGGCGACGGTGGTGCGGTTGTTACCTCTGATCCCGCCATTGCAGGGCGTATCCGCCAGCTACGGCAGTATGGCTGGTCGTCAAAATACACCGTCGCGGTGCCAGGTGGCAGGAATAGCAGGCTGGATGAAATGCAGGCAGCAATACTCTCGGTCAAGCTGCCGCATCTGAACGCTTGGAACGAAGAGCGCCGGAGCATTGCCCTTCGCTATAGTGAAGCCTTTGGTGATTTGCCAATTAAGCTTCCTGCTTCGTTAGGTGAGGATTACGTGGCTCACCTTTACGTGATTCGTACGCCACGCCGTAGCGAATTGGCTGAGTTCCTGAAAACGCAGGATGTTGCCAGCGATATTCACTATCCCTTGCCAGACCATAAGCAGCCAGCTTATCCAAGCGCACGGCAGTTTGACCTCCAACACACTGAACAAGCCTGCCAAGAAGTATTATCCCTACCCTGTTTCCCTGGGCTTGCCGAGGACGAGGTAGATCGAGTCATAGCCGCTGTCCTTGCCTTCTTCCAAAAAGGATAAACACGTGCTGACACTCGTCATTCCAGTCTACAAGAACGAAAGTTCTATCCCGGCGCTACTCGACGCCGTTTCTGGCATGAATAACCAGCTAAACGGTGATCTTGAAGTTGTATTCGTCGTGGACGGTAGCCCTGATCGGTGCTATGAATTGCTAGCGGCCACGCTTCCTAACCAGCCGTGGCGATCGAAACTTATTCTGCTATCCCGTAATTTTGGCTCTTTCATGGCCATTAGGACTGGCCTGCAACAGGGAACAGGGACACGATTTGCTGTCATGGCCGCCGATCTGCAAGAGCCTCCAGAACTGGTTATCGAAATGAATCGGATTCTGCTCAGCGAGCCTGTGGACGTTGTCGTGGGTGCGCGTGAGAGCCGTGAGGATCCTTTATTTTCTCGAATGGCCTCGGGTGCCTTTTGGGGCTTTTACAGGCGCTATGTGGTGCCTGAGATCCCCCCTGGTGGTGTAGATATGTTTGGTTGCAACCAGGCATTCAGGGACACACTACTCACCTTGGATGAGCGTCACAGCTCCCTAATTGCACAGATTTTTTGGCTTGGTTACAGGCGAAAATGCATCACCTATTCAAGGCGTGAAAGAGAGCATGGAAAATCCGCGTGGACGTTTAAGAAAAAGCTGACGTACCTGATGGATAGCATTTTCTCATTCACAGACCTTCCTATTCGTCTTCTTACACGAGTAGGCGCAGTAGGGGCCACGCTTGCCGCGTTGTTGGGTATCATTGTAGTTATCGCCAAGCTGCACGGCGCTATTGATGTACCTGGCTATGCCATGATCATGTTGGCAATCACCTTCCTAGGCTGCGCCAATCTGATGGGCTTGGGTATTGTTGGTTCCTACGCATGGCGTACTTATGAGAACACCAAGCAAAGGCCACTGGCGATTCCAATGCGTATGCATGCTTACGAGGGAAAATCGTGACAATCCCAAAGAAAGATTATTTTGTACATAGCCACGCTCTATGTGAGAGCGAGTCCATTGGCAAGGGTACGCGCGTATGGGCGTTTGCACACATTCTGCCAAAAGCGCAGATTGGTGAAGACTGTAATATCTGTGATCAAGTGTTCATCGAGAACGACGTAGTGCTTGGTAATCGGGTAACTGTTAAATGTGGCGTTCAAATCTGGGACGGTATCGAAATCGAAGATGATGTGTTCATCGGCCCCAACGCTACATTCACAAATGATCGCTTCCCGCGAAGTAAAGTTTACCCAGAGGCCTTTTCTCGTACTGTCATTCGCCAAGGTGCATCTCTTGGCGCTAACTGCACCATCCTGCCCGGGATAACCGTTGAACGTAACGCAATGATTGGGGCAGGAGCAGTCGTTACACGTTCCGTACCGCCTAATGCCATCGTGGTAGGCAACCCTGCCAAAATCATTGGTTATGTAAATGCCAAGGCTGAAACTTTGAGCCAACCGATGGTCTCTGGTTCGGAAGATAGCTCCTCCGGGGTGAGTAAGGTAAATGGAGTTCGTCTCCATACCCTTCCGCAGGTTACCGATATGCGCGGCAACCTCTCGGTTGGTGAATTCGAGCGGCAGATTCCTTTTAAAGTACAACGTTATTTTCTCGTTTATGATGTCCCTACTGCTGAAACACGAGGCGAGCACGCGCATCGTGAGTGCCATCAGTTTCTACTGGCTATCAAGGGCACGGTGCATGTAGTTGCAGATGATGGCGGCAATCGGGAGGAGTTCGTGCTGGACAAGCCCAATATTGGCCTACATTTGCCTCCCATGACTTGGGGCATCCAGTACCGCTACTCCAATGACGCAGTGCTTTTGGTTTTCGCCTCGCATTATTACGATGCAGGTGATTACATACGAAACTATGATGACTTTATAAAGCTGAAAGCTCAATAAATGGTTAAGCGTGCGTTTCAAAGAATCAGCCATTTTAGCTTTGCTAGGTTCCTGGTATCGGGCGGTTTCAATACCGCCATTACTTATCTTGTGTATCTCTTGGCTTTGCAATGGATGGACTATACTTGGAGCTATAGCATCGCTTATGCGCTAGGTATAGTACTGGCCTTTATTCTTAATAAGGCTTACGTTTTTAAAAGCGATCGAGGCTGGCGATCCTTGGTAGCCTTCCCGTTTATCTACTTGACTCAATACTTAATTAGCATGGTCGTATTGAACATCTGGGTTACGCAGTTAGGTTGGCAGGCTGAACTCGCTCCTCTTATAGCGATCGTGATCTCCTTACCTATTACTTTTTTGCTATCAAGATTGGTATTTGGAACTCAAAAGGCTCGCTGACCTCCCCTAAAGCAAACCGCTAGAGCGACAAGAGGCACATAACTCACTAATAGGCTGCTTATATTACTTATATAAGTAGCGTAATTTAAGATACTTATTGGCAACAACCATCCTATATTGAGAATTGCAACCGTCGCAGTCACTCTCCCATGGCTCCGGTACCGCTGGGCTGCATGCTGATAGGCATGGCTACGATGTGCCTCATATACCTTTTCTCCACGTTTCAATCGGACGATCAATGTCCACGTAGCATCTACTATAAACACTCCCATCAAGATCAACCCCGGCCAAAACAGCGCTGGGGTGGCCGCTGCCATTTTTAGCCACAGCAGCCCTATCACCACCCCTAAAAACCCGCTCCCTGCATCGCCCATAAAGATCTTCGCGGGCGGCAGATTCCAGCACAAGAACCCGGCCGATGCAGCTGCCAGCAGCAATGCCAACACCACATCTTCCAGATTCCCATACCAATAGCTTAGTAATGCCAACCCCAGGGAGACAGTAACCGCCTGCACACCAGCAATACCGTCGATCCCGTCCATGAAATTATAGAGGTTAAGTAGCCATACCAGGCCCACTACCAGCGGAATCACAAGCCATGTTCCGCTCAAGGTAATGTCCTGTGTCAGCGGCACAGAGGGAACCACTGGCAGCAATGCTATGCCGATCAAAGCCGCTGCAAAGTGGCCTAGCAAACGCCACCTTGCAGCAATATGGCCATGGTCGTCTGCAAACCCGATACCCGCGACAACGAGCCCAGGCACGGCTAATACAATTGCATCAGGCCAGGCCAGCAATCCAAAAAATACCCCAGCCGGTAGGCTCAGTAAAAATGCAATGACGATGCCCACTCCGCCGCCTCGAGGCGTTGGTACCGTATGCGAACTGCGTGCGGTAGGCACATCCAGTAGTTGGCGATGCAGCGCGTATTTGCGCACGATGCCTGTCATCAAGATAGCCGCCAGGAACACAACCATGCCGATAATCACGATCACGATCGTTCCTTATAGGCCTGTGCGGTCAGCCGCAGCCCTTCTTCAAGACGTAAAGGTGGTTGCCAGCCCAGCCGGGTAGACGTCTGAGCCAGGTCAACTTCCAGGGGGTCGCACAGCCGGCTAACAACCCCAGCTTTGCCCAGGGCACTGCCGAACTTGCGTAACAAAGCGGCTGGCACAGGAATCAGGCGCGGCGGCTGGCCCAAGGCGCCTGCCAACAGGACCATCAGTTCAGTGGTTGAAGGCTGTTCCTGGTCACGGGCCAGATACACCCCGGCAGCATCCGGTGCATCGATGCAGTGCACCACAAGGCTTGCCAGGTTCTGCACACTGATCATGCTGCGTCGGTTATGCAAGGCACCGCAGGGCAATGGCAGCCCACGGTGCAACGCAGCCATCAGTGATTTAAAGTTCGCTTTTACTCCTGGCCCATACACCAAGGGTGGGCGGATGATCACGATTTCCATGGTGCACCTACCGCCAAGCTCGGTAAGCGCTTGCTCCGCCTCGTATTTGGATTGCGAATAAGGGTCTTGCGGTGCTGGCGCATCTAGGGCGGTGAAAGGCCCCCGCCCAAGGGTCGTCTCTCCGTTCACCTTGATGGTGCTGATAAAGATAAACCGCTTTACCCCACAGCTCGCGGCATAGGCCGCCAATTGGGCAGTGGCCGCCGTGTTGGCGGCACGGTACGCATGAAGCGGGGATTGGGAGGTGTCATCCATCACGTGTACACGGGCCGCACAATGAATCACCACGTTTACGCCACTAAGGTCAGGCAGTACAGAATCCAGCGATTCATAACGCACCGCTGTCCCCGGCCCCTTCCAGCGCTCGGGTGCCCGTACTGCGGCAATAGGCTCACCTTTGCCGGAGGCAGTAATTGTCGCCATTACGGCAGACCCTACGAAGCCCGTAGCTCCAGTGACACACACTATTCTCTGGCTCATGGCGTTTCCCCGCATACCGCCTGGATCAGGCAAAGCCCAGTGAAGTAAACGCGGTCACGCTTACGGCGCCTGCACTTAGAAGCATGCGCTGCCATCCACACCAAACCGCAGCGCCCATTACTGAGCTGCGTGGACAATCGCTCCGGGCAACCTACCAGCGTCGCTATCAGCCGAATCTGCCCGAACCACCAGCCTTGCCTGATGCGCCGGTAGCGTGAGAGTAAAGACGCCCTTCCCACGTTAGCCCCGACAGCGTTACCCCCATGCTGCCGATAGCGCAAGCCGGGCATTGCATCGATACACCATCTGTACCCATTGGAGCGAGCCCAGGCGTACAGGTACCAATCGTGCAACGTCACCTCCGCCAAGGCTTGAGCCTGGTCTTGGACGTTTTCCTGAATTCGGTGCGCCAGCTCGGCGGTAAATACGTAGGTGCAGCCAGGCCCTGCTGCTTCGAAATAGTGGTCATACGGCACTTGCGGCTGAGCTTTATCTAAAAGGCATTCACGACCGTCTGGCCAGAAGGCAATCACGTTGGAGGAGTAAGCATCGACGCGTTGTGCGGCAAGCTGCTGCGCGGCCCTTTCCAACTTGTGTGGTAGCCAGCGATCGTCTTGATCGCTGAGCGCGACCAGTTCGAAGCCCGCTAAAGGGGCTTCGGCCAGCAATCGGAAGAAGTTCGCCGCCGCACCCCCGAAGCATTGCCCATATGGCAGCACATGAATGCGTAAGTCGTCAGCGGCCCGGCGCTGGCAGCGCTCTAGCGTGTCGTCGGCGCTTAGGTCTACGCTGACGAACAGTTCTACCCCTACCCCGACCTGCGCCAGGATGGTATCAATCTGTTCGTCGAGCCACTGGCTACCGTTGTAAGCCGCCAATAACACTGCCACACGTTTAGTGCGCATTTACCTGCTTAACGCTTGCGGCTTGCCTATGCTTCATTTCTGATCCTTTCATCGTGTCTGCTAGTCGCTAAGTAGGGTTTCGTTAGAAGGCCTCTACGTACAAGTGACGAGAGGCTTCGCGAGCTTTGCTCGCTCCTACAGTCATAACTCATCTGGGCTATTAGCCAATTTTTTCGTCGGCGATCTTGAGCAGGTATTGACCGTACCCCGTTTTTGCCAGGCGCTGGCCCTGTTCACGAAGCTTGTTCTGGCAGATCCAGCCCGCGTGGTAGGCGATTTCCTCCAGACATGCCACCTTCAGACCCTGACGGTGCTCAATGGTGTGTACAAAATGGCTGGCCTCAAGCAGGGACTCATGAGTGCCGGTATCGAGCCAGGCGAAGCCACGGCCCAATAACTCAACATTCAACGCGCCCTTTTCAAGGTACACGCGGTTGAGGTCGGTGATTTCCAGCTCGCCACGGTGGGATGGCTTGATGCCCTTGGCAATCTCAACTACTTGGCTGTCGTAGAAATACAGGCCCGTCACGGCGTAGTTGGACTTGGGCTTGGCAGGTTTTTCCTCAATGCTCAAGGCACGCCCTGCGCTGTCGAACTCCACCACGCCAAACCGCTCTGGATCTGCCACATGGTAGCCAAACACCGTAGCACCCTGTTGCTGGCTATTCGCTGCGTGCAAATTGTCGGAGAAATGTTGGCCATAGAAAATATTGTCGCCCAAGATCAGGCAACTTGGTGCACCCGCCAGGAACTCCTCACCGATGATGAACGCCTGGGCCAGGCCGTCTGGGCTAGGCTGCACCGCATACTCCAGGCGAATGCCCAACTGGCTGCCATCCCCTAACAACTTACGGAACGAAGGCAGGTCATCGGGCGTAGAGATGATCAGGATTTCCTTCATGCCGGCCAGCATCAGCACGCTCAGCGGGTAATAGATCATTGGCTTGTCGTACACCGGCAGCATCTGCTTTGAGGTACCGAGCGTCAGTGGGTGCAGCCGAGTGCCAGAGCCACCAGCCAAGATGATGCCTTTACGCGCTAAGGTCATACTTCGAGTTTCCTTGTTCCAGGCTTTCACGTTATGCATGCAAGCTTCCATTAATGCCCTGACGATGCCCAGCGCCCTATAGCGCGCTGCGATCAGTCGCCTGGTGTTATTTGATTCACTGCAACCGGTTGGCGGAAACAGCCCGTGACGATACCAAACATTGACGTCAGCTTGCCGCAGTCGTCACTTGTTTTTTCCTGAACACTGAAAGCCCATACACAAGCGCCATCGGGAGCCATATCAATAGCCAATGCTCTTTTGGACGGGATAGAAAGGCCGCTCCTTCGGTTAGCCCGGCGCCCATGCCAAACACGAGCCAGGTGCCTGCTGCAGTAAACGACGGCACGTTTCGGTTCTGCCAGCAGTAGGCAAAGGCTACGGCATACAACGCGCACCAGAGCGCCAGCCCTACCACACCGCCCTCATAGAGCACGGCCAGCTCGATGTTATGCGGGTCGGCCAGTGCCTCAGGGAGGCCCGCGATCTGAATCACGAACCCGGCATCGTAGCCGTGCCCCAGCCAAGGGTCGGCCGCTATCATGCCCAGTACCTTTTCCCAGATTTCTGGCCGGTAAGATACGCCACGCTGCATCACGGCATCGGGATAGGCGAACACAAGGGCCACGGCAATGACGACAATGGCCCCCGCGCCGATCAAGCCCCGTTTAGGGTTACCGCCTATCAGCAGCCAGCCGAATGCGAGCAATAGCCCTACCAGCGGGGTACGAGACCCGGTTGCGATAATCGCAACGAGCAGGATAGCCAGGCACGCCAATGGCAACGCAAGCTTACCCACAGGTGCACGAAAGGCGGTGGCTAGCCAATAGGCTGCGAACGCCCCTAGCACATGAGAAGTGAGAAGAGGGTTATACAACGCGCCCATGCCACTCAAGCGACCTTCACCGTTAGGAAGCTCTACCAGCACATAGTGCGCGAGTAACATCACAGCACCCGCAGTGGCAACCACGGCCGACGCCTGCGTAGCGGCCATCAGGCGGTTGTAACACTGCGTGGCCATCAGGCCAACCGCTAGCATCATTAACACGACGTACAGGGGGCGTTTAAGTAACGAGCCGGTGCCTTCTTCGGTGGGCGACCATACAAGCGTAAGCATCATATAGGCTGCAAAGCAGACGAAGACCCAAAACAAGGGTTGGCGAATGAGCGGCTTGAGCGAAGAAGGATGTATCAACACCGCCAGCGCGGTGGGAAAGGCAATTAGCGCGTAATACAGCTTGTGGTAAAGCGACCGGTCACCAATCCAGAACATGCCCGTAAGCATAGCGACCCAGCCTATCGGTAGAATGTACTGCACTAACCAATCTGCGGAGCGGGTGCGGAGTGCGTTTCCGGGTAAATAGACAGCCTTCAAATGTGCTTGCTCCCGTGTCGCTTAGTACGCGGTCAGTGAATGTACAAGGATTCTAACAAGGGACCGCCTACAATAGGTGCATTGCTGCAGTGCAACCACAGTTTAGCCAGCCAATAGCACCTCTTGCCGGGGGTGTTGTGGTGAGGTGGCCAGATTACACCAAGGATTATGAAATGCGCCCCGAACACACCCCAGACCCTCGTCCCCTGGTCTCGGTCATCATCGCGTCCTACAACCACCTCCCTTACGTGGAGGCGAGCATTACCAGTGTGCTTGGCCAAACCTACGAACGCATCGAGCTGATCGTGGTAGACGACGGCTCTACCGATGGCAGCATCGAGCCGCTTCAGAGGTTGGCTGCTACCCACGGCTTTGACCTTAGGCTTCAAGCCAACATGGGCCTGTCCCGTACCCTGAATGCAGCTATCGCACGCGCTAAAGGGTCGCTGATCGTGCCCTTCGGGTCTGACGACATCATGTTCCCCCACAGGATCGCAACGCAGGTGGCATACCTTGAGGGTAAACCTGAGGTAGGGATTTGCTCGGCGAACATCGAACACATAGGGCCGGATGGGCAGGTGCTGCCAGCCAAGGAGCAGCGCAAGCGCAACCTACCGTTTCGCCGCCTGGATTTCGCTGACTTGTTTTTTGATCGCAAGCCAGGCCCCAATGCCGCGACCTTGATGTTGCGGCGAGAAGCGTTCGAGCAAGTAGGCGGGTTCGACCCGTCTATTCGGCTCGAAGACATTTACATTCAGTTGGCGATCGCCCGTGCCGGGTATTATGTGGATGTGTTGGGCGAGCCGCTGTCTCAGTACCGCAAGCACCCTACCAATACCTACAAGCAGCACAGGTTCATGTACCAGAGCATGCTCAGCACCTTCGCTGCGTTCAAGGAGCAGCCTGGCTACGACCACGTGGCCATGGCCTACCGCAACTCAATGTTCCTCAAAAGCGCCAACCGGGATAAACCGCTGGCGCGGGACATTCTGCGGGATATCCCCTTGCGGCACTGGAACCGTAAAACGGTCCGAGGCCTGGCTCGGCTGCTTTTTTCGCGCTGATAACGCGCTGCTTGGGCTGCATCAGGGGGCCTTACAGGGGTCAATAGCGCGTCAGTACCCGCAGCCCCTCTCCTAGCCGGGCTTTCAACGCGCGTGAGAGCGCGGCTTTTGCACGGGTTTCACCGTGAACCAAGCGCACTTCACCCGGCGGCTCGTGCATACCCTCTACAAAATTCAACAGCCCTTCCTGATCCGCGTGAGCGGAATAACCGTCCAGGGTGGACACACCTAAGCGAACTTCATAGCGCTTGCCGTCCAGATTGATGCAGGTGGGTTGTGACCTATGCTCGGCAGCCTGAAGGCGCGCCCCTGGGGTACCCTGCGCCTGGTAACCCGAAAACAACACATTATGGCGCGCGTCGCCCAGCATGGCCTTGAGGTAGTTAAGGATTCGTCCGGCCGAACACATGCCGTTACCCGCGATCACGATGGCCGGGCGGTGCGTACTGGCGAGCAGATTAAGGGCTCGCTGGTGTTGGGCGTGGCTGTCCAGGGTAATGAGTTGGGAAAAGGCCAAGGGCGACTGCCCTGCGCTCACACGGGCTTGTGCTTCGTCATTCCAGAACGGGTGCAACGTGCGATAGGCCTGTGTAATGCGGCTGGCCAAGGGTGAGTCCAGGATGATTGGCACGCGGGGCCAGTCAACAAGGTCGATGTTCAGGCGCGAACGCTGGGGCTCATCCAGGGCGTTCGTACGCAGTATCGTTTCTATATCGGACAAAAGCTCTTGAGCCCTGCCCAGGCTAAACGAGGGAATCAGTACAGTGCCTTGGTCTGCCAGCGCTTTCTCAATCAAGTGTTGCAGCCTGGCGATACGCCCTTCAGAGGTGTCGTGGAGACGGCCTCCGTGGAGACGGCCTCCGTAGGTGCTTTCCAGCACCAGCACGTCTGCCCGCTCCGGTGGCTGTGGGTTACGCAGCAATGCAGAGCGGCCGCTGCCTAGGTCGCCCGAGAACACTACCCGTTTACTGCGAAGGGGGTCGGGCTGCGGGAGGTCTACTTCGACATAGGCAGAGCCCAACACATGGCCAGCACGGCGTAGGCGTATGCGGCACGCTGTGTGCCCTGCGTGCTTAATGGGGTGCCAGGCGTCATAGGGTATTGCTACCACGCGGCTGCCGACGCTCTGCAGGTAGCGCGCTACCTTGTCCCGGTCTCGGCTAAGCATCAGTTTGAAGGCGTCTTCCAGCATCAACGGCAACAATGCAGCCGAAGGCTCGCTACACAGGATAGGGCCGTCAAAGCCGGCTGCGAGCAGCCACGGGATGCGGCCTACATGGTCTAGGTGAACATGGGTCACGATCAGCGCTGCAACGTCTTGCAGCGAGAACTCAATGGCGTGCCGCGCTTCTCGGCCTGCTTCAGTGCCCTGAAACAGCCCACAGTCGATCAATAAGCTGGTGCTTGGGCTTACGTGAAGCTGATGACACGAACCGGTCACACCTTGGTGGGCACCATGGTGGCTTATGGCAGGATACTGCACGGGCTCGTTTCCTTATGAGCGAAGAGGTACGGAATTAAGCCGTGTCTGCCGTGCCCTGGCCTATAGGCGCCGTCCTAAATGCAGGACGCGTTTGAGGTCAGTCAAACTCCGCTACGTTTTTGCTGGCAATTACGGTAGCGTTGCGTAAGGTTTCCGGAAGTAGAAACCATTAGGCTGGGCGTTAAGCGCATACGCTTAATACGATGAAGCCGGGCAACGTACCTGGAGCAACCATAGGGAAGGGCATGAGAGGTCTGCTATTAACACTGGTGATTGTGAGCCTCTATGGCTGCGCGGGGCACGATGAATCCTACGTAAAGCAGGGCAAGCGAGGGATTCACGTAAGCTGCTCTGGCCTTATGTCTTCATGGAACAAGTGTGAGAAGCGCGCCTTCAAGGCTTGTGGTGGGGACTTTAGGGTATTGGCACGGTCGGGTCAGGATGGCGAAGAAGCCACAGACCTGCCCTTTGGTATTAACCCTGCGGGCTTTACCAGCCGCAGCATGATCATCATGTGCAGGTAAGCCACAGGCCGTGCGGCTGAATTCACAGCCGCCTCCTGCATGACCTCAGCTGTTCGCGCTGCTCGCTTTCTGACGAATCGCGGCGCGGTGTAGCCGACGGCGCCCTCGCATGGCGATAAACCAACCAATCAGTGGCCCTATTGCCAACCCTATCAACAGTGCGAGCAGCACTACGACAGACACTGGCCATTGCGGCCCAGCGAAGCCCAGGAAACTCAAGGTCACCTTCTGCGGATTTTCGAGTACGAATAACAGGCAGATGGCTGCAACGATCAATACCACTACCACTTGAAACAAGCGCGTGAAGCTACGCACGGCATTCCTCCTCGACTCAGGCGCTGTCGCGCACGTCGTCTTCGTTCACACGATCCCGCAGTTCTTTGCCGGGCTTGAAGTGAGGCACAAACTTACCATCCAGTGTTACAGACTGGCCGGTCTTCGGATTGCGCCCTACCCGTGGTGAGCGGTAATGAAGTGAAAAGCTACCGAAGCCGCGGATCTCGATCCGGTCTCCTGTTGCCAATGACTGGGACATTTGCTCCAGCATGGTCTTGATTGCCAGCTCAACATCCTTGGGTGACAACAAGCCTTGATGCGTGACAATTCGTTCGATCAATTCGGACTTCGTCATACTTTTCCCTTCTTTATCAAGAAGCTAGGAAACCGCTCGAAGGTTGTAGCATGGTGCGCCGGATTTGAACAGCCCGCATCTTGACTTTCTAGAAATTCTAGCGGCTCTGGGATAATTTGAGATCTGAGGCATCAGTTGTTTGATACGGCAAGCGATGTTTCAGCAGAGCCTGGGTTCGCTAACTGGCGTTAGCGCCTGCTGCTGAAGGTTTTTCGAGACATAAGGGTGTAGAAGCAAACGAAGCCATGGGCATAGTTCGCGAACAGATTTTCCAAGCATTTCATGCCAAAAAAAAGGTTCTTCACGGAATCCTGGGAAATAGGCAAAAAAGAACGGCGATTTGACCGATGATGTTCGTGCGAGCAAACCCATCAACCAAACCGCCGTTCCAATGCCAGATATTAATACGATCCTGCCCTTTTGGGAGGGTTTTTCTGTGGTCAGCGCCTCACTCACTGGCGAGACCTTGCAGATTCAACTCACCCGGCTTCACGGTCAAACGCCCTCCTGCAGTGGCTGCCTCCAGCCATGCCCGACGATCCACGATCAGGTTGAGCGCTCTATTCGCGATCTCCCGATTCTCGGTCACCCGGTCGTTCTCATTACCCATTTCCGAAGGTTGCGCTGCCCCAACTGCGGCACACGAGCGGAGTCGGTAAGCTGGCTGGATCGCTATTCCAGACTGACCGTGAGGCTGTGTGACGCAGTGATTTATGCGTGTAAAACCATGGCAACACTGCATGTGGCTCAGCTTTTCGGTCTTCATTGGGAGACGGTCAGAGTGTTGGAGCGTCGCGCCCTTGAGCAAAAACTTGAGGCGCTGCCCGAGGTCGAGCCTCGCCGCCTGGTCATGGACGAGTTTGCCCTTTTCAAGGGCCACCGCTACGCCAGTGTGATCCTAGATGCAGATACACGCCGCGTTCTCTGGGTCGGCGAAGGGCGCAGTCGACTTGCTATCCGCTCATTCTTCGAAGAGCTTGGACCGCAGCGGTGCTTGCGTATCGAAGCAGTCGCCATGGACATGAATACGGCCTTTGATCTGGAGGTGAAATACCACTGCCGTAACGCCCGGGTGGTCTACGACCTGTTCCATGTCATCGCCAAGTTTGGGCGGGAAGTGATCGGCCGAGTGCGAGTGGATGAGGCGAATCGTCTGCGCCATGACAAGCCGCAGAGAAAAGTCATCAAACAGGCGCGCTGGCTGCTCCTGCGCAACCCAGAGAACATGAAAAACCACGAACAGCAGGTGCATCTGCAAGACTTGCTGGCCGCCAATCAGTCGCTGATGACCGTCTACGTGATGAAGGCTGAGCTTAAGGCGCTGTGGTCAATCGGCTCGGCTTGGGAGTGGCGCAAGGCCTGGAAACAATGGATGGCACATGCCAAACAGAGCGGTATCCCATCACTGATCTTGTTCGCCAAACGGCTGAGTGGCTACTGGCGAGGCATCTTGAGCAGAGTTCGCTGGCCTATGCACACCGGTCAACTGGAGGGTATGAACAACAAGATCAAGGTCATAAAACGTATGGCGTACGGCTACCGGGACAGCGCGTTCTTTTTCCTGAAGATCAAATGCGCTTTTCCCGGCAATCCGTGAAGAACCAAAAAAAAGGGGTGACCGAAGTCACCCCTTTTTCGCATGGAAGCCAGAACTTAGTTCTGCTTTTCCATTTGAGCGCGGAGCAGATCACCGAGGGTGGTCGGCCCAGCTGCCTCGGAGCTTGGCTTCTCGCGCAGGCTCTGGATGGCTTCTTTCTCGTCTTCAACGTCTTTCGATTTGACCGACAGTTGAATAACGCGGGACTTGCGGTCGACGCTGATGATCTTAGCTTCGACTTCTTCGCCTTCTTTCAGCACGTTGCGGGCGTCTTCAACGCGGTCACGGCTGATTTCAGACGCTTTCAGCGTAGCTTCGATGTCTTCGGCCAAGGTGATGATAGCGCCCTTGGCGTCGACTTCTTTCACGATACCGCGAACGATAGCGCCCTTGTCGTTGACTGCAACGAAGTTGGAGAACGGATCGTCTTCCAGCTGCTTGATGCCCAGCGAGATGCGCTCGCGCTCAGGATCAACGGACAGGATGACGGTTTCCAGCTCGTCGCCCTTCTTGAAGCGGCGTACCGCTTCTTCACCGGCTTCGTTCCAGGAGATGTCGGACAGGTGGACCAGACCATCGATGCCGCCGTCCAAGCCGATGAAGATACCGAAATCGGTGATCGACTTGATGGTGCCGGAGATCTTGTCGCCCTTGTTGAACTGGCCAGAGAAGTCTTCCCATGGGTTGGACTTGCACTGCTTGATGCCCAGGGAGATACGACGACGCTCTTCGTCGATGTCCAGAACCATGACTTCCACTTCGTCGCCAACCTGAACGACTTTCGACGGGTGAATGTTTTTGTTGGTCCAGTCCATTTCGGAAACGTGTACCAGGCCTTCCACGCCTTCTTCCAGCTCTGCGAAGCAGCCGTAGTCGGTGAGGTTGGTAACGCGTGCATTGACGCGAGTACCTTCTGGGTAACGTGCCTTGATAGCAACCCATGGGTCTTCGCCAAGCTGCTTGAGGCCCAGAGATACACGGTTACGCTCGCGATCGTACTTCAGTACCTTGACGTCGATCTCGTCGCCAACGTTGACGATCTCGGAAGGATGCTTGATACGCTTCCAGGCCATGTCGGTAATGTGCAGCAAGCCGTCCACGCCGCCCAGGTCGACGAATGCGCCGTAGTCGGTGAGGTTCTTGACGATACCTTTGACCTGCTGGCCTTCCTGCAGCGATTCCAGCAGCGCTTCGCGCTCGGCGCTGTTCTCGGCTTCTAGAACGCTACGACGCGAAACAACAACGTTGTTGCGCTTCTGGTCCAGCTTGATGACCTTGAACTCGAGCTCTTTGCCTTCGAGGTGAGTGGTGTCGCGCACAGGGCGCACGTCGACCAGCGAACCCGGCAAGAATGCACGGATACCGTTGACATCGACGGTGAAACCACCTTTGACCTTGCCGTTGATGACGCCCTTGACCACTTCTTCGGCAGCGAAGGCAGCTTCCAGAACGATCCAGCACTCGGCGCGCTTGGCTTTTTCACGGGACAGCTTGGTTTCGCCAAAGCCGTCTTCCACCGCGTCCAGCGCGACGTGAACTTCGTCACCGACCTTGATGGTCAGCTCGCCAGCTTCGTTGAAGAACTGCTCGAGCGGGATGACGCCCTCGGATTTCAGACCTGCGTGAACAGTCACCCAGTCGCCATCGATGTCGACAACAGTACCGGTGATGATCGCACCTGGCTGAAGATTGAGGGTTTTCAGGCTTTCTTCAAAAAGTTCTGCAAAGCTTTCGCTCATTTTAATTCCTGTAAATTGAGCCGGATGCCGGCCCATCAACCACGATCCAGCTAACGTGGGCTGCGTTCAAATAAAAGAAAACCTGCGGGGGCAGCGGCAATCGCCGCTTACACTGGAACCCCCGAAGGCCTTCCTGGGTCAGGCAGGGTCGCGCAAGCTACGCAAGTCGACCTCGCTCATGATTCGTTGGAGCACCTGCTCGATGGACAGCTCGGTTGAATCAAGCTGTATAGCGTCCGAGGCAGGCTTGAGCGGTGCCACGGCGCGCTGGGTGTCACGCTCATCGCGTAGACGTATCTCATCCAACAGACTCGCCAGACTAACATCATCGCCCTTTGCCTTCAACTGCAAGTAACGACGTCTTGCACGTTCTTCGGAGCTGGCGGTAAGAAAGATCTTCAACGCGGCTTGAGGGAACACGACGGTGCCCATGTCACGACCATCGGCCACCAGCCCAGGCAACTCGCAAAAAGCCTTCTGGCGTTCAAGCAGGGCCTCGCGAACGGCGGGGATAGCGGCTACTTGCGAGGCCCCGGCTCCGACCTGTTCGTTACGGATGGCCCTGGACACATCATCCCCTTCAAGCACAATACGGTCCACCCCGTTACCGGTCGCCGCGACGAATTGCACGTCCAGGTGCTTGGCCAGCAGCACCAGTGAGGCCTCGTTACTCAAGGCCACGCCGTGATTAGTGGCGGCGAAGGCAAGCAGCCGATACAAGGCGCCGGAATCGAGTAGGTTCCATCCGAGCTGTTCAGCGAGCTTGCCGGCAACTGTGCCCTTGCCCGACCCACTTGGCCCGTCGATGGTAATGACTGGAACTTGAAAATTCACAACTAACCCTCTTCAGACACGTGCATTCCACATGATACCCGATCGATACCTACCCGGCGGTCAGCTGCCAGGCGGTGCATCGGCCGCGCGACTGGCCAGTATCTGGCCAAAGTGCTCCCGTGCCATGCGGGCGCGGGTAAAGACTTTCAACAGTTCGTCGCTGTTGCCCTGATCTACCGCATTGCGCAAATCGTCCAGGTCGGCACGAAAGGTGTCCAGCTGCCTAAGCACCGCGTCCCGGTTGGCCACGAAAATGTCGTGCCACATCACCGGGTCGCTACCGGCAATACGCGTGAAGTCTCGAAAGCCCCCAGCGGCGTAGCGGAAGATGTCCAGGCTTTCGTCACGCCTGGCGAGCGAATCCACGAGGTTGAACGCCAGCAAGTGTGGCAGGTGGCTGGTGGCCGCAAGCACCTCATCATGACGCTCCACACTCATGTGCTCCACGTCAGCACCCACTGCGCGCCATAGCGAGTCTACCAATGCCAGCGCCGAGGGTTCGGTTTCAGCCAGCGGCGTGAGGATAACCTTATGGCGATAAAACAGCCGGGCGTTGGACGCCTCTACTCCGCTCTGCTCAGACCCGGCGATCGGGTGGCCCGGCACCAGGCGCCCCAACCGCCCCGGCAAGGCCGCACGCGCGGCGCTCACCACCGTACCTTTGGCACTGCCCACATCGGTAATCACCGCAGTGCCCATGTTCAGCGTAGCCAGCAGCCCCAGCACACGCTCAAGGGCCAGCATCGGCACTGCGAGCAGAATCACGTCTGCGCCTACGCAGGCTTCGGCCAGGTTCGCTTCGCAGCGGTCAGTCACACCCAGCGCCACCGCCCGTGAACGCGTGGAAGCGTTCACATCAACGCCTACGACCTCAGTGCACAGCCCGCTTTCACGCATGCCTTTTGCAAAGGAGCCACCGATCAGGCCCAGACCCACGACCACCAGCCGACCAATCAGCGGCCGAGTGCGCGGGGTGTTTTCATTCGACATCAAGACAGGTGGGTACTCCATGACCTAGAGCACAGCCTTGGGGTAGGACCCCAGCACCTTGAGGGCTACCGATTCACCGCTGATGCGCTCCAGCACGGCCTTTATCAAAGGGTCGCGGTGGTGCCCAACGAAATCGATGAAGAATACGTAGGTCCATTTGCCGCTACGCGACGGCCGGGTTTCGATACGCGTCAGGTCGATGTGGTTTTCGTGGAACGGCATCAGCAGCTCGTGCAGGGCGCCAGGCTTGTTCTGCATGGAAACGATGATCGAGGTTTTGTCGTCACCGGTGGGCGGCACTTCCTGACTGCCGATAATCAGGAACCGCGTGGAGTTGTCCGGGCGGTCTTCTATTTTTTCGGCAAGGCGGTCCAGCTCATACAGGCTGGCCGCCATGTCGCCAGCGATTGCCGCGGAGTTCCACTCACCCTTTACGCGCTTGGCCGCATCGGCGTTACTGGCCACCGCCACGCGCTCGACGTTGGGGTAGTGCGCGTCCAGCCATTTACGGCACTGAGCCAACGACTGGGCGTGAGAGTAGATGCGCGAGATGCTGTCAGTCTTGGTATTGGCGCCGATCAGCAAGTGGTGGTGAATGCGCAGCTCTACCTCGCCACAGATCACCATGTCGTGTTCCAGGAAGCTGTCCAGGGTATGGTTTACCGCGCCTTCGGTAGAGTTTTCTACCGGCACCACGCCAAAATTCACCGCCCCGGCAACCACTTCGCGGAACACCTCATCGATGGCCGCCATGGGCTGGCTGATCACGGCGTGGCCGAAATGCTTCATGGCCGCAGCCTGGGTGAAGGTACCTTCAGGGCCCAGATAAGCCACTTTGAGCGGCTGCTCCAAAGCCAGGCAGGTGGACATGATCTCGCGAAACAGCCGGGCCATTTCCTCGTCGCCCAGCGGCCCCTGGTTACGCTCCATCACTCGCTTGAGCACCTGGGCCTCGCGCTCAGGCCGATAGAACACGGGCTGCTCGCCAGCGGCCAAGGTGCCCATTTTTACCCGTGCCACTTCCTGGGCACAGCGGGCGCGGTCGCTGATCAGTTCAAGGATCTTCTCATCGAGGCTGTCAATGCGAAGGCGCAAGGCCTTGAGTGACTGGTCGCTTACATCGCTCATTAGCCGTGTTCCTTCTCGAACTCGGCCATGTAGGCCACCAGCGCCTCAATGGCGTGGAGCCCCATGGCGTTGTAGATGGACGCGCGCATGCCGCCTACCGAACGGTGGCCCTTGAGGTTAAGCAACCCACGGGCGTCGGCACCGGCCAGGAAAACGCTGTCCAGTGCTTCATCAGCCAGGCGGAACGGCACGTTCATCCAGGACCGCGCCGACGGCGCGATAGGATTGCTGTAAAAATCACTGCTGTCGATAAAGCCGTAGAGGCGGTCTTTCTTGGCGTGGTTACGTTGCTCCATGGCCGTGACCCCGCCCTGCTCTTTAAGCCATTCGAACACCAGGCCAGAGAGGTACCAGGAATAGGTTGCGGGGGTATTGAACATGGAGCCGTTATCAGCGGCTACCTTGTAATCGAGCATGGTGGGGCAGATAGCCCGGGCGCGGCCGAGCAGGTCTTCCCGAATGATGACCAGCACCAGCCCGCTGGGGCCGATGTTCTTCTGTGCGCCGGCGTAGATCATGCCGTAGTCGGCCACGTTGATTGGCCGGGACAGGATATCCGAGGACATGTCCACTACCAGGGGCGCATCGGTGCGCGGCACCCACTGGAACTGCAGGCCACCGATGGTTTCGTTGCTGGCGTAATGGATATAAGCAGGATTATCGCTCAACTGCCACTCACCCTGGGTGGGCAGGTCGAGGTAGTTCAAGGCTTTGGCGGAAGCCGCCACGTTGACCGCGCCATAGCGCCGCGCTTCGTCGATGGCTTTGCGCGACCAGATACCCGTATCGATGTAGTCGGCCACACCGCCTTCGGGCAACAGGTTGAGCGGGATCTGCGCAAACTGCTGGCTAGCCCCACCTTGCAGGAACAAGACCTTGTAGTTAGCCGGGATGGACAACAGGTCGCGCACGTCTTGCTCGGCCTTCTGGGCCACGGCGGTATAGTCGTCGCTGCGGTGGCTCATCTCCATCACGGAAAGGCCTTTACCATGCCAGTCGAGCATTTCCGCCTGGGCACGCTGCAGAACGGCTTCGGGAAGCGCGGCGGGGCCTGCGCAGAAATTGAAGGCTCGGTTGCTCACATCCACTCTCGCTATACAAAGGGCTGGTTGTCTGTGCAAGGCCCGGGCGAAAGCGCCTAAGCGGCGGCTATCGTTTCGGGCCCCTTGGCGGCGAGGGCCGCGCGCTACTGCCTGTCACTCATCGTCAAGCGGCTCTTCGCCCGTGTCGCCGAGGTGATCGGCTGGGGTTTCCAGCGGCTCCTCGGGCGCCTCTACCAGCTCTTCGACCATGCTGGCGGCCAGAGCGTCTTCGCTCTCGAAGATTTCCACTTCTTCTTCGGACGGTTCCTGCACGCGCTCAAGGCCCACTAGCTTCTCGTCGGTGGCCAGTTTGATAAGGGTCACGCCTTGGGTATTACGGCCCAGGCTGGACACCTCGCCTACTCGGGTACGTACCAGGGTGCCTTGGTCCGAGATCAGCATGATCTCCTCGCCTTCCAACACCTGCACGGCCCCCACCAAACGGCCATTACGGTCATTACTGACCATCGCAATTACGCCCTGCCCGCCCCGGTTGTACTGGGGGAACTCGGCAATCGCAGTACGCTTGCCGTAGCCACGCTCGGAGGCGGTAAGGATTTCACTGCCCTCCTCCGGAATGATCATGGAAATAAGCCGCTGCCCTTGCGCCAGGCGCATGCCGCGCACGCCGCGGGCAGTACGGCCCATGGGGCGTACATCTGCCTCATTGAAACGCGTGACCTTGCCGGCGTCGGAGAAGAGCATCACTTCACGCTCGCCGTCGGTGATCGAGGCGGAGATCAGCACGTCACCTTCATCCAGCTCCAAGGCAATCAAGCCTACGCTACGCTGGCGGCTGAACTGCGGCAGCGGCACCTTCTTGACGGTACCGTTGGCGGTGGCCATGAAGATGAAATGGCCTTCGGTGTATTCCTCCACCGGCAGCATGGTCGTGATGTACTCACCCTCTCCGAGCGGCAGCAGGTTGACCAATGGCCGGCCACGGGCCGCACGGGACGCCTCGGGAATTTCATAGGTTTTGAGCCAGTACACTTTCCCCTTGCTGGAGAACAGCATCAGGGTGGTGTGACTGTTGGCGACCAGCAGGTGCGAAATGTAGTCTTCGTCTTTCACGCCAGTGGCGGATTTACCCTTGCCGCCGCGGCGCTGAGCTTGATAGGCCGCCAGTGGTTGGGTCTTGGCATAACCACCATGGGAAATGGTCACTACGCGGTGCTCTTCCGGGATCATGTCTCCGAGGGTGAGGTCCAGGCGAGCATCTAGAATCTCGGTGCGGCGCACGTCACCGTATTCGGAACGGATCAGCTCGAGCTCCTCACGGATCACTTCCATCAGGCGCTCGGCGCTATTGAGGATGCGGATCAGCTCGCCGATCTGGTTGAGGATTTCCTGGTACTCGGCCAGCAGCTTCTCGTGCTCCAGGCCCGTCAACCGGTGCAGGCGCAGGTCGAGAATTGCCTGTGCCTGTTCAGGTGACAGGAAATACTTGCCATCACGCATGCCATATTGCGGGTCAAGGTTTTCAGGGCGGCACGCGTCGGCACCTGCACGCTCGACCATGGTGGTCACTGCCGAAGATTCCCAACCGGTGGACACCAGCGCTTCTTTGGCCTCGGAGGGCGTTGGCGAGGCCTTGATCAGGGCAATGACTGGGTCGATATTGGACAGCGCGACAGCCTGGCCTTCGAGGATGTGCCCGCGCTCGCGGGCCTTGCGCAGCTCGAACACCGTGCGCCGGGTCACTACTTCTCGACGATGACGTACGAAGGCTTCAAGCAGGTCTTTGAGGTTGAGCAGGCGCGGCCGGCCATCGATCAGCGCAACGATATTGATGCCGAACACCGCTTGCAGCTGGGTTTGTGCATACAGGTTGTTGAGGATCACCTCGGGCACTTCGCCCCGACGCAGCTCAATCACGATACGCATGCCGTCCTTGTCGGACTCGTCACGCAGCTCGGTGATGCCTTCGAGCTTCTTCTCTTTTACCAGCTCGGCGATCTTTTCGATCAGCCGCGCCTTGTTGAGCTGATAAGGCAGCTCGGTGACCACGATCTGCTGGCGGCCACCGACTTTATCGATGTCCTCTACCGTAGAGCGGGCACGCATGTAGATGCGCCCACGGCCAGTACGGTAGGCCTCAATGATGCCTTGGCGGCCATTGATGATGGCAGCGGTGGGGAAATCCGGGCCGGGGATGTGCTGCATCAGCTCATCGATGGTCACGTCCGGGTTGTCGATCACGGCCAGGCAGCCGTCCAGCACCTCACCCAGGTTATGGGGTGGAATGTTGGTGGCCATGCCCACGGCGATACCACTGGAGCCGTTGACCAGCAGGTTGGGCACACGGGTAGGCATAACGGCCGGGATCTGCTCGGTGCCGTCGTAGTTGGGCACCCAATCCACGGTTTCTTTGTGCAGGTCGGCCAGCAGCTCGTGGGCCAGCTTGGTCATGCGCACTTCGGTGTATCGCATGGCAGCTGCGTTATCGCCGTCGACGGAGCCGAAGTTACCCTGACCATCGACCAGCAGGTAGCGCAGAGAGAACGGCTGGGCCATGCGCACGATGGTGTCGTAGACAGCCGTGTCGCCGTGAGGATGGTACTTACCGATCACGTCACCGACCACACGGGCGGATTTCTTGTAGGGCTTGTTCCAGTCGTTGCCCAGCTCGCTCATGGCGAACAGCACCCGGCGATGCACGGGCTTCAAGCCATCGCGGGCATCGGGCAACGCACGCCCCACGATAACGCTCATGGCATAGTCGAGGTACGACTGCCGGAGCTCGTCTTCGATATTGACCGGTAGGATTTCTTTGGCCAGTTCGCCCATGAGAAGCCTGATTCCTTAATGTAATGAAACTCAGCCGAGCCAGCATTGGCCAGCGACACACCTGACGACCCGCGTCTCACAAAGCAGGCATTTGCGCTTGGTGGAAACGCCCGCCTCTAAACCGCTGGATCTTACCACAGCGCGCGTGTGAGGCCTATCTTCATATGGCCTTGGTAGAGGAAGCAGTAATCCAGAAATCGCTCACAGCGCCCTGTAGGGCGCCGGCAAGGCAAATGGATGCGCCACTGCCTGCTTTAAGCTAACGGCAGCAGACGAAGCGTAAGGCGCAAAACCGTGCAACGGCGTTCGCCAACTGTTTTTGGCTGCACAGAGGTCGCCGGCGCATCCCCTGTAAGGATCGGAATCGCATCTCTCACAGGAATCGCCGCCGCAGCTTGCTGCAAGAGGTTAAAAGCGCACACCCTCAGTGCAAGCGTTTGCGGCACATCAGCTGGGCCAGCTTGGCGGCGTCGGGGCGCTCGATCACGCCTTTTTCCGTGACGATTGCATCGATGAGGTCGGCTGGGGTGACATCGAACACCGGGTTAAAGGCCTCTACCTCGGCGCCGATACGGGTGCCCGCCACCTCCAGCAGCTCACTGCTGGCGCGCTCCTCGATAGGGATGTCATCGCCGCTGTCGAGGGTCATGTCGATGGTTGAGCTGGGGGCTACCACCATGAACCGCACGCCATGGTGCATGGCATTCACGGCCAGTTGATAGGTGCCAATCTTGTTGGCTACGTCACCGTTGGCGGTAATGCGGTCTGCCCCCACGATTACCCAGGTGACGCCTTTGGTTTTCATGATGTGAGCGGCAGCGGCGTCTGCGTTGAGCGATACCGGGATGCCTTCGTTGGCCAGCTCCCAGGCGGTCAGGCGCGAGCCTTGCAGCCAGGGGCGGGTTTCGTCGGCATACACCCGCTCGACCATGCCTTCGAGCCAGGCGCCCCGAATGACCCCCAGCGCCGTACCGAAGCCACCAGTCGCCAGCGCACCGGTGTTGCAGTGGGTGAGCAAGGTTTGCATGTTGCCCTGGTGCTTGCGGATCAGGTCTACGCCCAACTGGGCCATGGTAAGGTTGGCCTCGCGGTCGCTTTGGTGAATGGCCACCGCTTCGGCCTCCAAGGCCGCCACTGGAGACTCTTCAGGGCGCAGGCGGCTCAGCCGGTCGCGCATGCGGTCCAGCGCCCAGAACAGGTTGACCGCCGTCGGGCGCGTGCCCGCGAGCAAAGCGATATCGGCAGCGATGCCGGCCTTCCAGTCGCCCCCCGCAGCCACCCGCCCGGCCGCAGACAGCACCACGCCATAGGCGGCGGCGATACCGATCGCAGGCGCACCACGCACTACCATCGCCCGAATGGCGTCGGCTACCTCGGCGGCCGTGCCATGCCGGAGCCAGGTTTCAGTAGCCGGCAACAGGCGCTGATCCAGCAGGAGCAAGGCGCCGTCTTGCCAGTCGATGGCCTTTACCTTCTCTGCCGCCAACAGACGATCGCGCATGAATCACCCCACTCAAGCTGCCAAAGCGGCCGATTATACCGCCCCCCCGGGAAAGACGCTCGGGTATACTTCGTCGTCATGTTCCTCCGATCGGACACCGCCCATGCCTCAAGCCCCTACCCTTGACCTTTTATTGCTGCCAACCTGGTTGGTGCCGGTAGAGCCAGCGGGCGTGGTGTTCACAGACTATGCACTGGGTATGCGCGATGGCCTGATCGCCTTCATAGGTCCGAAGGCCGATGGTATCGCGCGGGCTGCGCTGGAGGTCCGCGAGTTGCCGGGTTGCCTGTTGGCACCCGGCATGGTCAACGCCCATGGGCATGCGGCCATGAGCCTGTTCCGCGGGCTGGCGGACGACCTGCCGCTGATGAGCTGGCTGCAAGACCACATCTGGCCGGCCGAGGGCCGCTGGGTAGACGACGCCTTTATCCGCGACGGCATGGACCTCGCTATCGCTGAACAAATCAAAGGGGGCATCACCTGCTTCGCGGATATGTATTTTTACCCCAAGGTAGCCGCCGAGCGGGTTCATCACAGCGGTGCGCGCGCACAAATCGCTATTCCTGTGCTGGACTTCCCGGTGCCCGGCGCCGCGAACATAGACGAGGCCCTGCGCCAGGGCATCGCCCTGTTCGATGAGCTGCGCGACCACCCCCGCATCACCCTGGCCTTCGGCCCGCACGCACCGTACACGGTGGGCGACGCTAACCTGGAAAAAGTGCGCGTGCTGGCCAACCAACTGGACGCGCCTATCCACATGCACGTGCACGAAACTGCCTTTGAGGTCGAACAAGCCGTGCAACAGACCGGCGAGCGCCCGTTGGCGCGGCTGGCCCGGCTGGGGCTGCTGGGCCCTCGTTTCCAGGCGGTGCACATGACCCAGGTAAACGACGATGACCTGGCGCTGTTGATAGAAAACAACTGCAGTGTGATGCACTGCCCCGAGTCCAACCTCAAGCTCGCCAGCGGCTTTTGCCCTGTAGAGCGGCTGTGGCAAGCCGGCGTCAACGTGGCCGTAGGCACCGACGGCGCTGCCAGCAACAACGACCTGGACTTACTCGGCGAAACCCGTACGGCAGCCTTGTTGGCAAAGGCCGTTGCAGGCTCTGCCACTGCAGTGGATGCGCATCGCGCCCTGCGCATGGCCACCCTCAATGGCGCCCGCGCGCTGGGCCTGGACGGGCACATTGGTTCGCTGGAAGTGGGCAAGGCGGCAGACATAACGGCCTTCGACCTCTCCGGCCTGGCTTTGCAGCCCATCTACAATCCGGTGTCTCAATTGATCTACGCGGCTGGCCGCAATTGCGTGACGCACGTATGGGTGGCCGGTCAGCCTTTGCTGGACCAAAGCCGCCTTACTGGCATGGACGAAACCGCGCTCATCGCCAAGGCACGTGCCTGGGGTGAGCGTATTGGCGCCAGCGATGCCTAATTAATGCTTTTCTCTTTTTGTATCAAGGACCGCCCATGAGCAACGTCGACCACGCAGAAATCGCTAAATTCGAAGCCCTGGCTCACCGCTGGTGGGACCGAGAAAGCGAGTTTAAACCGCTGCATGAAATCAACCCTCTGCGGGTGAACTGGATCGACGAACACGCCCCGCTGGCTGGCAAAACAGTGCTGGACGTAGGGTGCGGCGGCGGCATCCTGAGCGAAGCCATGGCCTTGCGCGGCGCGACCGTGACCGGTATCGACATGGGTGAAGCACCCCTGGCCGTAGCTCGGCTGCACCAGTTGGAATCGGGCGTGAATGTCACTTACCGGCAAATTACCGCAGAAGCCCTGGCAGTGGAGGCACCGGGTAAGTTCGACGTGGTCACCTGCCTGGAAATGCTCGAACACGTACCTGACCCAGCGTCCGTGATCCTTGCCTGCGCACGCATGGTCAAACCCGGCGGCCAGGTATTTTTCTCCACCATCAACCGCAATCCCAAGGCGTACCTGTTTGCCATCGTCGGCGCGGAATACATTATGAAGCTGTTGCCGCGAGGCACCCACGACTTCAAGAAATTCATCCGCCCCTCGGAGCTGGGTAACTGGAGCCGCGCAGCGGACCTACGCGTACGGGACATGGTAGGCCTCACGTACAACCCGCTAACCAAGCATTACAAGCTGGGCAACGACGTGGACGTCAACTACATGGTTCAAACGGTACGGGAGGCTTGATCATGCGCCTGGACGCAGTGCTCTTCGATATGGACGGCACCCTGCTGGACACTGCGCCGGATTTCATTGCAGTGTGCCAGGCGATGCGCGCCGAGCGTGACCTGCCGCCCGTGAACGACCAGCAGGTACGCGATGTTGTATCGGGCGGCGCCCGCGCCATGGTCACGGCCACGTTTGGGCTAGCCGTGGAGGCGCCAGGTTTCGAGGCGCTTCGCCTGGAATTTCTGGAGCGCTATCAACTCGCGTGCGCTGTGCATACCCGCCTGTACGACGGCATGGAAGCGCTCCTACAAGACATTGAAAAAGCCGGGCTGACCTGGGGGGTCGTGACGAACAAGCCGGTGCGTTTCGCCGAACCGATCATGCGCCAGCTTAACCTTTCGGAGCGCTCCAAAGTGTTGATCTGCCCAGATCACGTGACCCGTAGCAAACCAGACCCGGAACCCCTGACACTGGCGTGCAAGACCCTTGGGCTGGACCCTTCGCGGGTATTGTTCGTAGGGGACGACCTTCGCGACATCGAATCCGGGCGAGACGCAGGTGCCAAAACGGCCGCCGTGCGCTACGGTTATATCCACCCCGACGACAATCCCAACCACTGGGGCGCGGATGTCGTGGTCAACGACCCCTGGGAATTGCGCGAGGTACTGGACCGCGCTCTATGTGGTTGCTAGCCCTGGCGTACTAACGGAGACCTACGTCATGTTCAACTACCAGGCACCCCCTCGCCTGCTTGCCAACCGCGTCATTCTGGTGACGGGCGCCGCGCGCGGCATAGGAGCAGCGGCGGCTCGCGCCTATGCCGCTCACGGCGCAACCGTAATACTGCTTGGCAGAACCGCCCCAGCCTTACGAGCGGTCGCTGAAAGCATCAAGCAGGCAGGCCACGCCGAGCCGGTGGTGTTCACCCTGGACCTGGAAACAGCAAGCACAAGCGACTACGAAAAGCTCGAAGTGAGCATCGACGACCGGTTCGGCCGGCTTGACGGCGTGCTCCATAACGCCTCGATGCTGGGCCCAAGAACAACCCTGGATGAGATTCCCGACGAATCCTTCGCCAAAGTGATGCACGTCAACGTGAACGCCACCTTCATGCTCACCCGCGCCCTGTTGCCACTGCTCCACCGCTCGATGGACGCCTCGGTGGTCTTTACCTCAAGCAGCGTAGGGCGTAAAGGGCGAGCCCAGTGGGGCGCCTATGCGGTGTCGAAATTCGCCACTGAGGGGCTGATGCAAACGTTGGCAGATGAGCTAAAGGAAGGCTGCCTGGTCCGGGCCAACAGTGTGAACCCAGGCGGTACCCGCACAGCCATGCGCGCAGAGGCTTACCCGGACGAGGACCCCGAGCGCAACCCAACCCCTGAGCAGATCATGCCGGTGTACCTTTACTTGATGGGCCCTGACAGCGCCAACGTAAACGGTCAGGCCTTCGACGCGCAGTAACCCCATGCAGGGGCAAGCCCAGCCGCTGTCGCAGGCTTCGCTTACCCCCTCAGAGTGAAAAGGTGCGGCCGGCAAGGTGCGGCCGGCCCGTCACAGTCAGGCGACCGCTTCGTGCTCGCGCTGCACGGCTTTGCTTTCCAGCTCCATGCACCGCTCCAGGAACAGGAACATGTAGTCATAGCTCTTGCAAATGGCTTTGCGCAGCTCGGTCTGTACCGCTTGCGATGGGTGATTACCCACCAGCGTACAGATGATTTCCAGCGCTTCCCATGGGTGCGCATCATCGTACTGTGCGTGCATCTTCAGCCACTTCATCGCCCGCTTGCGGGTGTCCTCAGGGAAGGCATTGGCATACACATCGCTGGAACACACCACGGCAGACCATTCACCGGTCGCACCTTCAATGGCGTAGTTGGTCGCTGCCATCGCCACGGCCAGCGAATCGGTAGCGCAGCTCTGCCAGCACCAGTGGCTCAAGGCTTGAAGCTCAGGCGGTACTTTTTGCGCTTGCAGGTCTTCCAGGGTCACACCATGGGCTACGCACCAGTTCACCCAGTAATCGGCGTGGTTAAGCTCCACGCGGATGTTCCGCATCAACCAGCGACGCGCCATGTCCTCACCGGGGTGACGACCGAAGCGGGTCTTGATCAGGTTCTGCGCCATGTACAGCGAGAACTGCTCCACCACCGGCCACCCGCCAATCAGGTATTGGCGCATGGTGATCGCGCTGAGCTGGTTGTCGCGCAGCCGCTGGTACAGCTCGTGCTGCACGACCCGGCGCTTGGCGATGCTGCAGTCACGCAACAATTGCTGAGCCCATGCCGGATAACTGCTGGCCTCCATGAGCGGGCCGGTACGGGTAAAGGCTGATTCAATTACTTCATTCATCGACAACTTCCCTTCTGTTGGTGAAAAACTACCGTCCCACCTGCCTACGGCCCTGACGCGCCGCAGCAAGCTGGCTTGCCAGCACAGGCACCCTTCAGGCTTGACCCAACCGCAGGCAAGCCCTGCTGCTACGTCTGAACACCCACCACATCGACGGCACGCCTCAAGCTGTCGCAGGTAAACAGGCGTGGCCGTTCAATCAGATACCCTTGGGCGTAGTCCACGCCGATTTCCATCAGAGCCTGCTCGATCAACGGCGTTTCTACAAACTCGGCAATCGTGCGTTTGCCCATCACATGACCGATATGGTTGATCACTTCCACCATGGCGCGGTTGATAGGATCATCCAGCATATCCTTGACGAAACTGCCGTCGATTTTCAAGAAATCCACCGGCAGGTGTTTGAGGTAGGCGAAGGACGACATGCCTGCGCAGAAATCGTCCAGAGAGAACAAACAGCCAAGCGCCTTCAATTCATTGATAAAACGAATGGCACTGCCCAAATTGGAAATGGCGCTGGTCTCTGTGATTTCGAAGCAGATCAGGTGTCCTGGGATGGCAAACCGCCGGAACTGCTCGCGAAGATAATCGAGGAAATCGTCGTCGCCGATACTGATCCCTGACAAGTTGATGGCACAAATGGCTAGCGACTCGCCATTGCCCTCATCCATCGCTTGGCGAATCACCGCGAACACACTTTTTACCACCCAACGGTCCATAGCGGTCATCAAGCCATAGCGTTCGGCGGCCGGGATAAAGGTGTCCGGCAAAATCATACGGCCGTTTTCGTCGTGCAGGCGTAGCAGAATTTCCACATGGCGGGCCTGGCCGGTATCTCGCCTGTTGTTGGTCAGCAGCGCGATTTCTTGAGCGTAGAGGGTGAAACGGTCTTCTTCCAGTGCTACCCGCAAACGCTGGATCCAGGCCATTTCTCCAAAGCGGGTAGACACTTCGGTGTCATCGGCATGGTACACCTGCACCCGATTGCGGCCTTTTTCCTTGGCCATGTAGCAGGCCATGTCAGCAGCGCGTAGCGACAGCTCAAGGGTGGCCGGCAACAGGTTGAGGTGCACCAAGCCAATGCTGACCGACGTCATGAAGGGGCGGCCCTTCCACACGAAATGCAGGCTGTGCACGCTTTCACGCAGGTGTTCGGCAATGCGTTCGGCCTGGTCGGCCGGACAGTCTTCCAGCAGCACACCGAATTCATCGCCCCCCAGGCGCGCCAACGTATCGCTTTCCCGCAGGCCAGCTTGGAGCACGGCGCAGATGTGTCGCAAAAGTTCGTCACCCGCAGCATGGCCACAGGTATCGTTCACCAGCTTGAACTGGTCAAGGTCCAGGAACATCAGCGAGTAACGGCCACGCCCTGCCGCCATACGCAGCAGTGCCTGCTCCAGGCGATGCTCGAATTCACGCCGGTTGGCCAGCCCCGTCAACGCGTCATGGCTCGCCTGCCACGAGAGGTTGGCGATGTATTGGCGCTCTTGGGTCATGTCGTGGAGCACCAGCACGGCACCGCTGATCCGGCCGTCGGTTTCAATTGGGGCGCCTACCAGGGTGACCGACACGGTGCTGCCATCCAGGCGCTGAATCAGCTTGGCATGCTCGCTGCCGCCCTTGAGCTGGCCGGCCAGAATCCGCTCGATGAGCGTAAAGTTATCCTTCTCGGCGTGCTCATCGAGCAAATTGAACAACGAGGCCAACGGAAGCCCCAAGGCTTGCTCCACCTTCCAGTGCGTTAGCTGCTCGGCTGCCCGGTTCATGTAAGCGATGGCACCAGTGACGTCCGTGGCGATCACGCCGTCGCCAATCGAGGCCAGGGTCACCTGCGCGCGTTCTTTCTCCAATTGCAACGCCTCGGCCATACCCTGGCGCTGCCCCAGCAGCTTGCGGGTAATCCACAAGGCCAGGCCGATCAGCAAAAATGCCGTGATGAGGTTGGTGGCGATTAACAGCCGCTGAAGCACCCGTGTGCCCTCTCCAAGGGCATCACTGAACGCTTTTTCGGAGGGGGTCACGGCATCGTTGAGGCTAAGGATTTCGCTCTTCCATTGCGTCATGTCGGCATCGGTCGCGGTACCGGCAATGATCGCCGAGTGCATGCGCTGAGCGATCTGATCCAGCTGGTGCAGGTAGCCGTCGCCAATGGTCCACAATTCGATGGCCCGGGAAAAATACGAGATGTGACGGAAGTTGAGGAATAACCAGATCACCCCGTCGAAGTCATCCGGGTGGTTGCCGCCCTGCTTCAAGCCCAAGCGTGCCTGGCCCAGGTCAGGCTCAGGCTGTTCCAGCGCCAGGCGCATGGCGCGGCTGCCCTCGGGAACGGCCAGTGCCTCTTTATATTTGAGAAAGGCCTGCTCTTGCCGGTTGTCCGCATACAGGCTCAAGTAAAAAATGGCGTCTTTCTGGCCCTTGGACCACAGGCTTTCCCCGGCCACATAGCCACGCACGGCCGAGAGCGCGTACAGGCTAATGCACCCAAGCAACGCCAATAGCAATACCACCGCTATAAAAGGCCAGGCGATGCTGATCAGGCGAGGGGTTTCCAGTGTGCGTTTTTGCTTCATGTGATCCCTTGCGCAGCACAAGCCTGCACCTGACAGCGAAGGTCAAGGCATGGTTCGGCGCAACGCAGCCAGCTGTGCGTAAGCGTCACCCTGCGTGACGCCCATAAGCCTGTGTCTCGCCGACGCGCTGGACGGTATGGCACCGGGCGACTATAGCGCGGTGACACGGTCAAGCCAACGTGCCAGCAGTGGTGCAAGCTCCTCTATCGGCTGATAACCGTTAGTCAATAGGGCAAATTGCCTCTCCCGCTGTGCCAGCATCGTAGGGAACCCTGAAATACCAAGAGAATGTGACCAGGAGAAGTCTGCCTGGGTAGCCACCAGGGTGCCGCGGGCATCGAACGCTTGGGCAAATTGGACACGGGCCAACCCCAGGCCCTGAGCGATGTCAACGAGGGTGGCGGTGCGCGTGACGTCCTGGCCATGCTCGTAAAACGCACTGGCAATGGCGTGGGCCATAGACAGTGCCAACTCAGGAGCCACCTCCCGTGCTGCAACCACCGCGCGGCAGGCGGGCTCGGTGTCGTACACAAAACCGGGCGGCAACGCGTTGGTGAACGCAAAGGGTTGACCCGTGGCCTCGTGCACGCTGTGCCAGTGCTCAAGAATACGCGCGCGGGTAGAGGCATCCAGTGCCGCTTGCCCCGTGCGTAATCCGCCGACTACCACATGGGCGCTGATGCCCGCCACTGCCGCCTGTTCGATCAGCGCCTTGGCGACTGGCGCGAACCCCCAGCACCAAGAACACATTGGGTCCATCACGTATACCAGGCGGTGGGTCATCAGTCAGGCCTCGCTGGTCTTGCGGTAGTTGTAACCAATCGGATGAGGTTGATTACGGGCCTTGGCCAGCTCGATCTGCCGTTGCCGGTCGATGGCGCTGCGCCGAGTTTTCTCGCTCAGGTTGTCCCAGCAGTGGGGGCAACTGATGCCTGGAGAATAGTGGGGTGACTCACGCTCCTCCACGCTGATAGGCATACGGCAGGCGTGGCACTGGTCATAATCACCTTCTGTGAGGTCGTGGCGCACGGTTACCCGGTTGTCGAACACGAAGCAGTCACCTTGCCATTTGCTGTCTTCAGGCGCGACGGTCTCCAGGTATTTGAGAATGCCACCCTTTAGGTGGTACACCTCCTCGAAGCCCTCCCCCAGCATGTAGCTGGAGGCCTTCTCGCACCGTATGCCGCCGGTGCAGAACATCGCGACCTTCTTGTGGCGAGCCGGGTCGAAGTTCGCCTTGATGTACTCGGGAAACTCACGGAACGTTGCCGTCTTGGGGTCTACCGCGCCTTCGAAGGTGCCAATCGCCACTTCGTAATCGTTGCGGGTATCGATCAGCAGCACTTCTGGGTCGTTGAGCAGCGCGTTCCAGTCTTGAGGCTCGACGTAGGTGCCTACCTGCTTGTTCGGGTCTACGCCTTGTACACCCAAGGTCACGATCTCTTTCTTGAGTTTGACCTTGGTGCGATAGAAGGGCTGCTCGTCGCAGTAGGACTCTTTGTGATCTACATCTATCAGGCGAGGGTCGCTGCGCAGCCACGCCAGCAGCGCGTCAATGCCCTCGCGTGTACCTGACACCGTGCCGTTGATGCCTTCATTGGCCAATAGCAGGGTGCCCTTTACGTTATTGCGCAGGAGGGTATCGAGCAGCGGCTCGCGCAGCGCGACGTAATCCTCCAGGGTGACGAATTTGTACAGCGCCGCGACTACGATCGGTTGTTGACTCATCTTTGCTTTCTCCAGGTGGTCACCCTCGCAAAGGGCGGACCGGGGTCAGTGAAACGCGCCGGGGCTAGCCGCCGGCGGCGCGCATTCTAGCAAAGGGATCAAGCGCCGTGTTGAACCGGATCAATGGCCACCGGCGCAGGTGGGCGAGGCCGGCGCCGCGCCTGTGGTTGCCCATTCTTCCGGTGTGTAGGTGTGCAGCGCCAGGGCATGGAACTCACCCATCAATTCGCTCAACGTGCCATACACCAATTGATGACGCTTCACGCTGTTGAGCCCGGCGAAACGCTCGCTGACCACCACAGCCTTATAGTGGGTCTGCTGACCCCGGCTGTGCAGGTGGCTCTCGTCCACTACGCTCAAGTGGCTGGGTTGTAGCAGCGTAAGGGCTTGCTCGATGCGGGTTTGCAGGCTCATGGCGATCACTTCTTCTTGGCAGGCTCGGAAGGCTTGGCCGGGGCGACTTCGGCGGTCATGTCTGCCAGCAGCTTATTGACCACCGGGGCGGCCTCTTGCAGGTGCTTCTGGGTCAGCTCGGCGGACTGCTCGGTCACTTGCGGCATTTTCTGTACGATTTTCTGCCCCAGTGGCGACTGGTAGAACTTCACCAGGTCCTTGAGCTCCTGCTCGCTGAAGTTTTCGGTGTACAGCTTCACCATTTCAGGCTTGAGCTTGTTCCAACCGATAGCGTTGTCCAGGGCGGCGTTGGCCTTGGCCTGGTAGGTTTCCAGCACGGCCTTCTTGGAATCAGGGGCATTGGACTGGGCGAAGCGCTGAGCGAACATCTGCTGAACCTGCATGTACACCGGCGTGCCGAGCTTGTCGGCGTTCGCCATCTTCAGGAAGGCCTCGGCACTGGCGTTATGGCTAGCCGTGTCAGCCATGACTGGCGCGGCGCAGGCCAACAAGGCCGCGGTGCAGAGGGCACGAACTCGATTCATCGGTTTTCCTTACTGTGGCGGTTTTAACAAGGCACCAAGCCTTCGAGCGCAGCATTCTGCGCCTAACCGAACCGGCCACTCAACCCTGACTGACGAGCCGCGCAGGTGCCAGCCGCCGGATGGGCACCCGAATCACGGAACCCGACCGCCTTGAGGGCGCCTAAACAGGCTGTTGACCTGCACAAGCGAGAGAGCAATGACCCGTATCGAAACCGACAGTATTGGCCAGATCGACGTCCCTGAAGACGCCTACTGGGGCGCGCAGACCCAACGCTCGCTGATCAACTTCGCCATTGGCGATCAGCGCATGCCATTGGCGGTGGTGCATGCCCTGGCCCTGATCAAGAAAGCGGCATCACGGGTCAACAATCGCAGCGGCGACCTGCCGCCAGACGTGGCGCGGCTGATCGAACAGGCCGCCGACGAAATACTGGCCGGCGAGCATGACGCACAGTTCCCCCTGGTGGTGTGGCAGACCGGTAGCGGCACCCAGAGCAACATGAACGTCAATGAAGTGATTGCAGGCCGCGCCAACGAGCTGGCCGGCAATGGCCGTGGCGGCAAAGCGCCTGTTCACCCCAATGACCATGTGAACCGCTCGCAGAGTTCCAACGACTGCTTCCCCACGGCCATGCACGTGGCCACCGCCCAAGCGGTTCAGGCTGACCTGCTCCCCGCCATAGGTGAGTTGTCAGCAGGCCTGGCCGATCTATCGGCGCGGCATATGAACCTGGTCAAAACCGGCCGCACCCACATGATGGACGCGACCCCGATTACCTTCGGCCAGGAAATGTCCGCATTCGTGGCCCAGCTCGATTACGCCCAGCAGGCGATTCGCAGCGCGCTGCCAGGTGTGTATGAATTGGCCCAAGGCGGCACCGCAGTAGGCACCGGCCTTAACGCGCCGCAGGGGTTCGCTGAGGCTGTGGCGGCTGAGTTGGCGGCGTTGTCTGGCCTGCCATTCGTGACTGCACCCAATAAATTCGCTGCCCTGTCAGGGCATGAACCGCTGGTAACGCTGGCCGGCGCCCTCAAGACCCTCGCCGTGGCCTTGATGAAATTGGCCAACGACCTGCGCCTGCTCAGCTCTGGCCCCCGTGGTGGCCTGGCGGAAGTGCGCTTGCCTGCCAATGAGCCAGGCAGCTCGATCATGCCCGGCAAGGTAAACCCTACCCAGTGCGAAGCGCTATCGATGCTGGCGTGCCAGGTGCTGGGCAATGACGTGACCATTGGCCTGGCGGCCAGCCAGGGCCACTTGCAATTGAACGTGTTCAAGCCAGTGTTGATTCATAACTTGCTGCAGTCGATCCGCTTGCTGGCCGACGGCTGCCGTAACTTTCAGACTCACTGCATTGCAGGCCTGGAAGCGGACGCCGACAAGATGGCCGAGCACCTGGAACGGGGCCTTATGCTGGTCACCGCGCTCAATCCACACATCGGTTATGACAAAGCCGCGCAAATTGCTAAAAAAGCGTATGGCGAAGGCCTTACACTACGCCAAGCCGCGTTAGACCTGGGGTACCTTACCGACGAGCAATTCGATCAGTGGGTGCGCCCTGAAAACATGCTTTCAGCAGGCAGTAACGGTTAAACAGGTATTCCTGCCCGTCTTTGCGGCGGGCAGTTTCTCACTTCGGCAGACAGTTGGTTCGGAGGCCACATGCTAGGCAAACGCGCGGAAGAAACCGCACCCGCTACACGGTTTCGCAGTGATCGCTTTACGTTGATCAATGGCAATTTCTTTTTCAGCACCCGTGAGAACACCCTGGAAGGCCCGTTTCGCACCCGCGAAGATGCGGTCAAAGAAAGCCAGGTGTACATCGAGCGCGCTGCGCGGGAGCAGATGCACCGCTAACCGCGCTGCCTTGACAATAGCGTTTCAAGGCCTCGGGCAACTCATTTGCCCTGCTTGAATGCGTTCTCCAGTGCCTCATTGATAGTGCGCAGTACCTTCACCCTCGCCCAGCGCTTATCGTTCGCCTCGACCAAGGTCCAAGGCGCGATCTCGGTGCTGGTGCGGTCTACCATATCGGTAACGGCCTGGCGGTATTGGGGCCACTTGTCCCGATTGCGCCAGTCGTCTTCGGTGATTTTGTAACGTTTGAAGGGCGTTTCCTCACGCTCTTTAAAACGCTCCAGCTGAGTAGCCTCATCGATGGCCAGCCAGAATTTCACTACCACTACCCCAGCGTTGGTGAGCTGCTCTTCGAAGTCGTTGATTTCGCTGTAAGCCCTGAGCCAGTCAGCCGGTTCACAAAAGCCTTCTACCCGCTCGACCAGAACGCGGCCGTACCATGAACGGTCAAAAATAGTGAACTGCCGACGTGCTGGAATGTGCCGCCAAAATCGCCATAGATAAGGCTGGGCGCGCTCTTCTTCGGTAGGTGCGGCCACTGGGATGATGTGGTACTGACGGGGGTCGAGTGCTGCCGCAACTCGGCGGATTGCCCCGCCTTTGCCCGCCGCGTCATTGCCCTCGAACACCGCCACCAGCGCATGCTTGCGCATTTGCTTATGGCGCAGCAGCAAGGCCAGCCGGGCTTGCTCTTCGATCAACTGCCGCTGGTAGTCGTCCTTCTCCAGGCTTTGGCTCAGGTCCAGGCCTTCAAGCACCGAACGCTCATCCAGGCTCTTGCCCAACGGCGGCACGGCTTGCTGAACCGGGCGCTTGGGTGCATTAAGGCGCGCTTGCAGCCCTTCGAGCAAAATGTTACCCACGGCCAGGCTACGGTAATTGCTGTCCACGCCTTCAATCACATGCCATGGCGCGTATTCGCGACTGGTTCGGCGCAGCACGCGCTCGCCATAACGCACGAAGTGGTCGTAGGTTTTGGATTGCTGCCAGTCCAATGGGCTAATACGCCAGCTGTGCAGCGGGTCGTCTTTAAGGGATTTGAGCCTGTGCTTCATCTGTTTCTTGGACAGATGGAACCAGAACTTGAAAATCAGCGCGCCCTCGTCACACAGCATTTGCTCCAGGCGCTCGGCCTGGTTGATTGCCTGGTCCAGCACGGCGTCCTTGAAGCGCCCATGCACCCGCCCCTGGATCATTTGGCTGTACCAGTTGCCGAAAAACACCCCCATCCGCCCCTTTGCCGGGAGCATGCGCCAGTAACGCCACACTGGCGGCCGGGCCAACTCTTCATCGGTTTGCTCATCGAAGGTGCGTACTTCGATCAGGCGTGGGTCCATCCACTCACTGAGCAGCTTGACGGTCTCGCCTTTGCCAGCGCCCTCCACGCCGTTGATCAGGATGATCACCGGAAAATTGCCCTGCTCCTTGAGCTCGTATTGAGCATCGAGCAAGGCCTCGCGCAGGGCCGGTACAGCGGCCTCATAGGCCTCATCATCAATAGCGTGGCCGATTTCGGCGGATTCAAACATGGGCGAGCTCCTGTTGGCTGCTTATCTTGACCGCGGGGTATGCCAGAATACTCGCCCGTCTTACCAGAACCCTATCAGCGCCTATGCCCGCCCCTACCCGCTGCGCCCAGCTCGACTGGGATGAAAACGGCCAGCCACGCTCTCTTGCCTTCGACGACGTGTACTACTCAAGCCAAGCCGCCCTGGAAGAAACACGCTATGTGTTCCTGGAGCAAAATCGCCTGGAAGCGCGGTTCACCCAAATGGCCGAGGGTGAATGCCTGGTGATCGGGGAAACGGGCTTTGGCACGGGTTTGAATTTCCTGTGCGCCTGGCGCCTGTTCGACGCCAATGCCCCGAAGGGCGCGCGGCTGCATATGCTCAGCACGGAAAAATACCCGCTTACGCTGCCAGACCTGCGCCGCGCCTTGAGCTTGTGGCCCGACCTGGCCCCTTGGGCCAGCGCGTTGCTAAGCGCCTACCACGCCCTGCACGATGGGCCGCAGCGCCTGGTATTTGCCCAGGGGCGCGTGACCCTGACCCTGTTGGTCGGCGATGCGAGCACCCAATTAAGCCAGGCTCAGGCCGGTGTAGATGCGTGGTTTCTGGACGGCTTCGCCCCGGCGAAGAACCCCGATATGTGGACGCCCGAACTGTTTGCCGAAGTGGCGCGATTGTCAGCGCCAGGGACGACGTTGGGCACCTTCAGCGCGGCGGGTGCCGTTCGCCGGGGCCTGACGGCCGTGGGCTTTAAAATGAAGCGCTTGCCTGGCCAGGGGAAGAAATGGGAAATCATGCGCGGCGAGTTCATTGGTGCGCCCGCAGCCCCCGGCAAGCCATGGTTTGCCTCGCCACCGCCGGTACCAGGCCCGCGGGAGGCCTTGGTCATCGGTGCGGGGCTGGCAGGGTGCGCCACGGCGGCCAGCCTGGCAGCACGGGGCTGGCAGGTCACCTTGGTAGAGCGTAACGCGCACCTGGCCAGCGAGGCCTCGGGCAACCCACAAGGGGTGCTGTACCTGAAGTTGTCCGCCCATGGCACTGCCTTGTCACGGCTCATCGTCGGTGGCTTTGGCTACACCCGGCGCCTGCTGGAGCGCCTGCAGCGAGGCCGCGACTGGGCGGACTGCGGTGTGCTGCAATTGGCCACCGACGCTCGCGAAGCCACCCGCCAGGCGGCGCTGGCCGAAGCCTTTGCCCCAGGCCTGTTGCAAGAAGTCAGTGCCGAACAGGCCAGCCAGCGTGCCGGTGTGCCGCTGCCCATCGGCGGCCTGTGGTTCCCGGAGGGAGGCTGGGTACACCCACCGGCCCTGTGCGCACTGCTGGCCGATCATCCGTCTATTCAGGTGGTCACCCATCACGAAGTGCTGCGCCTGTCACGCCGCGACGACCGCTGGCAGGCGTATGCAGGGGAGCGGCTGGTGGCCAGCGCGCCAGTGGTGGTGCTGGCGTGCGCTGCACAGGTGAAGGCATTCGAGCCCACGGCGCACTTGCCACTCAAGCCCATACGCGGGCAAATCACCGCGCTGCCGGAAACGCCGGCCAGTAGCGCGCTGGCCACAGTGGTGTGTGCAGAAGGGTACGTCGCGCCCGCGCGCCTGGGTGAGCATACGCTGGGCGCCAGTTTTGACTTCCAGCGCCTGGACAGTGAACCCAGCACACCTGAACACCGGCATAACCTCGAACTGCTGCGCGGCATCTCGCCCGAATTGGCCGAGCGCTTGGCGCCCCCTGCGGCTGAGGCCTTGAAAGGCCGGGTGGGCCTGCGCTGTACCAGCCCGGACTACCTGCCCATCGTGGGCCCCGTGGCGGCCGCCAAAGCCTTTACCACTACTTACCAGGCGCTGCGTCACAACGCACGTGCACCGGTCACCGAACCCTGCCCCTGGTTGCCTGGCCTCTGGGTGAACAGTGGCCATGGCTCGCGCGGCCTGATTACCGCGCCGCTGGCCGGCGAAATGATCGCCGCCTGGCTGAGCGGCGAGCCCCTGCCCGTGGCCCAGGACGTTGCCCACGCCTGCCACCCGAACCGCTTCGGCGTGCGCTCGCTGAGCAAAGGGCCTGCAGGCAAGCCGACCGATGGCGGCTGAAGATTACGCCAGGGCGGCCGATTACCTGTAGCATAAATGGGCACTTTGATATCACGGAAGGGTATTTCCACCCGCCTTGGAAGATAGACGATGACGCAACCAGCACCCACGCCCATCAACGAAGCAGCCCGGCTCTGTCGCGCCGCCGAGCTGAGCCCTCTTGAAAACGTCGGCGACCCGGTGTTCGACGACATCGTTGCGTTGGTGCAATCCTATTTCAACGCACCTATTGCCTTAATCGCCATTTTGGAAGAGCAACGGCAATGGTTCGTGGCCCAGCGTGGGCTGGTCGTCAATCAAACCCCCAGGGATATCTCCTTCTGCGGCTACGCAATCCTTTCAGATGAGTTGTTCGTGGTCGAAGACGCCTCTCTGGACAGCCGCTTCAAGAACAACCCATTGGTAACAGGAGCACCACACATCCGGTTCTACGCCGGGGTGCCCTTAATCACTGAGGAAGGGCTGGGGCTTGGCAGCCTATGCATCATCGATAGCGAGCCTCGCCCTGCCTTGACCCCTCGCGAGCGGCAGGCCCTGCGGCGCTTTGGCTCTCTGGTGATGCAGCGCATTGCCAGCCTGCGCAATTTCCATTTCCGTGATCAACAGACCGGCATGCTTAACCGCACTCGGTTGGAGCAAGACATTGCCGAGCGTCGTGGCGAGAACGCTCACTCGCTGGTTGCCATCGACATGGTGTCCCCACAGATGCTCAACGACATCGTCAAAGCCTTGGGGTATCAGTTTTCCCAAGACCTGATGCTGGCCATGCACGAGCAGCTGCAAGCCGTACTGCCTGCTCACACGGCTATTTACCGCATCAGCCAGACCCGCTTTGGGTTCTTCCTGTCCGGTGGACGCGGGTCGGAAACCGAATCGGTGTTCGCCAGCATTGCCCAGCGCTTCAAGCGCCCGCTGATGTGCAACGGCATTCCCATACAAACCCAGATCGGTATCGGCGCCATTGAGCTGGCCAACAACCCGGCCAACCTTCCGGACTGGCTGCGCATGGTGGTGAGCGCATCGGACGATGCCCGCATCAAGGCCAAAGGCTGGGGCTGGTACGATTCGGGCCTGGCCCGCGTGCAGCAGCGGGCGTTCATGCTGCTGAGCGCGTTGGCCGAAGCGTTGCAACGGCCTGACCAACTTCGATTGGTGTACCAGCCGCGCTTCGATGCACAGAATGGCGCCTTGCTCTCGGTAGAAGCGCTTTTGCGCTGGGAGCACCCGTTTTTAGGCGCAGTCAGCCCTGGGGAGTTTATCCCCCTGGCCGAACGCACCTCCATGATTCGGCCGCTGAGCCTCTGGGTGATCCGGCAGGCAGTAGCCCAGGCGACTCAGTGGCACCGTGCGGGTAAAAGCTTGAAGGTGTCGGTGAACGTGTCCGCTGAAGACCTCGATGGCGCCCCGTTCACCGACAACCTGCTAAAACTGCTGGCCGAGCATGGCTTGCCACCCTCGCTGCTGGAGCTGGAATTCACCGAAAGCGCGCTGTGCCAAAGCCCTGAGCTGGTGCGCGAACAATTGGAGCGTTTGCGCAGCGTGGGTATCGACGTGGCCATCGACGACTTCGGTACCGGCTACAGCAATTGGACGTACCTGCGCCAGCTACCGGCCACGGCGGTAAAGCTCGACCGCTCGATGATCTGCAACGTAACCACCGACGAGCGAGACCGCCGCCTGGTAGAAACCCTGATCGGCTTGGGCCAGCGCTTGGGTTACCGCATCGTGGCCGAGGGCATCGAGGCCGCTGATACCCTCGAAGTGCTACGCGAAGCAGGCTGTCATGAAGTGCAAGGGTTTTTCCTGGCACGCCCCATGGAGCTGACCCTGTTGGAAACCTGGCGTGCCGCGCGCCCTCTGACCGTCACACCTCCCGACACGGACGGTAAGTCAGGGACGGTAAGTCAGGGACGGTAAGTCAGGGACGGTAAGTCAGGGACGGTAAGTCAGAGGGTATAGGCCAAGGGGTGTAAGCCCCTGCCGCCTACCCCGAATGGAACGATCCTGCCCTCCCCCCCTCCAAAACCCATGCCCCTGCTGTGGTGACGCTTCAACCAGCGCGCCAGGCAGGGCCGCGCGCTACTGGCATGACACCTTTCGCAGCCTGGCTATTTATACCGGGCGACCTTGCGCCTTGCCTCTGACCGCCCATGCGCGGCCCCCAGTAGCGCTAAACGCTGATAGCAAAAGGTTGTTGCACCATGTGTGGAATCGCAGGAGAGCTTCGTTTCGATCGTCAACCCGCCGACCTGGGCGCCATCGAACGCATTACCCATCACCTGGCCCCCCGTGGCCCTGACGCCTGGGGCTTCCATAGCCAGGGCCCAGTGGCCCTCGGGCACCGTCGGCTGAAAATCATGGACCTGTCAGATTGCTCCGCGCAGCCGATGGTCGATGGCCAACTGGGCCTGGCGATGGCTTTCAACGGCGCCATCTACAACTACCCTGAGCTGCGCAAAGAGCTTGAAGCCTTGGGCTATAGCTTCTACTCCGATGGCGATACCGAAGTGCTGCTCAAGGGTTATCATGCCTGGCGCGAAGCCCTGTTGCCCAAGCTCAACGGCATGTTTGCCTTTGCCGTGTGGGAGCGCGACAGCCAGCGGCTGTTCCTGGCCCGCGACCGTCTGGGCGTCAAGCCTCTCTACCTGTCACGCACCGGCAACCGCTTGCGGTTTTCTTCCACGTTGCCAGCGCTGCTCAAGGGCGGGGACATCGACCCCGTGCTGGACCCAGTGGGGCTGAACCACTACCTGAACTTCCATGCAGTGGTTCCCGCGCCACGTACGCTGCTGGCCAACGTGCAGAAGCTACCGGCAGCGACCTGGATGCGCATTGAGGCGGACGGCCGCACGGAAGAAAAAACCTGGTGGACCCTGCCCTACGGCCCCCATGACGACGAGCGCGGCCTGGACCTTGAGGGCTGGACTGACCGCGTGCTTGACGCTACCCGCGAGGCCGTTGCCATTCGCCAACGGGCCGCAGTAGACGTAGGCGTGCTGTTGTCGGGTGGTGTGGATTCCAGCCTGCTGGTGGGTTTGCTGCGCGAAGCGGGCGTCGACAACTTGCTGACCTTCTCCATAGGCTTTGACGATGCAGGGGGCGAACGCGGCAACGAATTCGAGTTCTCGGACCTGATCGCCCGGCACTACGGCACGCGTCACCACCAATTGCGTATTGGCGAACACGAAATCATCGAGCAACTGCCCGCTGCCTTCCGCGCCATGAGCGAGCCAATGGTCAGCCACGACTGCATCGCTTTTTACCTGCTGTCGCGGGAAGTGGCGCGTCACTGCAAGGTAGTGCAAAGCGGCCAGGGTGCAGACGAGCTGTTTGCCGGTTACCACTGGTACCCGCAAGTAGACGGCGCCGCCGACCCCTTCGCCGCGTACCGCAAGGCGTTTTTCGACCGCGACTACGCCGACTACGCCGACACCGTGCAGCCAACGTGGCGCCTGGGCAGCGACGTGGCGGGTGACTTCGTGCGTAATCATTTCGCGATGCCTGGCGCCGAGGCTGCCGTGGACAAGGCCTTGCGACTGGACAGCACCGTGATGCTGGTAGAGGACCCGGTCAAGCGCGTGGACAACATGACCATGGCCTGGGGCCTTGAAGCCCGCACACCCTTCCTCGATTACCGGTTGGTAGAGCTGTCGGCACGGGTGCCTGGGCGCTTCAAGCTGCCCGACGGCGGCAAGCAGGTATTGAAGGAAGCCGCGCGGCGGGTAATTCCCAGCGAGGTGATCGACCGCAAGAAGGGTTATTTCCCTGTGCCAGGCCTCAAACACCTGGAGGGCGCTACCCTAGGGTGGGTACGCGACTTGTTGACCGACTCCAGCCAAGACCGCGGGCTGTTCAACCCCGCGCGCATCGACGCCTTGCTGACTGACCCGCATGGCCAATTAACGCCGTTGCGTGGCTCTAAGCTATGGCAGTTGGCCGCGTTGAACCTATGGCTTACTGAACAGGGGCTCTGATTCATGAAAGCGTACCCGCACTCCTTGAGCCAGCGCCTGCAACGTGGTCAGCCGCCGTCCTATGAGCGGCTCCAGGCCATGTGCGCCGAGGACGGCCTGCCCCCGGCCAGCGCCCCGCGCCCTTTGCACTGCGGCTGGGGCCGCTTGCTTATGGGCCACACCTGGGCCTCCCCACAGGCCTTGGCCGGCGAATTGCTCAAGGAGCAGCCGGGGGAGCGGGACATCGCACTCTATGTGGCCGCCCCACAGCAGGTGCTGGCCCAAGCCCCTCAGCAATTGTTCCTCGACCCCTCCGATACGCTGCGCCTGTGGTTTAGCGACTATCGCCCGGCGCAGCGCGTGTTTCGTGGGTTTCGCATCCGCCGGGCCTGCACGGAGCATGACTGGGAGGCGATCAACCAGCTCTACCGTAAACGGCGCATGATGCCTGTGGACCCGGCGCACTTGACGCCTCGCCACCAGGGTGGCCCGGTGTATTGGCTGGCCGAGGATGAAGCGGACGGTTCGGTCATCGGCAGCGTGATGGGCTTGAACCACCGCACCGCGTTTCAGGACCCCGAGCACGGCAGCAGCCTCTGGTGCCTGGCGGTCGACCCCCGATGCACCCGCCCAGGTGTTGGCGAGGTACTGGTGCGCCACTTGGTAGAACACTTCATGAGCCGTGGCCTGGCGTTCATCGACTTGTCTGTGATGCACGACAATCGCCTGGCCAAGAACCTCTACGCCAAGTTGGGCTTTCGCACGCTGGCCACCTTCGCGGTGAAGTGCAAGAACGTGATCAACCATAAGCTGTTCCTGGGCCCTGGCCCTACGGAGGAGCTTAACCCCTATGCGCGCATCATCGTCGACGAAGCCTACCGGCGCGGCATCGACGTGCAGGTGATCGACGCCGAGTATGGGCTTTTTGCCCTCAGCCACAGTGGCCGGCGTATTCGCTGCCGGGAGTCGCTTTCCGACCTCACCAGCGCCGTCAGCGTGATGCTGTGCCAGGACAAGAGCCTGACCCACAAAACCCTGGCCGCCGCCGGGGTATCGCTGCCCGCACAACAGTTGGCCGCCAGTGCCGATGACAACCAGGACTTCCTCGAAGAGCATGGCCGTGTTGTGGTCAAGCCTCTGGATGGCGAGCAAGGCTTGGGCGTGGCCGTAGACCTACGCACCCTGGAAGAGGTCCAGGCTGCCATCGAGACGGCTCGTCAGTACGACAGACAGGTGCTGCTGGAGAGCTTCCACGAAGGCGCAGACCTGCGCATCGTGGTCATTGGCTTTGAAGTGGTGGCCGCTGCCATCCGCCGCCCCGCCCAAGTGGTGGGTGACGGCCATTACTCGGTGCGCGAACTGATCGAAGCCCAGAGCCGTCGTCGGCAAGCCGCGACGGGAGGCGAGAGCCGGATTCCGCTGGACGCTGAAACCGAGCGCACCGTCAAGGCCGCAGGCTATGACTACAGCAGCATTGTGCCCAAGGACGAAACGCTAGTAGTGCGCAAGACTGCCAACCTGCACACCGGCGGCCATCTGGAAGACGTTACCGACAGCCTTCACCCGGTACTGCGCGATGCGGCCATCCAGGCCGCACGAGCCCTGGACATTCCTGTGGTGGGTATGGACCTGCTCGTGCCTGCCGCAGACCAACCTGACTATGTGTTTATCGAAGCTAACGAGCGCGTAGGCCTGGCCAACCATGAGCCCCGCCCCACAGCGGAACGCTTCATCGATTTGCTGTTCCCACATGTACAGCCTGTGCGCTGAATGCCTGGACGGCCTGGTCCTAGGCTTATCCACTGCAGCAGGGTGCCCACACGGCGCCCTGCTGCCTCAAGTACCTCGAGGAGCCCATTGATGTCTACTATCCCCGAGCCGGATATGAATTATCTGCGCAAGGTACTGCTTGAAATGCTGGCCATTCCAAGCCCCACCGGCTTTACCGATACCATTGTGCGTTACGTGGCCGAGTGCCTGGATACACTGGGTATCCCTTATGAACTGACCCGCCGTGGCACGCTGCGCGCCACGCTTAAAGGCAAACGCAGCTCGCCTGACCGCGCCGTATCGTCGCACTTGGACACCATTGGGGCCATCGTGCGCGTGATTCAAGACAACGGCCGCCTCGGTTTGGCGCCAGTAGGCTGCTGGTCCAGCCGCTTTGCCGAAGGTAGCCGGGTGAGCGTATTCACCGACACCGGCATCGTGCGCGGCAGCGTTTTACCCCTGATGGCCTCTGGGCATGCCTTCAACACCGCAGTCGATGAACTTCCCATTAGCTGGGACCACGTAGAGCTGAGGCTGGATGCCTACTCGTCCACCCGCGCCGACGCCGAGGCGTTGGGCGTGAACATTGGCGACTTCGTTGCGTTCGACCCCCTGCCTGAATTTACCGACAGTGGCCACATCAGCGCCCGGCACCTGGATGATAAAGCCGGCGTAGCGGCGGTGCTGGCAGCGCTCAAGGCCATCGTGGACAGCAAAAGCGAGCCCTTGATCGACTGCCATCCGATCTTCACCATCACCGAAGAAACCGGATCAGGTGCAGCGGGCGCGCTCCCCTGGGACGTGAGCGAATTCGTGGGTGTGGATATCGCCCCGGTCGCCCCTGGGCAACATTCCAGCGAACATGCCGTGAGTGTGGCCTTGCAGGATTCCAGCGGGCCGTATGACTATCATTTGTCGCGGCATTTGCTTCGGTTGGGCGACGACAATGCCCTGCCTGTACGCAGAGACTTGTTCCGCTATTACTACAGCGACGCTCACTCGGCGATCATGGCCGGCAATGATACCCGGACGGCCCTGCTGGCCTTCGGTTGCGACGCCACCCATGGCTACGAGCGCACCCATATCGACAGCCTGGCAGCCCTGAGCCGTTTATTGACGGCATACATGCTCAGCCCGCCGGTGTTTGCGAGCGACGCGGACCCAGCCCATGCCTCGCTGAGCAACTTCAGCAAGCAGATCGAACACGACACCCACATGGAAAGTGACACCCGAGTGCCTACCGTGGATGAGGTGATCGGCAAGTGATACCCGTCGGCCTGTGACCACCCGCGCCCAGCCATTACGGTAAGCTGGGCGCTCTTCACTCACGGTGCGACGCCCTTGCTGATTCCTTACGAGCAACTTGACCCCGATACCCTGACCCGGTTGATCGAAGACTTCGTGACCCGCGATGGCACTGACAATGGCGACGAAACGCCTTTGCAGACACGCGTGCTAAGGGTGAGGCAGGCCTTGGCCAAGGGTCAGGCCTTTATCCTGTTCGACCTGGAGAGCCAACAGTGTCAGTTACTGGCCCGCCACGATGTGCCCGCAGAGCTGCTGGACGACCTGAACCCTTCATAAGCTTGAGGCCGCCACTTTATCCAGGCGCTCCGATTGCAGGCGTTTGTAGATTTCCGAACGGTGCACTTCCACCTTTCTTGGCGCGGCGATGCCCAGCCTCACCTGGCTGCCGCTGACCGAAAGGATTTTGATACGGATGTTATCGCCGATAACGATTTCCTCACCGACTGTTCGGGTCAGTACAAGCATGGCTAGCGTCCTTTCTTGGTTGGAAAGGTGAGCCTGCCCTGTACGCGCGAGGGGTTCAACGCAGTCACGTCATAATCAGGTGATTGAAGTGAAAATTGGACACTTTCCTACAAGATAGTGGAACCACTTCAAACGGTTTTTTGCCCATTAGCGCTCAAGAACAGGGTGCTAGGCCGACCACTTCGGCCCAAACAACACCAGCGTGGCACCCAGCACACATAGGCCGGCCCCTAGCCAGTCCGTCCATAGCGGCCGGCTGCGCTCTACCACCGCCAGCCACCCTAGTGAGGCCGCGACATAGATACCGCCATAGGCTGCGTACGCCCGCCCGGCATAGCTGGCTTCTACACGGGTAAGCAGCAACGCAAAGCATGCCAGGCTTAACCCACCCGCTACCGCCCAGCCAGGCCCTTTGCCCACCCTCAGCCAAAGGTAAACGCCATAGCAGCCAGCGATCTCGAACACAGCCGCCAGGGCAAACCACAGGTAGTTGAGCACGGCAGGCCCCTTCGATCAGTCGTAAAGCGCAAAGCATACGCCAGTCGTTGCGCGTAACTCGGATCGGCATGCGCGCCCTAGAAACATTCTTTCAAACTTTTTGCGCCCCTGATGTTCGTATAACCCAAGCGGGCGGTATTCTTGGCCCGCCCCACCAGCGGCCTGTGCCGCGAAGGACCTCACTAAGGAAGCCGCCATGGGCACCATACTCATCATCATTCTGATTCTGCTCCTGATCGGTGGTCTACCTGTCTTCCCGCACTCGCGCAGCTGGGGCTACGGGCCGTCGGGCATCATCGGTACTGTGCTGGTTATCCTGCTGATCCTTGTGCTACTCGGGAAGATCTAGCACCTGTGCGTTGAGCGTGATACCGGAATAAACACAACCCCGAGCGGTGGCTTCCCACCCTCGGGGTTGTGTTTCAGAACGTTGTACGCAACCCTACTTGCAGGCTACGGCCTTCTGCCGGGGCGATGTCACGCAAGATCGAGCTGGCGTAGCGCACCGTCTGGTTGGTGAGGTTGTCTGCGTCCACGAATGCCAGCCAACGGCTGCTGCCGATATCGAACCCATACCCCACACTGGCACCCAAGGTGGTATAGCCGTCGGTATCGCCTTCGTTATCGGGCACCCGGTGCTGGCTGCTGGCATGTTCTACGTCAATGCGCGCCTGCCAGGCGTCTTTATTCCACAGTAGGCCTGTATCAACACGAAGCGGGGCAATGCGCGGCAAGGGCTCACCGGTGTCCAGGTTTTGGGCGCGGGTGTAATCGGCCGAGACTTCAAGCGCGAAGCTGCCATAGCGGGTATCACCCAGCGCCCAATGATCCTGCGCTTCAATGCCGGCAAAGCGGGCCCGCACGCCTGAATAGGTGTACTCAGGAATGCCCTCTGCGGCCTCCTCACCTTCCTCCCCCAGCGTACGCCCGCTGCTGAGCAAGCCGATGTAGTTGGAAAAGTGGCTGTAGAACACGCCAATGCTGCCCTTGTGTACCTGGTTATCAAAGCGCAGCGCCAGGTCGGCGCTCACAGCCTTTTCTTTTTCCAGCCCAGGGTCACCTACTTCATAGGTGCCGGTCGCTACATGGGCGCCATTGGCATACAGCTCGTAGAAGGTAGGTGCGCGCTCGGTATAGCTCAAGGTGGCTGCCAGCGCCCAGGTGGGCGTCAGGGTGTACACCGCCCCTGTGGACAGGCTGCCTGCAGTAAAGCTGCTGGAGCGATTTGCTGCGGCGAACCGGTCATTGCCCGCGCCGTCAGGGTCAACAGTGGTGTGTTCCAAGCGGCCGCCCAGCGTGGCCTTGAGGCGGTCAGTCGCCTGCCACTCTTCCAGGATAAACAGCGCCGCAGCGTCGGTATCGGTCTGGGGTACGAAGGCCTCTTCGCCCAGCGCGGAAAACTCGCTGCGGCTCACTTGGGCGCCTACCACACCGTTGATCGGGCCCAACGGCTGATGCCTGGCTTCCACGCGCGCCTCGTACCCTTTGTTCTTGAATACCGTGCCCACTTCGCCGTCTTCGATTTCCCGGTGCTCGTAGTCGGTATACCCGGCATCCAGCTTCACCGAGCTAAATGGCCCTTCCAGGTCGCGCAGCTCCGACGCGAAGGCGTAGTGGTCCTGTTGCATGCGGATGCGCACGCCCTGCTCGGCCGGTGAGCCGTAGTTGGAGTCGTAGTTGCTATAGGACAGGCCCGCATAGCCGTGGTCCCAGGTGTAGCTGCCCCCGACTGCCCCGCCATCCTGGCGGCCATCACTGTTACCCAGGCGATGCTTGCGGTCGGCTTCAGGCTCAAGCGCCCGCTGCTCGCCGGTACGGGCATAGCCTGGAATGCGCAGGTCGTTGAACTCGCGGCTGTTGGCGTCCAGGTGTAAGGCAAAAGCGCCATTGCCCGCCTCCAGCTTGCCCGCGCGGCTGCGAGTCGTGTCAGCGCCACCATACCGCAGCTCGCCTGCACCCTGAATGCCTTCGATGGCCTCGGTGGGAATACGGTTATCGAAGGTATTGACTACCCCGCCAATGGCACTGCCCCCATAGAGCAACGCTGCAGGGCCTCGCACGATTTCGATCCGATCAACGTTGACCGGGTCCAGCGGCACAGCGTGGTCGTACGACAGGGACGAGGCGTCCAAGGCGCCCACACCGTTGCGCAGCAACCGGATACGGTCGCCATCCAACCCGCGAATGATAGGTCGGCTGGCGCCTGGGCCAAAGTAGGAGGATGACACTCCGGGCTCATGTTTGAGGGTTTCGCCCAGGCTGCCTTTTTGCTGAAGAGTCAAGGCATCGCCTTCCACTACCGTGCTTGGGGCCGCTACTTGGGCACTGCCCAAAGGGTTGGCTGTAATGACCACGGGGCTTAAGTCCACGGCATCGGCCGCGTATGCGGGATGAGCGATAACGAGTGCGATCGCCAAGGGCGACAGTGGCCCAAGAACAGTCCTTGATTGGTTGAACATGCCGGTTTCCATGAAAGCGGGGGTCACAGGCCCGTCGACTGACCTGCACGCCCCGCAGAAGACACACTGCTAGGCCTAGTGCTTGAAATGTTATGGTATAACATATTTAGCACAATGCACTACTGAAGTCTTTTATGGAATCCGGTCGCGGCCAAGGCCGGCTGCTACGGTCTACGTCCTCGCGGCACCCGTAGCAGCCCAGCTTGCTGGCGACCGGCGGCACCACGGCGTTGAGTCCGGTCGCGGCCAAGGCCGGCTGCTACGGTCTACGTCCTCGCGGCACCCGTAGCAGCCCAGCTTGCTGGCGACCGGCCACGCCACGGGGTTGGTGCTGGTCGCGGCCAAGGCCGGCTGCTACGGTTTACGTCGCCTCAGCCGCGCGCCTTGATCCAGCTCAGCCTTCACGGCGCTTATGGCCTCCCAAGGCACAAATTCCCCACATCGCTTTTGACAGGGCAACGCTCAGCGCTTAGGTTTGCAGCCTATCTGAACGCAGGAGCGGTCAATGCCTCTATGGAGCAACATCCCCCGTTGGATCGATATCGAGTTCTACGCAGATCGCCTAACCGGCACGCGCAGCGCATACGATCGCAACGCCAGCACAAGCCCCATCAGCGCGAGCAGCTCGTTACAAGCACCCAGTGTGGAGCTGATCGTTCGCCGGATCAGGTGCGTTCGCCGCGCTTGTAACCTGGCCGAACGCATGGCTGCCGACAACCTCTTGAAACGCTTTTCCGACCTCGATATTCGCAGCATCCTCGACGAACTGATCAGCGCCGTCACCGACATGGCCATGATCATCATCGGCAGCGTGTTGACCGGCGCCACGATCGGGGTGGGGTCGGCTTATTGGCCGGTGGCGTGGGCGCCTTCCCAGGGGCGGCGGCAGGCGCGGCAGTGGGGGTGCAGGCAGGCACCTGGATTCTGGGCGTGCTGGGGCTGGCCTCACTCGCTGAGTTCTTCACAGACGGCTTGAAGCCCATCGCCACCGGCTACCTGCGAGGGATCTCCACCGCCTGGAATGGTCCGCAAGAGCGCACCGGCAACCCGCTGGGCGGGTTTTCCAGCGACGAAATGTCCGCGCAACAAGGCGCATGGAACATTGCCCTGTCCCATGAAGCCGTTGTGGTGCTGCTACTGAGCGCAATGGTGGCGTACCTCACACGAGGCCGTGGCAACGCCTCTGTGCTGGCCAGCGAGATGCGCCGCAGCGAGCGCGGCGCAACGCTTGGCCAATGGATGGTCAAGCATGAAGATGCCTTGAAACAGCACCCTGATCTGAAAGCCCCCGAACCCCGGCGAGGCGCAATCAGCCCCCAGGGCGAGACGCCCCCGCATCACCCGAACGAAAAAGACAAGGCGGCTGCCAAAGGCACGCCAAACACCATGCCGCTGCACCAGGTTGAATGCTTCAAGGCAGATAAATTGCCAGCGTCCAAGGTTGGGGAGTTTGAACGCCAGCTCAAAGGCCAGGAGAATGGCCTGAACCGGCTCACGGTTGAGGAGTATCTGGAGAATATTGCTAATCCGGTGAAGCGCAGTAGAGCGGCTGCTCAGAGGGCGCGTGACGATTTGCGATCCAAGTTGCAGGAGCGCTTCCAGGAAGATTTCTCAAAAACAATGAGCCCATTTGATGCTGAAGCGGCGGCAATAAAAGAAGCCAAGAAAACTATGTCAAGCCTGGCAGGGCTACATAATCCCGACCTAACTGCAGGGGGTAAAGACATAATCGCCGATTTTGGGGACCGACAAGTAAATTCCAGCATCGGCCCTCAGTGGAAAAATAAAATTCAGAACCTGAAAAATGCAGCTGAAAATATACCTCTCTCAATGAGGGAAGGGACTTTTCTAAACGTAACCTTACATAAGTGCTAATCAGCTAGGGGCCTATTATGGATAAAGTATTTGCTAGATTTATAGAAAAATTTGATGGGCCAACGGATCGTCAGGAAGTACCAGTTTCAAGCCTTGAACGCTATAGAGGAAAGCTGCCCAATCAACTGTTAGAATACTGGGCTGAACATGGCTGGTGTGGCTATGGTGACGGTATTTTTTGGATCGTGAATCCACAAGAGTACGAAGGGGTAGTGGCTTCCTGGATTGAAGGGACAAAACTTGAAAAACGTGACACCTACCACCTTCTCGCACGTGGGGCTTTTGGCGATTTATATTTATGGGGAGAAAATACTGGCCCTTCACTTAAAATAACCAGTCTTTTTTCTCGATGCGTCATTCAAGATCTTGGAATAAAAAAGGACGACATGGACAGAGGGATTCAAAATTTCTTATTAACCAAGGGGGTGGAGTATAACGATTTTGAAGGTATGTTTAAGCGGGCCCGGAAAAAGCTTGGCACTCTAAAGCATGACGAGATGTACGGCTTTGTTCCTGCACTGATGTTAGGTGGGCCGGAGACGTTCGATCACCTTGAAAAAGTAAAAGCGGTCGAGCACCTTACATTCCTCGCGCAAATCGCAGAGCTTGAGCCCTACAGCTTTTCAGACGACTGACATGTGAAGTTAGAGGGCGCTTACACTTAAGGAGCGGGCCCGTTTAGGCCCGCCAACGGCATAGGTTACAGACGTCATACAGCTGAGCCGCTGTGCTTTTCTGGTGTATCCATGCACGCGGTTTATGTTCGAGTGCGTTAGAGGGTAACGCAGCGAGCGCAGCGCAACGCTTGGCCAATAAGAGGCCCTGAAACAGCACCCCGACCTGAAAGCCCCCGAACCCCGCCGAGGCGCAATCAGCCCCCAGGGCGAGACGCCTCCGCATCGCTCGAACGAAAAAGACAAAGCGGCTGCCAAAGGCACGCCAAACACCATGCCGCTGCACCAGGTTGAATGCTTCAAGGCAGATAAATTGCCAGCGTCCAAGGTTGGGGAGTTTGAACGGCAGCTCAAAGGCCAGGAAAATGGCCTGAACCGGCTCACGGTTGAGGAGTATCTGGAGAATATTGCTAATCCGGTGAAGCGCAGTAGAGCGGCTGCTCAGAGGGCGCGTGACGATTTGCGATCCAAGTTGCAGGAGCGCTTACAGGAAGATTTCTCAAAAACAATGAGCCCAGGCAGCGCTAAAATTGCTGCGCTTGAAGAAACCAGAAAAACCATGTCAAGCCTAGCAGGACTACATAACCCTGATCTAACCGCAGGGGGCAAAGACATAATCGCCGACTTTGGGGACCGACAAGTAAATTCCAGTATCGGCCCTCAGTGGAGAAATAAAATTCGGAACTTGAAGAATGCAGCCGAGAGCATACCTGCCTCAATGAGGGAGGCAACCTTTCTAAACGTAACCTTACATAAGTGCTGATCAGCAGAGGTATTTAATGGACGAAGTATTTTCTATCTTTTTAGATACTTTTGGCGGGCCAACGGATCGCCAGGAAGTACCAGCTTCAAGCTTTGAACGCTATAGAGAAAAACTGCCCAATCAACTGTTAGAGTACTGGGCTGAACATGGCTGGTGTGGCTATGGCAACGGTATTTTTTGGATCGTGAATCCACAAGAGTACGAAGGGGTAGTGGCTTCCTGGATTGAGGGGACGAAAATTGAAAAGCGCGATAACTATCACCTTATCGCCCGTGGCGCTTTTGGCGATTTATATTTGTGGGGAGAAAACACAGGCCCTTCACTTAAAATAACCAGTCTTTTTTCTCGATGCGTCATTCAAGATCTTGGAATAAAAAAGGACGACATGGACAGAGGGATTCAAAATTTCTTATTAACCAAGGAGGTGGAGTATAACGATTTTGAAGGTATGTTTAAGCGGGCCCGGAAAAAGCTTGGCACTCTAAAACATGACGAGATGTACGGCTTTGTTCCTGCACTGATGTTAGGCGGGCCGGAAACGTTCGATCATCTTGAGAAAGTAAAAGCGGTAGAACATCTGACATTCCTCGCGCAAATCGCAGAGCTTGAACCCTACAGTTTTTCAGACAGCTGATATGAGCTTAGAGGTAAGGAGCGGGCCCACTGAGGCCCGCTAATGGCACAAGTTACGCACGTCATACAGCCCAATCTGCGGTGCCGCTAGATAAACTCGAATGCTTTGAGGCAGAAAAGTGCCAGCGTCCAAGGGGATGAGGTGGCAAACCTTGCACAGCTTAGCCGCGCAAGGTTTGCCTGGAACGCGCCGATTGGCGCGTGGGAGCAATCAGTGGGACACCGCCCCCGTAGCACCCAGGCCGGTTTGCGAACGCACGAATTGCGGGAAGAACTTGGCCCGCTCTTCCTCGGCAGCCTTGGACTTATCGGTAATGGAGAAGAACCAGATACCCACGAAGGCCACGGTGATGGAGAACAGCGCGGGGTACTCGTACGGGTAGACAGGCGTAGCGTGGCCCAGGATCTGCACCCAGATGGTAGGCCCCAGAATCATCAAGCCTACTGCCGTGACGAGCCCCAGCCAGCCACCAATCATGGCGCCACGAGTCGTGAGGTTTTTCCAGTACATCGAAAGCAACAGCACCGGGAAGTTGCAGCTGGCCGCAATGGAGAACGCCAGGCCTACCATGAAGGCGATGTTCTGCTTCTCGAACAGGATACCCAAACCAATGGCCAGTACGCCGAGGGCCACGGTGGTGATCTTCGACACGCGGATCTCATCCTTCTCGTTTGCATTGCCTTTTTTCAGCACCGAGGCATACAGGTCGTGAGAGACGGCAGAAGCACCCGCCAGGGTGAGGCCGGCCACGACCGCCAGGATGGTGGCAAAGGCCACGGCGGAGATAAACCCAAGGAACACGCTTCCCCCAACTGCGTTGGCCAGGTGCACCGCTGCCATGTTGTTGCCGCCCAGCAGAGCGCCTGCCGCATCCTTGAACGCCGGGTTGGTACTGACCAGCAGAATGGCACCAAAGCCGATGATGAAGGTGAGGATATAGAAGTAGCCGATGAAACCAGTGGCGTAGAGCACACTCTTGCGGGCTTCCTTGGCGTCACTCACCGTGAAGAAGCGCATCAGGATGTGTGGCAGGCCCGCAGTGCCGAACATCAATGCCAAACCCAGCGAGAACGCAGAGATCGGGTCTTTCACCAGCCCGCCAGGGCTCATGATGGCCTCGCCCTTGGGGTGGACCTTGATCGCTTCGGCGAAGAGGGCATTGAAGTCAAAGTTCACGTGCTTCATCACCATCAAGGCCATGAAACTGGCCCCGGACAGCAACAGTACCGCCTTGATGATCTGCACCCAGGTGGTAGCCAGCATGCCGCCAAACAGCACGTACAGGCACATCAAGATACCCACCAGCACAACGGCCACGGCGTAGTCCAGGCCAAACAGCAACTGGATCAGCTTGCCTGCACCGACCATTTGCGCAATCAGGTAAAACGCAACCACCACCAGCGAGCCACAGGCGGACAGGGTGCGGATTTCCTTTTGCTTGAGGCGGTAGCTGGCCACGTCGGCAAAGGTGTACTTGCCCAGATTACGCAGCCGCTCGGCAATCAGGAACAGGATGATCGGCCAGCCCACCAAAAAGCCGATGGAGTAAATCAGCCCGTCGTAGCCTGAGGTGAACACCAAGGCGGAAATTCCCAGGAAGGACGCCGCCGACATGTAATCGCCTGCGATGGCCAGGCCGTTCTGGAACCCGGTAATACGCCCGCCTGCGGCGTAGTAGTCCGACGCGGAGCGGTTACGCTTGGAGGCCCAATAGGTGATGCAGAGGGTGGCGCCCACGAACACGACGAACATGACAATGGCCGCGACATTCAGTGGCTGCTTTTGAACCGCGCCGGTCAGGGCGTCTGCGGCCATGATCGAGGGCGCCAGGGCCATCCCGGCCAGTACCGCAAGAAGGCCGCGGCTCATGACTGCACCTCCTTGAGCAAGGCGTGGTTCATGGCGTCGAACTCACCATTAGCGCGGCGTACGTAAATGGCAGTAAGCACAAAAGCGGAGAGAATCAGCCCTACCCCGATGGGGATGCCCCAGGTGATGGATGAGTCGGCGCTGAGCCGAGTACCTAGCACCTGCGGCGCGTAGGCAATCAACAAGATAAAGGCTGCGTAGAGCCCAAGCATGATGGCTGAAAGAATCCAGGCAAAACGCTCTCGCTTGGCAACCAGTTCTTTGAAGCGTGGGTTGTTCTGAATCGTAAGGTAAATGCTGTCGTTCATTGTTTTTGTCTCCGCAGCATGGAGTGAGTGGAACATAGCTACTGTATGCCCAGGGTCAGAGAACAATAGACGACCTTAGTCGTAAGTGTAGGTGGGGTCGGGCCGCGCAGGTCGGGCCACGCAGGTCGGGCCTGTTATTGACTCAGTCATGGGGTAGGAGCTAACGGCAGTTAGCGAAAAGGGCCTGGCGTATGTTTCGCCAACTGGCGTTGTCTCCTACGGGAATTGGCATCACAGGTTCTACCGATGCCGTCTCTACTTACTTACCCGTCCAGTCCTTCACGCGGTCGGGGTGGGCTGCAACCCAGGCTTTGGCGGCGGCTTCGGGCTTCTCGCCGTTCTGGATGGCCAGCATCACTTCGCCAATTTCGACTTCATCTTTCCAGGTGAATTTTTTCAGGAATGCCACTACTTCCGGGGCCTTGGCTTCGAGGCCTTTGCTGCCTACGCTGTCTACGTGCTCGGCCGCGCCGTAGATGCCTTTAGGGTCTTCCAGGAAGCGCAGCTTCCACTTGGCAAGCATCCAGTGAGGCTTCCAGCCGGTGACTGCAATGGATTTTTGCTCGGGATAGGCACGACCCAATTCAGAGGTCATGGCCGCGCCAGAACTGGTGACTAATTTGTAACCCGTCAGCCCATAGGCCTTGATAGCCTCATCGGTCTTCATCACCACGCCAGAGCCTGCGTCGATGCCCACGATCTTCTTGTCGAAGCTGTCGTCGGTGGCCAGGTCTGCAATGCTCTTGGCCTTGACGTACTCAGGCACGATCAAGCCGATTTTTGCGTCATTGAAGTTGGGGCCGTAGTCCACCACCTTGTCTTTATTCTTTTCCCAATACTCGCCGTGAGTAACAGGCAGCCACGCTGAGAGCATCAGGTCCAGCTTGCCGGTGGCGACGCCCTGCCACATGATCCCGGTCGCTACGGACTGCAGCTTCACGTCATAGCCCAACTGCTGCTTGATGATCTCCGCCGCCACAAAGGTGGTGGCCACGCTGTCCGACCATCCATCCACATAGCCAATGTCCAATTGAGTCTTGGCCCAACTTGAGCCCGACCCCATCGCCAGCACCAATGCCGCACTTGCGCCCCATAGTCTTTGTGCTTTCATCTTCGCTCCTATTACGGGTGTGGCCGGTAGCCCCGGCGCTCTGTATTGGCAAGGTGCGCGGCGGCTCGCGCGTGTACGCAAATGTCTTGGTGATGCCGCGCACAACCGTCGGCAACGTGCCGACACCTTGATGATCGGCCTGTAGCGAGGCGGTGCCGGTTCCAGGCACGACCTGTAGCAGACGATCAGCGACAGCGGTCGGCTCCCAGCTACGCAAAAGCTGGAGGCTCGCCCGTTCCTTGCATGGGTTATGCGCCCCAGTCGCGGCCAGGGCCGACTGCTACAAAGAACGGCGTAGCAGCCCGGCTTGCCGGCGACTCAAGGCACAGAACAGCCGCAGCAGCCGACGCAGCGTGAACAGGTTAAGATCGGCGTTTACCTCGCTACCAGGCCTGTCATGCACCTGTCCACCATCCGCCTCTCTGCGTTATACGGGCTAAGCACCGCCCTGGCGCTGTGCGCGCTATTTGCCTGCTGGTACACCTTGGGGCAGCCCGTGGTCATGGCCGACGCAGTGGCGCCAGGGCAGCGCGTGCAATGCGCGTCCTACTCGCCGTTCGGCAAGGACCAGTCCCCGTTCGATCAGCCGCTGGCCATCCGCAGAAGCCAACTCGAAACGGACCTCGCGGTGTTGAGCAGGCACTTCAGTTGCCTGCGTACCTACTCCATGACAGGCCTGGAAGCCTTGCCGGCGATCGCCCGCGCCCATGGCCTGACGTTGATGCTGGGCGCCTGGGTGAATAGCAACCCGTCCGATACCCAGAAAGAGCTGGACGCGCTGGTGCGCTCCGCCAATGCCAACCCGGACGTAGTACGCGCCGTGATCGTGGGCAACGAAGTGCTGCTGCGCAAAGAAGCCACAGGTGAGCGCATGGCGCAGTTGATCCGCCAGGTAAAAGCACAGGTACGCCAGCCCGTTACCTACGCCGACGTCTGGGAGTACTGGACCTTGTACCCCCAAGTGGCGCCAGAGGTGGACTTCATCACCATTCATCTGCTGCCCTACTGGGAAGATATCCCTCACGGGGTAACCACGGCCTTGTCCCACATCGAGGCGATTCATGATGAGTTTGCTCAACGCTATGCGCCCAAGCCGGTAATGGTGGGCGAAACCGGTTGGCCCAGTGAGGGCCGCCGCCGTGAAACCGCCGAGCCGGGCCCCGTGAACCAGGCCCGGTTCGTGCGTGATTTTGTGCACCTGGCCGAGCGCTTGGGCTGGCAGTACAACCTGATCGAAGCCATTGACCAGCCCTGGAAGCGCAACAACGAAGGCGCCGTGGGCGGGTACTGGGGGCTGTTCAACGCTGACCGCGAGGATAAAGGCGTATTGGCCGGCCCGGTGAGCAATGTGCCTGACTGGCGCCTATGGCTGAGCGGCAACGTGCTGCTGATGGTGGGCGCGCTTGCCCTGGCGGGTCGGCCACGCTCACGTGCGGCAGCCTGCGCACTGCCCTGGCTAGGGGCACTGGCAGGGGTGAGCCTGATGAGTTGGGCGCGGCAGGTGATGGTCGAGGCACGCTATGCAGGTGAATGGGCCTGGATGATCGGCCTGGGCGTGCTGACCCTGTGGGCACTGGCTGACGCAGCCTTGCGGCTGAGCGTGCGGCCCAACCCGCTGAAGCCTTTACGCAGCGCACTCATGCTGGCCACCGGCTGTGCCATGGCGGTTGAAACCCTCTGGATGGTGTTTGATCCGCGCTATCGGGATTTTGCCACGGCGGGGCTGATGGTGCCGGTGCTGTGCCTGCTCTGGCGCCCTGCCCTACGGCCAACGCCGAGCACTGACCTGCTGGGCGTGGTGTGCGCGGTAGGCGTAGCGCCGCAGGTACTGCGCGAAGGGTGGCAAAACCCTTATGCCTGGGCCTGGGCGCTGCTTACCTGCGCAATGGCATGGGCACTGTTGGCACGACGTGTAGAGGCCGAACCCCTAAAGTAGCCGGCGCCTAACGGCCATCAGAGGCCGGTGGGCGCTGCACCCAACGCAGCCCCGCCGCCATCACCGCCACTGCTGCCAGGGAGGTGGTGTACAGCACCAGCGCGGGCACGCCCAGGGCCACGCTAATCAGCGCTGCCTGGCGGCCCTGCCGTCCCTTGATGCACCACGCCAGCAGGGCCATCGCCAGGCTTGCCCACGGCAGCAACCCCCAATGAATGACCAGCCCCAACCCCGCCCGCACCCGGCACAGCCACTGAGTTGGGGCCGCGGCGCAGGCGCCTACCCAGACGGCCTGCTCCATCAACCCGTAACGCACGCCGTATGCAGCGGCGAGCCAGGCGGCCAGCGCTAAAAGATACCCGAGGCGCTTCATGGTTTTCCCTTTCAAGACAGGTGATCCACCTGCGTGATACTAACTGCACAAAAGCGTGGCCACACTCTACATGTACGCAGCGAAAACCGTGTATTGTCTCGCCCCATCCACACTGTGCCGCCAGCGTGAGCGGCAGGGTAAAAAAACACCAGGGGTTGGCAACTTGCCACTACGGCGGTTGTCTAGTCAGCATCTCGTCGTCAGGAAACATCACATGCTCCGATCTTTGCGCCTCGCCGCCTTGCTAGGCGGCCTCGTCATGAGCGCGTTCTCGCTGGCCAAGGATATAGACCCTGCCAGCTACGGTTTCCCGCTGACGAACCCGTTCGAGGCCACCATTGCCTCCACGCCCCCGGATTTGCGGCCCAAGCTGCCCCTTGATGACGACATCGACCAGGCCGACTACACCCTGAACATCCGGCCGGAACGCGAATTCATCCTGCCGGATAACTTCTGGCCGGTGAAAAAGCTGCGTTACCGCATGGCCGAACAGGACCACGCCGCACCGTTGATTTTCCTGATCGCAGGGACTGGCGCGCCCTATAACAGCACCTTGAACGAATACCTCAAGAAGCTGTTCTATCAAGCCGGCTACCACGTGGTGCAGCTGTCCTCCCCTACCAGCTACGACTTTATGAGTGCGGCTTCGCGCTTCGCGACGCCGGGCATCAGCAGCGAAGACGCCGAAGACCTGTACCGCGTGATGCAGGGCGTGCGGGCGCAGCACCCCAAGCTTCCTGTTACCGACTACTACCTGACCGGTTACAGCCTTGGCGGCCTGGACGCGGCGTTCGTGAGCAAGCTGGATGAAACCCGGCGCAGCTTCAACTTCAAGAAAGTGCTGCTGCTTAACCCTCCAGTGAACCTCTACACGTCTATCAACAACCTGGACAAGCTCACCCAGACCGAAGTAAAGGGCATCAACAACAGCACCACCTTCTATGAATTGATGCTGAACAAGCTCACCCGTTACTTCCAGCAAAAGGGTTACATCGACCTCAACGAAGCCTTGCTGTACGACTTCCAGCAATCCAAACAGCACCTGTCCAACGAACAGATGGCCATGCTGATCGGTGTGTCGTTCCGCTTCTCCGCTGCCGACATCGCTTTTACCTCCGACTTGATAAACCGTCGCGGGCTGATTATTCCGCCCAAATATCCGATCCACGAAGGCACCAGCCTGACCGAGTTCATGCGCCGGTCAATGCAGTGCGACTTCGACTGCTACATGACCGAGCAGGTGATTCCCATGTGGCGTGCGCGGACCGATGGTGGCAGCGTGTTGCAGTTGATCGACCAAGTGAGCCTGTATGGCTTGAAGGACTACCTGCACACCAGCAGCAAGATCGCCGTGATGCACAATGCCGACGACGTGATCCTCGGCCCAGGCGACATCGGCTTCCTGCGCAAGACCTTTGGCGACCGCTTGACCCTGTACCCCTATGGCGGTCACTGCGGCAACCTCAACTACCGTGTAAACAGCGACGCAATTCTGGAGTTCTTCCGTGGTTAAACAAGCCCTGCTCATTGCCGCGCTGTTGTGCGCAGGCGCCGCCCAGGCCGAAGACGGCCGTGCCGCCACAGACCCGGACGGCTTCAAAGAGCCACTCAAGCAATTGTCGTTCAACCCTGGCCTGGACCAGCGCGAGTTCGAACGCTCCACCCTCAGCGCGCTGAATGTCTACGACCCACTGGAAAGCTGGAACCGCCGGGTATACCACTTCAACTACCGGTTCGACGAATGGGTGTTCCTGCCGGTGGTGCGTGGCTACCGCTACGTGACCCCAAGCTTCCTGCGCACAGGCGTCAGTAACTTCTTCAGCAACCTGGGCGATGTGAGCAACCTGCTCAACTCGCTGCTGCAACTCAAAGGCAAACGGTCTCTGGACATCAGCGGGCGCCTGCTGGTGAACACCACCCTCGGCGTGGCTGGGCTGTGGGACCCGGCTACCCACTTTGGGCTGCTGCGTCAGAACGAAGACTTCGGCCAGACCCTGGGGCACTACGGGGTGCCAGAAGGCCCGTACGTGGTGCTGCCTATCTTTGGGCCGTCCAACCTGCGAGACACCACGGGCCTGCTGACCGACTTCGCCGCGGAATCGCAAATCAACTTCCTCAACGTGTCCGAGGAAAGTGGCCGCCACCCGGAAATCCTGCTGCTGCGCGCCATCGACCGGCGTTACACCACCAGCTTCCGCTACGGGCAGCTGAACTCGCCTTTCGAGTATGAAAAAGTGCGCTATGTGTACACCGAAGCCCGCAAGCTGCAGGTTAACGAGTAACAGGTAGCAGCCTGGCTTGCCAGCAACCAGGCCCACCCTCACGACGACGGGAAATGATCGACCCTACCGATCATTTCCTTCTGAATAACTCAACCATCGATCAAGATAAACGGCCTACCATGGCGGCATTCTTCTCTGGAGTGCTGTTATGGCTGGCTTGCGCGAAGTACTGGATATTCATGTTGGCCAAGCGGCGTCAGATGGCGCCGGTGTGCGCTTGACGCGTGTATTCGGCGGGGCGGGGATCGAGCGGTTCGACCCCTTCCTTATGCTCGATGAGTTTGGCTCGATCAACCCGGACGAGTACATCGCAGGCTTTCCGCCGCACCCGCATCGAGGGTTCGAGACCGTGACCTATATGCTCGAAGGCCGCATGCGTCATGAGGACCACATGGGCAATGTGGGGCTGCTGGACAGCGGCGCCGTGCAGTGGATGACCGCCGCGCGTGGAGTCATCCACAGTGAAATGCCCGAACAACAGGCGGGCGCGATGCGTGGTTTTCAGCTATGGCTGAACCTGCCCGCTAAAACCAAGCTGAGCGATCCTGCGTACCGGGACATTTCACCAGCGGACATTCCACGCCTGATTACGGCGGGCGGCGTGAGCGTAACGGTAATCGCGGGCACGCTGGATGACGGCGCAACCCGCACCGAGGGCGCGGTGCAACGGCCCGATACCGAGCCGCTTTACCTGGATCTGCACCTTCCCGCCCATACCTCGATCAGCCCTTACGTACCAGAGGGGCACCGCGCGCTGCTCTACGTGTACGAAGGCGAGCTGGCCCTGGAAGGCTATGCAGACCCCGTAGGCGCGAGCCAACTGGCCCGGTTGAGCACCCACGGCGAAGTGAAACTCAGGAGTGCCAACGGTTGCCGCGCCCTGCTGATCGCCGGCAAGCCGTTGAACGAGCCGATCGTGCAGTACGGCCCCTTTGTGATGAATAGCCGGGAAGAAATCGAGCAGGCGGTAAGGGATTTTCGAGCCAACCGCCTCACCGCCTAGTTACCGACGCTTGGGGTAGAGCCTGGGCTCACCTTCGGGTCGTGACTTGAACCGGCGGTGGGCCCACAAGTACTGTGCCGGGCATTCCCGAATCGCGGCCTCTACCCACTGATTGATGCGCAGGCAATCCTGCACCTCGGTCTCGGCGGGGAAATCCGCCAGCGGCGGATGCACCACCAAGCGGTAGCCTCGGCCATTGGGCAGCCGCATCTGGGTAAAGGGAATCACCTTAGCCTTACCCAGCCGAGCGAATTTGCTGGTAGCCGTTACCGTAGCGGCCGGGATACCGAACAATGGCACGAATACACTTTGCTTGGCGCCGTAGTCCTGATCGGGCGCATACCAGATGGCGCGCCCCTTTCGCAGCAGCTTGAGCATGCCGCGCACATCCTCGCGCTCAACGGCCAATGCATCGAGGTTATGACGCTCGCGGCCTCGGCGCTGCACGTAATCGAATACCGGGTTGCCATGCTCGCGGTACATCCCATCGATGGTGTGGCGCTGCCCCAGTAGCGCCGCGCCGATTTCCAACGTAGTGAAATGGGCCGCCATCAGAATTGCGCCTTCTCCTTCAGCCTGGGCCTGCTGAAGGTGCTCCAAGCCTTCGATGTGCGCCAACCGTGCAAGCCGGGCGTGTGGCCACCACCAGCTCATGGCCATTTCGAAGAACGCAATCCCGGTGGATCGAAAGTTTTCTTTGAGCAATAAGGCCCGTGCCTGCGCAGTCGCCTCGGGAAAGCACAACGCCAGGTTACGTGCGACTATCATGCGCCTATCGGTAGCGAACACGCTCATTATTCGCCCCAACATGCCCCCCAGCCCCAGTAGCGCGGAATATGGCAGCTGAACCGTTAGCCACAACAGCCCTAACCCTAGCCATAGCAGCCAGTAGCGGGGGTGGAGGAAGGCACGGCGAAACTGCGGTCGCTGCATGAAAAATTCCGGGTAAAGGCAAAGCCGCGCATTCTACATGGGTTGCGCTTGGCTTGCGGCAGGCAAGCGTTCTCGCTATAAGTCACGGCACTTTTCGTACAAGGCGACAGTTGCCGACCATGAGCCAAACAGAACCTCAGCAGCAGGACGCTGTATTCCAACTGAAGGGCAGCATGCTCGCAATCACCGTGCTGGAACTGGCGCGTAACGATCTTGCAGGCCTCGACCGCCAGTTAGCCGCCAAGGTTGCGCAGGCACCCAACTTCTTCAGCAACACCCCCTTGGTGCTGGCCCTGGACAAGCTGCCAACCAGTGAGGGTGCCATCGACCTGCCCGGGCTGATGCGGGTATGCCGCCACCATGGTTTGCGTACCTTGGCCCTCCGGGCCGCACGCATCGAAGACATCGCTGCGGCCATCGCCATCGACCTGCCGGTATTACCGCCCTCCCATGGCAGGGAGCGTCCGGTGGACGCGCCGGAAGAACGCAAGCCGATGGTAGAGGCGCCCCCGGCGGTGCAGGCCCCTCCACCGCCCACCCTGCAACCTACCCGCGTGATCACCACGCCTGTTCGGGGCGGGCAACAGATCTACGCCCAGGGCGGCGACCTGGTGATCGTGTCGTCGGTAAGCTCGGGGGCGGAACTTCTCGCCGATGGCAATATCCATGTGTATGGCCCGATGCGCGGCCGCGCCCTGGCAGGTATCAAGGGCGACACCCGCGCACGCATCTTCTGCCAGCAGTTGGGCGCTGAACTGGTGTCTATCGCAGGCCAGTACAAGGTGGCTGAAGACCTGCGCCGCGATCCTCTCTGGGGTGCCGCGGTTCAGATCAACCTGAGCGCCGATGTGTTGAACATCACCCGTCTTTAACGGATACTGCCGCCATTTTAAGCGCAACTTCGCCGGTAGGCGGCCTGATTTACGGTGTTGCGCACCTCAATAAGCACGTCATCTTCATCTTCATGTTTTCGAGGACATCTAGTCCTTTTTTCTTTAGGGGTGATACACCTTGGCCAAGATTCTAGTGGTTACTTCCGGCAAGGGTGGTGTGGGCAAAACCACCACCAGCGCAGCCATCGGCACCGGCCTGGCACTGCGCGGCCACAAAACCGTTATCGTCGACTTCGACGTGGGCCTGCGTAACTTGGACCTCATCATGGGCTGTGAACGCCGCGTGGTGTACGACTTCGTCAACGTGGTCAACGGCGAAGCGACCCTCAAGCAGGCGCTGATCAAAGACAAGCGCCTGGAAAACCTCTACGTACTGGCCGCCAGCCAAACCCGCGACAAGGATGCCCTGACCCAGGAAGGCGTCGAGAAAGTACTCAACGAACTCAAGGAAGACTTCGAATACGTCCTATGCGATTCCCCTGCCGGCATCGAAAAAGGTGCCAGCCTGGCCATGTACTTCGCTGACGAAGCCATCGTGGTCACCAACCCCGAAGTATCGTCGGTGCGCGACTCCGATCGCATGCTCGGCCTGTTGGCGAGCAAGTCTCGTCGCGCCGAGCTGGGCGAGGACCCGATCAAGGAGCACCTGTTGCTTACCCGCTACAACCCGGAGCGCGTCAGCAAGGGCGAAATGCTGGGCGTCGAGGACGTTGAAGAAATCCTCGCCATTCGCCTGCTGGGTGTGATCCCTGAATCCCAGGCGGTGCTCAAGGCCTCCAACCAGGGCGTGCCGGTGATCCTCGACGAGCAAAGCGATGCCGGCCAGGCCTACAGCGACGCTGTAGATCGCCTGCTGGGCAAAGAAGTTGCCCACCGCTTCCTCGACGTCAAGAAAAAGGGCTGGATTGAGCGCCTGTTCGGAGGCCGTGAATGAATATTTTCGACTTCTTTCGCGACCGCAAAAAAGCCAGCACTGCTTCGGTTGCCAAAGAGCGTCTACAGATTATCGTGGCGCATGAGCGCGGCCAGCGGAGCGAGCCGGATTACCTTCCTGCCCTGCAGAAGGAACTGGTAGAAGTCATCCGCAAGTATGTCAGCATCGACAACGACGACGTGCAGGTCGCCCTGGAAAACCAAGGCAGCTGCTCGATCCTCGAATTGAACATCACCCTGCCCGACCGCTAGACGGAACGGCGCCTTGCACGGCGACCCGGCCCTGGCCGCGGTCGCCGTGTGCGTTACCGGCCTACGCGCGAGACCTTTGGCAATGCCCCTGTCCAACATTCGCATCCTGCACCAGGACGCTACCTTTCTGGTGATCGACAAACCTACCCTGTTGCTTTCCGTACCCGGCCGGGCGGAGGACAACAAGGACTGCCTGATTACCCGCCTGCAAGACAACGGCTACCCTGAAGCCCGGATCGTTCACCGGCTGGATTGGGAAACCTCAGGCATCATTCTGTTGGCGCGAGACGCAGACAGCCACCGTGAGCTGTCTCGGCAGTTCCACGACCGTGAAACCGAAAAAACCTACACCGCCTTGTGCTGGGGGCAGCCGGCCCTGGACAGCGGCAGCATCGACCTCCCGCTGCGTTACGACCCGCCCACCAAGCCGCGCCATGTGGTAGATCACGAGGCAGGCAAGCACGCCCTGACCTTTTGGCGAGTGCGGGAGCGGCATGAGCAGTGGTGCCGGGTCGAACTCACGCCGGTCACGGGCCGCTCTCACCAATTACGCGTGCATATGCTCAGCCTGGGCCACCCGCTGCTGGGCGACCGCCTGTATGCCGAAGGCGCCGCACTGGAGGCGTACCCACGCCTGTGCCTGCACGCCAGCATGCTTGCGTTCACCCACCCCACCAGCGGCGAACGCCTGCGCTTCGAGTGCCCCGCGCCGTTTTGACGGTGCAGCGCCTTATCGCGAGCAAGCTCGGCTGCTACCAATCGGCCGGCCACACTGCCGCAGTAGGCCTGATCGCTTGTAGCAGCCTGGCTTGCCAGCGACCGCCACACCGCCGCAATGCGCCTTATCGCGAGCAAGCTCGGCTGCTACCCAGCACCCTGCCGCACGACCGCAGTGCGTTCGATAGCGACCCGCGCCCGCACGGGCCACTGGCTGCTACGAGGGCGGATGTGGAGTAGACTGCTCCCATTGCTGCCTGGAGTACCCCGATGCGCGACACCCTCAACCAAGGCTTGATCGATTTCCTCAAGGCCTCGCCCACCCCGTTCCATGCCACTGCCACCCTTGCCAAACGCCTGCAGGCCGCTGGTTACCAGCGCCTGGATGAGCGTGATCACTGGCACACCCTGCCCGGCGGGCGCTATTACCTAACCCGCAACGACTCTTCGCTGATCGCCATCCGCCTGGGTAAAGACAGCCCCGTGGATGGCGGCATACGGCTGGTCGGCGCCCATACCGACAGCCCGTGCCTGAGGGTAAAGCCCCAGCCCGAGCTACAGCGCCAGGGCTTTTTGCAGCTGGGCGTAGAAGTGTATGGCGGCGCGTTATTGGCCCCCTGGTTCGACCGCGACTTGTCACTGGCAGGCCGTGTCACCTTCCGCCAGGATGGCCGCGTGGCGAGCCAGTTGGTGGACTTCCGCGTGCCTATCGCGATCATTCCAAACCTCGCCATCCACCTCAACCGAGGCGCCAACGAAGGCTGGGCCATCAACGCGCAGAATGAGCTGCCGCCCTTGCTTGCCCAAGTGGCTGGCAGTGAGCGCTTTGACTTCCGCGCCCTGCTCACCGAGCAACTGGCCAAGGAACACGATGTAAACGCGGACGTGGTGCTGGACTACGAACTGAGCTTCTATGACACCCAGCCCGCCGCTGTGATTGGCCTGAACGAAGACTTCATCGCCGGGGCGCGACTAGACAACCTGCTGTCATGCTTCGCGGGCCTGCAAGCCCTACTGCGCGCCGACAGCGACGAAACCTGCGTGCTGGTGTGTACCGACCACGAGGAAGTAGGCTCCAGCTCCGCCTGCGGTGCTGACGGCCCGCTGCTGGAACAAACCCTGCAACGGCTGCTCCCCGACAACGACGATTACGTCCGCGCAGTCCAGCGCTCGCTGCTGGTCTCGGCCGACAACGCCCACGGCGTACACCCCAATTACGCCGACAAGCACGACGGCAACCACGGGCCCAAGCTCAATGCGGGCCCGGTGATCAAGGTCAACAGTAACCAGCGCTACGCCACCAATAGCGAAACCGCCGGGTTCTTCCGTCACCTGTGCATGGCAGAAGAAGTACCGGTGCAAAGCTTCGTGGTGCGCAGTGACATGGGGTGCGGGTCTACCATCGGGCCTATCACCGCCAGCCGGCTGGGTGTGCGCACCGTGGATATAGGCCTGCCCACCTTCGCCATGCACTCCATTCGCGAACTGGCGGGCAGCCATGACCTGGCCCACCTGGTCAAAGTCCTGAGCGCTTTCTACGCTGCCCGAGCCTTGCCGTGACCTTGGGTGCGGCAAGGCCGCTGTCCAGGTGGGCGCGGTCGTTAGGCTGGTTGCCGTTGTGTTGGTTGTTGTGTGCCCTGCTTGCAATCCCGGGCGCTGCTTACGCTACTGGTTTGCCTGGTTTACTGGGTACGCCCGCCAAAACCGACGCGCCCCCCGAAGACCTCAACAAATCACTGGACCAGGTGATTGGCACCCTGGAGAACGACGGGCAGCGAGCCAAGCTGCTCAGCGACCTCAAGCAACTGCGCAATGCTACCCACAAGGCCCACCCCACCGCCGAAGAGGGTGTGGTGGGCTTGCTGGGCGGCACGGTGCGCACGCTGGAGCGGCAATTCACCGGTGAAGACAGCCCGCTCAACCAGTGGCTCGAAGAGCTGAGCCTTGCCCGTTCCGAACTGCTGGCACGCACTAGTAGCCTCTCTGACCAAGGCTCCGTGCTGGGTGTGTTCGTACTCACCATCCTGGCGTGGGCGCTGTTGGCGTATGGGTTGATCTGGCTCAGTCACCGTATTCGTGAGCGCTTCGGGCTGACCGAAGACTTGCCGCAGCATCCCAGCACTCGAGACTTGCTGCGCTTTGCACTGCGCAAGCTTGGGCCATGGCTGGTGGCACTGGGGTTGACGCTAGGCGTGGGCTACGCGGTGCCCTCCTCCCTCGGCAAGGACCTGGCCCTGGTGGTGGCGTACGCCTTGGTAGTCGGCACTTGCTTCGCCGCCATCTGCGTGATCGCCTTTTCCCTGCTCGATGGGCCGCACCGGCACCGCGCACTGTACATCCTGCGTCGGCGTGCCTTCCGTCCCATGTGGCTGATCGGCAGCTTTGCCGCCTTTGGCGAGGCATTGAGCGACCCTCGCCTGGTCGAGGGCCTTGGCGTACACCTGGCCCACACCGGTGCGGCCGTGGCCAATGTGTTGGCGGCGGTGTTCAGTGGCCTGTTCATCCTGCGCTTCCGGCGCCCGGTGGCCCACCTTATCTGCAATCAGCCCTTGTCGCGCCGCCTGCATCGCCGGGCCATGACCGACACGTTGCAGGTGCTGGGCACCTACTGGTACCTGCCGGCCCTGGTGCTGGTCGCGGTATCGCTGGTGGCTACCTTCGTGTCAGCCGGGGATGCCAGCACCGCGCTGCGCCAGTCACTGTTGTGCACCGTGCTGCTGGTGGTGTGCATGGTCATCAATGGCCTGGTCAGCCGCTATGCGCAAAAACCCGGCAAACGTCTGCGTCGCCAGGCGGCCTATGCAGAGCGGCTGAGAAGCTTTGGCTACACCGTGGCGCACATCCTGGTATGGGTGCTGTTCGTGGAGCTGGGCCTGCGTGTCTGGGGCCTGTCGGTGATTCGCTTCACCGAGGGCAGCGGCCATGAGTTCACGGTGCGCCTGTTCGGCCTTGCCAGCACTCTGATGCTGGCGTGGCTGGTGTGGATTCTGGCTGACACCGCCATCCACCATGGCCTGGCGCGCTCACGCAAGGGCGTGGCCAACGCCCGCGCGCAAACCATGATGCCGCTGATCCGTAACGTGTTGTTCGTGACCATCTTCGTGATTGCAGGGATCGTCGCGCTGGCCAACATGGGCGTGAACGTTACGCCGCTGCTGGCCGGTGCGGGCGTGATCGGCCTGGCCATCGGTTTCGGCGCTCAGTCGCTGGTCGCCGACCTGATTACCGGGCTGTTCATCATCGTCGAAGACTCCCTGGCCATCGATGACTACGTTGACCTTGGTGGCCACCTGGGCACGGTTGAGGGCTTGACCATTCGCACGGTACGCCTGCGGGACATCGACGGCATCGTGCATACCATCCCGTTCAGCGAAATCAAAAGCATCAAAAACTACTCCCGTGAATTCGGCTATGCCATTTTCCGCGTGGCGATTCCTCATGCCGTAGGGATCGACGACGCGATAAAGCTGATCCGCGACGTAGGCCAGAAGATGCACAGCGACCCCTTGCTGCGTCGGGAAATCTGGTCGCCCCTGGAGTTTCAGGGTGTCGAGAGCTTCGACGCCGGTTCAGCGGTACTGCGGGCGCGCTTTAAAACCGCGCCGCTCAAGCAGTGGGAAATCTCCCGCGCCTTCAACCTGCTGCTAAAGCGCACGCTGGATGAAGCGGGCCTGGACCTCGCCACGCCACGCCTGAGCGTGCAAGTGGTCCACGGCGGGCCGCCTGCCAAGCCAGTGTGAGCAACGCGCCCGTGAACGAACCGCTCACGGGCGCCGCCAGGTGGTCTACGCTTGAGCAGCGAAGCGGGCCTGACATCAAACGGTCATGTCGGCCTCTTAGGGTCTCTGGCGCGGCCCAGGCTAATGCCCTGCGTCGGCATAGGCTCATTCGCTTATGGCATCCCCTTCGCCTTCCCGGAGCTACCGATGACAAAACAGACAACGCTCAACACACTGCTGCTGGCCTCGCTGCTGGGTTCGGCCTTGGGGCTGGGCAATGTGGCCATGGCCGCTGACGACCTGCAGGCGCTGGAAGCGGCCGCGCGCAAAGAAGGCCAGGTCAACAGCGTGGGCATGCCGGACGCCTGGGCGAACTGGAAAGGCACCTGGGAGGCGCTGGGCACCACCTACGGCCTCAAACACATGGACACGGACATGAGCTCGGCGCAGGAAGTGGCCAAGTTCGCTGCTGAAAAAGACAACGCCAGCGCCGACATCGGGGACGTAGGCGCTGCCTTTGGCCCCATCGCCGCCAGCCAAGGCGTGACCCAACCCTACAAGCCGAGTACCTGGAGCCAGATTCCGGGCTGGGCCAAGGACGCAGATGGCCACTGGATGCTGGCGTACACCGGCAGTATTGCTTTCATTATCAACAAGCAATTGGTCAAGGACGGCGATGCGCCTAAACGCTGGGCAGACCTGAAAACCGGCAAATACAAGGTGGCTATCGGTGACGTGAGTACTGCAGCACAGGCCGCCAACGGCGTGCTGGCGGCGGCCATCGCCAATAAGGGGGACGAGAGCAACCTGGCCCCGGGTTTGGCGCTGTTCACCGAACTGGCCAAGCAAGGCCGGCTCAGCCTCTCCAACCCCACCATCCAGACGCTGGAAAAAGGCGAGATCGAGGTGGGCGTGGTCTGGGACTTCAATGGCCTGAGCTACCGTGACCAGATCGACCCCAAGCGCTTCGATGTGTTGATCCCCTCTGACGGCTCGGTCATCTCGGGCTACACCACCCTCATCAATAAGTACGCGACGCACCCCAACGCCGCCAAGCTTGCGCGGGAATACATCCTCAGCGACGCCGGCCAGATCAACCTTGCCAACGGCTACGCCCGCCCTATCCGCGCCGACCATCTGAAGCTGCCCGCAGAGGTCGCTGCCAAGTTGCTACCGGCTGAGCAGTACAAGAATGTGAAGCCCATCACCAACCCGGCCGTCTGGGAAAAGAGCTCCAAGGCATTGCCGCAGCAGTGGAACGAACAGGTCATCGTTGAGATGCAATAAGCATGGGCGGCAGCCCTCGGGGTAAATGGCTGGCAGCTTTGTTGCTGCTGCCGTTTGCCCTGTTCTTTGTGGTGTTCCAGCTGGCCCCACTGGCGTGGGTAGCGGTGGGCAGCCTGCACGGCCCGGAAGGCTGGGGCCTGGCCAACTTTATCAAGGCGTTTGGCTCACGCTTCTATCGCCAGGCCATGCAATTCAGCCTGGAGATCAGTCTGTGGTCTAGCCTGCTGGGGCTGCTGATTGCTGTGGTGGGCAGTTACGCCTTGCGCCAAGTGCCGTCGCCGCTGCGTAATTTCGTGACCGCGTTCGCCAACATGACCAGCAACTTCGCCGGCGTGCCTTTGGCCTTCGCTTTTATCATTTTGCTGGGCTTTAACGGCGCCATTACCCTGCTGCTCAAGCAACAGGGGCTACTGACCGACTTTAACCTCTATTCCAAGCTGGGCCTGATCGTGGTGTACACCTACTTTCAGATCCCCCTTGGCGTACTGTTGTTGTACCCCGCCTTCGATGCGCTGCGCGATGAGTGGCGCGAGGCCGCCGCTTTGCTAGGCGCAAGCCCCTTTCACTACTGGCGGCTGGTCGCGCTGCCGGTGATGCTTCCCGCCTTATTGGGCACCTTCGTGATCCTGCTGGCCAATGCCCTGGGCGCCTACGCCACGGTGTATGCGCTAACCACAGGGAATTTCAATGTATTGCCCGTGCGTATCGCAGCGATGGTGGCCGGGGATATCACGCTGGACCCCAACCTGGCCAGCGCATTGGCCATGGTACTGGTGGGCATGATGACCCTGGTGACCCTGGTCCATCAGTGGATAGTGCGCAGGAGCTACCATGGCCGCCGCTGAACGCAGTAGCGCCCCCCTCTACCACCGCGTGGTGGTGTGGTTGCTGTTCCTGATCCTGTTGCTGCCCCTGGCAGGTACGCTGCTCTATTCCCTGGCCACTGAATGGTCAGCCACTGTGTTGCCCAGTGGGCTGACGCTGAAATGGTACGTGGCGCTCTGGACTGACGCGCGCTTCCTGCAGGCGTTCGGGCATTCCCTGGTGATTTGCGTAGGTGCGCTCGTGCTGGCAGTGGTGCTGATCCTGCCGTTGTTGTTTGTAGTGCATTACCATTTTCCGCGGCTGGATAGGCTGATGAATATCCTCATCCTGCTGCCCTTCGCCGTGCCGCCTGTAGTGTCTTCGGTGGGCCTGCTCCAGTTGTACGGCGCCGGGCCACTGGCCATGGTAGGCACGCCCTGGATTCTGATCGGGTGTTATTTCACCGTTGCGCTGCCCTTCATGTACCGCGCTATCACCAACAGCCTGCAGGCCATCAAGCTGCACGACTTGATGGACGCCGCCCAGCTGCTAGGCGCCAACCCCTGGCAAGCGGCGTGGCACGTGATCCTGCCTAACGTGCGCAAGGGCCTGCTGGTGGCGCTGCTGTTGTCGTTTTCATTCCTGTTCGGCGAGTTCGTGTTCGCCAACCTGTTGGTGGGTACCCGCTACGAAACCCTTCAGGTGTACCTGAACAACATGCGCAACAGCAGCGGCCACTTCAACAGTGCGCTGGTGATGTCCTACTTCGTGTTTGTACTGGTAACCACCTGGCTTGCCATGCGCTTGAACAAGGACACCCCCTGACATGAGTTTTGTCACTGTACGCGGGCTGCACAAGGCGTTCGGCGCCACACCGGTGTTTGCCGACATCAACATTGAGGTAGCCCAAGGAGAATTCGTGACCTTGCTCGGGCCCTCGGGGTGCGGCAAGTCCACATTGCTGCGCTGCATTGCCGGCCTTACTCGCGTCGACAGCGGGCAGATCCTGCTGGACGGCCAGGACCTCGTGCCCCTTCCGCCGCAGAAGCGCGACATTGGCATGGTGTTCCAGAGCTATGCGCTGTTCCCCAATATGACCGTGGAGCAAAACGTTGCCTTCGGCCTGCGCATGCGCAAGGTGAGCGCTGAACGCTGCCAGGAACGGGTCAAGGAGGCGTTGCACATGGTAGAGCTCAGTACCTTCGCTCAACGCTACCCCCATCAGTTATCGGGTGGGCAATGTCAGCGCGTGGCGCTAGCCCGCTCATTGGTCACCCGCCCTCGCCTGTTGCTGCTCGATGAGCCCTTGTCAGCCCTGGACGCACGTATTCGCAGGCACCTGCGCGAGCACATCCGAGGCATTCAACAAGCCCTGGGGATAACCACCCTGTTCGTGACCCACGACCAAGAAGAAGCCCTCACCCTCAGCGACCGCATCGTGCTCATGAACGAGGGGCAGATCGTGCAAAGCGGCGATGCACAGCACCTCTACACCGCGCCCATCAACGCCTTCGCCGCAGGGTTCATCGGTCATTACAACGTGCTCCAGGCCCCAGCCGCGAGCCTGTTGCTGGGGCGCAGCGTTAGCGTCGCACAGGCCATCCGCCCGGAAGCCATTGAGTTACAGGTGGAACCACAGGGCATCGGAGAGATTCTCAGCCATAGCCTGTTAGGCAATGTGATCCGCTACCGGGTGCGTGCGCACGGCGTGGACGTCAGTGTCGATGTGCTCAACCGCAGCGCCGATGACCTCTACCCCAGCGGTACCCGCGTACGGCTGTCTATCGCGCCTGAGGCGGCACGAGCCCTGGCGTAAACCGAGGAGAACACCGCAATGCCCCTGGCGATTTTTGACCTGGATGAGACGCTGATAGACGGCGACTGTGCGTCCCTGTGGAGTGAGCAGATGGCACGCCTGGGCTGGGTAGATGGCGACAGTTTCATCCGCCAAGACCATGCGTTGATGGACGCCTACCGGCGAGGCGAACTGGCGATGGAGGCCTACATGGCGTTCACTCTGGAACCGCTGCTGGGCCGTACCGAAGAGGAAGTGGCTCATTTGGTAGGCCCTTGGGTAGAGGACGTGATAGAGCCGCTGATCTTCAGTGATGCCACGCGTTGCATTGCCGCGCACCGTGCGGCTGGCGATCGCGTGCTTATCATCTCAGCGTCTGGCGAACACCTGGTAAAGCCGATTGCCGAACGTATCGGCATTGACGAGGTGCTGGCCATCCAATTGGCGTATGCCCATGGCTGCTACAACGGCCAAACTGAAGGCACCCTGACCTACCGGGAAGGTAAACTGACGCGCCTTCAGGAATGGTTGGCCGCCGAAGGCGAAACCCTGGCGGGTGCGGCGTTTTATTCTGACTCCCACAATGACTTGCCCTTGTTGGAAGCCGTTGAACGGCCCGTGGCCGTCAACCCGGACCCAGTGTTGCGTGCCCACGCCGAGCAGGCAGGTTGGCCAATCATGAGGTGGCGGTGACAGGGCTGCCTGATAGGCCATTCGAGGTGATGCCTTCGCGAACTCCGCCGTTGGCTGCGTTTGCTCCTACAGGGCAAACCTAGCAACGCCAAGGCTAAGGCGTGTGGTGGTTTCTGGCGTACACCGCTGGCCCCATAGCATGGATCTGCCCTTCAATCAGGGCCTCGAACGGTGCCAGCAGCGCCTGGAATGAACGAGGGGTTTCCATTACCTCAAGGGCCTGCACGATGGCCTCAAGGGTAGACACCGCACCCTCCCCCGGCGCCTTTCGCAGGCGATACCGGGAGGGCGTGGGTGCCGGTAGGCAGACACGGGGAAGTGCCGCCAGGGACGGATTAACGTGGAGCAGCTTGCGCGCCTTACGCCAAGTGCCATCAAGCACGATCAGCTGCTGCGGCCCTGTAGAGGCTGACAGGGGCACTGCTCCTTTACTTGGAAACAGTACGCAGACGGGGAACGCGCTGTCTTGCCATAGCGAGGGGTCAAAGCGTTCGCCAATGAACAGCTGGCTGTTCGCCAAACCCAGGTGGGCCAGCCGGGCGGTATTCAGCGCATGGCCGGCCTCGCTGGCATGCTGAAGAATCATCACGGGGCTTTGGCTGGTGAGGCTAGGGATCAGCGCACACAAGCAGTGCGACTGTGGCCGCAGGCAGTGTTCACACCTTGCACGCTGGACAGAGACGCCAGGTTGCTTCAACGGCGCGGCTGGCGACGCTTGCGCTCATCTTCGGCAGGAATAGGCACCGGTTGCATTGGAGGAATCAAACCCAGCGCTACAGCCAAGTCGTGCAGCCAGTTTAAGAGTTTGCCTTGCATTACACGCCCCCTTGGGACTTGCCCGATACGGCGACTACATGTGCCGTTACTCTACAGATCATAATCCCGCCCAGTGATTTGCGCATGGCTTTAGCAGCCAGTACTGGCCGTGATGGCACCTCAAAACCGGCCTGTGCGACCAGCGGTAGCCGGCTGCCATCTGCTGTTGTGCAGACGACTGCCGTGCCAAAGGCCAGGTTCCCTCGAACTGGCAAGAGGGCCTTTTAGTTCAGGGTGCCACTTGGGCCTTGCTGGCTACTGTTTTGAAGGTGCTGGGCTCAAGGGCATCACTTTGCTCATTAAGCACATCGCGTGGGTGCTCGCTGTCAGGGATGCTGCTATCGATCAGGGCCAACAGACGGGCGCCTGTGTCGGTCAATGCATAGCCTGCACCTTTGCGCTCCACAAAATTACGCTCCCGCAACACCTTTTCATAGCGGGCAGCGTCGGCCTTGAGCGTGCCCAGGTCTTGGGGGGCGGCCCCCTCGGCGGCCTGGGTGCGTGTCAGCTCCTCGGCGTAAGCGTCCGTATCGAAGGCTTCACCAGCGGTGCTTTGCACTTTGTGCAGCAGACGCTCAATCAGGTCCCAGTTGTACTGTGGCATGAGGCGATTACTCCAAAGATGAAAGGGTGGAGGTAAACGTGCCTAGTTGTGACCGGTTGAGAAAGTGACCGTTCGGTCAGAAGCGCTGTAGCCATGACCGCACCGTGAGGGCAGCGCGTTCATGGCAGGTACAGATGTAGGCAGCTTAATCCACCTTACGTTTTTTCAACGGCGCGAGGCCGTCCTGGCTTGCCAGGCCTGCGCTGGCCGGCTTTCGCGCATTGGGTGAGCGCTTGGGGGTAGCCTTGGTCGTGGCTTTTTTATCCTTCTCGGTTTTCTTTTTCTTGGTGCCAACGGCCTTACCTGACGCCTTGAGTTTTTTAGGGCCGGTGTAATTACCTTTGACCTCCTTGATCACCCGGCGCTCGAAGTTCTGCTTGAGGTAGCGCTCAATGCTGGACATCAGGTTCCAGTCCCCATGGCAAATCAAGGAAATCGCCAAGCCTTCGCCGCCAGCCCGGCCGGTGCGACCTACCCGGTGTACGTATTCGTCACCGCTGCGTGGCAAATCGAAGTTGATGACCAGGTCCATGCCCTCTACGTCCAGGCCACGTGCTGCCACGTCGGTGGCCACGAGGATCTTGGCGGCGCCCTGCTTGAGGCGCTCAATGGCCAACTTGCGGTCTTTCTGGTCTTTTTCCCCGTGCAGCACGAAGACTTTGAAGTCCTTGGCGACCAGGTGGCCATATACCCGGTCGGCCATGCTCCGGGTGTTGGTAAAGACAATGGCCTTGCGGTAGGTTTCGTTGGCCAGCAGCCACTGGACGATGGCCTCCTTATGCGCGTTATGGTCGGCCATCATGATTTGTTGGCGCGTGGTTTCGCTAAGGTCGCTGACGTTGTTCACCATTAGGTGCTCAGGGTCCTTGAGCACTTTGGCGATCATGTCACGCAAGCCGGCGCCGCCGGTGGTGGCCGAGAACAGCAGGGTTTGGTGGTCGGCGGGGCACAGGTCGCACAGGCGGGTTACGTCGTCGGCAAAGCCCATGTCCAGCATGCGGTCGGCTTCATCCAGCACCATCACTTCCACGTGGGCCAGGTCCAGGTTGCCTGCATTGAGGTGTTCCAGCAGGCGCCCTGGGGTGCCGATGAGGATATCTGGCACCTTGCGCAGCATGGCGGCCTGCACCTTGAAGTCTTCACCGCCGGTGATCAACCCCGCCTTGATGAAGGTGTAGCGGGCAAAACGCTCTACCTCTTTGAGGGTTTGCTGCGCCAGCTCGCGGGTAGGCAGCAGGATCAACGCACGGATGTCTACCCGGGGCCGGGCCGGGCCGATTAGCCGATTGAGCATGGGCAAGACGAACGCAGCGGTCTTGCCGCTGCCGGTCTGGGCGGTTACCCGCAGGTCACGCCCCTCCAGCGCTGGCGGAATGGCCGCGACCTGCACCGGGGTCGGCTCGATGAATTTGAGCTCGGCCACGGCTTTGAGCAGGCGTTCGTGAAGGGCGAATTGGGAAAACACGGGGTACTACCTCGAAGGGAACCTGGAACGACTGCATAGGGTAGCGGAGCTACGCCGTACAAGCGAGCCGTACGCGCTGTACCAGGCCCGTTGAACGCTTACGCGGTGACTGCCGAGCGCCGGCGGCTGAGCCACACCGAGGCCAGAATGATAGCCCCGCCTAGAGCCAGCCGCCCCAGGGGCTCTTGGTGATTCCAGACCAGCAGGTTAATCAGCAACCCCACCGGCACATGCAGGTTGTTCATCACGGCCAGCGTAGCGGCAGGCACCTGGCTGGCGCCTTTGTTCCAGGCGTACATGCCGAAGGCAGTGGCCACCAGCCCTAGAAACCCCAGCACCCCCCACTGTACAGGCGTTTGCGGCAGGTGCGCCGGGTTGCCCAGCACCACGAAGGCTGGCAGCGCCACCAGCAAGGCGCCTACGAAGAAATACCCAAAGCCCTGGTACTGCGGGCCTGGCATATCGTGCTGGGCGCGCAGCCGCTTGTACAACACCTGACCAGCGGCATAGGTGAAATTCGCCAATTGAAGCAGCAGGAACCCACCCAGGAAGTCACCCGTGATGCCATCGAAGCGAATCACCACCGCGCCAAGCACTGCCACCAGCGCGGACAGCAGTGCCCATGGGTTGAACCGCCGCGCCAGCGCATCCTGCAAGAGGGTTACGTGCAGCGGGGTCAGCACGGTGAACAGCAGCACCTCCGGCACTGTGAGCACACGGAAGCTCAAGTACAGGCACACGTACGTCACGCCAAACTGCAAGGCACCGATCACCATCAGGCGCCGCCAGTAGGGGCCAGGCACGGCGCGCCACCGGGTCAAGGGTAAGAACACCAGCCCCGCCACTATGACCCGTGCCAGCACCGCGAAGTAGCTGTCGACGTGGCCGGCCAGGTATTCGCCAATCAGGTTGAACGAAAAGGCTTGGATCAAGGTAACGATGAGCAGGTAGGCCATGGGCGCCTCGGGCAAAGCGCGCGACCTTAACACAGGCCGGCAGCTTTATCCGGCCATAGGATTTCATGCCTGAACGGTGGCCGGTTTGTTGTTTAATAGCGCAGGATTTTAACAGGTACCCTGTCCATGAAAGCGCCCCGCGTTACCCTCGACCAGTGGCGAACCCTGCAAGCCGTGGTGGACCACGGTGGGTTCGCGCAGGCCGCCCATGCCCTGCACCGCTCACAGTCTTCGGTGAGCTACACCGTGGGCCGGATGCAGGAACAACTCGGCGTGCCACTGCTGCGCATCGATGGGCGCAAAGCGGTACTGACGGAGGCAGGGGCGGTGCTGTTGCGCCGGTCACGGCAGTTAGTCAGTCAGGCCAGCCTATTGGAAGACCTTGCCCATCACATGGAGCAGGGCTGGGAGGCCGAGGTACGCCTGGTGGTGGATGCTGCTTACCCTAATGCACGGCTGGCGCGGGCACTGAGCGCCTTTATGCCACGCAGCCAAGGCTGTCGTGTGCGCCTGCGCGAAGAAGTGCTGTCGGGGGTGGAGGATGTATTGCTCGACGGCGTAGCAGACCTTGCTATCAGCGCCTTGAATATCCGCGGCTACCTGGGCACGGAAATGAGCACCGTGGAGTTCGTGGCCGTGGCTCACCCGGATCACCCACTGCACCGGATGAACCGCCCATTGACCTTCCATGATCTGGAAACCCAGTTGCAAATCGTGATTCGCGACTCGGGCCGGCAGCCCAAGGACGCCGGGTGGCTGGGTGCCGAGCAGCGTTGGACCGTGGGCAGCCTGGCGACGGCCGCGACCTTCGTAGGCAGCGGCCTGGGGTTTGCCTGGCTGCCGCGGCAAACCATCGAGCGGGAGCTGCGCGAAGGCGTGCTCAAGCCGTTGCGGCTGGACCAGGGCGCTACCCGCCACCCCATGTTTTTCCTGTATGCCAGCAAGGAAAAACCCCTGGGGCCGGCTACGCAGATCCTGGTCGAGCTGCTACGTATCTTCGACACCGCGCCTCTGGATGCCCCCTTGCCCGAGTTGCCGCAGCCCTAGCAGCAGGCCGAACGCTTTCGCCAACTGCCGTTGACTCGCACATGCCCCACATGCCCCACATGTTGTTGTCAGCCAGCCAGGTTGAACGGGCATTCCCTCACAGGGGTCCATAACGGTGAGGCTCTGGACGTGCTCGCACGCTGTACGGCTGGCGAAGTAGAGCATTTGAGGTACCCTGCTGTGTTACCGGCATTGCCGTCCACCTTACCCTAAGGATCCTGCCTCATGTTCAAACGCATCGCCTTATGTGCCAGTTCTCTGTTGTTCGCCGCCAGCCTCCAGGCAGCGCCTGACGCCAGCAAGCCCCACGTGCTGCTGGACACCGACATGGGCCAGATCGAGGTGGAACTCAATGCCGACAAAGCGCCCATCAGTACGAAGAATTTCCTCGGCTATGTGCAAAGCGGCACCTACGTCGGCACGCAGTTTCACCGGGTAATCCCCGGTTTCATGGTGCAAGGCGGTGGTTACGACCGCAACATGAACGAGAAACCCACCCAGGCGCCTATCAAGAATGAAGCCGACAATGGCCTTAAAAACCTGACCGGCACCTTGGCCATGGCCCGCACGTCCGAGGTGAATTCGGCCACTAGCCAGTTCTTCATCAACGTCAACGACAACGCCTTCCTCGATCACGGCGGCCGTGACTTTGGGTATGCCGTGTTCGGCAAGGTGGTCAAGGGCATGGATGTGGTCACTAACATCGTGAACAGCCCTACCGGCACGTCCAAGGGCATGCAGAACGTTCCCAAGCAACCCATCATGATCAAGTCCGCCAAGCTTGTAGAGTGACACGCCTCGCCACTCGGCTATGCCGGGTGGCGCCTAGACCAGGAGGGGATGCCCCATGCTGTACCGCCGCTTCGAACAGTGGATTAATGTCTTCCGTGACGCCCCCACGGAGGCACCGCCGGGCAAGGTAACGGCGTTCTACCTCTACTACCTGCGCCAGGTGTGGCCGAGCTTCGCTGCCCTGTTGGCGGTAGGGCTGATCGCGGCGCTGATCGAGGTGTCGCTGTTCAGTTACCTCAGCGACATCATCGACATGGTGAACACCACCGCCCCCGAGCGTTTTTTCGCCGAGCACTGGGGCAGCCTGACCTGGATGCTGGTGGTCGCGATGATCATTCGCCCGGTATTCGTGGGGCTGCATGACCTGCTGGTGCACCAGACCATCGCCCCCGGCATGACCAGCATGATTCGCTGGCAGAACCACAACCATGTGCTCAAGCAGAGCATGAATTTCTTCCAGAACGATTTCGCCGGGCGCATCGCCACGCGCATCATGCAAACCGGCAACTCGTTGCGCGATTCCGCCGTGCAGGCTGTGGACGCGCTGTGGCATGTGGCGATTTACGCCATCAGTGCCCTGGTGCTGTTCGCCGAGAGTGATTGGCGCCTGATGCTGCCACTGATTGCCTGGATCGCGGCGTATATCCTGTGCCTCTGGTACTTCGTGCCGCGCGTAAAGGCGCGGTCGGTGGTGTCTTCCGATGCACGCTCCAAACTTATGGGGCGCATCGTCGATGGCTACACCAACATCACTACCCTCAAGCTGTTCGCCCACACCAACCTTGAGCAGCAGTACGCCCGCGAAGCCATTACCGAGCAGACCGAGAAAACCCAACTGGCCAGCCGCGTCATCACTAGCATGGACGTGGTCATTACCACCCTCAATGGCGTGTTGATCGTGGGGACCACGGGCCTGGCCTTATGGCTTTGGACCCAGGGCTTACTCACGGTAGGCGCCATCGCGCTGGCTACCGGCCTGGTGATCCGCATCGTCAATATGTCGGGCTGGATCATGTGGGTGGTCAATGGCATCTTCGAAAACATCGGCATGGTGCAGGATGGCTTGCAAACCATTTCGCAACCTCTGAGCGTCACCGACGCGCCTGGCGCACCGGCGCTCAAGGTAGCTAAAGGCGGTGTGCGTTTCGAGGCGGCCGAGTTCCATTACGGCAAGGTTGGCCGGGTGATCAGCGGCCTGGACCTGGAAATCGCTCCTGGCGAAAACATCGGCCTGATCGGGCCTTCCGGTGCGGGCAAGTCGACCATCGTCAACCTGCTGTTACGCCTATACGACCTGGAGAGCGGGCGTATCCTGATTGACGGCCAAGACATCGCCAGTGTTCGCCAGGAGAGCCTGCGCGAACAGATCGGCTTGATTACCCAAGACACCGCCCTGCTCCACCGCTCACTGCGCGACAACCTGCTGTACGGAAAGCCAGACGCGACCGAAGCCCAGTTGTGGGACGCCATCCACAAGGCCAAGGCCGATGAGTTCCTGACCCAATTGACTGACGCCGAAGGCCGCACGGGCCTGGACGCCCATGTGGGCGAGCGCGGCGTCAAACTCTCCGGAGGCCAGCGTCAGCGCATCGCAATTGCCCGCGTATTGCTCAAGAACGCGCCCATTCTAATCATGGACGAGGCCACCTCGGCACTGGATTCAGAAGTGGAAGCCGCGATCCAGGAAAGCCTGGGTACCTTGATGGAGGGTAAAACGGTCATCGCCATTGCTCACCGGCTGTCGACCATCGCCCAGATGGACCGTCTAGTGGTAATGGATAAAGGCCGGGTAGTGGAAGTGGGCACCCACAGCGAGCTGCTGGCCCACAAAGGTCTGTATTCGCGCCTGTGGCGCCACCAGACCGGTGGCTTCGTCGGGGTTGATTAAGCATGTTTACCCTGGACCTGTTCGCCGACCTGCCGCCCCGCCAGGCCGATGAACATAAACCACTGGGGCCGGGCGCCTGGTTGCTTGAAGGCTTTGCCACTGCCTACGCTGAGGCCTTGCTCGCTGCAATACAGGCAATCGAAGCGCATAGCCCGTTCCGCCACCTGGTCACCCCAGGTGGCTTTACCATGTCAGTCGCCATGACCAACTGTGGCCGCCTGGGCTGGACCAGCGATGCCAGCGGTTACCGCTACTCGACTCACGACCCGCTTACCCGAACGCCCTGGCCGGCCATGCCCGACGTGTTCACGCGCCTGGCCATGGCCGCTGCCACAGCGGCAGGCTACCCGCCCTTTGACCCAGACGCCTGCTTGATCAACACCTACCTCCCCGATGCGCGGCTATCGCTGCACCAGGACAAAGACGAACAGGACTTGTCGGCGCCTATTGTGTCCGTATCCCTCGGTTTACCTGCTGTGTTCCTGTTTGGCGGGCTGGAGCGCACTGCGCCTGTTCAACGCTATGGGTTGCAGCATGGGGACGTCGTGGTGTGGGGCGCAGAGAGCCGCCTGCGCTATCACGGCGTAGCGCCGGTCAAGGCTGGCGAGCACCCGTTGGTTGGCCAGAGGCGGCTTAACCTCACGTTCCGAAAAGTTCGGGTGTGAGGCCCTTTGCCCACTGCCGTTGGCGTCTACAGACTGGGGCCTACCGCGCCCTGATGCCTAGCGCCAGCTTTCCGGAATCGGCTTGCGGGGCCGGATACCGAAGGTGTGACCGATGCCGATCATTAGCCACTCGATGAGTGCTGCCAATAACAGCGCTACGCAAATACCCCAGGCGATGGCCTCGGGTGCGAGCGGCACGCGGTAATCGTAGCTGCGCAGGGTTTCATCGCGGATCTCCCGGTCTGCGGCCGTGGCCACGTGCCAGGCGCGCTCATACCACGGGCCTTGCAATGCCTGCCATTCGCGTTGCAGGGCTTGCTCGCGGGTCACCAGGGCGCCCACGCTCTGGGCATCATTGCGGAATACTGGGTCCTCGCTGCTCTGGTAATGCTGCACCAGTGCACGTAGGTCGCCGTTGAAAAACTTCTGGGCAGTGTCCGTAAAGCCTTGCAGGGCTTTTTCAGCTTCAATCAGGTGCGCTTGCACCCGTTGGGTGTAATCACCGATCACACCCGGTACCTGAACCCCCACCAACAGCCCGAGGGCGAACAGTATCAACCGAAGATAGCTTCGTAGCATGGAGCGTCCTTATTCGATATGCCCTTGGGCTACACATTCGCCGCCGCGCCACAGGGCCCATTGGCCAGGGCTATAACGGTGCCAGGTTTCATTTTCGGTCAATGGCTCGGTGGCGATCACCGTGACGACATCGTCAGGGGTGGTTTCTGCGTGAAAGTCTACGATCACATCGACATCTTTGAGCCGAGCCGGGCCGAAAGGTGCCCGCCGGGTTATGTGTGCCAGCTTGGTGGAGCAGAAGGTGAACAGCCAGTCGCCGTCGCTGAGCAGGCCGTTGAACACCCCCAGCGCACGGTAGGAGGCGCAGGCCTCGATCAGCACCGGGAGCAGGCGCGCATCGATAGTGGGCTCGGGAAATGCCGTACGAACCCGATTGAGCAGGTCGCAGAAGGCTGCCTCGCTGTCCGTGTCCCCCACAGGGCGATAAAAGCCAGGCGCAGGCAGGAAGTTGCTCAACTGCCCATTATGCGCAAAACACCAGTTGCGGCCCCATAGCTCTCGCACGAACGGGTGCGTGTTGGCCAGGCACACCTTGCCGACGTTGGCCTGACGCACGTGACCAATCACTACTTCGCTTTTGATGGGGTAACGCTGCACCAGCTCCGCGACCCTGGATTCACAACTGGGGGCCGGGTCTTGGAACAGCCGTAGCCCGCGCCCTTCGTAGAAGGCAATACCCCAACCGTCACGGTGTGGGCCGGTACGCCCGCCGCGCTGAACCAGCCCGGTAAAACTGAACACGATGTCGGTGGGAACATTGGCACTCATGCCGAGCAACTCGCACATACAACGCTCCCTGGACGGCTGAAATTAGAGCCTGGGTTCAACCCGCAGGGGGCCGCCCTCGGCTGGGCGCCTGGGGCTGCCAGATGCCGGGCGGGGCTCGGCCTCAGGGCGCCCAAGGCCTGCCAATGCCTCTGACGGCAGTGGCTCGCTCGGCTGTGCTTCGCTTACCTGGGCGCGGCGCTGGGCCTGTGCCTGCGCCTCTGTGCGGCGAGCACGGGCACTGCGTTGCAACGGCCAGCGGATCAAGGCAAATACCCCGTAAAGCACCAGCGCGATAGCGAGGTACATGGCGAGGTCCGAAACCGCCCGCCAGGCGTTGTCCGCCACCTTGAAGAGCATGTCCAGCGCGGTAATGGCCAAGGCCGGAGCGTACTGGTCACGGGCAGGGTCTACGACCGTGGGCGTACACAGCGCCACTGCCATGACTACCCGCAGCGGCTCGCGCAGCCAGCGCCACAGCCATCGGGTGAGGCGAAACCACACCAGCAAACAGCCCAGGGCAGCGAAGGCATACAAGCCCCAGGCGATGTAATAGTCATTCTCGGTCATGGTGTTCGTGGCAAGGCGGCAAGGTGGCGCTTATGATAACGGCTTTTGGCGTGTGGCGCAGTGTTGACCGCCACCCCGGCACTCACTGGGTGCCGGTCACGCGCATTGATGAGGATTCAAACATGTCTGAGCCTACGCCTCCGATTGCCCGCAAGGCCCCAGGCCAAGACCCTTATGCCTGGTTGCAACACCGAGACAGCGACGAGGTGCTCGCGCACTTGCAGGCTGAGAACGCCTACCTGGAGGCGTGCATGGCCGACCAGGCCGACCTGCGCGAAGGGCTGTTCGAAGAAATCCGCAGCCGCATTCTTGAAACCGACCTGAGCCTGCCCTCGCCCTGGGGGCCGTGGCTGTATTACTCGCGGACCACTGCCGGCGATGAGTATGCACGGCACTACCGCGCGCCCCGCCCAGCAGACGGTTCATTGACCGTAGACCCGGCCGCAGAGCAATTATTGCTAGACCCGAACGTGCTCGCCGAGGGAGGCTTCTTGTCGCTGGGTGCCTTTAGCATCAGCCAGGACCATCAATGGCTGGCCTACAGCCTCGATACTCAGGGCGACGAAACCTACCAGCTGTTCGTAAAGAACCTGGCCAGTGGCGATGTCCAGCCGCTGCCATTCGAGGCCTGTAGCGGCGCCATGACGTGGGCCAACGACAACGCCACACTGTTTTTCTCGGTGCATGACGACACCCACCGCCCCTATCAGCTGCATCGCCATCGTCTGGGCGAGGCCGCCGCTACCCTGGTGTTCGAAGAAACCGACGGGCGCTTCTTCCTGCACTGCTACCGGGCCAGCTCCGAACGCCAGTTGATTCTTCACACCAACAGCAAGACCACCAGCGAAGCCTGGGTGCTGGACGCCGACACGCCCGACGGCGCCTTCGCCTGTGTGGCACCGCGACGCGAAGGTCATGACTATGACGTGGACCACGGCCAGTTGGACGGCGCCTGGGCCTGGTTTGCCCGCACCAACCGTGACGGCTTGAATTTTGCGATCTACCAGTGCGCAGACAACGGCCAGGTGCCTGAGGAAGCCCGCTGGCACCTGTTGGTAGCCCACGACCCCGCCATCATGCTGGACGGGTTCAGCCTCAATCAGGGCGCGTACGTGCTGAGCCTGCGCGAAGCCGGCCTGCCGGTGGTAAGTGTGCACCCCAGCGGCGCCGAGGCGTATCGCGTCAGCCTGCCCGACGCGGCCTACAGCCTGTACGTGCAAGACACGCTGGAGTTCGAGGGCGAGCACATACGCCTGCGCTACGAAGCCTTGAACCGGCCTGCCCAGGTGCGCCAGCTGCACCTGCCCAGCGGTGACCAGAAGGTACTCAAGCAGACACCTGTGCTCGGGGCCTTCAACGCTGATGACTACCTCAGCGAGCGGGTGTGGGCCACGGCCACGGATGGCACCCAGGTCCCTATCAGCCTGGTGCGCCATCGCAGCCATATTGGCGCGCCCATGCCGGTGTACCTGTACGGCTATGGCGCCTATGGCGAAAGCCTCGATCCGTGGTTTTCTCACGCACGGCTGAGCCTGCTCGACCGTGGTGTCGGCTTTGCCATCGCCCATGTACGCGGCGGTGGCGAACTGGGCGAGCAGTGGTACCAGGCTGGCAAGCAAGCCAACAAACCCAACACCTTCAGCGATTTCATTGCCTGCGCCGAACACTTGATACAGCGGGGCGTGACCCAGCCCGACCGCCTGGTCATCAGCGGTGGTAGCGCCGGCGGGCTGTTGATCGGCGCAGTGCTCAACCTGCGCCCTGACCTGTTCGTAGGGGCTATCGCCGAGGTGCCGTTCGTGGACGTGCTCAACACCATGCTCGACCCTGAGCTGCCGCTGACGGTGACCGAATACGACGAGTGGGGCAACCCACAAGAGCCTGACGTCTATGCACGCATCAAGGCATATGCGCCTTACGAGAACATAAGGCCGCAGCCGTACCCCCACGTGCTGGCCGTGGCTGGCTACAACGACAGCCGGGTGGCTTACTGGGAAGCGGCCAAGTGGGTAGCGCGCCTGCGCGAGGTGGGCACGGGCAAAAACCTGTTGCTGCTCAAGACCGAGCTGGGCGCAGGCCATGGCGGCATGAGTGGCCGCTACCAAGGGCTCAGGGACGTGGCGCTCGAATACAGCTTTGTATTCAAAGTGCTGCATTTGGTGTAATGACGATCACGGCATAGCGAAGATACAGACATGGCCCACTCCGCCTCACTGAACAACGAAATTCGCGGCATGCTGATGGACTGCGGCCTGTTCAATCAGCTGCACCCGGACGACTGCGGCGTTGCCGCCGGCTATTTCAGCATTGTCGCCATGGACCAAGGCACTCGCATCTTCAACGAGGGGGATGCGGGCACCTTCATGTGCATCATCCACTACGGCAATGTGTCGGTGTCCAAGACCGACGCCGAAGGCAACCAGGTGGAAATCGCCCTGCTGCGCAAAGGGCGCGCCTTTGGCGAAATGGCCGTGCTGGACGGCGAGCGGCGCTCGGCCAGTTGTGCCGCGGCCACCGACTGCCAGCTGCTCAGCCTGGGCAAGGATTCCCTGGAAAAAATGATGAACGAGGCGCCCAAGGTCGCCGCCAAGGTGATCCGCGCCTTGGCGGTGTCTTTGTCCAAACGCCTGCGCATGGCGGACGGGCAACGCCTGTCCTGAGGGCGGCGGTTACCCCTCCAGCGCAGTGGCAGGGGGTTTTTGAATGGCCGTTGGGCTCACGGCGGGCGGCTGTGGCAGCTCCACGTCGGGTAAGGGTGTGCTGGGGCTTGAAGGCGGCGCCACTGCGCCAGGGCCGCCTTGCATCGACGGCGTAGCCGGTGCCACAGCGGGCACCGGGGGCGCAGCGTCCACGGTGGCCGGGGGTTCAGTGGCGGCCTGGGCACAACTGGCCAGGGCGCAGAGCAACAGCACAAGGAATCGGGTCATGCGGCGCGGCTTCGCGTTGCGGGGGCCCGCACACGCTAGCGCTGCTTTGATGCGGTAGCAAGCGCTACGTGCTTGCCCCCGGTGGCATGGCCTTGGATAATCGCGCGCTTTACCCACAGGGGGCCGGTGGTGGCGAACAAGCGATACAGTTGCATCGGGCTACAGAACCCGAAGTCCCCCGAAAACGTAGGCTCGGTGATGCGCGCTGCAGGGTGCTATGGCGTGAACTCCGTGTTCTATACCGGCCGGCGTTACGCGCGCGCCCGAGACTTCATTACCGACACCAAGCGTGTGCACTACGACATTCCTCTGATAGGCGTGGAGGACCTGCGCGGCATTCTCCCGCTGGACTGTATTGCCGTGGCCGTCGAGCTGGTGCCTGATGCCCGCCCCTTGCCCGCCTACACTCACCCAGACCGCGCCTTGTATATCTTCGGCCCGGAAGACGGCAGCCTCGACGAAGATCTACGGCAGTGGTGTGAGGAAACCATTTATATCCCGACCCAAGGCTGCATGAACCTGGCAGCCACGGTAAACGTCGTGCTGTACGACCGGTTGGCCAAGGGAACCAACACCCGTTCAGGGCCAGGCTTCAAGTAAGTGGAACAGCCGTCGCGTTTCGGAGTCAGCTTATTGAGCCAAACCCATTACGCAACGGAGACGCCACAATGAACAAAGACCCTATCAGCGAAGTGATCGACGCCCTGCCCTCTGTCCCCTCTACTGCCGACACCAACGTACATGGATGGGAGCGCGCAGGCTCGCTGGCCGGCGGCCTGGTATTGGTCGGCAAGGGGATTCGCCGTGGCGGCCTGTTTGGCCTGATTCAGATCGCGTTGGGCGGCGTCGCGCTGACCCGTGGCTTTACCGGCCGTAGCAAGACCAAGACGCTGTTGGCCAAGGGCCGCGAAGAACTTGATGAGCTGCGTGGCACGGTAGACCGCGCCGGTGACAAGCTCAACGCGCTAAAAACCAATGCCGAAGCGGCTACGCATTCCGCTACCGTCACTGGCAACGATGCGCTGGATAGCCCGAAGGCCTAATTCGCACACCGGTGTAACCGCCTTTCGCCAACGAGCGTTGGCTCCTACCATAACCGGCAATAAGGTGAGTGTAGGAGCCAACGCCAGTTGGCGAAGTCTGAGGCGCCGCCTAGCCTGCCCTGAAAATCAGATGCTCTTCCCAGTCGTCGGGCGCTACGCTGTCTTCACTTAGCATGCGCCCAGCCTGGGATACGCGCTGCTTGTGTACCTGCTCCACGTCCCCACACACCAGGTAATGCCATAACGGCAGGTCCTTGCCTTCGCCTACCAGGCGGTACGCGCAGGTGGGTGGAAGCCAGTTGAAGGTGTGAGCCTGGTCGGGGGTAAGCTGGATGCAATCGGGCACATGGGCACGGCGGTTTGGATAATCCGAGCAGCGGCACGTGTCTCGGTCTAGCAGGCGACAGGCAATGCGGGTGTAGTACACGCTGCCGTCGTCTTCATCTTCCAGTTTCTGCAGGCAGCATAGCCCGCAGCCGTCGCACAGCGACTCCCATTCGGCGGCGTCTAGCTGGTCGAGGGTCTTGCGCATCCAGAAGGGTTCTACTTTTGCAGCCATGGGTGTTCCTGAGACGAAAGCAGGCCGATGGGACACCGGCGCAAAGCGGCGCAAGTCTAGTACCCGCCGCCATGAAGGCCAAGCCCGAACATTACTGGATTGACCGAACGGCCGTGCTTGCCAGTATTGCCTGGGTTGAGTAGCGTGCGATTTTCCCCGCCAGGACATTGCGCCATGCCCGACACCGCCCGTGTTGCCGAATACCCCGTCGCTGAACAGTTTCTGGACCGCTGGTCACCACGCGCCTTCAGCCCCCAACCTATCGATGAGCCTACGTTGCTCAGCTTCTTCGAAGCCGCACGCTGGGCGCCTTCTGCCTACAACTCACAGCCCTGGCGGTTTCTTTACGCGCGCCGGGACACGGCAGACTGGCCGCGGTTTCTAGGCCTGCTCAATGAATTCAACCGGGGCTGGGCCCAGCACGCCTCTGCGCTGGTGATCATCGTGTCGAAAACCACCTTTACCGCGCCTGGCGCCGCCGAGGAAGGACCGGCCTTGTGGCACACCTTCGACACGGGCTCGGCCTGGGCGTACTTCGCGCTCCAGGCCAGCCTGAGCGGTTGGCACACCCACGCCATGGCAGGGTTCGACCAAGCCAAGACGCGTGAAACCCTGGGCATACCCGACCTCTACGCCCTTCATGCCGCGGTGGCGGTGGGCCGGCTGGGCGACAAGGCGACACTGGCCGAGTACCTGCAGGCACGCGAAACGCCAAGCCCGCGCCGGCAGGTGAGTGAATTGGCCAAGGGTGGGGACTTTGACTTCAACTGACCTGCCGAGGGCAGTGAGGTCAGTAACCGCGGTTGAAGTCCACGAGCCCTTTCAAGGGCTCGCCCGCCTCGAAGGCCGCCAGGTTACTCAAAAACAGATCAGCCATCAGCGCCGGTGACGTGGGCGCGGCGGTATGACCTGTAATCAGCAGCCCCCACGCTGTCCAGAACGGGTGCTGCCGGGGTAACGGCTCCTGGCGGCACACATCAATCACCGCGCCGGCCAGGTGCCCTTCTTTCAACGCCTTGACCAGGTCGGCGTCTACCACCGCGCTGCCGCGACCAACATTGATGAACACTGCGTCCGGCTTGAACGCGGCAAACAGTTGGCCATCGAACAGGTCCCGGGTGGGGTGGGTATCCGGTAGCAGGTTAATCACGTAGTCAACCTGGGCCACCAGCCGTGGCAGGTCATTGAGGCCTGCAACCTCTTTGAACGGCGCCTGTTCCCGAGCAGCGGTGGCCACGCCATACACCTCTACGCCGAACAAAGACAGGTACTGGGCCACACAACGGCCGATATCCCCTACTCCGACGATCAGTGCTTTGCGCCCGGCAATACTGCCAGCGGGCCGCGTGTCCCACTGCCGCTCCACTTGACTGACGAGGCGCGACATTACCTTGCGCTCATGGCCCAGCACATAAGTGAGCACGTATTCCGCCATGACCTGACCAAAAATGCCCACCGCACGTGTGAGCTGATAATCACGGGGTAAGCCGATACCCAGCAGCGGGGTAATGCCTGCCCAGGTGGCCTGCACCCAGCGCGGGCGATGGCCTTGGCGCAGCAGGCTGGCCAGCAGGTCGGGCTGACCGAACCAGACCTCACACTCTGCGGCCTGACGCGACAGCTCGGCAGAATCGTCGCTGGTGTAAACCCGCAAGCCGGGGGCCTTGCGGTCAAGGTGGGCGGCGTAGGCAGCGAACGCCTGCTCCGCAATAAGCACACGCATGAATGAACCTTAAACGTTTGATAGGGCAACGCCAGCAGCTTAACCAGGCTTCGCAGGTAACAGGGTGAAACCTTCAAAGGGTTGCTGGCGAGGCCCGTACTGGTCACATCGGGTCGTTGCGACGCAACAACTCTTCGGGCAGGTGTTCGATGTACTCGGCTTCCGGAGGCGGCATTTGCAGGTGATAGCCTTGGCTGCTCAGGTTTTCCAGCACCTTGTGGATGTCCTCGCGGGCAAGCTCACGCTGTGCGGTCAGCACCAGGTCGAACGCATGATGCGGGGTGCCAAAGGCTGTGAGCAGGGCCTCGGGCACCCGTGACAACGCCTCGCTTTTAAGCACGTACAGGTACATCTCGTTCTTTTTGGGGCTACGGTAGATCGAGCAAATGTACTTCACGGCTGCTGGCCTCCAGCGGTCAGGGTGTCAAGCAACACCTGGCCTAAGTGCTCGCGGCGCCAACCGCGCAGGGTATCGGGAAGGCTATAGGGCCCATTGGGATAGCCGCTGCGCAACAGGGCTTCCAGCACTTTTTTGCGCAACACCAGCTCAGGGGCAATGCCCAGCTGTTCGGCATGGCCCTGGCCCACGGCGCGCAGCTGCTTGAGCACACCGGCAGCGTCTATGGGCAAAGGCTCAGGCAGGGGTTCGGGCCAATCGGCTTCAGGCATGTGCGACGCCTGCTTGATCAGCTCCAGCAAGGTCTCGCCGTCCTGGCGGACGGTACGCGGGTGCATTTCATCCACTTTAGCCAGGGCAGACAGGTTGTTCGGCTGAAAACGGGCCAGCGGCCACAGGGTTTGCTCCTTGATAACACGGTTGCGTGGCACATCGCGCAGGCGCGCCTGCTCTTCACGCCAGGCATACAGCTCACGCAGCACCGCCAACTGCCCACGGCTGAGCTTCCAGCCCAACCGCGCATCACGGTAAAGAAGACGGGGGTCAACGTCGCGGTCCCACTGCGTGGTCAGCTCGTGGCCATCGTCGATCACCCAACTGAAGCGTTCCTCACTCAACCGAGGCCTGAGTGCCTGGTACACCTGCGCCAAGTGCAGCGCGTCTTCAGCGGCATAGCTCACTTGCAGGTCAGACAGGGGCCGCTGAAGCCAATCGGAACGGGTTTCACCCTTGGGCAACTCAATGTTTAGCACCGCCTGTACCAACCGCGAATAGCCCATGCTGAACCCCAGGCCCAGGTAGGCTGCCGCTACTTGAGTATCGAACAAGGGCGTAGGCAGTTGGCCGGTGAGGCGCGAGAGTACTTCAAGGTCTTCACTGCACGCGTGCAGCACCTTGACCACCCCTGGATCTGCGAGCAAGGCGGCCAACGGGCCCCACGCCTGAATGCTCAATGGGTCGATAAGCGCTACAGTTTGGCCATCACTGACCTGCAACAGCCCAACCTTGGGGTAGAAGGTGTCTACCCGCACGAATTCGGTATCCAGCGCTATGAAGGGCAAGCCTTGCCACTGGGCACATTGCGCCGCCAGGGCTTGGTCGTCACGAATCCACTCTATCGCTATGGCCACAGGCCTCTCCTCGAACAATGCTGGCAGTATACCGTCGCCCGGCCAGCGTGTGGGAGCAGTCAGGCCGGACCAGCGATCAAGGCAGGTTTATTTTAGGGGAACGAATCCTGAGGATGAGGGGGTCGAAGGCTAGGCTAACTGTTGTATAGCGTTTTTAAACCACCAGCCGCGAGGTGAAGTGATGCCCGTAAAACACGATTTGTACGCCGACCTTGGCAAGACCAAGGAAGAACTCACCAAATTGCAAGAGAACGACAAGCGCCTCTCAAGCCTGGTCGAACAATATGAAAGCATCGACCGTGATGTGGTGGATGCAGAAGGGCGCTCAGCGGAGGACGACGAAGTCACTCAACTGAAGAAAAAGCGCGGTGCGATTAAAGAGAGGATCGTGCAGGCTATCGAAAACCCCGGTACTCAAGGCGCTGCTAAAACGTTCTAACGTTCTGATGCCGTCTTGGCCTATGCCAAGGCGGCCCCTCCCTGTATCCCTCCTTTACTGATCACATTCCCCTGTAACCGAAAGAGGCAGTGAGGTAGACCCCCTTAGCGAGCTGACGCGCCCGCTTCCCACAAAAGGGGAGTCGCCCCTTCAAGACGCGCTCTAACTAAGACTTAGGATGTGATTGCAATTTGACAGCATTCAAACAGGGTAGATCGACAATTTATTGACTTTTTTCTACAGACTTCACAAATTTTTCAGATTCCGTCAAAAAACCCATCCCAGCGTTCACATGGCCCGGTATCCTCCCTGCTACCTAGACCCATGGAGTACACGGCGTGAAGAACCAAGTGATCGCATTAGTGCTGGCTAGCCTGATGGCAGCCCCGGCATTGGCCACTGACCTCAAAGTTCGCAATGTTCGGTTGGTAGACACCGGCCACCTCACCAATATCGTCGGCACTGTGGTGAACGAGAGCGAAGATACCGTCAAAGGCGGCTACATCGACCTGGAAGTTAGCCGACAGGACAAAGTAGTCGCCCGGGAAACCGTAGAGGTACCCGACTTGGAACCTGGCCAGGCTTACCGTATCTGGCAGCCAGTACAGTACGAAGGCGCCAGTGCCAGCGCCACCGTGCGAGCACGAGACCCACAGGTGACGGTCAACGCCTCAGTGGTGCCCTTCCCTGGCACCGTGGTTGCCCAATAAGGGTTTTAGCGCTTACGCCCCGTTCAAGGCTACGATCACTCTGCCGCGTTCAAGGATGAACCACATGGGCCGCTACCTGCTTGCGCCTATACAACGCCAGGGTCGCGCTGAATCCGCATAAGGCTGCGAACATCAGCCAATAGGCGGGCGAGGCCTTATCACCCGTGGTTTGTACCAAGTAGGTCGACACCGCCGGCGTAAAGCCGCCGAACAAGGCAGTGGCCAGGCTGAAAGCCAGAGAGAAGCCGACCACCCTCACCTCCTGCGGCATCACTTCGGTCAAGGCCGCCACCATGGCGCCGTTGTACATTCCGAAGAAGAACGAAAAGTACAGCAGCACCACTAGCAAGCGCTCGAAGCTGGCGGCCTCGGCCAACCAATGCATCGCCGGGTAAGCAGTGGCAATGCACAGTACGGAAATGCCGAGCAATGAAGGCCGACGGCCCAGCCGGTCAGACACGGCGCCGCCAATTGGCAGCCAGATGAAATTGCTCAGGCCTACCAGCAGCGTCACCATCAGGCTATCGGTAGTGGTCAAATGCAGCACAGACCTGCCAAACGTTGGGGTGTAGACCGTGATCAGGTAAAACGTGGTGGTGGTCATTGAGGCCAGCAGGCCACCGGCCAGCACGGTACGCCAGTTTTGCCGCATAGACCGGAACACCTCCGAGGTGGAAGGCCGATGGGTACGCGCCTTGAACGCTTCAGTTTCTTGAAGGGACCGGCGGATCACGAAGATGAAGGGAATGATCACGCAGCCCACGAAGAAGGGTACGCGCCAGCCCCACGCGGCGATCTCGGTGGTGGTGAGCCAGGTGTTGATGCCGTACCAAAGGGCTGCGGCCAGAATGATCGCGATCTGCTGGCTAGCCGACTGCCAGCTGGTATAGAGCCCAGTACGCCCTGGCGTTGCGATCTCGGCCAGATACACTGACACGCCCCCCAGCTCTGCGCCTGCTGAAAACCCTTGCAGCAAGCGCCCTAGCAGCACCAGCGCTGGCGCAGCGACGCCGATGCTGGCATAGCCAGGCACCAGCGCAATTAATACGGTACCGCAGGCCATGATCCCCAAGGTCACGATCAAGCCTTTGCGACGCCCGACCTTGTCGATGTAGGCGCCCAGCACGATAGCCCCGAGCGGGCGCATCAAGAACCCAGAACCGAACACGGCAAAGGTCATCATCAACGAAGCGAATTCGCTGGTGCTGGGAAAGAACGTCTGAGCGATGTACGTGGCATAGAAGCCGAACAGAAAAAAATCGAACTGCTCAAGGAAGTTGCCGCTGGTCACCCGCAGGATGGCGGCAACGGTAGCGCCACGGTTGGGCGGTGAAGCTGGGTGTAGTGAAGTCATGGTTAATCAGGCACTCGCTATTGTTTTTGGAATGTGGCCTTGCAGGCTTACTCGCCGCCGGCATTGATAGGGTTAGGCTGGCGTTTTTCGATGGCGTATTTCCACAGCGCGGCGCTACGAAACACGCCATGGGCGAACTTGCTGTAGGGCATGGTCAGGAAAAACGCCATCACCAGGCCCAGGTGTACCGCCAGGGTGAACCCCAGCCAGGTGGTGTCACGGAGCGCCAGTAAAGCCAGGCCGCTGAGGCTTACGGTTAACAGCAGGGCGATGAACCCTCGGTCCATGGGGCGCTGGGCCAGGTCGCCCTGCTCGGGATTGCGCCGCAGGTTGAGCCACAGCAAACCCGTGGGGCCAATGAGCAGGCCAATCCCCCCTACTACGCCCAGCATCACCGGAAGGCTGAACAATGGGTACGGCGCCGACCACTCCAGCACGTAGTGGTACAGCGTGGCTACGCAGGTGGCGGCGAAGCACAGCATGAAGCCGTAGAAGGTCAAGTGATGAAAGCGCCGGCGCCACAGGGTGAAGCGGTCATCATGGTTGGTGCAGCCTTCGCCGTGCCCCCCACCCAGGTACCTGAGCTTGGCCGCGCTGGCACCCGCCTCAAGCGCGGCCGCCCGCTGGGTGAAGGCCGGCGCCTGTGGTGGCGTCACCTGCTGCCAGAAGCGCCGCACCCCAATCGCCAGCGCGACACCAGAGAAGGCAAACACTGCGCCGAACATCAACGCCAACGTGTTATGAGGGAAGAAACGGTAGAAATTGCCCCCCTCCACCGGCGTGAACAGGTTGCCCGCCATCCACAGCGCCAGGCACAGGCATAACGCCAGGCCGGCACCACTGGCCAGGGCCAGGGTCAGGCCATTGTGGTGATATAGCCGCCCGAGGGGCTTGGGCCAGGCGTACTCCACGTAGGTGTCCAGGCGCACCTTGGCCATGGCCTGAGGCACGTTGACAGCAAATTCATGAGGCGCGGCGTATTGGCAGGACGTCAGGCAGGCCCCGCAGTTATGGCACAGGTTCGCCAAGTAGTGGATATCCGCCTGAGCGAACTCCAGCCGCCGCGTCATCGCCGGAAACACCGCGCAGAAGCCTTCGCAATAACGGCATGCGTTGCAGATGGTCAATTGCCGTTGGGCGTCCTGCTCATGCAGGTTAAGCACTGGAATCAGCTCGCCCGGCGCCTGGGGGTCAAACAGTTGCATGCTGAGGCTCCAAGAAAGGGGTAGTGGTCGCAAAACCTGCGGCAGCGGCGGCCTGCACGCCCGCGATCCGGCCGAAGGCAGTACCGATGGCCATGCCGATGCCGGCGGTATAGCCCTTGCCAAGCACGTTGCCCGCCATCATCTCCCCGGCCACGAACAGATTAGGGCTGGCCTTGCCGTTGAAGCGCACTGCGGCGCTCTCGTCTGTGGCCAGGCCCAGGTAGGTGAAGGTCACCCCCGGTTTGAGCGGGTAGGCATAGAACGGTGGTTTGGCGATGGGCAGTGCCCAGTGGGTTTTCGCCGGGGTGAGCCCTTCGGTGTGGCAGTTGTCCAGTGCCGTGTGGTCGAACGTGCCTGCGATGCAAGCACGGTTGTACGCCTCGACCGTGGCCACAAAGGCGCCTTCAGGCAGGCCCAGTTTGCGAGCCAGCTCTGTGAGGTTACTGGCCTGAGTGCCTGGAAACACCGGTGGCATAAAGCGGCCAATGGCGTGTTGGTCGATGATCGAATACGCCTGCTGCCCAGGCTGGCCGGCGACCAGCCGCCCCCAGATCGCATAGCGCTTGGGCCAGAAATCTTCGCCCTCGTCGTAGAAGCGCTCGCCGTCACGGTTCACCACCACGCCCAGTGACACGCAGTCGATGCGCGTACAGATGCCACCGTCGTACAACGGTGCCCGGGCATCGATGGCAACCATGTGGGCCTGGGTAGGGTCGCCAATCATGTCTGCACCTGCATCGATCATCCGCCGCAGCAAGGTGCCGGTATTGAAGCGCGTGCCTCGGATCAGGAAATTATCCGATGGCCATTCGCCCCGCTCGTTCTGGCCCCAGGCCTCGCGCAGCCATTCGCGGTTGGACTCGAACCCGCCGCAGGCCAGCACACAGGTGCGGGCCTCAATGCGCTCAGCCGGGACCTGCTGGCCATCGACCTCACGGGCCGGCAGCAGGGCTGCCAGGAATTCACCGTCGCGCAGCTCAAGGTCGGTGACCATGGCGTTGTACCGCACCTCAATACCCAGGCGCTCGGCGCTACGGAAGTAGGCGTTGACCAAGGCCTTGCCGCCGCCCATGAAGAATGCATTGGTGCGGGCCACGTGCAGTGCGCCAGACAGCGGTGGCTGAAAATGCACGCCATGGCTGCGCATCCAGTCCCGGCAGCATGACGACGCTCGTATGGTCAGCCGGGCGAGGGCTTCGTTCGTCAGCCCCCCGGTGACCTTCAGCAGGTCCTGCCAGTACTCTTCTTCGGGGTATGCCTCGATCAATACATCCTGAGGCGCATCGTGCATGCAGCGCAGGTTACGCGTGTGCTGCGAATTGCCCCCTCGCCACACTTTGGGCGAGCCCTCCAGCAGCATCACGCTGGCCCCTGCCTCACGCGCCATCAATGCAGCGCACAAGGCAGCGTTGCCACCCCCTATCACTAACACATCCACCATCACCTGCTCCTCCAGGCGCTGGCTGTCATGGACACGGGCGGCCAACGCAGGCCGTAGAGTAGGTAACCGGCCGGGAGGCCGAAAGGCGCAAACAGGCGAGGGGTGTTCAGTTTTGCTAAAGGGTATGGTGCTGCTCAGGCATCGCCAATCCAGCGAGCGCCAGGCCATTGCTGCGTGATTACCAACTGCCGCGCCACGTCGGTTATCACATTACGGGTCGCCAGCGCGGCTGGGGACAGCTCGTCATCTGCCAAGGTAGCCAAGTGATTACGTCGCCCGGCGTGCGCATCCGCGATCTGCACCAGGGTTAATTCAGAGCCTCCTGACAAGCCCGCCGCCGCGCCTGGCTGAATGGTGGCGGCATGCCCTGCTCGCACGGCGTTCATCAACACGGCCAGGCCGTCCACCTCCATGACTACGTTTGGCACCACGCCTGAGCGCTCGAAGGCGGTGGTCAGGGACGCCCGCAAGCCATGCTGGGCACTGGGCAATACCAGAGGCAAGTCGCCCAGCGCCGACAATGCGATGCGCTCGCCGGTGGGCGCGCCTGCCAGGGTAGGTGCGGCAATTACGAAAAGGTTTTCGTCCAGCAACGCCGTCACGCGCCAGCGCTTACCGCTATCCAGATGAAAGAGGATAGCCATGTCCAGTTGGCGGGCATTGAGCTGGGCGGCCAGGTGCCCGGAGAGCATCTCCACGATACGCAGCTGGATATCCGGGTAGCGCTCGCGCATGGCGTTGATCAGGGGCAGCGCCAACACCGTGGCTGTAGTAGGCGGCAAGCCTACGCTGACATAGCCGCTCATGCGCCCGCGGTGGGCGGCCAGCACGGCGTTATCCGCTTGGCGCAAGGTGAGCTGGGCGTGGTGCAGGAACGCCAGCCCCGCACTGGTAGGGGTAACCCCTGTGCTGGCGCGGGTGAGCAGGCGCGTGGCCAACTCGCCTTCCAGCTTGGCGACCTGCTGGCTCAGGGCCGAGACGCCTACGTCCAGAGCCAGGGCCGCACGGCCCAGGCTACCTACCTCTACGATCTTCACGAAATAACGAAGTTGGCGCAGTTCCATTGAGGGCACCTCGGGGTCAGGCCTGCATTGTTGCATCCCCTGGCGCTACACCACCACGGCTACGCCAGCCTCGCGAGCGGGTCAGGCCCGACGCGTGGCCAGCTCTGCGCCCTGACGCAGTGCCTCAAGCAGGCTGCGCTCGTCAGCGATGCCCTTGCCAGCGATATCGAAGGCCGTGCCGTGGTCCACCGACGTACGAATCACCTCCAGCCCAACGGTCACGTTTACGCCAGACTCCAGCCCAAGTACCTTCACAGGGCCGTGGCCTTGGTCGTGGTACATGGCAACGACCAGGTCGAAATCGCCCCGCCCGGCGCGGAAGAACAAGGTATCGGCTGGCAATGGGCCGGTAACGTCCAAGCCTTGCTCCTGCAACACCTTCACGGCAGGGATGATTTTCTCTTCTTCTTCACCGTAGCCAAACAGGCCGTTTTCGCCGGCATGGGGGTTGATGCCGCACACCCCGATACGCGGCTTGGCGATACCTGCCTTGATCAAGGTGGCGTTGCCGCGCTCGATGGTGCGCTGTACCAGGCCCGGCTCGATCTTGCGGATGGCGTCAATGATGCCCATGTGAGTAGTAACGTGGATCACGCGCAGCTGTGGCGCCACCAGCATCATCGACACCTCTTCCACGTGGGTCAGGTGCGCCAGCATCTCGGTATGGCCCGGGTACTTGTGTCCGCCCGCATGCAGCGCTTCCTTGTTCAGTGGCGCGGTGCAAATGGCATCGATCTGCTTGGCCTCGGCCAACTCTACCGCCCGTGCGATGTAGCGGTACGCGGCGTTCCCGGCAACCGGCGATAACTGGCCGAACGGCAGGTCGTCTGGAATCAGGTCCAGGTCGATACAGTCGATGGTGCCAGGCTCATACAAGGCCTGATCGGCCTCGGTGATGCGGCGAATCTTCGCGCTACCCTTGACGATGACATTGGCCTGTTCCAGGCGCCGGGCATCGCCGATCACCAGTGGCCGGCACTGTTGGTACACGCTGTCGTGGGTCAGGCTCTTTACGATGACTTCCGGACCCACGCCTGCGGCGTCGCCCATCGTGATGCCGATAACCGGAAGGTAATTGCTCATGAATGTTCACCCTGTTGCACAGAAAGAGAGACAGCGCCGCTGGCCGGGGTCACCGGTTCAACGACATTGCGTAAATGGAGCCATGAGGCGTACAGCGCATGATCGGTCCCAAAGGCGCCTGCCTTGGTGATCACGCCTGGCTGATGGCCTTCATGGCAAGAGACCGGGGACCCTAAGGCCACGCCCGCTTCGATTTCACAGCGCAGCGCCAAGCCGCCGATACCCACCGCGCCCAACATGGCCCGCGCCGTTTCGCCACCGGTGGCAACCAGCCCACCCACACGAGGGAAGTGCGGGCGCACCAGTTCAGCCAGGGCGTTGGAGAGCAGTGCCCCTTCGGCCGCATCGAAGGCCTCGTCGCGACCAATGCGCAGAAGTACATCTTCTTTGCGGCCAAGGCATTCGCCAATACGTTGTTGCCACTGCGCCCACTGTGGGTGGCGTTCGCCCTGGCGCAGCACGGCAGGCTCAACCATCAACTCCTGAATACCCGAACGCGCCTTGAGCAGTGAACATTGCCGTTCTGACACGGCCGACAAGCTACCCACCAGCACTAGAACAGGGCTGTGCGTAGGCGGTGCAGTGGCTTCAACAGGTGTGACGGTCGCCAGTACCTCTGGCAGCAACGCAATTTCTCTCGCAAGCCCACCAGAACCCACCCAAAACAGCTGCTCGCCCAGTGGCGCGGTCACTTGCGCCAGGGTACGCAGGTCGTCAGTGGTCTCGGCATCAACGATCACCGCCTGGCAATCGCCTTTGACGAGGCTGGCGATGTGCGCGGTCAGCGCCTGCAGACCGCCACGCAGTAGCGTCAACGGCAATTTGCACACGCGCAAACCTGCCGATTCAAGCATTGCATCCAGGTCGGCGCAGTGGTCAGCGTGTTCAAGCTTCCAGGTGTCCGTGGTTTCCAAAGCCTGGCCGTTCACCAACACCTTGCCTTTCAGGGTGGTACGGCCAGTGGCTGGGAAGGCTGGCGCAACGATTGCCAGCCCGGCCAAGGGCTGCAACGCAGCCACTTCCGCCGCCCAATTGCCACGTAAGGTGGAGTCGATCTTTTTGTACAGGCGCCGCTCGCCCTCAAGTAACCCCTGGCACACCTCGATTGCCCTCTGGGCTGCTTCTTCGCAAGACAGCCGTCGAGTATCGGTGTCGATGGCGATCACCTGGGCATCGCCCGTGTCTTGGGCAGCGTCCAATGCCACCACGGTACGTAGCCCGTTACTGGCGAACGCGATGGCGCAGTCTGCGGCCCCTGACAAATCGTCCGCGATGATCAGCAAACTCATCGGATTATCTCCCGCTCTGGCACCGTTCCCGCCGCTGGCAAGCCATGACGGGCGTTGTACCGCTTGGCCACCATCGAAGTGACCACCGGCGACAGCACCGCCGTGACCACCACACAGGCAGCCACCAATAACGTCGCCGTGGTCGCCGCCTCGGTGTATACCGGGTTGGCAGCTGCCACCAGCGCAGGCACTGCGGCGGCGTTACCTGCCGTATTGGCCGCCGCCACCCCGGCTACACCAGTACCCCCAGACAGCCGGTCGGTGAGGAACAGCGGAATACCCGTCACCACCACAACCGCCACGCCCAGGCCGATGCCTAGCAGGCCCGCTTGCCATACCTTATGCAGGTCGAGACTGGCACCCAGCGCCAAAGCAAAGAAGGGGATCATCACCGGTACCGCCTTGGCGAGAAAGTCGCGCATTTCCCGGTCCAGGTTGCCCAGCAGCATGCCCAGCAGTAGCGGCAGGATCGCCCCCACCAAGGTCGGCCAGGGGAACGCAGCCAAGCCCGCCACCCCTAGCGTAATCATGGTCAGGAATGGCCCGGATTCCAGTGACATCACTGAGTAAGCACCTACGTCTTCAGACCGGCCGTACTGGCCCATCAGCGCCATGTACAGGCCACCGTTGGTGTCGTTCAAGGCCGCGACCACCGCCAGGGTCGAAATCCCGGCAAAAACACCCGAGCTGATTGGCTGCTCTCCCAGGAAGTGCCCCATCACCAAGCCAATCACCATGGCAGTGCCGACCTTGGTGGCAAACAGCACCCCACCCTTTTTCAGCAGATACGGGGTGGCTTTCACATCGATACTGGCGCCCATGCACACATAGAACACGGCCAGGATAGGCAAGGACCCGGTGAACAGGGCGTTGGTGAACGAGCCAAAGAACTTCGGCATGTCAGGCAAAAAGGTGGCAACCAACGAACCGATCAGCAAGGGCACGATCATCATCCCGCCGGGGACGCGTTCAATGCTGCGCTTTATAGGAATCTGCACCACGGGCACTCCTTATTTTTATGGATGTGGTCGACGACCACTGGCAGTAGCCTGATCAAAACGATCAAGGTACTGATCGATTCAGTCATATAAAAGATGTTATTCGCAAATTTTGCGCATAACAATCATTTTATTGTTCGCATCGATACCTCGTTGTGCCTGCAACGCGCCACCCCATGTAAAGCGCACCATCGCCCCTCAAGTTTTTCCGCTCAGTGGTCGATAGCCCAAGTACCACCCTCCCATTCACTGGTAACCCCCATGTTCAACTCACGGCTAAAAAAGGACGTTTTGGATTTGCAACAGGAGCTCGCCACCCTGCGGGCGTTGCAGACGGGGCTTGCCAGTGAATTGCTGGTCGTGACGCTCGACCGCGCCATGCGCATCACGAGCGTCAATGCGAAGTTCTGCCGATTCGTCGAAACGGACGAAAACAAGCTTGTTGGCGGGCTGATCTCGGACATCGTCCCGCCTTACGTCAAAGACCTGCCCTGCTTCAAGAACTTCCATGTAGCCCTGACCAATGGCACCACGACCCAGGACGATTACCGGTTCCTGAAACCTGATGGCAAGCTGGCCTGGCTACGCGGCGCCTGGTTCCCCACCAAGGATGCCAGTGGGCAGGTGACCCACATGACCTGCTACGGCTCGGACGTGACCAAAGCCATGGACACAGCCAAGGAAAACGAAGCCCTGATACAAGCGCTGTTGCGCTCCACGGCCGTGATCGAATTCGACCTCAACGGCAAGGTGCTGACAGCGAATGAGCATTTCCTGAAGGCGGTGGGCTATTCGTTACAGCAAATCGTGGGCAAGCACCACAGCATGTTCTGTGAATCGTCCTACACCAGCTCACCGGCGTACCGCAGCTTCTGGGAAACCCTGAACCGAGGCGGCTTCATGGCGGACCGGTTCAAGCGCATCGACAGCATGGGCCGCGAACTGTGGCTGGAAGCCACCTACAACCCCGTGCATGACACTCAAGGCAAGCTGTACAAGATCGTGAAGTTCGCCACGCTGATTACCGATCAGATTCAGCGCGAGCAGGAAGTAAGCGCCGCCGCAGGCACGGCTTACGACATCTCTCAACAGACCGACGTGTCCGCCAACCGAGGCGCGCAGGTGGTACACGAAACCGTTGCCACCATGAAAAGCATCGCCGAGCAGATGTCGTCGGCGGCTACGGGCATCGGTGCGCTTGGTGAGCAGTCGCTGCTGATCAGTTCGATCGTTCAAACCATCGGCGGCATCGCCCAGCAAACCAACCTGCTGGCCCTAAACGCCGCCATCGAAGCGGCCCGTGCCGGCGAACAGGGCCGAGGCTTTGCGGTGGTGGCTGATGAAGTGCGTCAACTGGCAGGACGTACCAGCGCAGCGACGGAAGAAATCGTGGCCGTGGTGCAGAAAAACCAGGCCTTAGTGGATGACGCCGTGACTCATATTGGCGGCAGCCGGGCCAAGGCCGAGCAGGGGCTCGAACTGGCCACGCAGGCCGGTGCGGTGATCGTCGAGATCCAGAACGGCGCACGCAAGGTGGTGGGTGCGGTCGAGCAGTTCGCCAAGCAACTGTAACCCGCGCTGCCAGCGTTCAGGCCTGAGCCCTGGATGCTTGGGGCGTACGTGCCTCGGTGACGAAACGGATGAACTCCTGCGACGGGATGGCTTTGCAATACAGCCACCCCTGCACGTAGTCCACGCCCTGCCCTTTCAGGTAAGCCGCCTGTTCCTGCGTCTCCACGCCCTCGGCAACGATCGCCAGATCAAGGGTTTTCGCCATGGCGATGATGTGGGTAATGACGGAGCTTGAAGCCGATGACAGGCCAATGGTGTCTACAAAAGCTTTGTCGATCTTGAGCACATTGATCGGCAGGTCCTGCAGGTATTGCAGGCTGGAATACCCCGTGCCGAAGTCATCGATTGCCACGCTGAAGCCCAGGCCTTGTGCCTTCTGAAGGCAACTGCTGGCCGAATCGACATCCATGAACCCCCGCTCGGTCGCCTCCAGCCAGATCTGGTGGTGGTCGATGGGGCTACGCCGGAGGGCCGCTTCGATGACGGGCATGAAACGGCCGGTTTTGATGTCGTCGGCGCACAGGTTGATCGCGATGTGCAAGTCGCGGCGCTGCTCCAAAACCTCGCCTAGATCTCGTACCACCGCCTCGATCACTTGGTCGGTGATCGCCAGGATAAGCCCGCTGTCTTCGGCCAACGGAATGAACTGGTCAGGCGACACCATGCTGCCATCTGGGCGCACCCATCGCACCAAGGCCTCGGCCCCTACACAGGCACCCGAACCCAGCGCCATGATGGGCTGGTAAAACACCACGAACTCGCGCTGCGCTACGGCTATCTTGAGCTCGGACAAGGGTGACTGCCTTTTTTGCAGCAGCCTGGTCACCAAGGCGGCGATGAACAGCCCAAGGATCACGCCGATAGGCAGCATCCATACCAGCTCTTGGCGAAAACTGGTGCCCAATGCGCTGGTGGGCTCGACTACAACGGCCGTCCAGTCACCCTCTCTCGCAGTGGCATAAAGGTAACCGCCCTCTTCGCCCTGAGGTTCGGAGAGGCGATCGAACTGTAGCGCCGTACGCCTAACCCGCAGGCTGCTGACCACGGTGCCTTTATAGAGCACGCCCAAGTGCAGGCGTTCATCAAGTATCACATCGGACAAGCGACTGGTATTGATCACTACGCTATACGCACCGCGCCTGAGCAGGGTCAGGGGGTCAACGCCCGGTATCGGCGACACCGCCCGCAGGGTAAGTTCGAAACCGCCGTCCAGCGGGCCGTCGGCCTTTACGTCATTGTTGTCACCGGTATCCACGCCCCACGAACTGCACTGGGCTTCGCTACCCTGATAACGGACCTCCTCCACCGAGCGGGTGTTAAGGGTGACTCGCCGCATCGCCATCAGGTGCTCCGGTGAGCACAAGGTGCCGTTCCAGGCGCTCAGCGAGTTGATCGCGGTACGCCCCTGCTCCAGTGAAATCATTACGTTCTTCAGGGCGCGGTGGGAGAACGCGAGCAAATGCGACTGCTCATTGGCCAGCGCCCTGGACCAGGACACATACGCCATCAACCCCACCGGCACCACAGCCCCGAATACCCCGAGCAGGGCTGCTATCGCGATAATTTTAGACCTGGCCAACCGCTCGCTCCTTGAGGCGTCACCCGCGTGAGCCCATGTTGTTTCCTTGTGTAGCGCTAGGAATAACACGGCAGTTATTAACAGTGAACTAAATGTGCTGAAAGGCCCACTGACGCTCATCCCATTCGCTGTCGAATCACCATGGCCACACCCCTTGACCCGCACAATACACACGCCTTGGATGCATTGAATTTTTTCCTGGCCGACGTACGGGATGGCCTCGGCCCCTACTTGGCCATCTACCCCTGGCGCTACACCACTGGGAGCCGGCCAGCATGGGCCTGTTCATCAGCGCGCTGTTGGTGTTGGTGCTGCCTGAAACTTTTAAACCTCACTCACTGAGCATGGTCATGCCTCTACCGATATTGACCTGGTGTATCGCGGCCCTTGCCACCGCTGGGGTGATACTGCGCCCGTGGCGCCTGCCCGAGTACGTCTGGGCCCTGGGCGGCGCGGCCTTGTTGGTGCTGTTTGGGCTGGTGCCATTCCCTGCGGCCTCGAGCGCAGTGGCCAAGGGCAACGACGTGTACCTGTTTCTCACCGGGATGATGGTGCTGGCCGAGCTGGCTCGGCGCGAAGGCTTGTTCGACTGGCTCGCCACCTTAGCCGCTCGCCACGCGAAAGGGTCAAGCCAGCGTTTGTTCGACCTGGTGTTCGCGGTGGGCACAGCGGTGACGGTATTTCTGTCCAACGATGCCACCGCCGTAGTACTGACCCCTGCGGTGTACGCAGCCGCGCGGGCTGCCAAGGCAGAGCCGCTGCCCTACCTGTTCGTGTGCGCATTCATCGCCAACGCCGCCAGCTTCGTGCTACCGATCTCCAACCCTGCGAATCTGGTGATCTTTGGCGAGCACATGCCGCCGCTCAAGGACTGGCTGCTGCATTTCAGCCTGCCTTCACTGGCAGCCATTGCGTGTACCTATGTTGTGCTGCGCTGGACCCAGCGCACAGCGCTGCGCAAGCCCTTGGCCAAGGTGCAAGCGCTACCGCCCCTGCCGCTAGGGGCGCGGCTTACCGCGGCCGGCATTGCCGTTACCGGGGTGGTGTTGTTAACCGTATCGGCGCTGGACAAGCCCCTAGGTCTGCCCACCTGCCTGGCTGGCCTGGCCACACTCGCGGTGGTACACGCGGTACAGCGGCGTAGCCCGCTGCCAGTGCTCAAGGACGTGTCGTGGGGCGTGCTGCCGCTGGTAGCAGGCCTGTTCGTGCTGGTCGAAGCCTTGGCGCTTACCGGCGTGATCGGCGCGCTGGGCCACCAACTGGAAGCCTTTGCGCGCGCTGCGCCTGAGCAAACCCCCTGGGGCGTGGGTGTACTGGTGGCCATTGCCTGTAACCTGGTCAACAACCTGCCCGCAGGCCTGATCGCAGGCTCGGTAGGCCAACTGGCCACACTGCCCACGGAGACCACGCGGGCGTTGGTGGTTGCCGTAGACCTAGGGCCCAACCTGTCCGTTACGGGCTCATTAGCCACGGTGCTGTGGCTGATCGCTGTTCGCCGCGAAGGGCAACATGTAAGCGCCTTGGCGTTCCTGAAACTGGGGGTGCTGGTGATGCCGCCTGCACTTCTGGCCGCATTGGCCATGCTAAATCTTATAGGCTGAGGAGAAACGGATGATTGCTCGCTGGCGCTGGATACTGACACAACTCACCAGACGGCTGTGGTTCAGGGCAACGCTATTTTCGGTGTTGGGGGTCGCGACGGCGCTGGCCTCTATCGTGCTCAAGGATTCGATCCCCTTTGCACTCTCAGCCAAGATCGGTGCTGACGCCGTGGACAAAATTCTCGGGATCATCGCCTCCAGCATGCTTGCGGTGACCACCTTTTCATTAAGCACCATGGTCTCGGCCTATGGCGCGGCCAGCAGCAGCGTCACCCCTCGCGCCACCAAACTGGTGATGGAGGACGCCACCACTCAGAACGCCCTGGCCACTTTCATTGGCTCATTCCTATTCAGCTTGGTAGGCATCATTGCCTTGAGCACAGGTGCCTATGGCGCTCAGGGGCGCGTGCTGTTGTTCGCGGTCACCATTATGGTGGTGGTGCTGATCGTCTACACCTTGCTGCGCTGGATCGATCACCTGTCAAAGCTCGGCCGTGTGGGTGAAACCATCGACCGGGTCGAAAAAGCTGCCATCGACGCGATCAAGCACCGCGCCCAGTGGCCCCACTTAGGCGCCATGGCCTATCCGGTGGGGTGGGTGCCTACGCCGGGGGCTCAAATCGTCACCAGTGAGCACACCGGCTATGTGCAGCACATCGACGTGCAGGCCATGAATGAAAAGGCGCTGGCACAGGGCGTACAGGTGTTCGTCAGCGTGCTGCCTGGCAGCTTTGTGCATGTGGGCATGCCGCTGGCCTATGTGGTGCCAGCCGGCGCCGCGACTACCGAAGTGGAAAAAAGCCCTACTGTGGCGATACGTTCAGCCATCAGTATTGAGGTACGTCGCACTTTTGAACACGACCCACGCTTCGGTCTATTGGTGTTATCAGAGATTGCCTCGCGGGCGCTATCACCTGCGGTGAACGATGCTGGAACGGCCATCGACGTCATTGGTCGTGGGGTGCGCACCCTGACCTGCTGGGGCATGCCGCAGCCGCTGTTGTCTGGCAAAGAGGACCGCTGCGAACAGGTGTTCGTACGGGGCATCACCGTGGCGGACCTGTTCGACGATTTCTTTTCGCCTATCGTCCGCGACGGCGCCAGCGTGGTCGAAATCAACATACGTGTGCTTAAAGCCTTGATCAGCCTGAGCCATGTCAACTCAGCCTTGTTTGCTGAGGCCGCCGCTGCGCAAGCCCGGCTGCTGCTCAAGCGGGCCGAGCACGCGCTCACCCTCTCGGAAGACAAGGCGCGGCTGACTGCATTGATCGCGCAACTGCCCGGTGTATGAGCTGCAGCCGGGCCGTTACATCAGAACGCGTTGAGCTCGAACGGCGCCATCTGGGCCTTGAAGGTTTGCCCCCCGAGGGTGGTTGACAGGGGCTTTTGCTGCGCGCCTTGCCACAGCTCCAATGCGGCCTTGCGTGCTGCATCCGGCCCTTGCACCTTGGGTTGCAGGGTACGCATGGCCGCGTAGGTGGCGCACAGCATCACGGTGAGGTGAGCCGGGTCTTTGGTGCCGGCGGAGAAACGGGCATTGGAAATCGTCCCGGCTTTGGACACGTCCAGAGACATGTCCACCTTGGCGCCTTCTCGCGCCAGCTTTTGGCGAATCACCGCGCCTTTTTTCAGGGTGCGTACCTTTTCAAAGGTCACAGAACGGCAGTCTGCCTCTTCCTTGATGAAGCGTTGCAGGCCGTCCTGGAGCGTTTTAGGGGTGATCTGAAGGCCATTATCCGGCGCGGATGGCTTGGCCTTGGCGTCCTTCTTCGTGGCCGCCTGGGCTGCAAAGGTAGGTGCAACGAGCAGGCAGATCAGCAACAGGCGGGCAACCATTCAACAGCTCCTTCGAGGGTGGATGCGCAATGCTAGCAGGGCATGACGCTGCCGGGCGAAACCGATGCCGTCCAACTCGGATTTTTCCCACAACAACTTCGCGTGTCTGCTGCCCTCACACCTTATGATTGAGCAGTGACCTGATAAAGAGCAGGAGTGACCATGCTGTTTGCGGTATTGCTGGGCGGTAAGCACCCTAAAGCGAGCATTGAAGTCCACGACATTGTGTTTGCGGTGGCAGACACCCTGGAGGCGGCCTACCCTCAGTTGCGGCAACAGTGGTTCGGCAGCCCCAAAGGGCTACACATCGACGCCTGGATGGAGGTGCAGGGTGTGGAGGGCCGGAAAGTGGAACTCAGCCCTCTTGCACCGCGCCCTGATGACCCACGGCTCTACTTCCTCAACCTGGGCGGTTACGACCCTCAGCTATTTGGCGAGGCCCACCAGTACCTGCTGGTGGTAGCGCACAGCAAGGCCGAGGCCAAGCTCAAAGGCAAGCGGCTTTGCCAGGCACACTGGGCGGGCCGCCACCTGGACGCGCTAGTGGACGTGGATGACTGCATCCCCCTCGATGAGGTAAGCGGGCGGTACGTTCATTTGGTAGAGGCTGCGCATGGCGGCGTAGTGTGGCGAAATGACTATCTTGTAGTTACCCGCTGACACGGGCGCAAACGTGCTATTTGCGCCCGTGTCAGCGGCCAGGGCTACCTATAGAGGCGTTTGAACACATCACGGGCCGACTGCCAGGGTCGCGCGCCGTAGCGGTCGTTATCCAGGCCTTGCAGTTTGCCCCGGCCACTCATCATGTCGCGCAGGTACTGCATCCCCTGCCACGCAGGAAAGGGCTCCTCACTTTTAGGGGTAACGGCGCGGGCCACGCTGATAAGGCCTGACAGCACAGAGATGCCGCCCGGCCGCAAGGTGCGGTAGTGCTGCCCGGTAAGCGCGGTAAGCGTATGGGCCATGTCAGCCGGGGACAGGCTGTCGCCGGCGATGCGTAGCACCCGTGGCGCATCGGGGTCGAGTGCAGCAGCTGCGGTAAACGCTGCTACGTCGTCTTTGGCGGTAAAGTCCAGCGCCTGCCGAGGGTCGCCGAAATGCAGCACCCGGCGGCCTGGTACTACGATAGGGGCGCCGCCGTCGAGCAGCTCTAGAAAGCCGCCGTTGAAGATCGAGGTAGCGGCCAACGGCGCAACATCCAGCCTGGCCTTGAACCGCCGGCGCAGGTCCATGTTGCGGTTATCGCCAAAGCGCGTTTGCGTGTAATCCAAACAGAAATCGGACGGTATGAACCGTGGCACACCCGCTGCCACGGCAGCGTCCAGTAGGTGACCCTGCTGGCCCAGGATAACGTGCTCAAGACCATTGAGTGCCGACACCACGCACACCGCCCCGGTCAAAGCCGTGCGCAAGCCGGCTGCATCGTCCAGCGCCACGGCCTCTACGCTTATGCCCTTGGCGTGTAGCCTGGCCAGGCGGCTAGCTTCGGTGCCAGGCCTCACCAACGCGGTGACCTGAACGCCGCGCTCGACCAACGCCGCCGCGATCCGATACCCCAGATCGCCAGTGGCACCGGCTACCACCACCCTTGAAGCCTCGGCCTTATTCACACAGTACCCCTCTTGCTGCCTGCAAACGGTAGCGCCACGTCCAATGTGTACGGTGGCAGTCGGCGGTTTAGGCACCACCGGCAACGAAAGGTTACCGCTGGGGTAAAGCAATGGACGGTGTGGGCAAAGAGGCAGGGCTAGCGAGGCGCGCTGACGTCCGCTTGCCCGCTGGCGATCAAGGCCTCACGTACAAACCCCGCTCGCAATGCGTCCTCTATAAAGGCTGCAACATAGGCGCTTGCAGCCGTATTGCCCCGAGGCACCGCCATGGCCTGGCGGATCTGGGTAAAGCTGCCAGGCAGTACGCGAAACTCGCTGTTGCTGAGCGCAAAGGCTTCCAAGGGCTGCCGTACCCCTGCGGCGGCGGTCAGCTGTTGATCGACGAACAATTCAACCGCAGCCATGGAAGTTGCAGCGCGCTCCAGCGTCGCGTGTTCAAGGGTGCGCGACAGGTAAAGGTCGTAGGCGGCCCCCTCGCCTACGGCAATCTGCAACCCAGACTGATCGAGTTCGGCCACGTCTTCATAGGGCGAGTCACTGCGCACCAGGTAAGTGCCTTCAATCAATACGTAAGGTTCGGTGAACGCGATCTGCGCTTCGCGTACCGGCTCTATCGCCAGAAACGCCACGGTCCATGTGTTGTGCTCCAAGGCGGCGAACACCTTGCCAGCGGCGTCGAAGGTCGTCATATCAAGCGCTACGTTCAGCTGCGCGGCCAGGCGCTTGGCCAGCGCCACAGACACACCTTGGGGCTGCCCCTGCGGGCCTTGCTGGGCCAGTACCGGGTTCCCAAGGTTAATGGCAGCGCGCAGCACACCCTCTGGCGCGAGTTGTTCAAGAACATCAGCTGGAATGGACGTCATCATTTACTCCAAAGGCCGTTACCGTGCAGAGACGGTGGAGGTAAAACACGCTTACGCGGGCAGGCGTGAGGGGCGAAGCTAGAGCGAGCCTAGGCTCTGTATGAATCTTGAACCGCACCGGGTATCGCGGAGGCTGTTGTGTTTGAGTCAGGCCGCAACTGGGATTGCTGTCTGACTCTGCTCGTATAGTGCCTCAAACTCTGCTGGCGGCCTATTTCCAATCGGCTCCAGCAAGCGCCGATGGTTGAACCAGGTTACCCATTTCATCGTTTCCCATTCCAAGGCTTCTATGCTTTTCCACGGACCTTGTCTGTGGATCAGCTCGGTCTTGTAAAGCCTGTTGATAGTCTCTGCCAACGCGTTATCGTAGCTGTCGCCTGTCTTGCCAACCGATGGCTCGATAGCGGCCTCACCCAGCCGCTCGCTGTAACGAATCGACAGGTATTGCGAGCCTCTGTCGCGATGATGAACCAGCCGGTGAGGCTCGGGCCGACGGGCATGAAGCGCCTGCTCGAGCGCATCCAGGACAAACTCCGTGCGCATGTGGCGGTTGACACGCCAACCTACGATGAACCGTGAATAGACATCCACGATGAAGGCGACATAGGCAAATCCCTGCCAAGTCGAAACGAACGTGAAATCGGCCACCCAGAGCTGATTGGGCCGTTCTGCTGTGAACTGCCGCTTCACCAGATCTCTGGGAGTGGCATTTTCAGGGTCTGGCTTCGTGGTCTTTATCGTTTTGCCTCGTGTCACACCACACAACCCCATTTCACGCATCAACCGCTCCACTGTGCAACGCGCCACAGCCTGGCGCTCGCGCAGCATCTGGCGCCAGACTTTCCTGGCCCCATAGACCTCGTAGTTTTCTTGCCAGACACGACGAACCTGCAGCGCAAGTGTCTCGTCACGAATCGCACGCATTGAGCGCCGTGATGGGTCACGTAAACGTGCAGCATGCCGTCGATAGGCCGATGAGGACACGTGAAGCACGCTGCACAGCCGCTCGACTCCAAAGGTTTTTCGGTGCTTGTCGATGAGCGACCAGATCACTTCAAATGGCGGTCGAGCTCCGCCTGGGCGAAAAAAGCGCTGGCGACCTTGAGGATCTCGTTGGCCCGTTTGAGCTCACGAATCTCGCGCTCCAGCTCTTTGACCCGAGGATCTACCGGGAGACCGGGTGTTGAGGGAGAGGAGGCCCTGCGAATCCAGTTGCTCAAGGTCTGAGCGGTGCAACCGATCTTACTGGATACCGCTTCGATGGCCGCCCACTGGGAGTCATGTGCCTCGCGAACTTCGTAGACCATCCGCACGGCACGCTCACGGACTTCGGGGGGAAATTTAGGTGGCTTTGGCATAGTGGCTCCAGTTTCTCAAAAGGTGGAGCCTCCGCGATACCCAGGGCGGTTCAGTGCAGCAAACCCTCGCCAATTACGAGGCCAAGCGCGAGTTCGACAACCCCGAATACCTCAAGGCCGTGGATATCTACAACGGCAAACACTTTTGCACCGCACCCTGTGACATGCCCGATACCGTCGATGCGCCGCCCCACGGCAACGACCTGATGCAATATATGTGGGGCACCTCTGACGTTGTTGTGACAGGCACGCTCAAGGACTTCAACATCACGGCCAAGGTTAAGGACATCCACGTTCCGACCTTGGTTATGTGCGGTGATCGCGACGCCTCCAGCCCCGCCATTAGCCAACGCATCGCCGGGCTGATCAAGGGAAGCGAATTTAAGCTGATCAACAACAGCGCACATTACATCTATGAGGAACAACCCGCGTAAGTGCTCGCGGCTATTCGGAGCTTTTTGAAAACCAATCATCTTTGATCCACAAGCTAGGGGAATCCGAAAATCGGTTCCCGAGAGATGTGCATGAGCTTGAAAACTAGAGAAGGAAACAGGGTCTTCGCGTCCACTTGTAAACACAACACGCTACTAATGATTGAACAGCACCCGCAAACATGCGGGTGCTGCAGCGCCCTTAAAACAACTGGATAGGCGCACTGGCAATCAACCGCAGCTCGTCGTAGTTCCCGTCGATCTGACCCGGATCGGCGCGGTGGTGAAAGACAATCGTGCGTAAGCCGAAGTTTTTCAACGCCCCGGTCTGCACCACATACCCTGCCATTAGTCCTGCTTCCCAATGGCCCACATCATCCAGGCCTCGCACATTGTAACCAGTGTGGGCGCCATTGCGATCGCCATCGTAATGGGTACCATCTATTCCCCACCCACGCGCGTACCAGAGGCTGGTTGTCAGCCCAGGTACTCCATAGGCGGCGAAGTCGATGTCGTACTTGGCCATCCAGGATTTCTCGTTGGGACCATTGAAGTCCGAGTAAAGCGAGATGCTGCTGAAATTGGAGCTCGTCTCCCAAGGATAATCAAAATATTCGTTACCGAATACCTGCTGGTAAGCTAGCGTAAAGCTGTGTGCGCCGTGGCTAAGGGTCGAGCCGAGGCTCGCGATATTATTGTTAATATAGCCAAGTTCACGGCTGCCTTGGTCGCGGGTGCGGTAGTAGGTGAAGGTATTTTTCCAGGCCAAGCGCTGCAGATCCCCCGTGCGGTGAGTTAGCCCCAAATAGTAACGGTCCCAGACATTCTCGAAACGGCTGGCGTAGACGCTGGTGGACAGACCATGCCAGGGCGTGCTGTTGATACCGATGAAACTGAGGCTGTCGCCGCTGTAATTGCGGCTGCCAAAGGTGCTAACGAATTTTTCAAGCCCAGCCCCCGTACGCGGGATCACACGATCAAGGTAGCCTGCCTGAAGCGCAACGCCGCCGATATCGTTGCTAACCAAACTGGCGCCTTCGAAAGTGGCGGGCATCGAGCGATTGTCCTTGGAGCGCAGCATCGGGTTGTCGACCATGAAGCGCCCAGCCTTGAGCTCGGTACTCGACACCCGCAAGCGTACGTCCGCCACGGCGAGCCGGCTCCACTCGTCCACGGCCTCGCCGTTACTGTGCACTAAGGTGCGATCGCTGCCATTGGCCAACTGCCCCTTGCCACGCTCGAGCGGCGTCGCCGCCCAGATTGAGGCATCCATGCCCAGACCCAGCACGCCTTGGGTATAACCCGAGCGGTAATCGAGCATTGCAGCCTGAATCCAGGTGGTGCGGTGGTTAGTAGATTGCAGGCCCCAGGGTTTCTGGATGCTCAGCGAGGTAGTGCGATGGGTGTTCTGGCGGCTGAAATAATTACGCAGCGTCAACTTTGCATGACTCCCCTGCAAAAAGCCTTCGGCGCTGTCCTGCTCGTTGACCGGTTGGGTGGGTTGCACCACGGGCGTGAGCTTGGGTTGAGCGCTGGCGTTGGTGGGGACTGGCGCCACTTTGCTTTCGTCCTCAGCCGCGACGGCAATAACGGGGAGACTGAATGACAGGCACAGCAAGGCTGGGATCACACTCGGAGTTTGCATTGAATCACTCTCAAGAAATTAATAATTGAATAGGCTTGAGGCATAAAACACAGGCGCGCAGCCGCCGCTGCCATGCGCAGGACAACGCGCATGGCGGGCTTTTTTATAGTTTTGAGGGAAAGGTGATTGCGGGTCCCGTCGACAACTTCGTTCTGTCAGTTGCCGGTGTATGGGTGGCTTAACGATTCAAGACTTGGCCCGGTGCTACCTTCGTGGTCGCTGGTGGTTGAACGTCGCGCTTGAAAATATCATCAAGCTCCATGCGCGCGGTTTCTTTTATCAGCAGGCCGCCGATGCACGCCACGCCGCCCAGCACCACTACGTAGGCGTTATAAGCCCACACCAGTTGATGCTCGCTCAGCCAGGCATATAGATACGGCGCGGTGCCACCAAAAATCGCCGCCGCTGTGGATGTAATCCACCCCACGGATGTCGCCCGGGCGTAAGTCGGCACTTGCTCTGAGACCAATGCCGGGAACATCGCGGCCAGCAATCCCCATACGAAAAGGCTAATTAACTGCGCAGCGAATAGCGTCCATGGATCGTTGGTCACCATCCACGAAACCGGGTAGGCGATGACGATCACACCCGCGCCAAATGCCACCACCATTACTCGGCGGCCTAGCCGGTCAGACAGCCAGCCAGAAATTGGCAACCAGGCAAGGCAAATGATTTGGGCCATCAGGCTCGCCGTGTAGGCACCGGAAGGATCCATGCCCTTGTTGATGGCGATCGATGCCGCGAAGGTTACCCAAGTGTAATACGCGGCATTGACCACAGCCGAGATCATCACGATGTTGCGGGCGATGACCCAGATCTGCTTTCTAGTGAGCTTCTCGGGCACTGCCTGGGCATGCTGTTGCTTGTGTTCGAATACTTCGCTTTCGGCGGCGCCGCGGCGCAGGAACAACGCGTAAATACCTAGCACACCGCCGATGGCAAAGCCCACACGCCAGCCCCAGTCGGCCATGGTCGCCTTGTCCAGCATACTGGTCAGCAAGGCCGCCAGCCCGGTAGCGGCGATCACCCCGATCAGCACACTGACGTAAATGGCGCTCGACCAGAACCCACGGCGGGCCGCGGGCGCCACTTCGGCGACGTAGGTAAACGCCACACCGGACTCGCCGCCATGGGCCAGGCCTTGTAGCAGACGCAGCAGGAACAGCATCAGCGAGGCATAAACGCCGACGCTCTCGAAGGTCGGCAATGCCGCGATGCCGAGGCTGCACAGCGCCAGCAGACACATGGTCAGTACCAGCGCCTGTTTACGACCGTAGTGGTCCCCTACTCGGCCGAACAGCCAGCCACCTATGGGGCGAGCGATGAAACCGCCGGCGAAGGCCCCGAGGGTCGCCAGCAACGCCGAGGTGGGGTCGGTCTTGTCGAAGAGGTTGATCGACAGGTAATAGGAAAATGTGCCGTACAGGGTCCAATCGAACCATTCCAAGGCATTACCAATTGCGGCCACCTTCAAAGACTTGGCATTGCCATTGACGCGCATTGTGTTGTTGGACATATAACTCTTCCCTTCATTTGCATGGAGAAAGGCAGCCACCGCATCCAACACCTTTACGAGCGTGGTGGATACCTACTGCTCAAGGGCAGCAAAAAAGTTGTGCCTGATTATTGTTATTTGAGGAAATGGCACGTTGGCGCTAACAAAATCGCACGTAGACTATCCGGCATGGCCATCGACTTGCCGACGGCGTAATCCATCCATACGCAGCGTGCGTGTCCCTTCGCATATACCTGTTTAGAGTCATCGGCGCGCAGCAATTCGTAATCTGTATCGAAACTGCTGCGCCCCGGATTGCCCGCGTACATGCGTGCAATGATGTCGCCGGGGTAATGCAGCGGGTGGATAAACGCCGCGCTAGCGGTAGCGATGACTGCTCCTTCGCCTCGGCCTATCGAGCCGATATGGCCAATGCGCTCGAGCCATGACAAGCGCACCTGTTCCATAAAGCGGAAGTACACCGTGTTGTTCACATGCCCTGCCGCATCCATATCGCCCCAGCGAGTCTGCAGGGTCATCTCGCACACCAGTGCCAATTCGCTCATCGGACTTGTGCCTTTGGTCGAAGCTTCAGAATGCCGCGCGCCTGAGCACAGGTAGAAGGCTCCCGGCCGAGCAGTCGGATCAGGCTCGCTACTTTGCGGACCAAGGCTGCGTTGGATTCGGCCAGTACACCCTCTTCGATGTAGAGGTTGTCCTCCAGGCCGACCCGTACATGACCGCCCATCAATACCGATTGCGCTGCCATGGTGAATTGATGCCGACCGATGCCGAAACCGGCCCAGATCGCATCTTGTGGCACAGCGTGGACCAGATCGCACATGGTCTGACTGGTAGCCGCTGCGCCACCCAGCACGCCCAGGCCGATTTGCACAATGGGCGGGGCGCTGACCACGCCGGTCTTGAGGAAGTGAGAAATGACACCCAAGTGTCCCAGATCGAAGGCTTCGAGTTCTGGCTTGACACCGGCAGCCTCGATGCGCCGTGCCATTTCGCGCAAATCGGGAATGGAATTTAGGAACATCTGCTCGCCGAAGTTCATGGCGGCGATATCCAGGCTGCAGATATCGGGCCGCAGTTTTTCGATGTGCTCTACGCGCTTTTCCGGGCTCGCGATCGCCAGTGCCCCGCTTCGTCCGTCCCGAATCTGCTCGGACGTAACCATCGCGCCTGGGCCGGTGGTGAGGTTGATGATCAATTCCGGCCGAGCCGAGCGCAGGCGCTCGAACACTTCGGCATACAGCTCCAAATCCATGGAGGCGCGGGTAGTGTATGGATCGCGCACGTGAACATGGACGATAGCGGCGCCAGCATCGGCCGCCTCGATCGCTGACTGGGCAATCTGCTCAGGATTGACAGGCACCGCCGGGCTCTTGCTGGCATGGTCGGTACCACCGGTGACGGCGCAGGTAATGATGACAGGGGTAGGCACGGTTACTCTCCTTTGGAACCTCATGAATACACAACGAACCTGGATGAAGGCAAAGCGGTTCGCCCACTGACCGGGCGCCGCGATCAGCGCCGATACAGCTGGCGGACCAAGCCCATCAACTCGCGGTCGCGCCACAGGCGGCGTTCTTCGAGTTGTTCGGCAGGAACCTGCTCACGGCGCTCGCGGTTGACCTGGCTTAGGGTTTCGCCTTTCCACGGCACGCATTTACCCAGCGAGGCGCCAATCGACTCGTAGACGCTGCTGTAACGCTCGCAGTACTCGGCGATGCCGTTAGGTGAGTTGAGGTCGATGGTCTCGAACGGCCCGATGAAAGCCCAACGCAAACCGAGGCCGTGCTTAATGGTGGCGTCGATGTCCTCGGCGCTGGCGATGCCTTCGCTGAACAGGCGGAAGGCTTCGTGCAGCACCGCGCCTTGCAGCCGGTTCAGTACGAACCCTTCGATCTCCTTGTTAAGAATCACCGGTTTCTGTCCGACGCTGGCCAACAGCGCACGGGCTTGATCGACCGCTTCGCTGGAGGTCCAGGGCGCACCGCACAGCTCGACGATCGGAACCAAGTAGGTCGGGTTGACGGGGTGCGCCACCAGGCAACGATGGCGGCCCGGCAAATGCTTGGTGAACTCGCTGGCGGGCATGGTCGAGGTAGAACTGCCAATAATCGCGTCGGCCGGTGCGAACCGATCAAGCTGCTCGAACAGCGAACGTTTGACCTCAAGGATTTCAGGCGAACTTTCCTGCACGTAAGCAACGCCCGTCAGCGCTTGCTCCAAGCTTTCGGCAACCTGGATTCGTGAGCTGGCGCCCTTGGCGTCAGTGATCAATCCTTCCTGAAGTAAGGTTTCGAGTTGCACGTCAATCAGTTGCTGGGCACGTTGCGCTGCACCGGGCTGGGGATCGTGAAGCTTGACGTCCCAACCTGCCCTGGCGAAAACGATGGCCCAGCCTTGACCGATCAGGCCGGTTCCTACGATTGCTGCTGATTTCATAGCTCTAACGCTCCAGAGTGAACAATGTCGCGCCGACGCATGCCTAGCGCCGACCTGAAGAAAGTGTTTCAGTTGGCACGGCGGACTCGCCCAGAGCAGAGCACTGCGATAGCGCCGAGCAGCACGACTCCAGTGACCAGATACAGCCCGCTGGTGAGCGAACCGGTAACCGTCTTCAACCAACCGATTGCCGAAGGGCTGGCGAACCCGCCGATCAGGCCGAGGCTGTTGATGAGTGCGATCGCACCGGCGGCACCGGGATGCCCAGCGTAATAATCAGTGGCCAGCGACCAAAACAGGGGCATGGTTGACACGATCCCCGCAGTGGCGACGGCTAACAGGCACACCACTATTGCCAGGTTGGCGCTGGCGGCCGGCAATGCCGCCAACGCTATGGCGCCGATAACCGCTGGAAGCGCCGTGTGCCAACGCCGCTCACGGCGTTGGTCAGATCGACGACACAGCAGCACCATGGCAGCCATCGTGACGCCGTAGGGAATCGCCGACAGCCAGCCGATCTGTGCCGCACTGGTGGCGCCACCGGCCTTGAGCATGGTTGGCAACCAAAAGCTGACCGCGTACGTGCCACAGATGAATGCGAAGTAAGTGAAGCTCATGATGTACAGCTGCGGGTTACTCAGCAGTTGCATCAGCGAGGACGCCTGGCCTTGATGACGGCGTGCCTCGGCCGTGACAGCCGAATGGAGCAGCCGCTTCTCATCACTGTTCAGCCACTTGGCCTCGTCGATATTGTCATCAAGAATAAAGATCGCGAGCACGCCCAGCACTACGGCCGGGAGCGCTTCAATGATGTAAAGCCATTGCCAGCCCTGAACATTGGCCACTTGATCAAGGCCTTGCATCGCCCAGCCGGAGATAGGCCCACCGAGCAGCCCGGCGACCGGGATGCCGACCATGAAAATCCCCAGCACCTGGCCGCGCCGCGCCTCGGGAAACCAGCAGCCAAGGAAGTAAACGACGCCTGGAAAGAACCCGGCCTCGAACACTCCAAGCAGGAAGCGCAGCACATATAACTGCATCGGGGTGGCAACCAGCGCCATCAGGCAACCGATGATGCCCCAGCAAATCATGATGCGAGCAATAGTTCTTTTAGCCCCGACCTTTTGCAATAACAGATTGCTCGGCACTTCAAAAAGAAAGTAACCGATAAAGAATATACCCGCACCTAGCCCATATACGGCATCACTAAAACCTAATGCATCCTGCATTTGCAGCTTGGCAAAGCCGACGTTGATACGATCCAGATAGGCTACGACGTAGCAAATCAACAGAAAAGGAACAAGGCGCCCGGCCACTCGACGATACAGCAGATCGGCTGGATCGAGCTTAATAATGACCGCGCCTGCAGTATTACCGCCAAGGGAGGATGGCTCGTGCATGGAAATTTCTCTCTGAGATATAATTATGAGCGAATGCTAGACTCGCCAAACATCATCGAGCACTCGCAGCCAGTTCAACCCCAGTACTTTTTCGATGACCCGCTCGGGCATGCCAGCCGCTTGCATGGCCTCGGTCAAGTTGGGGTATTCGCCTAGTGTGCGAATACCCAGCGGGTTGATGATCGGGCCGAAGGTGGTGAGCTTGCGGTAGGCTCCCTTGTCATGGGTGATCCAGTCAAAGAAGCCTTTATCGTACCCTTGGGTGAAGTCGGTGCCGATCCCCACTGCGTCTTCGCCCACCACATTCAGAGTGTATTGAATGGCCTCAACGTAATCTTCCACGGTGGCATCCGCACCGCGCTTTAGGAAAGGTGGAAACATGGTAACGCCCACGAAGCCACCACGATCTGCGATAAGCCGCAATTGTTCGTCAGACTTGTTGCGCGGATGTTCCTTCAGCCCGGTAGGCAGGCAATGCGAGTAGCAGACAGGCTTGCTCGACGCCAGAATGGCCTCTTCAGAGGTTAATGCCCCCACATGGGAAAGGTCCACCAGCATGCCAACTTTATTCATTTCCGCGATAATCTCGCGGCCAAAACCAGACAGCCCGCCGTCACGCTCATAGCAACCGGTGCCAATCAGGTTCTGAGTGTTGTAGGTCAGCTGAGAGATACCGACCCCCAATTCTTTGAACAAACCCACATACTCGATACGATCTTCAAAACAGTGGCTATTTTGAAAGCCGAGGATTAAACCGGTCTTGCCGGCCTGCTTGGCGGCACGGATATCATCCGTGTCGCGGACCAGGCTTACTATACCTTGATTCGCCTCGATCAGTTTCTTGAATGCGATAATATTATCGACCGTGCCGATGAAGTCCTCCCAGATTGAAACAGTGCAATTCGCTGCGGTCAAACCACCTTTTCGCATATCCTTGAAGATGTCGGCGCTCCATTTTGAAACAACGAGTCCATCCATCACTATTGCATCATCATGCAAACTCATATGCCGTTCTCTATGTCGTTGCGTAGTGACATCAATATAGGAAGTAGGATAACGTAGGTCTATAGGTAACGTTTACCTAGGTAATCAAAGCGTAAATCCAATGCCCCATGCTGAGTCACGCGAGTTAGTTGGCGGCACCAATATGAAGCGAGCGCACTTTCATGATGCAAACTATTGGAAAACTTGATTATGCAGATTTGTTTTTGCATTTGCCGGTGGCGGTCATCGTCGCCAAACAGAGGATGATGGTCGATTGTAATATTCGGGCCATGGAGATATTTCGCGCTTCAAGAAGTGAGATCATAGGGCAGTCCTTCGCGGTGCTATACCCGGAAGAGAAAGATTTTGAAAGCGCAGGTGAACGCATCGCGCCGTTGCTGACTCGTAAGGCAGTGTTCACTGACGACCGCATCATGCGACGTATCGACGGCACGCACTTTTGGACGACCGTACGGGGTTATGGCTTCAATCAGCAAGATCCATATGAACTTGCGGCGTGGGCGTTTACCGACCTTTCCGCAGCAGGGCGTCAGGACCATCCGATCGCCCTGCTCACTGGCCGCGAACGGGATGTGGCAGCGCTGTTGGTCGACGGTCGCACCAGCAAGGAGATCGGCAAGGAACTCGGTATCAGCCCACGTACCGTTGACATACATCGCGCCAGCCTGCTAAAAAAATACGCGGTCAATACGACGGCCGATCTGGTCAAGATGCTCATTGCTTGAACGAATTTGTCCAAGCAGGCCGCCGCCATCAGTGCCCCATGGGGCGAATAGAGAAAACGGAAAAAATCGTACGCTCAGGCTTTTCAAGCAGCTGTAGGGGCCGAAGTTCCCATTCTCCAGCCTACGGCTCTGTCGCCAAACGTAACCGCCGGTCAGGTTGATGTGCTCCCAGTCCAGCGGCGAAAGATATTGCAACAGCTCGCGTCCATTGGCTTGCCCGCGTCGCCCATCGCCTGGATGGCGCGTTCCAGGTACGCCGTGTTCCACAGCACGATGGCAGCCGTCTCCAAGTTGAGGCCGCTGGCTCGGTAGCGTTGCTGCTCGAAGCTCCGATCCCTGATCTCGCCGAGGCGGTTGAAGAACACTGCCCTGGTCAGCGAGTTGCGCGCCTCGCCCTTGTTCAGCCCGGCATGCACACGGCGGCGCAGTTCGACGCTCTGCAGCCAGTCGAGGATGAACAGCGTGCGTTCGATCCCGTCCAACTCGCGCAGGGCGACGGCCAGGCCGTTTTGGCGCGGATAGCTGCCAAGCTCGCGCAACATCAGCGAGGCAGTAACGGTGCCCTGCTTGACCGAACTTGCCAGGCGTAAGATGTCGTCCCAATGGGCGCGGACGTGCTTGATGTTCAGCGTGCCGCCTATCAGCGGGCGCAGCGTCGGGTAGGCCTGCACACCCTGCGGCACATACAGCTTGGTTTCGCCCAGGTCGCGGATGCGCGGCGCGAAGCGTAAGCCTAGCAGGTCATCAGGGCAAAGACGTGATCGGTGAAGCCGACCGTGTCGGTGTAGTGTTCCTCGATGGTCGGCCTCATGGTACAGCAGGCCATCGAGCACATAGGTGGAATCGCGCACGCCGACATTCACCACGCGGGTGATGAACGGCGCGTACCGGTCGGAGATATGGGTGTAGAACAGCCGTCCCGGCTCGCTACCGTACCTCGGATTGACGTGTCCTGTGCTCTCGCCCCGGCCGCCAGCCCAGAAGCGTGGTGATCTTACCCAGCACCAGTGGACACGGGTTTAAGCACTCATCCGAGCCTCGAAGGCTCGCGGGCTGATATGACCCAGCGTGCTATGTCGCCGCTGGCGGTTGTAGTCTATCTCGATATATTCGAACACGGTTTCACGCATCTGAGCGCGACCGCTGAATCGCTCACCATGAATGCATTCAATCTTCAAACTGTGGAAGAAGCTCTCCGCGCACACGTTGTCGTAGCATTTGCCCTTAGCGCTCATGCTGCATTTGAGTTGATGAGCGACGATCAATTGCTGGTAAGCCGCCGAGCAGTATTGGCTGTCACGATCGCTATGTACGATCACGCCTTGAGGCTGTTTACGCCGCCACAACGCCATGCGCAAGGCATCGCAGACCAGCTCGGCAGTCATACGCTCACTCATGGCCCAGCCAATGACCATTCGGGAGTAAAGGTCGATAACCGTTGCCAGATAAAGCCAGCCCTCATCAGTATGCAGGTAGGTGATATCGCCTACCCATTTCTGGTTCGGTGCCGAGGCAGTGAAATCCTGGTTGAGTAGATTCACGGCTACAGGCAACGTGTGGCGCGAGTAGGTGGTGGCCTTGAACTTCCTGGCGGCTTTGGCACGTAGCCCTTGCCTGCGCACCGAAGCGGCAACGGTCTTGCGATTACAGGGCCGCCCGGCGTCTTGCAGGTCGTACCACAACCGTGGCGCTCCGCTCCGGCCTTTACGAGCAACGAATGCATGGGCAACCTGTTTGTCCAATTCAACACTTCGTTGCAGACGCACTGATGCCCCACATGAGCGCCAGGTGTAGTAGCCGCTACGGGCAACGCCCAGCACACGACACATGGCTTTGATCGAGAAATGCGGCGTCTGCGCCTGTATGAAGGCGTACTTCACTTGAGGTTCCTGGCAAAGTACGCGGCGGCCTTTTTTACGATGGCCAATTCCTCTGCCTGCTCAGCCAACTGCCGCTTGAGCCGTGCATTCTCTTCGGCCAGCGACTGCTCGCGCTCGGTATTGTCCTCGGCCTGATGCTTCTTGCTTTTCCAGCCATAAAGCTGTGACGCATGAAGGCCGGGCTGCTCAGCGGCCTTGCTCATGCCGATGCGATCGGCCAAGGCCAGGGCTTCATCTTTGTAGGTCTGCGAATGCTGGATACGGGTCTTCTTCATCGTCTTTGCCTGGCTTGCCATGGTTCACCTCGCTGCAGTGTATCGCTTAACGGGATGTCCACTTGGGCTGGGTAAGATCATTGACCATCGGAAGACGAGGTCGTGCCGTCGCCCCATTGGGCGACGAAGGCATGGCGGTACTGGTAATTGACCAGTTCGGCCAGGGCCGTCGAATAGGTTTCGTCGCGCATGTGCCTGGCTCGCAGCCAAGACAGCTTGGCATAAGTCAGCCCGGGGCTCGATTCGGCCATCTTGGTCAGCCCGAGGTTGATCGCATCGCCCAGGATGGCGGACAGCAGCAACGTCCGGTCTTTGGCCTCGGCCCCGTCCTTCAGGTGGGTGAAGTGACGGCTGAAGCCCGTCCAGTCGTCTACGTCCATCAGCAGTTCGGTGATCTTGATACGGGGCAGTAGCTGACTGGCCTGGTCGATCAGCGCCTGCGCCCGATCCGGCACCCGCATCTAGCGGTGTAATCTTCAGTCCAGACTCGGTGAGGATGGCATCGGGCAGCTCATTGTCCTTGGCCAGGCAGGTGACGGTGGCCACTGCTCGTCCAGAAGCTGCAAACGCTCTTCCAGGTACTGGTCGCTGTTCGGGTTGATCGCCAGGGGCAGGTTTACCCCCGATGAGGGGATCGAACATGTTGAAATGGTCAGCCTGCTTCTGAACCTTGGCACGGCCCCGTACAAAGTCCAGGCAAGGAGCCGAAACGATCGTTTTCGGCCACCGCTAGGAGAAGCGTGTTACTCGCAGCGTGGGCGTTTACCGACCTTTTCGCAGCAGCGCGCCAAGACCATCCGGTCACCTACTGGTCGCAGATGGGATGTGGCGGCGTTGGTAGATGGTTGAACCAGCAAGGGATTGACAAGGAACTCGGTACAAGCCTAAGGACCGTCGACATACTTCGCGCCGGCGTGTAAAAAATATTCGGTCAATACGACAGTCGATTGATCAAGATGCTCCTTGCCTGAACGGAGCTGTCCAAGCAGGCCAGCCGCTGTCAGTGCCCCATGCGCGTAGCGATGGCGGCCCGAATTGACTTGGCAGCGTCGGCGATATCGCTGCGTAGGGCCGTGGCAGCGGCGTCGGCATCTCTGTTGCTTACCGCCGTGATCATAGCTTCATGGTCCTTATGCCCCGTGCTCGACAGTACCTTGCTACGGACCACATTCATCAGAGGGCCATAGCGCATCCACAATGATTCGATCATGTCGATCAACTCTTCGTTGTTGCAATGGCGATAAAGCGTGAAGTGAAAATTCTGATTAAGGCGTAGGTAGCCCTTGCGGTCATCGGAAGCGACCATCGAATCCATTTGCCGGTTGATGGTGATCAATTCATTGATATGTCCCGCGCAACCATTCTCTACCGCCAAGCGAGTGGCCTCGCCTTCGAGAAGCAAACGCAGAGGCAGCAAGGCGTCCAGTCGTTCCGTGGTCGCTTCGGGCACCCGCAAAGAACGGCGTGGCAATGCTTCCATTGCACGGGCGACCACTAGGCGGTTCATCGCCTCGCGGATGGGCATCTGGCTCGTACCAAACGCCTCGGCTAGGAGCGGTAAGGTGAGTCGTTGGCCTGGTTCGAACTCACCAATCATGAACGATTGCTTGAGTGCACCGTACACATATTCCAGATCAGAAACCGGGCGCCGGGCCTGGAAGTCTGGTAGCTCATACAATTGCTGTGACACTGCTGCAAATCCTCAATTTTCTCTGCACTGTAAAAAACGATTGTCGGTGATATCGCACTGATCATATCAGTCGCATATCAAGGTAAATAGCTTGGTGATCAGATATCACTGTGTATTAGGATTTGTTTTCTGATCCAATCGCACATTGCGTTCATCACCTCTTTTGTCTGCTCAGAATCTGCAGCACGCAAGCCACCATGCAGCCAACCTTGCGCTTCCAGGAGCTTGACTGGGACTGCCTCTTCGACAAGACGCTGCGCGTAAAGAACCCCGTCGTCGCGCAGAGGGTCGAACTCTGCGACAGCAATGAAAGCGGGTGCCACCCCCTCCACTCGCTCAGTGGCTAAGGGCAACACCAGCGAACCCGCCTGCTGCTCCGGTAACCAGGCCTGCAGATAAGAATCGAGCTGGGCGGTGGTGAGAAGTGGTGCCTCGGCGTGCTCATCGCGCGACGCGGTATTCTCGGTCCCCAGAAATGGGTAGATCAACGCTTGCCCTCGAGGTGCGCGCTGTTGGGAGTCTCGCAATACTAAGCTCAGGGCCGCAGCGAGAGTCGCACCGGCGCTGTCGCCAGCAACCAGCATGCAGTCACGGTCTACGTCGGGTATCGATTGCAAGTAATGCCATGCAGTCATTGCGTCATGCAGCGCCGCAGGCGCCGGATATTCCGGCGCTAGTCGGTAATCCACAGCGACAACCTGGGCGCCCGTGCGGTGCACCAATTCGCGACAGACAAAATCGTGCGAATCCAGGTTTCCCACGACCCAACCGCCCCCATGCAGATACATCACCGTGGACCAAGCAGAAATCCGCTCGGTTTTGGAACGATAGATACGTAGTGGCGGGCAATTGTCAGGGGTCACATCCACTTGCACTAATCCATCTGGCATAGGCGGCGTAAAGTGCGCCGCCATGCGCAAGTAAGCCGCCCGCTCGCCAGCGATGCCAGGTTCCGAGACTTGGAATTGATAGGTTTCAGCGATGAACTCGCGCATCGATTCGCTCAAGGCATAAGCACGGCGCATCGGGTCACTCCATCAGGCCGGTTCGGTTCAGCGTTTCAGGTCTTTTTCAAATCTTGCGATTGCCAGGACGTGTAAACGCAGGCATCGGCAACGGCCCAACGGATTCGCACTTCACTGCCGGGCACGATTGCCAACCCGGGCTGCGACAAAGCCTTCACTGTCAGCGCCGTGCCCCCAGCGGTCACCGCGGCGCACGTCTGACTTTCTCCGAGGAACAGCAGTTCGGTGACCGTTGCGCCGATTTCATTCCAGCCCGGCGCCAAGGGAGTGTTGCGCGCTTCGTTGACTCCCAGCGCGATGGCCTTTTCAGGACGCATCATCAATCGCAGATCTTGCCCTGTCTGAACGCCTGGCTGCGGGCGTAGGCCCACCAACTGGCCTTCGAACATAGCGCTGGCGTTGCCTTGCGCAGTAGCCGCGAGGAAGTTGGAGTTGCCCAGGAAAGACGCGACGAAGGCGTTTGGAGGGTTCTGGTAGAGATCGTAGCCGGTGCCAAGCCCGACAATTTTGCCGTGGCTGAAGATCGCGATGCGCTGGGACAGGCGCATGGCTTCTTCCTGATCGTGGGTGACGTAAATGATATTCAGGCCAAGGCGCCGATGCAGATGGCGTAGTTCGTCCTGCAATTCTTCGCGCAGTTTCTTGTCCAGCGCACCCAAGGGTTCATCCATCAGCAACATGCGTGGTTCGTAGACCAGCGCGCGAGCGATGGCCACACGTTGCTGCTGGCCGCCGGAGAGCTGTGCGGGTCGACGTTCGGCAAAGCTTTCCAGCTGGACCAGCTTGAGCATCGCGTCGACCTTGCGCTTGACTTCAGCTGTTTGCAAGTTACGGATTGACAGCGGGAAGCCGATGTTATCGCGCACGCTCAAGTGAGGAAATAACGAATAACGTTGGAACACCATGCCGATGTCACGTTTGTGTGGAGGAACCTTTACCAGCGACCTGCCACCGAGCGATATTTCCCCGCTGCTGGGCATTTCGAAACCTGCGAGCATTGCCAAGGTGGTGCTTTTGCCGGAACCGCTTGACCCGAGGAAGGTCAGGAATTCGCCTTCGGGAATCTCCAGGGAAATATTGTCCACGGCAGCAAAGTTGCCATAGTACTTGTTCAACTGCCGCAGGCTCACCAGCGGCTGTTGCGCCATTTCATTCAAGACTGCACTCATGATGAACTCCTTGAAAGTTGAGCTTCGGCGCGTCGCCGAAGCGCGGCACCCACAAACATGATCAGCAGGGACAAGGCGATCAGGAGGGTCGAGGCCACCGCGATCACCGGTGTGAGGTCCTGCCTCAGCGTGGTCCACATTTTCACCGGCAGGGTTTGCAACGTAGGGCTTGCCATCATCACGCTCATCACCACTTCATCCCAAGAGACCAGGAACGCAAAAAGCGCGCCGCCTATCAGCCCAGGACGAATGGCTGGAAAGGTCACCTTGTAAATTGCCTGCCGCCGTGAGGCGCCGCAGATGACCGCCGCATCCTCGATCGACTTATCGAACAGCTTGAGCGAGTTGATGATCGAAATAATGGTGAACGGCAAGGCAACGATGACGTGGCTGACTACAAACGCCAATAGTGTCCCGGTCATGCCCAGCTTGAGAAACAAGGCGTATACGGCGACCGCTACAATCACGAGCGGCACGATCATGGGCAAGGTGAACAATCCATATAGAAACTCGCGCCCCGGAAACCGCCCACGCACCAGAGCGAATGCCGTAGGCAACCCCAGCGCAACGGCAAACACCATGGTCAGCAGCGCAATCTTCAAGCTTGACCAGGCAGCCCCCATCCACTGCGCATCAGCGAAGAACTGCAGGTACCACTTGGTACTCCAGCCGGGCGGCGGGAATACGAGCCACTGCGATGAGCCGAATGATAACAATACGATGAACACGATAGGCAAAAGCAGCAGTAGTGCGATAAGGCCCGTGCCGACGTACAACCCAAAACGCAACTTGAAGCCCATGGCGTTTGGCGTCAGGAGCATGGTTCACCTCCCATGGCTGGAGCCGACTGGCGACTCGGGTTGGAGTTTGAGGTAGAAATAGAACAGCACCAGGGTGATGATCACCAGCAGTGCCGCCGCCGCACTGGCCATTCCCCAATTGAGGAAGGTCTGTACTTGCTGCACGATGAATTCCGGAAGCATCATGTTCTGTGCGCCCCCCAGCAGCGAAGGCGTGACGTAATACCCCAGCGACATCACGAACACCATCAGCGCCCCCGAAAACAGGCCGGGGCGGCACAGCGGCAACAACACCTTGACAAAGTTTCGCCACGGGCTGGCTCCGCAGATCGCGCCGGCCTGCAACACCATCGGATCGATGGCCTGCAGGGTCGCCTGCAACGGCAGCACAATGAACGGGATCATGATGTAAGTCATGCCTATCACCACACCGGTCAGGTTGTGCACCAGCTCTAGTGGGTGGTCGATGACGCCCATCGCGAGCAGTGCCTTGTTGACAACCCCAGAGGCTTGCAAGATCACCAACCACGCGTAGCTACGAGCCAGCAGGCTTGTCCACATCGACAGCAATACGATGTTCATCAACCAGCGGCCCCAGCCACGGGGTACCAAGGTGATCACCCAGGCCAGCGGAAACCCCAGCAGCACGCTGAGCAAAGTGACTACGCCCGCCACCGAAAAAGTGTTGAACAACACCCGGCTGTACGCCTCATTAGCGAACAGCTGGACGTAGTTACCCAGCCCCGGTTGCGGTTCCAAAACGCCTCGCAGCAATAACCCCAGCAATGGCGCAAAGAAGAAGATGCCCAGAAATATCGCCGCAGGTGCCAGGTTGCCGACCCCCTTCCATTTGCCGGCCACGCGTTTCTTGCGCATGTTCTCGCCTGCGGTCGCTGCAGGGTTGGTATCGACCGCCATGGCGAGCTTCACTTCACCAGCCATTCGTTCCACCGAGCGGCAATGGCAGGTCCGTTCTTGGCCCAGTAAGCCAGGTCCAGATTGATCTGGCCGTCGGTGTGCGCAGTTGGTAGGTTCTGCGCCATGCCTTTGTCGATCAGGGCAACGGCCTCGGTGTTGACAGGGGCATAGGGGATCTTGCTGGAGAAGTCTGCCTGTGGCTTGGCGGTCACGGCATACGCCAGCAGCTTCATCGCCGCATCCTTGTGTTTGGTGCCCTTGGGTATGACTAGGTAATCGGCCATCACCAAGTTTTGCGCCCAGTTAAGCGCTACCGGCGCACCGTCTTGCTGTAAAGCCAGAACGCGGCCGTTCCAGAACGAACCGAGGCTTGCTTCGCCTGAAGCCAACAACTGTTGCGACTGCGCACCGCCGCTCCACCACACGATGTCCTTCTTGATGGTGTCGAGCTTCTTGAATGCGCGGTCGAGATCCAGCGGGTACAGCTTATCGGCGGGTACGCCATCGGCAAGCAAGGCCATTTCCAATGCCCCTGGGCTTGGCCAACGATAGAGAGCGCGCTTTCCCGGGTATTTGCTGGTATCGAAGATTGCCTTCCAGTCGGCCGGTGCATTGGCGCCGGGGAATTTGGCCGCGTTCCAACCGAGCACGAACGAGTAGAGAAACACCCCTACCCCTTGGTCATTGACAAAATACGAGTTGAGCTTGGTACGGTCGACTACGTTGAAGTCCAAGGGCTCGAGTAAGCCCTCGTTAGCCGCACGCAGGGCGAAATCACCCTCGACGTCCACCACGTCCCATTCCACGTTCTTGCTGTCGACCATGGCCTTGAATTTGCCGTAATCGGTGGGGCCATCCATCACTACGTCAATGCCGGTCTGCTTGGTGAACGGCTTGCCCATGGTTTCATTCTGATGATCTTGCGTCATCCCGCCCCATCCTACGAAGCTGATCGTCTCAGCGTGCGCGACGGCGTTAAGCCCGAAGCTCATGGCGCCGGTGACCAGCACCGCTAAAACCTGCTTTCTTAACATCATGATTACGCCCTCACTTTTTTCAATTTGCGGGCGCGTTGCCCGCTTATATAGGGAGCAGTGGTCCATACGGACTTCAATCAACTGGGACATAGGCGCTTTTATCGATGAGCGTCGTGCTCTGCGCGCTGGCTGTCTTTTACTGTGCGCCAGCCTCCAAGGCCGGAATTAGGGCTTGGAGGCAACCGCGGACCGCTTCCGGAATCGCATGGCTGGCGCGGGTTCCGCTATCAAAAAATACTTCCACCACATCACAGGTTGCCAGCAGCCTCTCATGCAATGGTTCATGCATCTCCAGGCGTAACGTGACTGACTTGGAACCGATGCGAGAGACGACGGCATGTAGGTCAACGATGGTCCCTACCGATGCTTCGGCAATAAATGCGGTGGTCATCTGCGCAGTAACTGGGAAAACGCGCGATGCTTGATCGGCATTAAGACGCACCTCGCAGCGCGACCAGAAAATAAACACCGCATCATCGAAGAAGGCCGCGTAATGACGTGTATTCATGTGCCCATAGTGGTCGCAGTGCCATGGGTGAATGACTGCGGAACTAAGCAGGGTTGATTTACCCATACTTACATACCGCCACGGGGCGCTAGACCCAATATTTCCCGCGCTTCGTCTGGAGTCGCAACGTCGCAACCTAAGTCACGGATGATGCGGCACGCTCGCTCGACTAATTGCGCGTTGGTAGCAAATACCCCACGTTCCAAGTAGATGTTGTCTTCGAGGCCCACGCGGCAATGACCGCCCATGACGGTCGACAAGGCAACCATCGGCATTTGGAAACGCGACACTCCAAATGCTCCCCACAGCGCGTTCGCAGGCAGCAGGTCTTTCATATACGAAAGTGTTTTGGCGTCGGCCGGCGCCGACCATTTCACCCCGAGGCACAGCTGGAACAATGGCGGAGCATCGATATGGCCGTCCTCCATGAGCTTGCACGCAAGCAAGATATCGCCAGGGTTAAAAACTTCGATTTCCGGCTTGGCCCCGGCCTCCTTGATGAGGTCGCCCATGTCGCGCAACTTACCCGGTGTGTTCATGAACACACAGTCGGGAGCACCGGCGATACCTCCCTCCAGGTTCATGGTGGTGACATCTAACGTGCAAATTTCAGGACGATTTTCAAACACGTGACCCACACGCTCTTGAGCGGTGCCGACATCGGTGCTCGGATGAGCCAAGGCTTCGTTGTGCAACTCAGGAACGAACGTGCCGCCCATGCCCGTAGTGAGGTTGATGATCACCTCAGTGTTTTCGGCTCGGATGCGCTCGACGATTTCACGGAAAATCGATGGGGAGCGATCGCCCAGGCCGGTGTCAGGATTGCGGCCGTGAATATGTACCGAAGCGGCCCCTGCCTTGGCGGCGTCCAGGCAAGCCCGGGCGATTTGCTCGGGATTGATAGGATAGTCTGGGTACTTGGGGTTGAGCGGGCCATCGCCGGTCACGGCGCATGTCAATATCACTTTGCGTTTCATGATTACCTCTTGATGGGTTCCGAGCATTGAAGGGATGCGCTGTCGCATTGAAGGGATGCGCTGTCGCATAGAACGCAGCGCCGCCGGCTAATCAGTTACTGATGGGCGCGGGCTTGACGGCATCGACCGCTTTCATCGCGCTCAAGATCGCCACCAGTTTGTCGTCGCGCTCTTGACGAATCTGTGCATAGTCACGCCCGGCAATTTCTTCGTTCAACTCGGCGACCAGCCTGTCGATGGTTTGAGCGTCCAACTGCGGCTTGCCCAGGTCACCCCACCAGGTGTGGTAGCTGTCCTTGAACTGCTCGCAATAGGCCCGCAAGCCGCCCTCGCCACCGCCAAGATTGAGTAACAGATGCGGGCCCATGACCGCCCAGCGCAGCCCCGGGCCGGCACTGACCGCAGTGTCGACGTCCTTTAGGCTGGCCACACCTTCGGCCACGAGGTGAATCGCCTCGCGCCACAACGCTGCCTGCAAACGGTTGGCGACATGGGCAATTACCTCGCGTTTCAGCGTGATGACGGTCTTGCCGCAGCTTTCATAGAACGCTGTAGCGCCGGGCAACACTTCAGCTGCGGTGCGCTCATTTCCATACAGCTCCACTAGGGGAATCAGATGTGGTGGATTGAAAGGGTGCGCGATGATGATGCGACTGGGGTTATGCCAGTGCGACTGCAGGTCTGAGAGCTTCAAGCCCGAGGAGCTGGTAGCGACGATCGCCGCCGGCTTCAGTAACGGTTCCATTTGCGCATACAGCGCCTGTTTGGCAGGCAGGCGCTCAGGAATGTTTTCTTGTACGAAATCTGCGTCGCCGACGGCGTCGGCCAAGTTGTCGAATACCTGCCAATGCACAACGGTGGCTTCTGTGGCGAGGCCCAGTTGAATGAGGGTTGGTTTGACCGAGTCCCAGAACTGCGCCATCAACTCGGCAGCCTCCGGGCGGGTATCAAACATATTGACCTTGCGGCCAGAAGCGGCAAAAAGTGCTGCCCAGCTGCAACCAATCAAACCAGCGCCAATCACTGCAACCTTTGGGAAAGCTAAATTTTTCTGTGGAACGAGCAGGTCCATGAAGCGTCTCCGTCACCGAATATTCTGATATCTGATCAGATATATCCAAGCTAGCGACTGCTTCCGTTTTTGGCAAGGGAAGCTTTATCCGTCTGACGAAAAAGTCGTTTTTTGAACGATTTGTCGTTTTTGGAATAAGGTCAACGCTTGAATCGACCCTTCAATCAAGTTCTTCGGCAAATTCTACCGGCGGGCCGATATTAGTTGCTGAAACTTGAGTTTTTATGACCAGCATAGCAATACCACGCGGCAGTTTCCGTGAATTCATCGTGTCCTCAATTGGGCTTACAATCAAAAGGCAAATTTATATAGCGCGGTAGGTACGTCGATAACCCAACTGCAACTCAGGCTACAAGCAGGTCTAATCAGTTTCGATTCGTATGGGATTGGTAAGTTATTCTTCGAGACCTGAGGTGAGAATGCGCAATGGGCAGCAGATACGTGAAATCTTAGCTACTAATCGATAAGAAGTGGATAAGGCAATGTTGCTAGCTTGATATCGAATCTGAATCGATACGACGCTCAGATCCCGGTTGGAAGAAACACTCTTCCACTCCATCCCGGTCTCGGAGGGGTGGAAAAAACAGACCCTGAGCGAAGCGACATGCACTGGCAAGCAGGAGCTGCCACGCTTCAGTCAAAACCACCGCTTGATGCTCTGAACGCTTACCTGGATGGTTGAGCCGCCCTGCCCAGCTGAATTCGATGGGCGTCCCCTTCAGCTCGGGAAACCGCGCATCCAGGGAGATGCGTTGCTCTTTCGCCACGCCAGCCACCCGCTCGGGCGATACCTTGATGCTGGGGTCGTAGGTGAACTTTGTCCGAATGACAATACGCGCACCTTCCTCCGTAGTGATCTTGCGAACCGTCGCTCCCATCGGGTCGGCTGGGAGCAAAGCCCAACGAGGTTGCCCGGAGACTTCGCGCCCAAAGCTACTGTGCTGGTACGCGGCGGTCATGGATGCGTAAGTGAAGACATGCAGCAACCGTCCCTGGAAATGACCGAAATCCTCCACATGTCCATTGACGGCCAAAATGACTTTTGGCGCATTGATGCTGCCCTTTGCGGACTTAGCGACCCAGCCACTACCCACCTGAGAGAGCTCGACAATGGGCGAGCGCTCATAGAGAGTGATTTTCCCCAACAAGCCCTGGGCCAGATCCTGAATGTACTGAGCCGGCTGAATCATTACCGCGCCGGGGGTATAGAGCCCGCCGTGGTAGTAATTTGTCCCGGTGATTTCACGCATCTGTGCAGCATCGAACAGCTCGAAACGCTCTCCTATCCCGCCGAGCGACGCAGCGTACTTCGCGTTGAGCTTGAGCCCCCGTTCAGACGCCGCTGCGTTGATCTTTCCGGAGGGGTCGAAGGTCTGCGCCGACATGCCGTACTCTTCGGCGGCCAGCGCTGCGAACTTGATCGCGAATCTATTTTGCTCGATCTCCAGCGCCGTTGCCGACTCTCCCGCCACCGAATACTCGCCGGAAGACAGGCTGTGCGGCACATCGATCATGAAACCTGAATTGCGTCCCGCCGGCCCTTTCGCCACCTTATGAGCATCGACAACGACAATGGAGTCCTCGGGCCTGAGTTGGGAAAGTCGGCGGGCAGCTGACAAACCGGCAAATCCCGCACCGATGATCAGCCAATCCGCCGTCACATTCCCATCAAACAATTGGACGGGAGCCACTCGTGAAGAGATGGCTTCCCAGCCTGAAACACCGGTATCTACCGGCAGACGCTTGATGGTGTGAGTGCTCATTTTACGGTCTCGTCCACCGACCGATCAGACACATCGATCCAGATAGTCTTGATTTCAGTGTATTGGTCGTGGGCGAAGACTGACTTGTCACGCCCGCCAAAACCGGACTCCTTGTAGCCACCGAACGGCGTGGAAGCATCGCCTTCGCCAAAGCAGTTGACGGTGACGATCCCGGCACGAATTTCCCGCGCCAGCTTGATCGCACGGCGCAGGCTACCGGTGTAGACAGATGCAGCGAGGCCATAGGCCGTGTCATTGGCCATGGCGACAGCCTCGGACAGCGAACTGAAGGTGGACACTGAGAGAATCGGGCCGAAGATTTCCTCTTAGAACAGACGGCTGTCTCGATCCACTCCGTCAATCACGGTAGGTTGCACAAAGGCGTCATCCTGGGTGTCACCCCCGTAGACCGCGGCGAGCCTGGACTCGGCGGCGTACTCCAGGTAGGACTTGACCTTGGCGAAGTGGTCGCTGCTTACCAGCGCACCCACGCGGTTCTGCGGATCGAGCGGATCGCCCATTTTCCATTCGCGCAGGTAAGCCATCAGCCTTCCCCATTTCCAAAAACGCTTCCGCGATTTCTTCGGCGCCGCGCCTGGCAGCTATCGAGTTGCCTATGAGCGGCGGCGCCGATAAACATAAAAAAGACAAGGAGAAGTATTCGTGTCGACGCTTGCCTCATACGCAATCCCAGGCCAAGGGCGGGTGTCTAAAGCTATGTCTGATAAGCAGCGCAAGTTCATCACCAAACTGGCGGTGCTGATCTCGGGTGGGATGCTGATCGTTGGATTTATTGTCGGCGGCAAGGGCATTGTCATGCCGGCTATTATCCAACAGCTGGACCTTTCTCTGACCTGGGAGAGATTGATCGGCGCATCCGCCTTGCTGGGAATCTTAATTTGCGGCCCATTGGGCGGTTAGGCGACCTCACCTTGGTATCAGCGACATCAGCGGCCATCCCCGAAATGCAGAAAGGCCATGGCGCGGTTCGATGGCGCGGGGCCTTCGATCCAGTAGCTGTGTTAATTAGGAATGGTCAGTCTAAATGGCTGCATAGCGGACTAGTATCAGTCTCTCCAACGCGCCTTTCTGTCCATCTACTGCAGCGTCCCTGGACGCCAAAGGTCGGACCAATTAGATAAAGCCTCGTCCATGAACATAGGACGGTGAACATAATCATTCGTTTTCGGCCTACTGAATCATGCCATATCGGCTTTCTAGAGACTTATGAATATGTGTCGCTCACTTATTGAATCCTAATTAGCTTTCGTCGGTCGGCTTAAGCTTTAGGCGGCTATTAACGACGATGGTGAAAGATCGATTCTTCGAGGCTGTGCACGTGTTAAATTCTAAAATGTCTTTTTTGCTCGCAGCTACTCGAAATCTAAGCCCAGAATCTTCTTTTTCAAAGTACAGATTACAATGTGCGTACTTTTCTGTGGTGAACACCATGGCCGACTGTTTTCAACAGAATCGGCCGAAAGCAGACCTCAAGCATTGATGAGGCTGATCTCTGAAATTACGCCGAGCAGACAGCCGCCCGCTCGGCGCTACAGTTAAGTACGTCGGTGCTCATTGAGAGGGCCTGAATACTGACTATCAAGGGCTGACAGGCAATGGCTACCAGAAGTTTTCTAGCGCGGACCTTTGCAGCACGCATTCAGAATTTACTTGATATGAATGGCCTCGGCCCCCCAAGCATCCGGTAGGGCAAAGCCCCTTGAGAATGGATCAGTCGGGTCGAGCGACAATTGGCTCATGCCATAGGTCCAGCAGCGGCCGCTGACGTTGGGCAGCACGGCGGGTTTGCCGCCCACTTCGGTCAGGCCCAGGAGCTTGACCTGGAACTCGCTGTCGATGATCGAGCGCGTGATGAACTGCTCGCCCACCTGCACTTCCCCCCGTGCATGCAACACCGAGAGAATCGCCGAGCTGCCGGTGCCACAAGGCGAACGATCCACACGACCCGGCCACAAGGTGCAGCAGGTGCGCACCGAGCTGTCGGCCTGACGCTGGGCGAAAATTGCATAGGCGATATGGTCGATGGAGGGCACATCAGGGTGCTTTACGCTGAACGCCTCGTTGGCCGCGCGCTTAATGACCATGCCCGCCTCCACCAGATCAGCGGTGTAATCCGGGGTGATTTCGATGCCCAGTTGCTCAACGAACACCACGGCGTAGAACACGCCGCCAAAAGCGATATCGAGTTTGACCTCTCCCCAGCGCTCGGTATGCACCACCTGATCCAGCGCTTCGACATAGGCCGGAATCATGTCCAGCGAGACCCGCACGCATTTGCCGTCGTGGCATTCGGCATGTGCAGTGACGATGCCTGCCGGCGCTTCAAGGCGCAGCGTGGTCAGCGGCTCGTGCATTTCAAGCATGCCGGTTTCCAGCAGCGCGGTGGCGACGCACATGGTATTGGCGCCTGACATCGGGTGCGCTTCATCAGCCTGCAGCACGATGAAACCGGCGTCGGCGGTCGGGTCGCACGGCGGAATCATCAGGTTCACCGTCTGATTCACCGCACCCCGAGGTTCCAGGCAGACAAAACGGCGCAGGCTGTCATTCTCGTGATTAATGTAGTCCATCTTGGCCATCATAGTGTTGCCGGGAATGTCATAAATGCCCGAAAGGATGACTTTGCCAACCTCCCCCTCACAATGAACATCCAGAAGCTGCAGTGTTTTCTTCCAACGCATAACGATACCCCTACTGATGTGTAAGCAAATGTGGGCCGGGCTTGAATGCCTAAGCCGTGATTTGAGGACTGCGGATCAGGTAAACTCATACGATTTTTTTTTCGCGTCGCCCCCTTTGAGGTCATTGAGAAGTGGCGATCGTGCTTCCAGATGCCGGGTCAGCCAGTCGGGGTCCATCTGCGGGACCGATGACAGCAGTAGCTCGGTGTAAGGGTGATAAGGCGGTGCGAAGACCTTCTCCTTGAGCCCTACATCGACCACCTGACCGTGGCGCATGACGATGACGTCGTCGGCGATGGCGTTGACCGTGGCTAGATCGTGGGTGATGAACAGGTAGGTCAGGTTCAGCTCCTGTTGCAGGCGATCAAGCAGTTTCAGGATGCCTTCGGCTACCAACTGATCCAGCGCCGAGGTGATCTCGTCGCAGATGATGAAACGCGGGTTGGCCGCCAGTGCCCGGGCGATGCCAATGCGCTGTTTCTGGCCGCCTGATAGTTCCGTGGGCAGGCGGTTGTAATAGATGTCCGGGTCCAGCTCGATCAGGGTCAGCAGTTCGCGCACACGGGCCTTTTTCTGCTCGCCCTTGAGGCCGAGATAAAACTGCACTGGGCGACCGATGATGTCCGAAATGCGCTTCTTGGGATTCAGGGCGGTGTCGGCCATCTGGTAGATCATCTGTATCTCGCGCAACTGCTCTTTGCTGCGTTTGCTCACGCGGTTGGGCAATGCCCGACCGTTGTACGACACCACCCCTTGGGATGGCGCAAGCAGCCCGGCGATGCAACGTGCGGTCGTGGATTTCCCGGAGCCGGATTCCCCCACTACCGCCACTGTTCTGCCCGGATGTATGTCGAACGTCACGTCCTTGAGCACTGGCACCGACAAGCCACCATAGGACGCGGTGACGTGATCGATTCGAATGATTGGAGTCAGTCCGGGCAACACCGGCGCCTTGGGCGTGTTCCGGTGGGTACGCACGGCCCACAGCGAGCGGGTATAGGCCTCTCGCGGCGCGCTCAGCATGGTCCGAGTGTCAGCCTGCTCAACCTCGCGGCCGTGACGCAGCACCTTGATGGTGTCGGCCATTTGCGCGACCACGGCCAGGTCATGGGTGATGTAGATCGCGGCTACGCCGAACTGCCTGACCACGTCGCGGATGGTCGCGATCACTTCCACCTGAGTGGTGACGTCGAGCGCCGTGGTCGGTTCGTCGAATATAATCAGGTCGGGTTTGCAGAGCATAGCCATGGCGGTCATGGCCCGCTGCAACTGGCCGCCGGACAGCTGATGAGGGTAGCGAAAGCCGATGTCCTGAGGATTGGGCAGGCGCAGTTTTTCATACAGCCTGACCGCTTCGCGCGAGGCTTCGTCCCGACTCATCAACCCGTGCAGCACCGCGGTTTCGCAGCACTGGTCGATCAGGCGATGCGCCGGGTTGAAGTTGGCGGCCGCCGATTGCGCGACATAGGCAATGCGAGTGCCGCGCAGCGCCTGCCGCTGTTTTTCGCTGGCGCGCATCAGATCGATGCCGTCGAAAATTATCGATCCTTCGGCAATACGGCACCCGTCCCGGCTGTAGCCCATAGCGGCCAGGCCGACGGTCGATTTGCCAGCACCGGACTCGCCGATCAGCCCCAAGATCTCGCCGCGGCGCAAGGTCAGGTCAACGCTGTGAACGATCCTCGACCAGCCTTCCTCGCCTCGCGCTTCGATGCACAGGCCGTTGATCTGCAGCAATGTTTCGTTGTGGGTCATGGCGTTATCCCCTAGCAGCGCTGGTGCGGTTGAGTAGCCAGTCGGCCACGAAATTGACCGCGACGGTCAGCAAGGCAATGGCGAAAGCCGGCACCAGAGGAGTCACTTCTCCGAATGAGATCAGGTTGGCGCTGTCACGGACCATCGAGCCCCAGTCAGCGGTGGGCGGTTGTACGCCCAGCCCCAAAAAGCTCAAGGACGAAATCAGCAGGAACACGTAGCAAAACCGCAGGCCGAACTCGGCGGTCAGCGGCGCCGTGATGTTGGGCAGCACCTCGCTGAAGATCAGGTAAGGAAGCTTTTCGCCGCGCAGCCGGGAGGCCTCGATGTAGTCCATGGCCACCACGTTGATCGCTGCCGCTCGCGAGATCCGGTATACCCGTGTCGAGTCGAGCAAGGCGATGATCAGGATCATGTTGAGAATCGAGGCGCCGAAAATTGTCAGCAGCAACAGCGCAAAAATCAGCTGCGGGATCGCCATCAGCACGTCGACCACCCGTCCCAATACGCTGTCAAGCCAGCCCCCGAGAGTGGCGGACAAAATCCCAGTGACGCTGCCCACCGAGAACGCTAGTACAGTGGTGAGCATGGCGATGCCGACGGTGTTGCGCGCGCCGTAGATCAGCCGCGAAAACATGTCTCGGCCCAGGTTATCAGTGCCCAGGATGAACCCGGCACCCCAGGGCTCATAGACGCTGCCAACGATCTCGCGCTCGCCATGGGGGGCTAGCACGTCCGCAAACACAGCGACCAGCACGTAAATCGCAATCACCAGCATGCCGAGCCACGCGCTCCAGGAGACACTGCGCAGGCGTTTTTTCCAGGTCTTCATGGTGTTCACTCCTGATGTATCAAACGAGGGTTGCAGACGGTCGAGAGCACGTCAGCCAACAGGTTGAGCAGGATGTATGTGATGGCGAATACCATGCTGCAAGCCTGCACGACGGCGATGTCGCGCTTGGACACCGAGTCCACTAGCAACTGGCCAAGCCCCGGATAGGCGAAGACCACCTCGACGATGACCACCCCGACCACCAGGTACGCCAGGTTCAGGGCGATGACGTTGAACACGATCCCCAGCGCATTGGGCAATGCATGCCGGACCACCACGCGCAGGGCTCCGACGCCTTTGAGCCGGGCCATCTCTATGTACGGCGAACCGAGTAGGTTGATCAGCGCCGCCCGGGTCATGCGCATCATGTGAGCGGTCACCACCATGGTCATGGTCAGGGCCGGAAGAAAAGTCCGGTAGGCTTTTTCGGTGAGGCTCATGTCCGGCGAAACGCTGGAGATGGAGGGAAACCAGCCGCTTTGCGCAAGCAGGAAAACCAGGATGTAGGCCACGAAGAATTCCGGGTAGGAAATCGCCGTGAGTGTCGAGACACTGGCCACCCGGTCGAACACCGAGTTGCGGTACAGCGCTGCCATAATCCCCAGCCCCAGTGCCAGCGGCACCGAGATGAGTGCTGACATCCCTGCCAGGAACAGCGTGTTGCTCAGCCGTGCGCCAATCAGTTCGGAGATCTCCCGGCCGTTGGCCAGAGAGGTTCCGAAATCGCCAGTGAGGGTGTGGGCCAACCAGACGAAGTAGCGTTCAACCGGCGGTTTGTCGAGGCCCAACTGCGTGCGGTAAGCGGCGACGCTTTCCGGTGTGGCCGACTGGCCGAGCATTTGCTGCGCTAGATCGCCAGGGAGCATCGAGACGCCGGAAAAGATGATCGCAGAGATGACGAATACTGTTACCAAGCCCAGTAATAATCGGCCCATAACCAACTTGGGTAAGAGGGTGCGCATAGGATCAAGCCCTTTATAATTTTTACTATTGGCAGATTCACAGTGTGCTGATTATTCAGGACAGCGCTCTTGAACGGGCTGTCTTAAATCTTTCTTATTATTGAAGAGTGGTGCGTGTCCGCTCAGGGCAGCCTCAGGCTTGCCACCAGCGCTTGAGAAAATGCCCGCCGTCCATGTCCCAGCCACCGCCGATCTGAGTGGACGTAGCGACCTTGCTGGACAGCCCCTGGATCAGGTTGGCGAACGCCGGAATGATCGACCCACCCTCTTCGCTGATCAGCACCTGAACGTCGTGGTACATCTGCTTGCGCTTATCCTCGTCCAGTTCGCTGCGCGCCGAGATGATCAGGTTGTCGAGCTTGTCGTTGCGAAAATGCCCCTCGTTCCATGCTGCGTTCGACAGATAGCCCAGCGACAGAATCAGGTCTTCGTTGGCTCGCGATCCCCAATTGCTCGCAATGAACGGTTTCTTCAACCAGACGTTGGACCAGTAGCCGTCGTTTGGCTCCTTGACCACATTGATTTTGATCCCGGCCTTGGCCGCGTTGGCCTGGAACAGCACACCGCCGTCCACTGCTCCCAGGTAGGCGCCATCGGCGCAGTGATAGTCGACGCTGAGCGAATCCAGCCCGGCCTGTTTGAGGTAGAACCGGGCTTTCTCGGGGTCGTATTCGCGCTGCGGAATATCGCTGGCGTGGTAGCGGAAAGTCGGGCCGATGGGTTGGTCGTTGCCGATCTGGCCGTAACCGTGCAGCACCTTGTCGAGGAACTCCTTGCGATCGATAGCGTGCTTGAGTGCCAGGCGCACGTTGGGGTCTTTGAAGGGGGTGATATCCGAGAACATCGGCATCGAGTAATGGGTACGGCTGGGTACATCGAGTACGCGCACATTGGGCTTGCGTTTGAGCAGCCCAATGGTCTTGCCGTCTAGGCGATTGATCACATCGACCTCGCCAGTCAGCAGTGCGCTCATGCGGGCATTGTCATCGCTGATGGCGAGGAATTCGGCACTGTCGAAAAAGCCGAAATCTGATTGCCAGGCGTTGGGGTTGCGCTTAAGTAACGCACGAATGCCGGGTTCGAATTTCTCCAGCACATAAAGGCCGGTGCCGATGCCGGAGGCCCAGTCCGGCTTACCGTCCTTGGCCGGGGCGATGTTCAGGTGATAGTCGGTCAACACTGATGGAAAGTCGGCGTTACCGCTTTTCAATTCGAACACTACCACGTCACTGCCATCGGCCTTGATGGTGCTTACCCCTTCTACCAGCGCCTTGGCACCAGACTTGGAGTTCTCTCCGCGGTGGTCATTGATCGAGACGATTACGTCTTCAGGCGTCAGAGGTTTGCCGTTGCTGAACTGCGCGCCTTTGCGCAGGGTGAAGCGCCAGATTTTGGCTGCGCTGTCGGTTTCCCAGCTTTGTGCCAAGGCGGGTTTGATACTGTTGTCCTGGCCCAGCTCGGTGAGGTTGTCGCGAACCGAGAAGCCTACTGAAATCATGAAGGTATCGCTGAAGGTGGTCGGGTCCAGTGAGTCAGAGGTCGAGCCGCCAGCAAGCCCTGCCTTCAAATGTCCACCACGGTTGGGAGGGACGGCCGCAAAAATAGTTGAGGTCCACAGTGAAGAACCTGCGGCCAGGGACGCACCGAGCACCGTAGCGCCTTGCAGGAATTTACGTCGGGTAGTGGTCAGATCGATGAGTGAGTTTTCGCAAGGAGGCAACGTCTTCATGTTAATGTTCACCTGGGTGGGGGCTGGCCTCAGATTATTCTTGACACTGGCACGTTAATAGTAAAAAACGGACAACTATAGGTAGATTTGTACCCAGGGGCGGCCACGTTGTTTACTACTTCGGATGAGCTTGAAACACTGTTAAGACCACGCAAATCTGTCCCCGCTATCGAGCCTGCGTTGAAAGTCGGCATCCTGGTGACGCCGGATTTCACTCTGTCGCCCCTGGCGCTGTTCACCGACTGCCTGCGCCATGCGGCCGACGAGTCGGATTTCGGTCGACAGATCTATTGCGAATGGGCCTTGCTGTCGCACAACTGGGACGCGATTCCTTCTAGCTGTGGCTATGAGGTCAAACCGCAGCGGCTCTACCGCGAGCCTGAGTACTACGACTACATCACGGTGATCGGCGGGCCCATTCACTCCGAAAAGGGCATTCCCGGCGAGTTGCTAGACTACCTGCGTCTGGCCCACGCGCGAGACGTGAAACTGATCGGCCTGTGCACCGGTTCGTTTGTGCTCGCCGAAGCAGGCCTGCTGGAGGGCCGGCGTTGCGCCGTGCACTTTTCGCTGGATCAGATCCTGCAAAAACGCTACCCCAACGTTCGGCCGATGCAGGGCTTACCTATGGTGCGTGACGGCAACATCCTGACCTGTCCCGGCGGCATCGCATCGGTGGAGGCGGCCAAGGAAATCGTGCTGCGTCACTGCGGCGTGTCCCGCGCCAAGAAGGCTATGGACTACTTGGTATCCGGTACCGATCACAGCACGTTCGCCATCGCCAAGCTGCACCCGCTAGAAGAAATGGCCCTCAACGCGACGGACCGGCGCATTGTGCGCGCCGTGACCATCATGCGCGAGCGCATCTACGTGCACCTGAGCGTCAAAGCGCTGGCACGACTGATCGGCTGCACGGAAAAACAGCTGACCCGCATTTTCGTCGCCAACCTGAACATTTCACCTTCGGTGTTCTGGCGCGAATTGCGTCTGGATCACGCACATTGGCTGGTGCAGAACAGCGATCGCTCGGTGTCGCAGATTGCCTACGAGTGTGGGTTCTCGGACAGCACCCACTTCTGCAAGACCTTCAAGACCAAATACTCCGTCTTGCCGTCCAGGCTAAGACGCCAGCAGCGGGAGATCGGCTTGTATTGAGGGGGTGTAGGTGGCGGACTGATCTCCCCTCGCCACCTTGCGTTGTAGTGGTCTAATGAAACCGGACACTCATTTAGGCGAGAATGCTCGTCAGAACGAGATGTTAGATGACCAAACAACGCCGTACCTTTTCCCCTGAATTCAAACGCGAGGCTGCCGACCTCGTTCTCAAGCAGAATTACAGCTTCATTGAAGCCAGCCGCTCGCTTGGTGTCGGCGAGTCGGCTTTGCGCCGGGGGGTCGACCAAGTGCAGCAAGAACGCACGGGCGTCACCCCGCAGAGCAAAGCGCTGACCCCGGAGCAGCAAAAAATCCAGGAGTTGGAAGCTCGGATTGCTCGCCTCGAACGCGAGAAATCAATATTAAAAAAGGCTACCGCGCTCTTGATGTCGGAAGATCTCGAGCGTTCGCGCTGATTGACCAGTTGAGCATCCACGAGCCGGTAGATTGGCTGTGCAAGGTGTTTGAAGTGACCTGCTCGTGCTACTACGCTCGGCGTCTGAGGCGCCGCACACCGGATGTAGAACGCCTTCGATTGCGCAGTCGAGTGAACGAGTTGTTCACCCAAGGCCGGAGTGCTCCCGGTAGCCGTAGCATCATGACCATGATGCAGGGCGACGGCGAGCAGATCGGGCGATTCAAGGTACGCAGCCTGATGCGCGAGCTGGAGTTGGTGAGCAAACAACCGGGATCGCATGCTTACAAAAAGGCGACGGTCGAGCGGCCCGACATTCCTAATATTTTGAACCGGGAGTTTGATGTGCCCGCTCCTGACCATGTCTGGTGTGGCGATATCACTTACATCTGGGCTCAAGGGAAATGGCAGTATCTGGCGGTTGTGCTAGATCTTTTTGTCCGCCGTGTTGTGGGCTGGGCGTTGTCGGGAAAGCCGGATGCGGACGTGGTCATCAAGGCCTTGGACATGGCTTGCGAGCAGCGAGGGGAGCCTCAAGGATTGCTGTTCCACTCCGACAGTAAGAATGTGATCGCCAGTGTTTCCGGATGACCTGACGTGCACAGCGACGGATCAGTAAGGGGTGATCTGGTGTCGTGAGGTGCCCTGGTTGGCCTGACCCACACTCCGATTGACCTCGTGTCTTTCCCTGGACCTGTCGGCCAGCCGGGAGCGCTGCACGTCGAGGTTTCCGCCTCGCCGATACCTGTGACCCTAGAAGGGCCTGACGTTACGTCTCTTTACTGTCTTGTCCATGTAATCGGTTCGGGTGGATTGGTTTGTGATTCCAAAGTTGGAGCACCCAGCCATGAGTGATATTAAGACCGAAGGCGTTCGCAAGTGTGTTGTAGGCGGTGTGGATACCCACAAAGACCTACATGTAGCAGCAGTTGTAGACGACCTTGATCGCGTTCTAGCCAGCGCGTGCTTTGCGACGACACGGCATGGCTACAAACAAATGCTGACGTGGATGCGCTCATTCGGCGAGCTCACACGGGTGGGCATTGAATGCACTGGAACATATGGGGCTGGGCTGCTGCGTTACCTGGAGCACGCCAAGATATCTGTTCTTGAAGTGACAGCCCCCGATAGAAGCGATAGGCACAAACGCGGCAAGGACGACACGCTGGATGCCTGTAATGCAGCCCATGCGGCCTTCGCAGGTATTCGAACAGTCACACCCAAGAAGCGAGACGGGATGGTCGAGTCGCTGCGCGTCCTCAAAGTTTGCCGCAAAACAGCGATCCAGGCTCGTCGCGTCACATTGCAACTTATCCACAACACCATCGTCAGCGCACCAGATGAGCTTCGTGAGCAATTACGCAGTCTGACGCGAATGCAGTTGATTCGAATGCTGGCCGCGTGGCGTCCAGATCTGTCTGATTACCGTCAGTTGGCTTCTGCTTACCGCATAGCTCTAAAAACACTGGGCAGGCGTTATCTGGAGCTGCACGATGAGATAGCAGATCTGGATGTGATGATCGCAGGCTTGGTTGACGAGCTTGCGCCAGAACTGGTTTCACGCAATGCGATCGGCTACGAGACAGCCGCCCAGCTTCTACTGACAGCTGGAGACAACAGTGATCGCTTTCGCTCGGAATCTAGCTTCGCCGCCCTTTGTGGCGTCAGCCCCGTCCAGGCATCTTCAGGAAAGGTCAACCGCCATCGCCTAAATCGATGTGGTGATCGTGCTGCCAATAGCGCATTGCACATCATCGCAATCGGACGCCTGAGGACAGACGTTCGAACCCAGACTTATGTTGCCAAGCGTATCGCTGAGGGCCATTCAAAGCTTGAGGCGATTCGCTGCCTTAAGCGTTATATCGCGCGCGAGGTTTACGGCATCATCCAAAGTCGAAACCTGACCATCAATCAAAGCACGATCTCCACTTGACGCTTAGAAAGGCGTCCAAGGCTCGCAATATGCAAGCCGGTTATTTCGCCAACGGTTGTGGCGATACCGCATAAACCAAAGCATGAGTCGCCGGGGAAATTGTTGGAATAATGCGCCGATGGAGCGGGTGTTCAGGAGCCTGAAAACCGAGTGGATACCGACCATGGGCTCAGGCCAAGAAAAAACTTAACGTCGTGTCCGGGATTAGTAGACCACTACAGAGTTCATGTACGAGATGCGGATGCTCGCTGAGCGCAAAGTATCGAGTAAGGAAGCGAAGCGCTTCTTCAACCAGGTACTGAGCGTCACGAGCACCGACGCGACTGCGTCGGCAAGGCAAACCAATCGCCATGCAATCTCCAAAGCCCATAGCCTTTATGACGGCCGGGGTAAGGGTGCTGAACTCGCTTCGGCGAAGGGAACGGCCTGGGGCTTGCTGAACGCCGTGACAGAATTTGTAGACCATGAGAAGCGCGCACGCTCTGCAGATTACAGAATGGATTCGGCTTGGTTTGGCCAAGGCGCGATGCTCAAACAAAGGGCGCTTCACGGGGCCCTTAGCCTAGTCGCATAAAAAATGCTGAAAACCACACCATCGCCCGTTCCGTATGGAGCGGGCGTTATACCCTTCCCAACCGAAAAACAACTTCACTCTCGAGGACACCCGACATGTCGAAGCTCAAGCTTGCCTGTGCGCTACTCGCATTCATCATCGCGCTGTGGTCTGCCACCGCAGTTATAGCTGTAAGATCAACCTGGCCGTGGCCGTATTCTGCATTGCGGTAGCCATCGCGTTCCTGAATACCCTCTGGGATGCCAACGTGCGCAGTCGCCCAGGCGCGTGCGAATTCTCTGGCTGAATGGCACTCGCGGCCATACTCAGCACGGCGCAACGCAAAACAGAAATGGGGGATTGAGTGGGGGATTATCAAACTGCAGAAACCAAAAAGCCCCGCGTTGCGGGGCTCTTAGGACACATAATGGCGGAGAGATAGGGATTTGAACCCTAGGTACTGTTGCCAGTACAACGGATTTCGAATCCGTTTTCACCCTAAATAAATATTGGCTCAAACCTCTGAAACCCTTTTATTTCGGGGCTTTCAGCAAAGCATGACACCACACGATTCCACACGGTTCGGGGGATTCATTCCCCCAAAATTCCCCCAGGCCAGATTAAGGCTAGCTCAACCCTTTCATAGCGACCGTTACGGAGCTTTAGTCGGACCTAGAAAATCATATCGGCTAGGCCGCTCATCCCCTTCCAATCGACCTGCCCGATTCGCTCGACTACTGTATGTGCATACAGCAACCGAAGCCCGCCCACTATGACCGACGACGACCTAGACCCAGCACACTGGCTGGGACTACCCACCCCAGTAGAAATGTGGAAGCAGCAAGCCCACCTCCTCATGGAGGAATGCAACCTGCTTCAGCAGTCCCTGGCAGAGCAGCGCACTAGGCTGGCCACGCTGATTACCATGTTCACCGACGCTGACCGCGAGCGAATACGGTTGAGGAAGGAGCTGGAGGCAAGTCTTCTGGAGCAATCCAGAGCAAACCTGAATGCCTCCAATAACTGGAAGAAGTGGCAAGGCGAGGCAATGGCTCGGGAGGCTGACAGGGCGTTCTTCTGTGAAGCCATACAGCGGCTGGGCGGTGATCCGGTGGCGATCATGACGTCAGGTTATCGAGGGCATCTGGTTGCAGCAGCAGAAGCTCCCTCGGGCCACGCTACACTTTCCGAAGGCCGTACTGCGCAACCTTGACCGTCGACGCCTGGGCGATGCCGGTGGCCAGGTAGAGGCCCATCCGGCATGTAACCGTAGTTTCAGTCAGGTCCGCGCTGTAACGCTGGGTCTCGAGCGCGCCCTTCCAGTTCGCCGGCAGGGTGAACGGTTCCTGGTACTTGTCCATGGACCGGTAATAGAGGGTAGTGGCGGTCCCGTTCACCGGCTTGTTGATGATCATCTCCGCTTCCCAGCCCAGAATGCCCCGGCTGCTCCCGATGATCTCCGGCGCCGATACCATTTCCAGGACATCGGCCACGGCTAGGTTGGCGATGGGTACGTTGGCGATGGGCTGAACGTAGATGTACCCACCGGCGGCGGCCATGGTGCCAGCCAGCTCGATGCACTGCGCCTCGCCGTAGGCAGCCGGCTCCTTGTACCACCTGGTGGTGATGCCAGCCAGGCCAGAGCCCGTGGCTTTGTAGCCGTCGGCCAGCACCGAGCCCGCCACTGCGTTTACCGAGGCGTTGAGTGTGCCTGCGGTACCGAGCATGAGTGGGTTGGCATTCAGGCAGCCGAACGGGCGGATGGCCGAATACAGGTCAGCGGCATCGGTTGGCAGCGGCACGCCGAAGAACTCGAAGTTCGCATTGATCACAGGCACAAGGCGGGACTGGATGAAGTCGGCCCCCAGCAGGTTCGGGTGCAGGCCCTCTACCGTCATCTCAGCCGTAAACCCGTCCCAAATGTTGGCCACGGGTACGAACTGGCTGACGTAGCCCAGCACCCAGTCCTTGTAGGCGATGGCATCCGCCAGAGGCTGGCCGGTCAGCGCCTTGTCACCGAAGCGCGGCGTGCCGGTACCGACGGCCAGGTATTTGCCAGGGGTGTTCTCGAAGGCGCTGATGAACTTCATCACATTGGCCTTAGAGTCCGCCAAGGTCATGCCAGGGGTGGTGCTGTCATTCGTCCGCGACAGCAGCAGCCAGAGGTCTGCCGTAAGCGACGTGAGGGCCGAGGGCAGTCGGGGCATGAACTGCCCGGTGTGATCGCCTACCTTGCCCAGGTTGTCCCGGTAGTCGGGAAAAAGTCCAGTCTTCGCCGCGATGGCCCCTGCATAGCCGTAGGCCTCGGTGCCCCAGGCCGTGGCTGCTATGGTGTGGCAGTTGGCACTGAAGCTGTCGCCTAGCAGGCCAAGCCCGCGGCGGATTCGGTGTCGGGTCGAGAGCTGATTTGCGAGCAGGCTCATGCATACACCTCGAAGGCTGCACCGCCAGCAGGCACGAAACGCACTGTGGCAGGAGGGATATCGAGAGGGAACGCACCGTCAGTCCACAGGGTATCAGTGGTGACCCAACTGGTACCCATCTTGATCTGGATGGCCACACTGCCGCCGTTGGCTTGGACACCCAACGTAATACGCATGGCGCGGCTGTAGGTTTCTTCTTTCGTTGTGGTCTGCATCACTTCCCCTTTCTACCTGTCCGTTCTGGTGACGGTACCGGGCGCCACCGCAAATTCGGTGATTGCCGCATTTTGTTTCTGGGACTCCTTGGTCATGCCGAACCAAAAACCCATCACCTGCTTGAGCTCCCCGAACCACAGCCCGATGACCGTGCCCACGGTGAGGCTGGCCGTGGGATCGGTAAGGATCTCCTTGTTCCAGCCCATGAACACAGCGGCAATGATCAGCAGTGTGCCCAGCAGCACCAAACCGGTGACGATCGGGCGAATCAGATCACGGGGCTGCGCGGCCGCCAGCTTGCGGGCGCTATCACGGTCGGCGGCTTCGGCGGCGTACTGCGAGGCCTCGGCCTGAAGCCGGTTGTTTTCGGCGGTGACGGCCAACTGCTGCAGCTGCACCTTGGCGTTGGTCTGCAGCTCTTGGACCTTCACCATTGCATCGGGGTTGGTGGCCAGGATGGTGCCAACTGCCTCGGGGTCGTTGGGCGCGTTGAGTGCGCTCGATACAAGCGCGCCGACGGCAGCACCCGCGGGCCCGCCGAGCAGTGTTCCCAGGGTGGGGGCGGCTGCGCCGATGATTCGGCCTACGTCTGCCCAGTTCATGAGTCCACCGCCCCGTATTGAAGGTTACCAGCCACGCGGTTGGTCCATCCCCGGCCATAGGTGGGCCAGGTCGAGAGCTTGGTGATGAACAGCAAGCGCTCGGCGTTCAAGAGCATGACCGCATCGGTGACACTCATGGCTTTCACGGCAGCAATGGTGATCTTGCCCACCTGGCCGTCATCAGCCACGCCAGCGGCGCGCTGGAGCATCCGGATGGCGTTACCGTTGCCATTGTTCACAGCGATATCGAACAGCTGGTAAGCGAGCGCTGCCGGGTACTGATCAGCCTGGGCGCGGTCCCAAAAGTCGCGCTTGTAGATGGCCTTGGCCTGATCCACCGTCAGGCTAACGATATCCACGTCTGGATAGCTCATAGCCGAGATACCGTACTTGGTGCCATTCAGCTGGCCCTGTCCTATGACGCCGGATGTCCAGTTGCCTCGGTCCTTCGGGTCAGCAGTGAACAGGCCCTCGTGGCCGATCACCCTTTCAAATGTCAGATCGAATCCGGTCATATTTTTCTCCAGGCGTAAATAAGCCCGCTCAAGGCGGGCTCTAGTGGCCTACATCAAAGGTCGGAAAAATTAACACCCTACTCAGACGGGACTAGCCGGCCAGGCCGGGCCTTCAAGCGTGAGGTCGATTCGATTCACTGCCACCCGGTATTGCTTCCACTTTTTAAGGAGGGTCGTTTCGGCTGCTGTGGCTTCCTCCAGATCCGCAGCGTCCTGCAATGGCGCGATGGCCAGCGTAGCGATAGCTAACAGCCTGTCGCGCTCTGTCGTATTAGTGGCCTTTATCTCGTCCGCGCTCGGCTTGTAGGGCACTGGTGCCGCGAACTTCTTGCCGTTGTAGGTCCATTGCTGGTCGGGCTGTGGGTCGAGCTTGGTGATGTCGACCATTTGCTCTACGAACTCGGGCGGGAAACGATCCTCGATCGGCACGTCCGTACCGTCCTCGGACGGGAACGGTGGGATGATTTCGTAAACGATGCCGTCGACAATTCGTGCATAGGTTTTCATCAAGCGTACTCCCAAACAATTACTCGGCCATCGCCGCCCTTCCCGCCGCTGAAGCCAGTATTGGTGCTGCTTTGAGATATAGCCCCTCCGCCCCCATCACCGATTGTTCCCACGCCACCTACGGCTGACCCGACAGCGCGTGAACCACCACCTGAATACCGGCTAGACCCGCCTGATCCGGACGTGCCGTTGCCAGACGATGTAACCAATCCGCCGAAGCCGGTGGCCCCAGCTCCGTTTATTACGTTGCCCCCGGTTCCGCCACCACCTGCGTTACCCCCAGAGGATTGCAGCGGGAATGATGCAGAAGCGGCCATGGTGTTTCCGCCACCGCCGCCCGCAGCAACGATTAGCGAACCGAACGACGATGCGCCGCCATTCCCACCTGCCGATGGCGTAGCTACTCCACCCGCGCCTCCGGTACCGACAGTCACTGCGATCCCTGAAAAACCCGACGTCAGCCGGGAGGATGAGAACGCCCCCGCGCCACCACCACCAGCAGCGGACGCCACACCTGAAGCAGTCGCCGGCGCGCCCCCACCACCGCCACCAGCACCCTGGACTTCGACAATGACGGAGTTTGTACCCAGTGTGGGGGTATAAGTCCCAGTGGCGGTGAAGACCTGTACACCAATCAACCTACCAGTCTGCGCAGACCCGCCGCTGGAATAGATCAAAATCCAGCAATCGAAGGCGGCAGAGAACACCACCATGCACTGGCTATTGGCAACAATCTCCCCGCCCCGTAGCGAGTTCTGTCCCAGGCTGAGGATGCCCTTTGCGGGAATGCCGTCTGGAGCAAACGTGGCTGCGCCCGTGTTGGTCGTGTTGGCCTTGAAGCGCAACGTCATACCATCTACCAGGTTTACCACCGCTGGTGTAAATCCTGCCTTGTAAACGTTGGCGCTGCCCGTTGTACTGGGCGCGTAGGCGAATCCGTTAGCGCGGATCGCCTGAACCAATTGCGCGGGATCGCTTTCCGCTGCGGCAAGGCCTCCGTTATTGATGACTGCCAGGATCTCGTCGGTGACTGCATTGCCCCAGGTCGCGGGGATCAGGGAGCCGGCTTGCCCGGTTGCAGTGTTCTCATCGACAAATTTGCCGTTGACGAGCCCAACGTTGGGCACGCTCTTGGGATAGTCCACGTTGTATCCTCAGCTGTAATTGATGTATGGCACGGTGTGCGCGGGGGCGTAGCGACTGATCAGGCATTCCAGAGAGCTGCCGGCGTTAGCCCCGAAGTGCTCACCCCAGTAGCTCACGCCGAAACGGCGCCCCAGCAATTGGCGCCCCCCGGTGTTCAGCGTCCACATGAACTGTGCGCCCCAAGTGCCGAAGTGGCTTTTTCCCATACGGGCCGTGCCAAAGCGCGGGGCGCGGTGCTGGGTGATTGTCGCGTTGGGGTAGCCCTGCCCTTTGGCAATGGCAATAAAGTAGGCAGCGCGTTGGCTACCCACGGCGATCAGCCGTTGCTGCACCGCCTTTTGGCGATCCGAAAATGAAGGGTTCAGGCCAAGACACGCGTCGGGCAGATCCATCACTGCTTCCCACTCAGGGACCAGCTCTGTTACCCCAGCAGGGTCCGTCTCCGAATTGAACGCCACCACCCGGCTATCGATGCGCGCCATCTCCTGGGCTATACCGCTCAGCACCACCGCCAGTTCCGGCACTCGCTCCAGATCCCAGGCGGGACCTTCAGGCAGCAGGGCTTTGAGCTGCGATAGGTATTGCTCCGCTGTTCTCACTGCCATGAAAACACCCCTACCGTCAGCAGCTCATTGGCCTTGGCAGGGATATCCGATGTTGGGGCAACCATCACATGGTTGATTTCACCTTCGGCGCTGCTCACCGCTTCGCGGATATGGCTGATCAACAAGGTCTCGCCCAACCCGGCTTCCCGTTCGTGCAGGTCGGTCAGTTCAGCGATCACAGCAGCCCGCACGGCTGTGGTGTCCGGGGTGAGCTTGATGGTGTAGTTCACGACCTTGAGTACCGGACCCAGGGCATATACCTCGGCGGTGACGGGGGCCTTCGACTCCAGATAGGCCTGGACGGTCGCGATCTCATTGGCGTCAGGGATGATGCTGCTATCGCCGTCGCGGACGAAGAACACACCGACGGTGCCGGGCCCCATGTAGTTCTTCACAGTCCATGCCCGGGTCACGCCCGCGCACTCCAGCGCCCAGGTCACATAGTCATCCGCGTCACCGCCATGAGGAATCACGCGATAGCTGCGGATCACCCGCGAACGCAGGGATTCGATGGATTCTTGATTGGTGCCCCCGGTCAGACCAGGCGCCAGCACTGTAAACGTATCACTAACACCCATTGCCGGTTGCACCAGGGTCAACACCAGGCCCGCATCAGCATTGCCCAGGGCACCACCGTCCACTGCTTCAAGGGTTGCGGTATTGGTGCCGACCTTGGTGGTGACGGCCGCGGCGATCCGGTACTGCCTGCCATCACTGGCCTGAACAATCTGGTCGGCATCCAGTACGGCGCCTGCGGCTGCCTGGAAGCTGGCCGAGCCCGCAGCGCTTTTGGCGGCGATGCGCGGGGTTTCAAGCCTGAGCAACGCCTGGCGCTCAAGCGTGGATTCGTCGGCGGTGTCCGGCAGGATCTGCTTCACCGCCCAGTCTATGTACCCATAGACACCATAAGCAGCGCCACTGAGCGCGCGTGACAGTACCTGTGCATCGGACTTGCGCAAGGCTTCGCTGGTTAGGTCCGCCGCAGTGCGACTGATCAAGGTCGGCAGGCTGGGAGTTTCAAACGGCATAGAGCACCTGCCACTGTTCGTTGGGATAAATTTCCAGTTGCTCACCCGCCGGCAGCGTGAGCACTACCCCGAGGTTGAGCCGATCATTTCCCGCCCGGTCGGCCAGGATCTGCACGTCCGTGGCGTGACCATCGTCGAGCAGCCATTGCAGCGCCTCACGGGCGTAGGTGACCGCATCACCAATGGTCTCGGTGGTGAGTTTTCGACGCCGAAGCAGCCATAACCGAGAGCCGATACGGTCGTTCGCTACCAGTGGGTAGCTGTCGCCCCACCATCCGAAACGCTCTTCGTCATCGGTGCGATCCGATGCACTGGCTCGGCGCCAGGTGAACAAGCTGATTTCCACCGCGCGCTTGAGGCCTGTCTCCTGGTCATCGATGGTGATGATCGTCATGCACCACCTCCAGGCACGGGCCGGCCGCTTTGATCGGGGCCCGCTCTTACACCCTCGTGCGGGTGATTGATCTGGCTGACACCGCCCGCTATCTGGTCGCCGTCGCTGACGATGGTGCCGGTCTGGGTAATGGTCGGCGTCTCGAAGTGCACCCCGGCCGAAGCCCGGATGTTCAGCGTGCCCGTTTCGATATCGATGATGCGCCCACGCCTCAGGTGGATCTTGTCGCCCTCATCGGTGTGAATGGCCACCTCCCCTGCTTCCAGGGCCTGCAATCGATAGCGCCGGTCCGCCACCACGATCACCACCCCATGGGAGCGGTCGCCGCCTATGAACGCAGCCAGGCCCTCGGCGCCTTCGTGCGGGCAGCTGGTGAAGCCATAGGGCTCCAGGTGCTCCATGGAATCCTTGACCTCCCCATGGGTAAGGCGCATCTGCAAGGTTTGCAGCTTGCCCGTGGACTTGGCCAGGGACACCACGCCGCGGGTCAGCATGTTCATCAGTCGGCTCATGGGTCCTTCTTGTCCTTCCATTCAGCGGGCAACAGGTACTCGAAAGCGTCTGCCTTCTTCGCCTTGCGTTTTTTATGCGGGTCGTCAGGCTCCTGCAGATACCCCTCAGGGGGTCCTACTCGCAGGCGGCAGATCGTGCCTTGATCGTTAAGCTGGTAGGTCACTTCAGCGATGAGCATGTCGCGCTCGAACCCAATGACCGGATCGATCACGCGCACCAGGGTATTGGGTAGCCATAGCGCACCATTGGCCTGGCGCCAGCCCTGAACCTCATAGGTGGCTTCCAGCGCCTTGCCCAGGGCGGTACCGCGCTCCCAGTTGGCCCGGTCAGCCGCGATCTTGTCGCTAAGCTGGCCACTTTCGTGGATGACCTTTATGCGCTTGCGAGTCATGCGGGGGTCGGTGACCACACCACTGACCTCGGTCGTTGTCTTGCCAAACTCCTCATCGGTACCCGACCGTTGACCTATCACCCGGTACTCCGAGAACACGCGGGTGAAGTCCAGCGGGGCATCAGCATTCAGAATGTTACGCCCCAACTCAAGCGCTTCGACGGCGCGGCCGGCGCTGCCGACGTCGGCCAGTACCACCTGGCCATGGGCATTATCGGTGCTAAACACTCGATACAACGTCAGCAACCGGTCGATAGATTCGAACGCGGTTTCGCCCGGCTCAATCGTGTGGTCGGAAAGGCTAGCGGTCGCGGCGATCTCGCTTTTGACGGTAAGGCCGTACACGCCAGCAATGGCCTGGACGATCTTCTGCACACTTTGGCCTTTCCATTGACCCGGCGAGTTGATCGCGCCGCAGTCCACCAAGTCGCCGGTGAGCGATCGACCGCTGATCGACGTGGTGACCTGTTCGTGGTTGTAGCTGATTGGCGTGGCGTCGACCCAACCGGTGATCATTAAGTCACCGCCAATGCGCAGTTCACAACGTGCGCCCTGCTTCACGGGCCGGAGCACGCTTTGGCCGGGCCATTTCCAAGTGATGCCGATGTTAAAGCTACGTGCCTGGCGCTCAAGCCCGGCACTGATCTCCACCGAGGTCCAGCCTGAATAATCCAGACCGTCGACGGTCAGAGTCACGGCCGTCGAGGGGTCGGACATTGAGTATTACTCCCGGGCGATTTGCAGCGGTACTGCCGGCACGAAGCCAGGGTGGGTGATCTTGTTGCGCTGTACGACTTCCCCATCACGGGTGGCGTCGCCGAACCGTCGATAAGCCAGCACCAGAGCGGGCAAGGTTTCATGAGGCGTCAGGGTCACCAGCTGTACGCCAGAGGCGGCGACCGCCGTAAGATGCCGTACCACCTGCTGGCGTGCAGCGTTCACCACCGGGTAATAGGTAGCGTCCGCTTTGAGCGACGCTTGCCAGAAGGCATCGTCCAGCGCGTCACGAGCGGCAATCACATCGTCGGCAACCGGGACTTCGGCTCGCTCTACCGGATTAACCACCTGCTGCTCGAGCGAGGCAGTGGTTTCCTGAGGTGCTGGCGGTATGACTACGGGCATTTCGGCCACGGTCGCCGTGGCCTGTACCAGCACCGCGTCTTGCACCAGGTTGGCTAACGCTTGGGCGGCAGCCGTGGTATCTGCGCCGCTGGCGGCATTCACGGTATTAACGCGGGCTGCGTCCTCAGCCTGGTTTGAGACGGTGGCCATCGCAGTGCTGTAGCTTTCGAATGTCGCTGCGGACGCACTGCTGCTTTTGCTCGAGCTACCGGAGCTGAACGATGAAAGGCCCAGGTCGCTGAAGTAGCCGGAGAACAGGCTGGACAGTGAGCCCGGCGAATTCTTTAGGGCTTGGGCCATGGAAGTGATAGATCCCACAGCGCCACCAATGGGTGAAAACTGACTGCCCACCACACCGAACACATCAGTAAGGCGGTTCTGCAGGCCGGTCAGGTTGATGCGTGCAGTATCCACTTTAGCCATGGCCGACTTGTATCGGTCCACGGCGCTGCTCCAATAGCTGGCCGAAGTCTGCGCCAACTGCCTGGAAGTGTTGGCCCGCACCGAGGGGTTGAGCTGGGCATTGCCGGGGTAGAACGTCAGGTCGAACGTGACCATGCCGCCTTCGCGGCGGCTATGCGCCATCTCGCATTGCCCAGGCACCACCGACAGCTGGCCCAGCCAGGGATGCACGAGGGTGCCCTCGCCTTCGGTTTCCAGCGCCTTTAGTAACTTGTCACGGCGCGTGAAACAGTCGGCGCCGATGATATAGGCCTTGACCTTGTGAACCCTGGCCACCTTGCCCATCTGTTCGGCATAGGCTTCATCGCGCTTGGGGTACTCATGCAGCTGGACCTTGCGCCCCACAGGAACAGACGTGTCCTCAATGAGAAACGTCTCGCCCCGGAAGGACGCGGGCAACAACTGCTCGCGCCAGGTATCTGCCATTTACTGCGCTCCGGACAGGGATCGATAACCGACGTTGGTGGTGACCTTGAGGCCGGGCTGGTTGGTTTGGGCAGGTTGCGGGCGCAGGCCCGGAGGGGCGTTTTCGAATCGCACAACCAGCGCACCGTCGAGCTGGGCCTTGTTCCCACCCGCCAGCAAACCTTGGGTAGCGCTTTGCAGACCCGCCGTACCTTGACCGATTAAATCGCCACCGAGTGAACCTGGCGTATTTCGGTCGAAGAAACCACTTACCTGTGACGCGCCATCACCGACCCACTTGGCCGCGCCGTCAAACAGATCATTGGTCTTGCCACCAACCTTGTCGAAGGCCTCATTGGCCCAGTCCCCGGCAGTAACGAGCGGTTGGATAAATGGTTGAATCCGCTCGAACAGGCCCTTGAAGAAGTTAACCAGCGGCTCCCAGGCTGCCGTGACGATCTGCACAGGATCAAAACCAATCTGCTCTTTAATCCAATCCCAGCCCGCTGAGAAGGAGGCCTTTACACCGTTCCAGCCAATACTGAGGGCTGCATTGATGAAATCCCAAAGTGCGCTGAAAAACTCTTTAAGGGGCTCCCAGTTTTCAATGACCAGGCCCAAGGGAGACCAGGAAAATACTTTCTTCATCACCGGCCAAACTACAGCGAAGGTAGCTACTACCTGCCCCCATAGTCTCGTGAAGAAACCTGCAATCCCCTCCCAGTTCGCAACGATCAGCCCGACTGCCCCAGCGATGGCTAGCGCGATCATGCCGAAAGGCGTCATACCCAGCGCCAGGCTCAGCAATTTTGTAGCGACCACGGCGCCCACGATGCCTACCCGCAGCACCGTGAAGGCTAGGCCGGCGGCGGCAATACCTCGGATCAACCCAGGATTGTCACGAATGAAATCGCCGACGTTGCTGATCAGCGGACGCATGGCGTTTACCACCGAATTCACAACCGGCAAGAAGGCGTTGCCGAGCGCCATTCCCGCTCGAGCGACGGCATTACGCATTAAGGTAAGGTTGTTTTCGGTGGTGGCTGCGCGGGACGCATACTCAGCCTCCATGGAGCCTGCATACTGCGTAGCGTCACCCGTCTTTTTCAGGTTGCTTTCCAGCAAGCCGAGGTTGGTCAACAACGGCGCTATCGCGGCAACCGACTCGGTACCAAACAGCTCGGTCAGTAGTGCCGGCCGCTTGATCGCATCCACTGCTGCTATGCGTTTCAACACGCCCAACATGGTGCCCTGAGCGTCTTTTTGCATGCCCGCAGCTACCGCCTTAGCATCCAAACGCAATGCTTTGAAAGCATTAGCCTGGCTCTTCGTGGCCGCACTTCCTTTAGTCATGGACAGCATGAAGTTCTTGATGCCCGTGGCCGCCACTTCCTGCTCGACGCCGACGCCCGCCATGGTCGCGCCCAACGCGGCGATCTGCCCAGAGGCCACGCCAGCGACCTCACCGAGCGGACCTAAGCGAGTCACGATGTCGGAGATCTGTTTGGCGTTCGCCGGTCCCGTGTTGCCCAGGTAGTTAATGCGGTCGGCTAGGCCCACTACTTCCTTTTGCGTCATCTTGAACGATGTTCGCCACTTGGCCATCATTTCGCCGCTCTGCTCGGCAGTCTGGTCGAAAGCGATACCCATTTTTACGGCGTCCTGGGCAAACCCCAGCAGCTCGCCTCGGGCAATACCGGACTGACCACCCGCGGCAACGATCTTGGCGATATCGTTGGCCGCCATCGGTAGGCGTTCTGACATTTTGGCAATGTCATCGCCCATTTCCTTAAACTGGCCAGGGTTGTCGAAGTTGACCACCTTGCGCACATCGGCCATGGCGGATTCAAATTGGATCGCTGCGCGGGTCCCGGCAACAAAGGGTGTTGCCAAAGCACCACCTGCCAGCACATCCTTGAACCCGATGCTCCCCAAGCCCGTGCTTTGCAGGTTCTTGCGAAAGCCGGCAACGTTCTTTCGGATGCCCGCCAGGGTAGGCGAGAGCTTGTCGACGCCGGTGATGAGCGCCTTGAGCTGGAAATTATCAGCCATCAGTCTGCCTGCTGGGTCCTGTTGATGCGTTGCGCGTGCGCCAGCGACTCGACAAGGGTGTCGAGCGGCCTGACCAGCATCTGTTCGGGGTCAACCTTCCAGAAGTAGGCCAAGTCGTAGGCCAGCGTGATCAGGCTGCCGAGGTCTTCGACGCAGGCGTCATGAAAAAACCTGCCACCTGCCACGCCAGGGTGTTGAGGTCCGCCAGATCCAGTTGGTCAACGGACGACGGCGGGATGTCTGCGCAGACCGAGATGTACTTGGCTGCCACGTCCAGGTCCAGGCTCACTGCTTGGTCCTGATCGATCTTGTATGGCAGCGCCTTAATGCCCCGGGCGTCTTTTGCCGTTGGCCTGCGCAGCGTGAGCTCGGTCACTTCCTCGCCATGAGCCTTGATCGGGCTATTGAGCTTGACGGTATCACTCACGACCATACCCCCTTGATGCCTTCGAATTGCAGCTCGATGGTGCCTTCCTCGCCGTTGCTGCTGGACTGGTCCACCAGGTAGGCGCCGGAAAGCGTATAGACCTTGCCGTTCTTGAACTCGGCAGTGATGGTCATGTTGGTGCCCTCGGTCAGGGCCTTGAGCGGAAAGTTAGGCGTGTGTACCGCCGTGAGCTTCACCCAGGGTGCCTTGTCCTCTTCCTTGAAAAACCCAGGCACCACCGTCTCCCGGGTCTTATCCGTCAGCGAGGCTTCAACGCCCCCCTTCAGGGTCAACTGTGTACCGTCCACCTTGACGTAGCAGGTACCTGCAACTTTCTGCCCCATGGCTGGGCCTCCAAACAAAAAAGCCCGCACGCGGCGGGCCTGGGTAATGGGACAACGTTACGCCGCGTCGGCGGTGTATTGCAGCCTGAACTGATTGAGCAGCGCGAAGATGCGCAGGCCGTTCACGTAGTCCGGCGGATACAGCACGTTCACCCGCGCAGGGTTCTTGCTGTCGCGCTCGACGATCAGGTACTGGGCGAACAGCGCGGAGTTCTCGACATGCCCATCGCGTTCCAGGTTGCTGTACTCGCTGATCAACTCGCTGCGCACCACGTTGGGTGTGACGATCGGCTGCCCATCACCGAACTGGGTGCCGTCGTTGGCCAGCTTATGGCGTCCGTACTTGCTGGTGATGATGCTCTTGAGGCGGCGCACGATGTACGCGCTCTGGTGCATCGTCTCGCTGTCCAGGTACGAATCATCGGCCTGGCCATAGGCGTTCTTCTGGTAGGTGGTGATCGCCCGCTGAATGCGCATGTATCCACCTTCGAAGTACAGGGTGGCGATGCCGTACTGCAGCAGCGACTGGAACTCCGTCAGCGTGAAGCGGCTACCTTCCGGCGCCGGGTCGATGCCTACCAGCGCCCCGGTCTGGGTCGGCCTGCTGGCATCGGCTGAAATAAATACAGCCTGGCGCGCAGTCGCGGCCGCAGCTACCCGCCAAGCGGGCTGAGGTACACCCGCCTCGAAGCCGAACAGGGTCACATGCTGGTCATTACGTGCCTGCCCCGCCGCGACCAACGTGCCCAGAGTCCCGCGCAAGGCGCCAAACACATGGCCATAAAGCTGCTTAGCCCAGGACCAGCGCCCGCTGGCATCGCTCATTGCCACCTTCCAGGCCTCTAAGGTAGTGGTGTCGGCCCATGGCACGCAGATGAACTCGAACGGCGCATCGCCCAAGGCGGCCAGCGCTGCGACCGCGTCAGGGGTCCCAGCGCCGCCGGACATTGCAGTGATCGCAATGTTGAGCCCTGCCGGTGTGGCCTCCCCGTTGCTCTTGCCCAGGCGGTTCAGTACCAGACTGATATCGTTGCCTGAGTCGCCCGTCCACTTGGTGGTCAATGTCACCACGCCAGCCGCCGCTATTGCGGTCACCGGAAGGTCAGCGCTAGCATTGATCTTGGTGGCCAGCGACGAAGCAGCCGCTGCAGCGGCATTCCCAGAGGCAATGGCCGCCTGAATACGAACGCCACCGACGTACAGATTGATAAGCCCCGCCTCGGTCGCGGTACCGGTGAACGTGACTTTGCCTGTCGCCATAGCACCGGTGGTGTTCTTCACCGGCAGGCACCAGATTTCACCCACCGGATCGTTCTGACGCCAGGTATCGTACATGGCGGCCAGCATTGAACCCTGGCCGCCGATGGTTTTGGCCTGGGCCAGGCTGGCGATCAGCGTGAGCTTGCCGAGTTCATCGGCGACAGCAGTATCGTTGACCTGGGCGACGATCAGGCGGCGTAGCGCGCTGTTCGCGCTGTTGGCCATGGAGTTGTCCATTTCCGCATAGAACAGCGGAACGCGCACGTCCTGCGGAATCTGTTGGAATCCTACGCTCATTTGGTCGAGGCCTCTTTCGCGGTCGGGGCTGGGTTCACAACGTCACCGTCTTCCAGACGGCGGCGCCAGTAGATATCGTCCGGCACGTCGCGGCCCTCCGGCAGCAACAGCTCCCCGGTTTCCGGGTCCGGCACCGCGCGGCCCTTGGCCGGCACCACGGTAATGCGGTTCATGGCAGATCCTCTTGGAATTGAATTTCAATGCGCCCGTCCGGGCCTGGGTACTTCAGGTTGCGGTCCGCCGGGTCGATGCAGTCCACATTGATATCGAAGCCCTCAAGCCTGGGCAGGCCGTCGAGCTCCAGTTCGTGCCAGGTTTCAGCAGGATCGGTTTCGGCGTTGCGGCCCAGCTGGAAGGCGGTGAGGAACGAGTACCGGTAGATCACTAGTGCACGGTCGATTTGTACTAGGTCACCACCGTCGTAGGTGATGGGGTCGTACTCAGGGCCGGGGGTCCAGCCCACTAGTGCGCTCCATAGCTGGGCTCTGATGTCGTGCAACACATCTACTGCCAGCTGCCCGCGCTGATCCTTGCTATCCAGGATGACCACCACGTCGAAAGCGTCGGTGATCTCCTGGCGGATGCCATTTTCCAAGTCGTTCTCGCGGGCATCGTCGGCCGTGGCAATCACGAATGCGCCAGGACGGTCCACTTGCTGGCTGGCCTTGACCGCATCGAAGTCGATGCCGCCTGCCACCCGGCCAGCGAACACAGGGCAGCGCTGCCGCAATTGCAGCACCACAGGGGTGATTTTCATGGGTGCCTCGAAAGTCAGCTCAGCGCGTCAGCAAAAGCCCGGCGCAGGATGGAGCGAACGTCGTCGGCGTGGTTATTGAGCGCGTCGACCATGTAGTTGTTGCGAGGCTCGATCCGCCAGGCACCGGTATCAGCCTGCTTATGGTGTGACTTGCCCCGCTTGGCACCACGTCGCACGCCGTACCAGAGAAACGCCGGGTAGAACGCTTTCATGTCGGCGGTTTTCTTCGGCTCGATCTTCACCAAAAACCCGGCCCTGCTCACCCGGTAGGTAATGGAGCGGCGCAAGCGGCCCGTGCGCATGCCTGGGTACTGGCCTTTTTCGGAGGCCCCGCGCTTGCTCACCAGTTTGCGGCCCTCGCCGCGCACCAGCGCCCCCGCCCGGCGCATCGCCTTGCGGATTTCCTTTTTGTCAAAGTCCAGCTTGCCGTAGCTGTCGAAGTCACCGAAGTGCAGGTAAGCAGCAGGTCTAGCCATAGAGTCCTCCCCCGGCCTGTACCAGGCCCAGTTCTTCAACCTCAAGCAGGGTGAAGCGGTGCGAGCCGTTCAGGTCGGTTGCCCGCTTGACCCGGTACACTACGGCGCCGTGCACCACTTCAAAATCGACAGGCACCAGCCCCAGGTAACGCAGGGTAATGCGGTGGGTGATCTTGTCATCGGCCTGGACGCTACCGCTGTAGATGGCCGTGCCAACAGGTTCGATGCGGGCCCAGCGCTTGCGTTCATCGCTGAACTGAGAGGCAAGTCCACCGTCATCCGCGGGAAGATCGGAGCGACGGCGAAGGATAACGCGCCGGTTCAGGTCACCGGCCCCAGGCTCAGAAATAGCCATCAAACCCCCATCTGCGCCCGGTAGGGTGCAAGCAAATACCTCGAACCCTGCGGTAGCGAGAGTGTGGCCCTTGATCCAGCAGCAGCCACCACGTCCTCACGGTTGCTATACAGGTGACCCAAGATCAATAGACATGCCGCCTGAATGGTAGGGTTTAGTTCTACGCCCAGGGACATTGCTTCAGACTGGGCGATTGCAAGCCTCAGATCGTATTTAGCAACTTCAACCGCAGATAAACGATCATCTTCGGCACAGATGAGCCCGGCGGCTGCCATTGCCGCGTCATATCGAATTCTGGCCTGTGACCGCAAAGCCACAGCATCTGCTCGACCTACGGACATGGCGGAAGCATCAGCATACAAGCGCCGTGCCATGTAATCGCAAGCAGCACCCTCCGCTGCATCCAGCAAGCCCTCGATGAATACGCGATCATCATCCTCGGCGCGCAAGTGCTCGATGGCCGTTTCGATACTGATCACGGACATCGCTTACTCCTGAATCTGCTGGGCCGATTCAGTCACCGGAGGCAGATTAACTTCCGCTACCGATGGCTCTGTAGCAGAAGTGAGAGCCACTGGCGGGTGCGACTCAACAACATCCAAGTTAACGGTCTGCAGCAGGCTGGCGAGCTCGGTTTCAGCTTCTTCTCGCTTGCCAATGAAGTCACCGACTTGCACGCCATGGGCGTCGGCGATGATCCATCGCTGTCCCTTCTTTACGATCTTCAGCGCAGAAGTCGTATTAGGGCCGTCAGCATGGTTCACTGCGGGAACATCCAGGTCACCCACGATCACGCACAAGTTGAGCTGTTCCAACTCCTTTGCGAGCCATACCGGGGCGGCATAGGGCTCGTTATCGACGTCACGAATCACGCCACGGTCCTCGTAGGCCCGCAGCGGCTTGATCAACTTATCTGACATTTCTCACCTCAATGGACGGCAGCCCCGCCCACTTCAAAGGTTTTAGGGAATTACGCAGCGACGGCGGCGAGCTTGCCGGTTACGAAAGCTTCGGTGCGATAAATGGCGAACGCCAGTCGCTCTTCAGCGCGCAGGGTGACCATGTTGTTCTCGAAATCTTTGTCGTTCTCGGTGGAGATCAGAACTTCAACTTCCATTCGGTCGAAGATCTGCGCACCCAGCTTGAAGGCGCCAACCAGAAAGTCGTTTTGCTTCATGGCTTGGGTTGCCACGACAGGGCGGTTCCACAAACGAGCAGCGGTGCCTTCCTGGGGCTGGCCGATCAGATAGCGGCCTTGGCTGTCTTTAATCAACTCGATCAGTGCCCAATCAGTTGGGTTGAGCACGATGCCGTCAGAAGGGAACTCAGCAAGCTCGGCTTGCAGGAGGGCCAAGCGAAGGCGATCGATGCGCTGTTCGCCGGTGACAGTCCAACCAGCTGGGGACACATACTGGTTTGCAACCGGGACCAGTCCTTGCAGGTTTGCACCTGCACCGCTGCCGTAGAGCAGCTGGGACTCTTCCGTCAGCAGCAGACCATAGCGCGCCCGAGCGTCGATGTAGCTTTGCAGCGCTTTTGCGTCGTCCAAAATTTGACGAGACGCCTTGAACAGGTGGGCGATGGTGCGGACCGACGCCGTGACCAGGGCAGTCGTGATTTCGGAATAAGGCTTGGCACCCCCTTCTGCGACGATTGCGGCGTTGTTGGTGAAGCCGGTCTCCCGGACGTACTCGAGCGAACCCGCCTCGGTTTGACCGGGTGCGACGAGATCACGAATCGTCGCCCGACGCATACCCGGCAGTGCAACAGTGTCCAAGCGCTCTGTAGCAGCCAGGCCGCCGGCGGATGTGGTAGTGATCGCGGCGCGCGGCACTGAGACGCGACGAGAGCCACGGAACGAAGAGTTGACGCCTTCCATCTGCTCGCTGGCGATAAATAGCTCGCCGGCGGACTTTGGCGCCTCATCCCGCTGCGTGTCGCGGTTGGCATTTACCAGCTTTTGCTCTGCTTCCAGCACGCGAGCCTGCAGCTCACCCTGTTTCATCAGCAGTTCGTCAACCTTAGCCGACGTTTCTTTGCTGAGACCCTCATGGCGATCAACGTTCTTCTGCGCCTGCTCGGCATGCGCCTTGAGTTGATCGCCAATATCCTTGAGGTTCGCTTGAGTCTGCTTGTACTGGGCCTCGATGTCCTCTTCACCGATCTTGCCCATCTGCGCATTCCAGGAGGTGTAGCTGGAGTTCCCGCGTTTCACCAGCATGGTCGAGAGAGCAACCAAGCAGACCGAGCCAATGATGGCCTGAGGCGTAACGCCAAACGTCAGCGGGATCATGGCAGTGATGGCCAACACTGCCATCAAAAATGCCGGGGACAAACGAAATTTCATCATGGAGTGAAGCCTCATGCAGGAATGGAGAAGGAGAGTTTGGGTAGGGGTGCAAGGTTGAACTCGACAGCGCGCGGCTTATCGGACGAGGTAGCAGGTTGCGTACCTCCGCCAGCAGCGCGCGGCGTGCTGGACTTGAAATTGGCGAAGAGCTCGCGCCGCTCGCTGCGGGCCATTCCTGCTTTGGCCAAGGCTACATCCATGGCCTTGAGCGCGTTGCTCTGCTGCGTTTGCTCGTCTTCGCGCTCGGTGATCTCGTCCGAGGACAGCAGGCCGGTTGCGAAACCGAGCTCTACTGCCCGCTTACCGCGGATGAAGGTCTCGTCGTCTAGCATCTCGGTGATATCGGCGACTGCCTGACCGCTGCCCTCCGCATAGAGGTCGGCCATCGCTGCATCGAACTCTTCCATGGTGTCCGCTGTATTGCGCAGGTCATGGCGGTTACCTACGGCGAGGGTCCAGCAGTTGTGAATCATTAGAAAGGCGCTGCTAGCGACCTCTCGCTTGGCGCCCGCCATGTAGATGACTGAGGCAGCGGAGGCAGCCAAGCCAAGCACCTTGGTCGTCACCGCTTGGCTGTGCTCGCGTAGACGGTTGTAGATGGCGAGCCCTTCGAACATGTCGCCACCTGGCGAGTTGATGTAGACGTCTACTGGCTTGTCGCCGATGGCCCGTAGGGCAGCGTCGATACGCGAGACGGTCACACCTTCTCCATACCAGTCCTGGCCGATCACTCCGTAGATGGTGATGGTGTCGTTACTCGACTCCACCGCTGCCTTGATGGCCGGATTCCATCTGTCGAGCGCACGCGGGCTCAGCTCGCAGTTGAAACTGCCAGCCTTGGATTTTGGTTGCATGATTTAGTCCTTCGAGTTTGCCGGCTGATCGAGCCAGTTCTGCAGAGCAGCCCTTGCGGCTTGCCCGTCGTCCCCCCGTCCGAGTTGGTCGATTGGGGAAAGGTTGGTTTGCACGGTGAGCACCGAGGCGTTACCACCCATCCTCGGGAGGTTCTCCTTCATCCGGCATTCGTCGCGCGTGTAGATACCGTTCTGCACCATCTGGGAGTACAGCGTGGCGCGTGCAGCGCTATCAGCGCGCATCAGTCCTTCAATGGAGAACTCCGGGTATATCTGCCGGCGCTGCGCAGGCGTCAGTAATTTTCGACTGATCGCTTCCTCTATGCGACGCATGTAGCTGCGCAGCGTAAAGGTCAAAAACCGCAGCAGCTTCTGCTCCAGTCCGGTACCCCAGTTCGAAGCTTTGTCGCTGTAACCGACCAGGGTCGGGTCTACCATGTAGAACCTGCAGATTTCCTCGGCGCTGTATTCCCGGGATTCCAGTAGCTGAGCATCGACGGGGTTGATACCAATCACTTTGGCACTGACGCCCTTTTCCAGAACGGGCGACTTGCCGGCGTTCATCGCACCACTGATACGCTGGACGTAATCTCGGAAGTCATCGCGTTGTTGCTTGTTCAGCAACTGATCCACCTCAAAGGCTACGGTCTGGTGCATGCCGTTCTTGAAGGTGGAGCTGGCCACGTCCTCAGCCGACATCGCCGCGCCAAAAACATCGGCACCATAAGCAATGGGTGACAGCCCGACCTGCCCATCCAGAGAGAACGCTGGTATGTGCATCATGTCGCGTCCGGCAATATCCCGTGGTTGGCCATTCTTTTCCCGGTACCGGTAAAGGAGCTCGCCGTTATCGGCTACGTCCAGCTCTACGCGGTTGGGGAGCAAGAATTCAAGCGCCACAATTCGGCCACTGATGCGGATGATCTCGACGAAGGCGTTACCTCGCAGCAACATTGAGGCAACCACGGCTTCCCAAAACTGTACCGCCGTCATACGGCTGTTGGGATTGGTGTTGAGTATCCAGTGTAGGTCGTTGTCGCCGGCTACTTCTCGACCGCCATCCGGCATTCGGCGATAAAGGCCTAGTGGCAGCGTGGCAATCGTCTCGGAAATCAGGCGCACGCAGGACCAGCAGGCGGCAAGTCGCATGGCCTTGTTGATGGTCACCGTCTTGCCATTGGCGGACGTGCTCCCAACTGTCTGCGCCCAGATCCCCGAAGCTCCGCCAGAGATTGATCGCCCCACCCAGTCGATGATCGAGGATCGTGGCGCCGTCACGGCACTGCTTAAAACAGATCGCAGAGACTTAGCCACTGGTCAGTCCCCTACGAATGAAGGCCGCAGCAACGAAGCACGATGATGCAGCGGCAAGTAGTGCCCAGCCGATGCCGAGCAGGATGTAAACGCCCGCCACAGCGAAGGCGAAGCCCAGCACTGCAATCAGCAAGTAGATAATCGACGCTGTGTTCATTCGAATATTGGGTCCCGGATTGAATCCATGAGTCGGTCCACACCGCCGTCGCCGATCGCGACTTTCGTCATCGCCCTACCGACTGCCATGATCAGCGCTACGGCGCCGTCTATCTTGTTGTCCTCGCCCTGCTTGATGGGGCGCACTACGTCGTCATTGCCGGGCAGGTGCTTGCCTATCACGTTGCCGATGCACCACGTCATTATTGGATTGCCGTCATGGTGAAACCGGCCTGACTCAATAGCCGCTTCCAATTCCTTCATGCCGTCGGACATGTTCGTGTAGTTCTGAGTGATGGTGATCGGGTTAAAGCCCTCATCATCCAGGCTATGGCTCAAGCCTGTTGCGCCGTGAGGGTCGATGGGGCTTTCGAGTATAGGGGCCAGCTTATTGGCCTCCTTCGTATCCTCGAGGATCTCGCGGTAATCCACTTCGGCGCCGTCGGTGGTCGACAAGTGACCGCTGTTCACCCATGCCTGGAAGCGCTCAGACATACGCTGATTATCAGGGTTGTGTACGGTGTCCTCTGGTACCCAGAATGCAGGGGCGACGCTGTAATAGTGGATCCGCCCATCGATCTCGCGCCAGAACAACCTGGCCCGCGAGTTCATATCAAGCTTTCTGGCCAAGTCGAACGCAGCAATACATTCCTGCCCTTCAAATTGCTCAAGGGTTAGGCTTCGGTCCTCGCATGCTTTCCAGCTTTCCATGTTGTAGAAGCCAGCCTTCGCACTCACCCACAAGTTCAAGTGCTTGGTCTTGAAGGTGTTGGTGAAGCGGGCGGAGCGCAGAGCCCTCGCCAGCTGGCTTTCTAGGTATTCTTGAAACACCGATACCCCCATGCAGGGGTTTGCCTTGGCCAGGTTTTTCGGATCGGTCCAATCGTCGCCTTCATCTAGGGTCCATATCCAAGCGAAAAGCTCATCATCCGGCACCGTGCCTTCGAGCATTTCCAATGACTGACGACGTTTGTCGTAGCACGGCCCCTCGATGTTGGCCCCGGCGGTGGTGATGATGAACATCAGCGGCTGCCGCCTGGCGCCCATACCGGTGAGCATGGTGTCGTATTGGGCCGCGCTATCGTGTTCGTGGAATTCGTCGATGATCGCGCAGGACGGCGAAGCGCCGTCACCCGGGTTGCCAATCAGGGGCTCGAAGCGGCTGCCATTGGATGGAATGTTCAGGTTTGAGGCGTTGACCTCAATACCGGCCGCCTCAATAAGCATTGGCGAGCGGCTGACCATCAGGCGCGCCGGCCGGAATACTTCCCACGCCTGCTTCTCGGTAGTAGCACCGGAATACACCTCGGCGCCGAACTCGTTGTCGGCGGTCAACATACTGATGCCCACACCGGCGGCGATCACCGACTTGCCGTTTTTGCGGGGAACCTCCCAGTAACTTTCACGGAAGCGCCGGTACCCGCCCTTCTTGCGCACCCATCCGAAGGTGCAGGCCAAGCCAAACAGCTGCCAGGGTTCGAGCGTGATCAACTGACGCTTAAAGGCCCACTCACCCTTCGTGTGCGGCAACAGCTGCATCAGCCGCAATTTCTTCTCGGCCTTGGCCGGGTCGAACTTGTAGGGGTAGCTCTTGGATCGGCTCTCGGCCACATCGTCGAAATGCCGCTCGATTGCCTGATGAATATAGCGACACGCGGGAAACTTGCCTTTGAGAACGGACCTTGCCCACACCATTGCCTTATCGACATTGGTGTACTTGGTCCGGGCCATCAGGTACTCAACAGGGCTGCAAATTCGTTGGTGGATTTTTGTTTGTTGCCGCCGATGATCCGCGTTCGGCTAGCCGGGTCCAGGCCCAGCATGGAGCCGAAGGTAACCATCTGGCGCATGGCTTCATTGGCAGCGGTCAGGGCAGGGTTTTTAACCGGCCCGCCTGATGCTCCTGCAACCACGATGCCGTGTTGCTGAACGGATTCCTGGGCCATCCGCCAGTTGTCATATGCAGTGCAAAAAGCCTCGACGTTATGCATGTCGGTCAGCGCTATGACGTGCTCGCGCAGCAGCTCTGGCACCAGCATTTTCCACATCATGACTGCGCGCTCGCCTAGCCAATCCGGCGGGTCGATGTTCGTGACAGTAGAAAACGAAGGCTCGGCCTTATTGAGCTTCCGCTTACCAGGATTACCGGCCAATTCCTTCTTGGCGGTGGGCTTCGGGGTACGGCCAGACCGCCCCTTCACACCTGCCATGGGAGCTCCGTTTAAACTTTATATTTCGCGGGTGTAAAAAAACGACGGGCGGGCGGTGTCCGAGGCCAAAAACCCCCAACTTTTGCCCCTCCCCCCTGCACCAGGTCGGTGCAGACCCGACGAACGGTCATTTTCGACGAAATCGCACTAAATCCGTGCATTTCCCGACCAGGTCCCGGCCTGCGCCAACCATTCGTCGCCACCGGCAGGGTTGCTCCGTCATCCTCGACCGGACGCTGACTCGCGTGCGGTCTTTGCCTTGTGGCAGTCGACGCAAAGGCTCTGCAAATTGGAAGGATGGTCGCTACCGCCCTGTGCTTTGCCGACGATATGGTCAATCTCAAGCTCTGAGGTAACACGCATGCATGTCTGGCAGGTGTATTTGTCTCGCTCCAAGACCTCATCTCGAATCCGGCGCCATGGACGCCCGCCTCGACCCGATCCAACGCGGGTGCCCCAGGCCTTGGCAAGGTGCGTATGTTCGTCGCAGTACTTAGGGTTTCGGGTCAATGCCCGACACCCTTGGGCAGCGCAAGGCTTGAGAGTTCTCGGCGGCATTGGCTTGATCCGAAGGCGGTAGTGGCAGGTGGGTAGTGATCAGGCCCTTGGCCTTGCGGTAAGCCAGGCGGGCGGCTTTTGTCATGCTGGCTCGGCGAGCAGCGCAGCCAGCGCAAGCCATCACTGGAATGGATCAGCGGGCTTCGCGATTGAGCGAACAAACCACATGAAGCCCTGCTGTAGGTTGGTCTTGGCCAACGCAAGGAGCCGCTGGTCGACGCCCTCGATCTGGCCAACCTGCTTGAACAGCTCACCCGCATCGGCCTCCAGCGCCTTGATCGAGTTCATGCCGTCGATTTCGGACTGGCTCAGATCGCGATAGCCAGTGATTTTCTTGTGTTGATTGTCCATACCTATCTCCTTTGCGCACCACGAAATGGGCGTATCTCGTTTTGTGGCGCGGTTAAGCGCCTGACCAGCCAAGCTGCTTCAGGTCGGCATTGATGCGATTGAGCTGAGACTGGAAGTGCATGCGCAAGGGCTCAAGCACAATCTTTACAACCTCTTCGGACTGATAGGTAGAGGAGATAGTGACCCCAATACCCTTTCCAGACGCAACGAGATCCACCAAGGATTGAATACGATCACGCTCATGGAATAGCTGCGTGGCCATGGCGATTTGTTTTTTGTTCATACGTCACCTCTGGGCTACTGGCTGGCTCTCTCCAGTACCTCGCCGGCCTTATCTGCCGCCTTGCTAGCTGTATCAGCCGCCTTGGATGCTGCCCCAGCTGCGGCTTCTACCTTGCCTGCCGCCTCTGTCGCGCTCTTGGCCAGCTTGTTGAGCCGCATATCGCGCTGGGTAGTTGCCTCGTCGTAGCCGCGGCGAACATCTGCCACCTGCTGGGTGTACCAGCTGGCTAGCGACCATTGGGCAGCCTGGAAGCCAAGCACAGCCCCACCCGCCACCAGAAGCGTGGCAATCACCCAGATTTCAAATCGACGCCACCAGCGCCGGGCAATAAATTCCATTGCGCACCGTTCCATCAGGCTGCTCCCCCGAGTTGGGACCGCAGGCGGGAAAGCTCCGCACTCTGGCTGGTCACCTTTTCTGTGAGTTGTGCGACCTGGCCGGTAAGGGCCTCAATCTTGCCCTCCATCCGGCCTACTGCGGCGGCAAGTTCGTTTCGCTCTTTTGCAAACTGATCAGCGCGGGCATCAGACGCCAACCGTGCTGTCCGTTCTGAGTCGAGCAATTCATTCAAGCGGCGGACAGTACCGATATCGGCGTTGTCCATGGCACGCTCGGTTGCATCCTTGGCCAGAAACTTCCTTAGCCACAGGAAGGCGCCAAGCAGTACGGTCCCAGTGCCGCCTAGCCAGGTAGCGGTGCCTGGGCCAAGGTCAGTTGGGTCCATCGCTTGCTCCAGAAACGAAAAAGCCCGACTCAATGGCCAGGCTATGGGCTGCAAAAAGCGTTAGAAAACGTTCATCTCAAACGGTGTCATCTGTGCTTTAAGCTGGTTGAAGTAGAAAGCTTTGATAAAGGGCTTTTGCTGTGCCTGTTCCCAGAGGTGAACAGCATTGCTATGAGCAGCCTTTGGTGTTTCCAACTTTGGTTGAATGGTTCTCATCGTGGCATAAGTCGCGCAAAGCATGGCAGTCAAATGCGCTTGATCCTTGGCCGCAGCAACAAACCTAGCGTTTGAGACCTTTCCGGTATTACCTACATCGAGAAACACATCAATCTTGGCCCCGTCACGCTCCAGCTCTTGATGAACGACTGCACCCTCTTTCATTGCGTTAGGATTGCCCAGTCGGGTAGATCGGCAACCCTCTTCCTCTTGAGTGTATTTCTGCAATCCTGCTTGAAGCTTCTTTGGCGTGAGGTCTAAGCCAGGTTGAGCCGCTGGCTGCTTGGCGGGGCTCGCATCGTCGAAGTCTTCCGGTAGCAGGTATTCGAAGTCTTCAGCCTTCTTGGCCGCGTCGGCGTACGTAGGTAGCAGAACTAGGCTCAGCAACAGCAGGCGGATAATCATTTCCTTGATCCCTAGGCTCATTTAAACCGTGAGGCTACCAAAGGAACGTTCGGCACATCAAAACGAAAAAGCCCAGCTCAATGGCCGGGCTCTATGTGGTCAGTCCTCTACACACGCAAGAATGACAGGATGGGTAAATAATCGGCCATCCGGCCACGTGATGTCAAGCGGCCATTTGTAACGTTAGCCCTTCATACTCCAAGAACTTTCCCGCTTCGGCCAGTGCCTCGCTCACCATGGTATTCAAGGCGTCCTCGACCCCCTTCTTCCAACGGCGTCGAGTGCGCTCAGGACGTGCCTCACGGTCCCAACGGTTCACGTCATAGAACTCGGCTGGCAGCACGATCATGTCGGAGGACCGCTTACCATCGGCACCCTTCAGCTTCGGTACGGCCCAGGCTGTGACCGCGCTGACCACAAATAGCCTTGGCGCATGGGAGGCAATCAGCGGGTGCAAGCGCCCAATGGACTGCACCTTCCTGACTCGGTGGGTGCTGTACTTGGCAACAAGGGCATCCCAGTGCCTGGGCTTGAGCTGGCTATGCAGCCGCGCAAATACCCAACAGTCGGCATCCATGCGCGTCAGCGAGCCTGACTCAACCGATCGGGATAGCGTGGCCAGGTCGTGGCCATCGTCATGGCCAGGCTGGTACAGCTTCTGCCAGGCCTGCTTGCTGGTGTTGTCGATGGCCTCGGCGGCCAGTGCGGATACAACCGCGCTCAAAACGCTGGAGTAAATCATTGTGCTCTCCCTCAATCCCCGGTGTAGTTCGTGCCGCCGGCGCCGCGGCGGTTGTTCTGTTCGTACTGCTGGTGAGCTCCGCCCATAGGGTGATTAGCCCTGGCGATCTCGGCCAATGCATCGCGCAGCCTTCGGTTCAGCTCGAGCACGATCTCGGCCGGCGGGAGCGGTTGGCCGGTATCGGCGGAAAGCCAGCCTGTTGCATTGCAGTTGGTGCAGTCCATCTGGTGGAACACACCGGCGACAAGCCCGGTACCGCGGCAGCAACTGCACTCGAAGAGCGAGGTGCGAGCGCGTCGAAAGGCGGGGCCATGCTGCTTTTTCATGCTTTTGAAACCTCGCCATTAACAATGTTGGAATGTGCCTCGCAGCCCGCGCCGTTCGTGGCTTGCGCAGGGTTTTGCGAATCTTCGGATCTAACACCCGTCCACCCGTGAACAGGTGCAAAGCCACGCTCATCTAACCAGCCATGCCACTTCTCCAACGCGATGCGCCGCTGCACCGTGGCCTGGGTGTTGATGTAGGTGCTGGCGATCTTGCCCAACGAGTGGTTAAGCAGCATCTCGCCGATGTGCCCATCGATGCCCAGGTCCGTCCAGGCGGTACGGGCAACCTTGCGCAGGTCGTGGCTAGTCCACTGGCCCTGGCCTAGGCGGACGAACACGGCGCTAGCCTGGCTCTCGCTCAGGGCCTGACCACGGCGATTGGGGAACAGGTAGATGCCGTCATAGCCTTCAGCGAGCTGAGCAGTGCGATATCGGCGCAGCAGTGCCTGGACCTGCTCCGTCAGTGGTAGCCGGTGCTCGGTCCGGGTCTTGGTGTGCTCGGCGGGGATGAACCACTCACCCTCGGCCAGCGCCATGTCGGGCCAGCGCGCCTGGCGGGTCTCCCCTACGCGGGTGCCGTGGCAGAGCATCATCAGCGCCAGCATCGCGGGTGCCGGGTCGTTACCGAACAGGCCGGCCAGCAGCGGCATCAGGTCGGTCAGTTGGCCACCGCGTAACCGGGCGCTCTTGGGCATCACGCGGGCCTGGGTGAAGTCGGCGAATTTCATTCCGGACATGGGGTTGCTGCGAATCAGGTCCAGCTTATGGGCCTGGCGGAACGCCATGGACAGCAGGCGGTACAGTTGCTGCACGTACGAAAGGGACAGCGCCTCCTGGGCGGGCCACATCAGCAGCTTGTCCAGGCTTTGGGCGCTCACGTCCCGTAGGGGAAGTTCCACCAGGCGAGGTTTGAGGTGGCAGGCGATCGCCGACTTAGCCCCGGCCTTGCGCTTGGCCGACAGCGAGCGGTCCCGCGCCATACGCTCGGCAAACCAGTCCAGCAGATCCCCCACCGTGCCCCAGGCCTCAACCGCCACGCTCGCGTTGGGCTTGAGCACGATGCGCTGTCGCAGCTCAGGCAGCACCGACAGCACGGCGCCGGTCTTGAGGTCAGGGTAACCCGCTATGCGCCGCCAACTACGGTTCACGACCAGGTACCAAGATCCACGACCGCGGCCCTGCGTGTAGCGGAAATACAGGCCCGGGTGCCGAGGATCACGAAGGGATGCCACGGACCTGTCGACAGCCTGCCTCCGGATCTCGGCGTCGGAAAAGTTAACGGCTAGGGTGCGACTCATGCCATGGCCCTCCTATCGCTCTCGTCGGGGGCAGCAGCAGGTAGCTCCGGATCGTTTCGAGCGCGTCGATATGCCCCCGGCATACCACCGCCAAGTAGCCCTGCGCGTTCAGCTTGTTGATGCTGGCCTGCTGGTTGACCGAAACCTCCGCGTCAAACGGCGGCTTGGCTTTAAATTCGATGTAAAGCCCGAAGTAACCACCACGGGCCATAGGTAGGACCAAGTCCGGTATTCCGGCCTTTACGCCCTGGGCTTTGAGCTTGGCGGCCACGGCTTTTACACGGTGGCCGCCATTGGGCACGTGGAAGATCAACTCGGCGGCAGCCGGAAACCGCAATGCCAGCTCGCGCAGCAAGGCGGCTTGCTCCAGCCCTTCCCGGTCTACCGGCTTGGCTCGCTGCACGCGTGGTTTGAAGGGCCTGAGCACTGCTGCTGAGGCACCCTGTGGTTTCCGGCTGCCACTGATCACGCCACCAGCCTCCGAACGTCGTCGATCAGGTGGCGCAGGGGTTCGGCCGTTGTTTCGGGGATCTGGTCCAGCAGGTCTTCCATCTCGCTCAGCTTGGCCTTGATGCCCTCCCCGTCGTTGGCAGGTTCTGGTGTGGTGGGTTCTGGCTCGGAAGGCGCCGTGGTTACTTCCGGCACCTCGGGCTCAGCCGGGGTCGGGGGCTCGACAGGCTTACGGATCGCCTCACGGACCTCGACGATCTGCGTGTAGAGGTCGCTCCGCTCTCTGCTCTTGGCGAACTTCGTGTCGGCCTCGACCTTCAGGGCTTGGATTGTGGCCAGGGCTTCGGCCACTGGCAGCGTGCCTGCCCTTACTTTCGCCAGGACTTCAGCCACAGCGAGGGCCAGGTCGGCCAATGCGCGTTCGCCAGGGGTCGTCGGCTGGGCCGGCGTAGGCGCTGGCAACTCCGCGACTTTGGCGGGGCCGTGGTAAACCTTCAACGCACGGAACGTAGCGCGGCCAGTGCCCACACCGCCCACCTTCTCTTGGCTATAGATACCAGCCTTGAAGTACCAGGTGTCGTTCTTGTACGACGCCATATCGAACTGGTAGCCGTCGGCGGGTAGGGTTTCGTTGACTACCTGTTTGCCGTTGATGAAGAACTTCGCCTTGCCGTCCCGGCTGAGCTCGAAGCGGTAGGTGAAGAACTGGCCCAGGGTGTAGCCCTTAAGCAATGCGGGCTTGTCTTCGTCACCGTCGAGCTTGCGGCGCAGCTGGGCATAGATGGTGTCGCCGGTGATCTGGATTTTCAAAGGCGGGTGGTTCGTCTCGCCATGGATCTGGCCGATGATTGCCTTCTTCGACTTGGGCAGTTCCTGCACAGCGAGATCCGCATCCAGGCTGTGCAGCTCGGCGCTGGCGATCTTCCAGTTGGCTTCCTTGTCGTCACCATTGGTCAGCGTCTCGCGCAGCTCTGAACGTGGGTAGGTGCTGTTCTTGGTGGACTTGATGTTCACGCCGTTAGAGGGGGCAATGAAGGTCAGCGCCCCATCACCCTGCCGGATGAAGAACGGGTCTTGGTAACCAGAGTTCAGCACCTTGGTCGGGATGACCGTGGCGCCTGCAGGAATTGTGAGGTTGAAGCATGAAAGGTCGATCAAGGGCAGGTCCTCTTTGGGTCTCATTAGGCGGCCACGCCCTGGACCCGCAATAGGCCCTCGCGTAACCAGGTGGATTGGGTTTCAGCAACGGCGCGGATCACGTCCTGCCAGTCGATTTCGATACGGCGCCGGCCATCCAAGGCATCGTGGCAGTCGCTACAGGCGAAGCACGCGATCTGGTGAGGGCCTTTCATGCCCATGCCCTTCTGCCCGCAAGGGACGTGGGCCAGGACGGTGGTTTCAGGGTTGTAGTTGCACACGCCGAAGATGCGAAGGGTGCAGTCTCGGCCGCGAGCGCTGTTGCGGAGCTTCTGAGAGATCACGCGCATGGCTCGATCTCCCGGACTTTATGCTGCTCGGGGGCGAAGTCGCCGCGCAGTGGGATCAAATTTCTATGCTTGTATCCAACGTTTGCGCCCTGATAAATAACTTCCACAACCTCCATTTTTGTCGTGTAGATTTTCCCGCCTACGTCGATCCGGCTGCCACACGGAATAATCTCTCCGATTTCAACGCAGGCCATTTCAGGTACGGGCCCAACTGATTTGAGCGTCAGCGCCAGACCACCAGGCTTGAATTGATGGCTCATGAGCAGCGCCCTCCCCGGTTTTGGCGGATCGCTGCCAGAGCAGCCCGGCCCACTTCCGGCGTACTGACCGAGACCTCGGCAGGAAGCGCCAGCGGCACCTTGCGCATGCCCTTCTGACCGCACGGGACGTGGGCGAGGACGGTGGTTTCAGGGTTGCGGTTGCACACGCCATAGATGCGAAGGGTGCATTCTCGGCCGCGAGCGCTGTCGCGGAGCTTCTTGCTGACAACACGCATCAGTACCGCCCTCCCCAATGATCTTTTGCCGTCCAGCGCACCTGGTGCTCGCCACCGAAGGCCTCGATCCAGTCCAGCAGCTCGCCGCACTGCTTCACGGTCAGCTTGCTGGTTCGCTCGTACACAACGTCAAAGCCGTGGCCGTCGAGTGCTGGGATCATCTGTGGGCGCTCGCCCGTCTCACGCAGCCAGGCGGCGGTGAGCAGGCGCTTCCAGATCAGCACGTCCCACTTCTTGCCGGCGTGCTCTACCTGGGCGGCGATATCGGTGAGCCTGGCGTGCAGCAGCTTGTTCTGCTCCGCACTGCGGTCCAGGTCTTTGATGACGATCTTCTTGGGCTTGTCGAAGTTGGTACCGTGCAGGATGCCCAGCAGGCGGCTGGTGTCCTGGGCGTTGCGCATGATGATCTCTGTCATGACGCCACCCCCAGCACTGCGCGCAGCTTCTCGATGTCCTCGTACAGTTCGTCAGTGGTATCCCTGCCGTTTACCTGGTCACGGTAGGTCGCGGCCAGGTCGCCCTCTACAACGGACTGAGCAGCGGTGATGGTGCCGCGCAGGGCTTCGTTCTCGGCCCTGAGCTGGTCGCGCTCGGCGCTAATTCTTCCTAACCGGACCGACAGGCCATGCACTTCGGCGCTGGCCCAGTGGAGACTTTCCCTCAGCCGCTCGTTCTCGGCTATCAACTTCAAAATGGCGGCAGGATTGGCGGCGGCGATGAACTTGAGATTCTCGGAATGCTCTTTTTCATGACATAGATCGCTACCATCAAAAGTTTCCATTAGGTGTCTGGTGTATCCATCTTCATGCCAATACAACTCATCCTGTACGGTAGACCAAGGCCCAGGCGTTGCAGCCTCAGCCAGCCGCTTCAGTTCGCTGTAATCACTCATGCTGCACCCTCCTCAGCGTCGGCCCTGGCGATCAGCGCATCCAGCCGCGTTAACGAAAGCTCAACCAGTTGGTCGTGGTCCGCATCGTCCATGACAGGTATGCAGACGAACCGGACGCCGTGCTTGGCCATGGTGGAAGCCATTTCCAAAGCAGCTCGGGTTTCAGGGGGTGTTGCTAAACGAACGGCCATCACGAAGCCCTCCGCCTGCCGAATTTCGCCATCAGCAGCTCACGCGCTTTGGTGCCGTCTGCCGGTATGCCTTGCTGGCTGATCCGTGCCTGGGTCTCGCGCTCGGCCTGCTCGTTCGCCAGCTCAAGTGCGCTTTTCTGGCTGTCGTGGCCAATGCCGGTGAGGATCTTGCCGTCGAGCGGCTGGCCCGCCTGGGCGCGGCGCAGGACGATGGTGTAGTTATGATCGAAGCGCTGGCGCAGGCCCTTGTCGTCCTGCTTGGCGCTGCGCAGATCAAATAGGCCGGTGGCCACCGCAGCGATCTTCACGCCTTCGTGGCTGTAGGTGCCCATCAGGGCCTCCATCCAGGCATCCGCCGGAGCTGGCATGCCGAAGTCCTCAGGGCCAGGCACGCACATGGCAATGAACTCGCCCACACTCGGCGCGAAAGGCTTCGAGAGCTTGCGGCACTTCTGGATACCGAACTCGATTTGCTCGAGCGTGCGGATGCCCTCGTCGGCAAACTCTTTGATCCACTCCTCCTTGGCAGCGGCCAGGGCCTCGGTGGAGGGCCACGCCTGGCGCCAGGCCGGGAAGATGCCCCGCAAGCGGCGGAACAGGTCGTTCACGACCTCAGCGGTTTCCAGGGAGACGACAACAGGGCCGCCGTGCAGCTCTGGGGGCTGGTTGGTCATGGTGGCCATGACCTGGCTCGCTCGCTTCATGGGCGCACCACCAGGTTGTTAGCCCATTCGGTGCTGTCGAAGTCAGGCTCACTGCTCTGGCGCGAAGGGAATGGCTTCACGTTCGAGGCAGCGGCGCGGTTGCGGTCGTTGAGCACCCACTTAACCAGCATCTGCACCCACTCGGCCTGGGTGTTCACCTGTCCACGGGGCTCGTAGTGGGCAGTGAAGGCGCGGCGGGCTTCATCGGTGAACAGGTTCAGCGCTACGCCCGAGTGGAGTGCGTAGGTTTTCAACAGCTTGTGATCAGGTTGCCAGTCCAGGGTCATTTCGCTGGGCATGCGAGGGTCGACAGACTCACGCGCAGAGAGAGGTTCTTTATTCTTCTCTACATCTTCTTTAGGTAACGCATCGCTAACGGTCGGAGCGTTACCTTTGGCGTTAGCGTTCTTGTGATTTGCTACGCGCTTTGCCGTTAGAAGCCTGTTTTTGGCGGTCCTGCCGTTATGGCGGTCGAAGTGAGGCAGGCTGATCAGCGCACCCTCCTCTACCATCCAGCCCACTGACTTCATGTAATCGCAGAAGCCGGTAACGCCTACCAAACGGTCGAGTAACTTTTTACTAACGCTCGGAGCGTTACCATTCTCGGTCTGTTGGTCGAACCAGCCCCACACGCGCATCAGCTTGCCGACTACTGCATCGGGGTCAATACCTGCCAAGTCTGCGATCTGGCAAACCTCGGGCTTGTCCATCGTGGTGAGTTCGAATTTGATCCAGTCGCCAGCCATTACGCGACCCCCTTGAGTGCTGTGTCTTGAGTGAACAGGACGTCCTGGGCCAGATACCGCCTTCTGAGTGAGCGAGCTACACGCGGATCCGTTTGTATTTCGGCATAGGCGCATGCGTGTTCGTGTTTACGGGCGCGCCATGCCTGGTGTGCTGACTCGGCACTATCAAACATCCCAAGGTGGTCGTACTTCCCAGTTGATGGATTGCGGCAGCGTGCGGAGAAGCGACCGCCTGGCGCTTTGGTAACCCCAGTGGGTAATCCTTCACGGGGCAAGGCTGTGTTGGTATGGAAATTATTAAGCTGCGGAGAAATGAACGCGCATGTTTCAGCGGAATAGAACTTGTTCCCTGCGAGCAAGATGTCCTTGTCCAGATGCTTGCCAGCATGGTCTTGCCCGGACATCCACTCACTGAAAGCGGACAGAGACAACCAATCCGGATGAACTGAACATCCGATGTACGTTGGATAGCGCCTCTGGAACTTTTCGCTGTAGCACCGCTCGAGCATGTCTGCCCAAGCTACATAAAATGGGCATATCCAGAGTCGCTTCTGGCGACCATTTACTCTTGTGTAGGTGTATACGGGGCCAACCGCATCATTCCGACCCATTCCGCGAACAAGTCGTGATTTACCTGCCGCCACGTTTTCGTGGCTCCCATTTTGTGGAGCGGGCGGGTTGAGGGCCTGTACAGCTTGGGCTTGGTTGTGCATAATCGGTCCCACTAGTTGATGTTGAAGAAGCCGGGTCACTACCCCGGCTTTTTTTTGCCTAGGATTTGGCAGAGGGCCTCTGCCCTACCCTCAAGAGTCCCTCTGAGAGGGGCTATTTCGGGCCACCAGTTGAAGGACCTTGGCCTTCTTCCTTCCAACCTCGGAAAGCGCACCGCTGGCAATCGCGCCTTCCATCATCGCGTTGATGGCCTGGCTGAAAGACCAGCCGTTAGCAGCCATCAACTCCTCGACTCTTTGCCGCGTTTTAGGCGGCAGCTTCGCGAGTTCAACGCTCATTCGGGCCTCCAAAAGGCCTCTAGCCTGCGATATCGTCTTGTTTGTCCTGCATGAGCTCCTCGATCACACCGTTGGCTACTGCCCACTCGATGATTTCGTAGAGGTAGGTCGCGTGTTGCATACGGGTCTTGCTGGCTGCGCGGCGAAGGATTCGGTCCAGTACTGGCTCGAAACGGACCTTCACCGGAATGGCGCGCTTCTGACTGGGGTCTAGGTACATCAGGGGTGCTCCTCTGGGTTGGTGGGTTAGGCGGCGGACTTAGGCTGCGCAGCCTTGAGCCGGCCCTTAGTGAGAACCTGGATCTGGTACTGCCGGGACTCAGGCACGTACTCACCCCACTGGGTTACAGCGCTAGGGTTGATGGCTAGAGCAGTGGCGAGCTTCTTTTTCGAGCCGAAGAAAGCGGCGGCATCAGTGGTTTTCATAGGTTCGCTCCTTTGGCGATGGTTATATTTAAGCATGCTGAATATTCAACTTCAACAGCGAGCCGAGCCAAAGGCCATACTTAATTTCAGTTCGCTTAATATTCAGCGCATGACCAGACCCGAACGCATCGCATCAGCGATCAAGCACAGCAAGAAGCTCAAGAAGGACATTGCACGTCAGTGCGGTGTCTCGCCTTCTGCCGTTACCCAGTGGGTAACCGGTGATAGCAAGAGCATGAAGCCAGAGAACCTTTTCGCATTGGCAGAGGCTACTGGCGTGAGTGCCGAATGGTTGGCTAATGGCACTGGAAGCATGGTCCCCGAGACGATCGGAGCACACGCCAACGTAGAGCCTGCCTTCCGCCCAGCCAAGAAGGCTGCCCCCTATCCGGTGATTAGCTGGATTGCCGCTGGTGTACGCGCTCAATCGCCCGAGCAATACGTACCTGGCTCAGGCCTGGCGTTCGAATCCGACCAAAACGCAGGCGAGTACGGGTACTGGCTTGAGGTAAAGGGTGGCTCGATGACGTCCACCACTAGCCCCTCGTTTCTGCCAGGCACCTACGTCTTGGTGCAGCCTGAAGGCTTCGACTTGGTGAGCGGCAAGTACTACATTGCTCAGCACCGGGACGGTGAGACCACGTTCAAGCAATATGTCTACGATGCAGGTCGGGAGTACCTAGTACCGCTAAATTCGGCGTTCGAGACGATCAAAATGGACGACGACTGGGATGTGATTGGGCGGGTGATCGACTTAAAGGTTACCGGGCTTTGATCAAAGCCAAGCGTTTTAGCCGCGAAAATCAGCCTAACGTTGGCGCCGATGGAGCCGATATAGGAAGTGGGATTGAAATTGCCTATAGGCCCCTTACATAACATTTGAACACCACGCGTTCCGGATATGTCCTACGCTGTGGTTGCGCGCCACGCTTCGTCTATCAGCGATTTCGTGGCGCGGAATTCAGTTGACAGGGTTGGTGGACTCTATATGATCCCGCCCCGAACGTTGGCCCTAAGAGGTTGGCCCACGCACGGTATTCCAATGATTGGGAATACGATAGGAGGTGAATCATGGCGTTCAACGAACGCAAGGTTGCGCAAATGGCGACCTTTTTTCTCCAAAGGAATGGCGGAATCTTGTCAATTCTCAAATTGACGAAGCTTCTCTACTTGGCAGATCGCCGCGCCCTCAATGAGTTTGATGAGCCAATTTCGGGCGATCGAATGGTTTCGATGCCTCACGGTCCGGTGCTGTCTAGGACTTTGGAGCTCATGAACGGTGCTGGCTGTTCAATTGAAGGCGGCTGGGATAGCGTTGTGGATGATCGCGCTGGGCGCATGCTTAGTCTAAAAAACCAGCATCAACCCGGCTATCAGCCCGATTTTGAGGCGTTGAGTGATGCCGAGATTGATGTCCTTACCGCTGTACAGGATCAATACGGCGCTATGGAAGGTTGGACGCTTCGAAACCTGACGCACGATGAGTGCTCAGAGTGGAAGGACCCGGACGGCTCATCGCGGCCGATCGATTATAAGGACGTATTCATTGCATTGGGCCGCACGCCTGAGCAAGCACGGCAAGCGCAGCAGGATTTGGACAGTCGTCATAGCATGGATTTGCTGTTTTCGAGGATCAGATGTTCATAGTGACAAGGCGAGCAACGGTCCTGGTGCCATCAGGAACAGTAGAACAGCCCGATCTCAAGCATCTCTTCATACTGCTTAACGACCCCATAAACCAAGAAAAGCTTGTTCTGATGGTCAGCATATCTACCATCAGGGATGGTAAATTCTACGATCCAACATGCCTGCTTGGTGTTGGAGATCATCCATTCCTCAAGCGCCCTAGCTTCGTTCATTATTCAAAAGCTCAGATTGAGTCAATGCGAACCCTTGAGGAAGGCGTGAAGCAGCGTTTGTTAGTCCCTAAGGAGCCAATGGAAGGGGCGGTATTCGCGAGAATTTGTGAAGGCGTCCTAAATTCTCGGCACACCCCCAGAGAAATCAAGACGTTCTTTGACCCTATATGGCGAAATTGAAGACCGGACCCGCCTCGGCGGGTTTTCTTTTGACCAAAATCAGCTAAACCATTGCTTTGCTTGCTATATGGATCCTCCTCCAATACTGTATATTTAACCAGTAATTGCCTTACGGAGGCTTCACAATGACGAAGGCGCGCAAAGCGGCCCATACCACCACCCCTACTTCTTACGAATTGCTGGGGGTGCGCCTTCAGAAGGCGATCAACGCGCCGAGTGCGCAGCTCGCCCGCTCTACCCTCCTCGAGCGCCTTCCAAATGACAGCCCGGACGACTGGGACCGCATCCTGGGAGAGATTTCCGAGAACGATAACGTGACCATCGCCCATCGCGATGATGGCCACGTACAGATCTTCTGGACGGTTCCAGCTCAGGACTGAATTCCGCTCTACCAACGTGCCCGCCTCTGAGCGGGCATTTTTGCGCCCCTAAATTCAGCAAACTTAATTATTTTATTCAGCATGCTTGACTATGCGGATTCAGCTTGCTTAAATCACCTCAAGCCGCAGCACAACGCGGCGGGCCCTCAAAAGCCCCGCTCTTTAAAAACCAGCGCAACACACAACAGACCGCATTGCCTCTACCGGCGACCGGCGATCAGACAGGCGAATGAGGAAAGCCTGCCCACGACAGGGAGAACCCTGTACGGCTGATCGAGAGCGAAACGCTCTAACCGTGCGAATGACCCGGCAAGCCATGCGCCCCGCCACCCCGGCGGTAATGGGACAGATTTCCTCGATGCCCTTGGAGACAGGGGCATCAGGGAAATCACACAGGAGTCATGAAATGGCGTGGACAGAGTTGGATGAGGCCGCGAAACGGCTAAAGCAGGCAGGAGAGAATGAGCGATTTTGGCAGCACCAATGCCGGGTTAGCGAAGAGGGGCTAAAGCTGGCGGAAGCAAAATTGCGCGAGGCAAGGCGAGCCAGACGCGAAGCTTCTGATGGGTTGCTTGAGTTTGCTGGCTTAGACCGAAGCCAGCTGTGCTAAAGGATTTCACTGGCTGGCCTTGGCGACAGGGCCAGACGGGAAATCAACCGGAGTGAAAGCCATGCAATGCGAATGCGTAAAGCGCGTTAAGGACAAGATCGACGGCAAGCTGCGGGAGCAAATGCCCAAAGGCTCCACCGATCTTCATTGGGACTTTCCGCAGTTGCGGATCTGCCTGACAAACGATGGCGTAATTACCATGCCCGTGCTCGATATCAAGGGCGAGTTCCATGCACCAAAGAAAGCCGGTGGGTTCAAGCGGGTCAAGGTGGACACCTTCCTGGCTGCCACCTACTGCCCATTCTGCGGTGTGAAATGCAAAGCCGAAAAACCTGCTACTGAAGCAGCATGAACCATCCTCCTGCGCATTCACCGAGTGCGCAGCGGGATGCGGAAGTCTTCTGCACCGCGCAACGCGGCCCCCTGCATCACCCCCCTACCCACGACCGTATCGGACAGGCGTCAGGCTGGCTTTTCCCCAGTTTGGTCACTGGGCTTGGCGCCTGCCCCATACGGTCCTGTACGCACACCACACGCCAAGGATTCCCAATGACTACCCTTCTTCTGTTCCCAGAAAAACGCGCTGTGCTGGATGCCCTGCGCGAACGTACCGCCATTGCCAGCGCCGAAGCCCGCAGCAAGTGCCGCTTTCGTGTTGAACCGCATGGCGATGGCTGGGGCGTTGTAAGCATGGACACTGACCGCCTGCACGGCCAGTGCAAGCATCACAAGGAGGCTGTGCAGTACGCCCAGCAGTTGGAACGTGCTGTGGAGAAGAGCGAGGCCTCAGCTTCTGTCGTGAAGGGCTTCGCGGACCGTATGTTTCGTTGGGCCCTGATCATTGGCTTGGCCCTGCTGGGCTTGGCGCTATGGGGGGCAAGATGATCAGTCTGGATCTGAACCTGGTTCGCGCTAAAGACGCTGAGCGCGCAGCACTGGCGGCACAGGTTGCGCAGTACCTGGCGGGTGGCGGGCCGGTGGAAGAATCCCCCACCATCGTTGGCAAGCCGCTGCCCTCGCTCCACTTCGTCGACTCCTCCGCGCAGGCGCTCGAGCGCAGCAACCGCCGCATGAAGGCCCAGGCCGAGGACATAGCACTGGCTGAGCACATCCGTAGCCTGGCCGAGACGATGACCATCCGCGAGGTGGGCGACACCCTGACGATGCCCCGCGATTCCCTTCGCGGCATCGCCCGGCGACACGACATTCAGTTCAAGACAGCCAGCCGCAGCGAGGCCATCAAAGGGGCCTATGCCTCTGTTGAGCAAGACGCCAGGGAGGCCGCCTGCTTGCGTCGCTATGCCGCCCTAGGCACCAGCCTTCACCACGCCGCCAAACATTCAGGCATTGGCAAGACACGGGCCAGTCGCCTGGCGAAGGACTACGGCATCACATTTCCCCACCGTGGCAAGGCATGAAGCGTACACGGGCCCAGCGGCGGATACGCCAGGCTCAATTTCACTTGCCGCCTAGCGGGCTGACGGAGGTGGTTTATGGCCATGACACAGAAGGAACGGGACGTGCGCCGTGCAGAGAAGGCGGCGCGTGTGCAGGAGCAGGAGCTGCGCCTGAGAGTGCGCCCAGGTACGAAGCAAGCGCTCGCTGAGCTGATGAAATGGGCGGGACTCGAGGAACAGGGTGAGGCGCTGACGTTGATGATTCATCGTCTGCATGAGCTGGGGGCTGATCGTGCGGTGCCACTGCTTACTCCGCCGCGCCACGAAATCACGATATCACCAGCCGTGGAGCGGCGACTGACGCTGTCTTACCAGCGCGAAGCATTGCGCATCTCCCGCGACGAATAACCCACCATTTACCACCACGCCGCCCTGGTACTTTTCTCAGTAAGCATTTAATCCTAAACTTGTGTTGGAATCAAAACTTCAATTTTTAAATCCCTAGTTACGCTAACCTTAGCGCTTTCACCTGAAAAGTTAGTGTCATAGCCATCAGAAACATGCCTCCCATCTAAAGTTTCGTATGCAACAGTCATCTTTGAGTAATGGTGCATAGCGGGATCATTATAATGAATAATAACTTCCTTAAATCCACCAGAGTCAATATATCCGACCGCAAATCTGGAAGACTTTTCCTCATACGGCAATAGAAGCTCTAAATAGGTATCGAAAGCAGCAGACCCTTTATTCTCAATAGTCAACTTTAGTACAGACATACCATTATGCAAGGTATTGGAAACGATAGATTCAATTACAAACCTAGCATTTAATCTAGCTTCGTATCTTCTGCGATCTTCCTTAGCCTCTGTTAATAAATGATCTACTTGAGCTTGAGCAGCCGCTGCAATTTCTCGCTGCTGTTCCACAGACGATTTTAATTCCTCGGCCTGTAGAGCCAAGGCAGCAGAGCTTAACTTCAGCTCCCTACCTTGCTGAATAAACCCCAAGACAAGCCATGCAAATGCTACAGGGCCAAACGCACCAGCAAGAAAGTCGCCAAGCTCATTCAATTTCAGATCAAAAAAATCTGCATGTCGAGCAGCTATCACACAAATTAGCCCGCCGACGTAAAGAGCGGTGGCGACTCCGCCAATTTCCATATCACTCGACTTATTCAACTAAACGCTACCTTAATCCTGTGTTAGGGATCCAGCTTATCATTATGTTCGCTACAAGTGGCCGCTTCCCTGACCTTAGCAGATGAAGCTCTGGCGGGAGCACCGTTGGCTTCAAAGCCCTTATATGTAGCCAATTGGCGTCATCCCCTATCACTCAGTGCCACCACGCCTCGGCAGGCGGGCGGCTGCCTGGAGTATCCATGACACCTCGGATCGTTTGCCAATTCAGCTGTGGTGCGGCTTCGGCCGTCGCCACCAAACTGGCTATAGCCCAGTACAGCACCACCCACGAAGTGGTGATCGTCAACGCCTACCTTGAAAACGAGCACCCGGACAATCGCCGCTTTGCAGAGGATTGCCAGGCATGGTTCGGGCAACCGATCACCGTGCTGCGCGACGAGAAATATGGCGCCAACATCATCACCGTGTTCAATCGTGTGCGTTACATGCGTGGTCCCAGTGGTGCCTCTTGTACGCTGAGGCTCAAGCGGCACATGCTCGACACCATAAGCCTTCCTGGCGACGTGATTGTGTTTGGTTACACGGCCGAGGAGGCTGAGCGCCTTGAGGATTTTCGCGAACGCAATCCTGACCGCCCTGTAGTTGCTCCCCTGATCGAACGGGGACTGGGCAAAGAAGATTGCAAGGCCATGGTAGAGCGCGCAGGTATCACCCTGCCCGTCATGTACCAGATGGGCTATGACAACGCCAACTGCATAGGCTGCGTGAAGGGCGGCGAAGGCTATTTCAGGGCTATTCGTGAAGATTTTCCCGAGCAGTTCGAAACGCTGTGCGCTGTCCAAGACGAGTTGGGTGAAGGCTCATATCTGTTCCGCAACCGGGAAACCAATGTGCGCTTTTCCCTGCGCGAACTAGGCAACGGACCCGTACGCCGAAACGAGAAGCTACCGGCCTGCTCCTTCTTCTGCGAGATGGCCGAAGCTGAATTTGATTGATCCTCTTTTCTAAATCCCCCGGCACCGCCAGTGCGGTTCTGTCTGGAGTATCCATGCTCACCTACGGAAGCGTTTGCAGCGGCATCGAAGCTGCTACGGCCGCCTGGCACCCGCTCGGGTGGCGTGCGGAGTGGTATGCCGAGATTGAAGCATTCCCCAGTGCGGTGCTGGCGCACCACTACCCCACTACCCCCAACCTGGGCGATATGACTCGCCTGGCCAAGCGCGTGATGCTTGGCGGCATTCCGGCGCCGGACGTCCTGGTTGGCGGTACCCCGTGCCAAGCCTTCAGCGTTGCAGGTATGCGGGAAGGCCTAGCCGACCCGCGCGGCGCCCTCACCATTAAGTATGTGGAGCTTGCAGATGCAATTGACCATGTTCGCGTCCGCCGTGGCGAACCGCCCGCCGTCATCGTCTGGGAAAATGTCCCAGGCGTCCTCTCCGACAAAGGCAACGCCTTCGGATGCTTTCTTGGCGCGCTGGCTGGGGAAAGCTGCGAGCTGCAGCCTTCAGGGAAGCGCTGGACAGACGCTGGTTGTGTGTATGGACCAAAAAGAGCAATCGCGTGGAGGGTTCTTGACGCCCAATATTTCGGCCTGGCCCAACGACGCCGCCGTGTGTTCCTTGTCGCAAGTGCTCGAGACGGGTTCGATCCCGCCGCAGTACTTTTTGAGCGCGAAAGCGTGCGCCGGGATACTCCGCCGGGCCGAGGCCAGAGGCAAGATGTTACCGGAACAGTTACAAGCAGCATTGGCCGCAACGGTGGAATCCCTGCAGGAAACGACTCCAGCCCCGGTGCACTCTTAGCGTTCGGCGGCGGCTCGAACTGTCGGCGCACCGAGGTCGCCACCGCTTTAAGTGCCCACCCAGGTGGTATGCGGATGGATGCCGAAACCGAGACATTTGTTGTTGCTTCGACTCTAGCCGGCGGCGGTCGCAAGCGCGGTGGCTATAGCCTCGATGACGTACCACTAACCGCGGGCACCCTGCGCGCTCAGTGCAACGCAAGCCATCGGGCGGATAGCGACACTTACGTCGTCGCGGGCACACTCCAGGCTTCTGGCAGGGCCGCAGGCAGCGCCACCCAACAGGACGCACATGCAGGGTTACTGGTGGTGCACGGTACCCAAGACCCATGCGTGCAAAGGGAGTCAGCGTTTGCCTTGGGCAGAAACAATGGCCAGGAGAACGCCGTGTTCGATCCCAACCAGATCACTAGCCCGGGCAACCGGAGCAACCCAATGCCCGGCATTTGCCATACCTTGCCAGCATCTTCAAGTGCGCCTATAGCTTTTAGCTGCAAGGACTACGGCGCCGACGCAGGTGCTGTTGCTCCGACCCTACGGGCCATGGGTCACGATGGCAGCCACACTAACGCAGGTGGCCAGGTGGCCGTATGCATTACCGGTGAGGTTACGCATACGCTCAAGACAGAAGGTTTCGATGCCAGTGAGGATGGGACTGGCCGTGGCCAGCCTATGGTACCGGCCGGCACTGGCGTGCGCCGACTGACGCCCCGGGAATGCGAACGCTTGCAGGGCTTTCCAGACGACTACACCCAAATCCCTTGGCGTGGGCGCGATGCCACCGCCTGCCCGGACGGCCCGCGATACAAGGCCATCGGTAATAGCAAGGCCGTACCGGTCGTGCACTGGATAGGCCGCCGCATTCAGTCTCAGCTTTGCAGCCCATAGGCGGCTATGGGACGAAATCACCAAGAGAGCCACGGGCGATCTTCACCGCGTGCTCGACCAAGTCAAACGGAACGTCCTGTTCAAAGAACGTCACTTCCAGCATCAATGTGGCGTCGTTCCGAAATATCTCAAAGACGTTGTCATTGTCGCGCCAGCATTCGAGCGCGAGCCCATCCCGGCCGCCGGATACGTGAGATGCCGTAACAAATTGGTACCCAACTCCATTCAGCTCCATATCAGTCTCCTCCAAATCTGGAGGGTGACCATACCCCTCTATCTCAACGTTAAAAAGCCACTCTGCGGCAAGGAGAAGTCATGTCAGCAACAAAGGAGCGACCGATTCTGTTCTCGGCGCCGATGGTGCGCGCCATCCTGGAGGAACGCAAGACGGTGACGCGGCGGACAATCAAGGTTCAGCCGCATATCGATGCCAGTGGCAATTTCTGCGTAGGCAGATCCAACTACGGTCAGGACGGCTACGGCAACCCTGTGACGAAACACTTCGTCAAAGGCTGCTGCCCCTATGGCAGGCCAGGCGACCGGCTGTGGGTGCGCGAGACCTTCGCCTTACTCGGCAACGAAGACGGCTGCTTTATCGACTGGCAAGACAACTTGGTCAAAGGCGATGAGCGAGGTGCGGCACGGATTTACCGAGCAAGCTGCCCGCCGGGCGACTACGGTCTGTACCAGATCCCAGCGAAGGCAGAATGGAAGCCAGATACTGAAGCTATGGAATATGACGGCGCATGGCGCCCCAGCATTCACATGCCGCGCTGGGCCAGCCGCATCCTGCTGGAGATCACCGACGTGCGCGTCGAGCGGCTGCAGGACATAAGTCGCTATGACATTCGAGCAGAGGGGCTGGAATGTCCGCTGGAACTCGCTGGGGATGATGTATCGCCCAACTACCGCGATTGGTATCCGGCTGCATGGCGCGAACTATGGGCTTCCATCAATGGCGCCGAGTCGTGGAACGCTAACCCCTGGGTGTGGGTGGTTGAGTTCAAGCAGGTGACCAAGCATGACTAAACAGAAGCTATTGCCGTGCCCCTGGTGCAGCGGCGAGGCACGCGCAGGCTATGGCTGGGTTGAATGTAGGTCCGCCAAATGCGGTGCTGATGGGCCTGTACGAAGGTCTGTCGAAGAAGCTATCGTCGCCTGGAACACTCGCTTAGCACCAGCTGTGGCGGTGGATGAACTGCCAACCATGGCTGACCTCAACCTGCAGGTTTTTGAAGAGCTGCAGCAGGCCCAGACGCGCATCGGTGCGGCGCTGGCGTTGCTGAGATCAGACCAGGCCCTTACCTTCCAGACCATTCCCCAGCTGCGCAAAGCGCTGGTTGACGCCCTGACTGCGAGGAACTCGCCATGAGCAAGGCACCCATCGAGCCGCAAGACTATTTGTATGGAGTAAAAGTCGTTCAGATTGAAGATTTGCGGGTGGCCCGAGGCCTGACCCGCCGACCGTATTCAGCCTGCAAGCACAGGAAGCTGGTCTACGACGACAAGGAGCGACGCATCTGGTGTAGCGACTGCGAAACCGACGTTGAAGCATTCGATGCATTCGTAGGCTTGGTCGGTTCGTTCAGCCATGGGGTGGACAAGCTAAACCGGCAAAGCAAAGAACTCGCCGAGGCTGAATCATTCCAGGCCCGCAGCCGAGCGGCAAAGGTCATGGACGAAGCATGGCGCCGAACGAAAACCGTACCACTCTGCCCTCACTGCAACGCAGCGATTTTGCCAGAGGATGTTGCCGGTGGTGTCGCCACTGCCTCCAAAAGCATCGTGCTGGCCGCACGCAAGCGCATCCCCGCGCCCGACGCCTAACCCCCCCTTCCCTATTGATGAGCCTGCCAGCTGACGGCGGGCGGAGCTATGTCCATGGAACTTGAAGCCATAACAACAGAGGCGCAGCTTTGCGCTGTCTTCATGCTGGAGTTCAACAGCCTACCCGGATGGACCTGCCACCCCGAAGCTGGAGGGTTCGACGTGTTGGTCGTGCATGATGACGGCCGTCAGATCGGGGTCGAGGCCAAGCTGGCCTTAAACGCGAAAGTCGCCGATCAGATTCTTCCGTCTCTAGGCGATGAATTTTATGGCCGACCTGGCCCCGATCACCGTCTCGTCATTGTCAGCAGAATCACTGAGGCCAGCGCAGGCATCATGAAGATGCTCGAGCACCTGGGTGTGCGAGTACTGGTCGCCAGCAAATATTCAAGGGTGAGGGGCTGCTCACATGGGTTCAACATCGAATCCAATCTCTTCTGGCCTGAAAAAGAAATGCCGCGCTGGGGCCACTCAAACCGAATGTTTGACTGGTGGCCATCCGAGCGCTGCCATGTTCCCAGCGTTGTGACGAATTTGCCCGCAGGCGTGCCTTCTCCTATCAAGCTCACGCCATGGAAAGAGTCAGCCCTCCGCGTGATAGCTCAGATGCGCCTGCAAGGTTTTATTACTGCCAAGCAGATCGCCTCCTACGGGATAGGCGTTACCGCATGGACGCAGGCACCTGGCAGCAAGCCTGGATGGCTGGCACGCGGCGCGTCCAGAGGCCACTGGGTAGAGACAGAGCATATGCCTGCCTTCGACAAGCAGCACCCTGAAGCTTACGTATTGGCCGTGGCTAAAGTGGCCGAATCATTTCCGGCTGAGCTGAAGCTCGCTTAACCCGACCGCCGCCCCAGGGGGCCTGGAGCCTTAAATGTCAGAAGACGCTGAAGTAGTAAAAGTGGAAGGCCTGGCAAAAATGCTTGGTCGAACAGAGGCATCAATCAGGGAGGGGATTCGCCGCGGTGTGGCCTGGCTGCCCAAAAGCTTCAAGATGGGCGGCAAACATTGCTGGTTAAAGGAGGACGTACGGAAATTTCTCAGGGAATTTCGTGATGGCGAGCACACGAAACCCAAGGTAGGAAGAAAGAGACAGGCGCCACCCTCGCTCAGGGGAGTGGCGTGACGGGTCAGCCGAGCTTTTCGGCAAGATCCTGCGGGCTCAAGTGGGTGTACCGCTTGAGCATGGCAAGAGTCTTGTGGCCGGTGATGCTGGCCACTTCCATCATGGTGAAGCCGCGCTCGAACAAGCGGCTGGTGGCTTCGTGCCTCAGGTCGTGGAGGCGAAGCCCTTGAATATTTGCCTTCTCGCAAGCAAGCGGGAAGTAGTTGCTGACTGTATCGGCCTTCAGCCTGAACAACGGGCCGCCCGTGATGGGCGCAGGCAAACCATCTATGAGCTCACGCGCCCTGGACGAGAGGGGCACGGACCGACGCTCACCGTTCTTCGTATCCTCGAGGAACGCAACCTTTCCCCGAATTTGATCCTTTCGCAATGTGACCAGTTCAGACCGGCGCATCGCGGTTTCTACGGCAAGCTCAATGATGATCGGCAACTCTGGGCTTATCTCGGCCGCTGCTTTGTACAGTGCCTTGAGCTCGTCCGCAGTAGGTCGGCGCTCGCGCTGCCTGCTGCCCTTAGGCATGCGCAGTGCACGGCATGGGTTGGTAAGCCCTTCGATGCCCCAATCCTTGGTGGCCACGGTGTATAGGTGGCTGATGACAGCCAAGTCCAGGCGTACAGTGGCAGTAGACCGCCCCGCCTTGATCTGCTCATCGCGATAAGAGGCCATGTCGCTGGACCGAAGGGAAGCCAGGGATTTACCGGCGTATGCCGACTCGAGCCACTTTCTGATGCGCACCCGCTCTTGCTTAGCCCCCTTCTTTCCTTCAGTGACCTCTGACTCGTAGCGCTCGAGCGCCTTGACCAGGGTAGTGGCCTCGGCCTCGCGGATATCCACAAACCGCGCACGTGACATATCGCCTTCGATCTCGGCGGCCCAGCGCTGGGCTTCCGCCTTCGTGTCAAAGGTAGCAGTAAGTGTGGGGTATCCTTTGCGCCGAATCTGGGCACGCCAGGCTTCGCCGCGTTTTTCGTAGTAGGCCATGGGGGAATCATAGCGGACTGAATGGGGGAAATCACGCTCCCCCATTCCCCCAAAATTCCCCCAAATAGAAAAGGCCCCGAGGGCAATAAGCGCTCGGGGCCTTTAGTTTGGCGGAGAGATAGGGATTTGAACCCTAGGTACTGTTGCCAGTACAACGGATTTCGAATCCGTCCCGTTCGGCCACTCCGGCATCTCTCCAATGGCGCGCATGATAGCAGTTGTTTAGCGTCAGGCGAAGCCCTTCAGTCTAAAAAAACCACGTGCTTTCAGGTATTTGCGCGCTAGCAGGGTTTACAGAGGCACGCCCAGACGCTGTGCGACTTCTTCGTAGGCCTCGATCACGTCACCCAGGCCCTGACGGAAGCGGTCCTTGTCCATCTTCTTGCGGGTTTCTTTGTCCCACAGGCGGCAACCGTCCGGGCTGAATTCGTCACCCAGCACGATCTGGCCGTGAAACACGCCAAATTCTAGCTTGAAGTCCACTAGCAGCAGGCCGGCGGCGTCGAAGAGCTTGTCGAGGACATCGTTCACCTTGAGGGACAGTTGTTTCATGGTCGCAAGCTGTTCAGCCGTGCCCCAACCGAAGGCCACGACGTGGGATTCATTGATGAACGGATCGCCCATGGCGTCGTTCTTGAGAAACAATTCGAAGGTATAAGGCTCCAGCTTCATGCCCTCCTCCACGCCCAAACGCTTGACCAGGCTGCCAGCGGCGTAGTTACGCACCACGCATTCCACCGGGATCATGTCCAGCTTCTTCACCAGGCATTCGTTGTCGCTCAGCAGGCGGTCGAATTGAGTAGGGATACCCGCTTCTTCCAGCTTCTGCATGATGAAGGCATTGAATTTGTTGTTCACCATGCCCTTGCGGTCAAGCTGCTCGATGCGCTTGCCGTCGAAGGCCGAGGTGTCGTTGCGAAACAGCAGCACCAGGCGGTCTGCGTCGTCGGTGGTGTACACCGACTTGGCTTTGCCACGGTAGAGTTCTTCGCGTTTTTCCATGAGAGGGGGCTCCGCTAACTGTAGCTAACTGTAAAGAGGCTGACTAAGCGATATAGCGCCAATCGAGTCCTGAGGCCTGATCCGCCAGCTGTAGCCAGGCGGGATCGCACCCAAGGGTGTCGACGAAGCATTGCCTGGCGCGTTCCGGCAGGTTGTTCTTTTGGCTGAGGTGGGCCAGCACCAAATGCTGCAGGCCTTGCCACCCCAACGCTGACACCAGGCCCGCAGCCTGGTGGTTGTTCAAATGGCCCCGGTCGCCGCCCACCCGTTGCTTGAGGTAGTAGGGGTAAGGCCCGCCCGCGAGCAGGTCACGGCAATGGTTGGCCTCAATCACCAAGGCATCCAGGCCACTGTAGTGGTTCATCACCTTGGGACACCACGAGCCCAGGTCGGTGAGCTGGCCAAAGCGCCGCGTGCCATCACTGAAAACGAAGTGCGTAGGCTCGCGCGCGTCGTGCGCTACCTGCACCACCCGTACTTCGAGGGCGCCGATGTTGAAGGTATCGCCGCACCGCACCACGCGCGCGGCGATCACCGGCTTGCGTAGGCCGCTGCGCGTGCCTTCACTCATATACACCGGCACGTTGTAGCGCCGGGCCATCAGCTCTACACCATGAACATGGTCGGCGTGCTCATGGGTCACCAACACCGCTTTGAGCTGCGCTGGGTGCACACCCAGCAGCGCCATGCGACGCTCGGTTTCACGCAGTGAAAAGCCGCAGTCCACCAGCACCAAGGTGCTACCGCTGGCGACCAGCGTGCCATTTCCTTGGCTGCCGCTCCCGAGAAGGGCGAAGCGCACTTAGCCCAGGTTGTCCTGAATGACGCTCAACACACGGTGCGCCACGTCAGCCGGGGCCACGGTGTTGATGTTCTTCTCGACCGTTACCTGTACCGCGTCGCCCACCTTGCTCAGGCGAACCTGGTAACGCTCTGCGCGGGCTTCGAGCTCTTCTTTGGAAGGCGTGTCGCCGAACAGCCGGCCGAAGAAGCCAGGCTTGCTCTCTTCAGGGCCGCCTTTCTCGGCCAGGTTGATGTAGTACAAGCCCAGGCTGCGGTTGATGTCTTCCACGCGCCACTGGCCACCCTGCTCCAAGGCACGGCCCACGCTTGACCAGGCACGGTCCAGGTCCGAACCCACGGTGAGTACCGGGTTGCCGCTGCCGTCTTCAGTCATGGCGACTTGCCCAGGGGCGTCGAAGTCACGTGCCGCCAACAACGAAATAGAACCGCCCTTCTCGGCGCCGCGGGTAAGGCTGGAGAGGAGCTCATCGACCAAGGTGGCATCTACGCCACTGGTAGTGCGGCCTGGGAAGGCTACGTTTTCAGCGCTGCCTGACGGGCGTTGGGCGCTGACCACGTAGATTTCACTGCTGTTGCGCTGCACGCCCGGCTCTACCCGCACTTGCAGGCGAATATCGCCGTTTACGTCCGAACCGCTACGCAGGCGCTGGGCCAGGTCCGCAGACAGGCTGTCGAGGGGTTGCCAGGCCGTGGTGAACTCACCGGTCTGCAGGCTTTCGTGGTCCACACGGAAACCGTTGTCTTCGAAGAACTGCCGGGCCAAAGGCCAGGCTTCGGCGGGCGGCTTCTGGGCCAATACCCAGCGGCTGGCGGCACTTTTTTGCAGCGTGAAGTCACTGCCGCTGTCTGCCGTAGCGGCCAGGCGCTGCGGGCGCGGCACCTCGTAATTGGTCAGCGCGGTATCGTCGGCCACATTACGCGGCACTGGCAACAGCGGGTCCAGGCGCTTGCTGGTGGACACGTCTTGAGGAAGGTTCATGGCCGCGGTTTGGCGCGCGTCCAGGTAATCGTTGCCGCGATCACGGAAATAACCGTGTTCGCCCCAGAGCCAACCACAGCCACTGGTACTCGAAATGATGACAGCTAGGACAGACAGACCAGCCAGGCGCTTCATGCGTTGTACTTCCTCACTCAAACCAGAACGCCGGACTGGCGCAGGGCCTGCCGCAGCGGCTCTTGACAGGGTTCACTCAACCAGGTGAGCGGCAGGCGGATGCCTTCGGCCATCAGGCCCATGTGTTGTAGCGCAAACTTCACCGGGATGGGGTTAGCCTCGAGGAAGAGATTCTTGTGCAGCGGCATCAGTTGGTCGTTGAGGGCCCGGGCCGTACCGGCATCGCCCTTGAGCGCTGCAGCGCAGAGGTCGGCCATTTGCCGGGGTGCCACGTTAGCGGTCACCGAGATATTACCCTTGCCACCCAGCAGGATCAGCTCTGCGGCCGTGGGGTCGTCGCCGGACAGCAGCATGAAGTCGCTGCTGACCCGGTCGAGGATATCCTGGGCGCGCTGCAGGTCGCCGGTGGCTTCCTTGATGCCCACGATGTTATCGACCTTGGACAGGCGCGCCACGGTATCGGGCTGCATGTCGCAGGCCGTACGGCCGGGTACGTTGTAGAGGATCTGCGGAATGTTGACCGCCTCGGCGATGAACCGGAAATGCTGGTACAGGCCTTCCTGGGTCGGCTTGTTGTAATACGGCGTTACCAGCAGGCAGGCATCGGCGCCGGCATTTTTGGCATTGGTGGTCAACTCGACCGCTTCGCGGGTTGAGTTGGCGCCCGTACCGGCAATGACCGGAATGCGTTTATTGACTTGCGCCACGACGCGGCGGATAACCTCGATGTGCTCGTGTACGTCGAGGGTAGCCGATTCGCCGGTGGTGCCCACGGCAACGATGGCATCGGTGCCGTTCTGAAGGTGGAAATCCACCAGCTTGCTGAGGGCGCTCCAGTCGAGACCGCCCTTGGCATCCATCGGGGTGACCAACGCCACCATGCTGCCCGCGTACATGCAACCGCTCCTGCCGGAAAAAGAGAGCGGTAATGGTACTGGCGCCACCGACCTTGCACAAGCGACGCCATGGTTTCGAGCATTCCCACGGGCGGCGCTTTTCGCTACCCTTGACCCTTTGATCGACAGGGGTGAACGCCGCTGGCGCGAAAGCGTGGTGTCCAGGCCCGCCTACACGGCAGGCCAGCCACGGAATACCTGCCCGCGAGCGCCCCCGGTCGACCGCTCATCGCTTTAGGAAGGCTGCATGTCCACCCCACCCGTTCGCGAACAATTTCTTGTCCTCAGTGCCATGGGGCGTAACCCCATGGAGCTGACCAATGTGCTTTGCCGTGCCAGCCACGACAGTCGCTGCTCGGTGGTCACCTCACGCCTCACTCGCCACGGCGAGTACAGCGCGCTGGTATTGCAGATCTCCGGTAACTGGGATGCCCTGGCCCGGTTCGAAGGCCTGTTGCCAGGCTTGGCCAAGCGCCATGACCTGCACGTGGACGTGGTGCGCAGCTCCACGCTGGACAACCGCCCCCAGGCACTGCCTTACGTGGCCTACGTAAGCTCGGTGTACCGTTCGGACATCATCAACGAGCTGTGCCAGTTCTTTATCGACAATAACGTCGAACTGGAGAACCTGACCTGCGACACCTATCAGGCCCCTCAGACCGGCGGCATGATGCTCAATGCCACCTTTACCGTCACGCTGCCGGCGGGGGTTCAGATCAGTTGGCTTCGGGACCAGTTCCTGGACTTCGCCGATGCGCTGAACCTGGATGCGCTGATCGAGCCGTGGCGCCCTCAAAACCCGATGTAAGGAAGCTTCATGGCCGTTCATCTGGACCACCCCGTCCCCGACTTCACCGCACAGGCTACCTCAGGGCGCACCATCACGCTGTCCGCACTGCGCGGGCGCAAGCTGGCGCTGTATTTCTACCCAAAAGACAACACGCCTGGTTGCACTACCCAGGGCCAGGGCTTCACCGAGTTGCATGATCAGTTCGAGGCGGCCAATACGCAGGTGCTGGGCGTGTCCCGGGACACGCTCAAGTCCCATGAAGGCTTCAAGGCCAAGCAAGGCTTTACCTTCGACTTGATCAGCGACGACAGCGAGGCCCTGTGCCAGCTGTTTGACGTGATCAAGCAGAAGAAGCTGTATGGCAAGGATTACGTGGGGATCGAACGCAGCACCTTCCTGATCGATGAGCAGGGTGTACTGCGGCGTGAATGGCGCGGCGTTAAAGTGCCAGGCCACGTGGAAGCCGTGCTGGAAGCCTGTCGCGAATTGTAACGGCCAACTGGGAACCCAAGGGCCGCCCAGCGCCACTAGTTAATCACTATCCATCGCTAGGGCGTTGCCATGTTTCCGCGCAACTTCAGCCTGTCGTTATCGATTCCCACCATCGCCCTGGACAACACCGGGCTTGTTGAGGAAACGTCCATCGCGCGGCACGCTACAGAAGCGCTGGAGAAGTGCATTGCCGAAGCGCGCGTATACTCAGGCGTGCCAGATGATCACATGAAGGTCTTGCATGAGATCGCTGAGCATACGCAGAGCATCATCGCCCTGCGCCCGGTTGACCCACACAATACCCAGTTGATCGAAGCAGGCCACCCCACCAAAGGCTTGCATATCAAAGGCAAGAGTGCCAATTGGGGCCCGCAGTACGGGTTTGTGTGTGTCAACCAGGCATTTAGCAAGCTGCGTGGGCGCGATGAGGCCAAGATAGAAGAGGCAAACCACAGCGTGCAGAGCTGCCTGGGCGAGCACGCCGAGGCCATCGATCTGCACCTTTCACCGGCGCGCCTTAACTACCTCATCGAACACGGCCTGCTCACCAGGGAGGGCGGAGGCGATCACTTTAGGTTGCGCGCCGAGCCGCATCAGAAGGATGACCCGGTATTCATGGGCGAGCGCCAGCGCAACGGTGAGGTGCGTATTCTGGCTGACGGCCAACCGATGAAGGTACTGGCGCCGCCGCTGGTACCCGGCGCCGCCGAGCGCGGCTTGAAACAACTACCCATGACGGCCGACTACGATCTGCTGGCCGTGCTGCCTAAGTGGGAGGATTTTGGCGGGCATAACATCCGGCGCCCCTCGTCGCCCTCGCTCAAAGCGCAGGTACCGCAAAGCCCGAATTCCCCTGGCCTACGGCCCACCAGCCCCGACGGGTTTAACTTATGGCGTACCGCATCACACCCTGGCGCACGATCGCCTACCCTTAGCCCCGCCATGGCGGCGCCGGTAGCAATACCCAGCTTGTCGCGCAGCTCAAGCGTCGGCGATTTGGCCCAACAGTTCGAGGCGCTCTCGGTGACGCCCGCGCCCCCGAGCCCACGGCAATCACCATTGGCGGCTCCATTGAGCCGAACCAGCAGTGTTTCTGACTTGAAAAACCTGCATGAATCACGCTCTCGTCAGCCGTCAGTTGACGCTGACGGGCCCACGGACTATTCATCAACCCACGAACAAGACATCTGTCGCCTAGGCAATTCACGGTTGCGGGAAGCCCACAACTCGTCCGAGAAAACCGGTTACGCAAGCGCGTGGCGGATGCTCCACCATGGCGCCGACATGGGTAACCCCTACTCTACCGAAGCCGATAACTACCCCAGCACGGTATTTCTGCCCCGCGCACTTGAGAAATTCGGCCCGGTGGCAGTTCTACACTCACCTGAAGACATGGCCGAACTGGTAGGGCTTGCTATTAAAAACGGCTATCACTTCGAAGGCAACGATAAATGGCCATCTGCCACCAAAGAGCGCGTGGTGCCGGGAATATTACGTACCTTCGAGCAACGCTTTGATACTGATAACGTAAGGAAAAGCTGACGCTGGCCCTCCCTTCGCACCTAAAGTGACCGCCTTATAACAACGGCGCCACGCCGCCCTGGTTACGCGGCCAGGCTTCGAGCACGGCCTTGAACAGGGTGGCCAAGGGGATGGCGAAGAAAATCCCCCAGAAGCCCCACAGCCCACCAAACAGCAGCACCGCACAGATGATAGCGACGGGATGAAGGTTTACCGCCTCTGCGAACAGCAAGGGCACTAATACGTTGCCATCAAGCGCCTGGATAATGCCGTACACCACCATTAGGTAGATGAACTGATCGCCCCAGCCCCACTGGAACAACGCAATCATCGCCACCGGCACCGTCACCACCACTGCCCCCACATAGGGCACGACCACGGACAGGCCTACCAGCAGGCCAAGCAGCGCTGAGTAATTGAGCCCCAAAGCCACGAACGCAATGTAGGTCGCGCCCCCGCAGATCACGATCTCGATGACCTTGCCGCGAATGTAATTGGCCGTCTGCCGGTTCATTTCATGGGCCACCCGTGTGAGCAGTACCCGCTCACGGGGCAGGTAGCCCTTGATCCAATGGCCGATCAGCTCACGGTCTTTGAGAAAGAAAAACACCAGCGTGGGCACCAGCACGCAATAAATCATCAGGTTGACCAAAAACGGCAGGCTGGACAGCGACAGCGTCAGCGCCCATTGGCCAAATTTGCCGATCTCGCCCCGCGCCGCCTCCATGGCGGCCAGCACTTGTTCATCGGTGACCAGGTGCGGGTAGCGCTCAGGGAGCAAGAGCAGCAGCGACTGCCATTTGCCCAACATGCCGGGCGCTTCGTTGAACAGGGTAATGAGCTGGTGCCACAGCAGGGGCACCAGCACCAACGCGATGACCGCCAGCAGCCCCATGAACAAGGTGAACACAAGCCCTACCGCCATGGCTGGAGGCATCTTCCAGCGTTCCAGTTGCGCCACCAACCCGTGCATGAGAAACGACAGCACCATGGCCGCCAGCACCGGGGCCAACATGCCGCCAACGGTCAGTACCACGGTAAAGGCCAGCACCAACAACAACACCAGCACCACGGCTTCTTCATCCGAGAAGTAACGCTGGGTCCAATCCCTGAACAGCTTGTACATGCAAGATCCTTGGCGCGAAGTCAGTGTTTACGGAGCCAGTAGGTGTAAGTGCCCTGCTCGTGCGCCTCATCGAGCAAGGCATTGCCCGAGAGCTTGGCGAAGGTACGAAAATCCCGCTGGGAACCGGCATCGGTAGCCAGCACTTTGAGGATGGCACCCGTGGCCAACCCGTTCAGCGCCAACTTGGCCTTGAGCAACGGCAGCGGACAATTCAGACCGCTTGCATCCACCTCGGCGTCACACTTTATTTTTTCGTTCATCGCGCCCTCGAAAACTACGTCTATGGTGCCGTAATGCTATGTGCGACTGCCTAGGGTACAGAAAGGTCACCGCCTCGTCAGAAGCCTGTTTCGCCTGCTCGGGCCGTTCGCCCTTGTGGCTCACCCCTTGCGATGGATACAGTACCCTTTTGCCGCCCAGAGTTTCGTGCATGACCCTTCTGCGCCCTACGCTGTTGGCCCTGGCCTGCCTGCTTGCCGTTCCCGCCCATGGCGACGACCTGCCCTCCCTGGGCGATGCCAGTTCGGCCATCGTCTCCCCTGAACAGGAACATGACCTCGGCCGTGCCTGGCTCAGCATGTTGCGCTCGGAGGTCAAGCAGCTACCAGACGCACAGCTCAAGGATTTCGTCGAAACGTCGGTGTACCGCCTGGCTGAAACCAGCCAGGTGCAGGACCGAAGGCTCGAATTCATCATTATCGACAGCAAGGAGCTAAACGCCTTCGCCGCCCCAGGGGGCATTGTCGGGGTAAACGGTGGTTTGTTCCTGGGGGCGCAGACCGAGGGCGAGTACGCCGGTGTACTCGCCCACGAACTGGGGCACCTGTCGCAGCGGCACTTTGCCCGTGGGCTGGAAGAGCAGCAACGCATGCAATTGCCGATGATGGCGGCGTTGCTTGCAGGGGTGGTGATGGCCGCCGCCGGCGCAGGCGATGCGGGCATGGCGACCATCTTCGGTACCCAGGCAGCGGGCATCCAGACGCAACTGGGGTTTTCCCGTCAGAAGGAAGCCGAAGCGGACCGCATCGGGATTCTTAACCTGCAAAAAGCCGGTTACGACCCGCGCAACATGCCAGCGATGTTCGAGCGGCTAGCACGCCAGTACCAATTCGCCGCCAAACCGCCCGAGTTTCTACTGACCCACCCGGTAACCGAATCGCGTATCGCCGACACCCGTAACCGAGCTGAGCAGGCACCCAAGGGTGGCAAAGAAGACAGCCAGTTGTACCAACTGATGCGCGCCCGTGTGCAGTTGATGTACGAAGAAACACCCGGCGTGGCGGCCAAGCGCTTCCGGGCCCAGCTGGACGAAAACGCGGGCAACGATGTCGCCCGCTACGGCCTTGCGCTGGCGCAGATCAAAGCCGGCCAACTCAACGAAGCCCGTGAAAACCTCAAGCCACTGCTGACCAAGGCCCCTGACGACCTCACCTTCAACCTGGCGCAGGTGGACCTGGACATCACCAACAACCGGCTGGCCGATGCCCAACACCGGGTAGACCGCCTGTTCGCGCTGTACCCCGACAGCTATCCGCTCAATCAGTCGCGGATTGACCTCTATCTCAAACAAGGCCGTACTGCCGAAGCCGAAAAAGGCCTCGACGCGCTGCTCAAGGCGCGACCGATGGACCCGGACGTGTGGTACATGGTGGCCGAAACCCGCGGCCAAAACGGTAACATCATCGGCCTGCACCAGGCGCGAGCGGAGTATTTCGCGCTGGTTGGGGACTTCCGCCAGGCCATTCAGCAACTGGACTTTGCCAAGCGCCGGGCGGGCGATAACTTCCCGCTTGCCTCACGCATCGATGCGCGTCAGAAAGAGATGATGGCTCAAGAGCAGGCCGTTAAAGAAATGATGCGCTAGGCTGTGTACGAAAATGACCGGTGCCCGCCTGCCTTCACACGCTGGGTGGCTGTACCTGATTAGCGCTTTGACGAGTGGCAACACCTGTCCGGGCGACAACCCCGAAGGAGTTATTAGATGCTTATCCGCACCCTCGCGCTCACCGCCCTGTTCGCCGCCAGCCCGCTCTATGCGGCCGACAGCGACTCGCCGCTGGCCCAGGACCGCGGTAAGGCCAGGCCGTTGCTGGTCTACGGCAATAAAGGGGGCGACCATGCCCTGGTGGACCAGGACGCCGCACTGAAAGACCCAGGCCTTAAGCAACGGGACGTGGTGGTGTACCACCTGGTAGGGCTATCAGGCGACCGTAACGGTGTAACCCTGGACCCACAGGCCACCATGGCGTTGATCCGCGAGCTGAAGCTGGAGCCTGGCAGCCATGCCAAGGTAGTACTGGTCGGCAAGGACGGTGAGCAGAAATTCCAGAGCGTGACCCCGGTCAAACTGGACGAGATCTTTGCCACCATCGACCAGATGCCGATGGCGGAAAAGGAAGCAGCGGCCGTAGCGGCGCCTGCACAGGCCGCCCCGGAAGATTCAAAAGCCAAGGGTAAAGCTGGCAAACCCGCCGCCAGCAAGGCACCACCAGCCGGCCTGGACGACTGACCGCTTTAGGCCAACCGGCCCAGCGCCAGCACAAGATGATCGGCAATCGCTGCGGCCTGGGCATCGGTCAGGGTCAGCGCCGGTAGCAAGCGCACCACGGTGCCCCGCGTGACGTTCAACAGCAGCCCCTGCTCAGCCGCCTGCTGGGCAAGGTTGCCGGCTGCTTTGGCGAGTTCTATACCCAGCATCAAGCCTTTTCCACGCACGTCTTTAACCGCGGGATTGTTCGCCAGGCGCGACTGCAAGGCGTGCAATAGCCACTCCCCCTGCCGCTGAGCATTGGCCACCAGGCCCTCACGCTCTATGACCTCAAGCACGGTATAGCCCACCCGGCACGCCAGTGGGTTGCCGCCGAACGTACTGCCATGGCTACCCGGCGTCAGTAATGTTGCGGTGTGCCCCTTGGCTAGGCATACGCCAATGGGAATCCCGTTGGCGAGCCCTTTGGCGAGGGTCAGAACATCAGGCACTACACCGTCTTCCTCGTAAGCAAACCAGTGCCCGGTGCGGCCCAGCCCTGTCTGCACTTCATCGAGCATCATCAGCCACCCCTGCTGGTCGCAAAGGCTACGCACAGCCCGCAGATAACCTGGCGGCGCCACCCGCACGCCGGCCTCTCCTTGAACCGGTTCGAGCAGTACGGCGATGACCTCCCCCGTATGCCGCAGGGCGGCGGCGTGTAACGCAGGGATATCCCCGAACGGCACTCGAATGAAATCGTCGGTGTAGGCACCGAAGCCTAGCCTTGCCCCCGCACAATCACTGGCGGCCAACGTGGCCAGGGTCCGGCCATGAAAGGCCTGCTCCATCACCAGGATACGAGGCCTTTCGATGCCACGGTACCAGCCTGCGAGGCGGGCGAGCTTCAACGCGGTTTCGTTGGCTTCCGCCCCCGAGTTGTTGAAAAACGCTGCATCCAGGCCGGTCAGTGACGCTAACCGATCCGCCAGACGATGCTGCCAATCAATAGCGTAGTGATTGGAGGTGTGCAGCAGCTTACCCGCCTGATCGCGAATAGCCTCCACCACGCTCGGGTGACAGTGCCCCACGCTAGTCACGGCCACTCCGCCCATGGCGTCCAGGTAGTGCTTGCCGGTTGTGTCCCACAGGCTTGCGCCCTCCCCCCGCACGAAGCTCATGGGCAAGGGTGTGTACGTGTTCATCAAGCTCGCGGCGGTCGTCATGATAGGGGCTCCTTTCCGGGTAGAAGTCCAGTATGGTTAGCCACCCAGGCTGGATAAACACCGAGCTACTTCAATCATTGGTAAGCAGGGCTTGATAATGGACGTGCTGTTAGCGATGTCGGTGTACGTGCGCGTGGTGGAGCACGGCAGCCTTACCGCCGCTGCTCAGGTGTGCGGGATGTCCACCACCATGGTGGGTAACCACATACGAGCCCTGGAACAGCGCCTGGGTGTGAGCCTGTTGCAACGCACCACCCGGCGCCAGCGTTTGACCGATTTTGGCAGTCAGTACCATCAGCGCTGTGTGGAGATCCTTGGGCTGGTGGGCGCAGCGGAGCGCCTGGCTGAGCAGGAACACGCAGAGCCTACCGGCCGCCTGCGGATAACCGCTCCGCCTGCCTTCGGGGCAGAGCGCCTTGCGCCGGCTCTTGCCGAGTACCACCAACGCCACCCCAAGGTGCAACTGGATGTGGTGTTGAGCAATCAGCGCCTGGACCTGTTGGACGATGGGTTCGATGTGGCCATTCACCTGGGTACCCCGGACGCCGCCAATGGCGTGATAGCGCGCCCTTTGGAGGACTACACCTTGACCCTCTGCGCGTCGCCCGCCTACCTGGCCCAGTACGGGGTGCCGCTTGAACCGATGGACCTGTGCAACCACAAATGCCTGGCGTTTGCTTACCCCGCCGGCGATGACTGGCGTTCCGTGGAAAAAGAATGGCGCCTGAGCGGGCCTGAGGGCGAGGTGGTCGTACCGGTAAGTGGGCCGTTGATGATAAATAGCTCCAGCGCCCTGCATCAGGTAGCCCGCGCGGGCATGGGGATCGTGATGATGCCAGACGCCTTGGTCGCTACTGATTTGGCCGAGGGGCGGTTAGTACCGCTGTTGCAGGGTTACCACTTGCCGCGCCGCCCCCTGAACCTGCTCTATGGTCTGGACCGCTACCGCTTGCCGAAGATACGCAGCTTTGTAGCGTTCGTGCTTGAGCAGTGGGGTGTGAATCGCAACCAAGGCCTGCCACTTCATGGCGACGAGCATCACCCCACCTGAACTACCTTCAACATCAGGTTTTCAAACTGCCTGTAGGCCCTTTCCCAAACGCCTCGCCAGGGCGCCATGGGGTTCACGGAGAAAGACGACATGCCATCTACCTGCGCTTGCCCTCAATGCAAAGCTTCGGCCGACCCAATGATTGCACGCAACGGGCAACACTTCTGTAGCCCTGCCTGTGCCGACCGGCATCCAAACAAACAGCCTTGCCCTCGCTCCGATTGCCACTGCGAGCACACGGTGTTCGAAGAAGAAGAACGCGTAGCCTCTGCTGGGTCGTTTGCCCTGGGTAGGCACAAGGCGCTTGGTTAAGGGCCCTCTTCGGGCAGCCATGACCGCCGGCCACGCGTCACGACGTGTGGCACGATACATCTCTAGACTGCTCTTAAGATATATCTTATTCTTTGTTCACTTTTTGAGAGCATTGACACCATGAAGCATTCCCCCCATCACGATGGCCTGGAGCCCGGTCGGGGCCGTGAGCGCGGCCCGCGAGGCGGCCGTGTGTTCGCCCCTGGCGACCTTAAGTTGCTGTTGCTGTCACTGATTGCCGAGCAGCCGTGCCACGGCTACGACTTGATACGCCGAATCGAATCCTTGTTTGACGAGGCCTACAGCCCGAGCCCAGGGGTGATCTACCCCACCCTTACGTTTCTTGAAGAAAGCGACTTGATCCTCAGTGCCAGTGAAGGCAGCAAAAAGCGCTACAGCATCACCGAGCCGGGTCAACGCGCGCTAGCGGAGCAGGCCATCGCCCTTGAAGGCATTCGTACACGCATCGATGTCAGCAAGCGCGCCCTGCGCGGTCACGACCGGCCGCCGGAAATTCACGAGGCCGTACACAACGTGCGCCACGCCCTACAGCTTCATCACGGGCGCTGGGATCACGCCGAAACCCTGCGGGTCCGCGACCTGCTCAATGCCACAGCCCGAGCCATCGCCGATGGCCCGAAGGAGTAAACCATGACCACCGCGCCCAACCCTGCGGTTCGCCGCGTCATGCACGACATCAAGCGCCGCACGCTGGAAGTGCTGCGAGTAGTGGAGCTAACCCCACGCATGCGTCGCATCACCTTGGGCGGCCCAGCACTGGAAGGCTTCATCAGCCTGGGCAGCGATGACCACATCAAGCTGGTCTTCCCGCGCACGCCCGAAGAGCAAGCGATACTGCCCACCCTGGAGCTAACCCCCAACGGCAACGGCCCCAAGCCCCTTATGCGCGACTACACGCCTCGGCGCATCGACCTGGCGGCCGGCGAACTCGACATCGACTTTGTGATTCATGGCGAAGGCGCTGCGTCGAGCTGGGCAGAACAGGCCGCGCCTGGTCATACGCTGCACATGGCCGGCCCTCGCGGGTCGCTGATTGTGGAAGACGTGTTCGACAGCTACCTGTTGATCGGTGATGAAACCGCGCTGCCTGCCATCGGCCGTCGGCTCGAAGAGCTGCCGGCTCATTGCAACGTATTGGCCGTGATCGAAATTGCAGACCAGGCCGAACGCCAGCCTTTGCCGGTACGGCCGGGCGTCGAAGTGAGGTGGGTGGTACGTCACGAAGAGGCCTTGGAGCAGGTGATGGCCGGCCTTACCCTACCTCCCGGCAAACTCTACGCCTGGATAGCCACGGAAGCAGGGTTGTCCCGTCGCTTGCGCAGGATAGCCCTGGACCAGTTCCAACTCGAAGAAGGCTGCGTCAAGGCAGCGGGTTACTGGCGGCGCGAAGAGCACGACGACGCTTGACGCCTGCGTAGCGATCCACGGCGATGACGCACAGCCCACCCAGGCAGTACACGCCGAACAATCCCAATGCGTTGAGCACGGCACGGGCAACGCCTAGCGACCACGCATCGATAAAGGGGTACGGCCATACGCCGATGGACCAGCCGCGCAGCACGGTAAAGCCATACCACCCCAAGGGGTAGAGCGCCCATACCCCTAAGTGCCGCCAGCGCAGGCTACCCTTGGGCACCCACCGCCACCAGAACACCAGAAACGCCAGCGGCATCAGGTTGTGCAGCAGTTGGTTGGCCAGCCATTGCGCGCCCTGCGGCGCCCAGAGCGTGCGCAGCAACAGGTTATAGGCCGCGCCTACCAGCAGGATGCTGACCAGCGCACAGCCCGCCACGGCCGGTGTTCGCAACCAGCGGCCCACGGCGGTATCGGATGGCCAGGCGGCTGCGGTGATCACGCTGGCGGCCAAGGTGTTGCTCAGCACCGTGAAGTAACTGAAGAAATGGATCAGCCCGCCCAGTAGGCTCGCGCCCATTCCCCATCGAACTGCCAGTACCAGATACAACTGAAGTATCAAGGCGCCCCAACTCAGTACGGCCAGCGGGGGCAGTACGCCGCGCCGCCCGATCACCATGCGCGTGCCATTATTACGGCACGAACAAGGGTGTATTGGTACCGCGACGCTTTGCCGCGATCACAGATGTCTATATCCTGCCGCAGCGTTAGGCTTAAACCGTTCAGCGTGTACGATAAAACCATTAGAAAGACTGCCTTCAATGCCTGCTATTACATCCCGCCATGTTAGCGACGCCTTGGTCTGCCTGGCCGGCGTCGCTGCTCGCGCTGCCTCAACCCTGGCCGCTCCAACACTCGCCCTCAACCATGAGTCAGGCCCGTTAGATGCACATTCACCCTGGTTGTTCGATAGCTGGCACGGTGGTTACGCCCCTGTAACCTGAACTGCTCTGCTTACAGGATGCGTATGGATTGCGAAACTGGCACCCCTTTGGGCCCTGTGACCAGGTGCACCCACATTCTCTAGATTTACCGAACTAACAACGAGATTCTCAGCCTACTGGCTGTAGGAAATTTCTCGATACATTTGCCACTCACTGGAGATTTCTAAGTATGAGCACTGACGGTGCCAAGGGCGGTAGGCGCATCCTGCCTACTTTGCTCGGCCTATTGTTCCTGCTGATGGGCCTGGCCTTGTTCGCCGGGGGCATCAAGCTGGCGGCTAGCCACGGATCGTTGTACTACCTCATTGCAGGCATTGGCGTCGCGCTGACGGGCGTGCTGTTGATCCTGCACAAGCGCACGGCCCTGAGCCTCTACGCACTGGTGCTGTTCGCCAGTACGGTATGGGCGTTGTGGGAAGTGGGCCTGGACTGGTGGCAGTTGGTGCCACGCCTGGCCATGTGGTTCGCACTGGGCATCGTGCTGTTGCTGCCTTGGTTCCGTCTTCCGCTTACCCGTGGCCAACGCTACCCGCTGGGCACTAACGGCCTGAGTGTCGCGGTAGTGCTTGCAGGCCTCACGGCCTTGGCCAGCCAGTTCACCCACCCTGGCGAAGTCAAGGGCGAGCTGGGCCGCGACACCGCCGGCACCACCAGCGCTGCACCTGCGATGGCAGAAGGTGACTGGGGTTCCTACGGGCGCACTGGCTTTGGCGATCGTTATTCCCCACTGGCCCAGATCACACCCGAAAACGTGAGCAAGCTGGAGCCAGCGTGGACGTTCCGCACGGGCGATATCCCAGGGCCTAACGACCCCGGCGAGACCACCGCTGAAAACACCCCCCTCAAGGTTAACGGCATGCTGTACGTGTGTACTCCACACAGCCAGGTCATCGCACTCGACCCCGACACCGGCAAGGAAATCTGGCGCTTCGACCCGAAGATCAGCAGCCAGGGCGCTGACAACTTCAAGGGCTGGGCGCACATGACCTGCCGTGGCGTGTCTTACCACGACGACGCTGCCTACGCTGCGGCCAGCGACGCCCAAGCCAGCCCCTCTACTGCCACCGCCTGCCCCAAGCGGATCTTTGTGCCGACCGCAGACACTCGTCTGATCGCGCTTAATGCGGACACGGGCAAGATGTGCGAAGACTTCGGCAACAAAGGTGCCATCGACCTGAGCGCCAACATCGGCACCTTCGCACCGGGCGGCTACTACTCTACCTCGCCACCTGCGGTGACCAAGGACTTGGTCGTGATTGGCGGCCACGTCACCGACAACGTGTCCACCGATGAGCCTTCGGGCGTGGTGCGTGCGTTTGACGTACACGATGGCCACTTGGTATGGAACTGGGATAGCGGCAACCCCGATGTGACTACGCCACTGCCTGCTGGTGAGCACTACACCCGCAACTCGCCCAACATGTGGTCGTTGATGTCGGTGGACGAGAAACTCGGCATGCTGTACCTGCCCATGGGCAACCAGATGCCCGACCAGTGGGGCGGCAACCGCACCCCTGAGAGCGAGAAGTACAGCGCAGGCGTCACGGCCTTGGACATCACCACCGGCCAAGTACGCTGGACCTACCAGTTCACTCACCACGACCTATGGGACATGGACGTAGGCGGGCAGCCTAGCCTGGTCGACATCAAGACCGCAGACGGCACCAAGCCTGCCCTGATGGCCTCTACCAAGCAGGGCAGCATTTATGTGCTCGACCGTAGCAACGGTCAGCCCATCGTGCCCATCAACGAAACCCCCGTGCCGCAAGGTGCTGTAGAGGGCGATCACACCTCGCCAACCCAGCCGATGTCTGAGCTGAACTTCATGCCCCCTACGCTGCAAGAGAAGGACATGTGGGGCGTGACGCCGTTTGACCAGATGATGTGCCGCATGGACTTCCGTTCGCTGCGCTACGAAGGCATTTATACCCCGCCGTCGCTGCAAGGGTCGATCGTGTACCCCGGTAACTTCGGTGTGTTCGACTGGGGCGGCATCTCGGTCGACCCTGTCCGCCAGATTGCCTTCGTCAACCCGGACTACATGGCGTTCAAGTCACGCTTGGTGCCCCGTTCCGATGTGGAAGGCGGACCTGCGCGCAAGAGTGAAACCGAGGGCGTACAGCCCAACAAGGGCGCCCCTTATGGGGTGATTCTGGAGCCACTGTTGTCGGCCGCCGGCCTGCCCTGCCAGGCACCTGCCTGGGGCTACGTGGCGGCCGTGGACCTAACCACCCACAAGGTGATCTGGAAGCACAAGAACGGTACCGTTCGGGACAGCTCGCCTGTGCCTCTGCCGCTGACCATGGGTGTGCCCAGCCTGGGTGGCACGTTCGTTACCGCTGGCGGCGTCGGCTTCCTCAGCGGCACCCTGGACCAGTACCTGCGTGCTTATGACATGAACAATGGCAAGCAGTTGTGGGAAGGCCGCCTGCCTGCAGGCGCGCAAACCACGCCCATGACATACACCGGTAAGGACGGCCGTCAGTACGTGCTGGTGGTGGCCGGCGGGCACGGCTCGCTAGGCACCAAGCAAGGTGACTACGTGATGGCGTTTGCATTGCCTAAGTAACGCAGTGGCGCAAAGAAGGGGCCTCGCTTTCGAGCGGCGGCCCTTTTTTATGCGACTACGTTTTGTACGCCTGGCGAATCACCTCTGCCATGGCCAAGGCGCCTTTACCTGCTGCCTGCGCAATATGTAGGTCGATTGCGACGTCAGGCAAGATGGGCACTCCCGCACCTGGGTCTAACACCTGCATATCATTTGGAACCAGCATGCGAAGCCATGGCGTTAGCGCCAAGCCACTTCTAACCGTGGCAAGCGTGGTGTCAACGGAGGCATTTTCAACAATCACCCGCCAGGGGATTCTGGCCTCTCCCAGGCGTGAAAACGCGATGCGGCGAAAGGTGCAGGTCGGCGTGACGAAGCACAGCGGCAATGGCCTCTGCACGAGCAGCTCGCTTGAGCTGGCTATCCATACCAAAGGCTCGACGGACAGACGCTCCCCAAAACTCTCGTACACTGGGCATTGACGCAGGGTCAGATCAACTAACCCTTCGCCAAGCGCGGTCATCAGGTCAACCGACGACCCTGATACCACCGTTACTTCCAGGCCCCCGCGCAACTGCGCAACCTGCTTGAGCACCGGCGCGAAATGCAAGCCGGCCATGTCGTAGGGGACGCCCACCCGCACGTTCTCCACGGCAACGACGCCGTTCATCTCCTGGCAGACGTCATCGTGCAGGGCGAGCAGTTGGCGGGCCTTGGGAAGCAAAGCCGTTCCCCTTCCAGTCAAGCGCGCGCCGTGAGGCATGCGCACCAGCAGATCACCGCCAAAGAAGCGTTCAAGCCGCTTTACTTGTTGGCTGACAGCACTTTGTGTCAGGTGCAGCTGACGTGCTGCACTGCTGATACTGCCCGTCTGAGCAACCATCATAAACGTGCGAAGCAATACGAGATCAAGCGTGCGAGCCATAACGTGCCACGGGTCATTAACGTTGCTAATGGTCACATTATAAACATTGGATACGGGCTGTCAGGGGCTGCGGCATACAGTAACCATCCTTTTAAGGAGCCTTTGTATGATTCTCAACAGCACTACCAGAAACATCGAATCCGCGCTTGTCCACGTCACTGAGCACTGGTCGCCACAGGTCATTGGCCAGGTCAATGACCAGTACATCAAAGTAGCGAAACTCAAGGGCGAACTGACCTGGCATGCCCATGCCGACGAGGACGAACTGTTTATGGTGGTGTACGGCACACTCACCATTCAATTGGAAGATAAGGACCTCACACTGAACGCGGGTGAGTTTTGTGTGATCCCTAAGGGCGTACGGCACAACCCGGTGGCGGTGGAAGAATGCGGGATTGTGTTGATTGAGACCGTGACAACCCTTCACACAGGGGATGAAGTCACCCCCCGAAGCGTGCCTATCGAACGGCAATTAGGCTAGCAGGTAAGCCTTTACTTCCTGATCACGTCCCCCCGCTCCGCCGCCAACCGGGCCAGTAAGCGGTTCTGCACCCTGACAGGCACACGTTGCGCGTCCATCGCGGCCATCAGGTCTTCCACCAACGCATTGAACTCAGCCGGGTCAATGCGTTGGCCTTTGTGGGCCTCTGCCATGCTGTCGCCGGTATAGGTGCAAGGGCCGCCTGCTTCTGCGCAGAACTTTTCTATCAGCTTATCGCGCAAGCGCACCGGGTCTACGTTGCGAAAGTGCTGCACAATACGGGCGTCGCGCGCCACGTTCAGCAACATGCCCTCCACGATATGCGTTATGCCAGGCTTACCGCCCAAGTCCTGGAACAGGCTGTCGTCAGTGGCGGGGTTTTGAGCGCAGGCGGTGAGTAGGGTCAGTAGTGAACAGGCTAGCAACAGGCGCCGCATCAGAAGGCTCCTTGCACAGACAAGTAGGTGCCGTTTTGGTTATCCAGCGTGGCGATTTCCCCTAAGCGCGCGTAAGCCAGCACCACCGACACGTGTTTGTTCGGGAACCAGCCGACAAAGGCGTCTGCCCAGTCGCTTTCGCCCGCGAACGACAGGTTATCCGGCTTTTCACGGTATTCCAGGCCTACTGCCCAGCGAGGGTTGAACAGCACTGCAACCGACCCTTCCTTTAGCAGGCTGCGGCGACCACGGCGGTCGCCACCAAACCCCAGCAGGCCAAGCTCATTGGCACGGCTGTAACGCACACCGCCGTTGACCAGCAGGTTGTACCCGAAAGCACCCCCCAGGAACAGCCGGCTTGCCGCCAGGTAGCATTCGGCATCGTGATCTCGCCGGGCCCCCACCAGCTCAGGGATGAGGAAGTCTTTTTGGTGCTTGTATTCAAGGCCCAGCGACACCTGAGGCAACCGGTCATAGATCAAGTCGCCGAACAGGCGCACCTTTACGCCAAGTACGTCCTGGCTAAGGCTGTTTTCAGGCAGGCCGAGCTTATGCACCAGGCTACCCAGGTCAAACCGGTTGCGGGCCGCTGAGAACTCAATACGGTTGCCGTACCCTACGGCCCCGCCGATCACGTCCAGCCGGTAGTCAGGCAATTGCACCTGCGTAGCGAACAGGGTACCGCCCACCTGCCCTTCTTCACCGTAGCCTGCAATCACGGCCCAGGGGGTGATACCGCCACCAGCAGCGCCGTCGATGCTGCTCGTTCCCCCCGTGGCCAAGAAACGGCCCTGCCGGGGGCTATCGTCCGCGAAGGCTGGTGCAATAAACGCCAAGGCAAAGCACAGCAGGCATGCGGCAAGGTTCATTGGCTCCACGCCTCCTTGGCAGCCGAATAGTGCGTACGGGCGATCCAGGCTTCGAACGCCTCTGCCGGTAACGGCCGGCTGATCAGGTAGCCTTGGGCGGTGTCGCAACGCCAGCGCTCCAGCAAGCGGAGGCTGCGCTCGTGCTCCACCCCTTCGGCAACGACGCGTAGGCCCAGGTTGTGACTCATTTCGATGGTCGAGCGCACGATCACCGCATCCTCGCTGGTTTCATCCAGGTCGCGTACAAAGGATTGGTCGATCTTGAGTTCCTGTACAGGCAAGCGCTTGAGGTGTGCGAGCGAAGAGTAGCCGGTACCGAAATCGTCTACTGACAAGCTAATGCCGCAGTCGCGCAGGCGGTGAAGCACCGCCAGGGCAGCTTCGGGCTCGCGCATGATGGCGCTTTCAGTGATCTCGAACGTCAGTTGGTGGGCGGGTACCCCATGCTTGGCCAATAACCATGGCACGCGGTCGGCCAGGTCAGTGTCGAGGAGGTCTTCGGCAGACACGTTGACCGACAAGCCCAGGACCAGCCCCTGGCCGTTCCAGGCCTCCAATTGGCGGATGCTTTCGCCGATAACCCAGCGCGTGAGCCCTTGAATGCTGCCCGTACGCTCGGCCAACGCGATGAATTCGCCGGGGGACACCATCCCTAAGTGTGGGTGCTCCCAGCGCAACAGCGCTTCGGCCTGGCGCACCTTGCCCTCGCGCAAGTCCAGCTTGGGCTGGTAGTGCAGCAGCAGCTCGCCGTTATCAGCAGCGGTGCGCAGGTCGCGGATGAGCCTGACCTCTCGCTGGTGTATCAAGTCCCGGCCCTGCTGATAGACCTGCAACCGCCCTGGAACGACCATCGCATCGGTACGGGCGATCGTCGCCCGGGCCACCAGCACATCTGCCTCCTCGCCGTCGTCAGGAAACACCGCGATGCCAATGCTGGCATCCAGGCTGAAGTCATGGCTCACCAGCCGCTGGGGTTTGAGCAACGCCTGCTGCAAGCGGTCCGCCACCGCCACCGCACGCTGGGCATCGACCCCTTCTAGAATCAGCAGGTACTCGCCCCCGATCAAGTGCGCCAGGGTGTCGCCTGGGCGCAACAGCGGGCCCAGGATAGGCCCCACGGTGCGCAATACGCTTTCAGTGAATTCGCCGCCGTTACTGGTCAGGCTTGCCAGGTTATCCAGGGCCAGGTTCACCACCGCGGCGGGCCGGTCGGCGGTGATAGCGCTGCTCAAACGTTCCATGGCCAACGCGCGGTTAGGCAGCCCGGTCAGGTGATCATGCAGGGCATTGTGGGCCAGCCGGTGCTCGCGTTCGGCGATCCCGGCTTGCATCAGGTTGATAGCGCTGGCCAAGGTACCGAACTCATCACTGCGGCGCAGCTGCACGCGCACCTGATAGTCACCCTGGCCAATGCGCTGGGCAGCGTCGGCCAGCATCCGCACGGGCCGGGAAATGGTCCTGGCCAGCAGCAGCGCGCCTAGAAGCGATGCCAGCAAGCCCACTACCGCGATCACTAAAATGTCATGGTCCAGCGGGGCAAAGGCATGCAAGGCTTCATCCAGCGGGCTTTGCAACAACGCCAACACCTGGCCACTGGCGTCTTGATCACTGGAGAGGTCCAGCCGCTGTTCGAGAAAGCGCTGGCCACTGTGCTCGTTGACGCCTGTCGATTGCAGGCTTTGCTCGCTTAGTAACCATTGCACCAAGTCTGGCCGCAGCGCAGCAGGTTGGGTGGAGACCAGCTCTCCTACCTTGCCATCTTTGACGGTGAGGAAGGACACCTGCAGGTTGCTCAGCGCACGCAGCTCCTGCGCAAAGCTGTCGTCCATGGCAAACCCCATCACCACGCGGGCAATGGGCAGCGGCGCCGATACCACCGCGTCGACCAACAGCATCGGCAGGCCATCCCACGCCACGATCACCATGTACTGGTTGCGTTTGCGCGCGGCTCGCAGGGCCTGGTCATAAGGAAAGAGCTCGCCTTCGACGAAGGTCATGTGGGTGCTCGCCATCACCGTACCTTCCATGCTCAGCAGCACGGCATCAGTGGCACCAATGCGGCCGCCATGGTTGAGCAATGCAGAGCGAATAGTGGCCACGTCGCCGCTGGAAATGGCGTCGCGCAGGCCGAAGTCTGACGCCAGCAACTGCACGCCGTCGCGCAGGCGACGGCCGCGCATGTCCAACAACCGCTCGAACACCCGCCCGCCTACCTCAAGCTGCTGGTGGCCTTGAACGCGCACTGCGTCGTTCGTCGCAAACTTGACGGCCAGGGTAAGCGCAGCAATGACTACCAGCAGCAAGAGCACGAGCACGCTGCTGATCCGCCATTGCACGCTACTTTTCGTTTTCACGCAGAGCCTTGCCAAAGGCGTCGCCAAATGGGCTGGTGGGCGGTGGCGCTGGCTGATCCTCGGCAGACGGCTCTACTGCAACGGTCAGGGTTTTGCCAAGCGGGGCGGCGGCGCTGACAGTGAGGGTGCCGCCAGATTGGGGCCGCAAGCCCGCGCCCCGGGGGTGCCAAAGGGTCACGCTGTAGACGCCTTCAGGAAGGTGCTCAAACTTAAGCTTGCCCTGTTTGTCAGTGACGCCAAACCAGGGATCGGGGGTCACGTAGATGTACCCTAGCATCCAATCATGGATGTTGCAGCCCAGCACCACGACGCCGGGCTGATCGAAGATCACCGGGGCCGTCGGGGTGCCCTCGTATAACCGCAGTTCAAAGCGCTTGGTAGACGAAAACGAGTACACCTGGTGGCGAATATCATCGCTGTTGGGGAAGGCGACGCCGGTGCCGGTGCGTACGGCTAGCACATGCGGGGAGAACATCTTGTCACGTTGATCCATATTCGCCGTCAAGGGCGCGCGGTCTATGCCTGGCGTACCTGGCGGGCCTGCCAGGCTAACCACGGCGTCTGCCAACGGCGTCCCCTGCTGGTCCGCGACATCAAGGGCCAGTGTGCCGGCCACGGCTGAAGCGCCCAGCGCAGGGCCTGCCGCGCAGATGAGTAACAAGGCTATACGGCGCAAGAATAAACGCATTACGCACACTCGCTCGGCTTAAACACAGCCTGCTCAGGGGCGCTGGCACTAGCAGCGCGGCGCAGGCTTGGATCACGTGAAAATGAAATAGAAGCACATTACGCCAGGCTCGCGTGTTCTATCGTCGTGCCTACCTTATCGGCCAGCAACGGCAATCCTTCAGCGCGCCATTGAAACCCATCCGTGTGCGCCCCATCTAAGCGTCATAGCCATTCTTGCAGGTGCCTCATGAGCGATCAGGATTCCGTAGCGGACCACGCCAACGCTGACAGTCAGCCGTCGGACGCGCAGGAACATGTAGAACACTCCACAACGTCCAGCACCGAACTGGTACTGCCTGGGCAAAACCTGCCGGACAAAGTCTATGTGATCCCGATTCACAACCGGCCCTTCTTCCCCGCGCAAGTGTTGCCGGTCATCGTCAACGAAGAGCCTTGGGCAGAAACCCTGGACTTGGTCGCGAAAACCCCGCACCACTCCCTGGCGCTGTTCTACATGGAGACGCCGGCCGAGGACCCACGCCACCTGGATACCTCTACCCTGCCCCTGTACGGCACGCTGGTAAAAATCCACCATGCCAGCCGCGAGGATGGCAAGTTGCAGTTCGTGGCCCAAGGCCTGTCGCGCGTTCGCATTCGTACCTGGCTCAAGCACCATCGCCCGCCCTACCTGGTAGAGGTGGAGTATCCGCTGCAACCATCCGAGCCTACGGATGAAATCAAAGCCTATGGCATGGCCTTGATCAACGCGATCAAAGAGCTGCTGCCGCTTAACCCGCTGTACAGCGAAGAGCTTAAAAACTACCTCAATCGTTTCAGCCCCAATGACCCTTCACCGCTCACAGACTTCGCCGCCGCGCTGACGTCCGCCACCGGCGCGGAGCTACAGCAGGTGCTGGACTGCGTACCCATGCTCAAACGCATGGAACGGGTACTGCCCATGCTGCGCAAGGAAGTCGAGGTGGCACGGCTGCAGAAGGAAATCTCCGCAGAGGTAAATCGCCAGATTGGCGAGCACCAGCGCCAGTTCTTCCTCAAAGAACAACTCAAGGTGATCCAGCAAGAGCTGGGGCTGACCAAGGATGACCGCAGCGCAGACCTTGAGCAATTCGAAGAACGGCTCGAAGGCAAGACGTTGCCTGCGTCGGCCCGTAAGCGCATCGACGAAGAACTGGGCAAGCTGGCGATTCTTGAAACCGGCTCGCCCGAGTATGCCGTTACCCGCAATTACCTGGACTGGGCCACCGCGCTGCCTTGGGGCGTGTACGGCAAGGATCGGCTAGAGCTCAAGCATGCTCGCAAGGTGCTGGATGCTCATCACGCAGGCTTGGGCGACATCAAAAGCCGTATCCTGGAATTCCTTGCGGTGGGCGCTTACAAAGGCGAAATCAGCGGCTCCATCGTGTTGCTGGTCGGCCCACCCGGCGTGGGTAAGACCAGCATCGGCAAATCCATTGCTGAATCCCTCAACCGCCCCTTCTACCGTTTCAGCGTAGGCGGTATGCGTGACGAGGCCGAGATCAAGGGCCACCGCCGCACCTACATCGGCGCCCAGCCGGGCAAGCTGGTGCAGGCGCTCAAAGATGTCGAGGTGATGAACCCGGTCATCATGCTGGACGAAATCGACAAAATGGGCCAAAGCTACCAGGGCGATCCGGCTTCGGCGCTGCTGGAAACCCTGGACCCGGAACAGAACGTGGATTTCCTTGACCACTACCTCGACCTGCGCCTTGACCTGTCCAAGGTGCTGTTCGTGTGCACGGCCAACACCCTGGATTCCATTCCCGGCCCCCTGCTCGACCGTATGGAAGTGATTCGCCTGTCGGGCTATATCACGGAAGAAAAGCTTGCCATTGCCAAGCGCCATCTGTGGCCCAAGCAACTGCAGAAAGCGGGCGTCGCCAAAGCCAACCTCTCTATCAGTGACAGTGCGCTGCGGATGGTCATCGAAGGCTATGCGCGGGAAGCCGGCGTTCGTCAGCTTGAAAAGCAGTTGGGCAAGGTCGTGCGCAAGGCCGTGGTCACCTTGCTCGAAGACCCCACTGCCGTGATCAAGGTAGGGCCCAAAGAGCTGGAAGCCTACCTGGGCATGCCGGTGTTCCGCAGCGAGCAAGTACTCAGTGGCGTGGGCGTGATCACTGGCCTGGCCTGGACCAGCATGGGCGGCGCAACCTTGCCCATCGAAGCCAGCCATGTACACAGCCTGAGCCGCGGCTTCAAGCTTACCGGTCAATTGGGTGATGTGATGAAGGAGTCCGCCGAAATCGCGTACAGCTATGTCACCTCGAACCTGGAACAGTTTGGCGGCAAAGCGACCTTCTTCAACGAAGCCTTCGTGCACCTGCACGTTCCCGAAGGCGCCACGCCAAAAGACGGCCCCAGCGCAGGCGTGACCATGGCCAGCGCGTTGTTGTCGCTGGCGCGTAACCAGGCACCGAAAAAGGGAGTGGCAATGACCGGGGAGCTGACCCTTACGGGTCATGTGCTGCCCATCGGTGGGGTGCGCGAGAAAGTGATCGCGGCGCGTCGGCAGAAACTCACCGAGCTGATCCTGCCCGAAGCCAACCGGGGCAACTTCCAAGAGCTGCCCGACTACCTCAAGGAAGGCTTGACCGTACACTTCGCGAAACGCTTTGCCGACGTGGTCAAGGTGTTGTTCTAACGCCAGTGGTTAACGTGGCTACCCGCCTGCGCTATGCTGGCGGGCATCGCTTTTGCCTGGATGCCCGACGATGCCGCCTCTGCGTTTTTTTGCCCTCGCCAGCCTCGCACTCTTAACTGCCTGTACCGGGCGGCACTCGCCAGACCCTTCCGTAGCCTTCTCCCTCACCAAGCAACAGCAGTGCCCTGTGCGCCTGGCCCACGGCCAACGGTTAATCCTCACCCTGCCCAGCAACCCCACCACCGGCTACCGCTGGCTGGTACAAAACCCTGCCCCCGCTTCGCTCAAGCCGTTGGGCCCAGAGGTGTACACCAACTCTGAAGACGCCGGTATCGTAGGTACTGCCGGGCAGTCCCAGTGGCGTTACAAGGCGCAAGGGCCCAGCCATAGCCACCTGTTGATGGTGCTTCAGCAACCCTGGGCGCCGGAAGTGAAGCCGGTGCAAAGCTTCGAGTGCGATATTGACGTGGAGTGAGCGCGGCGATGGGTGCGTCTACGGGTTGTGGCGCACCGCCTGAAACTCGTAAAATCCGCGCCTTTCCTGCCTCGCTTGTAGATAACCGTGCCCGACCATCCTGATCGTCTGTTTGCCCAGCCTCTGGCCCAAGTGCCGGATTTCGTGTTCAACGAGGACGTGGTTCGGGTGTTTCCGGACATGATCAAGCGATCCGTCCCTGGTTACCCCGCTATCGTGGAAAACCTCGGTGTGCTGGCAGCACGTTTCGCTCAAGCGCACACCTGCCTCTATGACCTGGGCGCCTCGCTCGGGGCGGTGACTCAGGCTCTGCGTCGCCATGTGCGGCTTGATGGCTGTGAGGTCGTGGCGCTGGATAACTCGCCTGCGATGGTTCAACGTTGCCAGGAGTACCTCAAGGCGCAGGACTCTATGTTCCAGGAGCTACTGCCGGTCAGCGTACTGGAGGCAGACATCCTGGCCTTCGAGTTCAAGCCCGCGTCGGTGATCGCCCTGAATTTCACGCTTCAGTTCATCGCCCCTGAACAGCGCCTGGCATTGCTGACCCGTTTGCGCCAGGCCCTGGTGCCCGGTGGTGCGCTGTTGCTGTCAGAGAAACTGCACTTCGAAGATGCCCAGGCTCACGCGTTGCTCACTCAACTGCATGTAGATTTCAAACGTGCCAATGGCTACAGCGACCTGGAAATTGCCCAAAAGCGCAGTGCTATCGAACACGTGATGAAGCCGGACAGCTTCGAAGGCCACCGTGATCGCTTGCTGGCCGCCGGGTTCAGCAAGGTCATACCCTGGTTCCAGTGCCTCAACTTCGCCTCGATGATTGCCCTGCCATGATTGACCTGTCCCCCCTCGCCCGGCACCTGGCTGGCTCCCCGTTGGCGCAGTGGGCCAATGGGCTGCAAGCGGACCTGAACCAGCGCCTGGAAAAAGGCCATGGTGACTTGCAACGCTGGCAGGCCGCACTGGCCGCCCTCCCCCCGCTCACGCCGAGCCAGATTGACCTTGCCTACAGCGTAACCTTAGATGGCGCTTGCGACGAGCCAGCGCGGCATCAGCTGCATGAAGCTTTGATGGGGCTATCCCCCTGGCGCAAAGGGCCGTTTAACCTCTTCGGGGTGCAGGTCGATACCGAATGGCGCTCGGACTGGAAATGGGAACGGGTGGCGCCTTACCTGAACCTCACAGGCAAGCGCGTGCTGGACGTCGGCTGTGGCAATGGCTATTACCAGTGGCGCATGCTGGGTGCCGGCGCCGAGAGCGTGATCGGCATCGACCCCAACTGGCTGTTCTTCTGCCAGTTCCAGGCGCTGCGGCATTACCTGCCGGGCCTGCCTGCCTGGCACCTGCCCCTGGCACTGGAAGACCTCCCCGCCAACTTGCAAGGCTTCGATGCCGTGTTTTCCATGGGCGTGCTGTACCACCGCCGCTCCCCCATCGATCACCTGTTGGCACTCAAGGACTGCCTGGTCAAAGGCGGCCAGCTGGTGCTAGAAACCTTGGCAGTGCGCGGTAACGAGCAGCAGGTAGTGGTGCCTGAAGACCGCTACGCGCAAATGCGCAACGTCTGGTTCCTGCCCTCAGTGGCAGCCCTTGAGCTATGGGTGCGCCGGGCCGGCTTCACGGACGTCACCTGTGTGGACGTCAGCACCACCACCACGGATGAACAGCGCAGTACGCCATGGATGCGTTATCAATCCCTGGAGCACTTCCTTGACCCGGAAGACCACAGCAAGACCGTGGAGGGCCTGCCTGCGCCCATGCGGGCGGTGATTACTGCGCGCAGACCAAGCTAACTTAACCTAATAGTGGCCGCTGCAATGCTTGCATGCTGATCACTACGTAATAGACTTACCGCTATAAACCAAGGAAGACTTCTTCGCGTCTGTTTTTAAGGCGTTCAATACAGCTTTCCATAAATCAACCGTAGTCAATCAGGTGGGCCATCATTTTTAAATCTGCAATTCCGATAGTCAATTCCGCTGCCACCACTCCATAAGCAACTTACATTCCTACCAATGCCTAACTTCCACTACGAGCATCTTTCTACTTAATGCCTCCAGTTCGTTATTGATTTCATCCCTTTTTAATGAGTCTAGATTAGCATCCCATTCGTCAAGAAGCACTACCTTGAGTCCGCTTGCATTCCGGGCGATCTCGTCGATGATCCTCAAGGCACGTTGCCCAGTTGACATGGCTGAATGATCGTCTTCCCAGTAAAGCTGCGCGTGAGCGGTGGGTAGAAGATATGAAGATTCAGGAAAGGCAGTTTTTAAGAATAAGAGAAGGGAAGACTTTCCCGCTCCGTTCTCTCCCCTTACCGTAAATCTACCAATTGTATGATTTCGAATAAGCTCGCTAGCTTCAGTAAAAACCTTTATCTCGATATCGTTAATCCATATTCTTCCGGCAGGTGCATTAGGGATACCCTCTGGGGAACAGTTTAGGTAATTTGAAAGGTAAGAAATCCTGGCATGAGCGGAAGACCAGGCGATTATTTGATAGGTTACAGTGCTGAGCGAATTCAATATTTGAAATATCCGGGTTAAACTCACAATGATAGCCGCTACCACTCCACTTTCGATAAAAGCACTGGTTGTTAAACTGTATACCAAATATGCAGTGGGAATCAGGCCTGCCATAGCTATACAAAAATTACCAAACTGAAGTACTATCGACAGCTTGGTTTGAGCTAGGTAATAGCCATTAGAGGCTGAGTTAAATCTCTGCTTCCACTTTGAAAAATTGTATACATTTCCTGTTACAGAATTATCCCAGGCTCGGTCTAGCACCTGACCATAGGTCGAAAATGCTTCTTCGGATGCTAGCGCAGGTTTTTTTACAAGTTTTCCTAAAATAACCACCAGTAGGGCGCTAATAATAAAGCTTATAACATAGCCAGATAAGAGTTCTTTAGGCAAAACAATGCCTATCACTAAGGCGCTCAAAATGCTGTTGAGCAGTAGACTCATAAAATCATGGGTGAGCGCTATGTAGTTTGAAATGATGCTAAATGAATTCCTGGATGCTGCAGACGAAAAGCTTTCTTTCAGTTGCACGTCTCGAGCTAGGCCAACTTGGCCATACGAGCGTTGAATCATGCGCTGGACGATGGTCTCATGTATTGTGTTAGTCCATCTCTGCATCGTGATGAAAGATAAGCAGCCAGGCAAATACGGCGCGATCATGGAAACTAGATACAGGAGCAGATACTCCGCGATATCTGCGCCCTCACGATTGATATCCATGACTTGGATCAAGAAGTAGACAGAGGAGGCTATCATGACCTGGTGAATCACCACTAGAAGAAGGGTGGTCGCACCATGGGTATTAAAATAAATAAGCTTTAATATGTCGTTTGCTTTCATTTTTACTCGTCCTTGAAGAATTTTCAGTTAGTTCACCGAAACTCTGTTTAGTATCATATCTACTCCTTTCAGTAAATGTTTAACTCTTGGTGATACACACTCACGATTACCTATTTCTAAAGAGGCAATTCGGCGTACAACGGAATCCAGGGAACCTTTGGTTTGCTCGCATAGTATGCGCGTTGGGGCGTGTACTGACGGAGTTTGTGGGTGGCCTAGGTAGTCTTCTCTTAGTGCTATTATTTCTGCTGCCACTATAAGACTGTGTACGACTTTATCCAGGGGGCGAGAGGCCTTTAAAATCGCGGACTTAGCCCACGTATCTTGCTGTAATATGACATCATAGTCATAATGACCATAAACCCTTTCATCTACAAAAAGAGCATGATGTGTCATTTCATGAACTAGAAATTCCATGACATCAGTAACTCTGTATGTCAGCTTTGGGTTTGCCCATATAACGCCCATAGCGGATGATGTGCTGCCGCCTCTAGCTGTAGTAGAGGGCATAACGAAGATATCCGTAATTACGAGGTCAAATAGACTGGAGTGTTGTGGTGAGACGGCTCTCATGCACTTTATAGCGCGGGATAGAAGTTCTCCTTTTTGAGGTGCGGCCGGATCAATCGAGTGATGGATAACTTCAGTCTGACTTCTATCATCCAACATGCTGAGCGCGTCATCACTGATAAGAGCACAGAATTCAGCAGCCTCTTCTTTCTCCACTACGAGGTGTACGCTGCCATGCGATGCTTTAGTTTCTCGATTTTGCAAAGTGGTGATAGATTTTCTATACGCGTTGAACAGCTTTTCCCTGCAATTGATCCCATTGATACCTATTCCACACCCCTTTTGCCATACGCAGGACGTTTTGCATTTGCGCTTTGAGCGGTAATTGACAAATCATGTTTTTCCTTTGACGACAGCACATATACGTTGGTATACGTGCTGCTCTTCCGGTGAGTTACTGTGGCTTACATGTCATCGAAAGCGATCATCCGAAGTGGGATTCCGCACCCTGGGATTGTTGGGTGACGACAGATCGATTGCTGGAACCGATCCTTTACTTGACCCTCTTCGTTCTCCACTTCCGAGGCGGCGTTTTCGACTAGCTTATCCAGATCCTCATTGTTCATAGTCATCTCCTTTAAGTAACCCCTCCATTAGGGGTGGAGAGAATGATTATCGAATTCGCTCTCATATAAAATAGGATTTTTAAATTTCTCATGTCGGAAAAAGCGACTAATCTCTAAGGAATAGGCTCTGTACAAAATTAGCCAAAGCTATTTCATCTCATACAAACACCCAGATTCAGTAAAGTTCTCGGCCATCACGGTGGAGGTTTTCTAATGCCCAAACGCTACGAAATCGCAGACGAATCTTGGGCCTTGATTGCGGACCTGTTCTGCGCACCGCAGTACAGCAGGCGCCCTAGAGCTGATGACCGCCTTATGCTCAATGGCATCCCCTGGGCCATGTGTTCGGGCGCTTCTTGGCGGGATACGCCGGAGCGTTTTAGGCCTCGGTCACGCTCTATCAACGGTTCCGTGACTGGCGTAATTAGGTACGTTCGATCAGGTGCTCAAGCGCTTGCATGTTCGGCTCTTTGACAAGCCCAAATATACGCAGCGAAACATCACTGAGTGGAGGTTTGGCTGGCTTAAAAATAATCGCCGAATCGGGACTCGCTACGACAAGCTGGCTAGAAGCTTTTCTGCAATGGTTTCACTCGCCTGCTTGCTGCGGTGTTTGCGATAGTAAATTTCGTATAGAGGCTAATGCGCAGTGCTGCTGAATGCCAGTGGAGCAGGTTAAACTTCTCGGTGTCGTAACCTAGATCGCCAGTGAGCTGGCTCCCCAGAAGAGGTCGAACGTATGAGCAACCGCCAGGCCGAAATCGCCGCCGCGCTGAACGTAATCCCACCTTTTGCCAACGAGGCTGCCCTGGTCGCGGAAGTAGAACGGCGCAAGGCGTTTATCAAGCAAACCCTGCGCAATGCGGGCTTCAAGGCCTTAGTGTTGGGCATCAGTGGTGGCGTGGACTCTAGCACCGCAGGCCGGCTGGCCCAGTTGGCCGTTGAGGAACTGCGCGAAGAAACCAAAGACGACAGCTACCGGTTTATTGCCGTGCGCCTGCCCTACGGTAACCAGCTGGACGAAGACGACGCGGCGGCGGCCATGGCGTTCGTGAAAGCGGATCAGGAAATCACTGTCAATATCGCCGACGCGGTTAAGGGGCTGGATGGCCAGCTCGATGCCCTGCCTGGCGCCGACCGCCTCACCAAAGAGCGCCGGGACTTTGTCAGGGGCAATACCAAAGCCCGTATGCGCATGGTGGCGCAGTACGCCATCGCCAATGCCAACGACGCATTGGTGATAGGTACCGACCATGCAGCCGAAGCAGTGATGGGCTTTTTCACCAAGTTTGGTGACGGGGCGTGTGACCTCACGCCGTTGGAGGGGTTGGTAAAAGGCCAGGTGCGCGACATCGCCAAATACCTGGGTGCGGCTGAGAAGCTGTACTCAAAAGTGCCCACGGCAGACTTGGAAGAACTCACCCCTGGCAAGCCGGATGAAGACGCCCATGGCGTGAGCTATGCCCAGATCGATGCCTTCCTGCAGGGCAAAGAGGTTAACGAGGCGGCATACGAAATCATCGTACGCACCTACGATAAAACCGCCCATAAACGCCGCCAGCCTTACGCGCCCGAGTAAATGCCAGCGAGGTTAACCCTTGGCGCGGTCTGCGGCAGCGATGATCAACGCTTTCATCTCTGCCACAGCGGCAGGAAAGCCCACGAACAGTGCGTGGGCGACCAGGGCGTGGCCAATATTCAGCTCGTTGATGCCAGCAATGGCGGCAATGGGCTCAACGTTGTGGTAATGAAGCCCATGGCCTGCGTTTACCACTAACCCTAAGGCCAGGCCTTGCTTCACGCCATCAGCAATGCGTTGCAACTCGGCAGCCGCCTCTTCAGGGGTATGCGCATCGGCATAGCGCCCGGTGTGTAGCTCGATCGCAGGCGCGCCCACTCGCGCCGACGCCTCGATCTGGGCTGGGTCAGCGTCGATGAACAACGATACCTCACTGCCCACTGCGCTCAATCGTGCCACAGCGGCCTGAATTCGAGCCTCCTGCCCTGCCACGTCTAGACCACCTTCGGTGGTAAGTTCCTGGCGGGTTTCAGGTACCAGGCATACGTGCTCAGGGCGCAGGCGTTCCGCGAATGCCAGCATGGCCTCGGTCACCCCCATTTCAAAGTTCATCCGGGTCTGCATGACCTCCTTGAGCAACAGTACGTCACGTTCCTGGATATGCCGACGGTCTTCACGCAGGTGGACAGTAATCCCATCTGCGCCTGCCTGCTCCGCATCCATCGCAGCCTTTACCGGATCGGGGTAACGCGTACCCCGCGCCTGGCGCAGCGTGGCAACGTGGTCGATATTTACACCCAAAAGAATACGGTTGTTCGTGGTCACATAAGTCTCCAGGTTATCGGTGAGCGACAGGATACGTGGCGCGAGGAGGCGTGTGTAGGCCTGGGTATTGCGTATTAGGGCCTACGGAATAGCTCTCGGCTCATGAGCGGTTTGCCCCCCAAGTGTGCCGCCAGCGCCTGGCGCATGAGCCGCTTGGCTGCCAGCAACGCGCCCGGCGCGGCCCAATCAGCCGCCGCCATGGCCAACAGGTCGGCGCCATGGAACAACCCGGGCGCGAACGCCATCACCCGCTCAAGGCCCTCGTCGGCGCTCAAGCGGTACAAAGCATCGGCGGTTATGGGGTTGCCTTCGCTGTCACGGTCCAGCGCAAAGGCATACCCTAGCTCGTCCAGCAGCTGCCATTCGAACGCACGTAGCAGGGGCTCCAAAGGCCTGCCCAAGGCCAGAGCCTGCAAGGTAAGGCTGTAATGCTCGTAGAGGTTGGGATGGGCATCTTCGAACGGCAGTAGCCGCACCAGCAGCTCGTTCAGGTACAAACCGCTGAACAGCGCTTCTCCGACCAGCCAGGGGCTGGGGCCTGCAGGCTCAAGGCGGCCTACGCTGCGCAATTCGCTCTTGCCGCGAAACTCAACGATCAGAGGCACGAAGGGGCGCGCCAGGCTACCGCCCTTGCCTCTCGCGCCGCGCAGCACCCCGCTCACCCGGCCGGCAGGGGTGAAGAAGTCCACAAGGGCGCTGGTTTCTCGGTATGGGCGGGCGTGAAGTACGTAGGCCGCCTGCGGCTGCACGCCGCTCATGCGCGGCCCTGTAAGAACGAGGGCCTAGACGTCGCCGTAGCCAAGGGAGCGCAGCGCACGTTCATCGTCGGACCAGCCGCCTTTGACCTTCACCCACAGGTTGAGCATTACCTTGGCGTCGAACATCTGCTCCATGTCCTTGCGCGCCTCCATACCGATGCGCTTGATGCGTTCACCCTTGTCGCCAATGATGATTTTCTTTTGACCGTCCCGCTCGACCAAAATCAACGCATGAATATGCAAGGTGGCGCCCTGTTGCTTGAACTCTTCGATCTCGACGGTAATTTGGTAAGGCAACTCGGCCCCCAACTGCCGCATGATCTTTTCGCGTACCAACTCAGCGGCCAGGAAGCGGCTACTACGGTCGGTGATCTGATCTTCGGGGAAGAAATGCTCGGCTTCGGGCAAGTAATTGCCGATGAGCGATTCCAGGGTATTTAGGTTATGACCTTGCTGCGCTGAAATGGGCACCACTTCAGCCTTGGGCAATTGCTGCTGCAGCCACTCCAGATGCGGAATCAGCGCGGCCTTGTCTTCGAGGCGGTCCGTTTTGTTGATGGCCAGGATTACCGGCCCTTCAACGTACTGCACACGCTCAAGCACCATCTGGTCCTCGTCGGTCCAGCGGGTACGGTCTACCACGAAAATCACAACGTCCACGTCTTTAAGGGCGGCCGACGCGGTCTTGTTCATGTAGCGGTTGAGGGCTTTGTCGTTGTCCTTGTGCATACCCGGTGTATCGACGTACACGGCTTGCACATGGCCTTCAGTCTTGATGCCCAGCATGGTATGGCGGGTGGTTTGTGGCTTGCGGGAGGTGATTGCAAGCTTTTGACCCAAGATGTGGTTGATCAGCGTCGACTTGCCCACATTGGGCCGGCCCACGATGGCCACATAGCCGCAACGGGGTAGTGGTGCTTCAGTCATTGCCATTCTCCACGCCAAGGGCAATCAGGGCGGCAGCGGCGGCCACCTGCTCGGCGATACGCCGGCTTACGCCCTGGCCTCGGCTTTTTTCATTGAGCAAAGCCACTTCGCATTCCACGAAGAAGGTACGGCAATGCGGTTCACCCTGAATATCGACCACCTCGTAGCGGGGCAAGTCACAGGCACGGGACTGTAGGAATTCCTGCAATCGGGTTTTCGGATCTTTGTTGGTGTCCACCAGCGTCAGGCTCTCGAACTCGTTAGCCAGCCAGGCCAGCACGCGCTCGCGGGCCGCGCCCATGTCGGCGTCCAGGTAGATAGCACCGATCAAGGCTTCCAATGCATCGGCCAGAATCGACTCACGGCGAAAGCCTCCACTCTTGAGTTCGCCCGAGCCCAGCCGCAGGTATTCGCCTAGATCAAAGCCACGGGCCAGCAAGGCCAGGGTTTCGCCTTTGACCAGCCGCGCGCGCAATCGAGACAATTGCCCCTCGCGTGCCTGTGGAAAACGCTCATAGAGCGCTTCGCCTGCGATGAAGTTGAGGATGGCATCCCCTAAAAACTCCAGGCGTTCGTTGTTACGGCCTGCGAAGCTGCGGTGGGTAAGCGCCAGCAGCATCAATTCTTTGTTTTTGAAGGTATAGCCGAGCTGACGCTCAAGGCGACTTAACAGTGACTGGTTCACGGGAGACGCACGCTGGTTTGGTGATCGAAGCGCACAACCAGGTCAATGTTGCCCAGCAGGTGCTCACGCTTTTCGTAGGCAAGGTGGGCGAGCATGCCACCGGATTGTTCAGTCATTTTCAACGCGTTTTTCAAATCCAGATCTCGGATGTTATTGACCTGCATGGTGCGGTTGAGGTACTCGAAATAGTCATCCCTGCCCTCGACTTTCACCGCCGGGTCGCTGGAGGCTTTGTCCATGGCCTTCTTCAAGGCCCAGTAATCCATGTAGTGCGGCCCTACTTGCATGCCGGCGATGGCCAAGACGCTGATGGCGGCCAGCAAGATAAGCCCCCCAATCAGAGAAGCGCCCCGCTGGGAAGTCACTGCATTCATGCTTGGCCCTCGCCTGACTTTCGAATGAACACGCCGGGCGGACCGCAATGGCCTTGCCATGTTGGCGCTATTTGATCAGCCCTACTCGATCCAGTGTAGGCAAGTGGCGAGTTTTCGGCTCAGGCCAGCTCATCCATACCGCGAACGCCTTGCCCACGATGTTGTGATCGGGAACCATGCCGAGCAGGTCCTTGGGAATATGAGCATCGTCCCAATAGCGGCTGTCGTTGGAGTTGTCCCGGTTGTCACCCATCATGAAGTAGTGCCCGGCAGGTACCGTCCACTCCCCGCCTGGAAGCATGCGGTACGTGGCCATCTGCTGATGAATCAGGTGTTCAGCTTCCCCGATGTGCTCTTTGTACACACCTACCTCACCCAGGCTGGGGTCGAAGGTGGTGCCTACCATCTGCTCGTCCACCAGCGCGCCATTAACGTACAGGTGCTTATCGGAGGTGTAGCGAATGTTGTCACCAGGCAGGCCTATGACCCGCTTGATGTAGTTCACCGACGGGTCGCTTGGGTAGCGGAACACCATCACGTCGCCGCGCTGGGGGTCACCGATGTCGATGACCTTGGTATCCAGTACCGGCAGGCGTATGCCATAGGAGAACTTGTTCACCAGGATGAAATCCCCCACCTCCAGCGTCGGCTTCATGGAGCCGGACGGGATCTGGAAAGGCTCTACCAGGAAGGATCGCAACACCAGCACGATGAACAATACGGGGAAGAACGACTTCCCGTACTCCACCAACAGCGGCTCCTTGTTCAGTTGCTCCAAGACCGCAGGCTCTGGCTGGGCCACGCTGCCCTGATACTGGGCAATGGCCTTGCGGCGCCTGGGGGCGTAGTACAGGAGGTCAAGCGAACCCAGCACGCCGCAAACGGCCACAAGGATAACCAACAACAGCGGGAAATTAAGAGACATAGGACCTGATTATTCCAACCTGAGCACGGCAAGGAAGGCTTCCTGTGGAATTTCCACGTTGCCCACCTGTTTCATACGTTTCTTACCGGCCTTCTGCTTTTCAAGCAGCTTGCGCTTACGGCTGACGTCACCGCCGTAGCACTTGGCCAAAACGTTCTTCCGGAGCGCCTTTACAGTGGTTCGGGCTACGATCTGGCCACCGATGGCCGCCTGGATCGCCACATCGAACATCTGCCGAGGAATCAGCTCCTTCATTTTTTCGGTCAGCGCGCGGCCCTTGTAGTGAGCGTTGTCGCGATGAACGATCAGGGCAAGGGCATCGACCTTGTCGCCATTGATCAACACGTCCAGTTTCACCAGGCTGGCGGACTGGTAGCGGTCGAAATGGTAATCCAGGGACGCATAGCCACGGCTGGTGGACTTGAGCCGGTCGAAGAAGTCGAGCACCACTTCGTTCATTGGCAAGTCATAGCGCACCTGCACCTGGGTGCCGAGGAACTGCATGTCCCGCTGTACGCCACGCTTCTCGATGCACAAGGTGATGACGTTGCCCAAGTGCTCTTGCGGCACCAGGATAGTCGCCTCGACGATCGGCTCGCGGAAGTCTTCGACGGAGGAGACATCTGGCAGCTTGGACGGGTTGTCGACATAGATCGTCTCCCCGTTTTTCATCTGCACTTCAAAGATTACGCTAGGCGCCGTGGTGATGAGGTCCAGGTCGTACTCGCGCTCAAGGCGCTCCTGGATGATCTCCATGTGCAACATGCCAAGGAACCCGCACCGGAACCCGAAGCCCAAGGCGTCCGAGCTTTCAGGCTGGTACTGCAGCGAAGAATCGTTGAGGGTGAGCTTTTGCAGCGCTTCACGGAAGTCTTCGAAATCTTCGGAGCTGGTCGGGAACAGCCCGGCGTAGACCTGCGGCTGAATGCGTTTGAACCCAGGCAACACTTCGACATCCGGCGTGGTCGACAGCGTGAGGGTATCCCCTACCGGCGCGCCGTGAATGTCCTTGATGCTGCCAATGATGAAGCCAACTTCGCCCGCCTTGAGGTCCACCGTAGGGGTGTGCTTGGGGGTAAATACGCCCACGCTGTCGACCAAGTGGGTTTTGCCCGTGGACTTGACGAGGATCTTGTCACCCTTTTTGACGCAGCCATGACGCACGCGCACCAGAGAGACCACGCCTAGGTAGTTATCGAACCAGGAGTCGATGATCAGCGCCTGCAGAGGGGCTTCGATGTTGCCTTGGGGCGCGGGGATGGTCTGCACCAGCCGTTCGAGCACGTCCTCGACGCCCATGCCGCTTTTGGCGCTACAGGCGACTGCATCCATGGCATCGATGCCGATGATCTTCTCGATTTCGTCTTTCACTCGGTCGGGGTCGGCCTGAGGGAGGTCCATCTTGTTCAGCACGGGCATCACTTCCAGCCCTTGCTCGATGGCGGTATAGCAGTTGGCAACCGACTGCGCCTCTACCCCTTGGCCGGCATCGACCACCAGCAGGGCGCCTTCGCAGGCTGCCAGCGAGCGGCTGACTTCATAGGTGAAGTCCACGTGGCCGGGGGTGTCGATGAAGTTGAGCTGGTAGGTTTTGCCGTCGCGGGCCTTGTAATGCAGGGTAACGCTATGGGCCTTGATGGTGATCCCGCGTTCGCGCTCCAGGTCCATGGAATCCAGTACCTGGGCTTCCATCTCACGGTCGGCAAGGCCGCCGCATATCTGGATGAACCGATCGGCCAGGGTCGACTTGCCGTGGTCGATGTGGGCGATGATGGAGAAATTGCGGATATGACTCAAATCACTCACGGATCAACACTCAAAAAGGCCTTGGGCCGGACGCCCGACAAAAATAGCCGGGCATTGTACCTGATGCCACGCCTCTTGAGGCAATCTTGATTCAGGGATCACGCCAATCACGAGCCGCGCCCTTGCAGGCTATGGATTAACCGTAGCCTGCAAGGGCGCAAGGGCAGCTCAGAGCCTAAGCTACCGCCAGGTTACTCAGCCAGCTTGAAGGTGATGAAGCTGGCCCGCCCTTGGCGCAAGACGCGCATGGACACCGAGCGGTTCTTCGGCAACCCTTTGGCCACCTCAGTGAACTGTTTGGCAGAGGTCACCGCCTGGTTGTTCAGGTGGGTGATGACATCGCCTGGCTGCAGACCAATCAGGGCAGCTGGGCCATCCTGAACGTCCTTGATCAGCACGCCCCCTTTGAGGTCAGCGGCTTTTTTCTGTTCGTCGGAAAGGTCAGCGACCGCCAAGCCCAGCCGGTTGCTACTGCGCTCAGGCTGGCCATCGGCGCCTGCTACCGCCTCGGCATCGTCTTCAGGCAGGGCGCCCACGGTCAGGTCCAGGGTTTGCCGCTTACCCTCCCGGATAATTTCCAGAGAGGCCTTGGCACCGGCTTTCAGGCCGCCCACGAGGTGGGGCAGGTCTGCCGACATGATGATGGGTTGCCCGTTCATGGTGAGAATCACATCCCCTACCTGCAAGCCACCCTTGGCGGCCGGGCCGTCCTGCATCACCTGCGCCACCAATGCGCCAGCGGGCTTGTCCAATCCGAAGGACTCTGCCAGGTCTTTGTTGACTTCCTGGATAACCACACCCAGCCAGCCTCGGCTGACTTTGCCATCTTTCTTGAGCTGATTGGACACATCCAGCGCTACGTCGATCGGGATCGCAAACGACAAGCCCATGAAGCCACCGGACCGGGTGAAGATTTGCGAATTGATGCCCACTACCTCACCGCTCATGTTGAACAGCGGCCCACCTGAGTTTCCGGGGTTGATCGCAACATCGGTTTGGATAAAAGGCACGTACGAGTCATTGGGTAGCGTACGGCCCTTTGCACTGACAATCCCCTTAGTGACCGAATGATCGAAGCCAAACGGCGAACCGATGGCCAATACCCACTCGCCCACTTTCAATTTATCAGAGTCACCCAGCTTGACCGTGGGCAGGTTCTTGCCATCGATCTTGAGCAGGGCGACATCCGTACGAATGTCGGTGCCTACCAGCTTGGCCTTGAGTTCGCTGCGGTCAGAGAGACGGACGACGATTTCGTCGGCATCGGCGATGACATGGTTATTGGTCATCACATAGCCATCGGGGGAAATAATGAAGCCCGACCCCAGCGACTGTGCCTCACGCTGACGATCCCCGCGCGGGGCACGGGGGTTGTTGCGTGGCATATTGCGTTCGAAAAACTCCCTGAACATAGGCGGCAAGCCTTGCAGGTCGGGCATTTGGCTGTCGGCCACCCCGCGGTCTGGCAGCTTCTGGGTGGTGCTGATGTTCACCACCGCAGGGGAGGCTTGCTCCACAAGGGTTGTGAAGTCGGGCAGCGCTTCTGCCTGGGCAGTAACGACCTGCCCAAGCATCAGTACCGCCGCGAACAGCGAAAGGCAGGATTTCAAACGTGGTATCGACATACGGCTCCCGTACAGTACGAGCATGGTTAAGCGAAGTAGCGGCCTTGGCATCATGTGCGCCAAGGTATCAGCCTGCCCTCGCCGATCAAACAGCGCGCCTACTGTCGCGCCTGCAGTGGCACAGACCTATAAGAAAATCCGCGCGCCTTTGCAACACCAACAGCAGAACTTTCATGTTGCAATTTAAAACATAAATGCAAATTTAATGCGCGATTATAACGCCTCATCACGCGCGAGGCCTTGATTGCATAGGCTTTATTCAGACGCGACCTTGACTGCCCAGAGACGGCGACTGCTCGGGCGGCATTCGTTTTACAGAGGTTTCATCCCTTCTGTCAGGGCGGCTGCGGGGGTCGCGCTGCGTGCTAGATGACCGAAAGCTTCGCCAACTGGCGTTGGTTCACAAGAGCTGGCATGACCTACGCCCAGGGAGCTAACGATAGTTGGCGAAAGCCATAGGCAGCCAAGCCAGGAAAGCGTTGATCATTAAGGAGAGGCAAGAATTGGCGGGAGGAAACAGGGCCGCGCCGTCACGCCATGGGCGGAACGGCGCGGTAGCGCCATCAATGGGTTTGAGGCGCAGACTCTTGGACAGGCTGACGCATGAAACCTGGGGCCGGGTCTGGCTGTACCGCGGTGCTTTGAGCATCATTGCTTTCGGTATAACCTGCAAGCACAGCAGGGCCTTGGGCGTGAGGTGCTACCAGCACAGGCTGTTGAGCCTGTTGCGCAAGCTCGGCACCGCTGATTTCGTTCTGGTTATACAGGCGAACACCGGCCAATACGGCAACCGTTACCGATGCGGCAACGGCCAGGCGACCCAGGCTGCGCCATGGGCGAGCAGCGCGTACTGGGGCAGTTTCCTGGGCCAGCGCCACAGATACGGCAACCGCCAAATCCAGGCGTGGGTCGAGCAACTCTTTATGCATGGCTGCGCGAGCGATTTGATAACGCGCCCACGTAGCGCGGGCTTCACGGGTTTCCACAGCGGTCAGTACGCGGCGTAATTCCAGTTCGTCCGCTTCGTTATCCATCACTGCGGACAGCGATTCCTGCAGGGCTTCACGACTCATAGCGGTTCCTCTCTTTGGCTGACGCCGCTGTCTCAGGTTTCCTGCAGCAATGGCTGCAGAGCTTTGTCTATGGCTTCGCGGGCACGGAAGATCCGCGACCTGACGGTGCCTACCGGGCATTGCATCACGCTCGCGATGTCTTCATAACTCAGGCCGTCGAACTCACGCAGGGTCAGGGCCGTGCGAAGGTCTTCAGGCAGTTGCTGGATGGTCCGATGGACAGTGCCCTCGATCTCATCCCTCAATAGAGAGCGCTCAGGCGACTCAAGGTCTTTGAGGCCATGATCACCGTCATAGAACTCTGCATCTTCAGAGCTCACGTCGCTGTCTGGCGGCCGTCGTCCTCGGGACACCAGGTAGTTCTTCGCCGTATTGATAGCGATGCGGTAGAGCCAGGTGTAGAAGGCACTGTCACCGCGGAAGTTGCCGAGCGCTCGGTAGGCCTTGATGAAAGCTTCCTGAGCGACATCCTGTGCTTCGTGGGTGTCGTGCACGAAGCGCACGATCAACCCGAGAATCTTGTGCTGGTATTTGAGCACCAACAGATCGAACGCTCGCCGGTCGCCGCGTTGTACACGCTCTACCAGCTGCTGATCTTCTTCCTGCGTTAGCATGAACACTCCTCGCTGTGCTCCAACGAGCGCTGCAAGAGCCATCGTTCAGGCTTGCAACCATAGACTCGGGCTTTGTGCAAAAGTTCTCCCCTCCACGCAAGTTTCCCGCCCGTACACACAGGGACAGGAAAAAACACACCAGGCACCTACCTGCTGCGTAAAACGATCCGGATGTCCGGCCACTGGCGACACCGATCCGCACGAGGCGCTCGCTTCGTCGTGCCCTGTTTTATCTTAACCCCCTATGGATTGTGCATTATTTAGGAAAGTTCCCGCTATCTGATAGCCAATTTCCTACAACCTTCACCGTAGCGGGTACGGATGCACGCTGGTATAAATATCGACCGCCCGTCGAAACGGGTAGTTTCATTTTGCTATACCCGCACGGGCAAGCGCTTGCCTTACCCTAACGCCGCGCCCCGCTTGCTGGCCCGGCCTCAACGAACGGCAGCCTGAGCCGTTGGAGCTCCATGAGTCAGCACTTGCAGTACGACGTACTGGTTATCGGCAGTGGAGCGGCAGGCTTGAGCCTGGCCTTGAACTTACCTTCGCATCTGCGCATCGCGGTCTTGAGTAAGGGCCCCCTCTCCAACGGCTCCACTTACTGGGCGCAGGGCGGCGTAGCTGCCGTGCTGGGCAACACTGACACGGTGGAATCCCACGTGCGGGATACCCTGGGCGCGGGCGCCGGCCTATGTGATGAGCACGCCGTGCGCTTCACCGTTGAACACAGCCGAGAGGCCATCGAGTGGTTGATCGAACAAGGCGTACCCTTCACGCGAGAGGATATGCAGGAGGACGCCGTCTCGCCCGAAGAGGGCCGGTTTGAGTTCCACCTTACCCGAGAAGGCGGCCATAGCCACCGTCGCATTATTCACGCAGCTGACGCTACTGGCGCCGCGATCTTCAATACGTTGTTGGCGCAGGTACACCAGCGGCCAACTATCGAGCTGCTGGAACACCGGGTAGCGGTGGACCTGATTACGGAAAAGCGACTAGGGCGAGAGGGTGACCGCTGCCTGGGCGCCTACGTGCTGGACCGCAAGACGGGTGAAGTCGAGACCTTCAGCGCCCGCTTCACAGTGCTGGCTACCGGCGGTGCTGCCAAAGTCTATCTGTACACCAGCAACCCCGATGGCGCGTGCGGGGATGGCATCGCCATGGCGTGGCGTGCAGGGTGCCGGGTGGCCAACCTGGAGTTCAACCAGTTTCACCCAACGTGCCTGTATCACCCTCAGGCCAAGAGCCTGCTGGTTACCGAAGCCTTACGCGGTGAAGGCGCCATCCTCACGCTGCCTAACGGGGAGCGCTTCATGCCGCGTTTCGACCCGCGTGCTGAACTGGCGCCCCGGGATATCGTTGCGCGGGCCATTGATCACGAAATGAAACGGCTGGGTGTGGCCTGCGTGTACCTGGACATCAGTCACAAGCCCGCTGACTTCGTCAAGGCGCACTTCCCTACCGTGTATGAGCGTTGCCTGACCTTTGGCATCGACATCACCCAGCAAGCCATCCCAGTAGTGCCGGCTGCCCATTACACCTGTGGCGGCGTAATGGTGGATGACCATGGCCGAACCGACGTACCCGGCTTGTACGCTATCGGCGAAACCTCCTTCACCGGCCTTCACGGCGCCAACCGTATGGCTAGCAATTCGCTGCTGGAGTGCTTCGTGTATGGGCGCTCTGCTGCGCAGCATATCGAGTCGCAATTGAGCCAAGTGGCTGCACCTGCACCCTTGCCTGCCTGGGACGCCAGCCAGGTGACCGACTCTGACGAAGACGTGGTCATCGCCCATAACTGGGATGAGCTGCGCCGCTTCATGTGGGACTACGTGGGCATCGTGCGCACCACCAAGCGCTTGCTGCGTGCCCAGCACCGGGTGCGGCTGCTGTTGAGCGAGATCGATGAGTTCTACAGCAACTATAAAGTGAGCCGGGACCTGATCGAGCTGCGCAACCTGGCCTGTGTCGCTGACCTGATGATTCGCTCTGCGCTCGAACGCAAAGAGTCGCGGGGGCTGCATTACACGCTGGATTATCCAGAGATGCTGGAGAAGGCAGTGGATACGGTACTGACGCCTGGGACAAACGCCTTCGCTAACTGCCATTGACGCCTACAACGCATCACCGCCAGGCGGCATGGCAAAGCGGTTACGGCTGAACCTCAGGCGCACCCGCAAGCGACGATGAGTATCGGGAGGCAGCGCATCGGACGGCACACACACCGCCCGCGACCACCATTGGCCAGGCAGGCGATAGCGCACAATGACCACCCATGGCAGGGCCAGGCTGTCGGGGCGTAGCTGCACCCTCTGCCACCCTTCGCCTCGGCTTAACAGCGCCCAGCCTTGCGCCGAGCGGCGCAGGCCGATGATTGCAGTGGGGGATGACAACAGTACTTGCCTGGGTAATGCCCATACCCCATGGGCTACACAGCCCACCATCAGCAAAAACCCTACCGGGCTGGGGAGTTGTAGCACCAGGGCCGAGCACACGGCCAGCAGTTGAGTACCGCAGTACAGTGCAAGCAACCTGCGAGAAGGCCGCCATCGGCATTCGAAACGGTCATTTCGGTTGGACACGGTCCAGGATCATCCGAACCATGCGTTGCAGCTCCGGGTCTTCGGATTCGGCGCGCTCCATGAACCAGACGAACATGTCCTGGTCTTCGCATTCGAGCAAGCGCACGTAGAGGGCGCGGTCGGTGTCGTTAAGGCTGGGGTACACCTCTTTGACGAAGGGCACGAGCAGGACATCCAGCTCCAACATGCCACGGCGACTATGCCAGTACAGGCGATTGAGTTCTAAATCCGTAACCATGGGGGCCCTCCTCGAAAAGGCCGCAAGTATACAGCGCGTCGGGGGTCAGGGCACCCTGCCCTGTGTGTACGGATATGCCTGCCTGTTTATTTTTCACCGAGCGCACTATGATGACCCTCCTTGAGTTCAGCAAAGTGACCCATGTCCGACTCTGCCTTTTTTTGCACGCTTGACCATGAAGGCGTACTTGCGGTTCGCGGCTCGGATGCCAGCAAGTTCCTGCAGGGTCAATTGACCTGCAACCTTAATTACCTTGGCCCCGAGGCCAGTAGCCTGGGTGCGCGCTGCACGCCCAAAGGGCGTATGCAATCGAGCTTCCGGATCGTCAAACAGGGTGACGGCTGCCTGCTGGCGATGGCTGCGGAGTTGCTCGACGCCCAACTGGCGGACCTCAAAAAATACGCCGTCTTCTCCAAGGCCACCCTGACTGACGAATCGGCCCACTGGATACGTTTCGGCTTGCAGTCAGGCGATGCCTTTCTGGCGGGGCTGGGCGTCCACCTCTCGGCCGAAGCGAATGCCATGGTCGGCCTGAACGACGCGCTGTTCATTCGCGTGTCGCCTCAGCGCGTCGAGGCCTGGCTGCCTGCGAGCCAGGCTCACGCCTTCCAGGCCCAGCTGGCCAGCGCCTTGCCCCAAGCCAGCGTTCAAGCCTGGCTGCTGGGCCAGATTCGCGCCGGGCTCGGGCAAGTCTTCGGCCCTACCCGCGAAGCCTTCATTCCGCAGATGATCAGTTTGCAGGCAGTGGGCGGCGTGAGCTTCAAGAAAGGCTGCTACACCGGCCAGGAAATTGTCGCCCGCATGCAATACCTGGGCAAGCTCAAGCGCCGCTTGTACCGGCTTGAGGTGGTCAGTGAAGAGGTGCCCGCGCCTGGCACGCCAGTGTTTGCACCCAGCCACGCCTCACCTGTGGGGGACGTGGTAATGGCCGCGCCCGCCGAGCAGGGGGTGGAGTTGCTGGCGGTGCTGCAAGGCGATGCGGCAGAGCTCGGTGAGCTTGCGCTGGGCACGATCAGCGGCCCTCGTCTAACCTTGCTAAGCCTGCCCTACACGCTTGACCGTGATCGTGAGATCCAGCGTTAGCGACTGCCGCGCCATGCACCTTCGAACGCCCAAGAGGCCTCATGATCGACCTGGCCCACGCTGTTCAAGATGATTTGCTGGCTGCCATCGATCGGGATGACCTTCTGCTACCGACCTTGCCGGAGGTGGCGTTGGAGATCCGACAGGCAGCGGAAGATACCGACATCGGTATCAATGAGCTGAGCCATGTGATCAGACGCGACCCAGCCCTTAGCGCCCGCCTGATCAAAGTGGTCAACAGCCCGCTGCTGCGCAGCCACATGGAGATCAATAACCTGCAAGCGGCGATCACCCGGCTAGGGGTGGATTACACCTGCAACCTGGCCATCGGCTTAGTGATCGAGCAAATCTTCAGTGGCCGCCTGCCGATCGTTGAAGCCAAGCTGCGGCAGATCTGGGCAACCAGTATCGAGGTGGCCGGTATCAGCTATGAGCTGTGCCGGCGGCAGGCCCACTTGAAGCCCGACCAGGGCGCCCTGGCAGGCATGGTTCACCTGATTGGCGTGTTACCTATCCTCACCTATGCCGAGGAGCACAATACCCTGCTAGGAGACCCCATAAGCCTTAACCACGTCATCAACACCATTCATCCTGTGTTGGGCACGCGTATTTTAAAGTCATGGGACTTTCCCAAGGCACTGTCCGACGTGCCTTTGCTTCATCTCGATTACCAGCGCGAACAGGCCGCTGCCGATTACGCCGATGCGGTGCAGATGGCGGCGCTATTGAACCTGCCTCTGGCGCAGCGGCCACCCCTCACCACCCTGCCTGCTTATACCCGGCTAGGCATGAGCGACCTGAACCCACCGCTGCTCAACAGCGAACTGGACCACGCAAGGGCGCTGCTGGCCTGAACGCTTGCACAGGCCGGCGGGTCAAGACGCCCAGGGCGCTTCAACCGCGGGGAACGCTACGGTAATCCTCAAGCCGCCTTGGGCGCCGTCCCCCAACGAGATACCAGCCTGATGGGCGCGGCAGATTTCGCTGACAATCGCCAGGCCTAAGCCTGTGCCCTGCTGGCCACCCCGGTAGAACCGCTCGAACACCCGGCCACGTTCCGCCTCGGGAATGCCGGGGCCATCGTCCTCGACCTCCAGCACGCCGCCTGGCATGACTCTGATCACCACGGTGCCGCCAACGGGTGTATGGGCCATGGCGTTGTCCACCAGGTTGCTGAGCAGTTCACTGAGCAACGTAGGCTCGCCCCGTACCAGCACCGACCGCTCTGCCTCCAGTGCCAGCGCTACGCCACGGCCATGGGCCAACGGCGCCATGGCCATCCCGAGCTCCCGTGCCACTTGTGACAGGTCGATCACCTCCGCCCCGCCCTCCGCAACGGCCTGCGCGCCGTTTTCGATACGCGCCAGTGACAGTAATTGGTTGGCCAAATGCGTCAACCGGTCGATGCCCTGTCGCCCATCCTCCAGGCCTCTGCGCAGCTCTGCGGGGTCTGTGCTGCGCAGGCTTAATTCAACCCGTGCCTTAAGGGCGGCCAGGGGCGTGCGCAACTCGTGCGCGGCGTCGGCGATAAACTGGCTCTGGCGCTCGAACTGAACCCGCAGGCGCTCGGTAAAGTGGTCGATGGACTCCACCAGAGGCAGTAGCTCATGCTGCACTTCTTCCCGAGGCAATGGCCGCAAGTCATCGGTGCGCCGCGCCTCCACCGCCCGACGCAGACGGTCCAGCGGGCTCAACGCGCCGCTGACGGTGACCCATACCAGCAACAAGGCGCCGCCGCCGAGCATGCCCAGCCGCAGCAAGGTATCGGTCATCAGGTCACGGGCCATGTTGAAGCGGGCTTCGTCGGTTTCCGCCACGCGAATCTCGGCCATGCCGTTCATACTCGGCTCGCTGACTGCCGTCAGCAGGCTCACTACCCGGATGTCCTGACCACGGTAAGTGCCGTCATAGAATTTTGCCAAGGCCGGGTAGGTGTCGGTACGCGGCGCGCTTTCAGGGGGGGCGGGAAGGTTTTCATACCCGGAGATCAGTTGTTTATCGACCCCGTTCACCTGGTAGTAGATACGCCCTGCGCTGTCATAGGCAAAGGTGTCCAGCGCCACATAAGGCACGTCCAGGCTCAGCTTGCCGTCCTGTTCAAACAAACCGGCTGCAATAGTGCGGGCTGATGCCAGCAGCGTGCGGTCATAGGCGACATCTGCCGCCTGGCGCCCGTTCCAGTAGGCACTCATGCCACTGGCCAGCATCAGCAATACCAGCAGCGAGGCCAGGTTTCCCAATAGCCGCCAGCGCAGGCTTCCCGGCCTAGCCATCACGCCCCTCCAACAGGTAGCCCAAGCCTCGGAAGGTCACGATAGCCACCCCTTGGCCGTCGAGCTTCTTGCGCAGGCGGTGGATGTAGATCTCGATGGCTTCAGTGCTGGCTTCTTCGTCCAGGCCAAACACCTGAGCGGCCAATTGCTCTTTACTCATGACCCGCCCAGGCCGAGCGATCAACGCTTGCAGTACCGCCTGCTCCCTGGAGGTCAGCACCAACGGCAACTCGTTCATCGTGAAGCGCCGGGCTTCGAGGTCGTACACCAGGGGCCCACAGCGCTGCTGGCGCTCGCCCCCAAGCAGGGTGCGGCGCAGCAAGGCCTTCACGCGGGCTTCCAGCTCGGTGAGCTCGAACGGCTTGGCCAGGTAGTCGTCGGCCCCTAGGTTCAGCCCGTGTACGCGGTCCTTGACGTCGGCCCGGGCGGTGAGCATCAGTACAGGCAGATGACGGCCACGGTCGCGCAACCGAGCCAGCACCTCGAAGCCGTCCAGGCGTGGAAGCCCAACGTCCAAGATGGCCATGGCGTAGTTTTCACTGCTCAACGCCAAGTCCGCTGCCACTCCATCGTGCAACACGTCTACCGTCAGGCCAGCGGCCTTCAAGGCCTGGGCGATGCTCTGCGCCAATTGCAAGTGGTCTTCTACCAAGAGTATGCGCATTCGTTCTCCTCTTGAGCGATCACGGGTGCGCAGTGTCCATCATCCGCAAGTCAATGGCGATGCCTGCCGTGCAGCGTGATATTTTTTTCAGGGGCCGTTTTTTTTGAAAGGTTGGTGAAAGTTTTACGCGTCAGGCTTAACTAAGGCGGGCACCGACCTGCCGAACAACAAAAACAACAGTGGAGTTACCATGAACGCGATACTGCGCCCCCTCGTGCTGGCCGTTACCTGCCTGGCACTCGCAACCCCCACCCTTGCAGCCGAACCCAAGCGCCCTGAATGCATTGCCCCAGCCTCGCCGGGTGGTGGTTTCGACCTCACCTGCAAACTCGTCCAAAGCGCCCTGCTCAACCAGAAGCTGCTTGAAAAGCCTATGCGAGTGACCTACATGCCTGGCGGTGTCGGCGCGGTGGCCTACAACGCGGTGGTTGCCCAGCGCCCTGACGACGCCGGCACGCTGGTGGCCTGGTCCAGTGGCTCACTGCTCAATCTGGCCCAAGGCAAGTTCGGCCGCTACGACGAAAACGCCGTACGTTGGCTGGCCGCCGTCGGCACCAGCTATGGCGCCATTGCGGTCAAGAGCGACTCCCCTTACAAAAACCTCAAGGACTTGGTCGAGGCCCTCAAGGCCGACCCGAGCAAAGTGGTGATCGGTTCCGGCGGTACCGTGGGCAGCCAGGACTGGATGCAAACCGCGCTACTGGCCAAAGCGGCCGGCATCAACCCGCGTGACCTTCGCTATGTCGCGCTCGAAGGCGGCGGCGAGATCGCCACGGCCTTGCTGGGCGGCCACATTCAGGTAGGCAGCACGGACATTTCCGACTCCATGCCGCACATCCAAGCGGGCAACATGCGCATCCTGGCGGTGTTCTCCGACAAACGCCTGGACGAGCCGGAAATGAAAGACATCCCCACCGCCAAAGAGCAGGGCTACGACATCGAGTGGCCAGTGGTCCGTGGCTTCTATGTAGGGCCTAAGGTCAGTGACGAAGAGTACAACTGGTGGAAAGGTACTTTCGACAAGCTATTGGCCAGCGACGAGTTCGCCAAGCTGCGTGACCAGCGCGAGCTCTTCCCCTTTGCCATGACGGGTCAGGAGCTGGACACCTACGTGAAAAAACAGGTAGCTGACTACAAGACCTTGGCCAAAGAGTTCGGGCTGATCCAGTGACCCCCCTGCGCCCATGGCTACATGGGCGCGTCGGAGAAAAACAATGAAAACACTGCAACGGCTGTTCGCCGCGGCGCTACTGGTCGTGTGCGTTGCACTGGCGATCATGGCTTGGCCGTACCAGGCGGCCTTTTCCTATGAACCCGTAGGCCCACGGGCTTACCCGCTGCTATTGCTGGCGCTGATGGGCCTGGCACTGGTGTACATGATCGCGCGCCCGGTAGCCGTTGAGCACAGTGAAGACGAGCCGGCGCTGGACCGCCCTACCCTGACCAAGATAGCGGCGTGCGTTCTGCTCCTGCTGTTGTTTGCAGGCCTGTTCGAGCCGCTGGGCTTCATCCTCAGTGCCTTGTTGGTGGGCATACCGATGGCCCGGTTGTACGGCGGTCGCTGGGCGCCGACGCTGGTGATCATCCCGATCGCCGTCATCGGCCTTTATTTCCTGTTCGATCGTGTGATGGACGTTCCGCTGCCCATGGGCCTGCTCGACGTGCTGGAGAACTGACACATGAACACGCTTGATTACCTCGGGCAAGGCTTTGGCGTTGCCCTTACCCCCTACAACCTGATCACAGCCCTGTGCGGCACCTTGATCGGTACCGTGGTTGGCTTGCTGCCAGGCCTGGGGCCTATCAACGGCGTAGCGCTGCTGATCCCTATCGCCTTCGCCCTGGGCCTGCCACCGGAATCGGCCCTGATCCTGTGTGCAGCGGTCTACCTGGGCTGCGAATACGGCGGGCGCATCAGCTCCATCTTGCTGAACATCCCGGGCGAAGCCTCTACCGTGATGACCACGTTGGACGGCTACCCCCTGGCGCGCCAGGGGTTGGCAGGCGTGGCCTTGTCGTTGTCGGCGTGGAGCTCGTTCATCGGGGCGTTCATCGCCACCTGCGGCATGGTGCTGTTCGCGCCCTTGCTGGCCAAATGGGCGATTGCTTTCGGGCCGGCTGAGTACTTCGTGCTGATGGTGTTCGCCATCGTTTGCCTCGGCGGCATGGCGGGTAATCGGCCGCTGAAAACGTTCGTGGCCGCGCTTATTGGGCTGTTCCTGTCCACCATCGGCATCGACGCCAACAGTGGCGTGTACCGCTTCACCGGCGACAGCGTACACCTGGCTGACGGGATTCAATTCGTGGTGCTGGTGCTGGGCCTGTTCTCGGTGTCAGAGATCCTGCTGCTGCTGGAAAAAACCCACCACGGCCATGCCGCCGCCCAAGCGACCGGGCGCATGATGTTCAACCTCAAGGAAGCCGGGAGCGTATGGCTCGTGAACGTTCGTTGTGGCTTCATGGGCTTTATCATGGGCGTGCTGCCCGGCGCAGGCGCGACATTGGCCAGTGCCGTGGCCTACATGACCGAAAAGCGCATGGCCGGTACCACGGGCAAGTTTGGGCAGGGTGACCTGCGTGGCCTGGCGGCACCTGAAACTGCCATTGGCGCTGCCGCCTGTGGCGCGCTGGTGCCGATGCTTACCCTCGGCGTGCCAGGGTCAGGCACCACCGCCGTGATGATCGGTGCCCTCAGCCTGTACAACATCACCCCGGGCCCGCTGCTGTTCGAACAACAACCCGATATCGTCTGGGGGCTGATCGCCTCGCTGTTCATCGCTAACGTGATGCTGGTGATCCTCAACATCCCGATGATCCGCGTGTTCACCCGCATCCTCTCAGTGCCGAACTGGGCGCTTGTGCCTATCATCGCCATCATCACCGGTATTGGTGTCTATGCGGTGCACGCCACTACCTTCGACCTGTTCCTGATGGTAGGCATCGGTATCTTCGGGTACATCCTGCGCAAGCTGGATTTCCCCCTCTCGCCACTGCTTCTGGGCTTTATCCTGGGCGGTCTGATGGAGCAGAACCTGCGTCGTGCGTTGTCCATCTCCAATGGCGATTTGCACATCCTCGCGAGCAGCCCAATCACCATCGGTGTTTGGGTACTGACAGCCATCATGCTAGTGCTGCCCCTGCTGCGCATCTGGCGCAAACGCAGCCGCGCTCGTCATGCCACAAGCGTCTGAGCCCGCCCTTCCCGCCTGGGGCTTCACCGCCCTGGTAGGGCTGATCGGCGGCTACCTTGCCAGCCTTGCAGGCTGGCCGCTCCCCTGGATGACTGGCGCACTGCTGGCGGTCATCCTGGTGCGCTGTGCCACCCCATGGCAGCTGCGCGAAATCCCTAACGGCCGCCGCTGTGGCCAGTGGATCATCGGCATCGGCATCGGCCTGCACTTTACCCCTGTAGTCCTCGAACAGGTCGCCGCCCATTGGGTGCTGATCGTACTGGGTGCGCTAGTGACCAGCCTGTCCAGCCTGGCCAGTGTGTGGCTGCTGCTGCGCACGGGCGAAGATCGGGCCACGGCGTTTTTCTCCAGCATGCCGGGCGGGTCTGGAGAGATGGTCAATCTGGGTGCTCGCAACGGCGCCAACCTGGGCCAGGTTGCGGCGGGCCAGAGCTTGCGGGTATTGCTGGTCGTGTTGCTGGTGCCGGCCGTCTTCACGTACTTGCTCGGCGAAGGTGCCCTTACCCATCACGGCGGCGAGCTAGGCTGGGCGTGGTTGCTGCTGATAGGCCTGCTCGGGGTAGGCGCAGCCCTGGCGTGGCAAGCCTTGGGGCAGCCCAACCCCTGGCTGTTCGGCCCGCTGGTGGTCACGGCGGCGCTAAGTATCGGCTTCGACCTGCAGGGCGGCCTGCCGCAGGGTGGTAGTCAAATAGGCCAGTGGCTGATCGGCAGCGGGCTGGGTTGTCATTTCAAGCGAGCGTTCTTCCGCCGCGCGCCATCCTTCCTTGGGCGCACCTTGATCGGCACCCTGCTTACCATGCTGGTGGCGGGCCTCGCGGCCTGGTTACTGAGCGCGGCCACGGCGCTGGACCTGCGCTCCCTGACCTTGGGCATGATGCCAGGGGGTATCGCGGAAATGAGCCTGACTGCTGAAACCCTCCAGTTGTCAGTGCCGCTGGTCACGGCCCTGCAAGTGATGCGGCTGATGTTTGTGCTGTTTCTTGCCGAGCCGATCTTCCGCCGCTGGAACCGCCCCCCTCGCGGCTGACTACAAGCGCCAGTCGATGGGGGGCAGGTGATGGTCTTCCAGAAAGCGGTTGGCTTTGCTGAAGTGACCATTGCCGATAAACCCTTTGTGCGCGGATAACGGCGAAGGGTGAACCGACTTGAGGATCAAATGCTTCGTAGGGTCAATCAGCTTGGTCTTGCTCTGCGCATGAGCGCCCCACAGTAGAAACACCACGTGCTCGCACTGGTCGCTCACCGTCTGGATGATGCGGTCAGTGAACGGCTCCCAGCCCTTTTTGGCATGAGACGCGGCGATCCCACGCTGCACGGTGAGGGTAGTGTTGAGCAGCAACACCCCTTGCTCCGCCCAATGCTGCAGGTAACCGCTGCCAGGGATCTCGATGTTCAGGTCGCGTTTGAGCTCCTTGAAGACGTTCACCAGGGAGGGCGGCGTGGGCACGCCAGGTTGCACCGAGAAGCACAGCCCATGGGCCTGGCCCGGCCCGTGATACGGATCCTGCCCGAGAATCACCACCTTCACCTGCTCCAGTGGCGTAAGGTTAAGGGCATTGAAGATCAACGGGCCCGGCGGGTACACCTCCTTGCCCTCGGCCCTCTCGCGCAGCAGGAATTCCCGTAGCTGACGCATATAGGGTTGGTCGAATTCTTCTTTGAGCGCCTGTTTCCAGCTTGGCTCGAGTTTGATGCGGTCGTTGTCTGAGTCAGTGGTGGTCATGTGGCAGTCCATGGAACAATCCCAGGACACTAGGAAACCCCTTCTCTGTTGTCAATCAAACCGGCCTGCGTGTGGCCCTATAATTCCAATCAGCGCTGAACCGAGGTTGTGATGAATCTGAGTTTTGAAGAGCTTATCGGGGTCAATGGCGCCCACATTGGCGTCGCCACCCTGGATGCCCCCACGTCCCTGAATGCGCTGTCGCCGCCGATGATCGAGGGCTTGCTGGAAAAACTCGACGCCTGGGAGAAGAACCCGCGCATCGCCTGTGTACTATTGCGCGGCAATGGCCCCAAAGCCTTTTGCGCAGGGGGTGATGTACGCGCGCTGGTGGCCGCCTGTCGTGCACAACCGGGCGAGGTGCCTGCCTTGGCAGCCAGCTTCTTCGAACATGAATACCGCCTGGACTACCGGCTGCATACCTATTCGCGCCCCGTGATCTGTTGGGGTCACGGCTTTGTGTTGGGCGGGGGCATGGGGTTGTTGCAGGGCGCAGCCATTCGCATCGTTACGCCCAGCAGCCGGTTAGGTATGCCCGAGGTCAGTATCGGGCTGTACCCCGATGTGGGGGCTGGCTGGTTCTATAACCGGCTGCCCGGCAAGCTGGGCCTGTTCCTGGCCCTGACCGGCGCCCAGGTCAACGGCACCGATGCCCTGGAGCTCGGGTTGGCGGACCGCTTGCTGCGCGACGACCAGCAGGACGCGCTGATCGATGGGCTGGTGCAACTCAACTGGCAGGAGGGCGCTGACGTTCAACTGATCAGCCTGCTACGGGCACTGGAGCACGAAGCCCTGTCAGATAGGCCACCGAGCGCCTGGATGGCGCGCAGGGCCGCCATCGACGCCCTGCTGGACGTGGCAGGGCCGGTCCAGGCCTGGCACGCTATCGCCGGCTGGCGCGACCACGCCGACCCACAGGTTGCGCAGGCAGCCCGTAACCTTGTGAGTGGTTGCCCGCTCACCGTGCACCTGGCCTGGCACCAGCTAAAGCGTGCCCGGCGATTGTCCCTGGCCGATGTGCTGCGTATGGATTACGGCTTGAGCCTTAATTGCTGCCGTTACCCGGAGCTTACCGAAGGTGTGCGGGCGCGCCTGGTGGATAAAGACAACACGCCCCGCTGGCATTGGCCTGACGTAGCCGCCATTCCCGACGCCGTGGTAAACGCGCACTTCAGCCCGGTGTGGGAAGGCAGGCATCCCCTGGCTGATTTATAACCAGGCCTAGGGTCTGTATGAAATGGTTTGGAACGAAGGTCAGGCCGGGCCTCGCAGGCAAGGCGAAACCGGCGAGGAAGCGGACCGGGCTGGCGATCCAGTTTACTGATCGTAAATGAGCATTCCTCGCCGGTTTTTAACGCAGCATCACCGAGTGCCAATTCATTTCGTACAGAGCCTAGCGATGCCCACGGCCGCCCCGCCCAGGCCCACCGTGACCCCAGCCATGCCCACCACCAGGGCCATCACGCCAGCCGCCGCCATGGCCTTGCCAGCCTGGGCGGCCACCTCCTCGCCAATAGCCCGGTGGGCCGTCTCGCCAACCACGGGAAGGCCCATCGCGCCAGATCACGGGTGGCGCCGGGCGGTAATACACCGGTGGAGCCACGTAGTAGCGAGGCGCTGGCCGCACGTAGTAGCCCTGGGTATAGCCATAGGGGTAGGCATACTCGTAGGTGGGCACAGGTGCGCTATACACTTCGGTGCGTACATAGCTTTCAGACGCATAAGGTGCGCAACCGTCCAGCACGGTGCTCAGCGAAAGAATCAGTAATAGTGTGCGATACATGGGCGGCCTCCAGGACCGCAGAGGGGACTCTGCTCAACCTCAGACAGGATAAACGGGCACCCGTGCATTGTTGGAAATACTTCGAAATACATCAGCGACAGACAGACCAGCCGCCCATGTCCAGGTGAAAGTGATTACGGTGGGCAGCGTTGTAGTCAGGCCCCAACACCGTGCTGAATGCCTGGCAGGCGGCATTACGCGCCTGACGTAAAAACGCCCCCTCGGCGTCGTCGTTCCAGCCTTTCAATACGGTAATACGACGTCCATTGGCCAACTGGAAGGCTGAGAGGTCGAGGGCGTTGGCACTGGCATGTTCGCTTAACCGGCCTTGGCTTCGATGATAAACGTTGCGGCAGGCGAAGCTGCCCAAGTGCTCGATACGCGTGACGGGTGAATTGAAAGCCGCCATGGCGGCAGGCTGTAAGCCGTGGCGCTCGAATAAGGCAAAGGCCACCGCCAGCGGGCAGGTGGCCAAAAAACTGCTGCTCAGGCGGACTGGCCCACCACTGACGCGGTACACATGGCTTAAGCCGCAACGCTGACCAGGGGGTGAGTCGGCCTGCGCGCGAACGGTCAGGCTCGAGGTCGCCAGCGTCTCGGCGCAGCGCTGCGGGTCGCTGCGCAGGCGCATCAACTTGTAGGCTGTGAGCCAGTTGGGCGCATCTTCCACGTTCAGCGGTGCCCAGGGCACCCACCGCGCGGGTGGTGGCCATTGCCGCCAGGCCAAACCTGCCAACAGGGCAAACACTGCCATCAGGATCAGGCCTCGCATTGCACCCTCCCAGTGTCAGAGCAGGCCCAACTGAGCCGCCGCAGGTGATTCAGGCAGGGGGGCAAGCTCAGGCAGGCCAGGCAGGCGCCCCCTCAACCGCTCATGGAAATGCCGCGCCAGCGAAGGGGCATGACGGTTGTCTGCGGTATGCAGAAACACATAAGGGGTACGCCCCTCCTCGATCCACTCCGCCACCTTTTCTACCCAAGGCGTGAGGAATGCCTCGTTGGCCATCACCTCGGGCAAGCCAATGAAGCGTACCTGGGGCCGTTGAGTAAACGCAGCCGGCCGTGGCGGCACGTTGGGCTTTTTGTCCTGAGCATGGCGTATCGCAGGGTCTTGGGTAGTGACGCTGAACAGGGCCCGAGGGTCCAGGCAGATACGCTCTGTGCCGGTGTCCCTCAACAGGCGGTTGACGGCCCGTTCTTCCTCACCCTTGGCAAAGAACGCCGAATGCCGAAGCTCAATGGCAAGCGGCCGGGCAATGCGCTCAATGAACGCCGCCAACTCAGGCAACCGATTAGGGCCAAAGCTTGCGGGTAGCTGCAACCACACGGGCGCGACGCGTTGCCCGAGGGGCGCCAGCAGCCGCAGAAATTCTTCGGCGGCATCCAACTGCGGCATCAGGTCAGGCGCATGGCTAACATCACGAGGAAACTTGGCAGTGAACCGAAAATGCTCGGGCATTTCCCGCGCCCAACGGGCAACCGTGCTGTCAGCGGGCCGGGCGTAGAACGTCGTATTGCCTTCTACGGCGTTGAAGGTGCCGGCATACAAACCCAACCACTGGGCAGGAACAGAATCATTGGGGTACAGGTCACCGCGCCAGGCGGCATCGCTCCAGGAAGGGCAGCCAAGGTGGTACGGCAGGCTTGGCGTACTCAGATGTGTACGTCCAACCCAACCAGCTCGCCGTCCCAGTCGCCGAAACTGGCAGTGGTCAGGTAGCTCGCCAAGGCAGACGCCACGCGGGCGTTGATGCCCCGCAGAATATCGTCCTGGTAGCGAGACGGCAGCGTTGTCACGAGCGAACGGCCGCCACCGGCAGCAGGGCGCTGACGGGCTTCGATCACTTCAACATCCGCTGCTTGTTCATCGACCGCTTCGTCTACCCGCGAAATCCCTGTACGGGGCTTGCGCTTGATGGGGTATGACCGCGCTGCGACTCCGTCTATACGCATACCGGTTCTCAATGGCTGGTGGCACTGTGGCGGACTGTAGCCGCGTAGGCTTTACGCTGGTGTTAACTGGACCACATATCGCAAAAAAGGTTTATAGCCTGCCGTCGAAAAGCCTCGAAATCAGCACTGTTATGTACTATTAGGTCAGCCGCGCGGTGCGCCTTTCGGGGTTGCAACGTTATCACGCAAGTACACCGGCTGAGCATGCTCTGCGCTGATGGCTTCTCCTCGCGCCCAGGCAAAGGCTGCCAGGGCCAGTACGTCCTCGGCATGAGGCAAAGCCGTGGCGTCACAGGCCTGTGGCCGCACGGCCAGGCGGTCGGCATACCCCCACCCGGTACCGGCGCCATACCAGCGTGCCGATGAGTCGGCCGGCAGGGTCACCCACTGTGGCGGCAGCACCGCCTCAACGCCAACCAGGCGCATTTCACCCGCCTGGGCTTGGTAGCAGCCCCAATACACTTCCTCCATGCGGGCATCGATCGCCGCAGCCACCGACGCCTCGCCGTTGCGGCGCAGGGCACCTTGAGCCAGGGCAGCAAGGTTGGAAATACCCAGCACCGGACGGTCCAAGGCGAAGGCTAGCCCCTGAACCACGCCAATCGCGATACGCACCCCTGTAAAGGCGCCCGGCCCGCGCCCGAAAGCGATGGCGTCTACCGCACTCAGGGCCACGCCGGCATCACCCAGCAGTTGCTGGATCATGGGCAGTAGTTTTTGGGCATGCAGCCGAGGAATGACTTCGTAATGGCTCAGGACCTTGCCGTCATGCAGCAGGGCAACGGAACAGGCTTCAGTGGCGGTATCGAGGGCCAACAGGGTGGGCATTGCGGTATCCGGGCAGAAAAAGGCAGGCAGTATAAGCGACGAAAGCCCGCGAACGGGCTCTCGAATGCCAAGCGGGCACTTAGCTTAGAGCATGGACAACCTTGGCAGTTATAGCCTCCACCGTGCCCACGCCTTGGATCTGGGCGTACTTAGGCTTGCCTTGCTCGGCGGAAAGGTTCTGGTAGAAATCCACCAGCGGCTTGGTTTGTTCGTGATACACGCTCAAGCGGTGACGCACGGTGGCTTCGGTATCGTCGGCGCGATGGATAAGGTCTTCACCGGTGACGTCATCCTTGCCTGCTACGCGCGGCGGGTTGAACACGGTGTGGTAGACCCGGCCGGAGGCTTCATGCACGCGGCGCCCGGCGATACGCTTGACGATTTCTTCGTCCTCGACGTTGATCTCGACCACGTAGTCCAGCACTACATTGGCCGCTACCAGGGCCTGAGCCTGCGGAATGGTGCGCGGGAAGCCATCGAACAGAAAGCCCTTGGCGCAATCAGGCTGGGCGATACGCTCCTTGACCAAGGCAATGATCAAGTCGTCGGAGACCAGGCCGCCGCTGTCCATCACGCTCTTGGCCTTCAGGCCCAGTTCAGTACCTGCCTTGACGGCAGCGCGCAGCATGTCACCCGTGGAGATCTGCGGAATACTGAATTTTTCGGTGATGAACTTGGCCTGCGTACCTTTCCCGGCTCCGGGAGCTCCCAGCAGAATCACGCGCATCGATGTGCTCCTCAAATGTTTTTTTATATGACAACGCCGGTGCCCCAGGAGAAAACCTAACTACCAGCGAGCCACCGATACAATCGGGCTGACCGAATAATCGGCCAAAAGGCTGACCAAGATACACAGCCGCTCGGAGGCAGACAAGCCGTCTACCGTCCCAGAAACGCTCTACGCGCGCCCTGGGGCGACAGGCCACGGCCGCGCCGCTCGAACAAGGCCTTGCCTCAGGCGCGCGAGCCAGTACCGGCTAACCGGTGTTGCGCAACCCTGCGGCTATCCCCGCCACGGTGACCAGCAGTGCCTGCTCAAGCCCGCTACCCGGTGCGCCTTCACGGGCTCGGGCGCGTGCCAGCAATTCGGTTTGCAGGCGGTGCAGTGGGTCCAGGTACGTGTTGCGCACGGCAAAGAACGCCAGGGTTTCGGGGTTGCTGGCGAGCAGCCGCGGCTGCCCTGTGACTGCCAGGACCTGCTGCGTGCAGTGCGACAATAGGTCGCGCAGTTCAATACCCAAGGGTCGCAGTGCCTCACGCACCAGGCGTTCGTCATATTGCAGTGCGATATGGGCATCGGCTTTGGCCAGGACCATCTCCAGCATGTCGATCCGGGTGCGGAAAAACGGCCACTGCTCACGCATGGTGTGTAGCAGCGGGCCATCGCCTCGTTTCAGCGCATTGCCCAGGGCAGTTTCCCAGCCCAGCCAGGCGGGCAGCATCAACCGGGTTTGGGTCCAGCCAAAAATCCAGGGGATCGCCCGCAAACTCTCGATGCCGCCCTGACGTCGCTTAGCGGGCCGGCTACCCAGCGGTAGCAGCCCCAGCTCCTGCTCAGGGGTGGACTGGCGGAAATACTCAACGAACTCAGGGTGCTCCCGCACGATACGGCGGTAGGCCTGCACGCCATCGCTGGCCAGGCGGTCCATTTGCTCGCGCCAGGCAGGCGCTGGCGGGGGTGGCGGCAGCAGGGTTGCCTCCAGCACGGCCGACAGGTACAGGTTGAGGTTCTGCTCGGCAATGGCTGGCAAGCCAAACTTGAACCGGATCATTTCGCCTTGTTCGGTGGTGCGGAAACGCCCCGCTACTGAGCCAGGCGGTTGCGACAGGATCGCCGCGTGAGCCGGGCCACCGCCGCGCCCCACCGTGCCGCCACGGCCATGGAACAGCAGCAGCGGCACCCCTTGCGCCTCGCACAGCCGAACCAGCGTTTCCTGGGCGCGGTACTGGGCCCACGCTGCCGCCGTGGTGCCCGCATCCTTGGCAGAGTCGGAATACCCAATCATGACCTCTTGAGGGCCTTCAAGCCCCGCGAGGTAGCTGGGTAGCGCCAGCAAGCGCTCGATCACCGGCCCCGCGTTGTCGAGGTCCGCCAGGGTTTCGAACAACGGCACCACCCGCATGGGCCGGCGCAGCCCGCTTTCCTTGAGCAGCAATTGCACTGCCAGCACATCGGAAGCGGCACCGGCCATGGAAATCACGTAAGAGCCCAGCGCGGCAGCGGGCGCTTGCGCCACTTCCTTGCAGGTCGCCAGCACTTCGGCGGTATCGGCCGACGGGTCAAAATACGCAGGCAGCAACGGCCTGCGGTTGCTTAGCTCACTCAAGAGGAAGGCCACGCGGGCATCTTCGTCCCAGTCTTCGTAACGACCCAGCCCCAAATACTCGGTTATTTCGGTCATGGCCGAGCAGTGTCGAGCGGCGTCCTGGCGCGCATCCAGGCGCACGAGGAACAGGCCGAACGTCACGGCTCGGCGGATGCAGTCAAGCAAGGGGCCGTCTGCGATCACGCCCATGCCGCAGGCGTGGAGCGATTCAAAGCACAGCATCAGCGGCGCCAACAACTGCGCGTTGTCTTGCAGCACCGCGTCGTCCTGGGGTGGCCTGCCTTTGAGCGCCGACTGCGCCCAGGCACGGGTCGCCCTTAGCCGCTCGCGCAGCTGTTTGAGTACCTGTCGGTAAGGCTCGTCGCACTCACCGGTGTGGGCACGCAACGCGTCGCTGGCGTGCTGCATAGACAATTCCGCCGCCAGTTGGTCGACGTCCCGCAGAAACAGGTCGGCGGCCATCCAGCGCGCCAGCAGCAACACCTCACGGGTCACGGCTGCGGTCACGTTAGGGTTCCCGTCACGGTCGCCGCCCATCCAGGACGCAAAGCGAATCGGCGCGGCGTCCAGCGGCAAGGGCTGGCCGGTGGCGGCAAACAGGGCAGCGTCTACCTTACGCAGGTGGCTGGGAATTGCGTGCCATAGGGAGTGTTCGATGACCGCAAAACCCCACTTGGCTTCGTCCACCGGTGTGGGGCGGCTACGGCGAATCTCGTCGGTGTGCCAGCCTTCGGCAATCAACCGTTGCAGGCGCTCACGAATGGCGGCCTGCTCGACGCTGGTGAGGTCCTGGTGATCCAGCTCGGCAAGCTGCGCGGCAATCGCGTCGTACTTCTGGATCAGCGTACGCCGGGCCACTTCAGTGGGGTGGGCAGTCAACACCAGCTCGATCTCCAACCCGCTCACATCCTGAGCCAGCCGTTCGGGGCTGTGCCCTGCAGTCCGTAACCGCGCGAGCAGGTCAGGAAGGCGGGCGGCGTACAACGCATCGGTCGCTGGGTCGCTGGCGGCCTCGGTTGCTGCGTCGCCTTCCGGCCGCCTGCGGATAAGCTGGTACTGCTCGGCGATGTTGGCCAGGTTCAGGAAATGGCTGAACGCTCGGGCCACGGGGAGCAATTCCTCCTCTGACAAGCTGTCCAGGCTCTCACGCAACTGAGCGCGGCTGGCCTCAGAGGTGCGGCGGTCAGCCTTGGCACCCAAGCGGATGCGCTCGATTTTCTCCAGAAATGCCTCGCCGTATTGCCGGGCAATGGTGGAGCCCAACAGCTCGCCCAGCACATGCACCCGCTCACGCAGGCGTGCGTCGATCTCGCTCATCTCGTGTCTCCGTCAAAGGGGCACAGCCGTAGCAGGATAGCGCAGCGGCACTGAACGCGGCGGGGCAAAACCGCTCAATACCCCTGTGGCCACCGTCCTGCCTCTGAACATCGCGATCAGGCGGTTGACCCTGCTTTACTCGATCATCCGACCTATGAGGTGCCCATGAAAATCCGTGAGCTTGCCCGCCACTGGGAACAGAACGCAAAAGGCCGCCTGACCAAGACGGCTTACAGCATCCATTTGGACGTGGAGGCCGCCGCCCGCCTGGCGGCCTTGGCCGAGATGTACCCCAAGCACCACGCCGAGGAGCTGCTTGGCGAGCTAATCGGTGCCGCGCTGGAGGAGCTGGAAACCAGCTTCCCCTATGAGCCAGGCACCAAGGTTATTGCCACTGACGAGGAAGGCGACCCTATGTATGAAGACGAGGGCCCTACTCCTCGCTACCTGGCGCTGTCGCGTCGTCACCTTCAAGAAATGAACGAAACCGACGCCGACGCGCCCAAGGGTGACGCGCCGCCCGCTACGCACGCGCTGCGCACGGCCAGGCCACCCAGCCCGGTTTAGATGAAAAAACAAACGCAGCGGGCGGATTTGTGAACTATTCAAAAAACACTTGAGTCCCAAACGTTAGCCATTGCAGTAGATGCGATTACCGGCCATGCCGCCGTACGCCGCTGCCATGCACACGGTGTTTTTGAGGACCCTCCTATGGAGTTGATGATCATGAAGACTTGCACTGCCAAACCCTCGTCCAACGCTTTCCGTGGGCTCAAGCTTGCAGCATTGGCGCTGGGCAGCAGCTTAGTACTGGCCGGTTGCGCCGGTAACCCGCCAACCGAGCAATATGCGCTGGCTCAATCGGCCGTCAACAGCGCGGTAAGCGCCGGTGGTACCCAGTACGCTGCAGTTGAAACCAAGTCCGCTCAGGACAAGTTCAAAGCTGCTGAAATCGCCATGCACGACGAAAACTACGACAAAGCCAAGATGCTGGCCGAGCAAGCCGAATGGGACGCTCGTGTCGCAGAACGCAAGGCACAGGCCGCCAAGGCGCAAAAGGCGGTGGATGACTCCCGCCAGGCCGTTGACCAACTGCGCCAGGAAGGCATGCGCAGCGCTCAGTAATTGCCCTTGCACTTTGGACTTATAAGGAAGACTCCCATGCGTAAACACTTGATGTTCCCTGCCCTCTTGGCCGTGGCCGTAAGCTTGAGCGCCTGCTCGCAGGACCCGAACGCCCACCTGGAAAGCGCCCGCACCAACTTCTCGTCGCTGCAGACCAACCCGAAGTCGGCCACCCTGGCGGCGCTGGAGACCAAAGACGCCTCCGAATGGCTGGACAAGGCTGACAAAGCCTTCCGCAATGGCGACGACGAAAAGAAGGTCGATCAACTGGCTTACCTGACCAACCAGCGTGTTGAGTTCGCTAAGCAGACCATCGCCCTGCGCACGTCCGAAGACGACATCAAGAACGCTGCCGCCATGCGTGCTCAAGCCCAGCTTGATGCCCGTGACGCCCAGATCAAGAAACTGCAGAACAGCCTCAACGCCAAGCAGACCGAACGCGGCACCCTGGTCACCTTCGGCGACGTGCTGTTTGACCTGAACAAATCCGAGCTCAAGCCTAGCGGCATGACCAACGTCATCCAGCTGGCTCAGTTCCTGCGGGACAACCCGGATCGCCAGGTGATCATCGAAGGTTACACTGACGCTACCGGTTCGGATTCTTACAACCAGAATCTGTCTCAGGCGCGCGCCACTTCTGTGATGGCTGCTCTGGTTCGTCAGGGCGTAGATGCCAAGCGCATCGTTGCCCAGGGCTATGGCAAGCAGTATCCCGTTGCTGACAACAGCAGCAGTTCGGGCCGTGCCATGAACCGTCGCGTGGAAGTGACCATCTCCAACGACAACCAGCCAGTCGCGCCACGTTCTTCGATGAAGTAAGCGGCTCGGTTGTAGCGGGAATGCTCGCTGTTGGGCTAAGTTTGTGTAGGGAACAGCTCAGCGTGGCACCCAAGGCCTGAGTCCGGTATTGCGCCGGGCTTAGGCCTTTTAGTTTCAGCGTGGTGCGGTTTTAGTCATGGGCTCGGTTGCGCTTACGAAGTGCTATGAAACATCGCTATGCCGAGTACGCGCCAAGCCGGCTTCTATTAAGCCCTGATGCCCCACTGCCGAGCTTAGGCAGCGCAGGCGTTTTGCTTTCCAGCATCAAGCCGACTTCCTTGGCTGTGCGAACGAACCTTTCAAATAACCTGTGCAGTGAACTTGAGTCCAGCTGACTGAGCCGCTCCTGTACCCACAGGATGATTTTTTTATCCTGCGCAGACGCGCTGATTTGAACCTGCGGAAGCTCGCAAAATAAATTCCGTTCGAGCAGCGACCATAGCAATTCAGGCGATGCCTGCTTGATGCCGCCTACATTAGCCACCAGGATCACGCTCCCTTCCCAATTGCAGATCATATTCACTTTGAGCCCACCCTCAAGCTCTATGAAAACCTGATTTTCTTGGATTTTCGACGCTTCAATCTTCAACGTTTTTAACAATGGCGCAATAATTTTTTCGAAACTTTCCATCGGATCCCACTCTACCTCTGTTTGATTTTAAACCGCGGTTCGCTTAGTCCCAAGAAGGGGGCTGGTTGCCAGCGAGCGCAGTGTCTGGAGGAATGACATCGCCTGGTGTTGGTCGACCCTTGGCTTGGGCATATTGGATCTCAATAGAATCCCTTATTTCATCCATGGTCTTGGGCTTGCCTTGTTGCAAGCCTGAGGCAACAAAATGGACCATGTTTTCAGCAGAGTTCTCCAAGAACCGTACCCCTGGGAAGTTTTCCGTATCGAACTCTATAAGTTGATCCTTACGGGTTTCGCAGGTGCTTAATAGTCTTTTATAAAGTTCGCTAGACAAACTCTTTTTATAAACTTCAGCGGCTTGCTTGATGACATTCCCAGCCACCTTGAACTTTGCTTCTTCTGAAACTTCTCGAATAATTATTTGAGGCATCCTGGTCTGCATAGCCCCATCCGTGAGGGGATCATTGCTGCCGACTAGAACAATAGCTCGACTCCAATCAATACTCGCGTCATAACCACCGATTTTCAACTCTTTGTTATTCGGGTCCAGAAGAAGCTTGAGCTCATTGAGGTTATCATGGGTAAGCTTCAACTCGTCGATAAAAATAATAGGATTGGAATAACCTGCAGCTATCATTTTCATCGGCAACTCACCGATCACCTTATCATCTGGCTCGGTTGAAGCAGCATAGGAAGCAGGATAGGGGAAGCCTTTTAATTGCCCTATGGACTTGCCGTTGAGATTCAACTCTATCAAGGGCGCATTCAGGGCTTTAGCAATAAGCTTAACCAAGCGTGTTTTCCCCACCCCGCCTGGGCCTTGAAGATAGGCTTGGGAACGGACCGCCCGATCACTTTGAGAATTGGCAGCAATGCGCTGAACCAGCGTTTCGATGGTGGCCGCGTTCAACTTCGGATAGTCATTTATTAAGGCATTTAGATCCTTATAAAAGCTATCTTTTGATGCCGGGTCCACAAAGTTTGCAAAGGGCTTGACCTCAGTGGGTCGCGCTAGCAGTACGAGCTCGCGGTGCCTTATTTTTTGCTGAAACCACACCGCACCTTCGCCCCGAGGAGATTTTATGGCCTGAGCAACTTCATCATCCAACGCTTTAACAGCCTTTTTGATATCCGCAGGGTAGTTTTCTAAGTTAGTGGCTTTCTTCAAATTTTTATAAGTTTCTATTTCTGCATCCAGCTCGCCAACCGTACTCTTATGTACCACGGTGCTCACTGTGCTTCGGATCAGCGAAGTGGTAGCCACTGTAAGAGAGCTTACGGCGGCTTGAGCGATATGCCCTTGGCTGCTGCGCTCCTCATTCATCATGACTGAACTCGCATAGCCAACCACGGCCGCACTGGCGGCGGTACCTAGTACATCCTGCAGGGCATCACCCGCATTTCTGACCAGCTCTTTTCCTGTAAGCGCTGGAGAAAACTTGCCAGTGGCTACTTGGGCGTCGGCCAATTTCGCTTTTTGCCGATCAATCAACGGTAGCAACGCCAGCTCAGCCTGCCGTGCCTTGTGTGGCGCTTCCAACTCGCCTGCAATGTGCGCGCCCAAGGCTGCGCTGTAGTGGTCCATTTGGCTTGAAATGCTTGGCACTCTGCCCTCCCGCTCTATGATTACGGTGGATGTAACACGTACTCCTCAGTAGGGAGCGGGGGGCTGAGTCGCGTCCTGGAACCAATTGGTTCCATTTAAGCGTCTCGCATCGCTTCATTCGGCTTGTTGGAAAGCGCTTTATGAGGTACACCCAAGATAGGGCGCGCGCAATCACACACCCCAACAACGTCCCATCTACGAGGCCCAACGGCGCTGCTACGGGTAATTGGGTATCTCGCCCAGCCGCCTTAGCCCATTGAAATGGCTGGGGTCTTCCAGGAAGTTGAGCATGACCTGACGGTACGTGGGGTCGGCGAAGGTCTGTACATGCGCGCCCCGGGTCAATTGCAGCACCCGAGGCGGCGGTAGCGCTTTGTACAAGGCAATGCCGTTATCCAGTGGCACCACGGGATCGTCCAGGCTCTGGAACAGCAATTTGGGCACGCCGCCCACGTTTGGCGCGGCGCTCAATGCGCTGTCTGCGTCAGGCACCAGCCAGGAGAGGGGCACCTGAAACGGCCAGGTAAGCCAAGACGTACTCAGGGCAAAGCGCCCCACCTTGCGGTAGCTGGCGGGCGCACCGTCGAATATCAGCGCCGAGAAACGGCTGGCCTCCTGCGGGTGCGCCGCCAGGTAGTGAATGGCCAACGCCCCACCTAGGCTTTGCCCCAACAACACCAGCGGCCTGCCTTGAGCGGCAGGCGCCTGCTGCAGCCACTTCATGGCGGCCTCGATGTCCAAGTACACACCCGGCAGCCCCGCTTTCCCCTCAGAGCGGCCGTAGCCTCGGTAATCGAGCAACAACACCTGATAGCCCGCCCCTGGAAGCCACCAACTGCCTCCCAAATGCCGGGATAAGTTACCGCCGTTACCGTGCAGGTGCAGCACCGTGCCTTTGACCTCAACCCCAGGCTTGGCGGGCAGCCACCAGGCATGCAGGCGTACACCATCGGCACTTACCAGCGTGACATCCTGATAGCCCAGGCGAGCGACCTCCGGCGTAAACGGCTCCCCCGGCTCAGGGTAGAACAACAGGCTGCTGCACCCTGCAACGCTTAGCCAACTGGCGGCCAACAGGGCACGCCCAAGGCCCTTAAAGGATGTTGGCATAATCCGCCTCGATCCGATCCAGGCTCAGGTGGTTGAGGAAGTTGGAGAAACACATCCAGGCGGCCAGTGCGTTCATGTCCCGGAACTGTTCAGGCAGGTACTTGGGCGCAACCACCAGGCCTTCATCCACCAGTTGGCGCAGCGTACGCATGTCCTCCAGGGTGGTCTTGCCGCAGAACAGCAACGGCACCTGCTCCAGCTTGCCCTTGCGCACGGCGAGCTGAATGTAGTTGTAGACCATGATAAAGCCCTTCAGGTAGGAGAGGTCTTTGGTAAAGGGCAGGCCCGTGGGCGTAGAGCCACGGAATACACGGCTGGCATTGCCGTAGCTGTCCTCCATGCTAAAGCCCTGCTCTTGGAACCAGTCGAACACCTGAATGAAGTCCGCGCCCTCCTCCACCATATGAATGGCGCGGGTGCGGTTGGTGAGCTTGCGCAAGCGGCTAGGGTAGGAAGCGAACGCAATCACTTCCATGAGAATCGCCAGGCCCTCTTGGGTCACCGTCGAAGAGGGCGGCCCTTTGGACAGGAAGGTACAAATAGGCTGGTTGAGGCCGTTGAGGGTGGTGCCCACATGCACTAGCCCTTCGTGAACCTCCAACGCGCGTACGTCCCGCTGATTGAACATCGCATCGGCACGTACCTTGATGTAGTCGGCCCCCGCCGCCGCGTCCGCGACGATGCCATCGGACTCAAACACCCGAATGGTTTCCTTGCCTTCGCCGAACACGGTGTTGAGCCGGCTTTGCAGCAAGGCGACGGCATCCTTGGCGGTCAGCGTCTTGGCTTCGTCCTTGAGGTCGCCGCGGCCATCAATCTTATTGAGGTAGTCCGACAACATCAGGCCCAGGTCTGACAACGTAGGGTCGCCGGCGTGGAAGGCATCGGACGCCGCGCCGTAAAGCTCTTGGGAAATCAAGCCAAAGTCTTCGGTACCCCGGGCCTCCAACATCCGCACCACCATGCGGTATTCCCGGCACATGCGCCGCATGATCTGCCCCACCGGGTTGAACTGGCCCAGTTGGCGGGTAACGTCACGTTCGATGTTTTGAAATTCCAGTTTCACTGCCGCGGCATCAAACCCCAAGGGCCGCCCTTGGTACCAGGCACGGTCCACGGCGGGCATGACCTTGCCCTTGGCGTCTAGAAATGTACGGCGAATCGTCTCGTCCCACTTCACCGCATCGAGAATGCGGATAGGGGTTTGCGCAGTAACGATGCGATCGGACAATGCCCGGACACTTTGCTGATAATCGTCCATCGGCCTTTCCTTGCAATGAATGGGTGCGATCAGTGCGCAATGCGCGTGTAGCGGGCTACCTCTGTAAATACATCGGAGTTTGCAGGGTCGTCCAGCCAGGCGAACACCGTCGCGGGCGGCGACCGTAGCGCAACCCCTTGCCCGTCTCGTGTCTCAAAGCGGTCGCCTGCCAGGGCACCTGCGGCAATCGCCTGTTGCAGGCGCTCCAGGTCAAGGCTGTAGACCACCAACTCCCCCGCTTCGGTCAATTCGAAACCCACCATCGCGAACCGCCCACCATAGGCTTTGGCCATAGGTGCGGCCGCGTACCAACGGCCGGCATGGTGGCTGACGCTGAAGGTGACTTGATCGTGGGGAGAGGCTGCACCCTTCTGATAGCTGACGGCACTGTAGCGGCCCTGACTGGCGGGCTGGATGGTCAGCTTGAGGTGATCGCCCCAGGCATCGCGGGCCTGCCACTGCCCCATCAGGGCAACAGGGGCCTGTTCGCCTGGCGCGAACGGCTCGTCGAGCGTGGCCAGGCAGCCCGCCAGGCTTATGCAGGTCAGCGCAACCGCGAGCAGCACACGCCAGGCCTTCATACATGCTCCTTCAGCCCGCTCGCGAGCGCTGCCACGGTGATGGGGGTAGTGACCGCCAGGTTACGCCTGAGGCCGCATGTGCGGGAAGAGAATCACATCGCGGATGGACGGTGAGTTGGTCAGCAACATCACCAGCCGGTCGATGCCGATGCCTTCGCCCGCAGTGGGTGGCATGCCGTATTCGAGTGCGCGTACGAAGTCTGCGTCGTAGTGCATGGCTTCGTCGTCACCGGCGTCCTTGTCCGCCACTTGCGCCATGAAGCGGGCGGCCTGGTCCTCGGCGTCGTTGAGCTCCGAATAGGCGTTGGCGATTTCACGACCGCCAATGAACAGCTCGAAGCGGTCGGTGACGTTCGGGTTGTCGTCGTTGCGGCGGGCCAGCGGCGACACCTCGAACGGGTACTGGGTAATGAAGTGCGGCTGCTCCAGCTTGTGCTCGACCATTTCCTCGAAAATCATGACCTGCAACTTGCCCAAGCCTTCAAAGCCCAGCACCTTGGCGCCTGCCTTTTTGGCAAGGGCGCGGGCCTTGTCGAGGTCGTTGAGGTCGTCGGCGCTCAACTCAGGGTTGTACTTGAGGATGGAATCGAACACCGACAGGCGCACGAACGGCTCGCCAAAGTGGAACACCTTGTCACCGTACGGCACGTCAGTGGTGCCCAAAACGGCCTGGGCCAGTTCGCGGAACAGCTCCTCGGTGAGGTCCATGTTGTCTTCGTAGTCGGCGTAAGCCTGGTAGAACTCCAACATGGTGAACTCAGGGTTGTGCCGGGTGGAAACCCCTTCGTTACGGAAGTTGCGGTTGATCTCGAAGACTTTTTCAAAGCCACCGACCACCAGGCGCTTGAGGTACAGCTCCGGTGCGATGCGCAGGAACATTTCCATGTCCAAGGCATTGTGGTGGGTTTCGAATGGCTTGGCCGCAGCGCCCCCTGGGATGGTCTGCAACATGGGGGTTTCGACTTCAAGGAAGTCACGCTTCATAAGGAAGCTGCGAATGTGCGCGATCACCTGGGAGCGGACGCGGAAGGTTTCGCGCACGTCTTCGTTGACGATGAGGTCGACGTAGCGCTGGCGATACCGCTGCTCGGTGTCGGTGAGGCCATGATGCTTGTCCGGTAGCGGCCGCAGGGATTTGGTGAGCAAGCGCACGCTAGTCATTTCGACATACAGGTCGCCCTTGCCGGAGCGGGCCAGGGTACCTTCGGCCGCGATGATATCGCCCATGTCCCAGGTTTTGACCTGGGCCAGGGTGTCTTCAGATAGCGTTTTACGGTTGACGTACACCTGAATGCGGCCAGACATGTCCTGGATGACCATGAACGAGCCACGGTTGAGCATGATGCGACCGGCAACCTTGACCGGAATGGCCGCCTCGGCGAGCGCCTCTTTGGTGCTGTCGACGTACTGCTTCTGCAAGTCGCCTGCATAGTTGTCACGACGAAAATCGTTGGGGAAGGCCTGGCCCTGGGCGCGTACGGCGGCAAGTTTTTCCTTGCGCAGCGCGATCAGGTTGTTTTCTTCCTGTTGCAGGTCTTGCGGGTCGAGTTGTTGGTCGCTCATGTTTTCAGATTTTCCATCACGGGTTCGTTGCTCCAGGCTACGGGGCCGGGATCTCGGGCAGGCCGGGGGCGAGCACCATGGAGCCCGCCCGCTGCAGCGGTTACAGCCCTTGTTTCAAGCTGGCTTCCAGGTACTCGTCGAGGTCACCGTCCAGTACTTTGTCGCAGTCGCTGCGCTCTACGCCGGTACGCAGGTCTTTGATACGCGAGGCATCGAGCACGTAGGACCGGATCTGGTGGCCCCAGCCGATGTCGGACTTGGTGTCTTCCAGCGCTTGGGACGCCGCGTTTCGCTTTTGCACTTCCTGCTCGTACAAGCGGGCCCGCAGCATTTTCATGGCGGTGTCTTTGTTGGCGTGCTGGGAGCGCTCGTTCTGGCAGCTGACAACGGTGTTGGTGGGCACGTGGGTGATCCGCACCGCTGAGTCTGTGGTGTTAACGTGCTGGCCGCCCGCGCCAGAGGAGCGGTAAGTGTCGATACGCAGGTCGGCAGGGTTGATCTCGATTTCGATGTTGTCGTCGATTTCTGGCGACACAAACACCGCCGTGAACGACGTATGGCGGCGGTTGCCGGAGTCGAAGGGGCTTTTACGCACCAGGCGGTGAACGCCGATTTCGGTGCGCAGCCAGCCGAACGCGTACTCGCCCTTGATGTGCAAGGTAGCGCCCTTGATGCCGGCCACTTCGCCTTCGGACAGCTCCATGATGGTGGTGTCGAAGCCGCGTTTGTCTGCCCACCGCAGGTACATGCGCAACAGCATGTTGGCCCAGTCCTGGGCTTCGGTGCCGCCTGACCCCGCCTGGATGTCCAGGTAGGCGTTGTTCGCGTCCATCTCGCCGCTGAACATACGGCGGAATTCGAGTTTTTCCAGGGTGCCCTGCAAGCGGGCCAGTTCACTGACGATATCGCCTACCGCGCTTTCGTCATCTTCATCCACCGCCATGTCGAGCAGCTCACGGGCATCGGCCAGGCCGCTGGCCATTTCGTCGAGGGTTTCGACGATAGTCGCCAGGGTGGCGCGCTCACGGCCCAGGTTCTGGGCGTACTCAGGGTTGTTCCAGACATTCGGATCTTCAAGCTCGCGGTTGACTTCGGTCAGGCGCTCATGCTTTTGATCGTAGTCAAAGATACCCCCGAATGGTTTCGGAGCGCTCTTTCAGGTCCTTGATGGTGTTCAGGATCGGATTGATTTCCATGGCGACGGCACACTCAGTTCAAAAGCCGGTGAGTATAGCATGGGGCACTTGCCCCGTAGCAGCCTGGCTTGCCAGCGATAGCGTGTGGGAGCCAACGGCAGTTGGCGAAAGGCGAGGCCACCATGCAGGCCTTCGACCACTGTCGCTGGCGCATTGTCCAGTTCTTCACTGTCACTGCCTGGGAATCAACACGCACGCGAAAGCACGGGAGTATAGACCACCGTTCATCCAGCCAGGCGGGAGTTTGCGTCTAGCGAGCGGCCTGCAGCCACGACCCTCAAGTGTGGGGTCGTGAACCAAAATGGCTTTCACTGCTCTACACAGCCCGTGGAGCAAAGGAGGGCCGCGACACATCGACCACCTTTGCGATTGCGTCCGGCACCTGTCCTTGGCTAACGTTCGGCATTTTAAGTAAAGGGTTGCCTATGCACCGCAGAAGTCTGTTGAAAGCCTCCATGGCCCTGGCGGCCTACACCGGCCTGGCGTCAAGTACGTTGTTTTCCGCTGGAGCCCTGGCGGCCACGGCTAATGGTGACGCCGAGCACTTCGACTTCGAAGGCCTCAAGGCAAAGGCAAAGGCGCTGGCCGCCAAGCCGTACACCGACCGCAAGCAACAATTGCCGCCTACCCTGGCGACCATGACCCCGCAGCAGTTCAACGCCATTCAATACGACGCCAACCACTCGCTCTGGAAGGACGTAAAAGGCCAGTTGGACGTGCAGTTTTTCCATGTGGGCATGGGTTTCCGGACCCCGGTGCGCATGTACAGCGTAGACCCGGCAAGCCGTCAGGCACGGGAAGTGCATTTCCGCCCGGAGCTGTTCAACTACAACGACAGCAAGGTGGACCAGGCGCAGCTCAAGGGCGACCTGGGCTTCTCGGGCTTCAAGCTGTTCAAGGCCCCGGAAATCGCCAGCCACGATATCGTGTCGTTCCTGGGTGCCAGCTACTTCCGCGCGGTAGACACCACCAAGCAATACGGCCTGTCGGCACGGGGCCTGGCCGTGGACACCTTCGCCAAGCACCAGGAAGAGTTCCCTGATTTCACTGCGTTCTGGTTCGAAACCCCGCACAAGAACGCCACCCGTTTCGTGGTCTACGCCCTGCTTGAATCACCCAGTGCCACCGGCGCTTACCGCTTCGACGTGGACTGCCGTGCCGAGAAGGTGGTGATGGAAGTCGACATGCAGGTCACTGCCCGCACGGCCATCGAGCAGTTGGGCATCGCACCCATGACCACCATGTTCAGCTGCGGCACCCACGAACGCCGGATGTGCGACACCATTCACCCGCAGATTCATGACTCCGACCGCCTGGCCATGTGGCGCGGCAACGGCGAGTGGATTTGCCGGCCGCTGAACAACCCGGCCAAGCTGCAATTCAATACCTTCGCCGATAAAGACCCGAAGGGGTTCGGCCTGCTGCAGACCGACCATGACTTTGCCAGCTATCAAGACACCGTGGATTGGTACAGCAAGCGCCCAAGCCTGTGGGTCGAGCCCACCACGGCCTGGGGTGAAGGCAGTATCGACCTGCTGGAAATCCCGACCACGGGTGAAACCCTGGACAATATCGTGGCCTTCTGGTCGCCCAAGACGCCAGTGGCTGCGGGCGATACCTTAAACTTTGGCTACAAGCTGCACTGGAGCGCGCTGCCCCCGATCGGCACGCCTCTGGCGCGGGTACAGGCCACACGCTCCGGCATGGGTGGTTTCCTCGAAGGTTGGGCGCCAGGCGAGCATTACCCGGAAACCTGGGCGCGGCGCTTTGCGGTGGACTTCACCGGCGGCGGCCTGGATCGACTGCCACAGGGTACCGGCATTGAGCCGGTGGTGACGGTCTCAAACGGCAAGGTGCAGGATTTCCATGTGCTGGTGCTGCCGGACATCAAAGGCTACCGCATCATCTTCGACTGGTACCCCACCAGCGATAGCGTAGCGCCGGTGGACATGCGTTTGTTCATCCGCACCAGCGACCGCACCTTGAGCGAAACCTGGTTGTACCAGTACTTCCCGCCTGCGCCTGAGCTGCGCAAGTACGTGTAAGTACCGCGGTACCTGACAGGTTGCGCCTTGGCAAAGGCGCAACCTCAAGGCCAGCGTCAGTCGCGCAGGTTGGACTCGTGAATCGGCTGGTCCCGGTGAGTCGCACGTTGATACTGCGCCGGCCACACCGCCTGGCGACCACCCAAGGCTTCATCCGCACTCAGTGGCCAATAGGGGTCACGCAGTAATTCCCTCGCCAAGAAAATCAGGTCTGCCTGACCGGTACGCAGAATGTGCTCGGCCTGGGCGGGGTCAGTGATCATGCCCACCGTGCCTGTAGGAATCTCAGCTTCTTTGCGCACGCGTTCGGCAAATTGGGTCTGGTAACCCGGCCCCGTCGGGATTTCTGCCTTGGCAGCGGTGCCCCCAGACGACACGTCCACCAGGTCCACGCCCAATGCCTTCAGGCGACGGGACAATTCCACGGTCTCATCAGGGTTCCAGCCCTCGTCCACCCAGTCGGTAGCCGACACCCGCACGAACACTGGAAGGTTCGCCGGCCACAGGTCACGTATCACTTTCGTCACTTCCAGCAGCAGCCGGATGCGGTTATCGAAACTGCCGCCGTACTGGTCACTGCGCCGGTTGCTCAAGGGCGACATGAACTGATGGAGCAGGTAACCATGGGCCGCATGGATTTCCATCACTTCGAAGTTGGCGGTAAGGGCTCGCCTTGCGGCAGCAGCGAAGGCTTCGATCACTTGGACGATCTCGCCTTCGGTCAATTCCGTAGGGCGGGTATGCTCGGGGTCGAACGCAATGGGCGACGGCGCGGTGGGTATCCAACCGCCTTCGTCCAAGGTCACGCTGCCATGCTTGCCTAGCCACGGCCGCCAGGTACTGGCCTTACGCCCGGCATGGCCCAGCTGTACGCCCGCCACGGCACCTTGGGATTTGATGAAGCGGGTGATGCGCTGCAGCATGGGAATGTGGTCGTCTTTCCACAGGCCCAAATCTTCAGGAGTAATACGCCCATCAGCGGTTACCGCCGTGGCCTCGAAAATCACTAGGCCAGCGCCGCCGGTAGCGCGGCTGCCCAGGTGAACCAAATGCCAGTCATTGGCAAAGCCGTCTTCAGACGAGTATTGGCACATAGGGGAGACCACAATGCGATTGCGCAGGGTCAATTCCCGTAGGGTATAGGGTTCCAACAGCAGGCTCATGAAGCACCTCTCAAGGGGAAGGGGCAGGCTGCAGTAAGCGCAAGGCGATCTACAGAGTGCAGTAGACCGCCGACCCAGGCCCCAGATTCCACCGGAGTGCTCCAGGGTGCCGCTAGCGTGGCTGTATGTGAGCGATCATCAGCTGTACGCTTTCGACCCCACGGTATTCGTTCACGTCCAGCTTGTAGGCTAGCTCTACCCAGCGGGCGCCAGGGTTGGGCCACAGCTCGCGGTCCACACCGAAGGCAATGCCATCCAGGCGCAGGCTGCCGCATTCACTTTTGAGCACGACTTTAAGGTGGCGCTCGCCTACTACGCGCTGTTCGACCAGCTCGAACACGCCGTGAAACAACGGCTCGGGAAAGTGCTGCCCCCACGGGCCGGCATTGCGCAGCGCCTTGGCCAGTTCCAGGTGAAACTCTTCTACGGCCAGCGTACCGTCCGACAGCAGGCGGCCCGTCAGGTCGTCCTCGCCCAAGTGCTCGCGCACCTGCACATCGAAGGCCTCGGCGAACGCTTGAAAATGTTCTGCCGGCAACGACAGGCCGGCGGCCATGGCATGCCCACCGAACTTGGTGATCAAGTGAGGGTGGTGCGCGGCTACAGCATCCAGGGCATCGCGGATATGAAAGCCGGGCACCGAACGAGCCGACCCTTTCAGTACCCCTTCGCCGGCGTCGGCGAACGCAATGGTAGGCCGGTGGTAACGCTCTTTGAGCCGCGAGGCAAGAATACCGATCACGCCCTGGTGCCAGTCCGGCTCGAAGACGCACAGCCCAAATGGCATCGCCTCGGCAGGAAGGTCTTTAAGTTGGGCCAGGGCTTCGCGCTGCATGCCCTGCTCTACCGATTTTCGATCCTGGTTGAGGCCATCCAGTTCGGCGGCCATGTCGCGGGCCATGGCAAGGTCTTCGCTGAGCAGGCACTCGATGCCCAGGCTCATGTCATCCATACGCCCCGCCGCATTGAGCCGAGGGCCCAGGATAAAGCCTAGGTCGGTGGAGGTCAGGCGCCGATGATCGCGGCGGGCCACTTCGAGCAGGGCCATGATCCCTGGCCTGGCGCGGCCCGCACGAATACGCTCCAGGCCCTGGTGAACGAGGATACGGTTGTTGGCATCCAGGGGCACCACGTCTGCCACGCTGCCCAGCGCGACGAGGTCCAGCAGCTCGCCGATGTTGGGCTGCGGGGCCTGGGCATAGCGGCCGAGGGCGCGCAGGCGGGCGCGCAAAGCCATCAACACGTAGAAGATGACCCCGACGCCCGCCAATGCCTTGCTGGGAAACTCACAACCTGGCTGGTTCGGATTGACAATGGCATCGGCAGTCGGCAACTGCGCGCCCGGTAGGTGGTGGTCGGTGATCAGCACCTTGAGGCCAGCGCTGCGCGCAGCGTCCACCCCCTCCACGCTGGAAATGCCGTTGTCTACGGTAACGAGCAGGTCTGGTTGCCGCTCCAGCGCCACGGCAACGATTTCAGGGGTGAGGCCATAGCCATAGGTAAAGCGGTTGGGCACCAGGTAACTCACCTCGGCCGCGCCCAACAGGCGCAAGCCCAATACCGCTACGGTACTTGCGGTGGCGCCGTCGGCGTCAAAATCCCCTACCACGAGAATCCGCTGGCGGCCATCAATGGCTGCTACCAGTAACTCCACTGCGGCGTCCATGCCCTTGAGTTGCTGATAGGGAATCAGCCGCGCCAGGCCCTTGTCGAGTTCGGAAGGGGCCTGCACTCCCCTGGCGGCATACAACCGGGTAAGCAAGGGCGGCAGATCGCCCAAAAAAGGCAGTTCGGCGGGGAGTTGGCGGGGCTCGATACGCATGTACGGCGGTCGTCTCAGGTCAATCGTGGGAAGAGAGGGGGCAGTGCGGTGGGCGTCACCATGCCCTAGCCCCGCTCCCCCAGCAACCACTCAAGTTGCACTTCGTGCTGGCCCCGATCATCGGTTACGAACAGGGTACCTTCGCTGATCATCACGTCCCACTTGATTACCCGTGGCATGTCGGTGGCCAACACGTCCAACACCTCTTGGGGCACTGCAGCGATGTTCACGTTGCGCAGCGGCTTGGCGGCGTCTACCACCTTGCCCTGCCACACCCGCAGGCTGCCGTACGCCAGCAAGCTGGTGCGCTCGGTGCGCCGGGAACACCACGTCAGGCGCTCCAGGTCGGGCTGGCCCACTTCGATCCAGTGCAGCACGCGGTCATCCAGGCTTTTTTCCCACAACGCGGGCTCGTCGACATCCGACAGGCCTCGACCGAAGCTCAGCTGCTCGTTGTACCAGAGCGCATAGGCCAGCAAGCGCACGGTCATGCGTTCTTCGGTTTCCGAGGGGTGGCGGGCAATGGTTTGCTTGACGCTTTCGTACACGCCCCGATCCAGGTCGGTGAGGTTGAGTTCGAACTTGTACGTGGTAGAAGGCTGGGCCATGTGGGGCTCGGGTAACGAGGGGGGCGCCAGTTTACCCGATGCAGGCCGATGGTAACCATGCGGGCAAAAGAAACCCCGGCTGGTGGGGAGGCCGGCCGGGGCAAACATGACCCATTCGGGTCACCGGACGACTGAGCGGCACCGGAGCACAATGCCGTTCAAGCGTCCATGTAAATTAAGAGAGCAGGTGATGATGAAGGTTCCCGATGTTTAACGCATCTGAACCGCAAACTGATTACTGGCGCGCAAGGCGGCGATCATGCTGGGCTCCAGACGCCCTTCGGCGATCATCAGGTCCCGGTGCAGGCCGTCCACCACATCGGTGAGCGCACGGGTGTCTGCCAATTGGGACTCCAGTACATCACGGTGCAGGACAACAGCGCCGGTTTGATTGACGACCGTGAGCCGCAGCCGCCCGTGGAGATCCGACGGGGCCAGGCTGACGCAATACGGTGCCAGTGCTTCACTTAGCAACAAGCTGGTGTTTTCCATCTCGATCACCCTTATTGACCCGGAATTCATTTCAGTGCCAGTAAATGACCCCATGGGTGCGACAAAAGTTCGCGGGTAGCCTGTGGAGAGAAGCGTAACGGCGCTTGCCTGTCACTCAGGCGATGAGCGGCTGGGCACATTGCGCGGTGAAGCGCCGAAGCATGGCGTGCAAGGGGCAAGTGGCCTCGCCCCTGGGCAGCACGCCCAACACCCAAAGCCCCTCTTGCCGGGCCTGCTGCAACGCAGCGGCGGTGATGGCGCAGTCGGTGCTTCCCTGGATGATCAGCGCGCCAGCGCCACCTTGTTGGCCCAAGGCACTGAGCAGGCTGGGGACCGACGAAGCCTGGCTATCAAAAAGGAGGATGTCTACCGGCCCGCGCTGTTCCAGGCTACGGTGAGCCACAGAGCAGCCCTCGGCCACGCGCACGCTGAACACACCACAGGCATTGAGCATCTGGTGCAGGTGCAACAGGCGGGCGGGATGCTGTTCTACCACGAGAACCCTGAGCGAACGCATGGTGGCCTCCAAAAGAACGGAAAAGGGCTACCACCTTAGGGAACGCGTACCGCCAAGAAAATGAGACCGTTCTGAAAGTGTTGTGGGAAAATTCCGAGCCCTCTACGGGAAGACTCGGAATAATTCCTACACCCTGCTCTCTTTCCTACGTCCAACGTCGCTCAGAGCGGCTTGCCGCGGTTGCCGTGGGCCCCGACGAAGGCCTGTACCGCTATCAGGTCGTTTGGCAGTACGGTGCAGCGCTCTTCCCGCTCGAACAAGTCTTTCATGTGCTCTGGCAGGTGCAGCGCCTTGCCCACGCCAGCCTGTTCCACTGCGTCCGGGAATTTTACCGGGTGAGCGGTGCCCAGCACGATCATTGGCGTGTCCAGGCTACGACGACACTCCCGCGCAGCCCGCACACCAATAGCAGTGTGTGGGTCGAGCACTTCGCCGGTCTCGGCAAAGACCTGGGCAATGGTGCTACAGGTGTCCTCGTCGCTCACGGCCAGGGAGTCGAACAACCGGCGCGCCTCGGTCCAGCGCTCTTCTTCGACGCTGAACCCGCCACCGAGCTTGAAGCTGGACATCAACTGCGCGATGGCCATGCCATTGCGCCCGTGCAGGTCGAACAGTAGCCGCTCGAAGTTGGACGACACCATGATGTCCATGGACGGGGATAGCGTGGCGTACAGGGCGTCCTTCACGTATTGGTTGCCGCTCATGAAGCGGTGAAGGATGTCGTTGCGGTTGGTGGCCACGATCAGCTGGCTGATGGGCAAGCCCATGTTGCGTGCCAGGTAGCCGGCAAAGATATCGCCGAAGTTACCGGTAGGCACTGAGAACGCCATGGAGCGTGCCGGGCCGCCCAGCTGCAAGGCAGCGTAGAAGTAGTACACGATCTGGGCCATGATCCTCGCCCAGTTGATGGAGTTAACAGCCACCAGGCGGGTGCCCTTGAGGAAGCTTTGATCGGCGAAGCTGGCCTTGACCATCTCCTGGCAGTCATCGAAGTTACCCTCGATGGCCAGGTTGTGGATGTTGTCGCCAAACAGCGTGGTCATTTGCCGGCGCTGCACGGCAGAGACCCGCTGGTGTGGGTGCAGAATGAAGATGTCCACGTTTTCGCAGTGTTTGCAGCCTTCGATGGCGGCCGAACCGGTGTCGCCACTGGTTGCCCCCATGATGACCACCCGCTCACCCCGCCTGGCCAGCACGTGGTCCAGCAACCGCCCCAACAGTTGTAGGGCAAAGTCCTTGAACGCCAGGGTGGGGCCGTGGAACAGCTCCAGTATCCACTCGTTGCCCTTGAGCTGACGCAAGGGCGCTATCGCGGCGTGCGAGAAGGTTGCGTAGGTCTCTTCAAGGATACGCTTGAAGTCTGCATCGGCAATGCTGCCCGCCACGAACGGGCGCATGACCCGGAACGCTAGCTCGTGATACGGCAGGCCGGCCCAGGAGGCGATTTCTTCCTGCGTGAAACGGGGCAGGTTTTCCGGAACGTACAGGCCGCCATCGCTGGCAAGGCCGGTGAGCAACACGTCTTCAAAATTAAGCGCGGGGGCCTGGCCACGGGTACTGATGTAACGCATGAGTGCAAACCTTTGGTTTGAGCGGCTGGCTACACGCCGGAGCAGTAGGGTTTGGGGCGAAGGCACCCCACTGCTGTGCCGCGGATGTTATCGATTCATGTCTGTGCAGCCAGCGAGCCATCCGCCAGGCCTGCGTGCGTAACCGCCCGAAAGCGGCTCGCGGGGTGCTTATGAAAGGTGCTCTACCCGGATTCGAACCACGCTGCCTACTACATCGTCCAGCGCTTCCAAGGCTGTGATTGCGTCGTCGATGCGGTGCTCCACCACGCGGTGCGTCAGCAAAATCATTGGCACCAGGCCGTCGTGCTCCTCGGCCTCTTTCTGCATGATGGACTCAATGTTAATGCCACGCGCGGACAGAATGCTTGCGACTTGGGCCAGCACACCGGGGTGGTCCTTGGCCTGAATACGCAGGTAGTACGCACTCTCACAGGCGCTTATGGGCAAAATGGGGTGCGCCGACAGGGCATCAGGCTGGAACGCCAGGTGCGGCACGCGGTTCTCCGGGTCTGACGTCATGGCACGCACCACGTCTATGACGTCTGCTACGACGGAGGACGCGGTAGGCTCCATGCCAGCGCCAGCACCATAGAACAGCGTAGACCCTACCGCGTCACCGTTGACCATCACCGCGTTCATCACGCCGTTGACGTTGGCGATCAGGCGGTCGGCCGGGATGAGTGTGGGGTGCACGCGCAACTCGATCCCATTGGCGGTGCTGCGCGCCACACCCAAGTGTTTGATGCGGTAGCCTAACGCCTCGGCATAATTAACGTCTGCCGTGGTCAGCCGGGAGATGCCTTCGGTGTAGGCCTTATCGAACTGCAGCGGGATACCAAAGGCAATGGAGGCCAGGATGGTGAGCTTGTGGGCGGCATCGATGCCTTCGACGTCGAAGGTAGGGTCTGCCTCGGCATACCCCAGCGCCTGAGCTTCGGCCAGCACGTCGGGGAAGGCACGGCCCTTCTCGCGCATTTCGGTGAGGATGAAGTTGCCGGTGCCGTTGATAATGCCCGCGACCCAGTTGATACGGTTGGCCGACAGGCCTTCACGGATGGCCTTGATAACAGGAATACCGCCTGCGACGGCAGCCTCGAAGGCAACGATGACGCCCTTCTCCTGCGCCTTGGCGAAAATTTCGTTGCCATGCACCGCGATCAGCGCCTTGTTGGCGGTGACCACGTGCTTGCCATTGTCGATGGCCTTGAGTACCAACTCACGGGCAATGGTGTAGCCCCCGATCAATTCGATCACGATGTCGATGTCGGGGTTGGCGACCACTTCGAACACATCCTGGGTAATGGGTGTACCGGTAATCTGGCAATGGGGGTTAGGCGAACGCATGGCGATCTGAGCCACTTCGATTCCACGCCCGGCACGGCGGGCAATCTCCTCGGCGTTGCGCTGAAGTACGTTGTAGGTGCCGCCACCGACGGTACCTAACCCACAGATGCCTACTTTGACCGGTTTCACTCTTTACTCCCCATGAAACGGCCTGCGCTCCCGCAGGCCGCGAATAGCACCGCGATCACCGCGGCGCGTGTTAGGTACGCCCTGTCACTTGGCCGAAAGGGCCAACTCAGCGACTTGTGCGGCTGGCTGATAGCCTGGAATCACCTGACCATCCTGCAACACGATGGCCGGTGTGCCACTTACGCCAATGCTCTGGCCAAGGGCAAACTGCTCGCTCACAGGGTTGGCACACGCGGCGGCGGCAACCTTATCACCCTCGATCAGCTTGCCCAGCGCCGCTTTCGGGTCGGCGGAGCACCAGGCGGCCTGCAATTGCTTGTCACCCTCCGACCCCAGGCCTTGACGCGGGAAGGCCAGGTAGCGCACTTCGATGCCACGGCGGTTCAGCTCCGGGACTTCGGCGTGAAGCTTTTGACAGTAAGGGCAAGTGGTATCGGTAAAGACCGTGATATGCGCCTTCACCTCACCCTGGGCCGGGAACACAATGGTTTCCCCACGCGGGATAGCATTGATGGTCTTGGCGATGGCAGCCCGCTCGGTTCTTTCAGTGAGGTTCACCGGTTTGCCGTTCTGCATCTGATACAGGTAGCCCTGCATCACGAACTGCCCATCGGGGCTGGCATAGAGTACGCGGCCGCCTTTGAGGTGGACTTCGTACAGCCCGTTGAGCGGGCTGCTGGACACTGACTGGATAGGCACATCGAGCTTAAGGGTATCGAGGGTTTTACGGATGGCTTGTTCGGCATCATCGGCCAATACAGCAGTACTGGCCAGCGCCAACGCGGCAGCGGCGAAAAGGCGTGTCACGCGCATGAAAACTCCTGGGGCAGCGGACGAACGGCCCCAAGCCACGCACCACTACGCGGCGGCCGCCTGAGGCACGACTAGCGGCCAAGACTACCACATAAGGCACGCGGGGCCGACTACGCCGCACTCGCGTAATTGCAGAGCGCGCCTACCCTCGCGGATGATGGCGCGCGTGCAGCTCCTGCAAGCGTGCCTTGGCCACGTGGGTGTAGATCTGGGTGGTAGAAAGGTCGGCATGGCCAAGCAACAGCTGGACCGAGCGTAAGTCTGCGCCATGGTTGAGCAGGTGTGTGGCGAACGCATGACGCAAGGTGTGCGGCGATAGGGTTTTGCTAATGCCCGCCCTCATGGCGTGCTGTTTGATCCGGTGCCAGAAGGTCTGCCGCGTCATTTGTTCGCCGCGCTGGCTGGGGAACACCACATCGCTGGGCCGACCGTTCAACAGGCTGGCACGGCCGTCGCGCAGGTAACGCTCCAGCCAGGTGATCGCCACCTCCCCCATGGGCACCAACCGCTCTTTGTTGCCCTTGCCCATGACACGTACTACGCCTTGGCGCAGGTTGAGCTGATCCAGGGTCAGGCTCACCAGCTCGGTGACGCGCAATCCACAGGCGTACAGCACCTCCAGCATCGCTCGGTCGCGCTGGCCGATGGCTTCGCTCAGATCAGGGGCCGCCAGCAGGGCGTCCACATCGGCCTCGGAGAGGCTTTTGGGCAGGGGCTTGCCCAACTGCGGCAGCTCTACCAACAGGGTGGGGTCTACGGCAATCAGCTCTTCACGCAACAGGTAACGGTAAAAGCCGCGCGTGCCGGACAGAAACCGCGCCGTGGATCGCGGCTTGTACTGGTTGTCCACTCGCCACGCCAGGTAGTCGAGCAGCACGTCCCGCCCTGCGGCGCGCAGCTCTACGTCGCGCTCTACCAACCAGCCGTTGAAGTGCGCCAGGTCGCTACGGTAAGCACTGCGGCTGTTCTCGGACAAGCCTTTTTCAAGCCAGAGGGTGTCGAGGAATTGGTCGATAAGGGCGTGGTCGATGGCAGGCATTTAGAAAAATTCAGAAAAGACTTAGTGATATACGAGGCGAGGCTAAACCTAGAATCAAGAAAAAGCCATAGGCTGCTAATAATGTTCAAGAAGATAATTTTATGCGCGCTTTTCTTAAATTTGACGGCTTGCGGAACCATTCACTCACTAAAAGGTGAAGAAGAGCTGCGACAGGATATGAGAGCCCGAAAAAGCCACTGCTCCTTTCTACCCCATCTGTATAGCGGAGTATCCTACAATTTCTGCATACTAAATTCTGAGCAGTCAAATCCCAAAAGCCGGATTTTGGCATGGATATTTTAATTATCGATACAGCCATGTCAGCTATTGCAGACACGATGATTACACCCTACACCTTTTATATGCAACTTAAGCACGAAAATCTCAAAGTTGATTGAATTGGCAGAGCCCGCAAAAAAACCAAGCCCTGCCACCAGGGCCGGCTAGCCTCTTACGAAGTCAATTACGTCAAATATCGGTATATTCAAAGGCCCATATAGTTTGTTCTTCCGCCGCTTTTTCTGAAAAATACCGAACCGTGCCCATACTGGGCTATATCGAGCCAAGGAAAAATTTCCATTTTCTTGAAGTTGTGCGAATACACCAATTTGACCAGAGGTCTTGGTTTCCCAGACAGGAGTTTCGCCAGCGAAAATAACAAAATTTCCATCTTCTTGCATAACCGCTCGACTTACGCCTTTTCCTGAGGTGTCTGTCAGCCATGTGCCTTGACCGGCAGGATCAATTCCTACAAAAGTCCCGTCAGCATGATACTCAAGCCTTGCTGCGCCCGCGCTGAAGACCTGCCCTGCCCAGGAAGCATTTCAAATGCCCCCATCAAAACTTTACCTACAGGGGAGGTGGAAAACTCCCATAAAGATTTGTTATGCGCCCATACCGGTTGCTTATCAATGATGACAATATTTCCGTCATCCTGTAAAGAGAGAAATGCCCTTCGCCTAGCAGACTCATAATCGTTCCCTAGGCTTGAATATCCAACTGTATTCCACAGGTGATTTTTGTGCGGCTGAATCATTCTAAGATAGTAATCCATCTCTACCCGCGCAATACCCCCAAGCTTCTTTATCTTATAAGCATTGCTGTGCACTTGGTTTATGTTAGCCTGCCAAATCGCTGCAGGCCCATCAAACAGCATTAGCCCAGTTTCATCAAAAAGAAGTTTATATTGTTTTGAAGGCGATTCCAGATATTGGCCTACCTGCATAGCCGTCATAGCAGGCAAAATCGAAAGCCCTGACTCAGTCAGGAATTTAATTTCAGACATAGATACTCCTTGACATGTTTTTACAACAGAACGGAGTCATCATTTAAGCACACAAGAAAATCACACAACTAAAGATATCAAACCAAATATTTCCTAATTACACAGAAAAACTAAAGAAATTCAATTACATTGGAACTCTGAAATAACTCCAAAACCAAATACTACAGTCTAAATTATTTACATCCATAATATCAGGTTTATTATTTTTTTTAAGCACCAGACCATATAAACTAACAGTTTATCGCCTTAAAAGCGCTAACATCCTAACAAGACTTAAAAATTAGTAACAAAACTAAACTAATAATTCGCCCCTACTGAATGAAAGGCATAGCTAATAAACACAAAACCCCGGCACAAGGGCCGGGGTTTTGGGGGAGCCTAGGCTCAGGCTGCAATCAAGACAGCTTTTCCTTGATGCGAGCTGCTTTACCAGACAGTTCACGCAGGTAGTACAGCTTGGCTTTACGCACGTCACCACGACGTTTCACGGCCAGGCTGTCGATCTGTGGGCTGTAGGTCTGGAAGGTACGCTCTACGCCAACACCGTTGGAGATCTTACGCACGGTGAATGCGCTGTTCACGCCACGGTTACGCTTGCCGATGACAACACCCTCGAAGGCCTGCAGACGAGTACGCTCGCCTTCCTTAACCTTCACCTGAACGACAACGGTGTCGCCGGGTGCGAAGGTTGGGATTTCCTTGGTCATCTGCTCAGCTTCGAGCTGAAGAATAATCTTGTTCGTCATGCGTGTGCTCCTAAGGCAAAGGTTTGGTTTGCCATCGATACGTTAACTATCGTTCCGCTCACGGAGATACTCCGTTAGCAGCTTCTGCTCTTCTCCAGAAAGTGAGCGACTTTCCAGAAGATCGGCACGTCGTTCGTAGGTCCGCCCAAGGGACTGCTGCAAACGCCAGCGCCGGATATGTGCATGGTTGCCGCTAAGCAACACGTCGGGTACACGCCGTTCCGCATACACCTCAGGTCGGGTGTAGTGCGGGCAATCGAGCAAGCCATCCGTGAAGGAATCCTCCTCCGCGGAGCCTGCATGCCCTAAAGCTCCAGGCAGCAAACGGGTAACCGCATCAATCAGCACCATGGCCGGCAACTCGCCACCGGACAACACGTAATCGCCAACCGACCACTCTTCATCTACCTGCGCTTCAATGAAACGCTCGTCGATGCCTTCATACCGACCGGCGATGAGAATCAGAGACTCTGCCTTCGCCAGCTCTTTCACCGCCGCCTGATTCAGGCGCTGGCCTTGTGGCGATAGGTAAATCACCTTCGCCGTGCCTCCGGTTGCCAGCCTGGCATCTGCCAGGGCGTCTTCCAATGGCTTGATCTTCATGACCATTCCTGGCCCACCGCCAAAGGGCCGGTCATCCACTGTGTGGTGACGGTCCGTGGTGTAGGCCCGCGGATTCCAGCAGGTGAGGTTTAACAACCCCTGCTTTACCGCGCGACTGGTAATGCCGTACTCGCTGATGGCCGAAAACATCTCGGGAAACAGGGTGATGACGTCTATGCGCAGGCTCGCCATGGCCTAGAAATCCGCATCCCATTCGACTCGCATCGTACCGGCGTCCAGGTCGATGGCTTGCACGCAGTCGTCCGTATAGGGCAACAGGCGCTCGCGATCATCTAGGCTACCCGTACAGGGCTTGACCACCATTACATCGTTCGCGCCGGTTTCGAGCAGGTGATCAACCTTGCCCAACACCTGCCCTTCGCCATTGGTGACCTGTAAACCCTCGAGCTGATACCAGTAGTAATCGCCGTCGGTGAGGTCGGGCAGCAGGCTGCGCGCGATGCAGATCTCATAACCGGCAAGGAGGCGAACCTCTTCACGGTCATCAAGACCTTTCAACTTTGCGACCAGCACCTTGTTCTGAGAACGGCCACTGATCATTTCTACCTGCCGGGTTTTACCTTCGTGCCGGAGCAACCAGGTGGAGTACTGCAGCAGGTTGTCGATTGGGTCGGTAAAGGAAAACACCTTCACTTCGCCACGAACGCCGTGTACCGAAACAATCTTGCCGATGACGATGAGGTCATCTGCGGAGTTTGGCGTTGCGTTCATACTGCTCAGGCGGAAACCTTGGCAGCGTCTTTCAGCAGTTGAGCAACGCGCTCAGACGGCTGGGCGCCCTGGGACAGCCAGTAGCTTACGCGCTCCTGGTTGACGGACAGGCGAACTTCGCCACCGTTGGCGATCGGGTTGAAGAAGCCAACACGCTCGTTGAAACGACCATCGCGCGCATTGCGGCTATCGGTCACGGTGAGGTGGTAAAACGGGCGCTTTTTGGAGCCGCCACGGGCAAGACGGATGGTTACCATGTGAACATCGTTCCTGTTGTCGGTGCTGCAAATCTATAAGGCACAGCGGGCACGGGTGCCCGAAAGGCCGCATATTCTCAAGGAATGCAGGGTTTTTTGCAAACCTCTTTTTCCCCCGGCCCGGCTACGCGTCGGAAAGGCCCGCGCCGCCGGGTTGGTGTGCCTCACGGGCGAGGCATACCACCGGGCATCATGCCACCCAGGCCGCGCATCATCTTGGCCATGCCACCTTTGGTGGAGAATTTTTTCATCATCTTCTGCATCTGCTTGTGCTGCTTGATCAAGCGGCCTATGTCCTGCACCTGAGTACCGGAGCCCATGGCGATACGGCGCTTGCGCGACCCACTGATCAAGTCAGGGTCGCGGCGTTCGGCAGGGGTCATGGAGTTGATGATGGCCTCCATTTGCTTGAACTGCTTCTCGGCCGCCCCCTGAGCGTTGCCCATCTGCGACAGGTTCACACCGCCGATGTTGGGGAGCTTTTCCATCAGGCTGCCCAGGCCGCCCATGGTCTTCATTTGCAGCAGCTGGTCGCGGAAGTCTTCGAGGTCGAAGCCTTTGCCTTTCTTGATTTTCTTCGCGAGCTTGTCGGCTTTTTCTCGGTCGAGGGTCTGCTCGGCCTGCTCGATCAGGCTGAGCACATCGCCCATGCCCAGGATGCGCGAAGCGATACGGTCCGGGTGGAAGGGCTCCAGCGCTTCGGTTTTTTCGCCCATACCGATGAACTTGATGGGCTTGCCGGTAATGGACCGCACGGACAGGGCCGCACCACCGCGTGCGTCGCCGTCTACTTTGGTAAGCACCACGCCGGTCAGGGGCAGCGCGTCACCAAAGGCCTTGGCCGTGTTGGCAGCATCCTGGCCGGTCATGGCATCGACCACGAACAGGGTCTCTACCGGCTTGACCGCCGCGTGCAACGCCTGGATCTCTGCCATCATGTCGGCGTCGATGTGCAATCGGCCTGCAGTGTCGAGAATGACCACGTCAATGAACTTGAGCTTGGCTTCGCGGATGGCGGCTTCAGCGATGGCGACAGGCTTCTGGCTGATATCCGACGGGAAGAAGGTCACGCCTACTTCACCGGCCAGGGTTTCGAGCTGCTTGATCGCGGCGGGGCGGTAGACGTCCGCCGATACCACCATTACGGATTTTTTCTTGCGCTCCTTGAGGAAGCGCGCCAGCTTGGCGGCGGTGGTGGTTTTACCCGCACCTTGCAAACCGGCCATCAGTACCACGGCAGGCGGCGCTACGTTAAGCACCAGGTCTTCGTTGGCAGCCCCCATGACCGCTTCGAGTTCGGCGCGCACGATTTTGACGAACGCCTGCCCAGGGGTGAGGCTGCGCGACACTTCGGTGCCGACTGCCCGCTCCTTGATGGCGTTGACGAAGTCTTTGACCACCGGCAGGGCCACGTCAGCCTCAAGCAGGGCCATGCGTACTTCGCGCAGGGTGTCTTTAATGTTGTCTTCGGTCAGCTTTGCCTTGCCGGTGACATGGCGAAGGGTCTGCGACAAACGATCGGAAAGATTTTCAAACATGGGCGATCCTTACAGGCTCCGTCGAACCGAAGTGGCATGCGGCCTGCCGATGTGTTCTGGCCACGGGCAAGGGAGACCGCCGATTATAACGAGAAGTTGCCGGGTCTGACACAGCCCACTGCGTTGTAGCGGCCCTTACCGCAAAAAGCATTTGCCCGAGGCCAGGCCGTAGTCTTTATCCCAGCAAAGGTCTATGCCACACTCGCGCCTTTAGTTAGCGCTTGCCAGGACCTATGCTCCCCTTGCCCTCCAGTTTGCTTCCAAGCCTCGCCTCGGCGCTGATCTACGCAGGTGCCACGGCCTACCATGGCGCCCGGCTCGCTCGCGGGGCGAAAGCCAACAGGGCCCTACTGTGCGGCGGGGGCGTGGTCGCGGTGTTGTTGCATGCGCTCGCGCTGTCGTCACAGATGATCGGCGCCGAAGGGCTGAACCTAGACTTCATTACCGCGGCCAGCCTGATCGCGGCGGCGGTTATCGCCCTCACGCTACTGGCGTGCGCGTCCCTGCCGGTCGAGAACCTGCTGGTGCTGCTCTACCCCTTGGGCCTCATCACTACCCTGGTGGCACAATTCGCGCCGACTGGCACGGTGCCTCGCATCGACGAAGAGCCCGGCATTCTTATCCACATCCTGCTGTCGATCCTGGCGTATGGCGTGTTCACCATCGCCGCTTTCCAGGCCTTGCTGTTACTGCTTCAAGACCACCAGCTCAAGCACAAACACCCCTCAGGCCCTATTCGTGCCTTCCCTCCATTGCAAACCATGGAAAGCCTGCTGTTCGGCTTTCTGTGGGCAGGTTGGGTGCTGCTGTCACTGTCGCTGGTGTCCGGTTGGCTGTTCCTGGAGAACATGTTTGCCCAGCACCTGGTGCATAAAACCTTGTTGTCCTGCCTGGCCTGGGTGGTCTTCAGCGTATTGCTGGTGGGCCGCACCCGGCTTGGATGGCGCGGTCACGTGGCCATCCGCTGGACGCTTTCAGGGTTCGTCCTGCTGATGCTGGCGTATTTCGGCAGCAAGCTGGTCCGCGAATACATCCTGCATATCTAGGTGACTGTCATGGTGTTGTCAGTACCGCCTACGGCCGGCGTCATCGCTCTCGCGTTGCTGTGGTGCGGCGCCCTTACCGCCTACGACCATGCCCGCCTGGCACGCCAAGGCCGAAGCCGGCGCGCCCAGGACCGGGAGCAGTCGGCGTTTAACCAGGCACGCCTGGCCTTCCACTTGATCATCATCAGCCTGGCGGTAGTGCTCGGCGTACAGGCGCGCGGCGCCGTAGGGGCCGGTGGTGGTGCCCTGTTGGCATGGCTGGCGATCATTGTGCTTACCACACTGGTGCCCACGCTACTGGCCCAGCGCTATGCCGACCGTTTCGGCCAGGCAGGGCTGGTGCTGTGGCTACCCGTGCGTTTGGCGCTGCCGTTCGCCCACGCGCAGCAACGCCTGCTCCACGGCTTCAGGCAGCCCTCCCCTGCCCGCCACGACCCTTCGGAGCGCCACCCCCAGGCCGAGCCCAGCCAGGACCAGCTTGAATCCGTCGAAAGCCCTGCGTCCAGGCAGGGCGTAGCCAGCGGGATCATGGGGCTGGAACGGATGACGGTGAACGACATCCTGATACCGCGCCACGAAGTGGATGGCCTGGACCTGGACGACCCACTGGACGCGATCATCGATCAACTCATGGTCAGCCGGCACACGCGCCTGCCGGTATACCGGGGTGATATCAATCAGGTCGACAAAGTGGTGAACACACGGCAAATAAGCCATTTGTTGCCTAGCCGAAGCCTGACCCTCGAGGCACTGATGGGGGCCTGCTACGAAGCGTATTTCGTGCCCGAAGCAACGCCCTTGCATATCCAGCTGCTGAACTTCCATAAACAGCAACGGCGGCTGGGCATGGTCGTGGACGAGTACGGTGAGGTCTTGGGCTTGGTGACCCTGGAGGATATTCTCGAAGAGATCGTTGGCGAGTTCGAGCACGAAACCACTGGTAGCCACCCACACGTCTTCCCCCAGGCTGACGGCCGTTATGTCCTCGACGGCGCCGCCAGCCTGCGCGACCTGAATAAAGTACTGGGGTGGCACTTGCCCAGTGATGGGCCTAAAACCTTGAACGGCCTGATTACCGAAGCGCTGGAGTCCATTCCAAAACGCTCGGTGTGCCTGAAAATTGGCCACTACCGGATGGAAATCCTCGAAACCGAAGAAAACCGCGTGAAGCGCGTATTGGCATGGCAGCACATCGCCCCTGCTGCTGCGCCCTGACAGGCAACATTGCCCAAGGCGCCTGTCCTTCCTATACTCCACGGGCTTACCCAGCCCGCCGAAGCCGGTGCCACCCGCACCGCACGCCTCGGCCAGTCAGTTTGGCTGAACACTGCAACCGCCCCTGTACATACAAGGTGCGGCGGCGCTCCCCGACCCAGGGCGTTGTTCAGCGCACATTACAATAATTGCCAGCACGGCCACGCCGTTCATGGCTCCATGACTGTCGAGACGCCCATGACTTCTACTACCCTCGCGGCCGATGCGCCGCTGATGGCGCCCCCCGTCAATTCGGCGGCCCGTGTTGCTACCGCCAGTTTCATCGGCACTGCAATCGAGTTCTATGATTTCTACGTGTACGCCACCGCCGCTGCGCTGGTGATCGGCCCGGTGTTCTTCCCGCAAACCTCCGGCACAGCGCAAATGCTGTCGGCCTTCCTGACCTTCGGCATTGCCTTCCTCGCCCGCCCCTTAGGCTCGGCCCTGTTTGGCCATTTCGGTGATCGAGTAGGGCGCAAAGCCACCTTGGTGGCGTCGCTACTATTGATGGGCGTGTGTACCACGCTGATAGGGGTGCTTCCGGGCCATGACCAGATTGGCTTGTGGGCGCCGGTAATACTCTGCGTACTGCGCTTTGGCCAGGGGCTGGGGTTGGGCGGAGAATGGGGCGGTGCAGCGCTGCTGGCCACGGAAAACGCCCCTCAAGGCAAACGCGGCTGGTTTGGGATGTTTCCTCAACTGGGGCCATCCATTGGGTTTTTGGTGGCTAACGGCTTGTTCCTTGGGCTGGCCCTAGGCCTGGACGACGCACAATTTCGTAGCTGGGGCTGGCGGCTGCCGTTCCTGCTCAGTGCCGTGCTGGTGGTGATCGGCTTGTATGTGCGCCTGAAACTAGCCGAAACGCCGGTGTTCGCTGCCGCACTGGCGCGGCATGAAACCGCCAAGGCACCCGTAATCGAGGTGTTCCGTGACCACTGGCGGCCCATGCTGCTAGGCGCCGCCGCCATGGTGGTGTGCTATGCGCTGTTTTACATTTCTACGGTATTTTCGCTGAGCTACGGGGTAACCGCGCTGGGGTACAGTCGCCAGGCGTTTTTGGCCATGCTGTGCTTTGCCGTGCTCTTCATGGCGGCCGCCACACCGGTCTGCGCCTGGCTGAGTGACCGTTACGGGCGTAAACCCGTGCTGCTGGTCAGTGGCGCCCTGGCGCTGGCGTCCGGGTTTGCCATGGAGCCGTTGCTGACACAGGGTTCAGCCACCGGGGTGGTGCTATTCCTGAGCCTGGAGCTGCTATTGATGGGCGCAACCTTTGCCCCCATGGGCGCGCTGCTGCCCGAGCTGTTTCCTACTCGGGTGCGCTACACGGGAGCGTCGGCGGCGTACAACATCGGCGGTATCGTGGGCGCCTCGGCTGCGCCCTTCTTCGCTCAAAAACTCGTTGCCATGGGCGGCTTAAGCTGGGTGGGCGGCTATGTGTCCGCCGCCGCCCTGATCAGCCTTGTCGCGGTGGCCTGCCTGAAGGAAACCCGTCATCAGGCGCTGTAGCAGGCTGACCTAGAGCTCTACTTTCACCGCCTGAGCGGCACGGGTGGCCTTGGCGCGAGCGGCGTCGATCGAGGTGTCACGCGCCAGGGCCACGCCCATGCGGCGTTGGCCGTTGACCTCTGGCTTACCGAACAAGCGTAGGGCGGTGTCTGCCTCGCTCAGCGCTTCGCCCAAGTTGGCGAACGCCGTTTGCCGAGAGCTACCATTGACCAGCACCACGGCCGATGCCGATGGGCCGAACTGGCGAACCACCGGGACCGGCAACCCCAAAATCGCACGGGCATGCAGCGCGAACTGGGACAAATCCTGGGAAATCAGGGTAACCAGGCCGGTATCGTGCGGGCGTGGCGAGACCTCGCTGAACCACACCTGGTCCCCTTTGATGAACAGCTCTACGCCGAACATGCCGCGCCCGCCCAGGGCCTCGGTCACGGCGCGGGCCACTTCGCGGGAGGCTTCCAAGGCTTTTTGGCTCATGGCCTGAGGTTGCCAGGACTCCTGATAATCGCCGTTTTCCTGGCGATGGCCTACGGGCTCACAGAAGGTGGTGCCGTTACCATGGCGTACGGTCAGCAGAGTGATTTCGTAATCGAAGTTTATAAAGCCTTCAACGATCACTCGGCCCTTGCCCGCACGGCCGCCTTCCTGGGCATAGTCCCACGCGCGTTGCACGTCGGCTTCGCTTTTAAGCAGGCTCTGGCCTTTGCCGGACGAACTTATCACTGGTTTCACGACACAGGGGAAACCCAGCGCGCGCACGGCCTCGCGGTAGTCTTCAAGGGTATCGGCAAAGTGATAGGGCGACGTGGGCAGCCCTAACTCTTCTGCTGCCAGGCGACGAATGCCTTCGCGGTTCATGGTCAGTTGCGCGGCACGTGCGGTGGGAATGACCGTGAAACCTTCGTTTTCCAGCGCCACCAGGGTAGCGGTGGAGATGGCCTCGATCTCCGGCACGATGTAATGCGGTTTTTCAGCTTCGATCACCTGCCGCAGTGCGTCGCCGTCAAGCATGTTGATCACATGGCTACGGTGCGCCACCTGCATGGCCGGCGCGTCGGCGTAACGGTCCACGGCGATCACTTCGACACCCAGCCGCTGCAGCTCGATCACCACTTCCTTGCCCAGCTCTCCCGAGCCGCACAGCAATACACGGGTGGCGGTCGGTGACAGCGGGGTTCCGATACGGGTCATGTCAGGTCCTCAGGGTAAGCAATCGAGGGCCGCCGGGCGCAACCCTTCAAAGGCGCGCATTCTACAACAAGCCCGTGCGCATGACCGCACCCCTCCGCCTAGCGCATCAGCCCCTGGGCCTTCGCCCGCGCAGTGGCCAGGGCAATCACCCGACGCCGTTCGTCGTTGCTCATGCGGCCCCATTGGGTGATTTCGGCAGCGGTACGTTGGCAGCCCGTGCACAGGTCGTTGTCATCGAGCGCGCACACGCTGACGCAGGGCGAGCGTACCGGGCGCACCGGGTCGGTGTTCGTGGCAGGTTCAGGCAGAGCGGTCATAGCGATGTGATTCCAGATAACGACTACGCCAGGCGCGCAGGCCCGACAGGGCGTTCCATGATGATGCCCGCGTCGTAGACCACGTTCATCAGTTCCACGATCATGATGGCAGTGAGGCCCCATATTTTGTAGCCGTCGTAGCGGTAACAGGGGATATGCCAGTCACGCCCCTGAAGGTCGACACGGTGGGTGTGCTCCTTGGGGGGCTGCAGGAAGAAATCCAGCGGTACGGAGAACACCGCGGCGATTTCCGCGTCGTTGGGGCGGTACTCGACGAAATCAGGGATGATCCCCGCGATAGGGGTCACCTTCAGGCCATGCGCGGAGATCAAGGGGCTCATCGGGCCGATCACTTCGACCATGCCGGGCGGTAGGCCGATCTCTTCTTCGGCCTCGCGCAGCGCCGTAAAGGTGAGGTTTGTGTCTTCGGGGTCGCGACGGCCACCGGGAAAGGCGACTTCACCGCCATGGGTCGACAACCCCTTGGCCCGTAACGTGAGGATCAGCTCAGGGCTCTCGGCCCGGGTGATGGGCATCAGTACCGCGGCTTCAGGAAAGCGTCGGTCGACCTCCAGCGTACGCGGAACATGACTGCCGATACGGCGCAATAACTCCTCGAGCATGGTGTCCCCCGCTTCTTGGCCTGCCCTCCATCATGCTACAAAGGCGCGTATAGCCCAACCCAAAAATGCAGTCCCTTTTACAGCCTGCCCTATCAGCGAGAACTCAATGAATTTCTGCAGCCAGTGCGGCCACGCCGTGTCCCGCCTGATCCCCGAAGGGGACGCTCGCTTGCGCGATGTGTGCCCCGCGTGTGGCACGGTGCATTACCAGAACCCCAACATCGTGGCCGGGGCCTTGCCGGTGTGGGGCGACCAGGTGCTGCTGTGCCGCCGCGCCATCGAGCCGCGCAAAGGCTTTTGGACGTTGCCCGCAGGCTTTATGGAAAATGGCGAAACCGTGCAGCAGGCGGCGCTTCGGGAGACCGAAGAAGAAGCCTGCGCGCGCCTGGACGACCTTCATCTGTATACCGTGCTAGACGTGCCTCACATCAACCAGGTGCACGTGTTCTTCCGAGCCACGCTGGCTGACCTGGATTTCGCGGCCGGCATTGAAAGCCTTGAGGTGAAGCTGTTCAGCGAAAAAGACATACCCTGGTCGGAGCTGGCTTTCCGCACCGTGGCCCGTACTTTAGAATGCTGGCTCGATGACCGCCGTGGCGGCAATTTCCCGGTACGCAACGAAGCCCTGCCGCCGATGTACGCGCAGCCCGTCACCCCCTTGACCTGAGCGAGTGCCCTTTATCCATGCGTATGCTGTTTGCGATGCTGTGCCTGTCGTTCGCGTGCGCAGCCAACGCCAGCTTCACTCAAACCATCGTTCCTCGGCCGCTGGGCACGCCAGCGCCGGCGCCGTTGGCTGTCAATGGCTCGGTGGACAAGCTGCTGGTCATCAAATCTGCTCGCCAGTTGCAGTTGCTCAGTCACGGGGTGGCGGTGAAGACGTACCGGGTATCCCTGGGCAAGCAACCACGCGGTGCCAAAGCGCGCGAGGGCGACAAACGTACCCCGGAAGGCCTGTACTGGGTGGACTGGCGCAAGGTAAGCGACCGCTTCAACCTGGCGCTGCACCTGTCCTACCCCAATGCACGGGACGCGAACAACGCCCGCAATGCCGGGGTCGAGCCTGGGGGCATGATCATGATCCACGGCACGCCGGTCAGCGAAGACTACCCCGAGTGGTACTTCCAGTCGCTGGACTGGACCGACGGCTGCATTGCGCTGAACAACACCGACATGCAGGAAGTGTGGAGCCTGGTGAAGGATGGCACACTTATCGAGATCCGACCGTAGGGATAAGCGCTTCGCCAGGAATTTTCCTGCAATTCTGTCAAAAACGTCCTGCACCTTTATAAGCCGGGGATTACAGCGACCACTGCCCTACCCCACGTAAGGTGATAGCCATTCAAACGGATGGCTATTATGGTGCATAGATTCATCTTTTTGGTTAGCCTCACCGCAGGCAGCTTTTCTGCTGCCAGCGTGCTGGCGCAGCCTGCCGTACCTGAGGCGCCCTCGCGGTTCATCCACGATGCCGAGCAGCGTCGCGAGGCCCTTGAGTGGGAGCGGCGGCAGCGGCAATTGAATGATGACCCTGCTGCACCCCCAGCCGTCCAACCACCGGGAGTGCCCCCTCCTGAGGAGGAAGGCCCTGACGCGCCCTGCTGGTACATCACCGGCGTACGCCTGGCAGGCAACCACAACCTGCCGGGGGACCGCTTGTACCAGGCGGTGCAGCCCCATCTCAGCCCGTGCCTGACGCCTGGCCAGATCAACCGGGTGTTGGCGGCCATTACCGGCGTTTACACCGCAGCAGGTTACGTGGCCAGCCGCCCCATGCTGCTGGCGCCCCCGATCGATGGCGAGCCCTTGATGCTGGGCATCGAAGAGGGGTTTGTAGAAGCCATCGAACTGGCCGGTGACGACCTCCCCATCAGCCTGGCCGCAGCCTTTCCAGGGATGCTGGGCGAGCCGTTGCACTTGCGCCAGCTAGAGCAAGGGCTGGAACAGCTAAACCGCCTGCGCTCCATCGACCTGACCGCCGACATACTGCCAGGGCAACTGCCGGGAGGCTCGCGGGTGGTATTGAGCGCCCTGAGCCGGCCCAGCCGCTGGGAGGTGGTTGCGGCGCGTGATAACGGCGGTAGCGCGAGTACCGGGCGTGATCGAACCCACCTGAGCCTGTCGCTGGATAACCCGCTGTCGCACAACGACAGCTTGACCGTCTATGGCAGCGGCTCCCGCATCGGTGACGCCAATAGTCTCTCGGCGGGTGTGTACTACAGTACTCCCTACGGCCCCTGGAACCTGACGCTGAATGCCAACCGGTTTCGCTACCGTACCGCTTTGGCGGGCAACACGGGGCACCTAGGCTTCGAAGGGGGCAGCACCCTGCTGGGTTATGGGCTGGAACGCACCCTGTGGCGGGACCAGCAGCGGCTGTTGAGTGGCACCCTGCGCCTGGAAGACAAACGCACCGATGCGTACTTTGCAGGTACGCGCCTTACGGTTCAAAGCCCTCACTACCGCACCCTGCAGCTGGGGCTTAATGGCCTGTGGCTGATGGGCAACACTACCTGGGCGGGCACCTTGGCCTACAGCCGTGGCCTGGGCGGCTGGACCGCCAACAAGGGGCGCGCCGTTTCACAACCCCATGCCCAAACTGCCCGCTTCGACAAGTGGCATGCCAGCATGTCGCGAACGACCGCCTATCACTGGGGCGGGTTGACCTACACCATCAGCAGCGCCCTGCACGCTCAATACAGCCCTCAGTATTTGCCCGCCCCAGAAGGCCTGGGCCTGACGAGCGGCAGCCTTGTGCGCGGCTTTCAGCGAGGCGGCGCCGACACCAGCAACGGCGTGGCCTGGCGCACCAACCTCGCCCTCCCCTTTTCGCTGCCGTCCGCCTTCACCTTCACCCCAACCCTGGGCCTGGACACCGGCTGGGCCGACGGCCAAGGCGGCACCCCCACCCATTCAGGTACACGCCTGCTAGGGGCCGCCATTGGCGCCGGCCTTAGCCACCCCAACGGCCGCCTCGACGCCGAGTACCAACGCAGCCTCTACCGCCGTGGGGCCCTGACCGAGCCCGGCTACTGGCGCCTAGGCCTGCAACTGCGCTTTTAACCCTCCCCCACCACGAGAAACCCCCAATGAAAAAAACCAAAGGTTCTCCACAGTGCTACCTGCGCCCCGATCCCTTGCGCTTGGCCATCGCAGTAGCGTTGTTTGCCCAACCCCTGGTAGCACTGGGTAACGGCATTGCGCCAGTAACGGGGCCGGGTGGCACACCGCTGCTGAGTGAGTACAACGGCGTGCCCGTGGTGGGCATCACTGCCCCCAACGGCAACGGGTTGTCCCATAACCAGTTCAGTGACTACAACGTGCCCGTGCAGGGGCTGGTGCTGAACAATGCCGTCGCGGGCGGGCTATCTCACCTGGCCGGCGAGCTGGCTGCAAACCCTCAGTTTCAAGGGCAGGCTGCGAGCGTCATCCTCAACGAAGTGGTAGGCCAGCGGTCGTCCAACGTGCTGGGTACCCAGGAGATTTTCGGCAGCGCGGCGGACTACGTACTGGCCAACCCCAACGGCATTCACATCCAGGGCGTGGGCTTTATCAATACGCCGCGGGCGGTGTTTCTGGTAGGCACCCCCGAGATCGAGGACGGCCGCCTGACCGGCCTCAACACCTTCGGTGCGCCAGGCGAGCTACGCATACAGGGTGGCGGCTTGAGCACCGAAGCCGCCATTGGCCTGATCGCCCCTCGTATCGACAGCCAGGGGCAATTGAGCGCTGGCCCCGACCTCAGCGCCATTGCCGGGCGCAACCGTGTCTCGGCCCAGACCCTGGACGTATTGGAAAGCCGCCAAGCGCCCGACCTGGCGCACGGTATCGACCTCAATGCACTGGGCGCGATGCGCGCAGGGCGTATTCGGCTGATCAGTACCCGAGAGGGCGCGGGCATTCGGCTGGCCGGGCCTGAGGTGATGGGCCGCCAGGGCGTCACTGTCGATTCCGCTGGCGACTTGGTGATCGGCCGCGAAGGCAATGAAGGCCGTACCCGGATAGGCGCGGCACAGGGCGAGCTCAGCCTCAAGGCCACGCGGGACCTCACCATCAGTGGCAGCGGCCTGGCGGGGCGTACGGTCCGCGCCCATGCCGGCCGCGACCTCACCCTGGACGCCGCCACCCGGGAAAAACTCGAACAGCGCCGCGAGGCCTGGAGCAAGAAAACCCTGTTCATCACCACCGAAACCTATTCCCAAGACACCGCGACCACCCGTAAACGGCTGGAGGGCACGACCGTCACCGCCGCCGAAAACGCTGAACTCTCAGCCGGCCGAAACGTAACGCTGCGTGCGACCGCAGTGCAAGCGGGGCAGGCCTTGAAGGTAAAAGGGGGCAATAACGTCACCATCGAAGCCGGCGTCGAACGCACCACTCGCAGCCAGGAAACCCATCACCGCAAGCACCTATGGCGGGGGGATAAAACAGAGTCCAGCACGAGCGAAACCGCCAGCCCCTCGGTACTGGAAGGCGCAACGGTCTCCATCGAAGCCGGCGGCAAGGCACGGGTGCGTGGCAGTGACATCACCTCGAAAGGCGACCTGGCTATCAAGGCGCAATCCATAGACATCGATGCTCAGGGCTTTGAGCACACCTCCGACAAGGACGAATACCGGGGCGACTTGGCCAAGGGATTTTTCTTCAAGAACACGGGCGGCCGTAAAGAGACCGGCACCGTCCACCGAGGGAGCCAACTAACGGCTGGAGGCACCGCCAGCCTGGTGTCGGATGACGTGCGGGTGCGTGGCAGTAAGGTAGAAGGCGCGAATGGTACCTTTACGGTTGGCGAGAAAGGCAGCGTGGTGATCGAGAACGTCACCGACTTCAGACAGGTAACCGAACACCGCAACACGACCCAAATGGGTGGTGCGCTGGGTACCAAGCAGTCAACGGATGCAACCCAAAGAACGGCTAAAGCGTCTGAGTTCACCACCGCAGGCGCTCACACCGTCGCGAGTGCCACCGACATCAAGGTGATAGGTTCGAAGGTCGTCGCAGGAGGCGCTGTAGCGTTCGATGCCAAGGGCACGGTCGACGTGCTTTCGGGCAAGGACACCCGCGATGAAACCACGACCGCTCGTAACGGCGCCTTCACAGGCAGCGCGGGCGAAACCCGCCCTCCCGAAGAAGGCAAGGACAGGTCCCTGCAATGGCAGGCCCTAGGGGGCTACCAGCAGAAAAACACACGAGAAGAAACCCGCCGCACCGAGCACCAGCCTTCGTTGGTTGAAGGAGCCATGGTTCAGGTGACCGCACAGGCCGTGACCGTGGGCGCCTCAAAGGTGAGGTCCACCCAGGGGGATCTGGATATAAAGGCCGAAACCCTGAGCGTTATCTCCGAAGTGGACGAAACCCGCAAAGCCACTGAAAGCTCCACGAGCATGGGCGGCATCAAGGTGCAGGTCGGGGCCGAGCGGGCGGGCAGCGCCTCCGTGGGCAGCCACGCCAAGGACACCGAAACCGCCAGCAGTACCCAACTCGCCCTGGCCTCGCTCGAATCAGAAAACGACCTCAACCTGGATATTTCAGAGCGCATCGATTACGCGGGTGCCAAGGTCGTGGCCAAAGGCGAGGTCAACGAAATCAGTAAAGAAATTCATCGCGAGGAGGTTGCAACTCACGATGAGACGCAAAAAACCAGTTCGCGTATCCAGGGCGAGCTGGGCCTGAGTGCTGAAATCAAGGACATCACCGGCCCTATCCGCAAGGCCATCGAAGGCAAGGACCAGGCGCGCTTCCAGCAGACAGGCGTAGAAGACGCCCTGGCACCGCCGTCGCTGGGTGTGGATGGCACCGGCACCTACGCCTACCGTGCCGAAGGCCTGCGGACTGAGCAGCCGAACGTCACCGAACTCTCTGGCGCTGAAACCAACACCACCGTGGAGGGGTTGCTCTATGACCGGGGCACGCTGTACACCGCCGCCAACGGCAAGCCTTCCATCACCGCCGACACCCATGACGCCCCTGCCGCGTACGCAACACGCGTTGAAACCCGCACGGACACCCAAATAGAGGCGGGCCTGCGGGTGGACACGGTCACCACCGCCGACGTAAACGGCACCCTGAAGGGAAGCGGCACTTCTCACAGCCTGTTGGACGAAAGCACCACCGCTTACACCCTGGGCGTGGCCGGCAAAAAAGGCGTGGCCATCCAGTTGGGCGCGGACGGCCGCTACGAAGGGGCCAACTTCGACGCAGGCGAAGGCCGCCTGGACACAAAGGTGGGGGGAGACCTGGACATACTCCAAGCGCAACACCGCCAGCATTCGGAAACATCCACGACTACGGGTTACGGCCTGGTGAAGGCAGGCAACGCCCCGACCGGCCAAAACGCACTCCTGATGGCAGCACTTGAGCAAAACACCCTCACCACCACCAACACGCAAGGGGTGGGCGGCAGCATCAAAACGGCAGAGGGCACCGTGCAGGGAGAGGGCAACGTGAATCTTCAAGGCGTGGCTATCAACCATGGCAATAAAGCCACTGAGCGCTTTGAGGTCACGGCCGGCGGCAAGGCCGAGCTGACCGCCACGGTCGACACCCATGAGGCTGAGGGCAAGCAACTGGGCGGTGCGGTGCAATTCAACGCTAGCCGCAACCCAGCCGCCGACGCTCAGCGCAAAGGTGCAGGCATTGGCGGCCATATCGATATAGGGCGTGTGGACGAACAGTCCGAGACACGCAAGGGCGCGGCACTCAAGGTCAATGAGTTGGTGGTAACAGGCCACGCCCACGACGCCACCTCGGTACGCCTGGAGGGCACGCAATTAGCCGGTGACCGTTTACAGCTGGAGGCCCCGAACGGCGGTATCAGTATCGAGGCGGCCCGTAGCCAGGAGCACAAAGACAACCTGCGTCTCGCAACCGGCGCTGGTGTCAACGGCAGCCGTGGCTTAAACAAGGACGACGACGCCTCGGCACTCTACGCCCGAGGCAAGGTGGACGTCGACCGCGTGGAAACCACCACCCACGCCAATGCAGACATCCGGACGAAAACCCTGGCACTCGAATCGGCCATGGATACCCGCCTGGAGGGCGCGGTGATCACCGCCAATAACGTAAGCGGCACCGTTGGCGGCGACCTGGTGGTGAGCAGCCTGAAGGATGAAGTGTCGTCCACTCAGGTGAAGGTGGATGGCCGTTTCGGCAAGGAGAACAACCCTCAAGGCCTGCTCAATGGCCTGAGCGCGGTCACAGGCCCCTTCGCGGATAAAGCCAAGGAAAAGCTTGGCAAGTCGCTACAGGCTATTGACCCTAAACTGAGCCCTACCCTGCTGCTCGACGTGGTTCATGAGCGGCGTGATCAGGTGGCGAAGGCAACCACCCTCAGCGGTCGTGAAGGCATTGACCTGGACGTGGCGGGCACTACCCAACTGACAGGGGCCAAGCTGCGTTCCGCCCAAGGCAGCGTAGCGTTGGGCGGCAGCGACGTGCAATTGACCGACCTGAGCGGCCGGGACTATCGAGCGGACGTGAGCATCAACGCTTCCGCAGGCCCTGCAGAGCTGCTAACCAGCGTGGTCAACGAACTCACCACTGGCCGTAGTGAGCAGGCCAAGGCCGACGAACACGGCAACCTGGGGGTGATTCGCGCCGGCGGCCATGATCGGCAGCACACCACTGCCGCTGCCGTGGAGGAGCGGCGTTGATCGGTTAAGGGGGGCGGTGGGCAGGCTACAGGTCGTGTAGCCGCCACACGTCATAGGCTGGCGTTTCATAAGGGTGGCTGTGCTTGAGAGCGGCCACCACAGCCTCGATCAGCGCATCGGCCACCACCATCTCGACGCGCCATTCCTGAAGCGTTTCGACGGTGCCCGCCTGGCCAATGAACGGTTCGCTACCGCCCAGTGGCCGAAACTGACCCTGCCCCATCACCTGCCAGCAGCAACGATCGTAGTTGCCGATGCAACCACCGCCAGCATCGAACACAGCAGCCTTCACGGATTCAAGGTGACTTGGGGGCACGAAGAAGCACAGTTTGTACATGCGCGTACCCCCGCTTACGGCTTAGTTCACCCAGACACGCGCATTGCGGAACATGCGCATCCAGCCACCGTCCTCGGTCCATTCCTCGCCATACCAGGAGTTTTGCACCGCACGGAATACCCGCTCAGGGTGGGGCATCATGATGGTCACGCGGCCGTCTCGGCTGGTGAGGCCGGTGATGCCACGCGGCGAGCCGTTGGGGTTGGCCGGGTAGGCTTCGGTGACCTTGCCGTGACTGTCCACGAACCGCAGCGCCACACAACCGGACACATCTGCCTCGACCAAGGCCTCGTCGCTGGCGAACTCCGCATGGCCTTCACCGTGGGCGATGGCGATGGGCATACGCGAACCGGCCATGCCTTGCAGGAAGATGGAGTTGGACTCCTGCACCTGTACCAAGGCAACACGCGCTTCGAACTGCTCGGAGCGGTTACGCACAAAGTGCGGCCAGCTTTCGGTGCCAGGGATCAGCTCGTGCAGGTTGGACATCATCTGGCAACCGTTGCACACCCCTAGCGCGAAGCTGTCGCTACGCTCGAAGAAGCCTTGGAAGGCCTCACGTGCGCGGCTATTGAACAGCGCCGACTTGGCCCAGCCTTCACCGGCCCCCAGCACGTCACCGTAGGAGAAACCACCACAGGCGACCAGCCCCTTGAACTCGGCCAGGTCTACGCGGCCGGCAAGGATATCGCTCATGTGCACATCCAGTGCACTGAACCCGGCCCGGTCGAACGCGGCGGCCATTTCTACCTGGCCGTTGACGCCTTGCTCGCGCAGCACGGCGACTTTGGGCCGAACGCCCGTCTTGATGTAAGGCGCGCTGATGTTTTCATTCACGTCGAACGACAGCTTGGCGTGCAAGCCCGGGTTGTCTTCTTCGAGCAGCGCGTCGAATTCCTGGTCGGCGCAGGCTGCGTTGTCCCGTAACCGCTGGATACGGTAGCTGGTCTCGGCCCACTGACGGTGCAACAGGCGGCGCTCGCCCTCGAACACTACCTGTTCGCCCAGGCGAACGGACACGTGGCCATTATTGACGGGTTTGCCCACTACCACGACGCAGTCTGCGAGGCCTGCGGCGCTGAATTGGGTGAGGATGGCCGGGGTGGCGTCGTGGCGCACCTGGATCACCGCGCCCAGCTCTTCGTTGAACAGCACGGCAGCGACTTCGCTCTCCTCTTGCGCCAGGGTGTCCAGGCGCAGGTCGAGCCCACAGTGACCGGCGAAGGCCATTTCCAGGGCAGTCACCAACAGGCCGCCGTCGGAGCGGTCGTGGTACGCCAGCAAGTGGCCGTCCGCGTTCAGGCCCTGAATCACTGCCCAGAACGCCTTGAGGTCTTCGGCGTCGTCCACATCCGGGGCACTGTGGCCCAGCTTGCCGTGAACCTGCGCCAGGATGGAGGCGCCCATGCGGTTCTTACCGCGGCCCAGGTCGATCAGGATGAGGTCTGTCTCGCCCTTGTCCATGCGCAGCTGGGGGGTGAGGGTTTTACGGATATCGATCACCGGCGCGAAGCCGGTCACGATCAGCGACATGGGCGAGGTAACGGCCTTGTCGCCACCGCTATCCTGCCAGCGGGTTTGCATGGACATGGAATCCTTGCCCACCGGAATGGTAATGCCCAGTGCAGGGCACAGCTCCATCCCAACCGCCTTGACGGTGTCGTACAGGCGGGCGTCTTCACCAGGGTGGCCGGCGGCGGCCATCCAGTTGGCCGAGAGCTTTACGTCCGACAACCGGCCGATGGCCGAGGCCACCAGGTTGGTAAGGGTTTCGCCGATGGCCATGCGGCCCGACGCCGGGGCATCGAGCAAGGCCAGCGGGGTGCGTTCGCCCATCGCCATGGCTTCGCCGGTGTACACATCGTAGCTGGTAGCGGTGACTGCACAGTCGGCCACGGGCACCTGCCACGGGCCGACCATCTGGTCGCGGGCAACCAGCCCGGTGATGGTGCGGTCACCAATGGTGATGAGGAAGCTTTTGCTGGCCACGGCAGGGTGGCGCAGCACACGGGTGACGGCCTCGCCCAGCGCGACGGTGGCGGGGTCGAAGTCATCGCCTTGCTCGGCTTCGCGGCCCACGGCGCGGTGCATGCGCGGCGCCTTGCCCAGCAACACCTCAAGCGGCATGTCCACCGGGCTGTTGTCGAAGTGGCTGTCGGTCACGGTCAAGCGTGGCTCGGTAGTGGCCTCGCCGACGACGGCGAAGGGGCAACGCTCGCGCTGGCAGATGGCTTCGAAGGCGGGGAAGTCTTCCGCCGCCACGGCCATGACGTAACGCTCCTGGGATTCGTTGCTCCAGATCTCGTGCGGCGCCATGCCGGGCTCATCGTTGGGCACATTGCGCAACTCGAACCGCCCGCCACGGCCGCCGTCGTTTACCAGCTCCGGGAAGGCATTGGACAACCCACCCGCGCCCACATCGTGGATGAAGCAGATAGGGTTGGCATCACCCAACTGCCAACAGCGGTCGATCACTTCCTGGCAACGGCGCTCCATTTCAGGGTTTTCGCGCTGCACTGAGGCGAAGTCCAGGTCTGCCGAGCTGGCGCCGGTGGCCATGGACGAGGCCGCGCCACCGCCCAGGCCGATCAGCATGGCCGGGCCGCCCAGCACGATCAGCTTGGCACCGACGGGAATTTCGCCTTTTTGTACGTGCTCGGCACGGATATTACCCATGCCCCCCGCCAGCATGATGGGCTTGTGATAGCCGCGTACTTCTTCGCCTCGGGGGCTGTTCACCGCTTGTTCGAAGGTACGGAAATAACCGGTGAGCGCGGGGCGGCCGAATTCGTTGTTGAACGCAGCGCCGCCCAGCGGGCCCTCGATCATGATGTCCAGCGGGGTAACGATACGCTCGGGCTTGCCGTAGGGTTGCTCCCAAGGCTGTTCGAACCCTGGGATGTTCAGGTTGGACACCGTGAACCCGGTAAGACCGGCCTTGGGCTTGGCGCCCCGGCCGGTGGCGCCTTCGTCACGGATTTCACCACCCGACCCGGTGGACGCCCCAGGGAAGGGTGCGATGGCCGTAGGGTGGTTGTGGGTTTCTACCTTCATCAGGATATGCACCGGCTCGCGTACCGCCCCGTACTCACCGCTGTGCGGGTCGGGGAAGAACCGGCCTGCTTCATTACCGACGATCACCGCGGCGTTGTCTTTATACGCCGACAACACCCCTTCGCTGTGCATCTGGTAGGTGTTCTTGATCATCCCGAACAGGCTTTTTTCCTGGGCCTGGCCGTCGATATCCCAACTGGCGTTGAAGATCTTGTGCCGACAGTGCTCGGAGTTCGCCTGGGCGAACATCATCAGCTCGATGTCGTTGGGGTTGCGGCCCAAGCCCTGGAAGCTGGTGACCAGGTAATCGATTTCGTCCTCGGCCAGTGCCAGGCCCAGGCTAACGTTGGCGGCCGCCAGCGCAGCGCGGCCCCCGCCCAGTACATCTACGGACGTCATCGGCCGCGGCTCGGCGTGACCAAACATCGCCGACGCATCCTCAAGGCGCTCCAGCACGCGCTGGGTCATGCGGTCGTGCAACACGGCGGCCACCTCGGCGGCCTGCTCGGCGCTCAACTCGCCCTGCACATAGTAGGCAATCCCGCGCTCCAGGCGCTCGACCGTGGCCAGCCCACAATTGTGGGCGATATCACTGGCCTTGCTCGACCAGGGCGAGATGGTGCCAAGCCGTGGCACGACCAGGAACAGGCGCCCCACCGGCTCCTGCACCGGGACGCTTGGCCCATACTTGAGCAGGCGTGCCAGCACCTGCAGCTGTTCGTCGTCGAGGTCGGTTTGGAGTTCGGCAAAGTGAGCGAACTCGGCATACAGGCCGGTGACAGCGGGGACCTTCTGACTCAGTTGCTCCAGTAATTTACCGTGGCGGAAGGCAGATAGGGCAGGAGCGCCGCGCAGGATCAACATCGTGGGGACAGCCTCGGGAGGGGTGTAGATTGGGGCGTGCATTCTAGCCTAAAGCGTTGCCTTAGGCACCCGTCATGGCAGCCCCTGGGCAAGCGGTCGCGCTTTTAGCAGAACCCTGTTGCACTGTCGAGATATGGTGGCGTCGATGCTTTGCGTATACTCCCCCCATGTTCGCCTCCATCGTTCTCCACATGCGCCAGGCGCGGTGGCTCCTTGCAACCGTTTTCCTTTTGATGCTCAGCGGGTGTGTTGAAAAACCCAGCACGCTGGAGCGAATCAAGGAAGACGGCGTGCTGCGCGTCATCACCCGCAACAGCCCTGCCACCTACTTCCAGGACCGTAACGGTGAAACCGGTTTCGAGTACGAGCTGGTCAAGCGCTTCGCCGACGACCTGGGCGTAAAGCTTGAAATCCAGACGGCCGACAACCTCGACGACCTCTTCAACCGGCTGGGCCAGCCCAATGGCCCTGTCCTGGCTGCGGCGGGCCTGGTCAGCAGTGCGCCACGCGAGCAAACGGCGCGCTTCTCGCACCCGTACCTGGAGGTCACGCCGCAAATCATTTACCGCAACGGCCAGCCTCGCCCTACCGATCCCAAAGCCCTGATCGGCAAGAAAATCACGGTCCTCAAGGGCAGCACCCACGCCGAGCAACTGGCTCAGCTCACGCTGCAAAACCCGGGGCTGGAGTACGAAGAGTCCGATCAGGTGGAGGTGGTAGACCTGCTGCGCATGGTGGACGAAGGGCAAATCGACTACACCCTGGTGGACTCCAACGAAGTGGCCATGAACCAGGTGTATTTCCCCAACGTGCGCGTAGCGTTCGACCTGGGGGAAACGCGAGACCAACGCTGGGCTGTCGGGGCGGGCACTGACAACAGCCTGCTGCACGAAATCGACGCCTTTATCGACAAAGTGCGACGTAATGGCACCTTGCAGCGCCTCAAGGACCGTTACTACGGTCACGTGGACGTTCTTGGCTACGTAGGCGCCTATACCTTTGCGCAGCACTTGCAGGAGCGGCTACCGCGGTTCGAAAAGCATTTCCAGGCCGCTGCCCGCCAGGAGCGCGTCGATTGGCGGCTGATGGCTGCCATTGGGTATCAGGAATCAATGTGGCAAGCATCGGTCACCTCCAAAACCGGCGTGCGTGGCCTGATGATGCTCACCCAGAACACCGCCCAGGCCATGGGCGTGGCCAATCGCCTGGATGCGCGCCAGAGCATTTATGGCGGGGCGAAGTACTTTGCACTGATCAAGGATCAACTCGACGACAGCATTCGCGACCCGGACCGCACTTGGTTCGCTTTGGCGGCCTATAACATAGGCACCGCCCACCTGGACGACGCCCGCAAGTTGGCCGTTGACGAGGGGCTAGACCCGAACAAGTGGCTGGACGTCAAGAAAATGCTGCCGCGCCTGGCCCAGAAGAAGTGGTACAGCAAAACGAAGTATGGCTATGCCCGAGGCGGTGAACCGGTGCATTTCGTGGCCAACATCCGCCGTTACTACGACATTCTCACGTGGGTGACCCAGCCTCAGGCCGAAGGCGGCCAGGTGGCCGAGAGCAACACTCATGTGCCGGGCGTGGGCAAAACCCCACCGCCTACTCAGGGCAAGCATGCCCCCGCACCGCTCTAACGCCGGCTTGGCCGAGGGCTAGCCTTGGCTACCGCTCATGTCTGCTGCGCACGCCTGCTGCGGAAGAACGCGCTGAGTACCGCGCCACAGGCCTCGGCCATCAGCCCTCCTTCTACCAGCACCCGGTGGTTCAGGAAGGGCTGGCTAAAGAACTGCCCTTGGCTGTGTACGATCCCCGCCTTGGGCTCCAGCGCCCCGAATACCACCCGCGTAATGCGCGAATGCACGATAAGCCCGGCGCACATGCTGCAAGGTTCGAGGGTCACGTACAGCGTACTGCCGGGCAGCCGGTAGTTAGCCAGGTGGGTGGCAGCACGCCGGATGGCGACCATCTCGGCGTGCGCGCTGGGGTCGTGGGTACTGATGGGGCAATTGAAACCCTGCCCTATCACCTCGCCCGCCTGAACTACCACCGCGCCTACCGGGACCTCGCCCAAGGCCGCGCCCTGCTCTGCCAGGGCCAATGCCATTTGCATGAAGCCTTGGTCGCGGCTGCGGTCGACGATCACCGGCTGGCGCATCAGGCCACCTCAATGGCGGCCATCAAGCCGGTTTCCATGTGGTCGATCACATGGCAGTGGAACATCCAGGTGCCGGGGTTATCCGCCACCAACGCCACCTGGGCGCGTTCATTACGCCCCAGCAGGAAGGTGTCGGTGAAGTACGGCACGATCTTGCGCTTATTGGAGGCAAGCACCTTGAAACTCATGCCATGCAAATGCACGGGATGCTGGTACTGGGTCAGGTTTCTCAGTTCAAAAATATAGCTCTTGCCCTGCTCAAGGCGGGCGATGGGCCGGTCTGCGCAGGCCTTGTCATTGATGTCCCACGCCACACCGTTGATCTGCCACAGGCTAGGCGCTGCGGTGGAATCGGCTGCCGGGGTGGTGCCCACCCATTCGAAATTGAAATTCAGCTTTTCGGCAGCGGCCAGGTCTGGCTCAGCGATAGGGTTAGGCGGTAGCGCAGACGGCCAGTCTCCTGCCACGCCTTCGGCCGCCACCGCACGCAAGGTGCCCAGGCGCACCGGGCCGTCACGCAAGGAAAGTTCTTCCCCCGCCGCCGGCATACGCAGGGCCAGGCACGCGCGCATACCAGGCCCCAACCAATAGGACTTGCCCAGCGGGCGAGGCTCTATAGGGTTGCCATCCAAGGCATACAGGCGCGCCTCGTACTTACCTTTGAGGTTCAGGCGGTAGGTAGCGGTGTTGTCGAGGTTGAGCAACCGCAGCCTTACGATCTGCCCGGCGGGCAAATCCAGGGTAGGGGTGGGCGCGCCGTTGATCGTGGCCAGCCGACCCAAGGTGCCGTTTCGGGCAGCTTCGCGAGGAATGCTGAACGGCAAAAAGGCCCCTTCGTCATCCACGTGCCAGTTTTTCAGGCTAAGGGTACGCTCATGCGTAAAGCCTGTAGGCTCGCGCTCCTCTACGATGAGCGGCCCCACCAGGCCACGCCCGAGCTGCTCACTGCTGGCCACATGGGGGTGGTACCAGTAACTGCCGGCATCTGGTACGCGAAACCGATACTCGAAGGTTTCGCCCGGCATGACGGGCAATTGGGACACATAGGGCACCCCGTCCATGTGCAGAGGCAGGCGGATGCCGTGCCAATGAATGGTGGTGGGCACGGGCAGGTGGTTGACGAAGCGCACCCGCAGCCATTCCCCTTGGCGCATACGCAGCTCGGTGCCAGGGGCGGACCCGCCGAAGGCCCAGGCAGGCGTCTGATGGCCTGGTACCAGCTCGACGTTGAGAGGCGCGGCGATCAGTTCGTAGTCATGGCCACCGGGCGCCTCATTACGGCCAAGCCAGTAACGCGTGGCGCCACCAGCGCCCAGCCCCACGACGGCCAGGCCAGACAGGCCTGCGAGGATTTGGCGGCGGGTGAAAGACATCGAAAACGGAACCTCTCGAACGGTGCGCGGGCCCTGACCCGCCGGGGCAGGCCACCATACACCGATCAACTGCAAAATTTAAGGCCCGCTGATGAAGGGCCCTCGGGGTCGAACAGGGGCCGATGCCCTATACCTCGTGCCTCACTAGACATATACCGTACCTGCCCATCAAAGCCTGTTCAGGCTACGCCTCCCGATCACCGTTAGGAGGCTCTGTAATGAGCAGATTCACGCGCTCTCTTTTGTCCACCCAGATCACCTTGCGCGCCTCGGCACAGGCCCTTGCACTGAATTGCCCGGACATGCGCCAGCAAGCCCGCGTCATTGCCCAGCAGATACTGGCGCAGCACCAATTGGGCCAGTTGGAACCCGATACCTTGTACTGGCACCGCTTCACCGACCACGTCAGTAGCCCACGCACCTTTTCAGGCTGGGCGCACTATCAGCGGCCGATCCAGTCACTGACCCTGGTAGAGCTGGTGATGATTCGCTTCAGCGGCGAAGACAGCGTGGCGCAAGACGCCCTCGATACCCAGACCGGCTTTTATCGCGCGCCAGCCACGGCAGGCTATTTTGACGAACGCAATGAAGTGCGCCTGTTACCCAGTGAGGTACTGCAGCGCCTCTGGGCACTTGATTTCAAAGCACGCTTCGAGCGCGACAGCCGCCAGTTCTGGGCTACCCACGGCGACGATTACCGCGCCATGGCCAAGGCCACGCTGATTGGCCATGCATTGCAGGCACGACAACACGGCACGCTGACCGACACCGACCTGGGGCGGATTTTCACGGCGCTCACCGGCCCAATACAGGCCCCGGTGACCAAAACGCTGTTAAAGGCGGCCTATACCCCTCCTACCACTGTGCATGTGAGCTTTTTACGCATTGGCCAACATCAGGCCACTGACCTTCTTCACCTGATCGTGGGGGGCGGCCATTACCTCTACGCACCCGGCGAGCCAGACCCATGGCTGGCCTTCGACGATTTGCGCGGGTTGCACTGGTGGCTGCTGCTGCATAACGACCACGCTGAGAACCGCGCCCGCTTCGCCAGCCATTTCCCACTGCGCACCGCGCTGGCTGAGCATGGCCAGCAACCGCTCAACCACACTCTGGATTTGCTGTACTCCAGCTGGGGCCGTGAGCACTGCACCTTATTGGACCCACCCGCGCCGTCGATTGGCGAAGATGCCTTTACGCTGCTGCGAAACCGCGTAGCGGCGCGCATGCAGGATGATGCAAACCTACGCCTGACCAGCAACGCGACGCTGCGCGAGCAGATCTGGCTGGGGTACCTGGGTGCCTTCAATCACGCCTTTGGCCCCTTGGCGGCACTGGACTGGCCCGTGGTGCTGGCTTGCGTGGGCGCAGGCTTGACGGACGTGGCCCTGAACATCGACCTGGCCGTGCACGCCCCTACTACGGCACGCCGCGACAAGGCCATCGTGGCTGCCGTTTCAGCGAGCGTGGACCTGCTGTTCAATGCCTTATACCTGTGGGGCGCCTGGCATGAAGCGGTGCCGGCCAGCCCACTCCCTGAAACCTCTGCGCCCAACCCAGCATTGTCCCTCGCCGAGGTTACCCCGGAGCGCCTCTACCCTGACGAGACCACTACGCTGCTGGAGCACTTCGAAAGTAATGCAGTGCTGGCGGGTTACCAGCCCGGAACGGACGGCCCACTGCGTGGGGTGTACACCGTCGATGGGCAGTTCTATATCCAGCTGGACGGCGCCAGCTACCAAGTGCGCCACGCGTCGGCACTGGATGGCTGGGTAATCGTCGACCCCATGGTGCCCTATGCCTTTCAGCGCAACGTACCCGTGTGCCTCAACGATCAGGGCGAGTGGGCAGTGGTGCCGAGGCCGGGGCTCATGGGCGGCGGGCAGGCATTGGGCACCCTGACGCGGCGCGCTACGGTTGCACCGGCGTACGTGCCGGCACCTGCTTCGCCCTATGAGCTACCCGCGGCGCAGCGCGAACCGCTGGCCAACGCGGCGGCGGACGCGTCCAACCCCATGCTCAACGGTGACGACTATGACTTCCTCCACAACCCTGAAGGCAGCCAGGCACTTTCGACCTTCCGCCGGTTGCGCACACGCCTTGAGGCCGACGCCCATGCCTTCTTTCAAACCCGCCCTGTTGTACCGCGCCCGCCCGCAGCCCCCCTGCCCCCGACCCTGAACAGCAAGACACTGCTGCGTGCGTTATTCGGCAGGCGTAATGGCTTGGTGTGCGGTGAGGCGCACGGGCATGCGGCAAGCAAGCGGTTCCTGATCGACCAGATGGGCGCGTTGCGCAAAGCCGGCGTAAACACCCTGTACATGGAGCACTTGCTGGCGGATTTTCATCAGGTAGATTTGGCCATTACCCTGCAAAGCCGCACCTTGACCCCGGCCCTCAGGCAGTACCTTGGCAGGCTCGATACCGGCTACCACCTATGGCACGCCAAGCGCTACACCTATGTGAAGCTGATCGAGGCCGCCAGCGAGCAGGGCATCAGGGTGGTACCGCTCGATTGCCTGGCAAGCTACCGGGTGGCCCGGCTGGAAGACCCTTACGGCAACCTGCGCCAGCAGATGATGAACTATTATGCGCACCAGGTGATTTCGGCTGACCGGGTAAACCTGGGGGGTGGCCGCTGGGTCGCGTTGGTGGGCAACACTCACGCCAGCGCCTTTCGAGGCGTGCAGGGGCTGGACACCCTTGAAGACGTGACCAGCGTGCGCTTCGAAGACGTGCCACCGGGCGCCGATCAGGGCCTGGTGCCCGACCCTGGCCGTTATGTGGAGCAAAGCGGGTTGGGCGGCGTCACGCTTAGAAGCAACTACCTGTACCGCAGCGAGGCCCTGCACATGGCGGCCGGCGAAGATGACTTGGCGCAAGGCCTGCCCCGTCGGCGTAGCTTCAACATACACGGCGAGCAGGAGCAACCGCTGCTGACGCTGCGCCTGCCGGACAATCGGTTGATCAGCAGGCCGCTGCTGCAGGATGGTAATTGCGTACTGGTGAACCTGCCAGAGCTACCCCAGGTGCACCATGTGCGCTATACCAGCGTTACGGCGCTGGCCAATGACCTCAAGCGCTTGGGCTTTACGACAGGCTGATAGCCCGCGGCGCCCCGGTCATGCCCACCACCGGTGGCGCCCTACTCACACCACGGAGCGCCTATGCAACACACGTATTCAAAGGCGTTGAGCCTTGCCATGGCCGTATCGCTGTCAGGGTTTGCCCCGGGGTGCCAGCCCCCCGTCACCCCACGATGACACCGGCCCACTTGGATGAATGCCGTGGAAGGGGCAACGACCGATCAACGCCGCTGGCACCTTGAAACCGCCACCTTGAAGGCGGTACCGCCGCAGTAGCCTTCAGCCTGTAGCCTGGGCTGCTTGTAACATCGGCAAACACTAACCTGCGTAGTCGTGGCCGTTATCCTGCTCGGCATCAATACTTCACTCAAAAGACGTTATCGATGACGGCTGCTGGGTTGAACGCCAGGCACCGGCCCGCCTATCCTCCCGCGCCATGTACAGCAAGGCAGTGACCTCACCATGAACGCACTCATCAGCATCCTGTTTGCCGCCTTGGCGGTTACCGGCATGGCCGCGCCCGCCCAGGCCATCAGCCAATCAGGCGTGGGCGAACAGTTGGGTATCACCGCGAAAGCCATTGAGCAACGCGTTGGAGGGCGCCTGGGAGTAAGCGTGATCGACGTAGCCACCGGGCAAACCTGGGCCTATCGCGGCGACGACCGCTTCCCCATGGCCAGCACGTTCAAGGCGTTCACCTGCGCCCACCTGCTGTACCAGGCCGACCACGGCACGCTAAACCTGGACGACCGCGTGCCCTTTAGCGCCAGCGAGCTGGACAGCTACTCGCCTGTGACACACGACCGGGCGGGCGCCCCAGGCATGACCTTGCGTGAGCTGTGCGACGCCGCCACCTCGATGAGTGACAACACCGCCACCAACCTGGTGCTCAAAGCCACCGGTGGGCCAGAGGCCCTGACCGCATTCCTGCGCACTCTGGGCGACAAACACACCCGCTCCGACCGCTATGAGCCCGACATGAGCAACGTGGCACCGGGCGATGCGCGGGACACCACGACCCCCAACGCCGCCGCCACCACCTTGAAAACGCTATTGCTGGGCGATGTATTGTCACCTGTGACTCAACAGCAACTGAAAACCTGGCTGATCGATAACAAGGTAAGCGCAGACCTGTTCCGCGCCAGCCTCCCCAACGGCTGGACCATCGCCGACCGTACCGGCGCCGCCGAGTACGGTTCACGCGGCATCATCGGGGTGATCTGGCCCAAAGGCCCCGGCGTGACCTCAGGCCCCATAGTGGCTGCGGCGTATTTGACCGGCACCTCGCTTACGCTGGAGGCCCGCAATGCCGTGATGGCCGAGGTGGGTGCGGCACTGGTGAAAGACTTGACGCGGCAATAGGCATCACCCCAAGCCTAGCGCGGGTGGGCTGGGCGCCCTACCCAAGCTGTGCTTCGATGGCCGCCTTGTCGATGACTGACCACACGTGGGCAATTTTCCCGTCGACGACTTCGTAGAACACGTTCTCGCAGAACGTCACGGTTTTACCGTTGATGGGCAGGCCCATGAAGCGCCCCGTTGGGGTTACCACGAAGTGAAGCCGGCTGGCCACACAGGGCGGGTCGCACACCAGCATCTGAATCCGAAACGCCAGGTCTGGAATGTCGAGGTAGTCCTGTTCCAGCATGGCGCGGTAGCCACTCAACCCACGCTTGGTGGCGTTATGGGTCACGTTGTCGCTGACGAACTGCCCCAAGTGCTCCCAGCGTTGACGGTTGAGGCAGTCAATGTAGCCACGGTAGAAGTCGGCAAGCTCGGTTTTTGTCATGAGGGTGTGTCCTTCAAGGGGTAATGCACTGGTATAAACGTGCAGACATCTATTAAACCAATCAGATCGCGATAAGCGCCGAAAGCTCGTCCGATGTCCCTTTGGGAAAGGCCACTCTCAAGTAGTCGAGAAACGCCGATACCCGCGCGCTCAAGAGGCGCCTTGAGGGATAGAGCGCCCAGAGGGCGACGTCTGGCCCGGCTACATCGCCCCAGTGCTGCAAACTGCCGTCCCGCAGGTCACGGTCGACCAGCGACAGCGGCAGGCGGGCCACCCCTATCCCAGCGCGCACCGCATCGCGCACCATGACCAGCGAAGACAGGGTAAGCACCGGATCAACCGCCAACTGGGACGTACCTGCTGGCGTGGTGATCGCCCAGGCCGCCCCGCCGTCGCCAGCAACCCTTACCACCGCCGGGACTGCCTCACCTGCCACAGCACTCAACAGCGGAGCCCCGACCACCACGAGCCGGTCACGCAGCAGGATGCGGCCGATAAGGTGCTCATCGGGGGCGGGATTTACCCGAATGATCAGGTCATAGCCTTCTTCGACCATGTCGACGCTTCGGTCCTCTGTGGTGACCTCAAGGCGTACCTGTGGGTACTTGAGCATGAAGCCAGCCGCCAGCTTGCCCATTGCCGCCTGGGCGAAAAACAGCGGAGCGCTGATGCGTAGCGTGCCCCGTGGCTGCTCTCCACCGGAGGCAACAGAGGCCACGCGCTCGTCCAGTTCGGTCAGCAGCGCGCTGGTGCGCTCGAACAGTGCCCGCCCTTCCTCTGTGAGTTTCAAGCCCCGCGCGCTGCGCTCGAACAGGCGCAGCTCAAGGCTCTGCTCCAAGTCTGCAACCCGGCGAGACAGCGTGGCTTTTGGCCGACCGCTTGCGCGCGCCGCCCGGCCGAACCCTCCGTGACGGGCAACGAGGTTGAAATCTACGAGCGCGAGCAGGTCCATGCGGTTTACCTAAGGCTGGGGCACCAATGGCGACGGTGCCTTATCGAAGTGGGCTGAAAAAAAGCAGGCGTTGAGAAATGTCTCACAGGTGAGACAGCCTGTAAATTTTCAGCGGCTATCGGCCCGCTGGATAAACACCGATAGTGGGGCCCCTGTTAACCAAAACGGAGCACGACCATGACTATCCTCGTTACCGGCGCCACTGGCAGAGTAGGCACCCGCGTTGTTGAACAACTCCTTAAACGCAACGCTAAGGTGCGCGTGCTCGTGCGAGACCCCGCAAAAGCAGATTTTCCGGCTGAGGTTGAGGTAGTGCAGGGCGAAATGCTCGACATCGAGTCGCTCCGCCGCGCCTTTACCGGTGTGTCCGCATTCTTCTTGCTGAACGCCGTGGCCGCAGACGAATTCACCCAGGCTTTGCTGGCGCTGAATATCGCCTTGGACGCCGGCGTGAAGCGGGTGGTTTACCTGTCGGTACTGCACGCTGACCGCTTTGTGAATGTGCCGCATTTTGCAGTCAAGTCCGGTGCCGAGCGGATGATCGAACAGATGGGTTTCAGCGCCACCATCCTGCGCCCCGCTTACTTCATCGACAACGAAGTGATGATCAAAGACGCCCTCTTCAACCACGGTGTTTACCCCATGCCGATTGGCAATAAAGGCATCGCCATGGTCGACACCCGCGACATCGCTGAAGTAGCCGCCCTCGAATTGATTCGCCGCAATCAAGCCGTGGACAGCCTACCCCTTGAAACCCTCAACCTGGTGGGCCCCGACACACTGACAGGTTCGGCGGTTGCCGCGATCTGGGCAGAGGTGCTGAAACGCCCCGTTGTATACGGCGGTGACGACCCCAGCGGCTTCGAGCAGAACCTCGCTCAGTTCATGCCAGCCTGGATGGCCTATGAGATGCGCCTTATGGCCGAGCGTTATGTGAGTGACGGCATGACGCCCGATACCGGCGATGTAGAGCGCTTGACGAGGTTGCTAGGGCGCGACCTGCACACGTATCGAGACTTCGCCACCCAACTGGCTGGCCAGGCCTGACCTGTACGCCCCACGGCGGCCGCGGTCAAGGAAGCCCCTCCACTCAGGTTGCGAACAGCAGCCTGCGTACTACAGTCGAGGGTCTAGCCTCCCCTCTCTTGCACACACATAGGCCCTAGTGATGCCCGAACTCTCCCCCTTAGCCTTCACCCTCGACCCTGTGCCCAAGGTCATCACCTTCGACTGCTATGGCACCTTGGTGCAGTGGTACGAGGTGTTTGTGCGAGAGATCGATCAACTGCTCGCAGCCCACCCTGCCAACAGCGTGACTGCAAGCGCCGTGCTGGACCGCTTCTCTGAAGAAAGCCGGCAACTGACAGCGCAAACCCCACACCGTGTCTATCGAGATGTCTTGCGTAGCGGCTTTACCACGGCGTTGCACAACTGCGGTTTGACCCCTAGCGCCGATCAAATCGAGGCCCTGGTGACCGCCCCTCTGAAGATGGGCCCGCACCCTGAGGTACCCCACGCGCTCCGGCGCCTGCGTGAGCGTTACAAACTCGCCATTTTCACAAACTCCGACGACGACCTGATCGCACCCACCGTGGCGAGCATCGGCGTGCCGTTCGACTACGTCATCACCGCCGAACAGGCACGCGCCTACAAACCGTCGCGCGCCTTCTTTGAATACGCCTACCAGACGATGGGCGTGAACCCGGACGAGACGGTACATGTGGCGATGGGCATGTACACCGACATGAAGGCCTGCCATGAGCTGGGCGTGCGCGGGATTTGGGTGAACCGCCGAGGGGAAGCGGGTAATCCGGCGTGGTTGCCTTATGGGGAGGTGGGGGATTTGGAGGGGGTGGTGGCGGTGTTGCAGCCTAGCGGCATACCATAGAGCAGCTTGAAAAGCTCGGTCATTGGTTCTTATGGCTGCGGGTAATCAAGCCAGGGAATTCAAATGAAAAGAAGCTCAATCTCATTCCATGTCAGCCAGCTTTTAAAGGTCTTCCTATGGGTTCTGAGGACGAGCTTGGTCTCTGAATAAACAATCTGTTTGCCAAGGTCGCCACTCAGGTCCAGCTTTTTGGTGGCTTTGATTTTAGGTCTCTCTACTATGGATACGCCGTAGGCGTTCAGCTTGTGGTTCATGGCTTGAGTACTCCAGACGGATTCATCAATTACTGCTCACAAAGTAGCACCCTAAGAGCCGAGCACATTGAGCCATTGATGCGTCGTAGGCTGATTGCCGATTGCCATCAGTGTCACACCCGCGCGCAGCTCAGCTACGGTAATCGCAGATAGGTAGAGCGCCTCTAGGGGTTGCTTGTCGATCCATTCGATGACGCTTTCCACGGGCGAATTACGCAGAGGCTCCGAGCCCACAATTCGTATCAAGCGGAATCATTCAAAGCTCGCTGCACGGGCGGGAGATTTGTCGCGCACGCTCTCAAAGGTGGCGAACTCTTCAGCGGTCAGCTTGGCCTTGCGGCCAACGTCGGCGAGCAGCGAGCCAAGTTTGACCCGGCCTGGTAGTTCTATGGCGGACTCCAGAATTTCACGTATTCCGGCCTGAATGCTATGGCCACTTTGAGCAGCTCGCGCGCGGAGGGCGCAATGCCCCTCATCGGGGATATTTCGGATGGTAACGGATGACATCTTTAAAACCTTTTCTCGATGGAGGGCGCCTGCACCTTAGTAGAGTGCAGGCAGGCTCCACAATCCTAGGCCGCTTGCCTCAACGCTGTCTTGTCCTGTCACGCCCGCTGGGGATGTGCTTTGTACTGTTAATACAGGCGCCACGAACGAACTGCCTGAAGCGGCCGAACAGAGAGCACTACCCCAAAAAACCAAAAAGCCCGCAATTACGCAGGCTCCAGGGCATTTCTTACTAGTTGGTGCCGGACAATGCCGGACGTCCCATCATTCCCACTCTATTATCAATAGACACATATAAACCCCTGGAAACGCACTCTTTAAAGAAAATTCTATTTCGAGACCATGAGAAATACCATACGGGAAACTCTCTTGAGGGTGATATCGCTAGGAAACACCTACCCAGGGCAACGCCGGTATAAAGCTGCCGCATCAACACCGGAATCCGGAGAACATCAGCCCATAATCGAATCGGGCGACCGATTGGGATATCGTCTCATCCAAGCTGTGGGAGGCCAGGAAGCGGACGGGTTGAGCGGATACGGCTTGGGCCTTAACGGCGCAGCGCAAATGCTGCAGCGTCCTCTGCGCCGTGAACCTCAGCGTCAAGCAGGCGCTCGTAGATCGTCATCGCACGAGTTTTGATCTCTATTGGTGAACGCTGAAGTGCAATCACAAGCCCTATAAATTCGCCGTCGTACAACCCTCCAACGGTCCTATCTGGCGATGTACGTGCAAGCTCAGTTGCAGCCTCTGCGATTTCAAGCACCAGCATTTCAAAGCCTGGATAAAGCAACAGGTGCTGAAGCGAGCGTACAAACAGCAGCCCCATCGATTCTCTGAGCAGATCAATATTTACTGCAACAGAAGCCAGCAGGGCTCGCGTCATCTCATCGGGAGGTAATCGCTCGCCACGATCTACAGCTGTAGATAGAGCATGAGCCTCGAACCCACTGACAATGCTGGCGACATAAATGAGGTAGGCATGCGAGCGGCTTCGAATATCGAGATCAAGTTCACCCCACCCCGCTGCAGCCGCAAATAACACGCCAGACCTGGCAGAAATATCATTCCCGGCCATCACCGCTTCAACTATCTCGCCCATCTCACAAGAAGCAGCGCTATCGACAATCACGCTAGCAGCGGAGAACTCACCACCAATCTGCCTAAGCTTATGATCGCTATGACTGAGCCAGAAGTTGACAATCTCCTGCTGTACGCTCGTATGCATGCGAACGCGCAGGCGCCACAACGACTGGACTACAGCTGCATCTTCAAACGCCGCTGGAAACCTCCGCCAAATCGCCTCAATCAGTTCGCCCACTCTTGCCGCGTCCGCCCACCAAAGTTCATGCGAACTGAACATTAGGATCGCACTCCAAACCTCGGGATCTTCAGGATGAGTAACGTGTAGTTCCAACTCCGCGAGCCAACCATCACAATCCACGCCGTCACGATGGAGATATCCCGCTGCGATCGCTGACAGCAGCGTGAAATTGCGCTGAGGGAGAAAATGCATCCCTCCGCCCCGGCCGAATAGCATGGCCTCAGGGCGTTGATCTGGTTTCTCATTCCGCTCACGATTGGATTTGTTTAACTCGGCATGACGTACTGTTTCTGCAGCCAGCACATTGGGGTCGCGCTGCAGCCAGCCCTTGAGCAACTCGATGTCACGACCCTCAAGACCTTTCAGGCGTTTAGCGAGTACCTCCATGGCGCTGGCAACATCGTGGCGAAAGCTAGTCGACGAAAAGCCACGGGATTGGGCATCCCAAATCAAAGTTTTTTGTGTCTGAGCGTCAACTGCCTCAACCGCCGACAACTCCCTAATCGCGGCGCCCGTAACCTGCTCGTGCAGACCTGGTTGTAAACGCGGAATGATACGAAGAACACGATCTGGGAACGACTTCGCAAACGCGGAAAAAGCCCGAGACAACTCAGTAACACCGCCCTTCAGCCAGTGTTTCGGGTGCTCATGACGGCCAGTATGGTCGTTTACTGCAACGAACATTTTGATAATCGCATCGTCACTGGCTTTCGCCATCTGATCGTGGCTCATGGGTGATCCAACGAACTGCGCCATCCTCCGACCGCCACGTTTTGCTTTTAGCGTGGGCTGTTCGACCTGCCACTCCTCAACTTGCCTACGACGACGGGGCGTCAGCACGCGCACAGGTAGTTCGGCAAGTAAACGCAACCTCCGCTCATCAGACCAACGGAGCAATAGCCTTCTATGGGCAGGATCTTGCTCTTCCTGTAATTCTTCCCCCCAAGGCTCCCAAGCCTCGATGTAATCGCGAATCCGCTCAATATCAGCGAGAGAGAGGTAGGGAGTGATCTGGGCAATCAGTGTGCTTGACGACCAACCGCAGATCACGTGGCCGACACTTCTTTCATCGTCGAACGTGTCGCTACCTAGATGAAGACGCCGCTGATCGGCCAGGAGAAACGCGAGCGCATACTCAGCAAATACAGCCGAGTTCGCCGCCAGGGTATCGGCCACTAGCGACTGGACCTCGTCAATTTCTACAGCAACAACAGTAGCAAGCAAGGTGCGCACACCTAGCGGGTCAGAAACTGCTGACTCTTCGAGCACACTCCGCAGAAGCTGCGTCAAATGCCCCTCGCCAAAATCATATTTCCAATCGTATGGAACAGATATCGATTGCGGATATCGATGCCCGGGCCGCCCATCACCAACCTCTCGCGATGCCACCCCGACAAACCAAGGCAGGAGTCGTTCGGCACAATAGAGCGGTGCGGCTGCCGCAATCTTTTCAACACCATACACCTTGATGCCATTGTGCCGATCCGCAGGCTGCAACTCAGCCCATAATGAGATGAGATCCAAAGCAACGCGGGTATTACCGTTCTCATGCAAAGTCTTGGCGTAATGGGATATCGCCCAATCTGCCAACGTCGATCGATTAAAGATCGTACGGACATGGGCGATTGCACGGTCGGTCGCAATACCAGAACGCTCAAAGAGACTAAACACGTCTCCGTCATGTGAAGTATCCGACCAATAGCGGTCGACCAGATCCATAACTTGGCTCGAGTCCTCAGCAACTTCTCGAACGAGCAGCATGGTCGCATTCCAGCGATGCTTTTCGTCCTGTAGAAGAAAAGGAAGGAGCGGCAGCACCCCTGACCTCCAGCACGGCCATCTTATCGCTACCTGCCTGAATGCCCGATTCGCAAGTGCATGATCGTTACGCGCCATCCAATCGACCCAAGCAATATCACTTACGCTCGGATCATCAGCACTCGCCAAATAATCGGCCACAAGATGGCGCAGATGTCTGCGTGTCTTGGGGTTTGGTAGCAACAAGCGAATAGACACCTCATAGGATGCCATATCAACCCTTCGCATATGCTCAAGGCCGCGTAAAACTGTTCCCCGCGCAAATAACCCTTCCTGGCGACTCCATGCGTAATCAGCCAACTCTTGTGCGGTTCGGAGTGTCTTAGCCTGGAAATCATCGAGCCATGACTGATGACTGAATCCAATGCTGGCGTCTTCACGGATGACGATGCCAATCGACTCGGCCCAACGCAGCATCTCGCTGTAGTCCGGGTCATAGTAAGCAGCCGGCCGCCAGAGGCTCTCATACTGCGTCATGTCAGCCGCGAGCTGGCGCAAGAACGCCAGACACGAAGCACGCGCGGGCCCTACAGGTAGTTTTTTGTCGAGCCATCGATCAAGTAAGTTTGCTGCCGTAAAATCCGCAGGATTCAAGCCAGATTTGGCAAGATCGACGTATATACCGAGTGCAAAAGGTGTACGCAGCGCCTCTTTGAGACTATCCGGCACGACAGTGGAGTCGATACCGAGCTCACCAAGCAGCGTGGATATCCGCTCGAACGGAGGAAGAGTAAGTAGTAACTCATCCGCATCAAGCAACCTAAATCGAGCGTCGAACTTCGCCTCAAATGGTCGCGAAGAAACGATGACATGAATGGGAAGTTTATTACCCTCTTGACTCTCTGCCTCCTGTAACCGAGATGCAAGGCGAAGTAATACCTGCATGCGCTGCGAACTCTGGTCCATCACTTCACTGACAGCGTCAAGCTGATCAATGATCAGCACAACCGGGGCTTCAACCGCCAGCGAGAGAAGCTCCTGTTCCATATCACCTGACATACCAAGATCGCGAGCGAGGTCGACGAAATTCACAATATTAGGGCTAAGCATGTCGGCCTTTATCGCTAGCACAATCTGGCCGCGGGCTTTGAGGGCACAATACAGCTCAGCGAGAAGTGCTGACTTCCCAGTCCCTGCTCCTCCCACGACCAGCGTGGAGCCTGCAGGATGCCGATTGATCCGCTGGATCAGATCGTCGAACTCTGGTCGCTCTATATGCTGCCCCCAAATCAGTTGAGGCCAGTCGGCCAGACCGCGCGACCCGCGCGTGATGTCTTCCTCAACATCAGCTCTGGTGAATGTTTGTGTGCTCTTTGAGACCAAGCCAACTGCAGCGAACCGAGCCTCAATCATGGCCTCGGCATCCTCCACAGCCACGACAAGTTGAACTTTGAAAAACCGCTGACGGACAGCAGGGATGCACTCCAGTAACGCGTCGAGGTCGACTGGTCTAAGAAGCTCATATTTCAGGTTCTTCAGGGCCGTCCTGATGCCTGGCATGACAGCCTCGATCTTCAGCATCGAGAATGCTTCATACTTTTTAATGACGTCGGTAGCCAGACCTAAAAGCTCTGTTTCATTGGCAGTTAGCCAACTCTGTGGCGTATCGAAAAAATCGGTTGTAGTGCTGGCAGGATCCGAAGCAAGAGCAAGAATAAATCGGAAGCCGGCCGGGTCCGGCATAAGCGCCGGCTCAAGCACGACATTTAGAAGGAACTTGATTACCTCACGGAGCGTGTCCGGCCGGGTGAAACCAGCCTTAACCTTTTTGCACTGAATAAGCCCAACTGGCCGCTCATCCTTCGTGAGCCAAACATCCCGCCCTTGATCAGCTCCTGTGACCATCAAGCGAGCATTGTTGTACCAAGACAACTCAGATGCACGCCCTCGATAGATGCTGTACAGGAGAAGTTCAAAATCAGCGTCCGTTAACGCAAGATAATTTGCTCTATCTGGTCCCACACGCCCTTCGTCTACTGCCCTGACGTGAGCGTACTCAACGTTAATCTCATCATCTGTGAGGACTTTCATACTGGTCTTCCGTATTTGACGATTTCCAGCTACCGACAAAGAGCTGCTGCCAACACAATGCGGCACCTTCAATAGCGAGACTAAGCGCCACTGGTGCGGGCGTAAAAAACCGGCCAACGCCGGTTCTTTTATGCAGTCATGCAGCACTGCGGGGTTACTCCCACTTAATCATTATAACCCATTAAATACCATGCTCGACTTTGGATTAGCTAAAATCAAGTAAGAGCTCGATCACCGCCCCTTAGCCGCATCAGAATTGTGAGTACCATCCGCGAAAAAGCTTTTTAGGTGCATATCCAAGTCAAATGCTTTTGCCCCAATGTCTGATACCGCCTTCATATCCTCTGGGGAGCTAATTTCAGAAACGCAATAGTACGCATCTATAGATATCCGCTTGAGTTGGCTTTTATATCTATCCAACCAAGCAAGTTTGCTAGCAAAAAACACCACCTTCTCAGAAAGATACATCCTTGCAAAAACAGAAGGGATGAATTCTTTCTTATCGAAGGCAACTACTGGATTCCCTATCGACAGGAGATTAGGCTTCTCATTTAGCGTCGATGACGATACTTTTTTTATGGACTCATAAATTCCGGATGGTAAAACACAGCCACAAATTAGACCTCTGGCCGAAAGTTCAAGCGCGAGTTTCTTTTCAAATGCTGTCCCTCCCAACAAAATACTGCGCTTCTCGAGAACGCAAAAATCAACAAACTTTCGTATAGCATTTATCTCGCTTGAGTCAGGCTTGCTGCTGCACACGACTGAATAATCGTATACAAGTTTGTTTTGCTGCCTTGGATAGTAATACACATCTTTCTTGGTATAGCTGCGCAATTTTTCCGGGTATGCATCCGACGCATATTTAACAATCCCAGCCCCCACCGAACCAAGCAGTTGCTCATAGTCTGGCTCTGACGCCCTGACATTACCCGCTTTCACTGAATCGAAAGGCTCAAAGACATATATATGCGCAGGAGAGGTTTTTAGCTTCTCGGCAATCATGGATCGGACCCTGCCCCAGTCCAAACCACCATGACCACAGCCTAGGGCCGGGAGAGTTACTACTTTCCCACTTTTATCTTCAAGATACCTAGAAAGCCATACCAATCCCTCATCAATGTAATGATATTCAGATGGATTTTTCCAATGTTTTTTTGTCGGAAAATTTATGATCTCGATATCTTTAGAGATCATATCCTTTTGCGACCAAGCGGAAGGCAGGCCGGGCCGAATAATGCCCAAACGACACTTCTCAGCATAGTCATCAAACATTTCAGGAAATCTTTTCTTAAATGCGAGCGCCACACCTGCGCCCATCACACCAACACAGTTGACTGTATTGATCATGATATCCGCATCAAAATCGAAAAAATCTCCGGAAACAAACTCTATCATCAAATATTACCTTGCAATTTTTGGAGCGCTTCAGCTCTGAGGGTGTCGATTCCAGCAGAGACTTGCATCAACCAATATTGATTTAGTGCACCAATATCAGCCTTACTCAAGGCCACCAACATAGTGATATCTTCAGGACAAGTAATTATATCGAACAACTGACTTTTGTCCCGACCTTTAGCAACGATCTCACCCAGTAGGTCATCATAGGTCACCAGCATTACAATTTTTCGAACTATGTCTGGCGGCAGGATAGGCAAATCCTCTATCAAAATCCTCTTCAACATGGGTAGGGATTTTTTGGGATGTTCCCCATCTGCCTTATTCATAAAGCTATTAGGCCAGCGTGTTTTCGGACCTTTACCTATATCGTGAAGGTAAGCAGAGAGCTCCAAGACTTCACGATGGATAGGGTCCAACTGAATATATTCAGGTGAGTTCAACACCAGACTCGCAACACGTCGAGAATGAGCGCCAACATCTTCGCTGTGTGGCCCGTAGTTCGCACCTAGACCATCGATATCATCTAGTTCTCTGATAGCCGCGAAGTTAACGCGAATAGCACGCAAGGCGTCACTTAAGGTCAGGAATTTCGACACCACCTGACGCTGAAAAGAGATCACATGAGAAACAGCCTCATCTACAAAACGCTTCAGAAAAAAAGGCCCTGTAACCAAAGAAGCATTCCAATTCCCAGGCTCTAGATAATAATGCTCCCCTCCCGCCTCAACTACGTTCGGCGGAGCAACCCCCTTGCTCTGAAAAATTTGCCTCACACAGTCAGATATGCTGCGGTTAAACGTAACTATCTGATTAATTTCACACAATGGAACATGATCTGGTAACAAAAGCTCCGCCATTTTACGGTGTTTCTGATCATCGTCGTCATATCCCCACCGACCGTTATCGATAGTTGGCCAATCTAATTGATCGAGCTGATCAGACTGATAATTTCCAGAAAAAAAAGCTGGGGGAATTTCCGTATTTGCGGATGCACTTGTGTAATAGACCCCAGGTTTTGTCTCCATCAGTAAAACTGAAACGGAAAGGTAAATAATAAATTGCTGATCTACATTCTTTCTATACAGTACCGCCTGTTGCATAGGTGTTTTCTTTGCGAAATAGAATGGTACATAATCATGAACACACCGCCCGTTGGTCCCAGGCACTTGCATCAGCGCACGACGCCTCTGTATTCCTTCCTCAGCGACATTAACGTGTAGAATGCCTCGAGCAATTTTCTGATTAGTCGAAAAGATACCATGATCAATTATTGATTCGAGGTTCTGTATCGATGTGAAATGATATGCGTTGCGACCCCTATGGTGTGCAGGAACTGCCATGTTTCCCCCTTAAGCAAACTATTGACAAAGCGATACTAAAATCATTTTTCTTTATATTTTTTTGGAATTATTGCGATTTGTCTACGCAGAATGTCAATCTCTCCTTGTTCGCCATCTCGCAAAACTTCCTCAGCAAGTTTGGCCGCGTATTCTGGATCAGAGCCAAACGCCTCCGCCATAACTTCATCGTGACCCCGATCTTTCCTATGTTGTTTCTTCATTTGAGCCTCGACAACGCACACCGACTCGCAATTTGGATTGTGCAATCCAAGTCTATACCAAATCTCATGATTTGCTTCTCGATCTCCAACACCAAGCGGTGCAAGACAACCATTCGTGCGTCCTCCCCCACGCTCGAGCTTCAACCACCGTAAATTTTGCCCTGAAATCCTCTCGATTCTCCTTAACCACAGCCGTCACCCGCCTTATCAGTTCCATCACCGATGACTCGAGGCACAGCACTGAGTGCCTCGACATAAACCTTGCAGCCAACCAGTGCTTCCGTCGGTGCTGCAACATGCTAAAGAACGATCCTTCGATGCGTTGGCTTGCCGCCTATCAATCCAACATCAGGCGTTCGGTTGGCCGCACCGATACGGCATGAACTGTGCGAGGCTGAACTTAGCTTTACATCAGATGACACACGTTCAGTAGTCATCTTATGACGCGTGACATGATGGAAAGCACCTCACTCTGTAATTTCCGAAAGTCATTCATCACCGCCTCCACGTCCATCGGACTTGCGCCTTGTCCGCGCCTCTCTGCAAGCCAAAGTTTCAGCAGTCCAGCAACCCGCCCGAGGTCGCCATTGACCTTGGCCAAGTCGGCCACAGCTTTCAGGTCAACAACCGAACGGATCGGCTCATTCAACCCAACCGCCCGCAGGAACGCGGACTGAGACATGCCCGCTTGCGCGGCACGCTCTACCAGCTCGGCGCGCTCGTCCTCGGTCACGAATACCTTGATGTATTCGTTCCGGGGCCGGGTGCCGTAAGTCGTCTTTTTCTTCTCTGCCATTCGTCTCTCGCTCTTGCCGCAGCGACAGTCAGGTGGCGCAGCAGCTCGCCTTTCCTTTGGTGCCGCTCGGGCTTTCATATCTGGTCGCGGCAGCGACGGTAAGCCTCGCAGAGCAAGATGCCGTCGAACCGAAGGTGAGTAAGGGGCGGTGTTGGGGGGAACAGGCGAAGCCTGTGGACCCACAACACACATCTTGCCGTCTGATCTTCTGCAATTCTAGGCAACTTGCCCGCCTTAGGTTCGCCTTACCGCACTTTCGGTCATTCCTGACCCAGAATTGCCCTAAATCTCTTTGAGTTGCGTTAAATTGCGTTACAAAGATGAAAAATCTCCTTTAATTTCCTAGAATTTCCTTGAGTTGCTTTAAGCAAATACTGACCACTAGTGCGACCACATAAACAGGAGACGCCAAATGACAGACGGGCCGAAAAAGGTCTATCGCGGCGCAGGGCGAGTTGCCTTTCTGGCCAGGCTTGATGACTTTCGTAAGCTGATAGATGCAGGGCATCCGCTACGTGCGATCTATGACGATTACGCTGAACAGCTTGGCATTGGCTACCCGCAATTCACCAAATACGTCGGCAGGTATGTACGAAAGGAAAAAGACGATGGGCACCAAACGAAAGGCTCTGGGCAATCCACATCGCAAAGCCTCTCACCAGCCCCGACAGGAGTCGTAAGAGGACAGCCGGAGCACAGCGCCACACCGCCTTCCAAACCCGGCTCAAAACGTGCGGGATTCGACCACAACCCAAATAGTGGAAACACTCGGGACGACCTGATCTGACGCTCCACGAAACATCGAGGCCGCGTATCCCCTTTAATTTGGGCGAGAAAATGAGGTAGAACTTTTCAGTCTGTCTAAATTTACCTCATTAAAAAAGGTGAACCCATGGCTCGAAAAACTCTAGCAGAACGCCGTTCTGACGCCCTTTCAGAGCTGGAAACAGCTAAAGCAAGATTGGCGAAATTGGATAATGAGGCGGCTGAAAGAATTGGAAGAATTGCAATCAAATCAGGATTGGTTAATCTTGAAATTACAGACGATCAGATTCGGGAAGAATTCGACAATATTGTAGAAAGGATCAGAAAGGGGGATTGATCATGAAAACCGCTCACCGCATCAGCTCATTGGCCAACCAACTCAACGAACTGCAAGCCTACCTCGGTCAAGCCAGCGGGCGACCTAGTAAAGCCGTTAGAGAAGCCCAACGCATTGCGGCAGAGTTGGCTTCCTCGCTCGAAAACTGGCACCTAGAAACGCTACACATCCCTGAAACGGAACGTGGTCACTATAGGACCCAGAACCCCTATTACTCAGCCCACTAATGCGCTATGCCATTTCATCAAAAGCCCACTTCGGTGGGCTTTTTTTTGGCCGTAAAAACACATCCCGCTGGAAAGACAGACAGGTCCATGCCTAAAGAAAATGTCAGCAAAATCAGGTTGCTACGTGTCAATCTCACCCAGCCAGCGCCCGCAAGTCATTGATTTCTATGCGGATAGATATTTATCCGCATGTTCCAAACCACACCATATCAGCCAATAATCAGACCTCGAACCATGACAAAACGAGGTGTTCGGCATGAATACGGAATTGCTGAAATCGCAGATTTCATCGGCTCGAAAATCGAGAATACGTACTGCCCTTGTTTTAGCAATGAAAAGCACAAGCCTTAGTGTGGGTCTCTACCTGGCACCACCCCCCGCATATGCCATCTACTGCTCAAACTGCTCGACGTTCTATCAACAGATGTTTGAGTACACCGAGGCAGTCAACACGGCGCTGAACACTGCAGAGCAGCTTCAGACGCAGATTCAGCAGTATCAGAATATGGTCACCCAAGGCACGGGCTTGCCAAGCACCATGTTTGGCAGCATCGCGGCCGATCTTAAAAACGTGGCCAACCTTTACACCCGTTCGCAGTCCCTAGGCCGCCAGATCCAGAATATGGACTCTCAGTTCAACACCGCTTTCCCCGGCTTTCAGTCCTACCTAAATCAAGCCGCGAACTCAGCAGAAGTACCAGCTCATGAGCGCTATCAGAAGTGGTCGGAACAAGGCAGCAACAACGTAAAGACGGCACTCGAGGCGGCAAACCTCAATACCAGCAAGTTCGAGTCTGAAGACATCCAGCTTGATCGCATGGTGGCCCGTTCGCAGTCAGCCGTAGGCCGCATGCAAGCTATACAGGCGGGCAACGAAATCGCCTCCCAGAATGTGCAGCAACTCCAAAAACTGCGCGATCTGATGGCCACCCAAATCAACATGCAGGGCAACTACATGGCTCAGCAAGGCGACCGGAAGGCCGCTAGCGAAGCCGCTGAACAGCAGTTTGAAGCGCGCAAAAACACACGCGGCGGCGTGAAGGAGTACTGAGAATGACTATTTCGAGATGGCTCATCGCGTTGATGTGCGCCGGGTCAGTACTGGCCGGTTCCATGGTCACCGTGATGGTTCAAAGCAATAGCGAATGTACTGCCGTGGCTGAGCAACAACGGCAACAGCGTGACGCTGATCTCTCATTTGAGGCGCGCCCGAATACTCGCGGCGGCGTGAAGGGGTACTAGCTATGGATCCTCGTCTATTGTTGTTCCTCACCTTGGCTGGTGTGTTCGTGGGCGGAGATGCTGTGGCGGCGACCGACCTCTCCCATGCCGATACATCGATTCAGGGTCTACTCGACCTCGTTCTGCAACAGTCGCACCAGTGGTCAGGGAAGCTGTATGACTATGCGATCAGACTGTTCTGGCTGCTGGCCTCGATCCAGTTCATCTGGACGTTCATGCCTCTGGTCATGAAGCAAGCCGATTTCGGCGAGATTGTCGGCGAGCTGCTGCGCTTCATTCTGGTGATCGGTTTCTTCCTTGCAGTCATGAAGTACTCGGTGGAATGGTCGACGGCCATTGTCGATAGCTTCCGTGATGCGGCGGCATCGGCGAGCGGCCTCGGGCGTGCATTAGAACCCGGCGATATGCTGGCAGTTGCGCTGGATTTTGGCCGCACCATGGTGGAGGGCATTTCAGTGTTTTCTCCAGCCAAGGGACTGCTGATCGCTGTATGCGCAATCCTTGTGTTGGCATGTTTCGCCTTCATCGCTGCATTCATGTTTGTCACGCTCGTAGAGTCTTACATCATCATCAATGCTTCCGTGCTGTTCATCGGCTTTGGCGGTTCGCAATGGACGCGGGATTTTGCAATTGCGCCGATGCGCTTCACCGTTGCGATTGGCGCCAAGCTATTTGTACTAACCCTGATTGTCGGCCTGATCATACAGTCGGCAAAGCAGTGGTTGGCCGCCTACACCAATGACGAAGCGTCATTGATGACGATGGTCGGTTTGGCCTTGGTGTGCTGTTACCTCACGAAAACAATTCCTGACCTGATCGGTGCCATGATTAGTGGCACGTCAATGGGCGGCGGCTCGGCCATTGGCGGGATGGCAGTGGCCGGTGCTGCCGGGGCGGCGGCTGCGGCGGCCGCCATTGCCACAGCCGGGGCCGCGGCTCCTGCTGCCGCCCTCGGAGCTGCCGGTACTGGTAGCGCAGCCGGGGCTGGGGCGGCGGGTGCCGGTGGACTGGCGGGGGCGATTAACTCCAGCTTTGCCGGTGCCAGCTCCGCAGGTGGTGCCGCGTCGTCTATGGGTGCAGCGGCGTCCTCCGGCGTGGGTGCCAGCACCGGCGGCGCAGCGGCCCAGGGTGCCAGTTCCGCAGGCGCAAAGGTCGGCGGCAGCTCAGCCAATCCTGCCCGGCAGGCGTCGGCCGCTCCGTCCTTGCCAAGCAGCGGCGTACAACAGGCCGCCAAGCAGGCCGGAAAGGCCGCGCAGGGGAACGACGACAAAGACCAGCCGACGACACCAAAAGGGGGAGTTGTCAGCTCCGGCAGCGCGCTTTCCCAAGCGGCCGACGGTGGCGCAAAAATGCTCGGCGTGATGGCCTCGATAGCAGTGCCAGGTATGGAAAATGCGCACGCCTTGTCTCTTGGTGCAGGATCTCCGCAACCAGTTCCCGACGATACCTACTCGACCACTCCAGCCAATGAAGCAGAATCGGCCGCAGAAGCTTCACAAGCAGAGCCTAACGTCATCCGTCCGGCCTCGGAAACTAACTCTACTCCTGGACGCCTCGCCTCACTCAAGGTGCCGGGCGTGACCTCGAACAACGATCAATCGGAGAAATAACCATGATGGACGTTCTGATATTCGCTGGATTCGTAGTATTAGCCTCGACGCTCGCAGTCGGCATGTGGGCGCTCGGCAGGTGGCTGCGTAGCAAGGGCTATGGGCCGCAGCTCGATAGGCTGGATCATCAATATACGGCCTTGCAGCTTCGAGTAAGCCCGCTTGCCTTGTCGGCTTCCTACCGTGTGTTTGCGGGGATGCAGACCATGAATCGTTTGCCTCTGCTGGGCAGTAAGAGTAGCGCCGTTCTTAACCGGCAAGTGTTGATGGCCATCCAAGCGGCTCAGGAAGCGCAGAAACGAGAGCGTCGCGGCAGTCGCTGATTGCCGATTGCTGAGCTATCAATAACAACCCCGCCCGAGCGCGGGGTTTTGTTTTTCCGAAGTTACGCTCTTCTCTTATGCCCATTTCTGAACGGATCGTTTACCACCTTCAACCATCAATGCGGACGAAGAGCAGTAATGGTGCGGAGGGATCCGCCATCAGTAATACGCACGGACCTGTCTCAGTCACGCAACCGGCAGAAATCGACCCTCTGCATAACCTCATAGCGTTTGGCTAAAGGTACGCGAAAGCCAGTCCCAATATTCGAAGCAAACGACCTACCCGTATAGCTACGCTTTTTCAGGAGCAAGATTGTAGATATTGTTCTCAACAATCCAATTCACATGAGCTGAAAGCCCATCAAGATCCGGATATATCGAAGAAATATTAATTCCATAAAAATTCAGGTCTTCAAGGAGCGTTTTTCTGTACTCCTTTGATATGGTGATTATTTCAAGCTCTTCATTTTCGCGCATTAGTTCATCAATGGCTTTTTTAGGGTCTGGACTCACTGTAAAAACTCCGCCCTGCCTAATTATTCGAGGAACAACCCCAGTTGGCTTGAATTTCCCCGCACTTTTAACATCGAATGGGCTTTTGGTTTTTTTGCTATCAAACTCCCATAGACACTTATAGCAGAATATTTTTGCATCTCGATCCGGAGCTCCTTCTGATACCGCGAAAAATGCAGCTACCAAAGGATTATAGCTCCAGTCCAACAGCCTAGTCGCTAGACCATGGTGCTGAGCAATTGCAAGCCATTCCCACTCGCTCTCAGGTCTCTCTTTTATGAATTCATTTGCGCGACGTACCCAAGCCTTGAAGATATTTTGTTCATTTGATTTTGAATATGGTAAACGCCCAGACTTAGGTTTTAGCTCCCACGAAGGATCAGCGTGCCCCCTGAATATCCAAGCGCTATTATTCTTGTATTTTTCAAAAGCTTTATGAAGCTCTATAAAGTTATTAATAATCATAATGGCTCGAGAATAAACTTTGATTGGGTGACAAGCCACGTCGAGTTTCTTGTCATTCGGGTAAAAAGCTTCTGAGCTTCCTGTAGGTCCCTACCTAGCTAGAATAGCTAGCGCGACATCACCAAGTGAAGAGTACGACAAAGGTGACGCTGGTCCCTGCGGACTTCTAGATTTCAAAAGCAGCAGTGCTGACGCTACCCACATCGTCCGTGTCTTGACGGAAAGAGAGGCAGATGCCAATTTAACATCAAAGCGAAAGGTCAAGGAGTGACATGTGAAGATCACCATCAACGTGTTCCTGCTCAAAGACGGGCTAACCGCCCAAAACGCTCTTTCCGATGAGGTCAACTTGCGACCTATCGCTTTTTCGTTGGGCGATGCTGATTGCCTCTTTTACTACCAGAAAAATCCTTCTCATCCTAAATGGACGCAGCTATTCAGTGCTATCCCAGAGGTGGCTGGTCTCGATCTTACCGGCAGATCACTTAAAGCGCTCCTCGTCCTGGCAGTCCATGGCAGGGTCTTTTGCTTCACTTTTGGCCACGCCAGACACATGATCAATCAGCTAGCCATTGAGCGTTATTTCGGGCTGCGCACGGCGCTCAGTTTGACTGATCCACTACTGATCAAATCCGTGGAAAAGTCTAATATTGATCGCACGCCCCTGCGCTCAAAGGCTCAGTCATCGAGGCTGCTATCGATTTCGGAGTTCGATTTCAAGTTCGACTCGGAGATCTTGAAATCGCTAACCGGCATCGTGCAGAGCGATCAGGATGAGGATGAGTACGTTAGCGGTTCGGACTCATTGGCGTTGCATTCCGATGTAAGCCTCGAAGACCTCCCGGAAATCGCGCTTCGACTATTGACGGCGTACGAAGACGAGCATTGCAAGGAAAAATACCCTTGGATGGACTTCATCGTCCCAGTACGCGACTCCGCACTCATGGGCCAACTGGATGGGCTTTTAGTGGTTGCGATAAATCAAGAGCAGTTCGACAGCGTCCGTGCGGCGCCACCCGAGCTACTTGGCAATGACATAAGCGGCTTCGGCTATGTGAAACACAGCGCTCGATCTCGCAACGGCCCGACGATCGCATTCGACCTAGATCTGCGGCAGGCGCTGCTCGCCAAGCACCTTCTGCGGGGTATCTCCCGCCAGGCACTGGCATCCGAATGTATCTACCTTTACGGGGCAGATGAGCACCGTATTGCCGCGTGGCCTCTGTATACGTGCCTTGAGGCGGAGATCGAGCACGAGGGAAAAATCTATTTGCTCAGCGAGGGTGATTGGTACCAGATAGACCGCGATTACACTGAGCAAGTGAATCGCTTCTTTGACGCTGCAGTTCCATGCAACCTTGTGTTTCCTCCGTATGGCACCGACCACGAGGGCGCTTACCTAAGACGCATCGCAGATAACATAAACTTCTATCTGATGGACCAGAAATTAGTGAGGTTGATGGGCGCTGGCGGCCCATTCGAATTTTGTGACCTGCTGACGCCGGATCACCACATCATCCACGTCAAGAAGTACTCATCGTCGAGCGTGCTGAGCCATCTCTTTTCCCAGGCCTATGTGTCCGCTGAAGCCCTTATCAATGCCCCAGACGTTGTTACTCAGGTGAACGGCTATCTGGCGGAATTGGGTAGTTTCCAGTTTTCCTTCAATCCTGTCACACAACCGCGCAACAGAATCGTTTTCGCTATCATGCAACCCAACGAGACCTTGCACGTACCATTTTTCTCAAAGGTTAACTTCCGGCAGTTCGCCCAAAGGCTCGGTGCAATGGGCTACCAGGTTGAGGTTTGTAGAATCAGTAATTGACCCATTCTGCCTCGATCAACTCCGTTCAGCTTGCCGGTCAATTCGATGCAGGCGTTAGAACAGTGGCAATGCGTACTGATGCTCAGGTGCAGACCAATGACCCGACGCCCTCTAACTCAGCGAAAACAAGCGACCATCCAAATGCCCGGAGGCTTCGCCATTAGTAATACGGACGGACTTGGTACACTGATTTTATGGGGTGTTTATGTACCTCGACACAGCCATAACTGATACGCCCATTTGCTTGGCGATGGCTCGCACGCTCAAACCTTCAGCTCTGAGGGCTTGCGCCTTTACCAACTTGGCGTTAGCCGCTTCGAGGTAGGTTTCTCGGTCTCTGGCTCCGGCGGCGCGCCTACGGATCTCGTGGCGCTTCCTATCACGCTCTCGGGCCATCTCCGAACTGATGATCGTCTTGAGCTGCCGTTGCTCATCCGTAGTGATTCCAAACAGGTTTATGAGGGTATCGTTCTTGGGCGTGTATAGCGATGGATAGTCCCTGCCTCCGAAGTTGACCCGCTCGCCGGATTCGTAAGCTTTGGCCTTGCTGAACAAGGTCATCAGCTCTTTGGAGCGGCTATTCCATTGCGGATCTAGCTCACGGGCCAGCGCTGAGGCTTCGTGATACATCTGTTTGCTGTTGGTTGCACCGGACAACAACAGGAAGTTCAAGCGCCAAAACAGGTGTTTCATCCGGCTGCCTTCGCTGACACCACCGCGCAGCTCAGCGAGCTTGCGCAGGTCTTCGAGGCGGTCCCACGCGAGCTTGCGGCCTGAGAATCCGTGTAGATTGTCAGTCTTGCCACCGGGCACCAAAAGGAAACGCCTGGATTTGCGCTTGGCCCGCTCTGTCTGCTCCTGCCGTTGCTGCTCGATTGTCCAGCGAGCGGTTGGTAGCAGGACATCAGCTAGATACTCGAAGTTATAGCGGACGGGCTGCCCGTCGGTGTCGTTCGTGACGTGAACAACGCGGCAGACTTCACCGCTCTTGCTGTTGACTGTCTCGATGGTCCGTAGAACGCGGCTTGCATCTTTGGCCATCGGATCGGCACCGACATGTGCGAGGCGATCCACTAGGTAGCGCTGGCACGCATTCCAGCGTGGCAAAGCCTGACGCGGGATAGTGCCATCGAGTAGCCATTTCGCTTGGATGCCCCGGCCGCTGTAGATCAGCACAGACGGTGCAGGTAGACCATCTTCCGCGCAGAAATAGAGCACCGATGCCGCCAGTTGGTCAGGCGTGCGGCCTGCCAGCGCGGGTATGCGGTAGGTATCAAGATCGGTGAACAACAACCCCAGGCGAGCGAGGTTCACTACCCGGCGATTGGGGCGGATGAATTCGGCCTGAGACATCCAAGTATCGCGAGTGTTGTCCACCAGATTGAGTATGGTGGGCATATCCGCGAGCCGGTGGGACGATTGACGCTTTTCGCCACGAACGTCAACCAGTAGCGAGAAGAACCCGCTCCTGTTGCTGTCATGGTACATCTGCGCCTCGTCCTGAGAGCTGAACAGCGCAAGCTGTGAACGTTGAAGTTGAGCGCGGGAAGTTCGCACATGCGGCTGCGGCATGGGCCCTGAGTCGGGCCCGACCCACACTATTCAGGCTCCAATTCCGGGTCTGGGAGCTGGGCCAGAAGCCTTGCACGCATCAATCCATTCTTCGACTTCAGCCAAATCCCAAGCGACATTTCGACTGGTTAACGCAATACGGCGCGGGAATTCTCCCCGCTGCTCCATGTTGTAGATCGTGCGCTCTGCTAGCGGGATCATCGCATGCAATTTCTTACGGTTGATGAGTGTCTTGCTCTTTGGTTTGGTCTCCATGGGGTCGCTTTCCTTCGAAGTTGTCAGATGCTTGACAATGCCTTCGAGCGCCAGAACCAGGGCGCAAAAAAGTTAGAATTTGGTTGTCAATCAGAGCTATCATCGGATGATGGGAAAACACTTAAAAACGTCGAGCACCTACGACCCGCTTTTGCAAATGCTGGTTAGAGAGAGCGACACATCGTCGGATCGCATCCGGGCCAAGTTGAGTAACCAATACGAGTGGTGCTTCTGCGAGCTATGTTGGCGCTCCACCGAATATGTGATCAGCATCGCGGCGCCGAAAGTCTTCAAGCGCCTAAAGCGCGGGAATATCAAAGCAGTTCCATTAACGGAGTCTGTTCGCACCGAAGCTCAGAAAAAAGCCGATGCCTTGGTGGATCGATACGAACGGGCATTGAATGGGGAGTTCGGCAGGTATGAGCCCCCTCGAATGTTGTCGAAGTACTGTGACATTCAGGAATTGCGCAGGGACTTTTCGATAGCAGCATTTCGTGAGCATGTGGAGCGCCGAATGCTCGTTTCTACTTGGGCGCAACACGGTGAATTACTAAGGCCTGCGGCCCTACCCGGCCAACCAGAGGGGTCAGCTAAACCGAGCAAACTCTATTGTGAGGCCCACAATCCGCGACGTAGCGATGAGGCACGCCGCGCTTACCAACGCGATAGGAGGTTCGTGCTGGATTATGAGGATTTGATTGCAAAAATCTGGTCTCAAGAAGCTGCTTTCCTTCCAAGCTGGGATATCGAGACCCATGCCGAGGTCAGAAAAGAGGCATACCGCCTTCTCCAAGCACTGAAGTCACCAACTAGCACGATAGATGATCTGTTGATGCAAGGAATTACAAGTCAGGCTGAAATCGCCCGGCAGCTTGGCGTATCACGCCAAGCTGTTTCTGCGGCCATCAAGCGACGGTCTGGAAAGCAGGCATCACCATGAAAGCTCAAAGCTCTAGTTTCATTTTTTTCCGCCATTGCTTGGACGTGGTCGTTTGAGCGTCCACTCGTCAATCATATCCGCCCAATCCTGCAACATCGCCCGACGCTGATCGCGGTATTCAGCCTTGTTGTAAACGGCCCGTACGCCCTTCTGCTCGTGCGCAAGGCACTTCTCAATCCAATCTGAGTTGTAACCCGCCTCATGCAGCAGCGTGCTCGCTGTGCGCCTCAAATCATGCGGTCCGAACTTGCTCAACGGCTGCCCTTCTTTCTGCGCAAGCCGGTAGGTCAACGTCAGCACCTGATTGATCGTCGCGGTACTCATCGGCAAATCAGAATCGTACCGAGAGGGAAAGACGTAATCCGAACCACCGGCAAACGTCTTCAGAGCAATGAAGAAATCCAGCGCCTGCTGAGATAAGAACACCAAATGGGGATTGCGCCGCTTCATCCGCTCTTTCGGAATAGTCCACAGGGCTTCGCTGAAATTGATTTCGTTCCAGGTAGCGTTGGTCAATTCACTTTTGCGAACCATGGTCAGCAACAGCAGCTTAGCGGCGACTCTCACGGATGAGGCAGTGCCGATGCGGTCCAGGTACTGATACATCAACGCGATTTCGTCAGGCCCTAAAGCGCGATCGCGTGGCTCGAATTTAGCGATGCTTGCAGGACGCACCAGATCGGCCGGATTCTCAACCTTCTGGCCACGCTCTATCGCCCATCGGAACACCTGCATCACAATCTCGCGGGAGTGCACGGCCGTGGCTGGAGCTCCACGCTCCACAATTGCATCTGTCAGGGTACGCAGATCCTCATGATTGATTTCCACCAGTTTCTGATTACCGAAGTGCGGCTTTAGCTCGCGCTCGTAAACCGATCGGCGCATGTCACGCGTCGAGTCAGCCATCTGATACCCACGCAGCCATTTCTCCGCCCACGCATCAAACGTCTCTGCCCCTTTGATGCGTGCCTTGGCACGGGCTTTCTCTTTGGCAGGTGACTTACCCGCCGAAACCATCTTTTTAGCCTCGCCCAAGCGCTCTCTGGCTTCCGCAAGTGTGATGCCACCCACGCCATAACGACCGAACGTGATGGTCTCCTGACGGCCATTGATTGAGTAGTTGTAACGAAAGGAGATGGAACCGGCAGCAGTGACGGCCACGTACAGCCCGTCACGGTCGTTCACCTTGTAGAGTTTTTCTTGCGGTTTGAGGTTACGCAGCTTGGTATCGGTCAGCATGGCAGTTACGGATTCCATTGAAAAAATACCATGCTCAGAAAAGCACTCATGCACCACGATAAAACCCAATGAAACCGGGCTGATGATGAGATTTGATACCATGCCCTGCCCTACTAGGGCGACATGGTATCGAGCACCGAACATGGCATTTGGCTCAGTCAATGCCCCGTACCATGCCATACAAACACGGTGCTTGGCGATGCACAAAGCTGCCAGAATTTGCCAGCCCAAAAAAGCCAAAAGCCCGCAATTACGCGGGCTCCAGGGCATTTCTTGCTAGATCGTGCCGGACAATGCCGGACGTCCAATCATTCCCACTCAATCGTAGCCGGCGGCTTGCTGCTCACGTCGTACGTCACCCGCGAGATGCCTTCGATCTCGTTGATGATGCGGCCGCTGACTTTCTCTAGCAGCTCATACGGAAGGTGCGCCCAGCGGGCGGTCATGAAGTCGATGGTTTCTACCGCACGCAGCGCCACAACCCAAGCGTAACGGCGGCCGTCGCCGACCACGCCCACGGATTTGACTGGCTGGAACACCACGAACGCCTGGCTCACCTTGTGGTACCAGTCAGCGTTGCGCAGCTCTTCGATGAAGATGTGGTCGGCCTGGCGCAGCAGGTCGGCGTATTCCTTCTTCACTTCACCGAGGATGCGCACCCCCAGGCCTGGGCCAGGGAAGGGGTGGCGGTAGACCATGTCGTAGGGCAGGCCCAGCTCCAGGCCGAGGCGGCGGACTTCGTCCTTGAACAGCTCGCGCAGGGGCTCTACCAGCTTTAGGTTCATTTCCTCTGGCAGGCCACCCACGTTGTGGTGCGACTTGATCACGTGAGCCTTGCCGCTCTTGGCGCCGGCCGACTCGATCACGTCAGGGTAGATGGTGCCTTGGGCCAGGAATTGGATGTTATGCAGCTGGCTGGCCTGGGCGTCGAACACGTCAATGAAGGTGCGCCCGATGATTTTGCGCTTTTTCTCTGGGTCTGCTTCACCGGCCAGGTTGCCCAGGAACTGCTCCTCGGCGTTGGCGCGGATCACTTTTACGCCCATATTCTCGGCGAACATAGCCATCACTTGCTCGCCTTCGTGCAGGCGCAGCAGGCCGTTGTCTACGAACACGCAGGTGAGCTGGTCGCCAATGGCCTTGTGCAATAGCGCGGCGACCACGGAGGAATCCACACCACCGGAGAGGCCCAGCAATACGTTGGCGTCGCCGACTTGGGCGCGTACCTGCTCGATGGCATCGTCGGCGATGCGCGAAGGGGTCCATAGGGCTTCGCAGCCGCAGATATCCAGCACGAAGCGCGACAGGATGCGGCCGCCTTGCTTGGTATGGGTGACTTCTGGATGGAACTGCACGCCGTAGTAACCGCGCTCGTCGTCAGCCATGCCAGCGATGGGGCAGCTTGGGGTGCTGGCCAGCACATGGAAGCTCGATGGGATTTCAGTGACCTTGTCGCCGTGGCTCATCCACACATCCAGGCCCAGCATGCCATCGGCGTCGATGTGGTCCTCGATCCCGCTGAGCAGGCGGCTTTTGCCGACCACGTCCACGCGGGCGTAGCCAAATTCACGCAGGCTGGAGCCCTCTACCCGGCCGCCTAACTGCTCGGCCATGGTTTGCATGCCGTAGCAGATGCCGAACAGCGGTACGCCCAGGTCGAACACGGCCTGCGGCGCGCGGGGGCTGTTGGCCATGTGAACGGATTCCGGGCCACCGGCGAGGATGATCCCGCGTGGGGCGAAGTCGCGGATCGCCTCATCGCTCATGTCGAACGGGTGCAACTCGCAATACACGCCGATTTCGCGCACGCGGCGAGCGATAAGCTGGGTGTACTGCGAACCGAAATCGAGGATCAGGATACGGTGGGCATGAATATCGAGGGCCATGACTCATTCTCTCGAGAACAAAAAATAAAAACGGGGCTGTGTCTCAACAGCCCCGCTCAGTGAACGCTTGCCTATCAACCTACGCGGTAGTTAGGTGCTTCCTTGGTGATCTGCACGTCGTGAACATGGGATTCGGCCATGCCAGCGCCGGTGATGCGCACGAATTCGGGCTTGGTGCGCATCTCGTGAATATTGGCGCTGCCGGTGTAGCCCATGGACGAACGCAGCCCACCCATCAACTGGTGGATGATCGCGGACAACACGCCTTTGTAGGGCACGCGGCCCTCGATGCCTTCGGGCACGAGCTTCTCGGCGCCTTCGGAGGAATCCTGGAAGTAGCGGTCCGACGAGCCCTGGGCTTGTGCCATGGCTCCCAGCGACCCCATGCCCCGGTAGGCTTTATAGGAACGCCCCTGGAACAGTTCGATTTCGCCCGGCGCTTCTTCGGTACCTGCGAACATCGAACCCATCATCACGCAATAGGCGCCCGCCACGATGGCCTTGGACAAGTCCCCGGAGAAGCGGATACCGCCGTCGGCAATTAGCGGAACGTCGGTGTTTTTAAGCGCTTCGGCTACGTTGGCGACGGCGCTGATCTGCGGTACGCCAACACCGGCCACGATACGGGTGGTGCAGATGGAGCCTGGGCCGATACCGACCTTCACGCCGTCGGCGCCCGCCTCTACCAGGGCCAGGGCAGCGGCGCCGGTGGCGATGTTGCCGCCAATCACCTGCACCTGTGGGAAGTTTTGTTTGACCCAGCGCACGCGGTCGATTACGCCTTTGGAGTGACCGTGGGCGGTGTCGACCACTACGACGTCTACGCCAGCGGCCACCAGGGCCGTGACGCGCTCGCCGGTGTCCTTGCCCGTACCGACCGCAGCGCCAACGCGCAAGCGGCCTTGGTCGTCTTTGCTGGCCAGCGGGTAGGCCTTGGCTTTTTCGATGTCCTTGACGGTCATCATGCCCTTGAGCTGGAACTCCGCATCCACGATCAGGACTTTCTCCAGACGGTGCTTGTGCAGCAGCTGCCGAACTTCTTCCTTGGTGGCGCCTTCGCGCACAGTGACCAGCCGCTCACGCGGGGTCATGACATCACGTACGGCGATGTCCAGGCGGTTTTCGAAGCGCACGTCGCGGGACGTGACGATGCCCACCAGGTCCCCGTTGTGCAGCACGGGTACGCCGGAAATATTATGCAGGCGGGTAAGCTCGAACAGGTCACGCACCGTGGCATCCGCCTCGATGGTGATAGGGTCTTTCACCACACCGGCCTCGAACTTTTTGACCTTGCGAACTTCCGCGGCCTGTTGTTCGACGGTCATGTTCTTGTGAATGATGCCGATGCCGCCTTCCTGTGCCATGGCGATGGCCAGGCGGGCTTCGGTCACGGTGTCCATGGCAGCGGACACCAGGGGTATGTTGAGCTCGATGCCACGGGTCAAACGGGTCTTGAGGCTGACTTCGTTCGGCAGGACCTCGGAGTAACCGGGGACCAAAAGAATGTCATCGAAAGTCAGGGCTTCTTGGCTGATACGCAGCATCGCGGGGGCTCCCGGGCGGGAAAATGGAAGCGCGCCATTATACCTGTAGATGCCCACCGGCTCAATGCATGCTTACAGGCGTACGGTCACCTGTCGCACGGGCCAATCGAGGCGCTCGGCGAAATCTGCCAGAAAGGCTTCGGTAAACTCCGCCTCGCCCCACCCTTCGAAGATAAACCCTACGTTGGAAAAGCCGCACGGCTGCAGGAAGATGAACCCATTGATGTCATCTTCGAAGCCGCACAGCGGGCAGGTAAAGTTATCGGTCAGGCCGGGGTACCACTCCTCCAAGCTTTCGAACAGCGGCTCGCCCACCTCGCGCTGGCATTGAGGGCAGCCTGCTTCTTGTCTGAAGCCCTGCTGCGGGGTGTAGATGCAGCGCTTGGTCATCACGCTCAACCCATTGAGCGCTTCACCGAATGGCAAGCGCTCGGGGTAACGCACCGCGCGCCGGGCGCCCTCGGCAATGGCGTAGCCCATGCCATCGCCGGCGCGGCAGCAGGTGGTGAGCTGGCCATCCACTACATTCTTGTGCACGAGCCAGCGCAGCATCAGGCTGGCGACGCTTTCAGCCCGCGGCACGGTGGAGAGTTGAGGAACGAGAATACTTTGCGAAGCCATGCGAGAGCCATACAACGACAGAACGGTCGATGATTCTAGCATTTCCGGCCGCGACAGCTGCCGTGGTTGCCTTTATTATCAGCCCATGAATAACGACCCCTTTGCCAGGCTTGGCCTGGATCGCCAAGTGCTTACCGTTTCCCAGCTCAATGGGCGGGCGCGGGTGCTGCTTGAAGACGTGTTCAGCAGCGTGTGGGTAGAGGGGGAGATTTCCAACCTCGCCCGGCCAGCCTCTGGCCACCTGTATTTCACCCTTAAAGATGCTGGCGCCCAGGTGCGCTGCGCCGTGTTCCGGCAGAACGCCACCCGAGTACGCCAGGCCCTGCGTGATGGCTTGGCGGTGAAAGTGCGCGGCAAGGTGTCGCTGTTCGAGGGCCGGGGTGATTACCAACTGATCCTCGATACGGTAGAGCCCGCCGGCGATGGCGCCTTGCGCCTGGCCTTCGAGGCCTTGAAAGAAAAGCTCGGCAACGAAAGGCTGTTCAGCGCCGAACGCAAGCAGCCCCTGCCCGCTCACCCCCGGCGCATCGGTATCGTTACGTCGCCCGGCGGCGCGGTGATCCGCGACATCATCAGTGTCTTCCGTCGTCGCGCGCCGCAGGTCAAGCTCACGGTGATTCCTACCGCCGTGCAAGGGCGCGAGGCTATTGGGCAGATTGTGCGGGCACTGGGCCTGGCCGATCGCCACGGCTTCGATGCCATTATCCTGGCCAGGGGCGGTGGCTCCCTGGAAGACCTCTGGTGCTTCAACGAAGAAGCAGTGGCGCGGGCCATAGACGCCTGTATCACGCCCGTGGTCAGTGCCGTGGGCCATGAGACCGATGTATCCATCAGTGACTTCGTGGCGGATGTGCGGGCCCCTACCCCTACTGCCGCTGCTGAGTTGCTGGCCCCCGACAGCAACGACCTGCAACGCCAGTTGGCCAGCCTCAAACGCCGCCTGTTACTGCGCATGCAGCACCGCCTGGCCCACGACCGCTTGCAGGTGGAAGGCCTGACCCGGCGGCTGCGCCACCCTGGCGAAAAACTGCGGCAACAGGCACAACGCCTGGACGACCTGGACATGCGCCTGCGCCGCGCGTTCACCAACGCGATGCACCACCGTCACCAGCGCCTTGCTCACTTGGATGCTCGCCTGGCCGCGCAACACCCGGGCCGCGCCCTCGCGTTGTTGCAGCAGCGCCTCGACCAGCTTCGCCAGCGGTTGCCCAACGTGATGCAGGAGCGTTTACGTGCCGAGCGCCAGCGGTTACAGGCACAGGCCCAGGCATTGAACATTGTCAGCCCCCTGGCCACTCTTGGCCGCGGCTACAGTATTTTACTGGACGAACGCGGCCAGGCCATCCGCCGGGCAAGCCAGGCCACGCCTCACCAACGGCTTACGGCACGCCTTGGGGAGGGTGAATTGACCGTGCGCGTAGAAGGCCCCACCGCCGAGCCTGTGACTCTGCCCTTGTTCGATTGAACAGGCACAGCCCTTAGCCGCCGCAATGCAGCCGCGGCATGTTGATGGCCCCCAAGGCATACGCCTTTCCACCCAGGTGCATGACCTGCAGGTAATAGTCGTGGGTAGGCTCGTGAAAGTAGTCCAGTGCCCAATCGTCGGGCAGGGTATCGCCCATGCCCTTGACCACCTTGTCGATGCGTTTTTTCACATACGGCCCGGCCTGGCCAAAGGTGAATTCGGACACCCGGTGGAAGGTGTACGCATCGGCAGGCTGGCCTGGCGCGTACAGAAACACGCGGCCGTTCAAGCGTGCCAAGCCTTGCCCGTTGTACCGAAAATGTTGGCTCAGATGGCCCTCGGCCCGGTGCTGCTCGTTTAGTGAAGAGACGCGCAGCACTTCAAACGCGGTTTCGCAGGACCACTGCTTGCGAGGTTCGGTTGCCAGCCCGAAGGTAAACAGCCAGGGCGCGATCGCTAACAACAGTAAACAGCCCACCCTCACCATGCACAGCACTGCCCTCATCGCGCCCGCTCACCAACGATCAGGTAAGACAGGCAACGCGCCTGCGCACGTTCGACGGGGCCGTTGCAAAGAAAATAACTGTACACGTCATCGCGAAGGGTGCCGTTGACATACACGTGCGAGGGGGTGGCCCCGCTCAGCGCCGCTGCCGGAAAACGCTGCAATTGAGCAAGGTGATGGCCAATGACATCGGGTTTTCCTGCCAGAGTGGGGCCAACGAACACCCGCGAAGCGCCGTCACTGCCCGCAGGTACGTACAGCGCGGGCACTTGACTGGTGAGAGGAGACACACCCCGCAAGGTATCCCACCCTAGCGCCATGGCGCCATTCAGGCTCAAGAAGGTGCATACATACAGTGGTGCCCGCCAACGCCGCCATACGTCATAAACCGCGAAACGGTTTAGGCGGGTGCTCCAGTGGCGCCCACTCGCCGGGGGCAAAGGGGGCTGCACCTCAGTCACGGCAGGCAGCGTAGTTGGAGGCTGAAGATTGGCGACGCGCTCAAGGCCTTGCTGAGTTACCGGCACGCAATCGGCCATCTTGTAGCCAATGCGTGGCACCGTCACTAGCCAATCCGGTGGCTGCCCGATGCTCGCCAGGCAGCGCCTGATCTGCGCCACCGACTGGTTGACGCTGTTGCCCGAGACCTGTTGCCCATAGCGTTCCCAGCCTTGGTACAGCAGCTCTTTCTTGGTCACGATACTGCCCTGGGCTTCAAGCAGGGCGGACAGGCACCGGCTAGCCGCCGCGCCCAGTGAAACGGCCGCGGCTGGATCATTCACTGGAGCAATTTCAAAGGACTCATCGTCGAACAGGGTTGTTGTGTCTATCAGATAGCGTGTCATGCACGACCCCCTCTGGATACTTGGCTGACACCCACTTGGATAGCGCCGGCCAAGATTAACACTCAAAAGCTGGCGTCGAACACGACCGTGGCCACGCCCCGGTAGGTTTGCCCGGCGTAGCTGGCCATCCTCGCGGTGAAGTCAGCCGGAACGTCGTAATGCAGGCTGGCGGCGCGGTCGAACTGCACCTGCACGCTCTGAAACTCCCGTGCGTTGGCGCTACCCTCAAGCAGCAACTGCCGCTGCACAGGCTGTTTGGTCTGGCGCCCCACAACCCCTAGCGGCAAGGTGACTGAAATGTCCACGGGTACTTGGGCCGTCCCGTTAGGGGATTGGATAGCGCAAGTGCCGCCGATGGGGTACTCGCACGCCAGGTACATCCTGAACTTGCCCGAGCTGGAGAGGTTGAACCGTTGGCTGGCCGTGAGGGCTGGTGGGTTTTTACCGGTATTGAGCCAGGCCTGCCAGCCACCGGCCGGTTGCAGCACGGCGCGGTCTGCCCCTGGAGGGAAGTCCACTTTGAGCAAGTGGTTCACGGCCAAGTCGAAGGTGAGCGTAACGGTATTGTCGGACGGCAGGGTGAGGTCGCCGAAGTCCAGTTCCTGGTTCGGCCCCACGCCTAGCGACAGGCTGCCGCTGTAGCGACCGATGTCCATGTTCAAGGGGTCCGGCGTAATCAACTCATAGGAAAACGTTACGTTGGTGTAGGTAAAGGACGGCACCACTTCGATCTTGGCCGGCATGCTACAGGCGCCAATACCTACGGGCATTTTCCAGAAAAAACGGTACCGGGTCGGGTTATACCAACCCGACCCTGAGTTCTTGCAGGGTGCCGGGGCATTCACCCAGGTACGGCGCCACACGCTGGCGTGATTGACGATGGTTTGGTTCAGCGCGTACTCAGCCCCGATACCTGCAAAACGAAAGCGCAGTTCAGCGGTTGCGCCGGTTTTTTCATGGGTTACGGTGATCGTTCGGAACGCCGTCGGTAACCTGAAATAAGCACCCTGACGAGCATTGCCCTGGTTTACCTGGGGAATGATCGACTCTTGAGTGGCGAACCGGATAGGCAGGCTGACGCTGAACTGATTGAGCTGCTCGCACTGGGCAGGGTAAAGCGCACAATAACCGCCATTTGGCGTAGTGTTCTTGAATTCATTGCGTGAAGGGTTGGCTTTATCGGGGGAATAAACCGCTGTGATGTTGATCTGAGCGGCCACTGCCATAGGGGGGCGTAACAGCCCAAGCAGGCTGAGCAGCGTTAGCACAATAAGGGTCCGCATGGGGCCTCCCTGGACGTTGGTGTTGTTAGGCATGAGTGATGAAGCGGCCGGCATACCTCACCCCTCCTGTCGAGCAACCGCTGGGGCGGAGGGCAGGCAGGTAAGGTCAGCGACAAGCAGCACGTCGTTCTCGCGTTTGTGCTTGTGCGGCTCCAGGGTGATGGTGCAGGCGTGGCGGCCTGAATGGCTCACTTCGAGCACAGGCGTGGCCTCGCTCATTTCAAGTACGAAGAAGCCATCGGCCTCCGTTACGCCAGAGCTTGCATGGTTCTGCACCCGCGCACCGCGCAGAGGGCGCCCCTGGGGGTCGAGCAGGCGGCCCAGTACCGATACAGTCTTGAACACCTGCACCTTTTGGTAACGCACCGCACCTTTGTTCAGATGGTAGGTGGCCAATGCGGGCTCGATGTGCGCTGCGTGAGCATCGTCGCTGGCAAAATCGAACTGCACCGCACCGCCCTTGTAGGCGCCGATCGGGATCAGGTTGCGGCCAGGCTTTAGCTGCCCGCTGTACCCGCCCCCAAGGTCGTCGGCGCGCAGGGCCAGGTTCGGCAGGTCGGAATCAACATCCACGATCATTGCTGCTTCGTTGCCGTAGTAGCGGCTGCTGGCGGCCAGCTCGCCACCGCCGAAGGCCAGGGTGCTGGCCAGGTTAACGCCACCGCTGAGCGCACCACTGTAGGAGTAACGCTGCGCATACAGGTCGCCGCTGAGCTGCTCGGTTTGCAGGTAGGCTTGCCCCGACACCCCTACCCCGTAGCGATCCGCGTCCAGGGTGGCGGAGTAGCTGCGCAGGATGCCCTCTTCATAGTGGCGCTGATAACCCAGCGACGCGTTCACGTCACGCTTGCCATCGGGGCCGGTCCGTGTCCCAACACTGGCGGACACATGTTTGCCAGCGCCGCCCAACGCCAGGTTGATACCCACTTCCAGCCCACGGTTGCGCCGGGTGCCGGTGGTAATGGCGCTGGGCCGGTCGAACAAGGACACGCGCCAATTCACATCGCTGCCAAACAGTGTGCCATTGCGCAACCAACTCAGGTCTAATGCCACCCCGCTTACATTGCCCTGACTATGGGCGATGCGGGCGTTGAGGCTGCTGTCCAGGCTCAGCCGCTGGTTGAGGGACAGCGCGCTATTCTGCGTGGCGCCGATGTAGTGGCGGCGTTGACGAATTGCCACCCCGTCGAGGTAGTCATACGAACGCCGTGTATCCAGCCAGGCGCGGCTATGGCTGAACGCCAGGCTACCGCTCCCGTAACGGTAAACACTTTGCACGTCCAGGCCAGTGCCGTGCTGGCTGGTCTGGTATAGGTTGGCGTAAAGGCTGGCGCGGTCGGTCAGGCTCCAGTCCAGCGAAGTGCCGTACTGGTTCTTTGCGTCGATATGCTGCGCCGACAGCCCAACCACCACACGGGGGTGCGCCAGGTAATTGAACAAGGCCCCGAAGGTGGGTTGCTGTGTGCGGTCATCTTCCCAGTTATTCACCAGCCGAGCATTGCGGCCTGCATACAGGTTGTAGCGCCAGCGCTGCGCGGCGTTGTGCCAATTGGTGGGCTTGTAGATGGTTTCTTCGGTGGTCGACGTCACTGCGCCGTCCTCCACCACCCGTACCTGTACGGGATAGATCCCACCTGGCAATTTGCGCGTATCCAGGGTTTGCAAGCCGGCTTGCACCGCCTGGCTGTTGATCAGCACCCCGTCACGGTAGATCTCTACCACGCCCTGCCGAGAAGGGGTGACGTACACCGGATAGGTACTGGGGCTCGCGGTTTCAACCACCAGGCTATCGCTGCTGCCGACCATTACGCCCAAGGTGGTGTCGGGGCTGCCGCCGAACTGCCGTGGTTGCCGGTACAGGCCCAAGGCATCGGGGGTGAAATAGCCCAGCCGAAAGAACGCCCCTTGCACTTCTCGCTGGGTATACAGCTCGTTGATCGAATGGTACACGGGCGCGCCGGGCGCGCCGGTCTTGGCCAGTTGCGCGGTAGCGATCTGGGTCCAGCCCCCCAGGCTGCTGCTGCCCTGAAGGTAATAACGGCCCGACCGCTCGCTGTCAGAGCCGCCAGTAAGGTTCAATTGGTTCTGCAGCAACAGGCCGTAGCTGCCGGCCTGGGGAAGGTCATGGTAACGAGGCTGCAGCGCCTTGCGCTCAGCCTGTTCGGTGAGAATGAACAGCTGAGAGTCTTCCAACTGGTAATGCAGGGCCAGCAGCCCATTGGGGCATTGGCCGGTGCAGGTGCCCAGCGCCGTGTCATCGGCCAGCGTCTGGGCCCATAAGTCCCGCTGCGCCTGAGGCCACGTGCTGTCCTGGCTGTCGGTGAAATCAAGCAGCCGTACGGTGTCGTTGCGGCTGATCACCGCCAAGGCTTCGCCAAGAAACTGCCCATCCAGCTCAATGCGCACGGCAAGCGGAACGTCGAAAAAATGTTCTTCAAAACCGTCAGGCAGTTGCTCGGCCTGATTCAGCACCGTCAGGCCGCTTACTCCTTCTACCGCCTGCGCGGCGGGCTGCACCAGCGTAAACAGCGCGCAGCAGCAGGCCAGCAAGGCAGGTTTAAGTGCGTTGTCGAACATTGGTTTCTCGTATGGCAGGTCGCGAGGCGCGGCGGCAAGGTGCCTGTTGAACAGGCCGCCTTGCCGCCGGCAAACAAGGGCTGTGCTTAAGGGTTGGTGGCGACCACGGCGTCGAAGGTCATGTTGACGTTGCCTGAGTAGTTACCTGGCTTGAAGCCGCCCGAGGGCTTGGCACCTGGTGCGATTTCCAGATTCACCCGCTGCCCGGCGGCGGCGTCGCTGGCACTGGCCACTTCGATGGGAGTGGTCGCGCTCAACACCTTGCCATTGAAGGTGACGACCAAAGGGATAGAGGTGGTGCCATTGCTCAGGTAGGCCTCGGTGTCGGTCAGGCGCGCCTGGATGGCGCCAGCGGTGTGCTTGACATCGAAGGGCTTGCGCAGCTTATCCAGGGTTTCTTGAACCAGGTTCCACTCCATCCGCTGAGGCAGGCCGATCCAGCCGGCGTCAGCGGGCTGCACGTAGAACGTATTGGTTGGCACCGTGGCAACCAGCTGCACTTGATGCTCAACCGACGTATCGGCGGCGAACGCGCTGCTCGCAGCCATGCCGAGGGCCGCGGCTACGGCCAGAGAAGGAGCGAGGGTCTTACGTGACATAGGTCATTTCCTTTTGGGTTGTGATGAAGCGTTGTGGTTGAGCGGTTGTGCCGCTAAAGGGCTGACGGCCACGGGCTGTTCTCGATCGCCCTCCAGCAGCACGAAGTGGTAGGTGCGGCCGGGTAACTTGGCAAAGCGGTGCCGCTTGCCGGGTAGCACGTAGTGCTGGGTCAAGGGCTTGCATTGCTCGGGATCACTGCTGGCGCAGTCTTTGAAATGGTCGAGTACCACAGTGGTATTGCCTGCGTTCTCCACGCCGTACTCGGCAGGGTCGTCGCGCAGGCGGGTGTCGAACCTGAGCTGGTCGGGCCTCACGAACAACACGGTGCCAAACCCTGAGAGCACGGTGACCCCAGCGGCCAACTCCTGCTCATAGGCCTTGCGCTGCGCCTCATCGGTATTGAACGCGTCCGCCCCACTGGGCAGCACAGGCATGAAGCGCACACGGAAATAACGCTCCGCAGGCCGCGCCCCGAGGAACAGCAGGCGCGTCGATTGCCGGCCCTTGGCGGGTATGATCATTCGCGCGGGGCTGGCCACCAGCGTGTTGTGCCCAAGCATCGGGGCTGCGCCTAACGCTTGCGGCGCCAGCTCCCGCTGATGGCCCTGTTCATCGATCAGGATCTCTTGAACCGATACTTTGATGAACGCCGTGCTGATGCCTGAGTTGTACACGCGCTTTAACAGCGCGCTTCTACCCGCTTCAAGAAAGTTGAACATCGCACCGGGGTTAATCATCGGCGACGCCAACGCATGCGGTACCAGGCTTAACCACAGCACGCCCATCAAAATGAACCTACGCATGACACACTCGTATTCAGTCCCGGACCACCGTGATCAGCCTTGGCAGCGCCCAGGGTGATGAACCTGGGTGCCGCGGCGGTGACCACGAACTGAGCGCAGTGTTGCAGCGACGAACGGTCATAGCGAGGCGTGGGCATGACTGCTCATCACTGGCAGCTGCCCTTCATTACATTTCATGGTTTTTCAAGATAAGGGCAGGCCGCTTGAGCAGCCCCATGGCGCAAACCCCTGCATCCTCCCTTAAGATGGCCGCTACCTTTACGCCCTGGACCGACCATGTATCGACTGCTCTGCACCCTACTGCTTGCCATAACCACGTCCTCCGCCTGGGCGGACAGCTACCTCACTCGTCAATTGAACAGGCCGGTGCCCGGTGGTGTGGCGGTGATCGACCTGGGTGACGCACCTGCCGCACCCCAAGCGTTCCTGGGCGGCAAACCTGTGCTGGTAGTAAAGGAGCAAGACAGATGGCGCGCCGTGATAGGGATCGCCTTGAAAACCCAGCCTGGCACGCAAACGCTAGAGGTACGCGAAGTTGGCGCCCCGCGTGCAGTCACATTCAGCGTTGGCAGCAAAACCTACCCTGAGCAGCGCATCACCTTGAAGAACACGCGTCAGGTGAACCCTGAGCCCCAGGACCTCACCCGCATCAATAAAGAGCTGGCTGAACAGAACCAGGCCTATGCCCACTTTGCGCCCGGCACGCCCAGCAACCTGCTGCTCGACAAGCCGGTGAACGGGCCGTTGTCCAGCCGGTTCGGCGTGCGTCGCTTCTTCAACGGGGAAGAACGCAACCCGCACTCGGGGCTAGATTTCGCCGTGCCTGCCGGCACGCCCATCAAGACCCCCGCAGCGGGCAAGGTCACCCTGGTGGGGAACTACTTCTTCAACGGCAATACGGTGTTCGTGGACCACGGCCAGGGCTTTATCAGCATGTTCTGCCACATGTCCAAGGTTGACGTGAAAATAGGCCAGGTATTGGCTCGCGGTGCGGTGGTAGGCCGAGTAGGCAGCACCGGGCGCGCCACCGGGCCGCACATGCACTGGAACGTCAGCCTGAATGACGCGCGGGTGGACCCGGCGATTTTTATTGGCAGCCCGTGAGCAAGGCGCACCTTTCAACGACGCAGAACGAGGGCATATTTCTAGCGATTAACGAAAATATGTGAAATTTTTTATCGTTAATATCCGTTTAATTGAACTTTTATACCAATTTCCTTGCACAGCTTGCGATCTTCCTCTGCACTGGTTAGGGTTTGAGGCATGCACAATCAACATACCCATATATTGCTTCGTCAGCACCGGTGCCTGAATCTGGTTGGCTTTCGACTACCTGCCAACCGCTGCGCATCGCTTCTTCAATACCGCATTTAAGCAAAGCCGGCCCTGGGGCCGTCGTCGCGAAAGGATTTTGACTCCATGACCATGCTCAAAGACCCGTCCAGCAAGTACCGCGCGTTTCCCACCATAGACCTGCCTGATCGCACTTGGCCGTCAAAGGCCATTACCGAAGCACCAATCTGGTGCAGCTCGGACTTACGCGATGGCAACCAGTCCTTGATCGAGCCAATGGACGCCGAGAAAAAGCTACGGTTCTGGAAGACACTGGTCAAAGTGGGCGTGAAAGAGATCGAAGCGGCGTTCCCGTCTGCTTCGCAAACCGACTTCGACTTCATCCGTACGCTGATCGAAGGCGGTCATGTGCCTGAGGACACCACCATTCAGGTGCTGACCCAGGCACGGGAAGATTTGATCGCCCGCACGTTCGAATCCTTGCGCGGTGCCAAGAAGGCAATCGTTCACCTGTACAACGCCACCTCCCCCGCCTTCCGCCGTATTGTCTTCAACCAGGACAAGCAAGGGGTGAAGGACATCGCGGTGAACGCGGCCAAGCTGTTCGTGAAATACGCCAAGCAGCAGCCCGACACCGAATGGACGTTCCAATACTCGCCAGAAACCTTCAGCGCGACCGAGCTTGCGTTTGCTAAAGAGGTCTGTGATGCGGTAATCGAGGTGTGGAACCCTACGCCGCAGAACAAGATCATTCTCAACCTGCCTGCCACGGTGGAGGTGTCCACCCCCAATGTATACGCCGACCAGATAGAGTGGTTCTGCCGCAACATCAACCGCCGCGACAGCGTGTTGATCAGCCTGCATACCCACAACGATCGGGGCACCGGCGTCGCTGCCACCGAACTGGGCCTGATGGCCGGGGCCGACCGCGTAGAAGGCTGCCTGTTCGGGAACGGTGAGCGCACGGGCAACGTCGACCTGGTCACCCTCGGCCTGAACCTCTACACCCAGGGCATCAACCCCCTGCTGGACTTCTCGGACATCGACGGCATACGCAAGGTGGTCGAGGAATGTAACCAACTGCCGGTACACCCTCGACACCCGTACGTAGGCGACCTGGTACACACGGCCTTCTCCGGCTCTCACCAGGATGCCATTCGCAAGGGGTTCACTCAGCAAGCCGAAGGCGCACTGTGGGAAGTGCCCTACCTGCCCATCGACCCGGCAGACATCGGCCGCAGCTACGAAGCGGTTATTCGGGTAAACAGCCAGTCCGGCAAAGGCGGCATCACGTACCTGCTGGAACAGGAATATGGCATCAACCTGCCACGGCGGATGCAGATCGAATTCAGCCAAGTGGTGCAGGGCGAAACCGACCGCTTAGGGCTGGAAATGACCGCAGAGCAGATCTATAAGCTGCTGCAAAAAGAATACCTCCAGGCCAACCTGCCCTACGCCTTGGTCAGCCATCGTTTGGCTGAAGAGAATGGCAACAGCCAGGTGTATGTGGAGATCAGCAGCGAAGGCGAAACCTTGCACTGGAAAGGCAAAGGCAACGGCGCCCTGGAAGCCTTAGTCAACGCCCTGCCCGTGGGTGTGGAAATCATGGACTACAACGAACACGCCATCAGCTCGGGGACCAACGCCAAGGCGGCGGCCTACATCGAGCTGCGCGTGGCCGGTGAACGGCCCGTGCACGGCGTAGGTATCGATGAAAACATCACTACCGCCAGCTTCAAGGCGTTGTTCAGTGCCCTTAACCGGTCGCTGAGCCAACAGGCCACGCAGGCGGCGTGAGCCATACCCGGTTAGTAGTACACCGGTAGGAGCCAACGGCAGTTGGCGAAGGTTTCTCGGCCTGCCTCCTGGGCAGGAGGAGCCTTCGCCAACTTTGTTGGCTCCTACGACTGGCTACAAGTGGTGGTGGGTTAGGTGATTTCGAACGTGTCCGCATCCAGATGTGCAGGAAAGCGGGTACGGTACGCGGCGAGTTCGGCACTGCTGAGGGTGACGTGAAATACGCCCTCGGCTTCCCCTGCATTGAGCAGAGTTTCACCCTGCACATCTAGCACCTGGCTATCCCCCGTATAGGCGTAGCCCTTCCCATCAGTGCCCACACGGTTTACGGCCACCACGTAGCAGAGGTTTTCAATAGCCCTGGCGGGTAGCAAGCGGTTCCAGTGTTGCCGGCGCGCCCCTGGCCAGTTGGCGGTGTACAGCAGCAGGTCAGTGTCCTGCGGGTCGCGGCTCCACACCGGAAAGCGCAGGTCGTAGCAGATGAGCGGGCGCACTCGCCAGCCCTTCAACTCCCAGCGCACCTGGCGCTCGCCGGGGGCGTAGTGCTCGTGCTCGCCCGCCATCCTGAACAGGTGACGCTTGTCATAATGCATCACCGTGCCGTCTGGCCGCGCCCATAGCAGCCGATTCCGGTAACTACCGTCGGCAGCCTGGATAATCACGCTACCGGTGATCACTGCATCCAATGTTGCGGCCTGTTCGCAGAGCCAGGCGCGCGTGGGGCCATCCTCCGGTTCGGCCAGGGTGGCTGACTCCATGGAAAAGCCCGTGGTGAACATTTCCGGCAACACCACCAAGTCTGCACCGGCAGCCTGGGGTAACAGCGCCGCAAAGCGTTCCAGGTTGGCGGCCCGGTCGTGCCATTCCAGGTCACTCTGCACCAAGGCTACGTTCAAATCCGGCAACTGCGTTAGATCGCGCATAGTTTCTCCGCTGCGGCGCGTAAGGTGTCTTCGCGTTTGGCAAAGCATAGGCGTACCAGCCGCTGCTGCGGTATAGGCGTCTGATAGAACACTGAGAGCGGGATCGTCGCCACCCCATGCTCACGGGTAAGCCAGAGCGACATGTCCACGTCATTAAGGTCTGGTCGAATGGCGGAATAATCCACCACTTGGAAATAGGTAGCAGGCGTACGGGTAAAGGTGAAACGGGAAGTGGCCAGCAGGTCGCAGAACAGATCCCGTTTAGCCTGGTAGAACCCCGGCAATTCGCTCACGTGTTCCGGGTGGGCCGCCATGTAATCGGCCAGCCCGCATTGCAAAGGGGTTACTGCGCAGAAATTCACATACTGGTGAATCTTTCGCAGCTCCAACGTCAAGGCCGGGGGCGCCACGACATAACCCGTCTTCCAGCCCGTCACGTGGTAGGTCTTGCCGAACGAACTCACCACAAAGCTACGCTCATACAGGCCAGGGTGCGCCAGCACGCTGGCATGGCACGCACCGTCATACACCAGGTGTTCGTACACTTCATCGCTGATCAGGTACAACCCTCGGGCCTGCACCAGGGCGGCCAGCCGCTCCACGTCCTGCGTGCTGACCAATGCGCCGCTGGGGTTATGCGGGCTGTTGAGCATGATAAGCCGGGTGCGAGGGCTTAGCGCTGCCGTCAGCGCGTCCCAGTCCAGCGCGAAGGTGACGGGGTCTAGCGGCACGTGTACGCAACGGCCGCCCGCCAGCGCGACGGAGGGCTCGTAGCTGTCATACACCGGGTCGAACACAATGACCTCATCACCCGGGCGCACCACGGCCTGAACCGCGCAGAAAATAGCTTCGGTGGCGCCAGGGGTGATCGTGATCTCATGGTCAGGGCTCACCTGAGCACCATAGCTCCGGGCAATCTTTGCGGCCACCTGCTCGCGCAAGCCAGGCAACCCCGCCATCGGTGCGTATTGGTTGCGCCCTTCCATCACATGCCGCGCTACAGCTTCACGCAGTGCCAAGGGCCCGTCGAAGTCTGGAAAACCCTGGCTCAGGTTCAACGCGCCGGTTTGCGCGGCGAGCTGTGACATGGTGGTGAAGATGGTAGTGCCGACGTTGGGCAGTTTGGAAGCGATCATCTGGGTCCCCTGCTAGCCTATCGCCCGTGAACGCGGGCGAAGGCGCAGGATAGCCGATCGAGGGAGGCAGGCGTTAGCAAGTGGCTAGCGCGGCGCTGGCCATCCGTTGGCTAGCCCCACCCCACAATTAGCGCTTGTCCTTGCGCTTTTTCTCGGCCTTTTTGTGGTGCGACATCAGGCGGCGCTTCTTGTTGACCTGGCGGTCCGTGAGGGTGTTTTTGTTGCCCTCATAGGGGTTTTCACCACCCTTGTATTCGATACGGATCGGCGTACCGACCAGCTTGAGTACGCGCCGGTAAGTGTTTTCCAGGAAGCGGGTGTAGGAGCGCGGAACCTTCTCCACCTGATTGCCGTGAATCACGATCAGCGGCGGGTTGGCGCCACCCAAGTGGGCATAACGCAGCTTGATGCGACGGCCATTGACCATCGGGGGCTGGTGATCGCCCACGGCGTCTTCCAGGATCTGCGTTAGGCGGCTGGTAGGCCAACGGGTGATCGCGGACTTGAACGCGGCCTGTACCGAACCGTACAGGTTGCCTACCCCGGTACCGTGCAGTGCAGAAATGAAGTGGATGTCTGCGAAGTCTACGAAGAACAACCGGCGCTGCAATTCGGTTTTCACGTATTCACGCTCGCCTGGCGCCATGCCATCCCACTTGTTCAAAGCGATTACGATGGCGCGGCCGGTTTCCAGCGCAAAGCCCAGGAGGTTCAGGTCGTGATCGACCACCCCTTCGCGGGCGTCCATCACGAAGATCACGACATTGGCATCTTTGATGGCCTGGAGCGTTTTGACCACCGAGAATTTTTCAACTTCCTCGTGGATCTTGCCACGCTTGCGTACGCCCGCCGTGTCGATGAAGGTGTACTTGTCACCATCTCGCTCGAACGGGATGTAGATGCTGTCGCGGGTTGTGCCGGGTTCGTCGTAGGTGATCACCCGCTCTTCGCCCAGCATGCGGTTGACCAACGTGGACTTGCCCACGTTCGGGCGGCCAATAATGGCGATTTTCACGCCGTCTTTTTCGCTAGGGCCTGGCACGCGGGTCGGCTCTTCGCCTTCGGCCACGTTCTCACCCAGCTCGTCCTCGGACAGGTCGCGAGGATATTCACCCAGCGCCGACTCCAGCAGCGCGTTCATGCCACGGCCCTGGGAGGCCGCTACTGGAATCGCGTTACCCATGCCAAGCGGTGCGAATTCAGCACGCGCCATCTCGGGGTCGATGTTATCGACCTTGTTGGCCACCAGCAGCGAACGCTTGTTTCGCTTGCGCAAGTGCTCAGCGATCATCTGGTCGGCAGCGGTGAAGCCGGCGCGGGCGTCCACCATGAACATCACCAGATCAGCTTCTTCGATGGCCAGCAGCGACTGCTCGGCCATCTTTTCATCCATGCCGGCTTCATCGCCTGTGATACCACCGGTATCGACGACAATATAAGAACGGCCTTGCCACACCGCTTCACCGTATTGACGGTCGCGGGTCAGGCCGGACAGGTCGCCAACAATGGCGTCGCGGCTCTTGGTCAGGCGGTTGAACATGGTGGACTTACCCACATTGGGACGGCCAACCAGAGCGATTACGGGAACCATACGGCTCTCCACTTTACAATTTCAGAAAGGCAAAGGCCGCTGCGGGGCAGCGGCCATTAACGAGTGCGGGATCACCCCGCGCGCTTGGGGCTAACTGCCCCAAGCATAGCAAGCATTACTTGATGGTCAGGGCCTCGAGCTTGCCGCTGTTGGCGTACACATAAAGCATGTCGCCTACCACCAATGGCCGCGCCCGCAAGCCGTCACCGTCAATCTTGATACGGCCCACGAAGCGACCGTCTACCTGGCTGAGCAGGTGCAGGTAACCTTCCATGTCGCCCACGGCGATATAGCTGGAGAACACCTCAGGGGCGGTCAGCTGGCGGCGCGCCAGTGCATCGTTGCTCCATAGAGCCGTGGTAGAGCGCTCATCCACGCCTTCGACGATGCCAGTCGCACCGGCCACGTACACGCTACCGAACCCTTGCGCCACGCCGGCATAGCTTGACGCATCGCGCTGCCACAGTACCCGACCGCTTTCGAGCTCAAGGCCCGCCATACGGCCCTGGTAGGTAGAGACATACAGGTTGCCGCCAGCCAGCAGCAGGCCGCCGTCGATGTCCACTACGCGGTCAAGCTCCGAACGGCCTTGCGGAATGGCAACGCGGGTTTCCCACACAGGGTTGCCATTGCGAATGTCCAGCGCGACCACTTTGCCCGTGGACAACCCGGCAACCGCCAATTGGTTGGTGGCCAAGGGTGCGCTGGTGCCTCGCAGGGTCAGTACGGCAGGGGTACTGTCGTAGATCCAGAGCTGGTTGCCGTTGCTTGCATCCAGGCCTACCAAACGGTCGTCCTGGGTCTGCACAACCACCACGTCGCCATTGCTGGCGGGTGGTGCAAGCACTTCGGCTTTGACGTGGGCACGCCACCGTTCCTCGCCACTGGAAGCATCCAAGGCAACCACATCACCGCGCAAGGTACCGAACATGACCATGCCACCACTCACGCCCACGGCGCCCGAGATCGGCATTTCCATGTCCTTCTCCCACTGAACGTCACCGTTCATGCGGTCCATGGCCATTACCAGGCCATTGGTGTCTGCGGCGTAAACCGTGCTGCCCTCGACGGCAGGTACCAGCATGTTGAAGGTTTCGCCCTGGCCATCGCCAACGGAGCGGCTCCAGACCTTACTCAGCGATACCTCTTCTTTGAAGTCGGTTAACTCCGCAGGCGGAAGTTCCTTGTTACTGTTGCTGCTACACCCCACGACCCCCAGGGCCAGTGCCAGCAATACCGCATGTTTCCATCGAATCACGTCACGCATCCCCTTTGGCCAGGTCGTCGAGCTTGAGTTGGAGGTCGCCTACGGCAGCATCGTCGGACAGTGCACCTTTAGCTTTACGGTAGGCAGCGGCGGCATCGTCAGCCCGGCCCAGTTTTACCAACAGGTCGCCACGCAGCTCTTCACGGCTGGCAACGAAGGCTTTGTCCGGTTCGCCGGTAAGCAACTTGAGCGCATCTTCCGTCTTGCCCTGCGCCGCTAGCACCTGGGCGAGCCGCTCGCGCGCCACTTCACCCAACGTGGGGTTGGCAGGCTTGTCGACCACGGCTTGCAGCTGGCCTGCGGCCGCGTCCGGGCGACCGGCATCTACGTTCACTTTGGCCTGGAAGAGCTTGCCATACTGCGCATAGGCCGTTCCGCCGTATTGTTTTTCGAGTTCACCGGCCAGGTAGTCCACCTTGGCCTGGTCTGGCTTGCCACCAGGCGCAAGCGCAGTCTCCAGCAGTTGCTGGTACAGGCCTGAAGCCCCTTGGGCCTGGTTGCCCTGATATTTCTGCCAACCCTGCCAGCCAAAGACCACTACCAACGCCAGCAGGCCGCCGGTGACCAAGGGCTTGCCGTTGCGCTGCCACCAGTCCTTGAACTGGACGAGCTGTTCATCATCGCTACCCGACACCCCAATACTCCTGTGTTATTCACGTATGCCCACACGGGCAATTTGATCAGGCCTGCAAGGCGCTGGCGAGCTGTTCGGCCAGCGCGCTCCAGGCAATGTCCTGTTGTTCGCCCTGACCGCGCAAAGGCTTGAACCCTATCATTTCACCGGCCAGCTCGTCCTCCCCCAGTACCAGGGCGAAGAGCGCGTTACTTTTATCAGCTTTCTTGAATTGGCTTTTGAAGCTGCCGCCGCCCGCGTTTACCTGCAGCCGCAGCGTGGGCAAGGCGTCCCGCAACCGCTCGCTCAGCGTTAACGCGGCCAGCTCGGCAGCCTCACCAATGGCGCACAGGTACACATCTACCTGACGGGCCAGGGCCTCAGGCACCTGCTCCAGGGTTTCGAGCAGCAGAATCAGCCGCTCGATGCCCATTGCAAAGCCGACGCCTGGCGTTGGCTTGCCGCCCATTTGCTCGACCAGGCCGTCGTAACGGCCGCCTGCGCACACGGTGCCCTGGGCGCCCAGTTTATCGGTCACCCACTCGAAGACAGTCTTGGAGTAGTAATCCAGCCCGCGCACCAACTTGGGGTTGATCACGTAAGGAATGCCTGCAGCGTCGAGCCGCGCCTTGAGCCCCTCGAAATGCACTTTGGATTCGTCGTCGAGGTAATCGGCCAACTTGGGCGCATCCACCAGCAGCGCCTGAGTCTCGGGTACCTTGCTGTCGAGAATGCGCAAGGGGTTGCTGTTCAAGCGGCGCTGGCTGTCTTCGTCCAGGGCACTAAGGTGCTGGGACAGAAACGCGACCAACGCCTCGCGGTAACGGGCGCGGGCCTCGCTGGTACCCAGGCTGTTGAGCTCAAGCTTGACCGCATCGCGAATACCCAGTGCGCCCCACAGGCGCCACGTCAGGGTAATCAACTCGGCGTCGATGTCTGGGCCTGCCAGGTTGAACACTTCCACACCGATCTGGTGGAACTGCCGGTAACGCCCCTTTTGCGGCCGCTCGTGGCGGAACATAGGGCCGGCATACCACAGCTTCTGTGGTTGACCGCTGCCGGTAATGCCGTGTTCGAGCACCGCACGCACACAGGCGGCAGTTCCTTCGGGCCGCAGGGTGAGCGAATCACCGTTACGGTCGTTAAAGGTGTACATCTCTTTTTCGACGATGTCCGTCACTTCACCGATGGACCGCTTGAACAGCTCAGTGAATTCAACGATGGGCATGCGGATCTGGCGATAGCCGTAGGCGTCCAGCAATTGCGCCACGGTACCTTCGAAATAGCGCCAAAGGGGGGTCTGCTCGGGCAGGATGTCATTCATGCCACGAATGGCTTGCAGAGACTTTGTCACAGGGTGTCCTTAACGATTCGATTACGACGGCTTTCAGCCACGGGCAATAACAGCCGCATCGGCTTCGACCTTCTCTGCCGCCTTTTGGCGGATCAGCCGTTCAAGCTGTTCAGCCAGGTTGTCATTGGTCAATTTTTGCGCCGGCTTACCGTCGATGTACACAAGGTTGGGCGTACCACCCGTGAGGCCAATATGTGCCTCCTTGGCTTCGCCGGGCCCATTCACCACGCAGCCAATCACGGCAACGTCCAATGGCACCAGCAGGTCTTCCAGGCGCTCTTCCAGTTCGTTCATGGTTTTCACCACGTCGAAGTTTTGCCGGGAGCAGCTTGGGCACGCGATGAAGTTGATCCCGCGAGACCTCAACCGCAGCGACTTCAGTATGTCGAAGCCCACCTTTACCTCTTCCACCGGGTCTGCCGCCAGTGAAATCCGGATCGTGTCGCCGATGCCATCGGCCAGCAACATGCCAAGGCCAACGGACGACTTCACGGTACCGGCACGCAGACCACCGGCTTCGGTAATGCCCAGGTGAAGCGGCTGAATAATCTGGCCTGCGAGTAGTCGATACGCCGCCACCGCCATGAAGACATCGGAAGCTTTAACGCTGACCTTGAAGTCCTGGAAGTCAAGACGGTCGAGGTGTTCTACGTGGCGCAGGGCAGATTCCACCAGTGCTTCGGGGGTAGGCTCGCCGTATTTTTTCTGCAGGTCTTTTTCCAGAGAGCCCGCATTGACCCCAATACGGATTGGGATGCCACGGTCGCGGGCGGCATCCACCACGGCGCGCACGCGGTCTTCGCGGCCGATGTTGCCAGGGTTGATGCGCAAACAATCCACGCCCAACTCGGCTACGCGCAGCGCAATCCGGTGGTCGAAGTGAATGTCTGCTACCAAGGGCACATTGACCTGCTGCTTGATCTTGCCGAAGGCCTCGGCGGCATCCATGTCCGGCACGGAGACGCGAACGATGTCTGCGCCTGCCGCTTCCAGCCGGGCGATCTGCGCCACGGTGGAGAGCACGTCCAAGGTATCGGTGTTGGTCATGCTCTGGACGGCAATGGGCGCATCACCCCCTACCGGAACGTTACCCACCCAGATTTTACGAGACACGCGCCTTTTGATCGGAGATTCGCCATGCATGACAGTTATTGCCCCAGTTTCAGGCGAGCCGTTGCGCCCGAGATGAAGGGCTCCACGTTCACGGCCTGGCCGTTATAGGTAATCTGTGCCGCTCGGGCAACGCCCAGGCGCACCTGAAGAGGTGGTTTGCCGCTCACGTCCAGGCTATCGCCCTTGCGCTTGAGACCGCTGGCCAGCACCTTGCCGGTGGCATCGGTGACCTGCATCCAGCAGTCGGCAGTGAATTGAATCTGTACCTGGCCTGCGCCTGGCAGCGGAGCTGCCGCCTGATCAGTACCTGGTGTGGCAGGCATTCCTGTGGCAGGCACTCCTGTGGCGGGCGCCCCAGGTGTAACCGGCACGGCGCCGGGCGGATTGGTCGACAGCGGCGCAGCGTTAGGGCTCGCCACCGGAGCGGCCGGCGTTGCGCCGGTTGCTGGCGGGTTGGCGGCCAGTTGTTCGGTTGCGGTGGGGGTTTGCAACACGGGTGCAGCCGCCGTTTGGCTATCGGCCACCGCTTGGTCTTCAGGCTCGTCGATAGGGTGAATCTGGGTAGTGCCGTCAGCGCTCTCTACTTCCACATGCTCCATGGCGGTACCGGCCTGGTCCCGGCCACGCGAGGCGTTCTGGTCTTGCCACCACAGGAAGCCACCGCCAATCACTAGCACCAGCAATAACAGGCTAACGATGCGCAGGATATTGTGTGAAAACCGCGCGGGCTCCTCGATACGCCCCAGGCCATGCACGCTGGCCCCCTGGGCATTAGTGCCTGTGTATTGGTCGAAGGCTTGCACCAGCGGGGTTTGATCCATGCCTAGCAGCTTGGCATAGGCACGAATGTAGCCACGTGCGAACGTATGCCCTGGCAGCCGCTCGAAGGCGCCCGCTTCCAGGTTGGCCAACGAGGTGGTGGTGAGGTTCAGCCGCGTCGCCACTTCCTGCAACGACCAGTTTCTGCTTTCGCGGGCCTGGCGCAAGGTTTCACCGGGGTTCGTGCGAGCCACTGCTACTGCTTCGGGATGCGCCGCTTTCATCATTGCTCCGACAGGTATTGCTGATATTCCGGCGTGCCGGGATACAGTCGCTTCAATTGCAGGCCAAAACTGGCTGCCCGATTCTTGTCGTCAAACAGCTTCGCCAGCCGTATGCCCAGCAACAGGCTACGGGCATTCTGCTCGCTCAGCTGGCTAAAACGCTCGTAGTAGTCTCGCGCAGGTACATACTGCCGCGCTTCATAGGATAGCTCGGCCATTTCCAAAAGCGCGCGCGGTTGTTGGGCGTTAAGCCTCAGGGCTTTCTCCAGCCACTGCTGAGCCTCTGGTTTGTTCTGCAGCATCAACGCCGTGATGCCCATGTTTTCGAACACCCTGGACCGCTCTGGGTAAAGGCTGTCTTCGGAGGCTTGGCGAAACTTGTCGTAGGCGTCCTGGTAGCGTTTGCGCTCGTACAGAAAGCCGCCGTAGTTGTTCAGAATGCGTGCATCACCTGGGCGGCCCGACAACGCTTTGCGAAATTGTTGCTCGGCCAGGGGCCCCTCCCCTTCGGCCTGGAACACCAAGGCTAGCGCAGCGTTTGCGTCCGGGTCGTCGGCGTCCAGCTCAAGGGCCTTTTTGAGGGGCACCTTGGCGCGCTCGGTTTGATTCTGTTGCAGGTAGCCCAACCCAAGTTGCGTGTAGGCATCGCGCGCCTGAGCCCTGCCCTCACGGGTTTCCATGGGGTTCACCTTGCCGGTTGTAACACAGCCCGTGAACGACAGGGCTATAACGAGCAGAAGTGCGTGGCGCAGGGTCATTGAGTTCCTCTCTTTGGGGGGCCGTTCAGGGCTGGCTGACAGTCGATTGCAGCACCTGGGCGTCGGCTTCCAGCTGACGCACGGCAATATAACGCTCACTACGGCGGGTGCGGTCCATGACCTGCCCCACCAGTTGCCCGCAAGCCGCGTCTATGTCCTCGCCGCGGGTTGTACGGACGGTGACATTGAAACCTGCTTGATGCAACGCATCCTGGAAGCGACGAACGGCATTGTTGCTGGGCCGCTCGTAGCCAGAGTGAGGGAACGGGTTGAACGGGATCAAGTTGATCTTGCAGGGCACCGAGCGCAGCAGCTCGATCATCTCCACCGCATGCTCAGGGCGGTCGTTCACGTCCTTGAGCAAGGTGTACTCTACAGTGAGTACGCGTTTTTCACCCAGCGCTGACATGTAGCGCTGGCAGGATTCGAGCAGCACCTTGAGCGGATACTTCTTGTTGATAGGCACCAGCTCGTTGCGCAAGGCGTCGTTAGGCGCGTGCAGCGAGAGCGCCAGCGACACGTCGATGTGCTTGGCAAGCTCGTCGATCATTGGCACTACGCCAGACGTGGACAAGGTGACACGGCGCTTGGAAATGCCGTAGCCGAAGTCGTCCATCATCAAATGCATGGCGGCAACCACATTATCGAAGTTCAGCAACGGCTCGCCCATGCCCATCATCACCACGTTGGTGATAGCGCGGTCTACCGTGGCGGGAATGCTGCCGAACGATTTACTGGCAATCCACACCTGGCCGATCACTTCGGCGGCAGTGAGGTTGCTGTTGAAGCCTTGCTTGCCGGTGGAGCAGAAGGAGCAATCCAGTGCGCAGCCCGCTTGGGACGACACACACAGCGTGCCGCGTTTGCCCTGTGGAATGTACACGGTCTCTACGCAACTGCCGGAGGCCACGCGTACGACCCATTTACGAGTGCCATCGGCGGAGATGTCTTCGCTGACCACTTCAGGGCCACGAATCTCCGCACAGGCCTTGAGCTTGGCGCGCAAGACCTTGCCAAAATCGGTCATGGCGTCGAAATCATCGACGCCAAAGTGGTGAATCCATTTCATCGCCTGACCGGCGCGGAAGCGCTTTTCCCCGAGCGTATCGAAGAACTGTTCCATTTCCTGACGGGTAAGGCCCAGCAGGTTGATTTTGTCGGCTGACGTTGTCATGAATTCACCCTTCACTCGTAAGCCATTGCTTAGCGAGTGCTTACCTCGGTAGCAGCGAAAAAGTAAGCGATTTCGCGAGCAGCAGCGGCTTCGGAGTCCGAACCGTGAACAGCGTTGGCGTCGATGGAGTCAGCGAAGTCGGCGCGGATGGTGCCAGCGTCTGCTTTCTTCGGGTCGGTAGCGCCCATCAGCTCGCGGTTCTTGGCGATGGCGTTTTCGCCTTCCAGTACCTGAACTACAACTGGGCCGGAGGTCATGAAGGCAACCAGGTCGCCGAAGAAGCCGCGCTCGCTGTGCTCAGCGTAGAAGCCTTCGGCTTCGGCCTTGGACAGTTGCTTGAGCTTGGACGCAACAACGCGCAGGCCGGCGTCTTCGAAGCGGGTGGTGATCTTGCCAATGACGTTCTTTGCAACGGCGTCGGGCTTGATGATAGAGAAGGTACGTTGAACAGCCATGTGACACTCCAGAAACAATGAGTTAAGCAAAAATTAAACCCGCGAATTATACGCGGGTTCGGAGGTATTTCCTAACGACCAAGCATTTCAATCCACTTCTTCGATCCACAAGGCTTGGATAGCTTCCAAAACCTTCTCGCCAGAGCGACCGGGATCGTCGTCGAACTCAGGCAACTCGATGACCCACTGGCGCAGCCTGGGGAAGTTCAAGGTACGGGGATCGACATCGGGCATGGCTTCGGCCAGCTGTATGGCGATCTCCTGCACATCCACCCATTTAAGGCCCATGATTGGCTCCTTCCTCAGTGCGGCGCTTCAGCAGCATGGTTGAGCGAGTATTTAGGGATTTCAATGGTCAGGTCGTCATTGCCGACGATGACCTGGCACCCCAGGCGTGACTGAGGTTCCAGCCCCCATGCCTTGTCCAGCATGTCTTCTTCCATTTCGTCTGCTTCTTTAAGCGAATTGAAGCCCTGACGCACCAGGCAGTGGCACGTGGTGCAGGCGCAGACGCCACCGCAGGCGCTTTCCATTTCGATATGGTGCTCGTGGGCCAGCTCCAGGATATTGGTACCGGGCGCGACCTCTACCACTAACCCTTCGGGGCAAAATTTTTCATGCCGCAGAAATGTCACCTTAGGCATCGATTACTCCTCAATCTCGTTCAGGTTGCGCCCAGCCAGCGCGGCCTTGACAGTAGAATTCATACGGCGGGCGGCAAAGGCATCGGTAAGCTGGGACAGGCGGCGGGTTTGTGCTTCGATGGCAGCGCCATCTTCGCCCTTGGCCACCGCTTCAAGCCCTTGAACTTCCAACTCGATCAAGGCCAATTCGTCAGCATCGAGCAGGCGCTCGCCATCCACTGCTACCGCGGCGCGCACGGCTTCCACCAGCCGCTCGGCATCTACCTGATGCTCGCGAAGCTGGCGCGCTTGCTTGTCATGCCCTGCATACTCGAACGAATCCTTGAGCATTCGCGCCACTTCGCCATCGGTCAGGCCATAGGACGGCTTTACTTGAATGCTCGACTCTACGCCGGAGGCCAGCTCACGCGCCCCTACATTCAATAGGCCATCGGCATCGACCTGGAAGGTCACGCGGATTTTTGCCGCACCCGCCACCATCGGCGGAATACCGCGTAGTTCGAAACGGGCCAGGGAGCGGCAATCGCTTACCAGCTCCCGCTCGCCCTGCAGCACATGAATCACCATGGCCGTCTGGCCGTCTTTGTAAGTAGTGAACTCTTGAGCGCGAGCCACGGGAATGGTGGTGTTGCGAGGGATGACTTTTTCCATCAGCCCACCCATGGTTTCGAGGCCGAGGGAGAGCGGAATTACGTCCAGCAACAAGAGGGCTTCGCCGTCACGCTGGTTGCCTGCGAGGGTGTCTGCCTGGATAGCGGCACCAATGGCGACCACCTGATCGGGGTCGATGTTGGTGAGTGGCTCGCGCCCGAACAATTGCCCCACTGCCTGGCGCACGTGCGGCACGCGGGTAGACCCCCCCACCATGACCACCGCGCCGATGTCTTCGAGCTCGATACCCGAATCACGCACAGCGCGGCGGCAGGCTTTAAGGCTGCGCGCGAGCAGCGGCTCGATCAATGCTTCAAAACCGGCACGCGATAGCTCACCCGACCACCCCGCGTAGGCGACAGGCACCGCCTCGGCGGCGCTGAGTGCTTCCTTGGCGGCGCAGGCGATCTGCAACAGTTCGCGCTGCGCAGCTGGCGCGAGATCGGACGACAGGCTGGCCTGTTCAAGCACCCAGGTGGCAATGGCATGGTCGAAGTCGTCCCCACCCAGCGCACTGTCGCCACCGGTGGCCAAAACCTCGAACACGCCCTTGGACAGGCGCAGGATGGAGATGTCGAACGTGCCACCCCCCAAGTCGTAGATCGCTACCAGCCCTTCGGCTTGCTGATCCAGGCCATAAGCGACGGCAGCGGCGGTGGGCTCATTGAGCAAGCGCAGCACGTTAAGGCCGGCTAGCCGGGCTGCGTCCTTGGTGGCCTGACGCTGGGCGTCGTCGAAGTAGGCCGGCACGGTAATCACTGCACCTACCAGCTCCCCGCCCAGGCTGGCTTCGGCTCGCAGACGAAGGGTACGCAGGATTTCTGCCGACACTTCCACAGGGCTTTTAAGCCCTTGTACCGTCTCGATGAACGGCATATGGGATTCGCCTTCGGCGAAACGATACGGCAGCTGTTCGCCCAACTGATGGACGTCAGCGATGCCGCGCCCCATCAACCGCTTGACTGACAGAATGGTGTTGAACGGGTCTGTGGCGGCGGCCTGTCGGGCAGCCATGCCGACTTCTACACGGCTCGCATGGTAGCGCACCGCAGAAGGCAGGATGACATTACCCTGGTCGTCAGGCAGTGGTTCGGAAAGGCCGCTGCGCAACGCAGCGACCAAGGAATTGGTAGTGCCTAAGTCGATCCCCACCGCCAGCCTGCGCTGATGCGGTTGAGGGCTCAGGCCGGGTTCGGCGATCTGAAGTAGAGCCATGCTTGTCTGTTATCAGGCGTGCGACCAAGGCGGCACTGGGTTAATCGTCGAGGCGCTCTTCTAGCTGGCGCACTTCTTGTGAAAGCTTGTCGAGAAACTGCATGCGGCGCATCAGGCGCTCGGCCTGTTCGCGCTCGGCGGGCTGGTCCCAGCAGGCGGCAAAGTCGTCGTCCAGAGTAACCTGGGCTGCTTTCAGGCGTTGCTTGAACCGCGCTACGCCCTCCAGGTCTGCAGTGTCTTGCAGGTCTTCGAGCTCTTCACGCCACTGCATTTGTTGCAACAGGAAGTCCGGATCATGCACGGTCACTTCCTGCGGCACCTCATTGCCGGACACTGCCAGCAAGTAGCGGGCGCGCCGCGGCGCATTCTTGAGGGTCTGGTACGCGTCGTTCAACGCCGCAGACTTCTCCAGCGCCTGGCGCTGCTCTGCAGCGGGTGCGTCGGCAAAACGGTCCGGGTGTACGACCCGAGCCAGTTCACGGTAACGCTCGCCCAACCGAGCAAGATCCAGACGGAACGCCGGCTTGAGGTCAAACAGGGCGAAATGACAGGGAGTACCCACGGCCGACCTCAGATATTGAAGCTTTCGCCGCAGCCACACTCGCCACGTACGTTGGGGTTGTTGAACTTGAAGCCTTCGTTCAAACCTTCTCGAACGAAATCCAGCTCGGTGCCGTCCAGGTAAACCAGGCTCTTGGGATCGATAATCACCTTGACGCCATGGCTTTCAAAAATCTGGTCCTCATCGACGGTAGCGTCGACGAACTCAAGCACATACGCCAAACCGGAACAACCCGTGGTGCGAACACCCAGGCGGATACCCTCACCTTTGCCGCGCCCTTGCAGGGAACGGCGAACGTGGTTGGCGGCGGCTTCGGTCATGCTGATGGCCATCGGAACTCCTAACGTGCAAAGCGTACGATTCAAGCGATTAAAGCAGGCCTTTCTTCTGCTTGTAGTCGCGAACGGCGGCCTTGATGGCGTCTTCAGCGAGTACCGAGCAGTGGATTTTCACTGGCGGCAACGCCAGCTCTTCAGCCAACTGAGTGTTCTTGATGGTTTCAGCTTCGTCCAGGGTCTTGCCCTTCATCCACTCAGTGGCGAGGGAGCTGGACGCAATGGCGGAGCCGCAACCGTAGGTCTTGAACTTGGCATCTTCGATCACACCCTGCTCATTGACCTTGATCTGCAAACGCATGACATCACCGCACGCGGGCGCGCCGACCATGCCAGTGCCTACGTCCGGATCTTCGGCATCCATCTTGCCAACGTTGCGGGGGTTTTCGTAGTGGTCGATGACCTTTTCGCTGTAAGCCATGTCAGGTACTCCTCATCATTTCATTAAGCCGCTCTGTGTGGCGGCCCCTGCCAGGCAGCAGGCACTGCATGCCGCCCTGCCAATCGTCAGTGTGCCGCCCACTCAATCTTCGAGATGTCGACGCCATCCTTGTACATGTCCCACAGCGGCGAGAGTGAACGCAGCTTGGTGACCGCCTCGCACACCTTGGCGGCGGCGTAGTCGATGTCTTCGTTGGTGGTGAACCGACCGAAGGTAAAGCGGATGGAGCTGTGTGCCAATTCGTCGTTACGGCCGAGGGCGCGCAGTACGTAAGAAGGCTCAAGCGACGCCGAGGTGCATGCCGACCCGGACGATACCGCCAGGTCCTTGAGCGCCATGATCAACGACTCGCCTTCGACGTAGTTGAAGCTCAGGTTCAGGTTATGCGGTACGCGCGACGTTTGGCTGCCGTTGATGTACAGCTCCTCAAGGTGTTCGACCTGCTTGTAGAAGCGTTCGCTCAATGCTTTTACATGCTCGCGGTCCTTGACCATGTCTTCTTTGGCAATACGGAACGCTTCGCCCATGCCCACGATCTGGTGGGTGGCCAGGGTACCGGAACGCATGCCGCGCTCGTGACCACCGCCGTGCATCTGCGCTTCAAGGCGTACTCGCGGCTTGCGGCTCACGTAGAGCGCGCCGATGCCTTTGGGGCCGTAGGTTTTGTGCGCGGAGAAGGACATAAGGTCTACCTTCAGCGCGGACAGGTCGACGTCTACCTTACCGGTGGACTGGGCGGCGTCGACGTGGAATAACACACCGCGTGCGCGGGTGACTTCGCCAATGCCGGCGATGTCATTCACGGTACCAACTTCGTTATTCACGTGCATGATCGAGACCAGGATAGTGTCGTCGCGCAAGGCGCCTTCAACCATGGCCGGCGTGATCAAGCCGTCTGCATCTGGCTCAAGGTACGTGACTTCGAAACCTTCGCGCTCGAGTTGGCGAGTGGTGTCCAGCACCGCCTTGTGCTCGATCTTACTGGTGATGATGTGCTTGCCCTTACTGGCATAGAAGTGCGCGACGCCCTTGATGGCCAGGTTGTCGGATTCGGTTGCACCCGACGTCCAGACAATCTCGCGAGGGTCGGCATTCACCAGGTCGGCCACTTGCCGACGGGCATTTTCAACAGCTTCTTCAGCCTTCCAACCAAACACGTGGGAACGGGACGCCGGGTTACCGAAGTTCGTTTCCATGGTCAGGCAGGCGATCATTTTCTCAGCCACACGAGGGTCGACTGGGGTGGTCGCGGAATAGTCCAGGTAAATCGGCAATTTCATCGGTATTCTCCTAATCAGGCGCGCTCCGCTCTACGGCGGTCAGTCGACGGCAGAGGTTTCAATCTTTTCCAGCAAAGGCTTGGCCGGCATCACACCTTGGGTGCCACAGCGGCGCTGGTCCTGGCGTTGGGCAACTTCCTGCACTTCGCGGCGGCTCACGAGGTCTGCAAGGCTGATGCCGCTTAGAAATTCGTGAATCTGTTCGCTCAGGTCACACCACAAGTGGTGGGTAAGGCAGGTGTCGCCCGCATGGCAATCGCCCAGCCCTTGGCAGCGCGTGGCGTCTACGGATTCGTTTACCGCATCGATGACCTGAGCTACCTGGATGCCCTGCATGGCTCGGGACAGCTGATAGCCCCCACCGGGGCCGCGCACACTGGAGACCAGGTTGCCGCGCCGCAGCTTGGCGAACAGTTGCTCTAGGTACGAAAGTGAAATGCCCTGGCGCTCGGAAATATCGGCCAGCGACACGGGCCCGTGCTGCGCATGCAACGCCAGGTCTAGCATGGCGGTGACGGCATATCGGCCTTTAGTTGTGAGTCGCATGGTTCTGTTACCACGGTTGCGGGAGGAACGCGATGGGGCAAGTATGCGATTCCCGAGTGTTTAAGTCAACTATAAGACCTACTAATTTACTCGGGTTTAGCCGCCGGAACGGCCGAGAATCATAGCATAATGCCCGCACGCCTGAGCAGCGCCCTACCCTGCACTTCATGGGTCCTTGCGCTTGTAGGGCTCACCCCGTGCCGTTTTGCGAGTCTCGGTAAGGATACCCCGCAAAATGCTGACTTCGGTGCGCTCAAGCCGGCACCGGCCGTACAACCGACGCAACCGCGCCATCAGATGACGGGGTTTTTCCGGGTCAAGAAAACCGATATCTACCAGCGTGGCTTCCATGTGCCCGTAGAAGCCTTCCAGCTCTTCGGTAGTGGCCAATTCCACTGCGGGCTCCTCGCTGGCAGGCGCAACGCTGGCCAACGCCAGGAACGCCAGCCGTACTTCATACGCCAGCACCTGCACCGCAGCTGCCAGGTTCAAGGAGCTGAATTCCGGCGCGGAAGGAATGTGGACGTGAAAATGACAACGCTGAAGCTCTTCGTTGGTAAGGCCGGCATGCTCGCGCCCGAATACCAGTGCGACTTCACCACCGGCCTGGGCATCTTCGATGGCCTTGCTGGCGCACGCTCGCGGGTCGAGCAGCGGCCAGGGCAGGCTACGGTCACGAGCGCTGGTGCCCATGACCAGGCTGCACCCTACCAATGCCTCCTCCAGCGTGGACACCACCTGTGCATTGCCAAGGATGTCGTCGGCCCCAGAGGCGCGCGCACTGGCCTCTGGTGAGGGGAACACGTTAGGGGCAACGAGCACCAAACGGGTCAGCCCCATGTTTTTCATGGCACGGGCAGCACCGCCGATATTACCGGGATGGCTGGTATTGACCAAAATGATGCGGATGTTTTGCAGCACCTTGCGCGCTCCCATAGCTGAAAAGGGGGCGAATTCTACAGAAGCGACGAACGCAATGCCATGAAGGCTCAAGGCCCACTTCTTAGTGGCCGGTTTTCTGATAGAATGCCCGGCTCTTTTTAATGACCCAGGTGAAAGAACATCCATGCAGCCCATGCTGAATATCGCGCTGCGCGCCGCCCGCAGCGCCAGTGAACTGATCTTCCGCTCCATCGAGCGGCTGGATAGCATCAAGGTTGACGAAAAAGACGCTAAGGATTACGTCAGCGAAGTTGACCGCGCCGCCGAGCAGAGCATCATTACCGCCCTGCGCAAGGCGTACCCCACTCACGGCATCCTGGGCGAAGAAAGCGGCCTGCATGCTGGCAGCGGCGAGGGAGAGGAATACCTCTGGATCATCGACCCCCTCGACGGCACTACCAACTTCGTGCGCGGCGTACCGCATTTTGCCGTCAGCATCGCGTGCAAATACCGTGGCCGCCTTGAACACGCGGTGGTCCTCGACCCTGTGCGCCAGGAAGAATTCACCGCCAGCCGTGGCCGCGGTGCCGCGCTGAACGGCCGCCGTATTCGTGTCAGCCCCCGTCGCAGCCTGGAAGGCGCCTTGCTCGGCACCGGCTTCCCGTTCCGCGACAACCAGATGGAGCACCTGGACAACTACCTGGGCATGTTCCGCGCACTTGTGGGCGAAACCGCCGGCATCCGCCGCGCAGGCGCTGCCAGCCTGGACCTCGCCTACGTGGCCGCTGGCCGCTTCGATGCCTTCTGGGAGTCCGGCCTGTCCGAGTGGGACATGGCCGCAGGCGCCCTGCTGATCCAAGAGGCGGGCGGCCTGGTCAGCGACTTCACCGGCGGTCATGACTTTCTGCAAAAAGGCCATGTGGTCGCGGGTAACACCAAGTGCTTCAAGGCAGTGTTGACGGCTATCCAGCCGCACCTGCCGGCCTCGCTCAAGCGCTGATCTCCGGGCGTAAAAAAGCACCCTACATGGGTGCTTTTTTGTGCTTGCCGATTGCGCTACTGCGCTGGCGCCTGCGTCAACACCAACTGCCCCTCTTTGCTGACCGGAATCTGCGGCCCAGGGTTGTGGTCCATGCGCACCTGACCTACTTGGCCGTTGAGCTGGTATTTCACGTTGTAGCCCACCAGCTTGCTGCTCACGTCATTGACGGTGTTACAACGGGTTTGAGTAGTGGTGTAAGTGTCGCCGGATTGCATATGCTCTTGCACCTTGTTACCGGCATAACCACCGCCCACGGCACCTGCTACGGTCGCTAGCTTCTTACCATGCCCGCCGCCTACCTGGTTACCCAACAGCCCTCCAGCCACAGCCCCCACGACGCTGCCGAGGATCTGGTGTTGATCCTGCACGGGCCGCTGGTGGGTAACGGCTACGTCCTTGCAGACTTCACGGGGTGTTTTGACCTGTTCATTGATCGGCTCGGCCGCCAGCACCTGGGCGTACGCCGGTGCTTTGTTGCTTACGAGGCTGTAGGTAGCAACAGCGCCACCGGCGGTCACACCGACAGCACCCAATACTGCACCAACCAGCAACGATTTGTTCACGAGAACCTCCTGATGGCGAGGTGGATAGAGCCTCGCGCTATGCCTAGCCTTGGAGCAAAAAAACCGGTGAAGGTTCAACCTTTCACCGGCTCTCAAGGGGTGCGGCATAGCCTTATAAGGCTTAACGCATCAAGGACGCTCGTCCACCGCATCCTTGGTAACAGGCGGGATCAGGTCTTCGCTGCTGAGGTTCAGCCAGATCAGCACCACGTTGGCGATGTAAATGGACGAGTAAGTACCCGCCATTACACCGATGAACAGCGCCAGGGAGAAGCCGAACAGATTATCGCCCCCGAACAGCAACAGCGCGCCGATGGCGAGCAGCGTGGACACCGACGTGGCAATCGTACGCAACAGGGTTTGCGTGGTAGATACGTTGATGTTTTCGATCAACGTGGCCTTGCGCATGACCCGGAAGTTTTCCCGCACCCGGTCGAACACCACGATGGTGTCGTTCAGGGAGTAGCCGATAATAGCCAATACCGCAGCCAGCACCGTGAGGTCGAAGGTGATCTGGAAGAAAGACAGGATGCCCAGTGTTACCACCACGTCGTGAATCAGCGACACAATGGCGCCCACTGCGAACTTCCATTGGAAGCGGAAGGCCAGGTAAATCAGTACGCCGCCCAGCGCCAGTAGCATGCCAAGGCCGCCCTGGTCGCGCAGCTCTTCACCCACCTGCGGCCCTACGAACTCCACCCGCTTGAGAGTGGCCGGGTTGTCTCCGCTCACCTGCCGCAACGCATCGGCTACCTGCGTGCCCAGCTTCGGGTCCTCGCCTGGCATGCGCACCAGTACGTCAGTCGCTGCACCGAAGCTTTGCACGATTGCTTCATGGTAGCCGGCGCCTACCAGTTCCTGGCGCAGGCTCCCCAGTTCAACGGGCTTCTCGTAGGTCAGCTCGATCAGCGTCCCCCCGGTGAAGTCCAAGCCAAAGTTCAAGCCCTTGTAGAACCAACTGAACAGCGCCAGCAGGGTTAACAGGACCGTGACGGCGAACGCAATATTGCGCACGCCCATGAAGTTGATGGTCTTTTTCATGGCAGTGGCCTCAAATCCACAGCTTCTTGACGTCACGGCCGCCGTAGATCAGGTTGATCATCGCGCGGGTTACCATGATGGCAGTGAACATCGAAGTAAAGATCCCGAGGGACATGGTTACGGCAAAGCCTTTCACCGGGCCGGTACCCATGGCGAACAGAATCGCGCCTACCAGCAAGCTGGTGAGGTTGGCGTCAACGATCGCCGTGTAGGCCCGGTTGAACCCCTCATAGATTGCACGCTGAACGCTCAGGCCCGCTGCAATCTCTTCACGGATACGCGAGAAGATCAGCACGTTGGCGTCCACCGCCATGCCCATGGTCAGCACGATACCCGCGATACCCGGCAGGGTCAGGGTTGCCCCCAGCAGAGACATCAGGGCCAGCAGCATGACCATGTTGAAGGCCAGCGCCACGGTCGCGATCACGCCGAAGAAGCGGTAGATGGCGATGATGAACAGCGACACGAAGAGCATGCCCCACAGGGCAGCGTGTACACCTTTGGTGATGTTGTCCGCACCCAGGCTCGGGCCAATGGTGCGCTCTTCGGCAAAGTACATCGGCGCAGCCAGGCCACCGGCGCGCAGCAGCAGTGCCAGCTCCGAGGACTCGCCCTGGCCATCCAGGCCAGTGATGCGGAACTGGCTACCCAGCGGCGACTGGATGGTCGCCAGGCTGATGATTTTCTTCTCTTCGGTGAAGGTGGGCACCGCGACGTCTTGCTCCACACCATTCACGGTCTGCTTGACGTATTTGGTGCTCGGCTTCTGCTCGATGAAAATCACCGCCATGCCGCGCCCTACGTTGCTGCGCGTGGCGCGGTTCATCAGGTCGCCGCCATGGCCATCCAGGCGGATGTTCACCTGCGGCCGGCCGTGCTCGTCATAGCTGGCCTGGGCATCGGTCACCTGGTCACCGGTGATGATCAGCCCACGCTCCACGGCCGCGGCTGGGCGGTTGCCTTCGCGGAACTCGAATTGCTCGGTGGTCGCACGACTGTCATCCGGCCCTGCGGCAAGGCGGAACTCAAGGTTGGCGGTTTTGCCGAGGATGCGCTTGGCTTCGGCAGTGTCCTGCACGCCGGGCAACTCGACCACGATACGGTTGGCGCCCTGACGCTGTACCAGCGGCTCAGCGACACCCAGCTCGTTCACCCGGTTGCGCACGGTGGTGAGGTTCTGCTTGATGGCATAGTCGCGGATTTCCGACACCTTGGCCTGAGTCAAGGCCAAACGCAGCACTGCCAGCTCGTTACGCTCGGTCGTGGTCAAGTCGAAATCCGTGAAATTCTTGCGGATCAGGCCACGGGCCTGTTCGCGGGCAGCGTCGTCGCTAAAGCCCAGCATGATGCCCCCATCTTGCTGAGGCAGGCTGCGATAGCGCACTTTCTCTTTGCGCAGCAGGGTTTTCACTTCGCCTTCATACACCTTCATACGGGCGTCGAGGGCTTTGTCCATGTCCACCTCCAGCAGGAAGTGAACGCCGCCGGACAGGTCAAGGCCTAGCTTCATGGGGCTGGCGCCCAGGTTACGCAGCCATTGAGGCGTGGTACGTGCCAGGTTGACGGCCACGACATAGTCGTCGCCCAAGGCCTTGCGAACCACGTCCTTGGCAGGAAGCTGGTCTTCCTGGCGGGTGAGCCGCAGCAAGCCGCCCTTGCCATTGCTGGCCACGCTGGCACCTTTGACCTGGATACCGGCATCGGTCAGCGCCTTGCTGGCTTTGTCCAGATCGGCCTGGCCTACTTGCAGGGCGGTGCTGGCACCGGATACCTGAATGGCCGGATCATCCGGATAAAGGTTGGGTGCGGAATAGATAAAGCCGACCGCGAGTACCGCCACGATCAGGATGTATTTCCACAGAGGGTATTTGTTCAGCATCACGCCGCCCGTTCAAACGCGGGGCGCGTTGCGCGCCCCGCCGAGGTAGAAGACTTGGATCAGATCGCTTTGAGCGTGCCCTTGGGCAAGGTTGCACCAATCGCACCTTTCTGGAATTTCAGTTCGACGGTGTCCGACACTTCCAGTACCACGAAGTCATCGCTCACTTTGACGATCCGGCCAACGATGCCACCGTTGGTAACTACCTCGTCGCCCTTCTGCAGGCCGCCGAGCAGGTTTTTCTGCTCCTTGGCGCGCTTGGCTTGTGGGCGCCAGATCATGAAGTAGAAGATCACCAGGAAGCCGACCAGGAAAATCCATTCGAAACCAGTGCCAGCAGGGCCAGCGGCCGGTGCATCCGCGTAAGCGGCGGGGATCAGAAAGCTCATTCAGCGCTCCATTCGACGTGATTCGTCAATTATTAAAGTGGGTCCAGAGACGGCACGGGCAGCCCGCGCCGGGCATAGAAGGCGTCGACAAAGGCGGCCAATTTACCCTGTTGGATTGCCTCGCGCAAACCAGCCATCAGGCGCTGATAATGGCGCAAGTTGTGGATGGTATTAAGCATGCTGCTGAGCATTTCGCCGCACTTGTCCAAGTGATGGAGATAAGCGCGCGAGAAATTCTGGCAGGTATAGCAATCGCAGGTTGGGTCCAGTGACGAGTTGTCGTGACGATGAACCGCGTTGCGGATCTTCAGCACGCCGGTGTCGATGAACAAATGACCGTTGCGCGCATTACGGGTAGGCATCACGCAATCGAACATGTCTACGCCTCGGCGCACACCCTCAACGAGGTCTTCGGGTTTGCCAACGCCCATAAGGTAACGAGGTTTATCTGCGGGCAGTTGGCCCGGCAGGTAATCCAGCACCTTGATCATTTCATGCTTGGGCTCGCCCACCGACAACCCGCCGATGGCCAGGCCGTCAAAACCGATGGCTTCAAGGCCCTCCAGCGAACGCATGCGCAAATCCTGGTGCATGCCGCCCTGCACGATGCCGAACAACGCTGCGGTGTTGTCCCCGTGTGCTTCCTTGGAGCGTTTGGCCCAGCGCAGTGACAGCTCCATGGAGGTACGGGCCACCTCGTGGGTAGCCGGGTACGGGGTGCACTCGTCGAAAATCATCACGATGTCCGAGCCCAAGTCCCGCTGCACCTGCATGGACTCTTCCGGGCCCATGAACACCTTGGAGCCGTCGACCGGCGAGGCGAAAGTCACGCCCTCTTCCTTGATTTTGCGCATGGCGCCCAGGCTAAACACCTGAAAGCCGCCTGAGTCTGTGAGGATCGGGCCTTTCCATTGCATGAAGTCGTGCAGGTCGCCGTGGGCCTTTACTACCGCTGTACCGGGGCGCAGCCACAGGTGGAAGGTGTTGCCCAGAATGATTTCGGCGCCGGTGGCTTCGATGTCCCGAGGTAACATGCCCTTGACCGTGCCATAGGTGCCTACCGGCATGAAGGCGGGGGTTTCGACGGTGCCACGGGGGAAGGTCAGGCGGCCACGGCGGGCCTTGCCGTCAGTGGCCAGCAACTCAAACTGCATACGGCAGGTACGACTCATGCTCGATCCTCGACGGCGCTGCCCTGTGGACCTTCTGGCGCCGGATTGCGGGTGATGAACATGGCATCACCGTAACTGAAAAAGCGGTATTGCCCTTCGATGGCGGCCGCATAGGCCGCCATGGTTTGAGGGTAACCGGCAAAGGCCGACACCAGCATCAGGAGCGTGGATTCGGGCAAATGGAAATTGGTCACCAGCGCGTCCACCACATGGAACGGCCGGCCGGGGTAGATAAAGATGTCGGTGTCGCCACTAAAGGGCTTGAGTTCGCCACCCTGCGCAGCACTCTCCAGGGAGCGTACGCTGGTGGTGCCCACCGCGATCACCCGCCCACCCCGTGCCTTGCATGCCTGCACTGCCGCGACCACCTCGGGCGTAACCTCAAGCCACTCTTTATGCATGGTGTGGTCTTCGATCCGCTCGACCCGCACCGGCTGGAAGGTACCTGCGCCCACATGCAGGGTAACGAAGGCGGTGTCTATACCCTTGTCGCGAATGGCCGCCATCAGGGCTTCGTCGAAGTGCAACCCGGCAGTGGGCGCTGCCACCGCACCGGCATGCTGGGCATACACGGTTTGGTAACGCTCGCGGTCTGCGTTGTCGTCGGGGCGGTCTATATAAGGAGGCAGCGGCATGTGCCCTACCCGCTCCAGCAACGGCAACACGGGCTCGCTGAACTGCAACTCGAACAGGGTTTCATGGCGGGCAACCATCTGCGCCTGGCCGCCTCCGTCGATCAATAAGGTGGTACCCGGCTTGGGCGCCTTGCTGGCACGCACATGGGCCAGCACCGAATGGCTACCCAGCACCCGCTCCACCAGCACCTCCAGCTTGCCGCCGCTAGCCTTTTGGCCAAACAGCCGTGCGGGGATCACCCGGGTGTTGTTGAACACCATCAGGTCGCCAGGGCGCAGGTATTCCAGCACGTCGGCAAAGTGCCGGTGCGCCAGGTTACCGCATGGCCCATCGAGTACCAGCAAACGGCTGGCACGCCGCTGCGCCAAGGGATGGCGGGCGATCAGGGCATCAGGAAGGTCGAAGGAGAAATCAGCAACACGCATCTTGGGGCACGGGGGATCAGCAAGGGCGGAAAGCTTAGCCGAAATATGCAAATTTGACCATGAAAGCTGATTGACCAACGGTCGAACCCTCTCTATACTTCGCGCCCATCAAGCCCTGATGGCGGAATTGGTAGACGCGGCGGATTCAAAATCCGTTTTCGAAAGGAGTGGGAGTTCGAGTCTCCCTCGGGGCACCATACAAATCCTTGTAAATCAAGGACTTAGAGAAGGGGTAGAAAGAAATTTCTACCCCTTTTTCTATCCAAAAAATCTATCCTTTTCCCCCCTTTTTACCCTCATTTACGCTTCGCTCAGGCGTCCCTTGGCTCGCCATTCTGGTGGTCTGGTGGTGCTTTGCACCCTCATAGATCCCACACCTCGACGGCCTGCCTACACCTGCCCTAACGACTCATCGCATGAGATTTGATAGGTCCGTTTTGTGACTGTGATGGCAGATAACAACCAAACTTTGAATCTGGACAGCTAGCCATCAAAAAAGTAGATTGGCGGCAGCCATCAAGGGTTTAATGTTTAACATTTGTCAAAAGGACTTGAAATGTACCTTAATTTAGATGAGGTAGAATTAAAAAAATACGTATACCGAACAGTTACATATGATCGATTAGTAGAGCTGTTCAAAACCAAAAAAAACACATTAGTTAAGCCTAGTCTATGGGAAGATACATTCGAAAATTTTATTTTAAAGTCAAAGTTGATAGATGAAACCGGACAAGAAATAGAGTACGACATACATAATCGAATGTATGGGCAATGCTGGACTTTAGAAAAGTCATCGGATGCCATGTGGAGAATTTACTCTTCAGATAAAAATAGTATCAGAATTCGTACAACCATTGAGCAACTAGTTGATAGCCTTTGCACAGCGACCAACGATAGAAACGGCTGTGAACACTGCATTGGAAAAGTTGAATACCTCATTCAATCGAAGCTTATTAAAAAAGCAAAAGAAACTTTCACCCCACAAGGACAAATGACATTTGGAAAAATGTTTAGCTCTCTTTTGCTGAAACGTCGAGCATTCAGACACGAGAACGAAGTTCGTCTAATATTTTGCGACTGGGCGAAAAACGCAGGCAAAGACAACCTATTTAAGTATGACATTGAACCTCACAAACTTATTACTCAGATTATGATCGACCCCCGAATCCCATATGATGAGTTCAAAATCATCGAAAAGAAAATACGTCAAAAAACAGCGTATGAGGGAGAAATCAAAAGATCTCTTCTATATCGGCTACCAGAGACGCTAACTTTCAACGTCCAGTCCAAAACATAACAACTCGCTCTGGGCGGCATAAATGCCGTTTGGGTGGTTTGTGCCTTGACACAAAAATAGGTTTTTTAGGCTGTTATTTTTTGTCGTTCATGCAATTTAACGTCAGAACTGATTTAAGCGCAGTAAAAGGCCTTTAGAACGTCAAACCTGACGTTCTGCCCTACCCTCCTGCCCTTCAAGCGCGAAGCGCACCAGAATGGTGTGTGCTTTTGCTCTTTGCCTCAAGACTTAAAATCCCTCGACGTCCCCCCGTCCTCAGTAGCAGTTGGCTTTAGAATCCTGGGTCAATGTAACGGCTTTCGCGGTCAGCTGCTTGGCATAAGCAGACGGAGTTAATCCCCCGAGACCCTTCTTTGGCCTTTCCTCGTTGTATTCCCGGCGCCACGCTTCGATGACCACCTGGGCGTGCGGCAGGCTGATGAACCAGTGCTCGTTCAGGCACTCGTCACGAAAGTGCCTATTAAACAATTCGATATAAGCGTTTTGATTCGGTTTGCCCGGCTCAATCAGGAACAGTTTACGCCACGCACCTGAGCCCACAGCAACATGGCGCGACCGCAGAACGCTTTACCATTGTCCGTGCTGATTGCTTTCGGGAGCCCTCGCAGGATGGCCACCCGATCAAGAATGCGAGTCAAGGCGTGCCCGCCAATGGCGCGCTCCGGCACGATCGCGACGGCCTCATGAGTGGCATCGTCGACCACCGTCAAGTTCTTGATAACACGTCCCTCAGCCGTACGATCAAACACGAAGTCCATCGACCAGACCTGATTGGCGGCCTGTGGGCGGCCTAGCGGCTGCCGCTCACTAAGCGGTACCTTCTTGCGTTTGCGCCTTTTAACCTGCAGCCGCGCCTCGGCGTACAGGCGCTCGACGCGCTTGTGATTAACCTCCTCACCGGCCTGGCGCAGCTTCAAATAGATCATGCCGGCGCCGTAGCGGCGATACCGATGGGCCAGCGCTACGATGCGCTCGCGCAACGCATGGTTGCGATCCGGCCTAGGCTGGTAGCGAAAAGCGCTGGCGCTCATACGAATGACCCGCAGTGCATGACGTTCACTTAGGCCACGCAGGGCCATGTGCCGCACCAACTCGCGTTTTGCCGGTGCGGTCACCACTTTTTTTGCAGTGCCTCTTTGGTGATTTCATTCTCAAGCATGGCATTGGCCAACATGCGCTTGAGCCGCGCATTCTCGGCCTCAAGCTCCTTGAGGCGCTTGGCGTCCGACACGCTCATGCCGCCGAACTTGCTACGCCACAGGTAATAGCTGGCCTCCGAGAAGCCGTGCTGGCGGCACAGTTCCTTAACCGGTAGCCCGGCTTCAGCTTCGCGTAGGAAGCCAATGATTTGCTCTTCGGTGAAACGCTTCTTCATGTCCAATCTCCTGGTTGCTGGGATTGGACTCTAAAGCTGGGCGCTACTCAAGTCGGGGGAGACGTCGGAGTTAATCGCACAATTCATTAACTAATCGTCCCGCATGCATCGTCGATGCACAAGCTTTCTAGCACTGTTTGCCTCTGCTCTTACTCTGCTAAAATCCGCGAGCGCTCGACATGTGTCGGGCGCCGCTGGATTTCCAGCGTCCTTTTCGTAAGCAACCTTTGAATGGTGAACTTATGACAATACTTTTCTTTAACGAGGTGATTAATGGCTATAGGCGACGACGATATTAAACAAACCGAGCAACTGGTTCAAAGGCTGCACTCTGGCGGTAAGCTAAGCGTTAAACTGCTTCCGGGCGGCTCAACTTGCTACAGAATTCAGGACTCCGGGCATAAGAATGCTGAGCATTACGGATGCCCTAAAAAGCCTAAAGAACTGGGTAGGTTTAATGATCCCAAGGAAGAAATCGGGATCTGGTACGGGGCTGAACACCCCAGCGGGGCGCTGGCCGAGACCTTCGGAAGGCTTCGGCCCAAGGAGTCGAAAGGGCTGGGTATCGTATTGAACACCACTGATCTTGAGGAAAAAGATATGTGCGTGGTTGAAACGACCAAGGACTTGAAGTTGCTGAATCTGAAGCCATGCCTGTCCAAGTTAAATCGGACGGTGGACGAAGTGACGGGCCCTGACTACACGCTTACACAAGAAATTGTGGCAGCAGTGGCCAGGTTGCCCGGCAACCCTTTTGATGGAATCGCTTATGAGTCACGGCATCACCCGGACGGACACAGTTGTTACGCACTGTGGACGGCACCAAGTGAGACCACAACGGTTAAGACCGTTGAGATGACGAAGCTTCCGGAGTTCGAGTACAAAGGAGAACTTCCGGAAGGCTTTGAGGATGACAGCATTGATGCAGAGGAGATCTTGACCGAGATCCTCGGCTATAAGGTGCTTAGCTCTTAAGCTCCGCTACCCCTCACGCAGCGCCCCACCTTTGGGTGCGCTGTTTTTTACGCAGGCGTTGAGCTCATGAAAAGAGCCGCTTCACGCTTGATCGTTTCCAACTGTTTTTCATCAGCACCGTCTTTAAGAACTACATACGGCAACTCTGCCCCCTCATCATTGAAGGCAATAGGATTGAGGAAGAATGTGCACTGAGCTTCTGCGCTGACGTTTTTCATCAAACCTAGAATCGCCTCCAGATGTGCAAGTTTCTCGTCTTTAACAAACTGAAATGCCGGATAAAGGTAATCGTTTCCTTCTTGGATCGCGATTAAGGTGCCTTTTTTCACATGATTGTTGACTGTTTGTCTTGTCGTACCCAAGGTGCTGGCTACTGCCTGGCTTTTCAGCACTCCGCCAAAACCCTTGAGTCGATCAAAGAACTCGATTTTTGCAGCGACGCGCCGAGCTTGCTTGCGGGTTTCCCTAGTGCTCAAAGCCCCGGCGACAGAGCTGCTAGCTGCAAGCTTTTGAAGAAGCTCCGCGTCTGTCATAGATCCAAGGCTTTCCTTGGTTTTTTCCTCAGACCACTGCTGGAAGACATTCGTGAGAAGCTTCAGCACGCGCACCGATCCACCCGCCATATCTGGAACCTTTTCAAGGGTGGCGGCCAGGGTATCGACTAATGCGTGAATTGATCTTTGCGAGTCCATAAAGTACCTCAGCATTTCTGATTTACGATTTACTATATCAATAGTATCTAAAAATCGTCAATAATATTTTGTTTTTTGGCCGATGGATGGCTGTAGGAGGCGCCTGGGAAAACCGCATCCGATCCAGCATAATCTTGGGGGTTAGGGCGCTATCGAGCCTACGCTATGATGTCGCGAACTCTGATGGTTCGGCAGACAGGGGCTTTCTTAGGCTAAAAGCAGCTCTCGATTGGACGTTCGGCAGAGGATTGCGTTTAGGTCTGCTGCTGGAAAGGTCACTACTACGGGCTTGTAGAGGCCGCCTAGGCCGTTGTTTCTGAGCCACAGCTCCCACGTCATTTTGGGGGCGAATCTATCCGCCTCCAGATAGAGAAGTGACGATGCCAGAGGGCGCGGATTTTTCGAAACGCTAGAGCCTTTGCTGCACGTAGGCTTCAGCTGAAACTGGATCGGCTTATTTTCTTCTGATTTTCCAATTGGTAACGATACCGATTCGACCCAACCGAGAATTGTGCTGAAACGACCTCATTCCGCACCACAATGCAACGCCGCCCCATTCAAACATCAGCCGTATACTAAACCCTTCAGTCATGTGTGCTTCCGTCATCCTGCGGGGAACAATCAGCGCACTGGCTTTGCAGCGCGACGGCCAAGCCATTTTGGCGCGGATATCCAGGAACCTAAAAGAGCGGAAAAGCCACTCATCACTTGGCGATTTTAAGGATCGGTGCAACACCCATCTATTAAGTTAAGGGTGGCCCCTGGTGATGCCTGGCTACCACTTTCCTTACGTTGGCATATTTAGATTTTGGATTAAAACAATGACTAAAATAAACAATATCCCTGATTCGCCTACTACCCCTATCCAACACGACCCAAATCAAGCATCTACGCCGGCTCGATTAGTGATAAGAACCGCTGATCAGGCTAGAGATCACTGGCGTACGATCACAACAATCACAAGCCGGTCACAAGCCGCAGACGCGATGACAGAGCTTCAGAGACGATCAGACGTCGATAACATTGATGAGGAGACCTATCGGCTATTAGCCGATGCACTGCGGGATATACATAATTCTCTTCAAGAGAGAGAAACTACTCAGGCACAAAGGGCACACCTGCCAGTACGCCCGCCCGCTGCTGGTTGGCAGGCTTCAACCAGAGTCAGTGTTGAAACCTTGGCCACGGCTGTGACGGCCATTCAGCAAGGCGCCTCGATTGAGCAGGCTGCGCAACAGCATGGCATTCGCGATAGGTTCGACATGATTCACCTTAGCGTCGCGTTTAATAGTCAGCAAACCCCAAGAGTCAGTGTTGAAACCTTGGCCGCCGCTGTGACGGCCATTCAGCAAGGCGCCTCGATTGAGCAGGTTGCGCAACAGCATGGCATTCGCAGTCCGGCCGACATGATTCACCTTAGCGTCGCGTTTAATAACCCTAGTGAATCGCACCCAGTGTCCTAGACACTCTGCACGCCCAGGAAATAACGTTTCTCATACTCCACCAGCGATAGCTGCATAGCACCCTCTTCTTAAACACCACCTGAATAAACCTTCAGGTCTACCCTCAACCTGTCGGGAAGCCGCGTTGTAGAGCCAACCAAGCGGCTAATTGAGGGGCGTATGCCCTTCATTTCTCGGAATAGCCCCAAAACTCGCCTAGCCAATGCAGGTCAGTTAGTGGAAAGCTCTGTAGGTCCGCGCCCCATAAGCGGCCCTTGAGCCTGGAGACAGGCATCTTCTTGATCAATAAGGAACTAGGCGTGCTGGCAGACAACAGGCAACGACCCCGCATCACCGGGGTATTGGTTTTGCTCGCGGGGCTGGCGCTTGCCGCAGGCGGCGCTTACCTGGCCTGGCTAGGGGGCAGTGGGTATTACCTGGTCGCTGGCTTGGGCGTGTTGGCCACCGGTGCGGGGCTGTTTACCGGGCGGCGCTGGGCGCTGCACCTGTATGCGCTGGTGTTGGCGGGCACGGTGCTGTGGGCGCTGTACGAAGTGGGGCTCAACGGTTGGGAGTTGGAGCCACGCCTGCTGATACCTACCTGTCTTGGGGTGTACCTGCTGCTGCCGTGGGTGGTCAATCGCCTTGCAGGCCCTACTGGCAACCGCCGGCGGGTACGTGTGCCCTTGGGCCTTGCGGTACTGCTCTCAATGGTCGTGGGTGGGCTCTCACTAACCCAATCGCCAGGCATCGACGGCACCCTGCCCGCTCAGGCGAGCACTGCAGACGCCCATGACCGGTCGGTTGCCGACGCTGATTGGCAGTTTTATGGCCGCACCGCCAAGGGCGACCGTTTTTCTCCGCTAGATCAGATCAACGTCGGCAATGTCGGTCACTTGAAGCCTGCTTGGCAGGCTCAGACCGGCGATACCATGCGCCCGGGGGAAGATAAAGGCGGTACGGACGCGGGGCATGAGTTCAACTTCGAAGCCACCCCCACCAAGGTAGGCGACACCCTGTACGTCTGCACCGGCCACAGTTGGGTGGTGGCGTTCGACGCCAAGACCGGTGAAAAGAAATGGTCGTTCAACCCCCAGGCCGACACCGATGCCGATGTCTACCTGGCCTGCCGTGGCGTGGCCTATTACGAAGCGCCGCAGGGGACGGTGACAGACTGCCCCAAGCGCATCATCGCGCCAGTGCTCGATGCGCGGGTCATGGCTTTGAACGCCGAAACCGGCAAGCCCTGCGAAGACTTCGGTGAACACGGCTTCATTTCGCTCGCCCAGTACCTGGGCCACGTACAAAAAGGCTTTCACTTCGTAACCTCGCCGCCGTTGGTGCTGCATGATCGCCTGATACTCGGCGGCTGGGTGTGGGACAACCAGGCCGAACATGAACCGTCCGGGGCCATCCGCGCCTTCAGCCCCCTCACCGGTGAGCTTAGTTGGGCCTGGGACGTAGGCCATGAGCCGCACAACTGGAAGCCAGGCCCGGATGAAGAGCTGACCCGCGGCACCCCCAACGCCTGGGGCGTGTATACCGCCGACGCCGACTTGGGCCTTGTGTACCTGCCAATGGGTAACGCGACCCCGGACTACTTCGGTGGCCACCGCCGGCCGTTCGACGAGAAATACTCCAGTGCCACTGTTGCTCTGGATATCGCCACCGGCGAGGAACGCTGGCACTTCCAGACCACCCACCACGACCTGTGGGACATGGACCTGCCCATCGGCCCGTCGCTGGTCGACGTGCCTGATCCCAACAACCCTGGAGCAACCCTTCCGGCGCTGATACAAACCAACAAGCGCGGCGAGTTCTTCATGCTCGATCGTCGTACAGGCGAACCCATTGCGCAGGTTGAAGAAAAGGCCGTTCCACAGGGCGCTGTCGCAGGCGATTTCACTTCGCCGACCCAGCCGTATTCGACCGGTTTACCTTCGGTGACGCCAGCCGATCTAGAGGAGAAACACCTCTGGGGGGCGACGCCATTCGATCAAATGTTGTGCCGTATCGAGTTCAAAACCTATACGTATCAAGGTCAGTTCACCCCACCGGGGCTCAAGCCAACCATCGTCTACCCGGCGTTCGACGGCGTGATCGACTGGATGGGCGCCTCGATCGACCCTAACCACAAGGTGCTGATCGCCAACGCTAACTACATTCCCTTTATCATCCAGCTGCTGCCGCGTGAGCAGAAGCCATCGGTACCGGGCTGGGATGGCAAAGGCGATCAACCCACCAACCCCACCACGTACGCGCCGCAATATGGCACCCCCTATGTGGGGAGCGTACACCCGTGGCTCAATCCCATCGGCGTGCCCTGCAATGCGCCGCCCTGGGGCACCCTGACGGCCATTGACCTGAAGAGCCGTAAGGTCGTGTGGCAACACCCGGTAGGCACAACCCGGGATACCGGCCCGTTCGGCACCCACACGAACCTGCCCTTGAACACCGGCATCTTCAACATCGGCGGCAACATGGTGACCCAGGGCGGCCTGATTTTCATGGGGGCCACGGCTGACAACTACCTGCGCGCGTTCGACGAACGAACCGGGAAGATTGTCTGGCAAGCCCGCCTGCCCGCTGGAGGCCAGGCAACGCCGATGTCGTATTCAGTGGAAGGCAAACAGTACGTAGTGATCGCCGCAGGCGGGCATGGCGGGCTGGGCACCAAATCAGGCGACTATGTGGTTGCGTATAGCCTGGATGAAGACGCTGCCAAATAACCCTGAGCCGGGGCCGTTGAGGCCTCGAGCCAGCACGTGGTTGCCGCCCAGGCCTTGCCGGGATGCTCCAGGGTCAGCGGGATACGTTACCGGCAGCGTTCACCCTATTTCAAACGCCCCAACCGCTCGCTGAGCAGGTCGAAAAAGCCCTGAGCATCGCCGTTTGCAATCCACAACACATTCGGTGGTTGCTTGAGGGTGCCGTACCAGTCAGCTACTGTTTGGCCAAAGCCAAGCCCTTCGCGGGTATCGATCGCCAGGTTGACCTGCCGCCCCGAAAACAGCTCAGGCTTGAGCAGCCAGGCGATCACGCTCGCGTCGTGTATGGGCCCGCCCGGCAGGCCATAGTGCTCCATGTCCAGCTTCACGTACTCATTGAGGATGTCCACGACCCGTTTGCTAGCGTGATTGCCCACTGCTGAGAGCTGCTTGAGCCGCGCCTCGCTGGTGAGGATTTTATGGGTCACGTCCAAAGGCACATAGGTGAGTTTGACCCCGCTGGCGAGCACCACCTGCGCCGCGTAGGGGTCGGCGTAGAGGTTAAACTCCGCCACCGGCGTGATGTTGCCGCCATTAAAGTGCGCACCGCCCATGACCACTACTTCTTTAATGCCCTGAGTGATGTTCGGCGCTTGCGTGAGGGCCAGTGCCAGGTTGGTTTGCGGGCCCAGCATGGCGATAGTTACGCTGTGAGGGCGTGCCTGGCTCAAGGTACGGATCAGGTAGTCCACCGCATTACCGGGCGCCAAACCCTTGGCGGGCTCATGCACAGGAACACCAGGTAGCCCTTCCTGCCCATGCACGTTTTCCGCGTAGATGGGCGAACGCACCAGCGGCCGGGGCGCGCCGGCATAGACCGGCACCTCCTCACGACCGGCCCATTCCCGCGCCAACCGGGCGTTGCGAGCCGTTTTCTCCAGCCGCACGTTGCCTGCCACCGTGGTGATCGCCATAACGTTCAGTTCATGAGGCGAGGCCAGTGCCAGCAATAACGCAACTACATCGTCGGCACCCGGATCGGTGTCGATAATCAAGTCGCGCCTTTCAGCTGCCTGCACGGCAGTCACGCTGGATACCGCCAAGAGCAACGCGCCTCCAACCAAGTAGTGGAACAATCCTTTCAACATCTGATAGCACCTTGTGTGTGAGCCTTAGGTCTTGCCTGATTGCAGAACCTTAGTGCTGAAGGGCTAGCAGTAAGTTTTACCGACGTGATTCTGCACCTTAGGGCCGCGGGCCCCGTTTATTAGGATCATCGTTTTGCTGGAGGCTTAGCGATGTGAATGACGCTTCGCCAACTGGCGTTGTCTCCTACAGTTGCCCTCTACACCTGGGTTGGTTAGCTGCCAGCTGTAGGAGTGAACGCAGCCAACGGCGGAGTTCGCGAATCAGGACTGACTACCGCCCTATCTGATCAATGGCATCAGCGAGTTCGTCTAGCCTGTTGTTAGGAATCCCGTCGCCTACAGTCGGGGTTGGCGCAGCCGCCGCCTGTCGTACCTCGTCGCGCAGGTCTTCAAGGTCAAGGGCATGCCGCTCCTGGTTCACCGTATTCTGCAAGCGAGCGCTTTCGGCTTTGGCCTGACTGTCAGCCAGTGAAGCCCGGGTGCTGCGCACGGGCAAGCTGACAGCCGCTTTCATGTGGGTGCCGAAGCTCTTGCTGGCTTCCCCAAGCGACTCCATGAACGCGCGGGACGCGCTGTGAGTTTGCATGTACCAAGCGCGGGTTTCACGCAGGTCGATGGTATGGCCGTCGCTGAGCTCGATCTTCGGTTGTAAGCGCAGGTCAGGCTTGAGAGGGGTGCGGCCAGTGAGGGTTTTCTTCTCGCGCAGCGCATCGCCCTCCTCTTTTTTCGGTAGCAGTTGACGGCGGGTAACACGCTGCTTGGTGAACTTGGTCACCGGGTTGGCGTACGCGTTGCCGGTCAGCACACCGGTTTGCACCATCGCGGCGGCGGCCGGGCTGGAACCAGTGATACCCACCGCAGGCGCGGCGGCCTCGGCGTTCGTTCCCTGCGCATCACCACCCTCCGGTGCGCTGGCCGACTCACCCGGGCCAGGGTGGGCGGGGCCTATATTGAAGCCGTCTTCGAATGCAGCAAAGACCGTACGGGGCAATGACAAACCACCATGGCGGTCGAGCACCTGGGCCGCGTACTCCCCTGGGCGGCGGAATTTGGATTTGGTGAGCAGCATGAAGTGCTCCTTGCTCGACAGCAGCATGGCCGCGATGGTACCGCCGCTATGCAGCTCGGACCATTTGCCATTTTTGAAGCGGGTAATGTCCGCTGTGAGATTGTCCAGCTCCGTCTGTTGATGAGCACGTTTTGCTTTTAGCTTGAGCAACTCCGGGGATTCTGCCGGCGCCGCACCGGCTGGGCGTGGGCGCTCGCCCCGTGTGCCTCGCAGTTTATCCGCGATGCTTACTGCGTTGAGTGTCTTGTCGATCTTAGCGTCCAGCTCATCCAGGTCGGCCAGGCGCGACGCCAACTCGTCTGCTACCACCGCATTGATGTTGGCGGTGACTATCTCCTTAGGGTGCGTCCACAAGCTGCGTACCTTGGCCGGGTCCAGATCTGCTTGCTGAAGGTCGCGATTAGTACGGGTCTTGCCGGCAGCCTTGGCAGCATCGGTGAGCACATCGGCGTACTTGGTATTGGCCCGCATCATGTGGTCCTTGAGCATGATCTCGTCCATGTAGCCGAACGGGGCTTGCAAGGCCTGTTGCGCAGTAACGGCGCCAAAGGAGGCGAAGGGCCCACCGAACACGCCGGCTGCAATCACGCCCGGTGTAGTGACCGCTTTGTAGCCGATCTGGCTTTGGTATTTCACGAAATTGGCCTGCCCCAGGGCCACGCGTTTGCGGTATTCGCCGTGCAGCGAATCAAGTTTCTGACCGCAGGCCTCCAGCTTATCCAACGCTTGGCGACGGGCCTGGGGCGTGGCGCCAGGTGCGTCGTAGGCCGCTTTCTGGGTGGCCGCTTCTTTCAGCGCCTCGCCAATGTGCTGGCGGATAACGTTCAGTTTTTTGGTGCCGGCGATATCGCCTGCGAAGGCAGGGATGCCGTTGAATTTGGCAACCATGTCCTGGTAACCATCCACAACGATCTGCCCGGCGCCGTTAGAAAGCGGCGTGAGCGCCCAGAGGGCGGCATATTTGATGGCCTTCGCAGCGCCCGTCCCCAGTGCATCGGCCCCCGGCCCAGCCGCAGCAGCCAGTGCCGGCGCGATGGCCAAGGTGGTAAAGGCGGAGTCATAGACATCCGCCAACCCTTGCATCCCGATCGCATGCTTGGCCTTGTTGTAGGTGGCCTGGTCGATACCACAGCCTTCGCGCATCAAAATGCGCGCCTGGCTGTACTTACGGTTGCGCTCACCGATACCGAGCTTTTCATCATGCCCTTCGGCAACCAAGCGCAGTGCCTGAGTGACCTTGCCAAGGTCCAAGGGGTGGTCGTCGTCCCACTTGTCCAAGCCATCCTGAAAGCCCTGCAGCTGAACATTCACGGGGCCTTTTTTGGCCAGCGATTCTGCCCGGTGCTCCTGGGGTGACAGCTTGGTCAGCTTGCCATTGCGCACAGTTTGGCGCGGCGCGTGTGTCGCCACGTCATCGCCTGCGCGCGGCGAACCGGTGCCACGCGTGGCCAACTCATGAGCAGGTTCGGCAGGCGGCTTCGCGTGAGAAAACCCTGGAAACGAAGGAATGCGCATCCTGGTTACCTCCGGGGAAGGGTCGCTGCGGCGCCCAGGCCAAGGCGTGCCAGCGCCGGGTCAGCATCGGTACGGCGATACGACAGCCCAAACGCCTTGCCGCGCTCCACCAGGTGGGCCAGGACCTCGCGCAGGGCTGCAACGGTCATGGTGCCGAGGCTGAAACGGGTGGCCAGGATGATGCGGCCGCTGTCGGGTGAGGTGCCGAAGACACCCAGGTCCAGCTCGTAGCCTGCCAGGTTCACTTCTAGAATGCGGCTATATACCTTGGCGCGTTGCGCTTGAGGCGGGATACCGAAGTCGCAGTAAATGCTCAGGCGATCCGGCGCAATATCTGCTGAGTGCCGTACGCTAATTGCCACACCGTCGATATCCAGAGGGGCGCCGCCGATGATTGCCTCGATGTCAGCGTTATCGCGGATGCCGGTCGCCTGGCAGAATTCAGTCATCAGTGTTTCGAAGGTCATGGCCATGTCGTCAGTTCTCTTAGGCAAGAAGGGGCGTGCTATTGCCTTTGTGATAACAGGCTTGGAACGTTTGGAAGCAGGCCGAGGTGCATCCAACGATGCAACTCAGCCAGAGGCCGCTAACGTTGAGGTACGCTCTTCAATTGGCTGAAGGCCTTCGAAAGCGCCTGACCGGTAGGGTCCTTATCAGCATCAGCCATTTGCTTGGCTTCGGTGGCTGCCAGGGCCATCAGCGACCGCAAGGTGTCTACGAACTGCACGTTGTGAGCGTCGAAGTCTTTCTGATTGATCACCAGGGGTACTTCGGTGCAGGCGCCCGTTACCACTTGCGCCCCACCATCGACCAGGGTCTTCGCCGGCTCGAGCATCAGGTCACGAGAGTTCTTGTATTCGCCGCCCTTGATGCCGTTTGTCTCGGGGCCGCCCTTCACCGGGAAGTTTTTGGTCCCGTAGATACTGCCCATGGTTTTTTGCTGCTGTTCTTCGTGCGGTACGGTGATGCTGAACTGGCCGGGGTATTTGCTTGCCAAGCGGTTCTGGTACAAGCCGGTGCTGTTGGTGCCGTTGGTTGCCAACTGGCCAATTTTCACGGGGTAGCGACGTTCGCCTTTGCCGTCCATGGCCTTGTTAACCTCTTCGGCAACGGAGTCGGCGATGTGAAGCAGTTTCACGCCCTTGGATTGGGCGTGTGCTTCCAAGGCGTCGAACCAAATGTGCGCGGTGTTACAGGTAATCACCGCAACCTTGGCACCGGCGCTGGCCGCTTGGTCGATGGCCCCTTTCATGCCATGGTAGGGATTGTCAGCACGCGGGTCGGTCAGCGTTTTAATGCGTTCGTCGCGCCCACGGGTCCCCAGGTCGGGGGGCAGGTTGTCTTTGGCGTAGGCGGTGCGGTCACCGATCTTGGGCGAATCTGACACCAGTACATAGGCACCATGAGCCTGGTCGCTTTTTACCGCAAATTCGTTCTGGAAAATGTCCACCAGCCGCTCTGCAGCGGCGTTCCCTGCAGCCGGCCCCATGCCGCCAATGATGCCGATCTTGGCAAAATCAGGCAGTGGCCCACCGCGCTTGGCTTCAAGCCCCTGTGTATTAGCGGGGCGGGGTCCGCCAAGCATATCGCTCACCGCCTCCATGGCGCCTTTACGGCCATTGATAAAGGCGTCACGCGGCGACTGCGGTTTCTCTGCGTGCGCGGGCGCCAGATTGAGAGCGGCTGTTGCCGCGCTGGTAGTGGCCACGCTTGTGTTGGGAAGTCTTGTAATCATCTAACGGCCTCTCCTTAATAAGTTTCACACACGCACGCCGAGACAACTCTGCCAATGAGCAGCAACTGTGGAACGACTAACGTACAAGGAGGTATGTGGCAGGAACGTTAAAGCAGTTCCACACTGGAAGTTAAATATTGATTTATTTAAACCCTGCTGAAAGGCTTGCAGCAGGGCCTTCCAAGGCTAACGAGAGCTTTGTCGAAAAAGGCACTGATAAAGTGCACTTAATTAATCAAAAATCACTCTTTGCACACTTGCGGAGCATTTATACGTGCCCCATAAGCTGGCATTCTATTTTCTTCTGCCTCTTTTTAGTTCCAATAGAGCATTTCCCTAAAACAGCACTACGTCTCTAAGAAGCCGTTGCGATGGCCACGCAACGCTGTGCCAGTACCTCGGTCGGGTCTACCAAGGCCACCGTGTAGGAGCCAAGCGAAAAAGCGTCCGCCTGGCGTAATACCAAGGGCAATTCAGTGCAACCCAGAATGAGGATCTTCGCGCCCTGCTCGGCCAAATGCTGTGCCGCAGCGAGCAAATCCTCGCGGCATTCTCCTTCGACGAACCCTGCCTTTATGCCGTGCTCGCCGTAAATAGACCGCATGACCCTGGTCTGGAATTCAGCATCGGGCGTCATCAGCTGCAGGCCCACCCGCTCCGCCGCCTGCTGGTACACCCCTGACTGCACGGTGCCGGCCGTGGCCAACAGCCCCACCTTAGCCTCTGCACCGTAGCGGTCTCGCACATGCTTGACCGTCTCGTCGAGCATGTGTACCACCGGGATCGACAGCATCGGCTGGATGCGCTCGACGAACGCATGAGCGGTGTTGCAGGGAATAGCGATTGCGCCCGCGCCCTCCTGTTCCAGCCGTTTGCACGTGGCGTACAACGCAATGCTGGGGTCGGCTTCGTTGTGCAACAAGTTGGCCGTGCGGTCAGGAATCTGCGGGTTCTGCTCCACGATCATCTTGATGTGATCCTGGTCACGGCTGGCGGGGGTGTTGCGTACCACCTTGCCCATGAAATCCACCGTGGCCGCCGGCCCTACCCCGCCCACTACACCAAGCTTGAAAGGCAACGACCGGGTGATCTCACCACCACGGGTGGCGAAATCGGCGTACAACCGGTTGGCGTCCAGCAGGGGCAGGCCCTGTTGCTGAAGCAGCGGGGCCACCAGGCTCAGCTCGGTGGCGCCAGGCAGTAGCAGGTCTACGCCCTGCTCGCGTAGGTCCATGCATGCACGGCGCACCTTTGCCAGAGGCTCACCATCAAGGTGGCCTGCCTTGATACCAATGGTCCCGTACAGGGCGTCCATCAAGGTGGCCTGGTATTCGGCACGCGGGTAAACAACGGTATAGCGATCACCGAAGTAGCGCTCGAACAATCCGTCGTGCCGTACAAAATCCGAGCACAACACGCCCAGGCGCCCGCCATCGCCCAGCGTTTCGCTAACGTGCTGGCGCAGGGCAGCCATCATGTCGAGCACCGGGATGTCCAACTCGTTCTGCAACTGCTCCAGAAACGTATGGCTGGCAAAACAGGGCAACAGCACCGCATCCGCTTCACGCCGTGCCAGCGCCTGACAGGTCTGGAACACGTAGAACATCCGAGAACTCAGGTTGGCGTTCGAGGCCAGCGGCAATGCGCTGCCCTTGAACGGGTCCTGCTGGAGCATGAAATGGTATTTGTCGCGAGCGTGCTGCACCGCCGGGCTGCTGACCAGTTTAGCCAGCAGGTCGACGCCGGCCAGATCGCCGAGGCCGCCCACGACCCCGAGTGAGCGCTCGCCAGCCTGGTGGGTATACCGGTTCATGATGTTCATCGCTACTTCCGTCAACTTAGGCCAGTTCTGAAGTGTTCAGGGCTGGCCGTGGCGGTGTACCAGCCACGACTGGCCCATCGAGGGTGTCAGCCACGGGCGCTTCGCCACGGTCGGCTTCGAGCTTGGCCACTACGGCGGTCGCGATGCTGTTGCCGCCGATGTTGGTGGCGGTACGCGCCATGTCCATGAAGGGGTCGATGCCGATGATCAACAACAGCCCGGCTTCAGGCAGGTGCACGATAGGCAGGGTAGCCGCCACCACTACCAACGATGCCCGCGCCACGCCGGCCATGCCTTTGCTGGTGATCATGCAAGTCAGGAGGATTACGATCTGCTCAAGGATCGACAGCTCGACGTTGTATGCCTGAGCAATGAACATCAGCGCGAAGGCCTGGTACATCATCGAGCCGTCCAGGTTGAACGAATACCCCAGCGGTAGCACGAAGCGGGTGACGTTCTTGGAGGCACCGAACTTTTCCAGCGCGTCGATAGTTTTAGGGTAAGCGGACTCACTGCTGCACGTGGAGAACGCCAACAGCACCGGCTCACGGATCAGCTTGAGCAGCTTGAACACCGCGTTGCCCAGAAACGCGCGCCCTACCAGGATCAGCGCTGCCCACAGCAAGGCAATGCCCACGTAGAACTCACCTACCAGCTTGCCGTAGTCGATCAACAACCCCAGCCCTTGCACAGTGATCGCCGAGCCAATCGCGGTAAACACGGCAATCGGCGCCAGCGCCATTACATAGTCGGTAATGCGGAACATAACCTTGACCAACTCGTCGAGTAACGGCTGGATCATCGAGTTGTTGGTGGTCTTCTTCACGTAGGCCAGTGCAGCACCGAAGAACAATGCAAAGATCAGGATCTGCAGGATCTCGTTATTGGCCATAGCCTCGGCAATGCTGCGAGGGAATACGTGGGTCAGGAACGATTGCAGCGTGAAGCTGCTGGTGTTGATCCCCGCAACCGCCACGTCTTTGTCAGGAATAGGCAGGTTCATGTCTGCGCCCGGCTGGAATAGGTTCACCAGCACAATCCCGAGCGACAAGGAGAACAACGACGCGCAGATAAACCACGTCATGGCCCGAATGGAAATGCGTGCAACCATGCCTGAGCCGCTGGAGCTCATGCTTGCCAGGCCTGCCACCAAGGTCGCGAACACCAGCGGCGCGATGATCATCTTGATCAACCGCAAGAACACATCGGTGATCATGTTGAAGTAGGAGGCCACCTCTTTGGTCGTTTCGGGGTCTGCCAAGTAATGATGCAGGCCGCCCCCGACCAGTACGCCGAGTATCAAAGCAAGCACGATCTGCTTGGCCAATCGGATGTTATTCATGCGTAACCTCAACAGGCGCGCGGCGAACCTGACGCGCAAAAAGTATGTTCAGCGGGCAACACGGCAGGCCGCATACCCGCTCCGGTGGAGCGATGCGTTAGGCAGGCAAAACGTAAGTGGCGACACCGCGTGAACCGAAACCGGGCTTGTGCTCTAGGGGTCAATGCCCGAAACACCATCGGGCCTTTTTAAAGGCATCGGCGGCTGAGATCGATTCTAAGAACAAATGCCACATAAGGTGATGCATTCGCGGTCTACAACTATGTGGTTTTTGCATAACCTGAGTGGCAACGGCAGGTGAAAGGTTTCACCTCTTGTCGACATGTCGCAGACGGAACGCTAGGCGTCGTATTTTTTGCGTAATCGGGCTGACTGTTGGCTGAGTTGCTTGTTAGGGTTAGCGCCCTTGCCAACCGTAACACCGGGTGCCCCATGCAATTGAAATGGATCGAAGACCTGATCGCGTTGGCGGAGACGAATAGCTTCTCACGCGCCGCGGACATCCGCTGCATCAGCCAGTCGGCGTTATCCCGACGTATCCAGTCCCTGGAGGGCTGGGTTGGGGTAGAGCTGGTCAATCGGGGGATCTACCCCGCGCAACTTACCAGCGCCGGGCAGGCCTTTTATGAACAGAGCCGAGAAAGCCTGCTTAGCCTGCTCGCCGTGCGCGAGGAACTGCTAGAGGCCGGCCGCATGCCGGGGGACTCCATCGCGGTAACCGTAGGCCATACCCTCTCGGTTACCTTCTTGCCCAAATGGCTGAAGCAGCAGCAGGCGCGCAATGGCCACTTCAAGGCACGGGTAGTGGCGGCCAATGTGCACCAGGCCGTGATGGCACTGGAAGAAGGCCACTGCGACCTGATGATTGGGTACCACCACCCCCAAGCGCCGATCTCCTTGAACACGGAAAAATTCAGCAGCCTGTCCTTGGGACTGGATTCTCTGGTGCCGGTGTCTGCGCCAGGTCGACGCGGCCGCCCTTTGTTCACATTACCCGGCAGCCCCCACGCACCGACACCGCACCTGGCGTACACGGAAAGCACCTTCCTGCGGCGGATCGTCGACACCATCCTCAAGCGCAGCCCTACGCCCTATTACCTCGAAACCTGCTACGAAGGCGACATGGCAATGCAGGTGATGCAAATGGCCCGGGAAGGCTACGGCTTGGCCTGGCTGCCCAAAAGCGCCGCCCAGGAAGAGTTGGCACGCGGCACGCTGGTGCCTGCTGGAAGCGACGCCTGGAACGAAGAGCTGGAAATCCGCTCGTACCGCACTAATGGAAACAACAACGCCACCATGCAGGCCTTCTGGAACGCCCTCAAACACGACAGCGAAGCACGCCAGGGTTGATGCCGATCGCAAGGTGCCTGCGACTAATCCTTCTGAAGAAAAAAAGAGCAAAAGACCGGCCTTTGTGAGAGACAGCGACAGTTGGCGAAAACGCCTTTGCCACGGTATTAAACCTCTTCGCCAACGGCCGTTGGCGCCCACACGCCAGAGGTTAACGATGATCACAATCCGCCCCATGACCATCGACGATTACGATGCTGTCATGCACCTGATGAGCACCACGCCGGGGGTTTCCATTCGGGAGGCCGATTCACACGCGGCTACGTTGAGGTACCTGGAGCGCAACCCGGGCATGAGCTTTGTGGCCCATGCCGACGAGGCAATGTGTGGGTGTGCCATGAGCGGGCATGACGGCCGCCGGGGTTACCTGCAACACGTGATCGTGTCACCGGCCTACCGCCGTCAGGGGATTGCGCAGCGTTTGGTGGAGCGTTGCCTCCAGCGCCTGGAGCAGGCGGGCATCGAGAAATGCCATCTGGACGTGTTCAAGACCAACCAGGCCGCGGCTCGTTATTGGGCGAGCCGCGGGTGGTCGTTGCGGCAGGATACCGACCGCTACTCGCTGATCTGGCGCGGCGGTGAGAATGCGTGACGGGGCGCCCACCAATGGGCCGGTGTGTGCAACCTCAGCCGTTTACGCTGGCCTGGCACGGCGCCCAGGCGCATAAAAGGAACCCCCCTACGCCCCTCCGGTCTGCTCCTCCATTACCCTGCTGGAGCTGGGCCATGTCGCCGCACCGAAGTCTTGTCATCCTTGCACGCAGTGGCTATGCCGCACGCGGCTTGATCTACCTGATCGTGGGCATTTTCGCACTGCTGGCAGCGCGCGATTCCTCCAACCCGAGGGACAGCCACAGCAGCCTGGTGGCCGTGCTGAGCCACCCGCTGGGCGACGCGCTGGTAGGGGTGGTGGTGATCGGTTTGCTCGCCTTTGCAGGGTGGCGGGTGCTGCAGGCCACACGCGACGTCGACCACCACGGCACCGAACTCAAAGGGCTGGTGATCCGCGTAGGTTTATTTGCCAGTGGCATCGTCAATGGCGCCCTGGCGTTCTTCGCACTGGGGCTGCTGATGACCGGTCGCGAACGTTCAAGCGGCGGCGGTAGCGGTGGCGAGCAGACCCGGGACCTGCTCGCCAGCCTGCTGTCATGGCAATACTCCAACCTGTTGGTTTACCTGGTGGCGCTGGTGCCACTGGGGGTAGGCATCGCGCACCTTATCAAAGGCTGGAAGGCATCGTTCGAGAAGTACTTCGAGGCCGACGAAGACACCATGAAGTATGTGCGGCCTGTGTCGCGCTTTGGCCTTATCGCGCGGGGCGTGGTATTTATCGAAATCGCCGCCCTGCTCGCCGTCAGTGGCTCTCGTTACCAAGCCATGCACCCTCCAGGCCTCAAAGATGCGTTGAACGCACTTCAAAGCTTGCCTGCCGGTGGCCTGTTGCTGATGCTCATGGCGCTGGGGTTGATTGCTTTCTCGGTATACAGCTTCGCCGAAGCCGCGTGGCGCCGGATCAACATGGACGTTCCAGGCGTGCCAAGCCAGTAAGACCTTTTTCTGCATCAAGGAACGCCCTGTGGATAGATTCATACTCCGAACCCTGGCAATGGGCGACGCTGAGGCCTTGCTAGCGTTCGAACATCACAACCGAGCCTGGTTCGAACGCCACATTGAACCGAGGGCCCCAGCGTTCTATTGCGAACGAGGCGTAGCCGAGCATATCGACACCTGCCTTAAAGGCCTGGCCGCTGGAACCTGGCACCCCTTGATCATTGAGGCGGCCAACGGTGACATCGTGGGGCGCGCAAACCTCAAAAACATCGCTTCGGCAAACGCCTCGGCGCAGGTGGGTTACCGTATTGGCCAAGACCACCGAAGGCAGGGCCTGGCGACCCTCGCCCTCAACCGGCTTATCCTTGAAGCTCAGATGCGATGGGCGCTTTCCCGGTTGGAGGCGCAGGTCTACACGCGCAATGAAGGTTCGAGAAAAGTACTAGAGCGTTGTGGTTTTGTGCTTCAGACAAGCCCCATGGCGGCTAACGAGTGTCGATACGTTCGCAACGTGTAACCCGCGCGCGCGTGCAACAGCGTTGCCGTTGGCAAATGAGCAGAAAAAGAGGCAGCGCTTGAACGAACACACATTATCCCAGCGCCTGGAGCAGGTCGCGGCGCAGGTACCGCTCGGGGCGCGGCTGGCAGACATCGGTTCGGACCACGGCTACCTGCCAGTGGCCTTGATGCGCCGTGGCGTGATCACGGCGGCGGTGGCGGGTGACGTAGCACTTACGCCGTTTCGCGCAGCACAGCGCACGGTAGCCGAGCAGGGCCTGAGCGCACGCATTGCAGTGCGCCTGGCCCATGGGCTTGAGGCCATTACCCCGGATGACCGGATTACCGCCGTTACCCTCTGCGGCATGGGCGGGGAAACCATTCGTGACCTGCTCGACAGTGGCAAGGCGCAGCTCAGTGGTCAGGAGCGGCTGATCCTGCAACCCAACGGCGGCGAGGCGCCTTTGCGCTACTGGCTGATGGAGAACGGCTACCGCATTCTTCACGAAGCGGTGTTGAGGGAACACCGTTTCGACTACGAGATCATCGTTGCCGAGGCGACCGGGCCCGTGGCCTACAGCCCGCAAGCGCTGTACTTTGGCCCCCTGCTCATGCAAGCGCGCAGCCCAGCCTTTTTGGCCAAATGGCAGCGCAGGCTACGCGTTAAGCGCAAGGCCCTGGCCAGCTTCGCCTACGCCCGCACCCCGGTGCCTGAAGCCACCACCTACGCGCTGGCGTTACAGGTGCAGTGGATCACCGAGCTGCTCGCCTGAGCCACACGACGCACTGGTTCACAGCGAGCAGCCTGACAGGAGAGGCCCTATGAACGTCGTGATTGCGCCGGATTCATTCAAGGACAGCCTGAGCGCCGCTGCCGTGGCCGAAGCCATCGCTGAAGGGCTGGCGCAGGTATGGCCTGACGCCCACCTCGTGCAATGCCCCATGGCCGATGGCGGCGAAGGCACGGTGGCGTCGGTACTGGCTGCCTGTGACGGGGCGTGGCGCCACCAGCAGGTGCGAGGGCCCTTGGGCAACACCGTGACGGCACACTGGGGATGGCTGGCAAGCAGCCACACGGCACTCATCGAGATGGCCGAGGCCAGTGGCATGCAGTGGGTGCCGCTGGCGCAGCGCGATGCGTGCCATACCACCACTTTTGGCACCGGTGAGCTGATACGCGCTGCTTTGGACGCCGGCGCGCGGCGCATCATTCTTGCCTTGGGCGGTAGCGCCACCAACGATGGCGGCGCAGGCGCGTTGCAGGCCCTGGGCGTAGGCCTGCTGGATGCCCAAGGGGAGCCCTTGGCGCCCGGCGGCCTGGCGCTGGCAAGGCTGGCCCGCGTCAGCCTGGACGGCATGGACCCGCGCCTTGCCCATGTGCGGGTGGAGATCGCCGCCGATGTGAATAATCCACTGTGCGGCCCACAGGGCGCGTCGGCGGTCTTCGGCCCTCAGAAGGGCGCGACGCCTGAACAGGTACAACAACTGGATGCAGCCCTTGGCCACTTCGCGGACTGCTGCGCCCAGGCCTTGCGGCGGGAGGTGCGGGATGAGCCGGGCAGTGGCGCGGCGGGCGGCTTGGGCTTTGCAGCCAAGGCCTTCTTGAAGGCCCAGTTTCGCCCCGGCGTGGAGGTGGTGGCCGAGCTGGTAGGGTTGGAGCAGGCTGTGCAGGGCGCGGACTTGGTGATTACGGGCGAAGGCCGTGTGGACAGCCAAACCTTACGTGGGAAGACCCCGTTCGGCGTTACGCGGCTCGCCCATCAGTACCACGTGCCCGTGGTGATCATCGCGGGCAGCTTGGGCGACGGCTATGAACAGTTGTACGCCCACGGGGTGAGCGCGGCGTTTTCACTGACACCGGGCCCCATGAGCCTTGAGCAAGCCTGCCACCACGCGCCCCGTTTGTTACGCGAGCGCGCGGTGGACATTGCCCGGCTGTGGCAGGCGGCGGCCCGGTGTGGGCAACTGGCACCCTGAGGCACCGCGCCCACACAACAGCCGCTTAGGCCACGCTGGCCCGTAGTTGCTCGGCGATTTTCTGCACGTCGGCGGCGTATTTGTCCGCCTCGATCGGGCGCTGGTAAGAGTCCGTTGCACCCGGCGCCCAGTTGTCGCCGCCGTTGTATTTGGTGAGCTGGTTGGTGGTATCGCCGCCTTTGCTGGCCATGATGACCGCAGCCATCTCTACTTGGTCCTGCTGGCTGGAATGGTCATACGCGTGGCCAGCCTGCTCTGCGAATTTGTCTGCATAGGCGGCGCGTGTGTTGGGCTCTACCTGCATCACCCCATCGCCACCGCTGGCACCGCTGGTGTCTGCGCCAAACTGGGTTTCTTTCTTGGCCTGGGCCGCCAGCACGTACGGATCGATGTTGTGCTTCTCACCTGAGGCCACACATGACTCCCACAAGTCCTGAGGCATGCCTTGTGGCGCCTTGCCGGCGCTGGCACCGCTTACCTTGTCGGAAGATTGGACGCCGGATTGCTCGGTGGGTTGGACCATGGCATTTTGCGGCGCGAACGAAATGTCCGGCTGCTGAGCCTGGCCAGTACCTTCACTTGTACCTGCACCTTCGCTTGCACCCTGGCTCTCACCTTGTGACGCCTCCGCCTGTTGGTTACTTAAACCGGTGCCAGCGCTTTTCTCGGAAGACGCTTCATTGCCCTCACTGGCCTGGCTGGGGTTACCGCCCAGCAGTTTGATCAGTTGCTCAAGCAACGATTTGAGCGTTGCCAGCATGTCGGTCGACATCCCCTCCAGGCCGCCACCGGCGCCTTTGCCTGCAGACGCCTGCTCTGTCCCGCCGCCGAAATCCACCTGCTTCTTACCACCCAGCGAGGAGAAGTCCACCTGCCCTGGTGCGCCATTGCCAAAGGAAAAGTTCTGCTTTTGCCCACCACCAAGCGAAGACGCATCGCCCTTGAGGCTCAGGTCGTCTGGCTGGAATGAGGGGCGCACAGAGCCCAGGGAGTTGATAGGAGCATTCATAAGGTTCGCCTCAAGGGTGCGGGGTGGCACTGGCCGGTAATGGCATCGCATGGGCAGGGGGTGCTCACGGCGATACGCGCTGATCGTGAGTGCGTGGTTGGCAGCAGGATTCGGTTCCACGCATCAGCATTTGAGAGGGCCCGGCAGGTTAGTCGGCGAGACGGCTATCAATCCAGCTGCGGCTGTACGCCAGCACGTTGTGGGCAAGGGCGGTGGGAAAGTGAATAAACCCGTGGGGGCACGCGGGTACCCGGTAGGCCTCAACGGGCGCGCACGGCGCCCAGCGGCGAGCAAGTTCAAGTGTGTCGTCAAGCAGAGGGTCCAGCTCACCCACGAACATCAAGGCAGGGGGCAAGCCGGTGAACTCGCCGTACAGCGGTGACAAGGGCGCGTGCTGCCGGCCTGCGTCCGTCATGCCAGGCGTCAGAGTGCGCAGCGCCCCTACCAAGCCCGGCCCGTCCAGCACCAGAGTGTCGGTGCCTGCGGCACGTACGCTAGGGGTACCGGTGAAATCATAAACGCCGTAATACAGCACGGCACCTTGAATACGCGTCAACAGCGCCGGCCAGCCCTTGAGCTGTAGCAGCATGCCGGCCGCCAAGTGTGCGCCGGCCGACTCCCCCACTACCATCACTGGCTGCCCCGCGAACGCGGGTTCACCCAGCAGCCAGCGTGCCGCCGTGAGGCAGTCCTCCATCAAACCTTCAAGCGGCGTGACGGGTGCCAGCCGGTACTCCACCGACACCAGGGTCACCTGGCAGGTATTGACCAGGGCGATGTTCTGGCTGTCGTTCATCTGGGCATTGCCAATGACCCAACCGCCGCCGTGGATATCCAACACCACGCCGCGGCTGGCCCCTTTTGGCCTGATTATGCGCACGGTTACCGCATGGCCCTCCACGGCGACCTTGCGCTGCTCTGCGCACAACCCATGGCTGAGTAGCCTGAGCACGCCACCGACTTGGCTCACCCGCAGCAGCACCTGGATCGCCGCTGCCACGAACGGCCTGCGAATACGAAAGCGCGGCAGTCGCTTGAGGGTGTTATTAAACCGTTGCACCTGTGAAAGTGCCCGCCCACTCAATGGCCAACGCTGCTCGATACTCACGTGCTACCTCATGTTGGCGAACGGTCGGTGATTTGGCCGGAGTCTAGCGCGGCTTTCTGGCCTGTGCTGGTTTGCGTGATCGCCCGAACCCTGCAAACAGGGCGATGACCATGGCGCCGGGTGTGTGCTCGTCCACGTTGAAGCGGGCCTTGAACAACGCACCCAGGGTACCGGACGGGTGATACGGGGGGCGATGCCAGCCTTTGACTGTAAACGGCTGGCAGGCAGCCTGTTCAAGGTGGCGCTCAAGCAAGCTTGGCAGGCTGGCGGTAGCCTTGCTGCGATTGCAGTGCGGGTGGCTGGCCAGGGTGGCTGCTTCCTTGGCCACGTTCCAGCCCATGGTCCAGAGCTGCGCCACGCTGTAGGTGTGCAGGGCGCCTCGCAGGGCCTGACGGATGTGCGCTTGGGCCTGCGGCAACAGCGCCTGCCCATAGCGTTCGCACTGGGTCAGGAAGTACCGCATCACGTCCGCCACGGCGTAATCGAGCCACAAGGCTGCAATGGCGTGGCCGTCTGATAAGGTGCGGGTAGCAAGTTGGTTGAGGGCGGCGCGTGGGCTTTTCAATGCGGTATCAGGCACCAACGCGAACACCCGTTGCATGGGCTTGTACCAGAGGGCTTCATCCCGTAAGAAATAGGTGCCATGGGGCGCGCGATCAGGCCTGTCAATGAGCACACCGGCTGCATGAAGGCGGTGCAGGTAAAGGCTCACGCCGCACGGCGCCAGCGCGGTGCAGTCGTGGGCGGCAAAGCTATCGCCAATCAAACGAGGGGGGATGGCGGCATCGAGGGCTATCAGAAGCAGCGCCACGTCGTCCTTCAGTGACGCGTAGCTCACTCTGAGGTGTTTGGCCTGCGCCTGGTAAGACGCCAAGCGGGCTGCGAGTTCGGCGTCTTGCCGGGCCTGCTGTTGCGCGGCGGCCCGCGCCTGACGGGAGCGGCACCGCTTGCAAGACCACGCGGGCCGCTGCAGGCGCTTCTTGGCCTGAGCGCGGGCGGTGATCTCAGTAGGCTGGCCACAGTGTTTGCAGGGCTGGTTTACGTCATAGGCCTGGCACCACTCACGCATCTGAACGGCCATGGCCGACGCCCGGGTGATACCCCTGAACGGCACCAGATCACACACCTGCTCCAGAAATACACCTGTCTCGCTTGCGGCCCAGTACCGGTGCACCAAGGCTATTGCTTCCGAGTCTTGTGTCAGTACCTCTAGCCGGATTTCCATCATTGATTTTCACTACCCTACCTGCCCGCTCAATCCTCCCTCGGCGCATCATCCTCGTCGATGGCCGTGTGCTGTGCTCGACTGTAAACAAGGGGGAAGTATCGCCAATGCTTGGAAGGGGTTCAATGAACGGCCGGGGCAAAGGGCGCAGGATGTTGACCAGGCGCGAGGGTTTTACGAAACAGGATGTTGCTGTGTAACCCGTGGTGCCGTACCTGCCAAGGGGCAGGCCGGCACGCAGGCTCCGTTACGGGATCAACTTCAGGGCACGCAGCCGCTCGAACACCGCGTAGAAGGCCTCGTCACTGGCTTGGTAAGCGCTAAAGCCGAGTTTGCGGCTTTTGCTCATGTCCGTGACCACTTCGATGGGCCGGCCCAGGTCGGCATCGGTGTGCCAGGGTGAGGTAAGCCGAGTGATATCCGCCTCGGCCAGGCCGTGCTGCTCGGCAATGGCCTTCCACGTGGGCGCATCATGGGCCGTCTGCTCTTCCAGAGGCATCACCGTGCCGTCGAAGGGTGCCGCTTGCACGCCGAACCACTCGGCCAGGCGGCCCCACATCCATTTCCAGCGGAACACATCACCGTTGACGATGTTGAAATCCTGATTGGCTGCTTCAGGCGTAGTAGCCGCCCACAGCAGTTGCTTGGCCAACTGACCTGCATCGGTCATGTCGGTCAGGCTGTTCCACTGCGCTTCCGAGCCTGGGAAGCGGAACGGCCGGCCGGTGTGACGGCACACGGTTGCGTACACCGCCAGGGTGGTGGCCATGTTCATAGCGTTGCCCACGGCCACGCCGGTGACCGTATGGGGGCGATGCACGCTCCAGGTAAAGCCATCGCGCTGAGCAGCGGCGAACACTTCGTCTTCCTGGGCGTAATAGAAGTTGTCCACGTCCAGGCGCCCCTGCTCCTCACGGAACGGCGTCTGAGGCAGGCTACCCTTGCCATAGGCCTCGAACGGGCCCAGGTAGTGTTTGAGCCCGGTTACCAGGGCTACATGGCGAACGCTACCCGCCACACGCAAGGCCTCCAGCACGTTGCGCACCATGGCGGCGTTGACCCGGATGTTGTCCGCCTCGGTGGCCTGACGCGACCAAGTGGTCAAAAACACATGAGTAAGCGAGTGGCCGGCCAAGGCCCGTGCCAGGTCGGCAGGGTCCTGCAGGTTGGCCACTACCGGGGTCATGCCCTCACGCGCCTGGGGGTTGCGGGCAAGGCCCGCGACTGACCAGCCTTGGCTGATAAGCAGGCCGGTGATGGCGCTGCCGACGATACCGCTGGCGCCGACGACCAGTGCTTGCTGAGTCATGCTGTTTCCCTCTTTTTTAGCTATGGCCCTGCCGGGTCGGCAGGGGTTTATCGCTTTTCGTCCAGCCCGCTTCCCCCTCGTTTCGAGGGCTGAGGGCAGGCCACTGTCCAGTGCTCGCCTGGCGCCAGCCGGGTAACACCTTGTCGATGCACCAAGGCCACTCCGACACTGGCGTTATCTGCCAGGTGCACAGTCAATTGCGCACCCGTCCAGGCCACCGTCAGCCACTGCCCGCAGTAGCACACGCGCAACGTGACCGCGCCCAATTCAGCAGGAGGGTCGGGGAATAGGTGCAGCCCATCCAGTGCCGGGCGCAGGCCCAAGTAATGACGCTGCAATACATCCAGTGCGCCGGCCATGGCGGCCAGGTGCACGCCTTCCTGTGTGCCGCTGTCTGCGCTGGCGGCCAGGTCCGTATTCAAGGTGTTGCAAAAGAACGCCTTGGAACGGGCCAAATCCACGTGCGCTATGGCGCCGGCGCACACGGTATGGGACAGGCTCGACTCATGGGAAATACGCGACAGGTGATGCTCCACGGCGTGACGCCCATTGTCTTCGGGCACGGGGTAACCCAGCCGGCCGATCAGCTCGCGGATCTCGTGCGGCGGGAACAGGTGCAGCAGCATCAGGGTGTCTGCCTGCTTGGTCACCTGATAATGGTCAACGCTGTCGCCCTCGGCCTCAAGCATCCAGTCCAGCCGTGGGTGCTCGCCGTTCAGCCACTCCGGGCGCGGCATCGATAAGTGCTCGAAACCTTCGAACTGGCTCAGCACACCGTCGGCCAGCACGGGCAGGTACAGGCGTCGGCTGACGTCATCCCAGTGAGCCGGCTCGCCCTCGCCCACGCCCAGGCGCTCGCGTAGGCCTTGATCCTGGCCCGGAGGTAACTCGTCGAGCACCTGCAAGGCGCGTTGTAACGTCCAGGCGGCCATCAGGTTGGTGTAGGTGTTGTTGTTCAAACCCGCCTCGGCGCTACCGGGGTAGCGGTTGTGGTATTCGTCCGGGCCGATCACCCCATCGATCACGTAGCGGCCACGGGTGGTGTGCAGGCGCGCCATGCTGGCCCAGCAGCGGGCCACCTCGATAATGATTTCACCGGCCATACCGGCCAGTAAGGCACGGTCGCCCGTGGCGAGGTACAGCAGCCAGGCGTCGTACACGATCGCCGCGCCGATATGCCGCTGGCGCCAGGTAGGGTCGGCCACCCAGTGGCCGGACAACGGGTAATACATCCAGGGCGGGGTTTGTTCGTGCCCGGACTGGCCACTACGCCAGGGGTACAGCGCCCCAGCCAGACCTACGGCGCGGGCACGCTCGCGGGCCACGTCCAGGCGCTGGTAACGGTAGGCCAACAGGTGCCGGGCGCGTGCGGGGAAGTGGCTGGCGAGGAACGGGAACACGAACAGTTCATCCCAGAACACCTGCCCGTGGTAGCCCTCCTGCCACCCTCTGGCTGGGAACCCAACGTCATGGCCGAGACTGAGGTCGGTGACGGTTTGCAGCACGTGGGCCAGGCCAAAATCCAGTGCCTGCTGCGTGGCCTCCTCGGCCACCTGCATGCGCGACAGTTGCCACGCGGCGCCCCATGCCGTGCGGTGCGCTGCTTGCACCGCCTCGAACGGCCCGGCCGGTAACTGGCCGCACAGGTCGCTCACGGCGGTATCCCCGAGGGCCACGCGCACGTGCTTTTCTATCACCAAGGTCCCTGCGTCAGGCCAGGGGAGCCAGGCTTCACGCTGATGGGCCGGGCCTTCCCATGCGAGGGGGGCCGCAACCTGCGTGTGGCACGCTACCGTGACTGTGCGCCCACCGGCCAGCTGAGCCTGAACACCGCTGTACCCTGCTTCGCAATACAGGGCGCGCACGGCCAGACGCTGCCCCTCGTAGGCCAGGTTACGTTCGATCAGCGCGTTGGGCCTTACGCGCAGCGTACTTCTCACCCACAGCCCTTCGAGGGGCGCCGCGCAGTTCACGACCCAGCGAAGCACAATCAGGCTGGGGTCGGCATGGCTGACTAGCCGCGTTTCTTCCACGGTGAGCAGCGTGCCCGCGCACATCGTTTCAAAGCGTCGGCGCAGCTCCAGGTGAGCCATGTCATAGCACTGGTGATACGACCGGTAGTCGGGGCTCAGCCACGCCACACGGTCTGGGGACAGGCTCAGCCCAAGGGGGTCTGGCAAGTTCACCAACGCCTCTACGCGGCACGCCTGGCCGTTCACGTCGCGCTCGGCATCATCGTAGAACCCCGCCCAGTACAGCCCTGGGTAGCCCGGTTCAGCCGCCTGCCCGGTGGCCGTCTCGGGCGCACTGCCGCGCAGGCTGAGCACACCGTTGCTCAAGGTGAACAGCGCTTCACGGCGGCGCTCGTCGGCCGGGTCGTAGTGCTCGAAGGTGACCTCAGTCATGCAACCGCCTCGCCTGGTCACGCAACTGCGCGGCCAGCGCTAACACCGCCTCACGCCCCTGATAGGCCGACTGAGAACCAAAACCCTGTACCGCCAGGTTGGCCGCTGCGGTGCCCCACACCGCTGCTTCAACGGCGCCGTGCCCTTCCAGCAAAGCAATGGCAAAGGTACCGGTGAAGGCATCGCCAGCGCCGGTGGCGTCCAGGGCTGATACGCCCGTAGCCGGTACCTTGAACACGCCCTCGGCACACGCCAGCACACAGCCACCATCAGACAGCTTGAGGCAGCCGATGGCGGCGCCGGCGGCCCTGAGGGCCTGGGCGGCTTCAATCTCATCGGCGTCGCTTTCCACGGCGCGGCCAAGCATCGCTGCGGCCTCTTCCACATTGGGCGTCAGCGCGGTCACCAGGGCCAGCACCTCAGGCTCCACGCGCTCCGGGAAGGAAGGGTCCAGCACCACCGGCAGGCCCTTGGCATGGGCGGCCTGTACGGCCAGGCGTACAACCTCGGCGGGCACTTCGTAGTCGAGCACCAGCACCGCGGATGCGGGCGCCTCGGCGATGGCGGCCAGCACCCGTTCGCGCGCCATGTCGTCCCACTGATCGTTGGCTTCATTGGCAAGAATGATCTGTTTTTTGCCGCTGTCCGGCACGGCGATCATGGACACCGCCGTGCTGGCACCCGGCGCATGGGTAACGCCATCGAGCAGCACACCTGCCTTGCGCAGCGGGCCCAAGGCCTGGTCGGCCAGGTCATCGGCGCCCACCCGGCCCAGCAGCACGCTACGGTGCCCGAACAGCGCACCCAGGTAGGCGGTATTGGCTGCTTTGCCGCCACTGAGGCGATGCAGCCCATGGGCCAGCAAGGTTTCCTGACTGGCCGGCGCGCGCGCCAGGCGTACCTGAAAGTCAGCGTTGATGCTGCCCAGGCTTAATAGCGTACGAGGCATGAGGCGGCTCCGTTCAGGGGATAAAAAACTGACCCCCTGCGTGCGCAGCCGTTCGGTCCGCTTCGTCGCCGCCTGCTGGAGGCCTTACCCTTAGAGGCCCTGCACTAGAGCCCTGCTCCAGCGCCATCAGGATGCCGTGGCCCGACCCAGCCGCCGTACGAATTCGTGCCCACTCACCAGCACGATGCCTGCCAGCACCAGCGCAGCCCCTGCCATGAAGGCCGGCTCCAGCGGCTCGCCCAGCAACACCACGCCGAACACCACCCCATAGAGCGGCGTAAGGAATGACAACACTCCAATACGCGACGCCAGGTAATGCCCCAGCAGCCAGAACCAGATCAGGAAGCTGCCAAAGGACACCACCAGGGTTTGAAAGGCCAGGCTGGCCAGCGCGATGGCCGTGGGGTTGAAGTGCGCCTGGCCGGTGACCAGGCTGGCAAACAACAGCAGGATAAACGCGCCCACCAGTTGGTACAGCAGCACCAGGGTAGTGCGGGCGGTGGCGAGCGGGGTGCAGCGTACGGTAAGCGTGGTCGCTGCCCACGCCACGGCACCCATCAGGCCCAGGGCATCGCCCAACAATTGCTGGCTGCCGCCCGGCTCGAACAGCTTGCCGGAGAAGGCCACGGCGGTACCGGCGAAAGCGACCAGAATGCCCAGCCATTGCAGCGCGTTGAGGCGTTCATGCGGGATGAAGTACTGCAAGCCCAGCGCCGCGAAGATCGGCGCAGTGTAGAGGAACACCACCATGTGCGAGGCGGTGGTGTAGCGCAGCCCCTCCCCCACCAGCAGGAACTCCAGCGCGAACAGCGCCCCCACGGCCAGGCCTGGCTTCCACAGGCCGGGGCTGGGGCGTAGACGGTGCCCACGCACCGCCATCACGATCAGCACCAGCACCGCCGCGCCGCCTGAACGCAGGGCCAGCTGGAACAGTGGCGCCACATCTGCTGCCGCAGCCTTGAGGGTGACCTGCTGGAAGCCCCAGATAGCGCAGAGGACGCACATCAGGCCCAGGGCGCGGCCGTCGACGGGTTTACCGGCTTGCATCGTGTGAAGGTCCAATGATTGGGGGTAGGCGATTATGCGGGCGACGCGGCAGATGTCCAGCCATGAACGCACTGAGCGCCAACGCCAATAGTGGCACTTAGCCTAGCCGCTGAACGGTCTTCAAGCGCCCGGCTGTGCGGCAGATAGCTCGGTATTAGGCCTGGGATCACTGCCCAGCCTTCCCCTCTCTTGCGGAGCATGATCATGATCGACCTGAGCGTATGGGACCTTATTCTTCCTGTCGGCGCGCCCGCGCAAGAAGTGACAGCCGCCAGGCTGAGCGCCTTCAGCAACCCCTACTTCCAAAACACAGGCACCGGCCTGATCTTGTGGGCGCCCGTTACGGGCTCGCATTCGGGCAGCAGCAAGTACCCACGTAGCGAACTGCGCGAGGTCAACAAAGGGGGCAGCCAGCGCAACTGGAAATACAACAGCGGCACCAACGTCATCAGCGGCAAGGTTGCGGTGATGCAAGTGCCAAGCGAGGGCAAAGTGGTAGTCGCGCAGATCCACGCCAAGGACGCTGAATCGCCTTTACTCAAGCTGCAGTATCGGTTCGCCAAGGGCGTAGGCAACGTGGACATCACCTGGCGTAAAAAACCCGGTGATGACACCTCCCCCATCATCTACACCCTCAAAAACGTCCCCCTGGGCCAGCCCTTCACCTACACCGTGCAAATGGACAAGGAAGGCGTGGTGACTGCGATGGTCAACGGCGTGGCCACCCAAGCCACCCTGGACAGCAAGTGGAAGCCGTATTCGTTCTTCTTCAAGGCGGGCAACTACACGCTAGACCATAGCGGCTACGCCACTGAAGGCGGCCGGGTGACCTATTACGAGTTGCAGACCAAGCACTGAGGCACGCCCTCAGTACCACAGCCTTACCCCCACCACTAGCCGCCCTTCGTCTACGTCGTCGCCCTCTTCACGCACGTAGTCGGCGGTGCGGCCGTAGTTTTTGGTCCAGTTCACGCCAATGTAAGGCGCCACTTCGGGGATGATTTCGTAGCGCAGGCGCAGGCCGGCTTCAAGGGTAGACAGCCCCGCGCCCTGTTGACGCACCGGGTCGTTGCGGCTGAAAAAGTTGGCCTCCATGCGCGGTTGCAGAACCAACGACGAAGTGAGTGCAAGGTCGTATTCACCTTCCACGCGCAACGACGTCTGGTGGTTTTCACCCAGGTAGAAGGTGGCCTGTAGCTCCAGGTCTGACAGCGGCTCGCCCTGCACGCCCAACGCGCCCCAGGTTTGCGGGCTTTCGGGTTTGAAGTCCTGGCGCACGCCACCTACCAGCGTCCACCAGGGCGACACAGCGTGCCCATACAGCGCTTGCAGCTCAGCGGCTTCGGTATGGCCATTGGTGCGCTCGCCTTCGGAGCGCAGCCACAGCCGGTCGATGTCACCTCCGATCCAGCCTTCGGCGTCCCACGCCAGCGCAGTACCCTCATCGGCTTTTTGGTATTCCAGCCGGTCCAGCAACCAATAGGCGCGCAGGTCGCTGTCGTGCAGGGCATGGCCTTGTACGTCTGGGAATGCCGCTGCACGCTCGGCCGCCGTGGGGGCGGGCAGTGGCGAAGGCGCTGCGGGGGCACTTGGGCTATGGTCCATGCCGGGCATGGCGCTATGGTCCATGCCCGGCATGGTGTCGTGATTCATGCCGTGCATGGGTTCGGCAGCCAGGGCGCACCCGGCGCCTGTGCTTAACAACAGACAGATCGCTACTTTATGCATCGACGCGTACCTCGCGGAACATGCCCGCTTCCATGTGATAGAGCATGTGGCAGTGGTAGGCCCAACGGCCCAGTGCATCGGCACTGACGCGGTAGCTGCGGCGGGTGCCGGGGGGTACGTCGATGGTGTGTTTACGTACCATGAAGCGCCCCTCTTCATCTTCCAGGTCGCTCCACATGCCGTGGAGGTGAATGGGGTGGGCCATCATGGTGTCGTTTACCAGCACGATACGCACCCGCTCCCCATAGGTCAGCCGGATGGGCTCGGCGTCGGCGAATTTCACGCCATCGAAGGACCAGGCGTATTTGTCCATGTGCCCGGTGAGGTGCAGCTCCAGGGTGCGGCTTGGCTCGCGCGGATCGGGGTCGCTGAAGGTGCTGCGCAGGTCGGCATAGGTGAGGACACGGCGGCCATTGTTGCGTAGGCCAATGCCCGGGTCCCCCAGGCGCGGGGTGGGCGCGGCGGTCTGCATGTCTACCAGCGGGTTGCGGTGCTCGCTGGGCTTATGAGCGGGTGGCGCGGGCGTAGTGTGCGCAGTCATGCCCGGCATGGCGCCGTGAGTGTCGTGACCCATGCCGGCCATCTCGCTCATGTGCCCCATGCCCGCCATGTCACCGTGGGCCATGCCCATGTCGGCCATGCTCACCACCACCGGCGCGTCCAGTGCGGGTACCGGTGCAGCGAGGCCTGGGCGGCTGGTCAGGGTGGCTCGGGCGTAACCGCTGCGGTCCATGGCCTGGGCAAAGACCGTGTAAGCGCCCTCGCCTTTCGGGGTCACGATCACGTCGAGGGTTTCCGCCACGGCCAGGCGGAACTCATCCACGCTCACTGGCTGCACCGGTTGGCCATCGGCGGCGACCACGGTCATCGTCAGGCCTGGAATGCGCACGTCGAAGTAACTCATGGCCGAGCCGTTGATGAACCGCAGCCGCAACGGCTCACCGCTGGCAAAGGCGGTGGTGAAGTTATCGTCCGGGGCGTAGCCATTTACCAGGTAGGTGTAGGCTTGGCCGGTCACATCGGCGATGTCGGTAGGGTCCATGCGCATGCGCGCCCACATCCAGCGATCCCGCAGCGTGGCGCCCAGGCCGTTGGCCCCGGCGTCGTGGATGAAGGTACCCAGGGTGCGGGGGTTCTGGTTGTAGTAGCCCGGCTCTTTCTTGAGGCGGTCGAAGACGCGCGAGGGGTTTTCATCAGTCCAGTCTGTGAGCATGAGTACCTGCTCACGCATAGGCGCCGAGGCCGCTTCTCTGGGCTCGATCACCAGCGGGCCGTACACACCGGTCTGCTCCTGGAAGCCGGAATGGCTGTGGTACCAATAGGTGCCATGCTGGCGCACCGTGAAGCGGTACTCGTACACCTCACCGGGCGCGATGCCATGGAAGCTCAGGCCGGGCACCCCGTCCATGTTGGCCGGCAGCACAATACCGTGCCAGTGCAGAGAGGTAGGCTCGCTCAAGCGGTTATGCACCCGCAGCGTGACCGTATCGCCCTCACGCCAGCGCAACAGAGGGCCGGGCAGCCCGCCATTGATGGTCAAGGCCGTGCGGGGCTCACCGCCAAGGGTGACCTGACGCTCTTCGATGAACAGGTCGAAGGTGTCGCCAGTGAGGGTCTGTAAGGCCGAGGGCGCCGCCGTAGGTGCGGCCCATCCGGGTGTACGCCACAGGCCCGTGGTGCCTGCGGCGCCAAGCGCGGCCAGGCTTTTTACAAAGGTTCTTCGGTTGGGGCAGTAGCGCATTGGCGGGTCCTGTGTACAGCGGTAGAGGCAACAGCATAAGCCAGGGTCACTCTCAGAACACTCGGCGCGCTCAAGGTTGCCTGCCAGTAGTTGGCTTGAACCTATGGCGGCCTAAACGAGACGAACCCATAGCCGTAAAAATCGCCTATTGTTGTGGGAATCTTCGTTGACAGAGAGGTCGGAGCCATGGAAATCGAGCATTTGTTTACCCAGCTGCACAGCTTGCCCAGCATCCCCAAGGTGGCCCAGGACCTGATTACTCAGTTCGACAATCCAACGTCGAATATCGAAGACATCGCTCGGAATATCGAGAAAGACCCGGTCATGTCGGCGAAGATCCTTCGCTTGGCCAACTCCGCACGCTTTCGCGGGGCACGCGAATCCACCAGCATCGAAGATGCTGCCATGCGCTTGGGCTTCAATACCCTGCGCACGCTGGTGTTGGCCAGCGCCGTGACCGGCGCATTCAGCGCCCCGCCGTCCTTCGACCTCAAAGGCTTTTGGCTTAAAAGTTTTCAAGTGGCAAGTATTGCTCGCGTGCTGGCCAAGCAGGACGGCAAGGACCCGGAGGTGGCCTTTACCTGCGGTTTGATGCACAACATTGGCGAGCTGCTGATCCAGACCGGCGCACCGAACATGGTCGAGCGGCTCAACGCCCGCCGTGCCACGGCTACCTCGCCGGGGCATGCGGCCGATGAAACCCTGCAATTGGGCTTTGGCTACCCCGAAGTGGGCGCCGAACTGGCCCGCCGCTGGAACCTGCCCCAGCAGATCCAGGACGCTATCGCCTACCAGGCGCAACCTCACAAGGCACCGGGCAATGCGCCCATGCCGGTATTGGTGGCGCAGGCCAGCGAGGTGAGTGACCAGTTGCAGCAACATGGTGGCCCTACCGATCAGGCTAAGGCGGAGCTCCAGGACGCGTTAATGAAGGGTGTAAATCTAGACCTGCTGTTCGACGCCCTGCCCGCTGTGCTAGAGGCTGATAAAGCCTTCGCTGAGTTGTTGAGCTAGGCCTTTTTAATGTGCTGCTGTAGGAGGCAACGCAGCCGCCAGGCGCAGTTGCCGAAGGGGCTTTCGGCAACTGGCGTTACCTCTTATAAAGGGCTGGCGATGCGGTGCTCGAAGGCCTCGGTAAGCACCTGATTGCGTGGCAAGCCGGCCATGAATAAACGGCGGCCGAGGGTGTCGATTGTGGCCGGTGCGCCGCAGGCCAGGGCAATGGCCTGTCGGGGCGGCCGCAGCGTGCTGAGGTCCAAACCTGGCCCAAGCAACTCAACGTGAACATCCGCCCCTGCCAAGGCCGTTAACTCATCAGCCAGGTAATGCTCGCCCTCCTTTGCCCAATGCATGACACGTATATCCCCTCGATGCTGCTGGCGGAGCGCCTCATGCAACACCGCCCACAACGGCGCCAGGCCGGTGCCGCTGGCCAGGAGCCAGAGAGGCCGGGCTTCCCAGGCAGGGTCGTAGTGCAAGGGGCCGCTCAGTACCTCGCCTACACGGACCGTGTCGCCTAGCTGCAATTGGCGGGCACGATCAACGAATGCACCGGAGCGTGTGCAATCGATATGGAATTCAAGCCAGGGCGCCTCGCCTGGCGGGCTGGCGAAGGAATAAGGCCGGGCAACACCTGAACCTGCCCACAGCACCGCGTGCTGCCCCGCTCGATAACGCACGGGGCGCGCCGACAACAGCCGCAGCCGGAGCACGCCGGCGCTAGGCCACTGCACCTCAGCCACACGCGCCTCGATACCCTCGACACGGGGGTCGTAAGGCACTACCGCCAGATCACCCTGCACACGGCACTGGCACGCCAGGCGCCAACCGGCGGCGCGCTCGCTGGCAGGCAGGGCGTCAGGGCGTTCGTCCTGAGGGTCACCGGCAACGCAGCGCACGCGGCAGGCATGGCAGTGGCCGGCGCGGCAACTGTAGGGCACCGCCACGCCGTTGTGATTCAGCGCGTCCAACAGCGAAGCGCCAAGGGGCACCTGCCAGCTCAGGGCGCCCACACGCAACTCAGGCATCGGCCCATTCCCATGCCGCCACGCAGCGGTTACGCCCTTCACGCTTGGCCTGATAGAGGGCCTTGTCCGCGCGGTGTAGCGCATCGTCGAGGCGATCCCCTTCGGACAGCAGGGTCATGCCGGCGCACAGGCTTACCGACACTACTTTGCCCACCGCCGGCTGTGAGGCGGCGAACGCCTGACGCAAGCGCTCGCAGCACAGGGTCAAGCGCTCGGCGTCGGAGTCGAGCATCAGCAACACGAATTCCTCACCCCCGTAGCGCGCCAACACGTCGCCCTCCCGCAGGCAAGACGTTGCTACCTGGGCAAAGCCTTGCAGCACCGCGTCCCCCACTGCGTGACCATGCAGGTCATTGATCCGCTTGAAGTGGTCCAAGTCGATCAAGGCCAGCCCATGGGTATGGGCCGCACGCAGGCTGTTCAGTTCGCGAGACGCCAAACGCAGGAAATGACGACGGTTGAATAACCCGGTGAGTTCGTCCGTGGCCACCAACTCTTCCAACTGACGCATCATGCCGCGCAAGGTGTCCTGGTGGGCCTGCAACGCAAAGCGGCGCTGCCGGGTGCGCTGGCGAGAGGCTTGAACGTAATTGGCGTACAGGCACAGCCAGAACAGCACCACGAACAACACCGCGCCCTGAATCACCACCAGGCCGGCCCCCTGCAATTGGCCCTGCCCTGCTTCATACAGGTTGAGCACCACGAAACTCAGCAACACCAGCGCGGCGCAGCGCAGGAACACCCGCCTGGGCAAATGAAACAGGCCGAACAGCAACGGCACCATGTACACCATCAGAAAGGCACCCCGGGCGCCATCCAAATGATCGAGCAGCCAGGTGTGCCAGCCAATGCCCAACCAGATCTGTAGTTCTGTAAGGCTAGGGTCGGCAAAGCGCAGGTTGTAACGGCCAAGGAACACCAGGCCCAGTACTGCCTGAGCGGCCAGCGCAAGCGCGGCCCCGCCCAGCAGCGTGCCAAGCGAGCCATTGAAGTAGCCGCCCATAAAGGTCACGCCAATGAGCACTAGCATGATGAGGTAGCTGCTGGCGCCCAGTAGGTATCGCTTGATGAGGAGCGTTTGAAGGGTGTGTTCGGTCACGCGTGGATTCACCGTACTCAATAGGGATCCTATCCCTGACCACAATTATGGCAAGTTGCCACTTTAGTGACCCCTCGGTGAAATGACCACCGGATTTTAGCCCAACCGATGACTAACCACTCGCCCACCTCGTTCAGGCCATTGCCGAATACCGCACGGCTTCGGCCAAAGCGGGGTGCGCGTGCTGCGCTGGCGGGGGTATACTGCCGCGCCTTTTGCCGGCCCTCCGCCGGCCCTGGTTGTTGCCCACCCTTTGGGTAACGCCTGCGAGGCCGCCCCGCGTGCCTTGCGTGGGCCGAGAATGTTCCCGTGTTAAAGAGGAGCGCGCCCGTGACCGTGATCAAACAAGACGACCTTATTCAGAGTGTCGCCGATGCCCTGCAGTACATTTCCTATTACCACCCCGTTGACTTCATCGAGGCCATGCACCAGGCCTACCTGCGCGAGGAATCCCCCGCTGCACGCGACTCCATCGCCCAGATCCTGATCAACTCACGCATGTGCGCCACCGGCCACCGGCCGATCTGTCAGGACACCGGCATCGTGACCGTGTTCGTGCGTGTGGGCATGGACGTGCGCTGGGACGGCGCCACCCTGAGCGTAGACGACATGATCAACGAAGGCGTACGCCGCGCCTACAACCTGCCGGATAACGTACTGCGCGCCTCGATCCTGGCCGACCCAGCCGGCAGCCGCACGAACACCAAGGACAACACCCCGGCGGTGATCCACTACTCGATCGTGCCCGGCAATACCGTGGAAGTGGACGTGGCCGCCAAGGGCGGCGGCTCCGAGAATAAGTCCAAGATGGCCATGCTCAACCCGTCCGACTCTATCGTGGACTGGGTGCTTAAAACCGTGCCCACCATGGGCGCTGGCTGGTGCCCGCCAGGCATGTTGGGCATTGGCATTGGCGGCACCGCTGAAAAAGCCGCCGTGATGGCCAAGGAAGTGTTGATGGACCCCATCGACATCCACGAGCTGAAAGCCCGCGGCCCGCAGAACCGCCTGGAAGAAATGCGCCTGGAGCTGTTCGAGAAGGTCAACCAGCTGGGCATCGGCGCCCAAGGGCTGGGCGGCCTGACCACGGTGCTGGACGTAAAAATCATGGATTACCCCACCCATGCCGCCTCGCTGCCGGTGTGCATGATCCCCAACTGCGCCGCTACCCGTCACGCCCACTTTGTGCTGGACGGCACCGGCCCCGCCTCGCTAGAGGCGCCGCCCCTGGACGCCTACCCCGAGATCGTATGGGAAGCCGGCCCGTCGGCGCGCCGCGTAGACCTCAACACCGTCACGCCCGAAGACGTACAAAGCTGGAAGCCGGGCGAAACCCTGTTGCTCAACGGCAAGATGCTCACCGGCCGTGACGCCGCGCACAAGCGCATGGTGGACATGCTCAACAAAGGCGAGTCGCTACCGGTGGACCTGAAAGGCCGCTTCATCTACTACGTAGGCCCCGTGGACCCGGTACGCGAAGAAGTGGTCGGCCCTGCTGGCCCTACCACCGCCACGCGGATGGACAAGTTCACCCGGCAGATCCTCGACCAAACCGGCCTCCTGGGCATGATCGGCAAAAGCGAGCGCGGCCCTACCGCCATCGACGCGATCAAAGACTACAAAGCCGTGTACCTGATGGCCGTGGGCGGCGCCGCCTACCTGGTGGCCCAAGCCATCAAGGGCGCCCGCGTAGTGGCCTTCGAAGAGCTGGGGATGGAAGCCATCTACGAGTTCGACGTGCAGGACATGCCAGTGACCGTGGCCGTGGACAGCCAGGGGGAATCGGTGCACATCACCGGGCCAGCGCTATGGCAGGGCAAGATCGCTGAAAGCCTGGCGGTAGAAATCCGCTGAATGAACAAGCCCGGTGCAATGCCGGGCTTTTTTCCGTCAAAGAGCGTTAATTAGACACACCGCACATATTGCCAGTATTCCGGCTTAGGCCGTGGCCGTTTGGGTACGCCCTTAAATGGAACTCCTTTTCAAGAATCGCCACTCATTCCTTCCTTAAAATTAAAAACGGAAGTGATAAATGTTTAACTCGCTAAGGAGCAGTAGCCCAGTCTCCTACCTGTCGACATCAAGTGAAAGTGAAAGTGAAAGTGAACAACAAGCGCTAGAAAAGGCGTATACCCATGTAAAACACGCCATTGACAATGATCTGCCACCTGACCCAAAGCTCGGTCGACTGGACTTCGAGGCCATGCCTCATCTTGTAGAGTGGGCAAAGTCCAAATATCCAGGCATAAGCCTACATTACGCATCGACGCCTTATGACCTCGCAGAGAAACTGGCGGACATCACCAAACGAGGTGAAGGGTCTGCACGCTTTATCGGCAACCTAAGCCCCAATGAAATGCACATGTGCGCCTTCGATTACAAACTAATCAAAGGTGTACCCTCCTTGATAGGGCTAGAGCCTGGAAACAAACGTAACGGCGGTCCTGGGCTGATGGCGTTTCGTATGAGCCTCGCCTTGCAGGAGCATTTGCCGCAAGCAAAGTTTGCGATGCTTGAAGTGAACCAGCAGTCGAGTGCATTCGACTGCGGCATGTTCAGCTTGGACTACGCCGTAAAAATGCATAAATCTACGATGGCGTTTGAACGGCTTCACGCTCGAAACTGTGATGATACCCTACAAGGCAAGGACGATTTCGGCACAGTCCCGTATACCGAAGTCGATAAGCTCCTGCCACCAGTTTTCATGAAACACCTACAGGGAAGCCGACGGTTGTCAGAACTGCGTGAAACGCGCCCAGAGCTTGAATCTGAGCCGGTTAACAAGCGCAATGAAACGCTAGCTCAACGTGTGGAACGTCATCGTGTGCCACGAGAGGCCGATGGTGAAGTCAAAGTACAGAACGAGTCCATCGCCCATCAGCGTGAGAAATACGTGCGTAAGGCATTGGGGCTTTGATACGCCTTAGTTGAGCCGGCAGCAATTTGCTGTCGGCTACCTTCTATTTAAAAGACTGAATAGCCCCCGGTTTACTAGACACCTCCAAGCCTCATAATGAGGCCCAAATAGGAGGTGCCATGAGTCGCCAGCTTTACCCCGAAGAATTCAAGATCGAAGCGGTCACGCAAGTGACTGAGAAAGGCAAACCTGTCGCCGATGTTGCCCAGCGACTGGGCATGTCCGTTCACAGCCTCTATGCCTGGATCAAACGCTACAGCAAACCCCAAGAGCAGCGTCAGCAAGATGATGACCAGCAAGCCGAACTGCGTCAGCTTCGCGCTGAACTCAAACGCGTGACTGAAGAGCGAGACATCTTAAAAAAGGCCGCCGCGTACTTTGCCAAGGAGTGCGGCTGAAGTACGCCTTTATCAAGAAGCACTCGATTGATTACCCGGTACGGCGCCTTTGCCAAACCCTCAAGGTGCATCCCAGCGGTTACTATGCCTGGCTGGCCGAGCCTCACTCTGCCCGAACCAAAGAAGATCAACGGCTGCTTGGCTTGATCAAACAGGCTTGGCTGGAAAGCGCAGGTGTGTACGGCTATCGCAAAATTCACGATGACCTACGTGAGTTGGGCGAGACATGCGGGCGAAACCGAGTCGGACGCTTGATGCAGGCCGAGGGGCTGCGTTCGCAAACGGGCTATCGACGGCGTCCAGGGTTTTACGGCGCAAAGCCAACAGTGGCTTCGCCCAACCACCTCGCACGGCAGTTCAAGGCCAGTGAACCAAATAAGTTCTGGGTGACAGACATTACCTACGTTCGAACCTATGAAGGATGGCTGTATCTGGCGGTAGTGCTGGATCTGTTTTCTCGCCAAGTCATTGGTTGGTCAATGAAGCCAAGGATGTGCAGCGATCTGGCTATCGATGCAATGTTGATGGCCGTGTGGAGACGCAAGCCACAGCAGCAAGTGATGATTCACTCAGACCAGACCAGACCAGACCAGGGCAGTCAGTTCAGTAGCTCAGACTGGCAAAGTTTCTTGAAAGCCAACAATGTGATCAGCAGCATGAGCCGGCGAGGAAATTGCCACGACAATGCTGTAGCCGAAAGCTTTTTCCAGCTGTTGAAGCGAGAGCGAATCCGACGAAAAATCTACGCAACGCGTGATGAAGCCCGAAGTGATATTTTCGATTACATCGAGATGTTCTATAACCCTAAGCGTCGACACACCAGTGCTAAGCGGCTGTCGCCAGTAGAGTATGAGAACCGTTATTTTCTGAGCTTGGGAAGTGTCTAGGAATCTGGGGGCTATTCACGTTCCACCTTCTACACCTTCCTCGGCGGCCGAAGGTAATGCTAGGTTATTTCCAGCCCCTGGTCTGAGTCCGATTCGTGGCCAAAATTTCCAAACTCTCCAAATCAAAGTCGGTTGGCTGACGATCAATAGTACCTAATCAATACAAAACCACTATCATGATAACCGATAGCGATAGCTCTAATATTAGGATAAATTTCGCCTAGTGCAATGCGAAAACATGCTACTAGCCATTCAGGTAGTTGTGTAGCGAATAGCATCTCAATCCCTCGCACTTGGAACAATGTGGGCACTATTTTTTCCATAATGGATTTGGCCTCGTGTGACAGGCTGCCCTGTCCGACCATCAACTTATTAAAAATATATTACAGGAACGATACCGCGCGCGGTCGTTAAAACATAAGACTCAAGCCCATTTCGATCAGGAATTACTTTTACCTCATAACCACCTGAAAATACCAATAAAAGAGTTTTGTCTATTCCAAACTCAACAGAGGATACGCATCGATTTAAAAACCCAAAAAGATTCGATGCTGTAGTTATATCCTCCCCATTCCCCCTAATCTTTTTCCCACCCAAAAAACATTCATAGCCACACTGCAAAATTATGGTACCGCTATCGAAAATCATAACTTGCGAGCCAATTCCGACAGTAATGCCTATAAGCCTGGAATTATTCAACTCTTTAAGATCAGAATCATCAATCATCAAAGCTACCTCTCTGGAGGATTAGTGTTAGCAGGATATGGTATATGAGTATCCCCCCTAGTACCGGTCCCACCGGTTGCCGCATTTATTGGTTGGCCTTTCTCCACCGAGATCCAATACCCATTCTCAAGGCCTGGGATTGGAGTAGATCCTGCTGGCATAGATCGAATATAGGTACTGCCTTTAGCATTTGGGTCTGTTCCAGGAGGATAGTAGATTATACTACCTTCGGTACGTCCTGGGCGACTAACCCAATTCAAAGGTATTACTGGCCCTTGAGGCGGGTTTGTAAACTCCTGAAGTTTTTGAGGGACCTTTGGTATACCGCCAAACCCTGAGCTCAAGCCGCCGACTGGAAGAGCAGGAACTATTGGCTGTGTTACTGAGCTTCCGAAATGCTCAAGCTCTTGCTGTGAAACTGGTAGTCCTTCTTCCCTTCTAAGCTCCTCATTAACCTCTTCGACTACGTTTTTTTCGTGACCTTGCTGATTATACTTTTCACCCGCCCCACCAATGAGACTCCCGGTCGCAACGTTCCCACCTGCTAAACCCGCCGTCACAAGCCCTATGATCTGCGCAGTCGTTATTTTGTACTGACTGCCGACGAGGCTTAAATCCCCTGCTGCGAACTTCTCACTCGCGTACTGTGCCAAGTACTGATTCGCGATAGGGGTCAGGCCCTCAACCGCGCCTCCTGCGATTGCACCGCTGGCAAAATCACTGCCACTGGCTAGTGAAATAATGCCGCCCAGTACCGCATGCATAAGGATGGTTCGAACGGTACCTGATGGAATTTGCAGCGATGCTGCAAGGTCTCCGATTGATTTGTTACCTATGGCCGCACCTAAATCGATGCCTTCGCCAACCAACGCTCCGCCGGTTGGAGCCGAAGCTGCCTCCCTTAATTGTGGTGGCAACCCCACTACTGATAACTGCATGCGTACCGCTACGTATCAGTGTTTGCGTCCAGTTCTCTAGTTTAAGCATGCTGGCGGCATAGCCTGGATTTTGAGCAGTGCCAGCAGTTACGACCTTAGATCCACCATTAGCCGCACCGTCTGCCCCAGCGAACCACGTGGTGTCGGCATAATCGATCAACCCAGCCGTAAAGCCTGCCACTGCGGCGTTTTGTAGACTGTCAGCGCTGAACGTGTCTTTTACCGAAGCGCCAAGGTTGCCCTTATTCGAAATAGTGCTGTTGATGCCCGTATTTGCCAGGCTGCCTGCGACAGCGGCTTGGGTCGTGGACAGACCCATGCCAGCCGGGCCTAGGGCCACCGCCAAGGCAATACTCCCAACCCCGACTGGCTGTATTTAAAGGAGTCATGTATCTCCTTCACTTGCCGCCAATCCACATCGCCCCGCTGCTCAGCCTCCTTCAGCCAAGCCAGCTGCGGATCAGCCTTCACCATCGCATCGATGGCCTGGCTTACCGTTTGCTGGTTCACCTGCTTCACGTCAATGTGCAGGCCATTCACGGCGTTGATCGCCACTTCGCCTTGCGCAACCAGCTCGCTTTGCTTCAGGGTTTCGTCGGTCTTGCCTTTGCCCTTGGCGCTGGTCCAGGCCAGGCTGCTGTTGCTCTTTTCGTGGCTCTCCTGGTGCAGGTCTTTCACGCCTTCGAAGTTGATGGCGCCGCCGCTGTTAAGGATCAGGTCCTTGCCGCTGTCGAGCTTGGCGGCCTGGTAGGTTTGGTCCTTGCCGCTGACCAACAAGAGGTCGCCACCGGTTTTGATTTCGCTGCCGATGTGGGTGACTTCGGTTACTTCGTCGCGTTTGGTTTTCTTGGCGCCGAAGCTGCCTTTTTTCTTTTTGTCGTAAAGGGAGTAGTCGCTGTCTTGGGCGGCCAGCAGGGCCAGACTGCCGCCTGCTACCAGGTAGGCTTCGTTGCCGGTCTCTATCCGACTGGAGATAACGGTTAAATCCTGGCCGGCGCTAAAGGCTGCGCTGCCGCCCGCGTTGATCGTGCTCGCCACCTGGCTCACGTGATCTTCCTGCCGGGTCACTTTCTTACTCTTCGAGTACGAATGCTGCTCGTCCGCCGCCGAGCTAATGGTGAGATCTTCAGTAGCGGCCATGGCCACGTCGCGCTTGGCGTCGAGCTGGCTGGCGATCACGTTGAGGTCGCGGCCCGCTTGTATGCTGAGGTCGCGGCCGGCGGTGATCGTTGAGCCAAGCTGGGTGATGTCACTGCTGGTGTGCTTGGGGTCCAGGATCAGGCTGTTGGTGAGTTGGGTAGCGGCAAGGTTGACGTCGCGCCCGGCGTTGAGGCTCAGGTCGCGGCCGCTTTGCAGCACGCTGCCGAGGTTGTTGATGTCGCGGCCTGCGGACACGCTGAGGTCGTTGGCCGCTTCGATGCGGGCGGCGTTGTCGGCATAGTCTTTGTGGGATTGGCCGCGCACGGTGGAGTCCACGGCAGTAACGGTGCGTTCGTTGATCACGTCGCCGCTCAGCGCGGTCACGCTCACGTCGCGGCCCGCGATGATGCCGCCGGCTTTGTTCACCACGGAGTTACCGGCGAGCAGGTCCAGGCGGTTGCCAGCCTGGATCAAGCCGCTGTTCACCAGGTCGTTGCCGGCCGTGGCGGAAAGGTTGTTGGTGGCCTTGAGGGTGCCGACGTTGTCCAAGTTCTGGCCGGCGATCAGGCTCACGTCGTTGCCAGCGATGAGTGCGCCGGTAGGGCCGAGGCGGCCGGTGGCTTGCGCCAGGTACACCACGGGCACCAGCACGTTTTCGCCGTTTACCTCGTGGGTTTCCAGCCACACGATGTCGTGGGTCAGGGCAGCGACTTGCTCACTCGTAAGGCCCACGCCCACGCTCAGGTTCATCGCCTGTTTGCTGGCGATGGCGTTGTTCATCAAGTACTTGAACTGCGCCTCGTAGGAGGTTTGGCCGTCGATGAAGGCCTGGCCGGTGCGGGCGGTGATGGCTTGCTGCACGAGGCGCTGCTCGTACAAGCCGTCGCCCAGGCGCTTGGCGCTGAGGTCGGGGTTAGTTTCGATCAGGTATTTGTTGATTGTTGCAGGGGGAACTCGTTGCCGGTAACCTTCGCGCGTCGCTGTCAATCCAGCGGCCGGGTTTGGCGACCCGTGTATGCAAAGGCGCACCAGCGCCACCATTCATAATTCAGGCGCTTTTTTTGTGCCTGGGGTTATGTGTTATGGCGGCTGTGCGCGGGAGGCCTTCGGGCCTGCCGGGTTCCTTTGCCCCGGTTCGCCAACCTGCGTACAGCTGCCACCCTGCTCGTTTGGCGACGACATGTGGCAGCTCCAGTTAGCAAGGGAGCCTCTCATGCGTTCACTTCAGTTACTTTCAGGTCAAAACCCTGCTTATGTAAGTTACCTATGCGATTCTCTAAATGTCGATAACGTTAAAACTAAAAAAAGGGAAACTGCTAATCACCAGCTTCACACCGGCCTTTGGGGTGAAGAATGAAAGCCTTTTCGGAGATTCAGCGAAATATTCTGAACTTGATTGAGAATGCTCCGACTTTAATAGCAGATGCCTTGAAGGTCGAGACTAAATCACTGAGTTCAACTGTAGATGCAGTTGAGCAAGCGAGGCAGCAGCTAAAGGGCCTGTCAGATTTTTTGTGTGCGGGCCGGTAACGGCCTGCCGTTAGGCAAGCCATGCTTTACCAGGTCGGCCTGATAAATCGATCTCCGTACAGAACCGCGAACTGATTCATCGCGCTTTTCCAATCATGGGCTGCGTTGCCCCACTTGGCCGTGATATTACGTAACCCCAGCCAGATCAGCTTGGTTGCGGCCTCGTCGGTCGGGAAGTGACCTCGAGTTTTAATGATCTTACGCAACTGCGCATTGATGCTCTCGATGGCGTTGGTCGTATAGATCACTTTTCGGATGGCAGGCGGGAACACAAAGAATGGAATGACTCGATCCCACGCGCGTCGCCAAGCCGCCACGACTGTGGGGTACTGCTTGCCCCAGGGTCCATGTTCAAAGGCATCCAGCGCTTGCTCGGCCGCTTCGGCGGTGACTGCCTGATAGATCGGCTTGAGCGCCTTGGCCAATTCGCGGCGCTTATCCCAGGCCGCGTAATCAAGGCTGTTGCGGATTAAATGAACAATGCAGGTCTGCAAGGTCGTCTTTGGAAACACGGCGCTGAGGACTTCTGGCATGCCTTTGAGGCCATCGGTCACCGCGATCAACACGTCTTCGACGCCGCGTGTCTTGAGGTCGTTAAAGACCTTCATCCAAAACTTGGCGCCTTCCGTGGTTTCGATCCAGATGCCAAGGATATCGCGGGTTCCGTTGGGCAATACACCCAGCGCCAGGTAGATCGCCTTGTTACGAACCAGCCCCTCTTCACGGATTTTGACCCGCAGGGCATCGAAGAAAATAACGGGATACATCGGCTCCAGGGGCCGCTGTTGCCACGCGCCGATCTCTGCCATGACCTCGTCAGTTACAGAGCTGATGAAGTCAGGCGACACGTCCGTGCCGTACTGCTCGCAGAGGAACGCACGGATCTCTCTGACGGTCATGCCGCGGGCATACATGGCGATGATCTTGTCGTCAAAACCGGTGTAACGGCGCTCGTGCTTGGGAATCAGGATGGGGGAGAAACTGCCATCTCGATCACGCGGAATCTCCAGCCGAATCGGGCCATTGCCGGTTAGAACCGTCTTGCCGCTTTTACCATTGCGCTGGTTGGTTTCATCCTCCGGCCGCTGCGCGCCCGATGGATAGCCCAGATGGTGACCAAGTTCGGCATTCAGGGCGCGCTCGATCAAGGCTTTCTTAAACGCCGCAGAGGCCATCTCGATGGCATCAGCGGTCATCAACCCTTCACCGAAAGACTCAAGCAGCGCTTTCGGGATTTTGGGCAGATCTCTCAGTGGTTGGCGCGCAGGTTTCTTTTTGGTCGGCATACAGGCTCCTTTCGCTCATGTTATGCCCGAACACAAAATTTCTGACAGTCCCCAGCTAAACGTTATTGAATGTAGCATAAGAATTCTTTTGGAACTACTAGAAGATGCGGACGAAAAGCAATTAGCTAGCTTTCATTTACACTGCTTGCTTACCCCAATGCATGACAGACTAATGGACACTATAATCAAAATAGACACGACCTTATAAAAACTAGGAGTATAGAGCAACCAGTATTTAGTCACGAATCTAACGGCTCTGGCATAAAGCAAAATTCAAACTTCGTGCCAGAGCTAGCTTTTAGACATAGCTAGCCACCTACTGAACATGCACCCAAACCAGTACTTAATTACTATCTAACCATCTACAAATGGCGAACACCTCAAGATCTCTTGAATCTCTTGCACTGCGCGTACAGCCCAATCCTCATTGATTATCCTTATCAAATTTAAAAAATTACGATCGCTTTATCAAGAGAGAACATCATTCACGGCCTCGCTGGAACAATATGTATGCCATCCTTAGAATAGTGAATTCCATTCGCAGTAGGTGTTGCCACGCCTCCTCCATCTATATATGCCTCTATAGGCCCACCAAATTTACCCTTTCTTTCGAGCCTGGCATCCCAACTGGAATATTACCGACCTGTTGTCTAGTCCCAGCACTTTCAGCAAGCTTACGTGGATCACTTGTCAAAACACTTCGGCCTAGCCTGTACGAATTATGATCTGGAAAGTGCTTCTTGAGCATTCCACTTAACAGCGGGCACCTCTTTTGCACCAGGATTTCCCGAATAAAGCCTCAGCTGCCCGTCAGAATATTTTGCACCATGACCTCAAATTGCAGGCTAGGTCTCTATCCAGAAATAGCCTGCTCGGCTATGTAAGTAGTAAATTTGTTTGGTTCTTCCTCTAAATGTAATCGGCTACACTTCGGGCATCGGTACACCGTAATGGCTTTTCCATCAAGGCTTTTATATAACTGATCAGAAGATAGCTTGTTCTCACTGTCTAGCCTATCCCCCAAGCTTTCTATCGCTGACTCAGGAATTAGAGTCAACTCATAATCTGACCAGCCTTGCGAAAGGTTCATAACGTAGCCACAGGTGCACGTGTACTTCGACATAATTAGCCTCCTCCATCAGGCCGATCAAATCGGACCAATGATCCATCGGGTTTCTGAAAGAATATAGTTTTTATACTCTGCGCATTTGTCTTTCCCCACATACGGGCAGCGATGGACGACATGTTACCTTTTGACAGGTCCGCCTGCACCAAGACCCCGTCGGCTTGATTCGACTTCTTTTCTATCGCTCGAACAATATTTGTCGGATCAAGATTGTTCGGCGTATACACATCAATGGAACCGATCCCATCAACATGTAAGTCCGCAGTTCGCTGCCCTTGAATACCTTTAGCTGATGCGGTGGTTTGATGCGTAACATCGTACCCAAGATCGGATAATCCCTGTCCTGCACGTGCTTCGTTTACGTCAGGTATTGCCCCAGGTTCAATCTTAATCCTGCCTGCTGTCCCAGTCGCTTTTGCACCTTTTAGTGAAATCTCCCGCTCAGCCGCCTTGAGGCCTTCAAGCTTACCTTCGGCCTTGGGAACGAGTCCATTATTTCCTTCAACGTAAAGCTTACCGTCGCCTCCCAAAACCTCTGTATTGCCCGTTTTACTAACAACGCGACGATACCCTTCAGGCAAACCACCCGTAGCGTTAAACGATGCCCCTACGGAGCTACCTTCGCGGTATCCAACAGGCAAAGGTGCCCTTTCGGTTACAGCACCTACACCTGCACCTTTTATAACTGCTACACCAACCACCCCTACTAGCAAAGCGGCCATAAGCGTACCGCCGCCAATCACGAAATGATCAGTCAGCGGGTCAAACGATTGACCCTCGACAGTTTCAGCAATTTTTTTGCCTGCTGCCTGTGCAACGGCAGCAGAGTACTCCGCCAACTTCTGGCCCGCTTCAGTTTCCTTAAGCGCCTTCTGGGCCGCGAGCATCATGAGGCCTTTGGGGCCTTGAGCAGCCGCCAGGGTAATTTCAACCAACTCTATTTTGTCTGGATTTTCCTCAAGGTATTGATTGATATAGGAAGCACCCGTCAGTATCTGCTGCTCAGCGGTTCTTTTTATCCCGCTCGTGACCTGAATATTTCGCTCACCTGTTATGGGATCGATCAGGGTTTTCTTTATCTCTGCAATAGCCTTCGGGTCTGCATCCTGAGCTGAGGCCATGTCAGCCAGTTCCCTAAGGACTAATGTTTGAAAATCCTTGTCAGCCAATAACGCACGGGCTTTGTCACGCTCGATGCCCGCGTCTGTTAGAGCACTTAAGGTTTGCTCCGCTAGCTTTTCCCCTCCAGCAGCGATAGCACTATCCCCTGCACCTGGATGCTGCAAACGATCAATCTGATTACCTACGATGAGCGCTGCCTGATCGAAGTTTGCCTTCGTCACTTTGTCGTAATTGACCAATGCATGTGCCCAGCTCGAAGCCGTTTGAACTGGATGCGTCACCGCATCAATAGACGAACTCGACGCATACACCTCCGTCCGGTGCTGTTCATCACGCGTGATCTCGTACGCCTTGCTCGGGTCGCGGTTAAGCCCAGCCGTTGAATCCGTCCCCGTCCCGGCATCACCCCGTACCACGATGTCGCCTGCCCCTACCGTGGCGCGCACTTGCTGCTCGCGGTTGGTGTTGGCGTTGTAGCCCTGCACGCTCCAGCCGGCTACGCCAGGCTTGCCTTTGCCGGTTTGGCTGGGGTCTTGTGCGCCGCTGGCGCCGAAGCTGGCACCAAAGCTGCCCCCCACGTTGAGGTAGTAACTGTGCTCCTTGTTCAGGCCTGATATGTCGGCAAAGCCCAACGTCTGTGTGTCCAGGTGGAGCTTGCCGGTGCTGGAGTTGATCAGCGCGCCGTTGAGCTGGGTGTGTTCACCTACCTGGAGGTTGAGCTGGTTGGCCGCAGTAATCGCAGTTTGCTCGGCCACCCAGTTGGTTTTGCCGTTGGTACGGCCATACCCTACGGAGCCGCTCAGCCCTGGGAGTGGGCCGGCGGTAACCGTGCCACTCACGTCGGTTTGCTTACCGCTGGCTTTGCCGGTATCGGGCACGGAGCTGACGGTCAAGTCTCGGCCTACGCTGGCGTTAACGCTGTCGCCATGCAACACGGCGCCGCTCACGGTGGTGTCGCGGCCGCTGATAAGCGCCAGCTGGTTGCCAGCGTTCACTGAGGCCACCTGCGCCTGGGTGCCGTCTCGGCTGAGGGTGCCACGGCCCATGTTGGCGCTGGCGTAGACGCCTACGCCGCTGCGGCCTGCGGTCAGGCCTATTTCACTACCACTGCTGTGCCGGGTGTCGCGGCTGGCGTAGGCGTTTTGCGCGGCCTTGATGGTGAGGTCGTTGCCGGCCTGCAGCTGGATGTCTCGCCCAGCGTTGGCTTGGGCGCCGACGAGGGTGAGGTCATTTTTAGCCTGGGCGTTGATGTCGCGGCCTGCGTCGAGGCTGCTGGCCAGCGACGTCTGTTGCGTGCCGGTTTGGTTGGCTATGCCTTGGCTGGTACCCACACCCAGCTTCACGCCGTTGGTGGTGCCGGCGTTGAGGCCTGCGCTGCTTTGCGTTTGCGCTCCGGTCTGCGCGATCTGGCCGTTAGCAACCCCTAACGAAATATCACGGCCGCTTAGGTTGATATCACGGCCTGCGCCTACTCGGCTGCCATTGACCTGCAGCGTGTCGCCTGCCACGGCAGTGAAGTCCCGGCCCGCATCAACGGTCGAGGCACGCCCGCTATCGGTGGTGCTTGTGCTCTTGGCACTGCTCTTGGCATTGCCGAGGCTGGCCTCCAGGGTAGGCCCGCGCGTGAACTGGTCCACGGCGTCTACCGCTGCCAGCGTACTGGAGACTTTGCTAACTGCATCTTCGCCCTGCCCTGCATCCCTCACGGCGTCCAGGGTAGAACCGATGTTGTGATTCGCGGTAACGGTCAGGCCTGAGCGAGACAGGCTCGACTCACGGCTGGCGGTATCGCGTTCGTTGGCCGCAGTGACCGTAATGTTACGGCCAGCTGAGTAGGCCACGTCACGCACGGCGCTCACATCGGAGCCTGCCTGGAGAATGTCCCGGGCAGCGGTAAGGCTAACGTCCATGCCGCTGAGGCTGCTGGGGGCGGCACCTTCATGGCCTTGGGTGGTTTTGTCCTTGGCCGCTTCCTTGCCCGCAAAGGCAGTAAAGCCATTACGGTCTGCGCCCAGGTTCAGGCCACTGGCGGTTTTGCTCGACCAGTTGGCTTGTTGGCTAGCGGTGTTGCCAGCAGCCAGGGTGATGTCCCGGCCGGCATCGAGTGACACCGTACCGGCGGCGCTTACGCTACTGCCGGTGAGCGTGATGTCCCGCGCCGCGCCCAGGCTGGCGTCGTTACCCGCCGTAACCTGGCTGCCGATGCTGGTGGTCTGCTGGCTTTCGTGGCCTTTCTTCTCACCCTTGGCAACCGATACGCCAAAGCCTTTTTCACCCCCGCTACCGGTAAGGCTGGAGCCACCGTTCAGGAACAGGCCGGTTTTCTTCTTCCAGGATTCGGCATAGACATACGCCTCATCGCTGGCCGCATTGAGGTTCACATCACCGGTCTTGTCCGTCAGGCCCGCTTGCAATTGGGCGTCATGCCCCGCTGCCAGGCTGCTGGCACTCAATTGCACATCACGGCCTGCCAGAAGCACGGCATCGTTGCCCGCTGCCAACTCGCTGCCGGCTTGGGTGGTTTGAGTGTTCAGCTGAGTGCGGCCACTTTTGGAGAGGCCAAACGCGCCGGACTTGGTTTTCTTGTAAGAGCTGCCGCTTTCGTTTTCACCCGCAGCAATCACCACATCACCGGTACCACCCAGCAGCAGGTCATTGCCGGCCTTCAACTGGCTGCCCACCACGGTAACGTCCCGGCCGCCGTTGAGGGTCACGCCACCGTTGTCGCCTTGGGCGGTGTTGACGGTCAGGTCGTGCCCGGCTTCGATCACCGAGCCGACGTTGGTGCTGGTGTAGCTTTGCGTTTCCTTGGTTTTACTACGGCCGAAACTGCCCTTTTTCTTTTTGTAGTAGTAGGAGAAGTCTTCGTTCTCGGCGGCGCCGATCAACACGTCACGCTTGGCGTCCAGGGCCACGTCTTCAGCGGCCTTGATCTGGCTGCCGATAACAGCGAGGTCCTGGCCTGCGCTGGCGGCGACTGAACCACCGGCCTTGATGGTGCTTCCCACCTGGCTAACGTGGTCTTCCTGCCGGGTGACCTTCTTACTCTTCGAGTACGAATGCTGCTCGTCCGCCGCCGAGCTAATCGTCAGGTTTTCCGTGGCCGCCATGGCCACGTCGCGCTTGGCGTCGAGTTGGCTGGCGATCACGTTGAGGTCGCGGCCTGCTTGTACGCTGAGGTCGCGGCCGGCGGTGACGGTGGAGCTCACTTGCGTGATGTCGCTGCTGGTGTGTTTGGGGTCCAGGATCAGGCTGTTGGTGAGTTGCGTGGCGGCGAGGTTGACGTCGCGCCCGGCGTTGAGGCTCAGGTCGCGGCCGCTTTGCAGCACGCTGCCGAGGTTGTTGATATCGCGGCCTGCGGAGAGGCTGAGGTCGTTGGCGGCTTCGATGCGGGCGGCGTTGTCGGCATAGTCTTTGTGGGATTGGCCACGCACGCTGCTGTCCACGGCGGTGACGGTACGCTCGTTGATCACGTCGCCGCTCAGCGCGGTCACGCTCACGTCGCGGCCCGCGATGATGCCGCCGGCCTTGTTCACCACCGAGTTGCCCGCCAGCAAGTCCAGGCGGTTGCCAGCCTGGATCAAGCCGCTGTTCACCAGGTCGTTGCCGGCCGTGGCGGAGAGGTTGTTGGTGGCCTTGAGGGTGCCGACGTTGTCCAGGTTTTGGCCGGCGATCAGGCTCACGTCGTTGCCAGCGATGAGTGCGCCGGTAGGGCCGAGGCGGCCGGTGGCTTGCGCCAGGTACACCACGGGCACCAGCACGTTTTCGCCGTTCACCTCGTGGGTTTCGAGCCACACGATGTCGTGGGTGAGGGCGGCGACTTGCTCACTCGTCAAGCCCACGCCCACGCTCAAATTCATCGCCTGTTTGCTGGCGAGGGCGTTGTTCATCAGGTACTTGAACTGCGCCTCGTTGGAGGTTTGGCCATCGATAAAGGCCTGGCCGGTGCGGGCGGTGATGGCTTGCTGTACCAGGCGCTGCTCGTACAAGCCGTCGCCCAGGCGCTTGGCGCTGAGGTCGGGGTCGTAGCCGAGGCCGGTGAGCAGGTAGTCCGAACTCATGAACTGCTTGAGGTCGGTGAGTACGGGGTTGGTTTCGATCAGGTATTTGTTGGTGTTGGGCCGTGCTGCCGAGCTGGGCACGCCTTGTACTTTGCTGACGGTTTGCGCAGCGGGGCTGGTGTTGCTCGCCCCAGCCTGATAGCCGGGCAATACGTAGGCACCGTTACCAGCATCGCTGTTGCCTTGGAGCGGAATAGCCGTGGACGCGGCGGTGATGCCGGCGCTCTGGCGATTCACGGTAGTTAGCTGACCCGCGTTGGCCGATAGCGGCGCGGCCCCGCCGATCTGCACGTCACGCGCCAGGGCGTCCGGGATGCCTTGCTCACGCTGGGCCAGGGAAATGCTGGCACCGGCAAGGCTCCAGCTCTGCGGGGCGCCGGTTGCTTGGGCTACTTGCGCCGCGCTGCCGCCCTGCCCGCTCAAGCGGAAGAGGCCGTTCTGGCCGGTGGGCAGGTTGAAGCCGGGGAGGCTCAGGGGGTTGATTTGTTGTTGGGCGAGGTTGGGGGGGAGTTGGGCATTGATATGTGCAACTACCGGGATGCTGGACCCCGAGGGCTGAGTCGCCGTGACCTTATTCGTACCTGAGCTATAGGCGTAGTCTTCGTGCACCACGCTATTGGTCAGGTTTTGCGACGCTTGAATAGTCACCTTCCCTCCCGCTTGCACAATAGCCGACTGCACGCTGCTACCGTCTTCAATAGCAACCTCAACATCCCGGTTAAGGGTGAAATTGCTATTGGTCAGGAATGAAGGTATTTCAACCAGGTTATTAGGGTCGTACTGTGACTCACCTAACTCGTAGTCAAACCCGCTGTAATATTTAAGGTGCTTTCCGGTAACCTGGTTCACCAAATCAGCGCTACCACCTGCACCGTATTGCGTAGCAACCTCGAAGTCGGTCTCTGAATCCATGTAGTGGAAAACTTGTGGCCCATCATCGTTGTGGACGTTGTAGTTATAGAGATCGCCATTCAAGAAGTTAAAATGCGTACCGCTGCTGATACCTCCGGTACGGTAGGTACGGGTGCGCTCTACGGTGCCACCGGATGCACCAATATTATTGAAATTGTCCGCCTGGATAGAAATATCACGGGCTGCCGCAACCGTGCTTCGGCTATTGGTGAAATCCCCTCCCACGAAACTGAAACTACCACCGGTGGTCAGCGTTGCTCCCTTGGCATCGCTGCTTACAGAGGCTTTATAAATTTCCCTTACGCCATAGAGGATGTCGTAGGTACTACCCTGACAGTCGTAGCAACCCACCGCAATAAAGCCAGAGACCAGATGGCGTTCTGGATTGAAATCTTCACCCCGGTTTTTTAAAACCGAAGCACCGATCGTCATATCACCTGCCGCTTCGATATAACCCGAAAAGTTGTCTAGAAGGTCCGCTCTGGCAGCGCCATTGTTGCCGCCAATGCCCAACCGACCAAGGCTGTAAACGTCGCCTGTAGTGTTAGCGAGGGTTCCCACATTCAACTGCATATCCCCACCACTGAACACCAACCCATGGTCGTTCAGCAGGCTCGGGGTATTGACCGTCAAGTTCTGCCCCGTGCCGAGGGTGCCGTAGTTGCTCAGGGCACCTGCGCTAACGGCAAGGTCACCGGCCGAGGTCAAGCGGCCTTGGTTGGTCAGTTGGCCGGCTACGTTGAGGCCGGTGCTGCCACCGCCTGCAATGCTTGCGGCGGTGCTGAGGTTCAGCTGCGCGGTAGTGAGGGTGAAGTTGCCCAGGCTGGTGAGCCGCCCATTGCCCTCATAAGCCCCATTCAGGTTGAGGTTCAGGCTCCCGTCGCTGGCAATAAGGCCGTCGTTGGTCCAGTTGCCGCCCGTGCCCACAAAGGCATTGCTCGCCAGCAATTGCCCGCTTGCCGTTTGGGTGAAATTGCCCACGTTTACAGTCAGGCGCCCGGCCTGGATCACGCTGCTGTTGGTCCAGCTGTCGGCGTTGAGGGTCAGGCCGCCACGGGTGACGATGCTGCCGCCGGCGTTGGTGATGTTGGCGGTGGAAATGCCGAACTCGCCGCTGCCCACGTGCAGCAGGCTGCCGCCGGTGTTGAGGAAGTTGCCGACGTTGAAGGCCAGGTCGGTGTTGGCGCTTTCCAGGGTGCCGTTGCGGTTGTCGAAGGTGCCGCCGATGTTGAACTGGGTGGTGCCGGCGCTACCCAGGGCGCGAATCTTGCCGGTCTGGTTATCCAGGCTGGCAGCGGTGATGTTAAGCGTGGTGTCGCTCTCGATCACGCCAAAGCGGTTGTTCAGCGCGCCGCTGAGGTTGAGGTTGATCTGCTGGCCAGCGATCTGGCCGTCGTTGTCGCCGCTGTTGTCGAAACTGTTGCCGATAAAGCGCACCAGGCCCTTGGCGTAGAGGCCGCCGTTGCGGTTGTCGAAGCTGTTGGCCGCCACCAGTGCGTCGCCGCCCTGGGCGGACACGCGCCCGCCGTAGTTGTCCAGGCCCGCCGAGGCGAGCAGGTCCAGGCGCTGGGCCTGAATCACGCCGCCTTGGCGGTTGAGGTCGTAGCCGTTTTTCAGCACGCCGGTGATGTGCGCGGTGAACGCGCCTTGCAGGCTGGAAAGCACGCCACCGCGGCTGTCCAGGTTAGCGGCGGTAATGGCCAGGTCGCCGCCTTGGGCGATCAGGCGGCCATCGAGGTTGCCCACATCCCCACTCACGTTTACGGCCAGGGCACCTTGGCTCTGTACCGCGCCTTGGGTGTTGGACAGGCTCGCGGCTTGCAGTTGCACGGCCGCGTTCTGGCTGTAGATCAAGCCATCGGCGCTGTTGAGGACGTCGCCGCTGGCGGCGATCACCAAGCGTTCGTTGGCCGCGACGGTGCCGCGGTTGCTGTTGTCCAAGCGGCCGGTGTTAAGGGTCATCAGGTGCTGGCTCACCAGTTGCCCGCCTTGGTTGTTGACCTGGCTACTGCGCAGCAGCTGCAAGGGGCCGGCGCTGGCCAGTTTGCCGTTGGTGTTGGTCAAGGCGCCGAGCAGGTCGAGGGTGACCGCGCCCTGGCTGCTGAAGGTGCCGTCGCTGTTGTCCAGTGTGGTGCCGGTGAAGGTCACGGCCTGTTGGGCGCTGAGGTTGCCGGCGGCGTTGCTGAGGGCGTCGGCGGTTAGTGTGAGGGCGGCGCCGCTGTCGATCTGGCCGTTCTGGCTGTTGTCCAGCAGGCCACGGGTGGCCAGGGTTTGCCCGGCGCCGCTGGAGAGGATGCCGCCCCGGTTGTCGAGGCTGGCGCTGCTTACATCAAGGGCTTGCTGGCTAACCAGGGCGCCGCCGTTGCCGTTGAGCAGTGCGCCGCTGAGCGCAGCGGAGAGGTTGCCGGCGCGGCTGGAGAGCGTGCCGTTGGTGCGGTTGTCCAGGGTGCCGCCGGTAACGGTAAGGCCCTGCCAGCCGGAGATCAGGCCGTTTTGGTTGTTCACGCTGGCGGCGTTGAGGCTCAGTTGCTCGTTGCTGATGACCTTGCCGTTGCTGTTATCCAGGGCAGCGGTGGCCAAGGTAAAGCCTAGGGCGCTGGAGAGTTCGCCGCCCTGGTTGTTGACCGCGCCCAGGTGGTTAAGGGCCAGGGGGCCTTTGGCGGTAATCAGCCCGGCGCGGTTGTTCAGGTCGGCGCCGTTGAGGTCCAGGCTCAGGGCGGCATCGCCCAGCAGGCGGCCCCCGGCTTGGGTGAGGCCGTGCAGGGCCAGGGTCATGTCGCCCTTGGCGGACACTTCGCCGCCGTTGCTGGTGTCCAGCTGGTCGGCGGTCAGGCTCAGGGTGCCTTGGCTGTTGATCAGGCCACCGTCGCCGGTGCTCAACGCGCCGGTGGTCAGGGTCAGGGCGCTGCTGCCCAGCACCTGCCCGGCCTGGTTGTTCAGGCTGCCCGCCATCAGGCTCAGGGCCTGGGTCGCGTTGAGCAGGCCGTTGTCGCGGTTGCTGAGCAGGCCAGTCACGTTCAGTTGCAGGTCGCCCCGGCTGGTGAGGGTGCCGGCGCTGTTGTCCAGGGTGCCGGCGCTAGCGTCTACGCTGGCCGCGGCGATCAGGCCTTTAACGTTGTTCAAGGCCTGGGCGATGCGCAGGGTCAGGCCCTGGTTACTCAGTAGCTTGCCGCCGCTGTTGTCCAGGCGTTGGGCGGCCAGGGTGAAGGCTTGGGCGCTGGATATCTCGCCGCCTTGGTTCTGCACCTCGTTGAGCTGTTGCAGCAGTAAGGCGCCGGGGGCGTTGATCAGGCCACCCTGGTTGTTGAGCAGGCCGTTGTTGAGGTTCAGGGTAAGCGCGGTGTTGCTGAACAGCTGGCCGTTGCGTTGGTCCAGCCCGGTCACGCTGGCCACCAGGGCCTGGGCGCTGCCGATGCTGCCGCCGTCGCGGTTGGTGAGCTGTGCGGCGGTGAGGGTCAGGCGGTCGCCGCTGGTTACGCGCCCCGCCTGGCTGTTGTCGAAATCGCCCGTGGTAAGGGTTAACGCGCCCTTGCTGCTGAGGTTGCCGTTGTCGCGGTTGATGAGGCTGGCGCTGCGCAGGGTAAGGGTGCTGTCGGTAACGATGCGGCCGCCGCTATTGTCCAGCACGCCTAGGACATCAAGGGTGAGCGCGTCGGCGCTGGAGAGCTGGCCACCGGCGTTCACCAGGCTACCCGCCTGCACGTTCAAGGTGCCTTCGCTGCTGAGCAGGCCCTGGGTGTTGTCGAGTGCATCGGCAAGGTTGATGTTCAAGGCCGCCAGGCTGGCCAGCGCGCCGCCGGTGTTGTCCAGCCGGCCGCCGTTGAGGGTGAGGCCGGCCCTGCCCGACAGCAGCCCATTGTTGCGGTTGGTGAGTTCACCCACCGTAAGGGCGAGGGCGCGTTGCGCCAGTACCTTGCCGCCGTCGCTGTTGTCCAGGCGTTGGCTGGTGAGGGCAATAGCGCCCTGGCTGGAGAGTTCGCCGCCACGGTTGTCCACGTCGGTCACGGCCAGGGTCAGGCTTTCGGTGGCGCCAATCAGGCCGTTGGCGCGGTTATCCAGAGTGTCGCCGGTCAGGCTCAGCGCGCCTTGTGCCACCAGTTGCCCGCCTTGCTGTTGCAGGCGCCCAACACGGGCGGTGAGGTTGCGTTTGCTGGAGGCTTGGCCCTGGCGGTTGTCCAGGGTGGCAGCGTCGAGCACGAGGTCGCCATCGGCAATGACCGCGCCACGCTGGTTGATCAGGCCGTTGTGCACCACCAGGGTGGCGTCGCCACGGCTGCTGAGCAGGCCGTCGGTGGTGTCCAGGTTGTCGGCGGTCAGGTCCAGGCCGTTGGCCGCCACGGCGCCCTTGAGGTTGTTCATCACCTCGGCGATGCGCAGGGTCAGGCGCCCGTCGCTCAACAGCTTGCCGCCGCTGTTGTCCAGTTGCCGGGCGGCCAGGGTAAAGGCCTGGTTGCTGGACAGCTCACCGCCCTGGTTGTTGAGGGTATCGAGGTGGGTGAGCACCAGCGCACCGGGGGCATTGATCAAACCGCCCTGGTTGTTGAGCACGCCGTTGTTGAGGTCCAGGGTGAGCGCGGTGTTGCTGAAGAGCTGCCCGCCCTGTTGATCCAAGCCGGTGACGTTAGCGGCCAGGGCCAGGGCGCTAGCGATGCGGCCAGCGTCCTGGTTGGTCACCTGCCCCGCGTTAAGGGTCAGCGCATCGCTGCTGGTCAGCCGCCCGCCGTGGCTGTTGTCCAGGGCGCCGGTCGTTACCTGGGTTGCGCCCTTGCCGGAGATAAGGCCGTTGTTGCGGTTATCCAGGCTGGCACTGGTGAGGGTGAGCGCGGCGTCGGTGGTGATAGCGCCGCCTTGGTTGTCCAGGGCGCCCGTGACGTTGAGCATAAGGGCTGCGGCGCTGGAGAAGCTGCCTGCGGCGTTGCGTACGCTGCCGGCATTCACGGTGAGCAAGGCTTCGCTGCTGACCACGCCGGCGGTGTTGTCCAGGTGGTCGCTCAGGGCCAGCACCGCGCCGTTCTGCCCGGCCACCGTGCCTTGGCCGTTGTCCAACCGCTGGCCGTCGAGGCGCAGGGTGTCGCCGAACAACAGGCCTTTGTTCTGGTTTATCACATGGGCCACTGCCACTTGCAGTGCAGTACCGGCCAGTACCTTGCCGCCGTCGCTGTTGTCCAGTTGCTGGCCGGTGAGGGTTACGCCCACTTGGCTGGACAGCTCGCCGCCACGGTTGTCGATGCGCTCAACGATGAGGCTTAGCGCGTTTTTGGCGCCCACTAAACCGCCCGCGCGGTTGTCCAGGCGGCTGCCAGTAAAGGCCAGGCTGCCTTGGGCAACCAGCTCGCCGCCCTGCTGTTCAAGGCTGCCGACGGTGGCGGTGAGGTCGCCCTGGCTGGCGATACGGCCAGCGCCATTGAGCACCTCGTCGAGGTTCAAGCGCAGCGGGCCGGCGGCCGTGAGCAGGCCGCCCTGGTTGTTGAGCTGCTGGCCGATCAGCTCGAAGCCTGCCTGGCTGGTGATAGCGCCTTGCTGGCTGTTATCCAGGCGGCCAACGGTGAGGCTCGCGGCCTGGTCAGCACGCAACACCCCGCCCCGGTTGTCGGTGGCGTCGGCGCGCAGGGTGAGGGTGTTTTGGGTGGATACACGGCCCCCACGGTTATCAACTGCCCCACTGGCAAGCGTCAGCGGGCCTTTGGCCTGCACCTCGCCGCCGTCGCGGTTATCCAGCACGCCGCCGAGGGTAACGTCCAAGGCGCCGTCACTCACCACCACGCCGGCCTGGCGGTTGTCCAGGCTGGCGGCGTTCACCACCAGCCCCAGCCCTGCGCCCAGCAGGCCGCCCTGGTTGTCCACAGCCCCGGTAACTTGAAGGTTGAGGCGCTGGTCTGCGGTGACCTGGCCGTTGCGGTTACTCACCCGCGCGGCGGTGACCTGGGCACTGCCTGCGGCCGCCAGCTCGCCGTTGTCGTTGAGTACCTGCTCGCCGCGCACGTCGAGCGCGCCCTGGCTCAGTACACGTCCGCCCTGGCGGTTATCCAGGGTGCCGACGGTGATTTGGGTGCGTGCCTGGCTGTTGAGGGTGCCGCTCTGGTTGTTCAGGGTCTGGCTAACGTTGGCGGTAAGCCCACGGCTGGCAGTGAGGCTGCCGGTGTTGCGCAGGGTGCGCGCGGTAACTGTCACATCCCCCGTGCCATTGCGGCTGTTGTCGGCATTCACGCCCGCTTCCACGATGGCGCTGTTGGTCAGCTGCCCGTCGCTGCTGAGCTGAAGGCTGTCACGGGCGGCCACGTTCTGCTGAACGTTAAGCGCACCTTGGGTGCGCACCGTCACGTTGCTGCCGTATACCGTGCCCTGCACGTCGGCGCTGGCGGCCTTGACCGCCACTGTTCCACTGGCTGCGGCTTGCCCCAGGGTGAGCTGCCCGTTGGCGTCGATCTGAATATCCCCAGCGCTGGCGGCCAGGTTGCCGGCCAAGCGCACCCCTACCCCGGCTTCGGTGCCCACCAGCTTGATCGCGCCGGCGTACATGCCACCCAAGGCAGAGCTGTCGATGGCCACGCTGGGCTTGGCGCTGCCGTCGTCGGCGCGGGCGGTGGCGTTAAGGGTGTGTGCGTCTACATCGTTGCGCCCGGCAATCACCGCCAGTTGCCTGGCGTTGATCTGCGCGTTGATCTGGGTGGCGCGGGTGATGATTTCGAACTGGTCCACGCTGCTCGCGTCCAGGCCCTGGCCTTCGACCGTGACCTGGCCGCCGTCCACCTGGAAGCGGTCCAGGCGGTCGCCGTCCAGCACTGGCTTGCCGGTGGTGAGGGTCGCGCGCGGGGTGTTGATAAAGCCGCAGCCGTTGCAGGTCACGCCATAGGGGTTGGCCACGATCACCCGCGCCGCCTGCCCGGCCACTTCCGTGTAGCCCTTGAGCTGGCTGGCGTTGGCGCCCACCACTTCGTTGAGAATGGTGGTTGCGGCAGTGCCGTTGAAGTTGGGGTTGCCGACGATGATGCCGCCCAGTTGGGTGGCCTGGGTACGGGCGGTGGCGTTGTTGAGAATCGCGCCCTCGGCGCCGACGTTGTACTGCTGGTACTGGTTGTGAGACAGCCCCGTGGCATTGGGCGCGGCGATGTTGACGATGGGCACGCCATTGCCGGCCTGGTTGAGGCTGGTGTTGGTGCCGCCACTGACTGCAATCCCCTCGGCCTGGGCCCAGATGGGCTGCCAGAACAGCGCGTTGACCAGAATCAGCGCAATGCCGCGCTTGGGCATGCCCCAAAAGGCCTGCCGCTCTTTCAAACGGGCCGAGGGCTGGCGCACCAGAAAATCAAACTGACGAACGTCCATGTCGTGGGTCTCGCACTGCGTCAGAGGAACAGCCCAAGGCTGAAGTAGATCGGCGACTCACGCTCGATCAGGCCAGCGGGGCGTTCCAGGGAATGGGCAAAGGTCAGGCTGGCGGTCAGGTGCTGGCCGTGGGCAAACAGCTCGAAGGCGTTGCTCGACAACCGGCCATGCTGGGCGCCGTTGTAGCGGTCGTTACGAATCACGCCTTGGTCGTAGCCGGCGGCCATGCCGTATTCACTGAACGCCGGGCGCAGCCACTCCAGGGTGAGCGGCCGGGTGAGGCGCAGCTCATTGCGCCAGTAGCCGCCGCTGTCACCGGCCACGAACTGATCCTTGTAGCCACGCAGCGACGAGGGGCCGCCGAGGCTGGTGCGCTGCCCGCTGAACAGCACGTCCTCGCTGCGTTGGCCGGTGGCCAGGCTGGTGAACGCCAGGCGCTCGCCCCACAGGCTGAAGGGTTGCAGGTAGCTGACCGTGCCAGTGTATTTGCGGTAGCGGGCGTTGGGCTCGCCGGGGCCGGGGTTGTGGTTGGCTTGGGCGCCGAACGCGCCAATGCCTTGCTGCAGCCCCAGGTCGATGTTCACGAACCCCGAGCCTACGCGGCGGCCGTGGTTGATGCCGTACTGCACTTCACTGAGGCGGTTGCTGCTCAGGGCCAGGCGGCTGTCTTCGATGTAGTTGTTGGTGCGCAGGTTGGACAGGCCCACGCTCAGGGACGTTTTGCTCACCGCATCCCGGTGGATGACTCGCTCAGCGCGGGCCTGGTGGGTTTGGCTGTCGCCGGTCTGCTTGAACGCAAACCCGTTGGCCACGGCCTGGGAGCGGTAGTCGCTTTGGCTGTAGGTGTAACTGAAGGTCCACCAGCCAAAGGGCAGGCTGTAGGCCAGTGCGCTGTTGCGCGACCCCTGCTGGTGATCGCTCACGGCATCGTGGCCGCCGCGCAGGCTGAGTTGGTCGGCCAGGCCCAGTGGGTTGTCCCACTCCAGGCCGCCGTTCCATTGCTGTTCACCCGTGCCGCGCTGGCCGTCATTGCTGCGCGACAGGTTCACGCGCCAAGGCTTTTGTGGCGTGTTCTTCACCACCACGTCGCTGCCGCCCACGGCTTGCCCAGGCCTAAGCTCCATCTGCGCTTGGTTGGACGGCAAACGGTTGAGTTGGTCCACCATCTGCTCGATTTCGCGCAGGTTGACCACCTGCCCTTCGTGGCCAGGAAACGCCATGGCCAGCTCGCGCTCAGTAAGGCCGCTGTCGTCATCGCCCTTGAGGGTTTCCAGGTTGCCCTCGATCACCAGCACGTGCAGGTGCCCGGTGGCCAGGTCCTGCTGCGGCAGGTAGGCGCGGCTGGTGACCAGCCCTTTTTCCAGGTAGAGGTTGGTGATGGCCTTGAGCAGTTCGTTAAGCCGGGCCACCCCTAGGCATTCGCCCACGTAGGGTTGAGTCAGGCGCGTGCGCTCGGCGTCAGACAGGCGATTGGCGCCCTTGAGCTCAATGGTAGTGATGGTGAAGCAGCGAGTGTCCTCGGGGGCGCCGGGGGCCTCGGGTTTTTCGGCCTTGCCCGGCAGGGTTTTGAGTTCTTCCAGGCGGCGTTGCTGGTCTTGCAGTAATTGCTGCTGACGGTCGCGCAACAGGTCTTGCTCGCCAGGTGTTTGCACGGGCGCGGCCACGGCAACGAACGCCCAGGCATTGGCCAGGGTAAAACACAGCACTCGCACGGCAAAACGGTCCACGGCCTGTCCCTGATCGCTAGAAAGGTGGTCAGGGCAGTGGATTAACCTAAGGCACCGTCGCGTTCACGCCGATGCTGATGGTGGATCCACCGAGCTGCCTGCCACGGTTATCGGGCAACAGGTTCATTTCCTTGAGGATTTTTTTGCACGCGAGGGATTTATTCCGGGCAGGCGGGGTCGCGTCGCTGGGTTTGGCCCAGCGTACACGGGGGTTTAGTCGCGGCTGTCCAACAAATTGGCCACGATGCGGTCCAGCCAACCCCACACCCGTTGCTTGGCCCGTCGCCACAGGGGGCGCGCTTTCCATTGGTCCAGGGTGATCTCCCGGCTTCGGGCGAAGTCGGTCTCGAAACTGGCCGCCACGGCCGTGGTGAAGGCCGGGTCCAGGGCTTCGAGGTTGGCCTCCAGGTTGAAGCGCAGATTCCAGTGGTCGAAGTTGCAGGAACCCACGCTCACCCAGTCATCGACGATGGCCATTTTCAGGTGCAGAAAGCAGGGCTGGTACTCAAAGATTTTCACCCCGGCCCGTAACAGGCGGGGGTAGTAGCGATGGCCGGCATAGCGCACCGAGGGGTGGTCGGTGCGCGGGCCGGTAAGCAACAGGCGCACGTCCAGGCCACGCTGGGCAGCGCGGCGCAGGGAGCGGCGCACGCTGAAGGTGGGCAAAAAATACGGCGTGGCCAGCCAGATGCGCTGCTGGCCCGAATGAATGGCCCGCACCAGCGCGCGGAGGATGTCGCGGTTCTGGTGGGCATCGCAATAGGCCACGCGGGCCAGCCCTTCCCCGCTCGGCGGCAAGCGGGGCATACGGGGCAGGCCAAAGTGGGTCGCCGGGCGCCAGGCGGTGCGGCGCAGGTTGGCGCGCCACTGGCGGTCGAACAGCATCTGCCAGTCCGCAACCACTGGCCCCTGCATCTCGACCATCACTTCATGCCACTCGCTCTGGTCCTGGCCCGGCTGCCAGAACTGGTCAGTCACCCCGGTGCCGCCAACGACGGCCAGCGCGTGGTCCACCAGTAACAGCTTGCGGTGGTCGCGAAACAGGTTGCGCCCGCCCCGACGCCAGGACACCGGGTTGTACAGCCGCAGCTCTACACCCGCCGCCTGGAGCTGTTGCCGCGACGGCGCAGCGAAGGCCAGGCTGCCATAGCCGTCGAACAGGCAGCGTACCCTTACCCCGCGCTCAGCGGCGGCCACCAGGGCGGCAACCACTTCGTCGGCGCAGCCCCCTGCCTCTACCAGGTAAAGCTCCAGGTCCACTTGGGTCTGGGCCGCAGCAATGGCGGCCAACATGCGTGGGAAGAACGCCGGGCCGTCGATCAGCAGCTCGAAGCGGTTGTCGTTACGCCAGGGGAAAATAGGCCCGGCCATGGTTCAGGCCGCCCTGAAAGGCAAAGCGTGGAGCAGCAATACGCAGAACGTCATGCAAGAGGCGCCTACCGAAAAGACCGGGCCACATTACCTGTATGAAAAGAATTTTCCTACAGCCAGGGCAGTATCATCTGCATTGAAACCAGTCGCCGGCAAGCCGGGCTGCTACGGGTGCTCTCCTGTAGCCGCCGGCCTTGGCCGCGACGTGGTTACGACTGCGGTGTCTCCGGTCGCCGGCAAGCCGGGCGGCTACGGGCGTTCTCTTGTAGCCGCCGGCCTTGGCCGCGACGTGCTTACTACTGCGGTGTCCCCGGTCGCCGGCAAGCCGGGCGGCTACGGGCGTTCTCTTGTAGCAGCCGGCCTTGGCCGCGACGTGGTTACGACTGCGGTGCTTCCGGTCGCCGGCAAGCCGGGCGGCTACGGGCGCTCTCTTGTAGCAGCAGGCCTTGGCCGCGACGAGCTTACTACTGCGGTGTCTCCGGTCGCCGGCAAGCCGGGCGGCTACGGGCGTTCTCTTGTAGCAGCCGGCCTTGCCCGCGACGAGCTTACTACCACGGTGCCGTCGGTCGCCGGCAAGCCGGGCTGCTACGGGTGCTCTCCTGTAGCAGCCGGCCTTGGCCGCGACGTGCTTACTACTGCGGTGTCTCCGGTCGCCGGCAAGCCGGGCGGCTACGGGCGTTCTCTTGTAGCAGCAGGCCTTGGCCGCGACGTGGTTACGACCGCGGTGCTTCCGGTCGCCGGCAAGCCGGGCTGCTACGGGTGCTCTCTTGTAGCAGCTGGCCTTGGCCGCGACGTGGTTACGACTGCGGGTCTCCGGTCGCCGGCAAGCCGGGCGGCTACGGGCGTTCTCTTGTAGCAGCCGGCCTTGGCCGCGACGTGCTTACTACTGCGGTGTCTCCGGTCGCCGGCAAGCCGGGCGGCTACGGGCGTTCTCTTGTAGCAGCAGGCCTTGGCCGCGACGTGGTTACGACCGCGGTGCTTCCGGTCGCCGGCAAGCCGGGCTGCTACATTAAGGGCGCCCAGGGATGCTCCTACACCCGCTGTTGCTGGAGCCAGGCCTGGGTAAAGGCCTGTAGCTCGGGGTAGAAGGCTATGAAGTCGTTCATCAGCGCGGGGTACAGGGTGCGCAGCTCAGGCATGGCGCCTTGCAGCCCTTCGGGCCGGGTAAGCCGGCGGGAAATACCTTGTAGCACCTGATCCAGCACCTCGAAGGCTTGGTACGAGCCCAGCCAGTCGTCGGCAATCATGAAGGGCGCGATGGCCGCCAGGCGCCCCGGAAGGTCGGGGGTGCGCTGCAACACGGCATAGACTTGGCCTGTAAAGTGCGCCAAGGGCTCGGGGTGGTACGCCTGCCAGTGGCGCGCCAGGCAGTGATCGAAAAACACGTCCAGAATAATCCCCGCATAGCGCCGCCGCTTGGGCGAGAAGCGCGCCAGCGCTGCCAATACGATGGGGTGGCTGTCGGTGTAGGCATCGATGGCCCGGTGCAGGCGAATGGCGGTTTCCAGCGGAGGGCTGAAGCGGCCCGCCAGCGGCCCCTTGACGAAATCACCATAAAGGCTGCCAAGCAGCTGCTCTGGAGCCGGCCCGCCTAGATGCAGGTGTGCGAGAAAATTCATGGGGAAAGCTTACGCCTGGGCTGCGCCTTTGGGTATAGCCAGACGCCAGGGCGCTATCACCATCAAATATTTGTATATCGCGATACAACGATTTATAGTTCGCCCCCTCGCGATATACCGCTACACCTGTGAGCACGTCATATGCCTTCTGACTTCGACGACATCATCAAAGCCCTCTCCCACCCTGTGCGCCGCGACATCCTGCACTGGCTGAAAGACCCAGTGGGTGAATTCCCTGGCCAGGCGCATAACCACGACTATGGCGTGTGTGCCGGGCAGATCGACCAGCGCTGCGGGCTGTCCCAGTCCACGGTCTCGGCACACCTGGCCACCTTGCAACGTGCCGGGCTGGTCAGCAGCCGCAAGGTAGGGCAATGGCACTACTTCCAACGTAACGAAGAACGGCTACAGGCCTTTCTCAAGCAGCTGAGCGAACAGCTCTGACAGGACACCCCTTCACATGCCCTTACCCTTATTCATCCTGGCGTTGAGTTCGTTCGCCATCGGCACCACCGAGTTCGTGATCATGGGGCTGTTGCCCAATGTGGCGCAGGACTTGGGCGTGTCCATTCCCGGCGCCGGCTGGCTGGTCACTGGCTATGCCTTGGGCGTGGCCCTGGGCGCGCCCTTCATGGCCATGGCCACCGCACGCCTGCCACGCAAGCTGGCGCTGGTGGTGCTGATGGGCGTGTTCATCGTTGGCAACCTGCTGTGCGCCGTGGCGTCGGATTACAACGTGTTGATGTTCGCCCGCGTGGTCACTGCCCTGTGCCATGGCGCCTTCTTCGGCATCGGCTCGGTGGTGGCGGCCAATTTAGTAGAGCCCAACCGGCGCGCCTCGGCCGTGGCCTTGATGTTCACCGGGCTGACCCTGGCCAACGTGCTGGGCGTGCCGCTGGGCACGGCGCTGGGTCAGGCGGCAGGCTGGCGCTCTACCTTCTGGGGCGTGACGGTGATTGGCGTGATCGCGTTCGTGGGGCTGCTGCGCTTCCTGCCCAAGCGGCACGATGAGCAAAAGCTGGACATGGCCGCCGAGCTGGCCGGCCTCAAGGGTGTAGGCATCTGGTTGTCGCTGAGCATGACGGTGATGTTCTCCGCGTCGATGTTCGCGCTCTTTACCTACATCGCACCGCTGCTGGGCGAGGTCACTGGCGTCTCCGACCGGGGCATCACCTTCACCTTGCTGCTGATCGGCCTGGGCCTGACCTTGGGCAACATCGTGGGCGGCAAGCTGGCTGACCGCCAACTGGCAGGCACCCTGGCCGGCGCCTTCGTGGCCATGGCCGTGGTGTGTACGGTACTGGCGTGGACCAGCGTGGCCGTGGTGCCCACGGAAATCACCCTGTTCATCTGGGCCATGGCGGCCTTCGCAGCGGTGCCTGCATTGCAGGTGAACGTGGTGAGCTTCGGCAAGGCGGCGCCTAACCTGGTGTCCACCCTCAACATCAGCGCATTCAACGTGGGCAATGCCCTTGGCGCCTGGACAGGCGGCGCTGTGATCGAGCACGGCCTGGGCCTGACCCGGGTGCCGCTGGCGGCGGCTGCCCTGGCGGTGATCGCGCTGGTGCTGACCCTTATTACCTTCAGCCGGGGCGGCAAGGCCGATCTGGCACCTGTTACTCACTAAGCGCAGAGGCATACCCCATGGCTACCTTGTTTGACCCTATCCGCGTCGGTGACCTTGAATTGCCTAACCGCATCTTCATGGCCCCCCTCACCCGCTGCCGTGCCGACGCCGGCCGCGTGCCCAATGCGATGATGGCCGACTACTACGTGCAGCGCGCCAGCGCCGGGCTGATTTTGTCCGAAGCCACCTCGGTCACGCCCATGGGCGTGGGCTACCCCAACACCCCAGGCATCTGGAGCGATGAGCAAGTTGCCGGCTGGGCTCAGGTGACCCAGGCTGTGCAAGCAGCGGGCGGGCGTATCTTCCTACAACTGTGGCACGTCGGCCGCATCTCCCACTCCAGCTACCTGGACGGTGAATTGCCGGTAGCGCCTAGCGCCATTCAGCCTGAAGGCCACGTGAGCCTGGTACGGCCCATCACTGGGTTCGAAACACCCCGCACGCTGGACACCAGCGAAATCCCCGGCATTGTCGAGGCCTACCGGCTGGGTGCGGAAAACGCCAAAAAGGCAGGGTTTGACGGCGTGGAGATCCATGGCGCCAACGGCTACCTGATCGACCAGTTCCTGCAAAGCAGCACCAACCAGCGCACCGATCAGTACGGTGGCTCGCTGGAAAACCGCGCGCGCCTGCTGCTGGAGATCACGGACGCGGCCATTGGCGTGTGGGGCGCGAACCGAGTAGGCATGCACCTGGCCCCTCGTGCGGATTTGCACGACATGGGCGACGCCGACCGTGCCGAGACCTTCACCTACGTGGCGCGTGAGCTGGGCAAGCGCGGCATTGCGTTTATCTGCTCACGGGAAAAAGAAGCCGGCGACAGCCTGGGCGCGCAGCTCAAGCAGGCGTTCGGTGGCGTGTACGTGGCCAACGAGCGCTACACCAAGGACAGCGCTAACGCCGCCTTGGCACGTGGTGATGCTGATGCGGTGGCCTTCGGCGTGCCCTTTATCGCCAACCCTGACCTGCCAGCGCGGTTCAAGGCCGATGCCCCGCTCAATGAGCCGCACCCGGACACCTTCTACGCCAGCGGCCCGGCGGGGTATGTGGATTACCCCACGCTGTAACGCTTAAACGGCCAAGGGCGCGGTCAAGGGGTTTTCCTGTCAATTTGCTGTTGCAGGTTCTGCACCTGCGCCTGAAGGCCATTGATGTTGCGGGTGGTCTGGCCACGGAAGGCGTCGAACTCGCTGGTGCTGGGGCCAGCGGCCTGAGCGGGCCGGTTATCCAGCTCGCTCTTGAGCACGACCAGGTCTTGCTCTACCCGCTCCAGCCGGTTCCCGAGGTTATCCCCCTTTTTCAGCGCGGCCACGTCGGTGGCCAGGCTCTTGACCTGACCGTCAAGGGCCGCCTGCGCGCTTGCTGTTGCCTTGAGGCTGGCCAGGTCCGCGCTCAAGGTTTTGAGCTGATCCTGTACTTGCTGAGCCGTGGCTTGTTGGGCACTTAGCTGGCCGTTCAACTGCTCCAAGCGCTTGTCCGTTGCGCCTTGCTGGCCGGTAGTGCCCTGCTGTTGGCGGCCCAGGTCATCCAAACGGGTTTGCAACTGGCGCACCTGCTGCTTAAGGGCTTCAGTGTCGCTGCTGACGCTGCTTTCGCCGTCGGCCACCTTGCCACTGATTGCCTGTAACCGGCCGGCGGCTTCTTCGCTCACCTTGGCAAAGCTTTCCTGCGTGGCCACCAGCTGTTGCTCCATCAGCGAGATCTGCTGGAAGCTCCACCACCCCAGCCCGCCCAACGCGATGAACAGCGCCACTACCAACGCCCAGAGAGCGCCCGAGCCCGGCGCCTTGACCTTGATCACAGGCGTTGTACGTGAATACACCGCTTCGTGCTGGGCCGGCGGCTGCGGGGCGTCCGCGAACTCAACGTCATCCCGGTCACGGGCGGAAAGGCTGGGCAAGTTGTCGAAATCGTCGCTGGCGTCTTTACGCATGGCAGGCGTCCTGGGTCATTAACAATGGCGGCGAGTCTATCACCGCACCCAATGGCCAGGGGCGACGGCCTCGCCTAGGCTCTGCACGAGATGCCTAGCGGTACTTGCCCGAGGTGTCCTGGCTACGCCAACCCCGACAGAGATCATCCATGCCCGCCCAGATCGACGCCTGCGGCGCATACGCCAAGTAGTGGCAGGCACGGCTGATGTCCAGGGTAATGTCTTGAGTGATCCAGGCGATATCAGCAGGTAACAGCGGTGGCCGGGGGCGGCCTGGCCAGTACTCACGCACGCAACCGGATACCCCCGCTGCTATGCGCGCGGGCCATACGCGCCGGTAATGACGTAACGGTGCCAGTTGCAGGTGGCGAAGGCCGTAGTTGAGTACATCCCAGAACGGCACCGGGGCACCGTTGGCGATGTTGTAGGCCCTGCCCAGCGCGTCATCGCTGGCGTACATCGCTGCCCACAAGGCGTGGTCGAGGTTAGCCTGGGTAGTGAAGTCAACTCGGTTCAGGCCATCGCCCAGGATGGCCAGCCGCTGCCGAGCGCACAGGGTGAACAGGCCGGGCCACAACGTGGGTTCGCCTGCGCCTACCACCGGGGCGGGGCGCAGAGCCAGCACCTGAAGGCCGAACTCCTCGGCGCCAAACACCCGCTGCTCGGCGCTGAACCGGGTGCGTGCCTGCAACGAGCGCTTACGGTGCGGCAGTTGGTCCTCGCGTACCGGCTGCCCCCCGGCGGGGCATTCGTAGATCTGCGCACTGGACAGGTACACCAGGCGCCGCACCTGCGCCTTGAGGCAGGCCTCCACAATGTTTTCGGTGGTGCTGAGGTTGGCCGACTCAAAGGCCGGCAGGCGCCCCCAATGCCCACCCAGCCCCGCACAGTGCACGACCACTTCCATGCCCTGGCAGGCATGGCGAGCGAAGGCCGGGTCGGTCAGGTCGCCGTCGAGTACCGAGGCGCCAAGGCGTGCCAGCCCCTCAAGGCGCTCCCGGCGGCGCCCCGTGGCGCGCACCTGCATACCCTGGCTCAGGGCGAACCGGGCGAAGCTGCCACCGATAAAGCCCGTGGCGCCTGTAACCAGTATGTTCATGGGTTGCTCACCGTGTGTGTTTCTCCGCACTGCCGACGCTTGCAATAGGGACCAGGACACGTGCGGCTTGGTCGACCAGCTCGCGGGTCAGCTCATCGAGCAACAGGCCGCCGCTGCGCCAATGGTGCCAGTACAAGGGTACGTCGCTGTGGCAGCTCGGCAGTAATTCTACGAGTGTGCCTTGGGCCAACTGCGCCCGCACTTGCATCTCCGGCACCAAGCCCCAGCCCAGGCCCGCTTCGGTCATGCGCACAAAGCCCTCAGATGAGGGCACCAGGTGGTGGGCAAACCCGCCCTCTATGCCCAGCGCGGCCATGAAGCGGTGCTGGAGCAAATCATCCGGGCCGTACACCAAGGCCGGTACCCGTGCCAGGCCAGGCGCACTGAAACCTGACGGGAAGTGCCGGTCGATAAACGCCTGAGTTGCCACCGCACGGTAGCGCATGGCGCCCAACGGCTCGCTGCGCGCACCGGCCACTGGCCGTGGGGCGGCACACAAGCAGGCGGCCACTTCACCGGCACGCATGCGCTTGAGGCCGACCTCTTGGTCTTCCACTATCAACTCCAGCACCACCCCCCGCTCCTGACAGAACGGCGCCACCGCTGCGGGCCACCAGGTGGCCAGGCTGTCGGCGTTAATCGCCACCCGCAGCCGCTCCGGCAAGGGGTGGTCGTCCAGCCCAGGAACGGCCTCGCGCACATCCCGCTCTAGCAGGCGCACGTGCTGTACATGGCTCAGCAACCGTTTACCCACAGGCGTGGGGGTAGGTGGTGCTTCACGCACCAGCACCGGTTCGCCCAGCCGCGCCTCCAGCAGTTTTATACGCTGGGACACTGCCGACTGAGAAAGCCCAAGCGCCTGGGCGGCACGCTCGAAGCCGCCTTGCTCGATCACCATGGCCAAGGCCGTAAGCAATTTGTAGTCGAACATCAGATTCACTAATACCCCATGAGCATTATCGGTTTTCCTTATAGCCACCTACGCCTCACACTGCCAGCGTTATCTGGGAGAAACGTTATGTGGCAGAGCTACCTTAATGGGCTATTAATCGCGATTGGGCTGATCGTGGCAATTGGCGCGCAGAACGCCTTCGTGCTCGCCCAAAGCCTGCGCCGTGAGCATCACGTGGCGGTGGCCGCCTTGTGTGTGCTGTGCGATGTCCTGCTGGTGAGTGCCGGGGTGTTTGGCCTGGCGACCCTGCTGGCGCAAAGCCCTGTCTTGCTGAGCATCGCCCGTTGGGGCGGTGCGGCTTTTTTGCTGTGGTATGGCTGCAAGGCCCTGCGCCGTGCCGTTTCACCCAGCGCCCTGGCCGCCGAGAATCAGGCGCCCCGCTCGCGCCGAAACGTGCTGCTCAGCGCGTTGGCGGTCACGCTGCTCAACCCCCATGTGTACGTGGACACCGTGCTGCTCATTGGCAGTATCGGGGCGCGTCAGGCGGTACCCGAGGCCTACGTGGCAGGGGCCGCCAGTGCTTCGATGGCCTGGTTCTTCACGTTGGCGCTGGGCGCGGCCTGGCTTGCCCCCTGGTTGGCGCGCCCCGCCACCTGGCGCCTGCTCGATGGTGCCGTGGCGCTGATGATGTTCGTGGTGGCCGGCCAACTGGTCGTGGGTTAGCGCCGCTGCGCTTGGCCGCGCCAGCGCGTCTATCCCACACAGTTGCCGCGTGGTTATGCCCTGCCCCCGGTGCTATGATCCCCGCCCTGCGCCGGCCCTGTGGCAGGCGTGGCCAGGGCCGCCCGTGATCGGCCTTGCGCATAATGCAACAGCCTCGATTAGGAGAACCACATGGCTTTTGAACTGCCGCCGCTGCCCTACGCACATGACGCCCTGCAGCCGCACATTTCCCAGGAAACCCTGGAATTCCACCACGACAAGCACCACAACACCTACGTCGTGAACCTCAACAACCTGATTCCAGGCACTGAGTTCGAAGGCAAAACCCTTGAAGAGATCGTCAAGACCTCGTCTGGCGGCATCTTCAACAACGCGGCACAAGTGTGGAACCACACCTTCTACTGGAATTGCCTGTCACCCAACGGTGGCGGCGAGCCTAGCGGCAAGCTGGCAGAAGCCATTACCCAGGCGTTCGGCTCCTTTGAAAAATTCAAAGAAGAATTCAGCAAAACGTCCATCGGCACCTTCGGTTCCGGCTGGGGTTGGCTGGTGAAGAAGGCCGACGGTTCCCTGGCCCTGGCCAGCACCATTGGCGCCGGCAACCCGCTCACCAGCGGCGACACCCCGCTGCTCACCTGCGATGTATGGGAACACGCCTACTACATCGACTACCGCAATGTGCGGCCCAAGTACGTAGAGGCCTTCTGGAATCTGGTCAACTGGAGCTTCGTTGCCCAGCAGTTCGAAGGCAGCGCGTTCACCGCGTAAGCAGACACCCGGCCATTCAGGCCGCGTGCCCTGTGTAGGGGCAGGCCACGCCGCGAACCCTTTCGCGGGTCAAGGCCCGCCCCTACCTTTGATCCTTTATCACCACACAGCGGTTTTTATCGTGCTTACCTCAAGTTAAGGCCTTATGCCCCGATACTCTGGTGAGGCCTTGCCATCGCCTGCCATCTGGCGTTAAACCCCTGAATTCGCTCGAACCCTTTGACGGTCATCCATGCTTTTGCCAATACTCGGGCGACTGGTTACCGCGTGCTCGGAACAAGGAATTGTCCTTTGAAGGTGGAACTCAAGCACAGCTTGGCGCTGAAGCTGCTACGGATTGTGCTGCTGTCCGCGTTGATCGTTGGCGTACTGCTCAGTTGTGGGCAGATCATTCTGGATGCCTATAAAACGCGGCAGGCCATCACACGGGACGCCGAGCGTATCCTCGACATGTTCCAGGACCCTTCTACGCAGGCGGTGTATAGCCTGGACCGAGAAATGGGCTTGCAAGTGATCGAGGGCCTGTTCCAGGACCCGGCCGTGCGGGCCGCGTCTATTGGCCAACCGGGCGAGGCCATGCTCGCCGAACGTGAACGACCCCGGCAGAAAACCTCGCTGCGCTGGCTGACCGATGCCGTGCTGGGCGAAGAGCGCTCGTTCAGTGCCCGGCTCGTAGGGCGTGCGCCTTATAACGAGTACTACGGCGACCTGACCATCACGGTAGACACCGCCACCTACGGCGAAGACTTCGTGCGCAGCTCTGCGGTGCTATTCCTCTCAGGGGTGCTACGCGCCTTGCTGATGGGGCTGGTGCTGTACCTGGTATACCACTGGCTGCTCACCAAGCCGCTGTCGCGCATGCTACACCACCTCAGCCAGATCAACCCCGACCGGCCCGGCCAGCGCCAGTTGCCGCCACCTCCGGGCCATGAGCACAACGAGTTGGGGCAATGGGTCAGCACCGCCAATCAACTGCTGGCGTCCATCGAGCGCAACACCACCCTTCGCGCCGAGGCAGAGAACAGCCTGCGGCGGATGTCGCAATACGACTTCCTCACCGGGTTGCCCAACCGCCTGCAATTGCAACAGCAACTGGAGGAGATCCTCAAGGACGCCAGCCGCTTGCAGCACCGTGTGGCGATCGTGTGCGTGGGCCTGGATGACTTCAAAGAGGTGAACGAGCAATACAGCTATCAGGCAGGCGACCAGTTGCTATTGGCCACGGCCGACCGGCTACGTGCCCACTGCGGCCGTATGGGTGCGCTGGCACGCCTGGGCGGTGACCAATTTGCGCTGGTGCAGGCCAGCATTCAGGAACCCTACCAGGCCGCCGAGCTGGCCCAGCGCATACTCGACGACCTGGCCGCGCCGTTTGCGCTGGATGCTCGGGAGATCCGCCTGCGCGCCACCATCGGCATTACCCTCTTCCCTGAAGACGGCGACAGCCCGGAGAAGCTGCTGCAAAAGGCCGAGCAGACCATGACCCTGGCCAAAGGCCGCTCTCGTAACCGTTACCAGTTTTACGTGGCCAGCGTGGACAGCGAAATGCGCCGCCGCCGTGAGTTGGAAAAGGCCCTGCGCGAAGCGCTGGCGGGTAACCAGCTGTCGTTGGTGTACCAGCCGCAGGTGAGCTACGTGGAGAACAAGGTGGTGGGGGTAGAAGCACTGTTGCGCTGGCACCACCCCGAGTACGGGATGATCCCCCCCGATCAGTTCATTCCCCTGGCCGAGCAGAACGGTACGATCCTGGCCATCGGCGAATGGGTACTGGACCAAGCCTGCCGGCAACTGCGCGAGTGGCACGACCAGGGCTTCAGCCAGTTGCGCATGGCCGTGAACCTGTCCACGGTGCAGCTGCACCACAGCGAACTGCCACGGGTGGTGAGCAACATTGTGCAGATGTACCGCCTGCCGCCACGCACCCTGGAGTTGGAAGTCACTGAAACCGGCCTGATGGAAGACATCAGTACCGCCGCCCAGCACTTGCTTAGCTTGCGCCGCTCGGGCGCACTGATTGCCATCGATGACTTCGGTACCGGTTATTCCTCTCTGGGCTATCTGCGCTCACTGCCCCTGGACAAGATCAAGATCGATAAAAGCTTCGTGAAAGACCTGCTTGAGGATGAAGACGACGCCACTATCGTGCGAGCGGTCATCCAACTGGGCAAGAGCCTGGGCATGCAGGTCATCGCTGAAGGCGTAGAGACCGCCGAGCAAGAGGCGTACATCATTGCCGAGGGCTGCCATGAGGGCCAGGGCTACTACTATGCCAAGCCATTACCCGCCCGGGAACTGCTGGCCTTCCTCAAACGCAGTGAGCACATAGGCACCTTGCCTCAGTGAACCTGTGATCGCCGGGATGAATTATTTTTCACCCGGCCCTTTACTTTAAATGCAAACCCTTCGCATTATGTGGCCGCTCCGTTCGGCGCTCCTACGCGCCTTTCGCCATTTTTAACGCAGGAATTTGCCATGATCCGTACGCCTTTGGTTGCCAGTCTGCTGGCCGTCGCCATTTCCCTTGCCGGTTGCGGAGACAGCAACGACAAAGACAAAGCGGCCGCTCAGACACCTGCACCAACGGCCGCCAACGCCAGCGCGACGCCTGCGGCGGTTGCACTCGACCAAACTGCGGCCAAGGCTGTTGTAGGCCATTACGCCAACATGGTCCATGCCGTGTTCAGTGATGCCCTCACCACCGCAACCGGCCTGCAGCAAGCGGTCGATGCCTTCCTTGCCAAGCCGGACGCCAACACCCTCAAGGCCGCCCGCGAAGCCTGGCTGGCCTCGCGCCCTAGCTACCTGCAAAGCGAAGTGTTCCGCTTCGGCAACACCATCATCGACGACTGGGAAGGCCAGGTGAACGCCTGGCCCCTGGACGAGGGTCTGATCGATTACGTGGCCAAGGATTACGAGCCTGCGCTGGGCAACCCCGGCGGCGCCGTCAATATCATTGCCCACACTGAGATCCAGCTGGGTGAAGACAAGGTAGACGTCAAAGACATCACCCCCGAGAAGCTCGCCAGCCTCAACGAACTTGGCGGGTCGGAGGCCAACGTGGCCACCGGTTACCACGCCATCGAGTTCCTGCTCTGGGGTCAAGACCTTAACGGCACGGGCGCCGGGGCCGGCAACCGCCCTGCCAGCGATTACCTGGAAGGCAAGGGCGCAACCGGCGGCCATAACGACCGCCGCCGCGCCTACCTCAAGGCCGCCACCGACCTGCTGGTCAGCGACCTCACCGAAATGGTCAATAACTGGAAGCCCAACACCCCCGACAACTACCGCGCCAGCCTGGAAGCCGAGCCGGTAGACAGCGGGCTGCGCAAGATGCTGTTCGGCATGGGCAGCCTGTCGCTGGGTGAGCTGGCCGGTGAGCGCCTGAAAGTGGCACTGGAGGCCAATTCGCCTGAAGACGAGCACGACTGCTTCAGTGACAACACTCATAACTCGGCCTTCTTCAATGCCAAAGGCATTCGTAATGTGTACCTGGGCGAATACCTGCGCGCCGATGGCACCCGCCTGACCGGGCCTGGCCTGTCTTCGCTGGTGGCCAAGATCGACCCTGCCACTGACCAGGCGCTGAAGGCCGATTTGGCCGATACCGAAGCGAAAATGCAGGTCATGGTAGACCGTGCCAATCAGGGCGAGCATTTCGACCAACTCATTGCCTCTGGCAATGCCGCAGGCAACCAAGTGGTACGTGATGCCATCGGCGCGTTGGTCAAGCAGACCGGCGCCATCGAGCAGGCGGCAGGCAAGCTTGGCATCACCGACTTGAACCCGGACAACGCCGACCACGAGTTTTGATGTCGTGGCCGCGCAGCGTTGCTGCGCGGCCACAGGTTTTGCGCAACACAGGTTACCCCGATGTCCTTATTACCGGTTCGTTTGCCATGGCTGGCCTTGTGCCTGATGCTCTCGGCATGCGACCAGGCGCCTCGCTTCACCCGGGCCGAGCCCGGCGAAGCCTTATCGGCAGGTGCTGCCACGGTACGGCGCACTGACGCCAACGCCTATCAGCTACCGTCGGCCAATCTCAGCGCACAGCGGCGCGTGGATTTCAGCGTAGGCAACAGCTTCTTCCGCAACCCCTGGGTCATCGCGCCCTCCACCACTACCGCCCGAGATGGCCTAGGCCCGCTGTTCAATACCAATGCCTGCCAGAACTGCCACATTCGTGACGGGCGCGGCCATGCGCCCGAGGCCGGTGCAGCCAATGCCGTGTCGATGCTGGTACGGCTCTCCGTGCCTGACAGCGAACCGACGCTGGAAAGCCTGCGCCGATTGGGGTTCACCCCCGAGCCGGTCTATGGCACCCAACTGCAGGACATGGCAGTGCCGGGTGTACAGCCCGAAGGTCGCGTGCGCGTGGCTTACACACCGGTGGCGGTCACCTTTACTGACGGCCACGAGGTGGTGCTGCGCCAGCCCGAGCTGCACGTTGACCGGTTAGGCTATGGCCCCCTGCATCCCCAAGTGCGCCTCTCGGCACGCATCGCCTCGCCCATGATTGGCCTGGGGTTACTCGAAGCAATCCCCGCGCAGGCCATTCTGGACAATGCCAAGGCCCAGGCCAGTGGTGACGGCGGCGTGCGCGGGCGCCCCAACTACGTGTTCGACGATGCCACGGGGCAGACCACCCTCGGGCGCTTCGGCTGGAAGGCCAGCCAGCCAGGCCTGGACCAGCAAAATGCCCATGCGTTTGCAGGCGACTTGGGGATTACGTCCTCGTTGCATCCCAACACTGACTGCACGCCGGCCCAAGCCGGCTGCCTGAACGCGGCAAATGGCAACCAAAGCCCTGAAGAACCCTTCGAGGTGAGCGACAACATCCGTCGGCTGGTGCTGTTCTACAGCCGTAACCTGGCCGTGCCTGCGCGCCGCGACGAAGCCACCCCTCAGGTGCTTAAGGGCAAGGGGCTGTTTTACCAGGCAGGCTGCCAGCGCTGCCATGTGCCCCAGTACCGTACCGCCGATACCGCCGCCGAACCCGAGCTTGCGAACCAGGTGATCCGCCCCTATACCGACCTGCTGCTTCATGACATGGGGCCAGGGCTGGCGGATGGCTACAGTGTGTTCGAGGCCCGTGGGCAGGACTGGCGCACGCCGCCCTTGTGGGGCATCGGGCTGTCCGCCACGGTCAACCCAGAGGGCGGGTTCCTGCACGATGGGCGCGCCCGCGACCTGCTTGAGGCGGTCTTGTGGCATGACGGTGAAGCCGCTGACGCCAAGGCGCGCGTGCTGCAATTCGATGCCGATGAGCGCGCAGCATTGCTGGCGTTTCTTCAATCCCTATAACATCCCAGATCTTCTTTCCGTGGAGCTGTCCATGTTTCGTCCCAAGTTGCTCTTCACCAGCCTTGCCGCCCTCGCACTGGGCGCCTGCACACCTCAGGACCCGCAAGCGGTGACGAGTGCCGCGCTGGCCAGTCAGGTACTGCTGCCTACCTACAGCCAGTGGGTAGACGCCGATCAGCAACTGGCCAAAAGTGCGCTCGCCTTTTGCCAGGGCCAGGAAAGCCTGGACAAAGCCCGTGCTGACTACCTGGTAGCGCAAAAGGCCTGGGCAGCCCTGCAACCGTTGCTCATCGGCCCACTCACCGAGGGCAACCGCGCCTGGTCGGTGCAATTCTGGCCTGACAAGAAAAACCTCGTAGGCCGCCAGGTAGAGCAACTGATTGCCAGCGGGGGCCCTATCGATACTGCGTCCCTGGCCAAGGCCAGCGTAGTGGTGCAGGGGTTGTCGGCGTATGAATACATCCTGTTCGACAGCAAGCCTGAAATGGCCAGCGAGGCCAATAAAGCGGCCTATTGCCCCTTGCTGATGGCCATCGGCGAGCGTCAAAAAGCCCTGGCTGAAGACATCCTCGATGCCTGGAAGCGCAACGACGGGATGCTCGCGCAAATGAGCACTTTCCCTAACCAGCGTTATGCCGATGCCCATGAAGCCATTGCAGACCTGCTACGCGCTCAGGTCACTGCGCTAGACAGCCTGAAGAAAAAACTCGGCGCCCCCATGGGCCGTCAGAGCAAGGGCCTGCCACAGCCGTACCAAGCAGAAGCCTGGCGTAGCCAGTCATCGCTTAAAAGCCTCCAGGCCAGCTTGAGCGCGGCCCAAGCGGTCTGGAATGGCGTGGACGGCAAAGGCCTGCGCAACTTGCTGCCCAGCGATCAGAAGCCGCTGGCCGCCAAAATCGACGCAGCCTATGCTGCCGCCACTCAAGCACTGGATGACAATCAGCGTACCCTGACCGAACTGCTGGCCGACCCTGCCGGTCAACAGGCGCTCAATACCCTCTATGACCGCTTGAACACGGTTCACCGCCTGCACGAGCTAGAGCTGGCAAGGGCGCTGAACATCCAACTGGGCTTCAATGCCAACGACGGTGACTGATATGTGGCAGCGTTCGCTTTCGGGCCTTTTCAGGCTCCTCAAAGGCAGCAGGGCCGTAGCTGGCTGGCGGCTGAGCAGCCGTGGCGGGCGGCCGCCCTTGTTGCTGTCGGCTCGGGACGACGTCGACGGCGGGCATTACGCCGTAGCCTATCGCATGGATGGCACGCAGGCGTTCTGTACACCCGTAGCCCAACGCTGCCATGCCATTATCGAACACCCTTCCCAGCCTCTTGCGCTGTTCGTGGCGCGTCGCCCAGGTACGCAGAGCTACCTGATCGACCTGCGCAGTGGCACGCTGGTGCAGACGATAAACGCCCTGCCCGATCGGCACTTTTATGGGCATGCCGTGATCCACCACAGCGGCGAATGGCTGTACACCACCGAAAACGACACCACGGCGCCAGGCCGTGGGGTGCTGGGTGTCTATCGCTTTGCAAGTGGCCACGTGGAACGGGTAGCGGAGCTGCCTACCCATGGCATTGGCCCTCACGAATTAGCCTGGCTGCCAGACGGCGAAACCCTGGTGGTCGCCAATGGTGGCATCCGCACCGAGGCGGAGAGCCGGGTAGAGATGAACCTTGACGCGATGGAGCCCAGCCTGGTGCTAATGAGCCGGGAGGGCGACCTGTTGAGCAGGGAAACCCTGCCCCATCCCATGAACAGCATTCGTCACTTGGCTATTGCCAAAGACGGCACCGTGGCAGCCTGCCAACAGTTCATGGGCGACGCCAGCGAGGTGCCTCATTTGCTGGCGATCAAGCGCCCCGGCGAGCCCTTCATGCCCTTCCCGGTGAGCGAGTCACAGCTGCTCTCGATGGGGAATTACACCGCCAGCGTGGCAATCAATGATGCCCTGCGGCTGGTTGCGCTAACCGCGCCACGCGCCAATCGATTCTACGTGTGGGACCTGGACACCGCCGAGGTGAAGGTAGACGCACCTATGCCTGACTGCGCTGGCGTAGCTGCCGTGGAAGGCGGATTTGTGGTCACGTCGGGCCAAGGCCGCTGCCGCTATTACAACGCTAAGGCGGGTCAGTGGCTGGGCAGCCCAATGGCACTGCCGTCCGGCCTGTGGGACAACCACCTGCAGGTGGTCAAGGCCGGTTAGCCAGCAAGGTTATGCCCCGGAGCGCAGGCCTTGGGTAAGGCCTAGCATCAACAGCATCAGGTTGTGGTCGGGTGCTACCTCGGCAGCATCCGATTTGAAGCCCTTAGGGAGCAGGCAGATGCCCTGGCCGTGCTCTGCACGCAAAACCCCAGGGGTCGGCTCATCCCAGGCAGCAACCGCTGCGGTTGCCACTGCCAGTGAGCCTAAGAAGAACAAGCTTCGTGCAATTTGTAAGTTCATCGCTCTAACCCTTTGACAACGCTGCCAAACGCGGTCTCATAAAAGTAGAGCAGTTTCTTCCAATCTGCCTCGCTGAACGACGAATGGCGCCGTAATTGTTTGATATCGTGCTGCGATGCCGCTGTCGCGGTCAGCCGCCGGCGACACTTCTCAAGGTCCAGTAGCGCAACCTCGGCACGTGGCCCGCCGTTGCCTTCGACTACCCGCACGAACACATGCTTGATGTAGAGGCAGCTGTGCTGCCAACGCCCCTTATGCATCTTCGCAAGGTTCAGGGCCAAGTCTTCCAGCATCTGGTCATGCACGGCTTCGCCATAGCGCTCGCGGCCCCCTGCTTCATACCAGCGGGTGATCTCTTCAAAACCGTCGAGCGATTCGGTGACCAGCAAGGCTTTCCAGCCAAACTGCTGATCGCGCCGAGCGCCGCAATACAGCAACCGAGGCACCCGAACCTTCAGCGCGCTGAGGCCACGTAGCGCATCGCGTTCGCGGAGCACGGTAGGCCGGCCAAAGGGGTGCAAGGGCGAGCGGTAGATGTGCCCGGTTTGCCGTTTGACGTAAATCATGCCTGCCTGTGGCAGCAACACGCGCTGAACACCGCTTTCACCACCGCGGCGACGGTTGGGCTCTTCTACCCATTCGCCAGAACTCTGCCAGTAATGATCGAAGCCCGCGTCACCGGCTACGGGGCTGGCCTGGGTTGACCGTTCTGCTGCCATCGAGGTTACTCCTTACGCAACACATACACTCGCCACATGGCATACAGCGGCAAGAAATCAAGTCGTTCTTGTATGCGGAAACCGGCTTGAACAAATTCGGCCTCCGCTGTTTGTACCGGCACCAGGAACCGGTTCTGGTAGTCCGGCGCGCTGCCTCGCTCTGCCCGGCGCTGCTCGGAGCGCTTGCGCTTCCAAGCCTTGTAATTGCCGTCTACCCACAGCGAGAGGATCACTGAATCTCTCGACACGCGGTGAAACTCGCGCAACATCGCCAGCCGGTGGTCCGCTTCGCCGATGTGGTGCATCAGGCGCATGGAGAAAATGCTGTCCACTGCGTTGTCAGGCAAGTCAATGTCAAACGCGGACGTTTGCATCGGCTTCACCCGCGCCACAACCTCTGGCGGTTGCATCTGGCAGGCGGTGGCAACCATATCTGCCGAGTTGTCAGCCCCTATGATGACCCGGTTGGCTTTCTCTGCCAGCAGTGGCCAGAAGCGCCCAGCACCGCACGGCAAGTCCAACACCAGGCCAGGGTCCCCTGCCAATTCCAGTGCCTTGCGGGCCAGTTGCACGTCTCGCAAGTGGGACAGACGCCGCGACACGCCGCTTTGATGCTTATAGAAATAGCGGCGCGCGTGGGTTTGGTCGTACTTCTCAGAAAACTCAAGCTTGATCGGATTGTTCATATGACCTCCTGGAAACTGGACCGAACACTAGAGCGGCGCGAGTCATCGGGTGGTCATACGAATGTGAAAAAACTGTAATGCGACGTTAACAGCGCGCTGGTGCTGTTGCCAGATGTTTCACCAAGGGCCCGTGTGAAAAACGCTGCCCAGCTAGTGTTTGCGCGTTGACGTTTCAAGCGTCACATGAAACGCGCAGCCTTGAGGCTCATTGGTAGTTAAGGTGACGAGCCAGCCTTGGTCGTCGCAAATGCGCTGCACCAGCGACAACCCCAGCCCTAACCCTTCCCCTCGCTTTTCGTTGCCTCGCACGAAAGGTTGGAACATGGCTTCGCGTTTTTCTTCAGGAATACCCACGCCGGAGTCTTCCACGCTGAAGCCGGTTTTGCCGAGGGTCAGGCGGATAAACCCCTGGTCGGTGTAGTGCAGCGCGTTGCGCAACAGGTTGCTCATCACGGTTTGCAGGAAGGTAACGTTGAAGCGTGCCTCAGTGGGCTCACCGGGTTCATAGAGCAGTGTCAGCCCCTTTTGCTCGATAGGCTTGCGCCATTGGGCGATGAGGTCTTCGGCCACCTGCTGTAGCGCGCCTTGTGCCGTGAGGGCCTCGTTACGCTGTGCCCGTGCCAGCATCAGGAAGGTTTGCACCAGCTCGCGCATCTCTTCACATGCCCGGGTAATGCGCTCTACCTGAAGGCGTGCACGGTCATCGAGCCGCTCGTTGGCCAGCAATAGCTCGCAGGAGGTGGCCAACACCATCAAAGGCGTTCGCAACTCGTGGCTGACGTCGCTGGTAAACAGCCGCTCGCGGGTGAGGGCCTCGCGCAAGCGGCCCAGGGTGGCATCGAACGCCACGGCCAGTTGGCCCACTTCATCGGCGGCGTAGTCCGGCGCCAGCGGTGGTGCAAGGCCGAGCAGTTGATCGCGGTGGCGTACTTGCCGGGCCAGGCGAATGACGGGCGCCATCACCCGGCGCGCCAATAGCCAACCCAGCACGGCCGCCAATACCAGGCTCAAGACGAAGCCTACTACCACGACGGCAAACAGAATCCGTTCACGCTCTTCGAAATCGCTCTGGTCTTGCAGGAGTACGTAATGACGGCCGTCTACGATCTCTACCATCGCGTGGTAAGAAAGCTCGCCACGAAACACCTCGTGAAAGCCCTCGGAGAGGTTACGCAGGTCTTTAGGCAAGGCAAAATCGCCTCGGCCTTCACTGTAATAGAACAACTGATCAGGCTCGGGCCGATGGCTCCAATCATCCATGGTGTCCATGAGCAGCAGGCGCTGCAGATCGCCACCCAAGCCTGCTGAAATGAGCTTTTCTTCGACCAGGTGGACTGTGGCCACAATGCCCACGGCAAAGGCACCGGCGACCAACGCGCTCATCAGCGCGAACGCAATGATGATGCGTTGCGCCAGGCTTTGTTTAAACTCCATCACGCCCCTCGGTGAGCCGGTAGCCAACGCCGTGCACCGTCTGCAACAAGGGCTTGGCGAAGGGCTTGTCGATCACCTGGCGAAGCTGGTGAACGTGGCTGCGCAGGCTGTCGCTGTCGGGGCAGTCATCGCCCCACAGGGCCTCTTCGAGCACTTCTCGACGCAGCACATGAGGGCTTTTCTGCATCAGCACCGCCAGCAGCTTGAGCCCCACCGGGTTGAGCTTGAGCAGCTTGCCTTCACGGGTCACTTCCAGAGTATCGAGGTCGTACTGCAGGTCTGCCACTTGCAGGGTGCGGCGACCACCACCCTGCGCGCGGCGCATGACCGCTTCGATACGGGCCGCCAGTTCTGACAGGGCGAACGGTTTGACCAGGTAATCGTCAGCGCCGTGCCTGAAGCCTTGCAGGCGGTCATCGAGCTGGTCTCGGGCAGTGAGCATGATGACCGGCGTATCCCGGCGAGCATCTTCACGCAGGCGCTTGCACAGGGTAAAGCCGTCGATACCCGGCAGCATCACGTCCAGCACGATAAGGTCGTAGTGTTCAGTGGCGGCCAGGTGCAGCCCGGACAGGCCGTCCTGGGCACAGTCGACGGTATAGCCTTTCAACCCAAGGTAGTCCGCCAGGTTGGCGAGGATATCGCGGTTATCTTCGACCACGAGAATGCGCATGTAGGGTTCCTCTTGTACGGTATACACACCGAAGCCGGCGCAGCTTACGCTCAGTTCGCCATAGGCGGCTAGGGTTAATCGGGCCAGCGGCTGCTCACCCGTGGAATACGGGGGTAGCACGGGGTAGTGCGGAGATAGCACGGACGAAAAAAAACCCTGCCTTTAGCAGGCAGGGTTTCATCGAGCTGGAGGGAGCTGGGCTTACATCATGCCGCCCATGCCACCCATCCCACCCATGCCGCCCATGTCAGGCATGCCGCCACCGGCCTTGTCGTCTGGCAGGTCAGCGATCATGGCTTCGGTGGTGATCATCAGGCCACCGATGGAGGCTGCGGCTTGCAGGGCCGAACGGGTTACCTTGGTAGGGTCCAGGATACCCATTTCGATCATGTCGCCGTATTCGCTGGTTGCAGCGTTGTAACCGTAGTTGCCGGACTCTTTCTTGACCTTGTCCACTACCACGCTTGGCTCGTCACCAGCGTTGGCAGCGATCTGGCGCAGAGGTGCTTCTACGGCGCGACGCAGCAGCGCGATACCAACGTTCTGGTCTTCGTTCTCGCCACGCAGCTCGGAGATCGCCTGCAGGGCGCGCACCAGGGCAACACCACCGCCAGGCACCACGCCTTCTTCAACGGCTGCACGGGTAGCGTGCAGGGCGTCTTCAACGCGGGCTTTCTTCTCTTTCATTTCAACTTCGGTACCGGCACCGACCTTGATCAGTGCAACACCGCCGGACAGCTTGGCCAGGCGCTCTTGCAGTTTTTCACGGTCGTAGTCCGAAGAGGTGTCGGCAACCTGGGCGCGGATCTGGGAAACGCGCGCCATGATGTCTTCCTTGGAACCTGCACCATCAACGATGGTGGTGTTTTCCTTGGTCATGGTCACGCGCTTGGCGGTGCCCAGGTGCTCAAGGGTGGTGGTGTCCAGGGTGAGGCCGATTTCTTCGGAGATCACGGTACCGCCGGTCAATACGGCGATGTCTTGCAGCATGGCCTTGCGGCGGTCACCGAAACCAGGCGCCTTGACAGCAGCGACCTTGACGATGCCACGCATGTTGTTGACCACCAAGGTGGCCAGCGCTTCGCCTTCTACGTCTTCGGACACGATTACCAGCGGGCGGCCCGACTTGGCAACGGCTTCCAGAACCGGCAGTAGTTCGCGAATGTTGGAGATCTTCTTGTCAACCAGCAGGATCAGCGGGCTTTCCAGCTCGGCAACCATGGTCTCTGGCTTGTTGACGAAGTAAGGGGACAGGTAGCCGCGGTCGAACTGCATACCTTCAACGACGGTCAGGTCGTTTTCCAGGCCTGAGCCTTCTTCAACGGTGATGACGCCTTCGTTACCCACGCGCTCCATCGCTTCGGCGATGATCTTGCCGATTTCGGTGTCGGAGTTGGCAGAGATGGTACCTACCTGAGCGATAGCCTTGTTATCAGCGCACGGCTTGGACAGGTTCTTGAGCTCAGCAACGATGGCGATGGTCGCCTTGTCAATGCCGCGCTTGAGGTCCATTGGGTTCATGCCGGCAGCAACGGACTTCAGGCCTTCGCTAACGATAGCCTGGGCCAGAACGGTAGCGGTAGTGGTGCCGTCGCCTGCTTCGTCGTTGGCCTTGGAGGCAACGTCTTTCAGCAGCTGCGCGCCCATGTTTTCGAAGGAGTCTTTGAGTTCGATTTCTTTGGCGACGGACACGCCGTCTTTGGTGATGGTAGGTGCGCCGAAGCTCTTGGCGATTACCACGTTACGGCCTTTAGGGCCCAGGGTCGCCTTGACGGCATCCGCCAGGACGTTAACGCCGGTGAGCATCTTGTTGCGGGCGGAGACGCCGAATTTTACTTCTTTAGCAGCCATGATCGTTTTCCTTGAATCAGAAGTCGTGACAGGACATCAATAAAGGCCGTAAGCCGGGGGCTTAGCCTTCAACGACGGCGAGGATTTCGTTCTCGCTCATTACCAGCAGGTCTTCGCCATCAACCTTGACAGTGTTGCTGCCCGAGTAGGGGCCGAAGACGACTTTGTCGCCTACTTTGACGGCCGGGGCACGCACTTCACCGTTGTCCAGAACGCGACCGGTGCCAACGGCGAGGATCTCACCACGGTTGGGCTTCTCGGCGGCGGAGCCAGGCAGAACGATGCCGCCGGCGGTCTTGGACTCTTCTTCACTGCGACGAATGACGACGCGGTCATGCAGAGGACGAAGCTTCATTGTCGATCTCTCCTAATTATGGTTATCCATCGGCCAGGCGTACCTGACCCACTGATGCACCCGGCGCTTGCCGGTCGCGTAGGACGATGGGCCCTACGCAGATGATGGCCGGCAGCTCGAGTAGGTACGAAATGGCCTGTACAGACCGATGTTACGTACACGCCCCTGAGGCCGGCACCTTGCGGTGACCCATACATGAGGCCATGGCATCGGATTACAAGCCCGAGCCAAAAAAAAATTGTCGATTATCAGCAAGCTGAAAGCAGGACGCCCCCTGAACGGGGGCGCCTGAAGGGTTGCCTGAAAGGTCAGTCACGTTGCTCGTATTCGCCTTCGATGAGGTTGGGGCGACGAGGCGTGTGGGGTGTGGCCACACCAGACGGCGAACCGTTCGGCGAAGCAGGTGGGCCGCCAGGCGACCCATAGCCGGTGTCATCGAAGGCACGCTGGCGCATGGCCTGAGCCTGGCCACGTTCCCGCACCTTGTTGGCGATCAGGCGGCGAGTGACAGGGAACAGGCACAGCGCACCAATCATGTCACTGAGGAAACCAGGCACCACCAGCAACAGGCCGCCGGCTGCCACAACAGCGCCGTTGAGCAGCTCTTCGGCAGGCAGTTGGCCACTGCGCAGGCTCTCGCGTGCCCGCAACGCAGTGGCCAACCCTGCCACACGCAGCACCAGCACGCCCAGCGCGGAACCCGCGATGATCAACAGCAAGGCAGGGAAGAAGCCAATGGCCAACCCCACCCGGAAAAAGACGTAGAGCTCCAACACAGGAAACAGGAGCAGCAGTAGCAGCAAAGCGCGCATCAAAATGATCCTCGGCGAAAGTCACCTCTATATGTGCCGACGATACGCCTCATTTCAAGCGTACGTCTGTCGCACTGCGGGCAAACTCGCCGCCAAGCCACGCCAGCGTTGGGCTGGCGCACTTGTTTCGGTTTATTGCGATGGCGAGGTGACAGCCGTTACCACGCAATACCGAAGCCGGCGGTGTAGCGGCTGCTGTCCAGGTCGTTGTTATCCCGGGTGCCGGTGACGATGTCTTTTTCGTACTTGAGGTTGAGCGAGGCCCACTCGGTCACCTTGTAACGCAGCCCCACGTCCGCATCCAGGCTGTAATCAGCTACATTGCTCAACGGCCGACCCAGCTCACCCGAGGAGAACAACTCCACAGTCTTGCCGATCAGGTAGCGGTTGTAGTCCCACTTCATCGCCACAGAATAGAAGTTTTCTTTCGAGTCGTCGGCGAACTGGTAGTCGGTGCGATTGAGCAAGCTACCCAAGGAGAACGAACCCAGCTCGTTATCCCAGAACTGGTAACCCGGACCAGTACCCACGGTGCGCTGGCGGCGCAGGTCTTCGACCTGATCGCGCTTGTAGTTCAAGCGGCCCTGCCAGAACCACTGGTCGGTGATGAAGCGGTCCAGCGAGTACTCGAGCTTCCAGTTGTTGGTCTCGGTCACGCTGTCCTGTGCTTCGCGGTTGTACTCACCGTCACCAATGTGGCGCCACCGGCCATGCCGGGCCGTCGTCTTAAAGGCGACGTTGTAGTCGTCGGTATCGGTCTCGGCCCGCTTGAAGTCCAGCGCCGCATCGATGTTGCCTTTCCAGGTGAGGTCCTGGATCAACGGCTTTGGCTTCATTAGTTGCTGAATGCTGGCAAGCTCGACGATTTCAGGCGAGCCATTGTTGCCGAGGGTTACCTTACCTTCATCGGCTGGCTTGAGCGCCTGAGCGATCTCGACATCGTTGGCATCCTGGCGAACCAGGAGCGGCTGATCGGTTTCCAGGGTTTTGACTTGTTTCATGTCAACCGGGATCGACCCACCGTAGGCGGTATCTACCATGAGTTTGCCGCCATCGAACACCTTGATAGTGCCGGTCAAACGGTCACCGTTTTTCATCCAGACAGTGTCTGCGAAAGCGGAGGGTAAGGCGCAGGTGACAGCCACACACAAGAGGGTTCTGGAGAACATAAGCGACGACGGACTCGATTTCGTGGAAGATCAGCGTTATACGGCTATAACGAAGGACTCAGGACTGACCAGATTATGCCCAATGAGTTCCCCTTTTTTTCCGCGAATAATGTCACCGATTCGTTACCTGACGTTCGGAAGATAACCCTTTATACGGTGCTGGCCGCGGTTCCCAAGGGCAGGGTCGTCACTTACGGCCAATTGGGTGAGATGGCAGGTATGGCCCGTGCGGCCAGGTGGGTGGGCCGCCAACTGAGCCAGTTGCCTGAAGGCACTGCGTTGCCTTGGCACCGGGTTATCGCGGCAGGCGGGCGTCTCAGCCTACCGCCAGGCAGTGCCAGCGGTGACGAGCAGCGTGCGCGCCTGCGCAGCGAAGGCGTAACAATTAACGCTAATCGTGTGGATATCCGGCGGCATGGCTGGCGCCCGGAGGAGCACAGCGGTTAGAGTGCGCGCTTTGTTTTTGCTGATTCGAGGCAGATTTTCGCCCATGCCCGGTAAAACCTGGCGCGCCGCCTTGGCCGCCTATGCCAGCCCCTCCACGCTGGTGCTGTTACTTCTCGGCTTTGCCTCTGGCTTGCCCTACATGCTGGTGTTTTCCACCCTCTCCGTGTGGCTGCGCGAAGCAGGGGTTGCCCGTGAAACCATCGGCTATGCCAGCCTCATCGGCCTGGCCTATGCCTTTAAATGGGTATGGTCGCCCCTACTGGACCAATGGCGCCTGCCCGGCCTGGCCAAGCTAGGCCGCCGACGCTCCTGGCTGGTGCTGGCGCAGGCCTTGGTCATACTGGGGCTGATCGGCATGAGCTTCTGCGACCCGCAAAAGCACCTGTCCTGGCTGATCGCTATTGCCGTAGTTGTGGCCTTCGCGTCGGCCACTCAAGACATCGCCGTGGACGCCTATCGCCTCGAAATCGCCGGCGACCAGCGCCAGGCCGCCCTCGCCGCCAGCTATATGGCCGGCTACCGCGTGGCGGCCTTGCTCGCCACTGCAGGCGCGCTGTTCTTCGCAGAAGGCTTCGGCTCTACCGGCTTTGCCTACCTTCACCGCGCCTGGGCTGGCACTTATCTGCTGTTCGGGGTATTGATGGTCCCTGCCCTGATTACGTCGCTGTTGATGCGCGAGCCCCCGGTGCCCTTGCGCACTCAGCTGTCGGCCGCACGCTATGGGTTCATTCACCAGATTGCCTCGGTGGTGGTGCTGATCATCCTGCTGGTATCGGTCCCGGCAATGTTCACGCAGCTGTACAACACCGACTTCGCCGAGGTGTTGAACGGTGACATGAGCCCCCTGGACCTGCTGCTGCAAGACCGCGCCTTCCTCCGCTCGCTGCTGTATACCCTGCTCACCACCCTGTGCCTGTCATCATTGGGCCGGCGCGGCCTGGCGCCTGTACTTACGCCTGTCAACGACTTCATCCTGCGCTACCGCTGGCAGGCCTTGCTGCTGTTGGGGCTGATCGCTACCTACCGCATGTCCGACACGGTCATGGGGGTAATGGCTAACGTGTTTTATATCGACCAGGGCTTTACCAAGGATCAGATCGCCAGCGTGAGCAAACTGTTTGGCCTGGTGATGACGTTGCTGGGTGCAGGCGCGGGCGGCCTGTTGATCGTGAGGTTTGGCATCATGCCTATCCTGTTCATTGGCGGAGCTGCCTCGGCGGGGACTAACATTCTGTTTCTGATGCTCGCGGACATGGGCCCGAACATCAAAATGCTGATCGTGACCATCTCGCTGGACAACCTCAGCTCTGGGCTGGCGACGTCGGCGTTCGTGGCCTACCTCTCCAGCCTGACCAACTTGAAGTTCTCAGCCACCCAGTACGCCCTGCTCAGCTCCATCATGCTGCTGCTGCCTCGGCTGATCGGAGGGTATTCGGGGGTGATGGTGGAGAAGTATGGCTACCACAGCTTCTTCCTCATCACCGCCCTGCTGGGTGTGCCCACGCTAGTGCTTATCCTGCTCAACTGGCGTTACTTCAAGGCGGCCGATGAGGGCCCTGCTTAAGGCTGTTGCGTGTCCTGTGGGGTCATGATCTGTGGCGCCACGGGCGCGCCGTTCTGATCCTGCACCAGGCGAATCACACGCTGCGGGAACGGAATATCGATGCCAGCCGCCCGCAAGCGGTCGCGCACTTCGGCATTGAGCATGTTCAATACTCCGCCATAGTCCCCCGTATTGACCCACAGCCGCAGCGAAAGCGTAATTGCGCTGTCACCCAGCGCGGCTACCACTGCTTCGGGGGCTGGGCTTTCCAGCACGCGAGGGTCTTTGGCAAGGTCCAGCAATACCTCGCACCCTTTTTGCAGGTCTGCGTCGTAATCCACGCCGATGTTCAGCATGATTTTACGGGTCGGCTGGCGGTTGGTGTTGGTGATAATCCCGTTGGACAGATTGCCGTTTGGCAAGATCACTGTCTTGTTGTCGCCGGTACGCAACACGGTATGGAAGATTTGTATCGCGTCCACCGTGCCTGACACACCCTGTGCTTCGATCCAGTCACCAATACGGAAGGGCCGGAACAACAGGATCAGCACACCGCCGGCGAAGTTCGACAGGCTGCCTTGCAACGCCAGGCCCACAGCCAGACCCGCAGCACCGATGGCCGCCACGAACGAGGTGGTCTCGATGCCGATCATCGACGCCACGCTCACCATCAGCAGGATCTTGAGAATGATGTTGGCGAGGGTGCTGATGAACCCTTGCAGCGCCAGGTCGGCATGACGCAAGGCCAACAGCTTGCTAATTTGCCGCGTTAGCCTGTTAACCAGCCACCAGCCGATGACCAGGGTGAGGACGGCCAACAGCACACGGCTGCCGTACTCCATAATCATCGGTATCCAGGCTTGGGAAGCGCGGACGAGATGATTGACTTGGGCGTTCAAATCCATAGGGCGTCTCCTGTTCAACTATTCAAGAGCGGTGGGCTTGCCACCGCCGTCAACAGCCGTTCCGACGCCCCGACCTTGCCGATGGTTCCGCGCGCGTCAGTCGCGGAAGTTGTTGAACTGCAGCGGCATGCCAAAGGTTTCGCCACGCAACAGCGCAATAGCCTCTTGCAGGTCATCACGTTTTTTGCCGGTGATGCGCACTTGCTCACCCTGAATGGCCGCTTGCACCTTGAGCTTGGCGTCTTTGACGCGGGCGACGATCTTCTTCGCCATTTCTTTGTCCAGGCCTTCGCGCAGTACGACGTCCTGTTTCATTTCTTTGCCTGACGGATAAGCGTCTTTCACCTCAAGGCATTGGATGTCGATCTTGCGCTTGACCAAGGCAAGACGGAGGATCTCCAGCGTGGCCTCCAGTTGAAAGTCGGCCTCCGCGGTGAGGTTTACCGTCCGGTCTTTCTCGTTGAAGGCCATTTGTGCCTTACCCTTGAGATCATAACGGCGGTCCAGTTCCTTCACGGCATTGTCGACGGCGTTGGTGACTTCGTGTTTGTCCAACTCGGACACTACGTCGAACGAGGGCATTCAATATTCTCCAGTTTGTTACAAAGAGGCAGTGTACTAAGGTGTTCTGTCGGTAAGTCGGGATAAACCTCGCCACCCTGCTTGACGGATAAAACCAGGGGTCATTATAACGACCGCCAGCAGTCCGGCATGCTTTCCTCGCACATCCGGTTACAGCCTAATGGATAGCATCCTTCCGTTACACGTCGGTATTTCCTTCATTGCGAGTTTCAGATGTCGAACCCTACCCTCAGTATCCTTCTGGCCGTCGACGATGACGCCCTGCGCCAGCACGCAACTCGACTGCTGTCGCAGGCTGGCTACAGCGACCTGCGGGCGTGCTCGGTAGCCAACACCCTCGCCGAGCTCGACCAACGCGACGCTAACCTGTTGCTGATCGCCGAAGATACGGGCCTGGCCATGGTGCCGCGGGTTCGCCTGCTGGACAGCGCCACGCAACGGCCTACCTGGATACTACTGATGGGAGCACCAGGCGCTACGTTGCCGGACGATACCACCTACCCGGGGATCGACGACCTGCTGCCGGCTAGCCTGATCGATGAGCAATTGAGTACACGCGTGCACCTGGGTGGTCGGGCTCGCGCCAAGCTGTTGCGCCTGGGCGAGGAGAACCAGTCGCTACGCGATACCGTGGCCCACCTGGAGCAGCTCAACCTGGTGGATACACTAACGGGCTTGGGCAACGCTCGTTACCTCAGCCAAAAGCTGGACGACAGCCTTCGGCACATTCAGGCCAGGGGTGGGGCGCTGTGCTACCTGCTGATCGGCCTGCATGACGCCGACGCGCTGCGGCACGCGCATGGCACCCCACGCTATAACGAACTGATTCAGGGGGTGGCCCGGCGGCTCCAGCAAATGGTACGGCCGCTGGATGTGCTGGCACGCGTGGACGATCATCACTTCGTACTGCTCACATTGCCCAGCAGCCTGGGCGAATGTGCACCCAGCAGTTTCACCCGGTTGCACGACGGCCTGAACCTTCAAGGCTTCATCACCTCGGCGGGGCGCATCTCGCTGCATGCAGGCATCAGCCTGGTAGGCCTGGACCACAAAAGCCTGCCGATAGACCCGTTGAGCCTGTTCGGCGAGGCCAGCCGGTTGTTGCAGGAGAGCTATCGCACCGGGTTGGTAAGTGCGCGTCGACTGCCGGCCAGAAGCTGATGTCACAACACGCGCCCTGGCACGTATTGGGTGCCGGTAGCCTGGGCACGGTGTGGGCGTGCCGGCTGGCGAAGGCAGGCATGCCCGTGCGGCTGCTATTGCGTGACCAGGCCAGCCTCGAACGTTACCAACAGGGCCCTGGCCTTCGCCTGGTCGACGGCAACACGGAGCAGGCGGTCCAGGCACCTGCCGACACCGTTGCCGGTTCAGGGGCAGTCAGCCAGCTATGGGTCACCTGCAAAGCCTATGACGTAGAAGCTGCCATTGCCCAAGTACGCCCGCGCCTGGTGCCCGATGCTCGCGTGGTAATGCTGCAGAACGGCCTGGGTAGCCAGCAGGCCGTGGTGGCCGCCCTCCCCTTTGCTCAGGTGTATTTTGCCTCTACGACCGAGGGCGCGTTCCGACGCCCAGATGGCGCAGTGGTCCGCGCTGGAGACGGCGACACCTGGCTAGGCGACCCCAGTGCAGCAGGCAGCTGTAGCACGGCTGCGCCTGCGTGGTCCACGGCGCTGGTACGTGCCGGGGCGACGCACCGCTGGGCTCCCGACATCATGGCGCGGTTGTGGCGCAAGCTGGCGATCAACTGCGCCATCAACCCGCTGACGGTGCTGCTTGGCTGCCGTAATGGCGAGCTAGGCGCGCACCTTGAACGCGTGGCGGCACTGTGTGAGGAGTTGTGCGCCATCCTCACCGCGGCTGGGCAGCCCACGGCGGCCAGCGGGCTGCTTGCCGAGGTAGAGGCTGTAATTGCCGCAACGGCCGCCAATTACTCTTCCATGTACCAGGACGTCGCTGCCGGCCGCCGCACCGAGGTCACGTACCTGCTGGGCTATGTGCGCGAACAGGCACAACAGCACGGCGTGCCTGCCCCCAACCTCGGCGCGCTCCATCAAGCCCTGGTAGCGATACTGCACAGCAAGGGCCTGCCTACCACCTGAGCCTTGCTACACTCGGCAGGTTCTTCGTTAGCCAGGTGTGCGATGCCCCTTAGACAGCGTCTTGAAAACCTTCCGGTCGGGCAGAAGCTGCTCGCGGCATTGCTGGTGCTGATGGTCACGGTATTGGTAGTGGCCAACCTTACCTTCATTACCGCTGCGTACTGGATTTCCCACGAGAGCATGGCCCCGCAGGCCATGCAGACGGTCAGCAGGCTGGTGGCACAGCCGCAATTGGCCCAACAGGCCGCCAATGACCCCCAGGCCGCACAAGCCTTGCTCAAGGCATTCGACAGTTACTCGCCTTTGCGAGCCGCCGCCGTTTATGGCCCTGACGGGCAACGCTTGGCGCAGTTGCAGCACGGCGATCACATCTCCCTGCCGCGGCACTTCGACCAACTGGACACCTGGCGCCTCACTGAATTTCGCAGCAACCAGTTGGCTGAGCTGCCGGGCACCCACGGCGCGCCGGGGCATTTGCTGTTGGTCGCCAGCAGTGAATTACCCATGGCGTTTTACACCGGTACCTTTACCGCAAGCCTGGGCATTCTGGTGTTCAGTGTGCTGCTGTGGATGGTCATTGCCCGCCAGATCAGGCGTTTGATTACCCGGCCGATCTACCAGCTTGAGGAGCTTACCCGTCAGGTGACGCGGGAGGAGAACTACGCCTTGCGGGCCGCGCCGGGCAATCAGGATGAAATCGGTAGCCTGGCCGAAGCCTTCAACACCATGCTGGCGCGCATTGAGGCGCGGGAGCAGCAGATCAAACGCGCACGCGACGATTTTCAGGCCGCTTATGACTCGGCCCAGGGGCTTGCCGAAGAAACCCGCCACACCAACCGCAAGTTGGAGCGGGAGGTGGAAGTGCGCAGCAAGATCGAGAAAAAGCTCACAGGCTTCCAGAACTACCTGAACAGCATTATCGACTCCATGCCCTCGGCGTTGATTGCGCTGGACGAAGGCTTGTATGTCACGCAGTGGAACAAAGAGGCGGCAGCGCTTTCTGGCACCCCGCTGGCCGAAGCGCTCAACCAGCCTGTCTTCCTGGCGTTCGAGCCCATTAAGCCGTTCCTGCCGCAGCTCAAAGCCACGATTGAACAGCATCAGGTGGTCAAGGTCGAGCGGGTTACCTGGCTCAAGGGCGAGGTGCCGCACCACTATGCGCTGACCTGTTATCCCTTGGGCGGCAGTGCCGGGCGTGGCGTGGTGATTCGTATCGACGACATTACCCAGCGGCTGTCCCTGGAAGACATGATGGTGCAGTCTGAAAAAATGCTTTCAGTGGGTGGCCTGGCAGCGGGCATGGCCCATGAAATCAATAATCCCCTGGGCGCTATCCTCCATAACGTGCAGAACATCCGCCGGCGCCTGTCCCCGGACCTGCCAAAAAACCAGCTACAGGCCGAAGTAGCGGGCGTCGCCTTGGACAACGTCAATGCGTACCTGGCGGGCCGGGAAATTCCCCAACTGCTTGAGGGTATTCAGGGCGCAGGTGCGCGGGCGGCGAAGATCGTGACCCACATGCTGAGCTTCAGTCGGCGGAGCAACCGGCAGATGGCGCCCTGCGACCTGCCTGCACTGATCGGGCAGGCGGTGGAGATCGCGGGCAGCGATTTCGACCTTAGCCTGGGCTTTGACTTCCGCGGGCCCGCTATCGTGCGCCACTTCGACCCTCGGCTGGGAGCCGTCCCCGGCACGGCCAACGAGTTGGAGCAGGTAGTGCTGAACCTGCTGAAAAACGCCGCTCAGGCTATTCAGCAGCGTGAACACCCCACCGAGCCTGGCACTATCGTGTTGCGCACCCGGCTTAATAGCCCGTGGGCAGAGATCGAGGTCGAAGACAACGGCATGGGCATGCCTGAAAGCGTGCGCAAGCGCATGTTCGAGCCGTTCTTTACCACCAAAGAGGTAGGCCAAGGCACCGGCCTGGGGTTGTCGGTGTCGTACTTCATCATCACCAACAACCACAAAGGCCAGATGGAGGTGAAATCAACGCCCGGCGTGGGCACCTGTTTTACCCTGCGTCTGCCCTTGGTTCAGCCTGCGCTGACAGCCACCACTGCGGGAACATGAAATGGAACACCGGTTATCGAAGATTTACACCCGCGCGGGAGATGCTGGCGAAACGGGCCTGGGCGATGGGCGCCGCGTGCCAAAGGACCACCCCCGCATCGACGCCCTTGGGGAAGTCGACACCTTCAACAGCCAGTTGGGCCTGCTGCTGGCGCACCTGGCCGGTGACCCGCGCCTTGCGGAAGTGACTGCCGTATTGGCGCCTTGCCAACACCGTTTGTTCGACTTGGGCGGGGAGTTGGCCATGCCAGGGCATCAGGCGCTGCATGGCACTGAGGTGGAGCGGATCGAAGCCGTTATCGACACCTGGAACGAAGAACTTGGGCCACTGCGCAATTTCATTCTTCCGGGCGGCTCGTTGGCGGTAGCCCAAGCGCATGTATGCCGCGCCCAGGCCCGCACTGCCGAACGCCGTTGCCAACAACTGCACCGGGAAGAGCCCTTGCAGGGCGTAGGCCTGGCCTACCTTAACCGGCTATCAGACCTACTGTTCGTGGCAGCCCGCATCATCGGCCGCCGCGAGGGCGTGGACGAAATTCTCTGGGCGCAGGCCAAACCTGCGTTTTGACCGTTCTTTCGCCAACTGCCGTTGGCTCCCACAAAGGCAGGCATTACAACGGGCGAACAGGGGTAAGGGCGGGCTACGGCAACGCTGGCCAGAACGCCCGGATGCCGGCAACGCCTTGGGCACCTGCCTCCCAGGCGCGCTGGCAGTCGGCAGGGCCCAACCCGCCCATCAGGAACACAGGCCTATCGAAGCCTGCAATCAAGGCCTGAGCGGCCTCCCACCCTAAGGGCGACGCCTCGGGATGGGTCTGGGTAGGCTGCACTGGCGACAGCGTGACAAAATCCACACCCATTTGTCGGGCCAGGGCCAGCTCCTCTGCGGTGTGACAAGACGCAGCCAACAGGCGCTCTGGTGGGAACGGGCGGCCCTTGGGTGCATATTTACGCACCTGATCGGCCGTGAGGTGCCAGCCCGCCGAGGGGAAATCGCCCAGCCATTCCAGTGGCCCCTTGAGCATGACCTGCGCCTTGCCCGCGCACAGGCCAACGGCATCAACCGCCAGGTCTCGGTATTGCGGGTCGTACAGATTGGGCGCGCGCAACTGCACGAGCTGTACGCCCTGGCTGATGGCTGTGCGCAGCCCGCCGAGTATTTCAGGCCGAGGCAACCCGTCGGGCGTGATGAGGTAGGTGGACGGCAAGCGCGCTGCAACCACGATAGGGTAATTGGCGGCAGGGAAATCATAGTTATCCAGGGCCTTGGGCGCGACCCATGCCAGGGGCTGCCCTTCGGCACCATGGGGCTCGCCGGTGAAGGCACTGACGTCCCAGACGTCCAGCAGCACCTGCTTGTCCGGGTAGTCATGGGCGACCTGAATCAACGGCCGCGCACACGTCACCTGTATACCCAGCTCCTCGGCCAGCTCTCTCGCCAGGCCTGCCGATGCCGTTTCGCCCTCTTCCAGCTTGCCACCCGGGAACTCCCACAGGTTGCCCTGGTGCTGGCTGGCGCCTCGCCGGGCGATCAGCACCTTGCCCTCGCGGCGAATGACCGCCGCCGCTACGTGGACCCGTTTCATGTGCTCTCCTCGCATAAAAGCCCGTGGCCGTAAGCGCCGTGCGCCTCGATCAGGTGCGGTATTCGGCGTTGATCTTCACATACTCATGGGAAAGGTCAGTAGTCCACAGGGTTTCGCTATAGCTACCGCGCCCTAGCTCGATACGGATCGGGATCTCAACCTCAGCCATCACCTCGGCGCCTTGCGCTTCGGTGTAACTCTGTGCCCTCCCCCCTTGGCTGGCAATGCACACCTGCCCCAGGTACAGGTCGACCTTGCTCACGTCCAGGTCGGGCACGCCGGCGCGCCCTACGGCTGCGAGGATACGGCCCCAGTTAGGGTCCGAGGCGAACAACGCGGTTTTGATCAGTGGCGAATGCGCCACGGTGTAGGCCACGTCCAGGCACTCCTGCGGGTTGGCCCCGCCGTTAACCTGCACGGTCACGAACTTGGTGGCCCCTTCGCCGTCCCGCACGATCGCTTGCGCCACGCTCATGCACACGTCGAATACCGCGGCCTTGAGCGCGTTGAACAACGGCCCGCTGGCCTCGGTGATTTCCGGCAGCGCTGCCTTGCCGGTGGCGATCAACATGCAGCAGTCGTTGGTCGAGGTGTCGCCATCGATGGTAATGCGGTTGAACGACTTGTTGGCCGCGTCGCGGATCAAGTCCTGCAACACAGCCCGTGAGACCTTGGCGTCGGTAGCAATGTAGCCGAGCATGGTGGCCATGTTCGGGCGGATCATCCCGGCGCCCTTGCTGATCCCTGTCACGGTCACGGTTACGCCGTCGTGGGTGAACTGCCGGCTCGCCCCCTTGGGTAGGGTGTCAGTGGTCATGATGCCGGTGGCGGCATCGGCCCAGTGGTCTTCGTGCAAGTCATCCAGCGCCGCCTGCAAGGCGCCTTCGATTTTTTCCACGGGCAAGGGTTCGCCGATCACGCCGGTCGAAAACGGCAGCACCGCCTCTGGCTCAACCGCTGTCAGCGCGGCCAGCGCCTGGCACGTGCGCTCGGCCGCCAGCAGGCCAGGCTGGCCAGTACCCGCGTTGGCATTGCCGGTATTGGTGAGCAGGTAGCGCACGGTTCCCGCTGCACGCTGCCGGGCCAGAATCACTGGCGCGGCGCAGAACGCGTTGAGGGTGAACACGCCCGCAACCGTTGCACCCTCGGCGCAACGCATCACCACGACGTCCTTGCGACCCGGGCGCTTGATACCTGCCGAGGCGATGCCCAGCTCGAAACCGGGAACAGGATGCAAGGTGGGCAAGGGACCGAGACCGACAGCCATTGATGACTCCTTTAAAAGGGGCGAACCCTGAAATGATAAACGCCGCGGCGGCTAGGCCGGCGCGGCGTGGCTTAACGATACTGCGGGAGGCTTATTCAATACGCCCGTGGCAGTGTTTGAATTTTTTGCCAGACCCACACCAGCACACTTCGTTACGGCCCAGCTTCTGTTCGTTGCGCAGCGGCGCCAGTGACGCTTCTACAACTTCCTCTGTGCCGTCTTCAAGCGCTTCGGGCTGATCGAGGCCAGGGGCTTCGGCGTGACGGAACTGCATGCGCTCTGCCATTTCCTCAGCCTCGCGACGCAGCCGCGCCTCTTCCTCGGCCGGGTCTTCGCGACGCACCTGAACGTGGGACAGCACGCGAATGGTGTCGCGCTTGATGGAGTCAAGCAGCTCCTGGAACAGGTTGAAGGACTCGCGCTTGTACTCCTGCTTGGGGTTCTTCTGCGCATAGCCACGCAGGTGAATACCGTGACGCAGGTGATCCATGGTGGAGAGGTGATCTTTCCACAGGTCGTCTACCACGCGCAGCAGGATTTGCTTCTCGAAGGTACGCAGGGCTTCGGCGCTGGCCTGGTCTTCCTTCTCGTTGTAGGCGGCAAGAATCTCGGCCATCAGGCGCTCGCGAAGGGTCTCTTCGTAGAGCTTCTCGTCCTCGTCGAGCCACTGCTGGATCGGCAGGTTGACTGCAAATTCGGCCTGCAATGCCGCTTCCAGGCCGGCCACGTCCCACTGTTCGGGCAACGACTGAGGCGGAATGTGCTGCGAAACCGTGGCCGCCAGTACTTCCTGACGGAATTCAGCGATGGTGTCGCCAATGTTCTGAGCGGCCAGCAGGCTGTTACGCATGTGGTAGATCACTTTGCGCTGCTCGTTGGCCACGTCATCGAATTCAAGCAGCTGCTTGCGGATATCGAAGTTACGGCCTTCTACCTTGCGTTGGGCCTTCTCGATGGCATTGGTCACCATGCGGTGCTCAATGGCCTCGCCTGACTGCATGCCCAAGGCCTTCATGAAGTTCTTGACCCGGTCCGACGCAAAGATACGCATCAGCGGGTCTTCCAGCGACAGGTAGAACCGGCTGGAACCGGCGTCACCCTGACGCCCGGCACGGCCGCGCAGCTGGTTGTCGATACGACGCGATTCGTGCCGCTCGGAGGCGATTACATGCAGGCCGCCCGCTTCAAGCACCTGCTGGTGGCGCTTCTGCCAATCAGCCTTGATCTGTGCGATCTGCTCTTCACTAGGCGCTTCCAGGGCAGCGACTTCCACTTCCCAGTTGCCGCCCAGCAGGATGTCCGTACCGCGACCGGCCATGTTGGTGGCGATGGTCAGCGCGCCCGGCCGGCCGGCCTGGGCAATGATTTCAGCTTCTTTTTCGTGGTACTTGGCGTTGAGTACCTTGTGATCGATCCCTTCCTTCTGGAGCAGATTGGACATGTGCTCGGAGGTTTCGATGGTCGCAGTACCGACCAGCACAGGGCGGCCGGTGGCCATGCACTCTTTGATATCCGCGATGATCGCCGTGTATTTTTCTTCGGCGGTGAGGTACACCAGGTCGTTGAAATCCTTGCGCGCCAGCGGGCGGTTGGGCGGAATCACCACCACGGGCAGGCTGTAGATCTGCTGGAATTCGAAGGCTTCGGTGTCGGCGGTACCGGTCATGCCGGACAGCTTGGTGTACAGGCGGAAGTAGTTCTGGAAGGTGGTGGACGCGAGGGTCTGGCTTTCGGCCTGGATCTTCAGGCCCTCTTTGGCCTCGATGGCCTGGTGCAGCCCTTCGGACAGCCGACGGCCTTGCATGGTACGGCCAGTGTGCTCGTCGATGAGCAAAATGCCACCGTCCTGCACGATGTATTCAATGTTGCGGTGGAACAGCTTGTGGGCGCGCAGACCGGCATACACGTGGGTCAGCAGGCCCAGATTATGGGCCGAGTACAGGCTCTCGCCTTCGGCCAGCAACCCTGCTTTGGTGAGCATGTCTTCGATGAACTGGTGGCCGGCTTCGTTGAGCTCCACCTGACGGCTTTTCTCGTCGACACTGTAGTGACCCTGCTTGGTCACCTCGCCCTCGACCTCCTCGATGTGCTGCTCGAGCTGCGGAATGAGGCGGTTCACTTCCATGTACAGCCGCGAGCTGTCTTCGGCCTGGCCGGAGATGATCAGCGGGGTACGGGCTTCGTCGATGAGGATGGAGTCCACCTCGTCGATCACGGCAAAATTGAGTTCGCGCTGGAATTTTTCTTCCATGCTGAACGCCATGTTGTCGCGCAGGTAATCGAAGCCGAATTCGTTGTTGGTGCCGTAGGTGATGTCGGCGGCATAGGCCGCGCGTTTGTCTTCCGGTGGCTGGAACGGCGTGACCACGCCCACGCTCAAGCCCAGGAACTCATACAGCGGGCGCATCCAGTTGGCATCGCGACGGGCGAGGTAGTCGTTCACCGTCACCACGTGTACGCCCTTGCCCGACAGCGCATTGAGGTACACGGCCAGGGTCGCTACCAGGGTTTTACCTTCGCCGGTTCGCATTTCGGCGATCTGCCCCTCGTGGAGCGTCATGCCGCCGATCAGCTGAACGTCAAAGTGGCGCATGCCCATGATGCGTTTACCGGCCTCGCGGCACACGGCGAAGGCCTCGGGCAGCAGGGCGTCGAGGGTTTCACCTTTGGCGACGCGAGCCTGAAACTCGGCAGTCTTGGCACGCAGCTGCTCGTCCGAGAGCGCGACCATCTTCTCTTCGAAGGCATTGACGTTACCGACCGTCTTGAGCATGCGCTTTACTTCACGCTCGTTCTTGCTTCCAAAAAGTTTTTTCAACAAAGGCGCAAACATATCGGCTGGATCTTCCACACTTGGGAATGGAGGGCGGCCCCTAGGCGTCGCCCGAGCAGCCCTCATGGCCGCATGCGAACGAGTATTCTACCCGGAAACGATGGAGAGGAAAGTGGCGACGCCACAATGCTGGCACAGCGCTTTTATGGGGCGGCTTTACAATAAGGCCTTTTTTCTCAACTTCAAGCGCCTGAAGCAAACGTCACGCAATCAGGTAGCCGATTGTGCCTTGTGCCCTTCTGGTAACATGCCCGCCCTACCGAGGATCGTTGCATGGCATTTCGTCCCCACCCGGCGCGCCCGCCCGCTGTCCTGTTGCGCGAGGCCAGGCCGTTGAAGGTGCTCCTGAATCAGGCACAGCGGTTGAGCCAGCTCAAAAAGCTGCTCGACACCCAGCTACAGCCTGCAGCCCGTGAACACTGCCATGTGGCGTCCTGGCGCGAAGGAAGCCTGCTGCTCGTCGTGACCGATGGCCATTGGGCGACCCGCCTGCGTTATCAGCAACGTCGCCTGCAGCAGGGGCTGCAAGGCATGCCCGAGTTCATCGGCTTGACCCGCATCCTGTTCAAGGTCCAGCCCGTCGTGGGCCCTGGCCGGGCGAGAGGGCCAGTGCTCGACCTGTCCGACAGCGCCGCCGACAACCTGCAAGCGACCGCTGAAGGCATCAACGATCCTGGGTTGCGCGCGGCGCTGGAGCGGCTGTCCAAGCACCGGCGTAAGTAGACGCTTGTTGGGCGGCCGTAACAGCCCAACTGGCTGGCGACGAATATCACCACGGGCCCAGGTCGCCGGCAAGCCGGGCTGCTACGGATCAAGCCACAGGCTTATCCGGGCATTACAGGCATGGCGTCACGCGCGATGATTGCACCGGGATGACTGATAACGGCCCCTGCCAGGCGGTGCCCCCAGCGTGCGGCCAGCTCCGCCGTACCGCCCTGTAACCAACACGCCAGGTAGGCGGCACTGAAGGCATCGCCCGCAGCGGTGGTATCGACCACGGTGTCTATCTGCTCGGCAGGCACCTCAATCCAGCCTTCAGGGCTACTCAGCAGGCAGGGCTGCTTGCCACGCTTGAGCGCGAGCTCTTTGACGCCCAGTTCAGCGTACATCTCAAACAGCGATGCTGGGCTGGATAGCCCAAACAGCTCGGCGTCGTCCTCCCAGGTCACTAGCGCCAGATCCGTCAGGGCGAGCGCTGCCCGATGGTGACGGCGGGTTTCATCGGCGTTGGGCCATAGCCGTGGCCGGTAATTGTTGTCGAATACGATCTGCACACCCTGTTCGCGGCAGCGGTGCAAGCCCGCCAGGAGTCGCGACCTGCCCTCCTCGCTCAGAATCGCCAGGCTGATACCGCTCAGGTAGATAACGTCGTAGGCCGTCAGCCGCTCGACCAGGGCGGCGCCTTCCTGACCATCAAAACAGCGCCGGGCAGCGGAGTCGTTGCGCCAATAGAGGAATCGACGCTCGCCCGTATCGTCCGTCTGGATAAGGTAGAGGCCTGGAAGGTGGCCTGGCAAGGTGCGGGTTTGCACGTCGCTTACACCCTCTTCCTGCCAACGGGCACGCATGGCGGCGCTCAGGTCGTCGTCCCCTAATGCGGTGATGTAGTCGATGCGTGCAGGGTTGCCGCAAAGCCGTGACAGGTAGACAGCCACGTTGAGTGTATCGCCGCCGAACGCCTGGACAAGCGCGCCGTCAGGCCGTCTTTGTAGCTCGACCATGCACTCACCCAGCAGCGCCACTCGAGCCGGCGCTTCAGGAACCCGTTTCATTGTCGCACCTCGTTGCTCTTCGTCTTATTGGTCTGAACTCGCTAAATCGGAACAGCGGTTCATTATTGTTGCGAGGGAGTTTCTATGGAAATCCACGCTGCCGTCAAGCAAGATGAACCACCGGTTCAAAAATATGAGTAGACGGACACCTATGCACGACAAGGGCATCGCCACTGGCAACGAGATGGTCAGCGCCGTGGGGCGCACCCTGGCAGTACTTGAAGCGCTGGGTGACCAGGAGGACGACAGCGGGCTTACGGAACTGGCGCAGCGGCTGGGCATGTCCAAGGCCACCGTGCATCGATTCCTGCAAACGCTCAAACGCCTCGGCTATGTGGTGCAAGACAGTGAAGACCGTTACCGGCTTGGGGTGAAACTGTTCGAGCTGGGCGCACGTGCGCTGCCTCAGCTCGACCTCATCCGTGAAGCCGAACAGGGCATGCGGCACCTCAATACCTTGACGGGCGAAACCGTGCATTTAGGCATCCACGACGAAGGCGCCATTGTGTATGTGCATAAAATCGACTCGCGCTACAGCCTGCGCATGTACTCACGCATTGGCCGCCGGGCCCCGCTGTATTGCACGGGCATCGGCAAGACGTTGATGGCCTGGCGGGGCGAAACAGACGTGCGCCAACTGCTGGCAGCCGATGACTTCATTGCCCGTACGCCACACACCCTGCCTAATCTGGAGGCGTACATGAGCGAGCTACGTCAGGTGCGCGAACAAGGTTTTGCGGAAGACAAGGAAGAGTTCGAAGACAACATGCGCTGTATCGCGGCACCGTTGTTTGATCGCTTTGGCCACGTGATCGCCGGGTTGAGCATCTCATTTCCGTGCTTTCGTTTCCCTGAGGCGCGAAAGGTGGAGTACGTCAACGCCCTGCGCCAGACAGCGCGGCGGATTTCCCTGGCACTTGGCGCGCCAGATAGTGAGTAGCGTATTGGGGTCGCCAGCAAGCTGGGCTGCTACAGGGCGTGTTGGTCGTCAGCAGTGGGGCTTAATCGAAAGGCTGTGTGAGCAGGCGAAAAAAAGCCACCCGAAGGTGGCTTTGAATTAGAGAGAAGGTTCGAGCTTAAACGGCTGCAACCGGGCGCATATAGGAGATTGGCGCAGTACTCGCGTCTTCAAAGGTAACCACTTCCCATGCGTCTTTCTGTTCGATGAGTTTGCGTAGCAGCCTGTTGTTCAGGGCATGCCCTGACTTGAAGCCACGAAACTCGCCAATCAGGCTGTTGCCCAGCAAGTAGAGATCGCCGATGGCGTCCAGGATCTTGTGCTTGACAAACTCGTCCTCGTACCGCAGGCCGTCTTCGTTCAGTACGCCTTCCTTGTCCACCACGATTGCGTTTTCTACACTGCCGCCCAGCGCCAGGTTGTGCTTGCGCAGGTATTCAATGTCGCTCATGAAGCCAAACGTGCGTGCCCGGCTCACTTCCTTGACGAAAGAGGTGCTGGAGAAATCCACGCTGGCGCTCTGGGTGCGATCCTTGAAAACCGGATGGTCGAAATCAATTTCGAAACTGACCTTGAACCCTTCAAACGGCACGAAGGTGGCGCGTTTATCGCCATCTTCAACCTCGACTTCACGCAGGATCCGGATGAATTTCTTCGGTGAGCTCTGCTCTTCCAGGCCAGCCGATTGAATCAGGAATACAAAGGGACCGGCGCTACCATCCATGATCGGCACTTCCGAGGCGGAGAGTTCGACGTAGGCGTTATCGATCCCGAGGCCGGCCATGGCCGAAAGCAGGTGCTCCACGGTGTCAACCTTCACGTCCCCCTGAAACAGGGTGGTGGACATGGTGGTTTCACCGACGTTTTCCGCACGCGCGGGAATCTGGACCACTGGGTCCAGATCGGTACGACAGAACACGATCCCGGTGTCGACTGGCGCGGGCTTGAGGGTAAGGTAGACCTTTTCCCCCGAATGCAGACCGACGCCGGTGGCACGGATGATGTTCTTCAGGGTGCGTTGTTTAATCATGGCAGTGGCCGCTTCAGCGCTAGTTGCGAACTGGTATCAACAAAGGAGGCGATCATAGCAGACCCCGCCTTTGCTGAACACCAATCACCTCTATACCCCTGATAAATTGCATTAATCGGCTTGACGGCGCAGGAAAGCTGGGATGTCCAGATAATCCAGGTCGTCGTTAGGGTTCAGCTTGGCTGCTGCGGCGGCCCCGGCGTGCGCCTGGTTACGCATTACGGTAGGGCGCTCCAAGTCACGGTAGTTGACCGCTGGCTGCTCCTGACGCGCCGCTGCGGGCGTCTGGGCCTGAGGCTGCTGCTGTTGTGGCATGGCAGGCTGCAGCGTGTTGTCGATGATTTTCGCCGGCTTCTCGATCTTGGCGCCCAGGCCCGTGGCAACCACGGTTACATGCAGCTCATCGCGCATGTCTGGGTCGATTACAGTGCCAACCTTGACCATCGCGTGGTCGGAAGCGAAGGCTTCGATAATGCTACCCACGTCAGAGTATTCACCCAGGGACAAATCCGGGCCGGCCGTGATGTTCACCAGGATGCCACGCGCGCCCTGCAGGTTGACGTCTTCAAGTAGCGGGTTGCGAATGGCCGCTTCAGTCGCTTCACGCGCACGGTTCGGGCCGCTGGCAAAGCCGGTACCCATCATGGCCATACCCATCTCGCTCATCACGGTGCGCACGTCGGCGAAGTCGACGTTGATCATGCCTGGACGCTTGATGATGTCGGAGATACCGCGAACGGCGCCGGCCAACACGTCATCCGCCTTGGCGAAGGCAGACAGCAAGCTTGCGTCCTTGCCCAGGATCGTGAGCAGTTTTTCGTTAGGGATGGTGATCAACGAATCCACGCACTCGGACAGGGCACGGATCCCTTCGTCAGCGATCTGCATGCGCTTGCGGCCTTCGAAGGGGAACGGACGCGTCACGACAGCGACGGTCAGGATACCCATTTCCTTGGCCACTTCAGCGATGATCGGCGCAGCGCCCGTACCGGTGCCGCCCCCCATGCCCGTGGTGATGAACACCATGTTGGTGCCCTGCAACACTTCGGCAATGCGCTCACGGTCTTCCATGGCGGCCTGACGACCTACTTCAGGGTTGGCGCCTGCGCCCAAGCCCTTGGTCACGCCCGTGCCCAACTGCAGGATAGTGCGCGCGCCGATGTTTTTAAGTGCCTGCGCGTCGGTGTTGGCGCAGATGAACTCAACGCCTTCGATGTTGCTTTTAACCATGTGATTGACCGCGTTACCGCCGCCACCACCTACGCCGATCACCTTGATGACCGGGCTCTGCGGGATGTTGTCTACCAGCTCGAACATGTTCCCTCTCCTTCAATTCTCTAGTTTTAGTACGCCTACTGCCGCTCTTAAAAATTGCCCTGAACCCACCGCTTGAGGCGTTCCAGCACCGGCGCCTTGGGCTCCTCGCCATAACTGCTGTCGCGACCGGCGAGGCCGGTAAACGTCACACCTTCGGATTGCTTCTGCAGGCCGTAGGTCAGTAAGCCTACGGCTGTCGAATAGATCGGGTTGCGGATGACGTCATCCAGCCCCCGGACGGTATGCGGTACACCCAGGCGTACCGGCATGTGGAAAATCTCTTCGGCCAGCTCTACCGCCCCTTCCATCTTGGCGGTGCCGCCTGTTAGTACGATGCCTGCGGGGATAAGGTCTTCATACCCACTACGGCGCAATTCTGCCTGAATCAACGTGAAGAGCTCGTCATAACGCGGCTCTACCACTTCGGCCAATGCCTGGCGGGACAGTTCACGCGGGGGACGGTCACCCACGCTTGGCACCTTGATGGTTTCACCGGCGCCTGCGAGCTTGGCCAGGCAGCAGGCGTAGCGGATCTTGATTTCCTCGGCGTACTGGGTAGGGGTGCGCAGCGCCATGGCGATGTCGTTGGTTACCTGGTCCCCGGCAATGGGGATAACCGCTGTGTGACGAATCGCGCCCTCAGTGAAAATGGCAATGTCTGTGGTACCACCACCGATGTCCACAAGGCACACGCCCAGCTCTTTTTCGTCGTCAGTCAGTACAGAGTACGCCGATGCCAACTGCTCAAGGATAATGTCGTCGATTTCCAGGCCGCAGCGACGAACGCACTTCTCGATGTTCTGGGCCGCGTTTACCGCGCACGTTACCACATGCACTTTCGCTTCCAGTCGCACGCCCGACATGCCCAGGGGCTCACGAACGCCCTCCTGGTTATCGATGACGTAATCCTGCGGCAACGTATGTAGCACACGCTGATCCGCTGGAATCGCTACCGCCTGGGCGGCGTCCAACACACGCTCCAGGTCGGCAGTACTGACTTCGCGGTCTCGGATCGCGACGATGCCGTGCGAATTGAGGCTGCGAATATGGTTACCGGCAACGCCGACGAAGGCGGAGTGAATACGGCAGCCCGCCATCAGCTGAGCTTCTTCCACAGCCCTTTGAATGGACTGCACAGTGGACTCGATGTTAACCACCACGCCTTTTTTCAGCCCACGGGACGGGTGTGTGCCGATGCCGACGATCTCGAGGGTGCCATCGGCCGCGACTTCGCCCACCAGCGCCACTACCTTGGAGGTGCCGATATCCAGCCCGACGATCATTTTGCCGCTATGCGCGTTTGCCATGTCCTGCCTCTTGTTAATTCTTCGCCACGGTCGGTACCGCTGGCGCCGCCGCGTTCGGGTCACGCCAGCCAACGGCAAGGCCGTTGGCATAGCGCAAGTCGACGCGGGCAATATTCGTGATCTGATCTTTTAGGGTCTTGTCGTATATGGCGATGAACCGGCGCAGCTTTTCCACCAGATGGTCACGCCCCAGCAGCAAATCGATGCCCGGCCCGGCGCTGCCCGCGCCTGTGGTCAGGAACCAGCTACCGCGCTCACGCAATTCAAGCCGTGCTATTGAAAACCCTAGAGGCCGAAGCATCTGACTAAGCACTTGATACTGCTGCATGACTTGTTGCTGAGCACGCTGCGGGCCAAACAGCTGAGGCAGGTGCTCATAATTGGCCAGTTCGCGCGGGGCGAATGCCTGGCCTTGGTTGTTCAATAGCTGCCCTTCGCCCCAGCGGGCAACGGGCAATTGTTCTTCGAGGCGAATCACGACCTGGTCTGGCCATACCCGCCGGACTTCAGCGTGGGCAATCCAGGCCATCTGCTCCAGTTCGGTGCGCATGCCGGTCAGGTCAATGCTGAAAAAGCGCGCGTTCGCGTACGGAGCGATACGTTCCTGCACGGCCTGCTGACTCACGTAGCTCAGGTCGCCCTGGACATTGATCTTGGACACGGGGCGGTCCAGGTAAGGCATGGCGCGCTCGGCGCCTTCATACGTGCCTGCCGCCAGCGCCAGCAGGACCAACGGCCACAGCAGCTTCTTGAACACGCTGCCACCCACGCGTGGCACACGGCTGCCCAGCGGCTCCTTGGCCACCATACGGCTTGCGCCACGTTGCTCAACCTTACGGCTGGGCATGGGCTGCGGATGACGAACGCCAGGGGCACGCATGGATTAACCTCGCGCCTGTAGCGAGTCAGCCAGGATCGACAGTACCAATTGCTGGAAATCAAGGCCCGCAGCACGGGCGGCCATAGGCACCAGGCTGTGGTCTGTCATGCCAGGTGCGGTGTTGACCTCCAGCAGCCAGAAGGCGCCAGCGGCATCTTGCATGATATCGACCCGCCCCCATCCGGCAATACCGATGGCCTGGCAGGCACGAAGGCTTAGGGCCATCAACTCTTGCTCTTTTTCTGGAGCCAGGCCGCAGGGAATGCGGTACTGGGTGTCGTTCGCCACGTACTTGGCATCGTAGTCATAGAAGGTGTGCGGCGTGCCCAACGCGATAGCCGGCAGCACCTGGTCACGCAAGACCGCCACAGTAAATTCGGGGCCATCGACCCACTGCTCAACCAGGACTTGCGAATCAAAAACGCTGGCGGCCTGCCAGGCCTGGACCAATTCACGCTCACTGGTCACCTTGGCCATGCCGATACTTGAACCTTCATGGGCGGGTTTGACGATTAAAGGGAAGCCCAGTTCCGTGATCGCCTTCACACAATCGGCCTCGCTGGCCAATACCGCGTGACGTGGCGTAGGAATACCCAGGGTGTGCCACACCTGCTTGGTGCGCAGTTTGTCCATCGCCAGGGCTGACGCCAGGATGCCGCTGCCGGTGTAGGGAATGCCCAGGCACTCCAGCAGGCCCTGCATGCTGCCGTCTTCGCCACCGCGCCCGTGCAGGATGATGAAGGCGCGGTCGATCTTCTCGCGCTGCAACACCTGTAGAAAATCGGGCCCTACGTCGATCCCGAACGCATCGACACCTGCAGCTTGCAGCGCGCCCAGCACCTGTGCGCCGGACTTGAGCGATACCTCACGTTCGGCACTGGTACCGCCGTACAGTACCGCCACGCGGCCGAAGTCGCTGGGCATGACGGTGGACATCAAGTGTTCATAGGCTTGGGCGTTCATTGGTCTTTCCCCGAAGTGGCGACTGCGCCGGCAAACAGCGGGCTTTTCAATAGCTGAGGTGCGATAGAGCCAACGTCCCCGGCACCCTGGCACAGCAGGATGTCACCGGGGCGCAGCAGCGGCTTGACCACCGGTGCGATTTCAGTACCACGCTCTACATAAATAGGGTCGAGTTGGCCGCGCTGACGAATGCTGTGGCACAACTGTCGGCTGTCCGCGCCAGGAATAGGTTCTTCGCCAGCAGGGTACACCTCCATCAGCAACAGCACATTGGCATCGGCCAGTACCTGCACGAAATCGTCGTACAGGTCACGCGTACGGCTGTAGCGGTGAGGCTGGTAGAGCATGACCAGACGGCGCTCGGGCCAGCCGCCGCGTACTGCCTCGATCACAGCGGCAACTTCGCGTGGGTGATGACCGTAGTCATCCACCAGCATCACGTGGCCACCCTCTACGGGCAGCTCGCCGTACACCTGGAATCGCCGGCCCACGCCCTGGAACCCGGACAGGCCATGCACAATGGCCTCGTCGCTGATGCCCTCGTCGGTAGCGATGGCAATGGTCGCCAAGGCATTGAGCACGTTGTGGTTGCCCGGCATGTTGACCGACACGGCCAAAGGCTCGCGGTCGCGGCGCAACACGGTGAAGTAGGTTTGCATGCCATCCTGACGGATATTGATAGCGCGTACGTCGGCGGCTTCGTGCACCCCGTACGTAGTAGTGGGGCGCGCGATCTGCGGCAGGATGTCTCGCACCACCGGGTCGTCCAGGCAGGCCACGGCCAGCCCGTAGAACGGCAGGTTATGCAGGAACTCGACGAAGGTTTTCTTCAGCTTGTTGAAGTCCCCTTCGTAGGTGGCCATGTGGTCAGCGTCGATGTTGGTGACCACCGCTACCAGCGGCTGCAAATGCAGGAAGCTGGCGTCGCTTTCGTCGGCTTCGGCGATCAGGTAACGGCTGCTGCCCAATTGGGCATTGGTGCCAGCCGCGTTCAAACGGCCACCAATCACGAACGTTGGGTCCAGGCCCGCTGCCGCGAACACCGAGGCCAGCAAGCTGGTAGTGGTGGTCTTGCCATGGGTACCGGCCACGGCGATGCCATGACGGTAGCGCATCAGCTCGGCCAGCATTTCGGCACGGCGGACGACAGGGATGCGCCGTTCCAGCGCGGTGGCCACTTCCGGGTTGCTGACGTTCACGGCGCTGGACACCACCAGCACATCGGCCTTGGTCGCGTTTTCGGCGCGGTGACCGATAAACACTTCGGCGCCAAACGCACGTAGCCGCTCAGTCACGCCAGAGGCCTTCAAGTCTGAACCCGAAACTTCATACCCCAGGTTGAGCAGCACCTCAGCGATGCCGCACATGCCCACCCCGCCGATGCCCACGAAGTGGATACGGCGAATACGGCGCATTTCAGGCTGCGGCATGGCGCGTTGACCCTCAACCATGGGTCACCTCCAGGCAAGCGTCGACGACACTGCGGGTGGCGTCTGGTTTAGCCAATCGACGGGCGCTGTCGGCCATGGTGACTAGTGTTTGCGGTTGCATCAAAACCTCTTCAAGGCGCGCGGCAAGCTGTGCGGCACCTGTTGTTGCTTGCGGCATGACGAAGGCAGCACCTTCGCGGGCCAAAAAATCGGCATTGCGACTCTGGTGGTCGTCAATGGCGTGTGGCAAGGGGACCAGCAGCGAAGGCAGGCCTGCGGCAGCCAACTCGCTGACAGTCAGTGCACCCGCGCGGCAAATCACTACGTCAGCCCAGGCATAGGCCTGTGCCATGTCCGCGATAAAGGGTGCGACCTGGGCATCGACGCCCAAGCTGGTGTAGCGCTCGGCGGTTGTCTGATCGTGCTGCTTGCCGGCTTGGTGGAACACGTCGGGCCGGTGCGCCGCTTCCAGACTGGCCAGTGCCTGAGGTACCAGTTTGTTCAACGGCTCGGCACCCAGGCTTCCACCCATTACCAACAGGCGGGCACGGCGCCCGGCCAGCGGCTGGCGAGGTGCCGTGAGGAACAGCTCTGTGCGCACGGGGTTGCCCGTGGTCAAGCACTTGGGCGACGGGGCGAAGGTGCGTGGAAAGGCTTCGCAGACACGGCTCGCCAGGGGCGCCAGTAGCCGATTGGCCGTACCGGCCACGGCGTTCTGCTCGTGCACTACCACCGGCACGCCTGCCAGGCGCGCAGCCAGCCCGCCCGGGCCTGTCACATAGCCCCCGAAGCCCACCACGCAAACGGGTTGTACACGGCGGATGATCGCCCTGGCCTGCATCACCGACTTCAGTAGCATGAAAGGCGCCTTGAGTAACGCCGCTCGCCCTTTGCCGCGCAAACCGCTGGCACTGATGGTATGCAGCGTAAGGCCCGCGCCGGGGACCAGCTCGTTTTCAATGCCCCGCGGCGTACCCAACCAGTGAACGGTATAGCCGCGAGCCTGAAACTCCTTGGCACAGGCCAGCGCCGGGAACACGTGGCCGCCGGTGCCGCCTGCCATGATCAGCACGTTACCGGCCATGGTAGGGCTCCTCGATGAAATCCTTCTCGGTAAACTCGGCTTCCTCGCTGCCCAGGTACGTGCGGCTCTCCCATTCGATCCGCAGTAACAGCCCCAGGCAGGCGCAGCAGATTACCAACGAGCTGCCCCCGTAGCTGAGAAATGGAAGCGTCAGGCCTTTGGTAGGCAGCAAGCCCACGTTCACGCCGATATTGATCAGGAATTGACCAATCCACAGGAACGACAGCCCATACGCCATATAAGCCGCGAAGAATTGTTTGGCCTTCTCGGCCCACAAACCGATGTACATGCCACGTACGCAGACGAACACAAAAAGCGCGACAGTGCATAAAGAGCCAACGACCCCCAGCTCTTCGGCCAGCACCGAGAACACGAAGTCGGTATGGGCCTCTGGCAGGTAAAACTGCTTTTGCACGCTATTGCCCAGCCCCACGCCGAACCACTCACCGCGCCCAAAGGCAATCAGCGCCTGGGTTAGCTGGTAGCCCGAACCGAACTGGTCAGCCCAGGGGTCGGTGAAGGTAATCAAACGCGCCATGCGGTAAGGCTGGGCTTGAACCAGCACGAACACTGCGCCCACGGCCAGCGCTACCATCAAGGCAAAGCGGAACAGCCCAACCCCACCCAGGAACAGCATGGCCGCAGCGGCGCCCATCATGACAACCGTGGCGCCGAAGTCTGGCTCCATGAGCAAGAGGCCTGCCATGGGTAACAGCACGATGAAGGGCTTGAAAAAGCCCATCCAGCTTTCGCGCACTTCGTGCTGACGCCTGACCAGATAACCGGAGAGGAAGATCACCACGAACACCTTAGCCAGTTCCGAAGGCTGAACGTTGAACGCGCCGAAGCCGATCCAGCGCATGGAGCCGTTCACCTCCCGCCCAATGCCTGGCACGATCACCAGGAACAACAAGGCAAACGCGCCGGCCAACAGCAACCAGCCCAAACGTTGCCACGTGGCAATAGGGATCATCAAGGTGATGCCACAGGCCCCTAGGCCGAGCACGAGGTAAACCAGGTGGCGCGTCATGTTGTACAGCGCGTTGCCGCTTTGTACCGCTGCGACTTCACTAGAGGCCGAGGTAATCATGACCAACCCCAGGCCCAGCAGTGCCAGGCAACCCGCCAGCATCGGGAAATCGATATCAATGCCACGGTTGCTGATGAGCGGCGAAGGGAACGGCTTGATGACGTTGAAAATCATGCCAATGCCTCCACGGCTTGGGCGAACAGGTGCCCACGTGCTTCGTAATTGCTGAACATGTCCAGGCTGGCGCAGGCAGGGGATAGCAACACTGCGTCGCCTGGCTGTGCCAGCTGAGCGCCCTGGGCGACTGCGGCGGGCAGGTCCGCTACCTGAACCTGGGTCACGCTTGGACCTAGGGCGTCAGCGATCTTCTGGGCGTCACGGCCCAACAAGACCACCGCACGGCAGTAGCGGCTGACCGGGGCGCGCAGGCCGGAAAAATCTGCACCTTTGCCATCGCCGCCGGCAATGAGCACCAGCTTGCCGTCCATATCGCTGCCCAGCCCTTCAATGGCCGCCAGGGCCGCGCCCACGTTGGTGGCCTTGGAGTCGTTGTACCAACTCACACCGTTGTACTCGCGTACCCACTGGCAACGGTGGGCCAGCCCCGTAAATGCCCGCAGCGCATCCAGCATGGGCGCTGTCGGCAAGCCTGCGGCATGGCCCAGGGCCAAGGCCGCGAGGGCGTTGGCGTAGTTATGGGCACCACGCAATTTGAGCTCGCTCACCGGCAATAGCAGTGTCTGTGCAAACGCCAAGTACTTGATACCACCTTCCTGGCGCAGGCCAAAGGCATTGAAATCGGGGGCGTCCAGGCCAAACGAGACGATGCGCAAATCGCCCCTGGGCAAGGGCCGGGTCAGGGCGTCCTGGCGGTTGACCACCGCCATGCGCGCGCCCCTGAAGATGCGATGCTTGGCCATGTGGTACGCCGGCATGCCGCTGTAGCGGTCCATGTGGTCTTCGCTGAGGTTGAGCACCGTGGCGACCTCAGCATTGAGTTGATGAGTGGTTTCCAGTTGGAAGCTGGACAGCTCCATCACGTACAGCTCCACAGCATCGTCCAGCAGCTCAAGTGCGGGCGTGCCCAGGTTGCCGCCGACGGCTACCCGCTTGCCTGCGGCCTGGGCCATCTCCCCTAGCAAGGTGGTCACCGTGCTTTTTGCATTCGAGCCCGTGATTGCCACGATGGGGGCGCGGGCATAGCGGGCGAACAGGTCGATGTCACCGGACAGCTTCACGCCACGAGCGGCGGCCTCAGCCAAGGCTGGGGTCGCAATTGCCAGGCCCGGGCTTACGAACAGCTCACTGGCACGGCACAGGAAATCCACGTCCAAGGCGCCGCAGCGCACCTCAACCTGAGGGAAGTCTCGCTGTAGCGTCGTCAATTCCGGTGGCTGCTCGCGCGTATCGGCCACGGCAAAGGCAATGCCCTGCTTCGCCAGGAAGCGAACCAGGGACATGCCGCTCTTGCCGAGGCCGACAACGATGCGGAACTGATCGGAAGCGATTAGCGACACAGGGCTACCTCAGCTTCAAGGTGGCAAGGCCGATGAGCACCAGAATCACGGTAATGATCCAGAAGCGCACGATGACCCGTGGTTCGGGCCAGCCCTTGAGTTCGAAATGGTGATGGATCGGCGCCATGCGGAACACCCGGCGCCCGGTCAACTTGAACGACGCTACCTGGATGACCACTGAAAGGGTTTCCATCACGAACACACCGCCCATGATGAACAGGACAATCTCCTGGCGAACGATCACGGCAATGGTGCCCAGGGCGGCACCCAGGGCCAATGCGCCCACATCGCCCATGAACACCTGGGCGGGGTAGGTGTTGAACCACAAAAAGCCCAGCCCTGCCCCGATCAGCGCGCCGCAAAATACGATGAGCTCGCCCGCGCCTGGCACATAGGGGATCAGCAGGTAGTCTGCAAATTTTACGTTGCCGGACAGGTAGCAGAAGATCCCCAGCGCCCCACCTACCATGACCGTTGGCATGATCGCCAGGCCATCCAGGCCATCGGTGAGGTTGACGGCGTTGCTGGACCCTACGATCACCAGATACGCCAGCACCATGAAGCCTGCGCCCATGGCAATGCTGGCGTCCTTGAACATCGGAACGATCAACGTGGTTTCTACTGGGCTATTGGCGGTGGTGTACAAGAACACCGCCGCGCAAATCCCGAACACTGACTGCCAGAAATACTTCCAGCGGCTGGGCAAGCCACGGGAGTTTTTCTCGATCACCTTACGGTAGTCGTCCACCCAACCGATGCCACCGAACAGGAGCGTAACGATCAGTACCACCCACACGTAGCGGTTGGAAAGGTCAGCCCATAACAGGGTGCTGATACCAATGGCGGACAGAATCAGCGCGCCCCCCATGGTCGGGGTGCCGGACTTGGACAGGTGGGACTGAGGGCCGTCGTTTCGAACCGATTGGCCAATCTGACGGATTTGCAGGGTGCGGATCATCCACGGGCCTAGCCACAGCGAAAGCACCAGCGCAGTCAAGACGCCCAGAATCCCACGCAAGGTGAGGTACTGGAACACCGCGAAGCCCTTATAGAACTGTTGAAGGAATTCGGCCAACAGCAGCAGCATTAATGTTTCTCCTCGCTGGCGCCGCACAAGGCCGCTACGACGTGTTCCATCGCAGCGCTGCGCGAGCCTTTTATCAAAATAGTGGTATGAGCGAGCTGTTCCGCGGCGAGGGCCTGGATGAGTTCAGCCTGAGTATTGAAGTGCCGGGCGTTTTCACCGAAGGCTTCGACGGCGTGAGCCATGAGTGGGCCCACGGCATACAGCGCATCGACGCGCCCCCGGGCATAGGCCCCTACTTGGCGATGGCCTTCGGTGGCCCAGCTGCCTAATTCCCCGATGTCCCCGAGCACCAGAACGGTGCGGCCAGAAAAGCCGGCGAGTATATCAACCGCTGCGGCCACCGAGGAGGGGTTAGCGTTATAGGTGTCGTCGATTACACGGGTGCCTGTGGGCGTAACCTGCGCTACCGTGCGCCCTTTTACCGGTTGCACGCTGTTCAGGCCTTGGGCGATTTCCGGCAGGGTAGCCCCCAGCGCGCGTGCAGCCGCCGCCGCTGCCAGTGCGTTGAGCACGTTGTGCAGGCCCAACAGGTTCAATTGAATAGGCTCGATGCCGTCGTCACAGCGTAGTTCGAACGCAGGGCAGCCGCGCTCGTCCGTTCCCACGGGGCCGGCATGAAAACTCGCTTCAGGGTTGGCCAGCGAGAAGGTCAACACGGCGTGCGCGCCTGCTCTGGCAAGCCATATCGGGTAGGCGGCGTCGTCGAGGTTCAGTACGGCCACGCCAGTCGCGCCTAGGCCTTCCAGGATTTCACCCTTGGCCTCGATGATTTTGTCCGGCCCGCCAAACTCGCCAACGTGTGCAGTGCCGGCATTGTTGATAAGGGCGACCTGTGGCCGGGTAAGGCCGACGGTATAGGCAATTTCGCCCACCCGTGACGCACCCAGTTCGATGACTGCCGCCCAGTGCGCTTCGCTCAATTCAAGCAGCGTAAGCGGGGCGCCCAGATCGTTGTTGAGATTCCCACGGGTTGCTAGAGCGGGCCCACGCACGCGAAGGATCGCGGCGAGCATTTCCTTTACGGTGGTCTTGCCGCTGGAGCCGGTAACGGCGGCGACAGGGCCAGTGAACGCAGCACGGTTCAGTGCCCCCAAGGCGCCCAACGCCAGGCGGCTGTCAGCCACCACTAATTGCGGCAAGGGTGCGCCCAGCACTTCACGCTCCACCACAGCGGCCACGGCGCCCTTGGCCGCTACCTCCGCCAAATAGTCGTGGCCATCGAACCGTGGGCCGGCCAAGGCAATGAACGCGCACCCTGGTTCGATGGCGCGGCTGTCGATGCTCACGCCCGTAAAACTGCAGTCGTCACCCACCAGGCGAGCGCCCAGCGGCGCGATGAGCTGGCTAAGGGACATAGGCTTAAACATGGTTAGGCTCCCAGGCGCCAAGCGCGGCTTGGGCCTGTGCGATATCGGAGAACGGCTGGCGCTCGCCTTTGATTTCCTGGTAATCCTCGTGGCCTTTACCAGCCAGCACGACCACATCGCCGGTATTGGCCTGTGCGATGGCCTGAGCGATAGCCTCGGCCCGGCCGGCGATGAAACGCACTTGCTCGGGCTGCGTAAAGCCAGGGCGGATGTCATCGAAGATCGCCTCCGGCACTTCGCTGCGAGGGTTGTCGTCAGTGACGATCACAACGTCCGCCTCGTCCTCGGCGACCTTGGCCATGAGTGGGCGCTTGCCACGGTCACGGTCACCACCGCACCCGAATACGCACACCAGCTTGCCCGTGGCATGAGGGCGAAGGGCTTGAAGAATTTTCTCCAGGGCATCTGGAGTATGCGCGTAATCCACCACTACCAATGGCTGGTTGCCACCGCCCAAACGCTGCACTCGCCCCTGCGGGCCTTGCAGCTTGGGCACGACCTTGAGAATTTCATCCAGCGGGTAGTCCAACGCCATCAGCGCCCCAATGGCTGCCAGCAGGTTGCTGAGGTTGAACCGGCCCAACAGGCAGCTGCGCAGGCTGAAGGTGCCCTGCCCGGTTGCCAGGGTTGCGCTCACCCCGTGGTCGTCAAAGCGTACGTCGCGGCAATACAGCGCGGCATGGGTATCCGTGAGGCTGTAGCCAATCACCCGGGACACACCAGGCCGGCTGGCCAGCTCGCGGCCAAAGGCGTCGTCCAGGTTAAGCACCCGGGCGCGCAAGGTTGGCCAGGCGAACAATTGGGCCTTGGCCTCGGCGTAGGCCTCCATGCTGCCGTGGTAGTCCAAGTGGTCTCGGGACAGGTTGGTGAACACGGCCAGGGTGAAATCCAGGGCAGCGACACGGCCCTGCTCCAGTGCGTGGGAGGACACTTCCATGGCAACAGCGCGGGCACCGGCCTTGCGCAGGTCGGCCAGGGTCGCTTGGACCTTCACGGCATCGGGAGTGGTCATTCGCCCGCTTTTCAGTTGCCCATGAAAACCGGTGCCCAGCGTGCCGATCAGCCCACAGCGGGTGCCGAGGTGGTCCAGGGCCTGAGCGATCAGTTGAGTCACACTGGTTTTACCGTTGGTGCCGGTCACGCCTATTACCCGCAGATGACGGGCGGGCTCGGAATAGAAGCGGCCGGCGATGCGGGACAGCTGGCCGGCCAACCCACGCACAGGAATCAGCGGCACATCGGTAAGGGGCAGTACGTTGGCGCCCTGGGCTTCATAGGCTACGGCGGCTGCGCCTCGCTTCAGCGCATCGGCAATGTGGGTGCGGCCGTCTACCGACTTGCCTGGCACCGCCAGAAACAGATCGCCTGGGCGAACGTCACGGCTATCCAGCGCCAACTCACGGATCAACGGGTCGCGCCCCGCGTCGGGGAAGAGGTGGGTCAAGGGCATGCTCATCAGCCTTGCCGTCCTTTGCTGGGCGCAGGTGCTGCTGCCGGCGGTGTTGCCTCGGCCTGTTGCTGCGGGGTGGCGGGAAGGTTGTCTGGTGTCACGTTCATCAACCGCAACGTACCCGACATCACCTTGCTGAAGACCGGGGCAGACACCAGGCCACCGAAGTAGCCGCCAGCGCCTGGCTCGTCGATGACCACGACCACCGCGTAGCGCGGATTGGCCACTGGCCCAAAGCCTGCGAACAGCGAACGGTAGGCGTTTTCGGTGTAGCCACGTGAGCCAATGGTTGCTTTACGTGCGGTACCGCTTTTACCCGCTACGTGGTAGCCCGGCACTTGAGCGCGATAGACGCCTCGTGGTGCCTCGATTACCTGCTGGAGCATGCCCTGGATAGTAGAGGCAACGTTATGAGGAATGACTTGGTTGCCTTCAGGGTCTTTGTCCACCTTGAGGATGGACAGTGGCACCAGCTTGCCATCGTTGGCCAAGGTGGCGTAGGCGTGCACCAACTGCAACGCGGTGACCGACAGCCCATAGCCGTACGACAGGGTGGCAGTCTCGGCCTTGTGCCATTCGCGGTGGTTGGGCAGGTTGCCCACGCGCTCGCCAGGGAAGCCCAGGCCCGAATACTGGCCAAGCCCGACCGACGCCATGACGCGGTAGATGTTCTCGCCCCCTACATCGAAGGCCACCTTGCTCATCCCCACGTTACTGGAGTTGATCAGGATGCCGGTCAGGTCGAGTACCGGGCCTTCGGATTTGGAAACGTCCTTGATGGTGTAACGGCCGATCTGCAGTGAGCCTGGGTACACCTCTACCTTGTCGGTAGGCTTCCAGCGGCCGGTTTCCAATGCAGCGCTCATGGACAGCGGCTTCATGGTCGAGCCGGGCTCGAATACGTCGATGATGGCACGGTTGCGCATGGTGGCAGGCACCATGGTGCGGCGATTATTGGGGTTGTACGTGGGCATGTTGACCATGGCCAGCACTTCACCGGTTTTCACGTCCATGATGACCAGGCTGCCCGCCTTTGCCTGGTTGTCAGTGATTGCCTTGCGCAACTCGCGCGTGGCCAGGTATTGCAAGCGCAGGTCAATGGACAAGGCCAGGGTTTTCCCTGCCTTGGCATTTTTGGTCACTTGCACGTCGCGGATCAGTTTACCGCGACGGTCCTTGATCACCTGGCGCCGGCCGGGTACGCCCGCCAGCCATTCGTCATACGCAAGCTCTACACCTTCCCGGCCGTGATCGTCCAGGTCGGTAAAGCCCACCATGTGCGCGGTAACGTCGCCAGCGGGGTAAAAGCGGCGGAATTCTTCAAGGCCATACACGCCAGGCACTTTCAGATCCAGCACAGCCTGGCCCTGCTCAGGCGTAAGCCCTCGCACCAGGTAGAGAAATTCTTTACTGGCGTTGGCTTCCAGCCGCTCGCTGAGCTGAGCCGGGGCTTGACCGAGGGCGCGGGCAAGGTCTGGCCAGCGCTCCTTGGCCAATTGCAACTCCTTGGGGTTGGCCCAAAGCGTGCTGACGGGTGTACTGACCGCCAGTGGCTCGCCGTTGCGATCGGTGATCAAGCCGCGGTGCGCGGGGATGGGAATGTGCCGCATGCTGCGCGCATCACCCTGCCCCTTGAGGAAGTCCCGGTCGACCACTTGCAAGTCGATGATCCGCCAGCTGATGGCAGCGACCATGATACCCAACAGGCCCAGTACCACACAAAACCGCCAGGGGAACAGCGCCCCGTCGAGCTTCATCATGGAGCCACCATGCGAACGTCGGCGGCGTCAGGCACATGCATCTTCAGCTGCTCGGTGGCCAGCGCTTCAATGCGGCTGTGTGCCGTCCAGGTGCTTTGCTCAAGGATAAGCCGCCCCCACTCTGCCTGCGCCTTGTCACGCTCACTCAACTCGGTGTACAAGCCGTTGAGCAGGGTACGGTTGAGGTGGGCGCTATAGGCGACAGCGATGGCCGACACCAGGACGGCCAGGAACATCAGCAGCATCAAAAAGCTACCGGTCGGCAAGGGCTTGCCGAATGGTTTGCCGGACACCTCGCCAACGGGCTTGCCAACGGGCTTGCCAACGGGCTTGCCGAATGGCTTGCCGAATGGCTTGCCGAATGGCTTGCTTAGCAGCTTGCTCACCGCAACTTCTCCGCCACACGCATCACTGCGCTACGCGAACGCGGGTTGGCCTTTAGTTCGGCGTCGGAGGCAAAGCGGGCTTTGCCAAGGGTGCGGATGATGGGGTTGAAGCGTTCCACCTGAACGGGCAGGTTACGGGGGAGTTTATCAGCCTCGCCTTTTTCAAGCCGTCGCATGAACAACTTGACGATACGGTCTTCGAGCGAGTGGAAGCTGATGACAACCAGCCGCCCGCCTACCTCAAGAATGCTTAGCGCTGCCTCAAGGCCCGCTTCGAGATCGGCCAGCTCGTTATTGAGGTGAATGCGCAGGCCCTGGAACGCACGGGTGGCCGGGTGCTTGTTCTTTTCCCAGGCCGGGTTGGCGTCTTTGAGCACCTGAGCCAAATCACCTGTGCGCTCGAAAGGCTGCACTAGCCGACGCTGAACCACGGCACGGGCCATGCGGCGGGCGAAACGCTCCTCGCCGTACTCCTTGAACACCCGGGCAATCTCTTCCTCCGGAGCCTGGGCAATGAACTCCGCCGCACTGACGCCGCTCGAAGGGTCCATGCGCATGTCCAGAGGGCCGTCATTGAGGAAGCTGAAACCGCGGGTTGCGTCGTCCAGTTGCGGTGAGGAGACGCCCAGGTCCAGCAATACGCCGCTGACCTTGCCGGCTATGCCCAAGCGGTCGGCCTCGGCGGCCATCTCGGCAAAGCTGCGCTGCACAATGACAAAGCGGCCATCTTCGGCCGCCAGCGCTTGCCCCGTGGCAATCGCTAGTGGGTCCTTGTCGAACCCGAGCAGGTGCCCGGCCTCGCCCAATTGCTGCAGGAGCAGGCGGCTGTGCCCACCCCGGCCAAAGGTGCCATCTATATAGCAGCCGTCCGGGCGCACGGCCAAGGCCTCGATGGCCTCGTCCAGCAACACGGTAATGTGGTTAAAGCTGCTGTCAGTCGTCACAGGATCAGGTCACGCAGTTCATCGGGCATGGCACCCGGTTGTTGGATTGCTTCGAGGTCCGCTGCTGAAACTGCGTTCCAGGTGTCCTCGTCCCAAAGTTGAAACTTGTTTAACTGGCCTACCAGCATCGCCCGCTTATCCAGCCGGGCATATTCACGTAGCCGCGGCGGGACTAGAAAGCGGCCACTTGAATCCAGTTCGAGGTCCACTGCATTGCCGATCAGCAAGCGTTGCAGGCGCTTGACCTCCTCTCGCAACGAGGGCAGCGCCTTGAGCTTGGTTTCGATGATTTCCCACTCGTCGAGCGGGTACACATTAAGACAGCGATCAACCGTATCGATGGTGATGATCAACTGGCCAGAGCTGCGCTCATTCAACTCGTCACGGTACCGGCTCGGCATAGCGAGACGGCCCTTTGCATCGAGATTGATGGCATTGGCTCCGCGAAACACAGTTGAGCTTCCCCCAAGATAAACCTTTGCGCGCTTGTTATTAGGCGCCCTTATTCCCCACTTTCTGCCACTTCTCGCCACTCGCGCACACTATAGGAACCCCCCCACCACACCGTCAAGGCGCGCTGTCAGTGAAATCCCTTACATATCGGTGATTTACGCCAAGGATCGATGGAAAAGCTGCAAAAAGGATGCGCGAATGCCTGGGAATACGCTTCCACAGCAAGGGATTGCGTCAAATAGTTAAAGTAAATTGTGAGAATTAAGATTTTTTCGGTATTACCCGAGAAGGGGGTACAAACGAAACGGCGAAGGGGGAAGGTGGAGAGTCGGTCTGTAAGCCGGGTTCTGTCGAGGACAGTCATTCCTCTACGGTGGTCATCACTGAACACCTTTAGCAACCTACCCGGTTCCAGCGCGGGCCACGCCTATGGAACCCTATTTGGTCTTGCTCCGAGTGGGGTTTACCTTGACCACGAACTGTTGCCAGCCGCGCGGTGCGCTCTTACCGCACCTTTTCACCCTTACCGGCGCCGAAGCACGTAGGCGGTTATTTTCTGTGGCACTTTCCGTAGGCTCACGCCCCCCAGGCATTACCTGGCACTCTGCCCTATGGAGCCCGGACTTTCCTCCCCCGCGCATGCAAGCATGCAACGGCAGCGACTGTCCAACCGACTCTCCGCCAGCAAGGTTACCGGGCAGCGGCCTCTGGCACAAGCAATCCGTCGATTAAGTGGCTTAAAGCCAGCAACGTTGGGCGAAATCGCGTTACGGTTTCATGGCGCGGCCCGCACGCCTCACCGTTAATAAGGTGGTTACTCTGAGGTTTGGCTGCCCTGACGGCTAAGCGCTGCTTGATACAGCAGGTTTTTGCGCACACCTGTGATCTGAGCGGCCAACGCCGAGGCCTTCTTGAGCGGAAGCTCGGCCAAAAGCAGGTCAAGCACCCGCAACGCTTCTGTACTTACGGCGTCCTCGCCCACCGGCGCTACCCAGCCACCCACCAGCACTACGCACTCCCCTCGCTGCTGATTGGGGTCGGCGGCAATGAATGCACTCAAGTCCGCCAAGGGCACACCCTTCAAGGTCTCGAAGGTTTTAGTCAGCTCACGGGCCAGCACGGCCGGGCGGTCACCACCAAAGGCAGCCTCCATCGCCTGGACCGACTCGAGGATACGGTGTGGGGCTTCATAAAAGATGAGCGTTCGAGGCTCTTCGGCCAATGCGGCCAGACGGCTGGCCCGTGCCGCTGCCTTGGCAGGCAGGAAGCCTTCGAAGATGAAACGATCGGAGGGTAGCCCGGCCGCGCACAACGCGGCTATTACTGCACAGGCACCCGGCACAGGTACGACCCGTATACCGGCCGCCCTTGCTTGACGCACCAGGTGATAACCAGGGTCGGAGATCAGTGGCGTACCTGCGTCAGAAATCAACGCGACGTCCTCGCCACCTTGCAGCTTAATCAGGAAGCGCCCGCCGTCTTCGCGCTCGTTGTGTTCATGGCAGGCAGCAAGGGGCGTTTGAATACCGAAATGCTGCAACAGGCGCACCGAATGCCGCGTGTCCTCGGCAGCGATGAGGGTGACCGCCTTGAGCACCTGCAGAGCACGAGGGGTTATGTCCTCCAGATTACCGATGGGAGTGGCAACCACATAAAGTGTGCCGAAAGTTGAATCAGTCGCGCCTGGGAGGGTCACAGCACACACCTTGGAAACGCCGGAAAAGCCGCTAGTGTAACGGCCTTGGGCGCCTTTGCCGAATCACTCGATACGCGGGTGGGTAGCGCCTGCGTTGGCAGGGTGTCAGCGCAACGGCCCCTCATCGGCATCGCACCAGCAATACTGCTTGGGTACAATGCCCCGCTCAACGATTCGTATCAGGAAGATGTACATGACCGGTTGCCTGCGTCCGCTAATCGCCTTACTCATGGCTGCTTTGTTGGCCGCCTGCGCCAGCCAGCCTGGCTCGACATTGGGCGAGCTGCCACGCACAACCGACGCCACTGTCGAACAGTTGCTACAACAGGCTGCGGCCAGCAAGGCGCCCGACGAGGCCGCCCTGCTTCGCTTGAGCGCAGCCAACAAAGCCCTGCAGGACCACCAGGATGCACAAGCTACTCAGATTTTCGGCACCCTTGACCTCGCCCTGTTAAAGCCCGCCCAGCAAGTGTTCGCCAGCACCCTCATGGCCGAACTGGCCTTGAACCGTAACGACCCCAAGGCAGCGCTAACTGCGCTTTCTCACCCTAGCCTGCAGCATCTGGGCGAACTGCCCATAGATCAGCAGACGCGCGCCCAAACGGTCCGTGCCAGGGCGCTTGAGGCCGATGGTCAAACCTTGGCCGCGGCGCGTGAGCGAATCTTCCTCGCGCCGATGCTACAAGGGGACGCCAGCACCGCTAACCATGAGGAAATATGGAAGTTGATCGCCAGCCTTCCGGCCGACCAAGTACAGCCGGTTGGCAACGATGACCTTGCAGGCTGGCTGACGCTGGCTCAGGTGGTGAAAACCCCGGGCACCCTGGAGCAACAAAAAGCCGCCATTGAAGCCTGGCGTGCTCAACATGCCAGCCACCCCGCTGCGCGCACCTTGCCGGCCCCTCTGGCCCAGTTGATGACCGTCACCAGCCAACCCCTCAAGCACATTGCCCTCTTGCTGCCGCAGGAAGGCTCGCTGGCAGGTGTCGCTCGTGCCCTGCGTGATGGTTTCATGGCCAGTTACTACGCCGCCCTTCAGGCGGGCCAGGAAGCACCGCGGATCGAGCTGTTCGACAGCGCCAGAGTCACCTCGATGGACGATTTCTATCGCCAGGCGCAAGCCGCAGGTGTCGACCTGGTGGTAGGCCCCTTGGAAAAAAACCTGGTCAAGCAGTTAAGCACACGGCCGCAGTTGCCCATCACCACGCTTGCACTCAATTACAGCGACAGCCCCCAGCCAGGCCCTTCTCAGTTGTTCCAATTCGGCTTGGCAGCAGAAGATGAAGCCCACGAAGTGGCACGGCGTGCACGCGCCGATGGCTTTCAGCGCGCTGCGGCCATTGTGCCCAAGGGTGACTTCGGGGACCGGGTGCTGGCAGCGTTTCGGCAAGAATGGCTTGCAGGGGGTGGCTCATTGGTTGCCGCTGTGCAGATAGACCAACCAGTAGCGCTCGCCCAGCAGATCGCAGAGCTGATGCAGGCGCATGCGGGTGCCAACGGCCAAGGTAGCCGTCGTCAGGACGTTGACTTCATCTACCTTACCGCCACGCCGCAGCAGGCTCAGCAGGTCAAGCCCACCCTTAACTATCAATACGCCGGGGATGTGCCGGTCTACGCCACGTCCCATGTGTACAGCGCCAGTGGCGACCCGGCTCAGTACAACGACCTGAGCGGCGTGCGCTTCTGCGAAACCCCTTGGTTACTGGACGCCAATAATGCCCTTCGCCAGCAAGTAGCCCGGCAGTGGCCTCAGGCCAATGGCAGCCTTGGCCGCCTCTACGCGATGGGCGTGGACGCTTACACCCTCGGGCCACGCCTGGGTCAGCTCAAGGCTTTGCCAGACAACACAATCGACGGCCTGTCTGGCAACCTCAGCCTGAACAGCGCTCAGCGTATCGAGCGTCACTTGCCGTGGGCGCAGTTCACCAACGGTAAAGTCGAGCGCCTGCCGGCCAGCGCTCAGTGACCACCGCCACGGCGCCTGGCCTGGCGGGGCAACAGGCCGAGCGATGGGCCGAGCGCCACCTTTGCCAGCACGGCCTCAGCGTGCTGGCGCGCAACTGGCGCTGCCGAGAAGGCGAACTGGATCTGGTCATGCTAGACGGCGATACAGTAGTATTCGCCGAAGTCCGCTACAGGCTACACCGCCAATGGGGCGGCGCCCTAGAAAGCGTCGACGACCGTAAACAGGCGCGCATCATCAAGGCAGCCGAACGGTACCTGCATCAGGAGCCTTCCTGGGCAGAGCACCCGTGCCGTTTCGATATCGTTGCCATTGAGGGCAGCAACCCCCACTCGCCCGGCCTTACCTGGCTCAAAGACGCCTTTGCCAGCTAAGCCAGGCTGCGTGGCCGGGCCCGATCAGACAATCAGCGCGCAGCCCCCTCATGCGGGCCCAGGCTTTAAGGTACAGGATGGACATGCAATCCCGGATTCGCCGGCTGTTTCAAGCCAGCATCGACACCAAGCAACAAGCGATGGAGGTGCTGGCACCTCACATCGAACAAGCCAGCCAGGTCATGGTTCAGGCGATGCTCAGCGAAGGCAAGGTGTTGGCCTGCGGCAATGGCGGCTCCGCTGGCGATGCCCAGCACTTTTCGTCAGAAATGCTCAACCGTTTTGAGCGAGAGCGCCCAGGCTTGCCTGCCATCGCGCTTACCACCGACAGCTCGACCCTCACCTCCATCGCCAACGACTACAGCTATAACGAGATTTTCTCCAAACAGATCCGCGCGCTTGGCCAGGCAGGTGATGTGCTGCTGGCGATTTCTACCAGCGGCAATTCAGCGAACGTGATCCAGGCGATACAAGCGGCCCATGACCGGGACATGACCGTGATAGCCCTCACTGGCCGCGACGGTGGCGGCATGGCCTCGCTGCTTCTACCCGAAGACGTTGAAATCCGAGTGCCGTCGCAGGTCACGGCACGCATCCAGGAAGTTCACCTACTGGCGATCCACTGCCTTTGTGATCTGATCGATAGCCAATTGTTTGGGAGTGAAGAATGAACCTCAACCGTGTAGGCCTAGCCGCCCTTACCCTCTGCCTGACGCTGTCCGGCTGTAGCTCCGTGCTTAATGCCACCCGTGACAAGCCTATCGATGACGACCGCGGCACTCGCACCCTGGGCAGCAAGATCGATGATTCGCTGATCGAGACCAAGGTGGCGGTGAATGTGGCCAAGGCCAGCCCAGACTTGGATCAAGGCTCGCATATCGTGGTAACCAGCTACAACGGCGTCGTATTGCTGGCAGGCCAGACACCGCGCGCTGACCTCAAGGCGGCGGCCGAGCAGGCAGCGGCTGCTGTGCAGCGTGTCAAAAAAGTAGAAAACGAACTACAGGTTATTGCGCCCTCCTCCTTGCTGGCACGCAGCAACGACGCCGTGCTGACGACCAAGATCAAGGCGCAGATGTTCACCGACAATGCGATCCCCGGGTCGCGAATCAAAGTAGTCACGGAAAATGGCATCGTGTACTTGCTAGGGCTCGTGACCCAGCAAGAAGCTACCCGCGCCACCACCCTGGTGCAGGGCGTATCAGGCGTTCAGAAGATCGTAAAGTTGTTCGAATACATCGATTGATGCCTAAGGGGCGTCTGAAGGTACGCCGGTAGCAGCAGGGCTTGCCCGCGACCTTGCACCCCACCACTCTCCTACCAAACAGATACCACAGTAAAAAGGCGACCCTTGGGTCGCCTTTTGTCATTTCACTACTTTCAAGCTGGGCCGCCCACTGGGGCGTGGAGGCTGATCACTGGGTGGCGGCTGCTCATCATCGCGCTCAGTCTCGGCCTCCAGCTCAAGGTCATCCTCAAGGTTGGGAACATCGGGCTCGAATACCATACCTTGGCCATTTTCGCGGGCGTAGATACCCAAGATGGCGCCTATGGGCACGAAGAGCGTATGTGCAACACCGCCGAACCGGCCTTCGAAACTGACCGCGTCGTTATCCATGTTCAAGTGCCGCACCGCATTGGGCGAGACATTAAGCACGATCTGGCCATCTGTTGCGAAGCCTGGCGGCACCTGCACCTCTCGGTATTCGGCATTTACCAGAATATGCGGCGTGCAATCGTTATCTACGATCCACTCGTACAATGAGCGGACGAGATAGGGACGGCTGGAGTTCATCGATAGCTCCTCAAAATCTAACGCATTTCGCGTTCGGCGGCCGATAGGCTGGCCTGGAACGCCTCACGGGCAAACTGCCGGTCCATGTAGTCCAGCAAGGGCTTGGCCCCACGGGGTAGCTCAACGCCCATCACAGGCAGCCGCCACACAATAGGCAGTAGACAGCAGTCTACCAAGCTTTGCTCGTTGCTCATGAAGCAAGACATTTCAGCAAACAGCGGAGACACCCCTGTGAGGCTCTCACGCAACTGCTTACGGGCTTCAACCCTGCCCGCCTCCTTGCTGCGTGGATCGAGCAACACGTCTACGTGCCCGCACCAGTCGCGCTGAATACGGTGCATCAGCAGCCGTGCATTGGCGCGCGCCACTGGATAGGCCGGCAGTAAGGGGGGGTGTGGATAACGCTCGTCCAGGTACTCCATGACCACTGTCGACTCATACAGCGCCAGGTCACGGTCCACCAGCGTAGGCAGCGACCCGTACGGGTTCGCTTCCATCAAGGCAGGCGGCTGGTGGCCGGCGGCGATGTCGACAATCTGTACAGTCACGGCTTTCTCGGCCAGCACAATACGCACGCGATGGGAATAATGGTCGGCCGGATCTGAGTAACATGCCAACCGGTTGGTTACGCCCATGGCGATCTCCTCGCTCGAAGCAGCTATAACAAACGCGCCTCAAGGCGCGCGGTAACCGGTAATCTTACAGCAAAACCTCTAGGGGCGGGCAGGTACACAGCACCTAGAGCGTTACGGCGCGTGCAAACGAAAAAGCCCGACTCTTTCGGGCCGGGCTTTTCTTGAAGCAAAGCAGCGAATTAACGCTTGGAGTACTGCGGACGCTTACGCGCTTTACGCAGACCAACCTTCTTACGCTCAACTTCACGGGCATCGCGAGTAACGAAGCCAGCGCGACGCAGTTCGCTACGCAGAGTTTCGTCGTACACCATCAGGGCACGGGTGATACCGTGACGGATGGCGCCAGCTTGGCCGCTTACGCCACCACCAGAAACGGTCACGAACACGTCGAATTTCTCGACGTTGCCGGTCAGTTCCAGAGGCTGACGAACAACCATGCGCGCGGTTTCACGACCGAAGAAGGTATCCAACGCGCGGTTGTTGATGGAGATGTTACCGGTACCGGGGCGCAGGAAAACGCGAGCGGTTGCGGTCTTGCGACGGCCAGTGCCGTAATTTTGAGTCGCCGACATAGTGGACTATTCCGTTAAAACTTCAGTTCTTGGGGCTGCTGAGCAGTATGAGGGTGTGCAGCGCCCGCATAGACTTTCAGCTTACGGTACATGTCGCGACCCAGCGGGTTCTTCGGCAGCATGCCTTTGACCGCGGTCTCGATCACGCGCTCAGGCGCCTTGTCGATCAGTTTGTCGAACGTAATCGACTTGATACCGCCCGGGAAACCGGAGTGGGAGTAGTACACCTTGTCCGTAGACTTGGCGCCGGTTACACGAACCTGCTCAGCGTTGATAACGACGATGTAGTCGCCGGTGTCAACGTGGGGGGTGTACTCAGGCTTGTGCTTGCCACGCAGACGGCTCGCGATTTCAGTAGCCAGACGACCCAGGGTCTGGCCAGCGGCGTCGACGACAAACCAGTCGCGCTTTACTGTTTCCGGTTTAGCAGTAAAAGTTTTCATTCTCTATAGCCTCAGGGGCCGCCCAGCAAAAATAGACGGCGGAGCTTACTGAATAGTGCTTGCTTTGACAAGGTCAAAGGCAGCCGCATCCAGACGCTTTTGGGGGCTCGGGTCATCGCGTCGGGTTTCGGCCAGGGGCCTGTTCAAGGAGGGGCATCACTTCCCCCTTGTGCAGAGCAGGCGAATTATCCGGATTACAGCGAAAAACTCAAGCAGCTTTTGCAAGCGATTGCATTATGGCTTGTGCGGGCGAGACAGGAACTCGTGAGACTGCATCTCCAGCAAACGACTGAGGGTACGTTGAAACTCAAAATTCAGACGCCCGCCGACGTACAAGTCCTTGAGTTCTACCTCTGCCGAAATGATCAGCTTTACGTTGCGGTCGTAGAACTCGTCCACCATATTGATGAAGCGCCGGGCGATATCGTCCGTGGCCACGCTCATTTGCTCTACACCGCTGAGAATCACCGCGTGAAAAATCTTGCCCAATTCGATGTAGTCGTTCTGGCTGCGAGGGCCGTCGCACAGGGCGCGAAAATCGAACCAGGCCACGTCGTCACACGTGCGCAGCGCACGGATCTCACGGTTTTCGATCATCAGCACGTCGTTTTCCACTGGCTTGGTGCAGTCTGGCGTCAGGGCACGGAAGCTGTCGCGCAGGCTTTTTTCAGCCGCCTCGTTGAGGGGGAAATGGAACAACTCGGCCTGCTCAAGGTGACGAAGGCGGTAGTCCACTCCGCTGTCCACATTAACGATTTCGGTGTGCTGTTTGATGAGGGCAATGGCAGGAAGGAAGCGCGCCCGCTGCAAGCCATCCTTGTAGAGCCCGTCTGGCACGATATTGGACGTAGCCACTAGCGTTACGCCGTGCTTGAACAACTCCTCCATCAGCGTGCCCAGGATCATTGCATCGGTGATGTCCGATACGAAGAACTCGTCGAAGCAGATAACCCGCGACTCGTCCGCGAACCGCTTGGCGATGAGGGTGAGCGGGTTTTTCTCGCCCTTGAGGGTTTTCATTTCCTCATGCACGCGCTTCATGAAACGGTGGAAGTGCGTCCGGGTTTTGTCCTCGAAGGGCAGCGCCTCGAAGAACGTATCGACCAGGTACGTCTTGCCGCGCCCTACACCCCCCCAGAAATACAGCCCTTTGACGGGCGTAACGTCTTTCTTGCCGAACAGCTTGCCCAGCAGGCCTGGCTTGGTGTTGTGAGCCGCGACCAAGTCGTCGTACAGCCGCTGCAGATGGCGAACTGCTGTTTCTTGCGCCGCATCGTGGAAGAAATCAGGACGTTTAAGGTCAGCTTGGTATCGTTCGAGGGGCGTCATAGGTCGTCTACGGGGCTGTAAAACCGGGCCGCCACTTTAAGGCGGCCCCAGGGGATTGGCAATCGAGGTGCGGCCGGTGGGGTTGCCGCTTCAGTTCAGCTCGCCTGTGGGCGCAGTGCCTGACGCACGGCCTCAAGCGCGGCGTCTCGCGCGGTGGTATCTGCGAACGCCGGGCTATTGGCTACACAGGTATCCTCCAACCACACGCTGAACCCGTTACCTTCGGCGCGAAGGTCAGGCTCACCCTCTTGCAAGCGCTTGCTCGCCGCGCCAGCACTCTTGCCGTCAGGGAAGGCCTGCGACAACAGCAACTGCTCGCCATCGGCACTCAACAAGCGGAAGCGGAAGCTGCCATCGTCTTCACGGAAACTCACGAAGCGCGCGGCCTTTCCGGCTTTCTTGCGAGTTTCGCCCGCAGTGTTGACCTGTGTGCGGAATGAGCGCAGCCCTACGGCTTCGCGCAGTTGCTCCAGGAAGGGCGTAGCCACCCGACGCGCCTTAGCGGCACCGGCCAGCAGGATGTCTTCGAGGTCTGCAGGCCGTTCAATGAACTGGTGGTACCGCTCACGGGCCTCGCCCAGCGCTTGGTCAAGCAACAGGAACAACTGCTGCTTGGCGTCGCCCCAGCCTAGCCCACCGAGCAAATCACTCCGAAACGCTTCGGCCTGGGCCGGCGTGGCAAACGCGCTGTACAGGGTAAACAGGTGGCTGTTATCAGGATCCTTGGGCTCGCCGGGGGCGCGTGAATCGGTCACGATTCGGGCAATGGCATCCTTGAGCTGCTTGGGGCTGCTAAACAAGGGGATGGTGTTGTCGTAGCTCTTGGACATTTTGCGGCCATCCAGGCCTGGCAAGGTGGCCACACTCTCCTCGATCACCGCTTCAGGCAAGACGAACAGCTCTTTGCCGGCCCCGAACAGGTGATTGAAGCGCTGACCAATGTCGCGCGCCATTTCTACGTGCTGAATCTGGTCGCGCCCTACCGGCACCTTGTGAGCATTGAACAGCAGGATGTCCGCTGCCATCAGCACCGGGTAGCTGTACAGGCCCATGGTGATACCAGCGTCCGGGTCTTCACCGGTTTCAACGTTTTTGTCCACCGATGCCTTGTAGGCATGGGCGCGGTTGAGCAGCCCCTTGGCGGCGACGCAGGTGAGCAACCACGTGAGCTCAGTAATTTCCGGAATGTCAGACTGGCGATAAAAGGTGGCACGCTCCACATCCAGGCCACCGGCCAGCCAGGTAGCAGCGATCTCCAGGCGTGAACGCTGGATGCGCAAGGGGTCATCGCACTTGATCAGCGCGTGGTAGTCCGCCAGAAAATAGAACGAGTCCATGCCCGGCTGCTGGCTGGCGGTAATGGCTGGGCGAATGGCACCGGCATAGTTACCCAGGTGGGGCGTGCCGGTGGTGGTGATACCTGTGAGAATCCGGGTGGTCATGGGTGGTCGCTTATCAGGCTACAGTCAGTGAACAAGGCGCGGCGAAATCAAATCTTTGAGGTCGGTGAGTTTGCCATGAAAGAAGTGGCCACATTCTGCCACTTTCCACAGGTCATGGGGCTGATCGAGGCCGGCGGACCACTGATAGACCGCTTGCGGTGGTACCACTTCGTCAGCATCGGGCTGTATTACGGTAATAGGGCAGCGCTCAGGCAGGGGCGCCTCCGGCTGGAAACGCATCACCGCAGGTGCGCACAGGAACAGATGCCGTAATGCCGCGCCCTGCTGCTCAAGCCGGCCTGCCAACGTGCCCGCCACGAACCCGCCAAAGGAAAACCCCATCAGTGTGAGGGGAAGCCCAGGATGGCGTAGCCGTAGCCAATTGGCTGCTGCTTGTGCGTCGTCTACTTCTCCAAGCCCCATGTCGTGGGCGCCAGCGCTGCTGCCCGTGCCCCGATAATTAAAACGTAAGGTGATGTAACCGGCGTCTCGCGCCGTGCGCTGGAGGGTGGACATGACTTTATTGAGCATGGTCCCGCCCTGCTCCGGGTTTGGGTGGCAGAGCAGCGCAAGCCCACGCGGCTCGGGCACTTCCAGGTAGAGGGCTTCGAGTTGGCCAACGGGCCCGTCGAGCATGAGGGCATTTTCGCGGATCAGCAAGGTATGAACTCCGTGACCCTGACAGGGGTCGACTCGTCTAGCTATCGATGTGTGCCGTGCCTGCCAACTGCGCTTTAGGGCCTGTGGCGGTATACAGCACGGGTGCGAGCCGTTAACGTAATGCAAAGCCGTTTATAGAGGAAGGACTCGTGGAATACTCGCTATTGATTTGGTTGCTGCCTACCTTGGCGCTTATCGTAGGTGTCATCGCCGGCTTCCTCATTGCCCGCTTCATGCCTAACGCGGTGCCGGGTGGCACTCAACGCCAGGTAGATGACCTGCAGCAGAAATTCGACAATTATCAGCACGAGGTGGTCACCCACTTCAACAGCACGGCCATCCTGGTCAAGAAGCTCACTCAGAGCTACCAGGAAGTGCAGGAGCATTTGGCCGAAGGTGCCAATCAGCTGGCGACCGATGAGCTAACCCGTCAGCGATTGCTGGCCGCCTTGCACGCAGAGCCAAGCCATGCCCCTCGCGACCGGCTTACCCCGCCACGTGATCAGGAAGTGCCCAAGGACTATGCGCCCAAGGGGCCCGGTACCCCAGGCATGCTCGATGAAGAGTATGGGCTTACGCGTAAGTAATCAGAACGGTAGGAAGGCAAAGGGGGTTATCAAACCCCCTTCTTTGTACAAGCTACAGCGCGCCTCGTGCCCGTAGCAGCTCAATCACCTGCTTCACCCCCTCCTCCACAGAAGCAGCCTGGGTATCTACTACCAGGTCGGCGTCCAATGGCACGTCATAAGGGAACGACTCACCGGGAATGTTATCCCGCCCTGCGGCATACAGGCCTTGCGGATCACGGGCCTGGCACGCTTGCGGTGAGGCCTGCACATACACGGTCAGCAAACGTTCATTACCAATCAGGTCACGGGCCTGGGCACGCCCTTCTGCGTCGGGCGCGACAAACGCCGCCAAGGTCAGCAAGCCGGCTTCGTTGAATTGACGCGCCACGTGAGCTGCCCGCCGCCAATTTTCAGTACGGCCTGCACGGTCCTGAGGCAAGCCTTTGTTCAGGTCATGCCGTAGGTTCTGGCCATCCAGTACATACACCGCCCGACCTTGATCGAAGAGCTTTCGCTCAACCGCATAGGCCAGGGTGCTTTTACCAGCGCCCGACAGCCCAGTGAACAAGACAGTGGCCGGCTTCTGACCGAAGCGCAGGGCCCGCTCGTGAACACTGACGTGTGCCAGGCTGCCGTGAACGCCGCTGGCGCCATGAGAGAGCACAGGCGGGGCGATGATCATGCCCGCGCCCACCGTGCCGTTGGTAAGGCGGTCGATAACGATAAAGGCGCCGGTGGTGCGGTTGCTGGCATAGCCATCCAGCGCAATGGCTGCATCGAGCGCAACCTTCACCTTGCCGATTTCATTGAGGGCCAGCGCACTGGCCGGCCCCTCTTCCAAGGTATTGACGTCTACCCTGTGGGCGATACTGGTAATGGTGCCTGGCACGTAGCTGGTAGCGCGCTTGATGTCGTATTTCTTGCCCGGCAGCATCGGCTCTTCGGCCATCCATACCAGCATGGCTTCGAAGTGGTCGGTCACTGGCGGTACGTTGTCGGCGTGGACCAGCAGATCCCCACGGGAAATGTCGATCTCGTCTTCCATCGTGAGGGTAATGGCCTGGCCAGGGCCCGCCTGCTCAAGCTCACCCTCGTAGGTGACGATGGACTTCACGCGGCTGCTTTTGCCGGACGGCAGCACCACGATGTCATCGCCTTTGTGAACCACACCGCTGGCAAGCGTGCCTGCGAAACCACGGAAGTTGAGGTTGGGGCGGTTCACGTACTGCACAGGGAAACGCAGGTCGGTCAGGTTACGGTCAGCGGCTACCTCGACCGTTTCCAGAATCTCCATCAACGTCTGCCCGCTGTACCACGGCGAACGCTCGCTACGATTAACCACGTTGTCGCCCTTGAGGGCGGACATAGGCACGAAATTCAAAGTCGTTGGCACCAGGCCAATGGCCTCGGCGAAGGCGAGGTAGTCGGCCTTGATAGCGTCGAATACGCCTTCATCGAAGCCCTTGAGGTCCATCTTGTTGATGGCCACCACGATATGCTTGATGCCCAGCAAGGATGCGATATAGCTGTGCCGACGGGTTTGGGTTTGCACGCCATAACGCGCATCTACCAGAATGATCGCCAGATCACAGGTGGAAGCACCTGTGGCCATGTTGCGGGTGTACTGCTCATGACCTGGGGTGTCAGCAATGATGAACTTGCGTTTCGCAGTGGAAAAGTAACGGTACGCCACATCGATGGTGATGCCCTGCTCCCGCTCGGCCTGCAGGCCGTCAACCAGCAGCGCCAGGTCAACCTCTTCGCCGGTGGTACCGCTTTTTTTCGAATCACGGGTGATGGCCTCCAGATGATCTTCGTAGATCATCTTGGAGTCGTGCAGTAGGCGGCCGATCAACGTGCTCTTGCCGTCGTCCACGTTGCCGCAGGTTAAAAAGCGCAGCAGTTCCTTGCGTTCGTGCTGTGCCAAATAAGCAAGGATGTCCTCGCTGATCAATTCGGATTGGTGACTCATCTTGAGCTCCAAGCCGTACGCGTCAAGCGGCGAGCCTGTGGCGTACAGCTAGCTAGTAATGCTGTTGATCGGCCCGGCAGGCCCACAGGAATGCTTAGAAATAACCCTGGCGTTTTTTATCTTCCATCGAGCCTGCACCATCGTGGTCGATGACGCGGCCCTGGCGCTCAGACGTTCGGGTCAGAAGCATTTCCTGGATGATATCTGTCAGGCTCTGGGCATTGGATTCCACCGCACCGGTAAGCGGGTAGCAGCCAAGGGTACGGAACCGCACGTTCTTCTTGACGATCCGGGCCTTTTCTTCATCGCTGAGGTGCTCAAGGATGCGCTCATCGTCAATCATGATGAGGGTGCCGTTCTTTTCGATCACCTCCCGCTCGGCCGCAAAGTACAGAGGTACGATTGGGATCTGCTCTAGGTAGATGTACTGCCAGATGTCCAGCTCGGTCCAGTTGGACAGGGGGAACACCCGTATCGACTCGCCCTTGTTGACCTTGCCGTTGTACAGGCTCCACAACTCGGGCCGCTGGTTTTTTGGGTCCCAGCGGTGTTTGCTGTCACGGAACGAGTACACACGCTCCTTGGCGCGGGACTTTTCTTCATCCCGGCGTGCGCCACCGAAGGCTGCATCGAAGCCGTACTTGTCCAGGGCCTGCTTGAGCCCTTGGGTCTTCATGATATCGGTATGCTTGGCGCTGCCGTGGGTAAACGGGTTGATCCCTTGCGCCACGCCTTCAGGGTTGACATGTACCAGCAGGTCCAGGCCCATCTCCTTGACCATGCGGTCGCGGAATTTATACATCTCCTGAAACTTCCACTGGGTGTCCACGTGCATCACCGGGAACGGCAATTTGCCTGGGAAGAAGGCTTTACGCGCCAGGTGCAGCATCACGGCAGAGTCTTTGCCGATGGAATAGAGCATGACCGGGTTATCGAACTCGGCTGCCACTTCACGAATGATGTGGATGCTCTCCGCTTCGAGCTGTTTCAAGTGCGTCAGTTTGTCGACCATGGCTACTCACGGAATGCGGTGCAGAGGGGGACGGCCGGCGGGCCGTGTTCGAATCGACGACTTTAGCACAGCAACCGGGTATATAAAGCGCAGGGGCTAGACCCAAATGATCTGAGTATATGCCTCACAGTTAGCTAGACCGGGTTCGGGCAATCAATGAAGAGATGCTCTACGGCAAAGCGTCGTGCCAGGTACTCCCCCAGCGCCTGAACGCCGTAGCGCTCGGTTGCATGGTGCCCGGCGGCGATAAACGACACGGCGTTTTCGCAGGCGCTGTGGAAGGTCTGCTCGGACGCCTCGCCCGTGAGGTAAAGGTCTACCCCGGCAGCAATGGCCGTGTCGATATACCCCTGGCCACCGCCACTGCACCATCCCACCCGGTGTACCCGGTGCCCGCTACACACCACCAATGGCTCACGCCCGAGCACCTGGCTGATGTGGCGGGAAAACTCCAGGGCGGTCTGAGGGGTGTGAAGCGACCCGACCAGGCCCACGATCTTTGGGTTTGCCGGGTCCAGCGGCCCCTCGACCGTGATGCCCAGGCGGGCAGCCAATTGCGCGTTATTGCCCACTTCTGGGTGTACATCCAGCGGCAGGTGGTAGGCCAACAGGCTCATGTCGTGCTTGAGTAAGGTTTTGAGCCGCCGTTGCTTCATGCCGGTCACGCAAGGGTTTTCGCCTTTCCAGAAATAACCATGGTGCACCAGCACCACGTCAGCATTGGCCTGCACGGCAGCGTCTAGCAGGGCCTGGCTTGCGGTGACCCCACTGACGATACGGCGCACTTGGGGCCGCCCCTCTACCTGCAAGCCGTTGGGGCAGTAATCGGCAATGGCAGCACTACCTAGAAAGCGATCGGCTTCCTCTACCAGGGTATTGAGCGATACAGCCATAAAACTCTCCAGAAAGGCAGTTTGCGGACGCCAAAGCGCTCGTATAATGGCGCCCATTATGAGCTGCGCCCAGGCGTGTGAAAACGCCGCATCCCTCCAGCCTTGCCAGGACCCTCTAATGCCCATTGCCTTGCGTTATTTCAGTTGGCCGCTGCTGACTGGCATTCTTGTCGCATTGCTGATTATCCAACGCTTTCCAGAATGGGTGGGGCTGCCCAGCCAAGACGTCAACTTGCAGCAGGCGCCTCAATCCACGACCGTGACTCAGGGGCCGGTGTCCTATGCCAGCGCAGTCACCTTGGCAGCGCCGGCCGTGGCCAACCTGTACACCACCAAGGTGGTGAACAAGTCGTCCCAGGCCATGTTCGAAGATCCGCAGTTTCGGCGGTTTTTCGGCGACAACCTACCGCGCCAGCGGCGCTGGGAATCCAGCCTGGGGTCAGGCGTTATCATGAGCCCCGAGGGCTACCTGCTCACCAACAACCACGTTACTGCTGGAGCGGACCAGATCGTAGTGGCCCTCAAGGATGGCCGCGAAACCATTGCCCGGGTCATCGGCAGTGACCCCGAAACAGACCTGGCGGTGCTGAAAATAGACCTCAAGGACCTTCCTGCCATCACCATTGGCAGCTCTGACAACCTGCGCATCGGTGATGTGGCCTTGGCCATCGGCAACCCGTTCGGCGTGGGCCAGACCGTGACCATGGGAATTATCAGTGCCACGGGCCGTAACCAACTCGGCCTGAATACGTATGAAGACTTTATCCAGACCGACGCTGCCATCAACCCTGGCAACTCTGGTGGCGCCCTGGTCGATGCCAACGGCAACCTGACCGGCATCAATACCGCTATTTTCTCCAAGTCTGGCGGCTCACAAGGCATCGGCTTTGCCATTCCAACCAAACTGGCATTGGAGGTGATGAAGTCCATCATCGAACATGGGCAGGTCATCCGTGGCTGGCTAGGTATCGAAGTGCAGCCGCTCACTGACGACCTGGCCGAGTCCTTTGGCCTCAAAGACCGGCCTGGAATCGTGGTTGCAGGGATTTTCCGTGACGGCCCGGCGCAAAAGGCAGGCCTGCAACTGGGCGACGTGATTTTAAGCATCAATAACGCGCCCGCCGCTGATGGCCGCAAATCCATGAACCAGGTGGCACGCACCAAGCCAGGCGACAAGATCGGTATCGAGGTGATGCGTAACGGCAAAACCCTGAAGCTCACCGCTGAAATCGGCTTGAGGCCGCCGCCTGCGCCAGCGGCGACACCTAAGGAAGGGGAATGAAGCGCTTACCAAGCGCACCTCACCTAGAGTGCGCTTAGCAGTGCCTGGCTGTGCTCCGGCGTACCTACGGTGATGCGCAGGAACTGTGCGATCCGCCCTTGTTTGAAGTGACGCACGATCACGTTGGCCTCACGCAACTGAGCAGCAATCTCGCCAGCGTCACGGTCGGGATGACGGGCAAACACAAAGTTCGCGCCCGAAGGCAGCACGATGAAGCCACGCTGCTCCAGCTCTGCCGTCAACCGCTCCCGCTCTGCGATCACCTGCTGACGGGTATGGTCGAACCAGGCGCGGTCCTCGAACGCGGCGGCGGCGCCTGCCAGGGCGATCCGGTCCACCGGGTAGGAGTTGAAACTGTTTTTTATCCGCTCCAGCGCCTCGATCAGATCAGGGTGCCCCACGGCCAACCCCACGCGCAGCCCCGCCAGCGAGCGGGACTTGGACAGGGTTTGGGTCACCAGCAAATTGGGATACTGGCCTACGAGATCAATGGCGGTATCCCCACCGAAGTCGATATAGGCTTCATCTACCACCACGACCGAATCCGGGTTCGCTTCAAGGATGTGCGTGATGGCCGTCAATGGCAGCAGGCAGCCGGTGGGGGCGTTGGGGTTAGGGAAAATGATACCGCCGTTGGGCCTTGCGTAATCGCGGGGGTCGATCTGGAAATCATCGTCGAGCGGCACCTGTTCGAATTCGATCCCGTACAGGCCGCAATACACAGGGTAAAAACTGTAGCTGATGTCGGGGAACAGCAGCGGTTGCGACTGCTGGAACAACCCGTGGAAGATATGTGCCAGTACTTCGTCCGAACCGTTGCCTACAAACACCTGGGCGGGCGTTACGTTATAAAACGCGGCCACTGCCTGTTTGAGCCTATCCCCGTTAGGGTCTGGATAAAGGCGCAGGTTGTCGCCTACTTCTGCTCGCATGGCTTCCAGTGCCAACGGCGAGGGGCCATAGGGGTTTTCGTTAGTGTTGAGCTTGACCAGATTGGTCAGCTTGGGCTGCTCGCCTGGTACATAGGGCACCAGCTGCTTGACGAAGGGGCTCCAGAATTTGCTCATGTCAGGCTTCCTTGATCCGGTATTCAGCACTACGCGCGTGGGCGCTCAGGGATTCACCACGGGCCAGGACTGACGCGGTGCGCCCCAGTACAGACGCACCCTGCTCCGAGCAGTAAATGATGGACGAGCGCTTTTGGAAGTCATACACGCCCAGGGGTGATGAGAAGCGCGCGGTGCCAGACGTGGGCAGCACATGGTTGGGGCCTGCGCAATAGTCGCCTAGCGCCTCGCTGGTGTGCCGGCCCATGAAGATCGCGCCGGCGTGCCGAATTGAAGGCAGCCAGGCCTGTGGGTCTTCGACCGACAGCTCAAGGTGCTCGGGGGCGATACGATTGGCCACTTCAATGGCCTGAGTCATGTCGGCCACCTTGATGAGCGCACCGCGGTTGTTCAGCGAGGTGCGAATGATGTCGGCACGTTCCAGGGTAGGCAACAGCGTGTCGATGCTTTGCGCCACACGATCCAGGAACGCCTGATCGGGGCTCACCAGAATAGCCTGAGCATCTTCATCGTGTTCGGCCTGGGAGAACAGGTCCATGGCGATCCAGTCCGGGTCGGTGCCGCCATCGCACACCACGAGAATCTCAGAGGGGCCAGCGATCATGTCGATCCCTACCTGGCCAAACACATGACGCTTGGCCGTGGCCACATAGATGTTGCCTGGGCCGACGATTTTATCCACCCCTGGCACGCTTTCGGTACCGTAGGCCAATGCTGCGACGGCTTGCGCCCCACCAATGGTGAACACCCTGTCTACGCCGGCAATGCAGGCAGCAGCCAGTACCAGCTCATTTACCTCGCCACGCGGCGTAGGTACCACCATGACCACTTCACGCACGCCTGCCACCTTGGCGGGAATGGCATTCATCAAGACCGATGACGGGTAGCTGGCCTTACCGCCGGGTACGTAGAGCCCGGCTCGGTCCAGCGGCGTAACCTGCTGGCCAAGCACCGTGCCATCGGCTTCGGTGTAGCGCCAGGAGTCCTGCTTCTGCTTTTCGTGGTAGTTGCGCACACGCTCTGCAGCCATTTCCAGCGCCTCGCGCTGCTCGCCGGTAATGCGTGTGAGCGCTTGCTCCAGGCGAGCCCTGGGTAAAATAAGCTCGGCCATGCTAGCAACCAGCAAGCCGTCGAAGCGCTGCGTGTACTCCACCAAGGCAGCATCACCGCGCTCCCGCACCGCCTGGATAATTTCCAGTACGCGGCCGTTGACCGCATCATCGGAAACGCTTTCCCAGCTCAGCAGATGATCCAGATGCCGCGCGAAGTCCGGAGCTGTGGCGTCAAGTCGGCGGATGGCGGTCGGTACGGTCATGGCTAGCCTCAATCGATGGGCAGTGGAACAGGACGGATAATTTATCAGGGCTATCGCGCTTATAGGGCTGAATTTACCTATGGCGCGGATAGCGAAGCGCGGCAAGAGCGCCACGCAGGGGAAGGTTAATCAGGGTGTCGGGCATCCACGGCCTGGCGCAGGCTATCAACCAAAGCCTGGATACGCCCGTGCTGCATTTTCATGGAGGCTTTATTCACCACCAGCCGGGAGCTGATGGTCGCGATCAAGTCCTGGGGCTCCAGGCCGTTGGCACGCAGCGTGTTGCCAGTGTCGACCACGTCGATGATCTTGTCGGCCAAACCCACCAGTGGCGCCAACTCCATGGAACCATAGAGCTTGATGATATCGACCTGGCGGCCTTGCTCGGCGTAGTAGCGCTTGGCAACGTTGACAAATTTGGTGGCGATACGTAGACGGCCCTTTGGCGTAGGCGCGCCGATGGCACCTGCGGTCATGAGCTTGCAGCACGCGATTTTCAGGTCGAGGGGTTCGTAGAGTCCCTGACCGCCATACTCCATAAGAACATCCTTGCCCGCCACACCCAGGTCGGCAGCGCCATGCTCTACATAGGTAGGCACGTCGGTGGCACGTACGATCAGCAAGCGAACGTCATCCTGAGTGGTGGGGATGATGAGCTTGCGGCTTTTGTCCGGATTCTCGGTGGGCACGATGCCCGCAGCCGCCAGCAATGGCAGTGTGTCGTCGAGGATGCGGCCCTTGGACAGCGCGATGGTCAGCATGGGAGAAGCGAATCCCTATTCAACAAAGTGGCCAGGCGAACCCGGCCATGATCGTTAGCCCGGCACGCGGCGAATCTTAGCGCCCAGCATTTGCAGTTTCTCTTCGATGCACTCGTAACCACGGTCGATGTGGTAGATGCGGTCGATGAGCGTATCGCCCTCGGCGACCAGTGCGGCCAACACGAGGCTGGCAGAGGCTCGCAGGTCGGTGGCCATGACTGGGGCACCCTTGAGGCCATCTACACCCGTAACCACGGCAGTGTTACCTTCGACCATGATCTGCGCGCCCATGCGCAGCAACTCGTACACATGCATGAAGCGGTTTTCGAACACGGTTTCGATCACTGCGCCCACGCCCTCGGCCACGACGTTCAGGGAAATGAACTGCGCCTGCATGTCGGTAGGGAACGCAGGATACGGCGCGGTGCGCAGGTTGACTGCACGAGCACGCTTGCCATGCATGTTCAGCTCGATCCAGTTGCTGCCGGTGGTAACCTCCGCACCCGCTTCGCGCAGTTTGTCGAGCACCGCTTCGAGAATGGTCGGATCGGTGTCCTTGAGCTTGACTCGGCCACCGGTGATGGCCGCAGCCACCAGGTAGGTGCCTGTCTCGATGCGGTCCGGCATCACTTTGTAGGTAGCCGAATGCAAGCGCTCGACGCCATCGATGGTGATGGTATCGGTACCCGCACCCTGGACATTACCGCCCATGGCATTGATGAACTGGGCGAGGTCGACGACTTCGGGCTCACGTGCCGCGTTCTGCAGTACGGTACGGCCCTTGGCCAGGGCCGCCGCCATCATGATGTTTTCGGTGCCGGTGACGCTCACGGTATCGAAGAAGAAGTTGGCGCCACGCAAGCCGCCTTCAGGCGCCTTGGCCTTGATGTAGCCGCCTTCTACGTCGATGTGCGCACCCATGGCCTCAAGGCCTCGGATGTGCAGGTCTACCGGGCGTGAACCAATGGCACAGCCGCCTGGCAGGGCCACTTCGGCCTCGCCAAAGCGCGCCACCATGGGGCCTAGCACCAGGATCGAGGCACGCATGGTTTTTACCAGCTCGTACGGCGCAACCAGGGTTTTGATGGTGCGGGGGTCGATTTCCACGGCCAGCTTTTCGTTTATCACCGGTTCGATGCCCATGCGCCCGAACAGCTCGATCATGGTGGTGATGTCGTGCAGGTGCGGCAGGTTCGCTACGGTTACCGGGCCATCGGCCAGCAAGGTGGCGGCAAGAATCGGCAAGGCTGAGTTCTTCGCGCCGGAGATGCGGATCTCGCCATTGAGACGAGCGCCGCCAGTAATAATCAGTTTATCCATAACACTCTCGAAGCCTGTGGCTCAGGTGCGCTCAGCCCAGGCTGCGCGGGTGAAAAATTTCATGGTGACGGCATGGATACTGCCATCGGCAATCCACGGGTTCAGGTGCGTGTAAACCTGCTGCTGGCGCTTGACCGGGCTCAGCGCGGCGATTTCGTCGCTGATGACATTCAATTGGAAGTTACAGCCTTCGCCTTCGACTTCCACCTGAACGTGGGGCAGCTTCGCTTCAAGAAAGCGTTTAACTTCTAGGGCCTGCATGCTAAACCTCGATCGGCGCCCTGCGCGCACGGGCCGGTCATCATACAAAAAAAGCCCCACCGCTGCGAGCGGCAGCGCGTAGGGCAGATAGTGAATCATGCAGCGTAGGGATGAACTGCTAGCCGGCAGCGTGGCCCAGCGCGGCTAAACGCTGGAGAGCAGCGGAGAAACGCCACACACGTCCGCGATCTGGGAAAGCTCACGAGGCAAGGCACGGACCTTAAGCACCTTGCCTGCGCCCCTTGCATCCCGGCTAAGGGCTAACAACAATGAAATACCCACGCTGCTGGCGCGTTCTACGCCAGCGCAGTCTACGATCACGTCTGTGCCCTGCACCTGAGAAACCAAGGCTTTGCCTTGCTCTCGCAGCTGGGTACCGGTGCGGTAATCCAGTACACCGTTAAGCTGCAGGTGGCCCTCCACCAGGCTCACACTTGCCAGACTCATGGCTGGCCCTGAGGGATCTTGCTCCCTGCAGCTTCCTTGGTCTTGGCCACTTCGCCAGCCCAACCGTTGATGGTTTTGTCCAGGTCATTGCCATTGCGCTGCATCGCATCGGCGAATTGATCGCGGAACAGTTTGCCAATGTTGATACCGTTAACGATCACGTTACGCACCTTCCACTGGCCAGCTACTTTCTCCAGCGTGTAGGACACAGGATATACCGCACCATTGGTGCCTTTCACTTGCATGTCCACGGAGGTACGGTCCCCGCTTTCATCTTTGGGCGCGCCTACAGTGATGCCTTGGTTATTGTATTCAAGCAAGGCATTGCCATAGAACTGGAACAGGCTGCGACGGAAATTTTCCTGGAAGCGGGCCATCTGATCAGGGGTGGCCTTACGCGAATATTTCACCGTCATGATGCTGCGAGAAATGCCGTCGGCGTCGACTACCGGGCCAACGATACGGTTGAGGGCATCGTAAAAGGCTGAAGGATTGGTACGGTACTGTTCGCGATTGGCGTCCAGGTCCGCAAGCAGCTCCTGGGTAGTTTTTTGCACCAGGTCATGCGCTGGGGTAGCGGTAGCGGCATGGCCCAACAGCGGCATCGCCAACAGCAGGGTGAGCAACGCTCGACGCAGAATGACTATCATGGAAACTCCTTATTTCGCCTCTTTGCTCACATTATTGAGCAAGAATTTACCGATCAGGTCTTCAAGTACCAGCGACGACTGGGTGTCGTGGATCGTCTGACCGTCTTTAAGCACGGCGCTCTCGCCACCGACACTCACACCAATATACTTCTCGCCTAACAGCCCGGCGGTGAGGATCGAGGCAGTGGAATCGGTTGGCAGGTTATCAACGCTTTGGTCGAGCTGCATCGTGACGCGGCCAGTGAAGGTGTCGCGGTCCAGATCGATCGCTGTCACCTTGCCAATCGTTACCCCGGCCATGGTCACTTTTGATCTGACCGTAAGCCCAGCGATATTGTCAAAATACGCATAAAGTTTGTAGGTGTCGTGGGCCGAACTGGGCGACAGCCCGCTTACCCGAAGGGCCAGCAGCAGCAGGGCAAGGATGCCGGCCAACAAGAACAGGCCGACACCGACTTCCAGGGTGCGGTTTTGCATTAGAAATCTCCAAACATCAAAGCAGTCAAAATAAAGTCGAGCCCTAGCACCGCCAGGGAGGCGTACACCACCGTGCGCGTGGTCGCACGGCTGATCCCTTCGGAGGTGGGGTCGCAATCGTAGCCTTGGTATACGGCAATCCATGTCACGACAAAGGCGAACGCGACGCTCTTGATGACGCCGTTGAGCACATCTTCGGTGAAGCTCACGCTGTTCTGCATGTTGGCCCAGAACGAACCTTCGTAAACGCCCAGCCAGTCAACCGCTACCCATGACCCCCCCCAGATGCCGACCACACTGAACATTGCAGCCAGCACTGGCAGGGATATGAAACCGGCCCAGAGCCGTGGGGCAATGATGTACTTGAGCGGATCGACGCCGATCATTTCCAGGCTCGACAGCTGTTCGGTAGCCTTCATGTTGCCGATCTCGGCAGCCAGCGCTGAGCCTGCACGCCCGGCGAACAGTAAGGCAGTTACCACAGGGCCCAACTCGCGAAGCAGGGTTAATGCGATCATCTGCCCAACGGCTTGTTCAGACCCATACTTCGCCAGGATGCTGAACCCCTGAAGCGACAGCACGCCCCCGATGAAGACGCCTGACACCACAACGATCGCCAGCGACAGCACGCCCACCGAGTACAGCTGGCGAATCAGCAGCGAAAACCCGCCTGACAACCCTCCACGGCTGAATAGCGCATGGCCCAGGAACAAGGTAGCGCGCCCTAGCCCACCGACCACGTCGACGGCCGATTGCCCAAGCCGGCGAATGCGCTCCAACAACGATGTATGCCGCATCAGCGCCTCCCTAGAAAATCATCGGCCAAGGCTGGCGCGGAAAAATGAAACGGGACAGGCCCATCGGCCTCACCCTTCATGAACTGACGAATACGAGGGTTATCCGAGGCCATCAGTTCCGCTGGCGTGCCGTGGCCGAGCACTTGAGTGTCGCCCACCACATACAGGTAGTCCGCGATACTCGCGGTTTCTGCCAGGTCGTGGGAAACCACGATACTGGTAATGCCCAGCGCATCGTTAAGCAGCCGGATAAGCCGCACCAGCATGCCCATGGCGATAGGGTCCTGCCCTACGAAAGGCTCATCGTACATGAGGATCTGCGGGTCCATGGCGATGGCCCGGGCCAGGGCTACGCGGCGCTTCATGCCGCCGGACAGCTCATCGGGCATCAGCTCGATCGCACCGCGCAACCCGACTGCCTGAAGCTTCATGAGCACGATGTCTCGGATCATTTCTTCGGGCAGATCGGTGTGCACCCGTAAGGGGAAGGCGACGTTTTCGAAGACATCCAGGTCGGTGAACAAGGCGCCACTCTGAAACAGCACGCCCATGTGTTTGCGGGCATCGAACAGGTCGCTGCGCGAGAGCTTGGGCAGGTTCTGCCCATTAACCAGCACCTCGCCACTGAGTGGGCGCAGCTGGGCGCCCATCAACCGCAGCAGCGTGGTCTTGCCAGAGCCCGACGGGCCCATGATGCCAGTGACCTTGCCACGGGGTATGCGAATATCTACGTTCTGGAAAATAGTGCGCGCGCCGCGCTTGAAGGTAACGTCCTTCAGCTCGACGGCGTAGGCGTGTTCGGCACTCATTCGTTCTCCTTACGATGCGACACACCCATCAGACGTGCGGGGTAGAGGCCGGGGCACACTCCCGGCTCGTTTGGCAAGCGGCGCACTATACCACCACGGGTTGAACAGTGAACCGCCTCGCTAGCAGGTGGCCATGACGGTGTGGTTGCCCTATTGACTTTAGGCGTTCTGGTCCGTGCGCGACTCTGGCAATCCAGATATAATCCCGGCCTTTTCTTCAGACCGACTTGCCTCGAATGAATCAAACCCGCGACCTTATTCAGTCGGCGCAACGCACCATCGGCCTTGAGATGAAGGCCGTAGAAGGCTTGCTCGCGCATATAAACGCAGACTTCGTTCACGCCTGCGAAATGATCCTGGCCAGCAACGGCCGGGTCGTTGTGATGGGCATGGGCAAATCGGGCCATATCGCACGCAAGATTGCCGCCACGCTTGCCAGTACTGGCACCCCCGCGTTTTTCGTGCACCCTGCCGAAGCCAGCCATGGCGACATGGGCATGATCACGCCCGATGACATCGTGCTGGCCCTGTCCAATTCGGGCACCACGGCCGAGATCCTCACCTTGCTCCCGCTGATCAAGCGCCTGGGTATTCGGCTGATCAGCCTGACGGGCAATCCGGAGTCTACCTTGGCAAACGTGGCAGAGGTCAACCTCGACGCACGTGTGCAGCACGAGGCCTGCCCGCTCAACCTGGCACCTACGTCGTCTACCACTGCCGCTTTGGTGCTGGGTGACGCCCTGGCCGTGGCATTGCTTGAGGCCCGCGGCTTCACTGCGGAAGATTTTGCGTTTTCCCATCCAGGTGGTGCGCTGGGCCGCCGCCTGCTGCTCAAGGTAGAGCAACTGATGCACAGCGGCGCCGGGCTGCCCGCCGTTCGCCGAGGCACATTGCTCAAGGAAGCGCTGCTTGAAATGTCCCGCAAAGGGCTGGGCATGACGGTGGTACTTGAAGAAAACGGCGCCCTGGCAGGCGTCTTCACCGACGGCGACCTCCGCCGAACCCTGGACCGCAACCTGGACGTGCACCGCACGCCCATCGAGCAGGTGATGACTGTCAATGGCAAATCCGTCACACCGGACATGCTTGCAGCCCAGGCCCTGAAAATAATGGAAGATCATAAAATAGGTGCCCTGGTAGTGGTCAACGAACAGAACCAGCCCATAGGCGCGGTCAACATGCATGATTTTCTTCGCGCAGGGGTTGTGTAATGGATCGTGCCCTCCTGGAGCGAGCGAGCCGCATCAAACTGGCTATCTTCGACGTCGATGGCGTACTTACCGATGGCCGCCTGTACTTTCTTGAAGACGGCTCGGAAATGAAGGCGTTCAATACGCTCGACGGCCAGGGCATCAAAATGCTCATGGCGTCGGGGGTGACCGCCGCAATCATCAGTGGCCGAAACAGCCCCGCCACTGAGCGGCGAGCCCGTAATCTGGGCATTCCCCACCTGTACCAAGGCCGTGAGGACAAACTCGTCGTGCTCGATGAACTCCTGGCGCAGTTACACCTGTCCTATGACCAGGTCGCGCACCTGGGTGACGACTTGCCAGACTTGCCCGTGATGCGCCGAGTAGGCCTGGGCATGGCCGTGGCCAATGCCAACGATTTCGTGCGTCGGCATGCCCATGGGGTCACGCAGGCCAGGGGTGGCGAAGGCGCCGCTCGTGAGTATTGCGAGCTGATCATGCGAGCGCAGGGTAACCTGGATGCCGCGTTGAACCATTACCTGTAGGTTGACCAATGCAAAACCGAAAGCTCCTTACGCTGGCAACTGCCACGGTGCTCGCCGCACTGCTGATTGCCGTGGGCTACTGGAACCTCAGCCCTGAGCGGTTCCTCCACAACCCGAAGGCTAGCGTGGATGCAGGCACGATCGACTACTATGCGATCAATGCCCACACCGTACAGTACCTGCCAGACGGCAGCCGACAATATGAAATGACCGCTGACAAGGTGGAGCACCTCAAGACCAGTGAGGTCACTCATGTCACTGCGCCGGTGATGGACATCTACCGCGGCACACCCCTGCCCTGGCACGTGCGCAGCGATCGCGCCGAGGTCAATCCTGATGGTAGCGAGGTTGAGCTGATCGACGCCGTTCGCCTCAATCGTATCGACCAGCAAAACCGCACGACCGTGATTACCACGTCGCGCGCTACAGTCTTTCCACAGAAGCAATATGCGCAGACCGACCGAGACGTTAGAATCGAGGGCGCCGGTGGCGTAACGACTGCCAAGGGAATGAAAGCGTATTTGAACGACAGCAAGATCCACTTGCTGTCCACCGTAAGAGGACAGTATGAGGCTCGTTAAAACCCTCCCCTTCCTGCTTGGCCTGGGCGCGGTACTGGGAAGCGTGAACGCCTTGGCGCTGCCTACCGACAGGGACCAACCCATTCACATCCAGTCCGATGATGCCCAGCTCGATGATAAGCAGGGCGTTGCCGTGTACACCGGCGGCGTGATCATTACCCAGGGGTCGATGAAAATCACCGGCAACAAGGTAACGGTTACCCGAAATGCAACGGGCGACGTAGACGTATTCACGGCTGTGGGTAACCTGGCGTATTACGAACAGAAACCCGCCGCGGACAAGCCCATCGTGCAAGCTTATGCCGTGACGATCCAGTACTTCGCGGCTCAAAACCGCATCGTGCTGGTAGACAAAGCCAAGGTCATCAACGACGGCAACACCTCCGAAGGCGAGAAGATCGTTTACGACACCGTCAAGCAGGTGGTCAATGCCGGTCGCGCCACGGGCAGCAAGGTCACCGCGCCTCGCCCACGGATCGACATGGTCATCCAGCCGAAAAAGAAAACCGACCAGCCGCAGAAGGCGCAGTAATGGCTACGTTGAAGGCTCAGCACCTTGCCAAGAGCTACAAAAGTCGTCAGGTGGTCAGGGACGTTAGCCTGTCCATTGAAAGTGGGCAGATCGTTGGGCTGCTGGGGCCTAACGGCGCCGGCAAAACCACCTGCTTTTACATGATCGTGGGCCTGGTACAGGCCGACCAGGGACGCGTGCTTATCGACGACCTGGACGTCAGCCACCAGCCCATGCATGGCCGTGCTCGTGCAGGTATCGGCTACCTGCCGCAGGAAGCGTCCATCTTCCGCAAGCTGTCGGTAGCCGATAACATCATGGCAATCCTGGAAACCCGCAAAGACCTGGACAGCCCAGGCCGACGCAAGGCCTTGGAGAGCCTGCTGCAGGAGTTTCACATCACCCACATCCGGGACAACCTTGGCATGAGCCTGTCCGGTGGCGAGCGGCGGCGCGTCGAGATCGCCAGGGCGCTGGCAACCTCACCCAAGTTCATCCTCCTGGACGAACCCTTCGCAGGCGTGGACCCTATCTCGGTAGGCGATATCAAGCAGATCATTCATCACCTCAAAGCGAAAGGTATCGGGGTGCTTATCACCGACCACAACGTGCGTGAGACGCTCGATATTTGTGAAATCGCCTACATCGTGAATGATGGCCAATTGATTGCCGAAGGCGATTCAGCCACTATCCTTGCCAATGAACTGGTAAAGGAAGTGTACTTGGGGCACGAGTTCAGGCTGTAAATGTAAAACCCCTAGGCAAATGCCCCGGTTTCAGGCATATAATTTGCTTAAATTCGGGCGCCTTTTCCAGGCGCTTGCTATGGATGGCGCTTAGCGCCGGCAATCAAGGTGTCAAGCTCACGCCATGAAACCATCGCTTGTCCTTAAAATGGGCCAGCAACTGACGATGACGCCGCAGTTGCAACAGGCCATCCGCCTTCTCCAGCTATCTACCCTGGACCTTCAGCAGGAAATCCAGGAGGCGCTTGAGTCCAATCCCATGCTCGAACGCCAGGAAGAAGGCGACGACTTCGATAACGCAGACCCGCTGGCAGATAAGGTAGAGCACAACAGCCCTGCCGAAAACCAGGAGCCCGCGTTTCAGGAGGCCAACTTCCAGGAAAGCTCACCTGCCCCCGAAAGCAGCAGCAGCGAAGAAGGTGACTGGAGCGAACGAATCCCGGATGACCTGCCGGTGGATACTGCCTGGGAAGATATCTACCAGAGCAGCACCAACAGCTCCTCCAGTGGCGAGGATGACGACTGGGACTTCACCACCCGCACTTCGGTGGGTGAAAGCCTGCAAAGCCACTTGCTATGGCAGCTCAACCTCGCGCCCATGTCGGACAACGACCGCTTGATCGCAGTCACCCTGATCGATTGCATCAACAACCAGGGGTATCTCGAGGAAACCCTCGAAGAGGTGTGCCAGTCCTTCGATCCCGAACTGGACATCGAACTCGATGAGGTCGAGGCCGTACTGCGGCGCATCCAGCAATTCGAGCCTGCCGGTATCGGTGCGCGAAGCCTGAGTGAGTGCCTGGTGCTCCAACTGAGGCAACTGCCCGCAAAAACGCCTTGGCTTGCCGAAGCGCAACGGCTGGTGACCGAATACATCGAGCTGCTGGGCGGCCGCGACTACAGCCAACTGATGCGGCGCATGAAGCTCAAGGAAGACGAGCTTCGGCAGGTCATCGAACTCGTACAGAGCCTCAATCCCCGTCCGGGCTCACAGATCGAGTCCAGCGAGCCTGAATACGTCGTGCCCGACGTGATCGTGCGCAAGGACAGTGATCGCTGGCTGGTAGAGCTTAACCAGGAGTCTGTGCCGCGCCTGCGGGTGAATGCCCAGTATGCAGGCTTCGTGCGCCGCGCCGACAGCAGTGCCGATAACACGTTTATGCGCAATCAGCTGCAGGAAGCACGCTGGTTCATCAAGAGCCTGCAGAGCCGTAACGAAACGCTGATGAAAGTGGCCACTCAGATCGTGGAGCATCAGCGTGGCTTTTTGGACTACGGTGACGAAGCCATGAAACCCTTGGTGTTGCACGATATCGCCGAAGCAGTGGGCATGCATGAATCCACTATTTCACGGGTGACCACTCAAAAATATATGCACACCCCCCGCGGCATATACGAACTGAAATACTTTTTCTCAAGCCACGTCAGCACCTCGGAAGGCGGTGAATGCTCATCCACAGCCATCCGCGCGATCATCAAAAAACTGGTCGCTGCGGAAAATCCGAAAAAGCCATTGAGTGACAGTAAGATCGCTGGTTTACTGGAGGCACAAGGCATTCAGGTAGCACGTCGCACAGTCGCCAAGTACCGCGAGTCTCTTGGGATCGCGCCGTCGAGCGAACGCAAGCGGCTGATGTAACCTGGCCTGGGCATTGAGCATTCGCCTGGGGTGCCACCAGCGTTTCAGTGGCAGGTACCACACCTGCCTCTTTATGCCCTGGCAATAAGGAGAAGCGGTATGCAAGTGAACATCAGTGGCCATCAGCTAGATGTGACCGACGCCATGCGCAGTTACGTGACCGAAAAACTTGCCAAGCTTCAAAGGCACTGCGACAAGATCACCAGCGTTCAGGTCATCATGGAGGTCGACAAGCAGATGCAAAAGGTTGAAGCTACCATCCGCGTCCCTACGTCGGATGTGTTCGCTGAAGCCAAGCACGACGACATGTACGCTGCAATCGATCTCCTCACTGACAAACTTGACCGGCAATTGCTCAAGTATAAGGAAAAACAGCAGAGCCACCTCCAAGGTGCCGCCGCTCGCTGAGCCCCCAATGATCCGACTAGAAAACATCCTGACCCCCGGCCGTTCCTGCGTGAACGTGTCGGGAGGCAGTAAAAAAAGCGTCCTCGAACACATCGCAGGGCTCATCAGCAAGGACCTTCCGGGTGCTGACCAGCAAACCGTATTCGAAGCACTTCTCGCCAGAGAAAGACTCGGCTCCACGGGCTTTGGCAACGGTATCGCTATCCCCCACTGTCGCTTAGCCAAGTGCGAAGCACCCATGAGCGCGCTGTTGCATTTGCAGGCGCCAGTAGACTTCGACGCCATCGACGGCGCACCGGTAGACCTTATTTTCGTACTGCTGGTGCCTCAGGCCGCTACAGACGCCCACCTGGAGCTGCTGCGCCAGATCGCTAGCATGCTGGATCGCAAGGAAGTACGCGCCCGCCTACGGGCTGCGGAGTCCGGCGAAGCCCTCTATCAGGTGGTGCTAGACACCCAGGCTGGCGCCTGACATGCGCCTGGTCATCGTGAGTGGTCGCTCTGGCTCCGGCAAGAGCACCGCACTCGATGTACTCGAAGACAACGGTTTCTACTGCATCGACAACCTGCCAGCCGGCCTGCTGCCCGAGCTGGCCGAACGCGCCATTATCCATACCGAATTGGCACGCCCCCTGGTTGCAGTCTCGATTGACGCCCGTAACCTACCCAGTCACCTGTCGCGGTTCCCCGAGCTGCTAGAGGAGGTGCGCAACAAACATATCCAGTGCGACGTGCTTTTTCTGGATGCAGACGAAAACACGCTGCTCAAACGCTTTTCCGAGACCCGTCGCCGTCACCCACTAACCAGTGCAGATCGATCCCTTGCGGAGGCCATTCGCGCAGAAAGCCACCTGCTTGGTCCTATCTCGGATTTGGCAGACCTCAAGGTGAACACCACGCACCTGAACCTGTATCAGTTGCGAGACACGCTGAAGCTGCGCTTGCTGAATAAGCCCGAGGCCGGTACGGCCTTCCTGATCGAATCGTTTGGTTTCAAGCGCGGTATGCCCACAGACGCAGATCTGGTGTTTGACGTACGCTGCCTGCCCAACCCTTATTGGAGGCCAGAGCTGCGTGAGCACTCCGGCCTGGAGCAGCCTGTGATCGACTATTTGGCGGCTCAGCCAGATGTCGAAGAAATGTATCAAGACATCGCCGCGTACCTGGTGAAGTGGCTTCCCCGGTTTGCCGCCAACAATCGTGCTTACGTCACGGTTGCCATCGGCTGCACAGGAGGGCACCATCGCTCGGTTTATATCACCGAGCGGCTCGGTAAGCAGCTGCAACCGATCATCGATAATGTCCAGGTTCGCCACCGGGACCTCACCTGAACCCAAGGACGCCTCGCGTAATGCCCGCACTCGACATCACCATCATTAACAAGCTGGGTTTGCACGCACGCGCCGCCGCCAAATTCGTGGGCGTTGCCGGGCGCTTCCCCTGTCAGGTGCGTGTAGGCCGTACGGAAGCCAGCCTGGTCGATGGCAAAAGCATCATGGGGGTAATGATGTTAGCGGCCGGCAAAGGCACGCAAATTCATCTGAATACCGAAGGCGAGCAGGCCCAAGAGGCCCTGGACGCGCTGGCACACCTCATCAATGACAAATTCGACGAAGGCGAGTAGAAGCCAACGGCAGTTGGCGAATGAGGCCCTCCTGAACAACAAACAGGACGCTGTTCGCCAACTCCGCTTAAGCTCCGTTAGCTCCCAGGGATTATGACCCCCAAGCACATCATGGCAAGGGAGCCATAGGCGCCAGGAAGGCTTACGGTAATCAGGCAGCCTGCAGGGCAGCTTCGTAGCGCTTCTCAACTTCTTGCCAATTGATCACGTTGAAGAATGCGCCAATGTACTCAGGACGACGGTTCTGGTACTTCAGGTAGTACGCATGTTCCCACACATCCAGGCCCAGGATTGGGGTGTTGCCCTTCATCAGAGGGCTGTCCTGGTTGGCAGTGCTTTCAACTACCAGTTTTTTCTCGGGAGTAACGCTCAGCCAGGCCCAACCGCTGCCGAACCGGCTTAGCGCTGCCTTGGTAAAGGCTTCCTTGAACGCGTCGAAGCCGCCTACGTCTTGCTCGATGGCATCCTTCACCTTCCCTGTCGGCGCGCCGCCGCCCTGGGGGGTCATCACTTTCCAGAACAGCGAATGGTTAGCATGGCCACCGCCGTTGTTCGCTACCGGGCCTTTGAGTTTGTCGTCGAGGGTAGCGTGCTTGGCCATCAACTCCTCAACCGGCATTTCAGCGTACTCAGTGCCTTCCAGCGCGGCATTGAGGTTGTTGATGTAAGTTTGGTGGTGCTTGGTGTGGTGGATTTCCATCGTCTGGGCATCGATATGAGGCTCCAGCGCTTTGTAGTCGTAAGGCAGGCTAGGCAAGGTATGGGGCATGTCAGTGGACTCCGTATCGCGGATGGGCGCCGGTGTGGCGCGACTGTTGGCCCATGGCACTTGAGAGCAAACTCGTAGTGCGGGGGTATTCGCCATGGACGGCGATGAAACCCAGCAGTTCCGTATAGGTGCGATTGCTGTGACGAAGCGCAGCGTCCCGCAGGGCATAAGGAAGCGCTCGTTGGCGGACGGTGACCAGTAAATGCTCATGCGCGGCGCAGAAATACTCCGCGCTTTCTTCTGGCTGAAGCAACCGCAAATGCACGTCTGCCAGGTTGTGATGAGACACCACGAAGGCGGCGACCGCCTCTTCGGCATCGGCCCAGCGCTCGAACAGGATCTGAGCCAACGCCAGGGCTTGAAGGTAGTATTCACGCGCATCGACCCAATGCCCTTGGGCAAACAAGGCATTAGCGCGTTGGATGGTGCGTTTCCATTGGTCCATGGCCCGCTCCGCTTGAGAGGCACGCACGTATTGCGTACTCGTTGAGACTGACTATTAGTTGATAATCAATCTCAACGCAACCGGAGCGGGTACATAGATTCATGAAACAGGCTGAACGGCCCGCTTAGCGCCGGTTAGCTACCGGCGACGGTCATGCGCTCTATCAGCACCGACCCGGTGCGCACGTTGCTACGCTGCTCCAAGTCGTTACCCACCGCCAGAATCTGCTTGAACATGTCTTTCATGTTGCCGGCGATCGTGACTTCTTGAACGGGAAACTGGATTTCGCCGTTCTCTATCCAATACCCTGCCGCCCCCCGAGAATAATCCCCGGTCACCATGTTCAGGCCGCTGCCCATGAGTTCGGTGACCAGCAGGCCACGGCCCATGCGCTGGATCAACGCTGCCTGGTCTTCATTGCCATGGGTCACGAACAGGTTATGCACGCCGCCAGAGTTGGCCGTGCTGGGCATGCCCAACTTGCGCCCGGAATAGGTGCTAAGCACATATGACACCAGCCTGCCCCCCTCTACGAAAGGTTTGGCCCTGGTCGCCAGGCCGTCCCCGTCGAAGCCTGCGCTACCCAGGGCCCGCGCCAGGTGCGGGCGCTCGTCGAGGGTGAGCCATTCAGGGAACAACTGCTGGCCCATGGCGCCTTCAAGGAAGGATGACTTGCGGTACAGGTTGCCGCCAGACACCGCCGAGAGAAAACTGCCAAACAAGCCACCCGCCAATTCAGCAGCAAACAGCACAGGCACCTCGCAGGTGGAGACTGGACGAGCACCCAAGCGGCTCGCCGCACGTTCGGCCGCCTTACGGCCGATGGACTCGGGCGACGCCAACAGGTGCCCTTCACGGTTCACGTCGTACCAATAGTCGCGCTGCATCTGCCCGTCTTTCTCAGCGATCATGACGCAGCTCAGGCTATGACGGGTGGAAGCATAACCGCCCACAAAGCCATGGCTGTTGCCATAGACCCGGCAGCCTTGGTGAGTCGTAACCTGGCTGCCGTCGGCATTGCGGATCAGCGGGTCGGCGTCGAAGGCTGCGGCCTCGCAGGCCAGGGCCAGCTCGATGCTGGCTTCGGGGCTGATGTTCCAAGGGTGGTACAAATCCAAGGCAGGCAACTCATTGGCCATAAGGTCGGCGTCTGCCAACCCGGCGGCTTCGTCCTCGGACGTGTGCTTGGCGATGGCCAAGGCTGCAGCGACGGTTTCCCGGATCGCGTCCGGCCCACTGGCAGAGGTACTGGCCGAGCCCTTGCGCTGCCCCAGGTACAAGGTGATGCCAAACCCTTGGTCACGGTTGAACTCGACCGTTTCGACTTCGCGCTGACGGATAGACGTGGACAGCCCCTGCTCCAGGGAAACTGCAACTTCACAGGCGCTGGCCCCCTGACGCTGGGCTTCGGCAATGATCTCCTGAACCTGCTGCTTGAGCAGTGGCAGGGCCTCTGGACCAACGCTTTGGACTGCTTTCATGGGTTTCTCCACACTTCAAAGATGGATCGCGGCAAGGGCCTGCGCTGGCCGGGCCGGACAATCGGCCCCCGACTGGTTATCATGGCGGCGTTTATAAACGGACGGCCCCCATGGTTGATTCATACGACGACTCCCTCGGTGAGGGAAAAAGCAAGACACAGGTCAAGCGCGAACTCCATGCCTTGACTGAACTGGGCGAGCGCTTGACCACGCTCAAACCCGACCTGCTCGCCAAACTGCCCCTTACGGAGCCCTTGCGTCGCGCACTGGAAGAAGCCCCTAAGCACACGGCAAACGCGGCGCTCAAGCGCCACAGGCAATTCATCGGCAAGCTGATGCGTGACCAAGACACCGACGCCATCCTGGAATTGCTCGACCAGGTGGATGCTTCCACTCGCCAATACAACGAACGCTTCCATAACCTCGAGCGCTGGCGTGATCGGTTAATTGGTGGCGACGACAGCGTATTGGACAGCTTCGTCATCCAGTACCCAGACACCGATCGGCAACAACTGCGCTCACTGGTTCGACATGCGCAGCATGAGGCCACGCATAACCGGCCACCGACCGCGAGCCGCAAGATCTTCAAATACATCCGCGAGCTGGACGAGCAGGTGCGTGGCCTGCGCTAGGCAGGCACACAATGACGACGGCCTGGCTCACGCGCCCGTACCGCCTACGGTAATGGCGTCGATTTTGAGCGTAGGTTGCCCTACGCCTACGGGTACCGACTGGCCATCCTTGCCACAGGTGCCCACGCCGCTGTCCAGCGACAAGTCATTACCGACCATGGACACCCGGCTCATGCACTCAGGCCCGTTGCCGATCAAGGTAGCGCCTTTGACCGGCGCGGTGATCTTGCCGTCCTCGATCAAGTAGGCTTCGCTGGTCGAGAACACGAACTTGCCGCTGGTGATATCCACTTGGCCGCCACCTAGGTTGGCGCAGTACAGACCTTTTTTGACCGATGCGATGATTTCCGCAGGGTCCTGCTCGCCAGCCAGCATGTAGGTATTGGTCATGCGCGGCATCGGCAGGTGCGCGTAGGATTCCCTGCGCCCGTTACCCGTAGCGGCCGCACCCATCAGGCGGGCATTGAGCTTATCTTGCATGTAGCCCTTGAGAATGCCGTTCTCGATCAACGTGGTGCATTGGGTACGGGTACCTTCGTCATCCACGCTGAGCGAGCCACGCCGGCCTGCCAGGGTGCCATCGTCGACGATGGTGCAGAGGCTGGAAGCCACCTGCTCGCCCATGCGGCCGCTGTATGCGGAGCTGCCCTTGCGATTGAAGTCCCCTTCCAGGCCATGGCCCACGGCCTCGTGCAACAGCACACCCGACCATCCCGACCCTAACACCACCGGTAGCGTACCGGCCGGTGCAGGCCGGGCTTCCAGGTTGACCAAGGCTTGGCGCAAGGCTTCACGGGCATACCCCATGGCGCGCTCTTCATCAACGAAGTAGCGGTAGTCGGTGCGCGCACCGCCCCCATGGCCGCCACGTTCGCGACGGCCGTTCTGCTCGACGATTACGCTGACATTGAACCGTACCAACGGCCGGACATCTGCGGCCAGGCTGCCATCCATGGCCGCTACCAGCACGCGCTCCCACACCCCGGCCATGCTCACGGTGACTTGCTGGATACGGGTATCCAGGGTACGGGTGTAGGCGTCGATACGCTTGAGCAACTCGACTTTTTCGGCGCGAGACATCACGTCCAGCGGGTTATCGGCTGCATACAGTGGCTGCACGGCCGGCGCCTTGAACGCCTGCACCTGGCCCTGCTGGCCTGCCCGGGAGATCGACCGGGCCGCTTGCGCAGCGAGCCCCAGTGCTTCGCGAGTAATAGTGTTGCTGTAGGCAAAGCCGGTTTTCTCACCGGCTTGGGCACGCACGCCGACGCCTTGGTCGAAATTGAAGCTACCTTCTTTGACGATGCCGTCTTCCAATGCCCAAGACTCGGAAATCTGCGTTTGGAAGTACAAGTCCGCCGCATCGATGCCGGGGCCTGCCAATTCACCTAGCACGCTGCCCAGGCTATCGAGGGTCAGCTCGCCAGGGGTTAACAGTTGTGCGCTGACCGTAGATAACATCTCGCTCATGTTCACTCCGCGAAAGAGGCAGGCCGCAATGCGCCCTGCGAGGAAAACTGCCAATGCACGGGCATTGGCCTACGCTCACGGCCGCTCGCCTGCTCGGCGCGGCCTGGTGAGACGACTACAGTAGGTACCCTGCGTGGGGAACGGGTTACCTGTCAAAACAGGCTTACAGCCTACTCCACTCCACCTAACTGGGCTAACTATCGACGCAATTAACGGCTTTTGTCGAAGGGCCGGTCGAAACTCAGCTTGGGCTCCTTGAGCGAGCCCTCCAGGCGATACTTCACACTGAGCAGGCGCGATACACGGTCGCCTAGCAGCTTATCCACCAGGAAGAGCGCCCCACCCACCGCCGGAGCACCTACGATCAGCGCAGCCATCGGCAAGTTGTTGCTCACCGGCAGCGTGACCCGTAGCCGCGCATCTACTCGGTCTGCGGCCATGTCCAGGGTGCCATCGAGTTCAAGGTTGCTAGAGGGGCCGGTGAGCTTAATGGGCGTTCGCGTGACGTACACCCCTTCACTGGCCGCCAGTTGCCCGGTCACCTTGTCGTAGCTCAGCCCACGCCCCAGCAAGTCGGAAAAGTCCAGGCGCAGGCGCCGGCCAATGGCGTTGAAGTTCAGCAGCCCGAAGACGCGAAGGGCCTGGGCGCCGCCTTCTATCTCAACGAATTGGCCATGGTTGAGGGTAGCGCTCAGGCTCCCCGAATACCGCTTGGGCGAGGCCCATGCCGGGGAGCCCGGCCAGCGGCCGTCGACATCCAGGGCAAAGTCATGGCTGGTGACCGAAGGTGCGAAGCGCCAGGCTTTGAGCACATCGGCCAGGTTACCGCCCCGCACGCTGCCCTTGAACCAACTGCTGGTTGCCCCCGGCGCCCCTTCCCAGCTGCCATTGCCCTGCAACTGCATGCCCTTGAGGCCAAGGTTCAGGTTGTCCAGCGCCAGCCCTTGCCCAGTGGGGCGCAGTGTCAACGACCAGGCACCGACTAGGTCTTCGCCTTGCCAAAGGCGGGCGACCTGTACATTCACCGCAGGCACGGTGTGCGGGTCCACGTCTGCAAGCGGGTCAGGCGCCTCGGGTGGCTCTTCGGCCCCTGCGACCACCGGGGCAGGTGCGGGTAGCCGTACGTCCTGCAAGTCGATGTCCAGCGCAGCACCGGCCTGGTCTGGCACCAGCACCCTGCCCGTGAGCTGCTGGCTGTCCACAATCAACTGCCAGGCCGCCGGCGCACGGTCCAGCCGCACGCGCGCCTGGGCGAGGGTTTGCCCTAACGCATCGAGCCTCCCCACTGTCACGTCGATACTGCTCAGCAGGCTGGCAGTGGGCACCGTAGCGGGTGCGTTGGCAAGCGCAACCGAAGGCGTACCAGTGGCCGTAGGCACGGGAGTGGGTACGGCCACTGGTACATAACGCTCGCGTACCGCTTGCCACGCCTTGAGGTCGAAGGTGTCCAGTGTGCCGCGCACGCGCAGCCCCAAGGCGTCTGGCACCTTGGCTACGCCGCTGCCGACCCGTAACTCGCCACGCCCGGTGGTCAATGGCGCAGTGAATTGCCCCTCGGGCGGTTGGTACACAAAACTGGCCAAGCTTGTATACGCCACCCGCAGCTGACGCGTATCGCCCTGGAGGTCAAGGTCTACGCGTGTAGGCCGCACGTCTTGGGCCGCCTTGCCGTACGGCGGTGGAAGGTCGATGACTGCGCCCTTGAGGTCTGACTCCACGCTCAACTGGCTACGCTGCCCCAGGCTCACGTTCAGCAGGTAAGGAAATTCGCCGCTGGCAGGCAAGGGCTGGCGATACCCCAACCACTGGCTCAGGGTTTGCGCGTCTACGCGGCCATTTACCTTGATATCGGTCAAGGGCGTGCCCGCACTGCCATTGGCGCCCAAAGTGGCGGTGAAGGCCTTGCCCAGTGCTTGCCCGCTCACGTCCTGGCCCGCCAGGCCCTTGTCCAGATCAAAGCGGAACGCCCCTTTAAGCTGGGTCAGCTCAAGCTCAGGGTTGGCGATCTTCAAGCGCGCGCCACTGGTGATGAACTCTACGCCCACCTTCGGCACTTCACCGTGGGCCAAGGGGATGTCCAGGTCAACCGTGCCCTTGAGCGGGCCTTCGCCCTGCCACCCTGCAAACAGCTCGCCTGTTCCGATGGGGGCCGTTTGGAGAATTTTCACGCCGTCGCTTAAGGGGCCCTCGAACACGCCTTTGACCGTAAGCCGTGGCGCTTGCCCTTCTGGCGCATGAGGCACGCGTACCTGCACGTCGCGCACTGCCGTGTCCAACAAGCGCCCGTGGCTGGCATCGATGCGAACATCACCGTCCTGGATCGCGACCTTGCCAGCGATGCCGGTGACCGAAGGCCAGCCCGGCTGAAATGCCAAGGTGGCGTCCTTCACATCGAAAAACAGCGTCAGGCTGCGTGCGTGGTCCGGCGCACCGTGGGCTAGGCTGCCCTGGTACTGGAAATACCCCTCGTTGACCTTGCCCTGCTGCACTGCACCGCGCAGCCACTCTGCTACCTGCGGGCTTAGCGCCTCAGGCAGGTACTTGGCGGTGTAACGCCCGTCGCCGTCGCGCAGGCCTACGCGTAAGTCCATGTAGGGCTCCAGCCCGTCGCCGAAGGGTAGGCGGATCATGAAGTCCGCGGCAATTTTGCCCTCTTCGCCCTGCACCTGAATAACAGGCGCCACCAGGCTGAAGCCCTCGCTGTTGAGCGTCCAGCCCAGGCGAGCCTTGGCACTTAGGTAATGCCAAGGCTGCTTGAAGATGGGCCACAGGTGCAGCATGAACTGCTCGCTGTCCAGCAGCAGCTCGCCCCGCCCCAGATCGCCGCTGATGCTGCCGCTCACATTGGCGGCGCCTGGGGCACTGTGGTAAGGCTCGAACGCCACCTTATCGAGGTTGGCGGCAAAGGACAGGCGGCCATCCCCTTGAGCGTTAGGGCGCAGGGTAAGTTGCAGGTTGCGCAGCGTACCACTGGGCTTGAGGCTGTCCACGGCCAGGGCGGCTTTATTTGGCCAGGGCGCGAACGCATCCAGCACCGGCAGCAGGGGGCCCAGTGCCACACAGTCGGCCTGGACCTGCCAGGCTTCTCCCTCCTGCTTGGCCTGAACGCGGCTTTCCCAGTGCTCATGGCCCACGCTCAGGGCCAGCGGTTGCGCCATCAGCCTATACCCATCAACGTCACGGTTTACCCAGGCGCTGAGGGCCACATCGTTCAGCTCGGCGGCAGGCCGGCCGGTCACACTGCCCTTCAGGTGAGGGGCATTCAACCGTAGTGCGGCGCTTTCCACGTGGGCCTGGGCCCAGTTTAGCCACAGCTCCCCTCCCACCTGCAACGTACTGAAATGCCATTGCCCCAGAAGGCTAGACGGCACCCAGGCGGCCCAGTCGCTCTGAGGCAGGCTCAGGTAGGCCTGTACGGCCGCATTGCGCCAGTCTGCGCCTGGCACCCGGGCACGTACCTGTGCCGCCATGGGCTTACCATCAGGCAGGTGCAGGCGTAGGTCCAGGCGCTCCTCACCTGCGGGTGACCGTAGGCTCATGCTCACGTATGTAAAGGCCATCGGGTCGTGTTGCCAAGGCTTGAGCACGAGCTGGCTCTCCAGGAGGGTCAGCTCGCCCAACTGGCGTAACCGGGCAATGGCCTGGGCGGGGTCGAACGGGGCGTCATCGTTGGGTGTGGGCAAGCCTTGCACAGCCCAACGGCCGTCTTCGGCCTGTACCAGTGCCATTTGCAGGCCTTCGACCTGGAGCGTAGCGATATGCGGCGCGCGGTTAAGCAGGCTACGCCACAGGCCCGGCACGATGCGCACCTGGTCTATGTGCAGGGCGCTGGCCCCGCTTCCCAGCGTGATGTCGCGTGCGGTAATCACCGGGGCTAGCCCCCGCCATGCCCCATCGAGGCGGCCAATGGCGACAGACATGCCCAGTGCCTGGCTGGCCTTTGTGGCCAAGGCAGGGCGGTAATCGCTGACCATAGGCAGGAGCTGCCGCCCCAGGCTGACATAAAGGGCCAGCACGATCAGGCATAGGGCGCACGCGCCAAGGCTCCAGCGAACGAGCGCGCTTGCAACCTGTGTCAAACGCGCCATGGATGGACCCTTGTACCGTTAGGCAAATGACTCAGAGCAGCACCACATCGTATTGTTCCTGCGAATACATGCTCTCGACCTGGAAGCGAATGGTACGCCCGATGAAGGTTTCGAGTTCGGCGACGTTGCCCGACTCTTCATCCAGCAGCCGGTCGACCACCTTCTGGTTGGCCAGCACCCTGTACCCTTCGGCCTGGTACGCGCGGGCCTCTCGCAGGATTTCCCGGAATATTTCGTAGCACACGGTCTCCGGGGTTTTCAGCTTGCCCCTGCCCTGGCAACAGGCACAAGGCTCACACAGCACCTGCTCAAGGCTCTCGCGGGTGCGCTTGCGGGTCATCTGCACCAGTCCCAACTCGGTGATGCCAATGATGTTGGTTTTGGCGTGATCGCGTTCGAGCTGTTTTTCAAGGGTACGCAGTACCTGGCGCTGGTGATCTTCATCTTCCATGTCGATGAAGTCGATGATGATAATGCCGCCGATATTGCGCAGGCGCAGCTGCCGGGCAATGGCGGTGGCCGCCTCCAGGTTGGTTTTGAAGATGGTTTCTTCCAGATTGCGATGCCCCACGAACGCGCCAGTGTTCACGTCGACGGTGGTCATGGCCTCGGCAGGATCGACAATCAGGTACCCCCCGGACTTGAGCGGCACCTTGCGTTCCAGGGCACGCTGGATCTCGTCCTCTACCGCATACAGGTCGAAAATGGGGCGTTCGCCCGGGTAATGCTCCAGCCGGTCGGCGATCTCTGGCATCAGTTCGGCCACGAACTGGATGGTTTTCTGGAAGGTTTCCCGAGAGTCGATCCGGATCTTCTCGATCTTGGGGTTGACCAGGTCACGCAGGGTACGCAACGCGAGGCCAAGGTCTTCGTAGATGACCGTGGGGGCGCCGACTGTCTTGATCTGCGCGGCAATCTGATCCCAGAGCCGGCGAAGGTAGCGGATGTCCATCAGAATCTCTTCGGCACGCGCGCCTTCAGCCGCGGTGCGAAGGATAAAGCCACCCGCTTCCTGAATGCCCTCTTGGGCGACGCAGTCGCTGACCACCTGCTTGAGGCGTTCGCGCTCGGCTTCTTCCTCGATCTTGAGTGAAATGCCCACGTGGCAGGTACGGGGCATGTAGACCAGGTAGCGTGAGGGAATGGACAACTGCGTGGTCAGGCGCGCGCCCTTGGAACCGATAGGGTCTTTGGTAACCTGCACCACCAGGCTTTGGCCTTCGTGTACCAGAGCGCTGATGGTTTCTACGGCCGAGCCTTCACGCAGGGAAATCTCCGACGCGTGGATAAAGGCTGCCCGCTCCAGGCCGATGTCGATGAAGGCCGCCTGCATGCCGGGCAGCACGCGCACCACCTTGCCCTTGTAGATATTGCCCACAATGCCGCGCCGTTGGGTACGCTCTACATGGACTTCCTGCAATACGCCGTTCTCTACCACGGCGACGCGGGATTCCATCGGCGTGATGTTGATGAGGATTTCTTCGCTCATGACTGGCTCTCGTCAGGATAGTGACCCATGATGCCCGGACTGAAGCCGCAGCGCGACGCCAGCGTAACCTCATTACTGCGCAGCAGGTTGCCAGCACGCAATGCCGAAGCGGGCCAGCAGCGCAGCAGTCTCACTTAACGGCAGGCCAACCACGGCCGAGTAGCTGCCTTCGATGGCACTGACGAACACCGCGCCCAGCCCTTGAATGGCATAACCGCCTGCCTTGTCGGCCGGCTCGCCACTGGCCCAATAGGCAGAGATTTCACCAGGGGCGATAGGCCTGAATGCCACATGACTGCTCACACAACACACCTGCTCTTCAGCCTGGGTGCGCACGGCCACGGCGGTTAATACCTGATGCTGGCGCCCACTGAGGGCCTGGAGCATCTGCCGGGCGTCTTCGGCACTGACCGGCTTGCCCAGGATGCGGCCGTTTAGCACCACAGCGGTATCAGCGCCTAGCACCACGGCACCCGCCGGCGCCACCATCACGCCTGCGGCCGCTTTGCTGGACGCCAAACGGCGCACGTACGCTTCAGGGGTTTCAGCAGGCTGCGGCGTTTCGTCGATGGCCGCCGTGACTTGAACGAAGGGCACGCCAATTTGTTGGAGCAGTTCGCGCCGGCGCGGCGAACCTGAAGCAAGGTAGACGCATGTCATGGTCCAACTCCTTTTGCCTAATGCTCAGGCCATGCTTCAGTTGATATTGAAGCGACGGCGTAACCCACGCAGGCCATAACTGACCCACGGCCATAACAAAGCGCTGACCACGGCAGGCAGCAGCAGGGCCAGGGTGGGCTGGCGATTGCCGGTGAGTGCGCTGAGCCATAGTTGCGCCAATTGCGTCACGCCCAACACCACGAAGATCACCAGGCTCTGCTGCCACATGGGGAACATGCGCATGCGCTGCTGCAGGGACAATATCAGGAAGGTCGTGAGGCACAGGATCAATGCGTTCTGGCCCAGCAGCGTGCCGTACAGCACGTCTTCGGCCAACCCCAGCACCCATGCGGTGGTCATGCCTACCTTGGAAGGGACGTTGAGGCACCAGAAGGCCAACAGCAATGCGACCCATAGGGGACGGAGCACTTCCATGAACTGAGGCAGGGGCGACACACTCAGTAGCAAGCCCACCCCGAAAGTCAGCCAGATCATCCAGCCATGGTTGCGCCGGGTATTAACCATCAATGGGCGCCTTCTTGACTGGCCGGCGCACTGCGTGCCGGGTGAGTGGAGGTGGCGGCGGACGGCTTGGCGGGCGCCGTGGTCGCAGGATGAGCCGGCGGGGCAGCAGGCGCCGTGCCGGCGGCTGGTGCCGCCGAGTGCCCGGTTGCACCTTGGGTAGAGGGCGCATGGTTAACAGTGGCCGGCACAGGCGCAGCAGGTATGGCGGCAGGCGACCCTGCGGCAGGCGCAGCAGGAGTTGCGTCCTCCTCGGCCTGGGCATCGGAGGTGCGCTGCTCTGGCGTACGGCTGTCCGAAAACACCAGCAGTACATAACGGCTACGGTTGAGCGCCGCCGTAGGTACCGCACGAACGATAGCGAACGGCTGGCCTGAGTCGTGCACCACCTCTTTGACCGTGGCCACGGGGTAACCGGCGGGGAACCGCTGGCCCAGGCCGGAGCTGACCAGCAGATCGCCCTCCTTGATATCCGCAGTGTCGGCCACGTGGCGCAACTCCAGGCGCTCAGGGTTACCGGTGCCGCTGGCAATGGCCCGCAAGCCATTGCGGTTCACCTGCACTGGAATACTGTGAGTGCTGTCAGTGAGCAGCAAAACCCGCGAGGCATAGGGCATCAACTCCACGACCTGCCCCATCAGGCCTCGCGCATCGAGGACAGGCTGGCCCAAAAACACGCCGTCGTGCTCGCCCTTGTTGATCACGATGCGGTGGGTGAACGGGTTAGGGTCCATGCCGATCAATTCGGCCACTTCCACTTTTTCGTTCACCAGCGTCGAGGAGTTGAGCAGCTCGCGCAGGCGTACATTCTGCTCGGTCAGGGCCGCAAGCTTTTGCAAGCGCCCCTGCAGCAGCAAGGCTTCGGTCTTGAGCTTTTCGTTCTCGGCGATCAACTCGGTTCGGCTGCCGAACTGGCTGGCTACGCCTTGCCACACGCGTTGTGGCAGGTCTGTAATCCAGTACGACTGCATCAGCACCAGCGACATCTGGCTACGCACCGGCTTGAGCAGCGTAAAGCGGGCGTCGACCACCATCAAGGCGACAGACAACACCGCCAGCACCAGCAGGTGCACGACCAGCGAAGGGCCCTTGGCGAACAGCGGCTTAATGGGCTGCTCCTCCTGGGCATGGGAAGGGAAGATGAGTCATGGATCGACGCCGCGGCAATAACGGAAAACGCAAACGCCCGGCGTTACGGCAGCGCGGGACACGCCACTGTAACTCACCGGGCGCCACCTTGGATCATTCGCTTGAGAGCAAGTCCATGGTGTGTTTGTCCATCATTTCCAGCGCACGGCCACCGCCGCGTGCCACGCAGGTAAGCGGATCCTCGGCGACAATCACCGGCAGGCCGGTTTCCTGCGCCAGGAGCTTATCGAGGTCACGCAGCAACGCGCCACCGCCCGTAAGCACCAGGCCACGCTCGGCGATATCGGAGGCAAGCTCGGGCGGAGACTGCTCCAGGGCGCTCTTGACCGCTTGCACGATGGTCGCGAGCGACTCCTGCAGCGCTTCCAGTACTTCACTGGAGTTCAAGGTGAAGGCCCGTGGCACGCCCTCGGCCAGGTTGCGGCCGCGCACGTCCACTTCCCGCACTTCGCCGCCTGGATAGGCGGTGCCGATTTCCTGCTTGATGCGCTCGGCCGTGGATTCGCCGATCAGGCTGCCGTAGTTGCGGCGCACGTAGGTCACGATGGCCTCGTCGAAACGGTCGCCACCGACCCGAACGGATTCGGCATAGACCACCCCGTTGAGGGAGATCAGGGCGATTTCGGTGGTGCCACCGCCGATGTCGACCACCATGGACCCACGGGCTTCCTCGACGGGAAGGCCGGCGCCGATGGCGGCCGCCATGGGTTCTTCGATCAGGAACACCTCACGGGCACCCGCACCCAGTGCGGATTCGCGGATAGCACGACGTTCGACCTGGGTGGACTTGCACGGCACGCAGATCAGCACACGGGGGCTGGGCTGCAGGAAGCTGTTCTCGTGGACCTTGTTGATGAAATATTGGAGCATTTTCTCGCAGACGCTGAAGTCGGCGATAACCCCGTCTTTCATTGGGCGAATAGCTGCAATATTACCCGGGGTGCGGCCGAGCATGCGCTTGGCTTCGGTCCCGACGGCCACAACGCTCTTCTGGTTACCGTGAGTACGGATGGCAACCACCGAGGGCTCATTCAGGACGATACCGCGCTCACGCACGTAAATTAGGGTGTTGGCTGTTCCCAGGTCGATGGACAGATCGCTGGAAAACATGCCACGCAGTTTCTTGAACATGGAAAAGTGACCCTGGCAACGCGTGGGTAAAAAAGTGCGGCAAACTCTAACAACGGCAGGGATTTTGGGCAAGGCGCCAATATGTTAAATTGGCTGTTTTTCCGGGCACACGGCTTCACGATCGCAGCTTTGTGGCCGTATTTACGCCGTAGTGTCCCCGTCGGGTGGGCCATTCCCCCCGGCTTTGCCCTTTCTGGAGACCCCCATGGCGCTCGAACGCTCTGACGTGGAAAAGATTGCCCACCTGGCCCGTCTTGGGCTCAATGAGGCTGATATTCCCCACACCCTTGACGCGCTCAACAGCATTTTGAGCCTGGCCGACCACATGCAAACGGTGAATACGGATCACGTCGCACCCCTGGCGCACCCCCTGGAAGCCACCCAGCGCCTGCGACCCGACCACGTCACCGAACACAACCAGCGCGACGCCTATCAGGCCATCGCACCGGCCGTCGACAGCGGCCTCTATCTGGTACCGAAAGTCATCGAGTAAGGGAAATACGCCTGCCATGCATCAATTGACCCTGGCCGAGATCGCCCACGGCCTCAAAGCCAAGCAGTTCTCCTCCGAAGAGCTGACCCGCGCCCTGCTTGCCCGCATCCAGGCGCTGGACCCACGCCTGAACGCCTTCATCACCGTGACCGAGGCCCTGGCGATAGAGCAGGCCCGCGCCGCCGACGCCCGCCTGGCTGCAGGTGAAAGCACCCCGCTGCTAGGTGCCCCTCTGGCACACAAGGACCTGTTCTGCACGCAGGGCGTACGCACCAGTTGCGGCTCGCGCATGCTGGACACCTTCACGGCGCCCTATAACGCGACCGTAGTCGAAAAGCTCGCCGCTGCCGGCACCGTCACCCTGGGCAAGACCAACATGGATGAATTCGCCATGGGGTCGGCCAACGAAAACAGCTACTACGGCCCGGTCAAGAACCCCTGGCAGCTGGAACACGTACCGGGGGGCTCCTCTGGAGGCTCGGCCGCAGCCGTGGCCGCGCGCCTGCTGCCGGTCACTACCGGTACCGACACTGGTGGTTCCATCCGTCAACCGGCAGCCTTCACCAACCTCACCGGGCTCAAGCCAACCTACGGCCGCGTCTCGCGTTGGGGCATGATCGCATACGCCTCCAGCCTGGACCAGGCCGGCCCCCTTGCCCGCAGCGCTGAAGACTGCGCCTTGCTATTGCAGGGCATGGCAGGCTTCGACCCCAAGGATTCCACCAGCATCGACGAACCGGTGCCCGACTACAGCGCTACCCTCAACGACAGCCTCGACGGCTTGCGCATCGGCGTGCCTCAGGAATACTTCGGCGCGGGGCTGGATCCGCGCATCGCCGAGCGCGTTGAAGCCAGCCTGCGCGAGCTGGAAAAACTCGGTGCGATCATCACGCCTATCAGCCTGCCGAACATGCAGCATGCAATCCCGGCCTATTACGTGATCGCCCCTGCCGAAGCCTCCTCCAACCTGTCGCGTTTCGATGGCGTGCGCTTCGGTTACCGCTGCGAACATCCCGCAGACCTCACCGACCTCTACAAACGCTCGCGCGGTGAAGGGTTCGGCCCGGAGGTGCAGCGGCGCATCATGGTAGGCGCCTATGCCCTATCCGCCGGTTACTACGATGCCTATTACCTGAAGGCCCAGCGTATCCGCAGGCTTATCAAGAACGACTTCATGGCGGCCTTCCAGACCGTGGACGTGATCCTCGGGCCTACCACGCCGAACCCCGCCTGGAAACTGGGTGCCAAGAGCAACGACCCAGTGGCGGCCTACCTGGAAGATGTCTACACCATCACCGCCAACCTGGCTGGCCTGCCTGGGCTATCGATGCCCGTAGGGTTTGCTGACGGCTTGCCCGTGGGTGCGCAGTTGCTGGCGCCGTATTTCCAGGAAGGGCGATTGCTGAACATCGCGCACCGCTACCAGCAGGTCACCGACTGGCACCGCCAGTCGCCGGAAGGGTTCTGAGGAGAAACACCATGCAATGGGAAGTTGTGATCGGGCTGGAGATTCATACCCAGCTCGCCACCCAATCGAAGATTTTCTCCGGCAGCGCCACCACCTTTGGCTCCGAGCCCAATACCCAGGCCAGCCTGGTTGACCTGGGGATGCCGGGCGTGCTGCCGGTGCTGAATCAGGAAGCGGTGCGCATGGCGGTGATGTTTGGTCTGGCCATCGATGCCGAGATCGGCCAGCAAAACGTATTTGCGCGTAAAAACTACTTCTACCCCGACCTCCCCAAGGGCTATCAGATCAGCCAGATGGACCACCCTATCGTGGGCAAGGGCTATCTGGATATCACCCTGGAGGACGGCACCGTCAAGCGCATCGGGGTCACCCGGGCACACCTGGAAGAAGACGCTGGCAAAAGCCTGCACGAAGACCTCCAAGGCTTTTCAGGCATCGACCTGAACCGTGCCGGCACCCCCCTGCTGGAAATCGTGTCCGAGCCTGACCTGCGCAGCGCCAAGGAAGCAGTTGCCTACGTGAAAGCCATCCACGCCCTCGTGCGCTATCTAGGCATCTGCGACGGCAACATGGCCGAAGGTTCGCTGCGCTGCGACTGCAACGTGTCGATCCGACCGAAAGGCCAGGAAGCCTTCGGTACACGTTGCGAGATCAAGAACGTCAACTCGTTCCGCTTTATCGAGCGTGCCATCAACCGGGAAGTCCAGCGTCAGATCGAACTGATCGAGGACGGTGGCAGGGTGATTCAGGAAACCCGCCTGTACGACCCCAACAAAGACGAAACCCGCTCCATGCGCAGCAAGGAAGAGGCCAACGACTACCGCTACTTCCCTGACCCCGACCTGCTGCCGGTGGTGATCGAAGACGCGTTCCTGGACAGCGTGCGGGCGTCACTGCCAGAGCTGCCCCCTCAGAAGCGCGAACGCTTTCAGCAGCAGTACGGGCTGTCTGCATACGACGCCACCGTACTGGCGTCCAGCCGTGAGCAGGCCGATTACTTCGAACAGGTCGCGGCCCTAGGTGGCGACGCGAAACTTGCCGCCAACTGGGTCATGGTCGAGCTGGGCAGCCTGCTTAACAAGCTGAGCGTAGACATCGATCAGGCACCGGTCAGCGCCGAGCAGTTGGGCGGCATGCTGGTGCGCATTCGTGACAACACCATTTCCGGCAAGATCGCCAAGGTTGTGTTCGAGGCCATGGCCAATGGCGAAGGCACTGCAGACCAGATTATCGAAGCCAAAGGGCTGAAGCAGGTCACTGACAGCGGCGCCATCGAGAAGGTACTCGACGACATGCTGGAGGCCAACGCCGAGCAGGTGGCCCAGTACCGGGCGGCCGACGAGGCCAAGCGCGGCAAGCTGTTTGGGTTCTTCGTGGGTCAGGCCATGAAGGCATCGAAGGGCAAGGCGAACCCGCAGCAGGTGAACGAACTGCTCAAGCGCAAGCTCGAAGGCTGAGTTTCCATCGCGCCCATCGAATGATGGAGGTGTACCGTCGTCGCTGAACTTGCCTCCCTCGCGCCCCTTGGCTGGCTGCAATTTGCACTAGGCACGCTGTTGCTGCTGCTGGGGGCCGAGCTTACGGTGCGCAATGCCCTACGCCTGGCAGCGCGCGCACAGGTGCGGCCCCTGGTGGCTGGGTTGTCGCTGATGGCATTGGGCAGCAGTGGCCCTCAGTTGGTAATCGCTCTGGGCGCTGTGAGCACAGGGGCTAACGACGTGGCCTTGGGCAGTGTCATGGGCGGTACCCTCTTCAACCTGCTGGTTACTTTGGGCGCTTGCGCCTTGATCGTACCGCTGCGGGTATCGTTGCCAGTGGTCAAGCTCGACCTGCCCATGGTCATTGGCGCGGCTGCCCTGCTGTACCTGCTCGCGCTGGACTTGCACCTCGGCGCACTTGAGGCCCTCTACCTGCTGGTGGGCTGGGCCACCTACCTGGGCGTATTGGCGTGGCAGTTTCGGCAAAAGGCACGGCCTACCCCTGTGGCACCACGCCGGCAGCGTTCGGTGATGGCGGCTACCGTGCGTCTGCTGACAGGCATGGGCCTGCTGATACTGGGCGGTCAATGGCTGGTAATGGCAACGGTCGGCTTTGCCAATGAGCTAGGGTTGTCCGAACGCGTGATTGGGCTGACGGTAGTAGCGGCCTGCGGGTCGCTGCCCGCCTTGTTAATGTCTGGGCTCGCGGCCTTGCGAGGCGAACGTGAACTGGCTGTGGGCAATGTGATTGGGAGTGCGTTGTGCAACCTCACCCTGGTGCTGGCCATTGCCGTACTGTCCAGCCCGGAAGGCCTGTCCATCTCCCCCAACAGCCTTGTGTTCGAGTTGCCTGCGCTGCTCGGCGCTGCCGTGCTGACAGGCGTGCTGTTTCGTATAGGGTATCGGCTCAACCGGTTGGAGGGGTTGCTGCTGTTGGCACTGTATGCACTGTTCGGCCTGCACCTGATCGCCTTCAGCACGGACATGCCACTGGCCGTAAGGCTGGAGCACCTGCTTTGCACCTATGTGCTGCCTGTGCTGGTGGCCGGCGTGCTATTAAGCGCTGGCCGTCGGTGGTCGGCTGCGGGTTAATACGTCGCTATCGCGGCTAGATCCACTGCAACCCGTGCAGTATGAAAATACCCAGGTTAGTGGTAACGATTGCGGCGATGGTGGTCACCACCACGATGGTCGCTGCTAACCGGTAATTGCCGTTGGCGGCCCGCGCCATCACATAGCTGACAGAAGCCGTAGGGGCGCCGAAGTACAAGAACAGAATCCCCAGGTCTGCCCCTCTGAAGCCACACAGCCAGGCGCCCAACGTAGAGAACACGGGCAACGCAACCATCTTCACCAGGCTGGCACTGAGCGCCAGCCGACTGCCTGCGCGCAAAGCGGAGAGGGATAAGGTGCCGCCAATGCAGATCAGCGCCAGGGGCAGGGTCATGTGGGCCAGGTATTGAGCCGAAGCGTCTATCCAGCCGGGCAACGACACCTGCCAGATGACGAAGGGCACCGCCGCTAGCACGCCGAGAATCAACGGGTTGCGCACCACATTTATGGCCAGGCTCAGCGGGTCGGATTTCAAGGTGGGGCTGTAATAGGCCAACACTACGGACGACAAACTGTTGTACAGCACGATCATCACCGCTGCCAGAATCGACCCCACCGCAATCCCGTAGTCGCCATACATGCTGGCGGCCAGCGCCAGGCCAATGATGCCGTTGTTACCGCGAAAGCACCCTTGTACGTAGACGCCCCGATCTTCTTGCGGGCAATGCCACCGTGCCCATAGCCAGATCAAGCCAAAACTCACTACCGTGGCCACCGCGAAGTACAGCATCACGCCCAGTTGCAAGGCTTCGTTGAGGTTGGCATGAATGATCCCTAGAAACAGCAGGCAGGGCATGGTGACGTTGAACACTAATTCGGACGCTACCTTGATAAAGCCGTCATCGATCCAGCGAACACGTTTGAGCAACAGGCCCATGAAGAGCATGGCAAACACCGGTGCAGTGATATTCAGGGTGTCTAGAAATAGGCCAAGCATGGGGTAGGCAGTCCGTTGTCCGTCGTCTTCACTGCATGATAATTCACGGCTACAAAAAAGCGCGCAATCTGCGCGCTTTTTGGCCAGCAGCGGCGTTATTGCGGGCCTAACTTGTCCATCAAGGCTGCAAGCATTTCGTACTCTTGCGTCGTAAGGTCGGTGAGCGGGGTACGCACCGGGCCAGCGTCATAACCTGCGATCTTGGCGCCCGCCTTGACGATACTGACCGCATAACCCGCCTTGCGGTTACGGATATCCAGGTAGGGTAAGAAGAAGTCATCGATCATCTTGCCAACCGCTTCATGGTCATCGGCAGCGATGGCGTGGTAGAAGTCCATCGCCAGCTTAGGCACGAAGTTGAACACGGCCGATGAATACACGGGCACACCCAGTGCCTTGTAGGCGGCCGCGTACACCTCTGCGGTCGGCAAACCGCCCAGGTAGCTGAATCGGTCACCCAGGCGGCGACGGACGCTGACCATTAGCTCGATATCACCCAAGCCGTCTTTGTAACCGATCAGGTTAGGGCAGCGCTCGGCCAAGCGTTCCAACTGTACGGCGTTGAGGCGGCACACGTTGCGGTTATAAACGATCACGCCAATGCTGACGGACTTGCACACCGCTTCTACGTGGGCAGCGACGCCATCCTGAGAAGCTTCGGTCAAATAGTGAGGCAGCAGTAGCAAGCCCTTGGCCCCAAGGCGCTCTGCCTCTTGCGCATATTCGATCGCCTGGCGGGTGGCACCGCCTACGCCGGCCAGAATAGGTACGCTAGTTGCGCAGGTGTCCACGGCCGTCTTGATGACCTCGGAATACTCACTGGCCGCCAGAGAGAAAAATTCACCCGTGCCACCGGCGGCGAACAACGCGCTGGCGCCATAGGGGGCAAGCCATTCCAGGCGCTTTATGTAACCGGCGCGGTTGAAATCGCCTTTGGCATCGAAATCGGTCACCGGAAACGAGAGCAGGCCGGCGGAGAGGATGGACTTCAGTTCTTGTGGATTCATTGTTGTGAACACCCTGGTGCGCTATAGGACAAATACCGGCTCTTGCCGATGTTGTAAGTCATCGTACAACCACAATCAGAGAGATACAAGACCCGATTTGTTAGGGGGTTAGAAGCCACCTGCAGTTGGCCAATGCCTTCGGTTTTGACCTTTTCGCTTTTCGCCAACTGGCGTTGGCTCCTACAAATAACACCCGCGTTCAGGCGGGGTTGCCGGCCGCTTCTTCGTGCGCCTGGCGCAAGCGTTCGCGGCTGTTGGTGAGGTGAAGGCGCATGGCAGCGCGAGCAGCATCGGCGTCCTGGCGGGCAATGGCATCGAAGATCTCTTCATGCTCGCGGCTGAGCCGGGTCATGTAGTGCTGCTGATCGTCATGGGCCAGGCGCGCGGAATTCAGGCGCGTGCGCGGAATGATACTGGTGCCCAGGTGGGTCATGATGTCGGTGAAATACCGGTTGCCGGTGGCAAGTGCGATGCTGAGGTGGAATTGAAAATCCGATGCTACGGCATCGGTAGCATGGGCCGCACTTTCGTTGAGGGCGTCCAGGGCCGCGCGCATGGCCTGCAACTGCTCGTCGCTGCGCCGATGCGCCGCAAGCCCTGCGGACTCCACTTCCAGGCTGATGCGCAGCTCCAACACGGCCAGCACATCGCGCAACGTAACGATGGTGGCAGGGTCGATACGAAACCCGCTTGGGCTCGGGGTATCGAGCACAAACGTGCCAATGCCATGCCGGGTCTCTACCTGACCGGCCGCCTGCAAGCGCGAAATAGCCTCCCGAACTACAGTACGGCTCACGCCCTGCTCTTCCATGATGGCCGACTCGGTAGGCAGCTTGTCGCCACGCTTGAGCTCGCCACTACGGATGCGCTCGCTCAGCACGGCGACAAGCTCCTGAGCAAGGCTGCGGGGTTTTTTACGGGCGCGAGGGAGGGCGCTCTGATTGTCCATGGATAAACGCGTCTCGGGAGTGATCACGCCCCATCATAGCGTAAAGCGGGGCGCGTCATTGAATTAGACCGTGCTGCCGCCCTCCTCCTGTACCTGTAACCTCCCCCCTTCGATGCGCACGCGGCGGGGGTGGAACCGGGTCAGACTGCTGCGGTGGCCCACGCTCAGCACACTCACCCCAGGCAGGTGCTCGATCACTTGCTCGTACAGGGCCGCTTCGTCCTCTTCATCCATAGCCGACGTGGCTTCGTCCAGGAACAACCATTGAGGCCGGTACAGCAAGGCCCTGGCAAAGGACAACCGCTGCTGCTCCCCAGGCGAGAGCAGGCGTTGCCAATGGTTTGCCTCCTCCAGCCGCGAGGCCAGGTGCTCCAGCCTGCAATGGCGCAAGGCTTCTGCGTACTGCTCGGCGGAGTAGGTGTCGCTAGATTGTGGATAGCTCAAGGCCTCTTCAAGGGTGCCAATGGGCAAGTAGGGCTTTTGCGGCAGGAACAACGTGCGCTCGCCGGGCAGCTGAATAGTGCCGCCCCCCTTAGGCCACAGCCCGCCCAAGGCGCGCAGCAAGGTACTTTTGCCACTGCCGGAACGGCCGCTGAGCATTAGCCGCTCACCAGGCGCCAGGTTCAGGTTCGTACCGGCCAACAAGGTACGCCCATCCGCCAATGCCAGGGACAAGCCGGCGATGTGCAACATCGGCCCCTGAGCCTGCACGTTGATGGCGGCTGGGCGCTCTTCGTTTTCACTCATGGCCTGGCGGAAGCTCAATAGACGGTCGGTGGTTGCGCGCCACTCGGCCAACGAGGCATACGCATCGACGAACCAGCTGAGGTTTTCCTGCACATTGCCGAACGCGGAGTTGATCTGCATGAGTTCGCCAAGCTGAATCTTGCCAGCGAAATAGCGGGGGGCGGCGACCACAAAGGGGAAGATGATTGCGATCTGCCCGTAGCCTGCGGTGAAGAAGGTAAGGCGTTTCTGAACCTTCATCAGCGACCGGAAGTTGCCCCATACTCGCCCGAAGCGGTCTACCAGCCGTGCCTGCTCGTTGGGCTCACCCTTGTAGAGCGCGATGCTTTCGGCATTCTCCCGCACCCGTACCATGGAAAAACGCAAGTCGGCTTCATAGCGCTGCTGGCGGTTGTTCAACGGGATGAGCTTGCGCCCGATCAGATGAGTCAGCCAGCTGCCCACGATGGCGTACACCAGAGCCGCCCAGAACATGTACCCCGGCACGTTAATGCCAAACACCTCGATACTGCCCGATACCCCCCACAAGATAATGGAGAAAGACACAAGGCTGACCACGGTGCGCAACAACCCAAGGCCCAGGGATAACGTAGAGCCGGTGAAGTTGTTGATGTCCTCGCTGATGCGCTGGTCGGGGTTGTCCGTGTAGGCGCCCGCTTCCATGTGATAGAAATTCTTGTGGCCCAGCCACCGTGCAAAATGCTGTTCAGTCAGCCAGCGGCGCCAGCGTATGGTCAGCATCTGCGTAAGGTACAACCGGTACACCGCGCCCAGAATGGCGATAGCGGCGATACCGCCGAAATACAGAATCAGATGGCTGAAGGCCGCCGTGTCTTTCTCTTGCAGGGCATTGTAAAAGTCCCGATACCAGCGGTTTAGCAGCACCGAGATCGCTACGCTGAAGAGTGACAACACAATGACGGCAATCAACAGCAGCCACGCCTTGCCCTTCTCCTCGCTTCGCCAGTAAGGCGTAATCATGTTCCACGCACGGGCAACGAAATGCCCGCGTACAGCATCGTTCACTGCAGAGTATTCAGCGTTATCGGTCATAGAGGGCTCAAAGCAGTTTGACGCCCGCCAAGCCCGCAGTCGGGCCGATGACGGGCAAAGAACCTAAGGGCAGCCACGCGGGCGACCTAGCGGCGCACGGGCCGCTTTTGAAGCTTGCGCTGCAACGTGCGCCGGTGCATGCCCAAGGCCCGCGCCGTGGCGGAAATATTGCCTTCATGCTCGGCCAGCACGCGCTGGATGTGCTCCCACTGCAAGCGGTCTACTGACATGGGGTTATCAGGCACCAGCGTGTCCAGGTCGGCGTGCTCGGACAACAACGCGGCCAGCACATCGTCGGCGTCCGCCGGCTTGCACAGGTAGTTACAGGCACCGCGCTTGATCGCCTCTACCGCCGTGGCGATGCTGGAGTACCCGGTGAGGATCACCACCCGCATCTCGGCATCCAGCTCCAGCAACCGGGGCAACAGTACAAGCCCCGAGTCACCTTCCATTTTCAGGTCCAGCACGGCGTAGTCCGGCATGTCCTGCTGGGCCAGGGCCAGGCCCTCCTCCGCCGAGCCTGCGGTGCTGACGCGAAAGCCGCGCCGGCCCATGGCACGCGCCATCACCCGGGTAAAGGTGGCATCGTCGTCCACCAGCAACAGGTGAGGCAGTTCCTCCGCCTCTGGCGCCTGGGTTTCGTCAGTCATCTGTTTCTCCTCGGGCATTACGGGGCAACCGAAGCTCGGTGAGCGTGCCCCCATCCTCGTGACTATAGAGTTTTACCGAGCCACCCGCGCGGGTCACACTGGCTTTGCTCAAGAACAGGCCAAGGCCAAAGCCTTTGCCCTTGGTGGTGAAGAAAGGTTTACCGATTTGCTCGGCAATGGCCAGGGGTACACCCGCCCCGTGGTCGCGAATACTGATGAAGATGTTTTCATCGTCCCAATCCAGGCGCACTTCCAGATCGTCCGGGCATGCATCGGCGGCGTTATTGAGCAGGTTGAGCAACGCTTGGGTAAGGTCCGCGGGCGGCGACAGTCGAGGCACGGCGCCTTGCGCCAGGCGGTGGAACCGGTAGCTGGCCTCCGGGCGCATCAAGTGCCAGCGGTCCAACGCTTCGCCTAGCCATACCGTGACCTCCAGCTCTATCACGTCCTGACGCCGATTGGCCTCGGCAGCGCGTACCAACTGTTGCAGCGTTTGCTTGCACAGTTGCACTTGGTCCTGCAGCACCTGAAGGTCTTCCTGAAGCATGGGGTCGTTGTGGTCCTGGCGCATCTCCTTGAGCAAGACGCTCATGGTGGCCAACGGCGTACCCAATTCATGGGCGGCGCCAGCGGCCTGTGTTGCCACGGCCAGCAACTGCTGATCGCGCAAGCCCTCTTCCCGGCGCTGGGCTCGCCAATCCTGTTGGCGGCGCAGCTCTTCGGCCATGCGCGCCGCAAAGAAGGTAATCACCGCAGCAGCCAGGGCAAAGCTCAGCCACATGCCGTACACCTGCATGTTTTCCCGTGCGATCGGGTAGGTTTCCAGCGGGTAGAACTGCATCAGCAGCAGCGTGTAGCTGGCCAAGGCAACGCCAGACAGCACCAGGGAATACAGCCATGGCAGGGTGACGGCGGCGATGGTCAGCGGCACCAGGTAGAAAGACACGAACGGGTTGGTGCTGCCCCCGGAGTAATACAGCAGGACGCTGTGAATCAGCAGGTCGCACACCAGTTGTAGGGCGTACTCCAGTTCGGTCACCGGCAGGCTGGCGCGCAAGCGCAGCGCGGTCAATGCACACAGCACGGCAGAACAGCACAGGGTGATGCTCAATTGCATCCAGGGCAGCGGCAGCAAGTGCGTCAGGTAGGCAAAACCTACCGACCCTGCCTGGGCGGCCAAGACCAGAATACGCACGCCGGTGAGGCGCCACAGGTTTTGGCGAGTAGCAGATAACGGTGGCACGGCGGCGAGCATGTCCTCTCCCGGGGTGGATGCGCTGAAATAGCGCACAGGAGTATAACGGCCTCGCTGCCGCGTCTACAGCGCCACGGCAACCTTCACTGCAATAGGAACCGGGGCAATTGTTATTAGTCCTAGCCTCGACGGTTAACCAAGGAAGCTCACATGCCTCAAAAGATAGCGTCATCTGCCCTCGCCGCCTGCCTGGCTATCGTGGCGGTGCCAGCCTTGGCCGATGAGCCCCGTTACAACCAGATCACGCTGCATGCCGAAGCCACGCGCGAAGTGCCACGCGACCTGATGAGCGTCACGCTGTACAGCGAAGCGCAGGACACCGACCCTGCACGCCTGGCCAGTACTGTAACCAAAAGCCTCAATGAAGCGCTGGCCAAGGCTCGGCAAGCCAAGGGCGTAACAATCCGCCAAGGCAGCCGCAACAGTACAGCTGTGTACGACGACAAGGGCCAGGCTATCACCGCCTGGCGCGAACGCGGCGAGCTGCGCCTCGAAAGCCAGGATTTTGCCGCACTTGCTACGCTGACAGGCGAATTGCAGCAAAGCCTGAAACTGGGCGGGATGGACTTCAGCATTGCCACGGCGACGCGCCAACAGAGCGAAGACGCGCTGATTAAGGACGCCGTGGAAGCATTCAAGAATCGCGCAAAAATCGCCGCGCAAGCATTGGGTAAACAGGACTACAAGATCGTCAACCTGACCCTTAACAGCAGCGGAGTGCCCCAGCCTTTCCTGCGCGCGACCATGATGAAAGCGGCCCGTGCAAACGCGGTCACCCCCGATGTAGAGGGCGGCACCACGGATGTTACGGTAAGTGCAGACGGCACCATCGAGCTGGCACCTTAGCCCAGCCACAGCAATACGGGTGAACGAACGCCGGTTCGTTTGCCTCATCCCAAAGCGACGCGCACCACTACAGTGCGCGCTGTAGCGCGGTAACACTCCCACCTTTTCAAAAACGACCTTTATCAACGTGATTACGCTGTAAATTTATATTTATGCGACATTCATGTTCGCCGTTTCACATTTTTTTAACCTTGGCACCCTTTGGCATTGCAATCGGTATGGGCCCTGCATAAGTATCGGCAGGGAGGCCCAAAAGGCCACCCTCTTTCGAAAAAAAGACAACAATGAGGCCACCATGCTCAAACACGCAGTCATTCCGTTCCTGGTTAGCGCAGGCTTGCTCGCTGTCACTCCGCTGAGCCAAGCCGCGTCGAACCTGGTGTTTTGTTCGGAAGGGAGCCCGGCTGGCTTCGACCCGGGCCAGTACACTACCGGTACGGATTTCGACGCCTCTGCTGAAACCGTGTTCAACCGGTTGGTACAGTTTCAGCGCGGCGGCACCCAGGTAGAACCTGGCTTGGCCACCAGCTGGGACATTGCTGACGACCACCTGACCTACACCTTCCACCTGCGCCCTGGCGTGAAGTTCCATACCACCGAGTACTTCAAGCCAACCCGTGACTTCAATGCGGATGACGTGCTGTTTACCTTCAACCGCATGATCGATAAAGACATGCCGTTCCGTAAGGCCTACCCCACCGAATTCCCATACTTCACCGACATGGGCATGAACGAGAACATCACCAAGCTCGAAAAGCTCGATGACACCACCGTACGCTTCACCCTCAAGACCGTAGACGCCGCCTTCATCCAGAACCTGGCCATGAGCTTTGCGTCGATCCAGTCTGCTGAGTACGCCGATAAGCTGCTCAAGGAAGGCAAGCCGCAGAACATCAACCAACAACCAATCGGCACTGGCCCCTTCGTGTTCAGCCGCTACCAGAAAGACGCCCAGATTCGCTTCAAAGGCAACAAGGACTACTGGAAGCCTGAGGACGTACGCGTAGACAACCTGATCTTCGCCATTACCACCGACGCCTCGGTGCGTATGCAGAAGCTCAAGAAGAACGAGTGCCAGGTCACGGCCTACCCGCGCCCGGCCGACCTCAAGTCGCTGGAAGCCGATAAAAACCTGCAGATGCCTCACCAGGCCGGTTTCAACCTGGGCTACATCTCGTACAACGTCACCAAGCCTTGGCTGAAGGACCTCAAGGTTCGCCAAGCGTTGGACATGGCGGTGAACAAACCGGAAATCCTCAAGGCCGTTTACCAGGGTGCGGGGCAGTTGGCCGTGAACGCCATGCCGCCGACGCAATGGTCCTATGACACCAGCATCAAGGATGCTCCGTACGACCCGAAGAAAGCTAAGGAATTGCTCAAAGAAGCGGGCGTACCTGAAGGCACCGAGATTGAGCTGTGGGCCATGCCCGTACAGCGCCCTTACAACCCCAACGCCAAGCAAATGGCTGAGATGCTCCAGAACGATTGGGCTCAGGTGGGTATCAAGGCCAAGATCATCAGCTACGAATGGGGCGAGTACATCAAGCGTGCCAAGAATGGCGAAACGGGTGCCATGCTGATTGGCTGGAGCGGCGACAACGGTGACCCGGACAACTGGCTGGGCACGCTGTTCAGCTGCGCCGCGTTCAACGGCAACAACTTCGGTAAGTTCTGCAACCAGGACTACGAAAAGCTGATCCAGGACGCCAAGGCGATCCCGGACCAGGAAAAACGCACCGTGCTGTACAAGCAGGCTCAGCAACTGCTGAAACAACAAGTGGCGATGACCCCTATCGCACACTCCACGGTGTACCAACCGATGCGTGCCAGCGTGCAGGATTTCCGGATCAGCCCGTTCGGCCTCAACTCCTTCTACGGAGTAGGCATCAAGGACTGATAGCTAAGCGGGTTGCACCTTGCCGGGGCTTACTAGGGCCTGGCGAGGTGAGCCCGCAAGCGTGTCAGGCGCAGTAACAGATTTTTCCTACAACACTTACAGAAATCGCGGGTTAACCCTGCTGGTCGATCGCCTTAAAGTCGGCCGCGTGTCCGCCTGTTCCCTCAAGGCAGTCGGGTAACCCTTTTCGTTGTAACCAAGCGAAAGCTGATCGGTGCCCAAAGGCATCGGCAAAAAAAAGAAGTCAGGAGCTATCTCATGAGAAACACCCAACGCACCTTGCTGGCCATTGCCATCGGCAGCGTCAGTTCACTTGCCATGGCCGAGCCGGTCAGCCAAGACTTCGTACCCATTACCGTGAAAAGCACCAGCGCCCAAGCCGAGTCCAAAGGGTTCGTAGAAGGCCAGTCGTTGTCGGGGACCACACGTAACTTCTTCGCGGAGGAGAAGTTCAAGAACACCAATGGGGGCCGATTTACCGTTCCTAAAACCAATGGCGTAGTTGAGAAAAAGAACAACCGCACCACCTGGACCCAAGGCACCATCCTCAACTACACCTCGGGCTTCACTCAGGGCACTGTAGGCTTTGCGGTCGAAGGCGCGCTGTATAACGAAATAGCGCTGGAACGGGGTAATAGCCGTATTGTGGGCGGCAGCAACCGTACCCTGGCCGACAGCGACGGGGACGCCGTGGACCAGTGGAGCAAGCTGGGCCTGGGTAACCTCAAAATGCGTTACTCCAACACCGTGCTGACCGCAGGCCGCCAAACTTTGAACACCCCCATGGTCGCCAGCATCGGCAACCGTGCATTGCCTTCAAGCTTTGAAGGGGTGGCGTTGAACAGCAGCGAGTTCGACAACCTGACCTTCGACATCGGTACCTTCGACCGCGTTTCGCCACGGACCGAGCAAAGCCTTACTCGCTTCACGAGTGAATACACCAGTAATGGCGCGACCACCGATCACGTGCACACCGCAGGCGCCGTGTACAAGCCATTCAAGAGCCTGGAAACCAGCTTCTACGCCACTCAGGCTGAAGACTTCTGGAACCAGTACTACTTCGGCCTGACCCACGAGTTGGGTGACGCGGACGTGTTCGCGCTGACCTCGTCCTTGAACTACTACAAGACCAAGGATGAAGGCAGCAAAAAGCTGGGTAACATCGACAACAATACCTACAGCTTCAGCCTCACCGGTACCCACGGCGCTCACAGCCTGACCCTGGCCTGGCAGCAAGTAGACGGCGACGAATACTTCGACTACCTGCATGAAACCAACGGTATCTTCCTGGCCAACTCCCTGCTCTCGGACTTCAACGCCCCTAACGAGAAGTCGTTCCAGGTAGCCTACGGCCTGGACATGACCACCTTCGGCGTGCCTGGCCTGAAATTCAATATCTACACCGCACGTGGTTGGGACATCGACGGTACCAAGTACAAGGGTGAAGCCTACGACGTAAAAACCATGGACGGCGAACACCACGTGGAATACGGCGTAGGTACTTCCTACAAAGTGCAGAATGGCCCGCTTAAAGCCACGACCATCCGCGCTACCTATACGGCCCACCGTGGCAGCCAGGACAAGGACAGCAGTGGCACCGTTCATGCTCAGCCAGACGGCCGCGAAAATGAACTGCGCATAGTCACCACGGTCCCGTTCAACATCCTGTAAGCATGCCAGCCGTGGCACAGGGCCCTCCCCTGCGCCACGGCCAGCTGGCAACGATAGCGAGAGATCCTCCATGACTAGCCCTTCCCTGCGCGTCGCCCTGGGCGCCGCACTGTTTAGCCTCAGCGCTTTGGCCGCTGCCAAGCCATTAGTCGTGTGCACCGAGGCCAGCCCCGAAGGCTTCGACGTGGTGCAATACACGGCAGGAACGACCTTCGATGCCTCCTCCATCCCCATTTTCAACCGCTTGGTAGACTTCAAACCCGGCACAACTGATATCGAGCCGAGCCTGGCCGACCGCTGGGACGTTTCCGAAGACGGCAAGACCTACACCTTTCACCTACGCAAAGGGGTGAAGTTCCAGACTACGGATTACTTCAAGCCAAGCCGTGAGCTGACCGCCGACGATGTGATATGGAGCTTCCAGCGCCAGCTGGACCCCAAGCACCCCTGGCATAGCAAGGCATCCATGGGTTTTGGTTACTTTGAGGCCATGGGCTTCAAGGACCTGCTCAAAAGCGTGGGCAAGACCGACGACTACACCGTCGTCTTCGAGCTCAATCGCCCAGAGGCACCCTTCCTGCGGGACATGGCCATGGGCTTTGCGTCAATCTACTCCGCCGAGTATGGCGATCAGTTACTCAAAGCCGATAAGACCAATGAGCTGAACACCAAGCCTGTTGGCACCGGACCGTTCATCCTGACCCGCTACAACAAAGACGCGCAAATCCGGTATAAGGCCAATCCCGAGTACTTCAAAGGTAAGCCGCCAGCGGACCCGCTGATCTTCGCGATCACCGTGGACAACAACGTACGTCTGCAGAAGCTACGCGCCAATGAGTGCCAGGTGGCGCTCTACCCTAAGCCTGATGATATTAAAGCGTTGAAGGCGGACGGGGCGCTGAAGGTAGAGGAGATCGAAGCACTGGTCGTCAGCTATGTGGCTATGAACACGTCGCATAAATACCTGAACGATGTGCGTGTACGCCAGGCTATCGCCATGGCACTGGACAAGAAAAACCTGGTCACTACCCTGTTCGGCGCTGGCAATGCGACCTTAGGTACCGGCCCTTACCCATCGACGATGCTGGGTTTCGACCCTACACTGGCCGACCTCCCGCATGACCCGGAAAAGGCCAAGGCGTTGCTCAAGGAAGCCGGTGTTCCCGAGGGGCAAAGCTTTACGGTGTTTACCCGCAACGGTGGTGGCGTGACCAACCCCAACCCACCCTTGTCTGCCCAGTTGCTTCAGGCGGATCTGGCCAATGTGGGCTTGAAGGCGGATATCCGCATCATGGAATGGGGCGAAATGGTCAAGCGCGCCAAAATGGGTGAGCACGACCTGGTGTTCTATGGCTGGGCCGGCGACAACGGCGACCCGGATAACTTCGTAACCCCTAACTTGAGCTGCGACGCAGCCAAGAGCGGGGAAAACGCCGCACGCTGGTGCAATGCGGCTTACGATGGCGTGATTTCACAAGCACGGGCCGAAACGGACACGGCCAAGCGGGCGCAGCTGTATAAGCAAGCCCAAGCGATTTTCCAAAAGGAGCAACCCTGGATCAGCCTGGCTTACCCCAAGCTGTTCGTCGCAATGCGTAAAAACGTCGAAGGCTTCTATATAAGCCCAATGACCTATAACAACTTCGCCACCACCCAGGCGAAGTAATAACTGACCTGCCGCGGCCCTATCCAGGCCAGCGGCGGGCTCCGAGGCAGGGCATGGTCGTTATCCATGCCCTGCCTCGGCCGTACTGGCCGATGAGGTATGACCTTAAAATGCTTAGCTTTATTGCCCGCCGAGTGGGGCTGCTGATCCCCACTTTCTTCGGCATCACCCTGCTGACGTTCGCGTTGATACGCCTCATCCCCGGTGACCCGGTGGAGGTGATGATGGGAGAACGACGGGTTGACCCCCAAATGCACGCCGAGGCCATGGAGCGCCTGGGCTTGAACAAGCCGCTGTATGTGCAGTACGGAAACTATGTCGCGCAACTGGCCCACGGTGACCTGGGGCAATCCCTGCGAACACGGGAGAGTGTCTGGAAAGAGTTCACGTCGTTGTTCCCCGCAACCCTGGAGTTGTCCATTGCCGCGCTGATCTTCGCAGGCATACTCGGGCTGCTGGCGGGGGTAATCGCCGCCTTGCGACGAGGCTCATTGTTTGACCACGGGGTGATGGGCATTTCCCTGGCGGGCTATTCGATGCCTATTTTCTGGTGGGGCCTGATCCTCATCATGTTCTTCTCGGTTACCTTGGGCTGGACGCCAGTGTCCGGGCGCATCGACCTGCTGTATGACATTCCGCCCAAGACCGGCTTCATGCTGATCGATACGCTGTTCACCGACGACGAAGGCGCGTGGGTGGATGCCCTTCGGCATTTGATCCTGCCTGCTATTGTGCTGGGCACGATCCCCTTGGCGGTGATCGCCCGCATGACCCGCTCGTCGATGCTCGAAGTGCTGCGCGAGGACTACATCCGTACCGCCCGGGCCAAGGGCCTGTCGCCCAATCGAGTGGTGTTCGTGCACGGCTTGCGCAACGCGTTGATCCCCGTGCTGACGGTATTCGGGCTGCAGGTGGGCACGCTTCTGGCGGGCGCCGTGCTGACTGAGACCATCTTCTCGTGGCCGGGCGTCGGCAAGTGGCTCATCGAAGCCATTGGCGCCCGTGACTACCCCGTGGTGCAGAACGGCATCCTGTTGATTGCCTGCCTGATCATCCTGGTCAACTTCGTGGTGGATATCCTCTACGGCCTGGCCAACCCACGTATTCGTCACCAGCGCTGAGATCTCGCCATGACTACCCAAGCTCAACCCTCGGCAGCCGATCAAAGCCTGCTGTACCCCTCGCCCTATAAGGAATTCTGGATCGCCTTCGCCCGTAACAAAGGCGCCGTGGCCGGCCTGATGTTCATGATCCTGGTGGTGTTCTGCGTACTGTTCGCACCCTGGGTCGCCCCGTTCGACCCTAGCGAACAGTTCCGCGACGCGCTGCTGACCCCGCCCTCATGGGCCGAAGGCGGCCAGTTGCAGTACCTGCTGGGCACCGACGAACTCGGCCGCGACCTGCTCTCGCGCCTGATCCACGGCGCACGCCTGTCGCTGCTGATCGGTTTGTCGTCCGTGGTGATGTCGCTGATTCCAGGCATCCTCATGGGCCTGCTTGCCGGGTTCTTCCCGCGCATCCTCGGGCCGTCGATCATGCGCCTGATGGACATCATGCTGGCGTTGCCGTCGCTGCTGCTGGCAGTCGCCATCGTGGCGATCCTCGGTGCAGGCCTGATCAACACCGTGATCGCCATCGCCGTAGTTTCGCTACCGTCCTATGTGCGCCTGACCCGCGCCGCAGTTATGGGCGAGCTTAACCGGGACTACGTGACCGCCGCCAAACTGGCCGGCGCCACCCTGCCCCGCCTCATGTTCGTCACTGTGCTGCCTAACTGCCTGGCACCCTTGATCGTGCAGGCGACCTTGAGCTTTTCCTCAGCCATCCTCGATGCCGCCGCCCTGGGCTTCCTGGGCCTGGGCGTGCAGCCGCCAACCCCTGAGTGGGGCACCATGCTGGCGTCCGCCCGCGACTACATCGAGCGCGCCTGGTGGGTGGTGAGCCTGCCCGGCTTGACCATTTTGCTCAGTGTGCTGGCGATCAACCTGATGGGCGACGGCCTGCGCGATGCGCTGGACCCGAAACTCAAGAATGCGATCTGAGGAGGCCTCCCATGTCATTGCTCGAAATCAAAAACCTGAGCGTACGTTTTGGCGACGCCAAGGCGGTGCCTGTGGTAGACGGTCTGGACCTCACCGTGGACCGTGGCCAGGTACTGGCTATCGTCGGTGAATCCGGCTCGGGTAAATCCGTGACCATGATGGCCCTGATGGGCCTGGTTGAAGCCCCTGGGATCGTCACGGCCGACGCCTTGCGCTTCGACGGCCACGACATGCTGGCGCTCAACAAGCGCGAGCGCCGTAAAGTGGTCGGCAAAGACCTGGCGATGATTTTCCAGGACCCGATGACCGCCCTGAACCCCAGCTACACCGTAGGCTTCCAGATCGAAGAAGTGCTGCGTGCGCACCTTGGCCTCTCAGGCCGAGCGGCCCGCGCCCGCGCCCTGGAGCTGCTGCAGAAGGTTGAAATCCCCGCCGCGGCGAGCCGCCTGGATGCCTACCCGCATCAATTGTCGGGTGGCATGAGCCAACGGGTGGCGATCGCCATGGCCATCGCGGCCGAACCCAAGCTGTTGATCGCGGACGAACCCACTACCGCGCTGGACGTGACCATCCAGGCGCAGATCATGGAGCTGCTGCTGGCGTTGCAAAAAGACCAGGACATGGGCCTGATCCTGATTACCCACGACCTGGCGGTGGTGGCTGAGACGGCGCAACGGGTATGCGTGATGTACGCAGGTCAGGCCGTAGAAGTCGGTCATGTGCCGCAACTGTTCGACGCACCGGCGCACCCTTACAGCGAAGCCCTGCTGGCAGCAATCCCTGAGCACAGCGAAGGCGCCGAGCGGCTGTCGACGCTTCCCGGCATCGTGCCAGGCCGCTACGACCGCCCACAAGGGTGCCTGCTGTCGCCACGCTGCCCGTATGTTCAAGAAAACTGCCGGCAGCAACGCCCGGCCCTGGACCCTAAAACCCAGAGCCTGGCCCGTTGCTTCTACCCGCGTAACCAGGAGGTGGCGTGATGAGCGTCGTTCTTACCGCTCGCGAGCTGACTCGCCATTACGAAGTCTCCCAAGGCGTGTTCAAGCCTAACGCAAAAGTGCAGGCACTCAACGGGGTTTCGTTCGAGCTGGAGGCCGGTAAAACCTTGGCCGTGGTGGGTGAATCCGGCTGCGGCAAGTCCACCCTGGCACGCCAGCTGACCCTGATCGAAGAGCCTAGCTCTGGCTCACTGAAAATCGCTGGCCAGGAAGTGGCTGGCGCCAATAAGGAGCAGCGCAAGCAGTTGCGCCGTGATGTGCAGATGGTTTTCCAGAGCCCCTATGCCTCGCTTAACCCCCGGCAGAAGATTGGTGACCAGCTGGGCGAGCCGCTGCTGATCAATACCAACCTGTCCAAGGCAGAGCGCCGGGAAAAAGTGCAAGCGATGATGCAACAGGTGGGCCTGCGCCCCGAGCATTATCAGCGCTACCCGCACATGTTTTCGGGCGGCCAGCGGCAGCGTATTGCGCTGGCGCGGGCCATGATGCTGCAGCCCAAGGTGTTGGTGGCGGATGAGCCCACCTCGGCTTTGGACGTATCGATCCAGGCGCAGGTGCTTAACCTGTTCATGGACTTGCAGCAGCAGTACCAGACCGCCTACGTGTTCATCTCCCACAACCTGGCCGTGGTTCGCCACGTGGCGGACGACGTGCTGGTGATGTACCTTGGCCGGCCTGCGGAAATGGGGCCAAAAGAGGACCTGTACCGTAACCCGCTGCACCCCTACACCCAGGCCCTGCTGTCAGCGACCCCTACGATCAAGCCTAATCCGGACAAGCCCCGGATCAAGATCGCGGGCGAACTGCCCAACCCACTCAACCCGCCCTCGGGGTGCCCGTTCCATAAACGCTGCCCGTACGCGACCGAAAAGTGCGTGACCGATGTGCCTGCCTTCCGCCCAGTGGATACCCGCCTGGTGGCCTGCCATTACGCAGAGCAGTTCTTGTAAGTCTCAACAGGTGTAACGCAAGCGCTGGCACACGGGCTAAACGTCAGGTGCCAGTGCCTCCCGCTCCACTGATCGCGCTAAAGGATCACCTCGCAATGCTCAGGGGTCGACGCTGTATAGCCATCAGTGGAAACCCTTATGCGCGTCCATCATTTGAATTGCGGCTGCATGTGCCCGCTTGGCGGGGCCCTGTTCGACGGTCATAGCCGAGGCCTCACGGCCCATCTGGTATGCCACTGTCTGCTGATCGAAACCGCAACACATGGCCTGGTACTGGTAGATACCGGCTTTGGGTCTGCGGACGTCCTTCACCCCCGGCAGCGCCTTAGCCAATTCTTCCGTTACTTCAATAATATCCAGCTCGAACCGCGCTATACCGCGTTGGAACAAGTCCGCCAGTTGGGCTTTACGCCCTCGGATGTGCGCCACATCGTGCTGACTCACCTGGATTTCGACCACGCGGGCGGCCTGGAAGATTTTCCCAACGCCACCGTTCATGTGTTGCAGAGGGAAATGGACGCGGCCAGCCAGGCGGCAGGCTGGCGAGATACCCGACGCTTCCGGGCTCAACAATGGAATGGCGTGAAAGATTGGGCGTTCTATGAACCCGAAGGCGAGCGCTGGAATGACTTTGAGGCAGTGAGGGCCTTGCTGGGTGATGCCAACGAAGAGATCTTGCTTATCCCTCTGGCCGGGCATACACCGGGGCATGCGGGGGTGGCGTTGCGTACAGCTGAGGGTTGGCTGCTGCATGCCGGTGATGCGTACTTCTACCGAGGCGAGGTGGGCAGCCCTGAGCGCCATTGCACGCCGGGTTTAAGGTTCTACCAGCGCATGATGGATTACGACCACCAGCAGCGGGTTGCTAACCAGCAGCGTCTACGGGCGTTGTCTCTGGCGACGGACCGTTCTGTAAGGATGTTCTGCAGCCACGATGCGATAGAGCTGGATCACTGGGTGTCCAAACAAGAACGCCGCGATCAGTGACCGCGGCGTTTTTGTTCAGCAGCTGCTTAGTGCATAAACAGTGCGATCAGGATGATGATCGGGATTGGGATACCCAGGAACCAAAGCAGTAAGGAACGCATAATGTTTCTCCTTGTTCAATCGTAGGCGTAGACGGTATTAACGAACCGGTACGGTAGTGGTGTGGGTAGCCTGACGGTCAGTGTCCAACAAGCGAGCGTTGTCACGCTGACGGCCACCGGCCAATGCAGCAAAGCTGGCAGCGAAGGCGCCACACAACAGTGCGATGAAGGTCCACAGGGAAGCCCAGGCAGCGGCTTTGGCGGCGGCGTCAGCAGCTTGCTTAGCAGCTACTTTGGCATCTTCAGCGGTTTTAACCGCCTGTGCGTACACTTGGTCTACACGGGCTTCAGCTTCGGCCTGAGTCATACGGGTACGCTGGGCAATCAATTGCGCCAAGTAGGTACGGTCGTCGGCGTTCAACTTGCCATCACCGGCCATGGCCTTGGTGAAGATACGGCTAGCAACACCATTCACGGCATCATCGCTGACCGAAGCGGGGCCTTCGCTACGGAACAGGCTGTCGACGAAGTAACCCATTGGGTCACCCCCTTTGCCGCTGTTGGCTGCAGCACTGCCAGCGGCGCTACCGGCCACTTGAGCAGCACCCGATACAACGCTTGCACCTGCTTGAGCGCCTGCGCTAGCGACATTACCGGCAGTGCCGACAATCAGCGCGGTGGTCACCAGGGTAGCAACGGCCCAAGACAGGAAACCATGAGCGGTGTCGCGGAAATACACTTCATCGCCATGCAGGTTGGCCCAACGAGCACGCAGGCGGCCTGCAATGTAACCACCCAGCCCCGAGGCCAGAATTGCAGTTACCAACAAATAGATGATGCTGGAGATACCAATCGCTTTCGCGCTGGCGCCTTCATTGGCCCAAGGCGACGAGGCAGCAAACCCAAGGCCTGCGCCCAGCACCACCAGTATCAACGTCAACGCGGCAGCGGCAGCGGCACCTGCGAAGATGGCTGCCCAGGACACACCTGAGCGGTTAGGGCTGTCCGCAGCGGCGGAGGAGTAATCGGCAGTAGTGATCATTTAGCGAGGCCTTTATTAGTTAGCAATTAGTCCATCGCCCTAAGCATTGCAGCGCCCGTGCCAGGTAAGCCCTAAAGCGTTACGCTTTAGAAACAATGAGTTACAAAGGAATGTTAGAATTGCCATCATGCAGAATGCGCGATTGGGCACTGCGCGGCATGGTTTTATGCAATCTGCTGGCTGCCTAGGCAGCCATCTTCCCGCCGCCTGTCGTACCTGATAAACCCTGGAAACAACTCCCTCGCGCCGCTTGGGTCAGGTGTTTAAGCCCACCTGAAAAGTGAGACCTCTATGCGCGCGTGGCCCTTATTGCTGGCTGTACCGGCGGCTTATCTACTGTTGAACCGTCGCAAGAGCGGCTCACTGGCCCCCGTGGACACAAGCCGGCTAGCCGGAAGCACTGTGGTGCTCACTGGCGCCTCCAGCGGAGTCGGCCGAGGTATTGCCGTGGCCTTGGGCCGCTGCGGCGCCAACGTGGTGATTGCCGCACGCCGCACCGATGCGTTGACGCAGTTGGCTAGCGAAATCGACGCCCTTGGCGGCAAGGCCCTTGTGGTCACCACCGATGTAAGCGATGTGGCACAGATGCAAGCCCTGGCAGAGCAAGCCATTGCACGATTTGGCGCTATTGATGGCTGGATCAACGACGCAGGCGTTGCTGTCATCGGCCGTTTCGAAGACATACCTCTTGAAGACCACTTGCGCCTCATAGACGTAAACCTTAAAGGCACGGTAACCGGTAGCTACCTCGCCCTGAAGCAGTTCCGAGCCCAGGGTTATGGCACCTTGGTAAATGTGGGCTCCATGGACAGTGAAATCCCTCATGCCTATCAAGCAAGCTACTCGGCCTCCAAGGCAGGGGCACTAATGCTCGGCCGCGTGCTAAATGAGGAACTACGGCTTAACCGCGAGCGCTATGTCCACGTCACCACCGTGTTGCCATGGGCGCTCGACACGCCATTGTGGGATCACGTGGGTAATTACACCGGGCATGAGACTCGCATGCCTACCATGGATAGCCCAGACAAAGTGGTAGATGCCATCCTGCGCGCCTTGGTGAACCCGACCGAGGAAATTGCCGTAGGTTATAAGGCCAAGTTGGCTTACCTCAGCCATCGGCTCACGCCTAAGCTCAATCGGCATTTGTTAGGGATGGCCATTGAAAAAGCCGAAATCGAGATGCATCCGGCAGCGCCCTCGACGTCTGGCATCTTGCATACCCCTCTTACAGCGGGCCAGACAGTCAAGGGCGGCTTTTAACGCCAAGCGCCAGGGCTAAGCACCCAGGCGCCCAGCATGTGGGCTCAGTTCACGCGGTCTTCTGCCAGCACCCTGCTGATCTGCTGGATGGGGCTAACCCTTATCCTGAATAAGGGCCCAGCTTAGGCCAATCACAGCGCTCAGGGGAATGCACCGGGCTGGCCCCGTTCTGCTATTTGTAGGAGTGAACGCAGCCAACGGCGGAGTTCGCGAACCAGGGCATAGCGCGATAACACGGCCGGCCCCCGTTCGGCAACTGGCGTTGCCTCCTACAGTTGCCTCCTTACCGTTACCGCCTGCGTGCATTAATGGTGCTCGCGAGTGGCGTGGAATTTCACGTCGGGCCAACGCTCTTCCATCACCGCAAGGTTAACCCGCGTAGGCGCCAGGTAGGTGAGGTGCCCGCCGCCGTCAATGGCCAGGTTTTCCACGGCCTTGGCTTCGAATTCCTCGAGTTTTTTCTTGTCACTGCAGGCAATCCAGCGCGCAGACCACACCGTGATGGGCTCGTAGGCGCATTCCACCTTGTATTCTTCCTTCAGGCGGCTGGCGACCACATCGAACTGCAGCACACCCACCGCGCCGAGGATGATGTCGTTGCTGCGCTGCGGGAAGAACACCTGAGTAGCGCCCTCCTCCGCCAACTGCTGCAACCCCTGGCGCAACTGCTTGGACTTGAGCGGGTCTTTCAGGCGCACCCGGCGGAACAACTCCGGAGCGAAGTGCGGGATACCTGTGAAGCCCAGGCTTTCGCCTTCGCTGAAGGTGTCGCCGATCTGGATGGTGCCATGGTTGTGCAAGCCAATGATGTCACCGGCAAAGGCTTCGACCAGTTGCTCACGTTCGGACGAGAAGAACGTCAGCGCGTCGCCGATGCGTAGGTCTTTGCCCGTGCGCACATGGCGCATTTTCATGCCTTGGTCGTACTTGCCCGAACAGATGCGCATGAACGCAATACGGTCGCGGTGCTTTGGGTCCATGTTTGCCTGGATCTTGAACACGAAGCCGGTGAACTTCTCCTCGGTGGGTGCCACGGTGCGCTCGTTGGCCACGCGCGGCAGCGGCAGCGGCGCCCAGTTCACCACGGCGTCGAGCACATGATCCACGCCAAAGTTGCCCAGGGCCGTACCGAAGAACACCGGCGTGAGTTGGCCGCTCATGAAGGCCTCACGGTCGAACGGGTGGCACGCGCCTTGCACCAGCTCCAACTGCTCGGTAAAGCGGTCGTACTCGTCGCCCAAGTGCGCGCGTGCCTCATCGGAGTCCAGCTTTTCGATGATCTTGACCTCGGTGCGCTCGTGACCATGCCCTGGGGTGTAGACGATGATGTAGTCCCCCTCCAGGTGATACACGCCCTTGAAGTCCCGGTAGCAGCCAATGGGCCAGGTGATGGGCGCGGCCTTGATCTTGAGCACGGCCTCGATTTCGTCCAGCAGCTCGATGGGGTCGCGGATGTCCCGGTCCAGCTTGTTGATGAAACTGACGATGGGCGTATCGCGCAGCCGACACACGTCCATCAGGGCGATGGTGCGTGGCTCTACGCCCTTACCGCCGTCCAGCACCATCAGCGCCGAGTCTACGGCGGTGAGGGTACGGTAGGTGTCTTCGGAAAAGTCTTCGTGGCCGGGGGTATCCAGCAGGTTGATCATGTGGTCGCGGTAAGGGAACTGCATCACCGACGTGGTAATGGAAATACCCCGCTGCTTTTCCATTTCCATCCAGTCACTGGTGGCGTGACGGTCGGATTTACGCGATTTGACCGTGCCGGCCACCGCGATCGCCTTGCCCATCAGCAGCAGCTTTTCGGTGATGGTGGTTTTACCGGCATCGGGGTGGGAAATGATTGCGAAGGTACGGCGCTTCGCGACTTCGGCGGCCTGCTGGGTCATGAAAGAATCGCCCGGGGAGCTAATCAAAAGAGGGCGCGGATTATAGCTCAAGTGGGGCGCTACACTGAACCGCTGAGCGGCTTAAGGGTGGTCAAGCCCCCCTGGCTGTGGGAACCTTTAAAACAGTGGAGTCGTCCATAACCCCGTAGTCGCTTCGTTACGGTGGCTGAAACAACCGGCAATTTCGGCCTGACGGGGCCGTGCTCAGGGTTCGTAGAGCGCCTTAAAGGCCGCTTCGCATGAACCACTTTTCGCGCTTTCGCACACAGCGGGCTCACGTGCCCGCCTGATGGGCCGCGACCGCGCAGACTTGATAAAGAAAGGAGACGTCTATGGCCACACGCTATAGAACGGGCCTGATAGCGAGCGCAGTAGCGCTTGTCATCCTGGGCCTGCTAATCCAGTGGATCGGTATGGACGCGATACGGCAATACCAAGATGACATCTGGTTCTACCTGCAGGCACACCTGGAGTTGGTGCTGGTGTCGATGTTGGCGGCGGTGGTTGTGGGGATCCCGGCGGGTATCTGGCTCAGCCGCCCGGCGCGGGCCAACACTGCCGAGCGCTTCATGCAGGTGTTCAACATTGGCAATACCATCCCTCCTCTGGCGGTGCTGGCCATTGCGTTGAGTATCTTGGGCATCGGGTCGGGGCCTGCGATCTTTGCCTTGTTCCTGGCGTCGCTCTTGCCCATCGTGCGAAACACCTACGAGGGCCTTAAAAATGTCCAAGGTTCGATCAAGGAAGCCGCCGTTGGTATCGGCATGACCCCTCGCCAAGTGCTGTGGCAGGTAGAGCTACCCAATGCGGTACCGATCATCGTCGGCGGCGTTCGCGTGGCCCTGGCCATTAACGTAGGCACGGCGCCCCTGTCGTTCCTGATCGGTGCCAACAGCCTCGGCAGCCTGATCTTCCCAGGCATTGCCTTGAACAATCAGCCGCAACTGGTACTGGGCGCCGTATGTACCGCGCTGCTGGCACTGCTGCTGGACGGTATCGTTACATTCGCTAGCCGCACCTGGCTTGAACGCGGGCTGGCACCGGCTCGTTGAGCCTGCCGACAAGGACCTCTCATGAAAAAACTGATGATGCTGGGCCTGGCCCTGCTGTGCGCGGGCCAGGCCCACGCGCAAAACGCGGTATTGCGGGTGGGCGCACGGGTGTTCACCGAACAGACCGTGCTGGCCACCCTCACCGCCGAGTACCTCAAGACTAAAGGCTACGACGTGCAGATCACCTCGGGGCTGGGTAGCAACATTGCCCGCAGCGCCCAGGAAACCGGCCAGCTGGATTTGCTTTGGGAATACACGGGCGTGTCGTTGGTGTCGTACAACCACGTAAACGAGAAGCTCGACAGCGATGCCACCTACGAGCGGGTAAAAATGCTGGATGCGAAAAAAGGCCTGGTGTGGCTGGCCCCGTCCAAGTTCAACAACACCTATGCCCTGGCGTTCCCGGACGACATCGCCAAGCAGTACCCGTCGGTCAACACCATCAGTCAATTGAATCAGGTGGTGAAAGACGAGCCGAAAAAAGATCATGTGCTGGCGCTGGATACCGAATTCGCCAACCGCCCTGATGGTTTGGTGGGCCTGACCGAAACCTACGACCTGGCGTTCACCCGCCGCGACATCCGCCAAATGGATGCAGGGCTGGTGTACACGGCACTGAAGAACGGCCAGGTGTTCGCCGGGCTGGTCTACACCACGGATGGGCGTCTTGATTCGTTCCACCTCAAGGTATTGGAAGACGACCTGCATTACTTCCCCGACTACACCGCCGCGCCAGTGATTCGTAAGGATTATCTCGACGCCCACCCCAACCTTGCAGGCTTGCTCAAGCCGCTGGCGGACCTGCTGGACAACACCACCATGCGCCAACTCAATGCCGAAGTGGATGTAGAGCACCGCAACCCCACCGACGTGGCACGCGCGTTCCTGGCCGAACACCCTGAATTGAAACAGGAGGCGAAATGAGCATCTTCGACACCTTCGCCCACATTGATTGGAACCAGGTGCTGCACCTGACCGGGCAGCACGTGATGCTGGTGAGTATCGCGGTCACGCTGGCAATCATCGTGGGCGTGCCCCTGGGCGTGCTGATGACCCGCTTCCCTGCCCTGGCTGGGCCCTTGCAGGCCAGCGCAACCGTGCTGCTGACCATACCGTCCATTGCGCTGTTCGGGCTGCTGCTGCCGTTCTACTCCAAGTTCGGCCAGGGCCTGGGGCCCTTGCCGGCCATCACGGCGGTGTTCCTGTATTCGCTGCTACCCATCTTGCGTAACACCTACCTGGCCTTGACCAGCGTCGAACCCGGTATCCGGGAAGCCGCTAAGGGCATTGGTATGACCTTCGGTCAGCGCTTGCGCATGGTCGAGCTACCCATCGCGGTACCCGTCATTCTCGCGGGCGTGCGCACCGCCGTAGTGATGAACATTGGTGTGATGACCATCGCCGCTACCATTGGTGCCGGTGGCCTGGGCGTGCTCATCCTGACCTCTATTAGCCGCAGCGACATGTCCATGCTGGTCGTGGGCGCCGTGCTGGTGAGTGTGCTCGCCATCATCGCTGACCTGCTCTTGCAATGGCTGCAACGCTCGCTGACCCCGAAAGGACTGCTCAAATGATCGAACTCCAGAACCTGACCAAGACCTTCAACGCCAACGGCAAGGACGTGCGTGCCGTGGACGCCGTGAACCTGACCGTCAACGAGGGCGAGATTTGCGTGTTCCTGGGCCCTTCGGGCTGCGGCAAGAGCACCACCTTGAAGATGATCAACCGCTTGATCGAGCCCACCTCCGGCAAAGTATTGATCAACAACGAAGACACCAGCGCGCTGGATGAAGTGACCCTGCGCCGCAAGATCGGCTATGTGATTCAGCAGATCGGCTTGTTCCCCAACATGACCATCGAAGAAAACATCACCGTGGTGCCGCGCCTGTTGGGCTGGGACAAAAACCGGTGCCGCGAGCGCGCGCGCGAGCTGATGGGCATGATCAAGCTGGAGCCCAAGCAATACCTCAACCGCTACCCCCGGGAATTGTCCGGGGGCCAGCAACAGCGTATCGGGGTAATTCGCGCGCTCGCGGCAGACGCCCCCTTGCTGTTGATGGACGAGCCCTTTGGCGCAGTCGACCCGATCAACCGGGAGATGATCCAGAATGAGTTCTTCGAGATGCAGCGCGCCTTGAACAAGACCGTGATCATGGTTAGCCATGACATCGACGAAGCCCTGAAGCTGGGCGACAAGATTGCGATTTTCCGGGCGGGGAAACTGCTGCAACTGGACCACCCCGACACGCTGCTGGCGCACCCGGTAGACGATTTCGTGAGCAACTTCGTAGGCCAGGACAGCACGCTCAAGCGCTTGCTGCTGGTGAAGGCTGAAGATGCCGCGGACAATGCCCCATCGGTGAGCCCGGAAACGCCGGTGAGCGATGCACTGGAGCTGATGGACGAGCATGACCGCCGTTACGTGGTAGTCACCGATGCGGCCAACAAAGCCTTGGGCTACGTACGCCGCCGCGACCTGCACCGTCAACAAGGTGCCTGCACCGCCTTCCTGCGGCCCTTCAACGGCACAGCGGCCTATGACGAGAACCTGCGCATCCTGCTGTCGCGCATGTATGAATTCAACCGCTCGTGGCTGCCGGTACTCGACGCCGAAAACGTGTTCCTGGGCGAAGTCACCCAGGAATCCATTGCAGCGTACCTCAGCTCCGGCCGCTCGCGGGGCATGAAGACCAGCATCGTATCGCCCGCCGAGCAGATAGCGAGCTAACCCCAACCCGTAGCAGCGTGGCTTGCCAGCGACCGGCCGTGACACCGTAGTGATGCCGGTCGCCAGCAAGCTGTGCTGCTACGGGAAAATACAAACCAATTTGCCTGGCTGTTTAACTTATTTAAACGCGACAGTTTTTATTGATCTCCAAGGCGTCACGCCCTACAGTGCGCGGCGACTTCATTCACGCCTGCCTGAGGATTTCTTGTATGTCGATCAAGGTCGAGGATTACTACCCGCGCGAAACCTTCCAGAAGATGAAAGCGTTTGCCGACACCCAAGAAACCCCTTTCGTGGTGATCGATACCCAGATCATCAGCAAGGCGTACGACGACCTGCGGGCAGGTTTTGAGTTCGCCAAGGTGTACTACGCCGTTAAGGCCAACCCTGCCGTTGAAATCATCGAGCTGTTGCGCGACAAAGGCTCAAGCTTCGATATCGCCTCTATCTATGAGCTGGACAAGGTCATGGGCTGTGGTGTGGGGCCAGAGCGCATCAGTTATGGCAACACCATCAAGAAGTCCAAGGACATCCGCTACTTCTACGACAAAGGCGTGCGGCTGTTTGCCACCGACTCGGAAGCCGACCTGCGCAACATTGCCAAGGCCGCGCCGGGTGCCAAGGTGTATGTGCGCATCCTGACCGAAGGCTCCACCACCGCCGACTGGCCGCTGTCGCGCAAGTTCGGCTGCCAGACCGACATGGCCATGGATCTGCTGATCCTCGCACGGGATCTGGGCCTGGTGCCCTACGGTATTTCATTCCACGTGGGCTCCCAGCAACGCGACATCAGCGTGTGGGACGCAGCCATTGCCAAGGTCAAAGTGATCTTCGAGCGCCTCAAGGAAGAAGACGGCATCGTGCTAAAGCTGATCAACATGGGCGGTGGCTTCCCGGCCAACTACATCACCCGCACCAACAGCCTGGAAACCTACGCCGAGGAGATCATTCGCTTCCTTAAAGAAGACTTTGGCGATGAGCTGCCAGAGATCATCCTGGAGCCAGGCCGCTCGTTGATTGCCAACGCCGGAATTCTGGTAAGTGAAGTGGTATTGGTGGCGCGCAAGTCGCGTACCGCTGTGGAGCGCTGGGTCTACGCCGATGTGGGCAAGTTCAGCGGCCTGATCGAAACCATGGACGAGTCCATCAAGTTCCCGATCTGGACCGAGAAAAAAGGCGAAATGGAAGAAGTGGTGATCGCAGGCCCTACCTGCGACAGCGCGGACATCATGTACGAGCACTACAAGTACGGCCTGCCGCTGAATCTGGCCATCGGTGACCGCTTGTACTGGCTGTCCACCGGGGCGTACACCACCAGCTACAGCGCTGTCGAATTTAATGGCTTCCCGCCGCTGAAGTCGTACTACCTGTAAGCGTCGTCTGCCAAGCCGCCGCCAAAGCTCGCACTTCAGGCTGGCTCGCCTGCGCTAACGCGCGGGCTGCCACGGCGCGAAAAGCGGCGTGGCCACCTTTGCGTGCTTTTTCCAACCACACCACCGCCTCGTGAAGCTTGCCAGCGCCGATCAGCACGCCGGCGTGGCTGAACTGGCCGCGAAAATCCCCCGCTTCGGCAGAGCGCTGATACCACGCGCGCGCGGCGGCCTGGTCTTGCACCACGCCGCGCCCCTCCTCCAGGTACCGGCCATACAGATTCATGGCCTTGGCGTGCCCTTGTTCGGCGGCGCGGCGGTAGCAGGCCGCGGCGGCGACGTCATCTTGAGGCACGCCCCGGCCCGTCGCGAGCAAATTACCCAGGTTGTATAGCCCCCAATCCAGGCCCTTGTCCGCGCAGGCGCGGTAATACCGGGCTGCCTGCGCAGCGTTGGGCTCGCAGCCCCAACCGAGTTCGTGGCAACGGCCCAGCATATTGGTGGCCATCACATGCCCGGCCTGCGCGGCGATGGCAAACCAGCGCAGGGCCAAACCGGGGTCGCGCTCGATGCCGTGGCCATCGAGCAGAATCTGCCCAAGTAACGCCTGGGCCTCTACCGCGCCGGCGCCAGCAGCGGCCAGTAATGCCCGGGCAGCGTGGGCGGGGCTACTGGCCAGCTGTTGGCGCAAGGTCGCGTCGTCCAGGACCTCCTCTCGACGCAGTGCCCAGCCACTCATACGTCTACCCAGCGGCGTAACAGGTTGTGGTAGGTGCCCGTCAAGCGCAGCAGCGCCGGGTGGTCGGGCACCTCTGCGGTAAGGGCCTGGATCGCACCGTCCATTTCAAACAGCAACGCCCGCTGGGCGTCTTCGCGCACCAGGCTTTGCGTCCAGAAAAATGCCGCATAGCGCGCCCCCCGCGTGACCGGCCTTACTTTGTGCAGGCTGGTGCCGGGGTACAGCAGTAGGTCGCCAGCCGCCAGCTTGATTGCCTGGGTGCCAAAGGTGTCCTGGATTTCCAGCTCGCCGCCGTCGTAGTCCGCCGGGTCGCTCAGGAACAATGTGGACGACAGGTCCGTTCTCAGCCGCTCGCCCCCGCCTCGGGGCTGGCGCACGGCGTTATCGATATGAAAGTCGAAGCTGCCGCCCTCTTGGTAGCAGTTGATCAAGGGTGGAAACACCTTGTGTGGCAACGCTGCCGAGAGGAACAACGGGCTGGCCCATAAGCGCTCCAGCAACGCGCTACCAATTTCTCGCGCTAACGGGTGCTCTTCAGGTAATTGCAGGTTGTGTTTGGCTTTGGCTGATTGATAGCCCGCGGTGAGTTTGCCGTCTGCCCATTGGCTGGCCGCCAGCGCGTCACGGATACGACGTACCTCAGCAGGGGTAAAGAGCGCAGGAATTTGAATGAGCATGAACGCGCCTCGATCAAGGGGGCGCAATGATAATTATTACCCGTTGTGACAATCAAGCGCCGCGTCCCAAGGGATTGCGGCAGGTCAATCCCATGACGAACAATATTGTTTCTCAATTGATATAAATACGCATTTAGCTTATTCTGCCGCGCCTCAGACCTCGGGAGGGACCCAATGTCACGCCAATTCAGACCATTCCACGGCTCGCAACGCTTCGTCGCTTCGGCGATGGGGGTAGCGATTTCCAGCGTTTCAGCCACGCACGTGGCGCAGGCTGCTGAAGCGGACGACAATGCTGTGACCCTGGGCGCTACGACCGTCACGGAGCAGGCAGAGGCTGCCGCCTACAAGACCGACGACTCGGCCTCGAACAAGTACACCGCCCCGCTGCGCGAGACGCCCAAGAGCGTGACCGTTATCCCTCAACAGGTGATCAGGGACACCGCCGCTACCAGCTTGACCGACGCACTGCGTACCACGCCTGGTATCACTTTTGGCGCGGGCGAAGGCGGCAACCCTGCTGCGGACCGCCCGATCATCCGCGGCTTCAACGCCGAAAGCGACGTGTTCATCGACGGTATGCGTGACGTTGCCGCGCAAAGCCGGGAAATCTTCAACGTTGAGGCCGTCGAGGTCAGCAAAGGGCCTGGCTCAGCCTTCACCGGCGCGGGTTCCACGGGTGGCAGCCTTAACCTCATCACAAAGTCGGCCAAGCTGGGCGATGCGTATGACGGTGGTTTCACCTGGGGCTCTGACCAGACCAAGCGAACCGTGCTGGACCTCAACAAGCAACTCACCGACACCTCGGCCGTGCGCCTCAACCTGATGAAGCATGAGGCCAACGTGGCTGGCCGGGACGACGTAGACGTCAGCCGCTGGGGCTTCGCACCCTCCCTTGCCCTTGGCCTGGGCACCGACACGCGGGTAACGCTGGGCTACTATCACCTGTCCACCGATGACATGCCCGACTACGGCATTCCGCTCACCTCAAGCCCGAACCGCTCGAAGTACCAGATCGATAAGCCTGTAAGTGTGAGCAAAAGCAACTTCTACGGCCTCGATGCCCGAGACTACCGTAAGAGCACCAACGACAGTGGCACCGTGCGCATCGAGCACGACCTCAACGAGAACGTAACCCTGGGCAACAGCCTGCGGGTGTCCCGTTCCACCCTGGACTATATCGTCACCAACCCGGACGACAGCCGAGGTAACGTGGCCAATGGCTTGGTCTCGCGTTCGGCAAAAAGCCGCAACTCCACCTCCCAAGGGTTTGCCAACCAAACCGACCTGACCTTCCGCTTCAAGACGGGCGCCATCGAGCACACGCTCAACAGCGGCATAGAAGTGACCTATCAGGACACACACAACCGCGCCTACGTGGTGTCCGGTACCTCCAACTGCAGGGCCGGCGCGGTCCCCGCAGGCGACTGCACCTCCTTGAGCAACCCCTCCCCGGGCGATGCCTGGGACGGGACGGTCACCGACAGCCCTGCTTATACTGATACCGACACCAAAACCGCTGCCGGCTATGTGTTCGATACGTTGAAGCTCAGTGAACGGTGGTCGGTGAACGCAGGCCTGCGTTATGACGATTACCAAACCCGGTCCAGTGGTTACTCCACCGGCGGGCGCGGCGCGGTGGCCGGTGATTTCTCGCGGGAAAACAACAGCCATCTGTGGAATTACCAACTGGGGGTGGTGTACAACGTTCGCCCCAACGGCAGCCTGTACGCGGCCTGGTCCACCTCAAGCAATCCCGCCGGAGAGACCAGCGGCAATGGTGGGTTGGAGCTGAGCGACGCCAATACCAATCTTGAGCCCGAGCGTAATCGCAATTACGAAGTGGGCACCAAGTGGGACCTGTTCGATGACCGCCTGGCGCTGACGGCAGCGGTGTTCCGCACAGACAAAACCAACGCCCGGATAGCCGACCCCGATGGCGGCACCTATCAGGTACTGGGCGGCAAGCAACGGGTAGACGGCATCGAGCTGACCTACAGTGGCAAGCTGACCGACGCCTGGAACCTCTATGGCGGGTATACCTACCTGCGCAGCGAGCTAATGGAAACCACCGCCGCGGCCGACGAAGGCAACCACCTGCCCAACACCCCGCGTCAGTCGTTCAACCTGTGGTCCACCTATGCGCTAACGCCCAAGCTCACCTTCGGTGCCGGTGCGACCTTCGTCGATGCCCGCTTCGGCAACGAAGCCAATTCGGTAGAGGTGCCTGCCTACTGGCGCTACGACGCCATGGCGCAATACCACGTGACGAAGCACCTCGACCTGCAATTGAATGTGCAAAACCTCACTGACAAACGCTATTTCGATCAGGTCTTCCAAACCCATTACGCCCATGTGGCGCCCGGCCGCACCGCGTTGATGAGCGCTAACTTCCACTTCTAACCCTCGCCCATGGCCACCGCCTCGCTCGCCTAGGTGTGCGGGGCGTTGGTGATTTAACCTTGGCCCTTTTTCCCCAGCAGGCCGGCACGTGTTCAAGAAAACGGTATTTCAACTTCATTGGCTGCTTGGAATTTCCGCAGGCCTGGTGCTCTCGCTGATGGGCATTACTGGCGCCTTGTACACCTTTCAAGACGAGCTGCTGCTGGCACTCAACCCCACCACACTGAAGGTAACGCCCAACGAGGCGGGCATCGAGCCGCTGTCACGTCTGGTACACCAGTTAGAGGACCAGTATCCCGGCAAGGTCAGCGGGCTCTGGATCAACCTTACCGGCGATCAGGCCTCGCGCGTGTCCTACGCGCCCGCGCCTGGTGAGCGGCGCGGGCCTACCCAATATGTAGACCCGTACACCGGCCAGGTGCGAGGCGAGGTGACTGGTCAGGCCTTCTTTGGCTTCGTGCTACGGCTGCACCGCTTTCTGGCCCTGGGGGAAAGCGGCAAGCAGGTGACCGCCGCCTGTACCCTGGCCTTGCTGTTCTTTTGTTTCTCCGGAATTTACCTGCGCTGGCCGCGACAGCCGCTGCGGTGGCGTGCCTGGCTGAGCCTGAACTGGGCAGCGCGTGGCCGTGCCTTTCAGTGGAACCTGCACGCGGTGGCGGGTACTTGGTGCCTGGCGTGTTACCTCGTGGCCGCCTGTACGGGGTTGATCTGGTCGTATGACTGGTTTCGAGCAGGCGCCTCGCAGGTGCTCACCGGCACCGCCGTGCCCCCGCGTAGCGGCGAGGGGCGCGGCGGCCGCCAACGTGATGCACCTGGGCCGGCCCCCGACCTCGATGCCCTGTGGCGAACCCTTCAGGCCACGGCGGGGCCTGAGCTGAGCAGCTTCAACCTGCGCTTGCCCGCAGGGCCTGGCCAACCGGCCACAGTGTTCTACCTGCTGACACACTCCCCCCATGATCGCGCTTTCAATACCCTGACGCTCAACCCGGTCAGTGGCGCGGTGCTCAAGCACGACACCTATGCCAGCAAGCCGCTAGGGGAACAACTGTTCGCCAGCAACTATGCACTGCACACCGGTAGCTATTTCGGGCTGCCTGGGCGCCTGCTGATGATGGCGGCCAGCTTGTGCATGCCACTGTTTTTCATCACGGGCTGGCTGCTGTACCTGGACCGCCGGCGCAAGGCACGGCATATCCGCCTGAGCCAACAGGGCCTGGATGGCCGGGAAGAAGGCTGGCTGATCGCCTTCGCCAGCCAGAGTGGTTTCGCCGAGCAGTTGGCGTGGCAGGCTGCCGCTCGCTTGCAGGCAAGTGGTCAGGGTGCCCGCGTGATCAGCCTGGCCACGGTAAGCGAAGCCGATCTCAAGGGCGCCTGCCAGGCGGTGTTCGTGGTGAGCACCTTCGGGGACGGTCAGGCCCCGGACAGCGCCCGCCTGTTCGAGCGGCAACTGGCTGCCCGCCAGTGGCCATTGCCGCAGTTGCGCTACGCCCTATTGGCGCTGGGAGACCGCAGCTATGACGATTTCTGCGGCTTCGGCCGCCGCCTGACAGGCTGGCTCGACGCTCAGGGTGCACAGGCTCTGTTCCCGCCTATAGAAGTGGACTGCGCCAGCGAAAGCGACCTAGGCCAATGGCAACAGGCGCTGGGGGTTCATTGTGCGGCAAGCGATGTGGCGGTGGCCGATGCCGTGCCAGGCCTCGCCCCCGTATACCCCTGGGTGCTCATACAGCGCACCCTGCTGAACCCTGACAGCGCGGGGGCGCCCCTGTACAGGTTGGAACTCGCCATCCCGCCGGGCCTGCACTGGAGTGCCGGTGACCTGTTGGAAGTGCTGCCGCCCGGGCAGCACCTGGCTACTCAGCCCCGCGCCTACTCCATCGCCTCGCTGCCTGCCGAGGGCACCCTCTGCCTGCTGGTGCGCCAACACCGCCTGGCCCACGGCGCACTTGGCGTGTGTTCAGGCTGGCTCACAGCACAGTTAGCCCTTGGCAGTAGCCTGGACGCGCGATTAAGGCCCAACAGTAACTTCCACCCCCCTGAAGGCGATTGCCCCTTGATCCTGGTAGGCAATGGCAGCGGCTTGGCCGGCTTGCTGGGTGTGCTCAAGGCCCGCATCGCGGCCGGCCATCACCGCAACTGGCTGATATTCGGCGAACGTAACCGGGCGACGGATTTTCTGTGCGAAGGCCAACTTACCGCCTGGCAGGCCACCGGCGCGCTGGCTCGCCTCGACCCTGTGTTCTCACAGGACCAACCACACAAGCGCTACGTACAGCACCTGCTGGTGGAGGCCGCCGACGACCTGCGTCAATGGCTAGATAAAGGCGCACTGATTTACCTGTGCGGCAGCCTGGAAGGCATGGCTCAAGGGGTCGACACTACCTTGCGCCAACTGTTGGGGAACGCCGCTGTTGACGGCTTGATCGAAACCGGGCGGTATCGGCGGGATGTGTACTGACCGGGCTGGTGCGCTGCCGGCCATGGCGCCGGCCTTGAAACAGGCCGGCTATGTGGGGCGGGTATCAGGCGCCAGGCTCAGCCACCCCTTTTTCAATCACATTCAGGGTGAACTGAGCAATGATGCCCTTCTGAAGGTTTAGGTAATCGCCGCTGTAGCCTGTCAGGCTCGACGCTTCGAACCCTACACGTACTAACTGGCCACGTGCGTCAGTCATGCGGACATAGGTGTCGTGTTCATACAGGTAAATGGCTGGCGTCACCGCGTCGGTCAGAGGGTAGAGGCCAAGGTAGCCGCTGTCACTGAATTCAGCTCGTACATTGCGAGCCGCGCCTGCGTTCTCACCCCACAGCCGCAGTTCATAGCGGGTGAAGCCCTCACCACGGCTCACGGCCCCGAACCAGAGGGGTTGAGGCCCGCGTTTCGCAAACGCTTGAGTGGACGTCAGCCAGCTCCCATCACGTCCGATGAAAGAACCGTCGTCTCTTCGCCCTGCCTGTTCCCATGTATGCACAGGCCCAGGTGCCTGAGTGTTAATGACGTTCAGCGTGGCTACGAACGATAAGTCTTTGATATAGCGTGGTTGCATGATGATGCTCCATTGTCAGGGAGCGCTCATGCTCAGAGGTATGCGGGTTTCGCGGAATCGGTAAACACTTCCCTTACCCTGCGGGCTGCAGCCCTGCGCCTGTCACCCCGCCCCGAGCGTGCGCATCGGGGCGGGGTGACAGGCGCAGGGGCGGTGCATTAAGCCGCGCCCGGAACAGTCAGCGTCTGACCTTCAGCCTTTTTCAAGACGGCGTACGCCAGCGCGGTGACCAGGCTGCCGGCCAGGATTGCCAGCAGGTACAGCAAGGCATGGTTCATGGCATTGGGGATCAACAGCACGAACAGCCCGCCATGGGGGGCAACCAGCTTGCAGCCGAAGTACATGGAAAGCGCGCCGGTGAGCGCACCGCCGACCATGGAGGCGGGAATGACCCGCAGCGGGTCCTTGGCCGCGAACGGAATGGCACCCTCGGAGATAAAGCATAGCCCGAGAATCACCGCCGCCTTGCCGGCTTCACGCTCAGCCTGGGCAAATTTGTGCCGCGCCAAAAGGCTGGCCAACCCCAGCCCGATGGGCGGAACCATGCCAGCGGCCATGGTTGCGGCCATCGGGCCAGTGGTCTGGTCTGCAAGCAAGCCTACCGAGAAGGCATAGGCTGCCTTGTTGATAGGCCCCCCGAGGTCCACGCACATCATGCCGCCCAGGAAGATACCCAGTAGCACAGCGTTGGTGGTGCCCATGCTGTTGAGGAACTCGGTAAGCCCCCGCAACATGCTCGCCACAGGCGCCCCGACCACGTACACCATTACCAGGCCGGTCAGCAGGCTGGCCAGCAAGGGGATGATGAGGATGGGCTTGAGCGATTCCAGGCTGGCGGGCAGTCGGGCTGCGCGGTTGATGCCTTTGGCGCCGTAACCTGCGATAAACCCGGCGAGGATTCCCCCAATGAAGCCTGCACCCAGGGTGCTGGCGAGCAAGCCACCAATCATCCCTGGCGCCAGGCCAGGGCGGTCGGCGATGGACCAGGCGATATAGCCTGCCAACAGTGGCACCATCAGCATGAAGGCAGCGTCGCCGATCTGCTTGAGCGCGGCAGGGAACGTGCCTGGCTCTTTGAAGGCGTCGATGCCGAACACGAAGGACAGCGCGATCAGCAGGCCGCCGGCCACTACCATGGGCAGCATGAACGAAACACCGGTCAGCAGGTGTTTGTAGACACCGCGCTTCTCCTGCTTGGCAGAGGTAGCACCCGCCGCGCCGCTGGCACTCTCCACCTGCCCTTCAGCCAAGGCTTTTTGCAGCATGGCCTTGGCCTGCTTCAGGGCGATACCCGTGCCGCAGCGGAAGATGCGCTTGCCCGCGAAGCGCTCGGTGGCCACTTCGATATCACAGGCGAGCAGCACCACGTCGGCGGCGGCAATGTCATCGGCCCCCAGCGGATTGCGTGCGCCTACCGAGCCCTGGGTCTCTACCTTGAGGCTGTAGCCCAACTGGTTGGCCGCCTGTTGCAGGGCTTCAGCCGCCATGAACGTGTGCGCAACCCCGGTGGGGCATGCGGTAATGGCGACCAGACGCGGTTGCGCGGTACTGGCGACAGGTGCAGTTACCGTAGCCTCCGGCTCATAGGGGCTGGCCTCGGCCAAGGCTTTGTCCAGAAATGCATCCACGTCGCCCAAGGCGGCTGCCGGCGTGCTCTGGTACAGGCGCTTACCGCGCAGGCGGGTCAAATCCAGCGGTGCGCTGTTGACTACCAGCACCCAGTCCGCTTCCTCGATGTTCATCGGCGACAGGTGGCGTTCCGGGTGCTGCGGGTCATGGATTTCTACGCAGGTACTCCAGCCACGGCGCTGCGCCGCGCCGTCCAGCAAGCGGGCACTGAGCACGCTGGAAATCCGCCCGCCAGGGCAGGCAGTAATGATGGCGAGTTTCATTGGGGTGTCTCCTCGAACGCTGCCAGGGGGCGCACGCTCACGCCACTTTCAAGCTGTGCCAACGCGCCGGGCTCGGCGATGCCGAAGCCGATTTGCGTCACGGCCATGGCCGCGATAGCCGTGGCCGTACGCAAGGTGGTTTGGGCGCTGGTTTGGGTCAACAGGCCATGAACCATGCCGGCGAGCAGAGAGTCGCCCGCCCCCACGGTACTGGCAACGGCCACCGTGGGCGGCAGTGCATGCAGGGCACTGGTGGGCGTAAACCAACTGACGCCTTGAGCGCCTTGGGAAATCACCACGTGTTCAACGCCCTGACCCTGCAGTGCCTTGGCCGCGCTGGCCTGCTGCTCCAAGTTTTCGACCGGGCTGCCCAAGGCCTGGGTCAGCTCCTCGGTATTGGGCTTGACCAGCCAGGGCTGACAGGTAAGGCCGGTGCGCAAGGCGGCGCCACTGGTATCGAGCGCCACACGCAGGCCCAAGCCATGCAGGGCTTCAAGCAGGTGTCGCAACCAGGGAAGGTCTACCCCTCGCGGCAAACTACCGGCCACCACGGCCACGTCATGACCAGGCGCGATGCGCGCCAGGCGTTCGATAAGCGCAGCCTGATTCTGTTCGGATACGTGCGGGCCGCTGCCATTGATGTCGGTTACCCGCCCATCGGCTTCGGCAAGCTTGAGGTTGCGGCGGGTCTCACCGGGCACCCGGATGAACGCATCGGTAAAGCCCCGCGCTGCGAACAGCGCCTCGAAGCGATCCGTGTTGTCGCTCCCCAGAAAGCCCGTCACGGTCAACTCATGGCCCAGGTCGGCCAGCACTTGAGCCACGTTCAAGCCCTTGCCCGCAGCATGCTCATGCAGTGCATCGCTACGGTTTACCTCACCCACCCGTAAGCCGTTCAGTTGCACGGTAAGGTCCAGGGCCGGGTTGAGGGTAATTGTCAGAATCCTTGCCATTATGCGTTCTCCACCAGTGCGCGCACTTCGCCCGCACTTGCTGCCACCAGCGCCTGGCGCGCCAGGCCTTGAGCCGTGGCCAAGGCCAGCCCGCGCACTTCGGCTTTTACTTGCGCGATGCTGCGCGCCGATACGCTGAGCTCATCCACGCCCAACCCCACCAGTACGGGTACGGCCAGTGGGTCAGCCGCCAGTTCGCCACACACCCCTACCCATTTGCCGTGGGCATGCGCGGCGCGCACGGTGATGTCGATCAGTTGCAGCACTGCCGGATGCAGGCCATCGGCCTGGGCAGACAAGGTGGGGTGACCACGGTCAATGGCCAGGGTGTACTGGGTCAGGTCGTTGGTGCCAATGCTGAAGAAGTCCACCTCGGCAGCCAATACGGGTGCCAGCAATGCGGCCGAGGGCACTTCGATCATGATGCCCAGCTGCAGGTCGTCCACCGGGTGTTCCTGGCGCAGGCGCGCCACCATGTCCCGGCCCTGGCGCCATTCTTCCACTGTCGCCACCATCGGGAACATGATGCGCAACGGGCGGTTTTTGCCCGCCTGCAACAGGGCACGCAATTGGGTTTCCATCAGCTCGGGGCGCTGCAACGTCAATCGGATGCCCCGCACGCCAAGGAAAGGGTTTTCCTCGACTGGAATGGGCCAGTAGGGCAAAGGCTTATCGCCGCCCACGTCCAGGGTACGCACCACCAGCGGCCGCCCTTCAAGGGCGTCGAGTACGCGAAGGTACTCGGCGCGTTGGGTGGCTTCGTCGGGTGCCTGGGGGTGGGCCATGAAGATCAACTCAGTGCGCAGCAGCCCGATGCCTTCGGCACCTTGCTCTACCGCGCCCGCCACAGCCGAGGCTTCACCCACGTTGGCGAACACTTCCACGGCATGGCGGTCGGTGGTAATGGCAGGTTCGTGTCGGCGCTGGGCCGCAGCGGCCAGGCGCTCGGCGCGTTGGTCACGGTCACGACGGGCACTTACCAGGGCGTCCTCAGCCGGGGCAATGGTCACCAGGCCGTGTTGCCCGTCCAGCAGCAGCAGGGTACCGGAGGCCAGGCGCAGCACGGCCTCGCCCGCGCCCACCACGGCAGGAATACCCAGGGCGCGCGCCACGATAGCGCTGTGCGCGGTGGCACCGCCGCGCGCGGTAAGAATACCGGCCACGCGTGTGGGGTCTAGCCGCGCCACGTCCGAGGGGCCGACTTCATCCATCACCAACACATAAGGCTCGGCAGGTGCCTCGGCAGCCTGCACGCCGCACAATTGCGCCAGCACGCGGCGACCGATGTCGCGCAGGTCTGCGGCGCGTTCTGCCAGCAAGGCGTCGCGTAGCGCTTCCTGGCGCACAGCTGCGGTTTCGATCACCGCGACCCAGGCCGCTGCAGCGCTTTCGCCTTGGCGCAGGCGCTGGGCCACTTCATCGAACAACGCAGGGTCGTCAAGCATTTCCAGGTGAGTGACGAAAATATCCCGGATGGCCTGCGCCGTGCTCCGTGTAATGAGGCGTTGAACAGCCTCGCGCACGTGGCCAATGGCGCGCTCCAGGTGTTCACGCTCCGCCGCAGGCGAGCTGCCACGGGCGGGGTAGTCGAAGTGTTGGGCAACATCCACGTGGGCAGGCCCCATGGCAATGCCCGGCGCAGCCGGCACGGCGCGCAGCACCTCGCCGGCCACCGGTGCCGGCAGCGGGGCGGGCGCTTCAGGTTCGGCCACCGGCGGTAGGGCGGTGGCTAGGGGCAAGGGCTCTACTGCCTCGCCCAGGCCCCGCTCGATAGCCGCAATCAACGCGGGCAAGGCCTGCTCGGCGATGGCGGGCTCTGCCGCCAACTCCAACACCTGGCCACGGCGGGCGCCGAGGCTAAGCAGCCGGCTGAGGCTTTTAGCCGAAACAGGGGCCTCACCGCTGTCTACCAGGCGCACCTGGATTTCACCGTCGAACCCTTTAGCCAGCTGGGCCAGCTCTTTGGCAGGCCGGGCGTGCAGCCCGTGGGCATTAGCCAGGGTGACCCGAACGCTGGGCCAGTCGGGCGGTACTTCCCCACCCAATACCTCCAGCACGGCGCGGCTGTCGGCGGCGTGGAACAGCTCTTCGCCACGGCCAGCAATCAGCAGCACGCACAGCCGCTCCAGCAGCGCCTCGTGGGCTTCGCCCAAACTTGCCAGGCAGAACAGCCCATTGACCGTCCCGCCGTCGTGGGCCAGCGGCCGCTCAGGGGTTACAAACGCCAGGCCAGGCCGGCTGACGCCTTGTTCGCTGTGCAGCCACCACAGCCCTTCGCCTAACGGCAAGGGTGGGGTCTGTTGCAGCACGCCTGCAAAACCGCTGCTCACACACTCGGCCTGGCGCAGCAAGCGGGCACCGCGCCATACCAACTCTTCAAAGTCTTCGGCAGGCACGCCGAGGCCGACCATTTGCGCGTCCAGGGCCAGGGCCTGGGGCGCGCCTTGCAGCAGCTTGAGCAAGGCGTCGGGGGTGCTGGCGCGGCGCAAGGCTTCGCCCAGGTCGGTTTCGCCCAGCGCACGGGTCAGCAGTTGCAACAGGCGCAGGTGTTCGTCGGACTTGGCCGCGATCCCGATCGCCAGGTACACCCTCTGGCCATCGCCCCAATCCACCCCTTCGGGGAACTGCAGCAGACGTACACCGGTGGTGAACACGTGGTCGCGGGTAGCAGGGGTACCGTGGGGGATGGCAATACCCTGGCCCAGGTACGTCGACCCTTGCCCTTCGCGGTCCTGCAGGCCCTGCAGATAGCCGGGGGCAACCAGCCCATCGGCCACTAGCCGGTCAGCCAGCAGGCGCAACGCGGCGGGCTTGTCGTCAGCCACCTGGCCCATGGAAATCTGCTGCGAGGTAAGCTCGAGCATGCCTGACTCCTTATCGCGCCGCTAAACAGCGCTTAGGTATTGTTGTGAGTGTTTCCAGCCTGCCACGGCTATCGTTGAGGCTAGGCGCACAAACGCTTTCGGGCCACCCAGGCAGTGGGTGGATAATTGAAATCACGCCTCAGACCGCACGGGTGCAGTTTTATCGCACACATGGCAGCTGAAACGTTTAATCTGTGAAGCAGCGCACGTTACTTGAAATCACTGGACGAAGGAAAGCCTACCGTCGGGCAACCTGTGAAAAACTGGGTCTGCCCCCAAGGCGCCAGATCAGCGACAATGCCTTTTGCCCTGCCTACAGGTGGCCTGCCGGAGCCTGGGGTGCCCTATAAGGAACCTTTGCTTGAAACTCAGCGATATCGCTCGGCTGGCCGGGGTCTCGGTCACCACCGCCAGCTACGTCATCAATGGCAAGGCCGCCCAGCAACGCATCAGCGAAGCCACCGTTACCCGGGTGCGGGCCGTGGTTGATGCCCATGGCTTCACACCCAACCCCCAAGCGGCCGGGTTGCGTAGCCAGCGCACGATGACGCTGGGGTTCATCCTGCCCGACCTGGACAACCCCAGCTACGCACGCATCGCCAAGGTGCTTGAGCAGCGGGCGCGCGCTCGGGGCTATCAGCTGCTGATCGCTAGCTCCGATGATGAGCCTGAGAGCGAACGCCAGCTGCAGAAGCTGTTCCGGGCCCGCCGCTGTGACGCGCTCTTCGTTGCCAGTTGCCTGCCTACCAACGACAGCTGCTACCGGGAGATCCAAAGCCGGGGCACCCCGGTGATCGCCATCGACCGCAAGATGGACCCTAGCCTGTTTTGCTCCGTCATCAGCGACGACCGCGAAGCCTCCCGGCTGCTCACCGCCAGCCTGCTCGAACCAGGCCTGGCGCATATTGCCCTGATCGGTGCACGGTCGGAGTTGAGCATCAGTACCGAGCGTGCCGGTGGGTTCAACGATGCGCTGTCGGCGTTCTCTGGCAAGGTGCTGGTACGCGAAGGCGAAACCTTCAGCCGCGAGACCGGCCAGCGATTGATGCGCGAGCTGATCGACGAGCTTGGCGGCCTGCCAGGCGCCCTGGTGACCACCTCCTATGTGCTGTTGCAGGGGGTGTTCGATGTGCTCAAGGGCCGAGAACTGTCCGACCGATCCCTGCGCCTAGGCACGTTCGGCGACACCCAGCTGCTGGATTTCCTGCCACTGCCGATTAACGCCATGGCGCAACAGCACGAGCTGATCGCCCTGCGCGCACTGGAAGTGGCCCTGACCGCCCTGGAAGATAAACACTACCTGCCTGGCGTACATGCCATCGCACGGACCTTCAAGCAACGCATCCACGAGGGCCCTGCGTGAACCTGGTGGACACCCACACACATCTGGATTTCCCTGAGTTCGACGCTGACCGCTCTCAGCAGTTGGAGGCGGCCTACGCGGCTGGGGTACAGCGGGTGGTGGTGCTGGGTGTCCACCGCGCTAATTTCGAGCGGGTGTGGGGCCTGGTGGCGCAAGACAGCCGTCTGTATGCCGCCCTTGGCTTGCACCCGGTGTTTCTGGAAGAGCATACCCCCGCTCACCTGCACGAGCTGAGCGGCTGGCTTGAGCGCCTGGCGGGCAATGAACGGCTGTGTGCGCTGGGCGAGTTTGGGCTCGATTACTACCTCAAGCACCTGGACCGTGACCGCCAGCAACGCCTGTTCGAGGCACAACTGGGCTTGGCCAAAGACTTCGACCTCCCTGTGTTGCTGCATGCGCGCCACTGCCACGCCGCGGTCATTGCTACCCTCAAGCGTTACCAGCTGCCCAAATGCGGCGTGATTCATGCGTTTGCCGGCAGTTGGGAAGAAGCGCGGGAGTACCTCAAGCTGGGGTTCAAACTGGGCCTGGGCGGTGCCCCTACCTGGCCTCAGGCGTTGCGCCTGCGCAAGGTCGTGCCGCGCTTGCCCCTGGACAGCATCGTGCTGGAAACCGACAGCCCCGACATGGCCCCCAGCATGCGCCCCGGAGTGCGCAACAGCCCGCTGCACCTGCCGGACATTTGCAGGGCCCTGGCGCCCCTGCTGAACGTGACCCCCGAGGCCCTTGCAGCCGCCAGCACCCAGAACGCTTGCGAGCTATTTGGGTGGGCGGCATAGAACGCTGCATGAGTTAGGCTCCCGCCTATCGCTCGCGCGCCTTACCCTCGGTATAGCAGCGTCCATAACGCGAAGAGCGCGTACCACAGCACTGCCGCCCGCTGCAGCAATGCCCACAGGGCATCGAGCTCTGCCACGGGCTCGGTGGCCAGGAGGGCATCGGGTGAAGCGACGTCTGCCGCCAACCGGCCTGTCTGGGTCACGAAACGCGCTGCGCTGCCGCGCCAATCCAGCAGTTCGAGCAGCATCCAACGGCACACCGCTACAAAGTTGCCTACCAAGGCAAAGCTGGCGCCCAGTACCCGCGCAGGCAGCCAGTCCAAGGCATGGCGCAGCCGTTGAGCGTGCTCGGCCAAAGCGGGGTGGGTACTGCGTTCAGCCACCAACGCCAATAGCCGGTACGCCAATGCCAGCGCCGGGCCGAGCAGGCTGTACCAGAACACCACTGCAAAAAAACTCTGAAACGTCTGCCAGAGCAGCCAGCCATGTGCCTGCTCGGGCAGCGCTTCAGCCGTAGGTGCCGTCACACCCAGGTCACGCTCGGCCACATACAGCACCGCCTGTGCATCGCCGCGGCGCCAGGCATCGCGCAACGGGCCCATGGCAGCCTTGGGTTCGCCTCGGCCCAGGCTATACAGCAACATCCACAGGTGCACAGGCAGCGCGAGCCAGCCGTAGGCCACAGTGCTTAACGCCCACAGCAGCAGTATCACCAGCAACACTGGCACACCTACCAATAGGCTCAACGCACCCCACGGGTGCTTGCGCAACCCGCTCGCCCTACCGTAGGTGCTCAGTGCCCGCAAAAACCAGCCATCACGCTGAACGCGCTGGCGCAGCGCAGAAAACTTCTCGATCCAGACCACCAGTAACAGCACCAAAAAGCTCACGCGTTTCTCTCCGTAGTCAGCGCCTGCACCGGTGCCAGGCTTGCCAGGTATCGCTCCCAGGCAAAGGCAGTGCCAGGGTCGGTTTTGCGCACCGGCGCAATATGGCAATGGCCCTGGATACGGGCGGGGGTAATAGCGGGATAGAGCCTGCGGATTTCATCACTCAAGTGAGCAAGGCTTGCGTATTGGGCGTCGGTATAGGGCAGCTCGTCGGTGCCCTCCAGCTCAATGCCTAGCGAAAAGTCATTGCACCCTTCCCTGCCTTCGAAACAAGACACGCCCGCATGCCATGCTCGGTCATGGCAGGACACGAACTGTGTGACAGCACCGTCACGCTCGATGAGAAAGTGCGCCGAGACCGTCATCTGCGCGATGCTTGCGAAATAAGGGTGGGCGTTGCCGTCAAGGCGATTCTGGAAAAATTCAACCACGTTGCCCGTGCCGAACTGGCCGGGTGGCAGGCTGATGTTGTGGATCACCAGCAAAGACACTTCATCGCCGGGGCGAGCATTGAAGTTGGGCGAGGGGCAATGGCGTACGCCACTGCACCACCCGGTGACGGGATCCAGGCGGACCTCATCGAGGCGCATACAGGTACCTTCGGGCTAGCAGGTCAAGCGCGCAGTATGCCCTGTTCAGCCACACCGCGCAGCGCGCCAGGGCACCTTGTATTACTTTTTGAGCTCGCGCAGCTTGATGACTACAGCATCCAGGGCACGGTCGAACAACAGGTTGTCATCCAGAATTCGAATGCTGCCCTGCTGGAACTCCTGCGCCAAGCTCTGACGCGTTTTCTCCAGCACCTTCATGCCGGTACGGTTGACGAACACATACTTGCCCGTGCTTTCGATAATGGCAGTGAGCTTGCATCGAAGGCGGGATTCTTCGTCCTCTTGTAACTCCACCCACAGCCCAGGACGCAAGGCATCTACCTGAGCGAATACCGGGTCGTCTTCGGCCAGGTGGGCCACGGGCTCAGCGGCTGGTGGCGCTGGCGAGCCACTGCCTTCCAGCACGATCTCGTCCAGCACCTTGACCAGCGCGGGATCATTGGCCGGGTCAGGCAGGCTCCCGCCGGGCGTTTCACGCTGGAAGGCCTGCACGTGCAGGTTTTCCAACTGGCTGAAAAACTGGCTGGTGGCGAACGGGTCGAAGGCCGAGCTGGTCAACCCTTCGCGCAGCGACTTGAGCAGGCCTGGCACCAGCTCCAACAGCCGCAGGCGGCTGCTCGAGTCATCGTGCGGCACCACGCTCCAGATAAGCTGGTCCATGGTCTCAAGGCCAGCTTTCCATTCCTCGGACTGGCCGCCGTGCTTGAGCCACGTCAGCAACAAGAATTTGCTCCAGGCTTCTTCCAGCAAGCGCACAACCACGTGCGGCAAGGTCTTGCCGATCAGGCGGCGGTTAAGTTCGGACTGCACTTGCATACGTGCCAGCTCGGCACGTGCGCGGCCTTCCTCAGCGTCGCGCGTGCGCTGCTCAAGCAGTTCGCTGCGGCGGCGCTCTTCACCGGTGAAGGCGAGGAAATCCACCAGCAACTCGGAGAACAGCGAGGGGTCGTCGACGAAATCGTTAAGCAGGCGCTGCACGATCTGCTCGATGCGCGCATACAGGGCATCACGCTGGGACTCGTCGCGGCTGCTCCAGCCCATTGCCGCGTTGGCAATCTCGTTGAGCAGGCGCCGCGCAGGGTGAGCGCCACGGCTGAAGAAGCTTTTGTCCAGGACGGCGACTTTCAGCATCGGAATCTGCAAGCGGCCGATCAATGCCTTGAGCGAGTCTGGCAGGTTGCGGTCGTCGAGGATGAACTCGAAGAGCATGGCCACCAGGTTGATGACGTCTTCGTCCACCCCGCCCACTACCCGGAACTTCCCGCTCTTGACGCTCACGCGGGTAAGCAGTTGCTCAAGCTGGTAACGCAGGTCGTAGTCTTCGTGGCTGGTGGCATTGGCTGGCACGTACTGCTGCAAGTGCGACAGCAGGCGCAGCAGGTCGCTGGTGGAAATAGGCTGCGCGTCGGCGTGGACATCCAGCTTGGGTGCCACACTGCCGCGTACGGTGTGCAGCAAATCCTGCAACGCCGAGAACACTTCGCGCACGCTCTCATCCAGCGGTGCGTACTGACGGGCTGCATGGGTCTCTTCAGCATGCTCCCCTACACGCTTTCGCGCGATCACCGGCCGGTCTTCGGCGCGACGGCTAGGGGCGGCTTTAAGCTCCGGGAGGATACCTGTGGCGATCAGCAGCTGGTTGGCGTCCACGTACAAATGGTCGGTGTCGCTCAACACGTACTTATCGAACAGCTTGAGAATGATCAGCTTGACCTTGATTTCCACCCCAAGGCTGCGCCCTGCCTGGAGGAAATATTCGCAAAGCATGGCAGGGCCCAGCGGGTTGCTGGCGTCCGTGAGCTTGCGCGGTACCAAGGTATTGAGGCGGATGGTGAGTTGGCTCAAGGTCAAGCCGTCACGCGCCAGCACCTTGCTCACCATGGCATCCAGGGCGACGGTGCGCTCCAGCTCGTCGTTGGGCACCAGCGCGAGTTTGTCGTAGGTGGGCAGCGAGGGCGTTTCCTGGACGTCGTACTGACCAATACGCACGAACGCTTCGTAGAATTTTTCGAGGAAGCCGCGTTCGATGTTCTTGCGCTTGAGGCGCAGGTCACGCATGGCTTCGAAGAAGGTGTTCTGATCGACGTTGTTGAGGGCTTTGTCAGCCATCTCGAACAGGGTGTCGTCCGCGTTGTCGAACAACGCTTGCAAGCCATCCTTCAGCTGCTGGGCGGCCTTGTCACGGACTTGAAGCAGTACCACGGGCAACCGCGCCAAGGGGGCAGACGCCGCCTGGTCGGTTGGCACCTTAAGCGGCACCACGTTGCCATCTGTGACCATGACGAGCTCCTGAAAGTGAAGGTTGAGTGGCGGTGTTCACTGCGCCGAGCGGCGTGTGCCAGGGCGGTTGCAGCATCTCGACGCCCTGGCAGCGACTTGGCAACCGCTACCCCTGTAACAACATGCAGCGCCCTAATGACGCATAGACAGTAAATCAGGCCAAAAGCTCCCGCGCACCGCCAAAAAAAGCAAATGCGCCGGGCGGTTCACTGCGGGGTACGCAGTGGCCGGGCACTGCCCTATAATCGCCCCGGAATTTGCCCCGGAGCTGCCCCATGCCCAACCTCAGGATCGCTGACCTGGCCACCGAGATCGACGCCAATGTGCGCCGCGCCTTGCTCGAAGACGTCGGCACCGGCGACATCACCGCGCAGTTGATTCCCGAGCAACGCCTGGCGCAGGCCAAGGTGATTACCCGGCAGGCATGCGTGGTCGCAGGCTGTGGCTGGGTGGATGCGGTGTTCCGCCAGCTGGACCCTCGTGTGGCGGTGCATTGGCACGTGGCCGACGGCGACCGCGCAGCCCCCGATCAAGTGCTGTTCAGCCTCGAAGGCCCGGCCCGCGCACTGCTCACAGGCGAGCGCTCGGCCTTGAACTTCTTGCAGCTTCTGTCTGGCGTGGCCACCCGCGCCCAGCATTACGCAGACCAAGTTGCGCACACCTCGGTCCGCCTGCTGGACACCCGAAAAACCCTACCGGGCCTGCGCCTGGCACAGAAGTACGCGATGACCTGCGGCGGCTGTCATAACCATCGCATCGGCCTGTTCGACGCCTTCCTCATCAAGGAAAACCACATCGCTGCCTGCGGAGGCATCGCCGAGGCCATCGCCGCCGCCCATGGCATCGCGCCGGGCAAGCCGGTGGAGGTAGAAGTGGAAAGCCTGGATGAACTCAACCAGGCACTGGCGGGTGGGGCCGACATCATCATGCTTGACGAGCTGAGCCTGGCCGACATGCGCGAAGCCGTGCGCATTACCGCAGGCCGGGCGCGCCTGGAAGCCAGCGGTGGCATCGACGAAAGTACGCTGCGCCAAGTGGCCGAAACGGGTGTGGACTATATCTCGCTGGGTACGCTCACCAAAGACGTGAAGGCGGTCGACCTGTCGATGCGCCTTAGCCTGTAAGCGGCCCTGGCCGTACTTTCTCTTTGAATCGATAAGGGTGCTATGGACATCGGGCCACGACTGAAATGGGTGCGTGAGCGCCACCAACTGTCCCAGCGTGAGCTGGCCAGGCGCAGCGGCGTCACCAACGCAACTATTTCGCTGATCGAGCAAAACCGCGTAAGCCCGTCGGTAAGCTCACTGAAAAAACTGCTCGAAGGCATTCCCATGTCCCTGGCGGATTTCTTCACCCCTGAAGAAGCGCCTGCCGAAAACCCTCATATCTTTCGCGCCGCCAACCAGCCCGATCTAGGCCGGCACGGCGTACGCCTGCTGTTGGTGGGGGCTACCGTGAAGCAGCGTGGCATGCGCATGTTGCGCGAGCTGTACGCCCCTGGCGCGGACAGCGGCGAGCCTATCGTGCACCCCGAGGGTGAAGAGTGCGGCCTGGTCACGCGTGGCACCATCGAAGTCACGATCAATGGCGAGGTGAGCATTCTGCAGCCGGGGGATGGCTACTACTTCCCCACCACCCTGCCCCATAGCTTCAAGAACATCGGCCCCGACGAAGCGGAAATCATCAGCGCCAATACGCCTGCGAATTTCTAACCGCTCGCTAGCCCTTGGTCGCCAGCGGCAAGCACCCGACCTCTGGCCTGGCGAACAGGTAGCCTTGCATCAGCTCGATGCCCAGCGCGAGCAAGGCATCGCGCTCTGCTTCAGTCTCCACCCCTTCCGCGATCACTTTGATCCCCAGCCGACCCGTGGCGTGTACGATCCCGGACACGATGGCTTCGCGTACAGGGTCGGCGTTGATGTTGCGGGTGAGCACCATGTCCAGCTTGATCACCTGCGGCTGGAACGTGGCCAGCAGGTTGAGGCCTGAGTAACCTGAGCCGAAGTCGTCGATGGCCGTGGTAAAGCCCTGGCGTTCGTACTCGGCAAAAATAGACTTCAAGTGGTCCGGGTCGATAACCCGCTCGCCTTCCATCACTTCGAACATCAGCCGGTTGAGCGGGAAGCCAAACTCCCGCGACGCCTCGACCGTGGCACGAACGCAGGCCTCGGCGCGGTACACGGCATTGGGGAAGAAGTTAATGCTCAGTTTGCAGTCGGGCAGGTTCGCCAGGCCAAGGCCTGCTGCCAGTTCAATGGCCTTGACCCGGCACGCCTGGTCGAAGCGATAGAGGTTGCTGTCGTTCAGCTTGGCCAGGATCTCCCCGGCGCCCTCGCCATTGAGGCCGCGCACCAGGGCTTCATAGGCGAACGGCACGCCACTGGGCACGTGCATGATGGGCTGGAAGGCCATGGTGAACTCGAAACCCAGTTGCTCCAACGAACGGCATTGAGCGCACCCAACGGGTACGAAGGGTTGGTCAAATGTCGGCCTGGGCTTAAGCATGGGCAAGGGCATGGGCGTAACACTCTTGGTGGCAGCATGAGATAGTGGCATTAAGACATCAAACTTGCGAGTTCTACTGCATGCGGTCTTACGCCATGGGTTAACCAAGTTTCGGCCATGCGCTGGGTTTCTTGTGAGCAACAGACGAACGGTTGTTAGCGCGCTAAATGAAAGTAAAAGGCCGCCGATAGGTGTGTGAGGGACAGGGACTGTTCCAGATGGCTAACCGCCCCTACCCTTACGTTTGAGTACCTGACATGTCACTGAAGACTTCGTTGAAGGCCCAAATGCTGCTATTGATCGGCAGCAGCTTGCTTGCCATTTTGCTTATTGCCCTAGGCTGCTTTCAGTTTTTGGCCGGAGGAGTGCGGGACTACCGTGCACTGGTCGAAGGGCCCGTGCGCGCGTCGCAATTGATGGAAGAAACCAACCTGCAATTCAAGGTGCAAGTGCAGGAATGGAAAAACGTGCTGCTGCGCGGCAAGCAACCGGCGGACCGAGATAAATATTGGGCACAATTCGAAGACCGTCATCGCGCCGTTCAGCAACTGCTGGGCCAATTGATCGCCGAGCCAGGCCTGGGCGACGACGTCAAGCAGCGCGCGGTGAAGTTGCGTGACAACCACCAAGGCCTGCTGGCGGCCTACACCCAGGGGCGTGACGCCTTTGTCGCCTCCGGTGCCGACCCGGTGGCGGGCGATAAGAGCGTTCAGGGCATCGACCGCGCCACTACCGACCAGTTGAGCCAGTTGGCGAAAGACGTGAGTGAAGCCGCCCGCACCCAGGCTACCGTGATCAGCGCCGATACCGAACGCGCCATGTGGGTGGGCACGGTGGTCATGGTGCTCTCAGCCATCGCTGTGGCCGTACTGAGCCTGTGGCTGGTCAGCCGTCGCCTGGTTGAACCTGTAACCCGTTTGATTGCTTACGTGGCCGACCTGAGTAAAGGCAAGTTCAAGGACCGCGTGGCCAACACCCGTGAAGACGAGCTGGGCCAGCTGGCTATCGCCGCTAATACCTTGCGTGACTTCCTCGACGAAACCTTCACCCGCCTCAAGCGCAACGCCGTCGAGCTGGATGGCGCAAGCTCGGGCTTGAATGAGATCGCCCGGCGCATGGCGACGGGTACTGAAGAGCAATTCCACCGCACCGACCAAGTAGCCACCGCTATGCATGAAATGTCCGCCACTGCCCAGGAAGTGGCTCGCCACGCTCAGGAAGCGGCCAAGGCTGCCGAAGACGCCGACCGCTCTGCCCAGCAGGGTGAGCAGGTGATGCAAGGCACCATCGAGGCGATCAATCACATGCGTAACGAGATCGAAACCACCGCGTCGGTGATCCGTAAGCTGGAGACCGACAGCGGGCGCGTAGGCAAGGTGCTGGAAGTGATCCGGGGGATCGCTGAACAAACCAACCTGCTGGCGCTCAACGCCGCCATCGAAGCTGCACGCGCAGGCGAAGCCGGCCGTGGTTTTGCGGTGGTTGCCGATGAAGTGCGCAGCCTGGCGCAGCGCACCTCGTCGTCCATCAGCGAGATCAACCAGATTATCGACGCGGTGCAACTGGGCACCCACGATGCCGCCCGGGCCATCGAAGCCGGTAAGCAGCGCAGCGAAAACAGCGTAGAGCAGGTGAACCAGACCGGCGCCATGCTGCAACGCATCACGTCGGCCATCGAAGCCATGCGCGGCATGAACCAGCAAATCGCAACCGCCGCCGAAGAGCAGACTGCGGTGGCCGAAGACATCTCGCGCAACCTTACCGACATCACCACCATCGCGGTGGCGAACCAGGAAAGCGTGCGAGGCACCCAACAAGCCAGCGGGCGGCTGCATGACCTCTCCGGGCAGATGAGTGCGCTGACGTCTAAGCTGGGGTAACCACTGCCTCGCCCTATACGACTTGCTCGCGACCAGACGCACTACCTAATACGGTGCTCTGTAGCAGCCGAGCTTGCTCGCGAATAGGCACACCACATCAGACCGGTACCCTGTAGCAGCCGAGCTTGCTCGCGACTAGGCACACCACATCAGACCGGTACTCTGTAGCAGCCGAGCTTGCTCGCGACTAGGCACAACCTATGTAATACGCCAGGTCGCGAGCAAGCTCGGCTGCTACAAAGGTTGAGGGTTGCCGGATACAGGAGCGCACTATGCATAACGCGGCACAGGTGGGTTTTACGTTACAAGCCACCGCCTACAGCACGGGCCGACCTGGCTATCCGCCGGCCTTGCGGAGCTGGCTGGAGCAGGTGCTGGGTATTACCGAGGGCGCTACGGTCGTTGACCTGGGCGCGGGTACCGGGAAGCTCACTCACCTGCTCAACCCGGGGGCGTCGATCATGGCCGTCGAGCCTGTCGCCGCCATGCGCGCAGAATTTTCCCGCCACTTTCCACAGGTCCCGCTCTTTGACGGCACCGCCGAGCGCATCCCTTTGGATGCAGGTTGTGCCAACGCGCTGGTGTGCGGCCAAGCATTTCATTGGTTTGCCAACAAGGCCGCCTTACGGGAGATCCACCGGGTGCTTACGCCAGGCGGGCAACTGGGGCTGATATGGAACGTGCGGGACGAAAGCGTGGACTGGGTAGCGGCCATCACCGACATCATCACGCCGTACGAAGGCGACGCACCGCGTTTCCACACCGGCCAATGGCGCACGCCGTTCGACGGCGAGCTGTTCAGCGAAGCCCCTGAAACGCGCTTCGCCTACACCCATCACGGGCCGCCACAGGCGGTCATCATGGACCGTTTCATGTCGGTGAGTTTTATCGCGGCCTTGCCTGAGGCCCAGAAAGCGGTAGTGGCGCGGCAACTGGAGGCGCTGATTCACGAGCACCCGGCGTTGAACGGGCAGGCTGAGATCGCGTTTCCGTATGAGACGCGGGCGTATCGGTTTTGTCGGGAGGGGTAGCGGCTGTTGATTATTCGCCAGCTTTGCTGGCGCCTACATAGGCGTGGGGATCATCAGAATGCAAGGCGGGCTAGGCCGCTGGGGAGATGGTGCCGGAGATAGGAATCGAACCTACGACCTTCGCGTTACGAGTGCGCTGCTCTACCGACTGAGCTACACCGGCGTGTTTCGGGTGCAGAAGTTACCATCAGATGTGAGGGTAGGCAACCGGTAGACAAGGGAGTGGGGAATTGATTCTTAGAAGATGTGAGCGGAAGAAGAAATTAGATATGCCCGAAACCTAGGACCATCTACGACGATACATAAATAATGAACCTAGCCCGCCTATAAGCGGGCTTCGTCTTTTTGATGTGGTATAGGGAATTAGTTAAGGCTATTGTGGGCAACCCTTAGGTGCCAAATCGGCGGTAGCAGCACCAGCGGTAGCGCAGCCCCAAGCCCCTTGGATATCACGTGTCCAAGTTACTGTTGCACTAGCTACTGAAGGAGGGGCGTTCCGTATGGCACATGCAATAGTACCTTGACCCCCAGCCAAGTTTGCAGTTAAAGCGCAGTTCTGCGTAGGGGTGACGACGCCTGTTACGTTTCCGATTGCAGTAATAGCTGTACCGCCATTAAGCAAGTCCTCAGCGATATTTTTCGCAGCTGTGACCTCTGCAAGACCTGCCGTGAGCTTGGCGCGAGCTTGATACTTGCTGTAAGCAGGAATAGCAATCGCCGCCAAAATACCGATGATCGCCACGACGATCATCAATTCAATCAGGGTAAAACCCTTCTGGTTGTTCATTCGTATTCTCCTAATGCGAGAGGGCCTGATGGCCTGCGGGTAACAGAGCAACGGGCGTGCCAACCTTGCGCACCGCCCGTTTTCAGACAATCACCCTAATTGGCCATCATTTCGCCGCTCCCTGCGGTGCGTCGCAAACTGACGATTTTTGTCACTTCATCCTACGTATTTGGCACCCAAGGGTGGACTACGCTATAAACAGCGACCGAAGGAGTTTCGCCACCCATGAATGACATTGCCCTCACCGGCCTGGCCAAGCAGTTGGTCGTCGCAGAGCTATTGAACGAAAAAAACGCTCAGCAGGCGTTTCAACAGGCGCAGCGCAACAAAATTCCTCTGGTGCATTACCTGGTCCAGACCAAGCTGGTACGGGGGCGGGACATCGCGGAGCTGGCCGCTGACCAGTTCGGCATGGCGGTGCTGGACATCTCCACCATCGACAAAGAAGCCTTCCCCCAGGGCCTTGTGAATGAGCGGCTGGTGCGCCAGCACCGCGCCCTGCCCCTCTGGCGCCGAGGCAACAAGCTGTTCATCGGGTTATCCGACCCCACCAACCAGCAAGCCATCACTGACATCCAGTTCAACACCGGGCTGAACGCCGAAGCCATTTTGGTGGAAGACGACAAGCTCAGCGACGCCATCGACCGCTACTTCGAAAGCACCACCGGCCTTGAAGACCTGGCCGATGTGGACTTGGACGGCCTCGATGTGGAGGCGGTGGACGACAACCGCAACGATGCCACCCCCGGCAATGACGCGGACGACGCGCCCGTGGTGCGCTTCGTCAACAAGATGCTGCTCGATGCCATCCGCAGCGGCTCGTCAGACTTGCACTTCGAGCCGTATGAGCGCGCCTACCGTGTGCGGTTCCGCACTGATGGCATGTTGCGCGAAGTGGCGCGGCCGCCCATCAGCCTGGCCGGGCGTATTGCCGCGCGCTTGAAGGTGATGGCCAGCCTGGACATCTCCGAGCGCCGCAAGCCTCAGGACGGGCGCATCAAGATGCGCATCTCCAAAAGCAAGGCGATCGACTTCCGGGTAAATACCCTGCCCACGCTGTGGGGCGAGAAGATCGTGATGCGTATCCTCGACCCCACCAGCGCCCAGATGGGCATCGATGCCCTAGGCTATGAAGAGAATCAAAAGGAGCTGTACCTCCAAGCGTTGAATCAGCCGCAGGGCATGATTTTGGTCACCGGCCCCACGGGCTCGGGTAAAACCGTGTCGCTCTATACCGGCCTTAATATCCTCAACACGGTAGACATCAACATCTCTACTGCCGAGGACCCGGTGGAAATCAACATGGAAGGCATCAACCAGGTGAACGTGAACCCGCGCCAGGGGATGGATTTCGCCTCCGCGCTGCGCTCGTTCCTGCGCCAAGACCCGGACGTGATCATGGTGGGGGAAATCCGTGACCTGGAAACCGCCGAGATCGCGATCAAGGCTGCGCAGACGGGCCACTTGGTGCTCTCCACACTGCACACCAACAGCGCGGCAGAAACCCTCACCCGCCTGCAAAACATGGGTGTGGCCGGCTTTAACATCGCCACCTCGGTGAACCTCATCATCGCCCAGCGGCTGGCGCGCAAGCTGTGCCCGCACTGCAAGGTGGAAGCAGACATCCCCCGCGACGCGCTGCTTGAAGAAGGCTTCCCGGCAGCCAGCATTGGCACCTTCAAGGTGTACGAGCCCAAGGGGTGCGACCAGTGCAATAACGGCTACCGTGGCCGTCAGGGCATTTATGAAGTGGTTAAAAACACCCCGGCGCTGCAACGGCTCATCATGGAGGCGGCCAACTCCATCGACATCGCCGCGCAAATGCGCCGGGAAGGGTTCAGCGACCTGCGCCAGTCAGGCTTGGCAAAGGTTATGCAAGGCGTGACCAGCCTCGCAGAAGTCAACCGGGTGACCAAGGATTAAACCATGGCGGTAAAAGCAGTGAAGGCCGCGCAACCCAGTGTGTTCCATTGGGAAGGCGTGGACCGCAAAGGCAACCGGCTCAAGGGCGAGCTGACCGGGCTCAACGTCGCCTTGATCAAGGCGCAGCTACGCCGCCAGGGGGTAGTGCCCGGCAAGATCCGCAAGAAATCCACGTCGATCTTCAGCCGAGGCAAGAAGATCAAGCCGTTGGACATCGCCTTTTTCACGCGCCAGATGGCAACCATGATGCGCGCGGGCGTGCCGTTGCTGCAGGCGTTCGACATCATTGCCGAAGGCGTAGACAAGCCAAGCATGCGCGACCTGGTGAATGAGCTGAAACAAGAGGTGGCGGCCGGTAACAGCTTTGCCAACTCGTTGCGGCGCAAACCTGAATACTTCGACGACCTGTACTGCAACCTGGTACACGCGGGCGAACAAGCCGGTGCACTGGAAACCCTGCTGGATCGTGTAGCCACGTATAAGGAAAAAACCGAAGCCCTCAAGGCCAAGATCAAGAAGGCCATGACCTACCCCATCGCGGTATTGGTGGTGGCCTTTATTGTGTCGGGCATTTTGCTGATCAAAGTGGTGCCACAGTTCCAAAGTGTGTTCGAAGGCTTTGGCGCGGAATTACCCGCCTTTACTCAGATGGTCATCAACTTGTCCGAGCTGGTGCAGAACTGGTGGTACATCCTGGTGCCTGCACTCATTGGCGTTGGCGTGCTATTTCGCCGCGCCTACAAGAAGAACGTAAAGTTTCGGGACACTGTCGACCGCGCCTTGCTGAAAACCCCGATCATCGGCCAGATCCTCTACAAGAGTTCGGTGGCGCGTTACGCGCGTACCTTGTCCACCACCTTTGCGGCGGGCGTGCCCTTGGTGGAGGCGCTGGACTCCGTGGCCGGGGCTACAGGTAATGTGGTGTTTCGCACTGCGGTCAATCAGGTGCGCCAGGACGTGTCCACAGGCATGCAACTGAACACCTCCATGCGCTCCACGGGTATCTTTCCCAGCATGGCGGTACAAATGACCTCCATTGGCGAGGAGTCCGGTGCGCTGGACGAAATGCTCGGCAAGGTCGCCAACTATTACGAAGAGGAAGTGGATAACGCCGTGTCCAGCCTTACCACCCTGATGGAGCCGATGATTATGGCTGTACTGGGTGTACTGGTAGGTGGCCTGGTGATCGCCATGTACCTGCCTATCTTCCAGCTCGGCTCTGTGGTGTAAATGCTCGCTTTCGACCTCCTGGCCAGCTCGCCGCTGGCCACCGTGCTGTGCGCCCTGGTGCTGGGGCTGTTGGTAGGCAGCTTTTTGAATGTGGTGATCCACCGGTTGCCGATCATGATGAACGCTCAGTGGCGCACTCAGGCGCGGGCGTACCTCAACCTGCCTGCTGATACCCCCGAGCCTGCCTACAACCTGGTGGTGCCGCGCTCCGCCTGCCCTCACTGTGGGCACCCGATTACTGCCCTGGAAAACATCCCGGTGCTCAGCTACCTGTGGTTGCGCGGCCGTTGCTCAGCCTGCCAGGCGCCCATTTCGCGACGCTACCCTTTGGTAGAGCTCAGCTGTGGCCTGCTGTCTGCCTTGGTAGCCTGGTACTTCGGCGCCACCTGGCAAAGCGGCACCCTGCTGCTGCTGACCTGGGGGTTGCTGGCCATGAGCCTGATCGACGTGGACCACCAACTGCTGCCCGACACACTCGTGCTGCCGCTACTGTGGCTGGGCTTGATCGTCAACGCCTTGGGCCTGTTCGTGCCACTGACCGATGCCTTATGGGGCGCGGTAGCAGGTTACCTGAGCCTGTGGGCGGTGTTCTGGCTGTTCAAGCTGATCACCGGCAAAGACGGCATGGGCTACGGCGACTTCAAGTTACTGGCGCTGATTGGCGCCTGGGGCGGTTGGCAGATCCTGCCGTTGACGATCCTGCTGTCGTCGGCCGTTGGCGCGCTGATCGGTACTCTGCTGCTGCGTGCCCGAGGCGCCCAGCGCAGCACCCCTATTCCGTTTGGGCCTTACCTGGCGGTGGCAGGCTGGATCGCCATTATCTGGGGCAGTGACCTCACGGCCGCCTACCTTCGCTTCGCAGGGCTGGACGCATGAACGCACCTCGCACACGCCCGTGGGTACTGGGCCTTACGGGTGGTATCGGCAGCGGCAAGAGCGCTGCCGCCGACCGTTTCGCCGCTCTGGGCCTGGAGGTGATAGACGCCGACCAGGCCTCGCGCTGGGTGGTCGAACCCGGACGCCCCGCGCTGGCAGCGCTGGCGGCGCAGTTCGGTGATGGCGTGCTGACGGCTGATGGCACCCTCGACCGTGCGGCACTAAGGGCGCTGATTTTCGCAAACAGCGACCACCGCCTGTGGGTCGAACGGCTGCTGCACCCGTTGATCGCCACTGAAATCGCCGAGCGCCTGGATGCTGCGCAGTCGGTGTACGCCGTGTTCGTCTCTCCGCTGATGATAGAGTCCGGCCAGTACCGCCTGGCCGACCGCCTGCTGGTGATCGACGCGCCCCGGGATGTGCAGATCGCCCGCACGCTCAGGCGTGACGGCACCAGCCAGGCCCAGGTAGAAGCCATCCTGGCCGCCCAGACCACCCGGGAAGATCGCCTGGCCGTAGCAGACGACGTGATCGTCAACGACAGCAGCCTCGACGTGTTGCACGCCGCGGTAGACCGCCTGCACATCGCTTATTTGCCTTTAGCTGGAAACCGACCATGACCCAACCTTCGCTCGTCAATTGCCCTACCTGTGGTGCGCCTGTGGAATGGAGCAGCGCGTTCCCGGACCGGCCGTTTTGCTCCAGCCGCTGCAAGCTGATCGACCTAGGCGCCTGGGCGTCCGAGGAGCATAAGATCGCCGGGCGCGAAGAGTCTGAAGATGAGCTATTCAGCGGCGACCTGCCGCCTAGTCATCACTGAGGCTTTGCCAGGTGGCGGGGGCTTGTCCTCTCGCCCCATCGCTGCTACCAATAGGCTACGCCGCACATGAGGCAAGGCCATGGACGATTCCGATTACCTGCGCCTGTTGACCACCCAGGCTGAGCAAGCCAACGCGCTGCTGTCCAATGCCCGCAAGTGGGAGCGCGAGCGCTGGGTATGCCAGCGCCTGCTGCAGGGTTTGAACATCACCTACGGCAACGAAGAATTCCTGCCTGTGCCTCAGGAACCCCCTGACGTGTTGTTCCGCGACGCAAATTTCGAGGTGTTCTTTGTGCTGGATGAAGGCCGCCGGCTCAATGACGAGTGGCGTGAAGAACTCAAGCGGCGGCGCAGTGCGTTTTCACTACACCAACTGGTTCGCCGGGAAGCACGGCCCAAGCGCATACGGGCGCCGGAACTGTTGGCCAGGCTTGGGCCTACCCTGCGCAAAAAAGCCCATAACTACCTTGAGCGCGGGCTAGACCTCAGCCAGCTCGACATGGTTGCGTTCGCCAGCCTCAAGCGCGACGTGCTCAACCTCAACAGCCACTTTCCGCCCCCAACGGAATACCTGCGCCAGGGCTGGCGGTCGCTGTCACTGGTGGGGCCCAATTTTGCACGGGTGTTGTTCGCACACCCCGCCGCCCCGGATTTTTTACGGGCCAACCTGGGCCGCAGCATTTTATTCGACGTAGGGATCACCCTGTGACATTACGTCCGTGGCGCCTAACCTGGCGCAGTGATACAACTGGCACACCGCGTAGCCCTGCCTTCCTTTCAATGCCCGCCGTCTACCCGCATGTGACTGCAATGCAGGCATTTACCTCAACAGCTTTGTGCGGGCCAAGTGCAACAGAGTGACTACTTGGCGGTCTACTCGCGCAACCTGAATCACGCAACAGCCTGGATGGGCGCTCGAAGCTGCCTTGCGCTCGCCCCATCCCTGCCCTGCTACCGCCGTTTGCGGCCAGGGCGCTCCAGATTTTTCAACCTTAAGAGATACCTCCATGAAACATCGCATCGTGATCGTCGGTGGCGGCGCTGGCGGCCTGGAACTGGCGACTCGCCTGGGTAAAGGCCTGGGTAAGCGCGGTAAAGCCTCCATTACCCTGGTAGACGCCAACCTCACCCACATCTGGAAGCCGTTGCTGCACGAAGTGGCGGCGGGCTCCTTGAACTCCTCGGGCGACGAACTCAACTACCTGGCCCAGGCCAAGTGGAACCACTTCGAGTTCCAGCTGGGCCGTATGAGCAACCTGGACCGCGCCCGCCAGCGCATCACCTTGGCGGCGACTCAAGACGAACAGGGCCGTGAACTGGTGCCCGAGCGTGAGCTGTCGTACGACACCCTGGTGATCGCCGTGGGCAGCACCACCAATGATTTCGGCACCAAAGGCGCGGCGGAACATTGCCTGTTCCTGGACACCCGCCGCCAGGCCGAGCGTTTCCACCAGCAATTGCTAAACGCCTACTTGCGCGTTCACGCTCAGGAAGACACTCAGCAGCTCGCCGATCCCCCGGAAGAAATCACCGTTGCCATCGTCGGCGCCGGTGCCACGGGCGTCGAGCTGGCTGCCGAGCTGCACCATGCAGCCCACGAACTGGCCGCCTATGGGCTAGGGCGCATTCGCCCCGAAAACATGCGCATCACCTTGATAGAAGCCGGGCCGCGCGTACTGCCAGCGTTGCCTGAGCGCATCGGCGCCCCTGTGCACCGCACCCTGGAAAAACTCGGCGTCACCGTGCTCACCGGCGCAGCCGTCAGCGAAGTGACCGAGCACAACCTGATCACCGCCGATGGCAAGGTGATCCCGGCGCGGTTGAAGGTGTGGGCGGCAGGGATTCGCGCCCCGGCCTTCCTCGAGAACATCGACGGCCTGGAAACCAACCGTATCAACCAGCTTCAGGTACGGCTTTCCCTGCAAACCACCCGCGATGACAACGTATTTGCCTTCGGCGATTGCGCGGCCTGCCCGCAACCGGACAGCGACCGCAACGTACCGCCACGCGCGCAGGCCGCTCACCAGCAAGCCTCGTTACTGGTGAAATCCTTAAAGCAGCGGCTGGAAGGCGGCGCGCTGCCGGAGTACCGCTACACGGATTACGGCTCGCTGATTTCGCTGTCGCGCTTCTCGGCCGTGGGCAACCTGATGGGCAACCTTACCGGCAGCGTCATGCTCGAAGGCTGGCTGGCGCGCATGTTCTACGTGTCGCTGTACCGCATGCACCAGGTGGCCTTGTTCGGCCCCTTCCGCACCGCCATGGCCATGCTCGGCAGCCGACTGGGCCGAGGCACCGAGCCGAGGCTCAAACTCCATTAGCCTTGTTGCACCAGCTGGCAAGCCCTTCCGGCCAAGCGCAGCGCTCGGAAGGGCTTGCCAGCCCCTGAATGGGCCGGCAAATGCTGCTTGCCATACTTGTATATACAGGCTTAGATAACGGGCACCGTCACTGTCCAGGACACCCGTCATGCCTGCGCCCTTGCTCATTCAGCCCGGCCTGTTCGACCTTGCTCAACTGCGCACCCTGTTTTACACCCAGCCCGCCTTTGAGCTGGAGGCCTCGGCGCGTGCCCTGGTGGACAACGCCGCCGCCACAGTGACCCAAATTATCGCCAGCCGCCGCACCGTCTACGGCATCAATACAGGCTTTGGCCTGCTGGCGCGTACCTCGATCGCAGAGCACTCCCTTGCCCGCTTGCAGCGAAACCTGCTGCTCAGCCACTGCACGGGCACCGGGCCGTTGCTCGATGACACCACGGTCGGCCTGATACTGGCCTTGAAGGTCGCCTCCTTGGCCAGAGGGTTTTCCGGGGTGCGCTGGGCAGTGATCGCGGGGTTGACGGCCCTCTATAACGCCAAGGTGTACCCTTGCATTCCCTCGCAAGGCTCGGTCGGTGCATCAGGGGACCTGGCGCCCCTGGCGCACATGGCGGCGGTATTGATCGGCGTAGGCAAGGTACGCCACCAGGGGCGGGAAATGGACGCCCTCGAAGGCTTGGCGCTGGCCGGGCTGACACCGCTGGAGCTAGGCCCAAAAGAGGGGCTGGCGTTGATCAACGGCACGCAGGTGTCCACCGCGTTGGCCCTGCGTGGGTTATTCGCGGCCGAGCGGTTGTTCAGCGCGGCCGTGGTAGCCGGCAGCCTGACCGTCGAAGCCCTCAGAGGCTCGGACGCGCCCTTCGATCCGCGCATCCAGGCGGTGCGTGGCCAGCCCGGCCAGATCGCGGTGGCGGCCTTTTACCGCGAACTACTGGCAACCAGCGAGATCCGTGAGTCGCATCGGGATTGCCCGCGCGTGCAAGACCCCTACTCCCTGCGCTGCCAGCCGCAGGTAATGGGCGCCTGCCTGGACCACATGCGCTTTGCAGCGGGGGTATTCCTGCGCGAGGCCAATGCGGTGTCGGACAACCCCTTGGTGTTCAGCGCAGAAGGCGATGTGCTGTCAGGTGGCAACTTCCATGCAGAGCCTGTGGCCATGGCCGCCGACGTGTTGGCACTGGCGATTTCCGAGATCGGCGCGCTGTCTGAGCGCCGCATGGCTCAGCTGGTTGACCCTGCCCTGTCGGGCTTGCCAGCGTTCCTGGTGAAAGAAGGCGGCCTTAACTCGGGGTTCATGATTGCTCAAGTCACGGCGGCGGCGCTGGCATCGGAGAACAAAACCTTGGCCCACCCGGCGTGCGTGGACAGCCTGCCTACCTCGGCCAACCAGGAAGACCACGTGTCCATGGCCACCTTCGCCGCCCGACGCCTTCAGGACATGGCCGGCAACAGCAGCGCAGTGGTAGCCATTGAATTACTGGGCGCCGCTCAAGGCATCGACTTGCTTGCACCCCTCACTACCTCGCCTCTGCTGCAAGGTGTCATGACGATGGTGCGGGCCTACGTGGGCCACTACCACGAAGATCGCTATTTCGCGCCAGACATCGCCTGCGCGCGAGCATGGGTAGAGGGAGGGGCGTTTGAGCAATGGCTACCGGCGCAGTGCCTGTACGGGTAATAAGGTGAAGCCCTGGAGCTGATGTTGCGATTGGTGCGCGAAAGCCTCGGACAAATTGTCAGAAATCATTATTATCCCAAGGTGAAGAACGGCTGCCGTAGAGCCAGCTGAAACTGTTGATCGAGGGTGTCATGGGCAACGAAAGCATCGATTGGGACAAACTGGGCTTCGACTACATCAAGACCGACCTGCGTTACCTGGCGTACTGGCGTGATGGCGCCTGGCAGGCCGGCGAGCTGACCGAAGACAATGTGCTGCATATCAGCGAGGGTTCCACTGCGCTGCACTATGGCCAGCAATGCTTTGAAGGCTTAAAGGCCTACCGCGCCAAAGACGGTTCGATCAATCTGTTCCGCCCCGACCAGAATGCCCTGCGCATGCAGCGTAGCTGCGGCCGCCTGCTGATGCCTCAGGTCTCCACCGAGCAGTTCATCGACGCCTGCAAGCAGGTAGTCAAGGCCAATGAACGCTTTATCCCGCCCTATGGTTCTGGCGGCGCGTTGTACCTGCGCCCTTTCGTGATCGGTATCGGCGATAACATTGGCGTACGTACGGCACCCGAGTTCATCTTCAGCGTGTTTGCCGTGCCTGTTGGCCCGTACTTCAAAGGCGGCATGAAGCCGCATAACTTCGTGATCTCCGGCTACGACCGCGCCGCGCCCAACGGTACCGGCGCTACCAAAGTCGGCGGCAACTATGCTGCCAGCCTGATGCCCGGTGCCGAGGCCAAGAAACAGAATTTCGCCGACTGCATCTACTTGGACCCTGAAACCCACACCAAGATCGAGGAAGTGGGCTCGGCCAACTTCTTTGGCATCACCCAGGACGGCAAGCAGTTCGTCACACCCAAGTCCCACTCCGTGCTGCCAGGCATCACCCGCTTGTCGTTGCTAGAGCTGGCTGCCAGCCGCCTGGGGCTGGAGGTGATCGAGGGCGACGTGCATATCGACGAACTCGATCGTTTCGCCGAAGCCGGCGCCTGTGGTACCGCAGCGGTGATTTCGCCGATCGGCGGCATTGAGTACAAGGGCAAGATGCACGTGTTCTACAGCGAAACCGAGGTAGGGCCGTTCACCCAGCGCTTGTACAAGGAGCTGACTGGCATTCAGAGCGGCGAACTCGAAGGCCCGCAGGGTTGGGTCGTCAAGGTCGACTGAATATCAGCCACCTGTGGTGAGGGGTGAACGCCCCTGCAATCAACCTTTGGGTAGGAGTGAACGTAGCCAACGGCGAAGTTCGCGAACGGGGCTCTGGCCTTTTGGCCGAGCCCCAACGCACATGGGCCTGCCGCTACATCACCGCCGCGAAGGCTTCAATCACGTGATCGAGGTTACTGGGGCTCAAGCCTGCGATGCAGATACGCCCGGTTTCCACGGCATACACGCCATGCTCAGCCTTTAACCTACGTACCTGCTCGGCACTAAGGCCGGTATAGGCAAACATACCCTCCTGGTGGGCCAGGAAGCCGAAATCCTGCTCGGGGAGCCGCGTGCTGAGCCCTTCCACCAAGGCTGCGCGCATCTGAGTGATCCGCTCGCGCATGTGCCCAAGCTCGCTTTGCCATTGCTGATTGAGGGCAGCGTCACTCAGTACCCGCGCCACGATACTGGCCCCAAACATAGGAGGGCTGGAGTAGTTGCGCCGCACATGCAGCTTGAGCTGGCCAAAGACCTGAGCCTGGCTGGCGTGAGTGGTATGAACGCTCAGCGCCCCTACCCGTTCGCCGTACAACGAGAAGGTTTTAGAGAAGGAACTGGCCACCAGGAACTCAAGCCCGCGCCGGGCACACTCACGGATCAACCACGCATCTTCGTCCAAGCCCTTGCCGAACCCCTGGTAGGCGATATCCAGGAACAGGATCGCACCCCGCGCCTGCAGCAGGTCGAGCATCGGCACCCACTGCTCGCGTTCAGGTTGGATGCCCGTAGGGTTATGGCAGCACGGGTGCAGCAGCACGATGGCGTTAGGCGGCAGCTTAGCCAGCTCAGCCATCGCACCGTCGAAATCAAAGGCTTTACGGCCAGGCTCGAAGTACGGGTAACGGTTTACCTTGAACCCTGCCCCTTGGAAAATACCCAAGTGGTTGTCCCAGGTAGGGTCTGATACCCACAATTCAGACTCGGGCCAGGCGCTTTTAAGGAAATCGGCGCCTACTTTCAAGGCACCTGAACCGCCCACCGTCTGGATAATCGCCACGCCGTGGCGGGCGGTGTCCACGCTGTCAGCGAACAGCAACTGCTCCACCACCTTGCGATAGGCGGGCGACCCTTCCATGGGGAGGTAGCTACGCGGCTGGTGCTCGGCAACCAGGGTTTCCTCGGCCCGCTGGACCGAGGCCAACAAGGGCACACGGCCCAGGTCGTCGTAATAGATGCCAACGCCCAGGTTAACCTTGTTCGGCCGTGGGTCATCGGCAAACTCCCCCATCAGCCCCAATATGGGATCGCCAGCGTACAGGGGTAAGTGTTCGAACATAAGCACCTCAAGGAAAGAGGCCCCGAACGCGATCGCGCAGCAGTGGGCCAGGTGTACCGGCGCCCCGGGGGCACCCTGTGGGTTGATGGATGGGCAAGTGCCGCCCAGCCTCGGAATTACCCCACAGCGCCCTCTCGGGGTCAAGGCACCTGAGCGCAACCGCACCACAAAGCCTCACACCGCCACAGGCTTACCTTGTACATCATCGGTGGGCAGTAGGGCGGGTGGGGAGGTCAGCTCGCGGGCCACCTTCCAGACAATAATCGCCGCCACGATATCGAACACAGCCAGCACAACGAACAGAGGGCTGTAGCCAATCTTGGTCACCAACACACCAAACACCAGGGTAAACGCGGCAGCCCCCAGGTAGCCAAACATGCCACCCATGCCCGTGGCAGTGGCCACCTCGTGCTTGCCGAAGGAATCGGACGTGATCGAGTACAGCGCGCCCGAAAGCGTCTGGTGCGCAAAGCCCCCGATGCACAGCAGCAGGATCGCGGTGTAAGGGCTCTCTACCAGGCCAATACAGGCCGGGCCTATCATGCACGAGGCGCCGAACAGCAACACCAGCTTGCGCGACGTGAACAACGACACCTTCAGGTGCTTATGGAAAAACGGGCTGAGGTAACCGCCCAATACGCAGCCTATGTCTGCTGCCAGGAAAGGCAGCCAGGCAAACAGGGCGATTTCCTTGATGTTCATGTGTCGCTCGGTCATCAAGTACAGCGGAATCCAAGCGTTAAAGGTTTGCCAGGCAGGCTCGGAGAGGATGCGCGCCGAGGCGATTGCATAGAAGTTGCGGCTGGTGATGATGGTTTTCCAGCCGCCTTTTTGCGGGGGTACTTCCTTGAAGCGTGCTTCCTGCCCAGAGAGGATGTATTGACGTTCCTCTTCACCCAGCAGGCGCTGGTCCCGAGGGTGCTTGTACAGCACCAACCAGGCAAAGCTCCAGGCGATACCCAAGGCGCCTACCATCAGAAACGCCAGTTGCCAGCCGCTCTGCAGGATGGCCCATACCACCAAGGGCGGCGCCAGCAACGCGCCAATCGAAGACCCTATATTGAACCAGCCGATGGCAACGGAACGCTCCTTGGCAGGGAACCACTCGGTGGTGGCTTTCACCCCTGCCGGCAGCCCTGCCGCTTCAGTCAGCCCCAAAAGCCCACGAAGGAAGGCCATGCTCTGCCAACCCGTGGCCAGGGCCGCAGCGGCACACGCGGCTGACCATGCCAGTGCAAACGTGAAAAACCCCATCTTGGTGCCAATGGCATCGAGCACATAGCCGGCCACTGGCTGCATGAACGCGTAGCACAACTGCCACGCCACGACGATGTTGGCGTACTGCTCGGTGGTGATGGTGAGCTCTTGCATCAACGTGGGCGCGGCCACCGACAGCGTGTTACGGGCCAGGTAGTTGACGATAAGCCCTGCCGTCACCAGGCCAACCATCCACCAGCGGATGCCTTTGATTTTCATGGCTAACACTCTTTTATATTGTTTTTGTCGAGATAAGTGTGACGATATGTGTCGTCGTACTACTGCGCACGTTATAGGTTCACGCCAGCCCTCTGTCAAACAGATCTTCAGCTGATCCACACCTGAAGCGCTAAACCGTTGTCGGCTTATAACCCTTGATAACCTTGGCTTATAGCGCTTTAGGCTATAAAAGCACTAACTTCAACTATGTTGTATGACAACCTACTACAGCCTTGCTCCAACTTGAACAAAGACGGGCCGACTGGAGCCTGGCGTCAGCCATGACGGCTATTGGTCAGATACCTCGCTTGACAACATAGCGAATGCCCGTCGGAACTGGCCAATCGCCCTGCTATTGCCTATAGTGCCGCCATTCCAATAACGCCTCTTTACCGCCCTGGCCCCTGCCAGCGGCGCTGATGGGGCGTTTCTCACGTTTCCTTCAGAGGTGTTATGAGTTTTACCTCCCTACGCCGGGACGCCCTTGCCGGGCTGACGACTGCGTTTGCTTTGGTGCCCGAATGCATTGCCTTCGCCTTGGTCGCCCACCTCAACCCCTTGATGGGGCTGTATGGCGCCTTTTTTATCTGCACGCTCACGGCCGTATTTGGTGGCCGCCCGGGCATGATCTCCGGGGCCGCAGGCTCCATGGCGGTGGTGATCGTGGCACTGGTGGTCCAACACGGTGCTCAGTACCTGTTGGCGACCGTGGTGCTGGGTGGCCTGCTGATGATGGCCTTTGGCGCTTTGCGCTTGGGCAAACTGATACGCATGGTGCCGCACCCTGTAATGCTGGGGTTCGTCAACGGGCTGGCCATTGTGATTGCCCTTGCTCAGCTTGAGCATTTCAAACAGGGCGAACATTGGCTCCAGGGCACTGCCCTGTGGGTCATGGTGGCGCTGGTCGCCGCCACCATGGCGATTGTCTGGTTGCTTCCGCGCCTGACTCAAGCCGTGCCACCAGCATTGGTAGCCATCGTGGGCATTGGCGTGCTGGCCGCGGGGCTAGGCCTGCCCACCCGAACACTCGGCGACATGGCCCACATCGCTGGCGGCCTGCCCGCCTTCCATTGGCCTGACGTGCCATGGACGCTGGAGACCTTGCGCATCGTGTTGCCTTACGCGGTGCTGATGGCGTCGGTTGGCCTGCTCGAAACCCTGCTCACCTTTAACCTTACGGACGAAATCACCGAGACCCGTGGCCAGCCCAACCGGGAGTGCGTGGCACTGGGTGCGGCCAACCTGGCATCGGGGTTGTTCGGAGGCATGGGCGGCTGCGCCATGATCGGGCAGACCATGATCAACTTGTCTTCGGGCGGCCGTGGGCGGCTTTCTGGCATCGTCAGCGGCGGCATGATGCTGATGTTCATTCTGTTCCTGTCGCCCTGGATCGAACGCATTCCCCTGGCTGCGCTGGTAGGGGTGATGTTCGTGGTGGCCCAGCAGACCTTTGCTTGGGGCTCACTGCGCGTGCTGGGCAAGATTCCTCGTCATGATGCCTTGGTGGTCGTGGCCGTTACCCTCATCACAGTGTTTACCGACCTGGCCACCGCGGTGTTGTGTGGGGTGATCATCGCGGCCTTGAGCTTTGCCTGGCAGCACGCCCATGACCTGCACGCGGTGCCCACCGATGAAGGCGGCGTGCGGCGTTATCGGGTAGATGGCACATTGTTCTTCGCGTCTACCACGCATTTCCAAGCACTGTTCAACCCTGCCCAAGACCCGCCAGAGGTAATCATCGATTGCGCTGACCTCCGGGTCATGGACCATTCGGGTATCGCCGCACTCCAGGCGTTGCTTGAGCGCTATCGCAGCCAAGGCCGGCAGCTACGCCTCGTCAACCTCTCGGCACGCTGCACAGCGCTGCTCTCCAAAGCAGGTGTACCAACCACCGAGGCGTAAGCGCCCTGCGTGACAGAAAAACGCCTCCGTCGCCGGTAACTGCTTGGTCATCGGCGGCGTTTCCATCCGTTGATACCTCTCTCTGCCCTGGCTAGCCCGCCTCCCCCTTCTCGCTAAACCCAGTCCCAGACAGCTTCCAATCTCCGATACACGCGAATGCATAGCATTACGCCATTAACGCCAAAAAAGCGCTTTATTACGTCTGCTTTTTGACACAAGCCTGCTTAGCACCGCTTCGCATTAGGGAGCCGTCACGGCAATCCGGCAGAAAACCGTCACTTAAACAGCTTTCGTCTGTTTATTTGACGTATTAGCGGAAAGGAGAAAACGATTTCCGAGAACCATGTCATATAAGGCCGGTACCCAGCGCTGACTTATTGGCATTGATTCCATTTCTTTTCCCAGGACCGGAGCAAGCACATGATTTTCAATGTAAAGGACTTTGGCGCTGTCGGTGACGGTGTTACGGATGACACGGCTGCGATGCAGGCAGCGATCGATGCAGCCTCGGCTGCAGGTGGTGGCACTGTATTTGTTCCAAGCGGCACCTTTATCGTTTCCGCAGGCGAAGAACCCTCCGACGGCTGCTTGATGCTTAAAAGCAACGTGTACATGGAAGGTGAAGGCGCGGGCAAGACCACTGTGAAGGTCATCGACGGCTCTGATACCAAAATCACAGGGGTTATCCGCTCCGCCTACGGCGAAGAGACCCATGATTTTGGCCTTAGCAACTTGACCATCGACGGCAACCGGGCAAACACCACCGGTAAGATCGATGGCTGGTTCAATGGCTATATCCCTGGCAAAGACGGGCACGACAGCAACGTGACCCTGAGCGGGGTAGAGATCAAGGATTGCTCGGGCTACGGGTTCGACCCCCACGAGCAAACCATCAACATGCTGATCGAAAACTGCGTGTCCCACGGCAATGGCCTGGATGGGTTTGTCGCGGACTACATGATCGATACCAAGTACGTGAACAACATTGCCTATGGCAACGATCGCCACGGCTTCAATATCGTGACCAGCACCAACGACTTCACCATGACCGGCAACGTGGCCTACGGCAATGGGGCCAACGGCATCGTGGTGCAGCGCGGCAGCGAAAACATTCCCTCGCCTTACAACGTCACCATCGAAGGTGGTGATGTATACGGCAACGGCGCAGAAGGCGTACTGGTGAAGCTGTCCAGCGACGTGACCGTGACCGGCGTGAACATCCATGACAACGGTGGCGCTGGCGTTCGGATCTACGGCAGCAACGACGTCACCGTGACCGGCAACACCCTGACCAACAACTCGCTCAACGCCCCTGTGCCGGAAGTGATCATCCAAAGCTACGACGACACCGCTGGTGTGTCTGGCCAGTTCTTCCCTGGCAACAACAACCAGATCATCGACAACACCATCACCGGCGGTGACAAGTCTACCTACGGCGTGGCCGAGCGCAACGAAGCGGGCACCGACCACAACACTATTTTAGGCAACGACATTAGCCATACCAGCAAGGGCTCTACCCTTGTTTATGGCGAGGGCTCTTACGTGGGCGACACGCTACCCATCACCACCATTAACGGTACCGACGGCGCCGACACCTTGAACGGGACCGCCAACAGCGACCTGATCTTCGGCGGCGCGGGCAAAGACACGATTTCTGCAGGCGCGGGTGACGACGTGCTGGTAGGCGGCGCTGGGGCTGACAAGCTCACTGGCGGCGCGGGCGCGGACACCTTCCGCTATACCGCCCTGACCGACAGCTACCGTACCGCCACTTCCAACTTCGCTGACCTGATCACTGACTTCAGTGTAGCCAGTGACAAGATCGACCTGGCCGATTTAGGCTTCAAAGGCCTGGGCGACGGTTACAACGGCACCCTGCTGGTGCAATACAACACCAGCAATGGCCGCACCTACATCAAGAGCTACGACGCTGACGCCAGCGGCAACCGCTTTGAGCTGTCGTTGGAAGGCAACCTCGCCGCCACCTTGACTGCCAAGAACTTTGTGTTCGACCGCACCCTTAATGGCACTGCGGGCAACGATTCGCTGACAGGGACCGCTGGCGCGGACACCCTCAATGGCCTGGCAGGCGCAGACAGCATCAACGGTGGTGACGGCAACGACCGTATCAATGGCGGTGCCGGGGCAGACAACCTCACGGGTGGCGCGGGGGCTGACACCTTCATTTATAGCAACCGCCTGGACAGCTACCGCAATTACAACACTGGCGGCGACACCGTGACCGACGTGATCACGGACTTTGACGCGGCCAACGACAAGATCGACCTGGCCGCACTGGGCATCACCGGCCTGGGCGATGGCCGCAACGGTACCGTGTACGTAACGCTTAACAGCGCCGGCACCAAGACCTACATCAAGTCGCTGGACGTAGACGCCGCAGGCAACCGCTTCGAGTTGGCCCTCAATGGCAACTACGTGAATAAACTGACGGCGGGCAACTTCGTGTTCACTGCCATGGCTGCCGTGAACCACGACCCTGTGGTGGCTGTTCCACTGCTGGATAAAAACGCTACCGAGAACACGCCATTCTCCTATGTAGTGCCTGCTACCAGCTTCAGCGACTCAGACAAAGACACCCTGACCTTCTCGGCCAAACTGGCCGACGGCAGCGCCCTGCCCGCCTGGTTGGCATTCGATCCGGAGACCCGTGCGTTCAGCGGCACCCCTGGCTCAACCGCGGCCGGCATCTTCGATGTGGTGGTCACCGCCGATGACGGCAAAGGCGGCATCGTTAGCGATACCTTCACCCTGGACGTGAAAGACGTGGCGGACACAGGCTCTACTACCCTCAATGGCACTGCGGGCAAGGACACCTTGAACGGTACCGACGCCAGCGAGCAGTTGCTCGGCCTGGCCGGCAATGACACCCTTAACGGCGGTGGCGGCAATGACCTGCTGGTCGGCGGCGCGGGCGCGGACAAGCTCACCGGCGGCGCCGGGGCGGATGTGTTCCGTTTCACCTCCATAACAGACAGCTACCGCACCGACACCTCCGGTGCCACCGACATCATCACCGATTTCGACGTGAGCATGGACAAGATCGACCTGTCCACGCTGGGCTTCACCGGGCTGGGCAATGGCTACGGCGGCACGCTGGATATTTCTTACAACAGCACGACTGACCGCACCTATATCAAGGACCGCGACGCGGACGCCAATGGCAATCGCTTCGAGCTGGCGCTTCAGGGCAACTACCTGAAAACCCTGACGGCTTCCAACTTCGTGTTCACCACGGACACCATCCCGGTCAACAACGCACCCGTAGTAGCCGACCCGCTGCAAGACAGCACCGCGACCGAAAACACCCCGTACAGCTATACGCTGTCGCGTGCAGCGTTCTCTGATGCTGATCTGGACGTGCTCACCTTTAGCGCCACCCTGCAGGGCGGCAAGCCCCTGCCGGCCTGGATGACCTTCAACCCCGACACCCTGACCTTCAGTGGTACCCCGGACGACGACGCCGCAGGCGTGTACAACTTCCTGGTGACCGCTACCGACAGCAAAGGCGCGTCGGCCAGTGATGTGTTCGTCCTGACCGTGGCCAACGCTGCGCCGATCACCTTGATCGGTACCGCCGATGGCGAGACCCTCAACGGCACGACCCACGAGGACCTGATCCTGGGCCTTGACGGCGCAGACACCATCAACGGTAACGCCGGCAACGACGTGATCGACGGCGGCGCCGGGCGTGACAGCCTGACGGGCGGCACCGGTGCCGACACTTTCCGCTACACCGCTCTGAGCGACAGCTACCGGGATTACGACGCCGACGGTATCACCGCCACTGACACCATCAACGACTTCACTGTCGGTGTGGACAAGATCGACGTCAGCGCCCTGGGCATTCTAGGCTTGGGTAACGGCAGCAACCACACTCTGTACATCACCACCAGCGACGACGGCAGCAAGACGTACGTCAAGTCCGCTGAAACGGACGCTGACGGCAACCGCTTCGAGATCGCGCTTCAAGGTAACTACGCCAACAGCCTGAGCGCAGACGACTTCGTCTTCGCCCAACGTGCCCAGCAAGACATCCTGTTCGTGCCCACCTTGGGCCAGTCCAACGCCCGCCTGCTGCGCATGACCGATGACGATGACCAATCGGGCACCACCGAGTTGGTCAAGGACCTGGCCAAGTACACCAGCTATGATGTGCGTAGCCAATTCACCGATGCTGATGGCAATGGCATCGACGTGGCCGTGGGCGGCAGCACCGTATGCGGGCTGTCCACTGGCTCACCCGAGGAGCTGCGCTTGTCCTGGTGGCTGACCGATACCAACGAGCCGGGCCCTGCCCTGCTGCGCGCAGTCGGTTTGCTGCAAGAGCAGATGGCGACCTTGAAGGCCATCGACAACGTGACCATGGCCATCGTCTGGGGCCAAGGTGAAGAAGGGGCTCAGGAGATCGGCCGCGCGGCTGACCCTGTAGCCCAGGCTGAACTTTATAAAGCTTCCACCCTGAAGGTGTTCGACTACCTGCATTCGCAGCTGGGCGACTTCAAGGTGTACCTGATGGAAACCGGCCACTACGACGCAGAAGCCGCGCGGGTGCGTGGCTACGACGAAGACAAGATTGCCTCGATTCAAAGCGGCGTGGTTGCAGTGCGCGCCGCTCAGGAAGCGATCGCTGCCGAGCGCGCTGATGTGGTGATGGGCGTGGATTACACCGACCTGCCGTTGCGCCAAGAAGCCGACCCGGTTACCTACCCTGATGACGTATGGCACTTGCATGAAGAGTCGGCCGAGATCGTAGGCCAGCGCCTGGCCGATGCCATCGCTACCGACATGGGCTACCAGGCTGACCTCACCGACAACGGCACGGCTCAAGACGTATACGACGACGTGAACAGCCAGCGTGGCGGTTACATCATGGGTACCGACCAGGACGACACCCTGGTAGGCAGCCAGTGGAACGACACACTGGATGGCGACCTGGGCGCCGACACCCTGATCGGTGGCGACGGCAAAGACGTGTACATCGTTGATAACGCGCTGGACACCGTGACCGAAACCAACGCGGCCGCGACCCAGATTGATACGGTCAGGTCTTCCGTCAGCTGGACGCTGGGTGCCAACGTGGAATACCTGGTGCTGACCGGCTACTCCGCCATCAACGGCACCGGTAATGAACTGCGCAACTTCATCACCGGTAACGACGCCGCCAACGTATTGGATGGCCAGGGCGGCGCCGACAGCATGACCGGCGGCAATGGCTCGGATATCTATTATGTAGATAACGCCGACGACACCACCGTCGAGAAGAACAGCGACAGTTCGGTAGGTGGCATCGATACCGTGTTCACGAGCCTGGCGACCTGGACCTTGACCAGCAACATAGAAAACCTGGTGATCAATACCGACGGCGCGGCCAACGGTATTGGTAACGGGTTGGACAACATCCTGTTCGCAGGGGCTGGCAACAACCTGTTGGACGGCCGTGGCGGCAACGACACCGTGTCCTACGCCTTCGCCTCCGCTGGCGTGACCGTGGCGCTGAACACCAGTGCTCAGCAAAACACTGGCGGCTCGGGCACAGACTCGCTCAAGTACATCGAGAACCTGACCGGTAGCCACTTCGCTGATACCTTGACCGGTAGTAGCGCCGCCAACGTGCTGGACGGCGGTGATGGCAACGATACCTTGGTTGGCGGTGGCGGTGACGACACCTTGATCGGTGGTGCCGGTACTGACTTGCTGATCGGTGGCACCGGTGCGGACACCTACGCGTTCAAAGCGCTGGCCGACCTTGGGCTGGGCGACCTGCGTGACGTGATCCAGGGCTTCAAGAGCAGCGAGGGCGACAAGATCGACCTCACTGGGCTGGACGCCAACACTGGTACGGATGCCAAAGACGCCTTCACCTTCATCGGCTCTCAGGCCTTTGACAGCACCAATGCCGCTGGCCAGTTGCGCTTTGAGAACGGCGTGCTGTACGGCAGCGTGAACGGTGATGCCAACCCTGAGTTCGAGATTCAGTTGGTGGGCGTAACGCAGCTGCACCAGAGTGATTTTGCGGCCTAAGTAGCAGGCTGTCGCAGATTCTGTCTGCGGCAGTCACACCGGCTTTATGTAAAACCGAAAAGCCCCTGGCACCTCACGGCGCCAGGGGCTTTTTCTATGCAGCGGTTAAACGTTATCAGAGTTGTCTAGGCCAGGGCGAACGCGCCTTTGGGTCAACTCAATTTCTTCAGCTTCCGTAGCAGTGGTCTGGGCCAGAACTTCAGGGTGAGCTTGTGGTTGCTCCTTTTCTCTATTAACACGCTCACTAATTGCTTGTCCCGCTTTGTTGTAGCCTGCGCTAATGGCATTGCCGGCCGTTGATAGGGCATCCGGCACAACTTGTGAAGCCAATTGGGAAACACCGTCAAGCCGCCTGCTAGTATTTTCTACCACACGTTTCCGCGTACCCGCTTCAGACCCATGCTTAACATGCGGACGATTGGGATCAACTACGTTGCGGTAAGCAGATTCAAGCCGTTTTGTATCAAGTATTCCAGCCTCTTTAGGCTTTTTACCACTGGCTTTAAGCGCCTTAGCATCGGCTGTCTTGTCTGCTGCCACGTCTGCGTTTAGATTCATCCCCGCGAACATATTACCCAGCAACGTAGGCGGCCCCAGGGCCGCTGTAGCAACAATGCCAACCTTGCCCAAGGTAGTGTCCTCGTCAGCCATATTGCGTAATGCATCAAGGCCAGCGCTCCCTGCCAGGCCCAGCGCTATACCGGCCGCTTTGCTGGTTGTAATCTTTCGGACAGTTTCTTGAGAATAATCAAGTGATTTTGCCCAACTAGACGCCGTAGCCTGAAATGCCTCATTACGGGTTTTCTTCGAGGCGTTGAAGGTGTGCGTATGCACCTTATTGCCATCACTGTCAGTCATGGTATTACGCAACTGCAATAATGCCGTCATGCCACCTGCGTTCAAACCGCCAGCCATCGATTTAAGGGTTTTCCCTAAAACACTATTTGAATCCCCGCCAGATAGGTCATAAGCAGCGCCTACCGCCTGAGCGGTTGCGAATGACCCAATGAACTCTAGGTTTCCGGACATACTGCCCACTTTGTGACGCGTCGAAGAATCCACAAACCGTGCGCGATCGTTTTCAACGGTTTTTTGCGCTTCTTTCAGCTCATCCTCGTTGCGAATACGCGTAACGCCGTTTTCACTTACGCGAGGGTTAGCGTCAGGAATAAGCAGCTTGGCACTGGTTGGCACTACCGCCCAGTTGCCAAACATATTTGAAGTCGATGCCCTGACCAGGTCACTCATCAAGTTATGCGACAGTGTCATCGCAACAGCATTGGTGGCCACACGACCTGCCGGATGAGTGATGGCAGACTCTACAGCCCCTCTTACCGTGCCGAAGGTGACGCCTGAGGGCATAATCTGAGATCCGCCCCCTGCTGCATATGCCTTCGCACCTGCTGCGACGCCACTATTTTTTTCTGCAATGTCTTCTAGCGTCTTTCCACGCTGGCCTTGCTGAGCAGCCATCGTGAAGTGTTTACCTAACTCTCCTTTTATTTCGGAGATTGCTTGAGCTCTACCCTCCCAGTTCTTAGTGAGCGCCTTGAGATCTTCACCTTTTGAAAAGCCTGGGATATTTGATGCCTCTTTCAGGGCCTTAGCCATCGTCGAAGCTTTCTTGTCCATCAACTCGAGCATTACGGGTATTTCTGACGAAAGCTGCTCAGCATAGCTTGAGAAAGAAAGCTGGCTGCGCTTTATATTCGCTTTTTCCTCAGCATCCAAGGAGATAAAGTCAGGATCAGTTTTAGGCAAAGCGGATTTTTTTAAAATTTCATTGTATAAGGCTGCCCGGGCGTTCATTAAGCGGGTCTGATTTTGCATTGCAGTGCGGATTGTGTCCGTCATATCCATTAGTTGCTTGGGCTCCGCACTTTCAAGCGCCAGCCCCATTTTTGTTAAAAGCTCATGCCGCCCTTTCTGCACATCTTCGACGACCTTGCTCTGCAGCCCAAGGTTTTTCACCACGGCATGAAACGGTAAGTGGCTTCCTGTGTGTTCTTTAAGATAACGGCCCTCTAGAATCATGCGCTGCTTTGATTGCTCCAAATTGACTGGCAATTTGGATTCTTCAGAGAGTTCCTGAGCCAAGGCATGAGCTGCGCTCGCCAACCCGTGGGACGGTGGGAGGTCTTGTGCCTGGAGATTAGGATTGGACGGACGCCGTGTCACTGCACCTTCTACAGGAACAGTGACGCCGGGGACGGCTGCTGAACTCGAGGGTCTACCGGTTTCATGTATAGGCAGAATTTGGTCTGCGCTGGACGTACGGTTATGCTGAATAGGTGGAAGCATTAGAATACGCTCCTAGCCAACGTAGTCTTGGAAGTAGGCTGTGCGCCTTGCTTGCCTCCGGTTGCGCTCGCCTGTGCTTCATTACCCAGAAAATAGTCGACGCGCCAATCCAATATCCGAGTGACCATAGCGTCTAATTGATTAAGAACCACCTGCCCTGTTAGGCCAGCCAGCGGCTGGGCATGGCTCATCATCATATGGCCGGTTTCAGCATTACGGCAAAAGGTAGAAGTCCGCGGGGCTTCAAATAGGAAAAAATTGACGTCCATCAGCCGCAACATCACTTCTTCCCGACGCTTTGAGGGTAATGGGCCCATATCGGCATGAATGATTAAATACTCTTGCTTCTGCTCGCCTATGGCGTATAGAGAAAAATTCACTTCACGAATGGACAGCTGAGTGAGTTCTTCCGGCAGAAGCATCTCGGGAATAAGGGTTAGCTGGCTGATCTGTTCCAGCAAGGCACGGTAATTTTGAGAAGCCATGTATTGTTTTCCTTATGGTTGGCGCCTTGGAAAATCTCATTGCGCAATACCCCAAAGGGGTTGCTGGCTGAGTGGCATCAGTCATCAACCGGTTCCCGCCGCTCGTCCCCTACTAATTCCTAATCCTGTAGCAGCAGATGCAGACGTAGATTTTTTTCGCACATAAAAAAACCGAGGCCCCTGGCCAAGTTAGGGAGATTCTCCCAACCTGACCAGGGGCCTCAGTCGTTCACTGCATGCGGCTTATGAGCCCTATCTGAGCGCTATTACCGCTCAGGCTTGGGCCGATTAACTCACTCAGTGATCATCGTGCTGCAAATACACAGCCTTCTTCGGCAATCGGAAGCTGAACAGGAACGCCACCACCATCATGGCCGTCACATACCAGTAGAAGGTGTTTTCAATGCCCCCGCTTTTCAGACTCAAAGCCACGAATTCGGCCGAACCACCGAACACGGCGTTGGCCACAGCGTAAGACAGGCCAACACCCAATGCCCGAACCTGAGGTGGGAACATCTCGGCTTTCACCAAGCCGCTAATAGAGGTGTAGAAGCTGATGATGGCCAGCGCCAGGGTGATGAGCAGGAAGGCAATCACCGGGTTGGTGGTGGTTTTCAGCGTCATCAGGATTGGTACGGTGCAAATGGCGCCCAGACCACCAAACCACAGCATGGAGTTACGGCGGCCAATGCGATCGCTCAAGGCACCGAACAGAGGCTGCATGCACATGAACAAGAACAACGCACAGGTCATGATGAAGCTGGCCGTTTCAGCGCTCATCTTGGCGGTATTCACCAGGTATTTCTGCATGTAGGTGGTGAAGGTGTAGAAGATCAACGAGCCGCCGGCGGTGTATCCCAGTACGGTGATAAAGGCCAGGCGGTGGTGCTTGAACAAGCTGCGCAGGGTGCCAGCTTCTTTGTCTTCACGGGTTTGCGGCTTCAGGGTTTCTTCCAGCGAACGACGCAGCAACAGCGCAATGATAGCGGCCAAGGCACCGATCACAAAGGGCACGCGCCAGCCCCAGTCCATCAGCTGCTCCTTGGTGAGCCACTTTTGCATGATCACTACGACCAATACAGCCAGCAACTGGCCGCCAATCAAGGTCACGTACTGGAAGGAGGCGAAGAATCCACGCTGCCCGGTCAAGGCCACTTCACTCATGTAGGTCGCAGTGGTGCCATATTCACCACCCACTGACAGGCCTTGGAACATCCGCGCCAGCAGCAGTAGGAACGGCGCAGCCAGGCCAATACTTTGGTAGGTAGGCAGGAAGGCAATCACCAATGAACCTGCACACATCATGAATACGGAAATCATCATGGAGGTACGGCGACCGTAACGGTCAGCAATTCGGCCAAACAGCCAGCCCCCGACAGGGCGCATCAGAAAGCCTGCGGCGAACACGCCAGCACTCTGCACCAGTCGCACGGTAGGGTCGTCGGAAGGGAAGAATGCAGGCGCAAAATAAAGCGCAAAGAACGCATAGATGTAAAAGTCGAACCATTCGACCAAGTTGCCGGAAGATGCACCGACTATCGCAAAAATCCGCTTGCGCCGCTCTTCGCCTGTGTAATGCGTCGTTGTCATTATTATCTCTTCAAGGATGGTTGCGTGCGTACGCCGCAACGTTATGAACGACTGGAAAGCACCGTGGTTTCAGGCGGTTTCCATGATGGGTTTTGAAGTTTCCTGCCCTTGCAACGAGGACCCGCTTGCGCAACGAAGCACTCACCTCGGTGAAAATTCAGAACAACCAACAACCTTTTTTTATAGTACCAGGGCCTTGGAGAAACCCTTCCCAACCCCTCTAGCGTGCAGGTCGGGGCCTAGCCGCGACTGCCTGCTGAAGCCAGGGCTCAAGGTTACAATGTGACAGAGAGAACTCGCAACCATTGAGTAGTTGGTAGGGGCAGTCCGTAGCCAAGCACGTAGCCACCCAAGGCCTGGGGCTGTAAGAAACAGATCATTCAGAAACGTTTCAGCCCACGGCATTCATACACATACGCTGCATGGCATAGGTCAATGGGTCGCCTGTAGCCACTGCACTTAGCCTAAAATGCCGCTCCGCTGGCCGACCAACGGCATAGGATCATAAGGAGAAACGCGTAAATGTTCGTTCAGCGCCTTCTAAAATCCAGGCAAACGCCAACTTGAACAATGAGCTAAACAGGTACGACGTCCTAACACTAATCGTTTGAAATCGCTCGCTTTTCATTAGGCAGGTGTGTGGAATAAAACACAGCACCTGCTGATATGTTCTTGTTCACGAAAGCCATCGCCCCGATCGTGACGTTGTCGCCAATAATCAAGTCATCACCAATGATGCAGGTGTTGGGCCCTATATTGACGTTATCGCCAATCGTTATCCGGCCTTTCTTTTTACCCAAAATACCGATGGTAGTGTTTTGCCTAATGCGAAGGTTTCGACCGATACTTACGCGGTCTGCTATGACGATTCCAACGCGGTGATAAATTTTCAGGCCAGGCCCAATCTCGGCATCCAGCAATATATCAATATTATGCCGGCTTACCAGGCCTGTATGAATTCTGCTGGCGATCCTGTGATAATTCAACAGCCCCTTTGGCTTACGATGGAAGTACTGAGCAAGACGAAACCAAAACATGAAATGGTCAGTTTCTTTTCTACGAACCTTACGCCAGCAGCGTAATACGCTAAAGGGTTTGCCTTGTTTACCTGTAACTTCCACTTTCCAGTAATCAACGAGCGTGTTGAAATTCATATCCGGCTCTATCCCTTTCCTACATACACTGACACTGGCTATTGGTGATTAGTGCGCGTTGAGGCCGTCAAGATAGGCTACAAACCCCCTTACATCGCCCGACAACAGCGGCGCAGCCTTACGTATCTGCGGTTCGGGCCAAAGCCACCACTCAGACCTCAACAAGGTTGATATCGTGGTTTCATCAAACCGCCAGCGGATAAGCTTGGCCGGATTGCCGCCAACGATCGCATACGGCGGTACATCCTTTGTCACTACCGACCGAGCCGCCACGATGGCGCCGTGCCCTATGTTAACGCCGGACAGTATGAGGACATCCGTAGCGATCCAGCAGTCACTGCCGATGATTACATCACCGTTCGTGCCGTGGTAGTCCTCGATATGAGCAGCTTCTTCCATATACTTCGGAAACGGGTACGTGGAGGTCCAGTCTGCACGATGGTGCCCGCCTAATAAGACGGTAGTCCCCCTGGCGAGCGACGTGAAGCTGCCGACCTCAAGCGTAGAGCCTTCATTCCAGTCGTGGACCTCCAAGCTCCCGTAAGTACCTAAACCGAACGTGTAGCTCGGAAATTTTATTCTCAATAATTCAGTCTGCTTATGGAACTTAGACAGATGCTTAACGGCACCTTTCTTTCTTCTTTCGGCTTTTCTTTTAATGAATTTCTTGAAGAAGGTAAGCATCGGGGGAGTCGCTTCCAGGCGCAGGCCTACGTCGGTGGTGAGCGATTGTAGCAAACCACGGGCTGCGCACGGCAGACCAGCGAAAGAGGTTAGACGTATCACCAAAATACACAGACGAAAAAAAGGCACCCTATTGGATGCCTTTTTTTACTTGGTGGGTCGTGTAGGATTCGAACCTACGACCAATTGGTTAAAAGCCAACTGCTCTACCAACTGAGCTAACGACCCAAAAATGGTCGGGGTGAGGGGATTCGAACTCCTGACATCCTGCTCCCAAAGCAGGCGCGCTACCGGACTGCGCTACACCCCGAAGTTGGCTCCACGACCTGGACTCGAACCAGGGACCCAATGATTAACAGTCATTTGCTCTACCAACTGAGCTATCGCGGAACTACATACAACGGTTACAACAATTTAACTCTTCTGAAGGCCGGGCCTTCGACTCAAGCTTCGCTCTGTATCGCTACATTCGCTGTGCTGAGGCGCGCCATTCTACACCTTCAAACTACCCTGTCAACCCCTGTTTTAGCACTAAGATGCTGATTTGCATCTTTTTTCCTGCTACCGGTAAAACCGGTCTTACGAAGGGCGACTCAAGCGGGGCGCATGATATATAACATCGGCGGTGGCTGCAAGGGGTATGCAGCCACCAATTTCCATTTATTACGCGAAGACGATTTCATCCCCTTCCACGCTAGCCTTGATCGCCACCCCTGGCAGGAACGTGCCGCTTAGAATCAGCTGCGCCAGCGGGTTTTCGATCCAGCGCTGAATGGCTCGCTTGAGCGGCCGTGCGCCGTAGACAGGGTCATAGCCCACTGCAATGAGCTTGTCCAACGCCTCGCTGCTCAGCTCAAGCATCAGGTCTCGCTCGGCAAGGCGGCTGCGTAACCGCCCCAACTGGATCTGCGTGATACCGGCAATTTGATCGCGCGCCAGTGGCTCGAAAATCACCACTTCATCGACGCGGTTGATGAATTCCGGGCGGAAGTGCGATGACAACGCGTCCATGACGGCCGCACGCTGCGCATCGCGGTCCCCCACCAGCTCTTGAATGCGCGCCGAGCCGAGGTTCGACGTCATCACGATCACCGTATTGCGGAAATCCACCGTGCGCCCGTGGCTGTCCGTCAAGCGGCCGTCTTCAAGCACCTGCAGCAGCACGTTGAACACGTCCGGGTGGGCTTTCTCAACCTCGTCCAATAACACCACCGAATACGGCTTGCGGCGGACGGCCTCGGTCAGGTACCCCCCCTCTTCGTACCCTACATAGCCGGGTGGCGCACCGATCAGCCTGGCCACGGAATGTTTCTCCATGAACTCGGACATGTCGATGCGCACCATCGCTTCTTCGGTGTCAAACAGGAATTCTGCCAACGCCTTGCACAGCTCGGTTTTACCTACGCCTGTAGGGCCCAGGAACATGAACGAGCCGCTAGGGCGGTTAGGGTCCGACAACCCGGCGCGCGAACGACGTACGGCATTGGAGACCGCCACGACAGCCTCATTTTGGCCGATGACGCGCTGGTGCAGCAGGCTTTCCATTTTCAACAGCTTGTCGCGTTCGCCTTCGAGCATCTTCGAGACAGGAATACCGGTCCACTTGGAAACCACTTCGGCGATTTCTTCTTCGGTCACCTTGCTGCGCAGCAGTTGGTTTTCCGGTTTGCCGTGCTGATCCACCATTTGGAGGCTGCGCTCAAGGTCAGGGATGATCCCGTACTGCAGCTCAGCCATGCGGCTCAGGTCACCTCGCCGGCGGGCCGCTTCAAGCTCTTGGCGCGACTGCTCGATTTTTTGCTGGATCTGCGCAGAGCCCTGCACCTCGGCTTTTTCCGACATCCATACCTCTTCGAGGTCGGCGTACTCGCGTTCCAGCCGGGCGATGTCCTCGGTCAGCTTTTCCAAGCGTTTGCGGGCGGCTTCGTCTTCTTCTTTCTTCAATGCCTGGGATTCGACCTTCAACTGAATCAACCGCCGCTCAAGGCGATCCAGCGGCTCAGGCTTGGAATCGATTTCCATGCGGATACGGCTGGCCGCCTCGTCGATCAGGTCGATGGCTTTGTCTGGCAACTGGCGGTCGGTAATGTAGCGGTGGCTCAGCTTGGCGGCGGCAATGATTGCACCGTCCGTGATCGCCACCTTATGGTGCACTTCGTAGCGCTCCTTCAAGCCCCGCAGAATCGCGATGGTGTCTTCTTCGCTGGGCTCCTCTACCAGTACCTTTTGGAAGCGCCGCTCCAGCGCGGCATCCTTCTCGATGTATTGACGGTACTCGTTGAGGGTAGTAGCGCCCACGCAGTGCAATTCGCCTCGGGCCAGGGCCGGCTTGAGCATGTTGCCGGCGTCCATCGAGCCCTCGGCCTTGCCGGCGCCAACCATGGTGTGCAGCTCATCGATGAACAGGATCACCTGCCCTTCCTGCTTGGACAGCTCATTGAGCACGGCCTTGAGGCGTTCTTCGAACTCACCCCTGAACTTCGCCCCGGCGATCAACGACCCCATGTCCAGCGAAAGCAAGCGCTTGCCTTTGAGCCCATCGGGTACCTCACCGTTGATGATGCGCTGGGCCAGGCCTTCGGCGATGGCCGTTTTGCCGACACCCGGCTCACCAATCAGCACAGGGTTGTTCTTGGTGCGGCGCTGCAGCACCTGTACGGTGCGACGAATTTCGTCATCACGCCCAATGACCGGGTCCAACTTGCCTTCTTCGGCTCGCCGGGTAAGGTCCACGGTGTACTTCTCAAGGGCTTTGCGCGATTCCTCTGCGTTGGGGTCGTTCACTGCCTCGCCGCCACGCAGGTTGTTGATCGCGTTTTCCAGCGCCTTTTTGCTGACGCCCTGGCCAAGCAAGAGCTTGCCCACTTTGGTGTTGTCGTCCATGGCTGCCAGCAGCACCAGCTCGCTGGAGATGAACTGATCACCTTTTTGCTGTGCAAGGCGGTCGGCCTGGTTCAACAGGCGCGCCATCTCAGGCGACATGTTCACGTCGCCCGTAGGGTTTTGGATTTTCGGCAGCCGGTCGAGCTCTTTCGCCAGCTCTTTACGCAGGCTATTTACATCGAAGCCCACTTGCATCAGCAATGGCTTGATTGAGCCGCCTTGCTGGTCGATTAACGCCTGTAGCAAGTGAGTAGGCTCGATGGCCGGATGATCGTGGCCAACGGCCATGGATTGAGCGTCGGAGAGCGCCAACTGCAACTTACTGGTCAAACGGTCTATACGCATGGATACACCTTCCTGATAGAGGCAGGCCGGAGTGTTACCCAACTCCGCAGAGATGAAGAGACCACCTGCCCGAGATACCCGTTAGATAAGGCCGTTTGCTCAAGATTCAAGCCAAGGCCGCTGCCGTCGTACAGCGGCAGGTGCCACGCGCCTACTACACAGGAGAAAGCCGAACGTTACGGCTTCAACCACACCAGCGACGCAAACCGCCCGGTACGTGGCGCGCGGCGATACGAGAACCAGCGTTCGTCTGTCACGGTGCACAGCCCGCCGCCGTAGACGGCCGTTACGCCAATAGCCGCCAGGCGCAGTCGGGCCAAGGCGTAGATATCGGCCATGAGCTTGCCGGGCATGACACCGGGCGTGAAGGCAATGCTGGCAGCAGGCTGTTGGCGAGTAAAAGCGTCACGTACTTCTTCGCCTACCTCGAATGCGGCAGGGCCGATGGCGGGGCCTAACCACACCAGCACCTCCTCAGGGGCTATGTTGAGGCTCGCTACAGTGGCCTCCAGTACCCCATTGGCCAACCCGCGCCAGCCTGCGTGCGCCGCGGCGACCCGTGTACCTGCTCGGTTGGTAAACAATGCAGGCAGGCAGTCGGCGGTCATGACCGTACAGGCCACCCCCGGTGTTTCGGACCAACTGGCATCGGCCTCGGCCTGCAGAGCAGGATTAGCATGGACCACATCGATACCGTGTACCTGGCGTAACCAGGCCGGCTTAATGGCATACAGGGTGGAGAGGCGGCGACGGTTCTCGCCCACCGCCGAGGGGTCATCGCCCACGTGGTCACCCAGGTTCAAGCTGGCGAAGGGGGCCTGGCTGACGCCGCCCAGGCGGCTAGTGACGCAGGCCCGGACAGTGGCTGGCGCTGGCCAGTCTGGCAAAAGCAGACTGCCAGCGAGCATGCTCATCCGACGAAAGCCTCACGGTCCTGCTTAAGCAACGAGACCAGCCAGACGAAATCATCCGGTAGCGGCGATTCCCAGCCCATGCGCTCGCCGGTTTCTGGATGGTCCAGCTCCAGGAAGCGCGCGTGCAAGGCTTGGCGCGGAAAGGTTTTAAGCGCTTCCACCAAGCTCTGGCTGGCGGCCGGCGGAATACGGAACCGCCCGCCGTACACAGGGTCCCCAACCAGGGGGAAGCCCACATGAGCCATGTGCACGCGGATTTGGTGGGTACGCCCGGTTTCGAGCTTTACCCGCACGTGGGTATGGGAGCGGTAGCGGTCCAGCACGCGATAGTGGCTTACCGCAGGCTTGCCGTTGTCCATGACGCCCATGCGCTGACGCTGAGTACCGTGACGGCCGATAGGGGCGTTGATCTTGCCGCCTGCAGTAACCACACCCACCACCACGCATTCATAGATGCGGCTCACGCTGCGCTTTTGCAGTTGAGTGACGAGTTGGGTTTGGGCCTGCAGCGTCTTGGCCACCACCATCAGGCCGGTGGTGTCTTTGTCCAGGCGATGCACGATGCCGGCACGGGGCACGTTGACGATGTCCGGCACGTGGTGCAACAGGGCATTGAGCAGGGTGCCATCGGCGTGACCGGCCGCGGGATGAACCACAAGGCCGGTGGGCTTGTTGATGACCAGAATGTGGTCGTCTTCATAGACGATATCCAGGGCGATGTCCTGGGCGACCCATTCGCCTTGCGCTTCCTGCTCGGCCTCCAGGGCCAGCAAGGCGCCGCCATGGACGGTATCGCGAGGCCGCAGCACGGCACCATCGACGGTAAGCCGACCGTCCTTGATCCACGCCGACAGGCGTGAGCGGGAGAATTCCGCGAACAATTGCGCGGCAACCTGATCGAGGCGTTGGCCTCCCAGGTCGGGGGTGACTTCGGCGGTAAGCCGGATGATCTCAGGCATGCTCAACTACACAGGAAACAGCGCGGCCGCACAGCCTTTGGTTTCAGCTGCGCGCTTGTGGTTAAATACGGCGTCTTTCGTCCCGGAGGTTCACGGGGCGCTCATCATAACAGGACGGCCGCGCCCAAGACAGCGGCTGTTAAGGGACGCAAGCCGCCATGCAACTGAAACACCTGCTGCTGATCGCCATTGTCGGCCTTACTGCCGCCTGTTCGTCGAACAAGGAAGTGGTCGACGAAAACCTGAGCGAAGCCGAACTGTACCAGCAGGCTCAGACCGACCTGGACAACAACAGTTACACCAGTGCCACGGCCAAGCTGAAGGCACTGGAGTCCCGGTATCCGTTCGGCCGCTACGCGGACCAGGCACAGTTGGAGCTGATCTACGCCAACTACAAGAACTCAGAGCCGGAGGCCGCCAAATCCGCCGCTGAGCGCTTCATTCGCCTGCACCCGCAACATCCCAATGTGGACTACGCCTACTACCTCAAGGGCCTCACGTCTTTCGACCAGGACCGGGGCATCGTTGCTCGCTTCCTGCCGCTGGACATGACCAAGCGCGACCCGGGCGCGGCGCGAGACTCCTATAACGAGTTCGCCCAGCTCACCAGCCGCTACCCCACCAGCCGCTACGCACCCGATGCCAAGCAGCGCATGATTTACCTGCGCAACCTGCTGGCCGCCTACGAGATCCATGTGGCCCACTACTACATCACCCGTCAGGCGTATGTGGCAGCAGCCAACCGGGGCCGTTATGTGGTTGAAAACTTCCAGGAAACCCCAGCCGTGGGCGATGGCCTGGCAGTCATGGTAGAGAGCTACCAGCACTTGCACCTGGACGACCTGGCGGCAACCAGCCTGGAAACCCTCAAGTACAACTACCCTGATCACCCTAGTATCAAGGACGGCGCGTTCGTGCCGCTCAAGGAAGAGGCAGACAACCGCTCTTGGCTTTCCAAGGCCACACTGGGCTTGATTGACAGCAACAACACGCCGCCGCCGCCGAGCGAGAGCCGCGCCAACCAAGAGCTAAGGAAGCAATACCAGGACGCGAAGGACAACATCCCACGCGAGCTGCGCCCTGCTGACGAAGGCGGTAGCGCCGACGAGGCGCCTGCAGAGGTCGACGAGCCTACGCCTCACCGCTCCTGGTTCAGCCGCGCTACCTTTGGCCTGTTCGACTAACGCCGACACACAGGCCGTGCCTTCCGGGGCGCGGCCTGTTCTCTCATCCCGCCACCAGCCGCCTTGCGCTGGCTCTGCCCTCCCCCTCTGGCTACACTGCGCATTCCTCTCTGCAGAAGCCCCGCCACCATGATTCGCTTGCTCTTCTGGATCGCCCTTATCGCTATTGCCATCTGGCTGTGGCGCACGTTCAAGGCCAAAAAGGCACAAGCGCCGCGCCCTTCCGGGGACACCCTGCCCATGGTGCGGTGCGCGCACTGCGGCGTTCACTTGCCAGGCGACCGAGCCCTGGCCAACGGTTCGAACTGGTATTGCAGCCAGGCGCACCTGAAGTTAGGGCCTGCCGCGCGTGACCGCTGAGGCAACCACCCTCGGCAAATCCCAGGCGCGGCGCATGCTGCGCCTGTATCACCTATACCGGCTGGTGATTGCCATCAGCCTGGTGCTGCTGATTTCCAGCGACATGGACAATCGCCTGCTCGAACTTGCCGACGGCCATCTGTTTCGCCTGGGCAGTTGGCTGTACCTGCTGTTTAACCTGCTGGTAGGCCTTACGTTCAGCGATGCTAACCGTTCGGCGAAAGTCTTCAGCGTATCGGCCGCAGACATCATCCTCTTGGCCGGGCTGTTCTATGCCGCCGGAGGCATTGCCAGTGGCATCGGCAACCTGATAATCGCCTCGGTGGCCATGAGCAACCTGCTGTTGCGTGGTCGCCTTGGGCTGTTGATTGCGGCCCTGGCCTCCATCGGGATCATCTACCTTACGTTTTACCTGAGCTTCGCTCGAGCCGCAGCGACCAATGATTACGTACAGGCAGGCTCCCTGGGGGTGTTGTGCTTTGCGGTAGCGCTCATTGTGCAGGGCTTGAGTCATTTGCTGCGTACCAGTGAAACCCTGGCCGAGCAACGTGCCAGCGACGTGAACAACCTGGAAGAGCTCAACGCACTGATCCTGCAACGCATGCGTACCGGTATCCTGGTGCTGGATGCACAGCACCGGGTGCAACTGGCTAACCAAGGTGCCTTGGCATTGTTCGGCAGGTCGTACCTTGTAGGTGAGATGGTGAGTAGCCACGCGCCAGACCTGATCGAGCGCTTACTGCAGTGGCGGGTAAACCCGGCCATGCGCGTAAATAGCATCAAGCTCAAGCCCGATGGCCCCCCTGTACAGGTGAGTTTCATTGCCTTGAGCCGTGGCGCCGGGCAGCAGACCCTGGTGTTCTTCGAAGACTTGTCGCAGATCGCACAGCAAGCACAGCAGCTCAAGCTGGCTGCATTGGGACGGCTTACCGCAGGCATTGCCCATGAGGTGCGCAATCCACTGGGGGCTATCAGCCATGCCGGGCAATTGCTCCAGGAGTCGGATGCGCTCAACGAGCCGGACCGCCGCCTGGTGCAGATCATCCTGGACCAATCTGCCCGTATGAACCTGGTGATCGAGAACGTGCTTCAGTTATCCAGGCGACGGCCGGCGGCGCCGCACATGTTGGATCTGTGCGCTTGGCTTAAAGCGTTTGTAACGGAATTCATGACCACTGCACCCAGCCACCACCAGTTGCACGCCGAGTTCGCCAGTGGTCGGATCGAAACCCGCATGGACCCTCACCACCTGACCCAGGTGGTGACCAATTTGGTACAGAACGGCTTGCGCTATAGTGGGTTGAGCCATGCGCAAGCGCAGGTATGGCTCAAGCTCGACACGGAAGCAGCCAGTGGCTTGCCGGTCCTCGATGTGATTGACGACGGGCCCGGCGTTGCGCCAGAGAAACGCCAGCACCTGTTCGAGCCGTTTTTCACCACAGACACCACAGGCACGGGCCTGGGTTTGTACATTTCCCGTGAGCTGTGCGAGGGCAACCGCGCGCACTTGGATTACCGGCCCGGCCCACGTGGGGGCAGTTGTATGCGCATTACTTTCGCTCACGCACAAAGGCAGGCCTGAACATGACGTCACGGCAGAAAATCCTGGTAGTGGACGATGAGCCTGATATCCGCGAGCTGCTGGAGATTACCCTTGGCCGCATGAAGCTGGAGACCCGCAGCGCCCGTAATGTCAAGGAGGCCCGAGACTGGCTCGCCAGCGAGGTGTTTGACCTGTGCCTGACCGACATGCGCTTACCCGATGGCACCGGGCTGGACCTAGTGCAGCATATTCAACAGCGGTACCCTAACGTGCCTGTCGCGATGATCACGGCCTACGGTAACCTGGACACCGCCATCAATGCCCTGAAGGCCGGCGCCTTCGATTTCCTGACCAAGCCGGTGGACCTGCCGCGCCTGCGTGAGCTGGTCAGTACCGCCTTGAGATTGGGCAGCCGGCCGCCGGAGGCTATAACCGCTGATGATCGGCTGATCGGTGACTCCCCGCCCATGCAGGCGTTGCGTAAGCAGATTGGCCGGGTTGCCCGCAGCCAGGCACCGGTGTACATCAGCGGTGAATCCGGTACAGGCAAAGAGTTGGTCGCCCGGCAGATTCACGACCAGGGGCCGCGTAGCGATCGACGTTTTGTACCCGTCAACTGCGGCGCCATTCCTACCGAGCTGATGGAAAGCGAATTCTTCGGCCACCGCAAGGGTAGCTTCAGCGGCGCCACGGAAGACAAGCCTGGTTTGTTTCAGGCTGCAGATGGCGGCACGTTGTTTCTAGACGAAGTCGCCGATTTGCCCTTGGCCATGCAGGTGAAACTACTGCGCGCCATCCAGGAAAAAGCCGTGCGCAGCGTAGGCGGCCAGGCTGAGCAGGTGGTAGACGTGCGCGTGTTGTGTGCCACCCATAAAGACTTGGCGGGCGAGGTACAGGCTGGGCGATTCCGCCAGGATTTGTACTACCGCCTCAATGTCATCGAACTGCGCGTACCACCCTTGCGTGAGCGCCGCGAGGACATCGATGCCATTGCGCACTTCGTACTCAAGCGCCTCGCCGGCGCCCTGCCCCCTGCCCGGCTTGCCGCCGACGCTCACACTACCCTGCGCCAGTACCGCTTTCCCGGCAACGTGCGCGAGCTGGAAAACATGCTGGAGCGGGCGTACACCCTGTGTGAGAACGACGCCATTCATGCGGCGGACCTCCGCCTGGCCGAGGTTGCACCCACCCGCGAGGCGAGCGAACACGACCTTACCCACGTAGGCAACTTGGAGGACTACCTGGAAAACATCGAGCGCACGCTGATCCTCCAAGCCCTGGAAGAAACCCGCTGGAACCGCACCGCCGCCGCACAGCGTCTGAACATGAGCTTTCGCTCAATGCGCTATCGCTTGAAGAAGCTGGGGCTGGAGTAGCGCGATGTCGTTTCAGCTTGAGGGAGCGAGCGAAGCCACAGGCGGAGCTGGCGAAAGGGCCTGTTCTTGGTACTGCGTGATGCCGGTTCGCGAACTTCGCCTACGGCTGCGTTCACTCCTACAGGCTACGGAGCCGTTCAGCCCGTGGGGTATAGGGTTCAGGATCGATGATGGGAAGGCGGCCCAGCATCAGGTCGGCCAGTAACTGGCAGGAGGCCGGGGCCAATACCAGGCCGTTGCGGTAGTGCCCGCAGTTGAGCCATAGGCCTAAATGGCCCGGGACCGGCCCGATAAAAGGGATGCCATTGGGCGAGCCTGGGCGCAGGCCCGCCCAATGAGCTACAGGGGTTGCGTCGTGCAGCGCAGGCAGCAGTGCTTCGGCCGATGCGCGCAGGCTGCTCAAGGCGTGCTCGGTAGGCGTTTTGTCAAAGCCTGCGTGCTCCAGGGTACTGCCTACCAACACATGGCCGTCCCGCCGGGGTATGGCATACCGGGTGCGCGCGAGCACCATGGCAGGTAAAAAATCCTCTTGGCACTTGAACAGGATCATCTGCCCTTTCACAGGCTCCACCGGCAGGTTCAACCCTAGCGTAGCCAGAAGCTCACCACTCCAGGCGCCCGCCGTGAGCACTACGCTGTCCGCAAGCAGCTCGCCAACGCTACAGGCCACACCGCAAATGCGCCCGTCTTGGCGGATAAACCCACTCACAGCGCAGTGCTCGCGCAGCGTGACATTCGGCAGCTGTTTGAGCGCCGCGTGGAGGGCCTTGACCAGCCGCGGGTTACGCACGTTGGCCACTTCGGCCATGTGGATGGCACGACTAAACCCCTCGCCCAAGGGGGGTACCTTGGCGTACACCGCCTCGATGGCCACCTCGCTCAACGGGCGGCCATGTTGGCGCGCCCAGGCCAGGGCCTCGGTCTCGTCATCCAGGTCCAGCCAATACAGGCCGGTCACGTGCACCTCTGGGTCTACACCCGTGCGGCTGAATAGCAGATCACCCAGTTGAGGGTAGAAATCCTGGGACCAGTGCGCCAACGCGGTGACTGCTTCGCTGTAACGCCAGGGGTACAAGGGCGATACGATGCCACCGCCCGCCCACGAGGCTTCCTTGCCTACCTGTTGGCGGTCTAACAGGGTGACGCGGGCGCTGGCCGTGGCGAGATTGAGGGCCGTGAGCAAACCGATCACTCCGGCGCCCACTACGATAATGTGTTCGGTTTCGCTCATCGAGGTCTCAACGGGTATGGCTTAGCGGCCCCAGCAGAAGGCGTTAGTCACACCTGCAGGTAAATCTGAATTACCCCGCTGCCCCGTTTCTTTTATCCAGAAATTGCCACACACGTCAGTGGCCATCAGGGTGTTATTGAGGGGTACCGCTGTAATCGTGTAGTTCTGTTCATCGCGCTTGACATCAAGCCTGTACCAGGCATTACCAGTAGAAGTGACGATGTCTGGCGCTGCTTTATCGGTGTACTTGTACCGCCCGGCCCGAGAGTAATAACGCTCAAGGCCTTGGGCCGTCTCTACAATTGTCTGAACAATCTCCGCCCGATGGCTTTTGCGTACGTAATTCATGTAGCTGGGGTAGGCGATTGCAGTAAGAATGCCCACAATCGCCACGACGACCATCAGCTCGATCAGGGTAAAACCTTTGAAATGCCTGCTCATGGTGCCCTCTACTGTACCTGTCGCCACATGATGCGCCTGGCTCCGCCGGTGCCGCCAAGCTCCCGAATACTCTTCACCTTGGCGTCTGAGGTGTTGACAACCTTGGTATCAACTGACGAGCCTGATCCAGTATCACTCACAACCGCATTCAACGTAGGAATGCCGCTCAAAAAGTTTAGCCCTGCCGAAACCTTATCGTCGCCGTTCACCAGGCCATCACCGTTGGTGTCGATAACCGGATAGGCCAACATGCTGCCGCTGATGCCGTCCAGCTCAATCAATCGGCCAAACCCTTGACTGGTGCAAGGGTCTGAAGTGTCGACCCCCGCAGTGGTGAACACCACTCGTCCTCGGGTATAGACCGCCTGATTGATAACCCGCTCGCCTACCAGGGTGTTGTTATACCTTAACGGTAGATACCAGCCCTTTTTGGTTGTGTAGTCGACTTGGTTCTGAGAGACCGTTAGGTAAGCACCGCCTGCAGCATCGAAGGTACCCGTTATAGCCTGGGGTTGTAGGTTGGCCTCGTTAAAATTGCCGGTGCTACCTGCCGCGTCCCAGATGCCATAAAAACTCTGAGTGGCCGACGTAGTTTTGTCTGTGTTTTCAAGGAATTTGCCCGTACCGACATACACCATGTAACCGCTGGTAGGGTTGGCAATAACCGTGGGCGGGGCAGTGATGGGTTGGCTAACGCCGCCCGGCGCAGTGAATAGCGGCTTGCCTGAGAATGCCAACCCCCAATTGGACATAGACGGGCTGCTAAGGTCAAATTTCCATAGCCGCCCTTTTAGATCACCACCGTATGCGGCCTGCACCACGTTGGAAGCATTCACCACCAGTTTGACCGAAGAAAGGCCGTTGTCGGATTCAGTACTGTCAACCACGATTTTTTTGATCAACGCACCGGTGGCAACGTTCACCACATAAAGTGCCGCCACACCACTGTTGCTACCATACCCATTGCTGATAAAGGCTGCCCAAGTGTTGTTGGCATCAGGTAACCGAGCGACCTCTACTTTGGCGTAGGCGTAACCAAGGTCGTTAAAACTGTTGCCTGTACTAGGAGTATCTGGCGCGCGCAGCTCCCAAAGTGCCTTGACAGTATTAGTGCCATTGTCGAAAAGCTGGAGTGCATAAAATGCTTTGGCAGCACCACCGACGCCGCCGAACGCGATGGTTTTCCAAACACTGCCAATTTGCGCATCGAATACAGATAGCTGGCCATCATTTAGGAACTTATGAGCCTTTCCCTCTACGTAAGTAGGGTCTTCGACCTGGTAAAGGTTTGGCAGCGTGGTAGAGGGCAAGTAAGCAAACAGGCGCCTGCCGCTGTCTGCTTCGATCACATTGGTCAAGCCGTCATTGGCATTCACTAAAAGACTGTTGACCATTTTACTGGCTTTGGCACTTAGATAAGCGCTGTAGCTCGTATCGCCCTTGATGTCGGCAGCCGTCTGGTCCGTGGCTGCGGCCAGCACCACGGGGGAATTGATGACATCCCCCAATAACCGCGTACGCACCTTCAGGCCATTCGCATTAACGCCTTTGGTCCATTCAATCAGGTTGCTTCCGGTCAGATTTGCACCAGTAGTCTGACGAGTAGTGAGGCCTACAAGACTTTTGTCGATTGTGTTTCTTTGATCAGGCGAAAAGTTGCCATAAGCGAGGTTGATCGCCGTGTTGTTGGCAGTGTTCCAAGATTGGAAGTTGCCATTGGTCGACGTGGCTGACATCGTCGAGTCGGTCGTCCACCTTGGTGCTACCGTAGTATTAAGCGACCCATCGCTGTCAAATGCATAGGCCCTGATAGTACCGCTCCAATCTGTAGGATCATAAAGGCTTTGGTAGTAGAAAGTACCAGAGTAGCTGGTCGACGATGAAGTGATGCCACCGCCCCCAGAGCCTGCCTGGGTATTGATTTCATTCAATGCTTGGGTCAGGGCGAACGTTAGGCTAGAGCTATCGTTTGCCTGGTAGTACTTGCCATGCCCATAACCCGCCGCGTCCGACAACATTTTGTTTGCAGCAGTAAAGCCTACCGTATACGTCAAAAGATTTTGCTGACGAAAATCCGTAGCGTCCCAACTTTTCCCTGTAGCATCGTCTCCATCGCTACGCATGTCGATATCGTAGGCAAACTTGGCAAGGTCATCCAGGTATAACGTGTCGCCCTCACCGTCTCCGTTTATATTATTACCGTCGTTATTCACCTTATCCCAGTTCGGCAGTTTAAACTCACCAGCAAGTGCTGGATCTTCTGCAGTGGTCGTAGGATAATCGCGGTCAAACGTTGGTAATCCATCGGTAATTACCACCCCAAAATTTCTCTGGCAACGGTACTGAATGGGACTTTCGTATATAGTCCCTTTGGGATTGTACGTTTTATAAGGCATCATACCCCTAAAGTAGCGGGTAATTTCATAATAGGTTTCTGCCAGCGGAGTGTTAGCGAGAGCACTCAGCCCTTTGATGGAATTCAATAGACCGTTATAGTTTGAATTTGCCTGCGCCGCCAGGGTATTTTTAGTAGTCTGGATATCTGCGATAGCACGTGCAATGTAACCCCCAGGGCCTCGATCGCTATCGGTAATTGGGTTAAATGCTGCAAGGCCAATACGTACACCACGGTTTGCAGTTACCAATGCCGTGGACACATTACGCGCAACATTCATGCGATAGTCAGTAGGAATCCTGCCGTCTGTGTAGTCCCGCGATACCAGCCCCGAAGGCATCTGCTCGATAAGGTAGGATAAATAACGAGCAGAGTAGCGCGTTTCCTCCCCACCTACGGGGTCAGGCAGTTTCAGACACACCCTATCTCCAGGCCCCCGACCATTTGAACGTAAAAATGCATAGTAACTGCCACAGTCCCCATGGCCCAACGTGCCCAGCACTACGTTCTCACCCGCCATGTTTTGAGTCGTATAGGATTTGCAGTTCTGGTCGTTATCGCAGGAGTAGAGTTGAGGCTGCACCACCGACTGCTCGAAGTTCGGGTCCCTAATCAGGTTATTCATACTGCGGGAGTTATCTACCAGCAACATTACGTTGGGTGGCACTATGGCGGAGCTCAGCAAGGGCGCGCTGCTGGGGGTAAAGGCTGCATAAGCCGAACCGGATGTATACAACCCTAAGGCCATGCCTAGCAGCAGCGCCTTTAGCCCTTGGAACCGCACCCGCACACTAATACTTGGCATAAATACTCTCCAACACGGTGTGGGCTTTGCCGACGATGCCGATGCCAGTGATGCGGTACAGGGTAGCGGACTGGCCGCTGATCCATACCGCGCCGGTGGTTACGCCTATACGTTGTATGGCATAGAAGCCGGTATTAGTACTGTCTGTGCTAATCCAGGTGACATAGCCATTGCCGCCAGGCGCTTCCACCCTAGAACCGTCTGGTGGCGCGCAGGCAGCGGTATTGGCACACAGCGGCGCGGTGTAGGCAGGCGCTGAAACGACGCCCTCCCCTACCCGCAACGCGGCTTCCGCCAACTGGAACGATTGATTCCGAAACTGCACGCTGCTGCTCATTTTTTCCTGCAGGGTGGCACTCTGCATGGAGTTAATCCCCAGCAGCGTCAGCAGCAATAGAAACACCAACGCCACAATCAGGGCCATGCCCGCCTGGGCGCGTGGGTGAATAAAACCTGGAGCCATCGTTCGCCTCCTTTACTGCAGCCGGTTACGCAAGGCTGCGACCACTGAGTACGTCTGGTCCTGCACCTGGTTTTTAGGGTCCATCATGGTGACCGTTAACCGCACCGTTCGGATCAATGGAAGCTGAGCGGTGGTCGGTGTCGGGATATAGCTGGTAACTGCCGCGCCGGTGGCATCCGCCGCAATGCCGAACAGCACGTCAAAGCTACGGATATTGCTGATCAGAGGCTGCCGGGCATCACCCAGCCCGGTGTACAGGGTATTGTCCCGGAAGGAGTAATACACCTGGCGCAGCGGGAAGGACAACTGCCCCGGCGTTGCCGCAGCTGCAGCCGGTGCAAGGCCATTATAGGCGGTGGCGTTGGTGACGCAGTCTGACAGCACTGTCCAGGTAGGGGCCGTACCAGCGCTGCCGACGTCTGCCGTCACCAGCATCAGCCGGTTGCCTTTTTCCGGGTCCAGGGTCCAGGAGATTGGTGTGGTCTGGGCGTCAGTAAACACCGTGGGTGCATTAGGCGGCGGCGTGATGGTTGCCAGGCAGCCAAACATACCCACCATACGGACCTCCTGGGTCATGCGGGTAAGCAGGTAGCGGGCATCCTCCTGCATGGCGGAGGCGGCGTTCTGGGTAAGGTAGGTGTTCTTGGCCGAGATGAACGCCTGAGTCACCCCTAGCACGATCACCAGCCCCAGTGCCATGGCCACCATGAGTTCGATCAGGCTAAGGCCTTTTTCGCGACGGTTCATGGGGTGGTCGCCGTGGCAGTAGCCGGCGCGGCCACGCGGCTGGTAAGGACGAAGGTCTGGGTTTCAGGGCCAGTTCCAGCGTCATTCTTTGCGCTGTACATTGACGCAGCGCGCTTGTCATCCCAGTCGATAGTAATGGTGTATACCGAATTGGCGAAGGTAATGGTGGCTCTTTTGGCGTTGAGGGCTTTCAGGTTATTGGCAAAGTCGAAAAGGTCTTGGGTCTTAGGGTCCGCCAGGTTGGGGGCGGTAGGGGCAGAGTCCAGGCTGGTAAGGGTATAGGTCGCGCCACTGTTGGCGCGGATGCGCTCCATCATGTCATAGGCAATGAAGCTCACCTGGGTGCGCTGATAGGCGCTACCGGTGTACTTCAACGCGTTTATTTGCAGGGCGGCGGCGCCCAGCAAGGCCAGGGTCATGACCAACAGAGCCACCAGCACTTCGATCAGTGAGATTCCATCTTGGCGACTCATGTGCAGGTACCGCCAACGACGACTCGACCGTTGACACACACTCGCAATGTTCGCCCTTCCTTGCCGTTGATATAGGTAAACAACGTGGCATCCGTGGGCACCGCCAGTGCACCCAGGCTATTGAATTCGATGTAATCCGGGACGCTAGTGCCGGCAGCAACGGTCAATGTGGCGCTCCCCCCAAGCGCGCTGCTGCGGCGAAGCTCTTCGCCATCTGGCTTTGAGGCCGTTGGTGCCATTACCAACAATTCGCCTCTCCATACGCCGGGGGAGTTGGGCACGAGCCGCACCCGCACGCCCCTGTCAATCGCCTCCAACCGTGCAAACCCCAGCACGCGGGCGATCTCCGCCATGTCAGCGCTGGCCCGGTTACGCGCAATCAGCCCTGAAAAGGCAGGCACGACCATGGTCACGGCAATGGTCAGCACCGCCATGGTGATCAGCAATTCGATGAGGGTAAATCCCTTGATACCTTGACGCATTGCAGTCTCCACCTCGACGCGCCGACTATAAACCAGCCCCAGCGCCGGACTTCTGGGCAAAGCATATACGGTTATTTCAGCAGAACCAGCGCCATGGAGGCGTTGGGCCTTTAAATAGTTTCAAGGATGATCCCGATGCCGATTTCCTTCAATGCGTCTCGCGCCTTTACCCTTGTAGACCTTCTGGTAACCCTGGCAGTAATGGCAATCCTCACACAGCTCGCGCTGCCTGCGTTTTCCGAGCTTATCGCTGAACAACGCAGGGCAGCGTTTGCCCAAGAACTGGCCAGTGGCTTGCGCACAGCCCGGTTGGCGGCCGTGGAGCATAACCGCCGAGTGATTGTGCAACCTCTGGATTCAAATTGGGCCAATGGCTGGCGCCTGGTGGTGGACTACAACGGCCAAGGGCTGGCGGACCCGAACAACCCGGTGCTGGTAGTGCGCACTGGCGACGGGAAGATTGCAGTACGGCCGTCTCAATCTTTGCGCGAACAGATCGGCTTTGACCCTTTGGGCGTGCCCAGGCTACCGAACCGAGGCGCGCTGGCAGGGACGTTTCACCTGTGTGACGCAAGCAACAATGGCCATTTGCGCGTGGTGGTGGCCCGTACAGGGCGGGTGCGGGTGACCCGCGAAGGCCCCGCCACCTCACTGTGCCCTGTCAGCTAAGGGTTTTGACCCGTAGTTCTTTGGGCATGGAGAAGGTGATGTTCTCCTCGCGGCCTGCCAGTTCGTCCGCGCCGGTGGCGCCCCAGGCGTGTAGCTGCTGGATAACGCCACGCACCAAGACCTCAGGGGCCGAGGCACCCGCCGTAATGCCGATGCGCCCTACCCCGTCGAACCAGCGTTGTTGCAGGTCCTCGGCGCCATCGATGAGGTAGGCCGGGGTTTCCATGCGCTCGGCCAGCTCGCGCAGGCGGTTGGAATTGGAGCTGTTGGGGCTGCCTACAACCAACACCAGGTCGCATTCGTTGGCCAGCTGTTTGACCGCATCCTGGCGGTTTTGCGTGGCATAACAAATGTCGTCCTTGCGCGGGCCGCCTATGTTCGGAAAGCGCGTACGCAAGGCGTCGATCACCCGACTGGTGTCGTCCATGGATAACGTAGTCTGGGTAACGAACGCCAGGTTGTTCGGATCACGCACCTGCAGGCCAGCGACGTCGGCTTCGTCCTCCACCAGGTAAATGGCGCCGCCGTTGCTCGCATCGTACTGGCCCATGGTGCCCTCCACCTCGGGGTGGCCCTCATGGCCAATGAGGATGGTCTCGCGGCCGTCCCGGCTGTAGCGGGCCACTTCGATGTGCACTTTGGTCACCAGCGGGCAGGTGGCGTCGAACACCTTCAGGCCACGCCCGGCCGCCTCTTGCCGCACCGCTTGGGACACGCCATGGGCACTGAAGATCACGATCACGTCATCAGGCACTTGGTCCAGCTCTTCGACGAAGATCGCGCCACGATCGCGCAGGTCTGCCACCACGAATTTGTTATGAACCACTTCGTGGCGCACGTAGATCGGCGGGCCGAACACTTCCAGGGCGCGGTTGACAATCTCGATGGCTCGGTCCACGCCCGCGCAGAAGCCACGGGGGTTGGCGAGTTTGATGTGCATGAGGGGCTCCGCGGCGCTGCGCCTGTTGGTGTGGCTTTTTGTGGCTCAAAGAGCCTGGACGTCGATGATCTGGACTTCGAAGCGTAGGGTTTTGCCAGCCAGTGGGTGATTGAAGTCTACCGTGACCTGCTGATCGTCGAAGGCCTTGACGACACCCGGTAGCTCAGTGTTCGCCGCGTCATTGAAGATCACCAGCAAACCCTCGGCCAGCTCCATGTCTTGGAACTGGCTGCGAGGCATGACTTGTACGTTCTGCGGGTTGGGCTGGCCAAAGGCGTTTTCTGGCGGCACGCTGAGGTCCCGCTTGTCGCCTGCCTTCAGGCCGAACAATGCATTTTCGAAGCCCGGCAACAAGTTGCCGTCGCCTACCTTGAAGGTTGCCGGGGCTTTGTCGAAGGTACTGTCCACGGTATTGCCATCGTCCAGGTGCAACGCGAAATGCAAGGTCACCTGGGTGTGCTGGCTAATGCGGATGTCAGTCATGGGCCTATGCTCCGGACTTCTTTTTCGATTTGAACATGTCCAACGCCAGCATCACCGCGCCTACGGTGATCGCGCTATCGGCAATGTTGAACGCGGGGTAGCGCCAGTCTTTCCAGTACACCAGGATAAAGTCGATCACGTGGCCCAGGGCGACGCGATCGTACAGGTTGCCCAAGGCACCCCCCAACACGAGGGCCAGCGCCACGGCTAGCCAAGTGTCGCGAGGCCCAAGCCGCTTGAGCCAGACCACCAGCACGGCGCTGACCACCACGGCGATCAGCGAGAACAACCAACGCTGCCAGCCCGAGTGGTCTGCCAGGAAGCTGAACGCCGCGCCTCGGTTGTACGCCAGTACCCAGTCGAAAAACCCTGGAATGACCGTAACCCGCTGCCCTTCATACAGGGTGCTGTCAAACCAGTACTTGGCCGCTTGGTCCAGCACCAGCATGGCGGCGCTCAACCACAGCCACCCCAGGCGCCCGAAGCGCCCCGCTGATTCATGCATAGTGACGCTCCTCGCCACTGCCAGTCAGGTTGGTCACGCAGCGGCCGCAGATATCGGGATGGGCCGGGTTGGCGCCCACGTCTTCCACGAAGTGCCAGCAACGGGCGCACTTGGGATTGCTGGACTTGACCACCTTGAGCTTGAGCCCTGCGAGGTCGGTCGCTACGGCATCGGCAGGCGCGGCGGCCAAGGGGGCCAGGGTCGCCTTGGACGTGATGAGCACAAAGCGCAACTCGTTACCCAGCTTGCTCAGGTCGCCCTGCACGGCCTCATCGGTGTACAGGGTCACCTCTGCTTGGAGGTTGCCGCCAATGGCTTTGGCCGAGCGCTGATTCTCCAGCTCTTTGTTCACCGATGCCTTGACCGCCATCACGCCGTCCCAGAAGCCACGGTTGAGCTCAAGGCCATCAGGCAATTCACTCAGCCCGGTGTAGGCGCTGTTGAGCATCACGGACTCATTTCGCTCGCCTGGCAGGTACTGCCAGATTTCATCTGCGGTGAAGGCCAGAATCGGCGCGATCCAGCGCACCAGCGCCTCGGCGATATGGAACAGGGCGGTTTGGCAAGAGCGCCGCGCAACGCTGTCGGCCGGGGTGGTGTACTGGCGGTCCTTGATGATGTCCAGGTAGAAACCGCCCAGCTCCTGCACGCAGAAGTTGTGCACCTTGGAGTACACGTTCCAGAACCGATACGTCTGGTAGTGCTCTTCCAGCTCACGCTGCAGCACTAGGGCGCGGTCCACCGCCCAGCGGTCCAGGGCCAGCATTTCTTCAGGCGGCAACAGGTGCCGTGCTGGTTCAAACCCGGTGAGGTTGGACAGCAGGAAGCGTGCGGTATTACGGATACGCCTATAGGCATCGGCACTGCGCTGAAGGATCTGTTCGGAAACGGCCATTTCGCCCGAGTAGTCGGTGGACGCTACCCACAAGCGCATGATATCTGCACCCAGGGTGTCGCTGACTTTTTGCGGCGCGACCGTGTTGCCCAGCGACTTGGACATCTTGCGGCCGTTCTCGTCCACGGTGAAACCGTGAGTAAGCAGCTCCCTATAGGGGGCGTGGTCGTCGATGGCGCAGCCGGTGAGCAGCGAGGAGTGGAACCAGCCACGGTGCTGGTCGCTGCCTTCCAGGTACAGGTCGGCACGCGGCCCTTGCTCATGCCCCATGGGGTGGGAGCCGCGCAGCACGTGCCAGTGGGTAGTACCCGAGTCGAACCACACGTCCAGGGTGTCATTGATTTTGTCGTAGTCGGCGGCTTCGCAGCCCAGCAGCTCGGCGGCGTCAAGCTTGAACCAGGCCTCGATCCCTTCCTGCTCGACACGCTGGGCGACGGCTTCCATCAGCTCCACGGTGCGCGGGTGCAACTCGCCGGTTTGCTTGTGCAGGAAGAACGGAATCGGCACGCCCCAGTTACGTTGGCGGGAGATGCACCAGTCTGGGCGGTTAGCGATCATCGAATGCAAACGCGCTTGCCCCCACTCGGGCACGAACTGGGTCTGCTCGATAGCCTTGAGGGCGCGCTGACGCAGGGTATCGCCCACCACGGGTGGCTTGTCCATGCCCACGAACCATTGAGCCGTAGCCCGATAGATCAATGGGGTTTTGTGCCGCCAGCAGTGCATGTAGCTGTGGGTGATGGTTTCGCTGTGCATCAGCGCGCCCACTTCTTCGAGCTTGGCGATGATGCCAGCGCCGGCTTTCCAGATGAACTGGCCGCCAAAGAACGGCAGGTCGTCGACGTACACGCCGTTACCGCGCACCGGTGTGAGGATGTCATCGTTGTGCATGCCATAACGCTTGCAGGTGATGAAGTCGTCCTCGCCATAGGCCGGCGCCGAATGCACCACGCCGGTACCGGCACCTAACTCCACGTACTCAGCCAGGTACACCGGCGACAAGCGGTTGTAGAACGGGTGACGGAAGTTCAGGTGCTCAAGGGCCGCGCCAGTGGCGGTGGCGATCACCATGCCTTCGCGGCCGTAGCGGGCCAGGCAGCTTTCTATCAGCTCCTCGGCCAATACCAACAGACGGTCGCCTACATCTACCAAGGCATAGGTGAACTCAGGGTGAACATTCAGCGCCTGGTTGGCAGGAATGGTCCAGGGTGTGGTGGTCCAGATCACGATGGCGGCCGGTTTTTCCAACCCGTCCACACCAAAGGCCTTGGCCAGTGCAGCCTGGTCTGCGACAGGGAAGGCGACGTCGATAGTGGAGGATTTCTTGTCGGCGTATTCCACTTCCGCCTCAGCCAGGGCCGAGCCGCAGTCAAAGCACCAGTTCACCGGCTTGAGGCCTTTGAACACGAAGCCGCCCCGGACCATTTCGGCCAAAGCGCGGATCTCTCCGGCTTCGTTGACGAAACTCATGGTCTTGTAGGGGTTGCCCCAGTCGCCCAGTACCCCCAGGCGAATGAAGCCGGCTTTCTGTTCTTCGATCTGCTCAGCCGCGTAGGCGCGGCACAACTCGCGGGTTTTGTCTGCGGACAAGCCCTTGCCGTGCGTGACCTCGACCTTGTGTTCGATAGGCAGGCCATGGCAATCCCAGCCCGGCACATAGGGCGCGTCGAAGCCTGCCAGGGTGCGCGAACGCAGGATCATGTCCTTGAGAATCTTGTTGACCGCATGACCGATGTGAATGCTGCCATTGGCATAGGGCGGGCCGTCGTGCAGCACGAACTTGGGCCGATCCTTGCCAATTTCACGCAGCTTCTGGTACAGGCCAATGCTGTCCCAGCGCTGCAGTATCTGCGGCTCGCGCTGGGGCAGGCCGGCCTTCATGGGGAAGGCGGTGTCCGGAAGGTTTAGCGTGGCTTTGTAATCGGTCATTTCAGGCTCTTCATTAAGGCGGTTAGCCCTGCCAGTGGGCACGGGCGGCGGCGACGTCCGCTTCGATCGCCGACTTCAACGCCTCCAGTGAGGCGAAGCGCTGCTCATCACGCAGCTTTTGGTGGAATTCCACCGTCAAACGCCGGCCATACAGGTCGCCGGCAAAGTCCAGCAGGTGAATCTCCAAGTGTGGCCGACCGTCCCCGACCACTGTGGGGCGAGTGCCAATATTGCCGACACCGGGCCAGACGCGCCCGTCGACCCTTGCGCTGACCAGATAAACACCCGTCAACGGAACCCGACGCCGCTTGAGTTGCACGTTCGCCGTGGGCCAGCCCAGTTGTCGGGCCAGTTTCTGACCGTGCAATACGCGGCCACTGATGCAGAAGGGCCTGCCAAGTAGCCGCCCAGCCTTGGCGAAATCCGCTTCAGCCAGCGCATTGCGCACCTCGGTACTGCTGACCCGCACGCCGTTTTCTTCTACGGTGCGCGCGGCGTCTACCGTGAAACCATGAGTGTGACCTGCCTCGGTGAGGAAGTTGAAATCTCCCAGGCGGTCACACCCGAAGCGAAAGTCATCGCCGACTTCCAAATGCTTGATGCCCAAGCCGTTCACCAGAATGGCATCCACGAACTCGGCGGCGCTGAGGTCACGCAGCTGCGGATTGAAGGCCAGGCACAGTACCCGGTCGATACCTTCCGCTGCCAGTAACTCCAGCTTGTCATGCAAGCGTGAAAGCCGGGCCGGCGCGGTGTCGGGGGAGAAATACTCCCGAGGTTGAGGTTCGAAAATCACTACACAGCTGGGTACGCCAAGTGCCCGGGCGCGCTCACGCAAGCGCGTAAGGATCGCCTGGTGGCCCCGATGCACTCCGTCGAAATTACCGATGGTGGCGACACAGCCCCGATGGTAGGGGCGGAGGTTGTGAAGGCCTCGAACCAGCTGCATAGCACGCTTCTTGCTCATAAAGTCGGCAATTATAACCACACCCAGGCCTGGGCGACAGGCAGCAGCGAAGACGTAGCGCCTTGTGCTGATGAAATGGATATTCCGCCGACACGTGCAAATTTCAATGCAGGCCCCGACGGGCGAACTGATGCAGCCGCACCCCCATGGCCAGTAGCACGATGAAGTAGGTGCCTGCCCCTGCGATTACCAACACACCCAGCCGCAGCAACCGCTCAACCATAGCGCCATCAGCCCAGGGCGGCATTATGCTCATTAGCGCTAACAGTACCCCACCCATGGCTACCACGGCCACACCCAGGCGCAACAAGAACCCGGCCCAGCCAGCCTGAGGCTGATACAGCTGCTGGCGCCGCAGTTGCCAGTACAGCAGCCCTGCGTTCAACGTGGCACCGCCACTGATCGCCAATGCCAGCCCAGCGTGCTTGAGCGGGCCAATCAATGCCAGGTTGAACGCCTGAGTGGCAAGCAGGGTAACCACTGCAATCTTGACGGGTGTACGCAGATTTTGCTGAGCGTAGAACCCTGGCGCCAGCACCTTGATCAGGATGATGCCCAGCAACCCGACCGCATAGGCCATCAAGGCGCGCTGGGTCATGGCGGCATCGAAGGCGTCGAAGCGGCCGTACTGAAACAAGGCCACGGTCAAAGGCTCGGCCAGCAACGCCAGGGCCACGGCGCAGGGCAGCACCAACAGAAAACACAAGCGCAGGCCCCAGTCGAGGATACGAGAGTACTCCTGGCGGTCCTTGTTAGCGTAGGTTCGGGCCAGGGTTGGCAGCAAAATGGTGCCCAACGCCACGCCAAGCACACCGGAGGGCAACTCCATCAGGCGATCGGCGTAATACATCCACGACACGGAGCCTGCGGCCAGGAACGACGCGAAAATCGTATTGATGATGAGCGAAATCTGGCTCACCGACACGCCCAGAATCGCAGGCCCCATCTGCCGCAACACCCGCCGTGCGCCGCTATGGCCAAGGTTGAGCCTGGGCAGCACCAACATGCCGATTTTTCTCAAGTGCGGGAGTTGGTACACCAGCTGTGCCAGCCCGCCGGCCAGCACAGCCCAGGCCAGCGCCATGACCGGGGGATGAAAGAAGGGTGTCAAGAACACCGCGAAGAGGATCATCGCCACGTTGAGCAACGTGGGCGTGAAGGCAGGTACCGAGAAACGGTTCCAGGTATTGAGGATAGCCCCCGCCAGGGAGGACAGCGAGATCAGCAATATATAGGGGAACGTGACCCGCAACAGGGCAGTGGTCAACTCGAATTTCTCGGGCGTATCGGCAAACCCTGGCGCGGTCACCCAGATCACCCAGGGCGCAGCCAACATGCCCAAGGCAGTGACAATCGCAAGGGCGAGGGTGAGTAGCCCGGCCACATAGGCAGTAAAGGTGCGCGCGGCCTCATCGCCCTGCTGCTGCCGATACTCCGCCAGAATGGGCACGAACGCTTGGGAAAAGGCACCCTCCGCGAAAATCCGCCTGAGCAGGTTTGGCAATTTGAAAGCAATGAAGAACGCATCGGTAGCCATGCCGGCGCCGAAGATCCGTGCCACCAACGTATCGCGCACAAAACCCAGCACCCTGGAAATCATGGTGATGGAGCTGACCGCAGCCAGAGACTTGAGCAGGTTCATGAAGGATCGCGCCGCCGGGTCAAAAAGCCGAAAGTGTACAGCCAGCGTGACGGAAGGGAAGGTTTTATGCACACTACCGCCTGTCCTGAGGCCCTGTGGAATATAGTGCGCTTTCCCTTGACATTACCGGCTCGCATGGGCATGATTCGCGGCCTTATTTGTTTGCTATTACCCAAGTCTTTCGAGGAGCTCGACGGTGGCCAACTCACCTTCCGCCAAAAAACGTGCAAAACAGGCTGAGAAGCGTCGCAGCCACAACGCCAGCCTGCGTTCGATGGTTCGTACCTACATCAAGAACGTAGTCAAAGCGATCGACACCAAAGACGCTGAAAAAGCACAAGCTGCCTACACCCTGGCTGTGCCTGTCATCGACCGTATGGCTGACAAGGGCATCATCCACAAGAACAAAGCTGCTCGTCACAAGAGCCGTCTGAATGGCCACGTCAAGGCCTTGAAGACTGCCGCTGCTGCCTAAGCGACGCGCTTCATGAAAAACCGACCCCTGGGTCGGTTTTTTATTGCCTGAAATGTGGAAGCAATAGCCAAAGCCTGTAGGAGTGAACGGAGCCACAGGCGAAGTTCGCGAACCGGGCATCACACATAAGCCCATTCGCCAGCTCCGCCTAGCGGCTGCATTAGCTCCTACAGGCAACGGGCCCTAACCAGCCCAGGCTAACGCACTGGCCAGGGCAAGATCGGTATAGCCGTCACGGCGTTTTGCGGGCTGCCTTCGATCATGCGGTCGCTGTACACCAGGTACACCAACGTATTGCGCTTGGCATCAAAGAAACGCACCACCTGCATGGTTTTGAATACCAGCGAGGTACGCTCCTTGAACACCTCTTCACCATCCTTGAGCGGCTGGGCGAAGCGGATCGCGCCCACCTGCCTGCAGGCGATGGAGGCTTCGGCACGGTCCTCGGCCAAGCCCAGGCCACCCTTCACGCCCCCTGTCTTGGCACGGGACAGGTAGCAGGTCACGCCTTCTACCTTGGGGTCGTCGAAGGCTTCGACCACGATACGGTCATTAGGGCCCACGAACTTGAACACGGTGGACACCTCGCCCACTTGCTCGGCATGCGCCAGCAAAGGAGCTAACAGCAGCGCCAGCAGCGCGGTACTCATGCGGTTCATAATAACTCTCATACCAGAATCAGGTTGTCGCGGTGGATCAGCTCTGGCTCTGCCATGTAACCCAACACGCTATGGATGGCATCCGAGGGCTGCCCTATGATCCTCTGCGCCTCAGCGGCGCTGTAATTGCACAGCCCGCGGGCCACCTCTTGGCCGCTCGGCCCCAGGCACACGACCATTTCGCCACGGCGGAAGGCCCCCTGCACGGCAGTCACGCCTACTGGCAGCAAGCTTTTGCTGGCGGCCTTCAAGGCACGCACCGCGCCCTCGTCCAGCTGCAAGGTGCCGCGGGTTTGCAGATGGCCAGCCAGCCACTGCTTACGCGCCGCCAGCATTTCGCGCTCGGGCGACAGCAGCGTGCCCAGCCGCTCTCCTGCCTTAAGCCGCGCCAGCACCTGATCAATACGGCCGCCAACAATCATTGTGTGGGCACCGGAACGGGCTGCCAGGCGCGCAGCACGCAGCTTGGTCTGCATTCCTCCACGGCCTAGTGCGCCACCTGTACCACCTGCCACGGCATCCAGGGAAGGATCGTCCGCGCGGGCCTCCTGGATCAATGTCGCTTCGGGGTTGCTGCGAGGGTCGGCGTCGAACATGCCATCCCGGTCCGTGAGGATGACGAGCAAGTCAGCCTCTACCAAGTTGGCCACCAAGGCCGCGAGGGTGTCGTTGTCACCGAAACGAATCTCATCGGTAACCACGGTGTCGTTCTCGTTGATAACCGGGATCACACCCAGCTCGACCAGCGCACGCAGGGTGCTACGGGCGTTGAGGTAGCGCTTGCGGTCAGAAAGATCGTCGTGGGTGAGCAGAATCTGCGCGGTGCGGCGCTCATGCTGGGCAAAGCTGGACTCCCACGCCTGTACCAGGCCCATCTGGCCAATGGCAGCGGCCGCCTGCAGCTCATGCATCGCGGTAGGCCGTTGGGCCCAGCCAAGGCGGCTCATACCTGCGGCAACGGCCCCTGACGACACCAGTACCAGCTCGATTCCGGCCTCGTGGAGCGCGACCATCTGCTCGACCCATACCGCCATGGCCGAACGGTCCAGGCCTTTACCATCCGCTGTGAGTAATGCGCTGCCGATCTTGATTACCCAACGCCGCGCCCCCTTCACCTTGATCCGCATTATTCCAGTCCTTGCCAACCATTAACGAAAACGCCCCGAAAATCGGGGCGTTCCAGTGTACTGCAAGCCTGCCGTGAGCGGTCAGTCGCGCACGTAAATGATTTCCGGGCCATCTTCGGCGTCTTCTTCGTCCCAATCGTCATCGTCACCGATGTCATGGACGCTCTTCACCCCGGTACGGCGCAATGCACGCTGGTCGTCCAGCGCCTGCAACTGAGCCCGCGCTTCGTCTTCGATGCGCTGGTCCAGCTCGGCGACTTCTTCAGCGAAAGCAGCGTCTTCGGCCAAGCGCTCGGCACGCAGCTCAAGGTAACGCATGATGTCGCGGCTCAAGCGCTCGGTACCTTCCTTGGCCAGCGCAGAGATCACGTACACCGGCCCTTCCCACTCCAGGCGATCGACCACCTCCTTGACGGCGGCCTCATGCTCTTCTTCCAACAGGTTGTCGCACTTGTTCAGCACCAACCAACGGTCACGTTCGGCCAGAGATGGGCTGAACTTGACCAGCTCGTTGACAATGATCTCGGCCGAATCGGCAGCACTGGTGCCATCGAACGGCGCCATATCTACCAGGTGCAACAGCAAACGGGTACGCGCCAAGTGCTTGAGGAAACGAATACCCAGGCCCGCGCCATCGGAGGCACCTTCGATCAGCCCTGGTATGTCCGCGACCACGAAGCTTTTCCAGCGGTCTACGCTCACCACGCCCAAGTTCGGTACCAGGGTAGTGAAGGGGTAATCGGCTACCTTCGGCTTGGCAGCGGATACCGAACGAATGAAGGTGCTTTTACCTGCGTTCGGCAAGCCCAGCAGGCCTACGTCGGCAAGTACTTTCATTTCCAGCTTCAGGTCACGCTGGTCGCCAGGCTTGCCCGGCGTGGTCTGGCGTGGTGCACGGTTGGTACTGGACTTGAAGCGGGTGTTACCCAAGCCGTGCCAGCCGCCTTGGGCAACCATCAAGCGTTGGCCGGCTTTCACCAGGTCGCCGATCACTTCCTGAGTGCTGGCATCGATGACGGTAGTGCCCACTGGTACGCGCAGCACCAGATCCTCGCCTTTTGCGCCGGTACAGTCGGTGCTGCCGCCGTTTTCGCCACGCTGCGCATCGAAGTGGCGGGTGTAACGGTAGTCCACCAGCGTATTGAGGTTTTCGTCGGCCACCATGTACACAGAGCCACCGTCACCACCATCGCCACCGTTTGGGCCGCCATTCTCGATAAACTTTTCACGGCGAAAACTCATGCAACCGTTGCCGCCATCGCCCGCTTTTACGCGGATGGATACTTCATCTACAAACTTCATAAAAACATGCCTCTCGCCTCAGGTGGCGAGCCTATAGGAGCCTGGAAACATAAGGCTCTTGCAAAAATGACCGCAGCGCCCCAATCCACGACCGAGTTAAACAGCGCTGGAGCCCAAGCAAACAGCTTTGCAAGAGACTCATCACAAACAAAAAAGCCCCGTCGCGAGACAGGGCTTTTCAGCGGAGTCGCGATTAGGCTGCGACGACGCTTACGTAACGACGACCGAAGGCACCTTTGACTTCGAACTTCACCACGCCTTCGACTTTAGCGAAGAGGGTGTGGTCCTTGCCGATGCCAACGCCGTAGCCAGGGTGGAACTGAGTGCCACGCTGACGAACGATGATGTTGCCGGCCTTGATGACCTGGCCGCCGAACATTTTCACGCCAAGGCGTTTACTTTCGGAATCGCGACCGTTACGGGTACTACCACCAGCTTTTTTGTGTGCCATGAGTTCAATACTCCTCTATGCGGATCAGGCTAGAAATCAGCCCTGGATACCGGTGATTTTGATCTCGGTGAACCACTGGCGGTGGCCCATACGCTTCATGTGGTGCTTACGGCGACGGAACTTGATGATGCGGATTTTATCGTGGCGACCTTGCGCTACGACTTCGGCAACCACCTTGGCGCCTGCAACGACAGGTGCGCCGATGTTCACGTCGTCACCATTGGCGACCAACAGAACGCGATCGAAAGTAACGGATTCGCCAGTGGCGACTTCCAGTTTCTCGATCTTCAGGTATTCACCTTCGGCGACTTTGTATTGCTTGCCACCGGTAACGATTACTGCGTACATGATATTTCTCCGTTAATCCTGCTCACCCAGCGCTTTATAAGAAGAGGTGTTGGCTGGCATGGCTGCAGTGGGCGGGAAACCCACTCTGCAATTGCGTAAGGCAGGTGATGCCCAAGAAGTTCAGGGTGCGCGATTGTACGCAACGTGCGCCGGCCACGCAAGGCCTCGAACGTGCCGGCTCCACTGTTGGCGGTTGCCGGCCTTCCGTACGCGGGGCCTTTGCCTTGACAGGCCGGAACCTGCCACCTAGCATGCCGCGCAACCTTTATGGAGCGTTAGCCGCTGATGCAACCCCAAGCCTTTTATCGTGCGGTGGCGGAAGATTTCACTGCCGTCGACGAGATCATCAAGCAGCAGCTTACCTCGCGGGTGCCGCTGGTATCGAAGATCGGCGACTACATCATCTCTGCTGGGGGCAAGCGCCTTCGCCCATTGCTGGTGCTGCTAGGGGGCAAGGCCCTGGGCTACGAGGGTGAAAGCCTGCGGCTATTGGCCGCAACCATCGAGTTTTTGCACACCGCTACGCTGCTGCACGACGACGTGGTTGACATGTCCGGCATGCGCCGTGGCCGTTCCACCGCCAATGCCATGTGGGGGAATGCCCCAAGCGTACTGGTAGGCGACTTCCTTTATTCACGGTCCTTCGAAATGATGGTCGAGCTAGGCTCGATGCCAGTCATGAAGATCCTGTCGCAAGCGACCCGCATCATTGCCGAAGGCGAAGTGCTGCAGCTGTCCAAGGTGCGCGATGCCAGCACCAGCGAAGAAACTTACATGGAAGTCATTCGCGGCAAAACGGCCATGTTGTTCGAGGCCTCGACCCACAGCGCGGCGGCATTGGCCGGCGCCAGCGATCAGGCTCGCGAAGCCCTGCGTCAATTCGGCGACCACCTGGGCGTTGCGTTCCAGCTCGTAGACGACCTGCTGGACTATAAAGGTGACGCCGAAACCCTGGGCAAGAACGTGGGTGACGACCTGGCCGAAGGCAAGCCTACGCTGCCGTTGATCTACACCATGCGCGAAGGCACGCCCGAGCAGGCTGCCCTTGTGCGCCAGGCCATTCAAAAGGGTGGCATCGAAGACCTTGAGCGTATCCGCGAAGCCGTAGACGCCTCAGGCGCGCTGGCCTACACCGCGCAGATGGCCCAAGGCTTCGCCGGCCGGGCAATCGCCTGCCTGGATGCGCTGCCGCCCAGCGAGTACCGTGACGGTTTGATCGAACTCAGCCAATTCGCGGTCGCCCGCACCTACTGATCTCGCGTTACCTGCGCGGTTGCCTGCGTCTGTCTGACAGAAGCCGGCAGCCGCGTTTGCTTTCACCTCAAGGAGCCCTTCGATGTCACTTCCTCCCTGCCCCCATTGTGCCTCTGAATACGTCTATGAAGATGCCGGGCAATTGATCTGCCCTGAATGCGCCTATGAATGGACACCGGGCGCACCCACTGAAGCGCAAGACGCCACGGTGGTGGTAAAGGACTCGGTCGGCAACCCACTGCACGATGGCGACAGCGTGACGGTTATCAAGGACCTCAAGGTCAAGGGCACTTCCCTGGTGGTAAAGGTGGGCACCAAGGTTCGTAACATTCGCTTGTGCGAAGGCGACCACGACATCGATTGCAAGGTGGATGGCATTGGCCCAATGAAGCTGAAGTCTGAATTTGTGCGAAAGGCCTGACGGCCGGTAGCCCCTGGCCTTTGCAAAATCGCGAATACGAATTATTCTCAATGAACCCCATTAAGGAGAATAATCGTGACCTACTTCATCGATGCCTGGCTGGACCGCTCTCACCCCTTCCTGCGCATTCTGCACCGGGAAACGGGCGAAGTATGCGCAGTGCTGCACGAGGACGCCTTGGACGAGCTAAGGGACCAGGGTGAGTTGGATTTCGACGGGTTCTATTCAACCGAGCCACAGGTGCAGAAAGAACTGGTGCGCAGCCTGTTCCTGTTTTGCTATGCACGAGCCTTGCGCCCGGCAGCGGACTTGCATTGAGACCTAAAGCCGTGTGCAGGGCGCGAAGGCCCCACACGCGGCAGAGATGCATTACAGGATTTCGAGCAACTCTACATCGAACACCAGGGTGCTGTGCGGCGGGATTGAGCCTACACCTTGAGCACCATAGGCCAGCTCGCTTGGCACATACAGGCGCCATTTGCTGCCAGTGCCCATCAATTGCAAGGCCTCGGTCCAGCCGGCAATCACGCCGCCCACTGGAAACTCAGCTGGCTGGCCCCGATCGTAGGAGCTGTCGAACACCGTACCGTCGATGAGCGTGCCGTGGTAGTGAGTACGCACAGTGCTTTCGCGGGTTGGCTTCTCGCCGCTACCGGCGGTCAGTACTTCGAACTGCAAACCTGATGGCAAAGTAGTGATGCCGTCACGCTTGGCGTTCTCCTCAAGGAATACCTTGCCTTCACCTGCAGCGACTTCAGCCTTGGCCTGAGCCTGGGCCTGCATCACTTCACGGATGGCACGGAAGGCGTCGTTCAATGCCTCGGGGGCAACCTGGCTGGGCGTGCCGTGGAAAGCATCGGTCAAGCCGGCGATAAGTGCTTCGAGGCTTACGCCAGGCGGCGGATTGTCACGGATTTGATCGCCGAGCTGGCGGCCAATGCCATAGCTGACGCGTGATTCGTCAGTAGAGAAAGAAAGGTCAGACATTACGCTGCTCCGTCGGGGGCCGGTGAACCGGCCCAAGCCAAAAGGGGTGCAGCCTAGCACATCAGTGCTTGGTGAGCTTGTCCAGGTACCCCATGGCGAACGCCGAGATTACGAAGGTCATGTGGATGATCACGTACCACATCAGGTGCTGAGGCTCGATGTTCTGCGCATCCATGAATACGCGCAGTAGGTGAATGGACGAAATCGCGACGATGGATGCCGCCACTTTCATCTTCAGGGAGGTCGAGTCCATTTTCCCTAGCCAACTGAGCTTCTCGGCGCCTTCGTCGATGTCCAGCTGAGACACGAAATTCTCATAGCCCGAAATCATCACCATCACCAGCAGCCCGCCTACCAGTGCCATGTCGATGAGCGACAACAGCACCAGAATCAGCTCGGATTCGGCCAGCGCGAACACATTGGGAATAACGTGAAAGATTTCTTGGAAAAACTTAAGCGCCAAGGCCAGCAAGCCTAGGGAAAGGCCTAAGTAAATTGGCGCGAGAAGCCAGCGCGAGGCGTACATGCTTCTTTCAATCAAACGTTCCATTGGGACTCACAGATAGCCAGGCAAACGGCCGCAAGTATACCAACGTTTGTAGGAAAACAGTTTACGGAAGGTGACCCGCAAATGCCTGGGCTAGCCGAGGTGGCGACCCCGTTCGGCATTGATCTTGCGCAGTTGCCCGTGCAGGTGAATGTCCCAGATGCGAGGGTCGTCGCGCAGTTGGTAACCGTGCAGGGTAAGGCTGTCGACGATGGAATCGAGTACCGACTCAGCCTCGCGAGCATCATGAAACGGCCCCTGCGCCTTGATGGCCGTTGGTTGCTCGCCTGCCATGCCCGCCGCGAACAGCAGCGTCCAGTGGCCAACGTCCCCGGTTACCGGGCGAATCATGCATTCGATCCGGGTTTCGAGCCCTAGGCATTGACGGGTGAGACTAAGCGAGTGAGACATGACAGCAGGCCCTTGTACGGGTAGATCCTTGTGTGACCGCACTCAACTGAAAAATTCCGGACCCCGCCGCACTTGCGCCGAGTGGTCGGCCGCGGGCTCGGCGGCCGACCGGGGCGTTAGGAGCAAGGCTTCACTTCAGCCAACGCTTCTACCTTGTGCTCGCGTTCTGCTTCGCGCAATTCTTCCTCGCTGATCACTTCCGCGATCGCCCGCAGGCGGTCCACTACCAGCGCGTTTACACTCCTCTCGGGGAAGTTACCCTCCGCATCCGGCTCACCCGCGTCCTCGCCCACTAACAGGCTGAGGGCTTCATCGGCCTGGCTTACGGCATACACGTGGAAGGTGCCTTCGCGCACCGCGTTGACCACGCGCTCGTCCAGCATCAGCGTTGCCACATTGGCTTTGGGAATAATTGCGCCCTGCTCGCCGGTCAGCCCTCGGGCCTCGCACAAGCGGAAAAAGCCTTCGATTTTCTCGTTAACCCCGCCTACGGCCTGCACTTCGCCAAACTGGTTGATCGAGCCGGTGATCGCAAAACACTGCTTGAGCGGCTTGCGCGACAGGGCAGAAATCAACGTGCAGGCCTCGCCTAGTGAGGCACTGTCGCCGTCGACATAACCGTAGGATTGTTCCAGCGCAATGCTGGCGGAGATGGCCAGGGGAAACTCTTGTGCGTAACGGCTGCCCAGGTAACCGGTAAGGATCATCACACCCTTGGAGTGGATAGGCTGACCCAGGTTGACCTCACGCTCAATGTCCACGATACCGCTGCTACCGGGGTACACCGTGGCCGAGATTCGCGCCGGCACGCCAAACGCCGAGTCGCCCACGGCCAGCACGGTCAGGCCATTACACTTGCCCACCGCAGCGCCCGTGGTATCGATGAGCACGATTCCCGCCAGCATGTCGTCCAGGATACGCGCCGAGACTCGGCCGGTACGGGTCGCTTTGGCCTTGAGCGCACGCTCGATATGCCCCGCGTCGGTAATGGCATCGCCGGCGACCTGACGGATAAAATCGGCTTCGCTGACCAACTGGAAGAGGTCGCCAATCTTGGCCGACAGCCGCCCTTGGTGCTCTGCCAGGCGAGCGCTGTAGGTGGCCAGGCGCGCCACGGCATCGGCGCTTAGCGGCGCCATACCCTCCTCCGAGGTGCGGGTTTTAAGCAATTGGGCGAACTGCTCCAGGCTATCGCCATCCATGGGAATGTCTTCGTCGAAGTCCACCAGTACCCGAAACATTTCCTGGAAATCGGGATCGTGGTCCTGCAAGGCGTAATACAACTGCCGCGAACCAATGATCACCACCTTCACGTTCAAGGGGATCATCTGCGGTGTAAGGGTGACAGTCGCCAGGCGGCCGTACTCGCCCAACGGCGACTCCATCTTCAGACAGCGCGATTGCAGCGACCGCTTGAGAGCTTCCCAGACGAAGGGCTCGCCGAGCATTTTCTCCGCCTCAAGGATGAGGAAGCCGCCGTTGGCCCGGTGCAGCGCGCCCGAGCGCAGCTGCCGATAGTTGGTATAAAGCGCGCCTTGGTCCGTGCTGTACTCGATTCGGCCAAACAGGTTGTCGTAGGTGGGGTGCGGCTCAAACACCACAGGCGCGCCCCCACTGGCGTGGTGCCCCATCACCAGATTAGGCGCGTATTGCTCTTCGAGCAGCTTGCGTGCGAGGGCGTCGGGCTTTGGGTCGTCGACGATCTGCTCTACGACGGTACGCAGCAGGTTGACCTGCATGGCCTGTAGGTAGGCACACACGCCTGCGAACTCTGAATAGCGCTCCGAGAGGGGCCCCAGCAGGGGTTGCAGCGCAATGGTGATGGTTTCTTCGTTTAGCTGGCGTAGTTGGTTGCTCGACTCCCGCTTCCATTGAGGCAGGCTGGCCAGCTCTTCGTTGAGCCGCTCCTCAAGCACTGCGATATCGCTGTGGAAACGCTCGCGCTCTTCCTCGGCCAACTGGGCGAACTCCGCTTCATCCAAGGCTTTGCCTTCAAGCATCGGGGTGAACGCAATATTGGTACTGTCCCGGTACAGGGCAATGCCTTTTTCCAGCGCGGCGCGCTCGATGACGTCCAGCGCTCGGTCATAGCGCTGGTTGAACGCTCGGTCGATGGCGCTTTTTTTCTGCTGGTACGAGGGGTGCTCAAATACGGCAGGGAAGGTCGCCAGCAGGTTATCGATCAGTGCGCCGATGTCTGTGATGAATTCGCCTGCGCTTCCGGCAGGCATTTCGAGGGCGCGGGGGTTACGCGGCTCGTCGAAGTTATTGACGTACACCCAGTCGCTGGGCGCACGCAGGCGCTTGGCCTCGGTCTTGAGGTAACGCTTGGCGAACGAAAATCGTCCAGTGCCCGGCTCGCCCATCACAAAGACGTTATAGCCCGGGCGCGGCATTGCCACACCGAACTGCAAGGCCTCGACCGCGCGCTCCTGGCCCAACACACCACGGAACGGCTCGATGTCTTCAGTGCTCGTAAAACGGAACTGCTCGGCAGCGAAGGGGCGGGCCAGGGCATCAGGGGCAAGGCGCAGGCGAGTGGCGGCGGATTCGGGCATCAGGCTTCCTTGGATTACAGACTATGAAGCATTCTGGCGCTCGTAAGGCGCGGCTGGCAAGACACGCAACCTGCGTCGGAGGCGCCGCCGTTCTTTTTAGTTAAATTAGGGGCATTCGCCAACGGAACCGTAATCACCGCCTAAACTCCAAGGTGCGTACCCAGCCTAACGGCGGGCACGTACCTGGTGCCTCCAGGGCCCCAGGCCATTTTGATCGACCTGCGAGAACAATGCTATGAAACGGATTCTGCTTGGCTCCCTGCTTACCGTCGCTTCCCTCCAGGCATTCGCCCAGGCCCCTGGCGGCCCGGACTGCGGCTGGGGCAACATGCTGTTCGAAGGCCAGCGTGGCACCCCGGCGCATTTCCTGGCTTCCACCACCAACGGTACCTCCGGTAACGCTACCTTCGGTATGACGTCCGGCACAAACGGTTGTAACACTAGCGGCGCCCTGACCTACGGCGGTAAATCCTGGATTGCCATGAACGGCATGATGGACGAGCTTTCCGAAGACATGGCTAAAGGCAACGGCGAAGCACTGACCACGTACGCCGTGGTGTTGGGCGTGCAGCCTGAAGACCGTGCGTATTTCTCCACCGTTACCCACCAGCACTTCGGCGATATCTTCAAAACCGCTGATGTCACCGCAGAAGACGTTCACAGCAACACCCTGAACGTGCTCAAGAGCGATCCGCGCCTGGCTAAATACGCCACTCAGGCGTAACGTCCCGCGGTATCAGTTCCCGCCCCACAAGGGCGGGCCTCTCGCACCTGTGCCCGGACGGAATGGATGCTCACCCGCTTGCTCTGGCTGGCCTTGCTGGCCTGCACTTCCCTCAACGCCGCTTCGCTTCCCACCCAAGCAACCCTAGACGGCCTGGCCCTTGATCCGAACTGGGTCGCGCTGATGCATTACGAGCACAAGCGCCTCAGTGGCTGGCACAGCTATGTCGACGACGCCAGGTTCTTCCTTGCCCCTGATGGCCGCTATCAACCCGAACACGAACTCGCCGCGACCCTGAAAGCGCTTTACGCGCCGGCCAGCCTCGGCAATCGCCATGCCCAGTGTGTGTTTCCGGCACGTACGCGCTGGCTACGCAGCACACTCGCGCTGACTGACTTGCCTGCCGTGGAATGCCCCGATTTCCATCGCTGGTACTCTGACATTTCGCCGCACTCTGCCGTGCTGGTGTTTCCTGCCGCTTACCTCAACAGCCCCTCCTCCATGTTTGGGCACACCTTGCTGCGTATCGATCAGGTCGACACCCAGGCTGATAAAACGGCGCTGCTCAGCTACGCAATCAACTTTGGGGCGTATGTCGAAGGCAGCGACAACAGCATGCTATACGCCTGGAAAGGCCTGGCAGGCGGCTACCCTGGGTTATTTTCATTAGTGCCCTACCAGCAAAAGCTGGCGGAATACCGAAGCCTTGAAAACCGCGACCTGTGGGAATACCAGCTGAGCCTTACGCCGGAAGAAACCGGGCGCCTGGTGGAGCATGTCTGGGAGCTTCAGCAGATTCGCTTCGACTACTTCTTCTTCGACGAAAACTGCTCTTATCGCTTGCTGGAGCTGCTACAGGTGGCGCGGCCAAGCCTTCACCTGACCGACCAGTTCCCGTTAGCCGCCATCCCCACAGACACGGTGAAAGCCGTAAAAGCCGCAGGGCTGGTCGAACACATCGAGTACCGGCCTTCACGTGAGCGGGAGCTGCTCGCAAGGGCCGCGCCACTGTCGCCGGAGGAGCAAGCGCTGGCGCAACGTATCGCGAGTGCGACCAACCCAGTGGGCGACCCTGATTTCTCCGCCCTACCTCGGGCACGCCAGGCGCTGGTGCTAGACACCGCGTATCGGCTTGATCGTTATCGCGCAACCGGCCAGGCGCGAGACACCCAACGCAGCCGCCGCAGCTTCGCCTTGCTTCAGGCGATCAACCGCAACCCACCGCCGCCGCTGGCCCTGGAACGGCCTGGGCTGCCAGAAGACGGCCACCCCTCCCGCACCTGGGAGCTGGGCTTTGGCAGCCGCGATGATCGCGCCTTTGCCGAATATGGCCTGCGCATGGCGTATCACGACCTCAACGATAACGCCTACGGATTCCCGCTCGGGGCGCAAATCGAACTGGGCGGCCTGAAGGTGCGCCAGTACGAGGGCGGAGAGTGGCAAGTGCAGCAGCTTAACCTGGCAACCATTCGTTCCCTATCGCCGCGTACCGCTTTGCTCAAGCCGTGGTCATGGCAAGTCACCGGTGGCCTGGAGCGGGTGCTTGGCAAGCACGGAGACGAAGTCTTGGTCTCTCACCTCAACGGCGGCGCAGGTGGCACCTGGCAGCTAAGCCCTGACGTGCTCGGCTTCGCCTTGGGTACGCTGAGGGTAGAGCACAACAATGATTTTTCTGCATTTGCCAGCCCGGCCATGGGGTTCGACAGCGGGATACTCTGGCGTAACCGGCTGGGTAACCTGCGCCTGGAGGCCACAAGTGACTATTTCATCAACGGCGAGGTACGCCGTCAGCTGAGCCTCAACCAACAATGGGAGCTTTCGCGCAACCTGGGCTTGCGGGTAAGCGCAACGCGGGATTTCAGCCACTTGGCCGGCCCAACCAATGAAGTGATGGCAGAGTTGAAGTGGTATCACTACTGACAATGCCATCACGCACAATTGACATCGCCTCCATGAAAAACAACCTAGACTGATACCTATGCCAGGCGTGGTGCCTGGAGCATGAGGTGGTCAATATGGACGTGCGCTGGGCTGTAGTGGTGGGCGTGTTAGCTATCGCCGGGTGTCAAAGTGCTCATGAGCAATTAGTGCAGCAGGGGTACCCGCCCGCCTTTGCCGACGGCTACCAGGATGGCTGCGGCAGCGGGCGCAGCGCAGCAGGCTCGATTACCGGCACCTTTAACAAAAACGTACAGCGCTACTTGAGTGAAAAGCTGTACAGCAGTGGCTGGGATGATGGGTTCCGTCAGTGCCAGGCAACCCTCCTTAGCCAAGACCAGCAAAGCCTTCACGACAAGGTGGTCAACGACCGCGAACGTGACTGGCAACGTGACGTCGATAACGGTAGGGCAAGGGCTTTTCATGGCCGCTGAAAGGCATCTGGAGAAACTCCTGGGCGCTTGGCTTGCCTAACCTCTGCGACGCCACGCCAGGGAACGCAAAGGAGACTGCACCATGAGCCGCGCATTTGTGAATGAAGACCAGGCCGCTGCCCAGGCCACTCAACCTGTAGAGCGGCAGGTCAGTGCTCACCCTAATTACGTGACCGAATCCGGCCTTGTGCAATTGCGCGCACGCGCCGAAGAACTCCGCTCGCTGCACCTTGAGCAAAGCGCCTTGGGCGAGCGTGCTGACCGGCAAGCACTGGCAGACCTTGAGCGAGACCTGCGCTACTACTACCAACGCCTGCAAACGGCCAAGGTCGTGCCGCCTGTGACCAATACCCAAGCAGCGCAGATTGGCAGCTGGGTGAGTTATGTGGATGAGCAGGACACTCACCACCAAGTGTGCCTGGTAGGTGAGGATCAGGCAGACGTGGGTGTTGGGTTAATCAATTGGGCCTCACCCTTGGGCCGGGCATTGATGAACACCCAGATAGGCGACGAAGTGGTATGGCGGCGCCCAGCCGGCGACCGCACCCTGGAAGTGGTGGCCATTTCCGCCACCCCCGACTGACACCTGACACAACGCGTGTGCAGCCTGGCTTTGACCGACCAGGCTGCTGTGCGCCGGCTTTAGGCCAACTTGCGGTACTTCACGCGGTGTGGCTGGGCAGCGGCATCGCCTAGGCGCTTCTTACGGTCGGCCTCGTACTCGGTGTAGTTGCCTTCGAAGAAGGTGATTTGCGAGTCGTCTTCGTAGGCCAGGATGTGTGTTGCTACCCTGTCCAGGAACCACCGATCGTGAGAGATCACAATGGCTGCGCCAGGGAAGTCCAATAGGGCTTCTTCTAGCGAGCGCAGGGTTTCTACGTCCAGGTCGTTGGAAGGTTCGTCGAGCAACAGCACGTTACCGCCCTCTTTGAGGGTCAAGGCCAGGTGCAAACGCCCGCGCTCACCACCCGACAAGTCCTTTACGAACTTCTGCTGATCGCCGCCTTTGAAGTTGAATCGGCCAACGTAGGTGCGCGAAGGCACTTCGTAGTTACCGATACGAATCTGATCGGAGCCGTCCGAGATCTGCTGGAAGACGCTCTTGCTGCCGTCGAGGTCTTCACGGCTTTGGTCCACGCAGGCCAGTTGTACCGTATCGCCCACGTCGATTTCGCCGGAGTCGGGCTGCTCTTTGCCCATGATCATGCGGAACAGCGTGGACTTACCAGCCCCGTTGCCGCCGATCACACCGATGATGGCACCCTTTGGCATGGTGAACGAGAGGTTATCGATCAATACACGGTCACCGTAGCTCTTGGTGACGTTCTTGAATTCGATCACTTTGTCGCCCAGCCGTGGGCCAACGGGAATGTAGATCTCGTTGGTTTCGCTGCGCTTCTGGAATTCCTGGGATTGCAGCTCCTCGAAGCGTTGCAAACGCGCCTTGGACTTGGACTGGCGAGCCTTGGCCCCCTTGCGCACCCACTCCAGTTCTTCTTTAAGCGCTTTCTCGTGAGCGGACTGCTGCTTGGACTCTTGAGCCAAGCGGTCAGACTTGGCTTCGAGCCAGCCGGAATAATTGCCCTCGTAAGGAATGCCCTGGCCACGGTCGAGCTCAAGGATCCAGCCTGCAACGTTGTCGAGGAAGTAACGGTCGTGGGTGATCGCCACTACCGTGCCCTGGAAATCGTGCAGGAACCGCTCAAGCCAGGCAACGGAGTCGGCGTCCAGGTGGTTGGTCGGTTCGTCGAGCAGGAGCATGTCCGGTGCTGACAGCAGCAACCGGCATAGCGCTACCCGGCGTTTTTCACCGCCAGAGAGGTGCTCGATGCGAGCATCCCATGGCGGCAGGCGCAATGCATCGGCGGCGACTTCAAGTTGGCGCTCAAGGTTATGGCCGTCGGACGCTTGCAGGATGGACTCTAGCTTGGCCTGCTCGGCCGCCAACTTGTCGAAGTCTGCGTCAGGCTCTGCGTAAGCAGCGTAGACCTCGTCCAGGCGGGCCTGGGCGTCCTTGATCACGGAAACAGCCTCTTCTACCACTTCCCGCACGCTCTTGGCCGGGTCCAGCTCAGGCTCTTGAGGCAGGTAGCCTACATTGAGCTCAGGCATGGGCCGGGCCTCGCCATCGAACTCTTTGTCCACCCCCGCCATGATGCGTAGCAACGTGGACTTACCTGAACCGTTGAGCCCCAGTACACCGATCTTGGCGCCTGGGAAAAACGACAGGGAAATATTTTTGAGGATTTCCCGCTTCGGCGGAACAACCTTGCTCAGCCGATGCATGGTGTAGACGTATTGGGCCATGGGTAAACCTAACTGGTAACGATGATGGCGCGCAGAGCGATAAAGGCGCGCTTTGGAGGCCCTCAAAGCTACCGGAATGCGTGGTAGAGGGCAAACTCGCAACCGTTGTGATAAGCAGGTGATGTGGCGCTCGACATGCTAGCCTTCCACGCATGGCACCGCCTGTTACCATTAGGCTTTTAGCACCCTAGGCAGGCCCATGGTGTTACGGGCGATCGGCTACAGGCGGCTATGAGCCACACCGCAGGATTTAAGTTTGAGTAATCTCGATCACTCATCGCCCTTACGCCAACGCAAGGCGCTTACGGGCAGTGTATTCCTGGGCTCGCTCAAAGGCGTGTTGGCCGTATTGGCACTGTCATTGTTCATACTGCTGGCGTGGCAGCTCACGGATGACTATCAACGCAGCCAAACCGAGCAGCGCAAAAACGCGTTAGCGCACAGCAGCGACCTGGCAGACCGACTTGAGCTGAACATGGCGCTGTTCGCTGAGCACAGCCTTGGCCAATTGTTGCTGGCGCCTATCGACGACGCGTCCGAGGGCATTCATGAAGCCACTTACCGTAGCCTGCAATTAGGTCCCGAGGGGCAACCACTACCCGGGCAAAGCATTTCGCCTGAACTCACCGATGCCATAGATGCGTTGCTGGAGCGGGCGGGTGGCGCACGCTATTGGTACGGCAACAGCCCGGACTACAGTGAACTCTGGCTGCTGTTGCGTGACCCACGCGACCAAGGCTATACCCTGCTCCGTTTCGCCCACTCGTTTTATGCTTCGCTTACGCCTCGCCCTGGCAGTGAAGGCCAACCTCAGTGGCTGATGACCGGCAACGGCGACCAGGTGATTTACCGTCAACGGCCCCAGGGGGCCTCGGCAGACGAGGCCCCTACGTCTCCGATACTTACCCCGCAAGAGCACGCCCTCGAACAGGCAAACTACCCGCTGCCCAACAGCGACTGGCAGCTGCAGGGCTTGTTCGACCCCCGCAGCGCGCAGGCAACGCTGCTTCCAGGCCTGCTTGGCAAACTTGTGCTTGGCCTGGGGTGCATCACGCTGCCGATCTGGGTATTGCTGGGGTTGCGTCAGCGCCAGCGCAGCGCACACGCCCAACGTCGACGCTACCAGGATATTTTCGAAGGCGCCGGAGTGGGCTTATGCGTGTTCGACCTTCGTCCTTTGCGCCAGCACTTGCTGGACGGTGGCGTAAAGAATATGGAAGACCTTCAGGCGTGGCTGGTGGCTCAACCTGAGCGGCATCAGCTGCTGCGTGAGGCGATGCAGCTGACAGAAGCGAACCGGAGGGCGCTGGCCCTTTTGCGGGCAGACGACAAGAGTACAGTGTTGGCGCGACTAACGAACGACACGGGCCTTGCGCCTGGCAGCTTGCCGTTCCAACTGATCGTTGCGCTGTTTTCCGCCGCTACCGTTGAGTTGGAATTCAGTGTCGGGACGCCCGAGCACCCTTGCCATGTCTGGGCGCAAATCCGTGTACCGGACGACGGCGACGTGGACGAAGTGGTCTTGAGCCTGAACGATGTCACCCAACACAAGCAGGCTCAATTATCGCTGGTGGAGCGGGAGCGGTTCTGGTCGGACGTGGTGCGCTCGGTGCCCGACCACCTCTATGTTGCCGACGTGGTAGAGCGGCAAATGCTCTACAGCAACCATCACTTGGGGCTAACCCTGGGCTATACGCTCAGCGAAATGGAAGCGCTGGGCAATCAGTTCTGGGAGGCGTTGATGCACCCGGTAGACGCCGAGCAATACCGCACCTTGCGCCAATATCAGAGGGACACAGCCTACGCCGGGCAACTGCTGTGCCAATTGCGTTTCCAGCACCGCAACGGCACATGGCGCCGCTTTGACGTGCGCGAGCGTACCCTGACCGAAGATAACCACCGGCGGGTCACGCGCATCATTGGGGTGGCCAAGGATGTAACTGAACAGGTTGAGGCCAGTCAGTCGCTGCGCGACAGCGAGCAACGTTACCGCATGCTGGCTGAAAGCATCAGCGACGTGATTTTCTCCACTAATAGCCGCCTCAAGCTCAACTATGTCAGCCCGTCGGTGCATAACGTACTGGGCTACGATGCGCGCACTATCCTGACCGAGGGCTGGAAGTCCACCATCGCCACCCCGCGCCAGGCAACCGGCCTGGACGCACTGATCGCCCAAGTGCGTGCTGCCCTGGGAGACCCTGGCCTGTTGGCGCAACTGCGTAGCCAGGTCAAAAGCCAAACCTTCATGCTCGATTGCCTGCGTGCCGATGGCCGTAAGATTCCCATCGAGCTACGCCTTGTGCTGATCTGGGACGAGCACGACAGTTTCGAAGGCCTGCTGGGCGTAGGCCGTGACATGAGCCAGCAGCGACGAGCCGAGAAAGACTTGCGCATGGCCGCGACGGTATTCCAGCACTCGACCTCAGCCATTCTGATTACTGACGTGGCAGGCTACATCGTTCAGGTCAACGAAGCCTTTACCCGGGTCACTGGCTATACACCTCCCCAGGTGCTGGACCAACTGCCGGTACTGTTAACTGTCATCGAACATCAGGAAGCGCACCTGAGCTACGTGGTTAAGCAATTGCGCCTCAAGGGCAGTTGGGAGGGCGAGATCCGCCTCAAGCGGCGTAATGGCGAGCACTATCCCGCCTGGGTAGGGATCACTGCCGTGCTCGATGAGGAGGGTGACCTGGCCAGCTATGTCTGCTTCTTCAGCGACATCAGCGAGCGCAAGGCCAGCGAGCAGCGCATTCATCGCCTTGCCTACTATGACGCCCTCACCCAGCTGCCCAACCGCACCCTGTTCCAGGACCGGTTGTTTACCGCGCTGCAACAGGCCGAGCGGCAGAAAGCGTGGGTTGTACTCATGTTCCTGGACCTTGACCGGTTCAAGCCCATCAATGACTCGCTGGGGCATGCTGCAGGCGACCGGATGCTCAAGGACATGGCCGAGCGCTTGCTCGCCTGTGTAGCTGAAGACGACACCGTTGCCCGCATGGGCGGGGATGAATTTACCTTACTGCTGCAGTCGCGCATCAGCCGCGAAGCGGCGCTTACCCGCGCCATCCATGTGGCCGAGCAGATCCTTGGTAATCTGCACGCACCCTTCGTGCTCGAGAACCGCGAATTCTTCGTCACGGCCAGTATTGGTATCGCGCTCAGCCCGCAGGACGGGAACGAGCTGAGCCAACTGATGAAAAACGCTGACACTGCCATGTACCACGCTAAAGAGCGCGGCAAGAATAATTTCCAGTTCTACCAGGCCGACATGAACGCCAGCGCCCTGGAGCGCCTGGAACTGGAAAGTGACCTGCGCCATGCCTTGGAGCAGGGTGAATTCGTGCTGTATTACCAGCCCCAACTTAGTGGTGATGGCAAACGCCTGACCGGGGCGGAAGCACTGCTGCGCTGGCGGCACCCACGGCGAGGCCTGGTGCCGCCTGGGGAGTTCATTCCGGTGTTGGAAGAGCTAGGGCTAGTGGTCGAGGTAGGCGATTGGGTACTGAGCGAGGCCTGCCGTCAGCTCAAGGCCTGGCATCAGGCACGGGTCAGGGTGCCAAAGGTGTCGGTAAACCTGTCAGCCCGTCAGTTTGCCGATGGTCAGTTGGGTAACCGTATTGCCAGTATTCTGGCCCAGACCGGCGTACCCCCGGCCTGTCTTGAGTTGGAGCTCACCGAGAGCATCCTGATGCGTGAGGTCAACGAAGCCATGCACATCCTGGACGGCCTTAAAATGCTAGGGTTAAGCATTGCCGTAGATGACTTTGGTACGGGCTACTCATCCCTCAATTACCTCAAGCAATTCCCCATCGATGTGCTGAAGATCGACCGTACCTTCGTGGATGGTTTGCCTGAAGGCGAGCAAGACGCCCAGATCGCCAGGGCGATCATCGCGATGGCCCACAGCCTGAACCTCTCGGTCATCGCCGAGGGTGTCGAGACGCTCGAACAACTGGAGTTCCTGCGCGAACATGGCTGCGACGAAGTACAAGGCTACTTGTTCGGGCGCCCTATGCCTGCGAACCGCTTCGGGGCCCAGTTCAGCAACGATGCCCTGTTCATGCTTGAGTGAGCGGATGCGTAAAAATCCAACCATTCGCCAACTGTCGTTGGCTCCCACGCATAGCATGACCGCCCTTGATCTGGCGCATGATTGGCCTTCATATGCGGTGCTCGGCGCAATCTAGTAGAATGGCCGTCTTCTCTTCGCCGATCCTTGAGGACCGCCAATGTTCAGCCGTGATTTGACCCTTGCCACGTTCGATGCCGACCTCTTTGCCGCCATGGAGCAAGAAGCCCAGCGTCAGGAGGATCACATCGAGCTGATCGCCTCGGAGAACTACACCAGCCCCGCGGTCATGGAAGCCCAAGGTTCGGTCCTGACCAACAAGTATGCCGAAGGTTACCCAGGCAAGCGCTACTACGGCGGTTGCGAATACGTTGACGTGGTCGAGCAACTGGCGATAGACCGTGCCAAAGCGCTGTTCGGCGCTGACTATGCCAACGTCCAGCCCCATGCAGGCTCACAAGCCAACGCTGCGGTTTACCTGGCACTGCTGCAGGCGGGCGATACCATCCTCGGCATGAGCCTGGCCCACGGCGGGCACCTTACCCATGGCGCCTCCGTGTCTTCGTCAGGCAAGCTGTACAACGCGGTGCAGTATGGCATCGACGCCAACGGCCTGATCGATTACGACGAAGTCGAGCGCCTGGCCGTTGAACACAAGCCCAAGATGGTCGTGGCGGGTTTCTCCGCGTATTCGCAAGTACTGGACTTCGCCCGCTTCCGCGCCATCGCCGACAAAGTAGGTGCTTACCTCTTCGTGGACATGGCCCACGTGGCAGGCTTGGTCGCCGCTGGCGTCTACCCCAGCCCGGTGCCTTTCGCGGATGTGGTCACTACCACTACCCACAAAACCCTGCGTGGCCCGCGTGGCGGCCTGATCCTGGCCCGTGCTAACGCGGAGATCGAGAAAAAGCTCAACTCGGCCGTGTTCCCCGGTGCACAGGGTGGCCCGCTCGAGCATGTGATCGCCGCCAAAGCAGTGTGCTTCAAGGAAGCCCTGCAACCCGAGTTCAAGGCGTACCAGCAACAAGTGGTTAAAAACGCTCAGGCCATGGCCGGCGTGTTTATCGAGCGTGGCTTCGACGTGGTGTCAGGTGGCACCGAGAACCACCTGTTCCTGCTGTCGCTGATCAAGCAGGACATCTCCGGTAAAGACGCCGACGCCGCCTTGGGCCGTGCGCATATCACCGTGAACAAGAACTCGGTACCTAACGACCCACGCTCCCCGTTCGTGACCTCTGGCCTGCGCTTCGGCACACCGGCAGTGACCACCCGTGGCTTCAACGAGGCAGACTGCCGAGAATTGGCCGACTGGATCTGTGACATCCTGGCAGACCTGAACAACGAAGCTGTCATTGAGCAAGTGCGTGGTAAAGTCCAAGCCATTTGCACCCGTCTGCCTGTATACGGCAAGTAAGCGTCATTGGTAAAAGCCCGGTAGTTTAACTGCCGGGCTTTTTTATAACCTGTGTAATGTTTCCCAATTCTTAGGTACATGCGGGAATGTTCAAGTGGTCACTCTTATCTCGACTGGAGAGTGCTCATGTTTACCCACCGCCAACGTTCATTTGTCGCCGACGTGCGCCCATTGTCTGGAGCGCTTCAATTTCGCAGCGTTATAGATAGCTCTAAGTCTGACCGAGCCCATCTGATTGCTTATACCTTTGAGGCGAGGAAAGATGCCATCCGCCTGTATTTCCGTTACACCTCAAGAGGGTATCGCCTATATGTACAAGAAGGTCTGTATTTAGGGCATGCAATCCGTAACGACTCGGCAGCACGTTATGGCGCCTATCCGCTGAGCGTCCCCAACTCGTCATACTTCTGGCTAAGAGATGAAATCAGCAATCCGATAACGGGAACAGAACTCACCTATACAGACACCACTGTTTCCCTCACGGACAGTCACCACCACCCTCTTATAGCAAGGCACTACCCGTTTATTTCAGAAAATTACCTAACATCTTCGTTACAACAAGAAGTCTTCCCCTTACGCATTAGCCTGGTCGAACGCAATGCGGACTATCCAGAATATGCCCAATATGACGATCCAACATATCCCGGATATGGCGATTAGCGCATAGTCACAGCGCACTGAACGCCGCGCGGATGGCCTGCTCTGGCAGGTCATCCCCGATAAATACCAGCACACTTTCCCGGGCCTCGCCCGCTTGCCATTCACGGTCCCAGTCAAACCCATACAGCTTCAATACCCCCTGAAACACCAAGGTGCGCGGCTCGCCTTCGATACTTAGCACGCCTTTATATCGAAGCAGTTGGCGCCCGTGCTCTTCGAGCAGGGTATTCATGAAGGTGCTGACGCGATCGCTATCCAGCGGTTGGGTGGTGCGCAGCACCATACTTCGGATGCGGTCGCTGCCCTGCCCGATGGCCAAGGGGCGTTGAGGGGCAATGGCACCGATGTCAGCGTTTAGGTTGAAACCTCGGATATCCAGCAGCTCGGCCAAATCGATACAGCCGTGTTCTACCACGCGGATGGGCGCTCGATGATTGATTCGCGCCAGGCGCTGGCTCAGCGCTTCAAAGGCTTGGGGCTCGACCAGGTCGGTTTTGCTGACAAGCAAACGGTCGGCAAACCCTACCTGGGCTTGCGCAATGGTTTGCTTTAAGTGCTCGTGCGCATGGTAGGCATCCACCAGGGTGAGTATGCCGTCCAACACATAGCGGTCGCGCAGTTCCTCTTCGATGAAAAAGGTCTGCGCCACCGGCGCGGGGTCGGCCAGGCCCGTGCATTCGATTACCAGGCGATCAACTACCAAGGTACCGGCGTCTATCTTTTCCAGCAGCAGAAACAACGCTTTGGTGAGGTCGGTATGCACACTGCAACATACGCAACCATTGGCCAACGTCATGATTTCAACAGGCTCGCTGCCTAGCAGCTCGGTGTCGATACCTGCGTCACTGAACTCGTTTTCGATCACCGCAAGCTTTAACCCATGCTCGGCTTGAAGCAAATAACGCAGCAAGGTGGTTTTCCCAGCGCCGAGAAAGCCGCTGAGTATCGTAACGGGGATGGGGGAAGTGTCAGTCAACGTGATGCCACATAGGTGAAGTGTAGGAATACCTGAAGCAGCGCAACCCGTATGGCTCAAAACCGTACAGGTTGCTGCCGATAGCGCAGGTGTGATGACTCAGCAGCAACGAGGCGAGCCCTTGCCGCCGCCATAACGTGCCTCTTGCCGCTCACGGAAGAAGGCCTCATAGGCCATCACCGGTTGCTCAGGGTGATTGGCGCGCATGTGCTCGACGTAATTGTCATAGTCCGGCATGCCTACCATCAGGCGCGCGGCCTGCCCTAGGTACTTACCCAACCGGTTCAGGTCGTTGAACATCATGTAGCCCCTTTATGCGCCAGACGTCGCCTGGAACGGCGCCTCTTTGTCCGTCCGCTCGCGTTTGCCTAACGCTGCATAGCCGGTTTTGAACGCGAATACCAATACAGCGAAGACCACGAACAGGAACAAGATGGTCAAGGTTGCGTTGGTGTAGGCGTTGTAAATCACATGGTGCATCTGATCGATGCTTTTGGCGGGTGCAATCACTTGCCCCGCAGCCAGCGCATAGCTGTACTTCTTGGCCAGCGCCAGGAAGCCTACTGCCGGGCTCGGGTCAAAGAGCTTGATCAGGCCAGCGGCCGTGGTGCAAATCAGCAGCCAGACTGCAGGCACCAGGGTGACCCAGATGTATTGTTGGCGCTTCATCTTCAACAACACCACCGTACCCAGCATCAGCGCGATACCTGCCAGCATCTGGTTGGAGATGCCAAATAATGGCCATAGGGTATTGATGCCACCCAAGGGGTCAATAACGCCTTGGTACAACAAATAGCCCCACAGTGCCACACACCCCCCGGTGGCCAACAGGTTGGCACCCCAGGACTCCGTACGCTTGAGCGAAGGTATGAAGCTGCCTAGCAGGTCTTGCAGCATGAAGCGGCCAGCTCGAGTGCCAGCGTCCACAGCCGTGAGGATGAACAGCGCCTCGAACAGAATTGCAAAGTGGTACCAGAACGCCATGGTGTTTTGCCCTGGCAGTACCGAATGGAGAATCTGCGCAATGCCCACGGCTAGCGTAGGCGCCCCGCCCGCACGGGCCAGGATGGTGTTCTCACCGATGTCGTGGGCCACGGCCTGCAAGGTATCGGGTGAAATCGCGAAGCCCCAGCTACTGATGGCCGTCGCAACGGCGTTGACATCGCCACCGACCACTGCGGCAGGGCTATTCATGGCGAAGTACACGCCAGGCTCGATGACCGACGCGGCAACCATGGCCATGATCGCCACGAACGACTCCATCAACATGGCGCCATACCCGATGTAACGCGCATTGACTTCGTTATCTAGCAGCTTGGGCGTAGTGCCTGATGCAATCAGAGAGTGGAACCCCGAAACCGCGCCACAGGCGATAGTGATGAACAGGAAGGGGAACAGCGCGCCTTTCCAGACCGGCCCGGTACCGTCCACGAACTGCGTGAGGGCAGGCATTTTCAGCTCCGGCATGGTAACCAGAATGCCGATGGCCAGGGCCATGATGGTGCCGATCTTGAGGAAGGTGGAGAGGTAATCCCGCGGTGCAAGGATCAGCCACACCGGCAACACCGCCGCCACGAACCCATAACCAATCAGCATCCAGGTGATCTGGATACCGGTGAAGCTAAACGCCTTGGCCCACACAGGGTCTGCGGCCACCAGGCCACCGCCCCAGATGGACGTCAATAGCAGCACCACGCCGATTAACGAGATCTCACCGATACGGCCAGGGCGAATGAACCGCATGTACACGCCCATGAACACCGCGATCGGGATGGTTGCCATGACTGTGAAGATGCCCCAAGGGCTTTCGGCCAGTGCCTTGACCACGATCAGCGCCAGCACTGCCAGGATGATGATCATGATGAGGAAGCAGCCGAACAAGGCGATCGTGCCAGGGATGCGGCCCATTTCTTCACGCACCATGTCCCCCAGGGAGCGCCCGTTGCGGCGGGTGGACATGAACAGCACCATGAAGTCTTGAACCGCGCCGGCCAGTACCACCCCAGCGATCAGCCACAAAGTGCCTGGCAGATACCCCATCTGCGCCGCCAGTACCGGCCCGACCAGCGGCCCCGCACCGGCAATGGCTGCGAAATGGTGACCGAACAAAATGTGCTTGTTGGTAGGCACATAGTCCAGGCCGTCGTTATTGAGTACCGCAGGGGTGGCGCGCCGAGGGTCGAGTTGCATGACTTTTTCGGCAATGAACAAACTGTAGTAACGATAAGCAACCAGATAGATGGCCACAGAGGCCACGACTATCCACAAGGCATTGATGCTTTCACCGCGACGCAGCGCCACCACACCCAGTGCCCAGGCGCCAATGACTGCCAGAATGACCCACGGCACATGCCGGGCCAGGCTATTGTTGTTTTTCATGTTTTTATAGTCCAACAAGTAGAACGGAATTAACCCGAGCCCAGTCTAGCCGCACTTTTGGATCAGCACACCCCGAACACTGGAAACAATTTAGTACACCCCGTCATAAAATAGCGACCCCAGCATTGCCGGGGCCTCGTTCCCACGGCAGCATAGACATTCGCCTCCGCTGCTTTATAAAGGACCACCCCATGCCCGAAGAACGCCGTCGCTTCCATCGCATCGGTTTCAATGCCGACACCCAATTGACCCAAGGCGAGCACACCTGGTCGGTTGAGCTGCTGGATCTCTCCCTTAAAGGCCTGCTGGTAAAGCGGCCTGACGACTGGCAGGGCAACCCCGAAGCACCTTTCGATGTGAAGGTAGCGCTGACGGAAGACATGCCGATTTGCATGGACGTTGAGTTGCGTCATGACAACAACGGCCAGTTGGGCTTCCAGTGCACCCAGATCGACCTGGACTCAATCACGCACCTGCGGCGCCTGGTGGAGCTCAATCTGGGCGATGAGGACGCACTGGAGCGCGACTTGAACGCGCTAATCGGCTAAGCCAGGGGCGGCTAACCTTGGCTGGCCAGCCCCGACAGGCTCAAGGGAATGCTGGCAAGCCCCATTGCTCCGGTACGAAGTCCAACAGGCTGCCCAGCCGGCCATCAGCGTGGGTGTACTTTTCAGGGTCCATGGCTGAATCGGGCACGGCCAACGCAAACATCCCGGCGGCCTTGGCCGCAGTTACGCCGAACGGTGAATCTTCGAACACCAGGCAGTCAGCAGGGCTAACCCCAAGCCGGCGTGCGGCAACGAGGAAAATATCAGGCGCCGGTTTGGCTGCGCCCACTTCGGGATCATCAGCGGTGACGATGGTATCGAACAGTGAGAACCACGCCTGGTGCTGCTGGGTTTTCAAGCCAAAGTAGGTACGCGACGAGCTGGTACCCACAGCGATAGGCACACCCTTGGCCTTTAAATGCCGTACTAGGGCTTCTGCACCGACCATGCCCAAGGCCTCAGGGAAGCGTGCAGTCATCAAAGGCGCGCGCTGCTCTAGGAATTCCTCGATGCTGATAGGCAGCTCCAAGGCGTTCACCACGTAGTCGGCCAGGTCATGGGCACCTCGGCCGATGATGTGCTGCTTGTGGCTCCAGTCGAACGTTTTGCCGTATTTCTGGGCGATGGCCTGGGTGACCTCGGTGTAGATACCCTCGGTATCGAGCAACAGGCCGTCCATGTCGAAAATAACGGCCTTGATCTGCCGGGCGGGTGTCGGAACAGTCACCATGGGAAGTCCTGCGCAGGTTAAAACACGGTGATACTGGACCTCACGCCTGGGGTCAAGCGCGGCTTGGCTATTCGAACAGCGCGTCCAAGGCTTGCTCAAGCCGCGTGACGGCCACTACCTCCAAACCGGCCGGTGCTTCCTTGGGCGCATTACCCTTGGGCACGATAGCGCGCTTGAAACCATGCTTGGCTGCTTCCTTGAGCCGCTCCTGCCCACTGGGCACTGGCCTTACCTCGCCGGACAGCCCTACCTCACCAAACACCAGCAGCCCATGAGGCAGCGGACGGTTGCGCAGGCTGGACATCACCGCCGCCATCAAGGCCAGGTCCGAAGCTGTTTCCAGCACTTTTACCCCACCTACCACGTTGAGGAACACATCCTGGTCGTGAGTGGGGATGCCCCCGTGACGATGCAGCACCGCCAACAGCATGGCCAGACGGTTCTGATCCAGGCCCAGGGTGACCCGGCGCGGGTTGGCCAGGTGGCTGTCGTCCACCAGGGCCTGCACTTCCACCAGCATAGGCCGAGTACCTTCCCAGGTAGCCATGACCACGCTGCCGGCGATTTCTTCCTGCGCACGGCTGAGGAAGATCGCTGAAGGGTTCGATACCTCCTTCAGCCCACGGTCGGTCATGCCAAACACGCCCAGCTCGTTGATTGCGCCAAAGCGGTTCTTCACCGCCCTAAGCAGCCTGAGGCGGCCGTCGGATTCGCCTTCGAAATACAGCACCGTATCGACCATATGCTCCAGTACGCGCGGGCCTGCCAGGGCACCTTCCTTGGTCACATGCCCTACCAGGAAAATAGCCGTGCCGCTTTGCTTGGCAAAACGCACCAGCAATGCCGCGCTCTCACGCACCTGGGCCACGCCGCCGGGCGCGGATTGCAGCTGCTCGGTGAAAATGGTCTGGATGGAATCGATCACCATGACCTTGGGCTTTTCATGGCGGGCGGTTGCGATGATGGTTTCGATGGAGGTTTCGGTCATTACTTTGAGTTTGTCTTGCGGCAACCCCAGCCGGCGAGCGCGCATGGCCACCTGTTGCTGGGATTCTTCCCCGGTCACGTACAGCGCCGGCATACGTTCGGCAAGGTTGCACAGGGTTTGCAGCAAAATGGTGGACTTGCCAATGCCGGGGTCGCCGCCAATCAGTACCACCGAGCCATCTACGAGGCCACCGCCCAAAACACGGTCCAATTCAGTGGAGGCCGTTGAAAAGCGCGGGATTTCTTCCACACTCACTTCGGCAAGGGTTTTTACCGAGGCCTGTTCGCCCGTCCAACCAGTACGCCCACCACCGCTGGAGGCCGGGGCAGCCTCGATCATGGTTTCGACCAGCGTGTTCCAGGCACCACATTCGGCGCATTGCCCTGCCCATTTGGGGAAGGTGGCGCCGCACTGGGTGCAGCCGTACATGCGCTTAGCCTTGGCCATGGGCGAACTCCGCTAGAAAAAGACGCCATGATACTCCCTTAGGGAAACGCACCGGTGCCTAGAGGACAAAACTAATCCATGGATCGCCGGTCTGGTTTAACAGTGTGCGAAACGGTAAGACCCGGATTTGATTAGGGTTTATGTAAAAAGCGCTTCGTCATTCTCTCTCTTGGAAAAAAGGATACGTCTATGAGCCTGATCAAAGAATTCAAGGCCTTCGCAGTCAAAGGCAACGTGGTCGACCTTGCCGTGGGCATCATCATCGGCGCGGCATTCGGCAAAATTGTTTCGTCGTTCGTCGGTGATATCATCATGCCGCCCCTCGGCCTGCTGATCGGGGGCATTAACTTCACAGACCTTGCCATCACCTTGCGCCCGGCTGAAGGCACCTCTCCCGCGGTGGTATTGGCGTACGGTAAGTTCATCCAGACCATCGTAGACTTCGTGATCGTCGCGTTCGCGATTTTCATTGGTGTGAAGGCCATCAACCGCCTCAAGCGCGAAGAGGCCAAGGCCCCTACCCTGCCGCCAGCGCCAAACAAGGAAGAGCTATTGCTGGGTGAGATACGGGACATCCTTAAAGCGCAGAACGGCGTGCCTGCACCTACCACCCCAACAGTAACCCCGCCACCTCTACGCTGAGCAAGGCATCAGGCTGGCGTTACCAGTAGGTCTCTACCGCCACTGCACCCGGCCGGCGGCTGAGGCTTAGTTGCATGTCACGGGCTTTAAGCAGCGCGCGGGTGTCCTCAATCATTTGAGGGTTGCCGCAAATCATTACCCGTGACGCTTCAGGCGTTAACGCGGCCCCTGCTGCGCGCTCAAGCTGGCAATTGCCGATCAGGTCGGTAATACGGCCTTGAAGCGCACCCTCCCACGGCTCGCGGCTTACTACGGGCAGGTAGGTAAGCTTGCCAGCGTATTCGGCCAGGTACTCCCGCTGCTCCAGGCCAGCGATCAACTGCTCATAGGCAAGGTCGTGGCCATGGCGGGCACTGTAGACGAGGAAGATCCGCTCGAAACGCTCCCATGCCTCAAACCCTTGCAGGATGGACAGAAACGGAGCCAGGCCGGTACCTGTCGCTAGCAGCCAAAGGTCGCGGCCATCGGCAAAGCGGTCCAGGGTCAGATAACCAAACGCCTGGCGCTCTACCAGCAATTCGTCGCCTACCTGCAACCGCGACAGCTCGCTGGTGAACTCACCGCCCGGCACCACCACGGAAAAGAATTCCAGAAACTCGTCGTAGGGTGACGACACCATGGAATAGGCACGCCACACCAAGGTACCGTCTGCCTTGGCAACCCCCAGGCGAGCAAACTGCCCGGCCACGAAACGAAACCCAGGGTCTCGGGTAGTACGCAGGGTAAACAGGTTAGGGGTCAGCGTCTGCACAGCCAACAGGCGCTGGCGGGTAAACTTCTCGTCGCTCATGAAACCTCCGCATCGTATGGCGCATAGTGTGGCGTAATCCCGCCCCCACAAACACCGGCGCCCTGTGTGGAAAGGCCGTAGAATTCTTCTTTTTTTGCACGCCTGAGCCTCACGATGCCCCGCTTCGATAACGCCTTCGCCCACCTTGACCTGATACGCCAGCCTGAGCAGGCCGATGAGCCGCTGCAAGCCTTCGACGCTGCCGACCATTACTTATTGGAGCATCTGGCTGGTTTAGGCCTGCCGACGAGTGCCCGCGTACTGGTACTCAATGATGCGTTTGGCGCGATAGCTGCCAGCCTGCTGGGTAGCTACCAGGTAACGTCAAGCGGTGATTCGTACCTGGGCGCGCTGGCGCTGAGCAAGAACCTGGCCCGCAATGGGCACGCCTTCGACGCATTGAGGGTAATCCCAGCGAGCGAACCGCTGACAGGGCTGTTCGATCACGTGCTGGTGCGGGTGCCTAAAACCCTGGCATTGCTGGAAGACCAACTCATTCGCCTGCAGCCACACCTGGTTGACGGCGCTCAGGTAGTCGCGGGCGCCATGCTCAAACACCTGCCACGGGCAGCCGGTGATTTGCTGGAGCGGTACATAGGGCCGGTACAGGCCTCACTGGCGGTGAAAAAAGCACGCCTGCTCATTGCAACCTGTCAGCGGCGCGAGGCGCAACGTTCCCCCTACCCTACTCGCTATCACCTCGACACCCCGCCGCTGACGCTGGTCAACCACGCTAACGTGTTCTGTCGCGAAGGCCTGGACATCGGCACCAGGGCATTCCTGCCTCATCTTCCCCGGAACTTGGGTAGCGCCAGGGTTGCAGACCTGGGCTGCGGCAATGGCGTGTTGGCGGTGGTCAGCGCGCTGAACAACCCTGATGCTCATTACACCTTGGTGGACGAATCTTTTATGGCCGTGCAATCGGCCCGAGAAAACTGGGCAGCGGCGCTGGGGGATCGCCCCGTGAACATTCAGGCCACCGACGGCTTGGCCGAGCAGCCTCCCGGGTCGCTGGACGTGGTGCTGTGCAACCCGCCCTTCCACCAGCAGCAGGTAGTGGGGGATTTCCTGGCCTGGCGCATGTTCCAGCAGGCGCGAGACGCACTGGTGCCCGGTGGCTCGCTGTATATCGTAGGCAATCGGCACTTGGGCTATCACAGTAAATTGTCACGGTTGTTCAGGGGGGTTGAACAGGTGGGGGCTAATCCTAAGTTTGTGGTGTTGAGGGCGAGGAGATAATTCACTAGGGCTTTTTCGGTTTATCCAGCATAGCTCTACGTACCTCTTCACAATCCGGGCTTTTTGGCGACGACTTAAAGCCCACATACACCACGTCACCCTTCAAATATATATTGTAAAGCGACCGTGAAGAAACTAACTCAAGCCCATTTAACTTTTCATCAAAAACCTTAAAACTCATATGCGCGAAACCAAGCTTATTAAGCTGCTCCGGCAACACCGCATAGTTATTGTTAAAAATATATTGCATGGCAGGGAATTCTGTTTGCACACAAGCAGGTGAATAATAGGATCTATCTTTCGTCCAGTCAACAATAACCCTTATTGATCCAGGCGCTTTGGTAGTATCAAGACCAAGCACGTCCTGAGCCAAAACCGTGCCTACAAAAATCTCTTTTTCTTTCTTATCGCTCATTACTTGGCCATACGCAAAGGAGAACGAAAGAAAACAAAGAAGGGGAAAAAATATCAAACAATTTAGATTCTCATTTATTTTCACCCAAAACAGATTGGCTAACAAAAAAAGCCCTACCAATAAAGAGGAAACCCCCAATAGCATTCTCGCCTGTATGTGACCTCCTGGATCATTTACGAAAAGGAGCATTCCTCCAACGGACAGAACCATTCCAACCGCACTGAAAATGCATACAGAAGCACCAGTAATTCTCGCTCGGACGCCCCTCTGCTTCGACCATGTTTTTTCAAAGACGAGCAACCACCCTCCCATGGCAGAGATTGCTAATACCAAGAAAATCCCTAGATTAACTGGGCTTAGAAATATTAAAGCCTTGCTACCGATATTGACTGCATTCCCGTACCATTCAGGTGTAAACGGCCATAAAAAGCCCGTCCGCTCCCCACGCGTTAGCAATTGATAGGTTGTTAGAAAATAAATAATCAAACTGCTGGATAGTACAGCCATATGGCGAAAAGCTGTATAAACGACGCGGCGTTCAGCATGGCCATGGGCCTTTTGCAACACATCAACACATGCCAAGCCCAAATATACATTTATTATAGGCTGGTAGGTACTGAGTGAAGCCCATACTAAAAATACGGGAACACCCCAATTTACAACGGTCGATTTACTTGAAAAAGGGATAGCCACAAGCATGAACGCTATGCCTACGCTTACAGTAAAAGAGTCGTACTGATAGCTAAGTAATTGCAGATAGTAAGGGTTGTACCAAAGCGGCAGGAGAATCGCACATTGCATAATTGTGGGCCGCACAAACCAATAGCGCGCCAAATACCAAAGTCCATAAGTCATAACCGCAGCGCCTGCTATAAGCGTCAGAGGAAATACCGATGGTGCGCCAGATGTCATAGTCAAAATTTTTATTAGGACATCTGCTACAACTCGTCCCTCTTCGTACCATCTTGTGGAAGCAGTGACCTTCCTTAAATTATCATCCCAATAAGAATAATTATTAATTATCAAGGGAACAACATAAATAATGAGAGCAAAAAAATAAAACCCAATAGCCTGCCCAGTACTCAGAGTTTTAAAGTTCCAGCCAGTCAATACAGTTTTGATATTCATAAGCGCTCAAGCTTTAACTTTAGAAAGTTTTTGGCGGCATTCAACACTATCTACGATATACCTCGGCCTTGACTTAGCCTCAGCATAAATACGCCCTATATACTCACCTAATACCCCAATACCAATGAGTTGAATCCCACCCAAAAACAGCAGGGCGGCCATCAATGAAGAATACCCTGCCACGGCATTGCCCCAGAACAGCATGGAGGCCACCACCCAAGCGCTGTACAACAGCGCAGCCAGTGCGATGCACACCCCGATATACGTCCATACGCGCAACGGCCAGGTAGAAAACGACGTAATGCCCTCAAGGGCGAAGTTCCACAGTTTCCAGCCATTGAACTTGGTTTTGCCCACCGCCCGTTCAGGCCGGCTGTATTCGATGATCGCTCGGCGCCCACCGACCCATTGCATCAACCCTTTCATGAACAGGTTGCGCTCGGGCATGGTTTTAATCTGCTCTACCGTCTTGCGCGAGAGCAAACGGAAGTCGCCAACGTTCTCCTCAATCTTGTTTGGGCTTAGTGCGTTGTGAACACGGTAGAACCACTGCGCGCTCTTGCGTTTGAGCAGGCTATCGGCGTTGCGGTCTACACGCTTGGCGAGAACGATATCGGCCCCGGCCTGCCAGCGTTCCACCAACTGTGGAATGAGCTCTACAGGGTCTTGCAGGTCGACATCCATGGGAATAATGGCATCCCCATTGGCGTACTCCAGCCCGGCCAGCAAGGCTGGCTCCTTACCAAAGTTGCGGCTGAGGTTAATCAACGTGACCAAAGGTTCGGTAGCGACCAAATGCTCTACCGCCGCCGCAGTGCCATCTGTACTGCCGTCATTGATAAAAACCACTTCGATGTCGTAAGGCCGCCCTGCCGCAATTGCTCTCACCGCATTGAAGAACAGCGGCACAGCCTCTTGTTCGTTGTACACCGGCACTACTAACGAAATCAGCACGGTGCGGCCCCTTTCCTGAACGCAACCCCACGTGCATAGGCATACCCCAGCACGAGGCTCACGGCGGAAAACACGCCAACCGTGAGCAGTGGCGGTGTCGCAAAGCGTTGCCCCACCCAACCCGCAGTCAACGCCAACAGCCCCATGAAGCCTACGTAGCACAGGTAGCGCCCGCGCGATCGTGGGGCCTTGAACGTCCAGCTAGCGTTAATCAGGTAACTGATACTCACGGCCAGCAAAAAGGCCACGAGATTGGAGGTGCCTTGGGAAATACCAGCTTCGTACACCAAGGCAAGAAATACGGCCCAGTGCGCCAAGGTATTGAGCACACCGACAAGCGCGTAGCGGGCGAATGAGGCTAGCGTGGAAGATGACATCAGCAGGCTCCGTCCCAGATTTGGGCCGTGCTGAGTGTAGGAAAAGAGAGAGGCCAACATAACCTAGCAACCTGCTAGGTAAGGCCCGGGCGTTGCACCCGGGCCTACCGATCAATGGCTACGCATACCCGCGGCGGCCATCAGCAGCCTTAGTAGCCCAGCCACCAGGCCCAGGCTTACAACACTGGCCACCCAGATCAGCACCAGCCAGCCCAGCCGTTGCCACAGGGGTTTTTTCACTTCGGTGTTGTCCATGGTCATCACCCTAGTGGTAACCATCTTCTGTGGTCACTTTGCCGCGGAAGACGTAGTAGCTCCAGAACGTATACCCCAGGATCAGCGGCAGGATAAACAGCGTGCCTACGAGCACGAAGCCTTGGCTTTGCGGGGGCGAGGCAGCGGCCCAAATGCTGACTGACGGGGGAATGATGTTAGGCCATAGGCTGATGCCCAACCCGCTGTACCCGAGGAAAATCAACAGCAGGGTCAACAGGAACGGCGTGTAGTTGGCGTTACGGGCCACGGCCTTGAGCAAGCCGATAGTTGCCACTATCACCAATACGGGCACCGGCATGAACCAGAACAGGTTAGGCAGGGTGAACCAGCGGCCGGCAATGGCATCATGAGCCAATGGCGTCCACAGGCTGACGATTACCATGAAAGCAATCATCAGGAACGTCAGCGGCCGCGCCAGGTAATGCATGCGGGCTTGCAACTCGCCTTCGGTTTTCATAATCAGCCAGGTGCAGCCCAATAGCGCGTAGGTTGCGATCAGCCCTACGCCACAGAACAGCGAGAAGGGCGTGAGCCAGTCGAACGGCCCACCGGCATAGGAGCGCCCTACGACCTTGATGCCGTCGATGTATGCGCCCAGCGCCACACCTTGGAAGAAGGTGGCCAACAGCGAGCCCCCAATAAAGGCTTTGTCCCAGATATGACGCTTGTCCGTGCGTGCCTTGAAGCGGAACTCAAATGCAACGCCCCGAAAGATCAGCCCCACCAGCATCAGAATCAATGGCAGGTACAAGGCCGATAGCACCACCGAATACGCTAGCGGAAAGGCTGCAAACAAGCCCGCCCCACCTAGTACCAGCCAGGTTTCGTTACCGTCCCAGACCGGCGCTACGGTGTTCATCATCACGTCACGATCGTGCTCTTGCGGCGTGAACGGAAAGAGGATGCCGATCCCCAGGTCGAAGCCGTCCATGAACACGTACATCATCACGCCGAAGATAATGATCACGGCCCAGATAAGTGATAGATCGATGCCCATGGTCAGGTCCTCTCGCCAGGGGTGGCATGGTGGTCTTCCGGTGTTTCCTGGCTCGCCGCCGACAGTGGCCGTGCAGGCGTACGCTTCTGCCCAGGGCCGCCATGGTTGTGCGGATCGGCGCTGGCAGGGCCGCGACGGACGAGGCGCATCATGTAGCCAAAGCCCACGCCGAACACTGCGAAGTACACCAGCACGAACAGCGCCAGGGTAAAGCTCATTTGCCCTACGTCATGGTTGGAGGAGGCATCGGCCGTACGCATCAGGCCGTACACTACCCACGGTTGACGGCCAATTTCAGTAGTGAACCACCCGGCCAGTATCGCTATAAGCCCCGACGGGCCCATCACCAAGGCGACCCGTTGGAAAAGACGAGTGTCGTACAGTTTGCCGCGCCAGCGCAGCCACAGGCTCCACAGGCCAACGGCGATCATTAGCATGCCCAGCCCTGCCATCACCCGGAACGACCAGAAAATAATCGTCGAGTTAGGGCGATCCTCCGGTGGGAAGCTTTTGAGCGCAGGGATTTGCTTATCCAGGCTGTGGGTCAGGATCAGGCTGCCTAAATACGGAATCTCTACGGCGAAGCGGGTTTTCTCCGCTTTCATATCAGGCAGGCCAAACAGGATCAACGGCGTGGGCCCGTCACCCTCGTTCTCCCAGTGCCCTTCGATGGCCGCAATTTTAGCCGGCTGGTGCTCAAGGGTATTTAACCCGTGCATGTCGCCGATCATCGCCTGAATAGGCGCCACGATCAGCGCCATCCACATGGCCATGGACAGCATCTTGCGCACGGCGGGGGTATTACGGCCGCGCAGCAGGTGCCAGGCCCCGGCCGCGCCGACGAAGAATGCCGTGGCCACGAACGCGGCTGTGGCCATGTGCGCCAAACGGTAGGGGAACGACGGGTTGAACACTACCGCCAGCCAGTCCACTGGGACCACCCGGCCGTCGACGATGTCGTAACCCTGAGGGGTTTGCATCCAGCTGTTGGACGACAAGATCCAGAAGGTGGAGATCAGTGTGCCGATGGCAACCATAACGGTAGCGAAGAAGTGCAGCCCACGACCAACCCTGTTCCAGCCAAATAACATTACGCCCAAGAAGCCTGCTTCCAGGAAGAAAGCGGTGAGTACCTCATAGGTAAGCAAAGGCCCGGTCACGGCACCGGCGAAGTCCGAGAATCGGCTCCAGTTGGTGCCGAACTGATAGGCCATCACCAGCCCGGAGACCACGCCCATGCCGAAGTTGACCGCGAAGATCTTCGACCAGTAATGGTACAGCTCGCGGTACACCGTGTTATGGGTCTTCAGCCACAAGCCTTCCAGCACGGCCAGGTAACTGGCCAAGCCGATGGTGATGGCCGGGAACAGGATATGAAAAGACACGGTAAACGCGAACTGGATACGGGCGAGGTCCAATGCCTCTATACCGAACATAGGGTTTCCTCAGGCAGGCGGAACGGGCAAACGTATTGATCTACGTCAATGACTCTCCATAGAGTAGCCCTGTTCCTTTCAATGTAGCCTGTGGTGCAGTGCCGCGTGACCGATTGTCCCACCGATCAAAACCGGCAGGTTTAATGCAGGTAAATGCAACTTTTTGTTACAGAGTGATGGTAGTCTTCTGGCCCCTATTCCCTTAGGCCCCTACCTTTATGGCTACCGAAGCGCCGCGGCTCCTCCGGCATCACCGCCCCTTCCTTGCGTTCTGGCTGGCCCGTGTCTGTACTGCCAGCGGCTTTCAAATGCTGACTGTTGCCATTGGCTGGCACCTCTACCAACTGACTGGTAGCGTGCTGGACCTAGGGTTGGTAGGCCTGGTGGAGTTCACGCCACGCGTGCTGTTCATGCTACACACCGGGCATGTGGCGGACCGCTATGACCGGCGCAAGGTGGCAGCGCTGTGCCAAGCCCTCCAAGCCCTGGTTGCCTTGGCACTCGTCATAGGCAGCAGTACCGGCAATGTAAGCCGCGAGATGATCTTTATCCTAGCGTTTTGCCTGGGTGGCGCACGGGCCTTCGAAATGCCCACGACTCAAGCGCTGTTGCCTAACATCGTGCCGCCAGGTTTGTTTCCACGAGCAGTCGCTGCCTCGGCGTCGGCCATGCAAACCGCAACCATCGTGGCCCCGGCCCTGGGTGGCTTTCTGTATGCGTTCGGCAGCCTGTGGGTATACGGCCCTACCGTGGTGCTGTACCTGTTGGCCGTGAGCCTGATGCTTAGCCTGCCCAAACGCGAGACGCCCCTGCCTACCGGCCGGGCAACCCTGCATTCGCTATTGGCGGGAATTCGGTTTATCCGGAGCCGACAGGACATCCTCGGCGCCATTTCGCTGGACCTGTTTGCAGTGCTGCTTGGGGGCGCAACGGCGCTGTTGCCGGTATTCGCCCAGGACATCCTGCTCACCGGCCCGTGGGGGCTGGGCCTGCTGCGCTCAGCGCCCGCCGTGGGTGCATTGCTGATGTCGTTCTGGTTGTCGCGGTTCGCTATCGAGCGCAACGTGGGCCGCACCATGTTCGCAGGCGTTGGCGTGTTCGGCGTTGCGACCATTGCTTTCGGCCTGTCTACCTCTTTCTGGTTTTCGTTGGCAACCTTGGCGGTGTTGGGCGCGGCAGACATGATCAGCATGGTCATCCGTGGCGCCTTTGTGCAGCTGGAGACACCCGACGAGATGCGCGGGCGCGTAAGCGCAGTCAATGGCCTGTTTATCGGCGCCTCGAATCAGCTAGGGGAGTTTGAATCGGGCCTGACCGCCCACTGGTTTGGCACCGTGCCAGCCGTGGTGATCGGAGGGGTAGGTACGCTACTGGTCACCGGTACCTGGATGAAGCTGTTCCCCAGCCTTGCCAACCGGGACCACATGCAAACGCCCGTAACGCCCGATACGGCGGCGCCAGGGGAAACCACTCCAGCCGCCTAACCGGTAAGGGTGTCAGGCAGCGGCGCGTTGTGATGGGCGTCGCTGCCTGACCCTAGGCGCGGGTTACGCCTGGTCCAGCAACTTGTCCAGGGTAATCGGGAACTCGCGCACTCGCTTACCCGTGGCGTTGTAGATGGCATTAGCGATTGCCGCCGCCACGCCTACCAGGCCGATCTCACCCACGCCTTTGGAACCCAACGCGTTTACAATCGTGTCATGCTCCTCGACGAAGACAACCTCCACATCGCCTACATCCGCCTGCACAGGAATGTGGTACTCGGCCAGGTTATGGTTCATGTGCCGGCCAAAGGCGTGGTCGGTGAGGGTTTCCTCATGCAAGGCCATGCCAATGCCCCACACCACGCCGCCCAGGATCTGGCTGCGCGCTGTCTTGGGGTTGACCACGCGCCCTGCAGCGACAGCGCTTACTACACGCGTCACGTGCACGGTGCCCAGGTCTTCGTCTACCTCTACCTCCGCGAAGACTGCTGAGTGCGTCGCGGTGCTGAACCCTTCGCGCTTCTCATCGGGCTCGGCGTCCACATGCGCCTCAAGGGTATCCACGCCGCTGGCATGCACCAAGTCGTCGAAGGCGAGCGTGCGCTCGCCCCACACCAACGCGCCATCGGTGAAGCGCACGCGGTCCATGGTCAAGGTCGCGAACTCAGGGTCGATGCTGGCTGCAACGGTGAGCATCCGCTTGTGCAACGCTTCACACGCCTGCTGCACGGCAGTACCCACCGACGAAATGGTGAACGACCCACCTTGCAGCGGTGCTGTGGGCAAGGAAGAGTCACCGAGCTTGACCACCACGCGCTCCGGCGACAGGCCAGCGGCTTCGGCGGCGATCTGGGTCAGCGCGGTATAGGTGCCTGTGCCGATGTCTGTGGTGGCGGTGCTGATGGTCAGGGTGCCGTCTTTGCCCAGGCTGGCGCGGGCACTCGCGGGCATTTGCATGGCTTCCCATACCCCGCCCGCCATACCCAGGCCGACCAACTTATGGCCGTTACGCAGGCTGCGTGGCGTGGCGTTGCGCCTGGCCCAGTCAAACCGCGCCTTGCCCTCGTTGTAGCAGGCAATCAGCGCCTTGCTTGAGTACGGCTTGCCTTCGTTCTGGTTGGTGTCCGCGAAATTCAGCTCACGGAAGGTCACAGGGTCCATGCCCATCTGCTGTGCCAGTTCATCCATGGCGCATTCGAGCCCGATCAACCCCAAGGCTGCACCGGGGGCGCGCATGTCCAATGGGGTGTAGAGGTCGACTGGTACCAAGTCATAACCGAGTTTGACGTTGTCGCAGTGGTACAACATGCCGCTCCATTCCACCACGTGCTCGGTGAATTTTTCGAAGCGCGAGGTTTGGCCCGTGGCATGGTGTGAAACCGCTACCAGCTTGCCGCCTTCATCACTGGCCAGGCGTAACTGCTGCAGGGTGCGTGGGCGGTAACCGAAGGTGAACATCTGCTGCCGGGTCAAGGTCACGCGTACCGAGCGGCGCAACTTGAGTGCAGCCATGGCCGCCAGCGGCAGTTGATACTGCGGGCGCAGGCCGGAGCCGAAGGCTCCACCTACAAAGGCCGCCAGTACCCTCACGCGGTCTTTTTCAAGGTTCAGCGCCTGACAGAGGTAAGCCTGGCAGTTCTGAGTACCCTGGGTTTTATCGTGGACCTCAAGCGTGCCGTCGGCGTTGTAAATCACCGTACTGGCATGGGGCTCCATAGGGTTGTGGTGTTCGATCGGGGTTTCATAGGTGGCATCGACGCTGTAGGCCGCCCTGGCATAGGCTGCATCGAAGTCGCCTCGTGGGTCTGGCAGCTCGGCCGGCGCGGGTTCAGCGTTCGCTAATTCGGCACGCAGATCTGAGCACCAGTCATGCTCAACGTATTCGATGTGTACCAAGGAGGCAGCATGCCGGGCCAGTTCCAGGTTCTCGGCAATCACCAGCGCCAACGGCTGGCCGTTGTAGAGCACGCGGTCGTTGTACAACGGGCGGAAGGGCTTTCCATCGGCGGCATCGGCATCGCTGTAGTCGTCGTCATCGCCAGCCATGGGCGGGCGGTTGCCGTGGTCCATCACCTCGATCACACCAGGCAAGGCCAGGGCCTGGCTGGCGTCGATGCGTAGCACGCGGCCTGAAGCGATAGTGCTGGAGACCACGCTGCCGTAAAGCAGCCTCTCTTCTGGGTATTCGCCGGCATAACGCGCCTGGCCGGTGACTTTGAGCACGCCGTCGACGCGGTCCATGGGTTTACCAATCGCATTCGCCGTCATGCCTGTGCCCCTCCCAGTGCCGCTTCATCCAATGCGCGAACGATCGCTCTGCGCGCTAACGTCACCTTGAAGGCATTTCCAGCAAGCGGTTGGGCCCCGTTGACCATGGCCTGGGCCGCAGCGGCAAAGGCCTCATGTGTCGCCGGCTGGCCGACCAGAGAGGCCTCGACGTCCAGGTTGCGCCATGGCTTGTGGGCAACACCGCCCAGCGCAATGCGCGCTTGACGGATCACGTTGCCTTCCAGTTGTAGGGCTACCGCTACCGACACCAAGGCAAAGGCGTAGGACGCACGATCACGTACCTTGAGGTAATGGCTATGGGTTGAGAAGCCTTCGGCGGGCAGTTCGACCACAATAATCAGTTCATCCTCGGCCAGCGTGTTGTCACGCTCAGGCTGATCGCCAGGCAAGCGGTGGAAATCAGCGAAGTCGATTTCCCGCACGCCGACCTTGCCTTGCACCTGCACACGTGCTTCAAGGGCGGCCAGCGCCACGCACATGTCGGACGGGTGAGTGGCTACGCAGTGTTCGCTGGCACCGAAGATGGCGTGCAAACGGTTCAACCCTGTGCGCGCCGGGCAACCGGTGCCGGGCTCACGCTTGTTGCAAGGCATGTCTGCGTCGTAAAAGTAGTAGCACCGCGTACGCTGCAGTAGGTTGCCACCGGTGGTGGCCATGTTGCGTAGCTGCGGCGAAGCACCTGCCAATATTGCCTGGCTCAACAAAGGGTAGCGGGCCTGGATGATTGGGTCATAGGCCACATCGGCGTTGCTTACCAAGGCACCAATACGAACGCGGTCGTCGTCCAGCACAGTGACTTCGCGCAGCGGCAAGTGGGTGATGTCGATCAGTTGCTCCGGCCGAACGACATTCTCTTTCATCAAGTCCAGCAGGTTGGTGCCGCCTGCGATGAAACGGCTACCTGGGCGGTGTAACGCCAGTGCCTCATTGACGTCGCTGGCGCGTGCGTAGTTAAAAGGGTTCACAGGGCGCCCTCCCCTGGCAGTTGAATCACCTCTTCAATCGCCGCCAGGATATTCCCGTAAGCGCCACAGCGGCACAGGTTGCCGCTCATTTGCTCGCGAATATCATCGGCCGAATGAGCGTGCCCTTCTTTGAGCAAGGCGGCTGCCGAGCAGAGCTGCCCTGGGGTGCAGTAACCACACTGGAACGCGTCATGTTTGATGAACGCGGTTTGCAGCGGGTGCAAGCCCTCTTCGGTGGCCAAGCCTTCGACGGTGGTCAGGGTGGCGCCATCGCACATGACGGCCAATGTCAGGCAGGCATTCACGCGTTTGCCATCTACCAACACCGTACAGGCGCCGCATTGGCCGTGATCGCAGCCTTTTTTGCTGCCCACCAGGTCAAGGCGTTCACGCAGCAAATCGAGCAGGGTGGTCCATGGCAGCACGTCCAGCGTGCGAGGTTGGCCATTAAGGGTGAACTGTATGGCGTGGCTGGCGTAGGAATCCACGCCAGCGCGGTCTGAAGGGGCACTCATCGGGGGAAGCCTCACGGTCTGTTGCGCAAGTCTGTTTGCCTGCGTCTCTACCCTGTACGACTTTCTACGGCATTGGTTCGTTCAGCGTGCCCGGCGGGGCCGTTAATAGACGGGAGCTAGATGACTTCGACAGGGCCGGCCGGAATCATGGACCGAATGCGAAAACCCTGAGGCTCATCCGGGCGTTGCTCCAGCGCCCAGCTTCGTGCCGGAACGCTACGGCCCAGCGCCGTGGTGTAGGCCAACACCAGCAGCAGCCAGCCGTTTTCTTCGACGGCCAGCAGCGAGCCCTCCGCCTGCGCACCATCACTGAAATACAGCTGGCACTGAACAACCCCGGCAGTCGGGCCGGGCAGATGCTCGCTGAGGATGCGACCTTCCGCGCCGGGGTACAGCACCGTGGCGGATGCCTGAAGGATGAGTGCCAAGGGTGACGCAGCTGTCATCAAACGACCTTATGAATCTATATGGGCTAACGCACACAGGCGCGGACCTTAAAGCACTACGGGCTGGCACAGGGCCCATTTCCTGCGTGCTTGGAAAAATATTTACGTTCGAGCAGCGTTGATTAAGCGATACGCCGTGTTGCCGACAAACGGCCAGCTTTTATTTCGCTTCTATGCCATCAGGCGAAGCGTTGCGTTCACCCGCGAGGTTGGCGCTGGTATGATGCGCGGCTTTTTTGGGCCTGGTTGTAAAGCTGTGCTTTGCTACTAGGTCATCATTCGGCGCTAATGCGCTTCGGAGAGCGGGCATGCTGGAAAGGCTATTTCAGTTAAAGGCACACAACACCAACGTGCGCACGGAAGTCCTGGCAGGCATCACGACCTTCCTGGCCATGGCCTATATCCTGTTCGTGAACCCCAGCATCCTAGGCAGTACCGGCATGGACAAGGGCGCGGTCTTCGTGGCCACCTGCCTTGCCGCCGCGATCGGCTCGGCTGTGATGGGGCTGATCGCCAACTACCCTATCGCCCTGGCACCTGGCATGGGGTTGAACGCCTTCTTCACATACACCGTGGTGCTGCACATGGGCCACACCTGGCAGGTGGCCTTGGGCGCGGTGTTTATCTCGGCGGTGTGTTTCTTCCTGCTGTCGATCTTCAGGATCCGTGAGTGGATCGTGAACAGCATTCCCCTGCCCCTGCGCAGCGCTATTGCTGCTGGCATCGGTTTGTTCCTGGCGCTGATTGCCTTGACAACCGCTGGCATCGTTGTACCCAACCAGGCCACGCTGGTGGGTTTGGGCGACTTGAAGGCACCCGGCGCGGTATTGGCGGTATTAGGCTTTGTGCTGATCGTCGCCTTGGAGGCGCGCAAGGTAAAAGGCGCGGTGCTGATCGGTATTCTCTCGGTGACAGCCGTCTCGATCCTGTTCAAGTTCAGCCCGTTCATCGGGCTACTGTCCATGCCACCTTCGCTGGCCCCCACCTTCTTGCAACTGGACCTGGCTGGCGCCCTGGACATCGGCCTGGTAAGCGTTATTTTCGCGTTCCTGTTCGTCGACCTGTTCGATAACTCTGGCACGCTTATCGGCGTAGCCAAGCGCGCCGGGCTTATGGGCAAGGATGGCCACATGCCGAAGATGGGCCGTGCCCTGATCGCTGACAGCACCGCGGCCATGGCCGGCTCGCTGCTCGGCACCTCTACCACGACCAGCTACATTGAGTCCGCCGCTGGCGTGAGCGCGGGCGGGCGTACCGGCCTGACCGCCATCGTGGTGGCCGTGCTGTTCTTGCTGGCGCTGTTCTTCTCTCCCCTGGCCGCCAGCGTACCGGCCTATGCCACCGCGCCAGCGCTGCTGTTCGTGGCGGTGCTAATGGCCTCGGGCCTGGCAGAGATCAACTGGGACGACATCACCGAGGCCGCGCCGGTGGTGGTCACCGCCCTGGCCATGCCCCTCACGTACTCGATCGCCAACGGCATTGCCTTGGGCTTTATCGCCTGGACCGCTATCAAACTGGTATCGGGCAGGGTGCGCGACCTCAACCCGGCGCTGGTCATTCTGTCGGTACTGTTCGTGGTCAAACTGGGATGGTTCAACGCATGACCATGACACACCCTGAGCACTACACCGCACAGCTCAACGCCAAGGTTGCCCGGTTACAGACACTGCTGGCGCCGTTCGATGCACCGGCTGCCGAGGTATTCCAGTCGCCCGTAGAGCATTACCGGTTGAGGGCAGAATTTCGCTTGTGGCGTGAAGGCGGTGAGCGCCACTACGCAATGTTCAGCCCGGGCGATAAATACACGCCCATTCTGATCGAGCAGTTCCCCGTGGCCAGCGAGCGGATCAATGCGCTCATGCCACGCCTGAAAGCGGCCTGGCAGGCCAGCGACGTGCTGAGCCACAAACTGTTTCAGGTGGAGTTCCTGACTACCTTGGCCGGTGACGCGCTGATTACCCTGTGTTACCACCGCCCGCTGGACAGCGCGTGGGAAGCGCAGGCCCAAGCGTTGGCTGCGGAGCTAGGCGTAAGCCTGATTGGCCGCTCTCGTGGGCAACGGCTAGTGATAGGTCGGGATTACGTGAGTGAAACCTTCGCTGTGGCTGGCCGCAGCTTCCACTACCGCCAACCCGAAGGCGCCTTCACCCAGCCCAATGGCACGGTGTGCCAGCACATGCTCAATTGGGCGGTAGATGCCCTGGGTGAGCGCGAAAACGACCTGCTGGAGCTGTACTGCGGCAACGGCAATTTCACCCTGCCCCTGGCCACGCGCGTGCGCCAGGTACTGGCTACCGAGATCAGCAAAACCAGCGTGGCCGCCGCGCTGCATAACCTGGCCGACAACAACGTTGGCAACGTCACGCTGGTGCGGTTGTCGGCCGAAGAACTCACCCAGGCTCTTAACGGGGTGCGTGAATTCCGCCGCTTGCAGGGCGTCGACCTGCCAGGCTACCGCTTTGGCACAGTGTTCGTGGACCCGCCCCGTGCGGGCATGGACCCTGATACCTGCGAACTCACCCGGCGGTTCGATACGATTCTCTATATCTCCTGCAACCCGGACACCCTGGCGGCCAACTTGGCGCAACTGAGCAACAGTCACCGCATTGCCCGCTGTGCCCTGTTCGATCAGTTCCCGTACACCCACCATATGGAAACAGGGGTGCTGTTGGTCCGTCGCTGAACCACTGCTGAACGCCCCGACGCCCAAGGACAGGCCCCTTGGGCGTTCACGCTTTTTTCACCCCGCCCTCACCGCTCACTTACGAATACGCTCCTACGCTCTGGGCCGATCCCGCTTGCGGGCCAACGACCGACCAGTTGAATACTCATGAGCGCTTTGCGCCCCCTGCCTCCTCTTACGTCCTCACGCCTGGTCATGCTGTTCGCCCTGTGCTTAGTGGCGGTGTACAACGTGGCCACCTGGCGCGCCCTGGCCGCCTTGATCGAACTCAAAGGCCCCGCCCAGTGGCTGTTCTATGCCTCGTTCGCTGTCTTTTTATGGGCGGCCTTTACGTTGCTGCTGATCGGACTTTCGTTCCGGCCGCTGCTGAAGCCGGTGCTCAGTGCTGTGACCCTGATCGCCGCCGGCGCCGCTTACTTCATGAACAGTTACGGTATTTCCATCGACACCGTGATGGTGCAGAACGTACTGGAAACCAACCCAGGTGAAGCAGCTTCCCTGCTTAGCCCAACACTGGCCCTCTATGCCCTCCTGCTGGGGGTGCTCCCTGTTGCGTTGATCTGGCGGTGGCCGGTCAGGTATGCGCCGCCCCTGCGAGGGCTGGTACATAAAGTAGGCGTAGCGGCCCTGGCGGCATTGCTTCTACTGGCGACGGTGGCGGCGTTCTACTCCACCTACGGGCCGTTGTTCCGCCAGCAAGACAAGCTCACCCATTTCATCAACCCCACCAACGTTATCTATGCAGCCGTGAAGCTGGGCAAGGAGCGCCTAGGGGTAAGGGAGGTGGCTCAGGTGAAGGCCATAGGCACCGACGCTCATCATGAGGCGGGCGTGCGCAAGCGGCTGATGATCTTTGTAGTAGGGGAAACCGCGCGCGCAGACCATTTTTCCCTCAACGGTTACGCCCGCGACACCAACCCGGAGCTTAGCCAGCTGGACGTTTTGAACTACACCCAGGTGCACGCCTGCGGCACCTCCACCGCCGTGTCGGTGCCCTGCATGTTTTCCATGTTCGGGCGCAAGGCGTACAGCGACGCGAAAGGCAAAACCACCGAAAGCCTGCTCGATGTGCTCCAACAGGCTGGGGTACAGGTGCTGTGGCTGGAGAACAACAGTGACTGCAAAGGTACCTGCCTGCGCAGCCCGCACCGCGACATCCCTAAAACCCAGCAGGGCCCGTTTTGTGACGGTCATCGGTGCCTGGATGAAGCGCTACTCCAAGGCTTGCAGACCGACATCGACGCACTGAAGGGCGATGCGGTGATTTTCCTGCACTCCGATGGCAGTCATGGCCCTGAGTATTACGACCGCTACCCCCCTGCCATGGAGCGCTTCACCCCGGTGTGCCATACCAACCAGCTGGGCAGTTGCAGCAGTGAGGCGCTGACCAATGTATATGACAACACCTTGGTGTACACAGACCATTTCCTGGCCCAGGTGATTGGCCTGCTCCAGGCTAACGCGCAGCGCTTCGACACGGCGATGTGGTACGTCTCCGACCATGGGGAATCGCTGGGTGAAAACGGCGTGTACCTTCACGCCGCCCCCTATGCCATTGCACCAGAGGCACAAAAGCATGTGCCTATGGTGCTGTGGTTCGGGCCCCATACCTTGGCAGACGGCCGTATTTCCAGAGGCTGCCTGGCGGCCAAGCGGGACCAAGCCAACCTGAGCCACGACGTGGTCTTTCATTCCGTGCTGGGGCTATTCGGTGTACAGACCGCCGTGTATACGCCAACGCTTGACGTGTTCAGCGACTGCCACGATGCAACCGCAGCCGTGGCGCAGTAACCGGGTAGCCGCCTGATACACTGGCGGCCCCTTTACACCGCAACGCCCTACACCCGCTAGGAGCCCCCGCATGACAGCCCCCACCGCTAGCAGCATTCTCGTTGGCCTGATCGGTTCAGGCATTGCGCTGTCCCGAACCCCGGCGATGCATGAGCAGGAGGGCCGCGCCCAAGGCGTGAACTATGTGTACCGGTTGATTGACCTGGATGTGCTAGCGCTCGACAACAGCGCGTTGGACACACTGCTTACTGCGGCTCAGCAGCTGGGCTTTACCGGCCTCAACATCACCTACCCCAGCAAACAGGCCGTGATCCCGTTGCTCGATGGGTTATCGCCAGAGGCTCAGAGTATCGGCGCCGTAAACACCGTGGTGCTGCGCGAGGGTAAGCGCATGGGTCATAACACCGACTGCCTGGGGTTTGCCGAAGGCTTGCGCCGTGCCATGGCCGGTGCAGGCCGGGAGCGGGTAGTACAAATGGGTGCAGGCGGTGCGGGCGCGGCGGTCGCTCACGCCCTGTTGCTTGAGGGCATGAAGCACTTGACGGTCTTCGACGTTAACCCCCACAGCGCCCAGACACTGGTGGCTAACCTCAATGCACACTTTCCAGGCAGGCCTGCACAAGTAGGTGTGTCGCTGGCCGACGCATTGGCGCAGGCAGAGGGGGTGGTCAACACCACCCCTGTGGGTATGGCCAAGCTGCCCGGTACCCCTGTGCCCAAGGGCCTTTTGCACGCAGGGCTATGGGTTGCGGAGATCGTGTACTTCCCGCTGGAAACCGAACTGCTGCGCGATGCCCGGGCACTGGGCTGCCGCACCCTGGACGGCAGCGCCATGGCTGTGTTCCAGGCGGTGAAGGCATTCGAACTGTTTACCGGAATTACCCCAAACACCGAGCGCATGAGCGCGCACTTTCACAGCATGGGCCGCTAGCCAACGCGCTTGGGGGGCCACCGCTTACGTCGAGGGGCTGACTTTGGCGCGGCGCTGTAACCAGGCCGCTGCCACGCCACTGGAGCAGATCACCAGGATCCCCAGCACCGTAGTGGACGTAGGCGTGTGGTTGAAGATCAGCCAGCCATAAAAGCCTGCGAAGACGATCTGGCAGTACCCCAAGGGCGCCAGCAACGCCGGTGGTGCATGCCGAAACGCCTGAGTCAGCAGCAGGTGAGCGGTCATGCCACACCCGCCCAGGGCCAGCATGAACAGGCCGTCCAGCCAAGTGGGCCAGTGCCAAAAGAACGGCACCACGGCGCTCATCAGCAGGGTGTTAAAGACCCCTGCGAAAAAGTTGCTGGTAGTGGGGCTGTCGACTTCCGCCACCTTGCGGGTCAGCAACTGGTAAAAGCAGAAAAACAACGCGGACGCGAACGGGAACAGGATCGCGGGCGTGAATAGCTCACCACCGGGGTGGACAATCGTCAGTACGCCACAAAAGCCCACCAGTACGGCCGCCCATTGCCCACCGGTTACCCGCTCCCGTAGCAGGGGCACAGACAAGGCCGTCACCATCAGCGGTGCAAGAAAGTTGACCGCCGTGGCTTCGGCCAAGGGGATGTACTGCAGGCCCGACACAAACATCAAGCTGGTGCCCAACAGGCACAAGGCTCTCATTACCTGAAGCAGCGGCCGCTTGGTACGCAAGATACGCAGGCCCGACTGCGGTAAAAAGATACCCATCATCAACAGGGTATGGACGAAGTAACGCACCCAGATCACCAGCATCACCGGGTAGATCCCGGAGAGGTACTTGGACAGCACGTCGTGGCTGGCGAACAACAGCGTCGCGATCATAATCAACAGCATGCCTTTGAGCGGCTGGCTGGTTCCGGTCAGCGACAGAGGGTCTTTGCTCATCGGTAAAAGCGTTCCAGTACGCGTTAAATCCGTTTAGGTGCTTGAAAGGTTACAGCGCTGAGCGTAGCGCAGGTGTACCGCCGGCCGGTACTCCAATTGCGACCCACGCGTGCGTGAACGAATACGCCCATTGAAATTAAGTGCGAGATTGTTGTCGAAGGGTCCGAGCTTGAACCTACGCGGCGCTTACATAGCCAAGAGGTTATGAACACAATGAGGAGAACCCAGGATGCTGTGGAAAAAAGGCCGACGTAGTGACAACGTAGTAGACGCACGTGGCGATGGCACCGGTAGTGGCGGCGGCGGTGGCTTCAGGATGGGCGGCAAGGGCCTGAGCCTGGGGGCCGTGGTGCTGATCGTAGGCTTCGGCCTGCTCACGGGCCAAGACCCTATGCAGATTTTGGGGCAGCTTACCGGCCAGAGCAGCGCACCGGCGCCTACCCAGCAGCGCAGCACCCCTGCCACCGATGACCAGACCGAATTCGTGCGTTCCATCCTGGGCGATACCGAAGACACCTGGAAGGCCATCTTCAAAGAGTCCGGCCGTCAATACGAAGAGCCACCGCTGGTGCTGTTCGCCGGTCAGGTGAATTCGGCGTGCGGCTTGGCCTCGTCGGCCGTGGGCCCGTTCTATTGCCCGGCCGACCATAAGGTGTACCTGGACACTGCGTTCTTTAACGAGATGAGCCAGAAGTTCGGCGCCGCCGGTGACTTTGCCCAGGCCTATGTGATCGCTCACGAGGTGGGCCACCATGTGCAGAACCTGCTGGGGATTTCTCACCAGGTCGACGCTGCACGCCAGAAAGGCCAACCCATGGAAGGCGCAAACGGTTTGTCTGTTCGCCTGGAACTGCAAGCGGACTGCTTTGCCGGCGTATGGGCCAACCACGCTCAGCAGCGCCTGAACTGGCTGGAGCCGGGTGACGTAGAAGAAGCCCTGAACGCGGCCAACGCTATTGGCGATGACCGCTTGCAGCAGCAAGGCCGTGGCCATGTCGTGCCGGATTCCTTCACTCACGGCACCTCGGCGCAGCGCGTGCGCTGGTTCAAGACCGGCTTCGAGAACGGTCAACTGGAGCGCTGCGATACGTTCGCGGATAAAGGTTTGTAAGTCCTCCGTTAGAGGCGCGGCCCTGCGATGCGCGCAGGGCCTTTCCGTTCACACCATCCCCAACAACACCCCACAATCCTGCGCGTTTACATCGGTAAGCGCGGCCCAGAGGTTGCCTGGGGTATTGACCAGCACTGCGGTTTTCCAAAGCAACGAAGAAAAAGGGAACCGAAGCGGCTTGCAGACCACTTATAGCAATCCAGATTTTTCCTTTGTTGGTGAATTATGAAAATCCATTCTACGACCAATCCTCATGTTATAGGACATCCCCTACCAGCGCAGGCCGCCACTACCAAGTCAGGTGGAGTTTCACCTAAAGACTTGAAAAATCTTATAACGTCGCGCTCAAAAGATTATTTGATGCATATGCTCAATCATGGCACATCACAGCAAAAGCAATTGGCTAGCAGTACCCTTAATGCCTTGAATAATGAAACATTTATCCCAAATCCGGCTACCCAGTTACCTGTTCAGCAATTTGGTATGGCTTCGAAGCTGGAGGGGCAAGATGGGGTATTAATGGCAAACTTCAGGGCTCACGGCAACAGCCTGGAATTAGCTGCCATAGGTTTTCTAAAAGCGCGAGATTTGAACCGTGAAACTGGCCCGGTGGTAATCCTTGCGCTTGAGAATGCTAAGGACCTAAAGGAAGTAAATAGCAGCGCAAAAACAAGTTCGTCAAAATCTGAAGTGGGAGCCCCGGTAGCCGAAGGTAAGGTAGCTAATTTTACTTCTATCCGTCCCGCCCCCGCCCCTATCCAGCCGACGGCAGCCAAGATTGCCAAAGCGCAGGACCAAGGAATTAGTAAGGTTTCCGCTGGGCTGCGTGCCCATATAGAGCTTCGCGAAGCAACAACTGCCAAGGTCATCGGTAAGAACTCACCCCAAGCACAAAAAGTATCACTTATCACCCTTGAAAAACGAATACCTAAAGGCTTGGAGTATGAGTTCCCAAAAGAATCTTTTTATCGTTTTCATGAAGAACATCTAGGAACGTTTAAAGCGCCTAATAGGAAGAGAGATGGAAAAGGCCCTGACCGTCACGCTGGTGGTGTTATGGGGCAAAATCTTATTAATAGGCTTAATAATGAGCTTAATAAAAAAATATCTGAAAACACCGCAACCGAGCCGGTGACGCCTAATCTTTCAGCAAGATCGGAAGCTTACAATAAGCTAAATGGAGATACCAAAACCAATGCGGCGGCTTCTAATATCGAAATAAAACGGACCTCTGCGAAAAATCAATAAACCCCCCTCAGGGCTCCAATATTAAATCGGTAGAATCTTTAGAACTAGCGATTGAAAAACTTTTGGCAAGCCCCCGCTGAAGTAGAGAAGAAGCGACCTGTAGTCGGCTAAGAAAACTCCGAGCAAGATGCTTTCCTCAGCCGATATGGCGGAGATGATATGGATTACGCTCTCATAAACGGTTGTAGCTCAAGCCAATCATCCCCAACAACACCCCACAATCCTGCGCGTTTACATCGGTAAGCGCGGCCCAGGGGTTGCCTGGGGTATTGACCAGCACGGTGCGGGCACCGGCGGCGCGGCCGCAGGCCAGGTCGTGGTGGTGGTCTCCCACCATCGCCATGGCCTGTGGCGCTACGCCCCACTGGCTGGCCAGCTTGAGCAAACCTTCAGGGTCGGGCTTGAACGCGGCCTCGTCACGGCCTAGCACGCTGTGCGCAGGGAAGCAGTCTTCGATCCCGATAGCAGCCAGGGTAATGAAGGCCAGCTCGCGGGCGTTACGCGTAAGGATGCCCAACTGATAGCCGCGCCCCACCAGCTCACGGATCAATTGCACCGCGCCCGTCGCAGGCCGCGAGGCCAGGGCCAGTTCGCGCTCGTGCTCGAGTAACCAGGCATGCCGGGCAGCGGCCTCAGCTGCGGGCAATGAGGCCAAGTGGCCGAGGATGTCGCTCTCCGGCGGGATGTCGAGGGCCGCGCGGATGGCGGCGAAATCGTGGGCCGCCACCGTCAGGGTGCCGTCCATGTCGAATACCCAATGGCGAATGTCGGTCAGCATCACGCCCAGTCCTTGCGATGGCGAATCAGCCCTTCCTGCGCGGAAGAGGCGACCAATTGCCCTGCGCGGTTGTACACGCTGCCACGGCAAAACCCACGGGAGTTGCCAGCCCACGGACTGTCGAGGGCATACAGCAGCCAGTCATCGGCGATGAGGTTACCGTGAAACCAGACCGCATGGTCGAGGCTGGCGATCTGCATGTCCGGGTGCCAGACACTTTTACCGTGTGGCAGTAAGGCAGTGGTCAGCAGGTTGAAGTCCGAGGCATAGGCCATCACGTACTTGTGCAGCGCTGGGGTATCGGCCAGGGCGCCGTCGGCCCGGAACCACACATACTTCACCGGATCGCCAGGGGTGGGGTTGTAGGGGTCGCGCTCGGTCACCGGGCGCATTTCAATGGGCTTGGCGCACAGCAGTTTTTCCCGCAGTTGGGCCGGCATCATGTCCCCCACCTGACGTATCAGGTCAAGCTCGGTGGGCAGGTTGTCAGGGCCTACCACCTGTGGCATCTGGCTCTGGTGCGAAAACCCCTCTTCGTCATGCTGAAACGACGCCGACGCGGTAAAAATCGTTTTACCCTTCTGCACTGCCGTCACCCGGCGCGTGGAGAAACTGCCGCCATCGCGAACCCGATCCACCATGTACACCACCGGCTGGCTGGCGTCGCCGGGGCGCAAGAAATAACCATGCAACGAGTGAACATGCCGATCATCTTCCACGGTCTGGCTGGCTGCCGACAGCGACTGCCCCAGCACCTGCCCACCAAACAGCTGGCGAAACCCCAAGTCCTGGCTGCGACCACGGAACAGGTTTTCTTCGATGGGCTCCAGGCTGAGCAGATCTACCAGATCGTCCAAGACATGGCTCATTCGTATTACCTCGCCTTACAAATACCAGAAGTGGCCATCATACCTTGATGCTCCGCCAGCGGCCTGTCCTGGCGCAGCGATACACCGGGTTGATGGCACCCCATCACCGTTTTGGTTTCTACTGCAACGTGTGCCTTTTCCACTCCCTGCAAGCGGGCCCCCATGCGCTTACCTCTGGTGTATCACGACGACTACAGCCCACCCTTCCCGCTGGACCATCGGTTCCCGATGGAAAAATTCCGCCTGTTGCACGATCACCTGGCTGCCATAGGCGTGGCGACGCCTGAAAACCTACACCGCCCGTCGCTGTGCCCGGCCGAGGTGCTTGCCCTCGCCCACGCGCCGGATTACATCGCGCGCTACATGGCCGGCGAGCTGGCGCGCGAAGACCAACGACGGCTGGGCCTGCCTTGGAGCGAAGCGCTGGCCCGGCGTACCGTGCGGGCGGTGGGTGGGTCGTTGCTCACGGCCGAATTAGCCTTGAATCACGGCATGGCCTGCCACTTGGCCGGTGGCACTCACCATGCTCATTACGACTACCCGGCAGGCTTTTGCATTTTCAACGACCTGGCGGTGGTCAGCCGCTACTTGCTGGAGGCTGGCCGGGTGCAACGGGTATTGATCTTCGACTGCGACGTTCACCAGGGTGATGGCACTGCGCGGATATTGGCCGACACTCCCGACGCCATCACGGTGTCGCTGCATTGCGAGAAAAACTTCCCGGTGCGCAAGGCCGACAGCGACTGGGACATTCCGCTACCGCTGGGCATGGGCGATGAGGATTACCTGCGGACGGTAGATGACGCCCTGAACTACCTGCTACCGCTGTATCAGCCAGACTTGGTGCTCTACGACGCAGGCGTGGATGTGCATAAAGACGATGCCTTGGGCTACCTTTCCTTGACGGATGCAGGGGTTACCGCCCGTGACGACCGCGTGCTGCGTCACTGCCTGAGGCGGGATATCCCGGTAATGGCGGTGATTGGCGGTGGGTACAGCAAGGACCGCAACGCCCTGGCCAGGCGCCATGGTTTGCTGCACCAGGCCGCCGAGCAGGTCTGGGCATCTACGATATGGCGCCTGCCCGAGGCATAACCGTCGCGTTACCCACAATGGCTGTGGAACCGCCTGTGGATAACCTGCGGGAAACGCCTCATCGCCCTGTAATCACACGCCTGCGCTAGATGTGGTTATTTTTTGTACAGAACATGGGCAGCCGTGGAGCGCTCCGGTACACTACGGCCCCTTTTTCAAACCCGGCGATGTGTCCATGACGGTCTCCCCTTGCTCTTCAGGCGTAGCGATCATTGGCGGCGGCCCCGCAGGCTTGATGGCGGCTGAAGTCTTGAGCCAGGCAGGTGTGGCCGTGACGCTGTACGAGCGTATGCCGTCGGTGGGGCGCAAGTTTTTGCTGGCTGGGGTTGGGGGCATGAACATTACCCACGCCGAGCCCGCGTCAGCCTTTATCGGCCGCTATGCCGAGCGTGCTGACTGGGTACGCCACTGGCTTGGGGCGTTCGATGCTACTGCCCTCCGGGCCTGGATTCACGGCTTAGGCATCGAGACCTTCGTTGGCACGTCAGGCCGCGTCTTCCCCGCTGACATGAAGGCAGCCCCGCTGTTGCGCGCCTGGCTCAAGCGGCTGCGCGACAGCGGTGTGGTTATCCACACCCGACACCGCTGGAAGGGCTGGGCGCCAGAGGGCGGCCTGTGGATAGAACAACATGACGGCACTACCCTTGCGCTTCACCCGGCCGCCACTGTGTTGGCCTTGGGGGGTGCCAGTTGGGCGCGCTTGGGGTCGGACGGTGCCTGGCTGCCTTGGCTAGCCGAGCGCGGCGCAGGTATCGCGCCGCTGCAGCCGGCCAACTGCGGCTTTGACGTGAGCGCCTGGAGCCCCTTTATCCGGGAACGCTTCGCGGGGGCCCCACTCAAGAACATTGCGCTAAACCTCGCGGGCAGTACGCCCCGCCTGGGTGAGTGCGTGGTAACCGCCACTGGGGTGGAAGGCAGCCTGGTGTATGCGCTAAGCGCGGGTATTCGCGAAACCATCAACCGTGAGGGTCACTGCTCTGTAGCCCTGGACCTGCTGCCCGCCCGCAGCCTTGCTCAGGTTGAGGCCGCCTTGAATAAACCACGCGGCGCGCGCTCCATGGCGCGTCACCTTCAAGGCCAATTACGGCTGGAGGGCGTGAAGGCGGCCCTGCTGCATGAATTGGCGGGCGCGGAGGCCTTTCTGCACATGGGGCACCTGGCCAAGGTGATCAAGGCTTTACCCTTGACCCTGGTTCGCCCTCGCCCGCTGGACGAGGCCATCAGCACCGCTGGCGGTGTGCGCCAGGATGCCCTGGACCCGGCGCTGATGCTCAAGGCCCTGCCAGGGGTATTTTGCGCCGGAGAAATGCTGGACTGGGAAGCCCCCACCGGCGGGTACCTGCTCACCGCCTGCTTTGCCAGCGGGCGGCAGGCGGCGCAGGGGGTGTTGCAGTACCTGGCCCGCCAGTAACCCCAGAGCGTTAGGCTCTGTACGAAAAGGTTTGGAACGAAGGTCAGGCCGGGCCTCGCAGGCAAGGCAAAAACCGGCGGGGAAGCGGACCGGGCTGGCGATCCAGTTTACTGGTCGTAAATGAGCATTCCGAGCCGGTTTTAACGCAGCATCACCGAGTGCCAATACTTTACGTACAGAGCCTAGGTCAGGGCTTGCGCTTACGTGGCCCGGTATTGAACGCAGGCACTTTGCGCACCGGCTTGACCGTGGGCTCCGCTACTGGCGCGTCCCGGCTTTCGGTCCACCGCCCCAGGGCAGCCTTGCCCCCCGTGGCCTTGGCCTTTTTAGGCTTCTTCGGCTTTTTCAGTACCTGCCCACCTGCGGTGGTTTCCGGCACGCGGTGATCGGGCTCGAAATCGGCCTCTTCCACCCGCTTCAGGGTTTGACGGGTGAGCGCCTCGATGGCGGCCAGTTGTTCCACTTCGTCGGCGCACACCAGTGAGAGCGCTTCGCCCGTGGCGCCGGCCCGGCCAGTACGGCCGATGCGGTGCACGTAGTCCTCGGGCACGATGGGCAAATCCAGGTTGACCACCAGGGGCAGGTCCTGGATGTCCAGGCCGCGTGCCGCGACGTCCGTGGCCACCAGCACGCGCAGCTCGCCGGCCTTGAAGCTGTCCAGCGCACGCTGACGCGTCGCTTGTGGCCGCTCTCCGTGGATGCCGTCGGCCGCGATACTCAGCCCTTGCAAGCGCTCGACCAATTGGTCAACGCCATTGCGGGTGCGGGCAAACACCAGCACCTGCTTCCACCGGTTCTGGCGCAGCAGGTGGCAGAACAGCTCTGCCTTGCGTTTTTTGTCGACCGGCACCACCCATTGGCGCACGGAGGTTGCGGCCTGGTTGCGCGGGCTGACGTCGAGGGTGAGCGGCTCGTTCAGCATCTGCCCGGCCAGCAGGCGGATGGGGTCGGAGAAGGTGGCCGAGAACAACAGGGTTTGCCGCCGCGCGGGCAACGCGGCATACAGCGCGCGTAGCTCGTCCACAAAGCCTAAGTCCAACATGCGGTCGGCTTCGTCGAGCACAAGGGTTTCGACCTGGTTGAACTTGACCGCATTCTGGCGGTGCAGGTCCAGCAATCGGCCAGGGGTGGCTACCAGCACATCCACGCCTTTGCGCAGCGCCATCATTTGCGGGTTGATGCTCACACCGCCATACACCGCGTAGGTGCGCAGCGGCAGCCCTTCAGCGTACGCCTTGATGTTCACGTGCACCTGCTCGGCCAGTTCCCGGGTAGGCACCAGTATCAGCGCCCGCACACTGTTAGGTGCCACCTGGCTACCTTGCAGCGTTAGGCGCTGCAACAGCGGCAAGGCAAAGCCTGCGGTTTTACCCGTGCCGGTTTGCGCGGCGGCCATCAGGTCACGGCCTGCGAGCACCACAGGTATCGCCTGTTGCTGAATAGGCGTAGGCGTGTCGTAGCCCAGGCGTTGCAACTGGCCCAGTAGCGGCTCGATCAAACCCAGTGAAGCAAACGTCATCGGATGTACCTGGTAATAACTGGCAAGGCGCGCAGTTTACCCCGGATCTGACAGCGTACGAAGGCTAGCGACGCCGCCACTGCGGCAGGCCGATCAACACCACCGCGCCAATGATGATCACCATCGCCATCACCTCCCAGCCGCCAATGTGTTCACCGGCAAAGGCGATCCCCAGCAGCACTGCCACTACCGGGTTGATGTAGGCGTAACTGGTGGCCGCCGCCGGGCGCACGTGCTTGAGCAGGTACATGTAGGCGTTGAAGGCGAGGATGGAGCCGAACAGGATCAAGTAGCCCAGAGACAACCAGCCGGTCATGCTTGGCCAGGCGGTGATGCGTTCGCCGCTGATCAACCCGGTTGCCAGCAAGGCGGCACCGGCAATCAGCATCTCCACGGCGCTGGCCATGCCGCCGGGGGGCAGTGGCAGGTAGCGGCTCCAGACTGAGCCAAACGCCCAGGCCGCCGAGGCGAACAAGAGCAACGCGGCCCCGCCTGGGCTGCCCTGAAGGTTAGCGCCCAGGTTAAGCAGGCAGATACCTGCAAAGCCCAGCAACATGCCGCCCCACTCCAGAGCCGAGTTACGCTGCCCCCAGAACAGCCCAAACAGCAGGGTAAACAGCGGCATGGTCGCCACCGCCAGGGCGGCTACGCCGGAGGCGACGCCTGAATGCTCGGCAAGCGTTACCCCGCCATTGCCGCACCCCAGCAGCAGCAGGCCAATCCAGCCACCGGCGCGCCATTGGGGGGCGGTGGGCCGAGGCGCCCCTCTCAGGCGCAAGACGCCGTAGAGAATGGCCCCTGCTACCAGAAACCGGATACCCGCCATGGTCAGGGGTGGCCAGGATTCGACCCCGATACGAATGAAGAGGTAAGTGGACCCCCACACCAGATACAGCGCCAGAAAGGCGCCTGCTAGCAACAAGGGCACGGGGCGGGAAGGCATGGACGGGCGCTCGGCATCGACGGAGGGGGATCCATTGTACGAGTGCCGCGCTTAACGTCCAGGCTTTAGTACGCCAATCAATGGCGTAGCAATAATTCACCTTCGATAGGCACGTACTGGGTGGCCGCCCTGATCAGCGAGCCCGCCGTGAGGCCAGGCGTGCCATACACCGTTGTGTGAACACCATGGCGCTGGTTGATGCGCTGTAGCAACAGGTCGAAATCACCGTCCCCGGACGCCAGCACTACTTCATCGACCTGGTCAGCGGCTTCCAGTACATCAATGGTAATGCCCACATCCCAGTCGCCCTTGGCCGAGCCATCGCTGCGCTGGATGTAGGGTTTGAGCTTTACCTCGAACCCCAGTTGCCTGAGGATGCGCTGGAACTGCTGCTGCTTAGGGTCGCCGCGGTCAATCGCATACGCGAAGGCCAGCTCGATGTTGCCGCGCGCGGCCAGTTGGCCCCACAACGCGGCATAGTTGAAGTGACACCCGTAAGCGTGGCGCACGGTGTAGTAGAGGTTTTGCACATCGGCAAACAGCGCGATGCGGTGCTTACCGCCCGCATTGGCGAGGTCAGACGTACTCATCGTCATCCGAGAAGAACCCTCCGCTATCACCGCTGTAATCGGTGTCGGAGAAGCCGCCCTGGTCGTTGCCGAGGTCGTTATCGCTCACCAACTGCTGGTTGTCGTTGCCCCAATCGCCCTGTTCGGACGCGTGATCCGCAGCCGGCGCGGGCTCATCACGGATGATTTCGACGATTTCCTGGGAAGGGTTGTCATGGTGGAACAGCCCACTCAGGCCCTCGGCCAGCATCATGCCTCCCGCTACGCCAGCAGCGGTCTGCAACGCGCCGCGCATAAAGCCGCCACCGGCTGCAGGCTGGGGCTGACCGTAACCGGGTTGGTAGCCAGGCTGCCCGCCCCCTTGGTATTGAGGCGGAGGCGGTGGTGCATAACCGCGAGCAGGCTCGCGCCAACCCCCCGTAGACGGCGCGGGCGCGGCTGGCGCTTGATCGCGAGCACCGCCAAACAGGCCAGACAGGAAGCCACCGCTTTGCGCAGGGGCCTTGCTCGCGCCCGCACGCGCCTGTTCAAGTTCACCCTTAAGCTGGCGGTTCATCTGGTCCAGGCGTTTGACTGCAGCTTCCTGCACCAGGATAGCCTGAGCCATGTAGTACGCCGCGGCCGGCTGGGCGGTCACGTGTTCGCGGATGCGCTGTTCGGCTTGAACATCGCGTGGGCCACCGTCCGCTTCGGCTTGCTTGAGCCGAGAAAACAGTCCGTCGATCAGGCCTTGTTCTTCGCTGTTCATGACGACCTCGTCAATTACCATTGGGTGTAGCCCCTGAGGGCTGTGTGCGAACCATTATGAGGCTCGCGTTTGTCGATTCAACCGGCCCGGGCCATGAAAGATTGTTAATCGCTTAACCGCCGTTTGCCATGCGTGGGCCATCCGGTACAGTGATAGGCCCGCTGGCCCAAGACATCGGCACGATGAACCCGCTCACTGTCCTTCAAGATTCACTCTATTTCTTCCGCACCCACCTGTTCTCCATCATTGGGCTGTGCTTGCCCTTGCTCGTGCTGCAGTCCCTTGCCGAACAACTGGTAGACACGCAGATTCACAGCGATGCCCGTGGAGCGTTCGACATCCTGGTGGGGCTGCTGTTCTACCCCATCTATACTGCAGCGCTGATCCTCTACATGGATTCGCGCAGTAGCGGCGAACACCCGCCGCTGCGGCTGCTATTGAGCATGGGCCTGAGGCTATGGCCACGCTTTGCGCTGCTGGCGGCTATCTGTTCGTTGGCAGTGCTGCTGGGGATGTCGTTGTTTGTGCTGCCAGGGCTCTGGCTCATGGCCCGGCTGGCGTTCGCGGAATATTTAATGGTGCTCAGGGGCCTTGGTCCGCTGGCGGCCATCCGACAAAGCCTGGAGCTGACAAAGGGGCCGTTCTGGCAAGTACTGGGCTGCGTACTGGCGGTGCTGGTGCCGCTGTGGGTGATCGACTTCGCTACCGCGAGCCTCTGGCCCGAGAACGACAGCCCCTTGCTGTTGCTCGCCTTGGACGGTTTCAATGGCCTGCTGCAACTGATGACTACGGTGGTACTGTTCCGCGTGTTCATGTTGGTAACCGACCCTACGTTGCGCGCCCCCCGTCCATAGCTTGGGGGAATGCATGCGCTCAGCTATGCTCACAGGCTCCGCGTTGCCGTTAGCCGAGCCTGATGATCCGACGACTGCGTATTGCCCTGCTGGCCCTGATACTCGCTGCTATTGCCTTGGCCGTGCTGGCCTGGCAGCTGTCGTGGCGGCCTTCGCCCCACGCGGCGGTGGCCCCTACCTGCCAAGGCAGCCCGCCTGCGTTGAGGCCTGGCCAAACCTTGAAAGTCATGACTTGGAACGTGCAGTTCCTGGCAGGCAAGCGCTACCTGTTCTGGTACGACGCCCCGGAGCGTGACGATAAAGACGCCCGCCCTACGCCGGAAGACATGGCGCACAGCCTGGATGAAGTGGTGCGGATTATCCGGGACGAGCAGCCCGACCTGGTGCTGCTGCAAGAATTGGATGACGGCGCGAAGGCCACGGGTTATCAGAACCAACTGGCACTGCTCCAAGAGCGCCTGGTAGACCTGTACCCCTGCAGCGTACAAGCCTTCGACTGGAAGGCTGCCTTCGTCCCTAGCCCGCAGGTGTTTGGCAGTGTGGGGCGCAAGCTGGCCACCCTCAGCCGGTACCAGATCGACCAGGCCGAGCGCTGGCAACTGCCGGGGGTGGCGCGCTGGCTTAGCCTGTTCCGGCCACAACGGGTATTGCTGGCTGCCTACTTGCCCGTACAGGGCGGTGAACACCTGGCCGTACTCAATACGCGGCTAGAGCCTTACCATTCGGGCAGCATGGCCCAGGCGCAGCAGCTTCAAGCCGTGGCCACGCGGGTAGACCGCCTTGAAAGCCAGGGTACGCCGTGGTTGCTCGGCGGGGATTTCAATCTGTTGCCTTTGGGCCAACTGCCTCGGCTGGAGCCCAGCCAGCAAGGCCGTTACTCGCCTGACGACGACCTGCACTTGCTGTGGGAACGCTACCCTATCATCCCGAGCAACGCCCAGGCGGGCGGCGCTGAGCGCGCCGACTGGTTCACTCACTTTCCCACCAGCGCCAATGGCCCCGACCGCACACTGGACTACTTGGTGCACAGCCCCAAGCTGCGCCAACTCGACGCCCGCGTGCGCCAAGAGGACACCCTGGGTATTTCCACCCACCTGCCGCTGACAGGACGGTTTTTGTTGCCTGCTAATAGGGGTGAGCGCTGATAAACAAGGTAGCAGTGCGAATGACGAGTAAGGATCGAGCGCTATACCTTAGCTGAGCATTCGCTGCGAACTTACCGCCTCTTGTGCCATATGAAGCGCGTCGCCTTTGAGGAACTGGCCGTAGTAGGTTTTCAATTCTTCTTCCCAACTCGCGACCTCTTCAAGCATGTGTTCCGCCCGGTCACGCGACAATCCAAAGTGCTCGTGATGGCTGAGCAGATTGGAACGGGTGATCCTCTTGCCTTCCCGCCCAACGGCCATGGCCAGCGTTTTGGCGGGGCCCTCGTCCAGTATCGGTAGCACGTCGTACATAGGTGATAAGCGCCATCTGCCATCGACCCAGAGAATCGCATGGTTCTTTGGATGATCGTCTGCGTTACCCACCAGCGCGTTGTAGCACATGCGCTTGAACAGCTCTTGAAGGTCTTCCTCGGAAACGCCCCGACGGCGCATCTCATCGGCGACCGCTGCATATTGCCAATCGTGATGGTGTGGGCCATTCCAATCTGCATCCAGCAATGTCAGTGCGCTCAGCATCGGGATACGCCGTGCGCCCTGGCCAATAGGCGTTCGGTCAAAGCGCTCAACCAACGGCGTGGAGGGGTCGTGTGCATGTAACGCGGTTCTGGCCACCGTCAACCCCTTCATAGAGGCGAAGGTCATGCAGGCGTACTCGACCGAGGGGAAGTCGTACTGGTCAAAGCGATCACGCGGCTTAGCCAAAATCAACATACCGTTATCTTGCAGCGTACGTTTTGGCCTGGCTCCGCCAAGGGAGGAACGCTGCTGGCGGATGTTGAGCAGGCTGGCCGACGCTTCATCAAGTTGACCGTCATAGACCGCCTCACAGGCCTCAATAAACTTCGGCAAGCCTTTCAGGGTAGGTACAGGGGTGTCACCCAAACCAAGCGGAGGCGCTACCGTAATACCTGCCATAAGATTGCCGACACGGTCGTTGTTAGGGGACTTGAGCAAGTAATCCAAAGGCGCCAGTTCTTGACCGTACGTGCGGTGCAGCACGCGCTCGCCCCAACCGTCCGGCATAGCGTCACTGATAAAACCTGGCACTCCACGGTTCTTGGTAATACCGGTATAGGCCTCGGCTCGTAATGGATAGTTGATGGGATCGGGCACCCAGCCTTCAGATGCGACGTAACCCGGAGCATAAATGAACTCACCAGACTTACCTTTGAGGGTCAGCCTGCCAAGCGTTACCACCTCCCTTGTCTCAGGATGCTCCATATAAATGTAGGCACGCGTCATCAAAAGGCTTCCGGTTTAGGCTTGGGCAAACGCACTCGTTTGGAGGCAAGGCTATCAATTGATGCGCCCTCGTCTGCATAGCGTGTGACCAGAGAAGACTGCTCAATGCCTTCGAGCGAAGAAAACACCGTGTCCGTGAGGCCCAGGCGCCACAGCACCAGCATGAAAGAGCGTAGGTCCACCGATTCCGAACCTGATTCGATTTTTCGAAGCGTATGGGCAGACACCCCTATGGCACTCCTCAGATCAGCCTGACGCATCCGCATTGCGAGGCGCCTGGCCTTCACCAGCAGGCCTATCCTGATCAGGGCATCGGCACAGATAACCGGGAAAAAGCTACTTGTAATACTCACGAAGGTTAACCTTAAACAATTTAAGGTCAACCATAGCACACCTTAAGTAGAGGACAAGCAGGCTAGAACTCGCCACCGCAGCACTTGACTCACTTACCTCCGGTCACATCCAGGAACGTGCCTGTGATGAACGAGGCGTGGGCACTGGCCAGCCACAAGATTGCCCGCGCCACTTCTTCAGGCTGGCCGCCACGGCCCATGGGAATTGACCCTTTGACCCGATCGACCCGGCCTGGCTCGCCACCGCTGGCGTGCATGTCCGTATAAATATGCCCTGGGCGAACGCAGTTGACCCGTATGCCTTGCTGCGCCACTTCCTTGGCCAACCCTGAGGTGAAGGTTTCAACCGCCCCCTTCGAGGCCGCGTAGTCGATGTACTCGTGGGGGCTGCCGAGCTTTGCCGAGGCGGACGAGAGGTTAATCACCGCGCCACCTTGGCCATTGTGCCGGTAGGCCATGCGCTTGACCGCTTGCTGGGCACACAGAATGGGGCCAATGGCGTTCACGGCGAATATCCGTTGCATGCGCTCAAAGCCCAGGCCTTCAAGCGAAGACTGCGGCGCCAGCATCGCGGCATTGTTGACCAGTACGTCAAGGCGCCCAAAGGCGCGGTCAACAGCCTCGAACAGATGAATCACCTGCTGCGGGTCGGCGCTGTCAGCACGTACGGCCAGGCCCTGGCGACCAACGGCCTCGACGCTTGCCACTACCGCCAGGGCAGCCGCTTCATCGTTGATGAAGCTAATCGCCACATCATAGCCCTCGATAGCGGCCAGCCGTGCGGTGGCTGCGCCTATACCCCGGCTTCCGCCGGTTATCAAAATCACGGGGGTAACAGACGCGTTTTGCATAGACATGCCCTCAAGTGGTTATGGCGTGAAGCCGCGCGTTCAGTTCGTCACGCCGGCGCAGGTCGGCGGCTTGCTTGCTTTGAAAGCTGGATAACTGAGCCCGTGCACGCTCTGGGCTCAGCACCTGCACCCCATCGTCGTCCGCCACCACCAAATCCCCCGGATTGACCGGTGTGCCGCGCACCGAAATGGGCACGTTCATTTGACCTTGCTGGCCGATGGGGCGTGTGGTGTAGGCGCTGACGCCATCATGAAAGATAGGCAATGCCAGCGCCCTTAGCGCTTGCACGTCGGTAATCGGGCCGTCGATGATCACGCCTGCCAAGCCTTTGACCAGTGCGGCCAACGTGCGCAGCTCTCCCCAACAGGCGCAATGGGCGTCGCCCTGGCAGGTGATGACCAGTACGTCACCCGGCTGGCTGGCGATTAGGGCCTCTCGCACAATGGCCCCATCCGGGGCGACTACCTCTACCGTAAACGCACGGCCCACCACCTTCACCGCCTGCCCTAGCGGCAACACGCCGGGGAGATGACCTTGCCGGCCGGCATGGCCGATGGTCGAGCTGCTGATGCCTCGGTAGGCCTCCACGAGGGCGTTATCGACGAGGGCATTGGCGGGCGTTGGGTGAAGGTGGGCAGTCATCGTGTACCTTTTGGGCGGATCAATGGGCAGGTGGAGCAATATTCCACGGGGGTACTGGCTTGGTAATAGAAGCAGCAGGTGCGGCGAAATCGCACGCAGCGGTCGGTGCCCGGCAGTGCAGTGGGCGGGCGACAGAAGTGCTGGAGCGGGTTGTAGTCCAGGCCAAACACCTCGCCTGGGGCTTCAGCCACCAGCCAGTGCCAGTCGGCCTCACAACGTGCACGCACCTCGGGCGCCTGTTCCTTGGCCAGGCGGCGCTCATACAGCGAATACACCCGTACTGCCGTGTTCTCCCAGAGGATGCGCCGCGGCAACCCGGTCACGCGGTACAGGGTGTGCCACAACGGCTGGATCAAGCCGGCGAACAGGTCGGTGACCACTGCGGCTCGCCAGGCATCGCGCTGGTGAGGCACAGGCTGGCTGGCGGCCAGGTCGTTCAGCGGCAGGCAGGACACCCAGGCACCCTCGCGGTGACCGTATTCGACCACCGTATTGCTCAATGTAAGTGCTAGGCCCCGGTCGTAAGCCGACATGGCATACAGGCAGGCCCCGGTCATCAAAAATGACAGGCGCTTGACCAGCAGTGACGCCGTGATGCGCCGGGTGGGGGAGCCAATCACAGGCCCCAAGGCATCAAGCAACGTGCTACAGGTGTCCTCGTCCAACAACGCACTGGCGGGCAGGCTGTGCAGCGAATCGCGCTCAGCGTAGCTGCGCAGCCTCAGCCCCTCGGTGAGCAGCGTCCATTGCGGTTCGGTAAAACCAACCTCCTGGCTCATCGGGGAATGTGCCGGCCAAACGGAATACACAGGGGTGTGTGGAAAAACGGGTCGGGGATAATGCGGCATTCCAGGTCGAATACCTGGCGCACCAGTGCTTCGGTGAGCATCTCTTGAGGCTTGCCCTGGGCACACACCGTACGGCCATGGACTGCCACCATGTGGTCGGCATACCGGCACGCCAGGTTCAGGTCATGCAGCACCATAATCACCGTTTTGCCTTCACGCCGGTTCAGCTCACGCAACAGGTCGAGTACCTCGATCTGGTGGGCCAGGTCCAGAAAGGTGGTGGGCTCGTCCAGCAACAGAATGTCGGTCTCCTGGGCCAAGGTCATGGCGATCCACGCACGCTGGCGCTGCCCACCGCTCAACTCATCCACTGGGCGCGCAGCCAGGCCTGACAGGTCGGTGCGTTGTAGCGCCCTGTTCACTACGGCCTCGTCGTCGGCCGACCACTGTTGCAACCAGTTTTGATACGGGTAGCGCCCCAGGCTCACCAGTTGCCGCACGCTAATGCCTTCGGGTGCCAAGGGCATTTGCGGAAGGATGGCCAGCTCCCGCGCTACGGCAGCGGTTGGCTTGCGCTGGATGTCCTGACCATTGAGCAACACGCAACCGGCCGCCGGGGCGATCAGGCGGGCGAAGGCCTTGAGCAGGGTGCTTTTACCGCAACCGTTGCTGCCAATCAGTACGCTGACCTCCCCGCGCGGCAGGCTCAGGTCAAGCCCTTCGATGATGGAGCGGCCTGGGTAAGCCAACGTCAGGTCGCGGCTTGCGATACAGGTCATGGGTAAAGCGCCTCAGTGTCGCTGTTTGATCAATAAATAAAGAAAATACGGCGCGCCGAACACGGCCACGAAAATACCGGCGGGCACGTCCAGCGGTGACCAGAACGTCCGGCCCACCACATCGGCCAGCATCACCAGGTTCGCCCCTACCAGGGCGGCCATGATCGCCTGGCTGACGAAGCCGGGGGGCACCAGCCGCCGTGCAATGTGCGGTGCGATCAGCCCAACGAAGGCCATGGCGCCGCCCCAGGCAATGGCCGCGCCGGCCAGCACTGCGCTCACGCCCAGCAGGGCCGCCCTCACCTGCTGCACCCGTGCACCCAAGCCTTGCGCCAGGGGCTCACTCAGTTGCTGCACCATAACGTGCCGTGCCAAAGGCACCAGCGCCAGCCACCCGATCAGTAGCCACAGGGCCAGGCCTTTCACGGCGGCCCAGTCGGCACCGTAGACACTCCCGGTCAGCCACACATACGCAGACAGCGTGGTGGTAAGCGTGCCGAACACCAGCATGAAGGTAGTCGCTGCCCCCAGCACCGCAGACACGCCAATACCGATGAGCACCAGCCGCAACGGTGATACGCCCCGTTTCCAGGCCAGGCCATACACCGCCAAAGCGGCGGCCCCTGCCCCGAGCATGGCCGCCACGGGCAGATACACCAACCCCCAACTGCCAGCCAAGGTGCCCATGTACCCTACGGCCGCCGCGCTGGCTCCACTGCTCAAGCCCAGCAGGTCAGGTGACGCCAGCGGGTTACGCACCACCGCCTGCAGGATCAACCCCGACACCGCCAACGCAGCACCGATGAGCGCGGCCAGCGCCAGCCGAGGCAGCCGCAGCTGCTCGATGATAAAGCCCAGCCTGATATCGCCCTGCCCCATCAGGCTTGACCACAGGGTAACGGGTGAAACAGAGACGGAGCCCAGGCTCAGGCTAAGCAGCATCACGCCGAGGGTGACCAGCCCCGCCAGGCACAAGGGCGCCAGGGACGCGCAGGCCAGTGGCCGCGAAAACCCACCGGCGCGCACCGCCGTGAGCTTATCCATGACGGCCCCCTTGGCGTGCAAGCGTGATGAAGAACGGGGCGCCCAGCAGCGCGGTCATCACCCCCACCGGCACCTCCTGAGGCAGGATGACAACGCGTGCGACTATGTCGGCGAGCAACAACAGGCTGGCGCCGAGCAAGGCACAGCCAGGCAGCAGTGCTCGGTGGTCAATGGATACCAGCCGCCGCGCTATGTGCGGCACGATCAAGCCGATGAAACCGATGCTCCCCGCCAGTGCCACCGCGCTACCTGCCAGGATGATTACCAGCGCGCCCAGTTGCAGGCGGATCAGCCCCGTGCGCTGGCCCAGCCCGGTGGCGATCTGCGCGCCGGCGTTCAATACGTTCACCTGCCCACCCGACAGGCAGGCCACCATCAACCCCAAGGTAACGCACAGCAGCAAAGGCGCGGCGCTGGCCAAGGCTCGGGCACTCAGCGAGCCGGCCAGCCAGAACAGCACGGTGTCCAGGCCTTGCTGATCAATGACCAGCAGCGCCTGGCTGAGCGCCGTGAACAGCGCACTGATGGCTGCGCCCGCCAACACCAGGCGAAGCGGGCCTTGGGCGCCGTGCCCCATCGAGCCCACTGCCCAGACCAACCCACCGGCGACCGCAGCGCCCAGAAACGCTACCCACAGCCAGTGCTGGGGCGAATTCAGGCCAAACAGCGAGATACACAGAATGAGCCCACAGGTGGCGCCGGCGTTGATGCCAAACAGGCCGGGTGAGGCAAGCGGGTTGCGGGTCATGGCTTGCATCAAGGCACCGGCGACCGCCAGCCCGGCGCCCACCGCCATGGCGATCAGGGTGCGTGGCAACCGGCTGGTGGTCACCAGCACCTGTTGCAGGTCAAGCGGGTCACTGCCCAAGAGCCCCGCCCACACGGTGGCAGGGGAAATCCACACCGGCCCTACCGACAGGCTCAGGCCGGCGCATAGGATCAGCAGGGCGAGGCAAACGGTCATCTTGAACGCAACGTTCATACGGCACGCTCGGCCAGCAGGGAGCGCTCGATGTCATCAAGCATACGGTGGGCACCGAGCATACCGCCGGACAGCACCCAGGCAACGCCGTCTACCCACCACACCTGCCCTGCTTGTGGTGCGTCCAGGCGTTGCCACAGCGGGTGAGCGCTCAGTGCCTGGTATTGACGGCGGCCTGAAGCCGCATCGCCATGACCGAACACGAAAAACACATCGGCGTTCACCGCAGGCAGGCTTTCGCGGTTGGTGATTTTTACCGACACCCCAGGCGCGTTTGCGCTGTACGGGCGCCAGGCAAACCCAAGCTGGCTGAGCACCGTGCCTGCAAAACTACTGGGCAGGTAGGACCGCAGGTGGTCGTCGCGCAGGTCCAGCACGGCCACCGTCAACGGCCAGTGCGCCTCGTACCTGGCCTGCAGGCGCGCCTTCAGGTGGGCCACTCGCGTAGCCCACGCGGCCTGCAACGCTGAGGCTTCTACCTGTAAGCCCAGGGCGTCGGCCATCACTGAAAGGGTGGTCTGGAATTCGAATACTTCGTCGAGCATCACCGTAGGGCACAGGCGCGACAGCACGCCTGCCACCCGCTCATGGCGAAACCGCGACCCCACGATCAGGGTGGGGCGCAGCCACGCGATCGCTTCCAGGTCGGGCTGGGTTTCGAGCCCTACGTGGGGCACCCCCGTCAAGGCAGGGCGCAGGTACCGGTACATGGGTTTCTCGCTCCATGAATCCACCACCCCGCCGGGGGTAACCCCAAGCGCCACCGCTGTATCGGTAGCGCCTTGGAACAGGGTGACCACCCGCTGCGGCGTTTGCGCCCAGGCCGGCAGCCACGCAGCGCCCGCCAGGCCCGCCGCCACGCGCAAGAGGTGGCGGCGTGGCACGCGGGCGGCCACCTCACCCCTCAAGGTCAAGCCTGCGCAGCGGGTTGACCACGCGCCCCTTGCCGAACGGCATGCTGCCAGGGCCGCCACCTCGCTCGATCATGGGGCGCAGCAGCAGTTTTTGTGGCCAGTCGGTGGCTGTAAACAGGTGATCGTGGAGCAAAGCGCGGGTAGCGTCATCGAAGGCAATGGCGTTGATCCGCGCCTCCAGCGTATCGCGCAATACGCGCCAGCCCTGTGAGGCCGGTACGGCATACACACGCTCGATGGTTTCCACGATGGCTCGCAAGTTCACCTCGATGCCCAGGGTTTGGAGCCAGAAGAGTAAATCCTCGGGGCGGTCGTGGTACAGGGTCTGGGCATGGCCCTGCTTGATCCGGTAGACAGGGTCGAGCAAGCCATTGCGTTCGAGCCAGGGCACATACAACCGCAGTGAATCATGGTCCCGCAACAGCAGCCCCTGTGCGTGGCCGCCCTTCCATACCAAGACCGCGTTCTGCCCGTGCACTTCGCCCAACATGCCCAGGCGGAACATGCGCAGGTTCACGTCGAAGAAGGTCGTGCACAGCTCGCCCAATAGCTGCAATACCGACGCGGCCGTGGGTGCCAGCCCGCGACAGTGCATCCAGTCGTCGAAGAAATGCCGGTCGCTACCGGGCAACACCGAGCCCAGCGCGGCCATGGGGATCAAGCGGTAATCGCTCTCCAGCAGTGCGGCAGGGTAACGCCGCACCAGGGCAGACAAATGCCGAGGCGCCTCGTCGAACAAGGTAGCCCCCGCAGGCATGTACGCCCACCAGCGGCTCTCGTCGCACAGGTGCAAGGTGTCGCGCAGTACCGAGTCACGCTCTCGCCCCTGGCGCAGCAGGGCTTCGCTCTTGTCGGCGTTGATCATCTTCACCGCAGGCAGGTAGCGGGAAGCACCGAGGGAATACACGCTCATCGGCAGCTTGATCTGGTCGGTGGCCGAGGCAGCGCAGGCCAGGGAGCGCAGCGAGGACGTGGGGTAGAACTCGCCCTCATTGAACGCCAGCGTACGGCAGTGGCCCTGCTCGAACGCCTGGCCAAGCAGCGCTGGGAGTGTATGGGTCAGCTGCCACGGGTGAACCGGCAACGCCACATGGCTGTGCTCCAGGCCCGCGTGCCGTAGCTCGTCAGCTAACCGCGCCTGCTGCGCGGGGGTGAGGATATGAGCCGCCGGCAGGCAGTCGGCCAGGCTATCGACGCCCTGGCCAAATACCAGGCTGCCTTTGTCCACCGCCACCCAGTTCAGGCGCACGGGCTGGGCAAACTCGGCCTGATAGGCCTGGTATTGAGCATCGTCCAGCCCTTGCTTGGCCTTGGCCAACGGATGGAAAGGGCGGTCGCGCAGCGAAGCCCAGCGCTCCATGGTCAAGAAAAAGTCTGCGCCGGTCTTGGCCAACAGGCCTTCAGGGCTGACGTTATGGGCCAACGCCATGGCGGTCTGCCGCACGCTGGTTTGCAGCACGTCCATGAACAAGGCAATACCCGGGCCGGCCTGATCCAGCTTCATGCCTTTGAGCGCCAGTGCCATAAAGGCTTCGGGCGTCAAACCTACGGCGCTGTCCCCTTGCATGGCAAACACGTGGGTGTCAGGGACTTTCTCCCACGCTTGAGTAATGCCCGGGCGCAGCGCGATGGCCAGGCAACGTTGCTCCATATCGTCGTAGCACCATTCCCACACGCGCTGGCGTGGATCACTGAGGGCGAACGGGGAACGCGGGTGGGCGGCGTGCCAGCGGTCGAGGGTCAGCAGGCCGGGCGTGATGTCGCCGAAAAAGTGCTCGGCCAGCAGGCAGTCGATAAGGTCTTGCATCACCAGGTCAGCGGCGATTGAAGCGTGAGCCGTGTTCATGTCAGAAGTCCTCTGTCCGAGGTCGCGGCCAAGGTGGCCTGAAGGGCACGGAACGCGATGCCGCGCTCGTCGCCCAGTACGAAAGCAGTGACGCCACGGGCACGCCATTGGGCGTAATCACCGGGCTTGCGGGGAATGGCGCAATACGGCACGTTCGCCGCCTGTGCGGCCAGGCAAGTTGCACTCAGCGCCTCCTGCACCTGGGGCTGGTCGATACGCCAGGGCATGCCCAGTGACTGCGACAGGTCGGCCGCCCCTTCGAGGATCATGTCCAGCCCAGGAACGGCGGCCAGCGCTGCGGCGCAGCGCACGCCTTCGGCGCTTTCGATCATCGCCACCACCATCGTCTGCGCGTTGGCGCGCTCCACGTAATCGACCAACCGGGCCTTGCCGAAGGAACCGGGCCTGCCCGCGTTCAGGCTGCGCTCGCCCAGAGGGTGGTATTTGCAGGCCCTGACGGCGGCGGCCAGCGCCTCTACCCCCTCCACCCTGGGCAGCACGATGCCTTGGGCGCCGCCATCGAGCAGGCGCAGCAGGTGTTTGGGGTCAAGGTCGGGTACGCGTACCAGGGGCGTGAGCGCATAGCTCTCCGCGGTGCGGACCATATGCTCCACGGTTTCTGGGTTGATGAGCACGTGTTCCAGGTCGATGATCACGAAGTCGTACCCCGCTTCGGCGATCAGCTCGATGGAAACGGCAGACGGCATCGACGCGATCAGCCCATGCACGGTTTCGCCAGCAGCCAACTGGGCTTTAAGCCGGTTGGTTCTCAGCATGACTGCGGTCCGTGGGGGCGCAGCGGGTTGGGCACAGCCTTGAACCGGCGCTCGCCGTCCCCCAGCAGGCGCCGTTGGGTCAGCGCTTCTACTTCGTAGGAGGGGGCGAACAGGTCGAACAGCGCAAACCGCTCGGCGTGCTGAGGGTGCTGGTGCTGGTAGTCGAGCACCACCTGAGCGGCCATGGCCCAGAAATCATGCTCCGCCAGGTCATAGTGCTGGCGCAGGAAAATGGCCATTTCCCCAAGGCACACGAAGAAAAACGCATCGCAGGAGAAATCACGCACCGCGTTCAGGTCGCAGGTAAGGATGAAGGAGTTACGGTTGATACGCGCATGGCTCTCAGGCAGCGGCACCAACTCGGGCGCACGCTCAGGCCGCGCCAGGTGCTCTGGGCTGTAGCGCACACCGTCGTGGAAGTCTTTGAGGGCAATGCGCTCAGGCCAGCCGTCGCGATGGATCAGTACGATGTTCTGGCCGTGCGATTCCATACCCACGCCTTCGGCGTACAGCATGTGCACGATGGGCGCGATGCTCACCCGCAACAGCTGTGCAACCCAGGCGTGTAAACCATAACGGCCGATCCAGTGATCGATGAACGGCGAGGCCTCGCCGCCCCCATAACGGTGCTCTATCTGGCTCAACCCATTGAACGCCACGCCCTGCTCGCCAGGCCGCAGGTAGGTGGCGAGGTTTTCCCGCCAGATGGCCCCCAGCGTGCCGTAGGCCTGGGCCTGCCGGCTGGCGGGCAACCGGCTGTAGTCGAAGCTGACCCCGGCCACCTCGCCCAGGATCACGAAACCCAGGGCCTGGGCGGTGGCGTCGGAGCGGATCAAGCCCTGTAACCAATCGGTGATGATCGGGCCATTGAGTACGGTGTGGTGGGCCAGGATGCGCGTGCTGGAGGTATTAGTGATGCTCAACGCCAGCTTCACATAGGGCGCGGCGGGCTGGCTCACATTCGCCAGGGTGCGGATGGACTGCTGCGCGCGGTAGTCGGCACTCGACACCCCGCAATACACCAGATAGCCGGCCACCAGCTCGGGGTGGAACGTGGGCACGATCACCTCCTCCCATTGCCACGGGTGGACCGGTATCAGCCAGTAGTCGGCCAGGGTGCGCCCTTGCTCGGCCAAGGCTGCCGTCATCTGTGCCCACTGCGCCTCCCCCACTGCCTCGCGGCTGAACGCGGTTGCGTCCAGGTGCCTGGAAAAGCCGGCAGCCCCGTACTCACGTGCGATGCCTAGCCACACCACGGCGATCGGCTCTCCAAACTCAGGGCCGTAGCGGCGGTTGTGCTCCAGGGAAAACCCTATGCGCGACTTGTAGCAGGGATGGTAGCTGTGCGCGTCCATGAAGTGACGCTCCAGCGCATCGGCACCCAGGGTATGAGCAGGCGCCACCGGTTGGTAATGCTGGCTGCGGGACTGCACATCCTTGATGAGGGTGTGCTCCAGCTCTTGGGTGAACCGCGCCATGTGGGGGCTGTGCCCCGCCTCACCGAGCAACTCGGAAAGGGCCAGGTGCAGGCTAGGCCAAGTGACCTGCCCCTGCGCATCGATACGCTCCAGGGTGGTTGGGTCCAGCCGGATGATCTCGAAGCTGTCGCTGCGCAGCCCCTGGCAGCGGTAGCGCACCGGCGCCAGTGCCGCGTCTTGCCCGGCCAGGGTGAACAGGTGGCGGCCTGGGCCAATCGCGTCTATCTGGTACTCCAGCACCTCTTCGTAGAGCAAGGTTTGCAACAGTTGGCCCATGACCCGTTGCGCCACTTGGTGGTATAGGCCGGGGGCTGCCAGGGTTAACCAGGCGTAGGCCGGTGCGGGCGTAACGGGGCGGTGGAAGGCAGTTAAAGACGTCATAGAAAGGGACCTCACGAACGGTGATCGGGCACGGCTTGCCGCAGGGCGGCCGTGCCTTGAGAAGAAGGAAGAGGAAAACGCCACGCCAGTGGCAGGGTGAACAGGATCAACACCCCTGTGGCGAAGAACACCTGGCCGATGGCCGTGGCAGTACTGGCCTGGCCAGCCGACCAAGTATCGCCGGCGCTCACCTCAAGCCAGAGCGAGGCCAGCACGATGGCCAGCGAGGACAGCAACCGGCGCGAGATGTTGTTCATCGCAGCGCCCTGGGTCACCAGCGCCTCGGGTAGCACCTCCAGCCCGGCGGTGGTCACCGGCATGTACGACAGCCCAAGCCCGGCGCCACGGATTGCCATCAGCAGACACACCAGTGGCATGCCGATGTCGTGGTCGAGGGTGCCCAGCGCGAAGGTGGCCGCGCCGGTGAGCACTAGCCCGGCAGACACCACGCCGCGCGGGCCGTGGCGGTCCAGCAGGCGACCGCCCCAGTGACCAAATGCACTGGCAGACAGCGCGGTGCACAACAGGGCGATACCCGTCCAGAACGGGCTGTGGCCCATTACGATCTGAACCAGTAACGGCACCAGCACCAGGCACTCGAACATGCCTACCGATTGCACGACGGCGATGATCACGCTTGAGCGGTAGCCCTGGAGGCTAAAGATACGTAGCTCCAAGAGCGGTGCCGGGTGGCGCAACTCATGGCGAACGAACGCGGCCAGGCAACCAAGCGCCACCAGCAGGCCCGCCAGGTTCAGGGGGCTTGCCAGCGCCTCAAGGTGGCGCAGCTGCCCTACTGTGAGCATCAGCACGCCGATACCCCCTGCTACCAGCAAGTAGCCTTTGAGGTCCAGCGGCGTGGGCGCACCGGCATCGCTGTCGGGCAATACCCGGCTGCCCATCCCCAAGGCCAGCAGGCCGATAGGCACGTTCACCAGGAACAATCCGCGCCAGTCGTACCCCGCCAGTACCAGGCTGCCGCACAGCGGGCCAACCGCTGGGGCAAGCATCACAGCCGCGCCCCAAAGCCCGGTTACCCGCCCACGCTCGCCCTTGGGGTAGACCGCGAAGATGATTGCCAGCGACAACGGAATCATCAGCCCGCTGGCCACGCCTTGCAGCACGCGGGCTGCGATCACCGCCTCGATGGAGCCCGCCAGCGCGCCGAACAGCGAGCCGGCCACGAACAGCCCCAACGCGCACAGGTACAAACGCTTGCGCCCTACCCGCTGCGCCATGTGGCTGGTCAAAGGCATGGCCATGCCCATGCTGACCATGAACGCGGCCACGATCCAGGTGGCCAGTACCGGGCCCAGCGAAAACGCCTTAATGAACGCTGGCAACGCAGGGTTGAGGGCGCTGTTGTTCAAGCTCACCGTGACGGTGCCCAACAGTACGTTGACCACCACCAGCCAGCGCGGCGCCAGACGCGGTAGCGTCATCGTTCACCGCCCTGGCCGCCCACAAACAGCAGCTCAGGCCTCGGGTGACAGAGGAAGTCGGCATGGGAGATGTTGTAGCCATAGGCACCGGCCAGCGGCAGTACCAACAGGTCACCCACGGTCACGTCCGCCAACGGCCAGTCCCGGCTGAGCACGTCCTTGGGGGTACACAGCTGCCCCACCACCGTCCATGGCGTGGGTTGGCCCGTGGTGACTCGGCCAGCGCTTGGGAGGTGAATCACCGGGTGGTCATGCCCCTGCGCCACCGGCAGGCGGAACTGATGGGTGCCGCCCCGGCACACCGCGAAGCCTTTGCCATAGCTGTGCTTGGTGTCCAGTACTTCAATGGCGTAGTAACCACAGTAGGCGCTGATAAAACGCCCCGGCTCGAAGCGCACCACGGGCGCATCGGCCTCGGCCTGCAGGCGCTGCCCGAGGTAACGGCATAGCCTGGGCCAATCGAAACGCTCGCCCTTGAGGTAATCCACGCCAATGCCGCCACCTACGTTGAGATGAGTGATGCACTCGGGCCTGCTGGCCAACGCCTTCCATTGCGACCAGCGCGTGAGGTACAGGTCGAGCAACTGCTCGTGGCGGTGGACGTCCAGTTGATGAGACAGCGCATGCACATGGAAGCCTTGCAGGCGCAGGTGGCTGCACTGTTCGACCCGGCGCACCGCCTCGACGACGTCGCGTTCATCCAGGCCAAAGGGCGTTGGCGCACCGGCCATGGCCAGGCGGCTGGACACGTTCGGCGGCAGCTCGGGGTTAATGCGGATGAAGACCCCCTGTACCCGCCCCAGCGCGTGGGCAATGCGCTGCACGCGCTCGATTTCGCTCAGGCTTTCCAGGTGAATCGCCTCGACCCCTTTCGCCAAGGCACGGTGCAGGTCCGAGTCCAGCTTGCCGGGCCCTGAGAACACGAAAGGCCGGTCACTGGCCGCCGCCTGAAGGCGATCCACCTCACCCCCCGAGGAAATCTCGAAGCCGTTTACCAGCGGGGCGAGGGCCTTGAGCACGGGGGGTTCACTGTTTGCCTTGATGGCGTAATACAGCTCTACGCCAGACGGCAGAGCGGCCATCACCTCGCGTACATGGGCAACCAGTGCATCAAGGTCGTACACGAACGCGGCCAGTGGATCACTGTGTGCAGCCTTGGCCTGTGTGATAGCACTTAACACGCTTGCGGGCAGCTTATTCATTAACGCCTCCCGTGGCCCACGGGCTGGGCAGGTCCACGTAGGCGGCATGCCGGTCTGCCTGAGCCGCCAGGCGTACCTTGAGGTTGGTTTTGCAGGCAATCACGCCGCCGGCCAGCAAGGCGTCGAGCTCGGGCGCCGGCTGTACGAGTTCGGCGCGAAGGGCAATCAACTGGCGCTCCACACAGGCCCACATGGCCTGGGCCAGTGACGGCCGCTCCCAGCTCAGGGCCAGCACCGCTTCGGCCAGGTTATTGACGAACAGGCAATAGCTGATGCGTTTCCACCCCTGCGCCCGGCTATAGGTAAGCGAGCGCTGCACCTGTTCGGGCAGCCCCGGCTCGAGGTGGCGCACGCCTAAGTCGTCGGTGAGTTTCACGCCTTCGAAGTCGCGCAGCAGCAGGTGCGAAGGCTCACCCTCGGCATGGACCAACACGGTGTTCTGCAAGTGCGGCTCCATCACCACACCCTGGTTAAAGAACAAGCACAGCACAGGGCGCAACAGCAATGCCTGGTAGCGATTGAACCATGCCAGCAGGTGCGCGTCCGTGACCGGCTGCCCGTGGTACTGGTGCAGGAAAGCGTGAACCAGCGGGCGCAGCCGCAGGTCGCGGGCGAACAGGGTGCCAGCCATCAGGCAGGTGTGGGCTGGTATCTGCTGGCAGAAGTTTTCCCGCAGGATCGCCCCGGTTTGTTCACGAAACCATTGGGCGTCATCAGGGCTGGCATCGGCCGGGGCCCAACTGACCGCAGCGGGCTCTCTTACCAGCGCGGCGCCCCCGAGCGTAGCCGCCTCGTTGGCCTGTAGGCGCAGGAACAGCCGGTCGATCACCAGTGCGCTGTGCAGCTCGTACCAGGCGTTTTTACGCACGCAATTGGTAATGCGCACGTTCAGCGAGCCCTTGAGGAAGTAGGGCTGGCCTTCGACATACCAAGTGCGCATGGAGGCCGTGGGGCTGGCCAAGGCGCCTTGAGCGCCGAGGTCGGTCAGGTGCCCGCTGGCCAGTAGCTGCTTCACCCGCGGGTCGGCCATGAACAACTGAGCTTGTACCGGGTGCAGGCTTAACACTGCGCGGCCCTCGGCGGCCAGGCGCTGATCGGCCACGCCCGCCAGTGCGTGGCTAGGGTCCAGGCCATTGGCGTGAACCTCAAGGCCGGCGCGGGGCACCTCGAACAGGTGCAACCGCGCCTGAGCGCCAAACTCGGGGGCGTAGGTTTCCTGGGCCAAGTGGGCCGGCCATTGCCGTGCCTTGGGCGCGGGGTGATTGGGGTGGCCAAAGTACAGGCCCTGCTCACTGGCCAGGTAATCGCGCCAGGGGGCCGCTGCCTGGCCCGCCAGTTGATGGGCCACAATGGCCGTGATCACCGCCTGGCTTTGCATTACCTGCTCGCGCAGCTCAGGGTTTTGCGCATGCGCCATGCACTGGCAAGCGTCCAGCAGTTGCGCGGCGAACTCGGCGAATGGCGGGCAGCCCCACGGGCCATCGTTGATGCGCGAGTACACATCGCTGAGGTAGCGCTGGCTACCAAGGGGGCTTTTGCGGTCCACCAGCACGAAGAATTGCCGTTGCTCGGGCAGGTCGATGAGCAGGGGCAGGCCACCGCCCTGGGTCGCTCGCAGGTACCCCACCGGCGCAATGCCGCGTACGTGGGCCGGCCAGGCATAGGTGACGCGGTGTTCGGGAAGGGCAAACTCTTTGAGCAGGCAGTTGAGCAGCCCATGGGTGGCGGCCAGCTCTGCGACCACTTGAGCTGTTCTGGCCAGGTTATCGTCGGGTAGAGACACGGGTGCGTCACTCACGGGAGCGAGCAAGGCGTAATCGGTGGCGGCGTGCAGCCGCGCCGGCTTAACCACGGGCTTCACCCAGCGCCACGTGCAGCGCCCGCTCGAAACGCACCAGCACTTCGGCGCACTCCTGTGGGCTGATGACCAGCGGCGGTAACAAGCGCACTACGCTGCCCTCGCGCCCTCCTCGCTCCAGAAGCAGCCCGTGTTCAAAACAATGCTTCTGGATCAGGGCGGCCAGGTGGGCGTCCATGGGGAAGGCCCCCAGTGCATCGGCGGGCTGACGCTCATCGACGATCTCAAGGCCCAGCATCAGGCCGCGCCCGCGCACCTGACCAATCGCCGGGTAGCGCTCGGCCAGGGCCGCAAAATCGTGCATCAAGCGTTCGCCGCGCTGGCGGGCACGCTCGGCCAGGCCGTCGCGTTGCAGGATGGTCAAGGTGGCAAGGCCGCTGGCCATCGCCATCTGGTTGCCCCGGAAGGTCCCGCTGTGGGCACCGGGTTGCCAGGCGTCCAGCTCACGGCGAATGCCCAGTACCGCCAGCGGCAGGCCGCCGCCGACCGCTTTGGACATCACCACGATGTCAGGCTCGATACCGGCATGCTCGAACGCGAACATCGTCCCGGTACGGCCAAAGCCTGCCTGCACTTCGTCCAGGATCAGCACGATACCGTGGCGCCGGGTGACCTCACGCAGGGTACGCAGCCAGGCATCGGGGGCCGGGTTGACACCGCCTTCCCCTTGCACGGCCTCGACGATGACGGCCGCAGGCAGGCACACGCCGCTCTCCACGTCCGCAATAAAGCGGGTGAAGTACTCGCACATTACCTTGGTAGCGGCCTCGCCTCCCACACCCAAAGGGCAACGGTACAGGTGTGGGTAGGGCATGAACTGCACGCCCGCCATCAAGGGCCCCAAAGCGTTTTTAGGGCCGTGGTTGCCGCTCACTGCCAAGGCGCCGTGGGTCATGCCGTGGTACCCACCGCTAAAGGCAATGAGGTTGCTGCGCCCGGTGAGGGTTTTGGCCAGCTTGAGCGCGGCCTCGACTGCATCGGCCCCTGAAGGCCCGCAGAACTGCAGGCAATACTCGCGCCCTTGGCCTGGCAGCAGGGCCAGCAAGGCTTCACTGAAGCGGTCCTTCACCGGCGTGGTGAGGTCCAGGGTATGCAAGGGTGTACCGGAGGCCAGGAAGCGGGTCAGGCTTTCGATGACTTCGGGCGCGTTATGGCCCAGCGCAAGGGTGCCGGCGCCTGCGAGGCAATCAAGGTAGCGCTTGCCTTCCACATCCGTTACCCACACACCCTGGGCCTTGGCGATGGCCAAGGGGAGCTTGCGTGGGTAGCTGCGCACGTTCGATTCAAAGCGGGCCTGGCGTGCCAGGTAATGGGCATTGTTCAACACAGCCGCCGCTGGCTCGGGGTGAGCAAGCGGGGCAATTTTTTCACTTAGCATGGTGCGTTCCTCTTTCTGTTCGAAGGCCATCAGCAGCCTCCGGAAATGGGTCATGCACTCATCAGTAGGTGATACATCACGTAACAAGCGGAGCGCCTCAGCGGCGCCCCCGTCATCCTTGAGCCTTTGTTTATTCCATTAGGCTGCCCCGCGTGGGGCGTTTAACGCTCAGAAGCCCACAGTGGCAGACACCAGGTAGGTTCTAGGGGTAGAAAGGGTGAGGCCTGGCTCGCTGTCATCCGATGCACCGGCCGACGCCCAGAAGCGCTTATCCAGCGCGTTCTCTACGCTGGCACGCAGGGTGACGGCCTTGCCCTGCACCTTGAAGGCGTAGCGAGCGCCGATGTCCAGCCGCTGCCAACTGTCGATTTCCTTGGTGTTGGCTTGGTCCAGGTACTGGGAGCTGGAGAAGATCCCGCGGCCGGTAAGGGTAAAGCCTGGCAAGGCAGGTACGTCCCATTCTGCGCCCACGTTGACATTGAATTTGGGCGTGGCAGGCGCCCGGTTACCGTCGTAGGTGCCGCCGGCGGTGTGGGTCAGCTCGCTGTCGATGTACATCACGCCGCCGAGCAGGCGAACCCCTTTCAACGGCTCGCCGAACAGGCTCAGCTCGACGCCATCGTTCACCCGCTTGCCATTAGGCCCGAAGGTACGGGTAACGGCGTTGGTTTCATACGCGGGCTGTTTGATACGGAACGCGGCAGCGGTGATGGCCAGGGCGCCCAGGTCATACTTGGCCCCTACTTCTACCTGGCGGCTGATGAAGGGTGGGAAGATCTCATCTTCGTTGTTCGAGGTGGAGGGCGCGATCTTGCCCTGGCTCAGGCCTTCCAGGTAGTTGGCGTACAGCGACAGCTCATCGGTGACCTTGTACAACACGCCCGCCGACGGCGAGAATTTTTCTTCATCGTAGGCCGTATCGCCTTTCACGCCGTCTTTCCAGTCGTCCACTTTCACGCGCTGCCAGCGGCCGCCCAGGGTCAGCAGCAGCCTGTCATCGAAAAAGCCCAGCGTGTCGGACAGCGCCACCCCGGTGAAGCGGTTCTCGGTATAGACCTTGGCGTCCTTTTTGGTGATATCGCCCGGGGTTGGTGTGGTTACCGGGTCGTAAAGGTTGCTGGCTCCTTCGGCATAGCGGGCACCGCCGTTGGTGAAGTCCATGTAGAAGTAGCTGGCGGCCAGGTTCACCTCGTGGCTGACCGGGCCGGTCTGGAACCTGTTGCGCACACCTGCCGTGGCGGTGCGGACGCTTTCGTCACGTGCGAAGTCCCGCGGCTGTACGCGGAAATCCCCGGCGTCATTGGTGACCGACACATTGTGCCGCAGGAAATCATGGTCGCTCTCACGGGCGCCCACGTCGCCGTACACCATCATGGAATCACTGACGTCGAACTCGCCGCTGAAGGTGCCGAAGGTGTCTTCGGTCTGCGCCTTGCTCCAACGTTGAGCGTAGTTGTCCCGCACATGGTTGGCGCCTGGCACCCGGGCGTTGGCGCCTACCTGCACGCGTTCCTGAGGCGCGTCGGTGTCACGCTCGGTATGCCCAAGGTCGGCCGACAGCCGCAGCCGGTCGCCGCGAAAATCCAGCCCCAGTACCGCCATCTCGCGGTCGATGCTTTGGTTGCCCCAGCGGGTATCACCTGCCTGCTTGACGGCGTTGAGGCGCAAACCGAACTGGTTGTCTTCGCCGAAGCGGCGGCCTATGTCCACGGCACCGCCCGCCTGGCTGCCCGAGGCGTAGCTGCCGGTGAACTCGGAAATGGGCGTATCGGTAGCGCGCTTGGGCACTACGTTGATACCGCCGCCTACGCTGCCGCGCGGGGAAATGCCGTTGATGAGCTGGCTCGGGCCCCTGAGGATGTCTACCCGGTCGGCCATTTCCATGTCGATGGAATACGTCGGCAACACTCCATACAGCCCGTTATACGCTACGTCACTGTTGAACAGGCTGAAGCCACGGATGGTGAACTGCTCGTAACGCCCGCCTGCAGGGTTGGTGGTGCGCACGGCCGGGTCGTTGGCAACCAGGTCCCCCAAGGTACGTGCCTGCTGGTTCTTGACCGTGTCGCTGGTGTAAGTAGTCATGCTGAAGGGCGTGTCCATGAAGTCCCGCGCCCCTAGCAGCCCTTGTGAACCACGGCGTGCCACCTGGCCGCCCGCATAGGGCATACCGGCCGTGTCGCTGGCAGCACCGTAGGCCCCGGTGACGGTAGTAGGGGCAATTTCAACCACATCGCCTTGGTGCGGCACGGCTACTAGCGTATACGCACCCTGCCCTACGGCCTGCAACTGCAAGCCAGTGCCGGCCAGCAACGTAGCGAAGCCGCTTTCCACGCTGTACTCACCGGAAAGCCCGGCGCTCTGGCGACCATTGACCAAGGCAGGGTCTACCGACAGGCTGACGCCCGCCTGGCTGGCAAACCGGGTAAGAGCCGAGGCAAGGTCGCCTTTGGGCACGCTGTAAGGGCGGGCGCTGGCCTCGGCAAACGCCACTTGTAACGGTAAGGGCATAAGGCCGAGCAGCAGGCTGAGGTACAAGGTACGGCTGGACAACGCCGAAGGCTTGCGGCCAGGAAGCGGTAACGAACAAGGGGGCCGTGCGGGCATGAACGGAGGCTCTTTGGATGTGCTTACCTCCCCATGACAAGCGAGTCGAAAAAAGGGGACAGCCTTCATGCAATTTTTTCTCGCGGCATCACTGTGGCCCAATAGCGTGTGCGCCACTGCACCGTCACCGGCAAGGTACTGGCCAACAGGTGCAGTACGTGGTCGGGGTTATCCACGCGAAAACTCCCGGTCACGCGCAAGGCTTCCAGTTCGGGCCGCCAGCGCAGCACGCCGGGGCGATAGCGGTCCAGCTCCCGCAGGAAATCACCCAATGGCTGATCCAGGGCCACGATCACGCCGTCGCGCCAGCCAGGGCGCCTGACATCGAAGGGGGTAATAGGGCCTGCGCCGGCGTTAGACAGGCGCACACGCTGCCCGGCACGTACCACCCGCGGCGCAGCGCCGGTGGGCTGAATGTCCACGTAACCCGAAAACACCGAGCACTGGCAGTGGTCGCCCTGTTGGTAAAGCCCAACCTCTCCTTCGTGAAGCAGCACCTCCCCCGCGACGGTGCGAATGCCGATGGGCGCTGTACCGACCTTGCGCACGGCAATCTCGCCACGTAGCAGCGTCAAGCGGCGCTGTTGCGCGTCGATGTTCACGGCCGTGGCCGTATTGAGCTGCACGACACTGCCGTCTGCCAACGTGATGAGGCGGTGCTCGCCGGTGCCGGTAGTGACATCCGCTCGCCAGGTATCGAGTGGTAGCTCGCGCGTTACCAGCCAGCCCGCGGGCAGGGCCATGGCCAAGCCAAACACGCCTTTGAGTACCTGACGGCGGCTGGAAGGTGGCCGGTCGAGGCTGGCCATCGCCAAGGCCGGCGGCAATGACTGGAACCGCCCCTTGAGCGCCAACACCCGCTGCCAGGCCAACTCATGGGCCTCATTGGCCTCACGCCAGCGCTGCAACTGTGCCAACTCCTGCTCAGTGGCCTCGCCGGCCTCCAGGCACACCCGCCAGCGGGCCGCTGACCGGGCGACACGCTTGGCGTCCTCGGCAGGATCAAGCGCTAGCACAGCTCTACCAGCAGGCAGTGCTCGTAGGCTTGCGCCATGTAGCGTTTAACGGTGCGCTCGCTGAGCGCCAGGCGCTCGGCGATCTCGCGATACCCCAAGCCTTCGAGCTGGCTGAGCAGAAACGCCCGGCGCACCGCCACTGGCAACCCATCGAGCAGTTCATCCAGCGCATGCAGCTGCTCAAGCACTTGCCAATGCTGCTCTGGCGACGGCGCACAGTGCTCCGGCAACTGTGCAAGCGTTTCCAGGTAGGCCTGCTCCAGGCTGCGACGCTTGTAGTAATTGACCAGCAAGCGCTTGCCGATGGTCTTGAGGTAGGCACGCGGCTCCTGCAGCTCGGCAACCGGCTGGGGGCTGGCCAACACGCGAATGAAGGTATCCTGACTGAGGTCGGCCGCATCCCAGGCGCTGCCTACGCGGCGGCTGAGCCACTGCTCAAGCCAGCCGCGGTTGTCGTGATACAGCGTGTTGAACGCCCGAGCGTTCGACCCCGCAAGATCGATCATCATCGCCATCCTCAAATGTGAATGAGATCGATTATATTTTATAAATAGCGTTCTACGGAACCGTTACCTGGGGGGGATACGGTTATTTGCCTCCAAGGCAGCGGCACATGCGACAGAGGGAAGGGCAATGACTTAGCGGGTTTAGGCGGCGACGTGTTGCTACGAAGTCTGTGGCGGGGGAAGGGCTTGTGTCTCGGGAGGAAGGCCAGGGCAGCCCATAGGGTACCGCCCCGCAAGGGTGCTTACTTCTGGGCGCGAGCTTGGTCGCGCAGCGCCTTAACCTTGTCGTGGTTGCGCATCACGCCGTCGAATTGCTTCTGGATAACAGCACGGACGTCTGCAGTGATATCAGTGTTTTCCAGTGCTTTTTTGTAGCTCTTTTTGGCCACATCTTCACCGCGCTCGGCTTCGTTCAGCAGGGCTTCGTCATCCTTGCCCGTAACGGCCGACTTAAGGTCTACCCAACGGCGGTGCAGGTCACCGGCCACGCTGGTGGTGGTCTCGGGATCGCCGCCCAGTTGACGAACCAGGCCCTGTAGCTCGGCCGCAGCGGCAGCGGTGTCGCCAGCAGCGCTGGTGAAGATCGCTTTCAGTTCAGGGTTCTTGGTGTGTTCGGCCAGATCCTTGAAACCGGCTTCGCCATCTTTAGAGGTTTCGATCAGGTCGTTCAGTACGCTGATGTTTTCTTTGTTTACGTCAGTCATCGTGTATCTCCCAAGTGGACGGCCCTGTGGGCCCTAGAGGCAGCCATGTACCAGCGCTTGTAATCTATTCACTGCGTTAGGGGGCACCGTCTGGCTTGGAGTTCAGTTTTTTCTAGGGGTGCTTGGATTGACGTGACACTGACGTGGCCAGCACCATCAGGCAAATGGGCGATGGCCTTATCGTCGAAGCAGGTGTAGCGCCGCTTGTGCCAGGGAATCGGGCTAACCAACAGGCTGCGCAAGATCGGGGCGAGTTCGACCTGTAGAAGTGGGTCATCCACAGGCTCTGTTGAGAGCGGACGAGTTATCCCCTTATAAAAAGAAGCGTTCGCTCGATAAAGCATTCAAGCCATGTATTCAGCCGCGGCCCTATAGCTTGTCCTCATTGCCATAAAAACAAGGAATGAGCACATGCGACTAGGTTGGTATTCCGATCTTACCTCCACCGAAAAGCGTACCTACTGGGCGTGTTTTGGCGGATTTACACTCGACTCCATGGACGCGACGATTTTCGCGTTAATGATGCCAGTACTCATGACCGTCCTAAGCTTAACCAAGTCCGACGCTGGCCTTCTTGGCTCCGTATCGCTGATTGGTAGTGCACTAGGTGGCTGGGTTGCGGGGATGCTGGCTGACCGTTACGGGCGCATCAAAGTGATGCAGGGTACTGTGCTTTGGGTTGCGATATTCACGTGCATGGGCGCGCTCTGCACGGGCTTCTGGAGTTTTTTGCCTGTTCGTTTTTTACAAGGCATTGGCTATGGCGGCGAAGCAGTCGTAGGCGCAGTGCTGATCAGCGAAGCAATCAAACCCGCTTTACGCGGCCGAGTCGCGGCTTCGGTTCAGAGTGGGTATGCGGTTGGCTATGCGATCTCCCTCGCCACCATGCCGGTATTGTTCAATTTTCTGCCTGAAGATATTGCCTGGCGTGCGTTTTTTGCGATTGGGTTGCTCCCTGCGCTGCTGATCTGGTTTATCCGCAGGCTGGTTCCTGAGTCTTCAGCATTCAACCAAAGTCGCAAAACCTCCACAGGTATTGACATCAAGGCCATTTTCGCAAAAGAGCATCGTCGAGTAACAATCATCAGTACCATCTTGGCCAGCGGGATCTTTGGTGGGGCTTACATCATGATCACCTGGCTTCCCACTTATATGCGTACTGTATTGAATCTTCCTATCGCTTCCACATCTGGTTATCTGGCAGTGAACATCATCGGCTCCCTGATCGGGCCCTTTATTTACGGCCTGCTTAGTGATCGGATCGGCCGGGGCAGAGCCTTCATGGTGTTTCTTTTCTGTCAGGCCGTGGTCGTGTCGATTTACATGTTTGCGCGTCTTCCCATGAATGTCATTCTGGCGATGGGCCTACTATTAGGCGCGTTCCAGGGAGGGCTCGCTTCCGGCTTACCCCTGACCTTCTCAGAGCTTTATCCAACCCGTATGCGTGCCAATGGCGCAGGGTTCTGTACAAGCTTCGGCCGCGGCTTCGGGTCGATCATGCCTGCCGCGGTAGGTTTCGCCTCTGTTCATATGAGTTTGCCTGCTGCGATGGGCACCTTCGCAATCAGCTCTTACCTGATAGGCTTTATTGCAGCGCTTTGCCTACCCAACGCCACAGGCGCAGACCTGACGGCCGCTGACACTATGGCGCCAAGCCCCTCCGAAGCCAACACTGCGATAAGTGAAAGGTATAGCACTACAAGCTGAACGCATTATCCTCGGGTGGCCGCTCGTGCCACCCTTGTCCTCGACAAAAAAAATAAATGTCGAGAGCTCTATGAAACTACTCGCAAAGCTTTATATACAGGTACTTATCGCAATGGCATTAGCCATCGCACTCGGCCTGCTTGCTCCCGAAGTTGCCATAAAGATGAAGCCCCTTGGGACAGCTTTCATTGCTCTCCTGAAAATGCTACTGGGGCCAATAATCTTTTTCACTGTCGTTCATGGTATCGCCCACATTGGTGACTTCCGTCGGCTGGGAAGAATTGGCATCAAAACGTTGATTTACTTTGAGGTAGTTAGCAGCTTGGCGATGTTGGTGGGGTTCACAGTGGTTTCGCTGGTGCGCCCTGGTGACGGACTGCACGCACGCATGGGCGATAGCCTAGCGGCTAGCCAGGCCGCCAGCGTGAACGCGGCCATGTCAAATGGCGGCTTCAGTTTTGAACATTTTTTCCTTTCGATCATTCCCAAGACGTTGGTTTCCGCCTTCGTCGAGGGCGACATTTTGCCAATATTATTCATCTCGATTCTGGCAGGCCTGGCGCTGGCGCGCTGCGCCAAGCCAGATTGGGTTGGGATGCGCTTGTTGAATGAGGGGCAGACCGTCACCTTCAAGTTATTGGCCTACATCATGCGGCTGTCCCCCATCGGTGCTTTTGGCGCTATGGCGGCGGCTGTAGGCAGCTTTGGGTCCGAGACTCTGCTTTATCTGATTCGCTACATCCTCACCTATTACGCTAGCGTACTTATCTTCATATTCTTGATTTTAGGCAGCGTGGCGGCCCTGGCCGGCTTTTCCATCATCAAGATACTTCGGGTAATCAAAGAGGAAGCCGTGATCGCCATGGGCACTGCCTCTAGCGAAGCTGCATTTCCAAAGTTGGTGACAAAGCTAACCCAGGCAGGTTGCGATGAAGCTGTCGTGGGTTTTGTCTTACCGGCCGGGTACAGCTTCAACATTGATGGTGCTTGCCTATACATGGCCTGTGGCTTGGGATTCCTGGCTCAGGCTACCGACACCACCTTGACGTGGGAACAACAACTGAGCCTGCTTGCCGTGATGCTTTTGACATCCAAAGGCGGCGCAGGCGCGGCAGGCGGCGCAGTGATCAAATTGGCCGCGACCCTCGAATCGGTCAGGGTTCTACCTCTGGGCTCACTTGGATTGTTATTCGGGATTGACAGGGTGCTTGCCATCGCCACTTCGACAACCAATGTGATCGGCAACAGCGTTGCAGTATTTGTAATTTGCCGCTGGGAAAAACTTTTTGACCAGCAGCGTTTCAATGCCTGCCTGATCCCCGATCAACTTGTACCTGAAAGAGCTTCTGAGCCCGTGGAGAACATTGCAAAATGACTATGACCAACTTATTACAGCGCGTCGCGTTAATTGGTTTTGGCGAAGCCGGTGGCATTTTTGGCGAGGATCTGGCTGTAAAGGGCGTTCATGTTCGAATTTACGACCGGCTACTCGACGACCCGGCCCGGCGCGATACAGTCAACGCGAAGGCGGAAATGGCTAAAGTTGAAGTCTGTGAATCCGCTGCTTCGGCTGTTCAGAATGCACAGCTGGTGATTTCGGCGGTGACCGCAGGGTCTGCATTGTCCGTTGCACAGGGGCTCGCCAACGTACTGCAACCGGGTCAGCTGTTCATGGATATCAATTCTGTAGCACCCACGACCAAGCAGGCCGCTGAGGCAGCGCTGAAGGCTAGCGGTGCTCATTACATAGACGCGGCGGTTATGGCCCCGGTCCCGCCTCAGCGACTACAAACGCCAATTTTACTCGGCGGCAAGGAAGCGGCCGTATTGGCAGAATGGCTTGAGCCACTAGGTTTCAACGCCCGAGTCGTGGCTGATCGCATAGGGGTCGCATCGGCTATCAAGATGTGCCGGAGCATTATGATCAAGGGCCTGGAGGCACTTACCACCGAGTGTCTCTCCACTGCGCGGAAATATGACGCCGAAGAGATGGTGCTCGCATCGCTGCATAAGAGCTTCCCGGAGATGGGGTGGAATGCCGCACAGCCGCATTATTTAATTAGCCGGGTTGCCGAGCACGGCAGACGGCGTGCAGAGGAGATGGAAGAAGTAGCGAAGACCGCCTCGGATGTTGGAGTAACGCCAACCATGAGCCAAGCCATCGTCGCAACTCAGCGGGGGTTGGTCGACGCAATGGCGGCTCAGCGAATCAGCTACAAGGAGCCCTTCAACTGGCAGCACCTGGTAGACGCTCTATACCCAAGTAACGAATCCATACATATGGCCAATAAATAAAAGCGATTTTTGATCTAAAAAATTGACACACGAAGCCTGGCCACATTTGATTTTAAAATATGGCTACAGATAAGGCCTTTATCACGAAAGCAGACTCACCTCAATAATAAATAATAGGCAAATCCATGAACAGTTCTGCCGTTGACATCAAGCAGTGGATCGATGGGCGTCCCGTTACATCCTATCAGTGGATGATCCTGATCCTATGCTTTCTTATCGTTACGTTTGACGGGTTAGATGCTGCAATCATGGGTTTTATCGCACCATCCATTGTTCAGGACTGGGGTATTTCGCGTGCAGCCTTTGGTCCCATCATGGCAGCCGCGATGGTGGGTCTGGCAGTAGGCGCGCTTGTATCAGGCCCCTACTCGGATCGTTTTGGACGTCGACGTGTGCTACTCTGCTCGGTCGCCGCTTTTGCTGTTTTCAGCGGCCTAAGTGCGTTTGCCACTACGCCAATAGAATTGGCTGCATTACGATTTCTAACCGGCCTTGGCTTGGGTGCGGCAATGCCAAACAGCACGACGCTTTTATCAGAATATATCCCCCAGCGTCTCCGCGGCTTATTAATTACGTTGATGTTCATGGGGTTCGGTCTAGGATCGGCGTCAGGCGGGTTTGTCTCTGCCTGGGTGGTTCCTCAATTTGGGTGGCACGCTGTACTGTTGCTAGGGGGAATTTTGCCGATCCTGCTATTGCCGGTTCTCTACTTCCTACTGCCGGAATCCGTAGACCTAATGATCAACCGCGAATTTCCAAGGCCGCGTATCATGGCAGTACTGCGACGCATGGGTGGGGCCTTTCCGGAAACGGTAGTGTTCTCAAAAAATTCTGTATCGGACAAAAAATCAGGGAATGCGGTCGGGCGCTTGTTTGCCCCTCACTACCGTGGCCGTACCCTGAGTTTGTGGTGTACGTATTTCATGGGGCTAGTGGTCATCTACCTTTTGACCGGCTGGATGCCTACGTTGATCAAAGATGCCGGAGTGAGCCTTGAGCGAGCTGCCATCGTTACAGCCATGTTTCAATTTGGAGGGCTTATTGGCATTGTCCTCGTAGGCGCGGCGTTGGATCGGTTCAACCCTAAAGCCGTTATTGCTGTCGCATACCTAAGCGGTGCCCTTTGCATTGAGTTTTGTTGAAGTGGGGGACACCGCACTGGGCGCGTTGGTATTCGCTGCCGGGTTCTGTATCAATGGTGCACAAACAGGGCTAAATGCATTTGCGCCTGGCCAGTACCCAACCGAGTTTAGAGCGACGGGTGTTAGCTGGATGCTAGGCGTAGGTAGAACAGGCGGTATCCTGGCATCCTTAAGTGGTGGCGCCTTGTTAAGCCTGGGACTGCCAATGAATGTGATTTTTGCCGTACTCGGTATCCCTGCCGTATTGGCCGCTATCGCCATCATGACAGGGCCTAAAGTAAATTCGGGCCGGTTGAGCGCTCAACTGGGCCATTAAACATGCCCAGCGTCTTAAGCGCGCAGGGTTACACCTTTAATCCCGGAGGCCTGACATGGCTCGAATCATCGGCGGACTAGCCGTTTCACATACGCCGACGATCGGCTTCGCTGTCGATCATGACAAACAGGAAGAAGCTGCTTGGTCGCCCATTTTTGAAAGCTTCAAGCCCATCAAGCGTTGGTTGACCGATAAGCGGCCAGACGTGCTTTTCTACATCTTTAACGATCACGTCACTTCATTCTTTTTCGATCACTATTCCGCCTTTGCGCTGGGAGTGGATGAACGCTATGAGGTAGCGGACGAAGGAGGAGGTAGGCGCGACCTCCCGGCAATTGGTGGACATGCAGCCTTATCACGTCACATTGGTAACAGTTTGATGGCTGATGAATTCGACATGTCTTTTTTCCGTGATAAACCAGTGGATCACGGCCTATTTTCACCGATGTCCGCGCTTATGCAGTTTAAGGATGGCTGGCCGGTAGAAGTGGTCCCATTACAGGTTGGCGTGCTGCAATTTCCGATTCCCTCAGCAAAGAGATGTTACAACCTCGGTAAAGCATTGCGCCGAGCCATCGAGAGCTTCCCGGACGACTTGAGTGTCGCGATCGTTGCCACGGGCGGGGTTTCGCATCAGGTGCACGGCGAACGCTGTGGCTTCAACAACCCGGAGTGGGACGAGCAGTTCGTCGATCTGTTCGTTAATGATCCAGAGCGACTTACTGAAATTACCCTTGCAGAATATGCCACGCTGGGCGGCATGGAGGGTTCGGAAGTAATTACGTGGCTTATCATGCGTGGAGCCTTATCGGCCAATGTCAAGGTTTTGCATAAGGATTACTATCTGCCGTCCATGACGGGAATCGCTACACTGCTCTTGGAGAATCAATCTCGCCAAGCGTCCGTGGACACAATGCAGCGTCACCGCGATCACATTAACCACCAATTGGCGGGCGTGGAGAAACTTCAAGGCACCTACCCGTTCACGCTGGAGCGTAGCCATAAAGGTTATCGACTGAATCGTTTTCTGCATAACCTTATTGATCCGTGCTGGCGCGAGCGGTTCCTCCAGGAGCCGCAGGCACTGTTCGACGAGCATCAATTATCCGAAGAAGAGCAACAGTTGGTTCAAACCCGGGATTGGCGAGGCCTGATTCACTATGGCGTCATTTTCTTTTTACTGGAAAAGCTAGGTGCGGTTATTGGTATTTCCAATTTGCACATCTATGCGGCGATGAAAGGAATGACCTTGGATGAATTCCAGAAAACTCGGAATCAGCAGGTAATGTACTCAGTGGCTGGAAAGACGCCGACCAAAGTACTTTAACTGCTGTCCTGTACCTCTTGAGTTACCTCGCGGATTTTTTTGATGAGTGCTTCCGCAGCAGGTGAATGCAGGCCATTGGTTCTGTATATGAGCCCGATGGAACGGTGGGTGTCCTGTAGCTGCAAATTCAGCCGCTGCAGTTCACCAGAAGCGATTTCGTACTCCAACTGGTGCTCGGATACGATCGCCAACAGGTCCGAGCGCATAAGTAGCCCTCTGATAATTGCCATATCACCCGTCTCTACGACGGGTTCTGGCGCCTTTCGGCCCAATTGGGCGAAATGGGTTTCCAGCAATAGCCTGGCTGGTGTATCGGCTCTCGGCAGTACCAATCTGGCCTTACTCAGATCATCCAAACTTACGGGTCGACTCAACCACGGATGGTTACGCCCAGCCAAGATAACCATTTCTTCAGTCAACAATTTTTCGCCATGTAAATCACTCGCGTAATCCTGCCCACGCAGCGCACCAAAGATGAAATCCACATCCCCGGCGCGTAATTCCAAGGCTAACAAATTGAAAGGACTTTCATTTGTGGAAATTCGAATGCCAGGGTGATCGGATAACAAGCGGATGAAAGCCTCCGGGAGTACACGCGTGCGCCCCAACGGTAGCGCGCCTACCGTGACCAACCCTTGAAGAGAGCCTTTGACCATGGCCACATCGGCACGAACGTGGCGTAGATCATTCAAGGCTCGGCGTATCGGATAGAGAATTTCACTGCTGGCTCGGGTGGGTCGCAAACCTCTGGCGGTTCTTTCGAACAAGGACTTGTCAGCGCCATCTTCCAACATTCTCAGCGCCGCACTAATCGCCGGCTGAGTGAGATTGAAGGACCGCGCGACTGTTTGCATGTGCTGCGTTTCACATAGCTTTACGAAAATCTGCAAGCGTCGGGTATTTAGAAGATAAAGCGGCTCGTGGGGCGCATGTCCAAGTATTGCGGGTATCGACTCAAGCTCCAACATGACTCGCCGGGCACGCGGCAAAATGGCCTTGCCATAAGGGGTAAGTAGCATGCCGCTGGCATGGCGTTCGAACAGAGGCACCGTGAGGCTTTGTTCCAGATCGCGAATTGCACGGGTCACGACAGACTGCGCTCGCAACAGGCCTTCAGACGCACGCGACACGCTTCCCTCGTCGGCAATGCGGATAAATGCTCGAATTTGCATCAAATGTGGAAGTGTTGTTTCTAACATTTCCGCCTCGCCACTGAAGAATCTTCAATAAAGAAAACGCATGGATGCACCAGCCTTACGCATTAGTCCCCTTTTGGCAAGCCTGTCAGCATCTCTACAGACGAATAAGGGAGCCTGCCCGTTATGAATAATACAATCCAAAAATCCGCGCTGGTCGTGAGCGCTCACTCGGCGGACTTTGTCTGGCGTGCCGGCGGTGCCATCGCACTGCATGCTTCACAGGGGTATGCCATGCATATCGTTTGCTTGTCATTTGGTGAACGGGGTGAGTCGGCAAAGCTTTGGCGAAAAGGGGCTGATATGACGGAGAGCAGGGTGAAGGAAGCCAGAAGAGAGGAGGCTCAAGCGGCCGCCGACATTCTGGGCGCTACCGTTGAGTTTTTCGACATTGGCGACTACCCGATGCGAGCCGACAAAGAGACGCTATTTCGTCTGGCCGATGTATTCCGGAAGGTACAACCTGAGTTCGTTTTGAGTCATTCGTTAAAAGACCCTTACAACTACGATCATCCATTGGCGATACATTTGGCTCAGGAAGCGCGAATCATTGCCCAGGCCGAAGGCTACAAGCCAGGCGAAAAAATCGTGGGCGCACCTCCTGTTTACAGTTTCGAACCTCACCAACCTGAACAGTGTGAGTGGAAGCCCGACGTGCTGCTGGACATTACCTCCGTATGGGACAAAAAGTACGCTGCGATCCAGTGCATGGCAGGCCAGGAGCACCTGTGGGAGTACTATACCCGCGTGGCTTTACAGCGCGGCGTGCAGGCTAAACGCAACATCGGTATTACCGCTAACAAGGACATCATTTATGGCGAGGGGTATGAAAGTATCTTCCCGCGCGTAACGGAGAATCTGGGATGAGTAACCTGGTAGGTAAAACTGGCGTTGTGGTACGGAACATTCAACGCGCCAATCCAGCTCTTATCGATGAGTTGACCCAATACGGCGTCGCTACAGTACATGAAGCGCAAGGTCGCAAAGGGTTATTCGCCTCCGAGATTCGTCCAATACAGCGTGACATCGCCATGAGTGGGTCGGCAGTAACCGTGCTTGTCGCGCCCGGTGACAACTGGATGTTCCATGTGGCAGTTGAGCAATGTAACCCTGGCGACGTTCTGGTCGTGGCTCCAAGCTCTCCGTGCACCGATGGTTTTTTTGGAGACCTTCTCGCAACCTCGCTGCAGGCCCGCGGTGTTCGCGGTCTGATTATCGACGCGGGCGTTCGTGATACGAAAACATTGCGTGAGATGGGTTTCCACGTCTGGTCTCGAGCAGTTCACGCTCAAGGCACTATTAAAGAAACCCTGGGCTCGGTAAACATCCCTTTGGTCTGCGCCGGGCAACTGGTCAACCCGGGTGATGTGGTCCTGGCCGATGATGATGGGGTTGTAGTGGTCCGCCGTGGAGAGTTGGGTCGTGTCGTCGACAGTAGCCGCAAACGAGCAGACCTCGAAGAGCAAAAGCGTCTGCGCCTGGCGGCAGGTGAGCTAGGGCTGGACATCTATAAGATGCGTGAACGGCTAGCAGAGAAAGGCCTGAAGTACGTCGACAGGCTTGAGCAACTGGAGGACTGATCGATGGCCCAGGCCCGTATTCCTTGCTTGCTGATTCGCGGCGGTACTTCCAAGGGCGCTTACTTTCTGGCGGATGACCTACCGGCCGATTCTCAGATACGGGACAGCGTACTGCTAGCAGCCATGGGGTCGCCAGACGTGCGACAGATTGACGGGATTGGCGGCGCGGACTCATTGACCAGCAAAGTAGCGATTATCCGGCGCTCGCATCGACCAGGTGTGGACGTTGACTACTTGTTTGCCCAAGTCGCGGTGGGTGATGCGCGCGTGGACTACGGGCAAAACTGCGGCAATATTCTTTCTGGCGTTGGCCCTTTTGCCATTGAGCGCGGCTTGGTAGCCATTCAGGGACAACATACTGCTGTTAGCATTTTTATGGAAAATACCGGGCAAACTGCAACCGCGATTATTCAAACACCGGACGACACTGTGAATTACGACGGCGATGTCAAGATTGATGGTGTCCCTGGGACAGCTGCACCGGTTGTTGTCGAGTTTAATGATATTGCGGGTTCAAGCTGCGGGGCCTTGCTGCCAACAGGTAGCCCTATTGATCAGTTCGACCATATCGAAGTGACGTGTATCGACAACGGCATGCCCGTGGTGCTTATCCGTGCTGCCGATCTTGGCTGTACCGGGTATGAAAGTTGTGAAAGCCTGGATGCTAACTTCGACCTGAAACGTCGTGTAGAGGCTATCCGCCTACAGGCTGGAATGCGGATGAACCTAGGCGATGTCACTCACCGCACAGTGCCGAAAATGGTTCTGATTGCGCCCCCAGCTGCGGGTGGGGCAATCAGTAGCCGCAGCTTCATCCCTCATAAGTGTCATGCCTCGATTGGGGTGTTTGGCGCGGTCAGCGTAGCATCCGCCTGCCTTGTCAAAGGAACAGTTGCAGAGGGGCTCGCCCGAACGGCTGACCTGGATGAGCAGCAGTTGTCAGTAGAGCATCCAACAGGTGAATTCAGCGTACATCTACGTGTGATAAATGGGCAACTTGCCGGGTGCGGTTTAGTACGAACAGCCCGGTTGTTATTTGACGGGCAGGTATACGTGCGCCAATCAGCCTTCACATCTTGATTAGAAAACGAACCCTTGAAACCTGTATCGACCTGATCTGCGGCTAGAGAGGCTTTGCGTCGTTAGCACACCAATGCATACGTCAGACATAGACCAGGAAACGCGGACGCTTCTCTGGAGCTTGATAGAACGTCTCGATGCGCAATCAGGCAACTCTTCATTGTTTAACCTACGTCCCCCGCGGTTTGGCCCTCGCAGTGGCCTCGGCCACGAGGGGGTCTTCTGGCCAGTAATGCTTGGGATACCTGCCCTTCAGGTCTTTTTTTACCTCGCTGTAGGTGGTGCGCCAGAAGTTGGCCAAGTCCTGCGTCACTTGCACCGGCCGCCTCGCGGGGGACAGCAGGTGCAGCTTGAGCACTTGCCGGCCGTTGGCGATGCGTGGCGTGTCCGCCAGCCCGAACAGCTCTTGCAAGCGTACGGCCAGGATGGGCGGTTGCTCGCTGTAGTCGATCCGAATGTTCGATCCGGAAGGCACCTGGAGGGTTTGCGGGGCCTGGGCTTCAAGCTGTTGGGGTAGCGGCCAGGGCAACAGGTTGCGTAGGATCGACGACACGTCGAGCTGTGCGAAATGGCTCAACCGCTTAACGTTCCCTAGGTAGGGCATCAACCAGCCCTCCAGGGTCGCCAGCAAGGTGGCGTCACTGAGGTCGGGCCATTCACTGTGGCCCTGTTGCTGCAGGTCCAGGCTGCGCAGCAGTGCGATGCGGGCTTGCCATTGGCGCAGTTCGGCTGTCCAGGCCAGTAACTCCAGGCCTTTACGGCGCACGTAATTGACCAGCGCTTGGCTACGCAGCCCTTCATCCAGGTGGGCCAACGGCGCGGTAGCCAGCACAAGCGTGCCAACGCGGGTTTGGCGCTCGGCACGCAACACGCCCTCTCGCTCATCCCACTCCAGCTCGTCTACTTGGGTAACCTGATCGGCCAGCACTGTTTCGAAGAGCGCAGGCGCAAGCTCTGCGGCCAGGTAAATACGCTCCTCACGCTGCCCCTGGCGGCTGCCCAGGTCTGCAATAACCAACCATGGGTGCTTCATCAGTGCGTCGGGCTCGGAGAACATCGCCGCCCGGCCGTTGCTCAGCCGGTACTCGCCACCGCCGGGCCGGCGTTGCTGAGCGATGCGGTCGGGGTAGGCGAGCGCCAGGAGGCAGCCCACCCATTTAGGGTGCTCAGGGGCTGAAACTGCCTGGGCCGGAGTGCCGCGCAAAAACGAGCGGTACTGGCGCGCCAGTTGTTTCGCTCGCTGGACGCCACTGTGTTCGCTGCGCTGCGCACGCGCCTCCCCTGACAACAGGCTAAGGCGGCCGTGCAGGTCGGCGCCCCCGCCACGCTGGATGTCACGCTCGCCCAAGAGCGCGGCGATGTCAGCGGCCTGGGCGGCCAGGCCCAGATCATGCCCGCGCAGCAACAGGTGGGCGATACGCGGATGAGCCGGGAGGTCTGCCATGCCTTGGCCGTGCTGGGTGAGCTGCCCATCAAGCCGCAGGGCGCCCAGCCGGCGTAGCAGTTCACAGGCCTGAGAAAAAGCTGCGGTGGGCGGGGCATCGAGCCACTTGAGCTGAGCCGGCTGTACGCCCCAGCGCGCCAGCTGCAAGGCCAGCCCGGCAAGGTCGGCCTGAAGAATTTCTGGTGCACTGAACGCGGCCAGTTGGTCGTGCTGCGCTTCAGACCACAAGCGATAACACACCCCTGGCTCAAGCCGCCCCGCTCGCCCGGCGCGTTGGGTGGCGCTGGCCCTGGAGAGGCGTTGGGTGTCGAGCCGGGTCATGCCACTGCGTGGATCGAAACGCGGTACCCGCTCAAGGCCTGCGTCAATCACCACGCGCACCCCATCGATGGTGATGCTGGTTTCAGCAATATTAGTGGCGAGCACGATTTTCCGCGTTCCCGGTGGCGCAGGGTCAATAGCCGCGCGCTGCTGGTTCAGGTCGAGTTCACCGTGGAGCGGGCACAGCAGTACAGATTGTGACTGCGCCAGGCCACCTTGGCTGAGGTGCTCCTGGAGGCTTTGATACACGCGGCGGATCTCGGCGTGCCCTGGCAGGAACACCAGCAGGCTCCCGTGTTGCTGCTCAAGGGCATCAAGGCAGGCTGCAACTACACGCGGCTCGAGGTACTCACCGGGCTGGAATGGCTTGCCCCAGTGGGTCGCTACGGGGTACATCCGCCCCTGGCTAGTAACGATGGGCGCGTCGTCGAGCAGGCGCGAGAGCCGCTCGCCCTCAAGCGTGGCCGACATCAGCAGCACTTTGAGCGAACCCTTGTCGCGAAACAGCTCCCGGCCATTAAGCGTGAGGGCCAAGGCCTGGTCGGCGTCGAGGTTTCTGAGGTGAAACTCGTCGAAAATCACTAGGCCGACGCCTTCCAGCGCAGGGTCGTCCTGCAGGCGGCGCGCCAGGATGCCTTCAGTGACCACTTCGATGCGGGTGCGTGGGCCTACACGGCTTTCAAGGCGAATGCGATAGCCCACCGTCTCGCCTACAGGTTCATCCAACTGGCTGGCCAAGCGCTCCGCGGCCGCTCGCGCCGCCAGCCGGCGAGGCTCAAGCATGAGGATGGTATTACCACCAAGCCAAGGCTGCGTCAGTAACGCCAGTGGCACGCGCGTGGTTTTACCCGCGCCCGGTGGCGCTTCAAGCACGACTTCGTCGCGATCAGAGAGGGCTTGAAGCAGGGCCGGAAGGGCGGCCTCGATGGGTAAAACGCTCATGGTAACTCCCGCGGCAGAGGCGCGATTATAGAGGGCAAGCAGGCTCGGACTCATAGCCTTCTCCGTGCGGCACTGGCGAGAACCGCGTGCCAACCTCTCTAGAACCTGATGAGGAGTGGGCTATGCTCAGAGTTGCCGAGTCCTTAGCCCTGGCTCCTTCACCGCGTGCAGCGTATAACTGCGAACCGCAACGGCCCAGCCAGGGTCGTAGTTGTCGGCTATGGCCCTTATGCAGAGGGTTGAGCCCTTTACTTCCAGGAGAAATTCATGCGTTTACCATCTCGTGTGATCGGCAGTGTTCTGGTGATTTCGGTCATGACTCAGCTCACTGCCTGCGGCACGCTGTTCTGGCCAGATCGCCGTGGCCAAATCGATGGCAAGATTGACCCGGTCATTGCTGTGCTCGATGCCGTGGGCATCCTGTTCTACGTCATCCCCGGCCTGATCGCGTTCGGCGTGGACTTCGCCACAGGCGCCATCTACCTGCCAGGCGGTGCGCACGCCCAAGTGTCGCCAGACCTGCTCAAAGGTGCGGTAAACCCTGACGGGAGCGTCGATAACAAGCGCCTGCAAGCCATCCTGGAAACCCAGCTGGGCAAGCACCTGCCACTGGACGACCCGCGGCTGATCCAGCACCACGGCAGCGTGGAGCAGCTGGCCGCCTTTGGCCTGCGCCCGGCCGCTTGATCCCATGAGCGTCGACGCGCGCCATCGCCGCCTGTTACGCCTGGCCACTCGCGCCTCTCTCGGGGTGGCGACGGTGTTGATTGTGTGCAAGGCCGTGACCTGGTATTTGAGCGGCTCGGTCAGCCTGCTGGCAGGCTTGACCGACTCTATTCTCGATGGCGCAGCGTCGTTCCTCAATTTGCTGGCCGTGCATTACTCGCTACGGCCTGCGGATGAAGACCACCGTTACGGTCACGGCAAAGCCGAGGCCTTGGCAGGCATGGGGCAGGCGTTGTTCATCGGGCTGAGTGCGGTGCTGATTACCGTGCAAGCCATCAGCCGCCTGCGCAACCCCGAGCCTTTGGGCGAAGCGGGCCTCGGCATCGCGGTGATGGTGCTGTCTCTGATCCTTACCGTGGGGCTGCTGATGCTGCAGCACAAGGTCGTGCGCGAAACCGGCTCGACCGCCGTGCGGGCTGACTCCCTGCATTACCGCTCCGACCTGTTGCTCAACGGCAGCATCCTGGTGGCGCTACTGCTGGCCAACCTGGGCTACCCTCAGTTGGACGCGGTGTTCGGGCTGATTATTGGCTTTTACATCCTGTGGAGTTCGGTGCAGATCGGTAAAGAGAGCACGGCCATCCTGATGGATCAGGAGCTGCCACAAGACGTTGCCGATCAGATGCTGGCGCTGGCCTGTGGTGTGCCTGGCGTACTGGGCGCACATGACCTGCGCACCCGGATGTCTGGCCAGCACTGGTTTGTGCAGTTGCACCTGGAGCTACCGGGCCGGCTTACCCTGTCGGCGGCTCACGCGCTGTGCGAGCAGGTTGAGGCGGCCATCGTCGCGCAATTCCCCAAGGCCGAAGTGCTGGTACACGCAGACCCGGAAGACGCCGTCAGCCGGCCTCAGTTAAGCTCATAACCTCGGCTTGCCAAGCAGTTCGCCATGTTCTGGCGATACAGGCCTACCACTTGGTCAGACGGCGCGTATGTGGCGGTTGCGGGGTCAAATCCTGTTAGCTGGGCCGCCGAACGCTGGCAGTCATAGCGGTCGCGTTCGATTTGCGAGGGCGTCTGGCCGTTGGCCGGATAAAACGTCACGTCGTACCCACTGGGCGCCGCGCCGCCCTGCGGAACCGGCTGGGGCTGCGACTGGATCGGCGCCGACGGCGTGTCGACCACCACATACTCCTGCGAATCGTTGACCCATTGGTAATAGGTGCCGGCCGCCTGGTAATACATGCCGCCGCCGATCCATACCCGTGTGGCGTAGTCCGGCAGGTAACGAACCCGTATGCCCCTGGGCGGGGTTACGACCACATACCCCGGCCCATTGGGGCGGTACCAGTAACCGCTGGAGTAGTAATAGTCACCGCCCCGATAGGGCACGCGGTACGGGTCGTCGGTGAAACGGTCTATGCGGTGGCCTGGCCGGTATTGCGGGCCGGGGCCCCGCCCGTTGCCATATCGCCCTGGGCCGTGATCCCAGCCTTGGCCGTCACCCCAAGGGCGGTTGCCATGCTGCCTGGGCAGGTCGGGATAGCTGCCACGCAGAGGCGGCTCGGTCTGGCGTACCTCGTCAGGCTTGGGCTGAAGGGGCAGGCTACTGGTGGGCGGCTCACGCCCACCATTGGGGCCACCATGCCAGCCAGGGTTAGGGCGGTTATCCGGGCGGCCGTAGTCGTTATCGTTCGGGTCAGGGCGATTGAAACCTGGGCGGTTGGGCTCAGGCCGGTAATTGTCAGGGCGATAGTCATCTGCCCGGTACTTGTCTGGCAGGTAAGGGTTAGGGCGGCTGGCGGCCGGGCCCTGTTGTTGCGGGGGGCGTGGGGATGGCTGGCTGGGCCCGCCGTAGTGACCGCCGGGGTTACCCGGGCGCCCTGGGTTTTGCCCTCCTCCGCCATGCTCTGGCGCAGGCCGGCCACCACCACTCTGCCCGCTGGGTGCGCTACCTCGCAGTTGGTCACTGGCATTATTGTCCGCGAACGTGGCAGTGCCGACACACAGGCACAACAGGGACGCACTGGCGAGGCACCAACTGCGGGTTTTCATGGCATTCCTCATGGAGGTGCGGGCACCCAGCTTGGACTGGAAAAACCCTAAGCGGTTCGCGGCCCGCTCAGTGACCGCTTCGCCAGGGTATCGGCAAGCAAGGGCATTTCCTAAATGCAGGCATGACGGGCGATCACGTGTGCCTGCTTAGCCGCAGGGCCGAGGGCTTGACGTACCCTGTCCACAACTATGGCAATAAGTTGCACAGCCCGCTGTGAATAACGCTGTGGGTACTTACTGGAAGCTCTTGTTAATCAAGGCATCGTAGGTAGTGCGCAATTACTTGCATACTTTCCCGCAACTAATTGCGCAACTTTAAACGTTTTACTCGCTGAACCCCGTAGTCATTTTTATCAGTCCTGGCTTAACCCCCTCACTTCCTGCGGCCGCGCGTCCTCGTGGCATGTTCCTTGTTAGAGCAGCACTTACTGCTGAATACACGTAACCAACTTATCCACAGACGTAAACCCACAGGTGCTGGCCATACCCACTTACCTCGCCTGCCTTATCTCCAGCATCTGGACAAAGCCTGCCTGTGCAACGAACTGACCAAGGAGGTCCAATGAACGACCCTGAATACCGCGCCCAACTGCACCGGGCCAGGCGCAACCAAGCCTTCAGCAATGCCCCCTTCGGCATGGGCCTGTGCCCACTTCAATCGGCGGAGGTGGCGATTTTCCCGGTGCGCTATGCCTTGGACGAAGCCCCCAGCCAGCCCGGCAGCCCACAGGGCCCGCACCCGCTGCCTAAAGGCTGGGCAAGCCACCTGCCAGCGCTGGTCACCCGCAGTTACACCCTGCGCCAACTGCGTGACGGCTGGCTGTACGTGTGGAACAGCACCGACGAGACCTTCCACGAGTACGAGGTGACGGGCCACCAGTTCACCCGCCACGAATGGACCGACGCCCAGCTCAATCAGGACGTGCGCCACAACCCCGGCGAGCCCTTGCCCTACGTGCTGTACCCCCGCCGCAGCCAGCTGCGCATGGCCTACTCGCCGGTGCAGTGGACCTGGCGTCTGTGCGAGCGCTTTCGCCAGCACCCCGAGCAGGCGCACTGGACCAGACGCCTGAGCCTGCCCCAGTTCTGCACCGAGGCCAGCGTGCCGCACGGCGCGATGATTACCGAGCTGAGCCGGTGCGTGGCGGACATCTTCGCCTTCGGCGAAACACCACCCTTTTTCACCAGCACCCTGCTGCCTACGGAGCCCACCGCGCCGGATGGGCCGTTCAAGGCGGGGGTCGAAGAGTGCTGGGTTCGCGGCGGCGTACCTGACCAGGACACCGCCCTGTTCCTGGCCCTGGACGACCCCCTGGCCCTGATCGACGACCTGACCATGAGCCTGAGTGGCCGGGTGCAGGAGTTGCAGCAGTTTCAAAACGAACACCAGCACCGGATGCAGAGCGCTGCAGTGGTGGAGCAACTGTGCGGGATCGACACCGAGGCACTGACGCCTACCACGCTCAAGGACCCGGTACAGCGGCAGGCGTATGCGGATGACTTGTACCTGGTGCTCCAAGCCCACGAGGACATGAAACCCCAGGTACCCACCGCCCCAGAGGATGGCCTGATCCCTGTGAAAGACGCCGAAGCGCGGTTCAGGGCCATATGGGGGAGCCTGCCGGAGGGGCCGCGGTGGCAGAAGAGCCTCAAGCAATTTGGCGAACTGCACTGGTGGCGTGGCGACGTGCGCTTTGATGAGGCACGGCGCTACCTAAACGAGACCCTGCGCCAAGGGCAGCGCCTCCAGGCCCACTGCGACCGCAGCGCAGATGACCTGCAAGCCTGGCTAGACGCGCTTGCCCCTTACGGCGACATCGTGTTCCACGACACCTGCAACCCTGCACAATCCGCTGCCTTGATGGACACTGCCCACGACACCTACCTGTGGCTGAGCCAGTGCGAAAGTGGGCAGGTGTGGTTAAAGCGCCAAAGCGCGCAACCGACCACGCTGTTCGGCCTAGCGCGGTTCAATTTCAACCCTGAAATTGCCGAGCTGCTCAAGGCCGTGGCGCAGCGTTTCGGCGCCCATGGCACCCTGGACAGCACCGCACCTGCACTGAACCTGAGTAACGCAAGCGACGCCGCCAACCTGAGCACCCGCGCCAATGAACTAAAAGCAGTTTTGGACCTGCCACGGGTGCGCGACAGCGCGCTGTACCAGGCCATGAGCGAGATGGCCAAGGCCAGCTTTACCACCTTGCTACAGGTGGCCAATAACCAGGCAAGGGCTGCCTGGCATGGAATGGGCTCAATCCTGATGGGCGCCATGACCCACACCAACGCGTTGGGGATGGCGTTGCCCAACGTGCTGATCTCCACCGAGCTGTCCAGCGGCACTCGCCTGATCTTCAACCCCCATTACGCACGCGAGCACCAGGCCTGGACGCTGAAGCTCAGAACCCTGCAGAACAAAATCAACAGCCTCGACACCGTCCTGCACCGCCCTGCCCCTGCCCACGACCAGCAGGCCGCGCGCATTCAGCGCTACTACCTCAACAAGCAGCAGGAAGCCCTATTCCTCAAACGCCCCCTACAGATCACCGCCAGCGTCTCCGGGTTCAGCCAACTCAACACACCGCTGCCCGAACTCAATGCCCTGCTGGGTGACCTGGGCCAGGCCGAGGTGAGCAGCCAACTTCAACTGAAACAGAGTTCGGGGTACAGGCACGCCCTCACGCGTTGGAACGCCTTGGAGTTCGGCACGGTTCTGCCAGTGCTCGCCATGGCGCTCAACCTCTGGAACCTCCACAACACTGCCCAGCAGGTGAGCAACGACGGCCTGTTCACCGCCGACGAGTTACGCACGCTGGGCGCCAACAGCGCCTACGCCGCCAATGCCATCGCAGCGTTGTGGGTGGGGCCAGCATGGAACCGGGCAGGGGTACGGGTGATGGAGTTCAAGGACAAATCCCTGCGGGTGGCACAGGCGGGGTATACGAGGTGGCTGGATAAAGCCAAAGGCTTCGCTGCGAGTGGGCAAAGTGCAGAAGCTGCAATGGCTAGCGAGTTTGCGAATATTTCCAAAGGCCTGTTGGTACGAACGGGGACATGGGCCGCGCTAGGGGCTATTGCCGCAGGGCTGGAGGCTTGGCAGCTGACTGAGGATATTAGTCGGGCTTCAGGGGCGGATGAAGCTACGTTGCTGAAATGGAAGTTAGGTGTAGTAGCAGTAATGTCTGTGGGCGCAACTCTCCAATTGGGGGGCGCTGCATTTGGTTACTGGTTCACCTTTGGCTGGCTGATGTCCACGCCGGTAACCATCATCATTGCCTTGCTGGGCATCGCTTATCTCTTGGTCTCTGTCCTGGCCAACCGTTACAAACGCGAAGGCCTTCGCCTGTGGCTGTACCGGTGCGACTGGGGGCAAGGCCCCCTGGCTGACTGGCAGGGGCACGGCGGCCATGCCCGACAGATGCAGGCCTTGGTGGAAACATTACAGCGGCCTAGCGTACTGGGCAGAGCCGTTGTGTACCGCTGGGGGAATGGCTATGAGATGCCCAAAGGCTTCTGGGTACAGGTCCAGCTTCCAAAGTGCCTGGTAGGCACTACCGTCGACCTGCGCCCCGCCTTAGTCAACGGCCACAACCTTGGCCACAGTCAACTGCAGAAAATGTCTGAACACCTGCGCCGCGAGTTCCTGACCGGCAACTGGGTAGACCCTGAGCGTCTTGGAAAACTGCCAAGTTCACCGGGCTCAAGTACACAAAACGCGGACTTCGAGTACACCGATAAGCATGACTACCGTGTATGGCAAGTGTGGATAGGGACCACCCTTCCACGTCTTACGCTGGAGCTTGAAGTGAGGTACCCAAGGGGAACGGTAAAGGAAGACCCCCATAGTTATTTTTTCCGCCTGGCCATCGACGAGCATTCCGGTGAGGCAGACCGTATGACCACTGCCTTTACCAACGAACTTGCGAGCACAAGCGATAGCGTACTGCGAAAACCCGAGCTTCAACGAATTATTCAGGCATTGACGCTCAGCGTGCCGGTGAACTCCAAGTGAGACTAAACATGTTCAATCTCGACAAGCCTATCCCCCTACCTCCTCAGTTAAGTTGGAAATATGCGGATGAACCGGAGCTACTGGCCTGGACCCTGCGTGCGCGCAATTACAGTACCTTTGTCGCCAATATCGGCTTTTCAATACTCACCCTATTTAATATGAGTGTTGGGATTTTTTGCTATTCCGCTTTCGAAGGAACAAGCGAACCATGGCGGATCTTATCGAGCTTTTTAATCTTCATACTTCCAACTTTATTCACATGGAATTGCGGCCTAGGCCAAACCACGAAATTCGGCTACCGCTTTTCAAAAAGCGGGTGGGAGCACTGTGAGTGGAAAGACACCCCAAAATGGCACCTCACCTTGGTGAAATGCACAACCGTACTCACACTTTTCATATTCCTGGCCCTGGCCGCTATTGATCCTATCTTCCTGCTCGGTGCGTTGGTGGGCCCGGCGGGCATGACACTTAGCTACCTGTCCATGGCCAACTCGGAGACTTACCAGCAGCTGCAAAGCCAATACGGTACTGCGGTTATGGAATGGCACGAGATAACGCAGCTTGCTATCGTCGAAAACCGGGAAGCCGTCAATGTGCGCTGGGAGGTTTGGAACGAAAATATCTTCTGTAAGCGCGGTAAAAAAGACGAAGTCGCTGAGTTCATCAGGTCTCACCTGTCGCCAGATGTGCCGTACGTCAGAGCAAAAGTTGACACGATAATGAACATCAAGGAGGGAGAACCTCTCTAGCATTCCTTAGAAGCGCGGCGCTGTTAACAACCCGCGCTTCAATCTAAACATTCACGATGAGCCTATACATGTTCAACCTCGACAAACCTATCCCCCTACCTCCTCAGCTAAGTTGGAAATACGCTGATGAACCGGAGCTACTGGCTTGGACCCTGCGTGCGCGTAATTACAGTACCTTTGTCGCCAATATTGGCTTTTTCGTAATGGCTTCTATGGCGCTAGCCTTCGCTATTTTTATGTACACGATAGATGGAGGGGGGCCTGTGCTCGGCCGTATGCTTTGGAGTATTATTTTTTTCCTGATGCCTACTCTATTACTGTGGTACGGCTTAGGCCAGACTACAAACTTCGCCTACCGCTTTTCAAAAAGCGGGTGGGAGCACTGTGAGTGGAAAGACACCCCAAAATGGCACCTCACCTTGGTGAAATGCACAACCGTACTCACACTTTTCATATTCCTGGCCCTGGCCGCTATTGATCCTATCTTCCTGCTCGGCGCGTTGGTGGGCCCGGCGGGTATGACACTTAGCTACCTGTCCATGGCCAACTCGGAGACTTACCAACAGCTTCAGAGCCAATACGGGCATGCTGCTATGGAATGGCAAAAAATCGAACAGCTTGCCATTGTCACAAATCGTGAAGCAGTTAATGTCAAATGGGGAGTATGGGATGAGAATATTTTCTGCAAACGCGGTAAAAAAGAAGAAGTCGCTAAATTCATCAGGTCTTACCTATCCCCAGACGTACCATACGTTAGGGCAAAAGTTGACACGATAATGGACATCAAAGAAGGAGAACCTCTCTAGCACGCCCTTAGAAGCGCGGCGCTGTTAACAACCCGCGCTTCAATCTAAACATTCACGATGAGCCTATACATGTTCAACCTCGACAAACCTATCCCCCTACCTCCTCAGCTAAGTTGGAAATACGCTGATGAACCGGAGCTACTGGCTTGGACCCTGCGTGCGCGTAATTACAGTACCTTTGTCGCCAATATTGGCTTTTTCGTAATGGCTTCTATGGCGCTAGCCTTCGCTATTTTTATGTACACGATAGATGAAGGGGGGCCTGTGCTCGGTCGTATGCTATGGAGTATTATTTTTTTCCTGATGCCTACTCTATTACTGTGGTATGGCTTAGGCCAAACCACAAACTTTGCCTATCGCTTTTCAAAAAGCGGGTGGGAGCACTGCGAGTGGAAAGACGCCCCGAAATGGCACCTCACTCTAGCGAAGGTCACAACCGTACTCACACTTTTCACATTCCTAGCCCTGGCCGCTATTGATCCTATCTTCCTGCTCGGCGCATTGGTTGGCCCCGCGGGTATGACACTTAGCTACCTGTCCATGGCCAACTCGGAGACTTACCAGCAGCTGCAAAGCCAATACGGTACTGCGGTCATGGAATGGCACGAGATAACGCAGCTTGCTATCGTCGAAAACCGTGAAGCCGTCAATGTACGCTGGGAGGTTTGGAACGAAAATATCTTCTGTAAGCGAGGTAAGAAAGAAGAAGTCGCTGAGTTCATCAGGTCTCATTTGTCGCCAGACGTACCGTACGTCAGAGCAAAAGTTGACACGATAATGAACATCAAGGAAGGAGAACCTCTCTAGCATTTGCTCAGAAACATCTACTACAGCCGCCTCGCTTTTGCCCCGCACACAAAAATGCCAGTCAGCATAACTGACTGGCATCAGGCCCTCGGCCTCCCTTACAGCCCAGGCACGTCGCTTGTGGCAACGGCTCACAACCGCCAGCCTGATTGAGCCAGCGTCGACCCGGTGGCCAGCTCGCCCCTATGGGGGCGGTGGCCGCACGCGGCCTGATTGGGCGGCGGGCAGTGGACTCATGTCCGGGCGGTGATCTTGAGGTAAAGCATATAGCGACAGCCGCAGCACAGGATTGCGAAGATTGCGGTTACGAGTGGCTATTGCGCAATTTAAAACCGTTTGTGGATAATCCTCCGCAATTCACCTACTGCGAGCAGCCTTGATGGGCAAACTGGACCGTTACGATTTGAATATTCTCGCCGAGCTGCAACGCGACGCGCGGATTTCCAACCAAGAATTGGCGGAGCGTATTGGCCTGTCGCCCTCGCCCTGTTCACGCCGGGTCAAGCAACTGGAGGACGATGGCTATATCACCCGCCAGGTAGCCCTGCTAGACCGCAAGAAGCTAGGGCTTAATCTCACGGCCTACGTGCTTATCGGGATGGACCGGCATACGCCGGAGCGCTTTGAGAACTTCGAGGCCGCTGTGCGTAATTTGCCGCAGGTACTGGAGTGCAGCCTGGTGACTGGAATGGAGGCTGATTACCAACTCAAGGTGGTGGTGCAGGACATGGACCACTATCAACAACTGCTGCTTGGGCACCTTACCCGTATTGAAGGCGTGACCAGCGTGCGCTCCAGTTTTGTACTCAACCAGGTGTTGGCCAGTTCGGAGCTGCCACTGGCGCACTTGCGCACTTAAACGCCGTCACGCGCATGTCGCATAAGGCTGCTAAAAACCTTCGGAACAGGCAAGATGACTGCTTGCCAGAAGAGAAGGACCCGCCTGTGAGCACCGATGCATTCGTAGCCTTTACCACCCCCGAACAGGCTGTGGACCGCCTGGCCTGGCTCCATGAGCGCGCAACCGTCGCACTCAGCCAGGCCCTCAAGCGTTACTTGAAAGACCGGACCGAGCCCGATCAACACGAACGGGCACTGTTTCGCTATCCCGAACTGCGCCTGAACTACCAGGCCCACGGTGAAGTGCCTAGCACCACCCGCGCATATGCCAAGTTACAGCTGCCGGGCACCTATTCCGTGACAGTGACCCAGCCTGCGGCCTTCCGTAAGTACCTGCTGGAACAACTGGTGCCGCTAATGCGTGATTTCGACGTACAGCTGGAGGTGGGCGTAAGCGAGCAGAACATTCCTTACCCCTATGTGGTGGAACAGGGCGATGAGCTGGCCGGCACCGGCATCACCGCCGCCGCCCTGGCGCGGGTCTTCCCCAGTACCGACCTCTCGGCGGCCACTGACAACATCGCCGACGGTCTGTACGACTGGGCCAATGCCGACCCTTTGCCATTAGCGCTGTTCGATGCCGCCCGAGTGGACTTCAGCCTGCGCCGGCTGGTGCACTACACCGGCAGTGACTGGCGCCATGTACAGCCGTGGGTGCTGCTGACCAACTACCACCGGTACGTAGACCAGTTCGTGGCCCACGGGCTGGAACAGCTGCACACCGACCCGCGTTTCGTGCGCCTGGTCATGCCTGGCAACGTCGTGATCGAAAAAGGCATGCCACACGACGAGGCACAGGCCATGGTTGCCACCGTCGTGTGGCACCGCTACCAGATGCCTGCCTACCACCTGATCGCTGAGGACGGGGACGGCATCACCCTGGTGAACATTGGTGTTGGCCCGTCCAATGCCAAGAACATCACCGATCACCTGGCAGTATTGCGCCCCCACTGCTGGCTGATGATCGGCCACTGTGGCGGCTTGAGGGCCTCTCAGACCATTGGCGACTATGTACTGGCCCACGCCTACATGCGCCGCGACGGTATTCTGGACCGCCTGGTGCCCCCGCACATTCCTATCCCGGCGTTGGCCGAGGTGCAGCTGGCCTTGCAGGAGGCGGCTGCCCAGGTCACTGGCGAGCGCGGCGACGAGCTGAAAAAGCGTTTGCGCACCGGCACCGTGCTCACCTATGACGACCGTAACTGGGAGCTGCGTTGGGCGCAGGAACGCCCGCTGATTAACCTGTCGCGGGCGGTTGCCGTGGACATGGAAAGCGGCACCATTGCCGCTCAGGGCTACCGGCTGCGGGTACCGTACGGCACCTTGCTGTGCGTCTCCGACAAACCCTTGCACAGTGAAATCAAGCTGCCGGGCTCGGCCAATGCGTTCTATAACCGCGCAGTTAGCCAGCACCTGACGATCGGGATCGCGGCCCTGGACTTACTGCGTACGCAACTCAACGCCCTCCACTCACGCAAGCTACGTAGCTTCGACGAGCCGCCCTTCCGCTGATCGAGGCCAGCGGGGCTGATATGCTATCGGCCCCGCTGCAATCGGTGTTGCCCCCATGCCCGCCCCTACCCGCCGTGTTCCACCCCGCCGCCTGGCCAAGCCTGCGCCCGTCACGCCTCGCCTTATTCTGCTCAACAAACCGTACGACGTACTGACTCAGTTCAGCGACGATCAAGGCCGCCCGACCCTCAAAGACTACCTCGACCTGCCTGGCGTCTACCCTGCGGGCCGCCTGGACCGTGACAGTGAAGGGCTGTTACTGCTCACTAACGACGGGCGCTTGCAAGCGCACATTGCCGACCCTAAACACAAGCTGGCGAAAACCTATTGGGTACAGGTGGAAGGCGAGCCGCAGAGCGAACAGTTAACGCGACTGAGTGAAGGCGTGGTGCTCAACGATGGCCCGACGTTGCCTGCGCAGGCACGGCAGATTGAAACGCCCGACCTCTGGGCACGACAGCCGCCCGTACGCTTTCGCAAAAGTGTGCCTACGGCCTGGCTGGAACTGGTTATCCGCGAGGGCCGCAACCGCCAGGTTCGTCGTATGACCGCAGCGGTGGGCTTGCCTACCTTACGTCTCGTCCGCGTGGCCATTGGGCCCTTTACCCTCGAAGGGCTGGAGCCAGGGGCCTGGCGCGAGGTAGATCCAGGGTTACTGCGGATTTAGGCTGGGTGTCAGTTGCACGGGCTGTACGGACAGGGCCTCGGCCAACAGCGCTTGCAAGCTTTCGAAGCGAACCGGGCGGGTAATCACCGCACTCACGCCGGCGTCCAGCCACCGTCGACGCTCAACGCTGGGGGTGGTATCGACCACTGCCAGCAGGCGAAGGGACACCGGGCCTGCTGTTTCACGGAGACGCCGCGCCTGCTCCAGCACCGGCTCCAGGGAGGCACCGCCCTCCAGCAACAATGCCGCATGGGGCTGTGCCTGCAGCACGGCCACCGCAGTGGCTTCGCTGTCAACGCTGCGCACTTGATACCCCATGCGCAGCAACATGGCGCGGATCACCAACTGATCCACCCGCTCACTCTCGATCAGCACCAACGTGCAGTGTGCCGGCTGCCAACCCTTACTGTGGCCGCCGAGCGGTGTGTAGCGCGGGGCCGGTGTATCTTCAATGCCGAGATTGACGCTCAACTCGAAGCAGCTCCCTTGGGCGGGCAGTGACTGATGGCTCAGGGTGCCGCCAATCAATGTGGCCAGCCCTCGGCAAATGGCAAGCCCGATCCCTAACCCACCGTGCTCACGGGTAGTGGAGCCATCCGCTTGATAAAACTGTTGGTACAGCGCGTCGCTGGCGTGCTCCAGGCCTATGCCGGTGTCGATCACTCGAAACGCAACGCGCACCTCGCTGTACTGGTGTTCCGTGGCTTCTATGAGCAACGTCACACTGCCCTCGCGGGTAAACTTGATCGCGTTATCCAGCAGACAACCCAGGCACAGCGCCATTTTCTTCAGGTCGCCAATCACGACATCGGGCACGCCTGGCACCACCTCGATACGCAAGCTCAGGCCTTTGTCAGTGGCCTGGCCACTGAACTGCATGTGCAGGCTGTCGAGCAACACCTGCACGCGGAAGGGCTCGGGTCGCAGCGTGAGCCGGCCGGCCTGCAGTTCGGTGAGGGTCAGCAGGTGGTCCACCATGCGCATCATGTCGCGGGCCGAGCGCGAAGCGGTCTGTTGGTAGGTCGCCAACTCCTCCGCAAGCGGCAGGGTTTGCATCAATTCCAGCGAGCCGATCACGCCATTCATGGGCGTACGTAACTCATGGGTCATGGTGGCCAGAAACTCATCCTTGAGCCGGTTGCTTTCAGACAACTGCTGGTTCAAGGCTTCCAGTTTCTGGCCTGCATCGAGCAGTACCTTGGCCTGCTGGTCACGCATCACGTTGATGCGGTCGGCCAGCGCCAGGGACAGCAAGGCGACCTCCAAGGCGGACCCTATCTGGCTTGAATACATGGTCAGGAACATATTGGGAAGCAACCCCAGCACCATCAGGGTGTTGACGATGCCGCCGATCAGGAAGGCCGACCAGGCGATCATGAAGTACCGCGCCTGACGCAACCCCTTGAGCCAGGCAATGATCCCTGCGCCGAAGATCACCACAGCGAAAGTCAACGCCAGGGCCGTGGCCAAGCGCAAGGCCAGGCCATAGCTGGCCATGAGTGACGTGACCATGACCAGGGCGCCCGCCCACATCAATAGCCTGAGCAGGCGGTCAAGCCACCGGCCATGGCTGGCAGTGCGCAGGAATGAGCGAGAGAACTGACACCCCCAGAAGGCCGCAGCGCCAATAAGGAAGGGTGTAGCAGCGTTGGCCCACCAGGGGTTGTTGGGCCAGAAGAATTGTATACCCGCACCGTTGACCGAGACCTGGTACAGGCCAAAGGACGCGATATAAAGGATGTAGTACAGGTAACTGGTGTCGCGCACGCTCAGGTAGATGAACAGGTTGTAGACCAGCATCACCAGCAGTACGCCGTAGATCAGCCCAAGCGTATAAAACCGCTCCGGCTGGGCCTCCAGAAAGGCATCCCCGGCCCACAGCGACAAAGGCACCTGGACCGAACCTTCGCTTTGCACTCGCAGCAGTACGGTGCGCGCCTCCCCTGGTTTGAATGCCAGGTTAAACAGGTAGTTGTTCTGCCGGATGGGCCGGCTTGCCCAAGGGAGTTCGTCGCCGGTACGCGCCTCCACGCGCCATCCGCCTTGGCCGTCCGGCAGGTACAGGTCTACGTGATCCATGGGCGGGTAGGCGAGTTCAAGCAACCAGAGACGGGCACCGCTGGCGTCTTGGCGAGGCGCGTAGCGCAAGTCCACTTTCAACCAGAACGCCGAGCTGGAGTAACCCGCGTTGAGCACGTCAGTGGTGTTAGGCACGAAGGGTTGGTTGATGACCTGATCCAGGCTGGCAGTGCCTGTCTTGTCTTCGAAGTAGGACAACGCATGCCCCAGAGGGAGCGTGCGGATACTGTCGTCGAACTCGAGCGCGGTGGCCAGTGAGGGCAACCAGCACAGCATCAAAAGAAAAAGGTAGCGCATGCAGCCCCAGCCTAGGCCGCTGGCAACCGTCGAAAAACAGCCTACTTTCATAGGGCGCGACGTGCTGGCAACCTGTTATCAATTTTGCCCGCATCCTACCATAGGCCGTGTGCTGCGCACCCCTGCGTGGCGGTTTGGTGATAAGCTCGCCCCCATGAATACCTACACTTCTCGCCCTATCGTTCTCTGCCTCTCAGGTCACGATCCGAGCGGCGGCGCTGGCCTTCAGGCCGACATCGAAGCCCTCCTGGCCCAAGGCTGCCATGCTGCCCCTGCCGTCACGGCGCTGACCGTGCAAAACACGGTAGACGTGATCGACTTCCGCGTACTCGACCGCGCGTGGGTATTGGCCCAGGCACAGGCCGTGATGGCCGACTCACCCATTGCCGCCATCAAGCTGGGGATGCTGGGCTCCCTGGAGATGGTGGACACGGTCGCCGAGTTGATCCGTGCCAACCCTGGCGTACCGGTGGTCTGTGACCCGGTACTGCGCGCGGGCGGCGGCGGGCGTTTGGGCAAGGACGAAGTAGGCTATGCCATCCGCGAGCATATCCTCCCCCTGGCCACCATCACCACGCCAAACCTGCCTGAAGCACGCATCCTCGCCGAGCTGCCTGAAGGCTCTGCCGATGAGTGTGCCAACGTCTTGTTGCTGCACTGCCACAACGTACTCATCACCGGCGGGCATGGCGATGAAAGCGCCATTCATAACCGGCTGTACGGCCGCGACGGCGTACGCGCCACGCGCACCTGCCAGCGGCTGCCGGGCAGCTATCATGGGTCAGGGTGCACCTTGGCCAGCGCCTTGTCGGGCCGCCTCGCCTTGGGCGAGCATTTGCCAAGCGCCGTGGTAACTGCCCTGGATTACACCTGGCGAACGTTGCGTGACGCTGAGCGCCTGGGCCAGGGCCAGTACGTGCCGCGACGGTTGCCGCTCGATTTCTGCTCCTGAGCCGGGCCCGGCAGGCTTACCGATTGGGAAGGGTTGACATGACACCACGCGGGCTTTACGCCATCACTGACGCTCACCTGCTTGAGGGTCATTTTCTCGATTACGTGAAAGCAGCCCTGGACGGGGGGGTAACCCTGCTCCAGTACCGTGACAAGCGGCACGATGAGGCTGGCCGACTACGCGAGGCCGACGCCCTGGCGCGCCTATGCGAAGCCTATGACACGCACCTGGTCATCAATGACGATGTAGCGTTGGCGGCGCGGCTGGGCGCCGGTGTGCACCTGGGGCAAACCGACGGCCCCCTGGCGCCGGCGCGCGCACTGTTGGGCCCTGCGGCGATTATCGGCGCGACCTGCCACGATCAGCTGGCGCTGGCCCATCACGCCGCTAGCGAGGGCGCCAGTTACGTCGCGTTTGGCCGTTTCTTCGCGTCCGCTACCAAGCCCGACGCGCCGCCCGCCAGCCTGGGCCTGCTCACCGAGGCCAAGCGTCAGTTGGCGCTGCCGGTGTGCGCCATCGGGGGCATTACGTTGGATAACGCGCCTTCGCTGCTTGAGCGGGGCGCAGACCTGCTGGCAGTCGTGCACGGGCTGTTTGCGGCCGAGACCCCCGCCGAGGTCACCCGCCGCGCCCGTGCATTCAATGCACTGTTCAGCGCCTGATTCGATTTATAGAGAAATCACTATGTCCCGTTCCGAAAACTTGTTTGCCGCTGCCCAGAAACACATCCCCGGTGGTGTGAATTCCCCCGTTCGCGCGTTCAAAAGCGTGGGTGGCACACCACTGTTCTTCAAACACGCCGCCGGGGCCTATGTCACCGACGAAGACGACAAGCGCTATGTGGACTACGTAGGCTCCTGGGGCCCTATGATCCTGGGTCACAGCCACCCCGATGTGCTCCAGGCTGTGCGCGACCAGCTCGAACATGGCCTGTCCTACGGTGCCCCCACCGAAATGGAAACCCACATGGCGGACCTGGTGTGTTCACTGGTGCCTTCCATGGAAATGGTCCGCATGGTCAGCTCAGGCACCGAAGCGACCATGAGCGCCATTCGCCTTGCACGCGGGTTTACCGGGCGCGACAGCATCATCAAGTTCGAGGGCTGCTATCACGGCCACTCCGACAGTTTGTTGGTCAAGGCCGGCAGCGGCGCGCTGACCCTGGGCGTACCCAGCTCCCCAGGCGTGCCGGCTGCCTTTGCACGGCATACCCTTACGCTGTCATTCAACGACCTGGACGAGGTCGAGAAAACTCTGGCCGACTGCGGTAACGAAGTGGCCTGCATTATCGTCGAGCCGGTGGCAGGTAACATGAACTGCGTGCCGCCAGCGCCTGGCTTTTTGCAAGGGCTGCGTACCCTGTGCGACCGCCATGGCGTGGTGCTGATCTTCGATGAAGTGATGACGGGCTTCAGGGTTGCCTTGGGTGGTGCTCAAGCGCATTACGGCGTGACCCCGGATTTGTCTACCTTCGGCAAGATCATCGGTGGCGGCATGCCCGTAGGCTGCTTTGGCGGCAAGCGCGAAATCATGTCCTACATCGCCCCATTGGGCCCGGTGTATCAAGCGGGTACCCTGTCAGGCAACCCACTGGCCATGGCTGCAGGCCTGACCACCCTCAACCTCATCAGCCGCCCCGGTTTCCATGACGAGCTAACCGCCTACACCAGCGCGATGCTCGATGGCTTGCAGGCACGCGCTGACGCGGCGCAGATTCCCTTCGTCACTACCCAGGCCGGTGGTATGTTCGGCCTGTACTTCAGCGGGGCGGACGACATCGTGACCTTCCAGGACGTCATGGCCAGCGATGCGGAACGATTCAAGCGTTTCTTCCATCTTATGCTGGACGGCGGCGTCTACCTGGCGCCTAGTGCATTCGAGGCCGGCTTTACCTCCATCGCCCATGGCGAGGTGGAGCTCAAGTTGACCCTGGATGCCGCCGAGCGCGCATTCGCCAAGCTCTAAGCCGTATAAGTGCTGCCTGCCTACTGGGCAGGCATACAGGGCTGCGGCCAATGCGCGTTGCACTCGCGTTGCACTACAGAAAAATCCGAGTAAAGACTTTGTAAGGTGCGACCGGCTTATTTCATAATGTGCGCATTGTTTTCGCGAGGGTGGCCCGCCCCACCCGCTTAGAGGTAAATCGATTCCCATGAACCGCACCGGCCGCGCCCTCGCCATGGGCTGCCTGTTGCTTCTTGAGCCGCTCCTGGCCCACGCAGGTGGCAACGCCTTGTTAGTGCCCGCGCCGAGTCGCTGCACCCTGGACAGCACGCCGCCCAACCTGCCTCAAGCAGTCGCGGAGTGCCAGCAGGCGGCGTCTGGCGGCGATGCTCAGGCGCAATACGAGCTGGGCCGGTTCTACTACGAAGGCAAACAGACCGAGCGCGACCTTAACCAGGCGCTTACTTACTTCGAACAGGCTTCGCTACAAGGGCATGCCGAGGCTCAGTACCACTTGGGGCTGATGTTTACCCGTGGCGAAGGCGTACCTGCCAATAACATCCAGGCCTATATCGTCTTGAAGATGGCGGCCGTCAACGGCGCCGAGGATGCGCTGGATGCGGCAGACGAAGTCACGGCGAGCATGAGCCCTGAGGACCTGGAACGCGCGACCCAGGTACTGGGGCAGATTTTCCGCAAATACTTGCTGGAATTGCAGACCGCAGACGGGCGCACGCCGTTCTCGCCACTGCCGTAGGCGCCGCACACTGAAGGGCCACCATCGGCTGCATGAGGGCTGACGCTTACTTGTCAGGCACCGGCATTGGGAACGGCATCACGTTGCCGGTCACCTTCGCATCGGAAATCTTGGCAGTGCCCAAACGCTCTACCTCATCGATCCGTATAACCGCATGCACAGGCACGAAGCTGCGCACTACCCCTTCGAACTGCGTCTTGAGTTTTTCTTCGCCCGGGTCAACGATCATTTGACTGCGCTCACCGAACACAAACTCTTCCACTTCCAGGAAACCCCAGAGTTCGCTCTGATAAATGTGCTTGGCGTACATCTCGAACACCTGGCCCTGGTTGAGGAAAATCACTTTAAAGATAGGAGCGTCGCGCTTAGTCATCGTGGGCGGTGGGCATATGGGGTGTGAAAAGAGGGACGCGATCATAGCATGGTGCCCATCGAGGGTAACGGGCGGTTTTCAGGCCTACCAGCACCCTCGGTCGCCAGCCTCACGCGTTGCGCTTTCACCTTCTTTGTAGCGGGGTTATCCTTGGCTTCAATTCCCTTCGCCGTAGAGCGGCCTTAAAACGACCTTGAACGCACCCATAGAACCCCATCGCTTTACCCTCGAACCCTTTGAAGCTCGCCGCTTCGCAAACCTGTGCGGCCAATTCGACGAGCATCTACGCTTACTTGAGCAACGCCTGGATGTAGAAATCCGCAACCGGGGCAATCAGTTCGAGCTGATCGGCGAGCCTGAGGCTACCCATTCTGCAGAGTTACTGCTGCGCCGCCTCTACCGTGAAACCAAGGCCACAGAGCTGTCACCCGATATGGTGCACCTGTTCCTGCAGGAATCCGCCGTAGAAGCGCTAGGCAATCCGGCCAACAACGAAGTGGCGGTTACCTTGCGCACGCGCAAAGGCATGATCCGCCCACGTGGCGTGAACCAGCAGCTTTACGTCAAAGCTATCCTGGCCAACGACATCAACTTCGGCATTGGCCCGGCAGGTACCGGCAAAACCTACCTGGCGGTGGCCTGCGCCGTGGACGCACTGGAACGCGAACAGGTACGGCGCATCCTGCTGGTACGCCCAGCGGTTGAGGCGGGTGAAAAACTGGGGTTCCTGCCGGGCGATCTGGCCCAAAAGATCGATCCTTACCTGCGCCCACTGTATGACGCCTTGTACGAAATGCTCGGTTTTGAACACGTGGCCAAGCTGATCGAGCGTCAGGTGATCGAGATCGCCCCTTTGGCGTATATGCGCGGGCGCACCTTGAACAACAGCTTCATCATCCTGGATGAGAGCCAGAACACCACCACCGAGCAAATGAAGATGTTCCTGACCCGGATCGGCTTCGGCTCCACGGCGGTGATCACCGGGGACATCACCCAGGTGGACTTGCCCAAGGGCACGCGCTCGGGCCTGGCCCATGTAATGGACGTACTCAAAGACGTGCCAGGGATCAGCTTCACCCACTTCAAGCCCAAGGACGTGGTGCGTCACCCGCTGGTGCAGCGCATCGTCGAGGCCTACGAGCGCTTCGAAGAGGCCAAACCCAACGAGGGCGGCCAGCGTGGTTGAGCTCGACCTTCAAAACGCCTGCTCCAGGCCTGTGCCTGGAGAGGTGCAGTTTCGCCAGTGGTGTGAGCTAGCCTTGCGTCAGCGCACGGCAGATTCTGAACTCACCCTGCGCCTGGTAGACGAAACTGAAGGCCAAGCGCTGAATAACACCTATCGGCAGCGCGACTACGCGACCAATGTGCTCTCATTCCCGGCCGATGTACCCGATGACCTGCTGGACATTCCGTTGCTGGGTGACTTGGTGATCTGTGCGGCGGTCGTGGAACGCGAGGCCATAGAGCAAGGCAAGTCGCTTGAGGCGCACTGGGCGCATATGGTCATCCACGGTTGCCTGCACCTGCTGGGCTATGACCATCTGGATGACCAGGAAGCCGAAGAAATGGAAAGCCTGGAGCGCAACCTGCTCACAGAGCTGGGCCACCCGGACCCTTATCTCGACACCGTCCCGGCCTAGCCTCCCTTTAAGCTGTTTTATCAAGGATTACGAGTAACAACGCCATGAGCGAAGATCGATCGAGCAACGGGCAGAAGTCCTGGCTGGAAAAAATCACCCAGGCTTTTGCCCATGAGCCAAAGAACCGGCAAGAGCTGCTGGAGCTTCTCCGCGAAGCCCACCGCAACAAGCTGCTGGACAGCGAAGCCCTGAGTATCGTCGAGGGCGCCATCCAGGTGGCCGACTTGCAAGTACGGGACATCATGGTGCCGCGCTCGCAGATGATTACCATAAAGGCCGTGCAAGCCCCCAAGGACTTTCTCCCTGCCGTCATCGATGCCGCGCATTCGCGGTACCCGGTGATGGGCGAAAACCACGATGAAGTCCTGGGCGTATTGCTTGCCAAGGACCTGCTGCCGCTGATCCTTCAGGGCCACACCAACGGCTTTAACATCAAGGACATGCTGCGCCCGGCTACCTTCGTGCCTGAGTCCAAGCGCCTGAACGTGCTGCTGCGCGAATTTCGCGCCAACCACAATCACATGGCGATCGTGATCGACGAATACGGCGGCGTGGCAGGCTTGGTGACCATTGAGGACGTGCTCGAACAAATCGTCGGCGATATCGAAGACGAGCACGACGTGGAAGAAGACAGCTACATCAAGCCGCTTCCCAACGGTGACTTCCTGGTCAAAGCCCTGACGCCCATCGAAAACTTCAACGAGTCATTTGAAAGCGATTTTTCAGACGAAGAATTCGATACCATCGGCGGTCTGGTCATGAGCGCGTTTGGTCACTTGCCCAAGCGTAACGAAACCACCGAGATCGGCAACTACCGGTTCCGCATCCTCAACGCCGACAGCCGGCGGATACACTTGCTGCGACTCACCCCGATTAACCGCTAAGGAAGACCATGCGCTGGATCACCCACCCCGGCTGGCCCGGTAATCTGCTGGCCGTGGTAGCCGGCGCGCTGACTACACTGGCGTTGGCACCCTTTGACCTGTGGCCGCTGGCCTTGGTGTCGCTGGGTTTGTTCTATGTTGGCTTGCGCCAACTTTCCCCTCGCCAGGCGCTGCTGCGCGGCTGGTGCTACGGCTTTGGTACCTTTGCGGCCGGCACCAGCTGGATCTACGTGAGCATCCACACCTACGGCGGCGCCTCGGCGCTGCTGGCAGGGCTGTTGATGCTCGGTTTCATTTCCGGCGTAGCGTTGTTTTTCGCGCTGCCTGCCTGGGTATGGGCGCGCTGGGTAAGGCGCAACCCTGCTCCCCTGGCCGACGCCTTGGGGTTCGCTGCGCTCTGGGTAGGTCAGGAAGCGTTCCGGGGCTGGTTCCTCACCGGTTTCCCTTGGCTGTACATGGGTTACAGTCAACTGGATGGGCCGCTGGCAGGCCTTGCACCCGTCGGGGGGCTGTGGCTGGTCTCTTTCTGCCTGGCCCTGACGGCCGCTATTGTGTGCAACCTGCCGCGCTTTCGGGCAACGCGTGCAGGGTTGACGGCAGCGCTGGCGTTGCTGATTGCGCCATGGCTAGTGTCGCAACTGCTTAATGGCAAGGCCTGGACAACACCTGCTGGTGCCCCACTTAGCGTGGCGGCTATCCAGGGCAACATCGCCCAGAGCCTTAAATGGGACCCCGCCCAGATCGATGCTCAGCTGGCGCTGTACCGTGACCTGACCCTGAATGCGCGGCGTACCGACGTGGTGGTCTGGCCAGAAACCGCAGTCCCCGTGCTGCTGAACAGTGCCCAAGGCTATCTGGACCGCATCGGTGATTTCGCCAACAGCCGGCAGTCTGCGCTGATTACCGGGGTGCCTATTCGTCAGGAAGTGGATCAGCAACGTCGGTATTACAACGGGATCACCGTGGTCGGCAGTGGCGAAGGCACTTATCTCAAGCAAAAGCTGGTGCCGTTCGGTGAATACGTGCCTTTGCAAGACCTGTTGCGGGGCCTGATCGCCTTCTTCGACCTGCCGATGTCAGACTTCGCCCGAGGCCCCGCGGAGCAGCCTTTGCTACAGGCCAAGGGGTACCAGATAGCGCCTTTTATTTGCTATGAGGTGGTGTACCCGGAGTTCGCTGCGGGTATGGCTGCCCGAAGCGACCTGCTGCTGACGGTGAGCAACGACACCTGGTTCGGTACTTCTATTGGCCCGTTGCAGCACCTGCAAATGGCAAAAATGCGGGCCTTGGAAGCTGGCCGCTGGATGATCCGGGCCACCAACAGTGGCGTGACGGCACTGATCGATCCGCAGGGGCGTATCACCCAGCAGCTCCCCTCGTTCGAAGTGGGCGTGATGTACGGTGATGTGGTGCCCATGGGTGGCCTTACACCCTACCTGCACTGGCGCTCCTGGCCCCTGATCGGCCTGTGTACGCTCATCTTTGCCTGGGCACTCTGGCACCGGCGCCAACCTGCGCCAAAGGCTCAGTAAAACAAACGGTACCCCAGCTGGCCCACTGCTTCGTTCAGCAGTTGGCCAGTCTGCCAACAGGCCTTGGCATCCGGTAACCACCCCCCTAGCGGGCGCTCGCTGCTGCCCCCTAAAAAACCTACCGGTGCACTGACGACCTGCAACCCTGCGCGCTCGAAACTCCAGCGCGCGCGCGGCATATGCCAGGCTTGGGTCACCACCACGACGCGCTCTATCCCCTCGGCCTTGAGCAGTTCGGCACTGAACTGGGCATTTTCCCATGTGGTTCGGCTGCGGGGCTCCAGCCAGCGAGTGCTGACACCAAAATCATCGCTCAGCGAACGCGCCATGATCTGCGCTTCGCTGGGCGGCGCACCGTAGTGCAACCCGCCTGAAACCAATACAGGCAGACCGCTGGCCTTGGCCAGGCGGGCGGCATAGCGCAGCCGCTCCAGTGCTACGCCGGTAGGCTGATCCTCGCCTCCCCAGGCAGGGTCGCCGCGTTCCCGCCCAGCGCCTAGCACCACGATAGCCTCAGCCCTCTGCGCCAGTGTGGCCCATGCCTGGGCGGGCAGTGGCGGCTCGGTCTCCAAGGCCTGCGCGCTGGACCGCACTACCACGGGTAAGCTCATCACGACCAACCCTACCAGCCCCAGGATCATGCAGGCGTTGGCGCAGCGCGGGGCCCGACGGCGCAGTAGCCAGCCACACAGCAACAACAGAATCAAAATCCCTGGTGGGAACAACAACTGCTTGATGAAAAAACGCGACAGCATGGGGCACCCTCCTAGGCAGAGCCCCAAAGCCTAACAGGTCTGCCCGGTGCGCCACCTGCCTACCAGGGCTAACGTCGGCGACGGCGGTCTTTCAGCCAGCAGACATTAGCCCCGAATTCACGCTCCGGTCGTGGGCTGGGGGTCTTCTTGGGCGCGGCGTTAGCATGCAGATAAGCGCTAAGCCAATCGAATTCGGCAGCGCTCAACCCCGTAAGCTCTAACTCCGCAGGTGCTTCATGGCGCAGGTGCACCGACGTGCGCGCCACGTCCATGGCCAGCCCCAGGCGGTCGATCAAGCGCTCGCAAAGCTCCGGGTTGACGGCCGCGAGGTGTGTTTCTACCATCCGTTCCCCCTTGTGCTGACGAAACTTCAGTGCCCACCCGATAGCTTAGCGGCGCGTGCCACGGCAGCCTGTCGCCGCGACCAACGGAAACGCAGCAGCAATAGCGTTTCACAGGCCCGCCGGGGGTCATGTATGCTACGGCGTTCACCAAAACACTGGATCGATGGCCGCGGCATACGTCAGCCGGAGCCCGGACTCACTCACTTCCCCAGCCAAAAGTAGCCATGCACGAACACTACCAGCCTCGCGAAATCGAAGCCGCCGCCCAAGCCTTCTGGGACGCGCGAAAGTCCTTTGAAGTCAGTGAAGAGCCCGGCAAGCCGACCTACTACTGCCTGTCCATGTTCCCGTACCCTAGCGGTAAGCTGCATATGGGGCATGTGCGCAACTACACCATCGGTGACGTGATCGCCCGCTACCAGCGCATGCTCGGCAAGAATGTGCTGCAGCCCATGGGCTGGGACGCGTTCGGCATGCCGGCAGAAAACGCCGCGATGAAGAACAACGTTGCCCCGGCCAAATGGACGTACGAAAACATCGCGTACATGAAGACCCAGCTCAAGAGCCTGGGCCTGGCCATCGACTGGTCGCGGGAAGTGACGACCTGCAAGCCCGATTACTACCGCTGGGAACAATGGCTGTTCACTCGCCTGTTCGAAAAAGGCGTGATCTACCGCAAGAACGGCACCGTGAACTGGGACCCGGTAGACCAAACCGTCCTGGCCAACGAGCAAGTCATCGACGGCAAGGGCTGGCGCTCCGGTGCAGTGATCGAGAAGCGGGAAATCCCGATGTACTACTTCAAGATCACCGCCTACGCCGAAGAGTTGTTGCAGGGCCTTGATGACCTGCCGGGCTGGCCGGAGCAGGTCAAGACCATGCAGCGCAACTGGATCGGCAAATCCAAGGGGATGGAAGTGCGCTTCCCCTACGATTCGGCCTCCATTGGCGAAGAAGGCGTACTAAAGGTCTTCACCACGCGCCCCGATACCCTGATGGGCGCTACCTACGTGGCCGTGGCCGCCGAACACCCGCTGGCCACCCTCGCCGCCCAGAACGACCCTGAGCTCCAAGCCTTCATCGCTGAATGCAAGGCAGGCAGCGTGGCCGAAGCAGACGTAGCGACCCAGGCGAAAAAGGGCCGTGCTACCACCTTGCGCGTTGAGCACCCGCTGACCGGTGAGTACCTGCCGGTGTGGGTTGCCAACTATGTGCTGATGCATTACGGCGATGGCGCGGTCATGGCCGTGCCGGCCCATGACGAGCGTGACTTTGAGTTCGCCACTCAATACGGCCTGCCGATCAAGCCTGTGGTACGCACCAGCGCCGGCGACATGACGCCCGCGCCCTGGCAGCCTGCTTATGGCGAGCACGGCCAGCTCATCAACTCCGGTGAATTCGACGGCCTGGACTTCGAGGGTGCGTTCGACGCCATCGAAGTGGCCTTGCTGAAGAAATCGTTGGGGCAGTCTCGCGTGCAGTACCGCCTGCGCGACTGGGGTATCAGCCGCCAGCGTTACTGGGGCTGCCCGATCCCGATCGTTCACTGCGACGCCTGCGGCGATGTACCGGTCCCCGAAGCCCAACTGCCCGTGGTGCTACCGGAAGACGTCGTGCCCGACGGCGCAGGCTCGCCGCTCGCCAGGATGCCCGAGTTTTATGCATGCCAATGCCCTCGCTGCGGTGAGCCGGCGCGTCGTGAAACCGACACCATGGACACGTTCGTAGAGTCGTCCTGGTACTTCGCCCGCTACGCCTCGCCCCACTATCAAGAGGGGATGGTAGACCCGGCTGCGGCCAACCACTGGCTGCCTGTCGACCAGTACATCGGTGGTATCGAGCACGCCATCCTTCACCTGCTGTACGCGCGCTTCTTCCACAAGCTGATGCGCGATGAAGGCCTGGTCAGCTCCAGCGAGCCGTTCAGGAATCTGCTCACCCAGGGCATGGTCATCGCTGAAACCTACTACCGCACCGAAGCCAACGGCGGCAAAACCTGGTTCAACCCTGCCGATGTGGAGCTGGACCGCGACGCCAAGGCCAAGGTCATTAGCGCCCGGTTGCGCAGCGACGGCCTGCCGGTCGAGATCGGTGGCACCGAGAAGATGTCCAAGTCCAAGAACAACGGCGTAGACCCGCAGTCGATGATCGACCAGTTCGGTGCGGACACCTGCCGGCTGTTCATGATGTTCGCCTCGCCGCCCGACATGAGCGCTGAATGGTCTGATACCGGCGTTGAAGGCGCCAACCGGTTCCTGCGGCGTGTCTGGCGCCTGGCTCAGGCCCACGTCAGCCAGGGCCTGCCAGCACCACTGGGCAGCGCAACGCTCAACGATGGGCAGAAGGTGGTACGTCGTGCTATCCATTTGGCCATCCGCCAAGCCAGCCAGGATGTGGGCCTGCACCACAAGTTCAACACCGCCATTGCCCAGGTGATGACCTTGATGAACGTGCTTGAAAAAGCCCTGCAGGCCAGCGAGCAGGATCGCGCGCTGCTTCATGAAGGGTTGGAAGCCGTAACCCTGCTGCTGGCGCCGATCACGCCACACGTGTGCCATGAGCTGTGGCAGCGCCTGGGCCACACTGGTGCTGTGATTGATGCAGCATGGCCTATCCACGATGAAGCTGCGCTGGTACAGAGCACCCTCACTTTGGTCATTCAGGTGAATGGCAAGCTGCGCGGGCAGATCGACATGCCCGCCGATGCCACCCGTGAGGAGGTCGAAGCGGCGGCGCGCGCCAATGAGAATGTGCTGCGCTTCACCGAGGGCCAGACCATTCGCAAGGTCATCGTGGTGCCTGGCAAGCTGGTCAACATCGTCGCTAACTGATCCCGGCCCTGGGCGCTTCGGCGCTCCAGGGTGCGTCGGCTAAAAAGGTTTGAAGGAGCAACAAGCATGATCAAACGTAACCTGTTGGTACTGGGGCTGGCCACGCTGCTAAGTGCGTGCGGCTTTCACCTTCGCGGCACCGGCACTAACGAAATGGCCGTCAAGGAAATGAACGTCCAGGCCCGTGATGCGTACGGCCCTACTGTCAAGGACCTGCGCGCGGCGCTTGAGCGTAATGGCGTGAAAGTCGACGGCAGCGCACCTTATACCTTGACGCTTACCCGTGAGAGTGAAGACAGCCGCAATGCCACCTATACCGGTACGTCACGTGCCTCTGAAGTAGAGCTCAGCCTGCGCCTGGCCTACACCATCACCGGTGACCAGCAACGGGTGCTGTTGGATGACCACATGGACGTGCAGAAAGTGTACGTGCACGACAGCAACAACCTGACCGGCTCTGACCAGGAATCCAGCCGCGTACGTACCGAGATGCGTCGTGAGCTGATCCAGCGCATGCTGCTGCGCCTGGCTCAACTGACACCTGCCCAGCTCCAGCAGCGTCAAGCCGAGGAAGACGCCAAGGCTCAGGCCCAAGCCGCTGCCGAGGCCGAAGCTCAACGCATTCGCGACGCAACGCCGCAGCAGTCGCCCATGCAACTGCCTACCCGTTGAGGCCTGGCATCAACCGCACAGGGGCCACGCAATGAAACTTGCGCCGGCCCAGTTGGGCAAGCATTTGCAAGGGGGCCTGGCCGCGATCTATGTGGTCAGTGGCGACGAGCCCTTGTTGTGCCAAGAGGCCGCCGACGCTATACGCGCTTGCGCACGCCAGCAAGGTTTTGACGAGCGCCAGGTGTTCAACGCCGATGCCAACTTCGACTGGGGCAGCCTGCTTCAGGCTAGCGCCAGCCTGTCTCTGTTCTCGGAGAGGCGCTTGCTGGAGCTGCGGCTTCCGGCTGGAAAGCCTGGTGATAAAGGCGCTGCGGCCTTGATAGAGTATTGCCGGCGCCCGGCTGATGACACCCTCCTGCTGGTCAGCCTTCCCAAGCTGGACGGCAGCGCCCAGAAGAGCAAGTGGGCATCCGCGTTGATCAATGCCCCCCACGTGCAGTTCATTCAGGTATGGCCGGTGGACGCTCATCACCTGCCCCAGTGGATCAGCCAACGGTTGGCGCAGGCCGGCCTGGCCGCTGCACCCGAAGCGGTGGAGCTGATTGCCGCTCGCGTCGAAGGTAACTTGCTGGCAGCGGCGCAAGAGATAGAGAAGCTCAAACTGTTGGCGGATGGTAATCAGGTGACCCTGGACATCGTTCAGGCGGCTGTGGCGGACAGCGCTCGTTTCGACGTCTTCGGGCTGGTAGATGCCATCCTTGGCGGCGATGCAGCCCATGCGTTGCGCGTGCTGGAGGGGCTTCGGGGGGAAGGTGTCGAGGCGCCGGTGATCTTGTGGGCGTTGGCCCGCGAGCTGAGAACCCTGGCCAGCGTGGCCTATTTGTTCAGCCAAGGCGTGCCGCTGGATAAAGCCTTCAGCCAGATGAAGCCCCCGGTGTGGGACAAGCGCCGCCCCGTGGTGGGCAAGGCCATGCGCCGGTACCCTTCGCAACGCTGGAATCAATTGTTACAGGATGCTCAGGCGCTGGATGCCCAAATCAAAGGGCAGGCGCCTGGCTCGGTCTGGGCCGGGCTTTCGCGGCTTACGCTCTTGATGGCAGGCCAGCGCTTTCCACTGGCGGCGCAATAGGCCCTTGGCGGCCTAACCCCGTGCCGTGTTAAGGTTTTGCCACCTTTTTCGAATGCTTAGGCACTTGCATGTTTCTTCGCCGTATCTGCCGTCGCCGCTCTAGCCGAGCTCTTGTCGCTTCCAGCCTGTTTTTTCTTGCTGCCTGTTCGGAAACACCCACGGCGGCCGATGCGTTGCCGGGCACACCCGCCGCAGCCACGGCAGTAACTGCTACGCAAGAGCCTATGCAAAGCTTCGAGCAATGGCAGGCGGCGTTCAGGGCTCATGCCTTGCAGTCGGGGATCCGGAGCGACGTGTTCGACACCGCTTTCAATGACGTGAGCCCAGACCCCGCAGTCATCGACGCCGACCGTAGTCAGCCTGAGTTTAGCCGGCCGGTCTGGGAATACCTCGACAGCGCCATTTCGCCAGTACGGGTTCGCAAAGGCCAGGCCCTGCTGGGCCAATATGCCGACGCCCTGCAACGCATCGAGCAGCGATATGGCGTAGACCGGCAAGCACTGGTGGCGGTATGGGGCATGGAAAGCAGCTTCGGCCAGTTCCAGGGTGATAAGTCAGTTATTCGGTCCCTTGCCACGCTGGGGTTCGAAGGCCGCCGGCCAGCATTCGCCCAGGAGCAGCTGGTAGCCGCCTTACAGATTTTGCAAAACGGCGACATCGACCCTGCCCACATGCTGGGCTCATGGGCAGGCGCCATGGGCCAGACTCAGTTCATCCCTACCACGTACAACGCCCATGCGGTGGACTTCGACGGCGATGGCCGTCGGGATATCTGGAACAGTGCCGTGGACGCCCTCGCCTCTACAGCTCAATACCTTCAGGCCTCAGGCTGGCAGCACGGTCAGCCTTGGGGAATGGAGGTTCAACTGCCTTCGGGGTTCGATTACGCACTGGCTGACGGCAGCCTGCGCAAGCCGGTGTCCGAGTGGCTGGCACAAGGCGTGAAACTACCGGCCGGCGTCACGTTGCCCGCCAACCTGAGTCAAACCTCCGCCAACCTGCTTCTGCCTGCGGGCTATCGGGGGCCGGCCTTCCTGGTACTGGATAACTTCCGGGCGATTCTCAAATACAACAACTCCTCTTCTTATGCGTTGGGCGTGAGCCTGCTGTCCCAACGTTTCTCATCAGGGGGTTATGTTCAGGGGAGCTGGCCAAAGGATGACCTGCCTTTAAGCCGTTCCGAGCGTATAGAGCTGCAGACCCTGCTCAGCGCTGCACAGTTTGACGCGGGGGCGCCTGACGGGATTATCGGGGCCAATACCCGCAAGGCTATCCGTGCCGCACAGCAAACACGTGGCTGGCCGGCCGATGGTTACCCTACCCATAAGCTACTGGAAAGCCTACGCGAAAGCGGCGTGGCGCAAGCCAAGCCGTAGGGGCGGGCAACCGGGCACAGGGCTTTAACGTGTAACGTCCTGTGCCAGTATCAACTGTTGGCTGTTGGCGTTCAGTATCACCTGGGCGCCCAGTGGCAGCGTCAGGTTAGGGTCGCAGTGGCCGCTGCGCCACCCTGCCAACACCGGAATATCCAACTCGGCAAAGGTGGCCTGTATCAGCTCGAACAGCGGCCCAGGCTCGACCTTTGCAATGTCCCCTACCAGCACGCCACGCAGCCCGGTGAATTTGCCAGCCAGGCGCAATTGGTTGAGCACGCGGTCGATGCGGAACAAGGGCTCGTTCACATCTTCGATGAACAGAATGGCGTCGCTGGTATCAAGCGCCCATGGCGTGCCGAGCGAGGCTCCGAGCATGGTGAGGTTGCCCCCTGCCAGGCGGCCCTGGGCAACCCCACCGTGTAACGTGCTGAGCGGCCACTGGGCAGGGTGCGCGATCACATCCCCAGCCCTCAGCTCACCCCGTAGCCATTGCAGCAGCAGGGCGTGCGTAGGGGCTTGGCGTGGGATAAGCAGATCTGGGCGCATCATCGGCCCATGAAAGCTCACGAAGCCAGCCTCCTGCCATAGGGCTTGGTGCAAGGCGGTCACGTCGCTGTAGCCCACGAACGGCTTGGGGTTGGCCGCAATGAGCGAATAATCGATCTGGTCGAGCAGGCGTGGGCTGCCGTAGCCGCCACGCACGCACAGGATGGCATTGATGGACGGGTCTGAAAACGCAGCGTGCAGGTCTGCGAGGCGTACGTCGTCGCTGCCCGCCAGGTAGCCTGTGGTGCGCGCAACGCCGGGGAAAATATGCAACCGGTACCCTTGCGCCTGTGCCCAGGCGTGGGCGGCTACTCGGTCGAACTCTGCAGGCCCCGCCGGGGCAATCAATCCCAGGCAGTCCCCTGGGTGCAACGCCGGTATGGGCGTGCCCAGGGAAGCAGTTGATCGCTGCCCGATCAAAGCTTGATCTTCGCCTCATGCGCCTGCTGGTCCGCATGGTAGGACGATCGTACCAGTGGGCCAGAAGCGACGTTTTTGAAGCCCAGGCGCTGCCCTTCTTCGGCAAACCAGGCAAAGGTGTCCGGGTGGACGAAGCGCTGAACCGGCAGGTGACTACGCGAGGGCTGCAGGTATTGCCCAAGGGTAAGCATGTCAATGTCGTGCTCACGCATCTTGTGCATCACTTCGATGACTTCCTCGTCCGTCTCGCCCAGGCCCAGCATCAAGCCCGACTTGGTCGGCACGTGAGGCACACGCTGCTTGAATTTCTGCAGCAGCGTAAGGGACCAGTCGTAGTCGGAGCCCGGCCGTGCGGCGCGGTAGAGGCGCGGTACGGTCTCAAGGTTGTGGTTGAAGACGTCTGGCGGCTCTTGGGCGGTGATGTCCAGCGCGATGTCCATGCGGCCACGGTAATCAGGTACCAGCGTTTCGAGCTGAACCCCTGGCGACAGTTTACGGATTTCGCGCAGGCAGTCAGCGAAGTGCTGAGCACCACCGTCACGCAGGTCGTCGCGGTCCACCGAGGTAATTACCACGTACTTGAGGCGCAAGTCAGCGATAGCAACAGCCAGGTTATGAGGCTCGTCTGCATCCAGTGCCTTGGGACGGCCATGCCCTACGTCGCAGAAAGGGCAACGGCGGGTACAGATGTCACCCATGATCATGAAGGTCGCGGTACCGCCGGAGAAGCATTCACCCAGGTTTGGGCAGGAGGCCTCCTCGCACACGCTGTGCAGCTTATGCTTGCGCAGTAATTGTTTGATTCGGTCGACTTCCGGTGACACCGGAATACGCACGCGAATCCAGTCAGGCTTCTTGGGCAACTCATCCGTTGGAATGATCTTTACCGGAATCCGGGCGACTTTCTCGGCGCCTCGTAGCTTCACACCAGCCTCGACCTTTTTAGGCGCAGCAGGCTTGGGAAGGGCCACCTCAGGAGTGGCGAGGGTGTCTTGCGCAATAGTCATATTCAGTCGATTCCGCCCGTGAGGGTCGTCTGCTCAACATAATCGAGGTGTTCGACAAGCTGCGCTCGCAGCCGGGTACCTACCTCGGAGAGTGCTGCCCCGGGCGCATGGCTGGCCAGTTGCGTCATGGCAAGGCCGGCATAGCCGCACGGGTTGATTCGCTGGAACGGACGCAGGTCCATGTCGACGTTCAGGGCCAGGCCATGGAAGGACCGACCGTGACGGATGCGCAACCCCAGCGATGCGATCTTGGCGCCTTGTACATACACCCCGGGGGCATCGGGCTTGGCTTGGGCCGGCACGTCGTAGCTGGCCAACAACGCCACGAGTGCGTTTTCGATGCGGCTTACCAAATCCCTTACGCCAAAGCCACGCTCTCGCAGGTCCAGCATCAGGTACGCCACCAGTTGCCCCGGCCCGTGGTAGGTCACCTGCCCCCCGCGGTCTACCTGCACCACGGGGATATCGCCCGACATCAGTACATGTTCAGCCTTGCCTGCCTGGCCCTGTGTGAACACAGGTGTGTGCTGCACCAACCACACTTCGTCCCCTAGCTTGCGCTCGCGGGCCTCGTCGGTAAAGCGGCGCATGGCCTGCCATACCGGCTCGTAAGGCAGGACGCCCAGCTCACGAAAGCCCAGGCAACCCTGCATCACAGCACCATATGCACGAAACCGGTAGCACGTAACGCGCTATTGATGTCGCGCAGTTGGTCCTGGCCAGTGGCAACGATATGCAATTGAACGGTGGTGTATTTGCCATTGCTGCTTTGGCGCTCCGCCAGGGTGTTTATATCCACCTTGGCGTATTTGGCGAGGATCTCGATGACCGTATCCTTGAACCCTACCCCGGTGTCGCCGATCACTTTGATCGGGTAATCGGGGCACGGAAATTCAATGATGTGAGACTTTACATCGGTGTCTGTCATGGCAATGACGGCCTCATCAAGCCGTGGAAAAAAGCTACACCTCCCGCAGTCAGGGACTGGGGAGGTGTAACCGACGATGCGTCAGTTGAACAAGCCGTAGAAGAATAGACGAATGCTATCCCACAACCGACGGAAGATGCCACCCTCCTCCACGGCATCCAGAGCGATGAGGTCTTTGGTATCTACCACTTTGTCGCCGTTCTTCACTTCGACCTTGCCCACTACCTGGCCCTTCTCGATAGGCGCCGTAAGTTGCGGGTTCATGGTCATACTGGCTTGCAGGTTTTTCAGCTGGCCGCGTGGCAGAGTCATGGTCAGGTCTTCAGCCAGGCCTGCCTTCACTTCGTTGGTGGTGCCTTTCCATACCGGGGCCTTGTTCAGCTCGGTACCGGCTTTGTAGAAGGTTTGGGTTTCGAAGAAGCGGAAGCCGTAGGTCAGGAGCTTTTGGGTTTCAGCAGCACGCGCCTGCTCACTGTTGGTGCCGAAGACCACGGCGATCAAGCGGGTGCCATCACGGACCGCAGACGCCACCATGCAGTAGCCCGCTTCCTGGGTATGGCCGGTTTTCAAACCATCGACGGTCTTGTCGCGCCACAGGAGCAGGTTACGGTTGGGCTGCTTGATGTTGTTCCAGAAGAACTCTTTCTGGGAGTAGATCGCGTAGTGCGCCGGGTCTTCATGGATGATGGCCCGGGCAAGGGTCGCCATGTCGTGGGCAGAGGCGTAGTGATCCGGGTTAGGCAGGCCCGTGGGGTTCATGAAGTGGCTGTTGTCCATGCCCAGCTTCTTGGCAGTGGCATTCATCATGTCGGCGAAGGCATCTTCGCTGCCTGCGATGTGCTCCGCCAGGGCCACGGTGGCATCGTTACCGGACTGGATGATAATCCCGTGCAGGAGGTCGCTGACCGTGACCTGCGAGCCCACCTTGATGAACATCCGCGAGCCGCCGGTACGCCAGGCGTTTTCGCTGACGGTTACCAGGTCGTTCTCGCCGATTTGCCCACGACGGATTTCCAGGGTAGCGATGTAGGCCGACATGAGCTTGGTCAAGCTGGCCGGCGGCAAGCGCTCGTCGCCGTTGTTATCGATCAGCACATTGCCGCTGGACGCCTCCATCAGCACATAGGCTTTCGCCGCCAATTGAGGCGCAGCGGGGACCATTTGGTCGATGGCCCAGGCCGCTGGGGACAGCAGCAAGGGGACTAGCAGGCATACACGTTTGGCAAAGTTGGTGATGTTCATCCGTCTCTCGAGATTACTGATGGCACAGGCCCTGAGGGCAAATCTTAAAGCCTTGTCAGGGCTTACGTGTAACCGTCCTTGGTAGCCCCGCGCGCGCCGGGCACTCAGCGAGGCTGACCCGCTGGTCATTCAGCCGTCACCATGCTCGGCGAGCCGAGGTTGGCCAGGCGAACGCTGTTCTGCACTTGCTGGGCTTCATCCTGAGTTCCGATCGGCCCCAGCCGCACGCGATAGAGCGTCTGCTGGTTGCGAATCGTAGGGCTGGTAAACGCCGGGGCTTTTACCATGGTACTGAGCTTCGAACGGAGCAGTTCGGCAGCGTCCGGGTTCGCGAAGGCGCCCACCTGGAGATAGAGGCCAGTTGCCTGCGCAGAAGCGTTTTTTTTTGGGTCGAGGACGACCGGTGCCGTGGCCACGGCGTGTTGCTGTGGGGGTGGCGTGTACTGTTCGATGGTACCGGCACTGGGCGTAAACGCCGGCCGTGCCTGGGCTACCTGGGTGGCTGGCTGCTGTAGCACCATGGGCGCCTGCCCGCCGCGTTGGGCCCACCACTGCTGAGGGTCGATGCCCTCGACCCGCACACGTGCCGTGCCGTTTTCGGCATAGCCCAGTTTTTTGGCGGCGGCATAGGACAGGTCGATGATGCGGTCGGAATAAAAGGGGCCTCGGTCGTTTACCCTCAGGATTACGCTGCGGTTGTTATCGAGGTTGGTGACCTTCACATAACTGGGCAGCGGCAGGGTTTTGTGGGCAGCGCTCATGCCATAGAGGTCATACACTTCGCCGTTGGCGGTGTTTTGGCCATGAAACTTGGTGCCATACCAAGAGGCAGTACCTACCGCCTTATAACTGTTGGCCTGTTGAATCGGAAAATAGGTTTTGCCAAGCACTGTGTACGGGTTGGCCTTGTAAGGCCCGGTGTGCAAGGTAGGCACCGCATCTGGAATGCGGGAAACGTCTACGTCCCACCAAGGTGCGCCATCCTTGTGGGCCCGATTGATGTCCAGGCCAGGCTGAGCACGCACCGTCGTGTTGGTGTTGGAGTAGGTGTAGCTAGGCTCCGGCGCACGGCTACTTGAGCAACTTGCCACGAGCACGGCCGCTGCCCCATAGAACGCCAGCTTCAGTGGTGTGCGAAACGGCAAAGCCCGCATTAATTGGTGCCCCGTGCTTGGACCAGCATTTGCGACAGTTGATGGACCGCCATGGCGTACATCGCACTGCGGTTATAACGCGTGATCACGTAGAAGTTCTTCAGGCCCATCCAGTACTCGGGCCCTGCGTCCCCGTCGAGCTTGAACGCAACCACCGGTAGGTCATCGCGCAGCGCATCATGACTCGACCACCCCAGGGCTCGCAACTCCCCAACGGTTTTCGTAGGGTCCAGACCAGGGCTTAGGCCCTCGTCGGCACGCCCGCCGCGTACATCTGCGCGGCTTACCACAGGCTCGCCACTGACCCAGCCGTGCCGGGAAAAGTAACTGGCCACGCTGCCAATGGCATCGACCGGGTCGCTCCAGATATTGATATGACCGTCGCCGTCGAAGTCTACTGCATAGGCCCTGAAACTGCTGGGCATGAACTGTGGCAGACCCATTGCCCCGGCATAGGAGCCCTTCAAGGTAGCAGGGTCAACCTGCTCGTCCCGGGCCAGCAGCAAGAACTCACGCAGCTCCTTGCGGAAGAAGTCTGCACGGGGAGGATAGTCGAAGCCCAGGGTCGAGAGGGCATCGAGCACTCGGTAGTTACCTGTGTTGCGGCCGAAGAAGGTTTCGACGCCAATAATCGCGACGATCACCTGTGCGGGCACGCCATATTCCTGCTCGGCACGCGTGAGGGCAGCCTCATGCTGGCGCCAGAAGTCAACGCCGCGCGCGATGCGTGCATCAGTGATGAAGATCGGGCGATAGTCTTTCCAAGGTTTCACTCGTTCGGCGGGCCGGGAAATGGCATCAAGGATTGCCTGCTTACGCTCGACCTCCCGGAACAACCCCATCAGTTGCTCGCCGGCAAAGCCGTAGTCGCGGGTCATTTCGCCCACGAACTGTGCCACCTGGGGGGAGCCTTCATAGTCACCGGCAACCGAAGTGCCTGGCGTGCCAAGGATGCCCGCCAGGCCGACCCAAGGAGCGTATCGAGCGACCCAGCTACGCATTGCTTGCATTGAAATCATCACCTTAATCAAACCTGAGCGATCCACTTGCGATGGGTATGGACCGACATCAAAACCCCAAACGCTGACAGTAGCGTCACGAGCGAAGTTCCGCCGTAACTAATGAAGGGCAAGGGCACGCCAACTACCGGCAGTAGGCCACTTACCATGCCTATATTAACGAATACATACACGAAGAAGGTCATGGTCAGGCTACCCGCCAGCAATTTGCCGTAGAGGGTCTGCGCCTGCGCGGTAATGACCAGCCCGCGACCGATAAGCAGGAGGTAGATCAGCAGTAACGCACAGATGCCGACCAGCCCGAACTCTTCGCCTAGTACAGCGATGATAAAGTCAGTGTGGCTTTCGGGCAAAAAATCCAGGTGCGATTGTGTACCTAACAGCCAGCCTTTACCAAATACCCCGCCCGAACCGATGGCGGCCTTGGACTGGATAATGTTCCAGCCTGTACCTAATGGGTCGCTTTCAGGGTCCAGGAATGTGAGGATCCGCTGCTTTTGGTAGTCGTGCATGATAAAGAACCACATGGCCACGGCCACAGGCACGGCGGCGGCGATCACGCTGAGAATCCAGCGCCAGCGGAGCCCCGCCATGAACAGCACGAACGCCCCGGAGGCCAGGATCAGCAGCGAAGTGCCCAGGTCGGGTTGGCGCACGATCAACACAAACGGCACGCCGATGAGCGCCAGGCTAACAGCCACGTGTTTAAGGTGGGGCGGCAAGGTGCGCTTGGAGAGGTACCAGGCGATGGTGGCGGGCATGATGATTTTCATGAACTCCGACGGCTGGAAGCGAATTACCCCTGGAATGTTGATCCAGCGCGTTGCCCCCATGGCGTTGTGCCCCATGACATCGACGACTACCAATAAGACCACGCCCAACACATAGGCCAGCGGCACCCAGCGGGCCATGAAGCGCGGCTCCAGCTGGGCGATGACGAACATGGACACCAGCCCGATACCAAATGAAGACGCTTGTTTGATAAGCAAGTCCCAGCTCTTGCCGCTGGCCGAATACAGCACGAACAGGCTGCCCGTGGCCAAGGTGAGCAACAGCACCAGCAAGGGCCCATCCACATGAATGCGCTGCAGGAACGTCGCTCGACGCCGCATTACGTCCTCGCTGGACAGAATGCGATCAAAGTTATTCTTCACGGGCCGTAGTCTCCGGGGCCGTCACACTGGCGTATTCAGGTTTGAGGTGGCCATCGGGGCCTAACAACCAGGCGTCCAGCACCTGCCTGACCACAGGGGCCGCTACCCCTGAGCCGGACTCGCCGTTTTCGACCATCACGGCTACCACGATGCGCGGATTTTCGGCAGGCGCAAAGCCGACGAACAACGCGTGGTCCCGGTGACGTTCTTGCAATTTATTACGGTCGTAGCGCTCGCCCTGGCGAATGGCAACCACCTGCGCGGTGCCACTCTTGCCCGCAATACGGTACATGGCACCCAGGGCGGCCTTGCGGGCGGTACCGCGCGCGCCCTGCATCACCTGCTCCATGCCATGGGTAACGCGCGCCCAGTCGCTAGGGTCGCGCAACACGATGTCCGCCATGGGTGAAGGGTCTACCGGCGGCTTGTCTTCAATGGTCCTGGCCAGGTGGGGCCGATTCCACCGGCCTTTGTTGGCCACCAATGCCGTGGCCTGGGCCAACTGCAGCGGCGTGGCCTGCATGTAACCCTGGCCAATCCCCAGAATCAAGGTTTCCCCTGGGTACCATACCTGGCGACGGGTCACGCGCTTCCATTCACGAGAAGGCATCAAGCCGGGGGATTCCTCGAACATGTCCAGCGAAACCTTTTGCCCAATCCCGAAGCGCTTGAGGTAGTCACCCAGGCGATCGATCCCAAGCTTGTGGGCGAGGTCATAGAAATACGTGTCATTGGACCGCATGATGGCGGTGTCCAAGTCAACGAACCCGTCCCCGCTGCGGTTCCAGTTGCGATATTTGTGGTCGTAGTTGGGCAGGGTGTAATAGCCCGGGTCGAACACCCGCGTAGACGGCGTGACCACGCCGCTGTCCAGGCCGGCGATGGCTACCGCTGGCTTGATGGTCGAGCCTGGCGGGTACAGGCCTCGAAGCACTCGGTTAAACAGGGGCCGGTCGATGGAATCACGCAGCTCCGCATAGGCTTTGAACGGAATGCCGGTCACGAACAGGTTGGGGTCAAAGCTTGGCTGGCTCACCATGGCAAGCACCTCGCCATTTCGTGGGTCCAAGGCGACTACCGCGCCCCGACGCCCGCCCAATGCAGCTTCGGCAGCCTGTTGCAGCTGGATGTCGAGGGTAAGCACAATATCCTTGCCCGGAACGGGATCGGTGCGCTTGAGTACTCGCAATACGCGGCCCCTGGCGTTGGTTTCTACTTCTTCGTACCCCACCTGGCCGTGGAGCTCAGGCTCATAGAAGCGTTCGATGCCGGTTTTGCCGATCTGGTGGGTGCCGCTGTAGTTCACCGGGTCCAGCGACTTGAGCTCTTTCTCGTTGATGCGCCCCATGTAGCCGACGGAGTGCGCAAAATGTTGCCCTTGAGGGTAGTACCGGGTGAGCTGAGCCACCACTTCTACACCTGGGAGCCGAAACTGGTTTACCGCGATGCGCGCAATCTGCTCTTCGGTCAGCTCCTGCATGACCGGCACCGGCTCAAACGGGCGCCGCCCCTGGCGCATGCGTTTCTCGAACAGGGCGCGGTCTTCGGGCGCGAGCTCCAGCACCTCGACGATGCGGTCCAGGATGCCCTCCCAGTCCCCGGCACGCTCTCGCGTGACGCTCAAATTAAAGCTGGGGCGGTTGTTGGCAATGATGACCCCGTTCCGGTCATAGATCAGCCCACGACTGGGCGGAATGGGCTGCACATGTACCCGGTTGTTTTCAGACAACGTGGAGTGGTACTCGTACTGAACCACCTGAAGGAAGTACAAGCGCGCCACGAGAACGGCGATCAGGGCGACCACCACCACAGCACCCACGACAACGCGGCCTCGCACCAGGCGGGCGTCTTTTTCGTGGTCCTTGAGGCGGATCGGCTGGGACATCGACGAGGGCTTTAAAGGCTTATTTATGGTAGGGATGGCCGGACAATACCGTCCATGCCCGATAGACCTGCTCGCCAATCAGGATGCGCACCAGTGGATGCGGCAACGTGAGCGCCGACAGTGACCAGCGTTGATCCGCTCGGGCGCACACCTCAGGCGCCAGGCCTTCCGGCCCGCCTACCATGAAGTTAACCGTGCGCGCATCGAGCCGCCAACGCTCAAGCTCGGTAGCCAACTGCTCGGTACTCCAGGGCTTGCCGTGCACCTCAAGGGTGACCACGCGCTCGCCCGGCTGAACCTTGGCCAGCATGGCCTCGCCCTCCTGGCGCATCAAGCGCGCCACATCGGCGTTCTTTCCCCGTGTATTGAGGGGGATTTCGACCAACTCCAGTGGCAGCTCGGCGGGCAAGCGGCGGGCATACTCCTGCCAGCCCTCTTCTACCCACTTGGGCATTCGAGAACCAACGGCGATCAGACGCAAACGCATGACGGCCCTTATTCGGGCGTGTGCGGGTCGAAATTCGTGTAATCCGGCGCATGCTGGGCGCGGCTCTGCTCGGCACCTTGCCACAAGCGCTCCAGGTCATAGAACTGGCGAGCGGCAGACGTCATCACATGCACCACCACGTCGCCCAGGTCTAGCAGTACCCAGTCGCTGTCGCCCTTGCCTTCTTCACTCAGGGGCTGCACACCCTGTGCCTTGACCTTCTCGCGCACGTGCTCGACCATCGAGTTGACGTGGCGGTTGGAGGTACCGGTAGCGATCAACATGAAGTCCGTGATGCTGGTTTTGTCTTTCACGTCGATGCTGAGGATGTCCTGGGCCTTGATGTCTTCCAGGGCAGCCGTTGCCAGCTGGACCAGTTCTTCGCTCTTCATTGAATGCTTCTTCATATAAAACTCATCAACTCGTGTAGTCGGGGCGCGGGATAGTCCGCGACGGCCCGGTCAATTGGCATCACGGTAAAGCCCGTGTGCCTCGATATAGGCCAATACTGCGTCCGGCACCAAGTAACGAACCGACTTGCCGCTGGCCAGCAGCTGGCGGATCTGGGTAGCGGACACCGCCAGGGGTGTCTGCCATACGAAAGCAATCTGCCCCGCCGGCCCTTGAAGGGCGGCGGGGGCGCTGACCGCGCGAGCGGCCAACAGGTTACGCAGGGCATCGGGCGGCTCGCTGTCGGCATCCGGCCGTTGCAGCACCGTGATGTGGCAGTACGTGAGCAACTCTTGCCAGCGATGCCAGGTAGGCAGCCCGCAAAAAGCATCCCAGCCCAATAGCAAAAACAGTTGATCCCCGTCATCCAATTCGGCCCGCACGGCTTCAAGGGTGTCGATGGTCCAGGACGGTCGCTCACGCAGCAGCTCTCGACCATCGACCCGTAGGGGCAGTACCCCTTGCACGGCCTGCTCGACCATGGACAGCCGCTGCTCGGGGTTGACCTGGGGTTGGCCCCGGTGCGGCGGGCGGGCATTGGGCACCAGGCGTAGCTCGTCGAGGCCGAGCATGTCTGCCACTTCGAGCGCGCTGCGCAGGTGGCCGATGTGCACAGGATCGAATGTGCCACCCAGTAGGCCGATGCGTTGGGGCGCAGACATCGAAGCCTTCAACGGCGCCTGGGTTTCAACGCTCAATGACCGCTCGACTCGCCGCGCAGGTGGCCATCACCCACCACGACGTATTTTTCACAAGTAAGGCCTTCGAGACCTACCGGCCCGCGAGCATGCAGCTTATCGGTAGAAATGCCGATCTCTGCGCCCAGCCCGTATTCGAAGCCGTCGGCAAAGCAGGTAGGCGCGTTGAGCATGACCGAGGCGGAATCCACCTCTGCAAGAAAACGCCGCGCCTCGCCCTGGTGCTCGCTGACGATGGCATCGGTATGGTGCGAACCGTACCGGTTGATGTGATCGATGGCGTTATCTAGCCCATCCACCACCCGAATGGACAGCACAGGCGCGAGGTATTCGGTGTGCCAGTCGTCTTCGGTGGCAGGTACCGCGCTTATGAACTGACGCGTGCGCTCGCAGCCACGCAACTCAACGCCTTTTTCCTGGAACTGGGCCGCCATCGGCGGCAGAAACGCCGAACCGACTGCAGCATCTACCAGCAGGGTTTCCATGGCGCCGCAGATGCCATAGCGGTACGTCTTGGCATTCAACGCGATGCGCTGGGCCTTGGCCAGGTCAGCCTGGGCCGACACGTACACATGACAAATGCCATCGAGGTGCTTGATCACCGGTACCCGCGCGTCTCGGCTTATGCGCTCGATCAGGCCACGGCCGCCACGGGGAACAATGATGTCCACGTACTCGGGCATGGTGATGAGCGCACCTACGGCGGCGCGGTCGGTGGTGTCCACGACCTGCACGACGGTGGCGGGCAGGCCGGCGGCCTGGAGGCCTTGGCCGATACACGCGGCAATCGCACGGTTGGAGTGGATGGCCTCAGACCCGCCGCGCAGGATAGTGGCATTGCCGGACTTCAGGCACAGGCTGGCTGCATCAATGGTCACGTTTGGTCGGGATTCGTAGATGATCCCTACCACGCCCAGCGGCACGCGCATCTTGCCAACCTGAATGCCCGAAGGCCGGAAGCTCATGTCACGAATGGCACCGACGGGATCGGGCAAGGCCGCGACCTGGCGCAGGCCAGCGATCATGCCGTTTATGCGCTCAGGGGTAAGCGCCAGGCGATCGAGCAACGCCGGTGCCAGGCCGTTGGCGCGGGCATGGGTGAGGTCGAGCTGGTTGGCCGCTGCCAGCGCCTCGCGAGCAGCGTCCAGCGCATCGGCGGTGGCCAGCAATGCCTGGTTCTTGAGGCTGGTGCTGGCCCGCGCGATCACCCGCGCGGCCTCGCGCGCGGCGTGCCCGAGGCGGTGCATGTAGTCGAGGACTGGCTCAGTCATGATTCCACGGCTTGGAAAAGAGGAAAGCCGCTGATTATAGCCGTGACGGGTAACGACTAACAGCGGTGACGGGCAGATGGTTACAAACAAGCGCCAATGGCACGCTGAAACCCTACCCTGGCACTTGCTATGATTCGCCTTTGATTCAGAGGGCTACACGAATGGGCAACCTGCCAGCCACCACTCCCCTGCCAGATTCCTTTTTCGATCGCGATGCCCAGCAGGTGGCACGCGACCTATTGGGCAAGGTCATTCGTCATCGCCAGGGCGAGCAGTGGCTCGCTGCCCGCATCATCGAGACCGAAGCTTACTACCAGCGCGAAAAAGGTAGCCATTCCTCGCTAGGCTACACCGAAAGCCGGCGCGCCATGTTCCTGGACGGTGGGCACATCTATATGTACTACGCACGCGGCGGGGATTCCCTGAACCTCAGCGCCCAGGGCCCCGGCAATGCCGTGCTGATCAAGTCAGGCTTCCCTTGGGTAGACACACTCAGTGACGAAAACGCCCTGGCCCGCATGACCCTCAACAACCCCGACGCCAAAGGCCAGCCGCGCCCACCGGCGCGCTTGTGCGCTGGCCAGACGCTGCTGTGTCGTGCCTTGGGGCTCAAGGTGGCGAGGTGGAATGCGCAGCGGTTCGACCCTGAGGGGCTTTACGTCGAAGACGTAGGCAACGCAGTGAAAACAGTTATTCAGACGACACGCCTGGGCATTCCCATCGGGCGCGACGAACATTTGCCGTACCGCTTTGTCGATGCTGAGTATGCTCGCTTTTGTACCCGCAATCCGCTACGTCGGGGCCAGGTCGAAGGGCGCGACTATTACCTGCTGACCCAAGGAAACTGACCATGCATGCCTGGCTGGGCGAAATGAACCAATGGCTCGCTGCCAACCCACAGTGGCTGGGCGCCACCGTCTTCCTTGTCGCGTGCGTGGAGTGCTTGGCCATTGCCGGGCTGATCGTACCAGGTACCGTGGCGTTGTTTGCTGTGGCGGTGCTGGCCGGGGGTGGCGCTTTGAGCCTTGGGGACACCCTATTACTGGGTTACGCGGGTGGGCTATTGGGCGACGGCATTTCCTATGCCATCGGCCGGGGCTTGCAGCAAAACATCCGCGGCTTGCCCCTGCTGCGTACCCACCCCCAATGGCTCACCGGGGCTGAGGGTTTTATCCAGCGGTATGGCATAGCAAGCCTGTTGGTAGGGCGCTTTATCGGGCCTCTACGCCCCATGCTACCAATGGTGGCGGGCATGCTGGAAATGCCCCTGCCCAGGTTTATTCTGGTCAGCTTGCTGGCCGCTGCCGGCTGGTCAGTGGCGTACCTGCTGCCAGGCTGGATGACCGGGGCTGCGGTGCGCCTGCCATTGCCGCCAGGGTTCTGGCCGCAGACGGCAGTGGTCGCCGTTGGCCTCGTAGGCCTGATCGCCCTGGCTATCAACAGCAACGTGCGGCGCCACTCCAGTGCCACTCTGCTCACCAGCACTGCCAGTTTCGTGGCGTTGATGGCGGTCTTTCTGGGCTGGCCCTATTTGGCGCACTTCGACCAAGGGGTGATGACCCTGGTACAGGAACACCGCAGCCAGGCGCTGGACCCTATCGTGGTAGCGGTTACCCGGCTAGGGGATTTCCGCACCCAGTTACTGGCTGCGGTGGTGCTTACGGTGATGCTGCTGGTCGCCCGGCAATGGCGCCACGCGCTGTTCGCCTGCGGTGTACTGCTGTGTACCGCTTTGGGCAACGGCTCGCTCAAGTGGCTGTTCGCCCGTACCCGCCCCGAGGTACTAAGCACGCCGCTTACCACCTACAGCATGCCCAGCGGCCACAGCTCTGCGTCGTTCGCGTTCTTTCTGGTGCTGGCGATACTGGCCAGCCGGGGTCAGCCGCCGCGCATGCGCATGGCCTGGATATTCATGGGCTGCATCCCCGCCCTGGCCATTGCGTCGTCAAGGGTGTACCTGGGTGCGCACTGGCCCACCGACGTATTGGCAGGGGCCCTACTCGCGGTGTTCGTCTGCACTGCAGGCCTGGCGATTACCCTGCGCGTTCATAAGCTAGAGCCCTTGAGGTTGCGTACATGGGCCTTGGTGCTAATACCCTGTGTACTGCTGCTCGGCTGGCTCACATGGCATGACATGGCCAACGCCCTCACCCGCTATGCCTATTGAGGCCAGGCATGAGCGTGCAGGCCTCGGCCTAACCTTGAAGCTCACCCTGCATGCGCTCCAACAGCGCGTGGATAGCCTCCAGGCGGGCGGCCGGGTCGTCGATTCCAAGCATCGCGATCTTGTCCCGGTTTTCAAACGGCAATAAGTAAGCCAGGCGATCTGCCAGGGCACTGCGCCCGGCGGGTGCGTCGCCCATGCCAAGGCCTGCCACCATGGGGTGCTCCGCCAGCGCAGACAGCAGGGCCAGCAAATCGGCGTCGTCGTCTTGCAGGGGCGTATCCGGCGGCGACTCCAGCCACGTTACCTCGGCGACGATCAGTTGGTCGGGCTGCACCTCTACGCGCTCTACCTCGAAGCGGCGCCTTCCTTCGATGCGGATGCCCAGCAGGCCGTTATTCTGCTGTTCGAAATCCAGCACCTTCGCTTCACAGCCCAGGCTTGCGTGTGAGGTAGCGGCTTCACCTACCTCACTGCCTTCCAGGATGCAGACGATGCCGAAGCCTTCACCTTGCTTCATGCAGCGGCCGATCATGTCCAGGTAGCGTGCTTCAAACAGCTGCAGGTCAAGAACGCAGCCAGGAAACAGCACGGTGTTGAGTGGAAATAACGGCAGTTTCATCAGGCTTTCCTCATACGAACAGGCTCACCGCCAACGGCAGGAATACCGCAGTTGCCACACCCATCAAGCTCATGCCCAGCGCCGCGAACCCGCCACAGGCTTCCCCTTCCTGCAACGCAACGGACGTACCAACGGCGTGGGCCGTGATACCCAGCGCGATCCCTCGGGCCTCAGGTGCCTGCACTTTGAGCAGCCCCAGGATACCTGGCCCCAGGATACCGCCGATTACCCCGGTAGCCAGCACGAATACAGCGGCCAGGGCAGGCACACCGCCCAACTGCCCGGCCACCAGCATGGCGATGGGTGAGGTTACCGATTTTGGCGCCATGGTCATGAGGGTTTCATGGTCGGCGCCAAAGCACCAGCCCAGTACTATCCCTGAGCCTGTGGCAAACACTCCACCCACCACCAAGGTGACCACCGTAGGCCATAACAGCTGGCGAATACGGCGCAGGTTCAAGTAAAGCGGCACGGCCAGCGCCACGGTGGCCGGCCCCAGCAAGGTGGCGAGCATTTCAGTGCCATGCCGGTATTCGGGGTAGCTTACGCCACATACGACCAGCACACCGATCACCAGGAGCATGGAGACCAGCACGGGCTGCAAAAATACCAACCGGGAGCGCTCATAGAGGGCAGCAGCCACTTGGTATGCCGCCAAGGTGACGCCAATTCCGAACAAAGGATGATGGATGATGGCGCCCACAGCGCCCTGCCAATCAAGCATTATCCACCCCGCTCTGCTTGAGGCGACGGGCCATAAGCCGGTTCATCAGCCACCCTGCCAGTGCAACCGAGGCGATGGCTGACAACATGAGCGCACCAACGATCGCCCAAACGTGCTGCGCGATCAGCGCGGCATACACCATTACCCCAGCGGCGGGTGGCACCAGCAGCAGAGGCAGGTAGCGCAAGAGGCTCGAGGCCGCCATCTCAACCGATTCGGGCACTTCGCCGTTGTAGATCAGCCAACCCAACATGCCCAGCAACCCTATGACCGGGCCGGGAAGAATAGGCAGGCATAACGTGTGGATGCCTGTGCCAATCAGTTGAAACACGATCAGCCAGGTTAACCCTTTCAATAACATTCGCTGCCTCCATCGCTCAGCGTTTTTGGGTGCACGTGGCCCGTGGAGCTGCGAACCGGCGCGTATTATAGCCCTGTCAAGTGCGTGAGCCAGGCTTGTGTTGGGCCGAGCATGTGACAGGCTGCGCGAAGCGACCGTCCAAGGCTGTATCCCGCGCGAGTTTGTACGGCATACTCGGCGCCTTGATTGCCCGGACCTTGCCATGCGCTTACTTGCTCCACTTGCCTTGTGTCTGCTCCTTGCCGCGTGCGGCGAAGGCAAACCCTTGCTGCCCGCCGACGCGCGGTTGCCGGACGGTGGCCAGTATCACGGCAAGGTGGTGGACGGGTTGCTGCAAGGCCAGGGCCGCGTGGATTACCCCAATGGCAGCTGGTACGTCGGCACCTTCAAAGACGGCCAGTGGGGCGGCAGTGGCGAGTGGCACGGCGCCAATGGCGAAGTGTACCGAGGCGACTTCCTCCAAGGCCTGTTCGACGGCCAAGGCACCATGACCGTGGGCAGCACTACCTATACCGGGGGTTTCAAGCGCGGCAAGCGAGAAGGTGAAGGCTTGCTCAAGGAGCCAGGGCGCAGCTACCGGGGCGGCTTCGTCAATGACCAATACGCCGGGGCCGGCCACCTCGACCTGGATGATGGCAGCAGCTACCAAGGTGACTTCGATCACGGCCAGCCCAATGGTGAAGGCGTGCGCACGGACGCCGATGGCAATCAGTTCAGCGGTCACTTCGTGGATGGCCAACTGGAAGGCCGCGGTACGTTCAGCAACGGTGACGGCGACAAATACATGGGTGAATTCCGCCACGGCCGCCTCGATGGTCATGGCCGCTATGAGACCCAGGCCGGGGATGTGTGGATCGGCCAGTTCAAGGAAGGCGCGCCCAACGGCCCCGGTGACCTGTTCGCCAACGACGGCAGCCATTATCAGGGCGACTTCGTAGACTGGCACTTCTACGGTGAGGGGCAGCTGTCTTCAGCCGACGGCAGCCTGTATATAGGTGGGTTCATCAACGATGCGTACCAGGGCAAAGGCACCTTGACCCTAGCGGATGGCAGCCGACAGGCCGGTTACTGGCTGGATGGGCGCCGCGTTCGCGACGAGCACGATCGCGCCCTGCCAGACCCGCTCGAACAAGGGCTGTTGGCCCAAGGGGCCCTGCTCGAGAAGGCCTTGAAAGGGGTGCCGAACTCCACGCCTGCCGTTGAACTCTATAGCCTTACGCTGGGTGGAGACGGCGAGCAGAGTGTGTTCATGCGCGAGGCCGATTATGTCAGCGACTTGCTCGCCACCCGCTTTGGCGCGGTGGGCGGCATTACCCTCGTCAATCATCGCGATCACTTTACAGACCGCGTGATGGCCACACGCGAGACCTTTGCGCGGGCCATCGACACACTAGCCAAACGCAGCGGCCCGGAGGACCTGGTGTTCATTTACCTCACCAGCCATGGCACGCCGGAGCATGAAGTGGTGCTTGAACAACCTAGGTTACAGCTGGGCGACCTGTCGGCCCAGGACATGGCTACGCTGCTGGCGCCCCTCAAGGACCGAGACAAAATCGTGGTGGTGTCGGCCTGTTATTCGGGCGGATTCATCGAACCGCTGAAAAATGAGCGTACCTTGGTGATTACCGCGTCGCGCCCAGACCGTGTGTCGTTCGGCTGCTCGGAAGAGGCGGACTTCACCTACTTCGGTGATGCGCTGTTTGCCCAAGCGCTGACCACTACTGATGATTTGCAGATGGCATTCGCGCAGGCCACCACCATCGTGGCGCAACGCGAGCAGGCTGAAAATTTCGAACCTTCGCAGCCTCAGATGTGGGCCCCGAAGGGTGTGTTGAAACACTGGCACCGCTTGCGCCGGCAACAAGCAAGCGATGCACTGCACAGCGGTAACGCTGGCCAAGGGGCCAACAAGCAAACGGCACGTAGCCATTGAGGGCCAGGAGGGACGCACGATGTACCTGACACCACAACGCATTCTATTGGCAGGCGCCACGGGGCTCACCGGCGAGCATTTGCTGGACCGCCTGCTGAATGAGCCGACGGTCAGCCGAGTGCTAGCCCCTACCCGCCGCGCACTGGCCGAACATGCCCGGCTGGAGAACCCCATGGGCGAACTTGGGGGGCTGCTGCCCCACCTCGAAGGGCCTGTGGACATCGCCTTCTGTTGCCTGGGCACAACGATCAAGCAGGCGGGCTCTCAAGACGCCTTCAGGGCCATCGACCATGACCTGGTGCTGGCCTTCGCACAGCGGGCCCGAGCCTTGGGCGCGCGCCACCTGCTGGTGATCAGCGCCATAGACGCCGACCCTGCATCATCAGTGTTTTACAGCCGGGTCAAAGGCGAGATGGAGCAGGCCTTGCGTGAACAGGGCTGGCCACAACTCACCCTGGCACGGCCCTCCATCCTGATAGGCGCCCGCGCGGAGCCGCGCCTGGCCGAACAGATTGCTGCGCCGCTGTCGAAGTTGATTCCCGGCAAGTACCACGGCATAGAGGCCTGCCAGTTGGCCTGGGCGTTGTGGCGGCTGGCCCTGGAAGAAGGCGAAGGGGTACGGGTAGTAGAGTCCGACGAGCTACGCAAACTGGGGCGCTGAGCTCCACACCCAGGTTTGCAGGCGCGCTACAGCCCGCCATGGGCTTGATAGCCAATGCCCACGCTCGCCAGCAATGCAAAGGGCAGCAGTAGCGTGTCGAGTAAGGCGCTGGCGGGCAGGTCTGCTGCGGGCCAGGCGGGGGCCTCGGTGCCAAAGTGGTCCACGGGGCAGCAACCGCCCTGCAACGCGTACCAATCCAGGCGCGTGCCTGAATAAATCAGCGGCGCTCCGGCCTTGGCAGCATCCAGGGTTTTAACGCTGGCGCAGCCACTGGCCCCGGTAAAGGCCAAGGCCCCCACCAGCACCAACATCCGCCGGGCGCTACTCATCGTTGCTCACGTGGTACTCACCCCAGCGCGGCAGCATGTCCTGAGGGATGTCCAAGAGGTTGAGAATCCGCGCAACCACGAAGTCCACCAGGTCGTCGATGGTCTGCGGCTGGTGATAGAACCCCGGCGACGCTGGCACAATCACCACACCCATGCGCGACAGCTTCAGCATGTTCTCCAGGTGCAACGTGGAATAAGGCGCCTCCCGTGGCACCAGGATGAGCGGGCGGCGCTCCTTCAAAGTAACGTCCGCCGCGCGCTCGATCAGGTTGTTGCAGGCGCCCGTGGCAATGGCCGAGAGGGTGCCGGTAGAGCACGGCACCACCACCATGGCCGCTGGCGCGCCTGACCCCGACGCGACCGGAGACATCCAGTCTTCCTTGCCATAGACCCGCACCTGGCCGGCGCTGGCCCCGGTGTACTCGGTCAGGAACGCCTGCATCGCCTGAGGCTTGGCGGGCAAGGTGACGTCTGTTTCGGTGGCCAGTACCAGCTGCGCGGCCTTGGAAATCAAAAAATGCACTTCGCGGTCTTCACGCACCAGGCAGTCCAGCAAGCGCAGACCATATTGCGCACCAGACGCGCCAGTCATTGCCAGGGTAATGCGTTCCGGGCCGGTCATTGCAGTGCCTCCGCCAGTTTGCCGTGCAAGCCGCCGAAGCCGCCATTGCTCATGATCACCACATGAGCCCCCGGCGCGGCCTCGGCCTTCACCTTGGCGATGATTGCGTCCAGGCTATCGGCCACCAGCGTGGGCACCTGACCAGGCGCCACAATGCTGGCCAAATCCCACCCCAGGTTAGGCGGGGCATACCAGATAACCTGGTCTGCCTGGCTCACACTGCCCGGCAGCCCGTCGCGGTGGGCACCCAGCTTCATGGAATTGGAGCGCGGCTCGATCACCGCGATCACCTGTGCGCTGCCCACGCGCTTGCGCAAGCCGTCCAGGGTGGTGGCGATGGCGGTCGGGTGGTGAGCGAAATCGTCGTACAGGGTAATGCCATTTACGTCGGCTACCACTTCCATGCGCCGCTTCACGTTACGGAAGTGGCACAGGCCTTCGATCCCCATGGCAGGTACGACGCCCACATGCCGCGCCGCCGCAAGGCACGCCAAGGCGTTGGCCACGTTATGCTGGCCGGTGAGCGGCCAGGCCACCACGCCTTGCACCTGGCCTTCGAAGAGCACTTCAAACCGCGAGCCGTCTTCGCTCAGCAAGCGAGCGTGCCATTGACCGCCCTCCCCCGTGGTCTGTACCGGCGTCCAGCAGCCCATCTCGACGACCTTTGCCAAGGCGGTTTCGGCGGTGGGGTGAACGATCAGCCCTTCACTGGGGATGGTACGCACCAAGTGATGGAACTGACGCTCGATGGCGGCGAGGTCCGGGAAGATATCGGCGTGGTCGAATTCAAGGTTGTTCAGGATCGCCGTACGCGGGCGGTAATGAACGAACTTGGAGCGCTTGTCGAAAAAGGCGCTGTCGTATTCGTCCGCTTCCACTACGAAGAACGGGGTATCACCAAGCCGCGCGGATACGTCGAAATTCTGCGGAATGCCACCGATCAGAAAGCCCGGCGCCATGCCAGCGTGTTCCAGCACCCAGGCAAGCATGCTGCTAGTAGTGGTTTTACCGTGAGTACCAGCCACCGCTAGCACCCAACGGCCTTGCAGTACATGATCGGCCAGCCACTGGGGGCCAGACACGTAGGGCACGCCTTGGTTGAGCACATACTCCACGGCGGGGTTGCCGCGGGACAGCGCGTTGCCAATCACGACCAAGTCCGGGGCGGGGCTCAATTGCGCAGGGTCGTAGCCTTGGGTGAGCTCGATGCCCTGGGCTTGCAACTGCGTGCTCATGGGCGGGTAGACGTTGGCGTCGGAGCCGGTGACCCGGTGCCCCAGCGCCTTGGCGAGCACTGCCAGCGAGCCCATGAAGGTGCCGCAAATGCCGAGAATGTGGATATGCATGGTGGACCTCGAAAAACGTCGAGGCAGGGTAGCCCAGGCCACGAAGAATTTCACCCGCAAGCTGAGCGGGTGCGGCCAGCTTTGCGGTGCGTCTTGCGCACCGGGCCTTCGGGCTGCCGCAGCGGCGCCATAGAGGAGAATGCCGCGGGCAGCGGTTTGCTCTACGCTAGAGAGGCTCCTCCCACACAATAAGACCCATGGAGACACTTTATGCGATACGCACACCCCGGCACCGAAGACGCGACGGTTTCGTTCAAGGCACGCTACGGCAACTATATCGGTGGCCGTTTCGTAGAGCCCGTCAACGGCCAGTACTTCACCAACACTTCACCCGTGAACGGGCAGCCTATTGCTGAATTTCCCCGCTCCAGCGCCGAAGACATCGAAAAAGCACTGGACGCTGCCCACGCGGCCGCTGATGGCTGGGGTGCAACCTCTGTGCAGGCCCGCTCGCTAGTGCTGCTGAAAATTGCCGACCGCATCGAGCAAAACCTCGAACTGCTGGCGATTACCGAGACGTGGGACAACGGCAAGGCGGTGCGTGAAACCTTGAACGCGGACATTCCCCTGGCTGCTGACCACTTCCGCTACTTCGCCGGCGCCCTGCGTGCCCAGGAAGGCAGCGCGGCTGAGATTGACGGCAACACCGTGGCGTACCACATCCATGAGCCGCTAGGCGTGGTGGGGCAGATCATCCCGTGGAACTTCCCCATTCTCATGGCCGCCTGGAAACTCGCCCCTGCCCTGGCCGCGGGTAACTGCGTGGTACTCAAGCCCGCCGAGCAAACGCCGCTAGGGATCTCGGTGCTGATGGAGCTGATTGGCGACCTGCTGCCCCCCGGCGTCCTCAACGTGGTGCAAGGGTACGGCAAAGAAGCCGGCGAAGCCCTGGCCACCAGCAAGCGGATTGCCAAGATCGCCTTCACCGGCTCTACCCCGGTGGGCTCGCACATCATGAAGTGTGCGGCGGAGAACATCATTCCCAGCACGGTGGAGTTGGGTGGCAAGTCCCCGAACATCTTCTTCGAAGACATCATGCAGGCCGAGCCTGCGTTCATCGAAAAGGCCGCCGAGGGCGTGGTACTGGCGTTCTTTAACCAAGGCGAAGTGTGCACCTGCCCATCGCGCGTGCTGGTACAGGAATCCATCTACGACGCGTTCATGGCCGAGGTGATGAAGAAGATTGAACAAATCAAGCGCGGCGACCCGCTGGACACCGAGACCATGGTGGGTGCGCAGGCGTCCGAGCAGCAGTTCGACAAGATCCTCTCCTACCTGCAAATCGCCAAGGACGAAGGCGCCGAGCTGCTGACAGGCGGCCATGTAGAGAAGCTGGAGGGCGACCTGGCAACGGGTTATTACATCCAGCCCACCCTGCTCAAGGGCAACAACCGCATGCGGGTGTTCCAGGAGGAGATCTTTGGCCCTGTGGTGAGCGTGACCACCTTCAAGGATGAAGCCGAAGCGCTGGCCATCGCCAACGACACCGAGTTTGGGCTAGGCGCCGGCTTATGGACGCGCGACATCAACCGCGCCTACCGCATGGGCCGCGCTATCAAGGCTGGTCGCGTGTGGACCAACTGCTACCACCTGTACCCGGCACATGCCGCCTTCGGTGGCTACAAGAAATCAGGCGTAGGGCGCGAAACCCACAAAATGATGCTCGACCATTACCAGCAGACCAAAAACCTGCTGGTGAGCTATGACATCAACCCGCTAGGCTTTTTCTAACCCTACGCCGTAGCAGGCCGGCCGGGCCTCACCCTCTGTTGGGCTCGGTCGCTATAACGCTTTGTAGCAGCCCAGCTTGCTGGCGGCCCGGGGCACGCAGCCCGGGGCACTACCCTGTTCCAGGGTGCCTGTTACTGGCCCACCCAGGCCCGTATACTGCCCGCTTTTTTGGCGTTCTGGCCGCACACGCAGGTGTATATGGATTTCAACCCGCTGGACCTTATTCTCCACCTGGACGTTTACCTGAACCAGTTGGTAACCCACTACGGCAGCTGGATCTACCTGATCCTGTTCGCGGTGATCTTCTGCGAAACCGGCTTGGTGGTGATGCCGTTCCTACCGGGGGATTCTTTGCTGTTCATTGCCGGTGCCGTCGCGGCTGGGGGTGGCATGGACCCTTTCCTGCTGGCGGGCCTGTTAATGACTGCAGCTGTCCTGGGCGACACCACCAACTACATCGTGGGCCGCACCCTGGGCGAAAAACTCTTCTCCAATCCCGATTCCAGGGTATTTCGCCGAGACTACCTGGACCGCACCCATGCGTTCTACAACCGCCACGGCGGTAAAACGGTCACGCTGGCCCGCTTCCTGCCCATCATTCGCACGTTCGCCCCCTTCGTGGCAGGCGTGGCGCACATGCCCTACCCGCGCTTCCTGGGCTTTAGCCTGATGGGCAGCATTGCCTGGGTGGGCAGCCTGGTGACACTGGGGTACTTCTTCGGCAACGTGCCCTTCATCCAGCACAACCTTACCCTGCTAGTGCTAGCGATCGTGGCGCTATCCTTCCTGCCGATGATCGTGGGCCTGGTGCGGGCGCGCTCGGGCGCCAAGAGCACACACGTGCCGCGCTCCCAGAGGTAGCCACTGATTGCCGAGCAGGTGCAACCGTGGGCCCAGGCGGTGGTCCTAGCGTGGCGCCTGATTCGGGATGTGCCTATAATCCCGCCACTTTTGCCAGACATTGGCCCAACGATCCGACTGTTAACGGGAGCACTATTGATGAGCTACAGCAAGATCCCAGCCGGCAAGGACCTGCCGAACGACATTCACGTCGTTATCGAGATCCCGGCCAACCACGCGCCGATCAAGTATGAAGTCGACAAAGACAGCGACGCGCTGTTCGTGGACCGCTTCGTGGCCACGCCGATGTTCTACCCTGCCAACTACGGCTACATTCCCAACACCCTGGCCGACGACGGCGACCCGCTGGACGTGCTGGTGGTTACCCCGTACCCGGTCGTGCCAGGCTCGGTAATCCGCGCCCGCCCGGTTGGCGTGTTGATGATGGACGACGAAGGCGGCGGTGACGCCAAGGTCCTGGCCGTGCCTCACGACAAGCTGAGCGCGCTGTACAAGGACGTGAAGGAATACACCGACCTGCCACCCCTGCTGCTGCAGCAGATCCAGCACTTCTTCGAGAACTACAAGGCCCTGGAACCGGGCAAGTGGGTAAAACTCAAGGACTGGGGCAACGCCGACGCCGCTCGCGCCGAAATCACCAAGGCCGTGGCTGCTTACAAGTAAGCGTTGTGCAGTAAACCAAGAGCCCTGGCCGTGTGCCGGGGCTTTTTTATGGCGGCTTTGTATTGGCACACCTCGCCTTTTTCGCCGGTCGGCCGATAACCTTGAGATCGCTGCGAGTGCCCCCTTATGCCTCATCGTAAAACTACCCTGCTGTTTGCCGCCGGTGCCGCCATCCTGGTGATGTCCATCACCGCTGCGGTTGGGCCATTCACGTTGTTCTGGACGAACCAGACACGCGTGGAGCGCAACCTTGTTGAAGACCAGGTAGGCAACGTGCGTACCGTGCAAGGCTTGCTGGTGGATGCGGAAACAGGCCAGCGAGGTTATGTGCTGACGGGTAAAGAGGTGTTCTTGCAGCCGTACTACATTGCTGAATCACAATTGCCTCTGGCGATCAAGAAGTTGCGGTTGAGCTATCAGGACGCGGCGCCCCAACACGTCATCAAGCTCGATGACCTGCTCAAACATGCCGCCTTGAAAATGAGCCATTTAGATAAGGTCGTGACGCTGAGGCGAGAGGAAGGGTTCGACGCTTCGGCGGAAGAAATAAGTTCCGGCCGTGGCAAACAGCTGATGGATGAGGTTCGCACCATCAGCGCTGATTTGATCTTCGAGGAAACGCAGAAGGTCGCGGTGCTGGATGACCAACTGCATACCAACCTGCGATGGGCCGTGGTCATCTCGGTGGCGAGCTTCTTACTCACGCTGGCCCTTGGGCGGTTTATCTATATGTCCATGCGTAGCACCGTTCTGCGCCAGACCGAGTCGGCAGCGGCTGCCATCGATTCAAGTACGAAGTTGAGCCAGAGCCTGGAGCGCCTTGAGCAGCGTAATAAGGAAATCGGCCTGCTCGCCGAGATGGCCAGGCTACTGCAAACCGAATTAAGCCAAGAGGAAACGCTTCAACTCGCCAGTACCTACTGCCACAAGCTGCTGACAGCAAGCACGGGCACGTTTTTCCTCTACCGCAATTCTGCTGACGTTTTGCAGCGCGCTGCGAGTTGGGGCCAAGAACGCGAACCGCAGGAGGTACTGACCCCTAAAGAGTGTTGGGCGATACGCCGAGGCCGCTGGCACATTTCCGAAGATCGCCATGACCTTCATTGCGACCATTACTCCAATGAAGAAGAGGCGGATGAGACCGTGCACTGGTGCCTGCCCCTGATGGCGTATGGCGAGGTGCTTGGCCTGTTGCATATTCGCCAGGCCGCGATGAGTGATACGTCCGGTGCCAACCTGCAATTTGCTGAAGCCATTGCCGAGCAGACCGCGCTGGCACTGGCCAACGGCAGAATGCGTCAGGTGCTGCAGACCCAATCCATTAAGGACCCGCTCACCGGTTTGTATAACCGACGCTTCATGGAAGAGACGCTTGAGCGTGAACTGGCCCGCGCCCGGCGCGGCAGCACGTGCCTGAGTATCGTGATGCTGGACCTGGACAACTTCAAAGCCTTGAATGACCGCTACGGTCACCCTGCCGGCGATGCTGTGCTGCGGGCCACCTCGGCTTTACTGCTACGGTCACTGAGGGCCTCGGATATCGCCTGTCGGTTTGGCGGCGAAGAACTGATGGTGATCCTGCCCGACTGCTCGCTGGAAAACGCAGTGGTTCGCGCCGAAGCCTTCCGCGATGCGCTAGAAACCATGAGCGTTACCGAGCTGGGGCAGTCGTTCAACGTGACAGGCTCCTTCGGCGTGGCCTGTACCACCTTGAGCGGTGCCGACCAGGGTGCCTTGCTCAAGGCTGCGGATTCTGAACTGTACAAAGCCAAGCGGGCCGGGAAGAACCGTGTGGAGCCTACATTGTTATCGGCACGCATCCCGGCAGGACATTCTGACGACCAAATGTAAGCCTACGGATGTCGATTCATAGGCTTGTTGCGGTGGGTCTGGGAGGTGCAATTGCGACCCTGGGCAGCTACACGGTAGCGGTTTGAAGATCTTGAGACAGCGGGATTCTCAGAAAGCCTGCATGCGGCCAATACGGGCGTGCCTGGCCGACTTCCTGGGGCGGATCTATTTGCCTGAATTAGGCGGTATGAGTACGTCGTGGATGATCCATAGCAGGCGACCCATGGATCGCCCAATGGGTCTGTGACTTGGCTTTGACGCAGTAGCCTAATCAGCCTGTTTGACGCTGGATGGCAAACGACCGCCGTACCTCAACCAAGCGGGAGCAATAACTCACTTAAGCTAGCAACGTCTTTGACCTGTTCCAAGTGATTGATGCGGTCGATCAGCTTTTCGCTACGGTCCTGCCCTATCACGGGGGTTATCAGATCACGCACCTTGGCATTTACTGATTCGACACTCAAGGGGTTCTCGCGCGTGCCGGAAGGGAACCGGGTGTGATGTGTGAATGACTGACCGTCCGTGAGCGTCACCGTCACAATAGCGCCCCGAGGCGCTGCTGGATCGTCTAATGCCTTGTCAGTCGCTACAGCGACCTTGGCCCGCTGCTTCATCATCTCCGGATCGCGCATAAGCGCGGTGTCGTGGCTATCTGTGAACGACACCTCGCCCTTAACTAAGGCCACGGCGACCATGTGCGCGCAGTTCACATCAGGCATCGCACTGTCGCCCACGATGCCGAAAGCGTCACTGGGGACCTTGACTTCGATATGCCGTACCTGATCAGCCGTCAGATTGTGCTCCCTGCGAAGGGTCAATAAAGCATCGAGCGGGGCCTGGATCGGGTAGCCCACCGAATACGTCTTGATGGCCGTCTCGGTGATGAAGAATCGACTGCCCAACCCTGCGAGCATCTGCTGCGGCTGTGGTTTGGCAGAAAGTGCGATCAACAGGTTATGAGTACCGTCCAGCACATCAGCCACCCCGGTCATCCCAGCTTGCACCATGGTGACGGCTTGTACGCCATTGCGCGCGCCCATGCCGGCAAAATCGAAGGATTTTTCAATATGGTCCTTGTCTTTGACCCAGCTCCACAAACCGGACTCCTGCTGCGCCGCGTATGACAAGGCAAAACGTGTGTTCTGCTCGTCCAGCTCGGCCAAGGCAGCCGCCGCCCCTACAGCGCCAAAGGTTGCAGAGGTGCCTTCAGCGCTTCGATGTGACGCTCGCACGCTGTCTGGCCCCAGGGCCATCAACAGCCGACAGCCTGTGTCGTAACCCAGCGTCACGGCTCGCATGAATGCTTCGCCACTACGATGTTGATATTGCGCCATTGCAAGTGCGGCAGGCACTACCGAACTACCGGGATGAGCCTTGGTCACGGGTTCGAAGTCATCGGTTTCATCGGAGTGTGCGCACATGCCGTTAGCCAATGCCGCGTTGACCATAGTTGTTCGTACGTGCGATCCCACCACACTTGCCTGCTCCGTACCGCCTTGGCTCTGCACATAGGCAGTGGCCAACTGGCCTGGGCGCATACGTGATCCAGACAACATGGCGCCAAACGTGTCCAATATGTGATTTTTGCAAGCCGTAGCGACATCGACGGGTAGGGGCATGGAACGCGAGGCAACCATGTATCGCGCGAGCTGAGCGGTGATATCACCATTTTTTTCGTCAGCCCATAACCAACGTACAGGTGTTAATCCTGCACTTAATGCCATGCTGCCTTGCAGCATACGGCGGCGCGACCACAATGTGGAATGAGACATAAAACCTCCAGGCCTTCGGCGCCTGTTAGCGCCAAGCCGGTCATTATTATAAGGCTGCAACTGTTGCTGCTTTAGCGATGCGGTCAGCACTGTCCAGCTTCTCTACGTCCCAGCAGAGTGCGATGAGCGCCTGAACACGTTCGTCAGGCAATATTCCTTTTGCAAGGTCCACAAATTTTGCTTCTAACTGTTTATCTGTCATGGGCACTTCCAGGCTGCCGATGGCGTGCTGGATAAACTTGTGAAGGGTCCGCCCGTCCTTGAGAGTAATAGTCATGTCGACCTGCTGGGGCTTGATGCTGGGATCGACCGTGGCGATCACTTTGTCTCGGAGCGCAATGACGGCGGGGTCCCGTACCGCCTGGTCGCTGTACTGACGCTCGCCGGCGGCGCCTTGAATAATCGCCACTGCTACCGAATGGTAGATGCTGAACTTACCTTCCAGGCCGATCTTTGGATCTTTTTTGCCAGTCAATTCCAGTACAAGCGGGTGGACTTTTAACGCCACGCGAGCGATCTGGTCAGGATCGAGCTTGTTTTCATTACGTAATTGAATCGCAGCATCGAGTGCTGGATGAATGACGATGCCGCAGGCAAAGGGTTTATAGGTGTTGAGCAAAGACTCATAGCGAGTGCCAAGACCTTCAGTGATTTGAGTGAAGTCTTGCTTGGTACTGATAGTATGGGCCCAGCCGCGCTTGGCTTCGATCATCCCATCCGAGCTGGTGTAGCCCTTCTGAGCCAGCAGCGCGGCGAACAGGCCATTGCTCGCGGCCCGGCCAGGATTGAAGCTTTTATTCATCGACCCAAACGACTCGCGCAGTCCTACCGGCTGCGATGCCGCCAGACCGAGCGCCCAGACCATCTGTTGTTCAGTCAGCCCCAAAATTTTGCCTACGGCGGCGGCGGAGCCAAATACGCCGGCGGTACCGGTGATATGCCAGCCTACATCGTAGTGTTCGGGGTAAACCGAGTTACCGATGCGGCACTCCGTTTCAACCCCTAATACCAGCGCGTTCAGAAACTCCTTTCCGGTAACAGGTTGATACTCCGACAGGGCGAGGATGGCCGAAACTACTGGCCCGGCGGGATGAATAATGGTCTTTAAGTGCGTATCGTCGAAATCAAAAATATGACTGGCAACGCCGTTTATAAAAGCCGCATTCATGATATCCAAACGCTCGGAGCGGCCAAGCAGGCTAGCCTGGGGCGGCCCAGAAAAAGGCATAAGCGCCCCAATCGCCCGCTGCACGGTTTCATGATGCGAGCCGCCCACGGCAACGCCTACCCAGTTGAGTAACGTGCGCACGCCCTCCTTGCGCACATTGGCGGGAAGATCTTCGTATCGCGCGCCCACGATGTAACGCGCCAAAATACGAGTAACCTCAGGCGTTTCCAGCTTATTAACCTGCGGAGAAAGGCTGCTAGTCTGAGTTTCCTGCGCAGCGAACGTCAGACGCGGGGTGGCAGCCGCGATTGATGCAAGGGCCCCAGCCTTAAGCAAACTGCGGCGATCAAATGAGTCCATGCCAGTGCTCCTTATGATTGTCATTGTTAGGCCATAGCGGTATGGCAGTGCTAACAATCATGAGGCAGCATAGTGAATCTGTTAATTGCAACTATTGGATGAATTTATGCACGGCGCACATAAAATCGACATAAGCGATTTGCGTTCGTTTGTGACTGTTGCCGAACGTAGCAGCTTCAGCGCTGCTGCGCTGGACCTGCACCTGTCACAGCCCGCTTTGTCTCGGCGTATCGCCAAATTGGAAAATAGTCTGGGCGTGAGCTTGATCGAACGCACTACGCGACACGTCGACCTGACTACTGCTGGACGCGATTTCGCTCGGAAGGCACGGGAGATCCTGAACCTTTTTGAATCCTCCTTGCAGGCTATCGGTGGCGGCTCCCATCAACTTTACGGAGAAGTCAGTATCGCTTGTGTGCCCACGGCAGTGATGCATTTCTTGCCAGAAGTACTCAGTCAGTACCGAATTCTTTACCCAAGGGTTCTGGTACGTGTCATCGATGAGGGGGCCAGCCATGCCCTGACAAGCGTAGTGAAAGGAGAAGCCGACTTTGGCATCAACTACATTGGTGCCCAGGAAATGAATATCGATTTTCACGCTCTCTTCAAGGAGCGTTTTGTAGTTGCCTGCCGGCATGATCATCCACTGGCACATCGTATATCCGTGACCTGGAAGGAGCTTCAAACATATGACTTCATTGCCGTGGCCAAGGCCAGCGGTAATCGCTTTCTGATGGACATGGCTCTTACAGAATTCCCTGTTTTGCCCCAGCCAGTGTACGAGGCGCGCCATGTACGCACCGTGGTGGATATGGTTGAGGCCGGGCTCGGCATTGCAGCGGTACCGTTGCTGGCAATCCCCGTTGGCGCGCACTCAGCATTGCGTGCAATTACCTTGGAATCACCGCAGGTCTCTCGCACTCTGGGCTTGACTAAACGTCGTGGACGAGTGCTGTCGCATGTAGCGCAGAATTTATTTGAAATGATTCAGAAAAATACAACGTATAAGTCAATCTAGAAAGCCGAGTGACTCGCTCGCCTTTGCGCACGCCTTCGTATGCAAATAAAAAATCCCGCTGAAGCCAAGCCTCGCGGGCAGATGGAGAGGTACGATTGTCGGCTTGCACACGATGGCTAACAGCACTCAACTTACAACCTCACCCAGCAGACAACTCACATGAGCTATGAATCTGACCCTACCCCGCTCGTTATTCTGGACGTCCAAGAGGCCATTGATTGGCCCAACTGGGATGGCAAAAATAATCCTGAGTATGTAGCGGTAATCCAACGTCTTCTCGCCCATTGGCGCTCACAGGGTTGGCCGGTTATTCATGTGAAGCATGATGAGCAGATGCCGACGTCCAGCTATTACGTTCATGGCCTGTGGAACAACATAAAAAAAGAGGTTGCGCCGATACAGGGAGAAACCGTCATCACCAAGCAGGAAAACTGCGCCTTCATCGGCACCGACCTGGACGCTGCCTTGAAAGGTATGCAGGTAAAGCAACTGGTGCTGACAGGCGTTGTGATTCACAACAGCATGGATGCCACCGTCCGTGCCGGAAAAGCACTCGGCTACAGCATCATCTTGCCCTCAGACGCTACGACAGCCGTGCCTGTCGCTGGGGCTGATGGAAAGGCTTGGGATGCTACAACGGTGTATGAATTGACCTTGGCGATACTCGGCGGTGAGTATGCCGACGTCATGCTTTCGAACGACGTGATCTCACGGCTTAGCCAATGAACGCCTGTAGTCGCAAATCCCACTAAAGGATCAACCATGACAGACCTATTGAAACTGGACGAGGCTGAGCAGGCGTTAGCCTTGGCCCGCTTGCCTGGCCCGTTCGCCCTGTTATTCCTGGTTGATTTTCTTCGGTGAGGGCCTATGAGATTGTTGTGTGCTGACCGATAAGGGCCTGCCGTTGCCTTACTTGCCCGTGCCTCACTAATCTTTTAATCGCGATAAGCGCTCCAATCTTCCCTTGGAGCCAAGAGGCCTCCAATCCAGCGTGAATCATTCGCTGCCATCCAACCTGACTGGGACTCTTCCTCGCACTCCACATAGAGTTTTTCGCCAGCAGCGGCCCATTCATTCATCCTGCCTATAGCTGCCCGGGCAAAATCAGGCGCTGAGCACCCTATTGCAGAATAGGCGTCGCAAATATATACATCAGCAGGCCATGCCCTCATATTAAGTGGCAGGGAAGTTGAGTCAAGTTCGCCTGCCTTGCATATGACTACCGCATGATTGACAGAGGCGAATTCCTCGTACACCTCAGCTTTAAAGCCCAACACGCTCAGAATGCTCTGGGCAATATGCGCCAGCGTCCCGCAGTTGTGGGCCCGCCCCTCTAATGCGGCGGCAACCGGGTCGGGGTTTCTGTTAGAAATCTCCAATGCATCTGCTGCCTGATCAACTCTATGTGTTTCTCCTGCCAAACCTGGATTGTATTTATTACTAGATTGCAAATTGCCCGGCTTTAAATAAACTTTCTCACGAATGACTTCTATCACGGCATTCACCATGTAAATGGCCTGCCGAGCCGATGGCGGCGTGGCCGCTTGGATGTTCGAAGCTCTACGGGACTGAATCAAAGAAAGCGCATTCAGTACAGCATTTCTACTATGTGTATAAGAGCTTTCGCTAGGGCTGGAGCTACTTCCTACCGCTCCACCGACGATAGACGCATGCTCAGGCAGCATCCATATAAGCTCACCACTATCTAGTTGAGAACGCTTGAGGACAGCGTAGGCCTCACCATTACTATTCTTGACTTCAAAACGTGATTTATCCATTTTTACATACTCGCCTACCACCTTGGCTTTTTCACCGCTAGTGGTGAAAAACGGCACTATGAACATAGCCTTCTGCCAGGCAGCCTTGGGATCATGTCGAGAGTTGGCAAGAATGCTAGATTCACTAGCAAGGCTCGGCAGCTTTTCAAGGGCTGCGTTAGCCGAAGCAACAGAACGTTCCCGACCTATCTTTAGTAACGAATTGCCTTGGCAATCCTTCACATTGATGAAACCTAGAATATCCGGTGCCTGTTCATCTCGCTGAAAATAAACACTCGCAGCGGCATAGCTGGGGCGAGCCAAATTAAACTGGCCACCCAGGTCATCTTGGCGTATGTCGTTAACTGCCTCCTGCCCGCTCAGCGCAGCCAGTGCTGTACTCAAAAGCTGTTGCTGATGTGGGCTTAGACGTGCTTTTTGCTGATCTAACCATTTACCAGATAATCGCACTCCGGCCCCGCGCACAAGGTGCGGAGCAACAGAAATATCTTTATGTTGCAGTGGCTTGGAGGCGTCCTCAACATGAGGATGCAGCCCTGAATGCTTTAGATTGGGAATAGGTGCAGGCATGGTTCACGAGACTCCGAAAAGCCAAGTGAGTGGACCATTTTCATTAAAAAGTTCCAGCAGCTTACCTAGATGATGCTCTTCGAAGAGGCTCACACTCAACCTAGTAAAACCTGAACAAAAAAGGCCCGCCATCACAGCGAGCCCTCCCCCAACCCTGCTCTCGCTACAAACGCGAATCAGCTAAAGAGATCCACACCCAGTTGGAACGCGACCCATAGCGCGAGGCCTGTTGCGAATACCAGGGCGATGTTCTCAAGGATGTTGTTGCGGTATTGCTTGTCGAGCAGGGACTTCTGGTTAGACATAATCAGCAAACCCAAAGAAATCACAGGCAGGCCGATGATATTCAACGCGCTTACACCAATGGTGAGCGTGACGAAGTCGGGCATGCCGGGCATCGACCAGATCAGTGGCGTAACCAGGATGAACAACATGAACCATTTGTGCATCGGGTCGTGGTGAAATTCTTTGCCGTAACGTGCGCGGCGCTCGGGCCTGACGTGCTGGAAGGCGTCGGTAATCAACATGGGAAATGCAGTTGTTTTGCCGGAGACACTGGCGAACAGCGTGGCAAACACCCCAATGAAGAACACATACCAGCCGATGGGGCCGAAGAACATTTCCAGGGCCTTGCCCAGGTCTGACAGCGTATTCACCTCGATGCCATTGGGCCGCAAGATTTCCGCGCCGACGATCCAGATTGCCAGGTTGATGATGATGCCAACGAACACGGCAAACAGCAGGTCGTTGCGCTGAATGCGCTTGTGCTCTGGGCCGACCCAGCCCTTCTGACGCATCACGTACGGGTGCACGAAGTTGGCAACGGAGCCGGCGACCGCACCGATCACGGAGACGGCGACCAACAGGGCACCATGCACGCCCTCATCGGGCGGAATGCTGAAGCCAATGGTGCCCTTGATAATGCCCGTCACGTCCGGCCCGGACATCACTGCCAAGGCAATGAACGCCAGCGTCATGACGGCCAGCAGAACCTTCATCACACCTTCGATCAGCGAATAGATATTTCGGCCGACCAGCATCCAGACCGCAATCACCACGGCCACAGAACACAGCAGCGGGTAGTCGATCTTCAGCAGCATGGCCAAGGCTTCGCCAGCGCCTTTGATCATGTAGGCATTCATCAAATGCCCCATCAGCAAGGCGTACACCAGCAGGAACCACCCAAAGAAAGGGTTGAGTTGGGCGTACCCCTGGAGGATGGTCATGCCCTGGTTATTGCAGAGCTGGAAGCGGGCGATGATGTTGACGATCAAGTACCGGAGCAGCAGCGACACTGCCAGCACCCACATCATGGCGTAGCCGTAGTTCGCGCCCGCAACGGAAGAGGTGATCAAGTCCCCCGCGCCTAACCACGACAGCACGGCGATAATGCCAGGGCCCAGTAGCTTGAGCATTCGGGCGAGGCGGCTTTGCGGTGGTGCTATGACCTGCCCTTCGGCGGAGGGAGTGCTCGGCATTGTGTGATCTCCAATTGTTGTTTTTTTAGGGACACCACAGTCGAACACAATACATATGATGTCGTACAACTTGGACTTGTAACGAATTATGTTGAAATGTTTCAGTCGCAGCTCAAGGGCATGTCAGGCCCTTTGATCTACGGGCTGGCCGTTTCTCAAGATGCTCTTCTGCAGCTCAATACCTTTTAGCTGCTCCTGCTCGACTTGCCCAATCCTGCCCTTCTGACCCAGGGTCACACCTTTCACGAAACGACCGCGAGAGTGACCTGTCGCACCTATCAGACCCTACTGATGGAGGAAGACATGTCGAACGGTACAACACATACCCCAGTCTGGCTCGTTACCGGCTGCTCCAGCGGCTTTGGCCATGAGCTGGCCAAGCTCATCATTGAACGTGGCTGGCGCCTGGTAGCCACTGCTCGGGACAGGTCGCGCCTGGATGACCTGGTTCAACTGGGCGGCGAGCAGGTACTGACGGTGGACCTGGACGTTAGCAAGGCCGATCAGGTAGAAGCCGCCGTCGCCGCTGCGCAGACCCGCTTTGGCAGGGTCGATGTGCTGGTCAACAATGCAGGCTACGGCTATCAGAGCTCGATTGAGGAAGGCGAAGACGCGGAAATCCGTGCGCAGTTCGAGGCCAACGTGTTCGGGCTGTTTGCAGTCACTCGCGAAGTGCTGCCGATCATGCGCGAACAGCGCAGCGGCCATATCATCAACATCACCTCGGTGGCGGGCTTGATTGGCTTCCCCGGCTCCGGCTATTACGCCGCGACCAAGCATGCCGTTGAAGGCTTCTCCGATGCACTGAGCGCCGAAGTCACGCCCTTAGGGATTGCAGTGACGTGCGTAGAGCCCGGCCCCTTCCGTACCGACTGGGCGGGCCGCTCGTTGAAGCAGACCCCGTCACGTATCGAAGACTACAAGGACACCGCCGCAAAACGCCTGGACTCCACCAAGCAATCGAGCGGCACCCAGGCGGGCGACCCGGTACGTGCAGGGCAGGCAATGATCGAGCTGACGCAAAACCCGAACCCGCCACGTCACCTGGTACTGGGCAGTTGGGGGTATGACGCAGTGGTGGCAGACCGCAAAGCACGGCTCAAGCAGATCGAGGACTTTAAGGCGGTCAGCGTTGGGGCGGACTTTCCGAAGGATGGGGTTTGACTGGTCGCCGTGTTTGTACGGCGTAGTAATAACCTGTGTTAGTGCCAGTACCCTTTCAAATGCCAGGCTGGGGCGGAGAGCGCGCAGTGTAGTTGCAGGGCGGTGACCGCTCTCTGTGCAGGGTCTGGCGCCAATGCCCTACGCAGGGCTGACCAGCAACGGGGCGGAAGGTGCTTGGGCCGTCGGGGCTCAGGCCGATTCTGCCCAGGCCCCTCAGCTGCCGTGTGCCTAAGATAGGGGCGTTTACCTTCCGCCAGCTCATAGATCACACACGCGGCACTGTATATATCAGCCTTGGCGGATAACGGCTGGCCTGCCAGCACCTCAGGTGCAGCGTATCCAGGTGTCCATGCATTGATGCGGTTCCTACTCACATGCGGTAGGCCCGCCAATACGCTGCCTTGTGCTAACCCAAGCCCAAAATCGAATAGGCGTACGCCTTCATCACTCAGCATTATGTTGCTGGGCTTTATATCTCCGTGGAGTACGCCTTGCGTGTGGATATAAGCCAGTGCATGGAGCAGTGGCAGGGCTACGGCACGTAGCTCACGCCAAGATAGGCCCATTGGGTACTCACACAGTAACTTATCCAGGGTTGGGCCGTGCATTAACTCCATGGTGATAAACGCACGCTGGCAGCTTTTGTCTACGTCGAAGGTTTGCACACGCACGATATTGTCGTGCCGAAGGCATTGGGTCAGCGCAAACTCGTTGTATAGCAATGCACTGGCATCGGCGGACTGAGCAAGCGCATCGCTCACAACTTTGACTGCAATAAAAGGCACAGGCTCGCCGAATTGCTCAATAAGCAGGTCCTTAGCGCGATACACCACTGCCATGCCCCCTGCGCCTAATAATCGCTCAATTCGATAACGCCCTGCGAGCACATCAGGTAACGTACTTATTCGTTCATGCGTTGTGCGCGCGACGCTTGTCACTGCCGAATCACTACCGCTGTGAGATTGTCTCTGGCGCTGCCTTCAAGCGCACTATCGAACAGGCGGCTTATTGCCGCCTGCGGCGAAACCAGACTTAACGCCCTGCCCAGCGCATCACTGCCTACTTCCTTGTATAGGCCATCGCTGCACAGCAAAAAGGCATCTCCTGGCCGTACTTCAAGCTCTGCCACCCCTAAGCTCAGCACCTCATCCGCCCCAATAGCACGGGTGAGCGCCTGCGCATTCGGATGAGACTTGGCTTGTTCGACGGTCATGTGATGCTCATCCACCAACTGCTGTTGCAAGGAATGATCTTTGGATAATTGATACAAGCGCCGACTTCGCCATAGGTAGCAGCGGCTGTCGCCAGCCCAGATACACGCCGCGCGGTTGCTCTCAATCAGGAGTGCAACTACGGTGCTACCCATTACGGTGTCGTGATGCCCGGCAATAAGCGTCGGCTCCTCATTCAGCCGGCGGTTCAACCACCGCAAGTTCTGACAAAGGGTTCTTACCCGGTGCGATAAGCCCTCCTGACACGGCAACCCAGCCAAGCTAATGACCACTAACTGGCTAGCGATATCGCCCCCTTGATAACCACCCATGCCGTCGGCAACTACCCATATGTTTTTATGGGGATTATCTAGAAAGGCATCTTCGTTGCGTGCGCGTACCTTACCCTCATGGGTACAGGCAGCACTTCGCCAGGGTTTAGTCATCCACATCAAATCTGCGCTGGCATACGGAAGGTACGCAACATTTCCATGTCGAACGGGTTAGGCGCGCGCTGGCTGGTCAGGAGATAATTAGCACGCAACCCCCCAACATCGGCCTTCAATACCAATATATCGCGCCCACTGAGGTATTCGGTTTGCATCAGGTCCAACAGCCGGAACAGCGCCCAAGGGCTGCTGCGCTTCTCTATCACTACAGCCTGCCCAGTTAGTTTCTCCATCACCAGTTTGCTATGACTGACCTCAGCCGCCGCAGGCCAGGTGAAGGATACCGGCACGATCGGGCCATGCCGGTACTCCAGCACTTTCTCGCCATACGTGAACTCGGCGCGGCTTACGGTAGGGTCAAGCGTGTAAGGTTCCAGTGAGAACTCAACCTGCGGTTCGAGCGCCCCGTCTGAAAAGAAGCCTTGCCGAATAGCGTGTGTCGCTATGATCTGCTCAAGATAAAACCTTGAGATTGGCAAGCTTTGACCTTCCACATGACGTAGGCGATAGCTAGTGGCATCACCGTTTACGAATGGCCGTACGTAGGTATCGAAGAAACGGTCTGCAACGCCCTGGGCTTTGAAAAACTCTCGAAAGTCAGTGATGGCTACATCGCTGGTACTGTCAGCATAGAAGGGATAACGCTTGTTGATTGCCTTGTCGTAGAAGCCATACAGCTCGCTTTGATAACGCTGGCTCACATACGCATAAGCATCGCTGAGCACCAAACGCCAGCTGTCTTTCGCAACACCGTTGAACCAGCGCTTCACTGGGCCAGGTAAACGCGTTGATGCATTGCCAACACTGCTTAGCGCATCACGTTGCCCACTCATGCGACGCCGTGCCAACTCAAAAGCTGCCTGCCCATTGCCACTGGTGCGTGCCAGCCCTGCCATCTGCTGCTGCAGATCATTGAGGGCGCCTAAGGCGAGTACCAAATCACTGGAGGGGCCATCCTTGTCATCGAGCAGACGGTGCAAGGCCTCAAAGCGCCGCTCCAGCAATTTTCGCGCAGCATCCGATACGTTATTCATCGCGCCAGAGGCGTTTTCCCCTACTGAAACCATCCGGTCCAGGACGCCTGCAGGGGCTTTGGCTACGCGCCCTGCGGCGTCTGTCGCCAAACCGGCCACCTGCTCAGACCACGCGCTTAACCTTGTGTTATTGCGCACGGCCACCAGCAATTGCAGCACCGGCGAGTTTGGAGAGGTTAGCCCGGCCAACTGTTCAGCGCTTTCTCGGGCATCTTCAATCGGAGGAATGGTTAGCTGGGCAATGGCTTCGCCCCAATAGGCGGCATAATCACGGAAATACGCTTGCTCAATGTCTGCAGCCAAGCGTTGTAGCTCCATGTCACTGATAGCGGCGCCCTCCCCCAACACCCAATTGTCACGCAGGATATCCATGACCAGCACTGGGCTTTTAACCGAGAAATAATGACGATACCCCTCTTGGGTGAAGAACCCCGGAATCACGTAGTCGGCACCGGTAAATAACGAACCCATAGGGCCCAAGTGATGACTCAGCCGGTAGTCTGGCAAACTCTGTGCTTGTTCACGTAACAGGCGATAAACCACCTCGGCCAATGACTCACGGCGTAACGCAACGCGCGCTTGTGCAACCAGCTTCTCATCAAGCGAGTGGGTGAAGGGTTGGCTTAATAGGCGCTCAAAATGCATCGCCAGACTGGTCTGAAGACCGGAGTCGCCCTTGTAGTGTGCAGCCCATTCTTTTGCCACCCATGCCTGAAGCCATGTGGAATCCCGTCGATCTGCCCTATTCAACATTAGATAAGCACGTAGGCTGTTGAGCAGTTGGTCACGATCATTCAAATTGGCGCGGATCTGACGTTCAAGCAGCTTGGCGACCTGGGGTAAAAGATGCGCGGCCAGATCATGCTCGTATGTAGTTTCAAGTGGCGGGTTAACTGCTCCTCTCTGATACAAACCGGCGCGCTCCAGGTAAGAAATATCACTGGCGTCAGGGAACGCTTGAGTTGCGGCATAACGAGTGTCTAACGCTGCCGCCAATGGCGCAGCATCACTACTAGCAGAAAGCTCTGCCCATTGCTGTGCTCCTTTTTGCGTGAGCGTCCGCAAGGCTTCCAGGCGTTCATGATTAGCCTTGAAACCGTGCGTCCATAGCAAGCCAAACGCTATTAACGTTACCAGCGCGCCTGCATACAGGGTACGCTGCCCCCAGTGAATACGGCTGCGCTCACGCTTGTCTAAGCTGGCCAAGTCAGCTTCGGGAAAGATCACACGGCTAAATAAGTATTGAATAAACCTTGGCTGGCCTGCATGACGCTCAAACGGGTAGCCGCCACCTTCATCAGCGCCTGGGTCAGCGGCGCTGTGGGGCGCGCTGGTTAGATAAAAACCTCTTAAATGCCCAGCCCTTTGATAGCGGTTACCGCCGAGCGCTTTGTCTACAAATACACACAGTTGCTCGCCTACTTGCGCTAACCGGTGAGGAAAATCCAGAATATCGCCACGCCGTTGGAGGTTGCGTTCTTGATGCAGGCGTGTAATGACCTGACTGCTCAACCGCTCTAGCAAGGCTTCGAACTCGACACGCAACACCGCCACTTCTGTGCCAATCTGGCCTTCACGAAAACTGGCACCTAGGACTTGGTTACGCTCTTCACGAGTGAGTTGGTCGAAAAACTCACTGAACCCTGCTACTTGATCAGCTTTACTTAGCACCAGGTAGACCGGCACGTCAGTGTGCAGTACTTGGTAAACGTCCTGCAGGCGAGCACGCACTTGGTGCGCAAGCACTTCAGTGGCGCTTTCATTCCTGCCTAAAAGCATATCGACGGGGAGTGTGATCAGTACTCCATTAAGGGGGCGCCCACGGCGCCGTTTACGTAGCAGTTTAAGCAGTGAATGCCAGCCGCTTGCATCGACCTCTTCTGGCTGCGTGAGATAACGCGCGGGGGTATCTATTAGCACGCCCGCATCCGCGAAATACCACTCGCAGTGGCTGTGGGCGCCTGTGCGCTGAGCCACTTGGCGGATATCATTGAGCGGAAATTCGAGGCCAGAGAAGGCCAGCATGCTGGTTTTGCCGCTACCCTGAGGCCCAATTAATAAATACCACGGCAAAGTATCGCGCCAGCGCGCGCTACGATCAAAATATAAGGCTGAGCGTTTCAGTGCATTGAGCGCGTCTTTAAAACGTACGCTTAGCGCACGTTGCTCTTCATTGATCTGAGCCGTTCGATCAACCTGACCCCGGCTACCTTGCCCTGCGCCGCCGCTCTTCTTTTGCACGTCTGACCGCCATCTGGCGAACACGCCCGCTAGCCCCCATAGTAGAAAAAGCACGCTGATGGTTAACAAGCGAGAGGAAGCGCTCTCCCAGAGCTTATGCTCATCGACTGCCAGCAGCGGGCCCAACTTCCACACTATCAGTGCCAGGGACAAGACGAGCAGCAACGTCCAAACCCAGGTGCGAGCTAGCAATACCCCCATTTTTTTAACGCGTTCGATCATTGCCTGTTCTCTCTTCATGGCTGTGACTGCGGCAAGTGCAGGGCTGCCTCAGGTACCTGATAGGCATGAAGTGATGCGCCCCGTTGCTCACCCAATACCCAGGCGAAGCCCCCATACATCACGGCAAGACACACCAGCGTAAACAGCACCACCATCCAGACTGGCACCACACGCACGACCGTGGCACGTCGATTGTCAAAGCCCTCCCAACGTGGCGACAGTTCGCGAGGGACATCACCTCGCAATAGGCGGATCTGTCGATAAAGGGCATCTCGGACATTCTCCAACTCAAGGGTGCCCTGCTTTTGAACTTGGTACTTTCCCTGGAAGCCAAGGGCCAGGCACACATACATCAACTCAAGCGTAAGCAGGTGCTTCAGCGGGTTTTTTGAAAGGTGTTCCAGTAACTGAAAGAACTTCGCGCCACCTGAGGTTTCATTATGAAAGCTGCTGAGCAAACTTATCTTGGACCATCCACTTTCGTTACCCCACGGTGTAGTGACTATTGCTTCGTCAACGACTGTGCAGAGTACGTACCTAGCCGCCAGCACTTGGCTGCTCTCTATGCCACTCTGAAGCGCCCGCGACTCGAACCTTTTTAACGAGGAGGAGAGGTACTCTTTAAGTGATCCCACGTCTTCGCCATTTGCGCTTTGCTTTAACCGTACGACTTCAGACAATAACTCGTAAGCGCTGGCTACCAAGGCATTCAGGCTGGCACTGAACGTTTCAGAGGCGCGCTGGTGTGCCGAGTAAACCATGCGTTCTTCTAACTGCTCGAAACGAGGTGGGGATTCGAAATCAGTCAATGGTGTAGCGGTTGTTGCATTACCTTGGCGGTCGAGGAGTACGGTTTTTTCATCTTTTTCGTAGTAACCATCTATTATCATTTCTCTTAATTCCTGATAGCCCAGAATTTCAGCTCAAGCTCAGGAAATTCACCTGATACGTGGAACGCAAAACCACCGGAGCGCTCCAGTTGTGCCAAATCATCAGGGCTAAGCTCAAGAACGAAGTACGTTTTATTAGCATGGAATGCAATTTGCCGTGGCGCTACGGGCAGAGGCTTTAGTGTTATCCCTGGCAAGTGCAGGTTAACCAATTGACGGATACGCTCTACAGCACCTACTTTAAGGTGTGCTGGTAAGCGGTGCCGCAGTGCTTCGGAATCGCATTGCGCGCTGGCCGAGAGTACGAAAGAGGCAGTGCCAACCAGTGTATGGTCCTGCAGGGGCGCGACAATAATCCCATATTGGCGTGCCTCCAAAGGAATCTCGATGGCGTGCTGCTCCAGCACCATTGAGAGCACCTGACGGATAGCTTCCATCAGCAAGCGGAAGCTCATGCACTGATCGCTGTGTTGGTAGCGGCCGTCTACATCTGGGCGCTTAGTCTCACTGGAAAACGTAGCCACCTCTCCCAGCAAGCTTAGCAGCGTTCGATAAAGCGCTTCAGGGTGTACATGCTCTAGGCCAAGGTAGTGACGCAACAGCAATTCAGTGCGGTTGATTAATTGCAGCATCATGAAGTCGCCAACCTCGGCGCCCCCAATGCTGCCTGTTGAGCGAATACGTTCGGCAATAGCGTCGCCACGGTTGGCCAACAGGCTGATCACTTCCTTCAGGCAAGACAGCAGGTACCGTGAGGTATGCACCTGCATGTAGGTAGGTACAAAATCAGGATCAAGGCTGATAGTGCCATCGGACGTTGTACTCAGTACGTTGCAGACTTTAAGCCTTACATAGGCTTGATCGTCCTGCTGCTCACCGAGCAAGAGTTTGAAGGCCATACGCCCGCAGCTGATTTGACTCACTGAATACTCACCGGCATTGGAGTCTGCCAACTCGGCGTCATAGACGGTATATCGCGCCACGACGTCCGATTGCTCAGGGCGACGCGCTTCGACAGAGTTACCAACCATCATGGGTAGGGCCAAGTAGACAGGTGTGTTGCCAACATTGGCCGGCAGGTCCAAGGCTAGTGGCTCAATACTGTTGTGGAGGTCAAACAAGGTGCCATCCGGCAGGATGCCAGAGGACTGCGTAATCACCAGCTTGCCCAGATTCAGCGACTGCTGATCAATCTCCAGCGTAAGGAACCCCCATGCGTAACCGGTGACCCAGTGGGTACGGGTTTTCATCTGGTGATCGTAGTACCGGTCGTTATGCTGAAAGTGTTGAGGGCGCAGTAACATACCTTCTTGCCAAATAACTTTATGGTTACTCATATCAGCCCTTTACCTTGGCAAGCACTTGCGTGACATTCTGGATACCTGTCTGGTCAAGCGTGAGGTCAGCTCGGGTCAGCCCTGAAGCGGTTATAGGCAGGGTGTAGCGCCACTCCGTTTCTGATAAGTCTCGATAGGCAGCAAGGATGCCAACGTAGCGGCTGCCCTTCTCCATATGCAGCTTCAGTTCGACAGATTCACCAGGGCGCAGCTCTAGCTCTTCGATGGCTACCATGTCTTCCGGCAAGGTTTGCCGTGGCCTTTCATAGAGGCTAAAAAAGTCAGCGTTCTCAAAAGCTACAGGATGCTTGAGCTCAAAAAGACGTATTACAACAGGTGAAGGCCGCCCGTTGAGGTCCGGGTTTACCTGCTGACTTGCATGTAGGCTCAAATCGAGTTTTGTAAATGTCGAAAAGGGCGACATAGCGGAACAACCAGTCATCAGCAGTAAAACAGCCAGTGCTGCGATAGCAATAGCAAATACAGGCAATCGGTACGTCATACGTGTTCTTCCTGATGATCGAGGTGAAGAGCGGAAATCAAACGCACTTGCTCCTCGTAGGCGCGTGTAAAGTCACGGCTTAGCAAGCGCTCGCACCCATCGCCATCCTTCTGTAAGGCTTCGTAGTAACGTTCATAGGCCCGCCATCGCCTGCCGGGTATAAGTGCAAACGGCAGAGCGTGGCGCTCGATACGCTGAGAGAGCTGCTGGGGTGAGAAGTGACCCATGGTGCTCCGTGCTGCGGCGCGGCTTGCCGCCAGCAGGGCAACCTGATGAGCCTGAAGATCATGAAATGCGCCTGATACAGACTGCTGCGCGGATAACTGCCCGGGTTTTTGCGTCTGCAATAAGCTGTGCAGTATCTCAGGGGTGCCTGCTGCACACTTCAAAGGGTTTGTCAGGGCACCTTCTTCCAATGTGCGCTCCAGGCCCAACTCATTTTTTATATCCGCTTGGGTTCGTAAACTTTGACTCAGGCCGCTAATACTCAGCCTAAGCAACCCTGCAACACTTACTGCAAGGCTCTCACGCTGTCGTACATCAAGATTTTCAATGCTTAGCCCCAGGGCGGAAGCAAACTGCTCCCAAAATTCTTCATTGCCTACTTCAGTCACTACCGGCGTAATTTCATCTGGGTCATTGACGGTACTTGCGATCAGTTTTGGGACCCTAAGATGCTCCCTGTCGATGCAAGCAAAATCTACCGCAGCCCCAGTGTCCTGAGGGCCCATGGAAAATCTCAGCAGATCGTCTAATTCTGAATGGCCATGCTCTTGCGACTTTAATGTCTCTAAAGGATCTGGTGAAAAAAATGCATCGTCGGGAATTACATTTGCCGCACGCTGCGGTACGCCAGCCGTGAACTCGGGGGTGGGCGCATGCTGTATGAGCTGTGCGTGAATTTCAAACTCACCTAAGACATACAGGCTGCCATGCTCGATAAGGACGGGTTTTCCGCGAGGCAGCTGTGCACCGCTCCGACCGTCCCTCGTACCATTGCGGCTGACATCCGTTAGAAAAAAAAACCCCTTACTGTAGGTGATCATTGCATGTCGGTTCGACAAATAGCGCTTGCGGTCCGGTAATACCCAGTCGCAGGACTTCCCTCGCCCTATCACACCGCCAGCCTGCTTGAAATTTTTCTTATGTACTGCAGCAGATACGGATTGCGTAGCAGTCGAGACTTCGAAAACCAAGTCCATTTATTCTTTTCCTTCTATTACTTACCACGACTGAGCGCGCGCGGATCTCCTAGCGGACGATAGTTATCGTCGTTAAACTTGTAATTACCTGTGCACGCTACAAGGGCACAGAATAAGCCGAGTACTATCAAGAAAAAGCGGAAAAAATAAAAGCACACTATTTGACCTCCAGAACGCGAAACACCATACAGAGATATTGAATATTCCAACCTAATTGACGCAACACTGATTTAATCATTGAGCGCCGCCTTGTTGATACTAAGCCGATCAAGGCGATACAAAAACGTACGGCGCGGCAAACCTAGTTCACGAGCCGTTACCGTCTTGTTTCCACCGTTTTTGCTTAAGCAACGAATCAGCAAATCACGCTCGATAATTTCGAGTTGCTCCCGCAGTGTTATATTTTTGTCATTTTGAGCATCAACTGGCCCCAAGGAGAAATGCCCAAGTTCCAATTCCTCACCATCGCACAACAGCACGGCGCGTTCGACTGCCCCTTTGAGCTCACGCACATTGCCTGGAAATGAGTATCGGCTAAGGTAATGTAATACGTTATGGGGCCACCTTACAGGTGTACGCTCAAGAAATACGCAAGCCTGATCGGCAAAGTGTCGTGCCATATGAAGTACATCGCTCTCACGATGCCTTAAAGGGGGCATTTCAATAGGAAACTGAGCTAGCCTGTAATAAAGGTCTGCACGAAAACTGCCCTCACGGACCAATGCCATCAAATCTCTATGCGTAGCGGCGATGATGCGCACGTCAACCTTTCTTGCTGTGTTAGAGCCCAATGGTCGAATTTCGCCATCTTGCAATACGCGCAGCAGCTTGGCCTGCAAGGACAAGGGCATATCGCCAATTTCGTCGAGTAGCAACGTTCCACCATGAGCCGCTTGAAATAGACCTTCGCGGTCTCGATCAGCACCCGTAAAGGCGCCCTTGCGATAGCCAAACAATTCACTTTCCAAGAGTTGCTCAGGGAATGTTGCGCAGTTCTGGACAACGAAAACCTTAGCGCGACGAGTACCGTAATCATGGATCGCTCGTGCAACCAATTCCTTCCCAGTCCCCGTCTCACCTTGCAGCAGGACAGTGCAAGGACTATTCGAAACTCTGCCGATGAGCGAGTACACATGGCGCATCGCAGCACTGTCGCCAATCAGCCCATAACGATTTTCATTGATCTTGATAGGGGGCGCTGGCTGTATGGCATTCGCGTTTTGCTGGCCGTGCAGCAGCTGCAATCGACCAAGCGAAAGCGACCCTAGTTGGCTAATTGACTCGGCGAACCCTTGAAGGCTGACCTCATGACCACTTGCACACACTAACACCCCCTGTACGCGCTGACCTTGAGCGGCGAGAGGTACACATAACAGTGCTTTCCAGGCTGTTGTTTGGGATGGAAGAAAATTGGCTTCATGTAGACTGCTGCTCACATCACCCAAACACACAGTACGGTTATGGATCAGCGAAAATTGAAGTAGTTGCTCGCCGCTGTAATTCATGTGAAGCCGTCGGGAAGGCTGCGGGTGTAGCACGCCGTTCAGGCACTCGACGGCTAAATCCAACCGTTTAAGCGTGGCGTCTACCATATAAACTTGCACCAGCTCGCAATGTGTTAACGGAGTGATCGCCTGAGCTAAAGCGTCTAATAAAGCTTCGCGCCCTGAAACGTTTAGTACCCTGCCGAACTGCCCAATCAATTTTTCGGCATAGGCTAATGGTTCTGGAATATCACTAAACATTAGCTCAACTCGCAAATCACATCAGCGCCAGCAAGCGTCATGTGAACGTGTTTAAGGCCTTGCCCACTGGCTGTTGCTTCAAGCAGGCGGTCGGTCAGCCTCGGTAACACCTGCTGTTCCATTAATTGATCAATCAGCCGCGCGCCGCTATCGCCCTGTACGCAACGCTCGGCCATGTAGTCTACAACCCGCTGCGAGTGGCTAAACCCCAGCTGCCGCCGCTTCAGGCGCTCACCTAATTGGTCGATTTTCAATTCGACCAATTCGCGCATTACGCCGGCCCTAATGGGGTAGTAGGGCACGACACGCATACGAGCGAGTAGTGCCGGTTTGAAATGCGCACTTAGCACTGGACGGATAGCGTGCTCTAGTACTTCTGCCGTTGGCAGCGAAGGCTCACTACATAAGGCGTCGATAAGGTCACTGCCAAGGTTACTCGTCATAAGAATCAACGTATTGCAGAAGTCGATTTCTCGCCCTTCGCCGTCGTTGACCGTGCCCTTGTCAAATATCTGATAGAACAGCTTGAGAACATCTGGGTGCGCTTTTTCAACTTCATCGAGCAACACGACGCTGTAGGGGTTGCGGCGTACCGCTTCAGTGAGCATGCCCCCTTCACCATAGCCGACGTAGCCCGGGGGCGCACCAATGAGCCGTGAAACCGTGTGTGGCTCCTGATATTCGGACATATTGATGGTAATCAGAAAACGCTTGCCTCCGTACAGCAAGTCAGCAAGCGCCAGGGCTGTTTCAGTCTTGCCAACCCCGCTAGGGCCGACCAATAAAAAAACACCCGCTGGCCCGTTGGGGTTATTAAGGCCGGCAGCATTGGCACGCATCGAACGGTCCAGAGCGCGGACGGCGTGCTCTTGGCCACGTATGCGCGCACTCAGCAGTGGAGCAAAGCTGGCAATCTTTGAATCGTGTTCACGCGCCAATTGGGCTAACGGTATGCCCGTCCACGTGCTTACTACGTCTGCGACGAGGCGCGGACATACCTCGAAACTTACCAGCCGCGTATCAGACTGAGCGCTGATCAATGCGCTATGTGCCGCTTCGAGCTTAACTTCAAGATCGGCAATCATGTCTACATGGACGGCCGCCTGCGTCGCGTTCTCCGCCAGTTGCACTAAGCACGGCTCTGCACCTACCTCCGCGATCGCAGAAAACTCACGCACGCTGGCAAGTTGCCTACGTGCCGTCAATAGACGTTCAGCCAGAGCTTTCTGAGTGGCCCAGAAGGCTTCCAGCGCTTTAAATTCGGTACGTGCCTCACCCAAACGACAGTCCAGCGCATCCAATGCCCTCAGATCAATCTCTAAACCCGCCTGCGCATCACGATGGAGGGCTTCAGACTGCCGGGTGCCTTCTACCCATTCGCTACGCAATGTTTCAACAGCCTCTGGTGGAGCTGCCAAGCTGATGGTCACGCGCGCACAGGCGGTATCGAGGACATCTACCGCTTTATCCGGCAACTGACGACCTGACAGATAGCGCGCTGATAACTCTGCAGCAGCCACTACTGCATCATCTCGCAGATAAACGCCGTGGTTTTTCTCATAGACTCGAGCCAGCCCGCGCAGAATGGTCACCGCCTCACTGACCGTTGGCTCGCGCAGGTGCACCGGCTGGAAGCGCCGAGCCAGCGCCGGGTCTTTTTCAACATGCCTTTTGTATTCTGTCCAGGTAGAAGCGGCGATAGTTCGTAACTCACCGCGCGCGAGTGCCGGCTTGAGCAGGTTGGCGGCATCAGAACCACCTGCATGGTTACCCGCGCCGATCAGCGTATGCGCTTCATCGATGAACAGAATAATTGGCGTCGCAGATGCCTTGATTTCTTCCATGACACCCTTAAGGCGCCGCTCAAATTCACCCTTAACGCTTGCCCCTGCTTGCAACAAGCCCATGTCCAACGACAGGAGCTCGACACAAGCCAATGCTGGCGGTACTTCGCCCGCAACTATGCGCAACGCCAAGCCTTCAACAACGGCCGTTTTACCCACGCCAGCTTCACCAACCACGATTGGGTTGTTTTTACGTCGACGAACCAAGATATCAATCAGCTGGCGTATGGCTGCGTCTCGGCATAACACAGGATCAAGCCTGTTCTCACGAGCGTCATTTGTAAGGTTGTGGGTGAAACGCTCTAGCTGTGATTCTGTTGCCTTGGGTGGTTGTGCCATAGGCGTTTGCTCGTGGCGGTCAAGCGCAAAAGCCTTGACCCGCTCTCTATTAAGCTTGGCAAGCAGGGGGTGATAGCGGGTGCCGGCATAACGTAGCGGATTGCAAAGTACGGCAAGAATCAAACACGCCTCGTCCACTTCGGACTTTCCAAATTCAAGGCTAGCCAGGATCAAAGCATCTTGCAGCCACTGTACGAGCGCTTGGCAAAAAACCGGATTGCGCGACGCGCTATATTCAACTTGCGGTTTCAACGTTGCGCTTAATTCATCCACGTCCACGTCAGCGTCTGTCAAAGCTCGCCCAAGAAGGCCTTGGGGGCGTTGCAGTAATGCTGCCAGCAAGTCTTCCACAAGAATCTTGCTGCCACTGCGAACAAGGCATCGTTGGGCGCAGCACTCAAGATCTCGGCGGGTTTCGGCATCAAGCGCGTGTACAAGTTGATGCAAATCTATATTCATCATTGCTCACGTCCTTGCTGAGTATTACCAAGTGTAACTATGCCGTCCGATTTCTCGCGGCCCAGCCAACTGGTCCAGCCAAGGTGACAGGGGTTTCGTTCGCCAATGCGTAACTCTCGGATGTCCTCATGACACATCACCAGGCGGATGTCGTACTCCAGAGGATCACGCAAGGTAAATCGCACCAAGGCGTGCAGTGGTTGATAGCCAATTCCTATAGGTAAAAATTCATGAAACCGCTTCCAATCAAGTTGATAGATATGAATACAAAACTTACCGCTCCGGTCTCGCACGTACTGACCTAACACCAACGTGCCTCCTAACACGCTATTAGCAATGCCCAAACGGTTTTGCTGTTCAGCCAAGATTCGAACACGGCGTTCGGTACACTGCTCCACCCGCAGCTCAGCATGTTTAAAGTAATAACGCAGTACCGACTCTATCAAAGCTGCCGAGTGCGCCCGTAGGCTTAGCAGGCCCAAGTAAGGAAGGAGCCGCCTCCAGTTCAGCTCTTTTGCCTTTCGAATCTCTGCATTGCCTAATCCGATCAAGGCAAATAACTGCGCTGAAAATGAATCCACCGCACCGCTCTGAAAACTGATGTGATAACGATATTTACGCCACACAGGCAACAGTAGCCGATGCAAACGATCATGAAATAGATCCAGAAAATTACGGGTTAGCTTACTCTCCTCGCACTCTCCCAAAGCTTGCTCCCCATAAAAAGCAGGAAGCGGCGACCCTGAGCCTATCAAGCCAATCACGTTGATTCGCAGGCGTGCCCGCATCTGGCCCTTTTCCTCGAAAAACTGCACACGATCTACGTCTGCGCAAGGAAAGCCCAAACTTGGGTTTGCCTGGAACTCCACGTGTTCGTATAACTCATCGTCACTCATAGATGGGTATGCTTTGCGCAATCGCTCAATGACTAACAACACAGCCTGGAATAACGAATATTCACGTATGCTCCGTGTCAGCTCGCTCAAAGAAGAGGCTGCAAGCCCATGCGGGGTGCCCATTTATAAGTTTCTCCATACGTACTTTTAACATACAGCTCATGATATGAATTGAGGCTCGCATACAGTGCAAAAAACTCATTCAACACTGACGCAAAAACAAATACATCTCCATCGCCGATGTAGCCTTCTGGATCTATTACCAGCTCGGTACGCACGCCGCGAACAGGCAACCCCCGATACAAACGATCGACATGCTGATGTTTGATGGACTTCAGCCCACCTAGTAATCGCTTGCTAATCTTTGCTGCACGGTGGTCATGATAGCGAGGCAGATCATATGTTTCCAAGATAACCTTTAACGCATTGACATCCGCCAGAGAAAGATAATTTAGCGACATATTACTGATCAGCTTCCAAAGGAAGTTTTGATTCAGGGGCGGCGCATAACTCGGGGTAGCCTGAACAATATTTCGGAAGCTCAAAAACTCTGGCGTGTCCTCGCAGGCTACGCAGATGTCGCCTACGTTTAGCTTCTGCGGTAGATTCCGATTTGTGCACGTCAGCTCAATTGACAAAGTTTCCGGGGCGTCAACTTGACGGCTGGTAAAGCTTAAATACGTATCCAAACCATCATGGAGTGAGGAGGCTCGCTGTCGAATACTGTAATGCGGCTGGCTTTCGGCAACGTCAAAACTGACATCATGCTCGAACGACTCAAATGGCACGTAAGCCTGGTAATCCAAGCCGCTAGGCTTCCAGCCGATCACTGTGTCTACCGAAAAGACCTCGCAGTGCTCCGAATCGTATTCAGCCGGCAATAACAGGTACTCGTCCTGCTTTCCATCGAAACGGATAGGTAGCGCATCGTGACTAAACAGGTTTGCAACCGGAGTACAGTATAATTTTACGTTATCGAGCGTAGGCCGAAGCTTTTGAATACCGCACTTACGAATATCAAAACGTAGTTCCAGACCCCTTACCTGTTTTAATACCTCTTCTGGCAACTTTTGCAGAAGGTCTAAACCCTCGATATCAACAAACAGAAACTTCTCTTGAAAAGAAAAGTACTCCTGTAGATAGCGATAACCTCGAAAGGTGTTGAGCGGGTATGGGATCAATGCTTCTTGCTCAGCGAAGCCGACGGGGCGCACCTTGCTTCCTGGTAGCACCCAGCTGATAACTGCCCCCTCAAGGCCGAGTACGTATTTGCCTTGGTCATCAAGCGGTACCAGCTCAATATGCTCCAAATCATGTAGCAGCCCAACATAGAGCATTTGGCTGATGTAGCGCTCGCCACACAAATGCAGGCGCAGCTGACTCAAGGCAAGCTCCCCTACGTGCCCGTCGTTGTTCATTTTCATTCGTAGGCTTAGTAATGAACCGTTACCACGTGCCGAATAGGTCAGGGCTACCAATGCCAGCGGCATTACTTCTGTGAGGTAACACGTCTGAAACCTACAACGTGTGCCATGGAGAGGAAGGCTTTCGACCGGTGTATGTCGCGCTACCTTGAGCGCAGGGCCTGGGCGAGTGAGCGGATCAAACTGGACGATGCTGAAAGAAGGCAGCGGCCTGAGATAGTTTGGCCATAGTAACTGCATCAACGAATGGCTGATCTCTGGCAATTCATCGTCGAGCTTTTGCCTCAGCCTCCCTGTCAGAAACGCAAATCCTTCCAGCAAGCGCTCAACGTCTGGGTCCTTACCTTCCCGCCCCAGAAAAGGGGCTAGCGCCGGGCTACGTTCAGAAAAGCGCTGCCCCAACTGACGCAGTGCAGTCAGTTCGCTTTGGTAATAATGATTGAAGGACATGCTTACCGCCCTCTGCCAGGAGCCATAGAGGCTACAAAGGATGAAACCACCTGGACTTGCCCGCTGCCTTGAAGGCACGCCTCAAAACTAACCGGACGGTTGAGGCTTTCCAGCGAAAGCAAGGCTTCAATACGGAAGGCCAGTCGAAGCTGATCAGTGTCGCGCGAGAGCGGTATGACGCGCACCTTGCTCAGCCGAGGCTCATACGTAGTGATGAACACTTCAATAGCAGTGCGAGCGCGACAGAGCGAATCATGCAGGCTGAGCCGCATATCATTGAGGTCTGGAAGACCGTAATCAGGGAGCGTTTGTACGCTGCCCGCTCGGGTGCTAAGCATTTTTGCAAGATGCTTAGCTATAGAGGCCATGATGCACGCCTCGCGATTCTGGCTAGCAAGCTCAACCCCACCGTTATTCAGGCGGTCGAAAAGCGTGGCATATGCAATCATGGCGTATCTCCACTTACTCTTTATCTAACTTGCCAACCAGCGACAGCGTGAAATCAGCGCCCATGTATTTAAAATGCGGCCGTACGCTCAAACAGACCCGGTACCAACCAGGTTCACCCTCAACATCATTAACCGTAATCTGAGCGGCCCGCAGTGGACGACGGCCACGAACCTCTGCGCTAGGATTTTCTTGATCGGCTGTGTATTGACGAATCCATTTATTCAGTTCTAGTTCGAGGTCTGTCCTTTCTTTCCAGGAGCCCAGTTGCTCGCGCTGTAAGATCTTCAGGTAGTGTGCAAGACGGTTAATTACCATCATGTAGGGCAATTGGCAGCCGAGTTTATAGTTGAGCTCTGCTGCTTTCCCCTCCTCGCTCATTCCGAAGAATTTTGGTTTTTGCACGGAGTTGGCTGAGAAAAATGCCGCATTGTCAGACCCTTTGCGCATGGTCAGTGAAATGAAACCTTCATCGGCGAGCTCGTACTCACGACGATCACTGATGAGCACTTCAGTGGGGATTTTGGTTTCAATTTCCCCCATGCTTTTGAAGTGATGCAGCGGCAGGTCTTCGACCGCACCGCCGCTTTGCGGGCCAATGATATTGGGGCACCAGCGGAACTTGGCGAAGCTTTCAGTCAGGCGTGTGCCAAATGCATAAGCGGTATTTCCCCATAAATAATGCTCATGGTCATTAGCGACGGTTTCTCTGTAAACAAAGGATTTGACCGGATTCTCCTCAGGAGAATAGGGGCTTCGGAGCAAGAACCTAGGCAGCGTGAGGCCCACATAGCGCGCATCTTCCGAGGTACGGAAACTCTGCCATTTGGCAAATTGGGGCCCCTCGAAATGGTCTTTCAAGTCTTTGAGATCGGGCAGGCCAGTAAAGCTTTCTAGCCCGAAGAACTGAGGGCCAACCGCAGCGATGAAGGGTGCGTGTGCCATGCAGGCAACGCTGGCGACGTAGTGCATGAGCTTCACATCGTGCGCGCTGGGAGACAGATAATAATTAGCGAGGATAGCGCCTATCGGCTGACCGCCAAATTGGCCGTATTCTGCGGTATAGACGTGTTTGTAAAGGCCAGCCTGAGTGACCTCTGGCGAATCCTCGAAGTCTTCCAATAAATCGGTCTTGGAAACGTTGAGTATTTCGATCTTAATGTTTTCCCGGAAGTCAGTACGGTCTACCAGCAGTTTTAGCCCCCGCCACGAAGACTCCAGCGATTGAAAGTCTGGATGGTGGAGGATTTCATCCATCTGCAGGCTAAGGACAGTGTCTATCTCCGCAATCATGCGGTCGACTAACGCTTTTTTTATAGGCTGGCCTTTATTTTGGGGCCTTAACAGTTCTTCGATGAACGCCGAGACTCCACGTTTGGCGATCGAATAGGCCTCGTCGTCGGGAGTAAGTCGGGTTTGCGCAATGATGCTATCGAGAACACTGTGTTCGATGGGCTCTAGGCGTTCTTGCAATGCACTGGTATTCAAGAGAGGAGGCTCCTATATTTGGGCAATTAGTTAGGTTCCAACGGGCTGCTCATGCCCAACTCGGTCATTACCTTCGCTCGTGCTTCATCGTCAGAAAGTACTTGTTCGATCGCTTTCCGAAAGGCCGGTGCATTGCCTAGGGGGCCTTTCAAGGCGACCAGCGCATCGCGAAGTTCCATTAGCGCGTTCAGCTCGGGGACCTGCTTCACCAAATTGGCGGGATCGAAGTCATTCATCGTGTGAATGCTTAACTGCATGCTCAAACACTCGTCCTCTTCTCCCTGCTTCAGACGGTTAGGCACATTAACTGCGAGGCTCAACTCCTGCTTGGCCAGTACCTCATTGAATGTCGATTTATCAATACCGATTGGCTTACGGTCTTCCACCTTGCGATCGTCGGGCCGATGAATGTAATCACCAATAGCGATGAGTTTCAGCGGTAACTCTATTTCCTCTCGCCCCCCCTCTACCGCAGGTTTGAATGTTATGTTTACCCGTTCTTTGGGCGCAACAGAGCCTTCTTTGGCCATTGGGCATTTTCCTTTTATACTGTGGCCGCTAGGCCTATTCAATTACTGCTTCGAGATCTAGATGGCACAACCTGAGGTGTATTTTTTCCTTACACTCCCGAACAGCATGGTTCTGAGGAAGAAGTTCACAGCACTTGTAGAGCATATGGAGCACCTCTAGGGCTAAGTCGGGCTCCCACGCGTTGAGATTCTGGCTGTGTAACCCTTGGTCCAGCGCTTCGAGCTGAGCCTTTGCCAATTCGTATTTCTTCGCAATGAAGCACAGCCTCGCCATCGATAGCTGCCATAAAAATTGCTCCCGCCCACCTTTGGCGGCCTGCAAGCCTGGCTTGAGTAGTAGGACGGCTGCTTTAACGCCCTCCTTGCCCAACACTGACATCGCCTCTTGCAGCGCTGACTCCCTGGGTGTTGGCTCGCCACATACTTCAGGTTGGGTAGGCGGGGACTGGGCTTGAAAGTGCGGCGTTATGTACCTAGCGATCCAGGAGCGCGTAGCAGAGTCCGCGAAGGGGCTTCCGTCGTGAAAACGTAGCTCTGCCAGCGCAGGCAAGCGATTGAGTAGCAGCCCGAATTCAATTTCTACTTGCTGCATCGCACATGTCGCATTCAGGCCCTGCAGGCATTCCCATGCCATTCGCTGACCATCGAACCAGAACGGAGCGTTTGAAAGGCTGGCTTCCAGGTCTACCAACAGGTCGGCGTACTTACCTTGCTCAAAGCGCTCTTGATACGCCTTTGTTATGCCCGCAGGTGGGCGCCTTAACGGCGTTATCAGCTCGGCGTTGTGCTCCGGGAGCGCCTCGATAGGCAACCATAGCAGTGTACGACTAAGGGCCAGTGCGCGAGGCGCCGCGACGCTTTGTTTGAGCCACCAGGCGCACAGCGGTCGAGCGTTCTCCTGTAGTGTTCGGAGCGCCTTTTGAGCACTTTTTTCGTTGTCGATGGTGGTTACCGGGGTTACCCATTGGGCAGCAGCGCCTTTGACTTGCGCGATTGCCGTGCTCAGCGGCCCTGGATGGGTCTGGGTCTCGGAAGCGCGCTGGACGAGCATTTTCAGCCGGCGAGAAACTGGAAGTAGTAGAGGCGCCTGCTCACCCAAATGCTGGTTGAAAATGCTGTCTAATCCTTCGATGTATTCCACCATGCGGTGAAACATCGGCAGTTGTTCCTTGATTGCAATCTGCTCGTTCAATGTGCGCTCAAGGCGTGGTACCAGCCAAATGAGTGCAGCCGCACGGGTTCGCCCTTTGGTGGGATAGACTTCAGCCCAGTGATTGCAGGCCAAGTAGTGAAGGAGGCCAAGACCCGCCAGCAGCCCAGGGAGCGACTCCCGCTGATAAAGTGCCCACGTCAACCATGCCCCTACCCGAAGGTCTTTTGAATGGCTTTCAAGCACGCGTTCGCTTGTTTGGCGCACTGCTTCCCAGTCTGTCAGCCCATTGGCATGCATGGATTGAGCTTTGCCTACTTCTTGCTCAAGTGCTTCGTATTCCGTTGAGAATCGCATGTCTTTGCCAGCGAAACACTCTGCAGAGATAGCCGCTTTCGCAAGATCAAGGTAACGCGTCAAGATTTCGTCTGGATAAGACATGCCTAGCCTTTACTCTGAGTGACACTATCAGACCTGATTGACTTAAGGCCTGTCACCTGCAATGGAGTTGACAATGTTTATTGTCCCCGCGGAATGCGCTTTCGTTCAAAAAGGTTTCACTCAATACAAGGGGGTTAGAAACGCTTCCGAATGACTGTACGCCAGTGCTAGCAAATGACAAGCCAGGAAGTTCCTAAAGTTTTGTAGGAAAGTTCACCAAAGCTATTCTGGCTGTGCTTTTACTTAAAACTGTTCAGTTGCGTCAAGTGCGCAAGTTTTTGCACATAATACTGTGGATATCCCCGTGACAGCATGCGCTAAACTTATGAAAATAAAGGCTTCAATTAAGCTGTGCAAAGATTCTCCAAATATGCGCAAGTACTTGCTCAGTTTAATCCCAGCTTTAAGTGCTCAGGTAGGGTGGCTGTTCTAAGACCGACTCAACCTCCCCGAAAATAAGGGCTGGACTAAAAGTGGCACGCTCTTTGTTAATACTGCAGCGCGCAGACGCTATTTTTAGTGTCTTCCTGCGCGCAGATCACGAAGGAGAGTATTCCAAATGGCAACACCTGCTTACATGTCCGTATTTGGCGCGAAACAAGGTCTTATGACAGAAAACGCTTTCACTGCTGACTCAGTCGGTAATACCTATCAGGAGGGCCATGAGAACCAGGCAATGGTCCAGGCTTTTAGACATGAGGTCATTATTCCGCGCGACCCACAGTCAGGCCAGCCTACCGGTCAACGTGTCCACAAGCCGGTGGTCGTTACCAAAGTCTTCGACAAAGCCTCGCCATTGTTGCTAGCGGCGCTAACATCGGGCGAAAAGATCGATTGGGTTGAGATCCAGTGGTACCGCACCTCTGATAAAGGCACCCAGGAGCACTATTACACCACCAAACTCGAAGACGCGATCATCGTAAATATCACCGACTACATGCATAACTGCCAAGATCCATCAAACGCACATTTCACGCATTTGGAGGACATCCACTTCTCGTACCGGAAGATCACTTGGACGCACGAAGTCTGTGGCACTTCAGGCTCTGACGACTGGCGTACCCCTGTCGCTGGCTAAGCTCAAAAGCTTATGCACTGAGCAGTATTCGCCCGGTGCGGGGGTTACCGCACCGGCCGGTAAATGATGAACCTTACAGTCTGTATACGCTGAAACCTAACCCAAGGCGCCCCAACCCCAAGGGCGCCTTGCTCTCCAACCAACCGCTACCACCCTGCCCCAAACACCTCATTCAACTCATCCAGCACCGCCTGGCTGAGCGGCTCGGGGCGGGGCTGGGTCATGAGCCAGAGCCGGGCGGTTTCTTCCAGTTCTTCCAGCGCATAGCTGGCTTTGCTCACCGAACGCTCCCACACCACCGGCCCTAGCCGTTCGAGCATGACGCCGCGTACCGCGTTGGCCAGTTCTGCTACACGCTGCGCAACCAGAGGCGAGCCAGGGCGTTGGTAGCCGATCAGAGGAATGTGCCCTACTTTCATCACTTGATAGGGCGTAAGCGGCGGCAGGATGTCGTCTTGCTGCCACACTCCGGCCAGGGTAAGCGCTACCAGGTGCGTGGAATGGGTATGGACTACGCCGCCCACCCTGGGGTTGCGGTCGTACACCTGGCGGTGCAGGGCCAGGGTTTTGGAGGGTTTATCACCGGACACCCACTCTCCTGCCTGATTCACCTTGGCGATGGCGGCTGGGTCGAGCCGGCCGAGGCAGGCGTCGGTAGGGGTGATTAGCCAGCCGTCGTCCAGCCTGGCGCTGATGTTGCCGGCGCTGCCCACGGTGTAACCACGGCCATACAGGCTGTGGCCTACGGTACAGATTTCCTCGCGCAGCGAGGCTTCGCGGCTCATGTCCAGTCTCCTGAGAGGCGGCGCAGGGCTTTGATAAAGAAGTCCACGCTGCCGAAATTGCCTGATTTAAGGGTGAGGCCCACGGGCTCGGCCAGGCCTGAGGCCAGGGTGACCGGCACGCCAGGGTCGATTTGCCCGCCGATGCGCAGCGAGGTCACGCCTAGGGCCTGAACCACAGCGCCAGAGGTTTCGCCGCCGGCTACCACGAAGCGGCGTGTGCCGTGCTGGTATAGCTGCTGCGCAATCTCACCCAGCGCTGCCTCTACCAGCGCGCCCGCACGCTCTACGCCCAGTTCGGCTTGCACGGCCTTGACGGTAGCGGGGTCGCTGGTGGCGTAGATCAGCACAGGCTCTGCGCGATCTGCGAACGCCAGTGCTTGCTCAACCACAGGTTCACCTTTCGCGAGTTGCAAGGGGTCGATGCGGTAGCCTGGCAAGCCGGCCGCCAACCAGGCAGCAACCTGCCCGTTGGTGGCGCGGGAGGCGCTGCCTGCCAGCACCACAGCCGGGCCGTCTACGACGGGCAGCGACGAGGCGTCGCCTTCCGCCAGCAGGCCACGCTCACGGAAGTTACCCGGCAGCCTTTGGGCCACACCGGACCCTCCGGTAATCAGCGGCAAGGCTGCACAGGCGGCGCCCAGGGTTTGGAGGTCTTGGTCGGACACCGCATCGGCAATGGCAATGCTCACGCCGGCTTCGCGCAGCACAGTCAGGCGTGCTTTCACTGCTTCGGCCCCTGCGGCGACCTGGTCGTAGCGCAGTAAGCCTACGGTGCCTTGGCTCTGGCGCTGTAACACGCGAACCAGGTTAGCGTCGGTCATGGGAGTAAGTGGGTGGTGCTCCATGCCAGACTCGCTCAGTAGCCCATCATTCACGAACAGGTGGCCACGGAACAGCGTTCTGCCGGCGTCTGGAAAGGCTGGGCAGGCGATGGTGATAGGCACGTTCAAGGCGCCTTGCAAGGCCTCTGTCACGGGGCCGATGTTGCCTGCGGGGGTAGAGTCAAAGGTGGAGCAGTATTTGAAGAAAAACTGCTCGCACCCTTGCGCCTGTAGCCAGGCCAGGGCAGCGAGGGATTCACACACGGCCTCATTGGGCGGTGCGGTCCGGGATTTAAGCGCCACCACGATCGCGTCTGCGGTAAGGTCCAGGGCGGCAGTGCCGTCGGGAATACCGATGGTTTGCACGGTGCGCATCCCGTTTCGTACCAAGATATTGGCAAGGTCAGTGGCGCCGGTGAAGTCGTCGGCGATGCATCCCAACAGCGGTCGGTGGGCAGGGTTCATGCGTTCTCCAAAAAGCGATGCCAATCCACTAGAGGGTCATTTGCCAACGGATTCACAAAACAGAACATCCGCTGACGGCCTGCACAGTTGAGCAGCGCCCTCAATCGATGGCAGGATCCTAATACATTATGTGAAGCTGTGTGAAATTATTTGACTTGGATGTTAATTGCTCACTAAGGTAGTGGCACCGCCACCCGATCGCCCGCTGAGTGACCTGGGTCCGCAGAATAAAAGCTATGTGAGGACAACCATGAACTTCGAACTGCTGTTCGCCGACAAGGCGGGCACCACGGTGCGCTACGCACTCACCGGCGCCAAAGGGGGCTTCTCCCGCACCCTGTTAGCCCAGACCCGCCTGATGCCTGCGTTGTTGCCTGCCATCCTCTGCGACCTGGACATTACCGGCCTGCGCGACCTGTGCCTGGAACTCGGCTATGCCGTCGAAGACCTGGTGGAATGCCAGGACGCCACCGCCGTGGCTCAAGCGCCGGCCAATGCCATTGTATTGATAGCCGATGTTGCCCTGCTCGACGCCGCTCGTTACGACATTCTGGTAGAAGCCACGGGTAACCCTGCCATTGGCCACCGCGTGGCACGTCGAGCGTTGCAGGAAGGCCGGCACGTAGCGATGGTCAGTAAAGAAGTGGACTCCGTAGCCGGTATCGCCCTGTCGCGCCTGGCTGCTCAACACCAGGTGGTGTACACCACAGCCGATGGTGACCAGCCTGCCAACCTGATCGGTTGGGTAAGCTGGGCCCGTACATTGGGGTTGGATATCGTAGCCGCTGGCAAATCCAGCGAATACGACCTGGTGTTCAACCCTGAGCAGGGCACCGTCACCCAACTGGACACCACTATTTCGGCGCCGGCCATGGGTGATCTACTGCAACTCGGTGATGACATCCATGCCACCTTGCAGGCACGCCGTGCCGCTTTGGGCGGTCTGAAAACCAGCGCTACGGCCGATTACTGTGAAATGTCAGTAGTGGCCACCAACACCGGCCTGGTGCCGGACGTTGAGTTGCTGCACTACCCTATCGCCCGTACGGCTGAGCTGGCCGACCTCTATGCCCTGCGTGAAGACGGTGGCGTACTCAACGGCAGCGGTGTCATTGAAGTGTTCAACGTGCTGCGCCTGCCCGATGAAGCCAGTTTCGCGGGTGGAGTGTTCGTGGTAGTGCGCACCCATGACGCACCCACTTGGGAATTGCTGGCGCAGAAAGGCCACGTGGTCAGCCGTAACCGCCGCTATGCCTGCCTATACCTGCCTTACCATTTCATGGGCGTCGAAACCCCGATCACGCTGCTCAACGCAGTACTGCACGGGCGCGCCTCGGGCAGCGCCACGCCACACCAATGCGCCGTGCTGGCAGGCCGCACCACCGTGGACATTCCAGCCGGTACGGTGCTGACCATGGGCGGGCACCATCATGATGTAACGGGTGTGCAGGCAGTTCTGCTCAAAGGCACCGAGGCGCCGGCCGACGTAGCGCCCCTGTACCTGGCAGCGCATGCCACCACCACCCGGGCCATTGCTGCGGGCGAGCTGCTGAGCATGGGCGACCTCGCCAATTACGACACCGACCTTGCCAGTGCCTGGAGCGAAGGCTTCGGCAACCATTGATCTCACAGGCGCCGCAGTGGGCGCCTACTTTACCTAGCAGAGTTCCATAACAATTATGACCAGTGAACTGCTTACCTTATTGATGGCCTCCGGGGCCATCGTGGTGCTGATCCTTCTGATCACCCAGCTCAAACTCAACCCGTTTTTGGCGTTGACCCTGTCGGCCCTCGGGCTGGGCCTGGTGGCCGGCGTAGGCGCTAACGAAACCGTTGAAAGCTTTGCCAAAGGCTTTGGTAGTGCCTTGGCCAAAACCGGCCCAGTGATCGGTTTAGGCACCTTGCTCGGCGGCATTCTGCTGGGCTCGGGCGGCGCGGACCGCATCGCCAACGCATTCATCGGCCACCGGCCAGTGCAGTACGCGCCCTGGGCCGTGTGTGCCGCGGCCTTGCTGATCGGCATGCCTCACTTGTTCGATGTGAGCTTCATCATGCTGGCCCCGCTGGTGTACACCGTGGCCAAACGTACCAATAGCCACCTGCTGTACATCGGCTTGCCCCTGGCGGCGGGCTTGTATGTCTCTCATGGCCTGCTACCCCCGCACCCCGCCCCTACCCTGGCGGTGGCCGCGTTCCATGCCAACACCGGCTTGACCATCTTTTATGGTTTGCTAATCGCCGTCCCCACGGCCGTCATCTGCGGGCCGCTGTTCACCAAAGCCATCAGCCGCTGGTTCGGCCCTGCGCCAGACCTCTCCGCCGGGCCGGTAGGCGCAACGGAAGACCTTCAGCCACGGCCGGTGTCGCTGGTGCTGTCGATCATCTCGGTGCTGCTGCCGCCCGCTTTGATGCTGATCGGTACGCTGGGCATGGCGTACACCGCCAAGGGCACGTCTGCGTATACCTTCTTTGGCTCGCTGAACAACCCGATCCTCTCGCTATTGGCCGCTGTGATCTTCGCGTTCTTTGCCTTGGGCCTGCGCTCAGGCTTCAACGTTGGCCAAGTGGGCAAGATGGCCAACAAGGGGTTGGCTCCCTTGGGTGCAATCCTGCTGATTCTAGGCGCAGGCGGTGGCTTCAAGCAGATGCTAACGTCTATCCAGCTGGACCAGCTCATCACCCACCACGCCTCGGGCTGGCCGGTGAACCCGCTGATTCTGGCATGGGGCATCGCAGCACTGCTGCGGATTTGTGTCGGCTCGGCTACCGTCGCGACTGTGGCGGCTACGGGTATCGTCGCGCCGCTGGCGCTGGTGCATCCTGGGTTGTCGCCTGAACTGCTGGTGCTGGCCACGGCCTCCGGCGCGGTGATGCTGTCCCACGTCAACGATTCCGGGTTCTGGCTATTCAAGGAGTACTTCCAATTGAGCGTGGCCCAGACCTTCCGCACCTGGACGTTGATGCTCTCGCTACAGTCAGTGATCGGCCTGCTTGGCGTGCTACTGATCGAAGCTGTGATTCGTTGATATCATTGGCCGCGCCCCGCTTTCCGGGGCGGCCGATCTGGAGCCGCGGCACGTGCCGAACAAAGACGAAAGCGCAGTCAGCAATGGCGCCCCCATCATCCCCGACCAACGCCGTGAGTTGATGTGGCGCCAGTTGCGTCGCCATCAAGTACTGAGCGTTCATCAGCTCACTGAGATGTTTCAGTGCTCGCACATGACCATCCGCCGGGACATCGCCGTTCTTGAGCGCGATGGCCTGGCCTATTCAGTGCCGGGTGGGGTGCGCATCGCCAGCCAGGTGAGCAGCGAACCCAGCCACCAACTCAAGGCTGTGGCCGAGTTGCCGCAAAAGCAGGGGATGGCGCAGCGGGCGGCAGCGCTGCTGCACCCGGACATGACGGTGTACCTGGATGCCGGCACCACCACCCTGTCGCTGGTGCCCTATATCCGCCAGCACCGGGGCATGACCGTGGTTACCAATGACTTCACTATCGTGCAGGCCTTGATGGATGCCACGGAGGTGGAGGTGATCCACACCGGCGGGCAGCTTGACCACCCCAACCGCTCCAGCGTCGGCCCCCTGGCCGCTGCAACCCTCAGGCGAATAGCCACGGACATCGCGTTTATCTCCACAAGCTCATGGGACCTCAAACGCGGCATCACCACCCCGTCGGCCTCCAAGGTAGACGTCAAGCAAGCGGCGATGGATTCAGCCGCCCAGACCGTGTTGATCGCTACCAGCTCCAAGTACGGCACCTTTGGCACCTTCAGGATCGCGCCGCTGGACAGCTTCGACCTGATTATCACTGACACGGCTCTGGCAGAAGCTGCCGCCCTGGGTATTCGTGGGCAGGGGCTGGCGTTGGACCTGGTAGACCCTCTGCACCCAGGCACCCTCGAAGCGGGTTGAGTCACCCCTGCATTGAGCCGTGGCGCCGGCTCGACGGCTGGTATAGGCTCCAGGCCTGACTTCGCTGTAAGGATGCGGCATGATCGCCACCCTCAAGCGCTACCCCCTAGATGTGAACCTGCTCTTGGCGAGCGGGCTGCTGTTGACGCTGGGACGCGCGATCACCCTGCCCTACCTGGTGGTCTACCTGACCACGCATTACGGCTTGAGCGTTTCGCACGTCGGCATGGTGGTGGGTGGTGCGATGATCGCGGGCTCATTGCTGAGCCTGTACGGCGGTTACCTGACCGATAGGCTAAAGCCATTTCGCCTGATCCTTGCATTTACCGGCTGCTTCATCACCGGGTTCGTGGGCATGTGCCTGGCGCCCGGCATTGTGGTGTTCTTCCTGTGCCTGGTGCTGTTCAACTTCGCCTATTCGGTGATCGACGTCGCGGCCAAAGCCACGTTTGGGCGACTGCTGCCCAGCGATGAACAAAGCCGGGTGTATTCCATGCGGTACACCTTGATCAATATCGGCTATGCGGTAGGGCCGTTCATCGGCGCGGGGCTGGCGGAGGTGAGCCTGAAACTGCCCTTCATGATGTCGGCAACGCTGGGTCTTTTGTTCTTCTGTGTATACGCCGCCTACGCGGACCGGGGCCTGGCTCACGCGCCCTCGAACACCCGCCCCTTTTCGTTCGCTCAGGTGGGCGGGGTACTGCTCAAAGACAAGCGCCTGGTGTGCTTTACCGTGGGCGGAATACTCAGCGCGGTAATGTTCGGCCAGTTCGCCGCCTACCTGTCTCAGTACCTGGTGGTAACCACCGATGCCCACCAACTGTATGCCGTTATCACGACATTGCTGGCGGTCAACGGGGGCGTGGTCATTGCACTGCAATACTGGGTAGGCAAGTGCATCGACCAGCGCTACCTCACCCAGTGGCTGATAGGCGGGTTGGCGTTGTTTTTGGCAGGCCTGGTCGGGTTTTCCATGGCCAGCAGCCTGGTGGCTTGGGCCTTGGCCATGGTGCTATTCACGCTTGGGGAGATCATTGTCTTCCCTACCGAGTACATGTTCATCGACCGTATTGCCCCGGTTCACTTGAGGGGGATGTACTACGCCGCGCAAAACCTCTCCAACCTCGGCGCCGCGCTGGGGCCTATTGTGTGCGGGGTCTCGCTGGCCTATTTGCCGCCCTACGCCATGTTCTACGTACTGGCGGCGTTCCTGATCGTGGGCGGCGGGTTGTATGTGCTAGGAGGGTCGATGAGCAATGCCTCCAAGTGATAGCGTTTAGGCCCTCATTGCCGGGGCCCAATCCAGCACGTGCCTGGCTTTTTCGTTGCTCACCGTAGGGTTGTCCTCGACGATGTTAAACACCCCGCCGTCGGCCGCCTGCAATGCCAGCACGGCAGCGCGCGCTGCGGCTTCTACATGTACAGGGCTTGCACCGGCAGTTCGCTGAGTACGGCCAGGCTGGCCACATCGAACACGTTCAGCACCAACCCTGTCGCCCCCATGGCCTCAATGGCTTTTAACTTCTCGGGATGACGAGTAGCGCCGTATACCTTGTAGCCTTCCTCTACCAACAGCGGAAGCAATACCCGGCCAATGACCCCTGAAGCGCCGGCAACGAAAACGGTACGTGACATTGCACATGTCTCCCCTAATGGCCCTGAAGTACGCCAGGGCCTTGACTGTTGCGCTCAACGGCCAGGCCCTGATGGCTAAAAGCTTACTTCTTATTCTGGCCCATGGTTTCCCGGTACATGTCCAGGAACGGCGCTTCGGCAGGGTCGATGCGGTCCATGCCTGCGGCGATCCGGTGCCAGTAGGGGTACTGAGGCGCCAGGCGGGTAGCCTGTTCGATCTGCTTGTAGTCTTCGTCATCGAGCACCAGCTCTACAGCCTTGAGGTTGTCCTTTAGCTGCTCCTCGTTGCGCCCCGCGGTGATTACGCTGGTGATACCTGGGCGGTCTTTGAGCCAGGCGAGGCAGACCCTGGCAATGGAGCAACCATGGCGCTCGCCTACCTGAATCAGGGTTTCGATGATGTCGTAGGCACGCTCTTGATCGTGTACGTAGGGTTCTGGCCAATCATTGCCCTGTCGAGTGCCCGTCGGGGTTTGCTGACCACGGCGCACTTTACCGGTGAGCAACCCTTCCCCAAGCGGGCCCCACACCAGGGTGGCGAACCCTTGGTCGATAGCCATAGGCAGCAGCTCGTACTCAGCCTCACGGGCCTCTGGCGTGTAGTAGATCTGCTGGGATACCGGCTGCTGCCAGCCATTGAGCCGCGCAGCGCCCAGGGTTTTCATCATTTGCCAGGCAGTATAGTTGGAGGTGCCGAAGTAGCGGATCTTGCCGCTTTGCACCAAGTGGTCCAGCGCCGCCAAGGTTTCTTCGACCGGGGTAACCCCATCCCAGTTATGGATCTGGTACAGGTCGATGTGGTCGGTACCGAGGCGTTTGAGGCTGGCCTCACAGGCACGGATCAAATGGTAGCGGGAGGCACCGCTGTCGTTGCGGTCTTCGCTCATCGGGCTGCGGGCCTTGGAGGCCAGAATGATGGAGTTGCGCCGCTCACCCAATGCCTGGCCGACGATTTCTTCCGCCAGGCCGTGGGAATACAGATCTGCCGTATCGACCATGTTCACGCCGGCGTCGAATGCCAGGTCAAACATGCGAGCTGCCTGGCTGGCGTCTACGCTGCCAGTTTTTTCGAAACTTCCGCGCCCGCCGAAGGGCACCGTTCCTATGACCAGCTCAGAGACGAGCAAACCGGTATTGCCTAGCGCACGATACTTCATAGGGTTCTCCTTTAAGGCATGAATCAAGGAGAGAGGCACCAGGCGCGTGGCCCCCTCTCCCCAGCACCGACGCCCCAAGGAGGTGAAACGTTCAACCTGGTCTGCGATGCGCGGATGACGATCCGCTCAGCCTACGACGGGAAGCACCTGCCAGCGCCTAGAGCACATTCGCCAAAAACTGCCGCGTGCGCGCCTCCTTCGGCTGGCTGAACAACTCGGCCGGCGGCGCGGTTTCGACCACTTGGCCTTTATCGAAAAACACCACGCGGTCCGCCACCTCGCGAGCGAACCCCATCTCGTGGGTAACCACGATCATGGTCATGCCTTCCTGCGCCAGCACCTTCATCACGTTGAGCACGTCGTTCACGGTCTCAGGGTCCAGGGCGGACGTGGGCTCGTCGAACAGTAGCAACTTAGGCTTCATCGCCAGCGCCCGGACGATCGCAACGCGCTGCTGCTGGCCGCCGGACAACTCCGACGGGTAGCTGTCTGCCTTGTGTTGCAAGCCGACGCGGTCCAGCAGGGTCAGCGCGGTTTCCCGGGCCTGGGCCTTGCTCATGCGTTTGAGCTTGACCGGCGCCAGCATCATGTTGGCCAGCACGGTCATGTGGGGGAACAGGGTGTAATCCTGGAACACCATGCCCACGTCTTCACGCAGCCGGGCCATGGCCTTGCGGTCACCGGCCTGGGCCGCGCCACCACCATCAATGACCACCTCCCCTGCCGAAGGGTCTTCGAGGCTGTTCAAGCACCGAATGAAAGTGGACTTGCCGGAGCCGCTGGGGCCGATGATGACCACCACTTCGCCAGCTTCTACGTCCAGATCCACGCCCCTGACCACCTCATGTTCGCCGAAGCGTTTGCGCAGCCCGCGCACGGTGAGCATACGGCTCATTGCGCAGCCTGCGCCCGGGTGGCGTGGTTCAAGCGTTGCTGGGCAAGGGCGAAACGCTCGCGGCTGGCGTGATTGGCCGCGCGGGCCGTAGCCAGGCGTGCAGTCGCACGTTGCACGGCCGGAAGCAGCTCAGCCCGCGCCGGGCCACCGGCAGAGGCACGGGACTGCACATTAGCGGCAGGGTCCAGGCACTGGCGCACCTGCTCAGGGTCCAGTTGCAATGCATGGCCCAGTTGTTCATGGGCACAGGTGTCGAGCATGGCGGTGTCGATGCGATATGCAGGCAGCCCTGCATCCAGGGCCATGCGCACGGCCGCGCCCACGATGTGGTGCGCCTCGCGGAAGGACAGGTCTGCCTCGCGCACGATCAAGTCCGCCAAGCCAGTGGTGGTGGAAAAATCTTCGCTCGCCTTTCTAAGCGCGGGTGCTACGTTCGGGGTAGCCGTGCGCACGACCAAGGCCAACAGCTTGAGACAACGCTGGGTTTCTTCGGCCGCTTCCCAGAAGCCTCGGGTGCCCTCGCGGTTGGCGTCGCCCGTGTGAGAGAAGTTAGTCCCTTTGAGTGTGGTACTGGCGCCCATCAGCAGGCCCACGATGTGCCCGCTACGGCCTTTGAGGTACTCCAGCACCGTGGGGTTTTTCTTCTGGGGCATGATGCTGGAGGTGGCTGCCACGCTGTCGGGGAAATCGATCAGGCCGAACTCATGGGTGCTCCACACGAAGTAGTCTTGGGCCACGCGGCTCCAGAACACCGCTAGCAGGCTCAGGTGCGAAAGGCTTTCGAGAATGAAATCCCGCGACCCTACCGCGTCCAGGGCGTTGTCCACATAACCGTCGAACCCTAACAGCTCGGCGGTGCGGGCCCGGTCGATGGCAAAGGGGGTGCCGGCGAAGGCCGCAGCGCCCAAGGGGCTTTGGTTCATGGAGATGAGGGTTTGCTCAAGGCGGTGGCAATCCCTGGCCAGCGCCTGCTCGACCGCCGCCAGGTAGTAGCCATAGGTGATTGGCTGTGCCGGCTGGAGGTGGGTGTAGCCCGGCATGGTCACGTCGGCATAACGTTCGGCATTGATCAGTGCCTGCTCGCGGACGTCATACAGGCCGTCGATCAGGTCCATCAACACCTGTCGGCAGCGCAACCGGTCAAGGGTCGCGAGCAGGTCGTTGCGGCTGCGGCCGGTGTGCAGGCGCCCGCCGATGTCTGCGCCTATCTGCTCGATCAGGTGCGCCTCGTAGTTGAAGTAGGCATCTTCGCGGGAAGGGTCTAGGGTGACGGCCTCAGGGCCGGCGGCTTCCATGGCCAATACGCCTCGGGCCAGGGTGGCGGCGTGTTCAGGGCGAATCAGGCCGCGTTCGGCCAGCATCACGATGTGCGCCTTGTTGATATCCCCCAGCGCGGCAAAGCCACTGGCAAACCCTTCCAGCCGTGGCCGGTAGATGAATTCGTTGACTTCAGGGGCGGTGGTTTCTTTCAGGCGACGGCTGACTTTGGATTCTTGCACGGTCAAACACCTCTTGCTCGCGACGCTGGACTGCCCAGCCGACGCTCCAGATAACGACTGAACCCGCTCAATGAAGAACAGATAACGAAATACACCAGCAACACCATGCCGTACACGCTGAACGCAGGGCTTACCCCTGTCATCACGGTGGACCGCTCGATGATGATTTGCCCCACCTTGAGGAACTCCCCTACCCCTACCAGTGCGCCCAGCGAGGTCGCCTGCACCAGCATGGTCAGCAGCCCGGTGTAGGCGGGCAAAATGGCCCGCATGGACTGCGGCCCTATCACGTACAGGTAGACCTGCCAGGGGCGCAGCCCTAGTGCCCAGGCACTCTTCCACTGATGCCGAGCCACCGACTCCAAGCCACCGCGTATCACCTCAATGCCGTTGGCGCTGCCCCAGAGGGTCAGGCCAGTGGTGACTGCCGCGAAGGGGCTCAGGTCCAGGCCCAGCATGGGGGCGCCAAAGAAGATAAAGAACACGTTGACGATCAACGGGATCGACCGGAACAGCTCCACATACGCGTGAATCGCCCAGCGCAACGCCCGGTTCGGTAGCGTGGCCAGCACGCCGAACACCGCTGAAATCAGGGTGGTGAACAGCAGAATCACCAGTGCCAGGCGCAGGGTCATCCACAGGCCCTTGGCAACGAAACCCCAGTTCTCGATCAAAAAATCCATCAGCGCCTCACTGCCGGAACGGCCGCTGTAAATGGGCAGACAGCCGCCCGGTCACCAAGGACAGCAATGCCACCAGCCCCAGGTACAACACGCAGATCGCGCTGAACATTTCGATAGCGCGGAAATCCGTGGCGATACGGTCCACTGCCACGAAGGTCAGCTCGGCCAAGCCAATGGCCTGTAGGTAAGAGGAGTTCTTCAGCAGTGAAATGGCGGTGTTGAGCATGGCCGGCAAGCTGGTGCGGAATGCGATAGGCAAGGCAATTAGATAGAAGTAATGCACAGGCCGCAGGCTAAGGGCGAAGGCGGCTTCACGCATACCCCACTCCACGGTTGCCAGGCCACCGCGCACATTTTCCACTTGATAGGCGCCTGCCCACAGCGACAGGCACAACACCCCAGACCAGAACAGCGAGAGCTCCATGCCTACGGCGGGCAAGCCATAGAAGATGAAGAACAACTGCACCAGGATGGGGGTGTTGCGCACCACCTCTACGTAGAGCGCAACCACCGGGGACAGCAGCGGAATGCGCAGCGCCCGCGCCCCGCCCCCCAGTACCCCTATCAGTACCGAGCACAGAATGGCCAACAGCGAGACGCGCAGGGTCATCAACACCCCATCGAGTAACGCAGGCCACTGGGCCAGTAAGTAATTGACGTCGAAGTCCATGGCGGTGCCTGCTTAAAGTGCTTCGGCCGGCTTGGGCTGTTCGAACACGCTCAGGTAATAGGACTGAATGTTCTCTGGCACATAGGCCTGCACCCAGCCACGGAACAGTTTCTCTTCGTGCATGCGGGCCACGGCTGCGCTGAGGTAGTCGCGCCAGGCGGCTTCGTTCTTGCGCACACCGATGGCGGCATCGGATATCTGGAAGGGCTCGCCGATCAGGCGCACCTTGTCATCGTTGGCCGCTACCACGACCAAGGTGGCCGCGTCGTGGGTGTAGGCATCGGCACGGCCTTGACGGAAGGTCTGCAGGGCATCAGCGGCGCTGTTCATGCGCAACGTCTTGACCTCGGGCATATGGTCTTCGAACCATTTGGCCTGAACCGAGCCTTTGAGGGTGGCCAGCGTCTTGCCTTTGAGTTCGGCCACCTTGTTGATGTTGCTGGCCTTGTTCACCAGCACATCGCTTGCACCCCACCGGTAGGGGGTGGTGAAGTCGATGACCCGCTGACGCTCCGGGCTCACCCCAAGGGTTGCGATCAGCAGGTCGACCTTACGCCCCAACAACTGCGGTACGCGGTTTTCTGCCGTTACGCAGGTGAAGGTCACTTTGTCCTTGGAGCCCAGTGCCCATTCGGCGATCTGCCGGGCCATCTGCACTTCTACGCCTGCAAACTCGCCACTCCCGTCCTGGAAACCATAGGGCGGCTGGTCACAGCGCACGCCTGCTCGCAACTGTTGGGCGTCTTTGATCTCATCTGGCACCGCAGGCATTTCGGCAGCGTTGGCGACACTCAAGCCTTGAGTAGCCAAGGCCAACGCTAGGGCGGTGATGAAGGGTTTGATTGACAACGACATAGTGCCTCCTGGTCGGTATTTGCGCGCTCGGGTATGGGCAGTGCAACGGACAACAGTCATGGCAGACAGAAGGAGGGGCGTTGGTGTGGCATCTGCGTGCCTTTGGTGTAGAGAGTTATAAACACTCTGGATCATACCAACCAATCAAATTACAGTAGTGGCCCATACCAATTTGATATGTCTTATGAATTTCAAGCAGATCGAAGCGTTCCGCGCGGTGATGTTGAGCGGTTCCATGACCGCCGCCGCTGAATCTTTGCACACGTCTCAGCCCAATATCAGCCGCTTGATCGCACAGCTGGAACGCGCGAGCGGCTTGAAATTGTTTGAGCGCAACGGCAGCCGCTTGCAACCTACGGACGAGGCGGCGGCGCTATTTGGCGATGTCGAGCGGGCGTTCGTGGGATTGCAGAGCATCGAAGACGCCGCTCATAACATTCGCCAAGGAGGCAGCGGGCGGTTGCGCATCGCGGCAGTACCCTCGTTGTCCCTCACGCTGCTGCCCAAGGTAATTCAGCGATTCCGCAAGCAATACCCCGATGTAGCGATTTCTATCCACACCAATGACTCCCCCGCCGTCGCCCGCTGGACGGCCTCACAGTTCTGTGACTTGGGGCTGGTGTCTTATGTGGGGGAGGAAACGCCTGGGGTGATTCCTCAAGTGCTGTGCAATGTGCCGGGCGTGTGTGTATTTCCCCACGGGCACCGGCTGGGAGCGCTCAGCACCGTGAAGCCTGAGGACATGAAGGGCGAGGAATTCATTTCACTGCTGCACAACGATGGCTCACGCACCCGGGTGGACCGCCTGTTTCCCGAGACCAAGGGCTACCGCCGCATGAACCTGGAAACCCCGTATGCCGCCACCATCTGCTCGCTGGTGGGGCTGGGGCTGGGGGTAAGCATCGTTAGCCCCTTGGTGGCGCAGGAGTACCGGCATATGGGAATCGACACCCGCCCGTTCGAACCTACGATTCGCTTTACAACCTACCTGCTACTGCCGAGCGACCGGCCGCACGGGCTGCTGACCCAGCGGTTTGCACAGTTGATCGGGGAGATGTTGGCAGAGGCGACTGAGCCTTGGCGATGTGTGGCCTTGGAGTAGATCGGGTCAGTTGCTGCGCTAGTAAGGGGGCCGTGCAGGTCGCCTTTGGGTTCATATTTGTAGGTAACAGTGTGCCCGCTGGCATCCTGCCGCCATTTGGGCAGGCCACGGCCATTGCGCAGCAGTTGGGGGGTCTGGCCCTTGCCGTCGGTGTGGGTGAGCACTTGGCCCAGTTCGTTGTAGGTAACGGCTTCGCAAGTGCCGTCTGGGTGGTTGCTGCGCAGTACTTCGCCGTCCGGCTTGCGCTCAAGGGTTGTGGTCTGGTTGAGGGCGTTGGTCACGGTTACCAGGTGGTGGCGTTCGTTATAGCGGTAGTGGGTGCTTTTGCGCTTAACCTGAGGACATCAAACGCGTGCCAACATTAGTTCAACCATATATTCGAAAAGATCTAAAAAACCCTCGAATTCTTCATAAATGTTATCGAAAGCTTGTTTATCTCTAACTTGATATTTATCATTGCGAATATCAAAAACATAGACATCTTGATCGCTATCCCCAAAAAATATAAAATCTTCCATTCCGTCTACTTCTCTCGACAGCAGATTCATTTCAATAAAATCCAGCGAATATCCATCGCTGGCAGGAATTAATTGCGGCCTGGTAGAATAAAGAAATACGCCTTCAACTACTATGCCATCAAATCTTTCTAAGATATCAGTATATTGAACTGGCGGCAAAAATCTCAGCTCAACTTTACATCGAGCAATAAATAAATCAATTTCAACTTGAGGAGCACCACCGATGAAAACAAAGCCATCGCCTGCATACTTACTAATTAGGAAATCTATTTTCTTAAGCAAAGTTCTCATGAAAGCCTCTAAAACAAGGGTGGAGGGTATACTTCAACATCAATCATCGGCCAGTTCAAAATTTTACTTTGCCCAGACAAAATACCCCTAGCCATATAATTTTGATAGTTTGTTATTGCTTTGTGATAGGGATCATTTTTTATTAAAGGCGGCCGCAAAAACTGAGTGCAACACCTCTACCTCCGGTAAGGTGCCGCGATGTCTTATACCGAGCTCAGCATCGAAGAACGTGTAGCCATTCAAATTGGCCAATATCAACGCCTCAACCAGCGTGAAATCGCACGGCTGATCGGGCGCAGTCCATCGACGGTCAGCCGTGAATTGCGTAGAAACCAGTCCCCCTCCGGGGCTATGTGGCGTGTGAGGCGCAGACCTTTACCCGTGCCCGTCGAAAGGCCTGCTGCCCTGCTAGGAAGCTCGTACCGGGCAGTGAGCGGTTTGAACTGGTCGTCTACTTGCTTCGAGAAGGCTTTTCTCCCGAGCAGATCGCGGGCAAGCTGCGGCGTAGGAAAATCAATTTTGAAGACGCTTACGTCTGCCGGGAAACAATCTACAACGCTATTTACGCACTGCCTGTAGGCGAGCTGCGCAAGGAGCTGTCGTGTGTCTGCGCCAGGGGGAAAGCACCCGTCGGCCGCGTAGCGGCGGTGTTGATCGGCGCGGTCAGATCCCGGACATGGTGAGCATCCACGTTCGCCCGCCGGAGATTGAAGACCGTCAGATGCCCGGCCAGTGGGAGGGCGATTTGATCAAGGGCAAGGACAACGCCTCGGCGGTTGGTACGCTTGTAGAACGCACCAGCGGTTATCTGATGCTGGTCAAGATGCGTGATGCCACCGCCACGTCGGCGGTTGAAGGGTTCAGTGCAGCGCTGAACAGCATGCCGCTGGTGGTGCGCAAAAGCATGACTTATGACCAGGGCCGCGAGATGGCGAAACATGCCGAATTGACCCAGAAGACCGATGTAGCCATTTACTTCTGTGATCCGCACAGCCCTTGGCAACGCTGCAGCAACGAGAATATCAATGGTCTGATTCGTCAATACCTGCCTAAAGGCACGGATTTGTCGAAGCACAGCCAGCAAGACCTGGACGCTATTGCGTATCGACTGAACATCCGCCCTCGTAAACGCTTCGATTTCAAATGCCCGATTGAAGTCATTACTGAGGTGATGGGCATGTATCATGATTCACCCACTTCAATTCAGTAATGGTGTTGCACTCGGTTGCTGCAACCGCCATATTTTAAAATGCTGGGTACAGCACAGGCTGCCGGGCTAAATATGGATTTTTTAATGAAATCACTGACGCGAACGAATGTTTAACTGGTATGCAATAGCACCCAGTTTCTCCTGACTTAGCGTATCAGTCTTTGATGTTTTTTTGCTTCCGCGCTGCCAGGGGGGCTGTTCGGATCTGTTTATTCGTCGCAGCCCCCTCGCACTCTCAGGCATCTACTTGGCACAGATTTAAAATAAAATATTTGAAACTTTTAGCTATAACATAAACATTATCGAACTGAACCTCTTCGTCCTCTTCGTCCTCGTCAGCCTCGGCTTCGTGGTCCCAGAAGTAGACGCCATGAACCCCTCCACTAACGCCAAGCAATATTAGATTTCCTCCAGGATCATTCGCCACCGGTAGTAATCCGTCAGGATATCTGCCTCCGTATATCTCAATATAACCTTCAATTGTTTCAAGCTTATCTCCATACACCGCTAAAAATTTATCAACGCTTGATCCATCATCTCTGAACTCAAAGCCATCTGGCTCTGGATAACCTCCCTGATAAGATTTTATGAAATCACGATAATCAGCGGGGAGTTGTATGCCCAACCTGCTTTCCAAGCCCTTTATATCGTCGTCAGAAAGAACACCCTTAGACCCTTTTATAACTGTCATGATCACCTTCCCGTAGCTATTCCGCCAGTATGCTTTATTGCCGCATGTATATCCGAAGGTATCAACTGCATAAAGCCAGACTCTTGATTATGGTGCCAAGTATAATCAGAAGGTCTTGGATTATATCTATGATAGCGGCAAAAACTGAGTGCAACACCTGACCTTTCCGGTACGGTATGCCTATGTCCTATCAAGAGCTCAACATCGAAGAACGCGTGACCATCCAAATAGGCACTCTTCAGGGCCTGAGCCTGAGGGCCATTGCCAGGATGCTCGACCGAAGCCCTTCGACCATCAGCCGCGAAGTGCGCCGCAACAGTCTGACCGCTCATCGCTATTCAGCCAGCCAAGCCCAGCAACACATGCGCTCTCGCCGCCAGGTCTGCCGCCCTGCGCTAAAGCTGGTCCCAGGCAGCGACCTGTTCGATCTTGTGGTCTATCTGTTGCGACAACGCTTTTCCCCACAGCAAATTGCAGGCAAGCTCAGGTCCATGGAATTTCCTAACTTTGAAGACACCTTCGTCTGTCGCGAGACCATCTACAACGCCATCTATGCGCTGCCAGTGGGCGAGCTTCGCAAGGAACTGATCATCTGCCTTCGCCAAGGCAACACCACCAGGCGCCCACGGTCTGGCGGTGTTGACCGGCGCGGTCAAATCCCTGATCTGGTCAGCATTCACGTACGACCGCCAGAGGTAGAGGATCGGCAAATGCCGGGCCATTGGGAAGGCGATCTCATAAAGGGCAAGGCCAATGCATCGGCTGTCGGGACCCTGGTGGAGCGAAGTACAGGCTATCTGATGCTGGTCAGGATGAACGATGCGACGGCCACCTCGGCTGTTGAGGGCTTTAGTGCGGCATTGAATCGTATGCCACTGGCGGCGCGTAAAACGCTGACGTATGACAGGGGTCGTGAAATGGCGCGGCACGCTGAAATCACCCAGCGCACTGGCGTGGCGATCTACTTCTGCGACCCGCACAGCCCTTGGCAGCGGGGCAGCAACGAAAACATTAACGGATTGATCCGCCAGTATTTGCCTAAGGGAGCCGATCTGTCAGGTGTAAGTCAGGAGCAACTGGATGCCATTGCGTACCAGTTGAACATCCGTCCGCGTCAGCGATTTGATTACAAATGCCCCATTGAAATGATGACGGCTATGATGGCTAAGCATCACCAGCCCCCCTCCTTAACTCAATAGCTGTGTTGCACTCAGCCTTGGCAACCGCCTATTATACCCTGCGACTCTATCCGCCCTTGTGAAATCTATTGCTCGCGTTCGACCCAATTCTATACGAACGTTTTTTATGGAGTATCTAGAGAAATCAGGAAATCCGGCATGGTTAAACGGCACACTATGTGGATACTTATGCCTTATCCAAACTGGGATATTTTCGATCGGGTATATTTTTCCGGCATACCTACTATTTATAGGTAACCTCTCATTTATAGGCTTAACCATTTTTGATGAGAGACCGCAGCTCAGGCCCCAAGGATCAACCCACCCAACCGGACTAGGCGCATACTGATATAAATTATCCCCACCTGATAGCCCAATCGGGTCCTGCGTTATAAACCGCCCCACCTCCGGATCGTAGTACCTGAACGTATTGTAGTGCAGCCCCGTCTCATCGTCGAAGTACTGACCCTGGAAGCGCAGATTCTGCTCGACTTGATTGACCGCCAGGCGCTCGAGGGTGCCCCACGCTCGGTAGGTGGCTTGCCACACGATCTCGCCTTGGGCATTAGTCATCTCCAGCGGCGTGCCGATCTGGTCGGTGTGGAAGTAGTAGAACTTCTGCTCCTCCCCTTCGGCTTGGTCCACCCGCGCCAGCGGCGCGTAGCTGCCGGGCTCGTAAAGATAAAGGCTGCTCTGCCCTGGGCTTTCTTCCCGCAGCAGACGCAGGCCTTGCCAGAGGAAGCGTTTGTCTTCGGTTTTGCCGTTGATTTGGGACGTTTTACCGACCCTGCGCCCGAGGCTGTCGTAGCGGTAGGTGCCGATGCTTTCCAGGCGGCTTTGAATTTGCGTTTCGGCGCGTACCAGTCGGTTTTCACAGTCGTAGCTAAAGGTTTGTAGCCTGCTGTGGCCGGTGCGTTTCTCGATCAGGTTGCCCCAGGGGTCGTAGCGGTATTCCTGGTCGCGCCAGGTGGTGAGGCGGTTGTCTTTAACGTGGTCGAACTTGCGGGCGTTGAAGTTCAGGCGGTTGGCAGCGGGGTCGTAGCGACGTCTCCCCCGACTTGAGTAGCGCCCAGCTTTAGAGTCCAATCCCAGCAACCAGGAGATTGGACATGAAGAAGCGTTTCACCGAAGAGCAAATCATTGGCTTCCTACGCGAAGCTGAAGCCGGGCTACCGGTTAAGGAACTGTGCCGCCAGCACGGCTTCTCGGAGGCCAGCTATTACCTGTGGCGTAGCAAGTTCGGCGGCATGAGCGTGCCGGACGCCAAGCGCCTCAAGGAGCTTGAGGCCGAGAATGCGCGGCTCAAGCGCATGCTGGCCAATGCCATGCTTGAGAATGAAATCACCAAAGAGGCACTGCAAAAAAAGTGGTGACCGCACCGGCAAAACGCGAGTTGGTGCGGTACATGGCCCAGCGTGGCCTAAGTGAACGTCATGCACTGCGAGTCATTCGTATGAGCGCCAGCGCGTTGCGCTACCAGCCCAGGCCGGATCGCAACCATGCGTTGCGCGAGCGCATCGTAGCGCTGGCGCATCGTAGCGCTGGCCCATCGGCATCGCCGCTACGGCGCCGGCATGATCTATTTGAAGCTGCGCCAGGCCGGTGAGGACGTTAATCACAAGCGCGTCGAGCGTCTGTACGCCGAGGCGCGGCTGCAGGTCAAAAGACGCAAACGCAAAAAGGTACCGCTCAGTGAGCGGCAGCCTCTAGGCCGCCCACAGGCTGCCAATCAGATCTGGTCGATGGACTTCGTGTTTGATCGCACGGCTGAGGGACGTGTTATCAAGAACCTGACGGTGGTCGACGATGCCACCCATGAGGCTGTTGCGATCGTGCCGGAGCGAGCTATTGGCGGGCACGCCTTGACTCGCATTCTGGATCGGCTGGCCCTCCTGCGCGGGCTCCCGAAAGCAATCCGCACAGACAATGGCAAAGAGTTCTGTGGTCGCGCCATGTTGCTGTGGGCTCAGTTGCGTGGCGTAAAACTGTTTTTGATTGAGCCGGGCAAACCGAATCAAAACGCTTATATCGAATCATTCAACGGGCGCTTCCGTGATGAGTGCCTGAACGAGCACTGGTTCACCAGCCTGCCGCACGCCCAGGTGGTCATCGAAGCGTGGCGCCGGGAATACAACGAGGAAAGGCCAAAGAAGGGTCTCGGCGGATTAACCCCGTCTGCCTATGCCAAGCAACTGACCGCGAAAGCCGTTACATTGACCCAGGACTCTAAAGCCAGCTGCTACTGAGGACGGGGAGACGTCGGCAGCACCTTACTTTGGATATTGCACTTGATTACTGAACGCCACCCAGCCACTACAAAGATTCTATTCAAAATCTTCAAAATCGGCATGATGCAACTGACCAGATTCAAACACACCCTTTGCTTTCTGTGAAATGACAAGGCGATTATCTAAGGCTAATCCCAGGTCGTCGACTCCCGGAGAGCCACCGATTTTCAACCATAAAAATTCTGGAAGTAAAAGATTTGGATTCACTTCGCGGAACTCATCAGAGACAGTTATCAAAACCCGATCAAGAGAAAACCCAGAAATTTTTTTATCCAGCATTTTTCTAGCCAATGACTTAGTAACAATAAAGCACGGAAAACTTTCCAAAATTTCATCACCAAGCCATCCGCCGAACCTGTACTCTAGGCTAGATACAATAGGCGGATGGCAAGACGTATCTATAACAGTACTATCTCCAAGCCCACCACCGACCTCAGGTTCAACAAAATAAAACATAGAGCCTCCGAACTTATCTTACAGGTGGATCAAATTGGGACCCGATCATACTATCGATTTCTGTTGCTTTGTCCAGTAGTTGCTGCTTAGTAGGAGTAGGCGTCTGCCTATAGAACCTATTCCACTCTTTTTGTATAAAGCTCAAGTGGAGTTCGGAATTTTTTCTTTAGGTATTTCCCTTAAATTTTCGAGCGAATGCAATTCTTCATTTTTGACAAGTCCTGGATATCGTTTTTGAACTTGCTGTTCAACTGCATGATGAACAACCACCTTACCCTTTAGGTCAGGGTACTCCTCAAAGAAGTTTGCCTTGTAATCATCTGAGCTTGCTTTCCCGAATGTTGCCTTTAATTCTCTGGAAACAATCCGCACATTCCCAAAATTCGACCCCAGGCCCTGCGTCTTGATCTCATACCGAGCATCAAACCACTTACCGCCTTTAGCGCCTAGCCCGCCACCAAGCAAACGCTCCCCCGAGCGTCATCAGCGTTTGCCCGTCAGAGCCGGCGCCGAATAGTTTGCCCTCCGTCCAGTTACCGGCTGTTCCGCCCGCAATGCCGCCTGCCAGGCCCGCGATCACAAGAATGGGGCTGGCGAGCACGAAGGCGCTGCCCAGGCCTCCCCCCAACACGCCCCGCGCAAGCCATTCCGGAACTTCTGGGCTGATGGCATCAGTGGTTTGAGTATCCCCGCCAATGAAAACGTTTCCCGACCCCGCGCTTATTTTGGCATCGCAGACTGTTCGGTCACCGACACGGGCAGCGGGCATACTGTTGATGGAAAAGATCTTTACTCGCGCAAGATCGTGGGCTGGTTGATGGCGCCGCACATGCACGCAGAGCTGGTAAACAGCGCGTTGCAGCTGGCGATAACGCAGCGTGCTCCACCACCTGGCTTGATCGTGCACACCGACCGTGGCAGCCAATATGCCAGTGCTTCCCATCGCGAACTGCTGAGCCGCCATGGAATGCGTCAGAGCATGAGCCGAAAAGGCGACTGCTGGGACAACGCAGTGATGGAACGGTTTTTCCTGAGCCTGAAAATGGAACGGGGTATGGCGTCAGAACTATGCAAACCAAGCTGAGGCGATCAAGGATGTGACAGCCTACATCGTACGGTTCTACAACAGCGAACGACTGCACTCAACGTTAGACCATCAAGCGCCGAATGAGTACGAGCGGCTAGCGGGCTAGACACCACCTATTGAGGTGTCCGGGAAAACTTGACCACTACAAAACTCCGTTGCGAAGCAATGAGCTTTTTTTGGTGGTCTTAAGGATTAAAAAATCTCACGCACTGCTTTGGATAGATACCACTTCCAAAATTGGCGGCGATACTCCGGATCTCCATCCTCAGCCAGACCTTTTGCAAATGCTGATGCTACTAGATAGCTTGGTTCAAACGCATCCGGATCAAGCTCATAGTCATCTGTATCATCACCAGCAATTAAATTAAATTCATCTATTGCTGTAACTATTGTGTTCGCTGCAGCATGCCCGACAAACATAGCGGGATACTCTTCAGGTTCATACTCTCGATCTTCAACTACCGCAACGTAAAAATCATCCCTAATAGCCAGAGCCTTTTCTTCGGGAATTTCACCAATAGCAACTTTATCCGCAACTTCAAGAATCTCATTGAGTTCATCGACACCTCCAAACTTTCGCTCCCAGATTGATGCACTGTGTTTCACACAAACAGAATCTAGTCTCGTGAGGGAAATTTTCTTATCGAGTTGGGATTGCCCCTCCGTGAGGGTTTCCCATAAAAGGCGTCTTAACGGCAATGCTAATTCCCCAGCAGGAGACTGCTCCACCTTAATAAAAAGCTCATTTACTAGTTCTTCAGATTTTTTATTCATTTTTACCTCAAAAATATTTCGACACTGCCGTCAGGTTTAAAAACCCGGCGGTTGCCAAGGCTGAGTGCAACACAGCTATTGAGTTAAGGAGGGGGGCTGGTGATGCTTAGCCATCATAGCCGTCATCATTTCAATGGGGCATTTGTAATCAAATCGCTGACGCGGACGGATGTTCAACTGGTACGCAATGGCATCCAGTTGCTCCTGACTTACACCTGACAGATCGGCTCCCTTAGGCAAATACTGGCGGATCAATCCGTTAATGTTTTCGTTGCTGCCCCGCTGCCAAGGGCTGTGCGGGTCGCAGAAGTAGATCGCCACGCCAGTGCGCTGGGTGATTTCAGCGTGCCGCGCCATTTCACGACCCCTGTCATACGTCAGCGTTTTACGCGCCGCCAGTGGCATACGATTCAATGCCGCACTAAAGCCCTCAACAGCCGAGGTGGCCGTCGCATCGTTCATCCTGACCAGCATCAGATAGCCTGTACTTCGCTCCACCAGGGTCCCGACAGCCGATGCATTGGCCTTGCCCTTTATGAGATCGCCTTCCCAATGGCCCGGCATTTGCCGATCCTCTACCTCTGGCGGTCGTACGTGAATGCTGACCAGATCAGGGATTTGACCGCGCCGGTCAACACCGCCAGACCGTGGGCGCCTGGTGGTGTTGCCTTGGCGAAGGCAGATGATCAGTTCCTTGCGAAGCTCGCCCACTGGCAGCGCATAGATGGCGTTGTAGATGGTCTCGCGACAGACGAAGGTGTCTTCAAAGTTAGGAAATTCCATGGACCTGAGCTTGCCTGCAATTTGCTGTGGGGAAAAGCGTTGTCGCAACAGATAGACCACAAGATCGAACAGGTCGCTGCCTGGGACCAGCTTTAGCGCAGGGCGGCAGACCTGGCGGCGAGAGCGCATGTGTTGCTGGGCTTGGCTGGCTGAATAGCGATGAGCGGTCAGACTGTTGCGGCGCACTTCGCGGCTGATGGTCGAAGGGCTTCGGTCGAGCATCCTGGCAATGGCCCTCAGGCTCAGGCCCTGAAGAGTGCCTATTTGGATGGTCACGCGTTCTTCGATGTTGAGCTCTTGATAGGACATAGGCATACCGTACCGGAAAGGTCAGGTGTTGCACTCAGTTTTTGCCGCTATCCCCTGATTAATTTAGGATCTGCAACTGTCTGCTCAAACTTGGTGTACTGTGCCAGCTTGGAGAAATATCCTTGATAGTCATTGCACATAGGCTTAGACACACCAATAGGGTGATTAGGGCTCACAAGCGACATCTGCTTTTCAGCATGAGATGAGTAATACTGGCCTTTATAATCTCTGTCATATGGATGAGACTTTATTTCGTGCCCAATTAGTTCAGATTTCTCTTTAATTCTCTCAGCCGGAACCTTTTCATATCCCTCGGGCTTTCGGACACCCCAACCGCTGATCGTTTTTTTGTCGTTGGAGGATACTGTTTTAACTCTATACTCTTTGCTTGGGGGAAGATCTGCTTTTGCCTGATTGGCACGGCTTAATGCAGCTTCCGATTCATTAATACTGTCGGTTTTTTGTGAATTCTTCGGAGCAATCCGCACATTCCCAAAATTCGACCCCAGCCCCTGCGTCTTGATCTCATACCGAGCATCAAACCACTTACCGCCTTTGACACCCAGCCCGCCACCAAGCAAACCTCCGCCGAGCGCCATCAGCGTTTGCCCGTCAGAACCGGCGCCGAATAGTTTGCCCCCCGCCCAGTTACCGGCTGTCCCGCCCGCAATGCCGCCTGCTAGGCCAGCGATCACAAGAATGGGGCTGGCGAGCACGAAGGCGCTGCCCAGGCCTACCCCCAACACGCGCCGCGCAAGCCATTCCGGAACTTCTGGGTTGATGGCATCCGTGGTGTGAGTAGCCCCGCCGATGAAAACGTTTCCCGACCCCGCGCTTATTTTGGCATCGCACACTGTTCGATCGCCCACACGAGCGGCAGGCATGCCGTTGATGTAAACCGTGCTACTGCCCTGCGCGATGATTTGCGGGGCAGGCCCATGCTCGTCGCACGTCGCGGTGTCCACATGTGCCCTGGCGGCGGACTTGCCATTGATAGCCACGTTGCCAGAACCGCTTTGAATCTGCCCGGTGCTGTGGTTACAGACAGACAAGCTGCCAAGGACTTGACCAATACCGGCGCCTGCTGCGGCGCAAGCCCCCACCATCGCAACCGCTGCCAGGCCGCCTGTTCCAACAATCAACGCCGCCCCTATAGCGCCGATCGCTAACCCCGTGAGCAAGCCAGTGAGTGAGCCGGTATGCTCGATAGGGTCACCCAGGCGTGCTGCCTGACTCATGGCGTTATTTCCGGTTCACCCTCGGCAAGAGGATGACGCACTTCAATCGTATCGACGACCGAATAGAAGGCTGCTCGCTCCTGCGGCGTCATGCCCCTGGCGTCGTTGCTTGTACCCGTGACTTGTATAAGCAGTGAGTGTTGATGCTCGTCCCGATGAATAAAGAGCAGTTGCAACTGATGTACGGGTTGGTCTTGCCGGTAGTCATTATTTTCGCGATCTGTACTTCACACCTACAAAACTGAAATAGCGAAAATCACAGAATTGAAAGAAATTTATTTTTTAATACTCGACCTATTATGCGTACGCCAGAAAATCTTGGAGACTCTGCCTTATATGGATCATGCTGCTAATCCGGTTCTGCAACAGCATCAAAACTAAAGGTCCTGCTGTCTTTCAATTTCTGCATCTGCTGCTTCAAGGATACCGCTTACGAGGTCAGAACTAATGCGCCAAGTTTCAAGATTTGGGTTTCCTAAATACTGTTCGCCAAATGGGATTTCATAAAATCTTGCTTTTAATTTTTCACTTTTCACAACTTGCAGGACTGATCGTATCAGCCTGGCATGCTCCTGATAATCACCCTCAAATATTTCGATTTCTATAACTGGAAGCTCAGCCTCAAGCTTACTCTTGATTGACTGCAAAGAAACATTCAAAGCACGATGCAAAGTCATTAATTTTTTTGCATCCAATCTCTCTTCAATAACTATTGCTATAACAGACATTAAAATTCCTCAGGGGATCTTAGGTTTATTGGCTCACCGAAAGAATCGTTTCTCCACCTACCATCGCAGTACGGGCTACTTGATGCTGGTCAGGATGAACGATGCAACGGCCACCCCGGTAGTTGAGGGTTTTAGTGCGGCATTGAATCGTATGCCACTGGCGGCTAATAAAACACTGACGTATGACAGAGGCCGTGAAATGGCGCGGCACGCTGAAATCACTCAGCGCACCGGCGCGGCGATCTATTTCTGCGATCCGCACAGCCCTTGGCAGCGGGGCAGCAACGAAAACATCAACGGATTAATTCGCCAGAATTTATCCGAAGGGACCGATCCGTCAGGTGTAAGTTAAGAGCAACTGGATGCCATTGCGTACCAGTTGAACATCCGTACGCGTCAGCGATTTGATTACAGGTGTTCCATTGAAATGATGACTGCCATGATGGCCAAGCATCACCAGCCCCTTCTTTACTCAGTGGTTGAGCTCGGCCTTTGCAACCGCCGAGAATCATTCTTCCTCCCTATCTAACAAATAGGAAAAAATTCAGAATAACTATCCCAAGTATCCGGTGTATTAATAAATTGCATTGAATTTAAATTTTTTGCCTCTACGGCATCACACCATACCACTGAAGGTTTATTAGATACATCAAAAGCAATAATGCTACCTGGCGGCTCGGCTAGGATAACTAGATTTTTTTTAAGACCGATCGCCTCCCTTATCCTCAAGGTCTCCTCAACAATATTTGTAGCATCACCAGAGCTTGCGATCTCGTGATGGCTTATACCGCCAAGCAACCTCCCGCTATAAAATTTTGCTATTTCTTTGAAATCTTCAGGAAATTTCAAGCCAAGCAACTTCTCGATTTCAATAAGTTCGTCGGCGGAGCATGGTTCAGCTCCATAGATCTCATCGTATTTATTTTTCAGGTCTGCAATATCAAACATAGTTCACTCCGCGCTATCTGCTGCCCGCCATTTCCAGTACTCACGGGTATCCACATCAAATTTTTTTCGGTCAGGCTGAAGAGTTGGGTGTGGCTTACTTCTACCATACTGGCTATGCAAGACGTCCTGACCCGGCTTTTCTACACCATGATAACGAGTACTACCCTCCACCAAAGGTCCGGGAGATTTTTGACCAAAATGATGTAAAGGCAGGCCATTGTCGGCGTTGAGGTATTCGGTCTTGTGGCCCAGCGCGTCGACTTTGTAGATTAGGCGGATTATGACTAACAAAAAAATTCACATAACGACTCAACTTAAGTCTTAATGCTAAGAGCGCTGCATTCACCTAGCAAAAACTCCAGAAAACTCTGAAACTCTCTCCAAAGCTTTCGAAAAATCAAGCCTTTCCTCTTTTAATCTATCTTGGACAATAATATAAACATTTTCGGCAGGAGAGAGAATCTCCAAAACCTCATTTCTAAAATTTGTAATTTCAATAAATCCACTGATAACCCCATTTAAATTTTCCATCTCAGAAACTAGTGTATTGAATTTTAAAATCGCTCCATTTTCATACGTACCAGCACCGGTTTTTGGATTGTCAAAATAAACTCTAACTTTCGGAAAAACATTTCTTTTCCACTTAAACACAGGAACCATTCGAGTCATAATTTCCTTGAACTCCTCCTCGGATTCCCCGCCTGAAAACTCGCAGCGAAAAATCGGGATGCACAAGTATAAATTTTCTCTCTTTGCTTCTAGCCTACCTTTTAGGCTTGAATGATAATTACTAGGCACTAATATGGCATGAGTAAATCCATACTCGCTCTCTAGAATCTTGTATATAACTGGCTTATTCTCCTCAACGAAACTAGGAACCTGATCTAACAGCATCGTAGAAAAAGCGCGATCTAAAGTATCTTCCGAAACAGCTAAAAAATCTTTTTTTGCCGAAGATTTTAAATAATAATGATAGGTGATTTTTGGCAGATTATGCTGAAAAAAATAATACCCGCCCGCGCTTTCTTCAACAACAGAAAAAGACTCAAGCAGATCTCTCTTAGAAAACATAGAAACTCCTCAATCGTAGTCAGGCCCAACATCTTGCCTGTATCTAATACCCTCAGCCCCCATCTTCGCCCCATCAGAGCTATTGAGAGAACGCAGCCGGATGCTCATATTTTCTGTATCGTTATAATAATCGTTACGTGAAGAACGAGGGGAATTATAACCTTGTTCATTCCAATGCTCAACAACGGCTTTTTTGTGCTCAATAGTAATTCTTAGGTCATTCCTTGCCACAACATCTAAATCCGCAGTTAGCACTTTCCCAGCATCAGGTCCATCCTGAATAGTGTGAGCATCCAAAACTTTATCTCTCACGCCTGCGCGATACGAACCTGGGTATTGGGATTTACGATTGAATTGCAAAGGCGCTTCAGAACTCTTAAGAAAGCGCCCATCAGGCCCACGCTTAGGTGGGGATGCTACCGTCGATTCTGGGACAGAAGTAGTCTTAGGAACAATCTTAACATTCCCAAAATTCGACCCCAGCCCCTGCGTCTTGATCTCATACCGAGCATCAAACCACTTACCGCCTTTGACACCCAGCCCGCCACCAAGCAAACCTCCCCCGAGCGCCATCAGCGTTTGCCCGTCAGAACCGGCGCCGAATAGTTTGCCCCCCGCCCAGTTACCGGCTGTCCCGCCCGCAATGCCGCCTGCTAGGCCCGCAATCACAAGAATGGGGCTGGCGAGCACGAAGGCGCTGCCCAGGCCTACCACCAACACGCCCCGCTCAAGCCATTCCGGAACTTCTGGGTTGATGGCATCAGTGGTTTGAGTCGCCCCGCCAATGAAAACGTTTCCCGACCCCGCGCTTATTTTGGCATCGCAGACTGTTCGGTCACCGACACGGGCAGCAGGCATGCCGTTGATGAAAACGGTGCTGCTGCCTTGCGCGATGATTCGCGGTGCAGGCCCGTGCTCGTCGCAGGTTGCAGTATCAACATGTGCTCTGGCGGCGGGCTTGCCATTGATAGCCACGTTGCCAGAACCGCTTTGAATCTGCCCGGTGCTGTGGTTACAGACAGACAAGCTGCCAAGGACTTGACCAATACCGGCGCCTGCTGCGGCGGAAGCCCCCACCATCGCGACTGCTGCCAGGCCGCCTGTTCCCACAATCAACGCCGCTCCTATAGCGCCGATCGCTAACCCCGTGAGCAAGCCGGTAAGTGAGCCGGTATGTTCGATAGGGTCACCCAGGCGTGCTGCCTGACTCATGGCGTTATTTCCGGTTCACCCTCAGCAAGAGGATGACGCACTTCAATCGTATCGACGACCGAATAGAAGGCTGCTCGCTCCTGCGGCGTCATGCCCCTGGCGTCGTTGCTTGTACCCGTGACCTGTATAAGCAGTGGGTGTTGGTGCTCATCTTGATGGATAAACAGAAATTGCAATTGATGTACCAGCTGACCTTGCTGGCGCCATTTGAATTCGACACGACGCGCTTCTAAGCCGGCGATATTTGCCGAGCACAAAGGCTCGATCCATTCCAGATGAGATAACCCTTTTTTCAGGTCATCAAGCAATTGCTGCGCCATGTCTTCAAGGCCTTGATCAGGCGTAATAGGCGTACGGCCGATAACAACAGACAGAGGACTCGGCCCAATATCCGTCAACGTAAACACATGAAACGTTTTGTCCTTGAAGTTTGACGGCCTGACAAAGCTCAACTCATTGGTGTGAAAGCGCTCGGGTGCAGGCAAAGGCGCGTCCTTTGCTTCCTGAAGAATACGTTCTTGTTCCAAGCGTTGTTCGTTGCGAATTCGCTGTTCTGACAAGCGATCATAAATATTTCTGCGCATGAGGATTCCTGTCCGTCTGCTATTTGTTCAGGTTAATGATCGTCTTGCCTTCAACATCGACCGTGACGCCGGACAACGTAATAGTGCCATCCGAATTCATTTTTAAGGTGCTCGCACCGACCTCCAACGTAATGGAGGTCGCAGCCTTTATCTTCACTTCCCCCTTATCAACGGTGACAAAGTAGCTACCTTCTTCGACGGCAATACTGGTCTCCAGCTTGATCGTCTCGGCATGTTTGCCCTCTACTTTAATCGTACGGCTGCCCCCCACCGTATGACGCTCGTCCGCTTCAATTTCAGTGTCCATGTCACGCTCAGCGTGAACGATAATGTGCTCCGCCCCCGCCTTGTCTTCGAACCTGAAGAAGTTGGCATTGGCGCCCTTGCCCTTCATCGACCGCGTCAAAAACCCACTCTGAGTTTTATTCGCAGGTAGTGCCCACGGCGGCGTGTTTCGGCTGTTGTAGAGGCTGCCCATGATCAGCGGGCGGTCGGGGTTGCCGTCGAGGAAGACGACGACGACTTCATCCCCTACGCGAGGGATTTGAATGCTGCCGAACCCGCCACTGGCGGCGGATTGCGCAACGCGAACCCAGCAGGAGCTTTTATCGTCGAACTGGCCGTAGCGGTCCCAGTGGAACTGCACCTTTACCCGGCCCATTTCATCGGTGTAGATCTCTTCGCCAGACGGCCCCACGATGATTGCGGTTTGGGGGCCCGGAATGCCGGGCTTGAGCAGGGCCGTTTGAGGTCGGAACGTGATCTTTTTGCGCACGCTGTGAAACGTATTCGCGTAATCCGCCTGGCTACCCGAGGTGTAGTTGTTACTGCCGTGGTGCTCGACCTTCATGACCAGAAACTGCCGGTCGTCCGCAGGCCCCAGGTCATGCTCGTAATGCTGGGTGAGCTCGAAGGTATAACCCGGTCGCAAGGCGCGGCAATTACTGTGCCCCACGAACGTTTTGCCTTTGAGTTCCAGCGCCTCGATGCGGTTGCGTACCAACTGCTCACCGTCGGCGGGTGTGCCATGGGTGTAGTGGCCCATGTAATCGTACAGCTCGAAGGCAGGCACATCCCCTTGCTGGTTGAGGCTGTTCATGGTGACGGGAATACGGTTGTTCGGTTGCCGATAATCGAAGGTTTGTACAGACACTTTGCCCGGCTGGAATGCACGGGCAGACGTCCAGCGGGTAATTGAGTCTGCTGTTTCAGTGACAGCGGCCCGGTGGAAACGTATCTGTGGCTGCTCAGGCAAGGGCGTAAGTACGCTTGAGTCATCCATGATGATGAGCGTATGACGGTCGGCGGTATGTTCGAAGTAATAAAACAACCCTTCTTGCTCAAGCAAACGCCGGACGAAGTGGCTGTCACTTTCACGGTACTGGGTGATGTAGCTATGGGGCTTGAGCACCCGATTGACGCGAAACTCATAGTGGGCCAGGCCTTCGTACTGGCTGAACACCTGGGTGATCACCTGCTCGACGGTTTGGTCCTGATAGATGTGCGAATCGAACCGCTGCTCAAGAAACCCCAGCCAGGAGCCAAGGTACGCGGAGTACCTGGAAAAACCTTCGTCGCTGCCATTGGCCCCAAAGCCAAAGACATGGCCGTTGATGTAGCGACTGCCGCCGGTAGCGAGTTCTATCTCGACAGTGGCAGGCTGGCCAATGGCTGACTTGAGTTTTACGCCTGCATCATCGGAAATCAATTCGAGTTGGAAGCCGAAGTCTGTTGAAAGCCCCTCTTGCCCCGAAAACGACTCCAGTAATAATTCCTGCCCGCCCGACAGCGCCATGGTCAGTTTGAACAGGCGCCTGTTCTGCGGTGTAAACAAAGACGAAATATCTATCACGTCAGTGACTCCTCGGCCTGTCATACGCCAAGGGGCGCGGATCAAGTACGAGGGGCTTGCCGAACAATCGCCATTGAGGGGTGGCGAGGTAGGTGAGCGTGATCAAGCGCGAATCATGCGGTGAACGCAACGCGGCAAGGTTCATCATCGGTGCATCTCCTTGGGCAAAACCGGCATGCTCCTGCTATGCCCGGTAACAACACACCACGCGCCAGCACTCATGCATGTGCGGTGGCAATACCACGCTGAAACCCTTGTAAAACGGCTGTTCCCGCCGGGCCCCTTGGCCACAACCATGGAATCGTTTCGCCGTTGACGCTTGGCTTCAGAGCGTGGAAGGAGACACCCGAGCGCCGTGCGCTGTCAACCCGAATGCTAATTTTTTGCGGCGCTACGCCCATGCAAAATTTTCTAACAATTGCGAGAAAGTGAATTCAGCACACCAGCCGTGCAATCGCCGCCAATGGGCGCGAATCCGGGGTCATTAGGGGTGCAAAAGTGGCCAACTATGTGAACCCATTCGCTTTTTTCGAGTTTATTTTCAACGGATTTAGAGGATCCAAAAACCGCCGCACAACCCCATTCTAAAGCGCTTTGACGCCATTTGAATGGCACAATTCGAAGCGTAATGTCATTGCGCCACTGTTGCAGTGAGAATCAGAACCAAGGAAGAATTGGTATCAGTGAAGTGCCTAAAACCCTCGAATGGGTGGCAAATTAGAACCTGCGAGTTGCTAATGATTAGCACCCCGCAACCGCGCCTGATGCGTCCGCTGAATAGCGTTCGATGAAGGTTTTAAAGGCGCTGGCCAAGCTATTGCAACCCCGCATTCCTCGTAAGGGCCGTGTGAAGAAGGGTTCAAGGATGATGTACCGATGATTCAGACGTTCGACGTAGACGCATTGATCAGTCTACGACGCCAGACACGGGCCATTTCAGATGTGCTCAGGGCTTTGGCGTCGGATTACCTGGCTACCCTTGCGTTGCTGATTCGCCCACAGAGCCTGTTCGGCGAGTACCTGCAAGGCGCACCCCGTAGCAGTGGGCGTGAAACGCAATACCATTTCAAAGAACTCAACGCCTTGTATGACCGAATTGGTGGGGCTGCGCCATTCCAGTTAGTCAATGAAATTGAAACACCGCTCAATTTGATCAGTACTACGCCTGAGCTGTTCGCGCTGGAGTACGACAAAGTGCTCGCGGACAGTGGCGAGGTTATCCGCATCATCAGCCCGACGCGTTGGGTCGTAGGGTTCAACTCCTTCGGCTTGGAGCAGTTTCGCAAGCTCATCAAAGACCCGAACCGTAGCAGTGCGGAACTGTACCGTTTCGTCTTGCACTACTTGGTTCTGTTCTATTGCATCAGCAAATCACCTGGGCTGGGGCGGCTATTCGAAGGCCTTCGGTTTCCCGTTAGTTTCGAAAAGCTGAAGGGCTTTGGCGACTTGCCCTTCTGCATAATCAGCTCGCCCGTGCAGGCCACGCTACCCGACGACTCAGTAATTCGCAGTAGTACCCAGATAGCGGGCAATGCCAGCTTCGAAGAGCTGGTAGGCCAGGAAAGCATCATGAATATGAGCGATGAGACGCGTCAGCGCCTGCTACTGACCATCGACGCATTGTAACGCGCCTGGTTCGGCATTGGCCGACGCGCAAACGACTTGAAGCGAGCAGCTCGCACAGGAGACCACCGTGGCGAAGAAGGAAAGTACCCAGCACAAACTCGATCGTGTTCGCGCACCTCGGGTGCATATCACCTACGACGTGGACATCGGCGATGCTCAGGAAAAGAAAGAGTTGCCTTTTGTCGTGGGCGTATTGGGCGATTTCTCCGGTGCATCCCTAGAGCCCCTGCCGAAGCTTAAAGATCGGAAGTTCGTGTACATCGACCGTGACAACTTCAATGGCGTGCTCAAGGGCATCAAGCCACGCCTGGCTTATCGGGTCGATAACACACTGACCCGGGACGGTACTCAACTGGGCGTAGAGCTTAACTTCAATACCCTCGAAGACTTCGAGCCTCAGAATGTGGTGCGCCAGGTCGAACCGCTTCGCAAGCTGCTGGAAGTACGCAACAAGTTGGCGGACCTGCGCAACAAGATGGGTGGTAACGACAAGCTTGAAGAGCTGCTGATGGATGTGTTGCAGAACACCGAGAAGCTGAAAACGCTTGGCAAGGAATTCGGCCGTGAAGCCGCCGTTCCCGCTAACGATGCCAACGAGTAAGCAGGAGCACGACGATGACTGAGAAACAAACCGCCGCTCAGCAAGGCAATGACCTGGTCGAAGTGGAAAACTTCGCCCCCCAGGCCTCGCTGCTCGACAGCATCATTTCCGAAAGCCGTGTTGCCCGCTCCGACACTGAGCGTACCCGCACCCGTGACTTGATCGGCGAGCTGGTCGGCCAGGTACTCGAAGGCGAGATGACCCCGAGCAAGGACCTGATCGCGGTACTTGATGCGCGTATCGCCGAGATCGACTCAATGCTCTCTGCGCAAATGAACGAAATCATGCATGCGCGTGAATTCCAGCAGTTGGAAGCCTCCTGGCGTGGCCTGAAGTATCAGGTAGACCAGACCGAAACCAGCACTACGCTGAAGATCCACCTGCTCAACGCCTCCAAGAAAGACTTGGTTCGAGACCTCAAGGCCTCGTCCGAATTTGACCAGAGCGCGTTGTTCAAAAAGATCTACGAGGAAGAGTACGGCACCTTCGGTGGCGCGCCTTTCGGCATGCTGCTGGGCGACTATGAGTTCAGCCGCAGCCCTGAAGACATGTACCTGCTCGAAGAAATCTCCCACGTAGCCGCAGCGGCCCACGCTCCGTTCATCTCGTCCGCGTCATCTGAGTTGTTTGGCTGGGACTCCTTCACCGAGATGTCCGGCCCACGGGACTTGGCGAAGATCTTCGATACCGTCGAATACGCCAAGTGGAAATCCTTCCGCAACTCTGATGACTCGCGTTATGTAGGCCTCACCTTGCCCCATGTATTGGGCCGCCTGCCGTATGGCCCGGATACCACGCCTGTCGAGGAATTCAACTTTGTCGAAAGCGTCGATGGCCGCGACCACAACAAGTACCTGTGGATGAACGCAGCCTATGCCCTGGGCACCCGGGTGACAGATGCGTTTTCTCGCTATGGCTGGTGCGTAGCCATTCGTGGCGTAGAGGGCGGTGGTTTGGTGGAAGGCCTGCCAACCCACACCTTCAAAACCGACGATGGTGAAGTAGCGCTCAAGTGCCCTACCGAAATCGCGATCACCGACCGGCGCGAAAAAGAACTCTCTGACCTGGGTTTCATCCCGTTGGTGCACTGCAAAGGTACGGACTACGCGGCGTTCTTTGGCACGCAATCAGCGCAGAAGCAGAAGCAGTACAACACAGACATTGCCAACGCCAATGCCAAGCTTTCGGCGCAGTTGCAGTACATCTTCGCCACTTCGCGTATTGCGCACTACATGAAAGCCATCATGCGCGACAAGGTAGGGAGCTTTGCCTCCCGCAAAGACGTTGAGATGTTTTTGAACAAGTGGCTCTCCAGCTATGTATTGCTCGATGACACGGCCAGCCAGGAAGCCAAGGCCAAGTTCCCATTACGGGAAGCGCGTGCCGAGGTGTTCGAAGTGCCAGGCAAGCCCGGTGTGTACAAGGCTGTGACTTACCTGCGCCCGCACTACCAATTGGATGAGCTGACCGCGTCCTTGCGATTGGTTGCAGAGTTGCCGCAATCCACTCGCGGTTAATGGAGCACGTTGCCAAGGAGGCAATATGACTAGCCAGCACACACTGCTGCCGTCTCTATTGGACCGGTTGCTGGACGACCGCCCACATCAGGCCGTCGAGTCTTCGGCCGAGCGCTTGTGTTCGCTTGCTGATTACAAAGCCAGCATCGTTCGGGACTTGGAGATTTTGGTGAACACCCGCCGGTCTTTGGTGGCCGAGGAATTGGGCACGTTTCCCGAGCTGAACGGCACGATCCTCGACTACGGTATGCCGGACTTCACTAGCAAAAGCGTATTGGCGCCCGAGGATCGCCTGCTGATTCAGCGCCAGTTGGAAAAAGCCATAGCGGTCGGCGACCGCCGGTTTCGCAACGTCAAGGTACAGGTGCTGCCACAGCAGCCTGGCCGACGCATGCTGACCTTTCGGATCGATGCTGTTTTGCACCTGCGGGATGTCTCCCGTCAGGTTTCCTTCGATGCGGTGCTGCAGGTCAACACCCAGGAATACAAAGTACAGAACCTAAACTGATGCTCGACGACCTGCTCCCCTATTACGAAAAGGAACTGTCGCACCTGCGCTTTTTAGGTCAGGAGTTCGCGACCCAGTACCCGAAAATCGCATCGCGGCTGCTTATTGAGGGCGACCACTGCGAAGACCCTCATACCGAGCGCTTGATTGAGGCGTTTTCGTTTCTGGCCGCGCGCGTCCATAAAAAGCTCGATGACGAGTTTCCAGAAATTGTCGAAGCGTTTCTGGAGATGCTGTACCCACATTACCTGCGCCCTACCCCGTCGATGTCCATTGTCGAGCTCAGCATGGGCACGCATGAAAAGGTCACTGAGGCTTACCACGTTGCCCGGCATACCGAGCTGCATGCCAACGCGGTGGACGGTGTGGTGTGCAAGTTCCGCACTTGCTACCCCGTGGAGCTGTGGCCCATCGCCGTGGAGCAGGCTTCTTTCATAGAGATGGAGCGCTCGACGTTCAACGGCCATAGCGCTGACCTGATCGCCCGTCTTCGATTGATCTTGAGTACCACCGCGGATGCACAGTTCGGCCAGATAGCGCTCGACAGCTTGCGGTTCTTCCTGGACGGCGAAAGCACGCTGATGCTCCAGTTGTATGAGCTGCTGTTCAACAATGTGGCCAAGGCCACGTTGAGCTTCGAGGACGAAGGCCGTACCCGCGAAGTGCAGCTGCCTGCCGATGCGTTGAAAGCGGTGGGTTACGGGCTGGATGAAGGGCTGGTGGATTATTCGGAGCGGTCGTTCCTGGGCTACCGACTGCTGCATGAGTATTTCACCTTCCCTGACAAATTCATGTTTTTCGACCTGTCCGGGTTCGAGCGCATTCTTGCTGGCAAGGCGTTGGAGAAGGTTGTAGTCAACGTTTACTTCTCCGACTACGACCTTAACGATCGGTTGGCACGGCTTGCCCAGAATATTGGGCGGGGCAACTTCAAACTCAATTGCACCCCAATCATCAACCTGTTCCGCCAGCAGGCCGAACCGATCAAGCTCACCCACGCGCAACACGAGTACAGGGTCGTCCCCGATGTGCGCTTGCAAAGCGCCGCTGAGGTGGTGTCCATCGACCGGGTGCGTCGGGTCAGGAACAGCAAAGGCGTCGATCAAGTTACCACCTGCCACCCGTTCTTCGAGCCCCGCGCCGATCAAGGCAAGGGCCATAGCTTCTGGATCAGCCGTCGCCGTCCGGTGCAAGCCCAACAAACCGATGGTTCGAACATGTTCATCCGCGTGGTGGATCGGGACTTGGAGTTGATCGATGCCGCCGACGACACCTTGAGCATACGGCTGACCTGCAGCAACCGTGACCTGCCGCAGATGTTGCCCTTCGGAGGTGAGCGCGGCGACTTCAATATCCCGGCCAACTCAGTGATTCAGCACATTCGCTGCCTGCGCAAGCCAACGGCCTCGGTACGGGTACCGCTGGGCAATGGCGTGATCTGGCGGCTGATCTCACATCTATCGCTGAATCATATGTCGTTGGTATCCCAAGGGCGGGAGGTGTTGTTGGAGTTGCTGTCGCTCTACAACTACCGAAACACCTCCGCGATCCGTAAACAAATCAACGGCATCGTTTCAGTTGGTAGCGAGCCCGTGGTGGCGCGTATCGGCCATCCACGACCCAATTTCGTACGGGGCGTTGGCGTTACGCTGACGTTTGACGAACGCCAATACATTGGTAGCGGTGTGTTCTTGTTTGGCATGGTGCTGGACCATTTCTTCGGCCAGTACTGCACCCTTAATAGCTTTACCCAGCTAACCCTTCGTACCTTGCAGCGTGAAAAGAGAGTGGTCCAATGGCCCCCGCGAACCGGCGATCAACCCCTGGTCTGATCGACCAGGCCCGGGCTGAGCCGTACCGATTCGAATTCTTTCAATTGGTGCGTTTGCTTCGCCTGCACTACAGCAGGACAGGTCGTATGGACCTGCAGACACGGCCGCATGAAGATCCGCTGCGGTTTCGTTCGCTCTTGTCGCTGAATTTTCCGGCCAGCGAAGTGAGCGACTTGACGTTCGAGCGCGAGGGTTCGGTATCCCTGGCGGGGTTGCCGCTATCAGAAGTGCAGGTGACCTTCATGGGGTTGGTGGGGCCTTCCGGTGTACTGCCGCGGCCCTATACAGAGTTATTGCTGGAGCGGCACATTCAATACCGCGACGACGCCGCCCATGCGTTTCTCGATGTGTTTTCCCATCGCATGACCACGCTGTTCTACGAAGCCTGGCAAAAGTACAAGTTCTACATTGAGTATGAGCGCAACGGCAGCTCCAAATTCGACCGCTACCTGCTCAACCTGGTCGGTTTCGGGCCCCAGGCGCAGCACCGCAAATTCGGCCCGGGAGGCTCACCCCTGCGCCGCGAGTTGTTCAGTTATTTCTCAGGGATGTTCGCGCAAAAGCCGCGCAACTCGCTCAACCTGCAAGTGATGCTGAGCTTTTATTTCTCGTTGCCTTTCACGGTCAAGCCATTCGCCGGGCGTTGGTTGAAGCTGGCCGAGAGCCAGCGCACCCAGTTGGGCCGCAAGAATGCCGCTTTAGGGCAGAGCACGGTGGTGGGTAATCGGATCTGGGATTACCAGGCCTGCGTACGCATTGAAATCGGGCCCTTGGCGCTGACGGACTACCAGCGGTTCCAGCCCGACACCCTCGACTACCGCAAGCTGGTGGAGCTGGTCCGCTTCTATGCAGGCCCGCAGCTGGACGTTCAGATCGCGCCCGTCCTCAAGCGCGAAGAGGTGCCTCTTGCCCAGCTTGGCCGTAAAGGTGGAGTGGCCTTGGGCTGGCTCGGGTGGCTCAAGCGCCCAGGCACCGATGTGGCGCCGTCCCGCTGCGCCCTTTTCAACATTCCTTTCGATGGGGTCTCCCTGTGAACCTGAAGTCGCTCTTCGCCAAGCTGAACGAAACCAGTCGTACAGCCACAGAAGCCGCCGCCGCGCTCTGCCTGTCGGAGCGGCATTACGATGTAGAAGTCGAACATCTGTTACTACAGTTGCTTGAAAGCGAGGATAACGACCTGCCCGGCATCCTGCGCCATTACAGCGTGGTACCGGAGCGCCTCCAGGCTCAGTTGATGACCGCACTGGGCACCTTCAAGAAGGGCAACACCCGCACCCCAGCCCTATCGCCCTCGATCACCCGTATGATCGAGCAAGCCTGGCTGCTGGCCTCCATTGAATTCGGCCAAAGCCAGATCCGTACCGGCTATTTGATTCAGGCCCTGCTCGATGATGACGCGCTGCGCCGCGTGGTCACCGCCTCGGCGCCAGAGCTGGAAAAAATCAACGCCGATGACCTACGGGTCAACCTTGCTGCCTTGGTCGAAGCCAGCCCGGAGTCCGGGCTGGTTACCCCACCCCAGGCCCAGAACACTGGCAGCGCCCGTGCCGTTAAAGGCAATGGCAACACCCCGGCGCTGGACCAATACACCGTCAACCTTACCCAAAGCGCCCGCGAGGGCCGGATCGACCCGGTACTGGGCCGAGCGTTTGAAGTGCGACAGATGGTCGACATCCTCACGCGCAGGCGCCAGAACAACCCGATTCTTACCGGCGAAGCAGGCGTAGGCAAGACGGCCGTGGTCGAAGGCCTGGCGCTGCGCATTATTCAAGGCGATGTGCCCTCCATACTTCGGGATGTGGCCATTCATACCCTGGACCTGGGGCTGCTACAGGCTGGCGCGGGTGTGAAAGGCGAGTTCGAAAACCGCCTGAAATCCGTGATCGAAGAAACCAAGCGCAGCCTGCACCCGATCATCCTGTTTATCGACGAAGCTCATACCCTGATCGGTTCAGGAGGCCAGGCTGGCCAAAACGATGCCGCCAACCTGCTCAAGCCTGCCCTGGCCCGCGGCGAATTGCGAACCATCGCCGCGACCACCTGGGCCGAGTACAAAAAGTACTTCGAGAAAGACGCCGCGCTCGCCCGGCGCTTCCAAGTGGTCAAGGTAGAAGAGCCGGACGAAGAAAAAGCCATTTATATGCTTCGCGGCCTGCTCTCCAAGATGCAGGAACATCATCAGGTCACTGTTCTGGACGAAGCCTTGGTTCAGGCGGTGCGCCTGTCCAACCGCTACATTACCGGGCGCCAGCTTCCCGACAAAGCCGTGAGCGTGCTGGACACCGCCTGCGCCCGTGTGGCCCTGGCGCAGTCTGCACAGCCTGGTCCGCTGGAAGACGCCAAGCGGCTGATCGAAAACCTGCAAGCAGAAATTGCCGTACTGGAGCAGGAAGCCGCCCAGGGCAGCGACCACGCCCGCCGCCTGGCTGCGTTGAACGAACAAGAGCAAGCCGCCCAGAGCACCAAGGCCAGCCTGGAGCAGCAATGGCAACGTGAGCTTGAATTGGTGGAAAGCCTCAAGGCGTTAAGTACGCAAGAAGCCCCTGATGCCGCCGCCATTGCCGCTGCCCGCGCAGAACTGGCCACAGCCCAGGGCGAACAGCCTTTGGTTCATGCACAGGTAGACGGCGGCACCATCGGCGAAGTGATCTCGGGCTGGACAGGCATCCCGCTGGGCAAAATGCTGCGGGACGAAATCGATACCGTACAGGCCCTGCCTGCGCTGCTTGGGGAGCGTGTATTGGGGCAGGACCATGCGCTGTTGGAAATTGGCAAGCGCATCAAGATTTCCCGGGCGCGTATGGAAGACCCGAACAAGCCCATCGGTGTGTTCCTGCTACTGGGCCCTAGCGGCGTAGGCAAAACAGAAACAGCCTTGGCGCTGGCCGACACCCTTTACGGCGGTGAGCGAAATGTCATCACCATCAATATGTCGGAATATCAGGAGGCCCATACGGTTTCCAGCCTGAAGGGCTCGCCGCCTGGCTACGTGGGCTATGGCGAAGGCGGTGTGCTGACCGAAGCGGTACGGCGCAAACCGTACAGCGTGGTGTTGCTCGATGAAGTGGAAAAGGCCCACCCAGACGTACTTGAGCTGTTCTTCCAGGTGTTCGACAAGGGTGTGCTCGATGATGGTGAAGGTCGGGAGATCAACTTCCGGAATACGGTGATCATCCTTACCTCCAACACCGGCACCGACCACATCATGCAGTGGTGCCTGAACGCCACCGAGCAGCCTACCCCCGAGGCCATCGTCGACGGCCTGCGTGACGAGTTGAACCAGGTATTCAAGCCCGCCTTCCTTGGCCGCCTGACGATCGTGCCGTATTACCCGGTTCAAGACCGCGTGCTGGAGCGGATCGTAGCACTCAAGCTGGAGCGCATTCGCAAGCGCTTTGAGCGCAATCATCAGGCTGTGCTGGGTTACGACGAGGCACTGGTCGCAGCCATTGCGGCACGCTGTACCGAAGTCGACAGCGGTGCCCGCAACATCGACAACATTCTGTCCAAAACCCTGATGCCAGCGCTTGCACAGCATGTGCTGGCGCGCATGGCCGAGGACAAGCCGATTCAACGCCTGGATATTGCGTTAGGCAGCGATGGCGACTTCGCCTATCACCTGACCTGACCGGGCATTCACAACACGTATTCATAGGTAGTCGTCATGAATAGGGCAAACATGGGCCGGTTTTACACAAGGGCGTGCTGGGCGCGTGGTTTGGCCGTTTTGGTAATCACCGCCACGCTGGCGGCCTGCGGTGTGTCGGACCGGGCAAGCAAGCGAGTGGACGATACCTGGGCAGGCGACATGCTGTTCGGGGACAAAGAGACGTTGATCCTGACTGCCGATGGCGGTAACCAATTGAACCCGGACGATTCAGGCAGGCCCCTGTCAGTTGTGCTGCGGGTGTACCAGCTCACAGCACTGGAGCGTTTCGCTTCCAGCGACAGCGATACCTTGTGGTTGGAGCCTCACAAGGCCCTTGGCAACACGCTGGTTGAAGGCCAGGAGATCACCCTGCTGCCGGGCATTGGTCAGGTCGATCGATGGCCCCTGCAAGCGGCGGCCAACTATGTGGGCATAGCGGCGTTCTTTCGCGAGGAGCACAACAGCCGTTGGAAAGTCGCGTTCGATGCCAGGTCCCTACGCAAAGACGGTATCTGGTTCTCCTCCAGTGGCCTGCGGGTGCTGGTAGACAACAACCTGATCATCGCGGCCCGAGGTGTGGATGTGCTGAACAAGCCCCCTACCGAGGCACAACTGGCGGCTGGCAATACCGTGCCGCAAAGGCCGGCAACACCGCAGCGCCTTGGTGATACTCAAGGCAGTGCAGTTCAGAAGGCCGAAGCTGCCCTGACAGATGTAACGAGCACACCTCTACCCGCACAATCCGAATTCCGAGTGGACAGCGTTCATGAGTAAGCACAGCCGAGTGATGTGGTCTGAAGGGATGTTTCTCTTGCCACAGCACTTCCAATACCAGGACGAATTCCATCAGCATCAACTGGCCGAAGCCACGTTGCGTGGCACGCCTTTCCATTGGGGCGTGCAGGCCCTGCAGATCGATGAACAGGCCCTGGCCAGCGGTTCGCTGCAGCTCAAGCGGCTCAAGCTGGTGTTCCCGGATGGCACTCTGTTCGACGCACCCCAGCATGACCCCCTGCCCGCAGCCAGAGACATGAAAGAGCTGCTCAAGGGTAATGACCTGAATGTGTATGCGGCGCTGAAACTCCCTGAGCCTTTCGGCGTTAACTATATGGACGATAGCCAAGAGCAAAAGAGCGCGCGCCGCTACCGTAAGCAGTTCGACACGCTACCGGACCTCAACGAAGGGGACTTGGAAAACGAGATCACCAGCCTGCGGTTGAACGTAGTGATGTTGGTGGACGGCGACAGCCTGGATGGCTACAGCCACTGCCCCGTGGCCCGGTTGTCTCGCAACAATATTGGCGGCTTTACCCTGGACACCCACTTCGTGCACCCCACGCTGCATTTGGGCACCCACGACACCCTGGTAAGCCTGGGTAGGCGGTTGTTGGGCGCGCTGCAGTCCAAGGGTAAAGCACTGTCAGGGCGGCGGCGGGAGCGGGCGGACCAGATCGCCGAATTCGGCTCCAGCGACGTTACCCTGTTCTGGCTGCTCAATACTGTCAATCGGGCTTACCCTAACCTGGCGCACTTGTTGACCCACCCTCGCCTGCACCCGGAGCGCCTGTATCTGTTCCTGGCAGAGCTGGCCGGTGGCTTGCTGACGTTCTCGCTGGACACTGAACTCAACGACATTCCTGAATACGATCACCACGACCCCGCTGCCTCGCTGGTCAAGCTGGACGCGATGATCCGCGTGCTATTGGATAACGTGATCCCCAACCAGTGCGTCACGATCCACCTCGCCCAGACCAAACCTTCGTACTGGCAGGGGCAACTGCACGACCCGCGCCTTGCCCAGGCGGATTTCTACATCTGCGTGCATGCGGACATGCCTGGTTCTACCCTGCTGGAGCTGGTACCCCGTGCAATCAAAGTGGGCTCGCCCGAAGACATCGAAGTGGTGGTCAACAGCGCCATGCCAGGCGCCACGCTTAACCATTCCACCCGCCTGCCTAATGCAATCCCTGTGCGGCTGGATAACCACTACTTCTCCATAGAACCCCATGGCCGGGTTTACGAACGCATGATGAACGCCCAGGCGATCTCGTTCTACGCGCCCAGTGCTTTTACCAACCTCAAGCTTGAACTGATGGCGGTACTCAAATGACTGAAGCCGTAATCCAAGGCGCTATGGCTGCTGCCCCTGGGAAACCGACCCTTAAAGACTTGGTGCAAGACTTCATCAGCATGGTGCTGATCATGCGCCGTGGCCGTGAAGTAACCTCCGTCACTGCGTTCGAAGCCAGTGTTGATACTTTTTTCACCACCCTGGAGCGCGAAGCCCGCCAGGCTAACTACAGCGTTGAACAGGTCAAGGACACCCAATACGCACTCTGTGCATTCCTGGACGAAAGCGTACTGCGCTCGGGTGATACGCAACTGCGCAGCCAGTTCGAACTATCACCCCTGCAGTTTCGCTACTTCGGTGTGCATCTGGCCGGGCAAGGCTTCTTCGAGAAAATCGAAACGCTGCGGGCAGAGGTGAAAAAAAACCTCGATGTGCTTGAGGTGTACCACCTGTGCCTGGCCCTGGGGTTCGAGGGCAAGTTCGGGCTGGCCGAGAAAGATCAACTGCGCTACCTGGCCAATACCCTCGGCCAGGACATTGCCCGCTATCGCACCTCGCCCAAGGCCCTTTCGCCTGATTGGGCACTGCCTGACCAAGTGTCCCAGATGCTTCGGTATGAAATACCAGCCTGGGTATACCTGGCGCTCATTGCATTGGTTTGCGTGGCGGTTTACCTCACGCTGGATTGGCTACTGGGCAAGGACGTCGCCGCGCTTTCCGAACACATCAGCCAGCTGTTCAGTGCCTGAGCAATGCTGAGGTAACCGAGTCAGGAAGACATGAAAACACTTGTTCGTGCATCAAAAAGTTTCTGGTTTCTCATTCCGGTGCTGTGGCTGGGAAGCCTGCTCGCCTGCTGGTTGATCGCGCCACGCCTGAATGGGTGGCGTAACCATGTGCTTGAAGCCATGGCAGTCATTACCGCGTTCTACCTGCTGGTGATCGTGCTGCGTCAGTACAGGCGCATTCGTACCGAGCACAACCTGGAAAACCTGGTTCAGATCGAAGTCGACCGCTCGCTCAAGCCCAATACGGAATTCCGCGACCAGCAGGTGCTTCGTGACCGGCTCAAACATGCCATCGCCATGTTGCGTGCAGACCGCTCCGCTGGCGGCGGCGGCGCTTCGGCGCTGCATGACCTGCCCTGGTACTTGGTTATCGGCATGTCAGCGGCCGGCAAAACCTCGCTGCTTACCCGCTCGGGCCTGTCAGCCAGCATTGCCAGCAGCCAGAACGCCATCGACGGTGGAACCCAACACTGCGACTGGTATTTCAGCCCCGACGCCGTGCTGATCGATACCGCTGGTCGCTATGTGCACGACGACCAGTCCGCAAATGAATTCACCGCGTTCCTGCAACTCTTGAAAAAGCAGCGCAAAAGAGCCGCAGTAAACGGCCTGGTCCTGGTGGTAAGCCTTCCGGAGCTGCTGGCGGCGACCAGCCAGGAGCGGGCTGACATGGCTGCGCAGCTGGTGTCGCGCATCGAGCAATACACCCGCGCCCTGGACGCCCATTCACCGATCTACCTGATGCTCAGCAAAACTGACCAGTTGCCTGGTTTTCACGAGGCGTTCGAAGGCCTGGACCTGCACGAGCGTCAACAGCCCCTGGGTATGACCTTTGCGCTGTCCGAGATCCAGACCAAGGGCCTGCGCGCGGTATTGGACCAGAAACTGGCCAATGTGCATGGCGGCATCCAGCGCCATGTAAATGCCCAAATGATCACCCTGGGCGCAGGCGCCAGCAGCGCGCTGTTGAATTTCCCCAACTACTTTGCCGAGCTATCTGGCGTGCTGGAACAGTTCCTGGAGCATTTCACCTCGCCTGGCCCTGGCTCCAGCCCTCTACTGTTACGAGGCCTTTACTTCACCAGCGCGCTGCAAACCGACCAGCAGCTGAGTCAGGTATACGAAGACGACCTGGCCGAATCCTTTGCCTTGCAACCTGCCGCTGAAACCTTGGCGGCCACAGAGGCCGGGAGCAAAAAGGTCGGCGATCGCAGCTACTTCATTACCGACACCTTCCGGCGAGTGATTTTCGCTGACCGCGACCTGACGCTTTATCAGTCTCGCTCTGGACAAACCCGAGCCTTCGGCCCCGCGCTCATTGGTTTGGGTGTGCTGGCAGGGGTAGGCTTCGTCGGCTGGCAGGCGTTGGCCTTCCAGAACAACCGCGACTGGGTAGCGGCCATGCAGCACAGCGTGCGCGAGCTGATCGACGCGCCTGATCGTGATGAGCGTTTAGCGTCTGGGGCTGGCCTGGAGCTACTTCGCAACGAAATGCTGGTGATCGAAAAATACCGCGCCAAGGGCGTGCCATTGCGCCTTAGCGCCGGGCTGTACCGTGGCGACGACCTCTATGCGTCCATACAACCTGCGTACCTGCAACAGCTGCGGGCCCAGGCCCTTGAACCTGTCGCACTCAAGCTGCAATTGCAAATGCGCGAGTTCAACGAGTTCGCCGATGCCGTTAACCCACAAAACCACTTCGAGCCAGCGTCTGCCAAGGCTGGGAACAAGCCATCGAAGGGCCAGAAATACCTGGACCGGGGCGTAAAAGCCCTGACTCCATCCGGTACGCCAACGTTGAGCAGCCTGCCACGCAATTTCAGTGGTGCCGGCAGCAGCCTCAAAACCATGGCCCGCGGCAGTGCAACCAGGGCAGGCAATAGCGCCATGGCGGATGTGCGCAACCCTGCTACCCCTAATACCGCGGCTGAATTGTCTGCCACCACTGGCGGGTTATCGCTGTCCGAGGACATGCTTGGCCGCCTGGATGAACAGCAAGTGGCGTCGATCATCGAGTCGTACAACGCGCTGAAGCTTTACTTGATGCTCACCCAGCCCGGCAGCCATCCGGCCCCTGAGTTCGTCAGCGCCGCCTTGCCCCTGGCCTGGGCCACCGCTGCCACCCCACAAGGGCCGGTGAGTGACGAGATCATTCGAGGCAATACCTCGATGTACGTGCAGTTGCTCGAAAAAGGCCAGGCCCCTGCCCTACCCCGTAACGAACAACCGGTAGAAGCCACTCGCAAAAGCCTGAAGGGCTTTATGATCTTCAGCTCGCTGGTGGATCGCGAATACTTGCGCTTGCAGTTGGAGGCCAGCCGGCAGTTCCCCTCCATCGGGCTTAACGGTCTGGTGCCTATGCCAGGTCGCCAACTGCTCTATGGCGGCGAAGCCGTGCCGGCCATTTTCACCCGCCAGGGCTGGGATACTTTCGTCAAGCCTGAGTTGATCAAGCTCGTTTCGGGCAACTTGCGCAATGAGTCTGACTGGGTGCTCGATGGCGATGGTGGCGACAGCATCGTGCAGAAGGCCAACTTCATTCGTGAGTTCATGGCCCGCTATAAACGCGACTACGCACAGGCGTGGTACACCATGGTCAACAGCGTAGGCGTTCGCCACTTCACCGACTTGGGCAATGCCACGCAGCAGCTATCTCTGTTAAGCGATGTGGTGAATTCCCCCGTTAAGGCATTACTGTCGGGCGTGAACGAAAATACCCAGTGGGACGCCCCGGCTCTGCGCCAGCCCCAGCAAACGGGTAACACGCCTGATGACTCTTTTTGGGCACAGGTGACAGGGCTGTTCGACCATGCGCCCAAAGCGTCAAGCACCTTGGTTTCACCACTGCCTCAGGTGGACGACGGTTCGCTGGCAAAACGCTTCGAGCCTGTGTCTCGCCTATTCGCCGCGCAGAATGCCGAAGGCGCCGACAGTACGGTGATGGACCGCTACTTGGCTGCGCTGCGCAAACTCAAAGTGCGCATGACCAATATCCAACGCTCCCAGGATGTGGGCAAAAGCAGCAAACAGCTGATCAGCGAAACCCTCGAAGGCCAGCCTAGCGAAGTCACCAACGCTCGCAACTATGTAGAAACCACGGTGGACACCAGCCAAGGCAGCCTCTCGGCGTCGCTCCAAGGGTTGTTCAGCCTGCCGATCCAGTTCGCTTGGGAAACCCTGCGCGACCCGGCGGGCCAGCAGATAGCCAAAGCCTGGGCCCAGGAGATCGCCAAACCATGGGAGCAGGTTATGGCCCACCGCTACCCGATCGCGCCTGGTAGCCGCAACGAGGCCTCGGTGAAAGATCTGCAGCGTTTCGTCGATCCCGAATCCGGCCTGTTGCCCAATTTCAAACGTAATGAAATCGGCAACCTCTCCGGTGGTGAAGGGCTGGGCATGGGCAGCAGCGCCAAGCAGGCCCCGCTGGTGAACCCAAGCATCGTCAACAATATCGACAAAGCCAGCTCGGTAGGCCAAGTGATCGCCAGCCTGTCTGACAAAGACAACGGTTTTGAAATCATGCTGGAGCCTTCCACCCGTTTCACCGACATCATCTTCACCCTCGACGGGCAGGCCCAGCATTATCGCAACGGTAAAACCAACTGGAGCCGCTTCTCCTGGCCGGGCACCACCACCGCCCCCGGCGCGCGCCTGGACGTGGTGACCCTCGCTGGCGAACGCATCACTGTGTTCGACTACCCTGGGCGTTGGGGCCTGCTGCGGATGAACGACAGCGCCCGGGTAGATGACCTGGACGGCATCCAGCAGCGTTTCAGCTGGAACACTGCCAGCGGCTTGGTAAGCCTGACGGTACGTAACTATGGGGGTGTGAAGCTGACCGACTTGGCGAACGTGAAATCGCTAAGCGCGCTCAACTCACCCGCCAGCATCGCTGAGGGCCGTGGCAAGTGAACAACCAACGCCACCCTCAGGAGAGCGGCCTATGATCGGCTGCTTCGGAAAAATACCGGCGAGCTCAGACTTCGTCAGCCTCCATGGGGCGATTGAAGAGGCCTGCGAGTTCGACAGCTGGCTGCAAACGGCCCTGGCGGCCTTGCAGCACCATGACAGCTGGAAAGCCGTATTCGATAGGCTGCCGGTGTGTTTCTTCTCCTATCGAGCAAAGTCTGGAAACGCCCTACTGGGAGGCTTGATCAGCTCGAAGGACGCCAGTGACCGGCGCTACCCGTTTTTTATCTTCCAGGCGGTGAAAGCCAAAGATGCAGGAACGCTACTCAACCCCTTCACCCTGAGCGAGCTGTTCAGCGCACGTATCAAACCCTTGCTGCACCTAGCTGTTCAAGGTGAAGCCCAAAGCGTGTTGTTCAAGCAGATAGAAGCCCTGCGGCCGCTGCAAAGCCAGGACTTGGCACTCTTTCGTCAAGTACACGAGAAATTCCTGTGGAACTTCACCCTGACAAACATCAGCACGGCTTTGAATAACGCGTCTCCAGAACTGGCAACTGACGCTGTGCTGGCCCAGTTGAACGCTGCCAGGCTAGTGCCTAAGCAAGGCGAGCCCATGGCCACGTGCTTACCCTTACCTGCTGAAAGAGGGCTGAAGAATCCGACCGCCGACCTATGGATCGATTGGCTATCACGATTGAACGCTCGTCAGCAGGCGCCCGAGGTGAACGTGCTGGCGGATGACTTCATGCACCCGCGGCTATACAGCTTTGGCTCAAGGACGACTGCTGGCCTCTACACAGCGCTAGCCCAGCCCTGCCAGCCAAAGAGCAGCGCCGCCTTATTCACTGGCTCCACCACCTCGCACATTACTGGCCAGGCTATTCGTTCAATCGACCCCGATCGCCCTCTGTTTAACGTTATCCATCATTTTGTTGGCGCGCTGGATGTGAAGCCCGTATGAACAAGATCAAATATTACTTTCTGCGCTACCAGCCTTACATTCTGGGGATGTGTTTTTTCCTCTGCACGTTTGTGGTGTGGGGGGCTGGCTACGCGCTGGGCTTTAGCTCACTAAGCAGTTTGCTGTTCGGCATCGGCCTGTTCCTATTGTTATCGGCAGGCTACGTGCTGCTGCTTTATCGAGGGGTTTCCCGGTATCCCAACCTGGAAAACCTGCTACGGGACGACGCTGATCAAGCCGTACTCAATGCCAGCCCAGGGGACCGCGAAGAGGTCAGCCTGCTGCGGGAGCGCCTACTACACAGCATTGAGCGCTTGCACGGCAATAAGCCCCGTAGTGGCCGCACTCAGGACGCGCTTTACGCCCTTCCTTGGTACTTGGTAGTAGGTCAGCCTGCAGCTGGCAAGAGCACCATGCTGTATCAGTCCGGGCTGAACTTCCCTTACGCCGAGCGTGAGGGTGTAAGGGTTGCCGGGCTTGGCGGCACCCGTAACTGCGACTGGTTCTTCAGCTCCGAAGCTGTGCTGCTGGACACTGCTGGACACTGCTGGCCGCTACATGGACAGCCCAGAGGAAGCCGGGAAATGGCGGGCGTTTCTTCAACTGCTACGCCAGCACCGCCAGCGCCGCCCCCTCAATGGGCTAATCGTCACGGTGAGCATCCATGACATTCTGCAAACCTCTCTAGAAGACCAGGAGCGGATCGCCAAACGGCTACGCGAACGCATTCAAGAAACCCATTCGTTGCTGGAAATCCGCTTGCCGGTGTACCTGGTGTTCACCAAGTGCGACTTGGTACCGGGCTTCATCCCGTTCTACCGGCGTTTGGACGAGACAGCCCGTGGTGAAGTAATGGGCAAGACCTTCGCGCACGCCGACTATGAGCGGGCCGACTGGGGGCAACGCTTCAGCGTGGCCATGGACGAACTCGTTCACTACTGGCAGGGCGTTGCCGACCAACAGTTGGTGGCCCAAGACATACACATTACTCGCCAAGACTCTACGGTCTATCGCTTCCCACTGGAGCTGGCAGCGCTTAAGCCCAATTTGCAGCTGTTCGTGGAGGCGTTGCTTCGCGCTAACCCGTACCAAAACGCTGAACTGTTGCGCGGTTTTTATTTCACTAGCGCGCTGGATGCCGACGCCCCGGAAACCGGTGAGCATGCTCGTCAGGTCAGCACACGCTTTTCTCTACAAGCGGAAGCAGAGGCTGTCAGCCACAACGCCTTGCCCCAACCGATATTCATTAATAGCCTGTTCCGCAAGGTGATCATTCCGGATCAGCACTTGGTCGCGCTGTATACCACTAACTTCCGCGAGCGCCGCCGTAAGGCCGTTTGGGTCGGAGCGAGTGGCGTGATCGCGGTACTACTGTGCGGCCTTTGGGGTTGGTCATATTGGAACAACAAAACCGAAATCGATACCGTGTCGGCGGAACTCGCCACGGCAGCGGCCGAGGATAAAACCAACCCAAGCCAATACACCGCCTGGCAGACCCTAGATCGCCTGCGCTTCCGGGCGGGCAATTATTACGCCCGCCACCATGGGCAGGGTGTGCCGATGCGAATGCGCCTGGGCCTCTACCAGGGTTATAAGGTCGAGCCCGTGGTGCGCGAACGCTATTTCAGCCGGCTTGAGACCGTCATGCTCAAGCCCACTGCAGACAACCTCACCCGCTCGCTGTACCTGCTGACCACCCTCAAGGTGTACCAACGCAACGCCAAAGAACTCACGCCCATTACCGGAGTGGATAGCGTTGAACCGCGAGCACTTCCGGTGGATAACCGAGCGCAATCGATCGCGGAATTCGGCAAGGCCACGCTGACAACCTACGTGATGCTTTCGCGAGCGCAGCGGGATAAGGCCGACCCGGCCTTCCTCAAAGCCAAGATCCCGGATTACTGGTACCCGGCAATCGCCCTTAAAACCGGCAAAACCACCGCTGCTGGTGGCAGTGATTACGAGCTGGCCAGCCGCCAGGTCACCTTCTATAGCGACCAGATTCACGAGCCGGACGTGCCGCGCATTATCGATAACGCATTCCTTACGTCCAGTTCGCGTAATTACATTGATAGCCTGCTCTCGCAATCACTGCGCTCCATCGAAACCATCACGCTAGAGTCGGACACGCTGTTCGCTTTCGGCCGAGCGGATTTCCAGAGCCTAAAAGCGGAGGGGCAAAGCCAACTCAGTGCGATCGCCAGCAAGCTGCTGAATACCCCCGGCATTGGCAGGATCATCATTGGCGGCCATGCCGACCAGATTGGCGACCGCCAGGGCAACCTTCAGGTTTCTCAGCAACGGGCACAAACCATCAAAACCTACCTGATCGGCAAGGGCGTACCTGCCAGGCTGATCGAGGCCGTGGGCGAAGGCAGCGAGAAGCCTTTGGTCAAGTGCGACATGCAACTGCCCAAGGCCCAGCTCATTCAATGCCTGGAGCCTAACCGGCGGGTAGAAATCGAGGTGCGTGCGCTCAACTGAATCGCGCCGCAGGCAATACCGACGCTTTGGCCCTCAACTCAGAGGCCAGAGTGTCACTGGCCTCGTGGATGTTCAGCGAGGCTAACTAATGGGCTACACGCGAGCCCGTAATGTGAGTAAGGAGAAGTAACAATGGCATTTGATGCATATATCCAGATTGAAGGCATCCCAGGTGAAGCGCTGGACGAAAAACACAAGGATTGGATCGAGGTATTGGGGTTTGAGTTCGAGGCCACTCAAGCGACGTCTGCTACTGCAAGCTCCTCGGGTGGTGCGTCCTCCGAGCGTGTAGCGCTTAGTGATTTCAGCATTCGCAAGGCCGTCGATAAGGCCTCTGCCAAGTTGTTCGAGGCTTGCTGCAAAGGTACCCACATTCCCAAGATCCAACTGAACGTAAACCGCGCAGGTGGTGACAAGGTGACCTACCTCACTTACAACCTGGAAGAAGTTGTAGTGTCCTCGGTACGAGCGTTGGCCGGTGGCAACCAGAATGGTGAAGATAAAGCCACTAGCGATCTGCCTATTGAAGAGATCAGCTTCAACTTTGCGCGCATCAAGACTACCTACACCCAACAGAGCCGCGCCGACGGCCAGGGCGGCGGGAACGTTACCGGCGGCTGGGACCGTACCGCAAACAAGGTCTTCGCCTGATCGAGTAAGCGCAACGGGCATTCGCCATCGGCGATAACCCGTTATCGACACCATGCCAGTCCCTTGGCATGGTGTTTTTCTATCGTCTACAGAGTGGACCATGCCTGAATTACTCAACGATCTTTCTCTGACCGAGCTCACAATGCCCATCCAGGAAGGAAGCGGCGAAGACCTGAGCTTTTCAATGCTATTTGATCAGATTAAAGAGGCACGTCGAGCAGACCCTGACTACCTGACCCAAGGCGATTGGCAAACCGATCTGAAGATTTCGGACTGGGACCTGACCATCACCCTGGCGGCCGAAGGGCTCTCCCAATACAGCAAGGACCTGATGCTCGTGGCGTGGCTGTGTGAGGGCCTTGCACACAGGCATCATTTTGTCGGTATCACATTCGGGCTGACAGTAGCCGAGCGCATTCTTGAAGCATTTTGGCCAGGCCTGTTCCCCGCAGCCGATGAAGGGCTTGAAGAACGCGCTGCGCGCCTTGCCTGGCTAAGCAGTACGCTTACCGCGTTGGTAGGCGGGCTACCGATTACCCAGGGGCAGAAGTTCGGCCTGCTGCGCTATGACGAATCCCGGCAGATGGAAAACCTGGCGCTGCAAAATCAGCAGGCGATGAATGCAGCCTTGGCCGAAGGTAAGATCAACGCAGAGATGTTCCAACGCTCCGTGGTACTCACCGACAGTGATCACTTGATGAGCAAAGCGTCGGAAATCAATGAGAGCCTGAAGGCTTGCCGACGATTGCAAGCCAAGGTGGACCATTTGTTCGGACACGAAGCACCCAGCTTTTCAGCATTGAACGAGGTACTTTCTCGTGCGGCTCAATTGACAGAAAAACTGCTGAAGGACCGGGGCATTAAGGTGCCGACAACCCAGGCCTTGACTGAGCCCCAAGGCCACGCCACTGACGCCCCTGGTCAACCCTATGTGCACGCCCTGACTGCCCAGGACGCCGTGCCGACAGCGCTGCGCACTACGCCACTGACCCGGGACGAAGCCTTCACGATGCTTGCCGGTATCGCACAGTTTTTCAAGCAGACCGAACCCCAGAGCCCGGTGCCTTACTTGATCGAACGTGCAATAAAGTGGGGAAATATGCCGCTTGAAGGATGGCTCAGCGATGTAATCAAGGACAGCAATGTCGTTGATAGCATTCGTGATGTGTTAGGGACCAAGGCGCCTAAAAGCTGAGGGCGCTAATCGATACTTCCACGAGCCAATGCCAACACGTTAACTGGAGGCCCAACAGCAAAGGCCGGCAGTATGCCGGCCTTGGGTTTAGGTGTCCCCCTTCAATGCCATAACCCTGCCAGGTATTCATGCCCGGCTGGCGTTAACGTAAGCCTGAACACGATAGCCCGGTCCGGGTTGTATACGCGTTCGCTACGAAGAAAGCCCGAGAGCACCAGGGCTTGCAAGGTCTGGGTCAACTGCCCGCGATGGGTAGATTGGCCAGAGGCTACGTCGGCAAGAAGGCAACGATGGGTTTTCTTATAGTCAAGCATGGCAAACTTCCTTTCACGGTTTTCTTATTGTTAGGCCTCAGCGTAGACGAAGCGTGGGCGCTCTACCATGGGGGTTCAGACGAACGATCCAGATATTCTTGCGCCAGCGTTTTTGCAAATGCACTACAACCCACGGATCCCTTGGGCTTGAAAGTAATGTGACAGCTTTCACGCTGTCGAAAAAAAGCTGAATCGCGTCACCGTGATTCAGCTTTCGTTCAACGTTGCCAGGCACTCGCTGGACACCGTTGCCGGTCAGCCCTTGCTGTGGGTGGGCGAGGTCGGTGGCTGCATGCCGCGTGGGCCCATGACACCCCAGATAATCAATCCTACGACGGGCAGGATGAAGATCAGCACGGTCCAGCCCACTTTGGTACCCGATGATTTGCTGCTGCGCCATACGCTGACGATGGCCCAGATATCCGCTATCAGTACGACAAGGCCTATCAAGCCGGAAAGTAATGAGTCCATGGCATATCCCTCATGGTTTAGACGCCTAGGCGACCCCTGTCGCCCACTACTACTGTCGGCGTTTTAGGCGCCGTTTGGTTCATGAAGAGGCAGGCACATCTGGACGAGCGGTCTATCCGGCAGCATCAAGCATTGAGGGGCGATGACATGGCGGTTTGCCCGCACTGTTCTGCTCTGCTAACGTCCCCCGGTTAATCATGCCCCCCGAGAACCCCGCCATGGCCCGAAAGAAAACCGCTCTGGACTTCGAGCAATCGCTCACGGATCTGCAATCCTTGGTAGAGCGCCTGGAAAACGGGCAGCTGTCCTTGGAAGACTCCCTCACGGCCTTCGAACAAGGCATACGGCTAACCCGTGACTGCCAGGACGCGCTGGCTGCGGCCGAGGTGAAGGTCCAGCAATTGCTGGAGCAAGACGGTCAGCTCGTAGAAGAACCCCTGGATGTGGACGACACGCAATGATCGCCGGGTATCAGGCACGCTGTCAGGTACGTGTAGACGCCGCGTTGCAGCAGCTGCTCAAAGCGCCGCTCCAAGAGCTGGCACGGCTCTATGAGGCCATGCACTACAGCGTGATGAATGGCGGTAAGCGGGTGCGGCCTCTGCTGGTGTATGCCGCCTGTGACGCTTTGGGCGGTGACCCTGCCAATGCTGATGGCGCCGCGTGCGCGGTGGAGTTGATCCATGCCTATTCGCTGGTCCACGACGATTTGCCGGCCATGGACGACGATGACCTGCGGCGCGGCAAGCCCACCACACACAAAGCCTTCGACGAAGCCTGTGCGATCCTGGCGGGGGATGGCCTGCAGGCGCTGGCGTTTACGGCACTTACCTCACCCCGCCTCGGGCATTTGCACGATACCCTGCGCCTGCAGATGGTGCAGGCGCTTGCGCAGGGTGCAGGCCCGGCCGGCATGGTGGGGGGCCAGGCGATCGACCTGGGGTCGGTTGGGCTCAGGTTGGACCAGACAGCCCTCGAGCAGATGCACCGGCACAAGACCGGGGCACTGATCGAGGCCAGCGTGGTACTGGGCGCCCTGGCGAGCCAGCGGGCACAACCCGATGACCTCAAAGCACTGAAGAATTATGCGCGAGCTATCGGCCTGGCCTTCCAGGTGCAGGACGACATCCTGGACGTAGAAAGCGATACCGCTACCCTGGGCAAGCGCCAAGGCGCCGATATCGCCCGCGACAAGCCGACCTACCCTGCCTTGATGGGGCTGGCTACTGCCAAAGGCTATGCCCTTGAGCTGCGCGACCAGGCGCTGCATGCACTGCGCCCCTTCGGCCCTGACGCCGAGCCGCTTCGGGAGCTGGCCCGGTACATCGTAGAGCGGCGTCACTAAGCGTCGCTCACCTGGGCAGGCCGCCAGCCCTTCATGTGCGAGCCTACGCAGCGCGCGATAAAGCGCAGCGTGCACCGGTCACCACCCAGGCAGCACGGCCATCGTCGCGCAAGCCTCCTATAGGCCCACGCCATAGGGTAAACTCTTCCCCTTTATGGCTTCCAAAACGATCCGCCTGATGCCTACGACGTTCCAAGAAATTCCCCGTGAGCGCCCGCCAACCCCGTTGCTGGATAGCGCCGATACGCCAGCCGGCCTGCGGCGCCTGGGCGAAGCCGAGCTTGAAAGCCTGGCCGACGAGCTGCGCCAGGCGCTGCTGTACAGCGTTGGGCAAACCGGCGGCCATTTCGGGGCCGGGCTTGGCGTGATCGAGTTGACCATTGCGTTGCACTACGTCTTCGATACCCCGGACGACCGGCTGGTATGGGACGTTGGCCACCAGGCCTACCCCCACAAGATCCTCACTGGCCGCCGCGAGCGCATGCACAGCCTGCGTCAAAAAGAAGGCCTGGCAGCCTTCCCTCGCCGCAGTGAAAGCCCCTATGACACCTTTGGCGTCGGGCACTCAAGCACATCCATCAGTGCCGCGCTGGGCATGGCCATTGCCGCCCGCCTGCAAGGCAGCGACCGTAAGGCCATTGCTGTGATCGGTGACGGTGCGCTCACTGCGGGCATGGCCTTTGAGGCGCTCAATCACGCGCCGGAAGTGAATGCGAACATGCTGGTTATCCTCAACGATAACGACATGTCCATTTCCCGTAACGTAGGCGGGCTGTCCAACTACCTGGCCAAGATTCTGTCCAGCCGCACCTATTCCAGCATGCGTGAAGGCAGCAAAAAGGTACTTTCGCGCCTGCCGGGCGCCTGGGAAATTGCCCGCCGCACAGAGGAATACGCCAAGGGCATGCTGGTACCGGGCACCCTGTTCGAAGAGCTGGGCTGGAACTACATCGGCCCCATTGACGGGCACGACCTGCCTACGCTGATTGCCACATTGCGCAACATGCGCGACCTCAAAGGGCCGCAGTTTTTGCATGTGGTTACCAAAAAAGGCAAAGGGTTCGCGCCCGCCGAAGTCGACCCTATCGGTTACCACGCCATTACCAAACTCGAGCCCTTGGCGCCTACACCGGGCGTGGTCAAAAAGCCCAGCGGCCCCAAGTATTCCAGCGTGTTCGGGCAATGGTTGTGCGACATGGCCGAAGCCGATTCGCGGCTGGTGGGAATCACTCCCGCGATGAAAGAAGGCTCGGACCTCGTGGCCTTCAGCGAACGGTTCCCTGATCGCTACTTTGACGTGGCCATCGCCGAGCAGCACGCAGTAACCCTCGCTGCGGGGTTGGCGTGCGAAGGCGTAAAACCTGTGGTCGCGATCTACTCCACCTTCTTGCAGCGCGGCTACGACCAGCTGATCCACGACGTAGCGGTTCAGGGCCTGGACGTTCTCTTCGCCATCGACCGCGCAGGCCTGGTCGGTGAAGACGGGCCTACCCACGCGGGCAGCTTTGACCTCTCCTTCCTTCGCTGCATCCCAGGCTTGGTCATCATGGCGCCCAGTGATGAAAATGAGCTGCGGCTGATGCTTAGCACAGGCTTCCACTATCCGGGCCCGGCCGCTGTGCGCTACCCACGTGGCACTGGCCCCAACGCACCGATGAACGCTGCGCTAGGCACGGTCGAGGTAGGTAGGGGTGTGGTCAGGCGGCAAGGCCAAGGCGTGGCGATATTGGTGTTCGGCGTACAGCTGACCGAGGCACTGGCCGTCGCGCAACGGCTGGACGCAACGGTCGTAGACATGCGCTTCGTCAAACCCCTGGATGAGGCTTTGGTCAAGGCAATGGCTGCCCGGCACGGGCTGCTGGTCACGATCGAAGAGAACGCCATCATGGGGGGTGCAGGGTCTGCGGTAGGTGAATACCTGGCGCGAGAGGGTATTTTGATCCCACTGCTGCAACTGGGCCTGCCGGACACTTACGTGGAACACGCCAAGCCGGCGCAAATGCTGGCTGAATGCGGGCTGGATGAAGCCGGTATCGAGGCCGCTATTAAGGCACGGCTGGCCTGACGCCTCGCTAGCCCAGCTACGGTAGATCGGAGATTGATCTACCGCTATCCCTACTACTCCAACGCGCTTGTCTACCGCCTCAATCGCCCATCATGTGACCAAGCTTGCCAGCCTTGGTCGCCAGATAATGCTGGTTGTGAGGGTTATGGCCCGTGTGCAAGGGCACGCGCTCGGCGACAGTGATACCCATGTCTGTCAGTGCCTTGACCTTGCGAGGGTTGTTGGTCATCAGCCGCAGCGCCTTCACGCCCAGGTGCTCAAGCATGGGCAGGCAAATCGAATAATCCCGCTGGTCTGCCGCAAAACCTAGCCGCTCGTTGGCCTCCACAGTGTCGGCCCCCTGATCTTGCAGCGCATAGGCGCGGATCTTGTTCATCAGGCCAATGCCTCGCCCTTCCTGACGCAGGTACATCAACACGCCACGCCCTTCCTTAGCGATGGCCTGCAACGCAGCTTCAAGCTGTGAGCCACAATCGCAGCGCTGGCTGAACAGGGCATCGCCGGTAAGGCATTCGGAATGGACCCGGCCCAGCACTGGCACGCCATCGGCAACATCGCCGAGGCTCAAGACGACATGCTCACGCCCTGTGGCGGCTTCTAGAAAGCCGTGCATGGTGAAGGTGGCAAAGGGCGTTGGCAGTTTGGAAGCAGCGACGAAAGCGACGGGCACCATGTGCTCCTATCTGTGAAGGCTGGAAATGTCACATTGTAACATCTGCGCCAGTGCACGCTCAGTGCGAAATATCGAAGCCACCTATCGAACGGTTCTATCAGTCTTTTTGCTTGCGCGCTTTGGAGTCAGCGCCTTGCTCAAAGGGGTATGGCATTTCCCAGCGCGCGTAGAGCGGGCGCAGTTCGCCACTGGCCACCAGTTGATCCATGCGCTTATCAAAGACGTCTCGCAGCTCTCGCCCACGGGCACTGTCGGTGAAGCCCAAATACAAGGGCAAATCGATCAAGTGGGTGAGCCGGTAGGCGGCGGGGTCTGGCATGAGGCGCTGGATGTAGTCCATTTCCTGCTCAGCGTCTACGTAGTAATCCGCGCGGCCTCGCTTGAGCATTTCCAGAATACCGTCACGCCTGCGGATTTCTTCATAGCGGGTCACGCTCGGCAAATAGCGCTGAAACTCATAACCCCGTACCCAGGCCAGGCGATACCCCCCCAAACTGGCGGTGGTGGGTGCCGGAAAGCTGGCCAGGCTGAGTGCGTAAATATGGTCAGTGTCGTAGTGCCAGCGGGGGTACAACGCCGTTTGCTCGTTTTGATAGGAGCCTGCCCACGCGTCTGCCTCGCCGTGCTGAACCAGGCCGACGGAGCGCGAATAGGGCTCGATTCGCCACACCACCTTGTAACCCGCAGGCTCAAAAATCGTACGCAGCAAATCCCAGCCCAGGCCAGTGCCGTCTTCGCCGGTGTAGTTATTCCAGGCGTCACTGACAATCTCTACTGTTCCGGGAACAGTGGCCGCGCTGGCCGGGGTGAGCCACCCAGTAAGAACAGCGAACAGCAACGGTATCCATACCTTGAACATCATCCCTCCCGGCACATGGCCTAGGCCTTTACGTGAACACCACAACAAGCCCTTGCATCGCCAGCCAGGCGAACACGCCTGCTAACACGTCATCAAGCATGATGCCGACACCGCCGTGTACGTGGCGGTCGATCCAGCGAATGGGCCAGGGCTTGAGGATGTCGAAGAACCGAAACACCAGAAAGCCCACCAATAGCCAGTACCAGCCTTCTGGCACCAGCCATAAGGTGATCCACATGCCGACCATTTCATCCCAGACGATGCCTTCATGGTCGTGTACCCGTAAATCGTCGGCCACCTTGCCGCACAGCCAGAAGCCGAACAACATGGTGATGCCGAGCATTAGCCAATACCCCCAGTCCGGTAGCATCTGCCACAGCGGAATGAACGGCACTGCGACCATGGACCCCCAAGTGCCGGGCGCCTTGGGCAAGGTCCCTGAGCCAAAACCGAAGGCCAGGAAATGCCACGGGTTACGCCACACCGAAGGGGGAACGAACTCCGCGGGTACCTGGTTGGGATGGTCTGTCACGGTTGCTCCTGAAAATGTTGATAGCCCCGCTGCCGTGGGGTGATGTCCCGGCCTTGTTCATCCAACAGGTATACACCTTCGTCGCGGGTAACCTGGCCGATCACGTAAAAAACGTGCCCTTTCTGACGCAGACGCTGTTCGTGCGCCAGGGGCATTGTGAACGCCAGTACATAGTCATCGCCACCACACAGTGCGGCGTGGACTGCGGCGAGCGGCCCCGCGAACTGGTGCAAGGCATCTGACACCGGTAGGCGTGATCGTTCTATCTGCAATGACACCCCTGAGGCCGCCGCGATATGACCACAGTCGGCCAGCAACCCATCGGAGATGTCTAGCGCGGCACTGGCCAGCCCTCGCAGCGCGAGGCCAAGGGCGAATTGCGGACGGGGGGACCAATAGCGAGACAGTAGGGGTAGCGCAACATCGGGCGGGGCATCACGCTGGCCCAGTACCAAGGGCAACGCCCCGGCGGCGTCGCCGAGATTACCGCCCACGCATAAGAGATCGCCTGGCTTGGCGCCTGCGCGGGTCAGGGCCATGCCTGCCGGTACGGTACCGAATACCGTCACGGTGAGGCTAAGCGGGCCACGGGTAGTATCGCCCCCGACCAAGGCTAAGCCACAGGCTTGGGCCATGGCATCCAGACCATGGGAAAAGGCCTCCAGCCACTGGGCGTCTACCTGGGGTAGCGTTAGCGCCAGGGTAAACCCTATAGGTGTAGCGCCCATGGCGGCCAGGTCACTGGCAGCCACCGCGAGGGTACGCTGGCCAAGTTCGAAGGGTGGCGCGTGATGCGGGAAATGCACCCCTTCTACCAGCGTGTCGGTGGAGACGGCCAGTTGCTCACCTGGCGCGGGCGCCAGTAAGGCACAATCATCGCCGATGCCCAGCGCCACCCCTTCATGCTGGCGCGCACAAGCTGCCGCCGCAAAGAAGCGGCGGATCAGCTCGAACTCCGACAGCGCCACGGCGCCTAGCGCTTGTGCGCCTTGACTTCCGGCGCTCGCAGCGTAGGCGCTAGTTTATCCAGTACGCCGTTGACGAACTTGTGCCCGTCTGTAGCGCCATAGATTTTGGCCAGTTCGATGCCTTCGTTGATCACCACGCGGTAGGGTACATCGATCCGCTTGAGCAACTCGAAGGTGGATAACTGCAGCACGCATAGCTCTACGGGATCGAGCTCTTCGAGCGTCAGCTCCATGCAGGGCTTGAGCGCGTCGTCGATTTCCGTGCGGTGGGTGGCCACCCCATGGAGCAACTCACGGAAGTAGGCGCCGTCGACGTCGCTAAAGTCGTTGTCCACGCGGAACTGTGCTTCGATTTCGTTCAGCGAGTGCTTAGCGATGTGCCACTGGTACAAGGCCTGCGTTGCCATTTTGCGCGCTTCACGCCGCTTGGCGCTTTTGCTCTTGGCGACGGCAGGGTCCTTGGGTTCCCGTGGGTTGAACGCCTCGTTCTGATCGTTGATCACTTGGCCTCCAACTGCGCCAGCAGGCTAACCATTTCCAGTGCAGACAATGCTGCCTCGGCACCTTTGTTACCCGCCTTGGTACCCGAACGCTCGATGGCCTGCTCGATGGAATCTACGGTGAGCACACCGAACGCGACAGGCACGCCGAACTCCATGGAGACCTGAGACAGGCCTTTGGTGCACTCACCCGCCACGTATTCAAAATGCGGGGTGCCGCCGCGGATCACTGCACCGAGGGCGATAATGGCGTCGAACTCGCTACGCTGGGCGACTTTTTGAGCGACCAAAGGGATTTCGAAGGCGCCAGGGGCACGGATGACGGTGATATCGCTTTCGTTGATACCGTGGCGAACCAGGGCATCTACCGCGCCACTGACCAGGCTTTCTACAACAAAGCTGTTAAAGCGCCCCACCACCAGTGCAAAGCGCCCTTGGGGGGCAATGAAGGTACCTTCGATGGTCTTGAGGGTCATTCGGCGATCTCGTATTAAAGAGCCAGGCCGCATGCAGCGGCCTGTAGGTAAGTAAAGCCCAAAGCAGGCGCAACGCGCCGTTTATTCGGAAGGCAAGTATTCTACAACTTCCAGATCGAATCCGGATATCGCGTTGTATTTCATTGGCGAACTCATCAGGCGCATTTTGCGCACCCCCAGGTCGCGCAGGATCTGCGAGCCGGCGCCGACAATACTGTAGGTGGTGGGCTTTTTCACAGGCAGGTGCTCAGTGGTTTCGCGAATGTGCGCCAACAAGGCATCCCCGTCTGGCGCATGCCCCAGCAACAGCACTACGCCACTGCCAGCCTGGGCCACGGTACTCATGGCTGCCCGCAGGCTCCAGCGCCCAGGCTGACGCACCATCAAGAGGTCCCGCAGCGGGTCCATGTTGTGCACACGCACCAGGGTCGGCTGCTCGGCATGGATCTGACCCAAGGTCAGTGCCATGTGCACATCGCCCTCGACGGAGTCACGGTAGGTCACCAGGTTGAACTGACCCAGCTCACTGTCCAAAGGCTGCTCGGCAATCCGCTGAACGGTGCGCTCGTGGATCATGCGGTAGTGAATCAGGTCGGCGATGGTACCAATCTTGATGCCATGCTCATGGGCGAAGGCTTCCAGCTCGGCGCGCCGCGACATCGTGCCGTCGTCGTTCATCACCTCGCAAATCACGCCGGCCGGGCCAAAGCCTGCCATGCGCGCAAGGTCGCAGGCCGCTTCGGTGTGCCCGGCACGGGCAAGGGTGCCACCGGGCTGCGCCATCAACGGGAAAATATGCCCTGGGCTGACGATGTCTTCTGCCACCGCGTCCCTGGCGGCAGCCGCTTGCACGGTACGCGCACGGTCAGCCGCCGAGATGCCCGTGGTCACGCCTACGGCGGCCTCGATGGACACCGTGAACTTGGTACCGAAACCTGACCCGTTACGCGGCGCCATCAAGGGCAGCTTGAGGGTTTCGCAGCGCTCACGGGTCATTGGCATGCAAATCAAGCCACGGGCGTAGCGCGCCATGAAATTGATGTGCTCGGCCTGGCAGCATTCGGCTGCCATGATCAGGTCGCCTTCGTTCTCGCGGTCTTCGTCATCCATCAGGATGACCATCTTGCCTTGGCGGATATCCTCCACCAGCTCTTCGATCGTATTGAGCGCCACGCGGCAGCCCCCTTCTATGTGTTCAGGTAGCCATTGGCGGCCAGGAAACCTTCAGTGATACCACCGTGACCAGGTTCGGCGGCTTTATCGCCCATCAGTAGCCGCTCCAGGTAGCGGGCAAGGAGGTCTACCTCCAGGTTCACGCGACGGCCAGGGCGGTAGTCGGCCATGATGGTCTCGGCCAAGGTGTGGGGAACAATGGTGAGTTCGAACTCGGCGCCATCGACCGCATTCACGGTGAGGCTGGTGCCATCTACGGTGATCGAACCCTTATGAGCGATGTACCGGGCGAGGGCCTTGGGGGCACGCACCTTGAACTGCACGGCCCGAGCGTTTTCGTTGCGCGCAACGATCTCACCCACGCCATCGACATGACCACTTACCAGGTGCCCGCCTAGCCGGCTGCTGGGTGTCAGGGCTTTTTCAAGGTTTACCAGGCTACCGGCCTTGAGGTCACTGAACGCAGTGCAATCGAGGGTTTCGCGGCTTACGTCTGCCCAGAAACCATCACCGGGCAGCTCAACGGCCGTCAGGCACACACCGCTTACCGCAATACTGTCGCCCAGCTTCACGTCGGTTAGGTCCAGCTTGCCGGTGTGAACGTGAACGCGCACGTCACCCCCTTTTGGGGTAAGGGCGCGGATGCTGCCAATGGATTCGATAATGCCAGTGAACATGGAACCTCCGTGAAGCGGAAATTATACGGGCCCGGCAGGCGCCGGCACGGCAATGAGGTGCCAGTCGTCGCCTACCGCGCGCATGTGCTTGATCGTTAGGCGAGGGGCTTGCGCCATGTGGGCCAGTGGCCACTCCAACAGCGGCTGCGCACTCGACCCCAGAAACAGCCCCGCCATGAAAAGGTGGTACTCGTCCACCAACCCGGCCTGCGCAAACGCGCCAGCCAATCGCGGGCCTGCCTCTACCAGTACTTCATTGGCACCACGCCGGGCCAGCTCACTCAGCAGGTGGGCCAGGGCCACCCGCCCCTGCTTGCCAGGCACTGATATCACTTCTGCGCCCACGGCCTCATACCCTAAGGTGCTGGCCGGCGGCTGAGCACACACCACCAACGAGGGGCCCGCCGCAAAAAAAGGCGCTTCGGTAGGCACGCGAAGGCGTCCATCGATCACTACGCGCAGTGGAGGCCGCCCAGCTGCCAGGGAGAGCAACGGCTCAGACAAACCTAGCTCCGAAGGGCGTACCGTAAGGCGGGCACCGTCCATGAGCACGGTATCGGCACCGCTGAGTACTACGCTGGAGCGCGCCCTTAGCCGTTGTACTGCACTGCGGGCGGCCGGGCCCGTGATCCATTGGCTTTCACCATTGGCCATGGCAGTTCGGCCGTCCAGGCTCATGGCCAACTTGACGCGGACCCAGGGCAAGCCCTGCTCCATGCGTTTGATAAACCCCGGATTAAGGGCCCTTGCTTCGGCTTCGGCAACCCCTACCTGCACTGCGATACCCGCTGCCGCCAGGCGCGCCAGGCCTTGGCCGGCGACGTGCGGGTTAGGGTCGCGCATGGCAGCGACCACGCGCCCTACCCCAGCGGCCAGCAAGGCGTCGGCGCAAGGCGGGGTACGCCCATGGTGGCTGCAGGGTTCCAGCGTGACGTAGGCGGTAGCGCCCCGTGCTGCTTCTCCTGCCTGGCGTAGCGCGTGCACTTCAGCGTGGGGCTCGCCAGCGCGCACATGCCAGCCCTCCCCCACCGGGTTGTCGCCTTGGGCGATCACACAGCCCACGCGAGGGTTTGGGTCCGTGGAATAGAGCCCTTGGCGGGCCAGCTCCAGGGCCCGGGCCATGAAGCGGTGATCCAGCGCGTCTTGGCGACAATCGGTCATTTGACGACGGGCTCCCGAGCGAGGCGGTCGAGCTCTTCGCGAAACTCATCCAGCGCCTGGAAGCGGCGGTACACCGATGCAAAGCGGATATAGGCCACCTCGTCGAGTTTGCGCAGCTCGGCCATGACCAGCTCTCCTACTACCAGGGATTTGACTTCCCGCTCACCGGTGGCGCGTAGCTGCCCTTTGATATGGCCCAGCGCCGCTTCAAGCCGCTCGATGCTGACCGGGCGTTTTTCCAGCGCCCGCTGCATGCCCGCGCGTAGTTTTTCTTCGTCGAAGGGCTGCCGACTGCCGTCTTGCTTGATAAGGCGAGGCAGTACCAACTCAGCGGTTTCGAACGTAGTGAAACGCTCACCGCAAGCCACGCATTCGCGACGACGGCGCACCTGTTCGCCCTCGGCAACCAGGCGCGAATCGATGACTTTGGTATCGTTGGCACCGCAGAAGGGACAGTGCATGGCAGCCGGCATGGTTAGAAATGGACGCCAATGTTAGCGCATCGCCCGGCCGAGACACAGCCTTGCCCGCGAGACATGGCCCAGGCTTTACGGTATACAGGCCTTGCGCGATGACGCAACCCGACATGCCTACAGGAACAGGCCCTTCATGACCCTACGTTCACTTGCCTTGCTCTGCTGCCTTGGCGTACTTGCCGCGTGCGCGGGCGAGCCGCCAAAACCCGCTCCGCCCCCTGTTGCCTCCAAGGCCCCGGCGCCAGATATTCGCGACCCTGAGCCCTTGGGCCCCTTGCCGGCCTACCAGCGAGAGCTCAGTGGAACCCTTGAGGCGGTCCCTCAGGGCGCGGAAGTCGAGTTGGCGTTGCTGGTGGTCGACGAGCGAGGGCGGCCCCAGCAGCTGCTGGCCAATACCACCCTGGCCGGAACAGGCCGGGGGCTGCCGTTCCGCCTACGCTTCAACCCTGATGCGTTCCCGCAGAATGCCAAGGTTGAATTGCGAGGGCGGGCGAGCCAGTCAGGGCAGTTGATTCTGCACTTGGTGCCCCGGCAAATCGGCGGCCCTACCACGCAAAACCTGGGCAATCTGGACATGACCAAGGCGCCCTGACTACCACACGCCTCTGTGCTTCAAGAGAGGCGGTGCCCCATGGGCGATCACTTTCAGGGCACGCCAACAGCCTTTATAGTGTCGCTAACCTTGCCTTTTTAGAGATTCACCATGAGTCAGGATACTCCGTACATCTTCGACGCCACCGACGCGGATTTTGAACAGTCGGTGATCCAGGCGTCTTTTACTACACCCGTGCTGGTGGACTTCTGGGCCGACTGGTGCGCCCCCTGCAAGGCACTGATGCCCGTGCTGCAGAAAATCGCCGAGGGTTACCAGGGCCAGTTGCTGCTGGCTAAAGTGAACTGCGACGCGGAGCAACAGGTGACCGCAATGCTTGGCGTACGCAGCTTGCCTACGGTCGTGCTGTTCAAAGATGGCCAACCGGTAGACGGCTTCGCCGGGGCCCAACCTGAATCCGCTATTCGGGCCATGCTTGAGCCGCATGTGAGCGAGCCCGCGCCCGTGGCGGCCGACCCGTACGAACACGCCCAAGCGCTGTTCGCTGAAGGCCGCTTCGGTGAAGCAGAAGCCGCGCTGCAAGCCTTGCTCAGCGCGGATAACAGCAATGCAGGCGCGTTGATTCTCTATGCCCGCTGCCTGGCAGAACGCGGTGCGTTAAGCGAGGCCGAAGACGTGCTCAATGCCGTAACAGGCGATGAGCATAAGGCTGCACTGGCAGGCGCCAAAGCTCAGCTGACATTCTTGCGGCAAGCTGGCGAGCTGCCTGACGCTGCCGACTTGAAAAGCCGCCTTGCACAAAACCCCGGTGACGACGAAGCAGCCTATCAACTGGCCGTTCGGCAACTGGCGCGACAGCAGTACGAAGCGGCCCTGGACGCGCTGCTTAAATTGTTCCAGCGCAATCGCAGCTATAACGAAGGCTTGCCACACAAGACCCTGCTGCAAGTGTTCGAACTGCTAGGCAACGACCACCCACTGGTAACGACTTACCGGCGCAAGCTGTTCGCTGTGCTCTACTGAGCCTGCTTCCAGGTATAGAGCGGTGCGTCAGTGCCGCTCACTACCCTTACCTGCTCGCAGTGGCGCAACCGTACAAGCAGCCGCTTGCCTGCAGCGGGGCTTCCTGCCAGCCCTTCCAACTGCTCGAACAATGTAGGCCCACTCACTTGCCCGGCGCTTTTGAGCAGCGCCAGCGCGCTTTGCCATAAGGCATCGTTAGGGGCGGCGTGTGGCGGCGATGGATGCTCTTGGCTTTTAGCCTCTACTGCGGCGTGGGCCTCGGAGCGCTCCACCGCCAGCCGAAGGTTGGCCCAGTCGTCAGGCGCCATCTCAATATTCAAGTCCACTGGCCATGGGCCAAGCTTGCCCGTGATTCTGATCATCCTTTCACCTCGTGAGCGCTTGGCGAACCTTACCATGAGCACCGACAAACGCGTGCAGGTCTGGCCTGGCCTTCGCCCTATAATCGTTATAACATAACCAAAATAACGCCCAATGGACTTCCCTATGCGCCCTCGCCTGCTTGCCCTTACCTTAGCCCTGATCCCGTTCATGCACTCCGCTATCGCAGCCGAGACCGCTCATGCCCATGGCAGCCTGCCCCCTCATGAACACGGCACGGCGCGGCTCGATGTGGCCTTGGACGGCAACACCCTGGCGCTGGACTTGGACAGCCCTGCCATGAACCTGGTGGGCTTTGAACATGCGGCGGCCACCGACGCCGACCGTGCAGCTATTGCTAAAGCCCGCGCTCAATTGAGCGCACCCCTGGAGCTGTTCAGCCTACCCGCCGCCGCCAAGTGCACCGTGGCCAAGGCAGATGTGCAAAGCCCGCTGTTCGGCAATGCCAGCGCGCAGCCTGCAGGCCATGACGATCACGGTGACCATGAGGGCGAAGGCGCACACCACGAACACAGCGACGTGGACGGGCATTTTCAGTTCACCTGCGCCAACCCCGATGCCCTGAAGGGGTTGGACCTTGGGCGCTTCTTCAGCACCTTCCCCGCTACCCACAAGCTGGTGGTGCAAGCGATTACCCCGAATGGGCAGGCAGGTCACGAGGTGACGCCCGCTGACAGCGCGGTGGCGTTCTAAGCCATGCCTGCGGCGCTGATCGAACTGCATGACGTAGGCTTCGCCTGGCCCGGCCAGGCAGAATTACTGGACCTGCCTGAGCTGCGCCTGGAGGTCGGCCAAAGCCTGTTCCTGCGTGGGCCTAGCGGCAGCGGTAAAACTACCTTGCTAGGCCTGCTGGGTGGTGTCCAACTGCCCGGCCGTGGCCACGTGCGTTTGCTCGGTCAGGACCTGGCCCAGTTGCGCCAAGGCGCTCGGGATCGTTTCCGGGTGGACCATACCGGGTACATCTTCCAGCAGTTCAACCTGCTACCGTTCCTCTCCGTCGAACACAACGTGCTGTTGCCATGCCGTTTCTCACCGGTGCGTGCAGGCCGGGCACAGCACCGTCATGGCAGCTTGGTAAAGGCTGCGCAGACGCTGCTAAGTCACCTTGGATTGCCCGCCGAACTATGGGGGCGACGTGCCGATGCCCTTTCCATTGGCCAGCAACAACGCGTAGCTGCGGCCCGTGCGCTGATTGGCCAGCCGGAGCTGGTGATCGCCGACGAGCCTACCTCTGCCCTGGACACTGATGCGCGGGAGGCGTTTTTACGGTTGCTGTTCGAAGAGTGTCAGGCTGCAGGCGCAGGCTTGCTGTTCGTCAGCCATGACCAAAGCCTGGCGCCGCTGTTCGACCGCTCCGTCTCCCTTGCAGACCTTAACCGCGCCGTCCGCGCTTCGGGGGCTTGATGCCTTTGTTACGCCTGGCCCTGGCGAGCATCGCCAACCGCCGCTTCACCGCTGCGCTTACCGCCTTTGCCATAGCCGTGTCCGTGTGCCTGCTGCTGGCGGTAGAGCGCGTGCGTACAGAGGCGCGCGCCAGCTTTGCCAGCACCCTCAGCGGTACAGACCTGGTAGTCGGCGCGCGTTCGGGCTCCATCAACCTGTTGCTGTATTCGGTGTTCCGGATCGGTAATGCCACCAATAACATCCTCTGGAGCAGTTATCAGCATTACGCCCACGACCCCAGGGTGAAATGGACCATTCCCATTTCACTGGGCGACTCCCACCGTGGTTACCGAGTCATGGGCACTGATCACAATTACTTCGAGCATTATCACTACGGTCGCGGCCAGGCCTTGGCCTTAGCTCAAGGCCGCCCCTTCGCCGACGACCCGTTCGAAGTGGTGCTAGGCGCCGAGGTGGCGGATGCGCTGCATTACACCTTAGGGGATAAGGTGGTACTGGCTCACGGGGTCGCGACCATCAGCTTGGTCAAGCACGACGATAAACCCTTCACAGTGGTCGGTATTCTCAAGCGTACCGGCACCCCTGTGGACCGCACACTGCATATCAGTTTGGCGGGTATGGAGGCGATCCACGTGGACTGGCATAACGGCATGCCCGCGCGAGGCGCCGCACGGATCAGCGCGGACCAGGCCCGTGCCATGGACCTGACGCCCAGTGCGATTACCGCCATGTTGGTGGGCTTGAACAACCGGGTGACCACCTTTGCGCTGCAGCGGGAAATCAACGAATACCTGGACGAGCCGCTGCTGGCCATCTTGCCAGGGGTGGCGTTGCAAGAGCTATGGAGCCTGATGGGCACCGCTGAGCAGGCGTTGTTCGTCGTCTCGCTGTTTGTAGTGCTCACCGGGCTGATCGGAATGTTAACGGCGATTCTGACCAGCCTGAACGAACGCCGAAGAGAAATGGCCATCTTGCGCTCAGTCGGCGCCAGGCCCTGGCAGATTGCAGTGCTGCTGATTGCTGAAGCCGGCGCCATGGCCCTGGCCGGCATCGGGGCCGGGATAGCGCTACTGTATGTGGGTATTGCCGCCAGCCAAGGCTATGTACAGGCCAGCTACGGCCTTTACTTGCCGCTGGCGTTACCCAGTGCCTACGAGTGGCGCCTACTGGCACTGGTATTGGTGGCCGCGTTGTTGATCGGGGCGCTTCCTGCCTGGCGGGCTTACCGGCAATCACTGGCTGACGGCCTGACGGTTCACTTGTGAGGAGGCTTCCATGCGTGCGCTGCTGATGACTGCCCTGCTGACGTTCGCCGGCGTTGCGAATGCGGTGCCGGTGCAGGTCTTGACCTGGGAGGCGTTAGTGCCGCCCGACGCGCCGAAGATCGCCCCAGTGCTTACCCCCATGCACGACCTGTCCACGTTAGGCACGGGGCTGGCAGAGGCAGCGCCAGCAGCGCATCAAGTCGCCCCTCACGCGCCTGTGGTCGCCGCGCTGGACGGCCAGCAAGTACGCTTGCCGGGCTATATCGTTCCTCTGGAAGTAGGCGAGGACGGCCGCACCACAGACTTTCTGCTCGTTCCTTACTACGGGGCCTGCATTCATGTGCCACCGCCCCCATCGAACCAGATCGTGCATGTGGTGACGGAGGCTGGCGTCAAGGTCGACGAGCTGTACCAGCCGTACTGGGTCGAAGGCAAGCTGCAGGTCAAGTCCACCAGCAGCGAGTTGGCAGAGGCCGGGTACCAGCTGGAAGGCGAAAAAATCTTCGCCTACGAGCTGCCTGATTGAGCGGCCGGTGTGGCAGCAGGTCGCACCCCTGCCGCCGGCGTTTACTGACCCAGATCAATAGAGTGCCCTTGGTACACGTTCAGGATTGAACCATTGTTCATTTACCAATGGAGCTGTCATGAAAACGTCTGTATTGAGTGCCGCGCTGCTGGGGCTGGCGCTAGCAACGCCGGCCGCCTTCGCTCACCAGGCCGGGGACTTCATCATCCGTGCGGGCGCCGCCAAGGTGTCACCGGCCGAGGACAGCGGGGAGCTGAAACTCGACGGGGCACGGGTTAGCGGTACCCGCGCTACCCTGGACGGCGATACCCAGCTAGGCCTGGCTTTGGCTTATATGCTGACCGACCACGTAGGCATCGAGTTGCTGGCCGCCACACCCTTTCAGCACCGGGTAGGGGTTAAAGGCATCAGCGCAGCCACTGGCATCGATGGGCTCGACGGCAAGCTGGGCGACATTCGCCAACTGCCTCCCACCCTCAGCGTTCAGTACTACCCCATGGCACCGAACTCGCGCTTCCAGCCTTACGCCGGGATTGGCGTGAACTACACGCTGTTTTTCGATGAAGACCTGAGTAGCGAGCGCAAGGCCCAAGGCTTCAGCAACTTCAAGCTGCAGGATTCCATCGGCCTGGCCGGTCAGGTGGGCGTGGACTACATGCTCAATGACCACCTGATGCTCAACGCCGCCGTGTGGTACGCAGACATCAATACCAAGGCCAGCATAGACGGGCCGACGGCCCTGGGCGTGGGCCGTACCAAGGTCAACGTCGACGTGGACCCATGGGTATACATGGTAGGGCTAGGGTATAGGTTCTAAACCCCGTTCAGAATCAACGCCCCAGCAAGCGCCGCAGGCCCTCTTCCAACGGCGTAACCTCGTCGAGCACAAAATGCGCCAGCAACTGATGATTGTCGGCGCGTGAGTGCTTGATATCCCCTGCCCTCGGTGGCTGGTGGGTAATCGACGGCAACGCCCCCACTACGGTTGCCAGTGCCGCCAACAGATGGTTAAGCGAAATAGCCTGATTCAGCCCCACGTTGAACGGGCCAGGGTGCGCCTCGGGGGCCTCCAGGGCTTGTACCAGCAGGCCCACCAGGTCTTCGACGTAAAAGAAATCTCGGGTCTGCTCCCCATCACCAAATACGGTAATGGGCCGCTGAGCCTGTGCCCGCTGGGCAAAGATGCTGATGACGCCGGAGTACGGGGAAGAGGGGTCTTGGCGCGGGCCGTAGATATTGAAAAAACGGAACACTACGGGCTCCAGCCCATGCTCACGACGGTAGAAATCCAAGTACTGCTCGCTGGCCAGCTTATCCACCGCATAGGGGGTGAGCGGGGCCTTTGGCAGGCCTTCATCGATTGCCTGGCCTTCGCCGTTATTGCCATACACTGCCGCACTGGACGCAAAAAGCACGCGCTTGACGCCGTTGGCGCGGAGGGCTTCGCACAGGTTCAGCGTGGCTACAAAATTACTCTGGTGGGTTGCCACGGGGTTGTCTACCGAGGCCTGTACCGAAGCCACCGCTGCCAAGTGAACTGCCGCACTACAGCCCTGTACCACCTCAGCCATAAGCTGGGGGTCGGCAGCGTCGCCTACCCGTAGCTCAAGACGGGGGTTAGACAATGGCAGGTTGGCACGCTTGCCCGTCGAGAGGTTATCCAGCACACGCACCGAGTGACCTCGCGCCAACAGCGCGTCTGCCAGGTGCGAGCCGATGAAGCCGGCGCCTCCCGTGATCAGGATGGGGCGTTCAGTCATGGCGGTAGTACCGTTGCAACAGGGCAGGCACCCCGGTGCGCCAGGCACGAGGCTTGATACCGAAGGTGTGAAGGATTTTCTTGCAGGCCAGTACCGCATGTTGCGGTTCTTCGAGTGCATCCGCAAGCGCAGCGTGCGCCTGGGGGGTAGGCGCTTGCACCCTTAGCTCACTCAAGCCTGCCGCCTCGGTCAGAATGGCCTGGCCCAAGGCAACCGCCGTTGTGGCTTCGTTGCCTGCGTAGTGGTATGTGCCCCATAACGGCGCGGCGCAGTCCAGTTGCTTGAGCACGGACAGTATCACTCGCGCGGCATCGTCTACCGGCGTGGGGTTTCCGCGCCGGTCATCCGCCAACAGAACGTGCTCTGTGGTTTCAGCACGCCGAAGGAAGCGCCCCAGCACGCCTTCATGGCTGTCGTCCAGCAGCCAGCCGAAGCGCAGCAACACGTGCTGCGGGCAATTGGCGCGCACGCTTTGCTCGATACGCCACAATGCCTGGCCACGCAGCCCCAAGGGTAAGGGTTCGTCTTTTTCGCTGTAGGCAGTCGCTCGCGCACCGTCGAACACTCGGTAGCTCGACGGTTGGACCAATACCATGCCGTGGTGCTCGCACAGCTCGGCCAAGCGTTCGACTGCCTGCTCCTGATCGACAAAGCGAGCCTCGTTTACCTCACCGGCCTGGAACCAGTCGAAGTAGTAGGCCAGGTTAACCAGCACATCGGGGCGGGCCTCATCGAGGCACTGGGTCACGCTTGAGGCAGTCCAGCCCGTCTCCGGCGCAGAGGGCGCGAGGAAGTCGATTTCTTCTTCTCTCCCCAGACGGATCAGCGCCTGACCAAGGGCACTATCGCCGCCCAACAGCAGTAGGCGCATTCGCATAGATTAAACAGGTCCAATCCAAAGGGTGTCGCGTGGCGATACCACGCACGACTGGCCATTTTGCGGGTTTATGGGGCATTCGTCACCCCTGGAGGCGTGTTTTGGGGCGACCTAACTGAACAGAGGGTAACGCGGCATCGCCATGCCAGACCAGACGGCCTCCAGATCGCGCAACCCCCATGCCTCGGCGGTCTCGATTCCGACGATACGGTCCTCCCCTGTCGTCAGGTCGATCTCTGTGGGCGCAAGCAGTTGCCGGCGCTTGCAGTCAAGCAGTAGCCGCACCCTGGGGGCCAGGAGCGCACCGTTATTCTGCTCTATCACCAGCCCTAACCGTTGACTGGCCAGGCGCACCAACGCACCTACAGGGTAAATCCCCACGGTGCGCACGAAGGCCTGGAACAGGTGGTTATCGAAATGCCCTTTCCACGAAGCCATCTCCTTTAATGCGTGGGCAGGGCTCCAGGGTTGTTTGTAGGGGCGCACAGAGGTAATGGCGTCGTATACGTCGCACAGGGCGCCCATACGGGCCATGGTGCTGATCTGTTCACCCGCCAGGCCATGGGGATAACCCGTGCCATCGAACTTCTCATGGTGGTGCATACACACATCAATGGCGGCGATGTTCAGGAAGCCACTTTGCCTGAGAATCTCCACGCCACGTACCGGGTGGCTACGCACGATGGCGTACTCTGCGGCGTCAAGTCGGCCTGGCTTATCCAATATTTCAGTGGGGATCGCTATCTTGCCGATATCGTGAAGCAGGCCCGCCGTGCCTGATTCCAGCACCCACGCTGGCGGATGACCCAGCTGGCGTGCCAGCCCTACCATCAGGCCACACACGGCGACCGAGTGCATGTAGGTGTATTCATCAGCGGTTTTGAGGCGCGCCAAGCTAATCAAGGCATGAGGGTGACGCATGACCGACAGGCTGATTTCTTCAACTGTGGCCACCGCGGCTTCGTCGCTAACGGCCTTGCCCAAGCGTGCATCATTAAACATGCTGGCCACGGCCCGCTTGGCACGGGCACACACCTCAACGGCGCGGCTCACCTCCTCCTCAAGGCTGACCGGGGCAGGCGCCTCGATGATAAAGCGTGGCGGGGCGTCAATGCCCTTGGACGTGTCGATGTACACGTCGGTCATGCCGGCCGCCATAATGCGCGCCAGGTCTACCGGATGCTGGATCTTGAAACCGGTTTTCCACAAGGTCTGAGTGATGCCGTCCCCCACGCCTTCGTGAATGAACATGCCTACGGCCAGTTCAGCGATGGGTATCTTCCGGAGCATGATGACCAGCCTAGTGTGCGTAACTGCTGTATCGGCAGCGGGCCGCCTTTTCATAACTGCCCAAGGCTACTTTCAACAGTAAAATGGCTATTCGGGCATGGCCTGGCATTAGCGTGTGGTCAACGTGGTTGCGATCGACTCATGGCGCCTTTAGCAAGAGAATGAATGGGGCAAGGCCTCGAAATTAGCACGCCATTCGTCCAAAAAGATATTACCGTCGCATGCTGGCCCCCGCCGTGCTTTACCCAAGCCTGACGGCTCGCTACTGTAGCCAAAACGCAGTTCAGATTTGCCGCGAGACACCATGGAAAGGCCAACTCCGCACTTGTTCGCCACGGGTTCCTCCCCCACCTTCCCCGCCGCTTCTATCGACAACTCCGCCTGCATCCGCTTCCCGCACGTAATGGACCCGCTCAATGACAGAGCAATCGCACATTTCCTCGCCGCCCTCCCCTGATGAACGAACAGGTGAAGTGGAAGGAGAACGCCCGGACGAACCCGCGGCCAGCCCAGAGAGCCTGGAAAAACTACGTAGCCGCTTGCTAGACCTGAGCGCGCGAAACCGCCTGCTGAATTTTTCGCATGCGCGCTCAAAGCGTTTCGCGCGCATCATCGATGAACTGCCCGACCACCTGTTCGAAACCCTGACCGACGAGCAGGCCATGCGCTTCGCGCCCGTGCCTGACCCTACCGAGAAGCAACTGCTTGAACGCGGTTACCTGTGCCGTGACGAACAGACCGGCAACGTCGTTGAGCTTAAAAAGCCACCTACGGCAGAAGCCTGGGCGCAGGTGCTGGGCATGAATATCGACTATGAGCTGCCGCTAGCCGCACCTGCCGCTGGCCGCAAGCACACCGACGACGCCATCCAAACCCTGTATTACCCCTCTGAACTCGAAGCACGCCTGCAATTGCTCTACACCCAGGCGCGCCTGTCGCTGGACGAAACCGGTGCCAATATCCTGTACCTGGCTATCGGGTTTCTGGAATGGGACGAGTCGGTAATAGGCAAGCACAGCACCCGACTGGCGCCGCTGATACTGCTGCCCGTTCGGCTGGACAAGGGCAAGCTGAACACCAAGACTGCCACCTTTGACTACGAGGTGGTGCACACCGGCGAAGACATTCTGACCAACCTGTCGCTTCGCGAGAAACTGCGCCGCGATTTTGGCATTGCGTTGCCAGCGATCACAGACGACGTGCTGCCTGAAGCGTATTTCGAGCAGGTGCGGGCCACCGTGCTGACGGTCAAGCCGGAGTGGAAGCTGCACCGCTACGCCTCGCTTGGCCTGTTCGAGTTCGGCAAGCTGATGATGTACCTGGACCTGGAACCGGCCAAGAACACGACGCTGCTACAGAACAGCCTCGTGCAGCGGTTGATCGGCCTGGGTGATGCGGCTCAGGCCGAGGCGCCCCCTAGCGGCTTCAGTGCCGAATACGCCATTGACGAACTCCAGGATGTTCATCACGAGTACCCCCTTATCGATGACGCCGACAGCTCGCAGCACAGCGCACTGGTAGACGTTATGCGGGGAGAAGACGTGGTGATCGAGGGGCCACCGGGCACCGGTAAGTCTCAGACCATCACCAACATGATCTCGGCGGCGTTGGCGCAGGGCAAGAAAGTGCTGTTTGTGGCTGAAAAACGAGCGGCCCTGGAGGTGGTGAAAAACCGCCTGACCCGCGCAGGGCTAGGGGAGTTTTGCCTGGAGCTGCACAGTCATAAAAGCCAGAAGAGCGCCGTCGCTTCCAGCATTGGGGCCCGCATCAGCAACCGGGGTAGCTACCGTGCGCCGGCGCAGCTGAACGCACTGATCGCCAACTACGAGCAGCTTAAACAGCAACTCAATACCCACGTGCAGCAACTGCACGCGCCTTACGCCAACACCGGCCTGAGTGCCCACCAGATATTGATGCAGGCGACCCGACTGCGCGAATCGCTGAGCGTGCGGCCCGCTGACTTCCACCCTGCCGCCGCAGCGCAGCTGGACACTCGGCAGGTCAGCGAACAGGCAGGCTACTTTGCCCACCTCTACAGCCGTACCGCTGAAGAAGCAGGTCAAGCCGGCCATCTCGAAACCCACCCTTGGTTCGGCTCTACGCTTACCCACGTGAATGGCCCGCAGCGGGCTGAGCTGTTCGAGAACCTGCACGCCGCCATTGAAGCCTTGCAAACGCTGGAGGTAATACGCAGCCAGGTGGCCGCCGCCCTGGACACACCAGGCATCGCCACGCTCTCGCCTTCACAGCTCCAGGACCTGGCCGTGGCGCTGGTCGCGGTGCCGCTGCCTAAAGGGGACGAAGACTGGACACTGATTCAGCGGCTTGACGCGGCCACCTGCGACCACTTGCAGGCCTGGCTGGAGGAAACCGATGCGCTCATGCGTCAGCAGGTGGAGCTGGGCGCTGCTCTTCAGCCTGCGGCGGTGACTTCGCCTGAGGCACTGGCCACCCTGCAACGTGCCTGCCTTGTCATCCGTCAGCACAACGATAGCCCGGCCCTTTCGCTCAATAGCCTACTGGAACAGGTACAGCAGGCCCGAGCCGTGCTCGACGAGGCCGTTCTGCTACACCCTTTGCTTCAGGCCATCGGTCGACGTGGCGTAGCCCCTTCACTTGGGACCGACAAGCAAGGCCTTGAAAAACTCAAGTCGTTGCTCGAGTGGCTACAGCAGATGCCATTGTCGCTGGCTGAGTACCGGCACAAACGCTTTGAAGAGGCCGCGCTGGACCAGCACTTGCCCGAGCTGAGCGTGCGCATCGAGCGCATCAAGCACTCACAAGACCAGGCCAGCCAGGGCTTGAGCCTTGAGCGCTTGCCGGACGCTACCCGCCTGGAAGATCTGAAACGCGTACTGGACGACCCCTCGCTGTTCCGTTGGCTCAAAGGCCCATGGCGGGCTGCGCGCAAGGAACTGATGGCGTTTACCCGCCCAGGGGTCACCTTCACTGCGGCCCGCGAGGCCTTGGTACATGGCATTGCCTATGCGCATCAAGTCGCACAACTCAACGACCACAAGGCTTACCGCGATAGCCTCGGTGAGCATTTCAACGGTGTTCACACTGACACCGACAGCCTTATCACCCTGCGCGGTTGGTACCGCGCGTTGCGAGAAGCCTGCGGCCGTGGTTTTGGGGGCTCCGTCTGGATAGCGGAGTACCTGCTCACAGAGGAGGCAGCTGTTCTGGACGCGACGTTGACCACCGCCCCACAGGTCAAAGCGTACCTCGACGGAGTACTCGAACATCGCGCCGCGTTAGAAGCCTTGCTTGCGTTCGATGCCCTTGCCTTGCAATCCCAGGACCTGCTCGCGGCCGACGGGCTGTACCGTCACCTGGTGCAGGTGCTGGGTACCGCCCTTAATGACCTCCTGCCGCTGATCAGCGAACAACGCCCCACGCTGGGCCGCGTTGCTGAACTGACCAAAACCGTCGAGCGTTGGCAAGAGCGCGCAGCTGCGCAGCAGCAGAATACCACTGTACTCGAAAGCCTCAGCGGCGAAGCAGCCCTTACCTTCGATAACCCATCCCAAGCCGGTGCACTGCTATTGAAGTGGCGCCACAGCCTTGCCCTGGCCAGGCCTGTCATGGGCTTGCCAGTCACTCCGGCGCTCGTCGGCCGGCTGCTCGGCTGCACGCCCAAGCAAGCAGAACAGGTAGTTACCGCCTGGCATGAGCACGGCAGCGCGTTGACCGACGCCGCTCAGGCGTGGCGAGAAGGCTTTGAACAGTTCTGCACGTCTGCGGCCTTGGAGCCTGCGCAGTGGTGGTTGAGTACGGACCAGGCTCGCTTGGAGCGTTGTGTGCAGCGGCTGCAATGGGCTGCGAACAACGACGACGTTCTGGAGCACTGGCTGGAGTATCGCCGGTTGCGCAACCGGCTGGCTGAGCTAGGTTTTGAAGCCGTCATCCAGGCGGTGGAGAACAAAACCCTCCCGGCCGACCGCACCCAGGACGCGTGCCAATTGGGCCTGCTGGACGCATGGGCCAAGCAGTTACTCGAAGACAACCCGGCCCTTGGCCAGTTTTCGGGTAAAAGCCAGGAGGCTGTTCGTGCCCGGTTTGCAGACATCGACAGCCAACTGGCCAGGCTTCAGCGTGAGCAATTGGCCGCGCAGATAGACCAGCACCCGGTGCCTGAAGGCAACAACTCCGGCAAAGTGAAAGAGCGCACGCAACTGGCGCTGTTGAAGAACGAGGCCAGCAAAAAAACCCGCCATGAGCCGATTCGTTCGCTCATGCTGCGAGCAGCCGAGGCGCTGCAAGGGCTCAAGCCCTGCTTCATGATGTCGCCCATGGCCGTAGCCCAGTACTTGCCTGCCGGCAAAGTGCATTTTGACATCGTGGTCATGGACGAGGCCTCTCAGATGCGCCCGGAAGAAGCGCTGGGGGCTATTTCCCGAGGGGCTCAACTGGTGGTGGTGGGCGACCCCAAACAGCTGCCGCCTACCAACTTCTTCGCACGCCAAGGCGGCGACGATGACGAGGACACCGACGAACTCTCACTGGCGCAAGACTCAGAGAGCATTCTCGAAGCCGCCATGCCGCTGTTCAAATTGCGCCGCTTGCGGTGGCACTACCGCTCGCGCCATGAAAGCCTGATCGCGTTTTCTAACAAGGCCTTCTATGACGGCAATCTGGTGGTGTACCCCTCGCCACACCGTGAGTCTGCTGAATTTGGCGTGAAGTTCGTCAAGGTGGCCCATGGCCGATTCGTCGAGCAGCGCAACGTCGAAGAGGCCGACTTGGTGGCCAACGCCATTGAGCATCACTTGCTGCATCGGCCGGAAGAGTCCCTGGGCGTGGTTGCAATGAACCTCAAGCAGGCGGACCAGATCGAACGCGCTCTGGAACAACTCGCCAAGCAAAACCCTGCGTTGCAGGCAGCGCGGGAGCGTAGCGAGGCCTCGGCCGAACCCCTGTTCATCAAAAACCTGGAGAACGTCCAGGGGGATGAGCGGGACGTGATCTACATCTCGGCCACCTATGGCCCCCTGGAGATCGGCGGCAGCGTGCCTCAACGCTTTGGGCCTATTAACGGTGGTGATGGCTGGCGTCGGCTGAACGTACTCTTTACGCGCTCGAAAAAGCGCATGCAGGTGTTCTCGTCCTTCACCGGCAGTGATGTGTTGATCACTGGCACCTCCAGCCGAGGCGTCCAGGCGCTGCGCGACTTCTTGCTGTTCGCGGAATCCGGGCGCATGCCGACTATTCGCGAAAGCGATCGCGCGCCTGACAGCGATTTCGAAGTGGCCGTGATCGAGGCCTTGGAACGGCACGGCTACCAGTGCGAACCCCAGGTGGGCGTGGCGGGCTTCTTCATTGACCTGGCGGTGCGTGACCCTGGGCAGCCAGGCCGCTACCTCATGGGCGTGGAGTGCGATGGGGCGGCGTACCATTCAGCGAAGTCGGTCCGCGACCGAGACCGCTTGCGTCAAAGCGTATTGGAGCAATTGGGCTGGCGTATTCGGCGGATTTGGTCCGTGGACTGGTTCCGTAATGCCCGCTTGCAACTCGAACCGCTGCTGCAAGAGCTCGCTACCCTGCGTACCGACCCAGCCCTGCAGGCGCACGCAGAGGCAGCAGCGGAGCAGGAGGTAATCCTGCAAACAGTCGCCCGGCAAGCGCAGCACGCAGAGGTGCTTGCCGCTGAACCAGGCTCAAGCCTTCGGGAAAGGCTGCTTTATCTGGAGGAGCAGGTCATTCGCCCAGCCTTGCCAGACACCGCCCTGAACCGCCGCTTACTACGGCCTGCCATGCTGGAAGCGTTGCTGGAATTCAAGCCAGCCGACCGAGGGGAATTCCAGCAACGGTTGCCGGGTTATCTGCGCGATGGCACAGACCCAGTGGAAGGTCGGTTCCTGGATGACGTACTCACGTTAATCGCGGGCCATGCATAACAGGCCCCGCGCCATAGTCATGAAGCAATACCTACCCATTGGAGGCCTGAATGTACAGACTGTTTGGCGCACCTAGATCAGGCTCGGCGGCAGTGGAAATCGCCTTGAGGTATTGCAAGGTTGAATATGAGGTAACGAACGCTGAGGCCCCCGGCAACGACGACGAACTCCAGCGCGTCAACCCGTTGCGGCAGGTGCCTACCTTATTGCTCCCTGATGGTCAGGTGCTTACCGAAAGCGCCGCGATTCTGATCCACCTTGGGCTTAGCTTCCCGTCGTCGGGCCTGCTTTCGCCGTTGGCCGAGCTGCAAACACAGCAGTTGCGCAGCATGGTGTACCTGGCAACCAACTGCTATGCCGCCATCGGCATCATCGACTACCCGGAGCGCTGGCTGAGCGACGCTACCCCGGAGCACTCACAGCGTCTGGTGGCGGGTGCAACGGCTCGTCTCTATCACCAGTGGGCGGTGTTCAGCGACACCTTCACACCGCAGGCTTGCTGGCAGCCGAAAACGCCAGGCGCCCCTGAAATCATTGCCTCGGTGATTTCCCGTTGGTCAGGCACACGTGAGTACCTGCGCACCGCCCGCCCTCAGGTTCATGAGATGTTGCTGCTGATAGACCGGCATCCACGGGTGGCACAAGTGTGTGAGCGGCATTGGAAGGGATAAGAGGTCAGCCGTGGTACAGGCTGCGGCTTTACTAAGGAACCCAACTGCACTTTTATGCGACTTATCACCACGTACCTGTGGAACATTGCACACCATGATAACGCCACCTGGCGCTCACCAAACAGCAGCACCCGCGGCGCAGGAGCCTATTCAACGTGCAGAACGCAGCGCTGACGTTCGCACTGTAGATCCGTTGTTTGGCCCAAACCGAACAGTTTCGACGCCATGGCTCGAAGGGCAAAAAAAGTTACTGTCCGAGGCTAACGCCGCGCTTATCGATCATGCGGTGGCAGCGCTAGAGGGCAGCGTTGCCGTCATGCACCCGGTGTGCGAAAACGATGGCGGGCGCTTTGAACTTTCTCAACCGTTTCGTGGCGCCGAGCAGGTTACGTTTGGCATCAATGCCAGGGGCGAAGTAGATCGCTTGAAGGTCTCGAATGCGAATGCCTCGGTCTCTGCAGCCATTGGTGAACGTTCCGCAAGTGAGGAGCCCCCCGCCAAACAAGCAAAAATAAGCAGTAATGAGCGTCGAGTGACCGGATTGGTGCCGCCAGGGCGCTCCTACGGCACCCCGTCTACGCTGCCGAAACAAGACAAGAAGCGAGCCCATGACGCATTGGAGCTCGACACGCCCCCTGCCGACGAAGATGCTCGCATTCGCATGAAGCTTGAGGGCCGCGCAAACGGGCAGTTTCCTGGGGGTGTTGGTCCAGTCAATCTGAAAATAGCCCAGAGGGTGTCCGGTAGATACGGTGACGCCGGAACCCCTGCCAAGCAGCCACCGCAACTGGCCATATGCGGCGAAGACGGTGTCTGGCGAGGCACGCCGCCCGACGGTTCATTGAGTCTGGAAAAACTCAACGGGCCTTTTATCTTCGTTACCTTACTTGACGGTCAGATTCGTCTTGGCAACGTAATCAACGGGCAGAATGCCCATGCACTGCTCGCCGGCAATGCCAAAGATGTGCGGTATGCGGGAACGGTGACGTTCGCAGATGGGCAAGTGAAAGGTTATACCAACGAATCCGGGACCTATGTGCCCAAGTCCGTGTTGCGCTATCAAGCGGGTTTTAACCAGGCCGCTGGTTTTAGCGAGGTTGGCCACCCATTCGTGCCTATCTCCGCTGAATCAAAAACGTCCGCCAAGCAGGCCTTCGAACAAATGGTTCGCAGCCGCGTTGAGCGGCGGCTCCAGTCAGAAGAGTAAGCAGCGAAGCCTTGCAATATGCCGTTGAACGCAAAAGCCCCGCCGTGTAAACGCACGGCGGGGGCTTTTACTTGACCGTTAGGAGGCGTGTTTAAGGTGTGCGTTAGAACGGAATATCGTCATCAAAGCTGTCGAAATCAGCCGGTGCTTGCTGCTGTGCAGGCTGCTGCTGAGGCGCCTGGCGCGACTGCTGTTCGGGCTGCGATTGCTGACGGGGGGCCTGCTGGCGTGGCGCCTGGTTGTAATTGCCGCCGCCGTTGCCGCCGCCGCTGGGTGCTTGCTGATCACCCTGTGGGCGGCCACCCAGTAGCTGCATGGTACCTTGCATGTCCACGATGATTTCAGTGGTGTAACGCTTGATGCCGTCTTTTTCCCACTCGCGGGTTTGCAGCTTGCCCTCGATGTACACCTGAGAACCCTTGCGCAGGTATTCACCAGCGATTTCCGCGACCTTGCCAAACATGGACACCCGGTGCCATTCGGTGCGCTCGACCTTCTGGCCGCTCTGCTTGTCGGTCCATTGTTCGCTGGTAGCCAGGCTCAGGTTGGTCACGGCGTTGCCGTTGGGCAGGTAGCGGACTTCAGGATCCTGACCGCAAGTGCCGACCAGTATGACTTTGTTAACCCCGCGGGCCATAACGTTCTCCTAGGCTTCGCACTTAGCGTGACGTGGGTTTACCAACGCGTCCAACGCCGTGCGGTCCAAAATTTTCGTGTCCAGTTTGATGTAGATGGCAGCTTCCTCGGCCACCACTACCGCATCCGTTACCCCTGGGACGGCCATTAGCCGCTCGCTCAGCCCGGTGTCCTGCAGCGACTCAGGCGAAAGAGGCAGGCGTAGGCTGGTCACATAGGGCGGTTCCCGCATAGTACCAGCAATAGCTACCCACAACATGAGCAATACCGCACAGCCCAGGAACACCCCGCCCAGCCCCCCGTGTTGGAACATCCACCCGCCTAGAATGCCGCCAAGCGCGGCACCCAGGAACTGACTGGTGGAATACACCCCCATCGCGGTGCCCTTTCCGCCTGCAGGCGACACCTTGCTAATCAGTGAAGGCAGCGAGGCTTCCAGCAGGTTGAACGCGGTGAAGAACACCACCGTGCCGATAACCAAACCACTCAGGCTCTGAGCGAATGCCCAGAAATAGAGCTCGGTCAGCGCCAGCACTGCGATCGCACCCAAGAGCACGCGTTTCATCTTGCGCTTCTTTTCGCCGTAGATGATGAACGGAATCATTGCGAAGAATGAAACCAGCAGCGCGGTCAGGTACACCCACCAGTGCTGTTCTTTTGGCAGGCCGGCGCGCTCGACGTACGCCAGTGGCAGAGCGACGAAGCTGGACATGAGGATAGCGTGGAGGATGAAAATACCCGCATCCAGGCGCAGCAGATCGGGGTGGCGCAGTGTGGGGCCCAGGGCTTGGCGGGCAACGCCCGATTCTCGGTGACGCAGCGCGCGCGTGGAGCGCGGCACCACGAACGCGACGATCAGCACCCCAAGCAAGGCCAACACAGCCGTGGCGAAAAACAGCCCTTTGAGCCCGAACGCACGGGTCAGCAGTGGCCCTACCACCATGGCCACGGCAAACGACAGGCCGATACTCATGCCAATCATGGCCATTGCCTTGGTGCGATGTTGCTCCCGGGTGAGGTCTGACAGCAACGCCATGACCGCCGCAGAGATGGCCCCAGCGCCTTGCAGCACGCGCCCGAGGATCACCCCCCAAATGCCGTCCGCCTGCGCCGCTACCAGGCTGCCAATGGCGAACATTACCAGGCCTACGTAGATCACCGGCAAGCGGCCCACCCGGTCGGAGATCATGCCAAAGGGGATTTGCAGCACGGCCTGCGTCAGCCCGTACGCGCCGATGGCCAGCCCAATGAGCGGCAAGGTAGCCCCGTTCAATTCCATGCCATAGGTCGCCAATACTGGCAGCACCATGAACATGCCTAGCATGCGAAACGCAAACACCAATGCCAGGCCGGCAGCCGCGCGGGTTTCGCCGCCGCTCATGCGTTCGCTGTGGAGATCTTGCATGGAGATACCTCGTGTGAACCGGCCGAGATTCTACCAGTCCCATCGTTTGACGGCACATTGAGTGACGCTATGCCACATGAATGGATTTTCATGGCCGGTGGGCGCATTCAATTCGGGCCCCTTTGGGCGCAGTACGCCGGGAAGTGAGTTTGCCCGGCAGCCCCCGTATACTTTGTGTTTATGCCCGCCGAGCGAGGCCGCCTTGGACAAGATCCTGATTCGTGGGGCACGCACCCACAACCTGAAAAACATCGACCTCACCCTGCCCCGCGACAAGTTGATCGTCATTACCGGCCTTTCGGGCTCTGGCAAATCGTCCCTCGCGTTCGACACCCTCTATGCGGAGGGTCAACGGCGTTACGTCGAGTCGCTGTCGGCCTACGCCCGGCAGTTTTTGTCGATGATGGAAAAGCCTGACGTCGACACCATCGAAGGATTGTCGCCGGCCATTTCGATCGAGCAGAAATCCACCTCTCACAACCCCCGCTCCACGGTGGGGACGATCACCGAGATCTACGATTACCTTCGCCTGCTCTATGCCCGCGTGGGTACACCGCGCTGCCCCGACCACGACACCCCCCTGGAAGCACAAACCGTTTCGCAGATGGTCGACCTGGTCATGGCCGAGCCTGAAGGGCGCCGTTTGATGCTATTGGCGCCTGTGATCCGTGAGCGCAAGGGCGAGCACTTGGGCGTTTTGGAAGAGCTGCGTGCCCAAGGTTTTGTACGCGCCCGGATCGATGGCAAGCTGCATGAGCTGGACGAAGCGCCCAAGCTGGATAAACAAAAGAAGCACAGTATCGACGTGGTGGTGGACCGTTTCAAGGTGCGCGCCGATCTGCAGCAACGGCTGGCCGAATCCTTCGAGACCGCGCTGAAGTTGGCCGACGGCATTGCCTTAGTGGCGCCTATGGAAGAAGGCGATACTGGCGAAGACATCATTTTCTCCGCCCGTTTCGCTTGCCCCATTTGCGGTCACGCCATCAGCGAACTGGAACCCAAGCTGTTTTCCTTCAACAACCCGGCAGGCGCTTGCCCCACCTGCGACGGCTTGGGTGTAAAGCAGTTCTTCGACCCCAAACGCTTGGTCAATGGTGAGCTCACCCTGGGTGAGGGCGCCATTCGCGGCTGGGACCGACGTAATGTGTATTACTTCCAGATGCTAGGGTCCCTGGCCAAACATTATGCGTTCAGCCTGGAAAAACCCTTTGGCGAATTGCCGGCAGAGAAGCAGAAGTTGCTGCTGTACGGCAGTGGCCGCGATAACGTTGATTTCCGGTACCTGAACGACCGAGGCGATATCGTCAAACGCTCTCACCCGTTCGAGGGGATTGTCCCGAACCTGGAGCGTCGTTATCGGGAAACCGAATCCACCAGTGTTCGTGAGGAGCTGGCTAAGTACCTGAGTACACAGCCTTGCCCTGAATGCCGAGGCACGCGCCTGCGGCGTGAGTCTCGCCATGTGTGGGTAGGTGAGAAAACGCTCCCTGCGGTTACCGGCCTGCCTATTGGTGAGGCCTGGGATTACTTTGGCGGGCTACAGCTTACCGGCCGTAAGGGCGAGATTGCCGACAAGATCCTCAAGGAAATTCGCGAGCGCTTGCAGTTCCTGGTGAACGTAGGCCTGGATTACCTCACGCTTGATCGGAGCGCTGACACCCTGTCCGGCGGAGAGGCGCAGCGTATTCGCCTGGCCAGCCAGATTGGTGCTGGTCTGGTCGGGGTGATGTACATTCTGGACGAACCCTCCATTGGCTTGCACCAGCGCGACAACGACCGGCTGCTGGCAACCCTCAATCACCTGCGAGACATCGGCAACACCGTTATTGTGGTAGAGCACGATGAGGACGCGATCCGCTTGGCTGACTATGTGGTTGATATCGGCCCGGGTGCGGGGGTACACGGTGGCGCTATTGTCGCCGAGGGCACGCCGGAAGAAGTCATGGCGCACCCAGACTCACTGACCGGCGCCTACCTCTCTGGGCGCAAGAAGATTGTTTACCCGGCCAAACGCACGCCTAGAGACAAAAAACTCACGCTCAGCATCAAGGGCGCGCGCGGCAACAACTTGCGTAATGTGGACCTTGAGATCCCTATCGGGCTGCTGACGTGTGTAACCGGTGTATCGGGCTCGGGCAAGTCTACCCTGATCAACAATACCCTGTTCCCCCTGAGCGCCACGGCGTTGAATGGTGCTACTACCCTTGAGCCTGCGGCGCATGACAGCATCGACGGGCTGCAGCACCTGGATAAGGTCGTGGACATCGACCAGAGCCCCATTGGCCGTACGCCGCGCTCAAACCCTGCTACCTATACCGGCTTGTTTACGCCGATTCGCGAGTTGTTCGCAGGCGTGCCGGAGGCTCGGGCTCGCGGGTATGGCCCGGGGCGGTTCTCCTTCAACGTCAAGGGCGGCCGTTGCGAAGCCTGCCAAGGCGATGGCCTTATCAAGGTAGAGATGCACTTCCTGCCCGACATCTACGTGCCATGCGACGTGTGCAAGAGCAAACGCTATAACCGGGAGACCCTTGAGATTCGCTACAAGGGCAAAAGCATCGATGAAGTGTTAGGCATGACCATCGAGGAGGCCCGGACCTTCTTCGACGCAGTGCCTGCCCTTGCGCGAAAGCTCCAGACGCTGATGGATGTGGGCTTGTCCTATATCAAACTGGGGCAATCCGCGACTACGCTATCCGGTGGTGAGGCACAACGGGTAAAGCTTTCCCGGGAACTGTCCAAGCGCGATACGGGCAAGACGCTGTACATCCTTGATGAACCTACGACGGGCTTGCACTTCGCCGACATTCAACAGTTACTGGATGTGCTGCACCGACTTCGTGACCATGGCAATACCGTAGTGGTAATCGAACACAACCTGGATGTGATCAAGACGGCTGACTGGCTTGTGGATTTGGGGCCGGAAGGTGGCTCACGCGGCGGACAGATTATTGCCTGTGGCACCCCAGAACAAGTCGCCAAGATGTCGCAGTCCTATACCGGGAAGTACCTGAAGCCGCTGCTTGAGCGGGATAAGGCCTGACCTTTTACCGAAATGAGGTTCGCCAGCTTCGCTGGCTCTTACAGAGAGGAAGCATAGACTTGGGTGAAGGCTCAATTCTACCGCGTGTAAGAGCTAGCGAACCTCTCGCCAGCTTCGCTGACTCCTACAACGCTAGTGCATGCTTTAGGCTAGTTACCCATCTGTGATTGCAGATAGTTCTGCAGCCCGATGCGGCGAATCAAGCCTAGCTGTTTTTCCAGCCAGTAGGTGTGGTCTTCTTCTGTATCTGCCAGCTGCAGTTTGAGGATGTCCCGGCTAACGTAATCCCGGTGCTGCTCGCACAGCGCAATCCCCGTGCACAGTGCTGCACGCACCTTGTACTCCAACCGCAGGTCGCTCTGCAGCATTTCTGGCACCGTGGTGCCTACGTCAAGATCGTCCGGGCGCATGCGCGGTGTGCCTTCGAGCATCAGGATACGGCGCATGAGGGCATCGGCATGGCCGGCCTCCTCTTCCATCTCATGGTTGATGCGCTCATAGAGCTTTGCAAAGCCCCAGTCTTCATACATCCGCGAATGAATAAAGTACTGGTCGCGGGCCGCGAGTTCGCCGGTCAACAGCGTGTTGAGGTAGTCGATAACATCTGGATGACCTTGCATAGCCCACATCTCGTTGCGTTTCAGAAGGGCATAGTGTGGACCAAGGCAGGCGCAAGGTCGATGCTGCTGGGTTAAAAAAACGCGAATTCCGGCAAAAAACCGCTACACAGATGCGAAAAACCGCCCAAATGAGGGCGGTTCTTTTTCGCGTTTTCACTTAGGTAAGCGATACGCCTAGCACTTGAGCGATACCGCCGCCGTAGGCAGGGTCCACTTTAAAGAAGTGGCCAAGCTGACGCTGCACCACATCCTCACTTACCCCTTCCAAGGTGCCCGCGATGTTGCTAATCAATAATTGCTTCTGGTCGTCATCCATCAAGCGGAACAAGGCGCCAGCATGGCTGTAGTAATCCTCATCCACACGGTGATCGTACCGGTCCGCAGCACCGCTGATAGGCAAGCCAGGCTCTGCGTATCCAGGCACTTGCTTAGGCGCATTGCTGTAGCTGTTAGGCTCATAGTTAGGCTGCGCGCCGCCATTGCTACCGAAACGCATGGCGCCATCTCGCTGGTAATTGTTCACCGGGTTGACGGAGGCGTTCACGGGTAATTGCTGGAAGTTGGTCCCAACCCTATAACGGTGTGCATCCGCATATGCGAACACGCGACCTTGCAGCATGCGATCCGGAGACAGACCAACGCCTGGAATCATGTTGCTGGGGCCAAAGGCCGCCTGTTCAACCTCTGCAAAGTAGTTCTGAGGATTGCGATTCAACTCCAATGTACCTACTTCAATCAGCGGGAATTCTTTCTGCGACCAGACTTTGGTCACATCGAAGGGATTCTCAGGGTGCTGTTTAGCCTGCGCCTCGGTCATCACCTGGATGCAGACTTTCCAACGCGGGAAGTCACCGCGCTCAATAGCGGTGAACAGGTCCCGCTGCGCATAATCAGGGTCAGTCCCTGCCAGGCGTGCGGCATCAGCCGGGGCCAGGTTCTTGATGCCTTGCTGGGTTTTGTAGTGCCACTTCACCCAAACGCGCTCGCCATGTGCATTGACCAGGCTATAGGTGTGACTGCCAAAGCCATGCATATGGCGGTAGCCGTCGGGAATGCCGCGATCGCTGAACAGAATGGTGACCTGGTGCAGTGATTCAGGCGAGTGCGACCAGAAGTCCCACATCATCTGAGCGCTTTTGAGGTTGCTCTGAGGCAAGCGCTTTTGTGTATGAATGAAGTCGGGGAATTTCATAGGATCACGAATGAAGAACACAGGCGTGTTGTTACCCACGATGTCCCAGTTGCCCTCTTCCGTATAGAACTTGATCGCGAAACCCCGTGGGTCACGCTCAGTGTCTGCAGAACCACGCTCGCCGCCTACGGTAGAGAAACGCATGAAAATAGGTGTCTGCTTACCGGTATCGCTAAATAGCTTGGCACTGGTATACCGAGTGATGTCCTGAGTAACGGTGAATGTACCAAAGGCGCCTGAGCCTTTTGCATGAACACGCCGTTCAGGAATGTTTTCACGGTTAAAGTGGGCCAGCTTCTCGACCAAGTGGAAATCATCCAGCAGCAGCGGCCCGCGTGGGCCTGCAGAGCGAGAATTCTGGTTATCTGCGACGGGTGCACCGCTCGCGGTGGTCAACGTGTTCTTATCGCTCATGGGCGTCTCATCCTTCATTCAGTCCGGGGAACGCCCGGTTGAGAACAATTATGGAGAAGGCGAAGCGGTAAGGCTCATTTATTAAGTGCAGGTGACTGATAGATTTAAACTAAATGACAGGCAACAAAAAACCGAGCCTAGGCTCGGTTTTCTGTCTTATCGAAGTGTGCTTTACTCAGCAGCTTCAACAACACCGCCAACAGGCCGGTCAACCAACTCAACGTACGCCATGGGTGCATTGTCACCAGCGCGGAAACCGCACTTGAGAATGCGCAGGTAGCCGCCTTCACGGGTGGCATAACGCTTGCCCAGATCGTTGAACAGCTTACCAACGGCAGACTTTGACCGAGTACGGTCGAACGCCAGACGACGGTTCGCAACGCTGTCTTCCTTGGCCAAGGTGATCAGCGGCTCGGCAACGCGGCGCAGTTCTTTGGCTTTCGGCAGGGTGGTTTTGATCAGCTCGTGTTCAAACAGCGACACCGCCATGTTCTGGAACATGGCCTTGCGGTGCGAACTCGTGCGGCTTAGGTGACGACCACTTTTACGATGACGCATGGTTCATTCCTTACCGAAACTCTACGTTCGGTGATTACGATGATCAGGCCGTAGCCTTATCATCCTTCTTAAGACTTGCCGGCGGCCAGTTATCAAGGCGCATGCCGAGGGAAAGACCGCGGGAGGCCAAGACGTCCTTGATTTCAGTCAGGGACTTCTTGCCCAGGTTCGGAGTCTTCAACAGTTCTACTTCAGTGCGCTGAATCAGGTCACCGATGTAGTAAATGTTTTCCGCCTTAAGGCAGTTCGCCGAACGTACAGTCAACTCCAGATCGTCTACCGGGCGAAGCAAGATCGGATCAATCTCGTCTTCCTGCTCAATCACGACTGGTTCGCTGTCGCCCTTCAGATCCACGAACGCGGCCAACTGCTGTTGCAGAATGGTCGCGGCGCGACGGATAGCTTCTTCAGGGTCCAGGGTACCGTTGGTTTCCAGGTCGATGACCAGCTTGTCCAGGTTGGTGCGCTGTTCCACACGGGCGTTTTCCACCACGTACGAAATACGGCGTACCGGACTGAACGAAGCATCCAGCTGCAAGCGACCAATGCTGCGGCTTTCATCATCGTCGCTCTGACGCGAGTCAGCCGGCTCGTAACCACGACCACGGGCTACAACGAGCTTCATGTTCAAGGCGCCGTTAGACGCCAGGTTCGCGATCACATGCTCGGGATTCACGATCTCGACATCATGATCCAGCTGAATATCGGCAGCGGTAACCACCCCCGAACCTTTTTTGGACAAGGTCAGCGTAACTTCGTCACGACCGTGCAGCTTGATAGCCAGACCCTTGAGGTTGAGCAGGATCTCAATGACATCTTCCTGAACACCTTCAATAGCGCTGTACTCATGGAGTACACCGTCAATTTCGGCTTCTACTACTGCACAGCCAGGCATGGAGGACAACAGGATGCGACGCAGCGCGTTGCCCAGGGTGTGGCCGAAACCACGCTCGAGAGGCTCGAGCGTGATCTTGGCGCGGGTTGGGCTGACGACCTGCACATCAATATGACGGGGCGTCAGAAACTCATTTACCGAAATCTGCATGGATGCACCTACTTTCTAGCCCTTACTTGGAGTAGAGCTCGACGATCAGGTTTTCGTTGATGTCGGCGGAGAGGTCGCTGCGAGCTGGAACACTTTTGAAAGTGCCAGACTTCTTCTCAACGTCTACTTCTACCCACTCAACGCGGCCACGCTGGGCACACAGCTCAAGGGCTTGAGCGATGCGCAGCTGGTTTTTAGCCTTTTCACGAACCGCAACCACGTCACCAGCACGTACCTGGAAGGACGGGACGTTTACAACGTTGCCATTAACGGTGATCGACTTGTGCGATACCAATTGGCGAGACTCGGCACGGGTAGCGCCAAAGCCCATACGGTAAACGACGTTATCCAGACGGCACTCAAGCAGTTGCAGAAGGTTTTCGCCAGTGGCGCCCTTCTGGCTAGCGGCTTGCTTGTAGTAGCCGCTGAACTGACGCTCAAGTACGCCGTAGATACGACGAACCTTTTGTTTCTCACGCAGCTGTGTGCCGTAGTCGGACTGACGGCCACGGCGCTGACCGTGGATACCTGGAGCTGCTTCGATATTGCACTTGGATTCCAGAGCGCGAACGCCACTTTTCAGGAATAGGTCAGTGCCTTCACGACGAGCCAGCTTGCATTTTGGACCAATGTAACGAGCCATTATCTATCGTCTCCTGAATTACACGCGGCGCTTCTTCGGCGGACGGCACCCGTTATGCGGGATCGGCGTCACGTCGGTGATGCTGGCGATCTTGTAGCCGCAGCCGTTCAAAGCACGGACAGCGGACTCACGACCTGGACCTGGACCTTTGACGTTGACGTCGAGGTTTTTCAGGCCATATTCCAGCGCAGCTTGACCAGCACGCTCAGCCGCTACCTGAGCAGCGAACGGGGTGGACTTGCGTGAACCGCGGAAACCCGAACCACCGGAGGTAGCCCAAGACAGGGCGTTACCTTGACGGTCGGTAATGGTCACGATGGTGTTGTTGAAAGATGCATGGATGTGGGCGATGCCATCAACCACTGTCTTTTTGACTTTTTTACGAGGACGAGCAGCAGGTTTTGCCATGAGTAAATTCCTGTCGATTCGCTGGCGCGATTACTTGCGGATCGGCTTACGCGGACCCTTACGGGTACGAGCGTTAGTCTTGGTACGCTGACCGCGAACCGGCAGACCGCGGCGATGACGCAGGCCACGGTAGCAACCCAGGTCCATCAAGCGCTTGATCTTCATGTTGATGTCACGACGCAGGTCACCTTCAGTGGTGAACTTCGCAACTTCGCCGCGCAGCAGTTCGATTTGCTCGTCGCTCAGATCCTTGATCTTTGCGGCCGGGTTTACACCGGCGTCTGCACAGATTTTCTGCGCAGTGGTGCGACCGACACCATAGATGTAGGTCAGCGAGATAACAGCATGCTTGTTATCTGGAATGTTAACGCCTGCAATACGGGCCATTCAGTGGGACTCCAATTGACAGCTACTTGCGCCCCGGAAGCCAAGAAATAGGGCGCGAGATGATATCGCTGTAAAAACAATTAATCAACCCGGCAGCACACTAGCTGCCAGGCTTAAGCACAGCTCACAATCAGCCTTGGCGCTGCTTGTGACGTGGTTCCGCGCTGCAGATTACCCGCACGACGCCTTCGCGGCGGATAATCTTGCAGTTACGGCACAGCTTTTTCACCGATGCACGAACTTTCATCGACCAACTCCTCGAACCTTATGGGTACATCAGCGCAGCATGTTGCTGCCACCGTAGCCCTTCAGGTTGGCTTTCTTCATCAGGGATTCGTACTGGTGTGACACGAGGTGAGATTGCACTTGGGCCATAAAGTCCATCACAACCACTACCACGATCAGCAACGAGGTCCCGCCAAGGTAGAACGGTACATTTGCCGCAACCACCAGGAACTGGGGAAGCAGGCACACGGCCGTCATGTATAGAGCACCGAACATGGTCAAACGGGTCAAAACGCCATCAATGTAGCGTGCCGACTGTTCGCCTGGACGGATGCCCGGAATAAAGGCACCGGACTTCTTCAGGTTTTCCGCTACGTCTTTCGGATTGAACATCAATGCTGTGTAGAAGAAGCAGAAGAAAATGATCCCTGCAGTAAACAGCAAAATGTTCAATGGCTGACCAGGCGCGATCGACTGTGAGACGTCCTGCAACCAGCCCATACCTTCGGACTGACCGAACCAGGCACCCAGCGAAGCCGGGAACAGCAAAATGCTGCTCGCGAAAATGGCGGGAATAACGCCCGCCATGTTCACCTTCAACGGCAAGTGGCTCGTCTGCGCGGCAAAGACCTTGCGGCCTTGCTGACGCTTAGCGTAGTGCACCGCAATCCGGCGCTGACCACGTTCGATGAACACCACGAAACCGATGATCGCTACTGCCAGCAAACCGATAGCGACCAAAGCGAAAATGTTGATATCGCCCATGCGCGCAGACTCGAAAGACTGCCCAATCGCTTTCGGAAGACCAGCTACGATACCCGAGAAAATCAGCATCGAGATACCGTTGCCGACACCGCGCTCGGTGATCTGCTCGCCCAGCCACATCATGAACAGCGCGCCCGCCACGAAGGTGGAAACTGCCACGAAATAGAAGCCAAAACCTACAGATAACGCGACGCCCTGATTAGCTAAGCCAATGGACATGCCAATAGCTTGGACCAATGCCAGGACCACGGTGCCATAGCGGGTGTACTGGCTGATCTTTCGACGGCCAGCTTCCCCTTCCTTCTTCAACTGCTCCAGCTGTGGGCTGATTGCTGTCATCAACTGCATGATGATCGATGCCGAAATGTACGGCATGATCCCCAATGCAAAGATGCTCATGCGCTCAAGCGCACCGCCGGAAAACATGTTGAAAAGGCTAAGAATGGTCCCCTCATTCTGTCGGAACAGTTCCGCCAGCCGATCGGGATTTATGCCTGGTACCGGGATGTGCGCACCGATCCTGTAGACGATAATCGCCAGGAAAAGGAAACGCAGACGAGCCCAGAGTTCAGACAAACCCCCACTCTTGCCGAGCGATGAGAGAGCACCTTGCTTAGCCATTTATTCCTCGAACTTGCCGCCAGCTGCTTCGATAGCCGCGCGCGCACCTTTGGTGGCGGCGATCCCCTTCAGGGTAACTGCACGAGTAACCTCACCAGACAGCATGATTTTCACACGCTGGACGTTCTGGTTGATTACGTTTGCATCCTTGAGGGATTGTAGGCTAACGATGTCGCCGTCTACCTTGGCCAGCTCGGACGTACGCACTTCGGCGCGGTCCATGGCTTTCAGCGAGACGAAGCCGAATTTCGGCAGACGACGGTGCAGCGGCTGTTGACCGCCTTCAAAGCCAGGAGCGATGGTGCCACCGGAGCGGGAGGTTTGACCTTTGTGGCCACGGCCACCAGTCTTACCCAAACCACTACCGATACCACGGCCCGGACGATGCTTTTCGCGACGGGAACCCGGCGCTGGACTCAGATCATTGAGTTTCATCGATTAACCCTCGACGCGCAGCATGTAGTAAGCCTTGTTGATCATCCCGCGATTCTCGGGAGTATCCAGGACTTCCACGGTATGACCGATGCGACGCAGACCCAGGCCTTTAACACACAATTTGTGGTTAGGCAGGCGGCCGGCGGTGCTCTTGATCAGTGTGACTTTCACGGTAGCAGACATTACAGAATCTCCTCGACGCTCTTACCACGCTTGGCGGCGATCGAATCAGGGGACTGCATGGCTTTCAGACCATTGAAAGTAGCGTGTACGACGTTGACCGGATTGGTCGAACCGTAGCACTTGGCCAGAACGTTCTGAACGCCAGCAACTTCCAACACGGCACGCATGGCACCACCAGCAATGATGCCGGTACCGTCAGAAGCAGGCTGCATGTAAACCTTGGAAGCGCCATGAGCCGCTTTGGTAGCGTACTGCAGCGTGGTGCCGTTAAGGTCAACCTGAATCATGTTGCGGCGAGCGGCTTCCATCGCTTTCTGGATGGCTGCAGGCACTTCGCGCGATTTGCCACGGCCAAAGCCTACACGGCCTTTGCCATCACCTACTACGGTCAACGCAGTGAAGGTGAAGATACGACCGCCTTTAACGGTCTTGGCAACGCGGTTAACCTGAACCAGCTTCTCGATGTAACCTTCGTCACGCTTTTGATCGTTATTTGCCATAACTTAGAACTCCAGCCCGCCTTCACGAGCAGCATCAGCCAGCGCTTTGACGCGGCCGTGGTACTTGAAGCCAGAACGGTCGAAAGCCACTTGGGAAACGCCAGCGGCTTTCGCACGCTCAGCGACCAGCTGGCCAACCTTAGTGGCGGCGTCGATGTTGCCAGTGGCGCCATCACGCAGTTCTTTGTCCAAGGTCGAAGCGCTTGCCAGAACCTTGCTGCCGTCGGCCGAAATGACCTGGGCATAGATGTGCTGCGACGAGCGATACACGCAGAGACGCACGGTTTCGAGTTCGTGCATTTTCAGGCGTGCTTTGCGAGCGCGACGCAGACGAGTAACTTTTTTGTCGGTCATTTGCTAGGCCCTACTTCTTCTTGGCTTCTTTACGGCGGACGACTTCATCCGCGTAACGGACACCCTTGCCTTTGTACGGCTCTGGACGACGGAAGTCGCGGATTTCCGCGGCAACCTGGCCTACGAGCTGCTTGTCGATACCTTTGATCAGGATATCGGTCTGGCTTGGAGTTTCAGCGGTAACGCCTTTCGGCAGCTGATAATCAACCGGGTGCGAGAAGCCGAGTGCCAGGGACAGAACATCACCCTTAGCCTGAGCCTTGTAACCAACGCCAACCAGCTGGAGCTTACGCTCAAAGCCTTGGCTTACGCCCTGCACCATGTTGTTGACCAGTGCACGGGTAGTACCGGCCATTGCGCGAGTCTGCTGATCGCCATTGCGAGCGGCAAAACGCAGTTCACCACCCTCTTCGACGACTTCAACAGACGCGTGAACGTCCAGCTCGAGGGTACCCTTGGCACCTTTGATCGACAGTTGCTGACCAGCGAATTTAACTTCTACGCCAGCGGGCAGCCTGACGGGGTTCTTAGCGACGCGAGACATGCTTATCCCCCCTTAGAACACGGTGCAAAGGACTTCGCCGCCGACACCGGCAGCGCGCGCAGCACGATCAGTCATCACACCTTTGTTGGTGGAGACAATCGAAACGCCGAGGCCGCCACGAACCTTTGGAAGGTCGTCGACGGATTTGTACTGACGCAGGCCAGGGCGGCTGACGCGCTTTACTTCTTCGATGACCGGACGGCCTTCGAAATACTTCAGCTCGATGGACAGCGAAGGCTTGGCTTCACCGGTAACCTGATAACCCGCAATATAGCCTTCGTCCTTCAGAACTTTGGCTACCGCAACCTTCAACGTGGAAGAAGGCATGCTGACGACGGACTTTTCAGCCATCTGGGCATTACGGATGCGAGTTAGCATGTCCGCTAACGGGTCCTGCATACTCATGGGCTAGACGCTCCTGATACATAAAAAACGAGCCATACGGCTGCAAAAATCGCCTGAATATCGCCCAAGGCAAAGCCCGGGCTCAGGCGAGCCGACCATTCTAGACATACCCTAGAAACGAATCAAGCCCCATAAGGGGCTTGATTGTATTGCGTGACCAGCGGCGGAGCGATCTGCCAGGTCTACGACTTACCAGCTGGCTTTCACCAGACCTGGTACGTCACCACGCATTGCAGCGGCACGCAGCATGTTACGCGCCAGGCCGAACTTACGGTATACACCGTGAGGACGACCGGTCAGGCGGCAACGGTTGCGTAGGCGCGATGCGCTTGCGTCACGTGGCTGCTTCTGCAGAGCAACGCTGGCTGCCCAGCGCTCTTCTGGAGTGGCGTTCAAGTTAACGATGGTTGCTTTCAGCTCAGCACGCTTTTTAGCGAACTTTGCTACCGTTTGCTGACGCTTCAGCTCACGGTTCTTCATGCTCGTCTTAGCCATGTCCGACTCCTATCAGTTACGGAACGGGAACTTGAACGCACGCAGCAGAGCGCGGCCTTCGTCGTCCGAACGGGCGGTAGTGGTCAGGGTGATGTCCAGACCGCGAAGAGCATCGATCTTGTCGTAATCGATTTCCGGGAAGATGATCTGCTCTTTAACGCCCATGCTGTAGTTGCCACGACCATCGAAGGACTTGGCATTCAGGCCGCGGAAGTCGCGAACCCGAGGCAGGGAAATGGAGAGCAGACGGTCCAGGAATTCGTACATACGGTCGCGACGCAGGGTAACCTTGACACCGATCGGCCAGCCTTCACGTACCTTGAAGCCCGCAATGGATTTGCGAGCGTAGGTGACGATAGGCTTCTGACCAGTGATCTTTTCCAGGTCAGCTACAGCATGCTCGATGACTTTTTTGTCGCCAATCGCTTCGCCCAGACCCATGTTCAAGGTGATCTTGGTAACGCGCGGAACTTCCATCACGTTGCCCAGCTTAAGTTCTTCCTTAAGCTTGGGAGCGATTTCCTTCCGGTAAATCTCTTTTAGTCGTGCCATTGTCTTCTACCTAGCAGTGTTCAAGCATCAACCGCTTTTTGGGTCGACTTGAAGACACGAATTTTCTTGCCGTCTTCTACCTTGAAGCCAACGCGGTCCGCCTTGTTGGTTTCACCATTGAAGATGGCAACGTTGGAAGCGTGCAGAGGCGCTTCTTTCTCGACGATACCGCCTTGAATGCCAGCCATCGGATTCGGCTTGGTATGACGCTTCACCAGGTTTACACCACCAACGACCAGACGGTCGTTAGCGAGTACCTGCAGCACCTTACCGCGCTTGCCCTTGTCTTTGCCGGCGATCACGATGATCTCGTCGTCACGACGAATCTTTTGCATGTCGGATCTCCTTACAGCACTTCTGGGGCGAGCGAGACGATCTTCATGAACTTCTCAGAGCGAAGTTCACGGGTCACTGGCCCAAAGATACGGGTGCCGATCGGCTCTTGCTTGTTGTTCAGAAGAACAGCAGCGTTGCCGTCGAAGCGGATGATGGAACCATCAGCCCGGCGCACACCGTGACGGGTACGTACGACAACAGCAGTCATCACCTGGCCTTTCTTGACCTTGCCGCGAGGAATTGCTTCTTTCACGGTTACTTTGATGATGTCACCAATGCCGGCGTAACGACGGTGAGAACCGCCGAGTACCTTGATGCACATTACGCGACGAGCGCCGCTGTTATCGGCCACATCGAGCATGGATTGAGTCTGAATCATAAAATATCTCCGACCCCTAGCCCTTAGACTTCAACAGCGCGTTCAACGATTTCAACCAGGGCCCAGTTCTTGGTCTTAGCGACCGGACGGGTTTCACGGATGGTGACCTTGTCACCAACGTGGCACTGATTGGTCTCGTCGTGAGCGTGCAGCTTAGTCGAACGCTTGACGTACTTACCGTAGATCGGGTGCTTTACGCGACGCTCGATCAGAACGGTGATGGTTTTGTCCATCTTGTCGCTGACGACATGGCCAGTCAGCGTACGGACGGTTTTTTCGGCTTCAGCCATGATTACTTACCTGCCTGCTGGTTGAGCACAGTTTTCACGCGAGCGATGTCACGCTTCACTTGCGAGAGCAGGTGAGACTGCCCCAACTGACCAGTCGCCTTCTGCATACGCAGATTGAACTGATCGCGCAGCAAGCCGAGCAGCTGCTCGTTCAGTTGCTGTGCTGATTTCTCACGAAGTTCTTTCGCTTGCATCACATCACCGTCCGTTTAACAAAGGAGGTGGCGAGCGGCAGCTTCGCAGCTGCCAAGGCAAATGCCTCACGCGCCAGCTCTTCGGAAACACCTTCGATCTCGTACAGGACTTTGCCTGGCTGGATCTGGGCTACCCAATACTCGACGCTACCCTTACCTTTACCCATCCGCACTTCGAGAGGCTTCTTGGTAACCGGCTTGTCCGGGAACACGCGAATCCAGATTTTACCGCCACGTTTTACGTGACGAGTCAGGGCACGACGTGCCGATTCAATCTGGCGGGCGGTGAGGCGGCCGCGAGCAACAGCTTTCAAGGCGAATTCGCCGAAGCTAACTTTGCTACCGCGCAGTGCCAGACCACGGTTGTGGCCGGTCATCTGCTTGCGGAATTTTGTACGCTTTGGTTGCAACATTTGGCGTACCCCTTACTTGGCAGCTTTTTTACGAGGCGCAGGTGCTTGAGGCTTCAGCTCTTCCTGGCGACCACCAATTACTTCGCCTTTGAAGATCCAAACCTTGACACCAATCACACCGTAAGTGGTGTGCGCTTCGTAGGTGGCGTAGTCGATGTCGGCACGCAAGGTGTGCAGTGGCACACGACCTTCGCGATACCATTCAGTACGTGCGATTTCAGCACCGCCCAGACGACCGCTCACCTGGATCTTGATGCCCTTGGCACCAATACGCATTGCGTTCTGTACGGCGCGCTTCATGGCGCGACGGAACATTACACGGCGTTCCAGCTGCTGAGCTACGCTCTGTGCAACCAACATGCCGTCGAGCTCCGGCTTGCGGATTTCTTCGATGTTGATGTGCACGGGCACACCCATTTGCTTGGTCAGGTCCTGACGCAGCTTCTCAACATCTTCACCTTTCTTGCCGATCACGATTCCGGGACGAGCGGTGTGGATGGTGATGCGTGCAGTCTGAGCCGGACGATGGATATCGATACGGCTTACGGACGCGCTTTTTAGTTTGTCTTGCAGGAACTCACGCGTTTTCAGATCCGCCAGCAGATAGTCTGCGTAGGTCCGACCGTCTGCGTACCAGACGGAGGTGTGCTCCTTGACGATTCCCAGGCGAATGCCAATGGGATGTACTTTCTGACCCATGTAATCGACTCCGTTACTTGTCCGCAACCTTGACAGTGATATGGCAAGACCGCTTGACGATGCGATCAGCGCGGCCTTTGGCACGCGGCATGATGCGCTTCAGCGAACGCCCTTCGTTGACGAAAACAGTCGACACTTTCAAATCGTCGACGTCTGCGCCCTCGTTGTGTTCGGCGTTGGCAACGGCCGACTCCAGGACTTTCTTCATGACTTCAGCGGCTTTTTTGCTGCTGAAGGCCAACAGGTTGAGCGCTTCGCCCACCTTCTTCCCGCGAATCTGGTCGGCGACCAAGCGGGCTTTCTGGGCGGAGATGCGAGCGCCCGACAACTTAGCGGCTACTTCCATTTCCTACCCCTTAACGCTTGGCTTTCTTGTCAGCCACGTGCCCGCGATAAGTGCGGGTACCGGCGAACTCGCCCAGTTTATGGCCAACCATGTCTTCGCTCACGAGAACCGGAACGTGTTGACGCCCGTTGTGAACTGCAATAGTCAAACCTACCATTTGCGGCAGAATCATCGAACGGCGCGACCAGGTTTTAACTGGTTTGCGATCGTTCTTTTCCGCCGCCACTTCGATCTTCTTCAACAGGTGAAGATCGATAAAAGGACCTTTTTTCAGAGAACGTGGCACTGTCGTATCCTCAGATTACTTGCGACGACGGACGATCATGTTGTCGGTACGCTTATTACCACGGGTTTTGGCACCCTTGGTTGGGAAGCCCCATGGCGATACCGGATGACGACCACCGGAGGTACGACCCTCGCCACCACCATGCGGGTGGTCAACCGGGTTCATGGCAACACCACGAACGGTTGGACGAACGCCACGCCAGCGCTTGGCACCAGCTTTACCCAACGAACGTAGGCTGTGCTCGGAGTTCGAGACTTCACCCAGGGTCGCACGGCACTCGGAGAGCACTTTGCGCATCTCACCGGAACGCAAGCGCAGGGTCACGTAGACGCCTTCACGAGCAACCAGCTGAGCGGAAGCACCGGCGGAACGCGCAATTTGCGCACCTTTGCCTGGCTTGAGCTCGATACCGTGAATGGTGCTACCCACCGGAATGTTACGCAGCTGCAGGCTGTTGCCTGGCTTGATCGGCGCCAAGGCACCAGAGATCAGCTGGTCGCCAGCACTCACACCCTTAGGCGCGATGATGTAACGACGCTCGCCGTCTGCATAACGCAGCAGGGCCAGGTGAGCAGTACGGTTTGGATCGTATTCGATACGCTCGACAACAGCGGCGATGCCGTCCTTGTCATTGCGACGGAAGTCGACCATACGGTAGTGCTGCTTATGACCACCGCCAATGTGGCGAGTGGTGATACGGCCATTGTTGTTACGACCGCCAGACTTCGATTTCTTCTCGAGCAGCGGAGCGTAAGGAGCGCCTTTATGCAGCTCCTGGTTGACCACCTTGACCACGAAACGGCGGCCAGGGGAAGTCGGTTTGCATTTAACGATTGCCATGATGCACCCCTTCCTTACTCAGCACTGCTGCTGAAATCGAGATCTTGGCCTGGCTGAAGAGCGACAACCGCCTTCTTCCAGTCATTACGCTTGCCCAGACCCCGAGCGGTACGCTTGGTCTTACCCAATACGTTCAGGGTAGTCACGCGCTCCACTTTAACGTCGAACAGAGTTTCAACGGCTTTCTTGATTTCCAACTTAGTAGCGTCAGTCGCAACCTTGAAGACGAACTGGCCTTTCTTTTCAGCCAGGCCGGTGGCCTTCTCGGATACGTGCGGACCAAGCAGAACTTTAAATACGCGTTCCTGGTTCATCCCAGCAGCTCCTCGAATTTCTTCACGGCCGACACAGTGATCAACACTTTGTCGTAAGCGATCAGACTTACCGGGTCGGAACCTTGAACGTCACGTACGTCGACGTGCGGCAGGTTGCGAGCAGCCAGGTACAGGTTCTGATCAACAGCTTCGGAAACGATCAGCACGTCGGTCAGGCCCAAGCCATTCAGCTTGCCCAGCAGCTCTTTGGTTTTCGGTGCTTCGACAGCGAAGTCCTGAACCACTACAAGGCGCTCGGTACGAACCAGCTCACCAAGGATGGAGCGCAATGCTGCGCGATACATCTTCTTGTTGAGTTTCTGAGAGTGGTCCTGAGGGCGAGCTGCGAAAGTAGTACCACCACCACGCCACAGTGGGCTACGGATAGTACCGGCACGAGCACGGCCTGTGCCCTTCTGGCGCCATGGGCGCTTGCCGCCGCCGGATACGTCCGAACGGGTCTTTTGCTGCTTGCTGCCCTGACGACCACCAGCCATATAGGCTACAACGGCCTGGTGAACCAGGGTCTCGTTGAATTCGGCACCAAAGGTCAGTTCGGAAACTTCGATCGCTTGCGCGTCATTTACATTTAATTGCATGTCAGCTTCCCCTTAACCGCGAGCCTTAACAGCTGGACGTACAACTACGTCACCGCCAGTAGCACCAGGAACGGCGCCTTTGACGAGCAGCAGGTTACGTTCAGCGTCTACGCGGACCACTTCCAGGGACTGGACGGTCACGCGCTCGGCGCCCATGTGACCGGACATCTTTTTGCCCTTGAAGACACGACCAGGAGTCTGGCACTGGCCGATGGAGCCCGGAACGCGGTGGGAAACGGAGTTACCGTGGGTATTGTCCTGACCACGGAAGTTCCAGCGCTTGATGGTACCGGCAAAGCCTTTACCTTTGGACTGACCGGTAACGTCTACCAGTTGGCCTGCTGCGAACAGTTCCGAGTTGATCAGATCGCCTGCCTGGTAATCGCCTTCTTCAAGACGGAATTCCCAGACGCCACGGCCAGCAGCTACGTTCGCCTTGGCGAAGTGACCTGCTTGAGCAGCAGTGACGCGCGAAGCACGGCGCTCGCCCACAGTGATTTGCACTGCGCGATAGCCATCGGATTCTTCGGTTTTAAACTGAGTGACGCGATTCGGCTCGATCTCAATGACCGTAACCGGAATAGAGACACCATCTTCGGTGAAGATGCGGGTCATACCGCACTTACGACCGACTACACCAATAGTCATGTTGTAACCTCATGAGTGTACGGGGCTTTCACCCGCTATGGCCGCCCATTTCAGAGCGTTACACGACCAAGACACGGGTCTTAGCCGAGGCTGATCTGTACTTCCACGCCTGCCGCGAGGTCGAGCTTCATCAGCGCATCAACGGTTTTGTCCGTTGGTTGAACGATGTCCAAAACACGCTTATGAGTACGGATTTCGTACTGATCGCGCGCGTCTTTGTTGACGTGCGGAGAGACCAGGACAGTGAACCGCTCCTTACGGGTAGGCAGTGGGATTGGACCACGCACCTGTGCCCCAGTACGTTTCGCGGTTTCCACGATTTCCTGGGTGGATTGGTCGATCAGGCGATGGTCGAATGCCTTCAACCTGATTCGAATTTTCTGATTTTGCATTGGATTTCAGACTCCAGACTCATTCCCCACAGACGGACCACGCCCGTTAAAAGGAGGCGTGATTCTATAGACGCCCCTAACAGGTGTCAACCCAATAAAAAAGCCCCCGCTAGGCGGAGGCTTCTTTCGAGGCAGGAAGCTTACGCGATGATTTTGGCTACAACGCCAGCACCAACGGTACGACCGCCTTCGCGAATTGCGAAGCGCAGGCCATCTTCCATTGCAATGGTTTTGATCAGAGTAACAACGAGTTTAACGTTGTCACCTGGCATTACCATTTCAACGCCTTCCGGCAGTTCGCAGTTACCGGTCACGTCAGTGGTCCGGAAGTAGAACTGTGGACGGTAGCCTTTGAAGAACGGCGTGTGACGACCGCCTTCTTCCTTGCTCAACACGTACACTTCGGCTTCGAAGGTAGTGTGCGGCTTGACAGTGCCTGGCTTGACCAGAACCTGGCCACGCTCAACGTCGTCACGCTTGGTGCCGCGCAGCAGCACGCCACAGTTTTCGCCGGCACGACCTTCGTCCAGCAGCTTGCGGAACATTTCAACGCCGGTGCAGGTGGTGACAGTGGTATCACGCAGACCAACGATTTCCAGAGGATCCTGGACCTTGACGATACCGCGCTCGATACGGCCAGTTACCACAGTACCGCGACCGGAGATCGAGAACACGTCTTCGATTGGCATCAGGAACGGCTTGTCAATAACACGAACAGGCTCAGGAATGTAGCTATCGAGGGTCTCGACCAGCTTCTTCACAGCCGTAGTGCCCATCTCGTTGTCGTCCTGGCCGTTCAGGGCCATCAACGCTGAACCGATGATGATCGGGGTGTCGTCGCCTGGGAAATCGTAGGTGCTGAGCAGGTCACGCACTTCCATTTCAACCAGTTCCAGCAGCTCAGCATCATCTACCATGTCGGCCTTGTTCAGGAACACGACGATGTAGGGAACGCCTACCTGACGGGACAGCAGGATGTGCTCACGAGTCTGAGGCATCGGACCATCAGCGGCCGAGCACACCAGGATTGCGCCGTCCATCTGCGCAGCACCAGTGATCATGTTCTTCACATAGTCAGCGTGACCTGGGCAGTCAACGTGAGCGTAGTGACGAATGCTCGAGTTGTATTCAACGTGAGCGGTGTTGATTGTGATACCACGAGCCTTTTCTTCCGGGGCGCTGTCGATCTTGTCGAAATCAACACGAGCCGAGCCGAAAACTTCGGAGCAGACGCGGGTCAGAGCAGCAGTTAGCGTAGTTTTACCATGGTCAACGTGGCCAATGGTGCCAACGTTAACGTGCGGTAGGGAACGATCAAATTTTTCTTTAGCCACGACAGTGAACCTCTTGCCTAAAGGGAGTTAACCTTGTTTTTTAACCAGCGTTTCGACAATGTTCGAAGGCGCTGGCGAGTATTTGGAGAATTCCATGGAGTAGCTGGCACGGCCCTGGGACATAGAGCGCACGTCGGTTGCGTAACCGAACATTTCGCCCAGCGGCACTTCGGCACGGATGACCTTGCCCGAAACGGTGTCTTCCATACCCTGGATCAGACCACGACGACGGTTCAGGTCACCCATCACGTCACCCATGTAGTCTTCAGGGGTTACTACTTCGACTTTCATGATCGGCTCGAGCACTTCGCCACCGCCCTTCTGGGCTAGCTGCTTAGTTGCCATCGAGGCGGCCACTTTGAACGCCATTTCGTTGGAGTCGACGTCGTGGTACGAACCGTCGAAAACCGTTGCCTTCAAGCCGATCAGAGGATAACCGGCAACAACGCCGTTTTTCATCTGCTCTTCGATGCCCTTCTGAATGGCTGGAATGTATTCCTTAGGAATAACACCACCTACCACTTCGTTGGTGAACACCAGGCCTTCAGTGATGTTGCCGTTTTCGTCCATGTCGGGCTTCGAGAAGCGAACCCAGCAATGACCGAATTGACCACGACCACCAGACTGACGGACGAACTTGCCTTCGATCTCAACGTTGTCCTTGGTGATCTGCTCACGGTAGGACACTTGTGGCTTACCGATGTTAGCTTCGACATTGAACTCACGACGCATACGGTCGACAAGGATGTCCAAGTGAAGCTCACCCATACCAGAAATAATGGTTTGGCCGGTTTCTTCGTCGGTCTTGACGCGGAAAGACGGGTCTTCCTGGGCAAGCTTACCCAGTGCGATGCCCATCTTTTCCTGGTCGTCCTTGGTCTTTGGCTCTACGGCAACCGAAATAACCGGCTCCGGGAAGTCCATGCGCACAAGGATGATTGGCTTGTCAGCTGCGCAAAGGGTGTCACCGGTGGTGACGTCCTTCATGCCGATCAAGGCCGCGATGTCGCCAGCGCGTACTTCCTTGATCTCTTCACGGGTGTTGGCATGCATCTGCACCATACGACCCACGCGCTCTTTCTTGCCTTTAACCGAGTTGATCACGCCGTCGCCGGAGTTCAGAACACCCGAATAAACACGAGCGAAGGTCAAGGTACCCACGAATGGGTCAGTCGCGATCTTGAATGCCAAGGCCGAGAAAGGCTCGTTATCGTCTGCATGACGCTCCATTTCGACAGTCTCGTCATCAGGGTCGGAACCCTTGATAGCTGGAATGTCCACAGGCGCAGGCAGGAAGTCGATGACCGCATCAAGTACCAGGGGAACGCCCTTGTTCTTGAAGGAAGAGCCACAAACAGCCAGAACGATTTCACCTGCGATAGTCCGCTGGCGCAGACCCGCTTTGATTTCCTCGAGGGTGAGTTCTTCACCTTCTAGGTACTTGTTCATGAACTCTTCGTTAGCTTCTGCGGCGGCTTCAATCATGTTTGCACGCCATTCTTCAGCCAGTTCCTGCAGTTCTGCAGGAATCGGCTCACGGCGTGCAGCCATGCCCTTGTCGTCGTCGTTCCAGTACACCGCTTCCATAGTCAGCAGGTCGATCTGGCCTTGGAAGTTGTCTTCCGCGCCGATAGCCAGCTGAATAGGAACAGGGGTATGACCCAGACGCTTTTTGATCTGGTCGATAACGCGCAGGAAGTTTGCGCCAGCACGGTCCATCTTGTTCACGTACACAAGACGTGGAACACCGTACTTGTTGGCTTGACGCCATACGGTTTCGGACTGTGGCTCTACACCCGACGTGCCGCAGAACACAACGACAGCGCCGTCGAGTACGCGCAAGGAGCGCTCTACTTCGATGGTGAAGTCAACGTGACCGGGGGTGTCGATGATGTTGAAGCGGTGCTTGTCGAACTGCTTGTTCGAACCTGCCCAGAAGGCGGTAGTCGCAGCGGAGGTAATGGTAATACCACGCTCCTGCTCCTGCACCATCCAGTCCATGGTCGCGGCGCCATCATGCACCTCGCCCATTTTGTGGTTCACGCCGGTGTAAAACAGCACGCGCTCGGTGGTGGTGGTTTTACCAGCATCCACGTGGGCAACGATACCGATGTTACGGTAGCGGTTAATCGGAGTTGTACGAGCCATAAAGCCCTCGCAAAGTGAGTGACGCTGATATTAGAAGCGGTAGTGCGAGAAGGCCTTGTTGGCTTCGGCCATACGGTGCACGTCTTCACGCTTCTTGACCGCGGCGCCTTTACCTTCAGCAGCATCAAGCAGCTCACCAGCCAAACGCAGTGCCATGGACTTCTCGCCGCGCTTGCGGGCGTAGTCTACGAGCCAACGCATGGCGAGAGCATTACGACGGGATGGACGAACTTCAACCGGCACCTGGTAAGTTGCACCGCCTACACGACGGGACTTTACTTCGACCAGCGGAGCGATGGCGTCGAGAGCTTTCTCGAAGATTTCCAGGGGATCGCTGTTCTTGCGGGCCTTGACCGTTTCCAGAGCGCCGTAAACGATGCGCTCGGCAACGGCTTTTTTGCCGCTTTCCATCACGTGGTTCATGAATTTGGCGAGGATCTGGCTACCGTATTTCGGATCGTCCAGAATTTCACGCTTGGCTGCTACACGACGTCTTGGCATTGATAAGCCCTCAAACGGTCTTCAGGTTAGCCCGGGACTGTGCCCGACCTTACTCTTATCGACTCAATAAAAATGTTGACTGCTGGGTACAGCAAGCAATCCTTACTTAGGACGCTTGGTACCGTATTTCGAACGACCCTGGTTACGACCCTTGACACCTGAGGTGTCCAAGGAACCGCGTACGGTGTGGTAACGCACACCTGGCAAGTCTTTTACACGACCGCCACGGATCAGCACGACGCTGTGCTCTTGCAGGTTGTGACCTTCACCGCCGATGTACGAGGAAACCTCGAAACCGTTGGTCAGGCGCACACGGCATACTTTACGAAGTGCCGAGTTAGGTTTTTTCGGCGTAGTGGTGTACACGCGGGTGCACACGCCACGACGCTGCGGGCAGTTCTGCAGCGCAGGTACGTCGGATTTCTCGACGATACGCTTGCGCGGCTGACGTACCAGCTGGTTAATCGTTGCCATCTTTAAGCTCCACTGATGTCTTTCGACGCTTTGTTGCCCTACTTGGAAAAACAAATGGCAGGGCAAAAGCCCCGCCAAATTTAGGGGTACGAGAGTCTAAAGATCCCTCGCCCCTCAGTCAAGGCAAAGCACGTCTACCCACTAGGCACGCTAGCAGGTAGGCGCACCGCCCTGTCAGTTGCCGCTCGAGTTCAGGGCTTCCGTCAATGCGGCTTCCACTTCACTCGCGCTTACACGCATCGGCTTGTCGGCTTCACGGCGACGCTTACGCTCGCTGTGATAGGCCAGGCCCGTACCGGCAGGGATCAGACGGCCCACCACCACGTTTTCTTTCAAACCGCGCAGATAATCTCGCTTGCCGGTAACCGCTGCCTCGGTGAGTACCCGAGTGGTTTCCTGGAAGGAGGCCGCGGAAATGAAGGATTCCGTGGACAGCGATGCCTTGGTGATACCCAGCAGCACACGGGTGAACTTGGACATGAACTTGTCATCAGCTGCAAGGCGTTCGTTCTCGCCCAACACCTGCGTGAGTTCCATCTGGTCGCCCTTGATGAAGCTGGAATCACCCGACTCGGCAATCTCTACCTTGCGCAGCATCTGGCGCAAAATGGTTTCGATGTGCTTGTCGTTGATCTTCACGCCCTGAAGCCGGTAAACGTCCTGGATCTCGTTGACGATGTACTTGGCCAAGGCGCTCACACCTAACAGGCGCAAGATATCGTGCGGATCGCTTGGGCCGTCGGAGATCACTTCGCCGCGGTTAACCTGTTCGCCTTCGAACACGTTCAGGTGACGCCACTTTGGAATCAGCTCCTCGTACGGATCGCTGCCGTCGTTCGGGGTAATAACCAAGCGACGCTTGCCTTTGGTTTCCTTACCGAACGCAATGGTGCCGCTGACTTCCGCCAGGATCGAAGCTTCTTTCGGACGACGCGCTTCGAACAGGTCGGCTACGCGTGGCAGACCACCGGTAATGTCACGGGTCTTCGACGTTTCTTGCGGGATACGGGCGATTACATCACCCACGCCCACTTGAACACCGTCCGCCACGCCCACCAGCGCGTTAGCTGGCAGGAAGTACTGAGCCGGTACGTCGGTACCTGGCAACAGCAGATCCTTGCCATCAGCACCTACCATCTTCACGGCTGGGCGGATTTCCTTGCCTGCGGCAGGACGATCCTTGGCGTCAAGTACTTCAATGTTGGTCAGGCCGGTCAGTTCATCGGTCTGACGCTTGATCGTGATGCCTTCCTCCATGCCCACGTAGGTCACGGTACCCTTCATTTCGGTCACAATGGGGTGGGTGTGCGGATCCCACTTGGCCACGATGGACCCGGCGTCTACCTTGTCGCCTTCCTTGACTGAGATCACCGCACCATACGGCAGCTTGTAACGCTCACGCTCACGACCGAACTCATCGGCGATGGCCAGCTCACCGGAGCGAGAGACCGCCACCAGATTGCCGTCCGCACGCTCGACGTGCTTGAGGTTGTGCAGACGCACCATGCCGCCGTTCTTCACCTGTACGCTGTCTGCAGCAGAGGTCCGGCTTGCGGCACCACCGATGTGGAAGGTACGCATAGTCAGCTGGGTACCCGGCTCACCGATGGACTGGGCAGCGATAACGCCGACCGCTTCACCGATGTTAACCAGGTGACCACGAGCCAGGTCACGACCGTAGCACTTGGAGCAGATGCCGAAGCGGGTTTCGCAGCTGATCGGCGAGCGAACGATCACTTCGTCGATGCTGTTTAGCTCGATGAACTCAACCCACTTTTCGTCCACCAGAGTACCGGCAGGAACGATAACGTCCTCGGTGCCAGGCTTAAACACGTCACGGGCAATGACACGACCCAGTACGCGTTCACCCAACGGCTCTACCACGTCGCCGCCTTCGATGTGCGGGGTCATGAACAGGCCGTGCTCGGTACCACAGTCGATCTCGGTTACTACCAGATCCTGGGCAACGTCTACCAAACGACGGGTTAGGTAACCGGAGTTTGCAGTCTTAAGTGCGGTATCCGCCAAGCCTTTCCGCGCACCGTGCGTTGAAATGAAGTACTGGAGTACGCTCAAGCCTTCACGGAAGTTCGCAGTGATCGGCGTCTCGATGATCGACCCGTCCGGCTTGGCCATCAAGCCACGCATACCCGCCAATTGACGGATCTGAGCAGCCGAACCACGTGCACCGGAGTCCGCCATCATGTACATGGAGTTGAAGGACTCCTGATCGACTTCCTTGCCTTCACGATCGATGACCTTTTCTTTCGAAAGGTTGGCCATCATCGCTTTGGACACTTCGTCGTTCGCCTTCGACCAGAGGTCGATCACCTTGTTGTACTTCTCGCCCTGAGTAACCAGGCCAGAAGCGTACTGGCTTTCGATTTCCTTCACTTCTTCGGTAGCGGTACCGATGATGCGTGCTTTTTCGTCGGGGATAACGAAATCGTTAACGCCGATCGAAACGCCGGAAATGGTCGAGTATGCAAAACCGGTGTACATCAACTGGTCAGCGAAGATGACAGTTTCCTTCAAACCCACCACGCGGTAGCAATGGTTGATCAGCTTGGAAATAGCCTTCTTCTTCATGGGCTGGTTGACGACTTCGTAAGGCAGACCGGCAGGCACCACCTGGAACAACAACGCGCGGCCAACGGTAGTGTCAACGATACGGGTGCTGGTCACGCTGCCGCCGTCACGGTCGTTCACCGTTTCGGTGATACGCACCTTGATCTTGGCATGTAGGGCGGCTTCGCCAGCACGGAAGACACGGTCAACTTCCTGCAAGTCGGCAAAAATACGCCCCTCGCCCTTGGCATTGATGGCTTCACGGGTCATGTAGTACAGACCCAGAACCACGTCCTGCGAAGGTACGATGATCGGCTCGCCGTTAGCGGGCGAGAGGATGTTGTTGGTGGACATCATCAGCGCGCGCGCTTCCAACTGAGCTTCAAGCGTCAGCGGAACGTGAACGGCCATCTGGTCACCGTCGAAGTCGGCGTTGTACGCCGCGCAGACCAGTGGGTGCAGCTGGATGGCCTTGCCTTCGATCAACACCGGCTCGAACGCTTGGATACCCAGACGGTGCAGGGTAGGCGCGCGGTTGAGCAGTACGGGGTGTTCGCGGATGACTTCAGCGAGAACGTCCCAAACCTCGGGCAGCTCGCGTTCGACCATCTTCTTCGCTGCCTTGATGGTAGTGGCCAGGCCACGCACTTCAAGTTTGCCGAAGATGAACGGCTTGAACAGCTCCAATGCCATCTTCTTGGGAAGACCACACTGATGCAGGCGCAGGGTTGGGCCTACGGTAATTACCGAACGACCTGAGTAGTCCACACGCTTGCCGAGCAGGTTCTGACGGAAACGACCCTGCTTGCCCTTGATCATGTCAGCCAAGGACTTCAAAGGCCGCTTGTTGGAACCGGTAATGGCACGACCACGACGGCCGTTGTCCAGCAGGGCGTCAACCGCTTCCTGAAGCATGCGCTTCTCGTTGCGCACGATGATATCGGGCGCAGACAGATCCAGCAGACGCTTAAGGCGGTTGTTACGGTTGATGACCCGGCGGTACAGGTCGTTCAAGTCGGATGTGGCGAAGCGGCCACCATCCAATGGAACGAGCGGACGCAAGTCAGGCGGCAGCACCGGCAGAACGGTCAGGACCATCCACTCAGGCAGGTTGCCGGAGCCCTGGAAGGCTTCCATCAACTTCAAGCGCTTCGACAGCTTCTTGATCTTGGTCTCGGAATTGGTCTGCGGAATCTCTTCGCGCAGGCGGCCAATTTCGTGTTCCAGGTCGATGGCGTGCAGCAGCTCACGGACGGCTTCAGCACCCATACGGGCGTCAAAATCGTCACCGAACTCTTCGAGGGCTTCGAAGTACTGCTCGTCGTTCAGCAATTGGCCTTTTTCGAGCGTGGTCATGCCCGGATCGATCACTACGTAGCTCTCGAAATAGAGTACGCGTTCGATGTCCCGCAGGGTCATGTCCATCAGCAAGCCGATACGCGATGGCAGCGACTTCAGGAACCAGATGTGAGCAACAGGCGAGGCCAGTTCGATGTGCGCCATGCGCTCGCGACGAACCTTGGCCAGTGCAACCTCAACGCCGCACTTTTCGCAGATGACGCCACGGTGCTTGAGGCGCTTGTACTTACCGCACAGGCACTCGTAGTCCTTTACCGGGCCAAAGATCTTGGCGCAGAAAAGACCGTCGCGTTCAGGCTTGAACGTACGGTAGTTGATGGTTTCGGGCTTCTTGACTTCACCGAATGACCATGAACGGATCATTTCGGGCGAAGCAAGGCCGATACGGATGGCGTCGAATTCTTCGACTTGACCCTGGTTTTTCAGCAGATTCAACAGGTCTTTCAAAGCCTTTCCTCCTGGCGGAGCAGGAAGTGGGGGTTAGCCCCCACTCCCATTCACGTCGCGTGTTATTCGGTTTCCAGATCGATATCGATACCGAGCGAACGAATTTCTTTGATCAACACGTTGAAGGATTCGGGCATGCCCGGCTCCATACGGTGATCGCCGTCCACGATGTTCTTGTACATCTTGGTACGGCCATTCACGTCGTCCGACTTCACGGTGAGCATTTCCTGCAGCGTGTAGGCCGCGCCATACGCTTCCAGCGCCCACACCTCCATCTCCCCGAAACGCTGGCCACCGAACTGAGCCTTACCGCCCAACGGTTGCTGAGTGACCAGACTGTAAGAACCGGTGGAACGTGCATGCATCTTGTCGTCCACCAAGTGGTTCAACTTCAGCATGTACATGTAACCGACCGTCACAGGGCGCTCGAACTTGTTACCGGTACGACCATCGAACAGCTGCATCTGGCCGCTTTCGGGCATGTCAGCAAGCTTGAGCATCGATTTGATTTCGCTTTCCTTGGCCCCATCGAATACTGGAGTAGCCATAGGAACACCGGCTTTCAGGTTCTTGGCCAGAGCCAGTACTTCTTCATCCGAGAGTTCGTCGATGCTCTCGTGGCGCCCGCCGATCTCATTATAGATCTCGTTCAGAAAACCGCGGAGGTCTGCAACCTTACGCTGCTCTTCGAGCATGCGGTTGATCTTCTCGCCCAAGCCTTTGGCTGCAAGGCCCAAGTGGGTTTCAAGGATCTGGCCGACGTTCATACGCGACGGTACACCCAACGGGTTCAGTACCACGTCCACTGGCGTACCGTGGGCGTCGTGCGGCATGTCTTCGACCGGCATGATCACCGAGACAACACCCTTGTTACCGTGACGACCGGCCATCTTGTCGCCCGGCTGGATGCGACGACGGATTGCCAAGTACACCTTCACGATCTTCAGAACGCCTGGCGCCAGGTCATCGCCCTGCTGCAGTTTGCGCTTCTTGTCTTCGAACTTGTCATCCAGAAGACGGCGACGGTCTACGATGTACTGCTGGGCTTTCTCCAGCTGTTCATTGAGCGCGTCTTCGTTCATGCGCAGTTTGAACCACTGCCCATGCTCCAATCCGTCCAGTACCTCGTCAGTCAACTCAGCGCCTTTCTTCAGGCCAGCACCGCCGTCAACCACCTGCCCTACCAGCGCATGACGCAGACGCTCGAACGTAGCACCTTCGACGATCCGAAACTCTTCGTTCAAATCCTTGCGGATCTGGTCGAGCTGGCTCTTCTCGATGGACAGTGCACGAGCATCACGCTCAACGCCATCACGGGTGAAGACCTGAACGTCAATGACAGTACCCTTGGTACCAGTAGGTACGCGCAGGGAGGTATCTTTAACGTCGCTAGCCTTCTCACCGAAGATTGCACGCAGCAGCTTTTCTTCCGGCGTTAGCTGGGTTTCGCCTTTTGGCGTGACCTTGCCGACCAAGATGTCGCCAGCGCCCACTTCAGCACCTACGTACACGATACCGGCTTCGTCCAGCTTGTTCAGCGCTGCTTCTCCCACGTTCGGGATGTCAGCGGTGATTTCCTCTGGGCCAAGCTTGGTGTCACGTGCCACACAGGTGAGTTCCTGGATGTGGATCGTGGTGAAACGGTCTTCCTGCACCACGCGTTCAGACAGGCAGATCGAATCTTCGAAGTTGAAGCCGTTCCACGCCATGAAAGCGATGCGCATGTTCTGACCCAGCGCCAGTTCACCCATGTCGGTGGACGGGCCATCCGCCATGATATCGCCGCGCTCAACCTTGTCACCGCGATTAACCAACGGGCGCTGGTTGATGCAAGTGTTTTGGTTGGAGCGGGTGTACTTGGTCAGGTTGTAGATATCCACACCAGCTTCGCCGGTTTCAACCTCATCGTTGGCAACACGTACCACGATACGGCTTGCATCTACCGAATCGATCACGCCGCCACGGCGTGCGACAACGCAAACGCCGGAATCGCGCGCCACGTTACGTTCCATACCGGTGCCTACCAGAGGCTTGTCGGAACGCAGCGTTGGTACTGCCTGACGCTGCATGTTGGAACCCATCAGCGCGCGGTTGGCGTCGTCGTGTTCCAAGAACGGAATCAGCGATGCGGCCACCGACACAACCTGCTTGGGCGACACGTCCATCAGGGTGACGTCTTCGGGCGCCTTCACGGTGAATTCGTTCAAGTGACGGACCGCCACCAACTCGTCCACCAACTGCTTCTGCTCGTTCATGGCTGCCGAAGCCTGCGCAATCACATGGTCGGCTTCTTCGATAGCGGAGAGGAACACGATCTCATCGGTGACCACACCCTCTTTAACCACACGGTACGGGCTCTCAAGGAAGCCGTACTGGTTGGTACGGGCGTACGCTGCCAAGGAGTTGATCAAGCCGATGTTCGGACCTTCAGGCGTTTCGATCGGGCATACACGGCCGTAATGGGTCGGGTGTACGTCACGTACCTCGAAACCTGCGCGCTCACGCGTAAGACCGCCTGGGCCCAGTGCGGAAACACGGCGCTTGTGGGTAATCTCCGACAGCGGGTTGTTCTGGTCCATGAACTGAGACAACTGGCTGGAACCGAAGAACTCCTTCACCGCCGCAGCCACTGGCTTGGCGTTGATAAGGTCCTGAGGCATCAAGCCTTCGCTTTCAGCCATGGACAGGCGTTCCTTGACGGCACGCTCCACCCGCACCAAGCCCACGCGGAACTGGTTTTCAGCCATTTCGCCTACGCAACGTACGCGACGGTTGCCCAGGTGGTCGATGTCATCGACGATCCCTTTACCGTTACGGATGTCGACCAGGGTCTTGAGGACCGCAACGATGTCATCCTTGCTCAGCACGCCTGAACCTTCGATCTCGGTACGACCGATACGACGGTTGAACTTCATGCGGCCGACTGCAGACAGGTCGTAACGCTCAGCACTGAAGAACAGGTTGTTGAACAATGTTTCGGCAGCGTCCTTGGTAGGCGGCTCGCCTGGGCGCATCATCCGATAAATTTCTACCAAGGCTTCCAGCTGATTGCTGGTGGAGTCGATCTTCAAGGTATCGGAAATGAACGGGCCGCAGTCGATATCGTTGGTGTACAGCGTTTCGATGCGAACGACCTGAGCCTTGGCAATCTTTACAAGCATTTCCGTGGTTAGCTCGGTATTGCACTCAGCGATGATTTCACCAGTAGCCGGGTGCACAATTGCCTTGGCAGTGGTACGGCCAATCATGTAGTCCAGAGGAACTTCAAGATCCTTGATGCCTGCCTTTTCAATCTGATTGATATGGCGAGCGGTGATACGGCGACCCTGCTCGACAATCACCTTGCCATCCTGGTCGGTGATATCCATGGAGGCAATTTCACCGCGCAGGCGCTGTGGCACCAACTCAAGGCTAAGGTTCTCACCCTTCACATGGAAGATGTTGGTGGTGTAGAACGCATTCAACACTTCTTCAGTGGTGTAGCCAAGCGCGCGTAGCAGTACTGAAGCCGGCAGTTTGCGACGGCGGTCGATACGGACGAATACGCAGTCCTTCGGATCGAACTCGAAGTCCAACCAGGAACCGCGGTACGGAATGATGCGAGCCGAATACAGCAGCTTGCCCGAGCTGTGGGTCTTGCCACGGTCGTGGTCAAAGAAGACGCCAGGCGAACGGTGCAGTTGGGAAACGATTACTCGCTCAGTACCGTTGATGACGAAGGTACCGTTTTCAGTCATCAGGGGGATTTCACCCATGTAGACTTCTTGTTCCTTGATGTCTTTGATCGCTTTGTTCGAGGACTCTTTGTCGAAGATGATCAGGCGCACCTTGACCCGCAATGGAACTGCGAAGGTCACGCCACGAAGCACGCACTCCTTCACGTCGAACGCGGGCTCGCCCAGGCGATAACCAACGTACTCCAGGGCAGCGTTGCCGGAGTAGCTGATGATCGGGAAAACCGATTTGAAGGCCGCATGCAGACCGACGTCGCGGAACTGATCCTTGGTCACTCCCGCCTGCAAGAATTCCCGATAGGAATCCAGCTGGATGGCCAGGAGGTAAGGCACATCCATGACGTCCGGCAACTTGCTAAAGTCCTTGCGGATACGTTTTTTCTCAGTGTATGAGTAAGCCATCAGCGTTCCCCAGCTTGGTCACCTGCTTGTTTGGCCTCTCCCGGCGGGAGTAGCCAGAAAATCTTGCAGACCCCTTGGTCTGCTACACCCCCGGCGGGGTGGAGTACCGCGTGTTACAGACGTTGTAGCAACAGCCAGTAACGGAAAAAGGCCGGTGGCATAAGCCACCAGCCATCAGCCTTCTGCTTGACGCTCGGGCTGCGGAGGCAAAATCGAAGTTACTTGACTTCGACTTTGGCGCCAGCGTCTTCCAGAGACTTCTTCAGAGCAGCAGCTTCTTCTTTCGAAGCGTTTTCTTTTACAACGCCCAGGTCATCAACGACAGCCTTGGCTTCTTTCAGACCCAGACCGGTGGCTTCACGTACAGCCTTGATGACGTTTACTTTCTTCTCGCCGGCTTCGACCAGTTTAACGGTGAATTCGGTTTGCTCTTCTTCAACAGCGGCGGCAGCAGCTGGGCCAGCAGAGGCGGCAGCAGCGGTAACACCGAAGGTTTCTTCCATTGCTTTGATCAGCTCAACAACTTCCAGAACGGTTTTCTGGCCGATTGCTTCGATGATTTGCTCGTTAGTCAGAGACATGACTATGAATTCCTGTATTGGGGTGACAGCCTACGCAGCCATCAAATTAAACATATGATTTTGAAAGGGCTTGCGCAGGGTTAGGCTGCGGTTGCTTCTTTCTGGTCGCGAATAGCCGCCAGAGTACGAGCCAACTTGCTGGTAGCGCCTTGAATCACGCTCATCAGCTGAGAGATCGCCTCGTCGCGGGTTGGCAGCGAAGCCAACACGTCGATCTGGTTTGCTGCGAGGTACTTGCCCTCGAACGCAGCTGCCTTGATTTCGAACTTGTCCTGACCCTTGGAAAACTCTTTGAACAGACGAGCAGCAGCGCCCGGGTGCTCAGTGGAGAATGCAATCAGGGTCGGGCCTTTGAACGCGTCGTTGAGAATACTGTAGTCAGTACCTTCAACAGCACGGCGCAGCAGGGTGTTACGTACGACACGCACGTAAACGCCAGCTTCGCGGGCCTCTTTACGGAGTCCGGTCATAGCGCTTACAGTCACACCACGGGCATCAGCCACGACAGCGGACAGAGCAGCTTTGGCAGCCTCGTTGACTTCAGCGACGATGGCCTTCTTGTCTTCGAGTTTAATTGCCACGGGTTTACTCCTGGTTTTTACCGTTTCATCCGATCAAGATCAGATGTCGTTTTGGTGTCTGATTCGGTAAGGAATCGGGAGCACCATCTGCGTAGGCTTGTGGTTTAAGACAAATGCCGCCTACGGTCTTGGATAGCCCCCGTCAGGCAGGGACCCCAATTTTCTACATACAGGCACGCCAAGGCATGCCCGCTGTGGTGTTACGCGTCCAGCGAACCCTGATCGATCACCAGGCCTGGGCCCATGGTGGTGCTCAAGGTAACGCGCTTGACGTAGATACCTTTTGAGGAAGCAGGCTTGATACGCTTGAGGTCAGCGATCAGGGCTTCGACGTTTTCCTTCAGCTTGACGGCTTCAAAGCCAACCTTGCCAACGGAGGTATGAATAATACCGTTTTTATCGGTGCGATAACGAACCTGACCAGCTTTGGCGTTTTTCACGGCAGTAGCTACGTCTGGCGTTACGGTACCCACTTTCGGGTTAGGCATCAGGCCGCGCGGACCAAGAACCTGACCCAACTGACCCACTACGCGCATGGCATCCGGGGATGCAATCACTACGTCATAGTTCAGGTCGCCGCCTTTCATTTCGGCAGCCAGGTCATCCATACCTACACGGTCTGCGCCGGCAGCCAATGCGGCCTCAGCGGCAGGACCCTGAGTAAATACGGCAACGCGCACAGTTTTACCGGTGCCGTGAGGCAGGACGGTTGCGCTACGCACGACCTGGTCGGATTTACGTGGGTCAACGCCCAGGTTAACCGCGACGTCTACTGACTCGCTGAATTTCACGGTGGACAGCTCAGCCAACAGATTAGCTGCGTCTTCAAAGCTATACGCCTTGCCTGCTTCAATCTTCGAAGCCATTGCTTTTTGACGCTTGGTTTGCTTAGCCATTACACACCCTCCACATTCAGACCCATGCTGCGAGCGGAGCCAGCGATGGTACGCACGGCGGCATCGAGGCTGGCAGCGGTCAGATCAGCATTCTTGGCTTTAGCGATGTCTTCGAGCTGTGCCCGAGTCACTGTGCCTACCTTGACAGTGTTCGGACGTGCCGAACCACTGGTAAGGCCTGCTGCTTTCTTCAGCAACACTGATGCTGGCGTACTTTTGGTTTCGAACGTGAAGCTACGGTCACTGTAGACCGTGATGATCACAGGCGTCGGCAAACCTGGTTCCATGCCCTGAGTACGGGCGTTGAACGCTTTGCAGAATTCCATGATGTTCACGCCGTGCTGACCCAGTGCTGGACCAACGGGCGGGCTTGGATTGGCCTGTGCGGCCTTTACTTGCAGCTTGATATAAGCCGTGATTTTTTTAGCCATGAGCTACTCCAATTTGGGTACAAGCGCCTTACGGCTCCCCATCTGCTTACGTTTTATCCCGATGACGACAAAACCCCGCAGCTTACGCCTGCGGGGTATGGGACGCGTCTTCAATCAGACCTTTTCGACCTGACTGAACTCCAGCTCCACCGGGGTAGAGCGGCCGAAAATAAGGACCGCAACCTGCAGTCGGCTTTTCTCGTAGTTAACTTCTTCGACAGCGCCATTGAAATCAGCGAATGGACCGTCGGTTACGCGAACGACCTCACCTGGCTCGAACAGAGTCTTAGGTTTGGGCTTATCACTGCCATCAGCGACGCGACGCAGGATAGCTTCAGCTTCTTTGTCAGTGATAGGTGCAGGCTTGTCTGCTGTGCCACCAATGAAGCCCAGAACGCGAGGAGTGTCCTTGACAAGATGCCAAGTGCCTTCGTTCATGTCCATCTGGACCAGTACATAACCGGGGAAAAACTTGCGCTCACTTTTGCGCTTCTGGCCGTTCCGCATTTCTACCACTTCTTCGGTAGGAACAAGAATCTCGCCAAACTGTTCTTCCATTTCGGCGTTTTTGACACGCTCTGTCAAAGAGCGCATGACGTGCTTCTCGTAACCCGAGTAAGCATGCACAACGTACCAACGCTTAGCCACGAGACACCTTTAGCCTACAATCAGGGAAACAAGCCAGCCAAGGAGGGAATCAAGCCCCCACAGCAGCAAGGCCATTACCAGAACGACAGCCACTACAATCATGGTTGTCTGCGCAGTCTCTTGGCGCGTTGGCCAAACGACTTTACGGATTTCGGTGCGAGCTTCTTTTGCCAGGACAAAAAAAGATTTGCCCTTGACCGTCTGAAGCGCGACGTAAGCGGCAACGGCCGCCAACACGATCAGCGCAAGCACACGGTACAGGACTGGAGTCGCCGAGTAATACTGATTACCGACAACCCCCACTACGACCAATGCAACAACGACCAACCACTTAAGGAGATCGAAACGGGCGTCAGAGGCTTCGGCCTTCGGCATCATTTTGGAGAAATCCTGTTAAAAGAAAGCCAGACACCGAAGTGAATCTGGCAGGTCAGGAGGGAATCGAACCCCCAACCTACGGTTTTGGAGACCGTCGCTCTGCCAATTGAGCTACTGACCTAAAACTGAATCAGGCCGACCATTATGCCGGCCTGATGGAGAGATTACAACTACTTACTCGATGACTTTGGCAACAACGCCAGCGCCAACGGTACGACCGCCTTCACGAATTGCGAAGCGCAGACCGTCTTCCATTGCGATGGTTTTGATCAGGGTAACAGTCATCTGAATGTTATCGCCTGGCATTACCATTTCAACGCCTTCCGGCAGTTCGCAGTTACCGGTCACGTCGGTGGTCCGGAAGTAGAACTGTGGACGGTAGCCTTTGAAGAATGGCGTGTGACGACCCCCTTCTTCCTTGGACAGTACGTACACTTCAGCAGTGAACTTGGTGTGCGGCTTGACGGTGCCTGGCTTGACCAGAACTTGGCCACGCTCAACGTCGTCACGCTTGGTTCCGCGCAGCAGCACGCCGCAGTTCTCGCCTGCACGACCTTCATCCAGCAGCTTGCGGAACATTTCAACGCCAGTGCAGGTTGTTTTCTGAGTTGGACGCAGGCCCACAATCTCAACTTCTTCCTGGATCTTGACGATGCCACGCTCAACACGGCCGGTCACAACAGTACCGCGACCAGAGATCGAGAACACGTCTTCGATTGGCATCAGGAACGGCTTGTCGATAGCACGCTCAGGCTCAGGAATGTAGCTGTCGAGGGTCTCCACCAGCTTCTTCACAGCCGTAGTGCCCATCTCGTTATCATCTTGGCCATTCAGGGCCATCAACGCCGAACCGATGATGATCGGGGTGTCATCGCCTGGAAAATCGTAGGTGCTGAGCAGGTCACGCACTTCCATCTCAACCAGTTCCAGCAGCTCAGCGTCATCTACCATGTCAGCCTTGTTCAGGAACACGACGATGTAGGGAACGCCTACCTGACGGGACAACAGGATGTGTTCACGAGTCTGAGGCATCGGACCATCAGCGGCCGAGCATACCAGGATCGCCCCATCCATCTGCGCAGCACCGGTGATCATGTTCTTCACATAGTCAGCGTGACCTGGGCAGTCAACGTGAGCGTAGTGACGAACAGCCGAGTCGTACTCGACGTGTGCGGTGTTGATGGTGATACCACGAGCCTTCTCTTCCGGGGCGCTGTCAATCTTGTCGAAGTCAACCTTGGCCGAACCGAAGACTTCGGAGCAGACACGGGTCAGAGCAGCAGTCAGAGTGGTTTTACCGTGGTCAACGTGACCGATGGTGCCAACGTTGACGTGCGGCTTGTTACGTTCGAATTTTTCCTTCGCCATCTGACCACCCCCCGCAGAAGAATTTAGCTAGACAAACAATCTATAAAACAAAGGCAGATATTTTCATATCTGCCTCTAAAATGGAGCTCTTGAGCGGATTTGAACCGCTGACCTCACCCTTACCAAGGGTGTGCTCTACCAACTGAGCTACAAGAGCATACAACCGTGCAATAGCAGCAAACGTGGAGCGGGTAGCGGGAATCGAACCCGCATCATCAGCTTGGAAGGCTGAGGTTCTACCACTAAACTATACCCGCGGAGCTTGCAGCTCTCGCTAAAACTGGTGGAGGGGGAAGGATTCGAACCTTCGAAGTCGTAGACGTCAGATTTACAGTCTGATCCCTTTGGCCGCTCGGGAACCCCTCCTGAACGTGGGCGGCATTTTCTACTCTGCCGTCCTTCCTGTCAAGCTTTTCTCATTAAAATCTTGAGGTTAGCTGTTCCGACAGGGCTCTTTAAGTCACCAACCTTGCTGAGCGGGCGCCATTCTATTCAAAGCGCTGAACCGTTGCAATGCCTGAGTACGGATTAATTTTAGCTTCAAGTCATTGATACTGTTAGTTAGATCTTTAAACACTGGATATCGAGGAATGCCTTACTCACCCATAGACATTACAGCTAGGCTATGGCGCCGCGTCCCTGGTATTTGGCGGGTTACCTGCCTCATTTAGCAGCTGGATGTCATGACTCCCCTTTGCCCCAGCGGCAGCGGCTGTGATGTCCTTTGCCCTTACCGGTGAATCTTGCAGGTTCCATATGAGATAGCAGCCATTGAGTACCAGAAGGAGCAGAAACAACCAGCGCATGGATCAGACCTCACGTCAGTGGGCAGGCAATTGCCAAGCCCTTGAATACCAGGTCGGGCACAACCTTCACGCCTGGGAAGGCAGCGCTTATAAGTGATGCATCCCCACCTGTCAGGAAGGCGGCGTAGTCGTCTCCCCAGTAGAGCGAGGCCTGCTCAAGCTGTGTGGCAACGAAACCACGCAACATCAATAGACAGCCTCGCTCCACAGCCTCGACGGTAGAGCGGCCCGGGCGTAATGTAGCGATGGCCTGCCCGGCGGAATAATCATCGTACCGAATACGGCGAGTGTGAGTACGCAGCTGATTGCGCATCAAGCCGAGCCCTGGGCAGATAAACCCTCCCAAATGCTCCCCTTGTGCACTAACGAAGTCAGAGGTTATGGCTGTACCAAGGTCGACCACAACGCAGGCGCGTTTAGCTAACTCGAATGCGCCCAGCACCGCGACCCAGCGATCGAGGCCCAATCGGTCGAAGTCTTCATAGCCGTTGGTAACTCCTGCCTGTGCCTTCGCTGGTTGAGCGCGGTGACACATTAATCCCAATGCTTGCTTTAGGGCCTGAGTTAGCTGTTGAGTCTCTTCCTCGGATCGCACACTGACCAGGCGGCAGTGCTTCAAGCCTGTCACCGACGATGCGGCTAACTGAGCGAGCAGTTCCTCGTCCGAGCCCACTACACCGCCAGCGCGTACTTCCCTGCCTTCGGCGCTAACCATACGCCACTTTATGAAGCTGTTACCGCAATCGAGCTCAAGAATCATTATGCAACCTCAGGCTCAGCTCTCCGCCACTGTAGTGTCGCTCAGCGCCTTCAACTTCAAGCCTTAATGCACCTTGTTCCGTGACGCCTAACACGATTCCTTGCGTCACCTGTGTGCCTGATATCAAGTCTACGGCTTGCCCCTGCCATGCATGTAACGCCTCCCATTCATCACGCAGCCCTGGAAACCCTAGTGTTTCAAGCCGCGCCAAGTACTCAGCGAGTGCCTGGCTGAGGGATATGGCTAATGCGGTGCGGTCTGCCAATTTGTGTGTCAACAGATAGAGCGATGTCCAAGGCTGGTCTATACCTTCCGCTGTACGCATATTGGCATTGATACCTATCCCAAGTACCACATGGCATTGCTCGACAGGATCGCCTACCAGCTCTAAAAGAATGCCGGCAATCTTCTGACCTCGTACCACCACATCGTTTGGCCATTTCAGCATTGCATCGGGTACGCCATGCAACCGTAGGCATGTGACCACAGCCATACCGGCCACGAGACTTAATCCATCCAGCCGCCTAATCCCCCCCTGTACAGGGATGATCAAGCTGTAATAAAGGTTGGCGGCATAAGGGCTGAACCACGCTCTACCTCGCCGACCCCGGCCTGCATCCTGACGCTCCGCCAGGATCAGCGACGGCTGGGCTATGCCTTGCGAGACTGCCCGCAATGCTTGCGCATTGGTAGAGTCCAATATGTGGTGCAGCTCGACCGCCCACCCTAAGGCTGCAAGGCGAGGGTTCAGCTGTTCAAGGTCTAATAGGGACAGTGGGGCCGCTAAACAGTAACCGCGTCCGCGAACTTTATGCACCTCTAGGCCTAAATCGTCTTCCAGCAGCTGGAGTTGCTTCCAGACTGCGCTACGGCTTATTCCCAGCGCCCGCCCTAGATCTTCACCGGAATGAAACTGACCATCTTGCAATAGGGTTAACAGCCTGGACATTGGGTTACTCGCCTAACATGAGGCCCGCATGATAACGACGGCACTAGGGGTTGCATAGAACGTGGATCTGACTTGAGACAGATATACAGGGGAAGCCAAGCAATCTATTCAGCCGTAAAAAACAAAACCCCTGACCGCAGTGCGATCAGGGGTTTTGGGTGTGAATCTTGACGATGACCTACTCTCACATGGGGAAACCCCACACTACCATCGGCGATGCATCGTTTCACTGCTGAGTTCGGGAAGGGATCAGGTGGTTCCAATGCTCTATGGTCGTCAAGAAATTCGGTAGCCGCGGCGCGTACACGTCGTGGCGAATCTGGGTATGTGAGTGTGCAAGCGTCTGGTGTGTCTTCACCCCTGCGCGCTGCCATTGGCAGATTGCTTGGGTGTTATATGGTCAAGCCTCACGGGCAATTAGTATGGGTTAGCTCAACGCCTCACAGCGCTTACACACCCCACCTATCAACGTCGTAGTCTTCGACGGCCCTTCAGGGAGCTCAAGGCTCCAGTGAGATCTCATCTTGAGGCAAGTTTCCCGCTTAGATGCTTTCAGCGGTTATCTCTTCCGAACATAGCTACCCGGCAATGCCACTGGCGTGACAACCGGAACACCAGAGGTTCGTCCACTCCGGTCCTCTCGTACTAGGAGCAGCCCCTCTCAAATCTCAAACGTCCACGGCAGATAGGGACCGAACTGTCTCACGACGTTCTAAACCCAGCTCGCGTACCACTTTAAATGGCGAACAGCCATACCCTTGGGACCGGCTTCAGCCCCAGGATGTGATGAGCCGACATCGAGGTGCCAAACACCGCCGTCGATATGAACTCTTGGGCGGTATCAGCCTGTTATCCCCGGAGTACCTTTTATCCGTTGAGCGATGGCCCTTCCATACAGAACCACCGGATCACTAAGACCTACTTTCGTACCTGCTCGACGTGTCTGTCTCGCAGTCAAGCGCGCTTTTGCCTTTATACTCTACGACCGATTTCCGACCGGTCTGAGCGCACCTTCGTACTCCTCCGTTACTCTTTGGGAGGAGACCGCCCCAGTCAAACTACCCACCATACACTGTCCTCGATCCGGATAACGGACCTGAGTTAGAACCTCAAGGTTGCCAGGGTGGTATTTCAAGGTTGGCTCCACGCAGACTGGCGTCCACGCTTCAAAGCCTCCCACCTATCCTACACAAGCAAGCTCAAAGTCCAGTGCAAAGCTATAGTAAAGGTTCACGGGGTCTTTCCGTCTAGCCGCGGATACACTGCATCTTCACAGCGATTTCAATTTCACTGAGTCTCGGGTGGAGACAGCGCCGCCATCGTTACGCCATTCGTGCAGGTCGGAACTTACCCGACAAGGAATTTCGCTACCTTAGGACCGTTATAGTTACGGCCGCCGTTTACCGGGGCTTCGATCAAGAGCTTCGCTTGCGCTAACCCCATCAATTAACCTTCCGGCACCGGGCAGGCGTCACACCCTATACGTCCACTTTCGTGTTTGCAGAGTGCTGTGTTTTTAATAAACAGTCGCAGCGGCCTGGTATCTTCGACCGGCATAGGCTTACGGGGTAAACCCTTCACCTTCGCCGGCGCACCTTCTCCCGAAGTTACGGTGCCATTTTGCCTAGTTCCTTCACCCGAGTTCTCTCAAGCGCCTTGGTATTCTCTACCCAACCACCTGTGTCGGTTTGGGGTACGGTTCCTGGTTACCTGAAGCTTAGAAGCTTTTCCTGGAAGCATGGCATCGACCACTTCGTGTCCTGAGACACTCGTCATCAGCTCTCGGCCTTAAGATCCCGGATTTACCTAAGATCTCAGCCTACCACCTTAAACTTGGACAACCAACGCCAAGCTGGCCTAGCCTTCTCCGTCCCTCCATCGCAATAACCAGAAGTACAGGAATATTAACCTGTTTTCCATCGACTACGCTTTTCAGCCTCGCCTTAGGGACCGACTAACCCTGCGTCGATTAACGTTGCGCAGGAAACCTTGGTTTTTCGGCGTGCGAGTTTTTCACTCGCATTGTCGTTACTCATGTCAGCATTCGCACTTCTGATACCTCCAGCCAGCTTCTCAACTGACCTTCACAGGCTTACAGAACGCTCCTCTACCGCGTCACTTGCGTGACACCCGTAGCTTCGGTACCTGGTTTGAGCCCCGTTACATCTTCCGCGCAGGCCGACTCGACTAGTGAGCTATTACGCTTTCTTTAAAGGGTGGCTGCTTCTAAGCCAACCTCCTAGCTGTCTAAGCCTTCCCACATCGTTTCCCACTTAACCAAGATTTTGGGACCTTAGCTGACGGTCTGGGTTGTTTCCCTTTTCACGACGGACGTTAGCACCCGCCGTGTGTCTCCCATGCTCGGCACTTGTAGGTATTCGGAGTTTGCATCGGTTTGGTAAGTCGGGATGACCCCCTAGCCGAAACAGTGCTCTACCCCCTACAGTGATACATGAGGCGCTACCTAAATAGCTTTCGAGGAGAACCAGCTATCTCCGAGCTTGATTAGCCTTTCACTCCGATCCACAGGTCATCCGCTAACTTTTCAACGGTAGTCGGTTCGGTCCTCCAGTTAGTGTTACCCAACCTTCAACCTGCCCATGGATAGATCGCCCGGTTTCGGGTCTATTCCCAGCGACTAGACGCCCTATTAAGACTCGCTTTCGCTACGCCTCCCCTATTCGGTTAAGCTTGCCACTGAAAATAAGTCGCTGACCCATTATACAAAAGGTACGCAGTCACAGAACAAGTCTGCTCCCACTGCTTGTACGCATACGGTTTCAGGTTCTATTTCACTCCCCTCTCCGGGGTTCTTTTCGCCTTTCCCTCACGGTACTGGTTCACTATCGGTCAGTCAGTAGTATTTAGCCTTGGAGGATGGTCCCCCCATATTCAGACAAAGTTTCTCGTGCTCCGTCCTACTCGATTTCATTGACAAGAGATTTTCGCGTACAGGGCTATCACCCACTATGGCCGCACTTTCCAGAGCGTTCCGCTAATCTCAAATCAACTTAAGGGCTGGTCCCCGTTCGCTCGCCACTACTAAGGGAATCTCGGTTGATTTCTTTTCCTCAGGGTACTTAGATGTTTCAGTTCCCCTGGTTCGCCTCTTGCACCTATGTATTGAGTACAAGATACCCAGCTTGTGCTGGGTGGGTTCCCCCATTCAGAGATCTCCGGATCAAAGTCTGTTTGCCGACTCCCCGAAGCTTATCGCAGGCTACCACGTCTTTCATCGCCTCTGACTGCCAAGGCATCCACCGTATGCGCTTATTCACTTGACCATATAACCCCAAGCAATCTGGGGAGTACAGGTGTGAAGAACAACATTCGCTTTACCTTAGCCTGATCACACCAGCAGTGAAACTGGTCTGAACAGTCTATCTTTCTATCACATACCCAAATTTTTAAAGAACGATTCTGGAAAAGACCAGAAATCAACATTCAGGCCCCGGCACCTGAGGTGCGTGAGGGAATGCTCATTTCTAAGCTTTCAAACAGTGAAGGTGGTGGAGCCAAGCGGGATCGAACCGCTGACCTCCTGCGTGCAAGGCAGGCGCTCTCCCAGCTGAGCTATGGCCCCGCAATAATGCCAACCAAAAAAACTGGTGGGTCTGGGCAGATTCGAACTGCAGAAAAGCCACCTCACCGCTCTTTATCCAGGAGCATGGGGCGCGCTCTGCATCTGACCAGCCAAAACTGGTGGGTCTGGGCAGATTCGAACTGCCGACCTCACCCTTATCAGGGGTGCGCTCTAACCAACTGAGCTACAGACCCAATATCAGGGCATGCATCACTTAATCGTCTTTACAGTGAATCAAGCAATTCGTGTGGGTGCTTATGGGCGGCTGTGTCGTCGATTAAGGAGGTGATCCAGCCGCAGGTTCCCCTACGGCTACCTTGTTACGACTTCACCCCAGTCATGAATCACACCGTGGTAACCGTCCTCCCGAAGGTTAGACTAGCTACTTCTGGTGCAACCCACTCCCATGGTGTGACGGGCGGTGTGTACAAGGCCCGGGAACGTATTCACCGCGACGTTCTGATTCGCGATTACTAGCGATTCCGACTTCACGCAGTCGAGTTGCAGACTGCGATCCGGACTACGATCGGTTTTGTGAGATTAGCTCCGTCTCGCGACTTGGCGACCCTCTGTACCGACCATTGTAGCACGTGTGTAGCCCAGGCCGTAAGGGCCATGATGACTTGACGTCATCCCCACCTTCCTCCGGTTTGTCACCGGCAGTCTCCTTAGAGTGCCCACCTTAACGTGCTGGTAACTAAGGACAAGGGTTGCGCTCGTTACGGGACTTAACCCAACATCTCACGACACGAGCTGACGACAGCCATGCAGCACCTGTCTCAATGTTCCCGAAGGCACCACCTCATCTCTGAAGCGTTCATTGGATGTCAAGGCCTGGTAAGGTTCTTCGCGTTGCTTCGAATTAAACCACATGCTCCACCGCTTGTGCGGGCCCCCGTCAATTCATTTGAGTTTTAACCTTGCGGCCGTACTCCCCAGGCGGTCAACTTAATGCGTTAGCTGCGCCACTAAGCGCTCAAGGCGCCCAACGGCTAGTTGACATCGTTTACGGCGTGGACTACCAGGGTATCTAATCCTGTTTGCTCCCCACGCTTTCGCACCTCAGTGTCAGTATCAGTCCAGGTGGTCGCCTTCGCCACTGATGTTCCTTCCTATATCTACGCATTTCACCGCTACACAGGAAATTCCACCACCCTCTACCATACTCTAGCTTGCCAGTTTTGGATGCAGTTCCCAGGTTGAGCCCGGGGATTTCACATTCAACTTGACAAACCACCTACGCGCGCTTTACGCCCAGTAATTCCGATTAACGCTTGCACCCTCTGTATTACCGCGGCTGCTGGCACAGAGTTAGCCGGTGCTTATTCTGTCGGTAACGTCAAAACCGTTACGTATTAGGTAACGACCCTTCCTCCCAACTTAAAGTGCTTTACAATCCGAAGACCTTCTTCACACACGCGGCATGGCTGGATCAGGCTTTCGCCCATTGTCCAATATTCCCCACTGCTGCCTCCCGTAGGAGTCTGGACCGTGTCTCAGTTCCAGTGTGACTGATCATCCTCTCAGACCAGTTACGGATCGTCGCCTTGGTGGGCCTTTACCCCACCAACTAGCTAATCCGACCTAGGCTCATCTGATAGCGTGAGGTCCGAAGATCCCCCACTTTCTCCCGTAGGACGTATGCGGTATTAGCAACCGTTTCCGGTTGTTATCCCCCACTATCAGGCAGATTCCTAGGCATTACTCACCCGTCCGCCGCTCGCCACCAGGAGCAAGCTCCCGTGCTGCCGCTCGACTTGCATGTGTTAGGCCTGCCGCCAGCGTTCAATCTGAGCCATGATCAAACTCTTCAGTTCAATACTGCATGGGTTTTGAGAAAACCCTAAACTTGGCTCAGCAATCGCAAGACTTCCCGAAGGAAGCCACTCATTCGAATTTCTTCGTCTGAGTACTTGTGATGCTGATAATCATTGTGACAATCAGTCCAACTCACAAGCACCCACACGAATTGCTTGATTCATTTGTTAAAGAGCGGTGGTTGAGCTGTTCGCTTCAACCGAGGCGCGCATTCTACGCTAACCTTGCATCCTGTCAAGCGTTTATTTCTGAAGTTTCAGAATTTCTCGTTCAACTTCAACCACTTGACCGCTTCAGGACCTCTCGAAGCGGGAGGCGAATTCTACAGCACTACAACCTGCTGTCAACCACCTTTTTCACCGCGTTCGATCCGGAGACCGAAGCCACTTCCCGCCTTACCAAACCGCTAACTCATTGATATCCAAGAAGTTTGCCGTTCCGTTGTCGCTGGAATTGGGGCGCATTATAAGGGGTTTAGGAAGGGCGTCAACTCCTTTTGTTTCATTTAGGTTAAATGCTGCTTTGAAACCTAACTATAGGCTAGGAAACGCGAATTGAGACGCTTCATGGCTTGCTCGCTGGGGCCACCGTTGAGTGATTGCCTTGCGCCGGGTATAGAAGCGTACTCCGTCAGGCCCGTAAGCATGAAGGTCGCCGAATAAGGACCGTTTCCATCCACCAAAGCTATGGTAGGCCACTGGCACGGGCAAAGGCACATTCACACCTACCATCCCTACTTCGATCTCATCGCAGAACAGCCACGCCGCCTCCCCGTCCCGGGTGAAGATACAGGTGCCATTGCCGTACTCATGAGCGTTGATCAATGCCATGGCGGCCTCGAGGCTGGCGACCCGTACAATGCATAGCACAGGACCGAAGATCTCCTCTTTATAGATGCGCATGTCAGGCGTTACTCGGTCGAACAGGCAACCACCCAGGAAAAACCCGTCTTCATGCCCTGCTACGCGCAGTGAGCGACCATCGACCACAAGTTCCGCGCCCGCTTGCACGCCATCATCGACATAACCACGTACCTTGTCACGGTGCTGGGCAGTGACCAGCGGCCCCATGTCCAAGCCGCACTCTGTGCCCGCCCCGACTTTCAGCGCCTTGATCTGTGGCCTTAGCTTGGCAATCAGCGCGTCGGCTATCTGGTCACCTACGCACACCGCGACCGAGATCGCCATGCAGCGCTCACCGCAGGAGCCATAGGCCGCGCCCATCAGTGCGCTCACCGCGTTATCCAGATCCGCGTCAGGCATCAATACCGCATGGTTCTTCGCACCGCCCAAGGCTTGGACACGCTTACCGTGCGCAGCCCCTTCTTTATAGATGTACTCCGCGATGGGTGTAGAGCCCACAAAGCTCACGGCTTTGATTTCAGGTGCGTGGAGCAACGCGTCCACGGCAACCTTGTCACCCTGCACCACATTCATCACACCGGCTGGCAAGCCCGCTTTCTGTAGCAACTGCGCGATATAAAGGGTAGCGCCAGGGTCTCGCTCTGAAGGCTTAAGGATGAAGCAATTGCCGCAAGCAATGGCCAAGGGGTACATCCACAAGGGCACCATGGCTGGAAAGTTGAACGGAGTAATGCCCGCAACCACGCCTAGGGGCTGGAAGTCCGACCACGCGTCGATGTCAGGCCCTACGTTCCTGCTGTACTCGCCTTTCAAAACCTCTGGTGCCGCACACGCAAACTCGACGTTCTCGATCCCGCGCTTCAACTCACCGGCGGCATCCTCCAGCGTTTTGCCATGCTCTTCGCTGATAAGCCTTGCGATTGTCGTCTCGTTGACTTCCAGCAGTTGCTTGAAGCGGAACATGACTTGCGCCCGTTTCGCTGCCGGCGTTCGCCGCCATGCAGGAAACGCGGCCACTGCTGCATCGATGGCCAACTGTACGGTTGCCTGATTAGCCAAAGGCACACGGCCAGTTACCGCGCCAGTCGCCGGGTTAAAGACCTCGGCAAAACGGTCGCCTGTAGAGACCAAGTCGCCATTAATCAAGTGGTGAATGCTATTCATTGGGGCTCCTGCTATCAGTCAATCTGGTTCAGGGCTTCGCCCACAGCATCGAACACGCGGTCCATTTCCTGCGCAGTGGCATTGAAGCAAGGCCCAAACTGCAGAGTGTCGCCGCCATAGCGGACATAAAAGCCCTTTTGCCACAGCTTCATGGCGGCCTCGTACGGCCGCACGATGGCGTCATCGTTACGTGGCGCCAGCTGAATAGCACCTGCCAACCCGAAGTTGCGCAGGTCGACAATGTGTTTAGTGCCTTTGAGGCCGTGCAGTGACCCTTCGAACGAGGGCGCCAAATGAGCAGCTTGCTCAACCAGGCTTTCTTTAAGTAATAAATCCAGCGCAGCCATCCCCGCAGCGCAGGCCACAGGGTGCGCGGAATAGGTATATCCGTGAGGAAATTCAACTGCATAGTCCGGCGTGGGCTGTGCCATGAAGGTCTGATAGATCTCGCTACTGGCGATCACTGCGCCCATAGGCATAGCGCCGTTGGTGAGCTGCTTGGCGATACACATCAGGTCGGGCGTTACGCCAAACGTGGTTGCCCCAAACAAGGTGCCCGTGCGGCCGAAGCCAGTGATGACTTCGTCGAAGATCAACAGGATATTGTGCTGGTCGCAGATTTCTCGCAGCCGGGGCAAGTAGCCCTTTGGCGGAGGCAATACACCCGCTGAGCCGGCCATGGGCTCCACGATAACGGCACCGATGTTCGACGCATCATGCAGTTCTATCAATCGCAGCAAATCATCCGCCAGGGCTACTCCGCCCTCATCCGGCATGCCGCGGGAATACACATTGCTGGGCAGCAGGGTATGAGGCAAGTGCGCTACATCCAATAGCTGGCCGAACATCTTGCGGTTGCCATTCACGCCACCCAGGCTGGTGCCGGCGATATTCACACCATGGTAGCCACGGGCTCGGCCAATCAACTTGGCTTTAGTGCCCTGCCCTTTCAGCCGCCAATAGGCGCGCACCATTTTTACTGCCGTGTCTGCGCACTCAGACCCTGAATTGGTGAAGAACACGTGATTCAAATGCCCAGGGGCCAAGTCTGCGATCTTCTCGGCCAACTGGAAGGACAGTGGATGGCCATGTTGAAAAGCCGGTGAGTAATCAAGCACACCTAATTGTTGAGTAACCGCCTCCTGGATCTCTTTGCGGCAGTGGCCGGCACCACAGGTCCATAACCCAGAAAGGCTGTCATAGATTTGCCGGCCATGGTCGTCGGTCAAGTACCGCCCCTGCGCCGCGACAATTAGCCTTGGATCACGTTGAAAGCTGCGATTGGCCGTATAAGGCATCCAGTGCGCATCTAACTTGAGCTGATTGGCCAAGCCTATTGGCGCGCTCTCCTGCATGTTCATTCCGACTCCCTCCTGTGCACAGCGGCGTGATGCTAATTGCCCGTACGTTCGCATGGGGATACAGTCGGTAAAACCTTATTCTTCATACCTTCAGGTCAGGCCTGACTAAACAATGAGTAGACGTGACCCCCTCGCCCAGGTGAGTGATTTCGACATAAGGTTGCTGCGTATCTTTCGCAGCGTCGTCGAATGCGGTGGTTTTTCAGCGGCAGAAAATGTCTTGGGCATTGGCCGTTCCGCCATCAGCCAGCAAATGGGCGACCTGGAGAAACGCCTTGGGCTAAAGCTATGCCAGCGGGGCCGAGCAGGGTTCTCCCTCACCGAGGAAGGCCGCCAGGTGTACCAGTCGTGCTTGCAACTGCTGGGCGCCTTGGAAAACTTTCGCACGGAAGTGAACGGCTTGCACCAACACCTGCGCGGGGAGCTGAACATTGGGCTGACCGACAACCTGGTTACCGTCCCGCACATGCGGGTTACCCATGCCTTGGCCCAACTCAAAGAGCGAGGGCCGGATGTGCGCATCAATATCCGTATGAGCGCGCCCAGCCAGGTGGAGCAAGGCGTACTGGACGGAAGCCTGCATGTAGGCGTCGTGCCGCAAGCCAGTGCGCTTGCAGGCCTGGAATACCAGTCGCTCTACAGCGAGCGTTCATCATTGTACTGCGCGGTGGGCCACCCGCTTTTCTATGTAGACGACACCCTGCTTGATGATCAGCGGCTGAACAGCCAGGACGCTATCGCGCCGACTTTCCGTCTACCCGGAGACATACAGGCGCATTATCAGGCGCTCACCTGTACCGCTAGCGCTTCGGACCGTGAAGGAATGGCTTTCCTGATACTCACCGGCCGCTACATTGGGTATTTGCCGGATCACTATGCACACGCCTGGGTACAGCAAGGCCGCTTACGCGCGTTAAAAGCCAGCCAGCGGTGTTACGACTTGAACCTGTCATGGGTTACTCGGAAAGGGCGGCGGCCCCATCTGGTGCTAGAAAGCTTCCTTGCGCACTTGGCCAAAACGCCCTGACTGCACTCCGGTAAACTGAGCAGCCGCAACCACAAGGAAATACTACGGCGTGATGACCTTTACCCTCGCGAGCCTGGCCACTTACCGAGAGGAGATTCGCAAGAGTCGCTTTGTCACTGTCGCCGGCCCCCTTGATCGCCCCGAAGACGCACCTGAATTTCTAGCCGCACACGCCGATGCTTAGGCCACTCACAACTGTTGGGCATGGAAGCACGGAGCGCAGTACCGAAGCAGTGATGACGGCGAGCCAGGAGGCACAGCCGGGCGCCCTATTCTTGCCGCGATCGAAGCGCAAGGCTTTGATCGGGTGATGGTAGTGGTCATACGCTGGTATGGCGGGATACAGCTAGGCACCGGGGGCCTTGCCCGTGCCTATGGCGGCGGTGCGAATAAATGCCTGCAGCAGGCGCCTAAGTTACCGGTCATTCCTATGACAGTGTTCAACTGCGCCTGTACGTTCAGTGAGCTAACCTTGGTACGGCTGCGGATCGCCGACGCGGGGGGCGAAGTGCTTGAAGAAATCTTCAACGCTTGCGGTGTAGACATCTTGCTCAAAGCTCCACCCATCGCTGCTTCGGCGCTAGGCCTGCAACTCTCTCAACTTAGCCGAGGGCAAATACAGCTACGACCTGCCTAGCTTGTACACAATCGCTGTGCGCCTGCCTGTGGATAACCCGTTAGTGATTGCGTCCAGCCCAGTGGCGGTAAGCGCTCCAGCCAGGTGTGCGTTTTTTGACCACCCGTTCCTCTAGTCTCATCCAGCCCATGGCGTATGCTGGGTACCTCATTACAGGAGACTCCACATGGCCGACATGAAACGTGCGCTCATCATAGGCGCGTCGAGGGGGCTAGGCTTAGGCTTGGTGCAACGCTTCAACGAGCAAGGTTGGGAGGTGACTGCAACGGTGCGTGGCCAATCTCCGGCGACATTGTCTGCCACTGGCGCAACGGTCGAAACGTTAGAGATGAACGACCCGGCCAGTCAGAACGCCTTGGCACAGCGGCTAGCAGGTCAGACCTTCGACGTCATCTTCGTGAATGCTGGGATAATGGGCCCTACGGGACCCTTGGATAACGTAGCACTTGATGAAATGGCCACGCTGTTCACCACTAACGTGCTATCGCCTATCCGGCTGGCATCAAGACTTGCGGGGAACCTTCGGGCCGGCACCGGCGTGTTGGCATTCATGAGCTCGGGGTTGGGCACCGTGACCTCTCCCGACGCCCCCGATGCTGCCTTGTACAAAGCCAGCAAGGCAGCGCTCAACTCGATGGTTAATACCTTCCTGACCCAACTGCCCGAGCCACGGCCAACAGTGGTGTGCATGCACCCTGGTTGGGTGCAGACCGACATGGGTGGCCCTCAGGCCGATATCGATGTAACGACCAGCACCTCGGGAATGGTTCGTCAGCTCGAGGTACTCTCTGGCCAGGCGGGCCTGCACTTCGTGGACTACAAAGGCAGCACCCTACCTTGGTAGCCCTTCCCTGTTGCGCTACGTTACAGGCCGAGTAACGAGAGCATGACGAAGGTGCCGAACAGCACGAAATGGGTCATGCCTTCGATGGCATTGGTCTCGCCATCATTGAGGTTGATGGCGCAGACCAGTAACGTGATTACAGACATCACCGTTTGCACAGGCGTCATTGCCATTTGGAAAGGTTGACCGGTGTAAAGCGCCATGGCTTCCATCACGGGCACGGTCAGGATCACCGTCGACAGCGAGGCGCCCAGTGCGATATTCACCACCGACTGCATGCGGTTGGCCAATGCGGCCCTAAGCGCCGTGAGGATTTCCGGCGCCGCCGAAATGGCAGCTACCAGGATCGCAGACAGCACCGGTGGCGCACCGCTGCCTTCCAGGCCCACGTCCATGGCCTTGGACATCACTTCAGCCAAAGCGCCGATCACTACCACGCCAAAAATCAATATGGCAACGGACAACCCAGTGCTGACAGGCGCGCCATGGGCCTCGCCGGATGGGTTTTTGCGTTTCTTTTCTGGGTAGTTATAACTGAAGAAGTAACTGTGCGGCCCTACTTGCATGCGCAGGAACAGGCTATAGAGCACCAACATGGCCCCGATGGTAAAGCCTGAGTACAACGCCCAGCGTCCTTCAGGAATAAACTCGGGCACCACCATCGATACGCCCATGGCAGTCAGTATCATCACGCTATAGGTGCGTGCCGAGTCGTCGTTGTAGCTTTGTTCACCGTGCTTCAGCCCACCCATCAACGCAGCTAAACCTAGAATACCGTTGATGTCGAGCATGACTGCCGAGTAGATGGTATCGCGTACCAGGGTAGGCGAAGGTGAGTTGCTCATCATGATGGCGAGGATCACGACTTCCACCAACACAGCAGCCAGCGTCAGGATCATCGTCCCGTACGGGTCGCCCACCTTCTCGGCCAGCAACTCGGCGTGGTGAGCTACACGCAGCGAGGCAAAAATGATCGCCACTACCAACAAACCCGCACTTATTAATGCGGCACTATGGCCGTTATGAACCATGGCCGGTTCAAGTGGATAAGCAATCACTGCCGCGACCAGCGCTAGCAATAAAAACTTCTCCTCAATGATGTACTTGAACATGGCAATCCTTTCGCTGACGGTCTGAGGATTACTGTGACTCCTGTCGTGCTCCATGGTTTCCCCGTGACAATGGCCCCCGTGCGTTACCCAAATGACGGGCGTACCATGGCAACTGATGACTTTTCAGAGAATTCCCCATGTACGACTGGCTCAATACCCTTCCCAAGGCCGAACTGCACCTGCACCTGGAGGGCTCGCTGGAGCCTGAGCTGATGTTTAAACTCGCCAAGCGAAACGGTATTGCGCTGCCTTGGAGCGACGTAGACGCCGTGCGCTCGGCGTATGCGTTTAATAACTTGCAGGAGTTTCTCGACCTCTATTACCGCGGCGCGGATGTATTGCGCACCGAACAGGACTTCTATGACCTGACGTGGGCGTATCTGGAACGTTGCAAGGCACAGAATGTGGTGCATACCGAGCCTTTCTTCGACCCGCAAACCCATACCGATCGAGGCGTCCCTTTTGAGGCAGTGCTCAATGGCATTACCGCTGCGCTCAAGGAAGGCGAGCGCACCCTGGGCGTTACCAGCGGGCTGATCTTAAGCTTCCTGCGGCACCTGAGCGAAGAAGAGGCCGAGCGCACCCTCGACCAGGCACTGCCCTTCCGCGAAGCCTTTGTGGCCGTTGGGCTGGACAGCTCCGAGAAAGGTCACCCGCCTAGTAAATTCCGCCGCGTGTTCGATCGCGCACGAGCAGAGGGTTTCCAGGCTGTGGCTCATGCGGGCGAAGAAGGGCCGCCCGAGTATATTTGGGAAGCCTTGGACCTGCTGCATATCAAGCGTATCGACCATGGTGTGCGCGCCATTGAAGACGAGCGCCTGATGCAACGTATCATCGACGAGCAGATCCCTTTGACGGTATGCCCTTTATCCAACACCAAGTTGCGAGTGTTCGATGACATGGCGCAGCACAACATTCTCGACATGCTTGAGCGCGGCGTGAAAGTAACGGTGAACTCCGACGACCCGGCTTATTTTGGCGGCTACGTCACTGAAAACTTCTATGCGTTGCATACCCACTTGGGCATGACTGAAGACCAAGCTCGCCGCCTGGCCCAGAACAGCCTGGATGCGCGCCTGGTATAACCCTGCGGTGCGTGCCTAAGCAGGCAGCAACACGGGTTGACCCAACTGTGAAAGCCCCCGGTGGCCGGCCCGCGTTACCTGTAACTCTCGAAGGTCATCCTGACGGCGAACCCAGCCTTTTTGCAGGAACAGTTGCAATAGGCTGGCCCCCAGCGCACCACCCAGATGCGGCTGACCATCGCACCAGTCGCAGCAGGTGGTTACGCTCAAGCACCGGCGCTGTGCAAAGGCTTGAACATAGATACCGCTGGCAGCCAAACCCAGTACTCCCCGCGGCGTCAAGGTAATGCTTCCCTCGCTCGCATCGAGCCAGGCTGCATCCAGAAGCCGCTGGTACAGGTCATAGGCCAACTGGCCTCCCATGTGATCCTTGCAGACGCGTGCCTTGCAGGATTTGCCAACAAACGCAGGCTTTGACGCTGCCTTTGCCGGCTCGCCTACCCGCTCCAAAGAAGGGACGCAGGCCAAGGCTTCTACTGCCATCCCGACCTCCGGCGCCGCCAGGCGAAAGAACCGCTTTCGCCCGCGGGCCTCGCGCTTGAGCAGCCCTGCAGCGGACAACTTGGACAGATGAGCGCTGGCCGAGGACGGAGTAAGGCCAGCCAGGCTTGCCAGTTCGTCCGCGCCACGGGTAGCTCCGTCGATCAAAGCCCATAGCATCGCGCTTCGCTTCGGGTCGGCCAGCAAGGTGGCGATTCGGCTAATGCGAGGTACGTATTCCATGTTCTTTCACTCCCTGGATGAGGGCCGGCAACTGCACGGCTACCGGCGGATCCAGCCCATTATAAGCGCGCACTTCCAAGGGAAAATTAGCCTTGGGAAGGCAAATGGGCTAGAGACGCAGCGCTTGGATAGACCTTGCAACTGCACGCTATAGGGTGAAGTAAGGTGGACAGCGGAGCGGCCGAACGATACCGGGGGTTCAACCTTGTACTACTCGATACAAGGTAAGAATGAGCTGACACCGGTTAGTAAAATTCCCTACGCGGTAGGTCGTTTCGTGGTTAGTAACCAAAGCCTACAGGCAGAGCCGCTCATGGATGCGCCCGCGCCTGCACACTCCGGGTGGTCAGGAGCGAAACGATAACCGCCAGGCTGGCACAGGTGGTGATCACCATTGCCATCGGAACTGCCGTGCCATTTGCCAGCCAGCCCACTGCACTCGAAGACAGGGCAGCGATGCCGAACTGTAGGAAGCCCAGCAATGCCGACGCGCTACCAGCCCTGGAACCTTGCCCTGACATCGCGCACGCTGATGCATTAGGGATGATCGCCCCCATGCTTGCTATGCAACAAAACAAGGGCAACAGCAGGGGCCACAACGCTGAAGGGCGAGCCATGGTGACCGCCAGCAGGGCAAACGCTGCACTCAAGTACACCCACACCATCCTGCGTAGTAGCCAGTGCGGGCCAAAGCGGGTCAACAACCGCGCATTGATTTGAGCCACTAAAATGAAGCCTGCGGCATTCACACCGAAGACCCAGCCAAAATGCTCGGCGGGCACCCCGTATAAGGTAATGATTACGAACGGAGCGCCAGCGATGTAGGCAAACATGCCCGCCATGGCAATGCCCCCTGTCAGGGCATGCCCCAGGAAGGGTGCGTCGGCTAGCAGCCGTAGGTACTGCCGCGGTGCCCCGCGCAAGGGCAAGCGCAGGCGGTCTAAAGGCATGCTTTCAGCAAGCCCCAGATACACTGCCAGCGCGCAGCAGCCGCTGAATACCGTGAGTACCAGGAAGATCGACTGCCACCCCGCAGTGTTGACCAGAAAACCGCCCAGAATCGGCGCCAGGATCGGTGCCACCCCCATGACCAGCATCAATTGCGAAAACACCTTCGCTGACCCCAAGGTGTCGCACTTATCCGTAACGATGGCGCGGGCCAACACCATCCCTGCACACCCGCCCAGTGCCTGGAGAAACCGCAGTAGCACCAGCGTATCCAGCGTTGGCGCAACCGCACATCCTAGGGAGGCCAGGGTAAAGACCACCACGCCCACCAGCAGCGGCACACGCCGGCCAAACCGGTCAGCCACCGGGCCATAAATCAGCTGACCCAGTGATAACCCGAGGAAGTAAGCGGCCAGGGTGCTCTGAATCCGGGTCTCGTCAGTGCCAAATGCAATGGCCATGGCGGCGAAACCAGGAAGGTAGAAATCGGTGGCCAGCGGACCGCAGGCGCTGAGCGCGCCTAGAATCAAGATAATTCGAAGGTTCATGGAAACATCGACAGTAAGCGTGGCCGGTCAGTGTAGCGTGCCCCCTTTCTCAGAGGGGCTGAAAACCCAGCTAGCGGTTACCGACCTCACCTGCTGGCTGAGCCTGATACCCGCTGTCCTGTATCGCGCGCAGCAGCCGCTCCACGGGTAAGTCGCTCTGAACGCCAACACGCGCAGTCGCAAGGTCCACTTCGACGGTGGCGTCTTTGTCCTGCTCCTGGATTGCTTCGCTTACCGCCGCTACGCAGTGCTGACAGGTCATGCCTTGAACAGTGAAATATTGCATAAAAGGTCTCCTCTAATGGTGCGACCAGCCTTTAGCTTCCCGTCGGGGCAAGGTCAAGTTTTTCTACCCGCTGCCGGGCTAGTAATCCCTCACTGGCTCGGCCAAGCTTGAGGGGTCGTTTTTGCCTTGGAGCCTCCACGATGCGCCGGCTTATTCTGCTCACCCTCGCCTTTTTCGGGGTATTACCTCTCGCGCCTGCGCTTGCACAAGACGCTCAGGGCTACGCCGTGCTGATTATTTCCAGGGAGCGACTCGAAACAGGGACCTCCTGCGAAATCGGCTTGTACATGGAAGACCAGCTCGTTGGAAGGCTGTTCCCTGAACAAACGCTGTCCTACAACCTGCCCCCTGGCCCGACGGTGATACGCCTGCAAATACTGCCTGGCAATGCGCCAGGCTGCCGTCCTGGGATCGAAAGCGAGCGGCGCTCCATGACGCTGACGTTAAAAGCGGGCGAGATCCTCAAATACCGCATTGCTTCAAGCGCAACGGGCTTTTACCTAAAAGCTATCCCGCTCGACTACGCACCTTGACCTTACCCAGGGGGTAAGGTTGAAGCTTGATGCTTCCTCTAGGAGGCATCAAGCATGGCACCTAAAAAAGCCCTGACAGGCGCCCCAACCCGCGCCACAGATACGCTCGAGCTGTCTATCGAAGGCATGACGTGCGCCAATTGCGCCGGGCGTATCGAGCGCGCCTTAGGCAAAGTCGAAGGTGTACACAGTGCTACCGTCAACCTCGCCAGCGAACGCGCCCGGGTCGACCTGAAAACGCCAGTGCCCGCTCATACGCTGATCGAGGTGATAACGCGCGCGGGCTACCACGCTCGAATTACACAGGATGGGCCCAGCGACGCTCACGCCCACCACGCCAGGGCACGGCGTGAGCGCTGGCGTCTGATACTGGCCTTCACCTTGGCGTTGCCCTTGATCCTGCCCATGGTGCTCTCCCCGCTGGGCCTGGCCTTGATGCTGCCAGCCTGGCTGCAATGGGCCCTTGCAACGCCCGTTCAACTGATAGCGGGGGCCCGTTTCTACCAGTCGGCATGGGGCGCCCTGCGTGCAAAAAGCGCCAACATGGATGTGCTGGTTGTCTTGGGCACTACAGCGGCCTATGGCCTGAGCCTGTTTCTGTGGGCACGGGCCGAGCCGGGCCACCCGCCTCATTTATATTTCGAAACGGCGGCCATGGTGATTGCACTGGTGCTACTGGGCAAAGCGCTGGAAGCTCGAGCCAGACGCCGCGCCACGAGCGCCATCCGTGCCTTGCAAGCCTTGAGGCCTGCTACGGCTACCCGCCTGGTGCAAGGCGTAGCGCAGACCCTCCCGGTTGCCAACATTCGCCAGGGGGATCGGTTACGGGTGCGCCCTGGCGAGCGCTTCGCGGCAGACGGTTTGGTCGTAGAAGGGCAAAGTCAGGTAGACGAGGCGCTGCTTACCGGCGAAGCCATGCCTGTCGGCAAATCCATAGGTGACAAGGTCAGCGGCGGCACCTTGAACGGGGAAGGCCTGCTGGTCGTGGACGTTACTGCGGCAGGTGGCGATACCTTGCTCGAAGGGATCATTGCCTTGGTAGAGACTGCACAAGCGGCCAAGGCACCGGTGCAGCGCACGGTTGACCGCATCAGCCAGGTATTCGTACCGGTCATCTTGGTAATAGCGGTTGTTACCTTCAGCGGATGGTACCTGGCCCAAGGCTCATTCGAGCATGCACTGGTCACTGCCGTGAGCGTATTGGTCATCGCGTGCCCCTGTGCGCTGGGCCTGGCGACACCGGCCGCGATTCTGGCAGGTACTGGGGTAGCCGCGCGCCACGGCATTCTTATCAAAGACATCGCAGTGATCGAAGTGGCTGGCCGTGTGCGCAACCTAGTATTCGATAAGACCGGCACCCTAACGTGGGGCGCTCCGACGCTCGCTGGGGTTGCCCATGAAGGGGCCGGCGAGGCGTCGGTGCTGTCGTTGGCCGGCGCCCTGGCATGGGGCAGCGAGCACCCGCTGGCACGGGCGGTCCAACAGGCGTGCCACGCACGCGGCCTGCAAGTTGGCACTGTGGAGGGCGCTCGGGCCTTTCCCGGCCAAGGCATTGCAGGGTGGGTAGCAGGGCGTGAACTGTACCTTGGCAGCGAGCGTTTGCTGCAGGCCCGGCATTATGCCGTCGCACCCGCGCTAACTGCACAGGCCGCCGCTTGGGAAGCGCAGGGCATGAGCGTGTCCTGGCTACTCCAACAGGCGCCGTCAGCACAGGTTGTGGGGCTGATGGCGTTCGTCGACCAGCCTCGCGAGCAGGCGGCCGCTACGGTTACCGCGCTTACGCGCCAAGGGATCACTTGCCATCTGCTGACTGGAGACAACCCGGGGAGCGCTAGCCGGGTCGCAGAGGCAGTAGGTATCACGCAGGTGAGGGCCAGCCAATTGCCTGCTCAGAAAGCAGAACGTGTGGCAGAGCTCTCTGCCGAGGGCCCGGTGGTCATGGTGGGTGACGGCATCAACGACGGCCCTGCGCTGGCAGCGGCTGCTATCGGTATCGCCATGGGCGGTGGTACGGATGTGGCCGCGCAGGCAGGCGGCGTGGTACTGACCCAGGCCAACCTTGCCTTGGTTCCTGCCAGCCTGGACATCGCAGCGAAGATCAAGCGCAAGATTCATCAGAACCTGTTCTGGGCCTTTGCCTATAACCTGATTGGTATCCCATTGGCAGCGGGCGGCGTGCTAAGCCCAGTGTTTGCGGGTGCAGCCATGGCGTTGTCTAGCGTCAGCGTGGTTACCAATGCCTTGCTGCTCAACCTTTGGACTCCCACCCTCGACTCTGGAGATTGACATGCCCTCTCGCCTCTTGAACATTGGCCAGGCAGCAGCACGTAGCGGGCTCAGTGCAAAAATGATCCGTAACTACGAAGCGGCAGGCCTGCTGCCCTCACCGGTGCGAAGCGCCAGCGGCTATCGCCTTTATGGGCCTGAAGCCGTTGATACCCTGGTATTCATCAAAGGCGCCAGGGCGCTGGGCTTCAGCCTGGAAGACGTGAACCAGTTGCTGCAATTGCGCCACGACCCTGGTCGTGCCAGCGCTGATGTGCAGGCGCTGGTCCAGCACCATATCGCGGTACTGGACCAGCGCATCGAGAGCCTGACGGTGTTAAGAGGCAGCCTGAGCCGCCTGGCCAAGCAATGCCAGGGCAACGCGTCGCCTGAGTGCGCAATCCTCGACCGCCTTTCTACCGGAGAGGCAGCGGCCTCGGAGCCTTAGTGCATCCACGGCGGCGTAGGCTCTTCTGCTACGCCTCCGGCCGGCGCGTCCTGTTCTGCACGGGCCGCCTGGCGGCGAGCCTCATCACGCTTGGCCGTTTCGATTTCGCGCATTACTGAGTTCACGTCAGCGCTTACTTCAGCCTCGGCGAAGGTCCCGGTAAGGGCAGTGCCCGGCTCCAGCGTGCCGGCTTTGTACAGTGCCCACATTTCCTTGGCGTAACGGGTGGTTTTCAGCTCTGGCGCAAAACGGCCGAAATACTGGGCCATGTTCCCCACGTCCCGCTCCAACATCGTAAAGGCATGGTTGTTGGCTGCGGCGTCCACTGCCTGAGGAAGGTCGATGATTACAGGGCCAGTAGGGTCCAGCAGAACGTTGAACTCTGACAAATCGCCATGCACCAAACCGGCGCACAGCATCAACACGATCTGCTCTATAACGAACGCGTGGTATTCGCGAGCCTGCTCAGCTGTCAGGTCTACGTCGTTCAACCGAGGGGCGGCATCGCCAGCACCGTCGGTCACCATTTCCATTAGCAGCACGCCGTCGAGAAAGTCATAAGGCTTGGGTACCCGAACGCCTGCGCCCGCCAAGCGGAACAGCGCGCTGACTTCTGCGTTCTGCCATGCTTCTTCAGCCTCTTTGCGGCCATAGCGAGTGCCCTTGGCCATCGCCCGCGTTTGCCGGCTATTGCGGGTTTTACGGCCCTCTTGATACTCGGCGGCCTGCCGGAAACTGCGCTTATTGGCCTCTTTGTATACCTTGGCGCAACGCAGCGAGGTTCCGCAGCGCACCACGTACACCGCTGCCTCCTTACCACTCATCAGCGGGCGCACCACCTCATCGATGAGGCCGTCTTCGATCAAGGGTTCAAGGCGTTTTGGCGTCTTCATCGGTTGCTCAAGGGTCCTTTTTAACCGTACAACAAAGGGTGGTGGGCGAAAGTGCATCCCCGTGGCGGATGCTCTCCCAGCAGCGACACGAATGCAAACCCCTCGCCACGTTTACGCAAGCCGTGACACCAAAGACCTGCATCTCACAGGCTGATTCCTCGGAACACTTCACCCGGGGTCGAGCCAAACAAGGCTTTGAACGCTGCAATAAACGCGGAGGTGGATTCGTATCCCGACGCCAGTGCGGCGTGAGTTACGCTGCTGCCGGCTTGAAGCGCACTCAAAGAGGCTAACAGACGTACGCGTTGCCGCCAGCTTCTGAACGTCAGGCCCGTTTCACGCTGAAATAGCCGTACCAGTGTTTTTTCCGACACGTTCAGGCGGGCCGCCCATGCGGTCAGCGAGGTCACAGCGTCGGGGCGTGCAATCAAGGCCTCGCAGAGGCCAAGCAGGCCTGGATGCCGGGGCAGCGGCACGGAAAACGCTACCTCGCTCAGCCCTTGCAACTGGTCGATCAATACGGCTGCCAGGCGCGCCTGCGGCGTATCGCCTAGCGGATAATCTGCCGTCAGCGTTGAAAAGGCCCTGATCAGCTCCCGGGTTAACGGCGTCACTTCCAATACCCGGCAACGCTCTGAAGGAGGGCCGGCAACGGTGCCGTCAACATACAGGCTGCGCATTTCGGCCTGGCCAGACGTATTGACCCAATGCGCTACACCGGCAGGTATCCACACGCCCCACTGGGGCGGTGCAAAGTAGCTGCCGTGATGGGTATGCACCGCAAGTACGCCGCTGATCGCATAGGAAAACTGCACCCAGGGGTGATGATGCTGTGGCGTCCAGGAGCCAGCCCCCAGGCTTTCTGCACGGGCATACAGTGGCCGCGGCAACGCATTGAGCGCAGGAATGTTACGAGCGGTCGTGGGCTGTCCGTTTGGCGTCATAGACTGGCTTTTTATCGCAAGACGGCTAAGGCCTTACAGGGTAACGTGCCCCTGTAATCAAGTCACTGGTAATGATCCCATGCCTGTTCTCAAGCACCTCAAAAAACTGGTCACCGATTGGTTCCTCTGCGGCATGGTCCTGGCCACCGTGCTGGCCTGGTTGTTCCCACATGTGGGCGGCACAGGCGGCGTGCTGCACCTGGACAGCGTCATTAACGTGGGCGTGTTCCTGGTGTTCTTCCTGCATGGCGTCAACCTCTCCAGCGAGCAGATCGGCCGAGGCCTGCGCAACTGGCGCCTGCATGTCATGGTGCAGGGCTTCACGTTTATCGTCTTCCCCCTCCTGTGGCTGGCAGCCAACCAATTGGGCGGCAAGGCATTGCCCCCTATGTTAATGCTGGGCTTCCTGTACCTTTGCGCCCTGCCCTCTACGATTTCCTCATCCGTTGCGCTCACCGGTAGCGCCAAAGGGAACGTGCCGGGCGCCATCCTCAATGCGAGCTTGTCCAGTGTGCTCGGGATCTTCATCACGCCCTGGCTGGTGAGCCTGTTCGTAGGCAGTGGCCAGGGGGGGATCGACCTTGGGCCTACCCTGCTCAACCTCAGCCTGATGCTGCTGGCCCCATTCCTCTTGGGCCAAATCGCCCGCCCTTGGCTAGGCGCCTTTTTTGCGCGCTACAAGCGCTATACCAGCATCGTGGACAAGTGCGTGATTCTGCTGCTGGTGTACTCAGCGTTCTGCAACTCCATGCTGTCTGGCCTGTGGGAAGACCAAAGCAGTGGCGTTATCGTGAGCGCTTTCGTAGGCAGCGCGTTGCTGCTGGCCGTGATCCTTCTGATGACCACGCGCGTGACTGGCTGGCTGGGCTTCAGCCACGGTGACCGCGTAGCCGGGGTATTTTGCGCCAGCAAGAAATCGTTGGCCGCAGGCGCGCCCATGGCGGCCCTCATCTTCGGGCAGCACCCCGCGCTCGGGCTGATTCTGCTGCCTATCATGATCTACCACCCCTTGCAGTTGATCGTCTGTTCCATCATGGCAGAGACCTATAATCAGCGGGCCCTGGCTGCGGCCCAGATGAGCACCCGCGAGGCAGCCCCGATAGGCTGAGGCGCACAAATCTTCTAGCCATCAGGGCCTCACCATGGATAACTGCCCACAGGCCGCCACGGTGTCTATATGAGCAATTGGATCAACCTCGCCCGGGACCAGGAAACGGGCATAGAAACCCTGCATGCCCACTTTGCAGGGCATGCCCATGCCTATGACCCGCACTGGCACGACACGTACCTCATTGGTGTCACCGAGCAAGGGGTGCAACGATTCAACAGCCGCAGGGCGCGCCATGACAGCCTGCCCGGGCAGGTATTCATGCTGGAGCCGGGGGACATCCACGACGGTGATGCTCCCAGCCCCGAGGGCTTCACCTACCGCATGCTGTACTTACAGCCCGCCTGGCTAGAGCAGGCGCTGAGCGGGTTATTCATGGATAACATCCGGGCGGGGCTGCCCAGCATTGGCAGCGTGCTTAACAATGACCCCGCCTTGGCCCAGGCTACCTTGTTCGCGTTCAATACCCTTCACCAGAAAGACGTGCGCCTGGTTAAAGAAGCCGCGTTAGACGGCTTGCTTGAGCGCCTGGCCAACCACGTGCGCCGCCCGGCCGGGCTTGGCGAGGCAGTGCGGGCACCCGCCATAGCGCGCAGAGCCCGTGACTATCTGATTGCGCACCATGAGCAGGACGTGAGCCTGCACAGCTTGGCAGCGGCCTGCGGTATCGATCGCTTCAGGCTGACCCGTGCGTTCAAGGCCGCCTATGGGCTGGCACCCCATGCCTGGTTGATTCAACTGCGTCTGAGCCGAAGCCGGCAGTTACTGGCGGCAGGCGCGCAGCCCGCCGAGGTGGCCAGCCGGCTCGGGTTTGCCGACCAGAGCCATTTGGGCCGCTGGTTCATGCGCGTCTATGGCATTACTCCAGGGGCCTACCAGCGCGAGACCAAGCGCTGAACAAAGCTTCAAGACCTGCAATCCGGAAGCCTTCAGAGTAGGCCTTCACTCTTCTGAGGCCTGTGACATGCTTGCGTTTATCCTCTTCGCCTTTGTGGCTTCCATTACCCCTGGCCCTACTAACCTTATTTTATTTAGCACCAGCGCACGCTGGGGGCTTAGGCCGTGCCTGCCGGTCATTCTCGGTGCCGGCGCAGGCGCCGCAGTGCTCGTCTGGGTCGCGGGTACTGGCGCCAGTGGGCTATTGCTACTGCCAGGCGTTCATCCATGGCTCAATGCCATAGGCCTTGGCTGGATGCTATGGCTGGCCTGGCAAATCTTTACCGCCCCTGCACCTTCAATCAGCCCACAGGCACAGCCGCAGCCCAAAGCGATAGGGTGGGTCGGCGCCGCGTTGTTGCAGTGGGTCAATCCCAAGTCGTGGCTGATGGCCGTGGCCGTCATAGGCGTGTTCACGGCTCAAGGTCAATCACTAAGCACACTGTGTCTGGTGTTCTTTGTGGTATCGCTGCCGTGCCTGGGCGCTTGGGCGTTGCTGGGTCAGGGTGCAACGCGGTGGCTCAAGCGCCCAGGCCAGCTACAGATGCTGAACCGCTGCCTGGCGGTGCTTCTGGTCATTTCATCCGTAGCCGCGCTGTTACAGGCTTGATTCCCAAGGCGTGGGCGCTGAAGCTAGCGCCTTTAGGAGACGCCCATGAATCTGCAAGAACTGACCACACGCATGCACCGTATCCGCGATGCCAACGAGTGGCGGCGCTACCACAGCCCCAAAAATCTGGCCATGGCCGCCAGTGTGGAGATGGCCGAGCTGGTCGAAATCTTCCAATGGCTTACCGAAGCACAATCCAAATCGCTCCCTCCAGATCAGCTTGCCCATGCGGGCCAGGAAATTGGTGACGTGGTGCTGTACCTGTTGTTGCTGTGCAGCGAGCTGGGCCTGGACATGAATGACGTGGTGAGCGCCAAGCTGGCGGACAACGAGCGGCGGTTCGCCCGATGAAAGACCGCCACTTCGATGCCCTGGCCACACGCTTTGCCAACAAGATCTACGGTGGCGCCAAAGGAGAAATCCGCTTGGCCGTGCTGCAGGCCGACTTGAACGAGGTCCTCCCCTCCAGGCCGATGCGTGTATTGGATGTAGGCGCCGGGCTAGGCCACATGGGCGCCTGGCTTGCAGCCCAGGGCCACCAGGTGACTTTGGTCGAGCCTGCCGAGCCGATGCTTGAGGCTGCACGGCAACGCTTTGCCGATGCCAACCTGGAAGCCACCTTCATTCACGCTCCGTGGCAATGCTTGGGCGACCATATAAACGAGCAGGCCTACGATCTGGTGATTTGCCATGCGGTCGTGGAGTGGTTGGCGGAGCCAGCTGCCATCTTCCCCGCACTGGCGCGTTGGGTAGCGCCCGAAGGGTGGCTGTCATTGGCCTTCTATAACCGTGACGCCCTGGTATACCGGAACCTGCTAAAGGGCCACTTTCGTAAGCTAAAGGGCGAAAGCCTGGCGGGTGAGAAGCAGAGCCTTACCCCTCAAACGCCACTGGACCCGCGCCAGCTGGAAGCGCAACTCAATGGCGCCTGGCGGGTCGAACACCGTAGTGGGGTTCGCGTGTTCCATGACTACATGCCTATGGATTTCCAGGCCAAGGCCAACGTACCCGACCTGATTGCCATGGAGCTTGAGTACCGCCGTCACCCCGCGTTCGCGGGCTTGGGGCGTTACCTGCATTGGCTATGCCGCCCGATTGCACACCTCTGAGGAGGCCTCATGCGCCGTCACCTCTGCGCCCTACTGAGTTGCCTGGCCCTGGCAGCGTGTCAGTCACCCAATCCCTACGTCGCCAGTTCGTTGCCATTGCCGCCGGCCCCGGCCATGGCCGCTCATACCTTCGATGCAAGCGCCTATCCCGCAGCGCCTCGTGATTATGGGCGCTACCAACGCTGGGCATGGGTAAACGACCGCGTCCCTGCGGGCAGCACCTGGGCCACCCCGGAGCAAATCGCTGAAGCAGTAAGTGCAGGCCTGGACCAACGAGGCCTTCGCCCTGCTCGGGCCGAGGCGGCAGATATCAGAGTGGCCGTCGAACTTCGACAGGAACGCCGGCTCCAGCAGGTGCAAGAAGACTACGGCGGCTATTACGGCCCAGGCTATCGCCCCTACGGCGGATATGGCAGTTATGGTGCTCCGTCCGTCGTACGCACGTATGAAGTGTACGTAACCGTTGTAGGCATTCACCTGTTCGACGCCGCCAACGGCCAAGAAATCTGGAGCGCGGCTGCCGATACCGCTGCCCAGGGCAGCCAAGGCCAGCGGGTGGACGCATTGCGTACAGCGATCAACCGTGCCCTGGGCAGTTATCCCCCCAACTGACGTTCGTGAGGTTCCCAATGCGTAGACTGCTGTGGCTGTGCTGCCTCCTGGCCTTGAACCTGAGTGGTTGCCAGGTTGACCCGGTAAGCCGGGACTATGACACCTCACGGGATTTCGCTCGCTACCGGACATGGTCATGGCAAGCGCCTGCGCTGCAATATCGACCGGATGACCCTCGCATCCACAGCGACCTGACCGAGCAGCGGTTGCGGCAGGCTGTTGCCGATCAACTGGAGCAGCGTGGCCTGCGACAGGCAGACAAGGCCGCACCTGACATCAGGGTGCAAGCCTGGCTGATCATAGATAACCGCCAGCAACAGGTCACTACCCGGTACGGCGGCCCTTGGGGCCCAGGTTGGGGCGGCGGCTGGATGAACCAAGGCTGGAATGAAACCCGCAGCCTTGACTACCAGGTGGCTACCCTGCAGCTGGACGTATTCGACGGCCAAGACGGCAAGCTGGTATGGCGCGCCAGCCAGGCGCAGATCGTAACCGACGACCGTGCCAGCCCTGCCGAGCGCGAGGCCACGTTGCGCCAGACGGTCAACGCCCTGCTGCAGCAGTACCCTCCACGCTAAGTCTCGCTCAGAGGGGCTTCGGGCTATGTGTGTTGATAGGTGTTCGGGCGGTTAATCACCTCGGCTCGCCAAGCGCCGAAGACGAGAGGAAAACCAAGCGGCTCGGGAACCACTCACGGCGTCGGGTGACCAAAGCCACGCACCCGGCGCCCGCCGGCAACTGGAACGACAGCATGCAGGTAGAAGGCTTTTTCGAATGGCTGGGCCAGGCGCTCGGCGCGGTTATCCGCTTTATCGTGGATGGTCTGGAATGGATATTTGGCGGCCTCGCCCATGCTGGCGGCAATTTTGTCGAAGGGCTGTCACGCACGCTGGGCATGGACACCTCGCTCATCAGCATTCTCGCCCTGGTCGTGGGGCTGATTCTGCTGTTCTCGGCGGTGCGCGCCTTTATGCGAGCCAGCATCGTGATGGGGATCATCTGGGCCCTGCTCGGGCTTTGGCTGTTGAGCTGGATCATGCATTAACCTCACGGCGGTTTGCGCTATGGTAATGCGCCCCGTTGCCCGAGGAGCCCTCCGTGGGTGTGAGCATGACCCTATTTGCGCAGGACTGGCGCCACCGCCCTACTCACCGTAGGGTCTGGGCTTTGGCAGCGCCGATGATGTTGTCCAATATCTCGGTACCGCTCGTTGCCTTGGTAGACAGCTCCGTGATTGGCCATCTGCCCCATGCCCACCAGTTAGGGGCAGTGGCTATCGGCGCAAGCCTGTTTAGCCTATTGGCGTGGGCCTTCGGATTTTTGCGCATGGGCGCTACCGGCTTCGCCGCTCAGGCCGCCGGGCGTGGCGACGGTGACAGCCTGCGTCAGGTATTGGCGCAGGGCCTGTTGCTGGCGCTAGGGTTCGCCGCACTGCTGGGCGTACTTTCCATTCCCTTTAGCCAGCTCGCACTGGCGTGGATGCACCCCTCACCCGCACTGGTCAGTAGTACATTGGCGTTCTTCCATGTGCGCTTGCTCGCATTACCCGCCACGTTGGGCAGCTTTGCCCTGGTAGGGTGGTTCCTCGGCACCCAGAACGCACGGGCCCCCTTGGCCATGCTGCTGGCCACCAATGGCCTGAACGTTGTACTTAACCTGAGCTTCGTGATTGGCCTGGGTTGGGGAGTGGCCGGTTCGGCCTGGGCCTCGGTCATCGCAGAATGGTTTGGCCTGGGGCTGGGGTTAGCCTTGGCAAGGCCGGCCCTCAACGCTTACGGTGGCCGTGTCCCTTGGCAACGGCTAAAACAATGGCCCAGTTGGTCGCCGTTGTTGCGTGTAAACCGCGATATCTTCATCCGCAGCCTGGCGCTGCAGGCCGTGTTCTTACTGATTACCTTACAAGGTGCTCGCCTGGGTGACGCTACCGTGGCCGCCAATGCGCTGCTACTCAACGGTCTGCTGCTAACCGCTCACGCCCTGGACGGCCTGGCCCACGCCGTGGAAGCCCTGTGCGGCCACGCGATAGGTGCAGGTGACCGCTCGGCCCTGCGTCGTTCCCTGGTCGTCGCTGCAGGCTGGTCGTTGCTGGCCAGTCTGGGCTTCGTGGGCTTGTTCAGCGCGTTCGGGCACTGGTTTATCGAGCTCCAAACCAACATACCCGAGGTACGGGAAACAGCCGGGCGCGCACTCCCGTACCTGGCAGTGCTGCCCTTGATAGCGGTATGGAGTTACTTGCTGGATGGGTTGTTCATTGGTGCCACTCGCGCCAGGGAAATGCGCAACGGCATGCTTGTGAGCCTGCTGCTGGCACTTCCCTTGGCCTGGGCAACGCGCGGCTGGGGAAACCACGGCGTATGGCTGAGCTTCCTGGGCTTTATGGCTGCCAGGGCAATGACATTGGGTGCCATCGCCCTGAAACTTGCACGCACGCGTCAGTGGTTAGCTCACGACGACAGGTAGGACGAACGGGTGAGGCCCAGACGAAGGGCATCCAGGAAGGTGGTGCGCTCACGCGCGCTGATCTTGGCGCTGGCGACCTTGTCACGGTAATGGGTCATCAGCTCTTCAGGCGACAGGTGTACATAGCGCAGCATGTCCTCAATGGTGTCGTGGGTCTCGATACCGGCGTGGTACACGCTACCGTTAGCGTTCTGGTAGATATTCACCGAATCGGTGTCACCGAACAGGTTGTGCATGTCACCCAGAATTTCCTGGTACGCACCCACCAGAAACACGCCCAGCATGTAATCCTCGTCTTTATTGACAGGGTGCACGGGCAGGCTGGTTTCAATGCTCTGCTCATCCACGTACTGCTTGATCTTGCCGTCCGAATCGCACGTCAAGTCTTGCAGCACAGCGCGGCGAACGGGCTCTTCATCCAGGCGATGCAGGGGCAATATGGGCAGCACCTGCCCAATGGCCCAGGTGTCGGGCAGGCTCTGGAATACCGAGAAATTGCAGATGTACTTGTCAGCGAGCTTGTCGTTGAGCTCGTCCAGGATCGCGCGGTGGCTGCGCTGGCGGGCCTTGAGCAGGTTATGCAACTTGCGGCACACCGCGTAATAGCATTGTTCGGCCAAGGCCTTTTGCGCCAAGGTGACCTTGCCATCGGCGTACTGCGCTGCAATGTCGCCAATGTAGTGGGTGGCGCGCCAGTAGATCTCGGTCACCATCTCCGGGTCGGTAGGGCCCAACAGGTCTGCCAGCCATTGAAGCGTTTCCGGCAGCGTTTCGGGGGCTGGCAACTCTGGGGTTTCGTCGTTGTGGCGCTCCACGTCCGTGACTTGCATCACCAGCACGGCGTGGTGAGCCGTCAGGGAGCGGCCACTTTCAGAGAAGATGTGCGGGTGGGGCAGCTCCTGCTCGTTGCAGAACTCTTTGAGCATGCCAACCACCACGCCGGCGTAGTCGTCCATGTCGTAGTTGATGGAGCTTGCATTGCGCGAATGGGTGCCGTCGTAGTCCACGCCCAGGCCGCCGCCCACGTCAATGTGGTCAACCGGCAGCCCAAGGTTGCGCAGTTCCCCGTAGTAACGGATCGCTTCCTTGAAGCCGTGCTGGTAATCGGCAAGGTTGGCGATCTGCGACCCCATATGGAAGTGAAGCAAACGGATGCCCTGCTCCAGCCCTGCTTCGGTAAAGCGCGCCACTACGGAGATCAATTGCGCCGCAGACAACCCGAACTTGGATTTTTCGCCGCCGGTGTCCGCCCACTTGCTCGACGCCAGGGACGACAAACGAACGCGCAAACCCACTTGAGGCTTGACCTTCAGCTCAGCGGCTTCTTCGATCACCAACTGCACTTCGGACTCCTTCTCGATCACGATGAACACGTTGTGACCGAGCTTCTGCCCAATGAGCGCCAGGCGAATGAACTCGCGGTCCTTGTAGCCGTTGCAGACGATGGTACCGCCCTTGGGCGCGAGGGCCAGCACTGCCATGAGTTCGGGCTTGGAACCTGCTTCCAGGCCGATGGACACATCCTGGGTGGCGATGATGTTTTCCACCACCGCTTCCTGCTGGTTGACCTTGATCGGGTACAAGGCGGTGTACCGGTTCTGGTATTCAAGCCGCTCGATATTGGCATCGAACGCACCGGTCAGCTGCCGCACGCGGTGTTGAAGAATATCCGGAAAACGCACCAGCAACGGCAGCGACAAGCCGCTCTTGCGTAGCTGCTGCACTTGCTCGAACAGGTCGATAGGCGCGCTGTCGGGCCCATTGGGCCTGACTTCCACGCGCCCCGCCTCATTGATCGCGAAGTAACCTGCGCCCCAATGCCTGATTCCATAAACGCTACGGCTGTCCGCAACGGTCCATTGGCTGCCATCGTCTTTGCGCGTGCGTCGTACGGACATCGAAGTCCCCTGTAAATAGGCCCAGCCAACAAGACGCTGGCCTGTCGGCGAATGGAAAAAGTGGTAAAGGCGCTTGGCGGATAGACCCCACTCGCAGCGCCGAGTTTAGAAGCGTTCAACCACCGGACTTCTTCGCCTTGTACCCCTGTCGGGCCAGTTCGGCCAGCAACAGGTCAACGTGGTCGCCCTGTATTTCAATGACGCCGTCCTTGAGCGCGCCCCCGGAACCACACCGGCGTTTGAGGTCGGCGGCCAGGGTTTTAAGCGCTTCAAGTGCCAGCGGGACCCCGGTAACAGTCGTTACCGTCTTGCCACCGCGCCCCTTGCTCTCTCGGCGCACGCGGGCAATGCCGTCGCCTTCAGGCACTTTTGCCTGAGCGCACAGGCAATCGGCCACGGGCTTGCCACACTCAGGGCAATGCCGGCCGCTATCGGTGGAGTACACCAGACCACCCAGCGAGGCAAAGGAAGAGGCTTTTTTAGCCATTGGCAATCCTCTGTAGGATTGAAAGGGGCGCGCAGTTTAACGGCAAAAAGGGCCCGTGCTAAGGCCCACGCCACTGCAATTTAGAGAAAGTGGGGCCGCCTGATTCAGTTTGGCCGCCCAGGCAATTAACCAAGCAGGTGAGGAAAGTAGCGCCGCAACGCTTCAAGCGAGTCAGGGCACCAGGGTTCGTGCGCCACATGCGTCGCCAATGCGTGCGGCTCAAGAAAACACACCTGGCTTATTTCTTCAGCCTGCACCTGCAAAGGGCCACCCCACACGGTAGAAAACACACCGCACCACAGCCGGTTACCGGGCGCTTCGAACAGAAACCGCCCGTGCTCGCGCAGGGGTATGCCTGTCACGCCCAACTCCTCAGCCAACTCACGGGCCGCCGATGCCTCATAGGTTTCGCCTGCCTGCACCATGCCGCCTGCGGCCGCATCCCAATAACCTGGATACACAGCCTTGCTCAGGGTGCGCTGTTGGGCGCAGAGCCTGCCTCGTTCGTCGAACAGCACGATGAACGTACCCCGGCCGATCAACCCTTGGGCACGCAATTGTGCCCTGGGCATTTCCCCCAGCAACCGATCCTGATCGTCCACCCACGCGATGAGCTCACGGTCGGACGCCGCGCGATGGGCTGCCTCGGCAGCCCCAATCAGGGGGCTTTCCATCATCCCTGAGACAGCAACTGACGCAAATCCAGCACTGCCGCGTTGGCGCGAGAAATATAGTTGGCCATGACCAGCGAATGGTTAGCGAACACACCAAACCCGCTACCGTTGAGTATCACCGGGCTCCATAGCGGCGCCTGAGAGGCTTCAAGCTCGCGGATGATCTGCCGCACGCTGACGGTCGCGTTCTTCTTGGCCAATACGTCAGCGAAGTCCACCTCGATGGCACGCAGCAGATGCGACAGAGCCCACGCCTCGCCCCGCGCTTCATAGAACACGTTGTCGATCTGCATCCAAGGCGTTTCTACGAATTGCTCTTCCAGTTGCGGCGCGCTGCCTGGGGCGAAGTTTTCTACCTTCACCGTGGTGTCCAGCTTTACCCGGCCAACACTGGCGGACAATCGCTGCGACAACGAGCCTAGGCGCGTAGAGACGTCCCCGAGCCAGTTATTGAGGTTGTCGGCACGGGCATAGAAGAACGCGTTAGGGTTGGGGTCGGTAAGACGACGCTGGTAGTTGCTCAGCGACTTCAGGCCTTCTCGGAACTCAGACTCGCTAGAGGGCAGCATCCAGCTCTTGTTGTCGAAGTTGAAGCGTGGCTCGGCGCGAGCCAAATCCCCATCCTCGGTGGATTGGGACTGGGAGCGGGCAAAGTCCTTACGCAAGGCACGACTCAGGTCACGCACCTGGACCAGCACGCCATACTCCCAGCTTGGCATGTTATCCAGCCACACGCCGGGGGGCAGACGATCGTTGGACAGGTAGCCACCGGGCTTATCCAACAGGGTGCTGGCCACTTGCTTGAGGGTTTCGGCGGTCGTGAACCCTACGACCATCTGCCGGCCTTCGCGCTGTATCGCCCCTTGAGCGTTCTGCTGCACCGAGAACAGATCGGGCTCACGGCTCCAGTAGATCCCCAGCACGATCACGACCAGCAGGTACAGCCCTACTACCGTCAGCAACGCACGGCTGAGCAATAGGCTGCGCCAGTGCCCTTTCGCAGAGGTTGTTGCCTTGCCGCTCGCCGGGGACGCCCCAGGCGAATCAGGGGTGTCTGTACGTTTCTTCCAGTCGAGCATTGGATTGTCCTTTCATGCTTGCGGGTGTTCGGTTCGACAGCGCCGGTTCGCTATGGTGCAACGTGCCACGGGTGCCGCCTGAATAGCGGCGGGCCCCACTGTTCATGGTAGCCCGCACTATAAAGTAGGCTGGGCAGGCCGCCTACCCATACCCTTGGCACGCTTGGAGCAGGTGGTACGCCGTGCCAGAGGCCAGCTCGCCTCTAATGCTGAGCTAATCGGTACGCTGCAGAGTGGTCCAGGCGCTGGATGGCCACACCGCGTTGATTTTAGTCACATACGCGGTACGGCCCACCCTCTCGCCTTGGTTATGATGCACCCCGACTATCCCGATGAGGCTCCTATGCACCGTTTGTTACTCGCCTTGCTGCTATTGATGTCTCTTCCTGCTACCGCTGATTTACTGGGGAGCCGTCCGAGCGCGGCAATTGGGTCGTCATCGGTAGGCGGCGAGCGCTTTCTTCCCGTTCGCGAAGCATTCCAGCTCAGCCAGGTCGCCGACTCGCAAGGCACCATCGGTCTGCGCTTTGTGGCTGCCGAAGGCTACTATCTGTACCGCCATCGCCTGCAATTCACCACCGAGCCTGCCGGCATAGATCTTGGCCCACCCAGCCTGCCTGCCGGTGACAAAAAACATGACGAATACTTTGGTGATGTGGAGGTGTACCACAACGTAGTAGATGTCCAGATCCCCCGCCCTTCGCAAGCGAGCCAGGCCTTCACCCTAGTCGTGACGTATCAAGGCTGCGCGGATAAAGGCTTGTGTTACCCACCGGAAACCGAGCGACTGGCCGTTCCGGCCCTCGCTAGTGCCGAGGGTTCCTCCCCCGCTACGCCATCGTCAACGCTCTCGGTACCCTCCGGCTGGGGCTGGCAAGACCTCGCGCTGTTCTTCCTGGCGGGGCTGGGCCTTACTTTCACCCCGTGCGTATTGCCAATGCTGCCTATCCTGTCGGGCGTGGTATTGCGAGGCCAGGTCGGCGGCCTGCGAGGGTTGAGCCTCTCGTTGGCCTATGTGCTGCCGATGGCCGCATGCTTCGCCCTATTGGGCGCCCTGATGGGGCTATTCGGGGCAAGCCTCAACCTTCAATCGCGCCTGCAATCGATGTGGGTCCTGGTTCCGTTTGCCTTGTTCTTCGGCCTGTTCGCCCTTGCAATGTTCGGCACCTTCGAACTTCGCCTTCCACGCCGGCTGAACGACTGGCTCGATAGCCTGGCCGGGCGCACGCAAGGGGGCTCACTGTTAGGCGCTGCCGCGCTAGGCGTGTTGTCCAGCCTGCTGGTGTCCCCCTGCGTATCGGCCCCGCTGGCTGGCGCGTTGCTGTACATCAGCGCAAGCGGAGATGCGGTGGGCGGCGGGCTCAAGCTCCTGGCACTTGGCCTTGGCATGGGCGCGCCGCTGGTGCTGATCGGTACCGGCGGCGCCGCGTGGCTACCCCGCAGCGGCCCCTGGCTGGAGTCGGTCAAGCATGCCATTGGCGTACTGCTGCTGGGCCTGGCTATTGCACTGCTCAGCCGGGTGTTGCCTGGCCCTGCGGTGCTGGTACTGGTCGGCCTGCTGGCCACAGGCATCGGTGTGTTCCTCGGTGCATTGGACATTGCGCCCGGCAAGCCTGCTGCCGCGCGCCTTCGACAAGTGGCTGGGTTGCTCTGCGTAACCTATGGCCTGGCCTGCTGGGTAGGTGCGTTCAGCGGCGGCGGTAATCCTGTGCAGCCCTTGGAGCGCACGCAGGTGACGGGGCAATCGGGCCCTGCTCAGGCGCAGGCCTGGCAAACCCTCACCGACGTCACGGCGCTTGAGCAGGCCTTGGCGCAAGCGTCTGCGCAAGGCACTCCGGTGATACTGGATTGGTATGCCGATTGGTGCATCAGCTGCAAAGTGATTGAGCGCGAGGTGCTTAATCAACCTGCGGCCGTGGCCAAACTTGAGGGGTACCGCACGCTGCGCTTCGATATCACCTCAAGCACCGCGGCACAGCGCGCACTCCTTGACCGTTACGGCCTGTTCGGCCCGCCCATCATCCAGTTCTTTGCTGCCAACGGCGGTGAAATCCAGAGTTCGCGTATCGTAGGGGAAATCGACCTTGCAGGCTTTCTTGCCAAACTTCCTTAGGAGTAGCGCGGTACCACGAGCGCTTCCCTTTGGGTAGCAAGCCCAACCCACCGCCATCCGCTTCGTATCAGTCAAATAAATGTCGGTATTCTCGCCAATTGTGCGGGCAGCTTCGCCAAACTGGACAGTTCGCTGTTATTTGGGCATAGTCGGCCCCGCATTTGATTACAAGAACCTTAGAAAGGGTCCGACGATGGTGGTTTTGCCTGCATCTTCTGCAATGGCTTACCCAAAGGTAGTGCTGCCGGGGCGTTGTGAAGTGACGCGGTGCCTGCGGTGAGCATCCCACACCCTGACGCGCTGTTTACCCATGTGCGCTCAAGGACATACGTATCAGCCCCGGCGGCGTCAAGCATGCCGAGGCTTGCGGCCAACAGTGCCGATGTCAACCGACCGGGCTGCCAGGCCATTCAGGACACCCTGAACCCTTTTGCCTTTAAACCCCTGACCCATGCGGGAGTTGAAGTTCATGGATATTCGTAAAGTAAAGAAACTGATCGAGCTGCTGGAAGAATCCGGCATCGATGAGCTGGAAATCAAAGAAGGCGAAGAATCCGTACGGATCAGCCGCCATAGCAAGGCGCCTGCGCAGCAATTCTATGCCGCGCCTCCGGTTGCACCTGCGCCGGCTCCTGCCGCCGCGCCGGTTGCCCCAGTGGCTGCCGATGCCGCTCCTGCTGCTCCAAAGCTCAATGGCAGCGTGGCACGCTCCCCGATGGTGGGCACCTTCTACCGCAAGCCATCGCCTGCGTCGCCTAACTTTGCCGAAGTGGGGCAAACGGTGAAAAAAGGCGACACCCTGTGCATCGTCGAAGCCATGAAAATGATGAACCACATCGAAGCCGAAGTCAGTGGTGTCATCGAGTCCATCCTGGTGGAAGACGGGCAGCCGGTTGAGTTCGACCAGCCGCTGTTCACCATCGTTTGACCCGCGGAGAGCCTGCGATGTTGGAAAAAGTTCTGATCGCCAACCGCGGCGAGATCGCCCTTCGTATCCTTCGCGCGTGCAAGGAACTGGGCATCAAGACCGTCGCGGTGTATTCCACCGCCGACCGTGAGCTGATGCACCTGGGCCTGGCCGATGAATCTGTTTGCATAGGCCCTGGCCCTGCCGCGAAATCGTACCTGCATATCCCGGCCATTATCGCCGCAGCCGAAGTGACCGGCGCCACTGCCATTCACCCTGGCTATGGCTTCCTTGCCGAGAACGCAGACTTCGCTGAGCAGGTCGAGAAATCCGGCTTTGCCTTCATCGGCCCCAAGGCCGACACCATACGCCTGATGGGTGACAAGGTCTCCGCCAAGGACGCCATGAAGCGTACAGGCGTGCCTACCGTGCCGGGCTCCGATGGCCCACTGCCTGAAGACGAAGCCGAAGCACTACGCATCGGCCGGGAAGTGGGTTATCCCGTCATCATCAAGGCCGCTGGTGGCGGTGGTGGCCGTGGTATGCGCGTGGTTCACAAGGAAGAAGACCTCATCGCGTCGGCCAAGCTGACCCGCAACGAAGCGGGTACCGCGTTCGGCAACCCTATGGTGTATCTCGAAAAGTTCCTCACCAACCCACGTCACGTGGAAGTGCAGGTGCTTTCCGATGGTCAGGGCAGCGCCATTCACCTGGGTGACCGTGACTGTTCTCTGCAACGCCGCCATCAGAAGGTGCTGGAAGAAGCGCCTGCGCCTGGGATCGACGAAGCGGCCCGTGAAGAAGTATTGGCCCGCTGCGTAAAAGCGTGCATCGAGATCGGCTACCGTGGCGCCGGAACGTTCGAATTCCTTTATGAGGATGGGCGTTTCTACTTCATTGAAATGAACACCCGCGTACAGGTCGAACACCCGGTATCCGAGATGGTCACCGGTATCGACATCGTGAAGGAAATGCTTAGCATTGCGGCAGGCAACAAGCTGTCGTTCACCCAGGAAGACGTGGTCATTCGTGGTCACTCCCTGGAATGCCGGATCAATGCTGAAGACCCGCGCACCTTCATTCCGAGCCCAGGTACGGTCAAGCACTTCCATGCACCTGGCGGCAATGGCGTACGGGTAGATTCGCACCTGTACAGCGGTTATGCAGTGCCACCGAACTACGACTCGCTGATCGGCAAGCTCATTACCTACGGCAAGGACCGCGACGAAGCCATGGCGCGCATGCGCAATGCGCTGGATGAAATCGTCGTAGACGGCATCAAGACCAACATCCCCTTGCACCGGGATCTGGTCCGCGATGAGGGCTTCTGTGAAGGGGGTGTCAACATTCACTACCTGGAACACAAGCTGGCAGAAGAAAAAGCTCGGTAATATCGATCGTCGCATGCCAGGCATTCCCGGCATGCGGCGATAACGGCTTACTCTGCTAGCTCATGTAGCACAATGGCTGCACTCTCCCTTCCCGCTTCTGCGTCTACTTCCCTTACCCTATTGCCGTACTTCCCTGGGCCGGCTTCCTGCCAACGCCCGTCTTTAAGCCGCTGCCAAAAACGCTGAGCCCTGGAGCGCAGGTCTGCATCCCAAATCACGGGGTACTGACGTAGGGGGTCATAGAAGGCTCGCCGACCCTGGCTGGTGAATCGCCACACCAATGACCCACCTGTCTTGAGGTCCAACAATACGCCTTTAACGCCGCCCAGCCCATTGCCTGGAAGCCAGTGTTCCGGCCGAGTCAGTACACTTTGCAGCCCAAGCGCGTGGTTTACCTGCTGCAGAACGTCACCTGGCAGGGTTAGCCAGTCGCCCCCCACGGTCGCTGCCTGAATAGGTTTCATAGGGTCGATCGGCCCTAGGGCCTTGACGGCTCGGTCAAGGCTCTCTTTAATCGGCGTGGCGATACCATGGTCTATGTTGAGCACAGCGCCCTTGCCGGTGCCTGGGTTGAACAATGTGGTTACCACCGAACCCTGAACTTCAACGCCTAGCAGATAATTCTCTGCGTGAGCAGGATTGTAACTGCCTATCACGCCCTCCCCGGCCAGGGCGGCGCGCTCAGGTTTAAACTGCGTAGTTGGAGGCAACACCTCGTTCAGGTCATCCAGTGCGCCCACGTAGAGGGGGGCCCTGCCTCCTCGTACGCCAACAGATGGATTGAACGCCCAATGGCCCTCGGCCGTGCGGTGTATAGGCATCTTGTAGTGTGCCCGGGGGTTACGTGCGTCAACCAAACGCAAAGTACCCGCCTGGTCATCCAGGCTCACTTCAAAGTAGCGCCCGCTCTGCCGGATACAATACCGGCTCTGTAGTGTTAGCCCATCGTCAGGTAACCGATAAAGGCCTGCCGTCAACCCCTCGCCGGCGACCTGCTCCAAGCCCTGAGGGGCGGCGGGCAGCGCTTGACGTATGTCCAGGACATCGGCTGCCTCACGTAACCCATGCCTGGAGTTGAGAGGACGTGGGCCGCGGGCACCGTGGTACACCCCTGATGAGCGCCGTGCTAGAGCACGGGACGAACGTGCCGCCTCGAAATAGTGATACCCCACTGGCAGTAGAAGGAATAAGCCCGAGACATAAGCGGTTGTGAAGAACACCACCGCTGCGGCGGTGTCTCCTTGCCGGTACGCCTGGTAGCCTCGGCCTACATCCACTGCGAGGAATGCCAGGTCCAGTGCAAACCCCAATGGAGGAAAGATCACCCCTAGTGGAACGGCCGCGAATCCGACCCCCTTAAGTACCTGTTCGGTGATGAACTCTCGACGGCTTGTTGTGATCCAGTCCACATCGGCGAGCATATGCTCCACCAAGGCGGTGTATTCGTCGCCAAGGCTCGTCACAGCGGCGCCCGAGTCAGGCGCGTCCGCTGAAGCTTTGCCTAAGCTGATGTCTGCTAACCGCTTTCTGACACTCTCCTGCGCGGCCATCTGGGCACGCTCTTGAACGTACAATTGCATCTCCACCGACAAGCCTTCGTTCATGGCGCTGGCATAGGGGCGGAAAGCCAGACCGTCAGGAGCCTCAGGGGTATAAAGCAGCGCTTGTTCGGAAGGCTCACCTGGCAAACGCACCAGATAAACCTGCGAAATGATCTGATCATGTACTGTGGTTTTGAACAACCAAGTAGCGGTAGACGCGCCTGGAACGCTAGCGTCGTCAATGGCCTCTTGTATCGCTGCATACTGCCTATCGCTTAGTTGGCCTTTAAGATGGCTGACCAACGCATCGCGGCGTAGCTTCAAGGCAGTGAAGCGCCCAAACACTTCGCGCCGCCATGAGGCCTTGTCACCCAAGTATTCGGCGTTAACTGCGCGGGTGTATTTGTCTCCCAAGTAAGCGCTGCGGATATAAATAGCCAGTTCTGAGGCCCGTACTTTACTCAGGTCCTGGCCAATGGAAGAACGCACAGGCATGTTCGGATTATCAAGGCCTGCATTGTCGTCATAGCCAGTGACGGCCAGGTCCATCAAGGTGGCTGTTTGTTCGTTTGGATTGTCTAAAAATGGAATCTCTATTACCGCCCCCTTCTGGAATTCAAACAGAATCGTATCGGGGTCAACAGGCTCAGTGACGCCGCATTCGCTCAAGTAGGGGGCGATGGCTTCAGCCACCGTACGTTTAGCGAAGACCACGAAAGGCTCTGGATTCAAGCCCGATTGCTCAAGGTGGCGCTGTTGCAGGTTCAATTGCTCATTTAGTGCATTCACCTGATGACGAATTTCCAATGGCTGTTGTATGTACCATCTGGGCGCACAGGCCCATTCCATCGTCTCCAGTTCGTTGGCTTCGTACTGAGCCACCATTCTGTTAAGCGCCGCTCGGTAGTCCTCTGGCGCAATGCGCAGATCCAGGTTGGTTTGCCAATGCACAGGTTTAAGAAACACTTCTTCCAGGTAACGCTCAGCCTTAGCGCGATATTGGCGAGGTAATTGCTCTAGCAAATATAGGCGCCCGCGCTCGTCCTGCACCCAGCCGCCGATTTCCTGCATGACAGCCCGCAAACTGGGCAGCTCCACCCACTCCTGCCCGTCATACTTTTCAGGGGCGTACAAGACAAAAGGGCACACCGCATGCTCGTCTGGGTGCTGGAACAACAGCAGCGACAATGGCCCGACCTGCGGCAAGGCTAGAAGTGTTACCGACGTCGACGCCACTAGGGCCTGTGTTCTTATTATCAAGTCATGGTTAACCTGACTAAGGTGGCCGTGCATTTTAGCGGCGAACGCACTATGAAGCAGGGCGGCATCCATGGCGTCGAACAATAAGGTACGGGTATCAGCTGCTTGGTAGAACTGCTTCAAAGCACTGAGATAGCGGGCCCGCACATCGAAGTGCTCAAACAGGTAGTGCCAATCCACGGTGTCGACATTTATGTCCTCAGGCATCTCGCTGACCCAACGCCATACAGTGCCGGCCGCTGGATAGGGCCCTTTGATCAGCACGTCATGCAGAGGCTCGGTAATCGCCCCCTCGCTTCTAGTATCGCTATGGGCCGTGGTCACCTGCACTTGGGCAGGGTCCACGAACACGCCATGGTGATGCTCGATATGCTCGGCGACTTCCAGCGCAACGAAACGCTCAAGGCTATCCAGGCCTTCTTTGGCGCGAACCAAGGCTTCGTCAAGCTCTTGAACCCGCTGCGCCAGTTGCTCCAACTGTGTTTTATCCTCCTGGGAAGCAAGACGCAGCCAGTAAGGGATGTTGTTTCGCAGGACTTCGCCAAGCCGTTTTCCCTCCTCCTCCGAAAGCAGTTCGTTGAGCGTCAGCGACTCCAGCAGTTGCTCGCGGGCCTCAGAGACCGCTGTCAATACGTCTACCGGGGCCGAAGACACAACAGGTGAAAGCACTTGATCCAACTCGGAGGCCCAACGCTCAACCACCGGCTCTATGCGTGATAGCAACGCCGCCCCATCGGTCACCTGCTCCATGGGTGAGAGGAGGTGATCTCGCACTGCCGTCGTATAGGCCGGCCCCAAGGTACTCCCCACTTGCTGGATGACCTCCCTCAAGACTCGGTCACGCTCGTCGTTGACCTCAGGTAGAGGTGCTTCTTCCAACCCGCTAGGTCCTTCATCAAGCAGAAAGGTGTGTGGCCCCATATTCAGCGCTTGACGCACTACTGCCAGAAGCAAGGCGTCCAACAGGTTTTCTCGCAGGGTACCTTCAGGGTAATGAGTGCGTAAGGCCGCTATCAACCGGGTACGGGTTACGCGTTGAAAGGTCGGGACCGTGGCAACACGCTCGTTAAGTATCTCAGCCCACTGACGATACCGCTCCAGGGCGATCGACATACCCTCTATCACGCCCATTTCCATTGTTTGAGCATCGCGCATTGCCGCTTTCAAAGGTTGCATCCGTGTACCTCCTGATAGAAAGCCTCGATACTCACGCATCGAAGCCACGCCCACGCAGTAGATAGATAACCTGGTACGCAAGCGATACCGAAGCCAAGCCGGGTGAAGTACACTTGCCCGCCTGATTCACCGCGCGTCACGCGCTCTATCACGCAAAGGAACACGACATGCCCTGGCTTCAAGTCCGCCTGGCCATAGGCCCAGAACACGCTGAAACCTACGAGGATGCGCTGCTCGACATCGGCGCGGTTTCGGTGACTTTCATGGATGCCGAAGACCAGCCGATCTTTGAGCCGGAGCTCAACACCACACCCTTATGGGCCCACACTCACCTGCTGGCATTATTTGAGTCCGACACCGACCCCACGGCGGTCTTCGCTCATCTGCGACTGCTAACAGGGGATCTGCCCGATCACTACGCCGAAGTGATCGAGGACCAGGACTGGGAGCGCAGTTGGATGGACAATTTTCAGCCGATGCGCTTCGGGCAACGGTTGTGGATCGTTCCCAGCTGGCACCAGGCACCTGAACCCGATGCGGTAAATCTGTTGCTCGACCCTGGGCTGGCCTTCGGGACCGGCACGCACCCTACCACGGCACTCTGCCTGGAATGGCTAGACGGTCAGGCGCTGGGAGGCACCCACGTGCTGGACTTCGGCTGTGGCTCGGGCATCCTGGCCATTGCTGCCCTCTTGCTGGGCGCGCAGCAGGCCGTTGGCACTGACATCGACGTTCAAGCGCTGGAGGCTTCGCGCGATAACGCCGGGCGCAACGGCATCGCCGAAGATCGCTTGAAGCTTTACTTGCCTGAAGCATTGCCTCCCTTGAAAGCCGACGTGCTGGTGGCAAACATTCTGGCAGGCCCGCTGGTTAGCCTGGCCTCGCAACTGGCCAGCCACGTGCGCCCAGGTGGCTTGCTGGCCTTGTCCGGGATTCTCGCCGAGCAAGGCGAAGAAGTCGCGGCAGCCTACGCCGATGCCTTCGAGCTGGACCCTATCGCCGAGCGCGATGGCTGGGTAAGAATCAGCGGGCGCCGCCGCCCCTGAGCTGCGCCGCCACCACGCCGTACACGCAAGCCTGCTCAGACCGGACACCCGCATGACCGACAGCTTCGTTACCCAATGCCCGCATTGCCAGACCCGTTTCAAGGTAAACCACAATCAGTTGAGCGTGGCGCGTGGTGCCGTGCGCTGCGGCGCGTGCAAACAGGTCTTCAATGCTGCTCGTCAGTTGCTTGAGCAAAGCACAGCGGCTACCGGCGCCGACCTGCGTCAGGCACCCAATGAGCCCCCTATGACGCCGATGCCCGCCCCTGCTCATCTGCAGGCGGGCCAGCCCACATGGCAAAGCGCAGAGCCAGACCTTGACCACCTTGACCTTGACGATGAGCTGGCCCGCCTCGAACGACGTCCTGCACACCCCACCACTACCGGTAAGCCTCCTTCCGAGTTGAGTGCCCAGCGGGACCAGGCCGAAGATTGGCCCGATGACCTGTTTGGCAATCACCAGGATGACGCCGAGCCGCTGGCCGAGATGAACATGTCGGCAGAGGGCAGGCAGGAGCCTCGACTGGGCACTGGCGACGGCTCACTGCCTTCCCCGCCTACATACGGCCTGGAGCCCCAGGACGCAGCACGCCTTCAAGCATATGTGGAGGCCGCGCCCACCACCCGCCAAGCACGCAGTGAGCCTGAGTTACGTGAAGAGCACCTGCTCACGCTTCAGGACGACCCACTGCAGTTACAGTGGGAAAAGCCTCACAGCTCCCCTGGCAAACAGCTGCTATGGACGGGGTTGACGGTCGTTGCCGCGCTTGCCCTGCTCGCGCAATACGTAGTGTTCCACTTTGACGAGCTGGCTCGCCAGGAAGCGTATCGGTCCTGGTTCATCACACTCTGCCCCGCAGTGGGGTGCAGCGTGCCTTCCAGGGTAGACATTCAGCTTATTCGCAGCAGTAATCTGGTTGTGCGCAGCCACCCCTCTTTTGCAGGGGCCTTGGTCGTGGATGCGATCATTTACAACCGCGCGCCCTTCAGCCAGCCGTTCCCCCTCCTAGAGCTGCGCTTTGCCGACCTAAACAACAAGCTGATTGCCAGCCGTCGTTTCAAACCGTCTGAATACCTGAGCGGCGACCTGTCGGGCCAAACCGAAATGCCACCACAGGTGCCCATTCATATCGCCCTGGACATCCTCGATCCCGGCAAGCGGGCCGTAAACTACAGTTTGTCGTTCCACTCCCCAGAGTGAAGCAGGATATCGGCGGCGTTTTGGCAGAGACGCCCACTGCTCAGATTTTATCCAACTTGACCTTTATCCAGTCATCGAGAGCGGGTATCATGCGATCCCTTTTTCGAACTCCAGGCTTAGTGATAAGCCGGCCCGCCGGGGTGTGCGTGGGTTAACACCCGGCCAGGAGGGGAGCGGGCCGCGCCCATTGATCGCATCAGGCTCGCGCGTGGGTTTACAGGTCGTGAATGAGTACTCGGCGCCCAAGGGCCGTGGCTTTTAACGGCGCCTCGGCAATGCAGGCTGTTTTTAACGGCCTGTCATCACAGGTAACACACCTATGTCTGCGGTACGTATCGGCCCCTACACACTCGGCAACGGTCTTATCCTTGCGCCTATGGCAGGAGTAACGGATCAGCCTTTTCGTCAGTTGTGCCGACGCCTGGGCGCAGGGCTCGTCGTTTCTGAAATGGTCACGGCCGACATGTCCCTCTGGAACAGCCGCAAATCTCGGCTGCGCAGGGTACATGCGGGCGATCAAGAGCCACGTTCGGTGCAAATCGCCGGGGGGGATGCGCAGATGCTGGCGGCGGCCGCGCGGGCCAATGTCGAGGCTGGGGCACAGATCATTGACATCAACATGGGCTGCCCGGCGAAAAAGGTCTGCAACAAGGCAGCAGGGTCTGCCCTGCTCAAGGATGAAGCCTTGGTGGCAGACATCCTCCACGCCGTGGTAGCGGCCGTGAGCGTCCCTGTTACGTTGAAGATCCGTACGGGCTGGGACCGCGACAACCGCAACGGGCTGACCGTGGCAAAGATTGCCGAGCAGGCTGGCATCAGCGCACTTGCCGTGCATGGGCGCACGCGTGCCGACCTGTACACCGGCGACGCCGAGTACGACACCATCGCTTCGATCAAGCAGGCGGTGGCCATACCGGTGTTCGCCAATGGCGACATAACCTCGCCCGACAAGGCGCGGCAGGTGTTGCACCATACCGGTGCCGACGGCCTGCTGATCGGCAGGGCCGCTCAAGGCCGCCCGTGGATTTTTCGCGAGATCGAGCATTACCTGCGCACCGGCGACTATTTACCGGCGCCGACACTGGAAGAAGTGGAACGAATCCTGCTGGAGCACCTGGCAGCCCTGCATGCCTTCTATGGGGAGGTCATGGGTGTTCGCATTGCTCGTAAACACGTGGGTTGGTATTTGGCAACACTGCCGGGGGCAAAAGCCTTTCGTGCCGGCTTCAATGGCTTGGACGAAACCGAAGCGCAATGTGCCAGCGTCCGCGGCTTCTTCCGCGAACGATACGAGAGCCTCGTTACAGAGGACGGAGAAGGGGTGGCCGCATGACGATGATGACTGAGACTTTAGTGAGTGGAACAACGCCCGTGAGCGACAACGTCAACCTCAAGCAGCACCTGAACACACCCTCCGAGGAGGGCCAGACACTACGCGGGAGTGTCGAGAAGGCGCTGCGCAACTATTTTGCCCACCTTGAAGGCGCGTCGGTCACTGACGTGTACAACCTCGTATTGTCCGAGGTCGAGGCCCCCCTGCTCGAAACCGTGATGAATTACGTGAAGGGTAACCAGACCAAGGCCAGCGAAATGCTGGGCCTCAATCGAGGTACCTTGCGCAAGAAGCTCAAGCAGTACGACTTGCTCTGAAGCGCTCACCACTCCGAAAAGGCGACTGCATGCAGCTCGCCTTTTTTGCTAACCGCTCTGAATGGAAACCGAAATGACCGACCAGACCACCCGCCTGCCGATCCGTCGCGCGCTGATCAGCGTGTCCGATAAAACCGGCATTCTGGAGTTTGCCCGCGAACTGGAAGCCCTGGGGATAGAAATCCTCTCCACCGGCGGCACCTTCAAGTTACTGCGTGACAACGGCGTGGCCGCTACCGAAGTAGCGGACTACACCGGCTTCCCGGAAATGATGGACGGGCGGGTAAAAACCCTGCACCCCAAAATCCATGGCGGGATCCTGGGGCGGCGCGGCGTGGACGATGCGGTCATGGCTGAGCACGCCATTCGCCCTATCGACCTGGTAGCAGTGAATCTCTATCCGTTCGAAGCGACCGTGGCCAAGCCAGGCTGTGACCTGCCTACCGCTATCGAGAACATCGACATCGGCGGGCCGACCATGGTCCGGTCTGCGGCTAAAAACCATAAGCATGTGGCCATTGTGGTCAATGCCGGTGACTACACCTTTGTGATCGACAGCCTCAAGGCCGGTGGCCTGACCTACGCTCAGCGCTTTGACCTGATGCTCAAAGCGTTCGAGCATACCGCCGCCTACGATGGGATGATTGCCAACTACCTGGGCACCATCGACCAGCAAGCCGACACGCTGGCGACTGAAGGCCGCGATGAGTTTCCTCGCACCTTCAACACCCAGTTCTTCAAAGCCCAAGGCATGCGCTATGGCGAAAACCCGCACCAGAGCGCGGCGTTTTACGTAGAGGCCAAGCCCGCTGAAGCAGGCATTGCCACTGCGGTCCAGCTCCAAGGCAAAGCACTGTCCTATAACAACGTTGCCGATACTGATGCCGCTCTCGAATGCGTGAAGAGCTTCACCAAGCCGGCATGCGTCATCGTCAAACACGCCAACCCGTGTGGCGTGGCGGTGTGCCCCGAGGCTGAAGGGGGTATTCGCCAGGCGTATGAATTGGCCTACGCCACTGATAGCGAATCCGCCTTCGGCGGCATCATTGCGTTCAACCGCGAGCTGGACGCTGCCACCGCGCAGGCCATCGTCGAACGTCAGTTCGTCGAGGTCATCATCGCCCCTAGCATCAGCGAGCAGGCACGCGCCGTGGTCGCGGCCAAAGCCAACGTGCGCTTGCTGGCGTGTGGTGAATGGCCTGCCGACCGCGCAGCGGGCTGGGATTTCAAGCGCGTCAGCGGTGGCCTGCTGGTGCAGAGCCGCGACATCGGCATGGTGGGCGCGGATGACCTGAAAGTGGTCACTCGCCGCGCGCCTACAGAGCAGGAAGTGCATGACCTGATCTTCGCCTGGAAAGTGGCCAAGTTCGTTAAATCCAACGCCATCGTCTATGCCCGCAATCGGCAGACCCTCGGCGTGGGCGCAGGCCAGATGAGCCGTGTCAATTCCGCCCGTATCGCCGCCATCAAGGCTGAACATGCCGGGCTGCCGGTAGAGGGCGCGGTCATGGCCTCTGATGCGTTCTTCCCTTTCCGGGATGGCATCGACAATGCTGCCAAGGTAGGTATCCGAGCGGTGATCCAGCCAGGCGGCTCGATGCGCGACGCAGAAGTGATCGCCGCCGCCGATGAAGCAGACATCGCGATGGTGTTCACCGGTATGCGCCATTTCAGACATTAAAACCGCCGCGCTGACCCGGGCATCTGCGGCGTCGGCGCCGAACAGGAATTGAAAATGAAAGTGTTGATTATCGGCAGCGGTGGGCGTGAGCACGCGCTGGCCTGGAAAGTTGCACAGGACCCACGCGTCGAGACCGTGTTCGTAGCACCCGGCAATGCTGGCACGGCCACTGAAGCCAAATGCGAGAACGTGCCTATCGACGTATTAGCGCTGGAGCAGTTGGCGGACTTCGCCGAGCAGAACGTGCAGCTGACTATCGTTGGCCCCGAGGCGCCCTTGGTGGCCGGGGTGGTTGACCTGTTCCGTCAGCGTGGCCTGGAATGTTTCGGCCCAACCGCCGGCGCCGCTCAGCTCGAAGGCTCTAAAGCCTTCACTAAAGATTTCCTGGCACGCCACCAGATTCCTACTGCGGCATACCAGAACTTCACTGAGGTTGAGCCGGCATTGGCTTACCTGCGTGAGCAGGGTGCGCCTATCGTGATCAAGGCCGATGGCCTGGCCGCAGGCAAGGGCGTGATCGTTGCCACTACGCTGGAGGAGGCTGAAGCCGCCGTGCGTGACATGCTGGCCGGTAATGCCTTTGGCGATGCCGGCTCACGGGTGGTCATCGAAGAGTTTCTCGGCGGCGAGGAGGCCAGCTTTATCGTCATGGTCGACGGTACCAACGTACTGCCTATGGCGACCAGCCAGGACCATAAGCGCGTGGGTGACGCCGATACGGGCCCTAATACCGGCGGCATGGGCGCGTACTCGCCGGCCCCTGTGGTGACCGACGACGTGCACCAGCGCGTAATGGACCAGGTCATTTGGCCCACGGTTCGGGGCATGGCTGAGGAAGGCAATACCTATACCGGCTTTCTATACGCTGGGCTGATGATCGATGCCCAGGGCAACCCCAAGGTGATCGAGTTCAATTGCCGGTTCGGTGATCCGGAAACCCAACCGGTGATGCTGCGGTTGCAGTCCAGCCTTATCCTGTTGGTAGAGGCTGCACTGGCCAAAGCCCTGAACAAGATCGAAGCTCAATGGGACCCTCGCCCGAGCCTGGGCGTAGTGCTAGCCGCAGGCGGCTATCCAGGGGACTACGCCAAGGGGGATGTCATCGAAGGCCTGGAGGCTGCGGCGGCCTTGCCTGGCAAAGTGTTCCACGCTGGCACCGCCCTGTCTGACGGAGCCGTTACTACTGCAGGCGGCCGCGTGCTGTGCGCCACTGCCCTGGGCGATACCGTGCAGGCGGCCCAGCAGCAGGCCTATGCGCTGGCCGCCAAGGTGCGTTGGAACGGTAGCTTCTACCGCCACGACATCGGCTACCGCGCCATCGCTCGGGAGCGTGGCGAGGGTTAAGCCACATCGCATCGCGCGCTAATGCCCTCGGCCTGGCCGGGGGCATTTGTTTTGGTGCATTCCGACACCGCGCCAACCGCCCTGGCCTGGGCACGGTTATACTCCAGCCCATGCTTATCCAGGATAGGGATTTCCCCGTGCGTTGGCTCAGGATTGCCTTGTGTTTAATGGTCGCGCTCGTACTGCCCTGCCTGCTGCCGGCGCAGGCTGATCAAGGCAGCGGCTGGTCCATGCTGGTCGACGATCAGGCAGGCCTTCAGCTAAGTGACGTCCGTTCCGAACGTTACCAGAGCCAGTTCGCACCTATCGAATTGCCACAGCTTGATGCAGCCCCGGCCCACAGCGCGCTTTGGTTGCGTTATCGCCTTATGCCCTCTTCTCATGAGCAGGTCATTCGCCTGTTCGCGCCAGACCTCGCCCAACTGGACGTGTACGCCTTTGGTGGTGACCAGCAGCTCCAGCACACCGGCAGGGGCCTTGGCAGTACGGGGTCAGCGCCACCCCCACGCAGCGGCGACTTATTGGTGCCCCTCCCCATTAGCCAAGCGCCTGTAGACCTGTATCTACGCTTGGTAAGCGAACATCAGGTTCGTCCTCGAATCAGCCTTGAGCCGGCCCTGCAAGTGGCTACCCACCAAGGCCATACCTTGTTGTTTGGCCTGCTGCTCGGCTGCATGGCCATGCTCATTCTGCACAACCTGGCCCGCTATGCCCTCAGCCGCTCCGCGAGCAGCTTCTGGCTAGGTGCCTGCCAAGCCCTGTTGCTGGCAAGCGCAATGATCCTGGTCAACCTGGGCACGCCCTGGATGAGCAGTTGGGGGCCGGCACGTACGCCTGTGGCCTATTTCCTGATGCTAGTAGCGGCCGAATGCGCCCTGATCTACACGCTAAGGTTTTTCGCGGCTCGCCCAGCGCCCCGCTTGCAGCGGCTAGTGTTAGGGCTCATCGCACTGATTGGTGCGTGTGGCCTGTTGTTATTGTTCCTGGACACCCTGCCCCTGAATGTCCTGGCCTACGCTGCCGTTGCCCTTACGTGCCTGTGCATGCTGGTGGTGTCGGGCTGGCACTGGTACCGGGGCTACCTGCCTGCACGGCTTTTCACCCTGGCCATGGCGCTGTGCACCCTTGGATTTGTGGTGGTACTGCCCGCGCTGCTGATACTCACCCGCACGCCGGTGCAGTGGATGATTTACGGCATGCTCGCCTGCGCGGTCTGCAGTGGAGCCATGCTCAACCTGGCCGTAACCACGCGGCTGCTGCGCATCAGCGAGGACCGTTTCAGCGCCAGCCGCGATTTGGCAGCCACTACCGCAGAAACAAACGCCAAGGCCGAGTTTCTCGCCAAGCTCAGCCATGAAATCCGTACGCCCATGAACGGCGTGCTGGGCATGACAGAGCTGTTACTGGGTACGCCGTTGTCCGTGAAGCAGCGTGATTACGTGCAAACCATTCACAGCGCAGGTAATGAGCTGCTAACGCTGATCAATGAAATTCTGGACATCTCAAAAATCGAATCCGGGCAGATTGAGCTCGATGATGTGCAATTCGACCTTAACGCCTTGATCGACGAGTGCCTGAACATCTATCGAGCCAGGGCAGAACAACAGAACGTAGAGTTGATCAGCTTCACTCAACCTCAGGTGCCGCGCGTAATCACAGGCGACCCCATGCGGCTGCGCCAGGCGCTGCTGGCGATGCTGGACAACGCCTTGAAAAAAACCACCGGGGGGGAAGTGTTGTTGGCGGCCGCCCTGGACCAGCGTAGCGGGCCACCGCGCCTGCGCATTGCCGTACAGGACAGCGGCGAGCCCTTGCCTCCAGAAGAGCGGGACGCCCTTCTGCACTCGGAGCTGCGCAGCCAGGACTTACTGGCCACTCACAAGCCGGGCAGTCACCACCTGGGCCTATTGATCGCTCGCCAACTCATTGGCTTGATGCGAGGGGAATTCGGCATCAAGAGCGGTGCCCACCAAGGCAGCACCTTCTGGCTGACCTTGCCATTGGACCCCCAACGCCTTGAGCACTCGCTCCCAGACCTGGACGCCAGCCTCAAAGATGCACGTGTACTGGTGGTGGATGACAACGACACGTGCCGCAAGGTCCTGGTGCAGCAATGCACCGCCTGGGGCCTGAACGTCAGCGCCGTCAGCTCGGGCAAGGAGGCGCTGGCGCTGCTTCGTACCAAGGCCCACCTGCGTGACTACTTTGACGTCGTGCTGCTGGACCAGAACATGCCAGGCATGACGGGGATGCAACTGGCGACCAAGATCAAGGAAGACCCCAGCCTTAACCACGATATCCTCATTGTGATGCTCACAGGCATCAGCAACGCGCCCAGCAAGGTCATCGCTCGCAATGCTGGCGTGAAACGAATACTGGCCAAGCCTGTAGCAGGCTATACCCTGCGCACCACCCTGGCCGATGAACTGTCCCACCGCACCAAGGCTGAAGCCGCCCACCCCTCGGCGGCAGGTGCCTGGGCCCAGGAAGGCCCTGTGGTACCGCCGGACTTTAAAATCCTGGTAGCCGAGGACAACAGCATTTCGACCAAGGTGATCCGAGGCATGCTGGGAAAGCTCAATCTCCAGCCAGACACCGCCAGCAATGGCGAGGAGGCCCTGCGGGCCATGAAGGCCCAGCGCTATGACCTGGTACTGATGGACTGTGAAATGCCCATACTCGATGGGTTCTCAGCCACTCAACAGCTGCGCGCCTGGGAGTTGGGCACGCGCCGCCTACGTACGCCTGTGGTTGCGCTGACCGCGCACATCCTGAGCGAACACAAGGAACGCGCACGCCTTGCAGGCATGGATGGGCACATGGCCAAGCCTGTGGAGATGTCTCAACTGCGAGAGTTGATCGACCACTGGGTGGCCCAACGTGATGACCGCCCGAACGAAGTCGAGCCTACGTAACAGCCTCTCTTCCGGGCGGCATGGCGGTTTTTTACCCGGGTGGCCCAGGGTACCAGCGGGGTGTATAGACCCACGGCGCGTCGTCACCTCGGGATATGACCCGCGTGGTGGAAGACCCCACGAGCACCATGGTGCGCATGTCGACCATATCGGGCGTTAATGCCCCAAGCCTTACAACCCTGAGGTGCTGGGCCGGCCTTGCCACATCCCGGCCCAATACGACCGGGGTTTCAGGGCTGCGGTGGCGCCGCACGACGTCCAGCGCCTGGCCCAGCTGCCAAGGCCGTGCCTTTGAAATAGGGTTATAGAACGCCATGGCCATGTCGGCCTTGCCTGCGAGGTCGAGCCGCTGCTCGATAACGGACCACGGCTTGAGGTTGTCCGAGAGTGAAATGACGCAGAAGTCATGCCCCAGTGGTGCGCCTGCAAGGGCAGCGGTGGCCAGGGACGCCGATACCCCAGGCAGTATTTCCAGCGTTACCGCATGCCAGGCTGGATCTGTTGCCGCTTCCAGTGCTTCGAGTACGGCTGAAGCCATGGCAAACACTCCAGGGTCTCCCGAGGACACCACCACCACATCACGGCCACTGGCTGCCAGCGCCAGGGCATGGCGGGCGCGTTGCAACTCTTCGCGATTGTCAGTGCAGTGAAGCACTTGGTCGGGGCGGAAGGGGCCGGCCATGTTCACATAGGTTTCGTAGCCCAGCACATCGTTGGCGCGGGCCAGCTCAGCGTGCACCGCCGGAACCATAAAGGCACGGTCGCCTGGGCCCAAGCCCACAACGGCCAAACGGCCACGGCGTTGGCCGAGCGCGTCAGGAGCGAGCGGCTCAGGGTTGACTGCCACCCATACGCTACCCCATTGCCCTTGCCGAGCCAGCGGCAAACTCGTTTGCAGCGAATGGCTTGCAGTACCCGCCGGGGCAAAGCGCAGCTCGGCGCTCAAGGCATAGGCTGCCTGGGCCAGCGCTGCCGAGCCCATCAACACCTTGGGCGCCACGATGCAGGCCAGGGCCACTGGCGCCAGGCCTGCGGCATTCAAGGCGGCGACTACCTCAGCGGCGAGGTCACCTGAATCCGCCTCTACGCCCACTGCAACGCTGCGGGGGTGGATCAGTAACTCGTCAGCGCCCTGCCCCTGCTCTGCGCTTACGCGGATGGCCAGGGTCGCGTCTGCCGCCACAGGTACATTGGCAGCCTCAAGCCAGGGCGCGTGGCCTTCTATGCGTACCCGCTGCCCGGCGAGCAGGTCAGACACGAAGTGTTTACCTTGTTCAAGGTCGGCCAATACATACCCGGCAGGCGGGTTGAGCAGGCAGGTTCCAAAGCGCAACTCACCGCTGGTCGTGATGGCTGGCGCTACTTCCAGGGCAGAGGCCAGTTGCCGGGCCATCTCGTTGACGCCGCCCAACCCCCCTAGCAATGGCACCACTGCGCTGCCATCCTCGGCCACCGCAAGCACGGGCGGCTCACTGCCCTTTTCATCCAGTACGCTGGCCAAGGCGCGTATCACGATACCGGCTGCACACAGGGCGATGATTCCCGTATTAGCGCGGTACAGGCCGCGCAGGGTTTCTCCAAACTGGCTATACGTGACATCGGCCGCATCTGCGCGACCGGCCAACCCCAACACCTGTGCGCCGGGGAAACACGCCTGAATACGCCGCGCGACAGGCAGTGCCGTGGCACCCAATACCACGATGGCCGCAGTGGCGGGCACCTTCATCCTTGCCACCGTTCGCCGGGAACGATCACCAGCGAAAAGTAGGGCGATGAGGAAGGGTCTACCTCCGCCAGGGGCACGATTTTCTGATTCGACATGGTCGCGCGCTCTACATAGAGCGCCCTGTCGGCCAAGCCCAGCTCAGCCAATACCTGACGTACCTTAGGCAGGTTGCGCCCCAGCTTCATGATGACAGCCGCTTCGGCGTCAGCCAGGCGCCGCTTGAGTTCGGGCTCAGGCAGTACACCGGACAGCACAGACAGGCTCTGGTTGCGATACACCAGTGGCGCGCCCAGCACCGCCGTGCCCCCAAGCATCGAACACACTCCAGGAATCACCTGGGTGGGGTAGCGCTCGGCCAGGCGATCATGCAGGTACATGTAAGAGCCATAGAACATCGGATCGCCTTCGCAGATCACGGCAACATCACGGCCTGCATCCAGGTGCGCCGCCACATCGGTGCCCGCCTGGTCGTAGAAGGCCGCGATCACGTCCTCGTAGCACAACGGCGCAGGCAGGGCTTCGGTCGTGACCGGGTACACCAAAGGCAGTAGCACCTGAGCCGGCTGCAAGTGCGCTTCGATGATGCCGAATGCATTGCCTTTTTTACCCTTGGCCACGAAATACGCCACCACAGGCGCCTCCCGCAGCAGGCGCAACGCTTTGACGGTAATCAACTCCGGGTCGCCAGGCCCTACGCCCAGGCCGAACAGGCGACCTTGGGGCATCACTCCACCTCCGTGGCAAGGGCATTGACCGCCGCTGCCGCCATGGCGCTGCCGCCGCGTCTGCCACTGACCACCACGTAAGGCACGCCACGGCTATCGGCGGCCAGCATGGCTTTGGATTCAGCGGCGCCGATAAAGCCTACGGGGAACCCCAGGATCAATGCCGGCCGGGGTGCGCCCGCATCTAGCATTTCGAGCAGGTAAAAGAGCGCCGTAGGTGCATTACCGATCACCACCACGCTGCCTTCCAGCAACGGGCGCCACAGCTCCAGCGCCATGGCAGACCGGGTATTGCCTGCCGCTTTGGCCATTTCAGGCACGCGCTCGTCTTTCAAAGTACAGATCACAAGGTTGTTAGCGGGCAAGCGGGGCCGGGTGACGCCTTCGGCAACCATGTGCGCATCGCACAAGATAGGCGCGCCCGCCGCCAATGCACGGCGCCCGGCAAGGCCCGCCCCCGGGGAAAAGCGCAGGTCTTGCACCACATCGACCATCCCGCACGCATGGATCACCCGCACGGCGAGTTTCTCAAGGTCGGGCGGAATCTGGCTGAGGTCCGCTTCTGCGCGGATGGTGGCGAAGGAATTGCGATAGATCGCCTGGCCATCGCGAATATAGTCAATCATCAAACAGGCTCCGAGAGCAGACGGCGAGGTGCGCCGCCGCGTCTTGCACACTAAGGTTGCGCCCCGCTTGCCGGCCAAAGCCTGGCAAGGAAGGGTCACGATAGAAGAGGTCGTAATGACCGGGAGAGACGGCCAGCAAGGTAGCCGGCGCGACCGTGGGCCGAGCGCAGGACCGTGCGCATCCGGTGAAGTGAACAGGGGCAGCATGCCCCAGCAGGCCAGCGAGCAACCGGGCGTCGGCCTTGGTGTCGGCCAGGCCCCGGGCACATCCTGCCGCCCCGGTACAGGCCACCGTGGCAGCCAGCGGGGCGCTGTCATCGACCAATAAGCCCAATGCGCGCGCACTGGCTTGCACCTGCGCTGCATGAGCCTCGGGCACATGGGGCACCAGTATGCCCTGCCAAGGCGTGAGCATCAGCGGCCCGGCGCCGTGTGCTTCTACCAGGCTTACCAAGCGGTCGAGGTCATCGGCAGACAACCGCCCCAGCTCTGGCGCCAGCCCGATCGCCATCATGCCTCGCTGGGCTTGGGCCCGTCGCCCAAGTGCGGGGGGTCGGGAACGCGGCGGGCGCTGCGGTAACGCCGAGCGTTGCAGTGTCACGGGCAGGTGGTCGAGCAGGGCCGAGACCGGGTGCACCGACAGCAGGTCGCGTAGACGAGCAGGTTCGGGCCCGGCCAGGGCCAGAAAACGCTCCAGCACTGCCAGTATCAACGCCACTCCGTGCTCGACCGGCACCATGGCCACGGGCGAGGCCTGGGCAATGCCGCTGGCCAAACCAAGCCCCAGCTGCCACGCCCCCTCCTGCCAGAGTGGTGTCAGCCAAAGGTCGTGGTGGTGGTACAACTCCGCCAGGGCTTCGCCGCCATCGATCTGGATGCAGAACTTGGGCGACAGACGATGGAAGCGCGGCTCATGCTCCAGGGCCGCGACCAATTCGACAGCCAGTGGCCGAACATCCAATGCCGCGCCAGGGTCCAGGCCGGCCATGGGGCTGAGCATGACATTGCGGATGTCATCGGCACCCGCTGACGCAGGCCCTAGCCCTGCAGCCAGGACATGGTCGATCAGGGCGTGCTGGTGCTCAGGGGCAATCCCCCGCAACTGCAGGTTGGCGCGATTGGTCAGGTATACCGCGCCATCGCTGTAACGGCGTGCCGCCTCGGCCAGGGCACGTGCCCCAGCCAGTGTCAGCGAACCGCCGGGCAGCTTTACCCGGCACAGCCCCCCATCTCGGGCCGGCACGATGCGCAGCAAGCCGGGGCAGGCGCTGGCAGGCGGTGTAACGGGCGACGAGGCCGGCAGTGGCTGGTTCAAAAGATCATCCGGATGAGGTGACAAAGGCACTTCTGAGCAGAAGTGCGCGGTATTATGCCTGCTTTGACCGACGGCATGAAAATCCTGCCGGTCGGATTACCTGAGGATCCTTCATGTTGCCCTGGCTGACCATCGTCGGTATTGGCGAAGAGGGCTATCCGGGCCTCGGCAAGCAGGCTCGGCGAGCCTTGCTCGATGCCCCTTTGATTATTGGCGCACCCCGTCAACTGGCCCTGCTGCCGCCGTGCCTCAAGGCGCAACGGTTGGCGTGGCCTACCCCGTTTTCGTTGGCGCCTGTGCTTGAGCGGCGCGGCCAGCCACTGTGCGTGCTGGCCAGTGGCGACCCGATGTTCCACGGCGTGGGTGTAAGCCTGGCACGGCAGGTTACCTCTGACGAATACCGGGTACTGCCTGCGCCCTCCTCCGCCTCGCTGGCTGCGGCGCGAATGGGTTGGGCGCTGGCGGACACGCCCGTAGTTTCGCTGGTGGCTCGCTCACCGGCACTGATTAACCGTTACATGAGCGACGGTCAGCGGATTCTGATTCTGAGCAATGATGGCCATACCCCAGCGGCCGTGGCGGCGCTGCTGTGCGCAAGCGGGTTCGATGCCAGCCGGCTGCAGGTGTTCGAGCACTTGGGTGGGCCTAGAGAGCGTTGCCATGCCAGCACTGCCGCGCAGTGGCAAGGCCAAACCGTAGCGGCCCTTAACCTGATAGCGCTACAGATGAGTGCTGGAGCTGACGCGCAGGCGTTGAGCGGTGCACCAGGCCTGCCGGATAGCGCGTTCAGACACGATGGGCAACTGACAAAACGTGACGTACGCGCCCTCACCCTAGGGCGCCTGATGCCACGCCCTGGTCAGTTATTGTGGGACGTAGGCGCCGGGTGTGGCTCCATTGGCATCGAGTGGATGCGTGCGCACCCGCTTTGCCAGGCCATTGCCATCGAAGCCCACAACGGTCGGCAGGCGCTGATCGAGCACAACCGCGACACCCTCGGCGTGCCTGGGCTGCAGCTAGTACCTGGCAGCGCCCCCGCTGCGCTGCAAGGCTTGCCTGCACCTGACGCCATATTCATAGGCGGGGGCGTTACCGTTCCTGGCGTGCTGGAACAGTGCTGGGCCGCGCTCAAACCGGGCGGCCGGCTGGTGGCCAATGCGGTCACCCTGGAAAGCGAAGTGGCCCTGTTCAGTTGGCAATCCCGGCACGGTGGCGAACTGGTGCGGCTGCACGTGGCCCACGCCGCACCCCTGGGTAATTTCCAAACCTGGCGCCAGGCCCTGCCGATCACGCTACTTGATGTGGTCAAGGGTTACGATGAACACGCAAGGTGCCCGCAGTGACCCGCATACTGCTATTAGGAGGCGTTACCGAAAGCCTGCGCATTGCCAGGCAGCTTGGCCCGCAGCACCTTTATAGCCTGGCCGGAATAGGTCGCGTACCCGGCGACCTGTGCTGCGGGTTGAAGGTCGGTGGCTATGGCGGGGCCGAGGGCCTGGCCGCGTTCATCAGGGCTGAAGGTATTGGTCTGCTGGTTGACGCCACACACCCTTACGCGGCGCGCATGAGCCATAACGCAGTAATGGCGGCGGCTGAGGCTGGCATCCCGTGCTGGGCGCTGCGTCGCCCAGGCTGGGCGGCTCAAGCGGGTGATGACTGGCGCCCTTTCACTGACTGGGCCAGCCTGATGAGTGCGCTACGCGACTTCAGGCGACCGTTTTTTACAGTAGGCCGTGAACCCTTGGCGCACTTGGACAGCATTCCAGCTAACCACTACTGGACGCTGCGCTGTCTCGACCCTTACCCCGGCAACGCACGCTGCACCGTGATCGGCGCACGCGGCCCCTTCACGCTTGAAGCAGAGCGTGACGTGTTCACCCGTGGCCGCTTTGACGTGCTGGTCAGCAAGAACAGCGGAGGCGGGGCCACCGAACCTAAATTACAGGTGGCGCGAGCCCTGAGGCTACCTGTGCTGATGCTGGCGCGCCCACTGTTGCCGCCGGTAGACAGGGCGTTCACTGACGCAACCACGTTGGCCGAGGTATTAAAGGCGCTTTAACGCCCCAGGTGTTTTTTACTTCCCTTGGCGGTTCTGGCTAAATACGCCGCACCCCTCCCTACCCCGGACTCGCTCATGACCCGTCGGCGCCCCTTGTATTGGTTGTGCATCGCTGGCCTGACGTCAGTGGCTGGCTTAGCCCACGCCGAGAATTACACCGTGGGCTCGCTTCAGGTGCTGGCGCCTTGGTCGCAGGCACTGCCACCCTCGGCGCCTACCGCCGCTGCCTACTTTACCGTGCGCAATACCGGCATCGTCAACGACCGCTTACTGGGCGTCGATACCCCAGTGGCAGCCCACGCACAGCTGCATGAGCACCAAAGCAACGACGGCATGATGAAAATGCAACCTGTAGAAGGCGTGATCATTCCGGCCGCAGGGCAGGTGCGCTTCGCGCCGTTTGGCGATCATGTGATGCTCATGGGCCTGAGCGACCGCAGTCACTTGATGGAGGGCGAACGCTTTCCGCTTACCCTGCACTTCCAGCAGGCGGGCGACCTTGAAGTACAGGTTCAGGTACTGGCCAATCCGCCGGCCGACGCGGAGTAACGTGCAAGCACCCGTATGACAGGCGTGTAAGGCCTTTTACCCATTCGCGCGTGGTGCTAGCTAAAAGCGCCGGATTTCTGCAGATTTTTCCCACAACTCTTTCAGAATTGCCCGGCATCATTGCCCTGCCCTCCTGCCCTAGTCTCGCCGCTCCCACGTGTTTACATGCCTCTGAAGCTGCCTTATGCCCTCGCCCACTCTCCACTGTCCGCCTTCCTTTCTGCCTGAAAGGGGGTGGGCATGAGGCGCTACAACCTGACCCGAGGCGCCAAGACCACCGCCGGTGGCACGGTGCTCACCGGCAGCGCCACGGTAGAACTCATGGGCGAGCCACTGGCCCGCGAAGGCGATCTAGTGGACTGCCCAGCCTGCGGCACCCAAGGCGTGATCGTGTGCCACGGCCCGCGCCTCTCTGCCCTGGCCTCGGGCAGTGAGTGCGCGCTGGAAGGCGACCTGTGCCAGTGCGCCTGCTCGCCTTCGCCCACGCTGATCGCCAACCAGTCGCTGATGTTTCAGGAGTTCGAGGCGCCCTCGGTACCGGTGCCAACGGCCTATTTTGGCGCGGGTGTAGGTGGGTATGGCGCTGGGTTGGGTGATTCGACCAGTAGGCCGCAACAACCGCCTACCAAAGCCGCACTTGAAGAGGAAGAGGAGGAAGAAGAGGTACCCAGCGAAGGCATCACTCTGCACATTGGGCTGTTCTTCGACGGCACCGGTAACAACCTTGCCAATGCCGATGCCACTGCCGAGTGCCATACGCGCCTGTATGACTTCGACCACCAGATGAGCCAGGAGCTGGTCGCCCATTGTCGCGAATATGGGTTCGATGGCGCGGAGGGTGTGCCGGCGAACAGTTATGGCAATGCGGTGAGTAATGTCGCACGGCTGCATCAGTTGTATCAGGACGACTCTAATACAAGGCTTGAATCGGGTCGGCGCGAGGCGTCGGTCAGGGTTTACCTTGAAGGCATCGGCACTCGCAGCGGCCAGGACGACTCACTGTTAGCGCAAGCCTTTGGTGTGGGCGATACCGGTGTGGCTGCGCGGGTTGAGCAGGCTCCGGGGCTTGTCATGGGTAGGTTGCGGCAGTTGCGTAGCCACAATCCTGGCCTAGTTATTGATCGCATTGAATTCGATCTGATTGGGTTTAGCCGTGGGGCAGCTGCGGCTCGGCATTGTGCCAATGAGTTGCTTAAAGGCGCTACAAGCGGCTTAGCGAAAGCATTACCCGCTGGCTCGCCGTTGCTCAGTGCTAATTTCCGCTGGCGCCATGGCACGGACTTCATCCTCAATTTCATCGGCCTGTTCGACACCGTACCCGGCATCGCCAATCCCCTGCTGGGGGATTTCAGCACTCACAACGCGAATAACCCCGGCCTCAACCTGCGCCTCGCCCCAGGCTGCGCACGCGAAGTGGTGCAACTGGTGGCCCAGCACGAGTACCGCCATAACTTCTCGCTGATGCTCAGCGGCAACGACATCCGCGTGCCGGGTGCCCACTCCGATGTCGGCGGCGGGTACGCGCCCCTCCTACGGGAAAAGGTCATCATTACCCAACCGGATACCAGCGAAGCGCCGCTGCACCTGCGCGACGAAGACAGTGACGTCTATCGCCGGGTACGCCTGAAAGCCCAACAAGGCACCCCCTATTACGACGCCGCGTTCGAAGGCCAGCTGCGCATGCACACCTGGCACGAACGCCTGCCAACGGAGCGCGGCGCGCCCCAGCGCAAACGCGTCTATGCCGCCACCTACAGTGAGCGGCAGGTGCGCGGAGAATTATCGCTGGTGTACCTGCGGGTGATGCGCGAGCTGGGCGTGCGAGCGGGTGTGCCTTTCAAGGTGATCGACGACCTGGATCCGGATCTGGCGCTGCCGTTAGAGTTAGTGCCTATCACTGAGAAGCTACAAGCCTATGCCTTGGGCTACATTCGAAGCCCCTTGGACGACAGTGAACTGAAGCTTTTAAAACGCTGCTACATTCATCTGTCCACGCACTGGAACCCTCTGCCAGGCCATGACCGCTCTGGTGTCGCGGTGTTCTATATCAACCGTCCAGGGCCCAGGGGGCGGCGTGTCGAGCATCCCAATGCGTAAGTGGGCGTTGGCGCTACTGCTCTGCGCAGCCTTATCCCTGACCGCTTGTGCCAAAGGGCCGGGTGGGATGCCGTATCCTGCTTGGTACTTGGGATTTCTGGCACCTGCCTATATGGAAGTATGGATAGAAACTGCGCAGGTCATTGATAGCCAAGGCCGCGTTTTCGTCAACGCAGGGGGTGGCTTGCCGTCCATCAACACTTCCCCTAGCTTAAAAGCCAACCCTAAAGGCTGGAATGATCTCGCAGGCTGGGGTGCAGGTAAGCACATTCGAGGCGCTGCCTTGCCGCGCATGATCTACGTGCGCTGGCAGTCTTTAGTAGAGCCACAGACTTACGAAATATGGATTCCCATAGACGAGGCTACGCGCAAGGCCATGGCCAGGCCGGAAAAAACCTTCTGTGAGGCCGATGCCACATGGATCACCGACTACCGGGACGGTATAGGCATCGGCCTGGCACCTGGCGGCGTTGTCAAGGTATCAATTTCAGGGCAATGCCTGGATGACATACCCGTCGCTCGCCTACAAGCCACCGTAGTAAGGCGCGGCCCTTACCGAGGGTTGTCCGGAGGGCACTATTACCCACTGGGCGAGGCCTCGAAAGCCTACATCAAGCGCTATGGTATCCCCTATGGCAGTTGGTAAGCCTGGCCTAACCCTACAATCGCTAGGCCTACGCTGCCTGACGACTGTTCCGCTACCTGAGATTAGGGCTGAACAGGGCTTCCCGTGGGGCATTGACTACGTATACTCACCGCTGCTACCGGGTACCGGGTACCTGCAAATTTGCCATTGACCGAGGGGCCTTGATGACTGTTCATGTTCGGGATGCAACGCTAGCTGACCTGCCTGGCTTGCTGAGCATTTACAACGATGCAGTGACCAACACCACCGCCATATGGAACGACAACCCGGTAGACTTGGCCAACCGTGAAGCCTGGTACGCGCTGCGCCAGCAACAGGGCTACCCCATCCTGGTGGCAACCGATGGCAGCGACTACATACTAGGTTATGCCTCGTTCGGCGACTGGCGCCCGTTCGAAGGGTTTCGCCATACCGTAGAAAACTCCGTGTACGTGCGCGATGGCCAACGTGGGCTGGGGATCGGTGCAAAGCTACTGATGCCGCTGCTCGACCGGGCGAGGGCTTGTGGCAAACACGTCGTAGTGGCGGCCATCGAGAGCAGCAATACTGCGTCGATCCGCCTTCACGAGCGCCAGGGCTTCATCACCACGGGCAACATGCCTCAAGTGGGCGTTAAATTCGGCCGCTGGCTAGACCTTACCTTCATGCAGCTCACCCTTGCACCAGGCGCGCCCGCGCCACAGGAGTAACATCATGAACTCTGCACAACTGCGCCGAGTGAACGTCGAAAGCTTCGCGCACTACCGTGCAGGCCTGCACGCGTTACTGGTCGATGCGGTAAACAGTGGCGCCTCCATCGGTTTCTTGGAGGCACCGAGCGATGCAGAGGTAGCTGCCTATTTTGATGGCGTCCACCAGGAGGTGGCGGCAGAGCGCTGCGTGTTGTGGGTGGTGGTCAGGGATGAACATGTACTGGCTACTGTGCAACTGTCCTTGTGCCAAAAGGCCAATGGGCTCAACCGCGGCGAAGTACAAAAACTGCTTGTGCGCAGCGACAGCCAACGCCACGGGCTAGGCGCCCACTTGATGACGGCACTCGAAAGCGAAGCACGCGCTCAAGGGCGAGGCTTGCTGTTCCTGGACACCGAGACCGGGTCGAGCGCAGAGCCCTTCTACCGCAGCCTCGGTTATCAGCTATCCGGCCAGATTCCCGATTACGCCTGCTCGCCTAGCGGCGTTTACCGGCCAACCTCCCTCTACTACAAGGTTTTGCAAGCGCCTCGGGGCTGAGCGCCTTCACGCCCGTGGGTCGAAGCCTGCCTTATGCGCCAGCTTGTCCCATAGCTCCCGCGTGGCATCGTTGCGGGGCGGCATGACCACCTTCAGTTGCACTAGCAGGTCGCCACGGCCTCCTCCTTTCACAGGCAGGCCGTTCTCTTTTACACGCAGCCGCTGGCCATTTTGGCTGTCTGGCCGCACCGTCACGTTCACCCGCCCGGTAAGGGTGCTCACTTGCACCTTAGCGCCCAGTGCAAGCTCCCACGGGGCAACCGGCACCTCGGCGATCAAGTCCGCACCCTCTACCGTGAACGCTGGGTGAGGCGCGTAACGGATGGTCAGGTATAGATCCCCGGCCTCCCCGCCCGCATAGCCCGGGCCACCCTGCCCTTTGAGGCGCATACGCTCACCGTCGGTGACCCCGGCTGGAATTTTTACGTTCAAGGTTTTAGTGACACTGCCCGCGGGGTGGCCTGCCGGGTTGTACTGCGGCACTCGGAAGCTGACCTGTTTGGACTCGCCCGCGAGGGTTTCTTCCAGAAACAAGGGCAGCTCCAGGTCTACATCGTTGCCGCGACGACGAGGGCTACGCGAGCCACCCCTTGCATTGCCGAAGGGACTGCCCGCGCGGCTCTGGTTACCGAATATAGAGCTGAAGAAGTCCGAGAATTCAGGGTTGTCACTTTGCCCGAAAGGCCCACCTCCATACCCTGGTGGCGCCTGGAAGGGCCGGCCGTGCACGCCGTATTTGCGAAGCTCGTCGTATTCAGCGCGTTTTTCGGCGTTGCTCAGCGCATCGTAGGCCTCGGAGGCCTCCTTGAACTGCGCTTCGGCGTTGGGCTCCTTGCTCACGTCAGGGTGATACTTACGCGCCAGCTTGCGGTAAGCGGCCTTGATGGTCTTCTCATCCGCAGTGGGCTCCACGCCCAGTATCTTGTAGTAGTCTTTGAAATCCATCTGTAGAAACCACCTGAAATGGGGAAAGCGCGAAGGGCCTCTGAATCAGACGCTGCCTGAGGCAAATGTTCGCGCAAGGTAATGCCCTCTAGATTGGGGCCGTCAAGCGCCTTTCAAGGCGCGCAGCCACTAAAAATAACGACCGCTGCCCTTCGGTTCCGGCCAAGGCTGGCATACACTGCGCGGCCGTTTTTCCACCAGGGCCGCTCTATGACCACCGCTCCCTTCGCTCGCGCCTGCGGCATCGATTTCGGTACGTCCAACTCCACCGTGGGCGTGTACCGCCCCGGCCAGGAAACCCTGCTGCCACTGGAAGACGGCAAAATCACGCTGCCGTCGGTGGTGTTTTTCAATGCCGAAGAGCGCCGCCCTGTGTATGGCCGCCTTGCGCTCAAGGAATACCTGGAAGGGTACGAGGGTCGCTTGATGCGCTCGCTCAAGAGCCTGCTGGGCTCACGCCTGATCAAGCACGACACCAGTGTGCTAGGCAGCGCCTTGCCCTTCAAGGACCTGCTGGGCCTGTTCATCACCCAGCTCAAGCAGCGAGCGGAGCAGGCCAGCGGCCGCGCATTCGACCAAGTGGTGCTAGGCCGCCCGGTGCACTTCGTGGATGACGACCCTGTTGCCGACCAGGAAGCTGAAGACACCTTGGCTGCCGTTGCCCACAAGATAGGCTTCAAAGACGTATCGTTCCAGTACGAGCCTATCGCGGCCGCCTTCGACTACGAGTCGGGCATCGAGCGTGAGGAGCTGGTGTTGATCGTGGACATCGGCGGCGGTACCTCAGACTTCTCCCTGGTGCGCCTGGCTCCGGAGCGACGAGCCCTCAGTGACCGCCAGCAGGACATACTGGCCACGGGTGGCGTTCACGTTGGTGGTACTGACTTCGACAAGCAGCTCAGCCTGCAAGGGGTCATGCCGCTGTTCGGGTATGGCAGCCGAATGAAAAGCCAAGCCTTGATGCCGACCAGCTTTCACCTCAATTTGGCCACCTGGCACACCATAAACGCGGTGTACTCGCAGAAGTCCCAGATTGCGCTGAACAATATGCGTTACGACATCGAGGACGCCCAAGGGATTGACCGGCTGTTCAAGCTGATCGAGCAGCGCGCCGGCCACTGGCTGGCAATGGAAGTAGAAGAAAGCAAGATCCAACTGACCGAGGCCCCCAGCCGGCTACTTATGCTTGACCGGGTCGAACCCGGCTTGAGCGCGACCCTTACCCGCACGCTGTTCGAAGCGGCTATCGAAAACTTGCTAACCCGAGTGCGAGGCAGCGTTCGCGATACCCTGGCCCAAGCAGGCATCAGCGAGCACCAGGTAGATACGGTATTTTTCACCGGCGGTTCCAGCGGCATACCTGCCCTGCGTGACAGTGTGGCAGCCATGCTGCCAGAGGCCCGCCATGTGGAGGGCAATCGCTTTGGTAGCATCGGCAGCGGCCTCGCCATCGAAGCCTGGCGGCGCTACGGATAAAGGTCGGGCGATGGCCTATACCAGCCCGGCCTCACGCAACTCGCTTTTCAGGTAGGCATAGTAAATGGGCCCGGCGACCACGCCGGGCAATCCGAAGGCCGCCTCGAATACCAGCATGGCCAATAGCAGCTCCCACGACTTGGCCTGGATCTGCCCCCCTACAATGCGCGCGTTGAGAAAGTACTCCACTTTGTGGATGAGGATCAGATACCCCAGCGCCGCCATGGCCACCCAGATGGACAGCGACAGCCCTACGATCGTGATCAAGGTGTTGGACATCAGGTTGCCAATCACCGGTAACAACCCTAACAAGAAGGTCATCACTACCAACGTCTTGGTCAGCGGTAGCTTGATGCCTAACAGCGGAAGCACCACCATCAAGAAAATGCCGGTAAAGGCGGTGTTGAGTAACGAGATTTTGATCTGGGCGAACACAATGTTGCGGAAGGCCTGCACTAACAGCCGTAGCCGTTGATACAGCGCAGCGGCCAGAGGGCGACGCTGGGCATCCTCGGGCGCCCGCTGCAGTGCGATGATCGCGCCCAGCACCATGCCAATCAGCAAGGTCACGAAGGTATGCACCGCATCCTTGCCCACCAGTTGCAAATCGCTGACATGCTTGCCCATCCACGCACCGATGGCCACGCGAAATTCTGCTGCGCTGGCGGGAAGGTAGGCATCGAGCGCCGGAGGTAGCTGACCGCGGGCTCGATCCACCACCACCATGAACTTGTCCAGGGACGCCCCAGGGTTCTCCACCTCGTGAAGCACCAGGCTGAACGCGCCAAAGAAAATCAACGCCAGGGCACTGACCACCAGCGTGCCCAGCAACGCCACTGCGAGCCAGCGCGCGCGTGGGCCGGCAATAAGGCGCTGCAACTGGGGCGTGAGCATATTGACGAGTTCGAACACCAATAGCCCTGCCAATAAGCTGGGTAGCAAGCGCAGCGGCAAGACCAGCAGCAACCCGGCGACCGCCAGCGCCCAGCTGACCAGCAAAATATGACGCGGTGAAAACGTGAGCATACGGCCTCGAACAAGCGACCCGGGAGGATGGGCAGTCTGCCAGCGAACCTGTCGCTTAACCAGAGCCTGACGTGGCTTGTGATTAGCCTAAGCGTGCCACCTCTCTGCAAACGCTCGAAAGTTCGAACTCTTGCGTACAAACGAAGCTCCAAAAACCATAGCCAATCCGGCTTTCAAGGAGTGATACCCATGTACAAGCAGATGCTAACCGCTGCGTGCACCCTCGCTGTGCTCGCAGGTTGCCAGACCACGCCAGAGAACCCAGTAGACTTCGTGACCTACCGTAACGAGCCACTGGTCAAGCAAGTAGAAAAAGGCATGACCATGGAGCAAGTGCGCACCATCGCTGGCCCGCCCTCCACGGTTGTTGAAGGCACTGCCGGTACCGTTAACGGTACGTGCAACAACTACGTGCTTAACCGCGAAGGTCATCAGCAAGCCTATTACGTCAGCTTCAGCAGTGCCGGCCTGGTAGACACCAAAGGCTTTATGAGCTGCGAGCAACGCAAACAGAACGAGATGGCCAAGTAAGCGGCGACCTCAGGCTGCATTGATCAGGTGTGGTGCGTTTCGCCAAGGGTGAAACCTTCGGCGAGACCGCCACTCACAGTTACACCCGAGCCTGCCACGCGCCAAAGCGCTCAACAGAGCAGGCCGAGATACCGCGAATACGCCTGGAGAAGACCATGCTGAACCTGCAACTGACCGACACAGCAACGCTGCGTGAACGCGCGCGTCAAAACGTAGACAACGGTGCCGTCACCGAAGGCTATACTGCCGATCGTGAAGAAATCGTTCGCCTGCTGAACGAAGCCCTTGCCACTGAGTTGGTGTGTACTCTGCGTTACAAGCGCCATTACTTCATGGCCAATGGCATAAAGGCCAGTGTCGCCGCTGACGAATTCCTAGAGCACGCTCAGCAAGAAGCCGAGCACGCTGACCGCTTGGCCGAGCGCATTGTGCAGTTGGGTGGCGAGCCTGAATTTAACCCCGACCTGCTGTCCAAGATGTCGCACGCCGAGTACAAAGCGGGCAACACCTTGAAAGAGATGGTCTACGAAGACTTGGTGGCCGAGCGTATCGCTATCGACTCGTACCGTGAGGTTGTGCAATACATCGGCGACAAGGACCCAACGACCCGTCGCATCCTGGAAGACATTCTGGCCCAGGAAGAAGAACACGCTGACGACATGGCCGACATCCTCGCCGACCTGTAACACCCTCTCGTAGCAGCGGAGCCAGCGGCCGCTGCTACCAGACATCCTCCGTAGCAGCCCAGCTTGCTGGCGACCCGCCTCAACTCCCGTCTCTGCCAGTCGCACTTGCACACTTACTTCACCGTACGCGGCACCTTGCCCTGTTGCATCTGCTCCAGCAACGGTCGGCACTGATTCGACTCATCACCGCCGCTGGGCACGACCAACGCCAGCAAACCTGCCGCAGGTGCAACCACGGCGCCTAATGCAACCATCCCCGCACCACGCAACAGTAACGGCACGCTTTGTACGCCCGCGCTAGGATTGGCGAAGGTGCCGCGCACGTAGAGGGGCGAGCGCAACGAGAACAAACGGAAGCCTTTGGATTCAGGTGTGATCTTGAAGTCCATTTGCTCGGTCTTCAGGTTGGTGTTGCCATCAATGTAGATCACGGCATTTTCGGCATCGAATACAAAGAGGTTGGTACTGGCCAGGCCATCCTTGATACCAATGTCTGCCGCTGCACAATTGATCTTCACTTCCTTGTCGCCAAATATCTTGCCCATCACGTAGTTGCCCACGTTAAGCCCGGCAATCTCCATAAGGTCACGACTCACAGCGCCGTCATTGACCAGCATTTTCAACCCGCCATTTGCAGAGCCCAGCAACGCTGCAACCGAGTTGCCGGTGCCTGAAAACTCCGCATCGCCGTTAAGCTGGCCAAAACTGGTGCGCATGGGCTCGAAGGTTGGGAACAACTGCTTGAGCCTGAAGCCTCGTGCACTCAGGCGAGCTTGCCCCTGCAGGGGCGTACTCTGACCATTAAGGCGGATCTGAGCATTGAGTTGCCCACCTGCCACACCAAAACGCAGCGGCTCCAGGCTCAGGCGGCCGTCATCGAGCACCACGTGCGTGTTGAGGTCGGTAATAGGCAGGCTCTCGCTTTTCACAATACGTTTACCCGCGAATTCCACGTCAGCATCCATGGCGCGCCAGCGGTCGGTGCGGAAGGGCTCCACCGGCAGTACCTTGCCCGCAGGTTGCTGGGTAGCGGCGCCGCGGGCTTTTTGTTCGGTGTTGGAGTCCGCACCGATCAATGGTGCCAGGTCAGCAAACAGCAATTGATTGGAGACAAGCTTGCCCGTCAGCTTAGGGCGTGGCTGGCTGGCGGCGAACGCCAGGTCACCATGGATATCACTGCCGCCAATACGTCCATTGAAGCCTTGGTAGCGGAAGGTAGCCCCTGCAGGATCATGCAGGTGCGCAATCAGGTGACCGTCCGTGCTGTAAGGCGGTGAGTCCGGCAGGGTCACTCCGGTGATGGGATAGAGATTGCCCAGGCTGGTGCCTGAGAGTTTCAGGTGAAGGTCCAAGGCACCCAGATTGCGCGGGTCGGTCAGGGTACCCACCACGGCTGCATGTGTATCACCCGCCGTGGCCTCTACCTGCACAGGGAACGGTTGCTTGGCATCTTTAAGCGCCAGCAACCCGCCGAGTTTGCCTTCGCCCTGTACCGGTAGGCCTTTGTAGCGCCCTTTGGCCTTGAACCCGAACGCGTAGTCCTGCGCACTACCGCCTTCTTTATCCAGGCTTTTAGCCGCCTCGCTGTCACCCGCCAGGGCTTTGAACGGAATAGGTTTACCCAGAGGGTCAATCATCACCTGCACCTGGGTATTGAGGGTAGCGTCGTCGAATTTGACCTCGCCTTTATCAAAGCCGACCGCACCGATGTCTACGACCCAATTGGAAGGTTCTGCCTGGTCATCCTTAGGCCCCAGGTCAAAGTCCCAGTTGGCACGGCCATCTTTGAGGCGCTGCAAATCCGCGCTTGGCTCGGTGAGGTCAATGCGAGGAATTACGATTCGCTGGGCCAATAACGGCAACGGTGACAGGCGAAACTCGATCCGCTTGAGCCCCGCCATTTGCGGCGTACTGGACCATTCAGGGTTACCCAGGCTGATGTCTTGGGCGATGAACCGGGGCCAAGGCACCCACGCTCGCCAGCCACCTTCGTCTGCATCCCTCCCCCACTGGATCGCCAGGTCGCCATTGATAGCGAAGGGCCGGTGCAAGGCAGCGGACACCTTTTCGTTAAGGGTGGGCTTTACTCGATTCCAGTTGAACGTGGCGATGAACACCACGAGGGCAATGACCAGTACCGCAATGACGGCGGCGATCCAGGCAAGGATGCGAAGCGGGCGTGACATGGATGTTTCTCCTTACAGCGACCATCCGAGGGCAGCGGCGCATGGTGGGCGGTCATGGGTGTGACTACAGCGAGACGGCACAGGTTCGGCCATCGAGGCGATGCCAGGTCAAGGCCTGCCATGAAAGGCCATCGCCTTGCCGCCCGAAGCATACCGCTGACGTGGGCAACCCGCGCGCACTATGTCAACCACAAGCCCTGTTGGGTTGCCTACGCCAACCTTGGTCGTTGTCGGGGCTTGCTGCTACAGTGGCGCCCATTTGCAGCCCGTTGAAAGCCGCCCATGCCTACCTCTGTCCCTCCTCAGGTCGCCAACACCTTCTCCACGGTGTGGCAGCATTTTATCGACGGCATCGTGCCGCTTTGGGAGGGCCCAGGCTGGAACGCCAGCCTTGGCTTGCCTTACGAAGCGCTAGACGCCGCCCATCAACCATTGCCCGCGCAACGCTATCGGGCCATGGCCTGCGCCAGGCAGTTATTCGTATTCGCTTCATTGGGTGAGCACCCTGGCGCCAAAGCACGCGCTGCCGCGCTGTTCCAGTCGCTTAATCAGCATTTTGCTGACCCTGTGCAAGGGGGCTGGTTCTATAGCATCGACGCCCAAGGCGCGCCGCTCGATACCCGCAAAGACCTCTACACCCATGCCTTCGTGCTGTTTGCCTGTGCTCATTACCTGCGCCTGGCGCCTGAAGCGCAAGGTTGTGTCACGCAGGCGCTGGCGGCCATCCAGCGTTTTGCAATCGATGATGGGCTCTACACCGCCTGCCTGAACAATGACTGGGCGCGCGGCGATGAAGGTGCCTTGCAAAACCCCCTGATGCATTTGGCCGAAGCCTTCCTGGCCACGTTGGACACCTACTCCAACGCCCCCACCGAGGCCGCTCTGCATGCCTTGTGCGACGGTATGCATACGCGCTTCTTTGATCCGGCTCACCGTGTGTTGCTGGAAAAGCCGCTCGGCCACCCAGATAACTGGTATGAGCCAGGCCATCAGTTCGAGTGGTTCTATCTACTGGCCTCGTCGCCACGGCTGGCCAACCACCCCCTGGCCACTGATATGGCGCAGGCCTTAGAACGCTCCGAAGCGCAGGGAATGGTAGACGGCGCGGTGTGTGCCGGCTTGACTGCGCAAGGCACCTTGCTTGACGGCACCCGACGTATCTGGGCCCAGGCCGAATACCTGCGGGCATTGAGCCTGTTGCCTGCGCGGGAAGCCAGCCTCGCCAATGCCCTGGAAACGTTCCAAGTGCAATTTCTGCGCCCGGCGGGCTGGTATGAGTGCCGTGACGCGACAGGCGTAGTGAACCGGCACGACATGCCCTCCACTACGCCCTATCACCTCTACACCTGCCTTGCAGCCTTGGCAGCTAGCCCTTTGGTGTGCGCTCCACTGCAAACCCTGCCCAGGATTGAGTGATCGGCATCAGCTCAAGGCGGTTGATGTTGATGTGGGCCGGTTGGGTCAATATCCAGTAGATGGTGTCGGCGATGTCTTGGGGCTGAATGGGGTAGGCACCGGCATAGGTTGCGTCATAGCGTGCCCTGTCCCCACCAAAGCGAACGAGTGAAAACTCACTTTCGCACATGCCCGGCTCCAGGTCAGTTACCCGCACGCCTGTGCCTTGCAAGTCACAGCGCAGGCTCAGGGAAAACTGTTTGACGAATGCTTTGGTGCCGCCGTACACGTGGCTGCCCGGGTAAGGATAACTACCCGCCACCGACCCCAGGTTAACAATGCCCGCGCCTTTGCCATGGGCGATCAATCGCGGCAACAACAAGCGCGTGGTGAACAGCAGCCCTTTGATATTGGTATCCACCATGGTTTCCCAATCATCCAGGCTGCATGTGGGGGCAGGGTCTGCGCCCAGGGCCAGACCGGCGTTGTTCACCAGTGCGGTGATGGTTGCGAACCGCTCTGGAAGACCTTCGATGGCCGCTTCCATGGCGCGACGGTCACGTACGTCTACTGCCAGCGGTAGCACGTCAACGTCTTTCCCCAATTCACTGGCCAGCGCGTGGAGTCTGTCCTCACGGCGGCCTGTGATAATCACCGACCAGCCGGCGGCCGCGAAGCGTCGGGCACAGGCCTCGCCAAAGCCTGACGTGGCACCCGTGATAAATACAGTAGAAGGCATTGGTTTCTCCTGAGTGAGCGGCGCTTGCCGTATGAGCGTTTAATCGAGCACCAGCATGCCTGCTGGGCTCACCCGGCACAATCGCGGGTGCTGTGAGACTGCCGACTGACCTTTTGGCACTAAAAACGCGTTGAAGACCTTGTTAACAAAGGGCTAACGAATGCGGCCTTGCGAGCCCCCTTTCCAAAGGTTTCACACAGACTTATCCACAGGCTACTTATATGCCTGCGCTGAACCTGTCAAGGCTTGACAATCCGCTAGAGAGTGAGATCGATACGGGTAGATCAATAATTGAGCAACAGGCTAAAACCCTTACGTCGCAAGGGCTGCAGCCTGTTGCCAACCGCTTATTCACAGGCTCGCCCACCTAATTTGTGGGCTAATAACCGTTGGGGATAAGCAGCGCCTTTAGGTGACCTTTCACCGCATTGCAAGGGCTGGCAGAAAATGTTTTCCACATTTTCGATCGGCCCTGTACGTTGCGTTTTCAGTGGCCGCCCAGGTAGGCATTGCGTACCTCATCGTTTGCCAGCAACTCTTGCCCGGTTCCGCTCAGGCGGATCTGCCCATTGACCATGACATACGCACGGTCGGACAGCCTCAAGGCATGGTTGGCATTCTGCTCTACCAAGAAGATGGTCATGCCGGCTTTAGCCAACTCTCGCAGGGTCGTGAAAATCTGCTTCACCACGATAGGCGCTAACCCCAGAGACGGCTCATCCAGCAACAGCAACCTCGGGCGGCTCATCAGGGCACGGGCAATGGCCAGCATTTGCTGCTCGCCCCCCGACATGGTCATAGCCCGCTGATTACGGCGCTCCTTGAGCCGCGGGAACAGCTCGAACATGCGCTGCATGTCCTCACTGGCGTATTTATCGCCAATTGGGATCGTACCCATCATCAGGTTCTCTTCCACGGACATGTCCGGGAATACGCGCCGCCCCTCGGGGGACTGCGCGATGCCATTGGATGCAATGTAGTGGGAAGACTTCTGTGTAATGTCCGTGCCTTCGTAAAGGATCTGCCCACGGGCTACCCGTGGCTGCCCAAAGATGGACATCAGCAACGTAGACTTGCCTGCGCCGTTGGAGCCAATCAGGCTTACGGTTTCGCCAGGGTTTATATGCAGCGACACCTGCTTGAGTGCCTGGATAGGCCCGTAGTACACGTCGATGGCCCGCAGGTCGAGAATAGGCCCGTTCATACCAGCTCCTCTTCGTCTGCGCCCAAGTAGGCAGCGATCACCTTGGGGTCGTTACGGATCTGCTCAGGCTTGCCCACGGCAATCACGTTGCCGTGGTCCAGCACCACGATGTCATCGGAAATACTCATTACCATGCCCATGTCGTGTTCAATCAACACCACAGTCATATCGTGGTGGTCACGCAGGTGGCGGATCATGCCACTCAGGGCTTCGGTTTCCTGAGGATTGAGCCCGGCAGCCGGCTCATCCAGGCAGATCACCTGAGGCCGTGTACACATGGCCCGTGCGATCTCCAGGCGGCGCTGCTGCCCATACGACAACTCTCCGGCCAGGCGATTGGCGCAGTCCACCAGGTCTACGACTTCAAGCCAGTAGAACGCAGTGGCGAGGGCCTGCTCCTCAGCTTTACGGTAGCCCGGGGTATTGAAGATACCGGCGAGCATATTGCGATTGACCCACATGTGTTGGGCCACTAGCAGGTTTTCTACCACGGACATTTCTTTGAATAGCCGAATGTTCTGGAACGTCCGGGCCAGGCCCGCGCGGTTGACCAGGTGCGTGCCTCCGAACATCTTGTAGTACAGCCGGCTGAAGAAGCGCCCAGGTGCTACAAAGTCGCTTGCCTTGAACGACTCCCCCAGCAACCTGATGACCTCCACACTGCCGTTGCGGGCATTGAGCTGGATACGCCCGCCAGTGGCCTTGTAAAAGCCGGTGAGGCAATTGAAGACTGTGGTCTTGCCTGCACCATTGGGCCCAATCAGTGCGAAGATCGAGTTGCGCCGCACTTGCAGGTTAACGTCGCTCAGCGCCTTGATACCGCCGAACTGCATCATCAGGTGTTCGACGGACAGGATGATATCGTCGCTCATGGCGCTACTCCCTTGCGTGGCGTGACCCCGGTGCGGCTGATACGGATCAGCCCACGTGGCCGCCAGATCATCATCAGCACCATCAACACGCCAAACAACAGCACACGGTATTCCGAGAAGCTGCGCAACAGCTCTGGCGCAACGGTTAATACGAAGGCGGCGATCACTACCCCCACGGTAGAGCCCATGCCGCCCAGCACCACGATGGCAAGGATCAGCGCGGACTCGAAGAAGGTGAAGGAGGTAGGGTTGACGAACCCCTGGTAACTGGCAAAGAACACGCCGGCCAAGCCTGCGGTAGACGCCCCAAGGGTGAACGCTGACAGCTTGACCAGTACATGGTTGAGGCCCATGGCCCGGCAGGCGATCTCATCCTCTCGCAGCGCTTCCCACGCGCGGCCTATGGGCATCCGGGTAAGGCGGTGCTTGATGTACAGCACCAGCATCACCACGATGAACAGTACCGCGTAGATGAACAAAAACTTCAGATCCGGGTTGTAGGTGAAACCGAAGTATTCATGGATCGGTACGCCGCCGTCCTTTGCTCGGCGCCCAAACTCCAACCCAAAGAAGGTAGGCGACGGCACGGGCACCCCGTTGGGGCCACCGGTGAAGTCCAGCCAGTTGTTCAGCACCAGCCGAATGATCTCCCCGAACCCTAGCGTTACGATGGCCAGGTAATCCCCGTGCATTCGAAGCACCGGGAACCCCAAAATGCACCCCGCCAAGGCCGCCGCAATGGCCGCCAGGGGCAGTGCGGACCAAAACCCCAGGCCCAGGTACTGGTAACCCAGGGCGAGGCCATAGGCGCCGATGGCATAAAAAGCCACGTACCCTAGGTCAAGTAGCCCTGCCAGGCCTACTACGATGTTCAAGCCCAGGCCAAGGAGCACGTAGATCAGCCCCAGAATCACCACAGTCAGCATGTATTTATTAGCGAACACGGGAAAGACCACAGCAATCACGATCAGCAGCGGAATGATCCAGCGCAGCCGCGACTTGTAGTCCGGCGCCAGCACATGAACGCCCGCGCCACTGCCTTCAAAGCCCTGCGTAATGCGTAAGCCCTGGGGTGTTTGCAAAAACAGGCTGAGCAGGAAGCGCCCCGCCATGACCGCGCCGACCAGCCAGGCAGTACGTTCAGGTTGCAGGTTGAAGCCATAGCCGTCGAGTACGATGCCAACGATCGGCCCGAATACAATCAGGGCCAGCAGGCCGGCAATGATCGCATCGATCAGGCTTTTCTTTAGGTTCACAGGGGTATGGATAGCAGAGGACATGGTCACACCTTCGCCACGAGTGGGCGACCCAGCAGGCCTTGGGGACGGAAAATCAGGATCAGTACCAGCAGGCCGAAGCTGAACACGTCTTTATAGTCAGAATTCACCAGGCCCGAAAACTGCGACTCGGCCACCCCCAGGATCAAACCGCCGAGCATGGCGCCTGGCAGCGAGCCAATACCCCCGAGCACTGCTGCGGTGAAGGCTTTGATACCGATGATAAAGCCTGCATAGAAGTCGAAGGTGCCGTAGTTCATGGTCACCAGCACCCCGGCCAACGCCGCCATGGCAGCGCCGATCACGAACACGTAGGAAATGACGCGGTCGGTGTTGATGCCCAGGATCGACGCCATCTTGCGGTCCTGCTGCGTTGCCCTGCACATGCGCCCCAGCTTGGTGTACTTGATGATGTAGGTCAGTACAGCCATGCCAGCGAACGCGGCAATGATGATAAAGGCCTTGGTATAGCTCAGTTGCACGAAGCCGCTGCCTACGTGAAAGCGCCACCCTCCCTCAAGCAGGGTGGGCACGCCCTGCTGACGGGAGCCCTGGCTGATTTGCACGTAGTTTTGAAGGATCAGCGAAATCCCGATGGCACTGATCAAGGGGGCCAGCCGCGTTGAATTGCGCAACGGCTTGTACGCCACGCGCTCAATCACAAACCCGTAGACCCCTGTTACCACGATGCTGAAGATCAAGGTGCCCAGGATAAGGAAAGGGAACGACTCAAGGCCGAAATAGGATAGTACGGCGAGCCCTATGGCCGAGAGGTAGCACGACACCATATACACATCGCCATGGGCGAAGTTGATCATGCCTATAATGCCGTAGACCATGGTGTAGCCAATGGCGATCAGTCCATAGACTGACCCCAGAGTCAGCCCGTTGACCATTTGCTGCAGGAAAATACCGTCCATCATGCGCTCTCGTGAACCGTGAGGGCGCCAACACCTGCCCCGCCGAAAGGCTAGGCGACAGTCTTGGCGGTGTGGCTAGGCAGGCTCGCTTGCCATGGAGGCACGCGAGCCGCAAGCAACGCTTATTTTTGTTGTTCGAGCTGCTTGTACTTGCCGTCAGAGCCCCACTGGTACACCACATAATCCGAGACTTTCAGGTCGCCCTTGCTGTCCCAGGACTTCTCGCCCATTACGGTTTTCACAGGGTGCGACTTGAGCCATTTGGCGGCATCTTCGCCCTTGTTTGACTTGGCGCCGTTGAAGCCCGCGGCCAATGCTTGCAGGGAAGCATAGGCATACAGGGTATAGCCCTCTGGCTCATAACCACTCTTGCGGAATTGCTCCACTACCGCTTTGGAGTCTGGCAACACGCGTGGATCGGCACCGAAGGTCATGTACACGCCATCAACGTATTGCTTGCCACCGGCGGTAGTAACCAATTCATCGGTAACAATGCCGTCATCGGATACGAACTTCACATCCTTCAGGCCCTGCTCACGCATCTGCCGTACCAATGGCCCGGCTTCGGGGTGCAGGCCGCCGAAGAACACGACCTCGGCTCCGGCGCCGCGGATTTTGGTTACCAAGGCGCTGAAGTCTTTTTCGCCCCGGGTCAGGCCTTCCTCAAGCACCGGCGTTACGCCGCGCTTTCTCAATTGGGCGGCGGTGGCATCCGCCAGGCCCTTGCCGTAGGTGTCCTTGTCGTTGATGACGGCCACTTTCTTGGCTTTGAGCATGTCTACGATATAGTCGCCCGCGACGATGCCCTGCTGATCATCCCGCCCGCACATGCGGAACATGGCAGGCAGGCCACGGTCGGTCACGGCAGGGTTGGTGGAGCCGGGAGTGATCGCGATAACGCCAGCGTCTCCATACACTTCCGAGGCCGGAATAGTATTCGACGAGCAGAAATGGCCCACTACACCGATAACCTTGTCCTGATCTACAAGACGGTTGGCAACCGCTACAGCCTGCTTGGGTTCACAGGCATCATCCCCTGCAACCAACGTGATTTTTTCCCCATTCACACCGCCTGCGGCGTTGATAGCGTCGGCTGCAGCCTGAGCGCCTTTCATGTATTGCTCGCCAAATGAGGCGTTGGCGCCGGTCATGGGGCCGGCTACGCCGATCTTGACGTCTGCCTGGGCATAAGACGCAGCGCCCATCGCGGCAGCTACCGCAAGGGCCAGAAAGCCGTGTTTGTAAAACGTCTGCGACATGAGTGGTGCTCCTGAGCTTTTTTTGGTTTGGCACTACAACTTCAGCGTTTTGATCTTTCAGCTAGTACTGGCTTAGCCCCAAGGCACGAGCAAGCCTCGTGCCATCAAATTTTCACTGCGCCTAAAGTTGTAGCTCACTCACAGGGTACGTGTGACGCCGCGTTGCTTAAACAGCACGTGCAACCTTCTAGTGCGTCATTAGTTGCGCCTGTGATTGAGAAAAGAGAAACCGTACAGCGCAGCGAGTGCAACCCTTGGTGAGGGGCCAGCGCAACCTTGCCGTAACATTTTGCGTAACGGAACTGCACAATCGGAGTGCGCCCTCACGGTGTGGCGCACCATCTGCGATAATGCCGTGCGCCAAAGGCAGCATCATCCAAAGCCTGGCCTCACTTTTTCTTTGCGTTGTTGTCACAAGGGGCTTGGCACCCTGGAGCTTTTGATGATCGACTCACCCTTTGGCCCCCGCGTTATCCAGTCACTGCTGGACACCGACCTCTACAAACTGTCGATGATGCAGGCGGTGCTCCACAATTACCCCAACACGGACGTGGAGTGGGAGTTCAGGTGCCGGAACGGAGAAGACCTGCGGCCCTGGCTTGGCGAGTTGGAAACCGAGCTGGAACGGCTATGCGAGCTGGGCCTGAGCAGTGAGGAAACGGTATTCCTTGAAAACATCAACTTCATGAAACCCGATTTCCTGCGCTTTCTGGGGTTGTTCCGGTTCAACCTTCGCTACGTGCAACTGGGCATCGAAAACGACGAGTTGTATATCCGCCTGCGCGGCCCTTGGCTTCATGTGATTTTGTTTGAAGTACCACTGTTGGCCATGGTCAGTGAAGTACGCAACCGTAACCTTAATCCAGACATGGTTTTGCAGCGCGCCCGGGAGCAGTTGTATCGAAAGTTCGACTGGCTGGTGGCCAACGCCACTGCGGATGAGCTAGCAGGGCTGCAAGTGGCAGACTTCGGTACCCGGCGGCGCTTTTCGTTTGGTGTTCAAGATGAAATCGTGCACCTGCTCAAGGCTGAGTTCCCGGCGCGCTTCGTCGGCACCAGCAACGTCCACCTTGCCCGTAAATATGACCTAAAACCCTTGGGCACCATGGCCCACGAGTGGGTAATGGCGCACCAGCAGCTTGGCCCTCGTTTGATCGATAGCCAGATCGCTGCCTTGGATGCATGGGTACGGGAGTACCGCGGCCTGTTAGGCATCGCGCTAACCGACACCATCACCATGGACGCCTTCCTGCGGGACTTCGATTTGTACTTTGCCAAGCTGTTCGATGGTCTACGGCACGACTCCGGTGACCCGGTCATCTGGGCGGAAAAGGCCATTGCTCACTACCGTAAGCTGGGTATCGACCCTATGACCAAGACCCTGGTATTTTCAGACAGCCTGGACCTGCCACGCGCCTTGAGCCTGTACCGCGTATTGCGCGGCCGTATCAATGTCAGTTTCGGGATTGGTACCAACCTGACGTGTGACATCGAGGGCGTGAAGCCCATGAGCATGGTATTGAAGATGTCCAGCTGCAACGGGCAACCGGTCGCGAAGATCTCGGACGAAGCCGCCAAGACTCAGTGCCGCGACCCGAACTTTGTGTCTTACCTGCGGCATGTGTTCAAAGTAAGCCAACCCACATAACAAGGGCGCTACGCGCCCCGGTTTAGTCCACAAGCGTGACCTTTCCCTGCATCATTGCCACATGACCGGGGAACGAGCAGAAAAACAAATACGAGGTGGCAGGGTCCAGGGCAGACGCGTCGAACGTCACACTGTCCTTATCCCCGGCGCCGATCAAGCGGGTATGCGCGATCACTCGCTTGTCGTCAGCTTTGAGGTAGCCTGCGTCCACCCCGGCAGACATGCCATCGCTGGCCACGCCCTTGAGGTCGTCTGCCTTGGTCAATACCCAGTTATGCCCCATTACCTGCACTGGCAAGTTGCCTGAGTGGGTAAGGGTGAGCGTGAACGACTTACAGCTTTTGCTGACCTGGATGTCCTTTTTATCAAAGGTCATCTGATCGGTGGAGTCGATGGTTGCCTCGCAAGAGGCGGCGAATGCGGGTAGCGCGATCAGGGCGAAGACACTCGTAAACAAGGCTTTGAGCAGCATAAATACTCCAGATAAGGGCCTGAGATTGTCTATCAGGCCCATGAACACTTTCAACGGTCCCATCTTGCCTGCCAGGCGTATGCTTCTCAACCTAACCCGAGGAACTTCGCCATGTACTTGAACACATTCTTTCGTAACCTGCTGGTTGCCTATGCCTGTGGCGCCAGTGGCGTGTCATACCCTCCTGCCGACTAAAACGCCAACATTATGTAGCACCTCGACCGGGGCAAGGCGGGTTGAACTGGGGGCTCCCACCATTGGAGCCTGACCATGAATACATCCTCAATGCGGCTGCTTGATCTGTTTGCCCACTGGCAGGATCAACGCCTCTACGATCTACAAGCGGTAATCACCCACCTAAAAGGAAAAGCCCGGGTCAGTACGGAAGCTATCGAGACGCATCAAATCGCGACGCTTCGCTTTTACGTAGACGATGAGGGCCGCCCTGCAGCGATTCGTCACGAAACGTCGTTAGCCGAAATATTGGCCAAGCACACCGGCTTGACGAGTGCGCTTAGCGTTGAGACAAGCACACTATTAAACGCCTTACGCTTTGAACGGGAGCGGTACTTGCGCGCCATGGTGCGCGCTGCACGATCAGACCTGACTCAGTTGCTAGACCCTGTGGAAATCAACGCGCTTCGCAACCTGCCTATCCTCCAGCCAGGCCCTAGTAGTCATGTATCAGCGTTTCTGCGTGGGGCCACCGATAATCAGCACCCTTCGGCGCTCAAAGAATATCCAGCTACCCTTCTGGCTCGCGCCCTTGGGACCGATGCCGCTCAAGCCTTACTCGATGCGATAGAGCAGGCACTGGACTGGCAAACACCCACAAGTAGAGGAGAAGCATTATCAGGTCATGACCTGGCGATGCTGACGCTGGTATTGCCGTGGGCACTGGACCCTGACGAAGATTTCCTAGGCTTTGACTTCTATGAACAACAGGCTGGTATTGCAGTGGGTGAACTGCTGGATAAATTAAAAACACATGTTACCTCCAAACTTAATGACTGCCCTGCAAGCACTTTTGGCCTGGTCCGCTACCTGCTAAGCGGCCATGGCCCAGCGGAACTCACCGTATTAGGCCTACCCGACAGCCTGGCTTGGGCGTCAAGCCTTGCGTGGGTGCAACTGTCTCATGGCGTTACCACGCTTGAGGTATGCAAGCCCGGCATCGCGGGTGAGTGTTTCTTCAACGAAGCGCTTGATCTTCCCGCTCGGCTAGCTCAGCGCGACCATAACGAACGCATGTCCGAGGCATTGGCCGCTGCCCTGGCCCCAGGCTTAGCCCACTGGAATAGAGCAACACAAAAAATCGCCGGACTACCTACGCCTTTGGCGCCAGCCCATGCGGCGCAAGCGCTCCTTACGCAGGTCGAGGCTTTAGACCTTGCGGCCAGTGCTTTAAATGCGCCTATGCCCGATCGCCTGCAGATGATCGATAACGAGCTTAAAGCACGAGGTATTTCGCCAGAAGCCCGCTTTGTAAACGCCACCCGACGTAGGGAGGAGAGCCTCCTGCGAAGCGGTGGCATAAACGCTGTGCAGGCCCTGGCCAGCGGTCTTGCTTCAGGCGATGACCCGGTGTTCGTCCAGGCGTTGGTACAGGTGGGTGACAAGTTATATGAGCCTTGGAGCCAGAACAGAGACCTCCCAAACATGAGTGAGCGCTTCGAAGAGGCCTTCACCCGTTGGAAACAAGAGGCTACCCACGCTGCTGGTGTTATGACACAAAGGCTATTAAGCGACCTTCCTCTAGAAGACCGCCTGCGCCTGGAAAATCACCCTGTCGCTCTCTGCAAGCTAGCAAGGCCGGTGCCAGGCGAAGACACGATACTGGTGTCGAGTTACGGCATGATTGCCTACGTAGAAACCCCTGATGGCGCCTACTTCTACGCGCTCTTACCTTCAGCAGCTTGGTGCCAAGTAGTGGCTGACCCACAGCGCAAGATTACGCCACCACGCAGGCTCTCTCAGCCCCGCGAACAGCATCTGTTGCCCTTCGATTGGGAAGCATTCGCCAATGGTGGCTTGCCGGTGCCTCATGCCCAGTTCAGTGGTTGGCTAGAGCCATTTGCCTACATCCAGCCTGCCCTTGCCCCCCCTTCCCAGGTATTCAATACCAGCGAGTCAATTAGTAACCACCTGAGGTATCTGATAGAGGGTACCGGCGCCTCCCTTTACCCGCTGGCTCGGGGCGTGGTGCAAGGTGAAGACCCCGTAGAATTTCCGGAGGCAGTTAAGGCCCTAGTGCCCTTCTGGTCCTCATATGAAACCCTCAAAGAGGGCTTCGAAGGCGGAAAAGGTTGGTTGATTGCATTTGGCCTGCTGGGCTTTGGCCTGGAACTGTTGAGCTTCGGCGCCGTCGCCAGGTTAAGCGCCTTAAGCCTGCGCTTCGTTGCTCTGGGCACGCGAGTAGGCGCCCGCCAAGCGATTAAAACGCTTGGGCCACGCTTGCGTAAATCTGTCTTAGAGGTACTTGACGCGCTTCTTCCCACAGGCGCTGATCTGCAGTCAGGTAATCCTGACCTAGGCATGATCCTGTCCCTTCGCCGCAGTTACGGTGCGCTTGTGTCGCGTGCAGCGCGTCAGTTGCATAAATCAGCAGATAAACAGCGTCTGCCGAGCGTGCCACCCGCTGCGCCCTCGCACCGTCCTGCCATCTTCACTCAGCGATTCGGAGACAACAGCAGTGTGCTGGTGATCAATACCGGTAAGTCTTTACCAGGGCTAAGCAGGCCGCGGCTTGTAGATCATCACACGCATCTCCCTTATGGCCCCGCCCTTGACATAGTGGATGACATAGGCAACTTGGGTCGGTTACCCAAAACTTTGCCGGTCACTACTATCGAAGGCCGCTACTACCTGCCGGACCCTGCACCCTCCCTGTCTATCACATGGATTCGCTGGGCAGAAGACACCTGGCTAGAGTGTTCTGGGCGCTTCTATAAGGTGCGCAAGGACACACTCGACCGGCCTCAAGTACTTGAGCAAGCACCCCCACCCTTTGCACGACCCCCTCTCAAACAGAGGGGTTGCCGAGTCCGACGCACCCCCATACAGCTGCCTCTGATATGTGGCCCTTCGGGGGACCGTATGACGAGCCTCTTTACTGAACTTGCACCTAATACCGAGGTGCCGACAGGTGCGGTGAACTGGTTCGATCACCGTAAAGTAATACCAGATCCCAACACTGGTCACTTCGCTGACAATCGCAAGCTATGGCGTACCAGGCAAGGCAAGGATGAATCTGTGCAGGAATTGAAATGGGAAGATTACCGAGACGAAATCAGTGTGCGCCGAATTGCGGGAAATGAGCTATTCCAGCGTGTTGAAATAACCACTGGCGTTGTGACGCAGGCTAACGACCGCCGGGTACTTTCGGCGGTGCAGGTGACCTCCGTGGAAAACGGGAAGCAGCATATCGTGACGTGCGTGGACGAAGGCGTGTTCTACCAGGCGGAGATTCCAACAAACGCAGATAGCTTCAAACTTCGCAAAATACCAGAAGGTAACTCGCCTCGTGGTGAAGGTATGACTATTGAAGAAGAGCTTAAATTCATATACACCGGTTGCTGGGATGCGAACCTGCAACTTCGAACACTGGGCGAGCAAAAGGTCAACGCTCAGTTAGAAGTTATCGAAAAGACGCTATCCGAAGGCGTTGATGTTGGATCGACCATGTCTCAGCGCTTCAAACTTAGCACCACTCCCGCTCAGGCAGCCCTGTTCGCCAAGTATTCTCGCCGCAGCTACAGTAAACAAACCCGTGAGTTGCTGGCCAGCGATTACACCTACGCTATTAACCGTGAAACTTCTGCTGATGTCAGGAGCGCTATTGCTACGCATTTGAATCGACTGACTGAACCATCAATTAAATTTGATGCCGAGCGGGTACTGGACTCGGTAGCGATCGATAGCGCCCTTCCCAAGGGCAAAAACCTAGCCTTTCTCGTCCTCGACTATAAAGACAAAAGGGCTCCGGAAGTGTACTTCAGTGTATCCGGCATGCCTAAACGCAAAACCGATGTAAACTTGGGCAAGGCAATGGCAGATAGAAAATCTAGCATCACTACGGATGCAGAGGATGGTACCCATTACATTAACTGTCGCGGCGAAGGCGATAGGCTGAGTACCGAGACGCTGGTTCATCTTCCTGATCTGTCCCAACCCGGCAACCTGAACATCGGCAATATTAACGACCGCCGCTTAGACTCCGAGCGCAACATCTTGGCCTACATCACCAAGACAGGGGTAGACCCGCAGGAAGTTGACAAGGCCGTGTTGTTTACACGCTTCCCCACCTGCGACAGCTGTACCACGCTGATTAAGCACTTTCGCGAGAAATTCCCTGATGCAGGCTTCGACGTTTATGAGTGGCCGCGGCCCACGCCTACCGTCCCGCAGCCTGGGCCCGGGCCGGGAGCTGCGAACGTGAGTTAACGCGGTAACACAGGCTGCCGGCTAGGCTTCTTCTTAACCTTGGCGCCGCCTTTACTGGCACGTGTGGTCTGATCACGACGTGCCTGGGCGGCAGCCTTGGCTTCCTCGCGTTTATCCCACGGTTTGCTACCGTCGCTGGCACGCGGCGGCAGGCCCGTATGCTGCGTGAGAATACGCTGCTCACGGCCTACCTTATGGCTGCCCGCCGGCGTGGAGTTTTTACGCCGCGCACTGGTGTAGGTATCGACCTCAGGCTGGTGCGCTGGAATCAGCTGGTGCTTGCCAGCGCCAATCAGATCGCTGCGCCCCATGCGCTCCAGTGCTTCACGCAGCATTGGCCAACCCTTGGGGTCGTGGTAGCGCAAGAAAGCTTTGTGCAGCCGGCGCTGCGCCTCGCTCTTGACGATACTCACTGCCGGGCTTTTATACGTCACTTTACGCAGCGGGTTCTTACCCGAGTGGTACATGGCCGTGGCCGAGGCCATCGGCGACGGGTAGAAGGCTTGTACCTGATCGGCGCGGAACCCGTTGCCCTTGAGCCACAGCGCAAGGTTCATCATGTCCTCATCCGTGGTGCCAGGGTGAGCGGCGATAAAGTACGGAATCAGGTACTGCTCTTTGCCGGCTTCTTTCGAGTACTTCTCGAACATGCGCTTGAAGCGGTCATAGGAGCCAATTCCCGGCTTCATCATCTGATTAAGCGGGCCTTCCTCGGTGTGCTCCGGTGCAATCTTCAGGTAACCACCCACGTGGTGAGTTACCAATTCACGCACATACTCCGGCGACTCTACCGCCAAGTCGTAGCGCAGGCCTGACGCAATCAGAATCTTCTTCACCCCCGGCAAGGCACGAGCACTACGGTACAGCTGGATCAGGGCCGAGTGATCGGTATTGAGGTTGGGGCAGATGCCGGGGAACACACACGATGGCTTGCGGCATGCGGATTCGATTTCCGGGCTCTTGCAGGCGATGCGGTACATGTTGGCGGTCGGCCCACCCAGGTCAGAAATCACCCCCGTGAAGCCGGGCACCCGGTCACGGATTTCTTCGATCTCGCGAATGATCGACTCTTCTGACCGGTTCTGGATGATGCGGCCTTCGTGTTCGGTAATGGAGCAGAAGGTACAGCCGCCGAAGCAGCCCCGCATGATGTTCACGGAGAAACGGATCATGTCATAGGCGGGGATTTTTTCCTTGCCGTAGACCGGGTGGGGAATGCGCGCGTAGGGCATCCCGAACACGTAGTCCATCTCTTCGGTGGTCATGGGGATGGGCGGCGGGTTGAACCAGACGTCGACCTCGCCGTGTTTCTGCACCAGCGCCCGGGCGTTACCTGGGTTGGTCTCCAGATGAAGTACGCGGTTGGCATGCGCATATAACACAGCGTCGTTACGCACTTTCTCGAACGAAGGCAAGCGAATGACCGTCTTGTCACGGGTCATGCGCGGGCTTTCGAGAATCTGCACGACCTTGGCTTCGGAGGGATCGTCAACCGGCCCCTTTTCCTGCTCAATCGCGCACGCTTGCGTGTCTTGGGTATTCACGTACGGGTTAATGATCTTGTCGACCTTGCCTGGTCGATCGATACGGGTGGAGTCCACCTCGTACCACCCTTGGGGTGTGTCACGCCGCACGAATGCCGTGCCGCGGATATCCGTGATGCTGGTCACCGGCTCGCCAGCCGCCAGCCGCTGGGCCACTTCAACTACGGCTCGCTCGGCATTGCCGTACAGGAGAATATCAGCGCAGGCGTCAATCAGGATGGAATGACGAACCTTGTCCTGCCAATAGTCATAGTGCGCAATACGCCGCAGCGACGCTTCAATGCCGCCGAGCACGATGGGCACGTTGCGGTAGGCCTCCTTGCAGCGCTGGCTGTACACCAGGCTCGCACGGTCGGGCCGCTTGCCCGCCAACCCACCGGGCGTGTAGGCGTCATCGGAGCGAATTTTCTTGTCCGCGGTGTAGCGGTTGATCATCGAGTCCATGTTGCCCGCTGCCACGCCGAAGAACAGGTTCGGCTCGCCCAGCTTCATGAAGTCGTCTTTGTTGGTCCAGTCGGGCTGAGCAATGATGCCCACGCGGAAGCCTTGGGCTTCCAGCAACCGGCCAATAATGGCCATGCCGAAAGACGGGTGATCCACGTAGGCATCGCCGCTCACAATGATGATGTCGCACGAGTCCCAGCCCAGTTGGTCCATTTCTTCCCGGCTCATAGGCAGGAAAGGCGCTGGCCCGAAACACTCGGCCCAGTACTTTGGGTAGTCGAATAGCGGCTTGGCTGCTTGCATGGCGATAACCGTATGAATGGCGGAGACCCGCGTGAATTCGCGGTCGCGGAGAATAGCACAAAAAATAACCAAATCCGACGACCTTTGTCGGATTTAGCGAGGCGCGCTTGGGCATAGATCCCATAGCATCGATGCAGCCAATCCCTTGTGATAGCCAACGACAGTTGGCGAACGCCACGCCCGGCACAGTGATATGGCGGAGGCCTGTAGCAGAGCCTGGGTAGCATTACTCGTCGTCGAACTGGTAGCTGCCTGGTGCCAAGTTCTCAAACCGCGTGTACTTGCCAATGAACGCCAGGCGCACGGTGCCGATAGGGCCGTTCCGCTGCTTGCCGATAATGATCTCAGCAATCCCCTTGTGCTCGGTTTCCGGGTGATACACCTCATCCCGGTATACGAACATGATGACGTCGGCGTCCTGTTCGATGGCGCCGGACTCTCGAAGGTCGGAGTTGACCGGTCGCTTGTTGGGCCGCTGCTCAAGCGACCGGTTAAGCTGGGACAGCGCAACGACCGGGCAACCAAACTCCTTGGCCAACGCTTTCAGAGAGCGAGAAATCTCGGAGATTTCGTTGGTACGGTTGTCACCGCTGGAGCCAGGTATCTGCATCAACTGAAGGTAGTCGATCATGATCATGGCCAAGTCGCCATGCTCGCGCACAATACGGCGAGTACGGGCACGCATCTCTGACGGGCTGATACCTGCCGTATCGTCGATGAACAACTTGCGGTCGTTAAGCAGGTTGACCGCGGACGTCAGGCGGGGCCAGTCGTCATCGTCCAGACGGCCACTGCGCACCTTGGTTTGGTCGATCCGACCCAACGAGGACAGCATACGCATGATCAGGGAGTCGCCAGGCATTTCCAGCGAATACACCAGCACTACTTTGTCGCTGCGCAGTACGGCGTTTTCTACCAGGTTCATGGCGAAGGTGGTTTTACCCATGGACGGGCGCCCCGCCACGATCACCAGGTCTGAAGGCTGTAGCCCACTGGTTTTATCGTCGAGGTCGGCATAACCGGTCGACAAGCCTGTGATGGCCTGGTCGGTATTGAACAAGGTATCGATGCGGTCAATGGCCTTGGTCAGCAGGTCATTTACCCCGACAGGGCCGCCTGTCTTCGGCCGGGCCTCAGCAATCTGGAAGATCTGCCGCTCAGCCTCGTCCAAAATCTCCGCTGCGTTACGCCCCTGGGGATTGAACGCGCTGTCGGCGATTTCATTACTGATGCTGATCAGTTGGCGCAACGTGGCGCGTTCACGCACGATCTGCGCGTAAGCCTTGATGTTGGCAACTGACGGAATGTTCTTGGCCAGCTCGCCCAGGTAGCCCAAACCGCCTACTTGGCTGCTCTGCCCTTCTTTATCCAATTGCTCGTGCAGCGTGACCACATCGAACGGGATGTTCTGGTCAGCCAGGCGGGCAATGGCGCGGAAAATCAAACGATGGTCGTGACGGTAGAAATCGCCATCCGAGACTTGATCCAGCACCCGCTCCCATGCGTTGTTGTCCAGCATCAACCCCCCGAGGACAGCCTGCTCGGCTTCGATGGAGTGCGGCGGGACTTTAAGCGAGGCCGTTTGCAGGTCGTATTGTTCGGGAGTGGAAATGTCGTTCATAACCAACGGAATCTGCGTGGTACTCAATAGAAAGACAAAGGGCACGGCCTGCCTGGCAGGACCGTGCCCGATGTTAAACGGGTGGCTGGCGAGCTGCCAGCCAATCCGCTTAAGCGGCTACAACCACAACGCGGACGGTGGCTTCAACGTCGCTGTGCAGGTGCACGGCAACGTCGTACTCACCAACGTTACGGATGGTGCCGTTCGGCAAACGTACTTCAGCCTTGGCCACTTCAACGCCAGAGGCGGTCAGTGCGTCAGCGATGTCGTGCGTACCGATCGAACCGAACAGCTTGCCCTCATCGCCTGCGGTAGCAGTGATGGTGACTTCCAGTTCAGCCAACTGAGCAGCACGGCTTTCAGCCGAGGCTTTCTTGTCGGCAGCGGCCTTTTCCAGGTCGGCGCGACGTGCTTCGAACGCAGCCAGGTTGGCGGCGGTCGCGGCGGTAGCTTTGCCCTTTGGCAGCAGGAAGTTACGCCCGTAGCCAGCCTTCACGTTTACCTTGTCGCCCAGGTTGCCCAGGTTGGCGATTTTTTCCAGCAGGATCAGTTCCATTTGGTATTAACCTCTTAACTTTTAACCTTCACCGTTCGCAGACCCCTGATCGTTCCCCTTTTCAGGGGGCAGGCGGCCGCGAAAATCAATCAGGCCGTCGACAATGGCCACAACCACCAGCACCAGATAGGCCAGCTGTATGAACAACAGGAACGTGACGTATAACCCTACCACCCAGAAGCGCCCAAGCTTGCCACGCGCGGCCAACCCATGAACCAGGGCAAAGCCTGCAAACACTAGCGGCACGCTGCAGATAGGCGTCAACATCGCCACCTGCGGGCCAAATTGTGGCCCTATCAACATGCATGCAAACAAGCCCAGTGCCACCGGCCCGGGAATTCTCGTAGCGCGAAACTCGCGCCCGAAGCCGCCCGGGTTATACAGCACGCCCTGCCAGTAGCGCCCCAGCATCAGGGCCAACAGGCTGACGGCTTGCAGCAGTGCCGCTATCAATCCGGTGAGTACGGGAGCAATCAATGCCTCCAGGTGTGCCTGCTCTTCCAGCGACAGGCGCTGGTAAACCGCTCCGAGCAGATCGGGCAAGTGTCGGGCCATGGCTACTGCCAACTGCCGCAGGGTTTCGCCAAACACGACCCCAAGCGCTATGCCATACACCATACCCAGGCCAATACTTGCCAGTAGCAGCTTGTTCCAGGACCAGCCTGCACGCAGTAACGCGGCAAGCCCCAAGGAGCCCAGCAACACCATCAAGGTGCGCGGTTCTCCGAAATACCACCAGACCAACGCTGGTAGTACACCCCAGGCAAGCACGCCGATGGCGTCGCTCAACCCACGCCGCAGAAGCACGAGGCAACCCGCGGCGGCACTCAACCAGAACAACAACGGCAATGCCGCACATCCAGCCACCACAAGGGTGGCCTGCATACGACCCCGCATGATGAAATCAGCCAAGGCACGCATGCGCTCTATCCTTTACTGCTGTCGACGAAGCCCGTATCAGCGGCCGTGGCTGTCGGTGTAAGGCAGCAGGGCCAGGAAGCGGGCGCGCTTGATAGCGGTAGCCAGCTGACGCTGATAACGAGCCTTGGTACCCGTGATACGGCTTGGAACGATCTTGCCGGTTTCAGAGACGTAAGCTTTCAGGGTGTTGAGATCTTTGTAATCGATCTCTTTAACGTTTTCTGCGGTGAAACGGCAGAATTTACGACGACGGAAGAAACGTGCCATTTAACAGGCTCCTCTAAAGATCCGTGAATTACTCGTCAGCGTTGTCGCTGTTGTCACTGCTGTCGCTGTCGCTGTCGCTGTCGTCGCCGTCGGCGCTGTCAGCTTGCTCAGGACGGTCACGACGCTCACGGCGCTCGCTGCGGTTCTCTTCAGCCTTGAGCATTTCGGACTGGCCAATAACGGCTTCGTCGCGACGGATGACAAGGTTACGGATAACGGCATCGTTGTAGCGGAAGCTGTCTTCCAGCTCGGCCAGGGCCTTGCCAGTGCATTCAACGTTCAGCATCACGTAGTGAGCCTTGTGAACATTGTTGATAGCGTAGGCCAGTTGACGACGGCCCCAGTCTTCCAGGCGGTGAATCTTGCCACCGTCTTCTTCGATCAGCTTGGTATAACGTTCGACCATGCCGCCGACTTGTTCGCTCTGATCCGGGTGGACCAGAAAGATGATTTCGTAATGACGCATGAATGCTCCTTACGGGTTGTAGCCTGCCGAAAACCGGTCAGACAAGGAGTGAATAGTGCTTTTTACCTGCTCAGACGAGTGCCGCGAGGCCTACCGCCTGGGCAAGGGGCGCAATTGTAGAGAAGGGCCTGGTGTAGCGCAAGGCAATTGGTGAATATTTGACCAGGCCCAACGCGTGTCAGCGCCCAGTACGCTGGCGTACCGCTTCAAACAGGCAAACACCCGTGGCAACCGAGACATTAAGGCTACTAACGCTGCCGCCCATAGGAAGCTTGACCAAGTGATCGCAGTGCTCACGAGTAAGCCGGCGCATGCCTTTGCCTTCGGCGCCCATGACCAGTACCAGAGGCCCGGTAAGGTCTTGCTGATAAATGTTTTTGTCTGCCTCGCCCGCAGTACCGACGATCCATAATCCCCGTTGCTGGAGTTTTTCCAGGCTTCGGGCAAGGTTGGTAACGGCCACCAGGGGAATGACCTCTGCCGCGCCGCAGGCAACCTTGCGCACGACAGGCGTCAAGGTTGCGGCCTTGTCCTTTGGAATGATGACGGCAAGGGCACCGGCGGCATCGGCCGTGCGCAGGCAGGCGCCCAAGTTGTGAGGGTCAGTCACACCATCCAGCACCAACAGCAACGGTGGCCCTTCGTGGCGATCGAGTAGCTCCTCGAGCATCGCCTCGCCCCATACCTGGCTCGGGCTGACATCCGCTACCACGCCTTGATGCACGCCTTCGACCCAGGCATCAAGCTCGCGGCGCTCAGCGGCGCCGATGGCTACACGGTGCTGCCCCGCCAGTTCAAGCAAACCCTGAAGCCGTGGCTCGCTACGCCCCTCAGACAACCATATCTGCTTGACGCGCCGCGGATGGTGGCGCAATAGCGCCTCGACTGCGTGCACACCGTAGACTTTTTCCAACTGACTCATGATTTTGCCTTGGTCTTGCTGCGCGCGCCTGTTTTGGAAGTGCCCTTGCGATGCCGCGTCGGCTTGCTCGCATCAGCCTGAGCAGGGGTCTGCCTGGCCTCCCCCATCAGGGCCTTCTTCATTTCTCGGCTTTTACGCACTTCAGCATTGTTGGCCGTGGCATGCGAGGCCCGGTAGGCATCCTCCCCGGCCGCGTCCTTGCCTGCCTTACGCTTGCGCGGGGCGGCAAGTGCTGCACTGGGCTGGGCTGTGGCAGAAGCCGCCTCGCCCTTGCCGGCGCTGCGCGCATCGGATGCTGAGGTTTTTTCAGTCGTTTTACGCGACTTGCGTGGGGTTGTGCTCTTGTCCGCGCCTATGTCAGCCAGCTCGAAATCGATCTTGCGCTCGTCCAGGTCCACACGCATGACGCGCACCTGAACGGTGTCGCCAAGACGGAAACTGCGGCCAGTGCGCTCACCCGTGAGGCGATGATGTAACTGGTCATAGTGGTAATAGTCGCCCGGCAAGGCGGATACATGCACCAGCCCTTCTACATAAATGTCGGTTAGCTCTACAAAAATACCGAACCCTGTAGCGGCGGTAATCACGCCCGGGAACACCTCGCCCACGCGGTCTTTCATGTACTCGCACTTGAGCCAGTTCACCACATCGCGAGTCGCCTCGTCAGCGCGCCGCTCCGTCATGGAACACTGCTCGCCAAACTGCTCCAGCGCTGCTTCGTCGTAGGGGTAGATGCGCGCTTTAGGGATAGCGGCAGCGCCTGCACGCACCACATGGGGCGTTTCACGCTTGGAGCGGATAACACTGCGGATCGCACGGTGCACGAGCAGGTCGGGATAGCGGCGAATCGGCGACGTGAAGTGGGTATACGCCGGGTAGTTCAGGCCAAAGTGGCCGTTGTTCTCGGAGGTATACACCGCCTGGCTCAACGAGCGCAGCATCACCGTCTGGATCAAGTGGAAATCCGGCCGGTCCTTGATGGTTTCCAGCAAGGCCTGGTAGTCCTTCGGGCTGGGGCCATCCTTGCCCTTATTCAGGGACAAGCCAAGCTCGCCCAGGAATGCACGTAATTTTTCCAGCCGCTCTGGCGGTGGCCCATCGTGGACGCGATACAGGGTGGGTACTTCGTGCTTATTGAGAAACTCCGCCGTGGCAACGTTGGCCGCCAGCATGCATTCCTCGATCAGTTTGTGCGCATCGTTGCGTGTAGTAGGGCGTATTTCAGCAATCTTACGCTCGTTCCCGAAGATGATTCGGGTTTCCTGCGTCTCGAAATCGATGGCGCCACGCGCATGACGCGCTGCCAACAGCACCTGGTACAGCGCGTACAGCTGCTTGAGATGAGGCAGTACCTCACCGTACTCACCGCGTAGAGCCTTGGCTTCGGCGGTGCGCGAATGCTCAAGCATGGTGCTGACTTTGTTATAGGTCAGGCGAGCATGAGAATGAATGACTGCCTCGCAAAACTTGTAGTCCACCATTTGACCGTTTTTGGAGATGGTCATTTCACAGACCATGGCCAGGCGATCCACCTGTGGATTCAGCGAGCATAGGCCGTTGGACAACTGCTCCGGCAGCATTGGCACAACACGCTCGGGGAAGTACACCGAGTTGCCACGCACCTGGGCCTCTGCGTCCAGTGCAGAGTCAATTTTCACGTAGCTGGAAACGTCCGCGATAGCCACGTACAAACGCCAGCCGCCGGAGAACATCTTGATCCGGCCCTTGGGTTCGCAGTACACCGCGTCGTCGAAGTCACGAGCATCTTCACCGTCGATGGTCACGAATGGCAGGTGGCGCAGGTCAACACGGTTGGCCTTGTGCTTTTCCTCTACCTCCGGCTTTAGCCGGGCCGCTTCCTTCTCGACGGCGTCTGGCCACGTGTGAGGAATGTCATAGCTGCGCAAGGCAACGTCGATTTCCATGCCGGGGGCCATGTAGTTGCCCAGCACCTCCATGACATCGCCCTGAGGCTGGAAGCGCGCAGTCGGCCAGTGGGTAATCTTGATTTCGACGAACTGCCCTACGCGTGCGCCGCCGTTCCGGCCTGGAGTGACCAGGACCTCCTGTTGCACCTTGGGGTTGTCCGCCTGCACAAAGCCGATGCCGCCTTCTTCGAAGTAGCGACCTACGATGCTTTCATGCGCACGACTGACCACCTCGACCAAGGCGCCTTCGCGACGACCACGACGGTCAAGACCTGAAACGCGTGCCAAGGCACGGTCCCCATCAAAAACCAGACGCATCTGGGCCGGGCTAAGGAACAGGTCGTCGCTACCGTCGTCAGGCATCAGGAAGCCGAAACCATCTCGATGCCCGCTTACCCGGCCGGCAATCAAGTCCAGCTTATCGACCGGCGCGTACGTACCACGGCGCGTGTAGATCAACTGGGCGTCGCGCTCCATTGCCCGCAAACGGCGGCGCAGGGCTTCGACTTGGTCCTCGGTCCCCAGCCCGAACTCCTCTACCAGCTGTTCGCGGCTTGCCGGAGACCCACGCTCAGCGAGGTGGTGCAGGATCAATTCACGGCTGGGAATAGGATTTTCGTATTTTTCCGCTTCACGAGCGGCCTCGGGATCGAGGGACTGCCAATCGGCCATTAGAGAGTGTTCACCTTGTGTCATATGCAAGTTAGTTTGGCATACCCCTGTTAAAACGGGAAATTCCAGCGGCAAGTGCCTGCCAGAAGCCGCCGCAATTGACTATAAACATTTTTACGGTCAGGGGTTTACAGTGCAATACAGCGCCCGTATAGTGCGCGCCATCGACGACGCAAGTGGTCGATTTGCCCAGATGGTGAAATTGGTAGACACGCCAGCTTCAGGTGTTGGTGGCCTTACGGCCGTGGAAGTTCGAGTCTTCTTCTGGGCACCATATTCAAGCGCGAGACTACATCAGTCCGTCGCGTTCCAAAAGCCCGCGAAAGCGGGCTTTTTCGTTTCCGCAGCGTGCATGCGCGTGTACACCCACTGTCGTGGGTGTGTCGCTCCTTTTTTTATCCGGGGGCTTTACAGCTCTAAATGCCCGCCGTATAGTGCGCGCCATCGAAAGCGTGAGTTTTCGATTTGCCCAGGTGGTGAAATTGGTAGACACGCCAGCTTCAGGTGTTGGTGGCTTTACGGCCGTGGAAGTTCGAGTCTTCTCCTGGGCACCAAATCAAGCGTAACGCTGCAAGAAGCCTGCTAATCGCGGGCTTTTTTTGTGGGCGACAGAAACGTACTGACAACCAAATACGCCCGCATTCGAGAAACAATCTCCTTTATACTTGGCGCCACTTTTTTCCCAAGGAGAGACGCCCGGATGTCAGTGCGAACAGCCTTACTGCGCCTGTGTGCCCTGCCCGCTTTGGCAATGGCCTTATCCATCGGCACCGCCCAGGCTGCAGATACCCCTACCCTCACCCTCTACAATGGCCAGCATAAAGAGCTGGGCGAGGCCGTGGCCAAGGCCTTCGAAGCCGCTACCGGTATTCATGTCAACGTGCGCAAAGGCAGCAGCAACCAGCTTGCCAACCAGATCATGGAAGAAGGCGACCGCTCGCCTGCCGATGTGATCTATAGCGAAGAGTCGCCGCCATTGAACGCGCTGGGTGAAAAAGGCTTCCTGGCCGTCACCGACAAAACCACACTGGATGCGCTGCCGGCAGAATACGTTGCCAAAGATGGCACCTGGATAGGCATCACGGCCCGGGTACGCGTGGCTGCCTATAACCCGCGCCTGGTCGCTGAAAAAGACCTTCCTGCCTCGGTCATGGATTTCGCCCGCCCTGAATGGAACGGCAAGATCGGCTTTGTGCCTACCAGCGGTGCGTTCCAGGAGCAAGCCGTTGCCGTGTTGCGGCTCAAGGGTGAAGAAGCCGCCGAGGAGTGGCTAACGGGCCTGAAGGCTTACGGCAAAACCTACGCCAACAACATGGTGGCGATCAAAGCTGTTGAAAAAGGCGAAATCGCAGCAGTATTGGTCAACAATTACTACTGGTACGCCCTCAAGCGTGAAAAAGGCGACCTGCAGTCGCAACTGTACTATTTCAAAAACAAAGACCCGGGCGGGCTGGTCACCATTTCCAGTGCGGCCGTGGTTAAAGCCAGCAAACACCCTCAGCAAGCCCAACAATTGTTGGCCTGGATGGCCAGCGAAGAAGGGCAGCGTGTGATTACCCGCGCCCAGGCCGAGTATCCATTACGCAAGGGTATGGTCTCGGACCAAGGCTTGAAGCCCTTCAACGAGCTTGAAGCGCCGGACATCACCCCAGCCGATATTGGCAACGCCGACGAGGCACTGGACATGCAGCGTGACGTCGGGCTGAACTGATGACCGCTCAGGCTCAAGTACTGCCTACTCCGGTAGTCGCTCGCAAGGTAAGTAGCAGGCGGCCCTCTATCTGGCTGGTCGCCCCGGTGCTGGCGCTTGTGGCACTGAGCCTGTTGCCGCTTGCGTATGTAAGCATTCGCACCGCCGAAGCAGGGTGGCACGATATCAGCCGCCTGCTATTTCGCCCCTATGTGTACAGCTTGCTCGGCAATACCCTGATGCTGCTGGCTGGGGTTACCCTGGCCAGCGCAATCATCGGCACATTGCTGGCGTGGCTGCTCGAACGCACCAACCTGTGGGGCAGGCGCGCGTGGGGCGTGGTGCTGTGCTTGCCGTTCGCGGTGCCTTCATTCGTGTCCAGCTTTACATGGGTGTCGCTCAGTTCCAGTTTCGAAGGGCTGAGCGGGGCCATTCTGGTGATGAGCCTGTCCAAATACCCCCTGGTGTTTTTGCCAGTGGCCGCTACCTTGCGCAACCTCGATCACTCGCTGGAGGAGTCCGCTCGCTTGCTAGGTGCCAGTCGGCGAAAGCTCTTCTTCTCTATTACATTGCCCTTGTTGTGGCCCGCCATCCTCGCTGGCAGCCTGCTGATCGCCCTGCACATGCTTGTAGAGTTCGGGGCATTATCGATCCTGAACGTCCGCACCTTTACGACCGCGATCTATCAACAGTTCGAGCTGGAATTCAGCAACGCCAACGCGGCCATGCTGTCGGCCGTGCTGCTTGTGTTATGCATGGCGTTTCTCTGGCTTGAGCTCAAGGTGCGAGGTCGTGCCCGTCACGTGCGTATTGGCCAAGGCGTCGCACGGCGCGCATCTCCGCTACGCTTGGCACAGTGGGCGGTAGTGGCTGGGCAGGGGTTCTGTGTAGCATTAGCGGTGCTGGGCAGCGGCGTTCCGCTGGTGATGCTGGGTTACTGGCTGGTGCAAGGCAGCTCTGCCGCGTTCCCGGTGCTTGCCATCGCACAGGCGCTACTCTCATCGCTGGGCCTATCCCTGGCGGGCGCAGCAGTTGCATTGCTGTTTGCACTGCCTGTGAGCCTGTTAGTGGTGCGTCACCGCGGCATGCTGGCTGTCTGGGCCGAGCGCCTGCCGTATTTATTACATGCGCTGCCTGGGCTGGTCATTGCCCTCACGCTGGTGTATTTCGCACTTCACTACGTTCCGGCGCTGTATCAAACAACAGGCTTGCTTATCCTCGCCTATGCCCTGCTGTTCTTACCCCTGGCCCAAGGGCCCGTGCGCACGGCACTGACCAAGGCCGCGCCTCAACTCGAAGAAGCAGCGCGCACTCTGGGCGCCACAGCCTTCATGGCCTTCTGCAAAGTTACCTTGCCTATCATATTCCCTGCGTTGGCCGCCGCGTTTGCCTTGGTCTTTCTCGATGCCATGAAAGAACTAACCGCTACGCTGCTGCTTAGCCCGACCGGCACAACCACCTTGGCCACAGAGGTATGGTCACATACCTCCAACATGGAGTTCGCTGCTGCCGCCCCTTTCGCTGCCCTGTTGATCCTTGTGTCTGGTTTGCCGGTCTACCTGCTTACCACTCGGATGTACCTCAACCGTCGCTAGCCTGGGCGGGCTTGAAGCACTGAAGCTACCTGCATCATCAGCGCTACAACGACAAAGGGCCCCTATAAGGGGCCCTTTGCATGTGACAGCGCCAGGTTAAGCGAACGGGTGGCGCAGTACGATGGTTTCGTTACGGTCAGGGCCAGTCGAGATAATGTCGATAGGCGCACCTACCAGCTCCTCTACTCGCTTGATATACGCGCGAGCGTTAGCTGGCAGTTCCTCAAGGCTCTTCGCGCCCACGGTAGACTCTGTCCACCCTGGCACTTCTTCGTACACAGGCTGCAGCCCAATGTAGCTGTCTGCGTCAGTCGGGGCCTCGATCACGGCACCGTGCTCGTTTTTGTAGCCCACGCAGATGTTGATGGTTTCCAGCCCATCCAGCACGTCGAGCTTGGTCAGGCATAGGCCAGAGATGCTGTTGATCTCTATGGCACGGCGCAGAATCACCGCGTCGAACCAGCCACAACGACGAGCACGCCCGGTAGTGGCGCCGAACTCATGACCGCGCTTGGCCAGGAAAGCGCCCACGTCATCGAACAGCTCCGTGGGGAATGGCCCCGAACCTACACGGGTGGTATACGCCTTGGTGATCCCCAGGATGTAATCCAGGTACATCGGCCCAAAGCCCGAGCCGGTGGCGATCCCGCCAGCAGTGGTGTTGGAGCTGGTGACGTAGGGGTAGGTACCGTGATCGATGTCCAGAAGGGAGCCTTGGGCGCCTTCGAACATGATGTCCTTCCCGGCTTTACGCAAGCCATGCAACTCGGCGGTTACGTCCAGCATCATCGGCTGCAGCTGCTCGGCATACGCCATGCACTCGTCCAGCGTGGACTGGAAATCAACAGCAGGCTCTTTGTAGTAATTGACCAGCACGAAGTTGTGGTAATCCAACAGCTCGCCCAGTTTTGCGGCAAAGCGCTCGCGGTGGAACAGGTCGCCCACGCGTAGACCGCGGCGTGCAACCTTGTCCTCGTAGGCTGGGCCGATACCACGGCCGGTTGTACCGATCTTATGCTCGCCGCGAGCTTTTTCGCGGGCCTGATCCAGCGCAACGTGATACGACAGGATCAGTGGGCAGGACGGGCTAATGCGCAATCGATCACGCACCGGTACACCTTTTTCTTCCAGCTTGATGATTTCACGCATCAAAGCATCGGGCGCTACCACTACACCGTTACCGATCAAGCACTGCACGCCATCGCGCAGAATACCGGATGGGATCAGGTGCAGCACGGTTTTCTCTCCGTTGATTACCAATGTGTGGCCAGCGTTGTGGCCCCCTTGGTAACGAACGACCGCGGCAGCATGTTCGGTGAGCAGATCGACGATCTTGCCTTTGCCCTCATCACCCCATTGGGTGCCCAGGACGACGACATTCTTACCCATAACACTTGTCCTCATTGGCGCAAACTTGTGCCGACCGCGGCCGGCGTGAACTCAGGAAACCAGCGGCGCTACGTGCCAGCGGCCGCCTTGAAGAATGAGTTGGCGGTCACAGCCCGCCTCCAGAGCTGCTGTAACAGCCTGACCAGGCAGTGCCTGGACCACGCGCTCTGCTTGGGCACGTAAACGGCAAGCTGCTTGCCACAATGCAGAGTCGGTGCTGTCTGGCATCCAGATACCACCTTGCGGCAGGTCTACCTCGGCCTGCCCCAGGGTTACCAGGGTTTTGAGGTCGGTCGAAAACCCTGTGGCCGGCCGCGCACGCCCGAAGTCGGCGCCAAAATCATCATAGCGACCACCCTGGGCGATGGACTGGCCTTCCCCTGGCACAAAGGCGGCAAAGACAACGCCGGTGTGGTAGTGGTACCCACGCAGCTCGCCCAGATCGAAATACAACGGCAAGCCTGGGAATCGCGCGGACAAACGCTCTGCCAACTCTAGCAGTTCATCCAGCGCTGCCAAGACGCTTGCAGGTGCGCTACCCAGTACATCCCTGGCCCGCTCCAGGACGGAGCGGTCACCGGACAGGTCGACCAAGGCGCGAAGCATACGTGCCGGCCCCTCTGCCAGGTGCTTGGTAAGGTCCGCGACTTCGTCCGCTGCCTTACGTTGCAGGGCGTCGAAAAGCTGCTGCTCGGCCTCGCCAGACAACCCGGCTGCCCGAGCCAGGCCTCGGTAGATACCGACATGACCGAGGTCCATGTGCACATGGGGCACTTGCCACAGCTCAAGCATGGCGAGCATCAGGCTGATGACTTCAAGGTCGCTGGCAGTGCTGGCGTCGCCGTACAGCTCTGCGCCCAGCTGGATCGGGCTACGAGCGTTCGACAAGGCACGTGGAGTGGCGTGCAGAACACTCCCGGCGTAGCAGAGGCGGCTTGGGCCTTCGCGGCGTAGAGAGTGGGCGTCGATACGGGCTACCTGTGGCGTGATGTCCGCACGGAACCCCATTTGCCGCCCTGAAAGTGGATCTATCACCTTGAAGGTGCGCAAGTCTAAGTCCTGGGAGGCACCAACGAGGAGCGATTCCAAGTATTCAATATGTGGCGTTACAACGAACTCGTAGCCCCAGCTCTGGAACAGATCCAGTACCTGCCGCCGCGCCACTTCGATGCGTGCAGCCTCAGGTGGCAGAACTTCCTCGATACCATCCGGCAAAAGCCAGCGGTCTACCGTCGCCATTTTACCCATCCCCTTTGTTCCGGGCGGCTACCCACATACGGGCGCCTTTGAGTGAAGCAGATACTGCCGCGCAGGGGCAAAAACCGTAGTGCTAACCGCGCTACGGGGCAGTACCCTCGTAAAGCCATGGAGCCTGCCAGGCCGAAGGACCTCGCAGACGCAAAAAAGCCGGGAATTTCCCGGCTGCCGCATGATACACAGGTTTGAGCCTGGGATCACCCCGCTGGCGGCCAAACCGCTCAGCGGGGTCAATCACACGGGCCTTATGGCTTGGGGCGCTCCATGAAGCGGAAGAACTCACTGCTTGGGTCGAGCACAAGTACATCCTCCTTGGACGTGAACCCCTGCCTATAGGCCTGCAGGCTGCGGTAAAAGGAATAGAACTCTGGATCCTGACCGTAGGCCTTGGCATAGATAGACGCTGCTTGCGCGTCACCGTCACCCCTGACTTCTTCAGACTCCCTGTACGCCTCTGCCAGCAATACCCGGCGCTGACGATCGGCATCGGCACGGATGCCTTCAGCCAGCTCGTTACCCTTTGCACGGTGCTCACGCGCTTCACGCTCGCGCTCAGTGCTCATGCGCTCGAACACGCTGCGGTTGACTTCCTTGGGCAGGTCGATGGCCTTCACGCGGACGTCCACTACCTCGATGCCAAGCTCCTGATCTGCCATACGGTTGAGTGATGCCGTGATATCTGCCATGAGCGCATCACGCTCACCCGAGACCACTTCATGCAGCGTACGCTTACCGAACTGGTCACGAAGGCCCGATTCCAAACGGCGCGCAAGGCGTTCGTCAGCAGTTGCCTTCATACCCGCGGTTGCGGTGTAGAAGCGATCTGCATCCTTTACTCGCCATTTGGCATAGGCGTCTACCATCACGGCTTTCTTTTCAAGGGTAAGGAAGCGCTGAGTAGGCGCATCCAGCGTCATAAGGCGCGCATCGAAGCGGCGTACCTGGTTCATGTAAGGCACTTTCATGTGCAAGCCAGGCTGCACATCTGCTTCCACGACACGACCGAAGCGCAACAATACCGCGCGCTCGGTTTGCGACACGATGTAGAAGCTGTTCCACAGCCCTATCACCACCACAATGCCGGCAATAAGCGCGACTACTGATCTATTGCTCATCAGCGGCTCTCCCTCGTACGCATTTCACGCTGCTGCTGTTGCAGATCGCCAGCGCTACGGCCAGCGGAGTCTGAAGGCGGTGCGTTGGACGGCTGGGCGGGCAACGCAGTGCGGCCTTTGTCCATGAGCTTGTCCAGTGGCAGGTAGAGCATGTTGTTTTGACCCTTGCCAGACACGAGCACCTTGCTGGTATTGCTGTACACCTGCTGCATGGTTTCAAGGTACAAGCGTTCGCGCGTGACATCTGGTGCCTTGCGGTACTCAGTTAGCAGCTTGCTGAAGCGATCCGCCTCACCTTTGGCACGCGAGACGGCTTCGTCACGGTAGCCATTAGCATCCTCGATGATTCGCTGGGCCTGACCACGGGCTTCGGGCACTACGCCGTTCGCGTAGGTTTCGGCCTGATTGCGGGCACGCTGTTCGTCTTCACGAGCGCGAATGACGTCATCGAAAGCTTCTTGAACTTCACGCGGCGCGGCGGCGCTCTGTACGTTCACTTGGGTGACGCTGATACCGGTACGGTAGGTGTCGAGGAAGCGCTGCAGGCGCTCCTTGATTTCCCCAGCCATCTGCACACGGCCCTCGGTTAGCACCTGATCCATGGCAGTGGAGCCGACCACATGACGAAGGGCGCTGTCGGTTGCGTGTTGCAGGCTTATTTCAGGCTGGTCCACGTTGAGCACGAAGTCTCGCAGGTTGACGATCTTGTACTGAACCGTAAGCGGTACCTCGACGATGTTTTCGTCTTCGGTAAGCATTTGCCCCTGCTTGCTATACGCACGTTCACGGGTCACGTTTTCGAGGTATTTGCGATCGAACGGCGGGAAATAAATGTTCAGGCCTGGCCCAACGGTTTCGTGGTACTTACCGAACCGAAGTATGACGGCTTGTTCTTGTTCATCGACCACATACACCGCACTGTACAGCCAGATGGCAGCCAATACGGCAAGGCCGATGCTCAGCAGGCCCAGGCCACCGCCTTTCGAACCAGTGGGCTCGGTGCCGCGACGCTTGCCACCGCCAAACAGGCCGTTCAGGCTTTCTTGTAGCTTGCGGAAGGCTTCGTCCAAGTCCGGTGGGCCTTTACGGTCACCGCCCTTACGGCCACCCCAGGGATCCTGGTTGTTCGAGTTGCCACCACCCGGCTCATTCCAAGCCATAGCGCTCTCCATCAGATAAAGCTAAGACGCACCCGCGGCGCGTCGGCCAATGCTACAGAATGCCGGCCCTCCCGACCAAATCAACACGAAGGGCTTTTATTGCAAAGTGTGTTCCTGAATAAACGCCAAGGGCTTTAACCCTTCTCGGCTAACCAGGCGGTTCAACTCGGTTCTTGGTATACGTACATCCAACAGGCTGGCACCACTTTCATCATGGGTTTCGCCTTGCACTGCGCCTGCCGTGAAGAACTGCGCGCGCAGCCTGCCAAGGGCCTGGGGCAAGCGCAGGGTGGCCACGAACATGTCTTCGCCCAATAGCTCGGAGACTGCCTTGCCGATGAGTTCCAGCCCCAGCCCGTCGCGGGCCGAGACCCATACCCGCTGCGGCTTGCCATCTTCACCGCGCTGAATGTGCGGCTGTACGGCATCAAGCAGGTCTACCTTGTTGTACACCTCCAGGATAGGCAAGCCCTGCGCGCCAATCTCCGTGAGTACGGCCATTACCTGCTCAACCTGTGCCATGCGCTCGGGCTCATGGGCGTCGATCACATGCAACAGTAGGTCGGAGTTTGCAGACTCTTCCAAGGTGGCACGGAACGCTTCTACCAGCTTGTGGGGCAGGTGACGGATGAACCCTACGGTATCGGCAAGCACGATAGGCCCGATGTCGGCCAGCTCAAGGCGCCGCAAGGTAGGGTCCAAGGTCGCGAAAAGCTGGTCAGCCGCGTATACGTCTGATTGGGTGATAGCGTTGAACAGGGTAGATTTGCCGGCGTTGGTATACCCCACGAGTGATACGGAGGGAATATCGGCTCGCCTGCGCCCGCGCCGAGCCTGCTCGCGCTGGCTACGAACCTTCTCAAGGCGCGCCTTGATCTGCCTCAGCCGCACCCGCAGCAAGCGGCGGTCGGTTTCGAGCTGGGTTTCCCCAGGGCCCCGCAAGCCAATACCGCCCTTTTGCCGCTCAAGGTGAGTCCAGCCGCGCACAAGGCGTGTGCTCATGTGCTCAAGCTGAGCAAGCTCGACCTGCAGCTTGCCCTCGTGCGTGCGAGCACGCTGGGCGAAAATGTCAAGGATCAGGCCGGTGCGGTCCAATACGCGACACTCGAAGGCGCGCTCCAGGTTACGTTCCTGGCTGGGCGTCAAGGTGTGATTGAAAATCACCAGGTCGACTTCGCCGGCTTTGACTTGCTCGCGCAGCTCATCGACCTTGCCGGTACCGATCAGGTACCTGGCCGTGGGCTGGTGCCGTGACACGCTGACGAACGTGATGGTCTCGGCGCCCGCCGAGGCTGCCAGTTCCTGAAACTCCTGCGGGTCTTCGCGCGCCTCAGGGTCTTGTCCATCCAGATGAACGAGGATCGCTCGCTCACCACCACCGTGGCGCTCAAAGAACAAAGGAGGCTCCTATTCAGGTTCAGGCGTTGCCGGGCTCGCCGTCCGCATGCTCTGCATCACCGGCAGTGGGCAGGCGAATCGGGCGGACAGGCACGACAGTAGAGATAGCATGCTTGTACACCATCTGGCTGACGGTGTTCTTCAGCAAAATGACAAACTGGTCAAAGGACTCGATAGTGCCTTGAAGCTTGATGCCGTTGACGAGATAAATCGAAACCCCCACTTTTTCTTTACGCAAGGTGTTCAAGTAAGGGTCTTGTAGCGAATGCCCTTTTGACATGTGCCGCACTCCTTTAAGGATCTATAAATAATTTCAAAATGGTGGTTTACCGTACAACCACAAGGTTAGACGGCAACGCAAGACTCAGCTCAATATGGAGATCGACCCGAGGTATTTCAAGGACTGCGTCAAGTTGTCGCTGGCCAGGCTATCGAGCCAGTGTAGGCCGTTCCAACTGCGTAGCCAGGTAAACTGCCGCTTGGCCAGTTGACGGGTTGCGATAACACCGCGTTCCTTCATCTCGCTTGCGCTCAGCGTGCCATCGAGGTGCTCCCAAACTTGTCGATAGCCCACTGCCCTGATCGCCGGCAGCGCTGCGTGTAAGTCTCCTCTGGCACGCAATGCTCTGACCTCATCTACGAAGCCCTGTTCAAGCATTTGCTCGAAGCGTGTTGCAATACGGTCGTGGAGGCAGGAACGCTGAGCAGGGGCAATGGCCAAACTGGCGACAGTATAGGGTAATTGCGAAGCCGCCGATGCGCCTGGCATGCCCTTTTGAACATTTTGCAATGCTCGCAGCGCCGTCATGCTCTGGCCACTCACGCGATAGACTTCCAGGGCACGCATCACGCGCTGAGGGTCGTTTGGATGAATACGGGCCGCCGACACCGGGTCGACACGCGATAGCTCGGCATGCAAAGCGTGCAAGCCTTCCTGAGCAGCTTGCGCCTCAAGGGCCTGACGTACAGCGGGGTCGGCCGGGGGCATGTCTGCGAGCCCATTGAGGAGCGCCTTGAAGTACAACATGGTGCCGCCCACCAACAGGGGGATATTGCCGCGGGTCGTGATCTCGGCCATGGCCTGAAGCGCGTCTCGGCGGAAGTCGGCTGCCGAGTAGCTATGAGCGGGGTCAAGGATGTCCACCAAACGATGGGGAAATTCAGCCAGCAGCGCCCTGGAGGGCTTGGCAGTACCGATGTCCATGCCTCGATATACCAATGCCGAGTCCACGCTGATCAGCTCGCACGGCAGCGCGCGGGCCAACGCCATTGCCAAGTCGGTTTTGCCGGATGCCGTTGGCCCCATCAGGAAGATGGCCGGGGGGTGTGCGCTCATCTCAGCGGCCCCGCAGGAACAGCTTGTCGAGTTCGTCGATGCCCAGTTGGGTCCAGGTCGGGCGGCCATGGTTGCACTGGCCGCTGCGCTCGGTGGTTTCCATATCGCGTAACAGAGCGTTCATCTCTGGTACCGCCAACCGGCGATTGGCGCGAACGGCGCCGTGGCAGGCCATGGTGCCCAGCAGCTCATTGAGATGGGCCTGGATGCGGTCACTGGAACCGTATTCCATCAGGTCGGCCAGTACGTCCGCCACCAGGCGGTTGGCCTCGGCCTGCTTGAGCAATGCCGGAATCTGGCGAATAGCGAGGGTTTCCGGGCCCAAGCGCTGAAGCTCGAAGCCAAGCCGCGAAAACCAGGCAGCGTGTTCTTCTGCACAGTCCGCCTCGCGCTGGCTCAATGCCAAGGATTCGGGCACCAGCAGCGGCTGGCCGCTCAAGCCCTCGCTGGCCATCGCAATTTTGAGGCGTTCATACATGATGCGCTCATGGGCCGCATGCATGTCCACCAGAACCAACCCGTGGGCGTTTTCAGCCAGGATATAAATGCCTTTGAGCTGCGCCAGGGCAAAGCCCAACGGCGGTATTTCGTCCTGCTGTTCGGGCAGCGCGGCTGGCGCAGCTTGTGCATCGGGCAGGGGCGCGAAGAACGCTTGATAGACCCCACTGGCTTCTGCCAGCGGCACGCCAGGGCCTCGCCGCTCTGCCCCGCCAGACCAAGCGCCGGCGACACCGCCACCTGTGCCATTGCCCGTGTAGGCGGTTTGAGCCGCCGGGGGATAGGTGTGGGTTGGCGCGAAGGTAGTGGGGCGTGCTGCCAGCGGCATCTCCCCCTGAGGCCCAAACTCCCCCACTTCTGCCCCAGCGGGTTTGATAGTTGCAGCAATGGCGGCAGGCGCTGCCGCCAGCTGAGCCTCGGGCCGTACGTCTGCCAGGGCGCGGTGCAGGGTGCCATAAAGGAAGTCATGGACCATCCGCCCGTCGCGGAAGCGCACCTCATGCTTGGTAGGGTGAACGTTAACATCCACTACAGCGGGGTCTGCCTCAAGGAACAGCACGAAGGTGGGGTGGCGGCCGTTGAATAGCACATCCCGGTAGGCCTGCCGTACTGCATGCGCTACCAGCTTGTCACGGACAACACGACCGTTGACGAAGAAATACTGCATGTCTGCCTGGCTGCGCGAGAAGGTAGGCAAGCCTACCCAGCCCCACAACCGAAGGCCACTGCGCTCTACATCAACGGGCAGCGCCTGCTCCAGAAAGCCTGGCCCACAGATAGCGCCAACCCGCCGTGCTCGCATCGCTTCGTCGCCGGCCTCATGCAGGCTCAACACGCTTTTGCCGTTGTGGCGCAAGTGAAAGGCGACATCGAAGCGGGCCAGGGCCAAGCGCTTGATGACTTCCTGAAGATGGTCGAATTCGGTTTTCTCGCTCTTGAGAAACTTGCGCCGCGCAGGGGTGTTGAAGAATAGGTCGCGCACTTCTACGGAAGTGCCTACAGGGTGCGCCGCCGGCTGCACACGCGGGGCCATGTCGCGGCCTTCGGTTTCTACTTGCCAGGCCTGCGTTGCTTCCAAGGTACGCGAGGTGAGCACCAGGCGAGCAACGGAGCTGATGGATGCCAGCGCTTCGCCGCGAAAGCCCAGGCTCATCACCCGCTCAAGGTCTTCGAGGTCACGGATTTTACTGGTCGCGTGCCGCGCCAATGCGAGGGGCAGATCGTCTGCGGCAATGCCAGAGCCGTCATCGCGCACCTTCAGCAACTTGACCCCACCCTGCTCTACCTCTACATCAATGCGCCTTGCGCCTGAATCGAGGCTGTTCTCTAAAAGCTCTTTGATAACCGACGCGGGCCGTTCCACCACTTCCCCGGCGGCAATCTGGTTGGCCAGCCGAGGGGCAAGTAACTCGATACGTGCTGGCGCGGCCGTCATTGCACGGCTACCGGCGCAGAGGGCACCACCAGCAACTGGCCAATCTTCAAGGTGTCGCTGTCTAGGTCATTGGCGCTGCGCAGCGCACTGACCGACACGTGATAACGGGTGGCGATCATGGGCAGGGTTTCGCCGCCCCGTACGGTGTGTTCGCTCTCAGCACGGGCCAGCTTGCCGGAGTCGCGCAACCAGGCAATGTAGGTGCCCGGCGGCGGGTTTTGTTCGAAGAACTGCTTGACCCCGGCACGGATCGAACGGGCCAGCGCTTGCTGATGCGCCGAGGAGCGCAATTTGCTGGACTCGCCCGAGTTCGAGATAAAACCGGTCTCGACCAGGATCGAAGGAATATCGGGAGACTTGAGTACCATGAACGCAGCCTGCTCGACCCGGTTCTTGTGCAAGGTAGTCACGCGGCCAATATTGCTGAGTACTTTCTGGCCAACGTTCAGGCTGGAGCTGAGGGAAGCGGTCATGGACAAGTCAAGCAGTACGCCAGCAAGCATCCTGTCCTTGTCGTCCAGGCTCACGTTGCCAGCCCCGCCGATGAGGTCGGAGCGGTTTTCGCTATCGGCCAGCCAACGCGCTGTTTCTGAGGTGGCTCCACGCTCGGACAACGCGAACACAGAGGCGCCATAGGCGGCAGACGATGGCGCGGCATCGGCATGAATCGACACGAACAGGTCAGCCCCTTTTTTACGTGCGATTTCCGTGCGCTTACGCAGCGGGATGAAATAGTCGCCGGTACGGGTAAGCTCGGCGCGGAAGCCCTTCTCTTGATTGATTTGCCGCTGTAGCTCTTTGGCAATCGCCAGCACGACGTCTTTTTCATGCTCGCCGCGCGAACCGGACGCGCCGGGGTCTTCGCCCCCGTGACCGGCATCGATGGCAATGATGATGTCGCGCTTGCCATTGGGCACGGGCGCTAGTTTGATCTCAGGCTTGGCAGGGGTTACCGGCACCGCTGGCGTGGTTGCCAAGGTAGGCGGCGGCGCGGGCGGCTCTGCGTCTGAAGCCTGGTCGAAGAGGTCCACTACCAACCTGTTGCCGTATTGCTGGTTGGGGGCCAAGGTAAAGCTTTTAGGCGTGAGGGCTTTTTTAAGGTCGACCACCACGCGCAGGTCCGTGGGCGTACGCTGCGCCGTGCGTACGCTGGTGATAGGTGTATTGGCCGTAGACACCTTCAGGGGGGTGTTCAGGGTTGCCCCATTTATGTCGATAACCAGACGATCCGGGGCCGTCAGCGTGAACACACTGTGTTCTACCGGGCCAGACAGGTCGAAAACCAATCGAGTGTTATCCGGAGCTCGCCACAAACGCATGCTTTTGACTTGCGTGACGGCCATGGCGTCGACCGCGAATGCCGTAAGCCAGAGTCCTACGACTGCGATCAGCGCGCGAATGCGCATATGTTCCCTACCCCTTCATCTATAAACAGGCACCAGTGCGCCCAACCACGTTTCACCCCGCGAGCTGTCAGCGCGCAGCTCAACACGGCGCCCTTGCTCTTCGGCGCTTATGGTAATGGTCAGGTCCGGCTTTGGCAAAAAGCCTGCACCCTTGGCGGGCCACTCTATGAGGCACAGGGCATTACCCTCGAAGTAATCGCGAATGCCTAAAAATTCTAGCTCCTCGGGGTCGACAAGGCGGTACAGGTCGAAGTGATAGAGCGTCACCGCACTCAGCTCGTAGGGCTCTACCAATGTAAACGTAGGGCTTTTGACCGCGCCCATGTGCCCGAAACCGCGAATGATGCCCCGCGACAGGGTGGTTTTACCCGCGCCCAGATCGCCTTCCAGAAACACCGTGCCTTGCCCGGTAGAGGCCTTGGCCAACTGAGTACCCAGCGCCGTCATGGCGTCTTCATCGGGCAGTGATAGGGTCAGGCTGAGCATGGTGCCAGCTCCTCGAGTAACTGACGAATGGAAGGAATCAGATCAACGGCAGCCAACCCTCGCCCGTGGACGCCCTGAATTTCTCCTGCACGGGCATGCAACCAGACGCCCAGGCAGGCCGCTTCGAACGGCGCCATGTGTTGGGCCAGGAGTGCGCCGATCACACCGGAGAGCACATCCCCCAGGCCAGCGGTGGCCATGGCAGGGTGACCTCGGTCGCATACGGCCAACGTGCCCTGGGGGCTTGCGATCAGGCTGCCGGAGCCTTTCAGTACGCACACGCACTGGTAGCGCGCTACAAGTGCCTTGACCGCTGCAGGGCGATCGGCTTGCACGCTGGCGGTGTCGATGCCCAATAACCGCGCCGCTTCGCCCGGATGCGGCGTGATGACAGCGTTTGGTGGCAGGCTGACGACACCCTCGGCCAGCAGGTTCAGCGCATCGGCGTCCCATACGTGTAGCGCGTCGTGGCTGGCGGCCACGGACAACAAGCTGCGCCCCCAGGCAGAAGTGCCCAAGCCTGGCCCCACGACCAGCACCGAAGCCGCCTTGATGAGCGGCATGGTTTGGTTGGCTGACTCCACTGCCGCAGTCATAACCTCGGGCAAGCGGGTCAAGGCTGCGGCCAGGTTCACCGCTCGGGTGGCCATCGACACCATGCCAGCGCCGCTACGCAAGGCTGCCTCGGCCGCCATGATAGCCGCGCCCCCTGTACCTTGCTCTCCGCCCATGACCAACACGCGGCCAAATTGCCCTTTATGAGCGGTGGCCTGACGAGCCGCGGGCAGGGGCAAACGCTCAAGCTTGAGCAGGGTCGCGGTGCGCGGTACTTGAGTGATGATCTCAGGCAACGCCTGCAGGTCATTGAACACCAGGCGCCCTACGTGAGCTGGCGCCTGGCCTGTAAACAGACCCAGTTTCAGCCCTATGAAGGTCACTGTGAGGTCAGCCTGTACTGCGCAGCCCAGTACATGGCCGGTGTCCGCGCTCAGGCCAGAGGGAATATCCACGGCCAACACGGGCAGGCCGCTGGCATTGATCGCTGCGATAGCCACTTGGTAGGCGCCACTGACCTCGCGCGTTAAGCCAGTGCCCAGCAAGGCATCTACCACGACCCCACTTAGCGGCGCGCCGTCGGCCCAAGGTTCAAAGAGGACGCCGGCAGCCTGGGCCTCGGTAAACGCAACGCTGACGTCGCCGGTCAGGTGGCTCGTATCGGCCAGGGTATAGACGGTTACCTGCCAGCCCGCCCCCTTGGCCAAGGAGGCCACCAGGTAACCATCGGCTGCGTTGTTGCCAGCGCCGGCGAAAACGGTCAGGGCACTTGCGTCTGGCCAGCATTTACGTAACGCCTGCCAACAGGCGGCAGCGGCCCGTTGCATCAATTCAAGCCCTGGTGTGCCCGCTGCAATGATCGAGGCATCAAGCTCACGAACCTGGGCTGCGGTGTACAGTACGTCGGGTAGAACAGTAAGAGGATGCGCCATCATTCAACCATTGGCCTGGATGTCTGGCAGAATTATACCCTTCAATGCTTTGGTTTCTCCCCTCATGTATGCCGCCGCCATCGACCTTGTAGAACTCGCCTCGTCCATCAAGGCCTGGGGCCGCGAACTGGGCTTCCAGCAGGTGGGCATCAGCGGCCTGGACTTGGGTGATCATCCGCAGCACCTACAGCGCTGGCTAGAAGCAAGCCACCACGGCGAGATGGACTACATGGCCGCCCATGGCAGCAAGCGCTGGCGGCCCGAAGCGCTGGTGCCCGGAACGCTACGGGTGGTGTCCGTGCGCATGGACTACCTGCCCGGCGATACCCGCATGGCTGAGCGATTGGCCCAGCCGCAGACGGCGTATATTTCCCGCTACGCCTTGGGCCGGGACTACCACAAGCTGGTGCGCAAGCGCCTGCAGCAGTTGGCAGAGCGTATCAGCGCAGCTATTGGCCCCTTCGGTTATCGCGCTTTCGTAGACAGCGCCCCGGTGCTTGAGAAAGCCATGGCGCAGCAGGCGGGGCTGGGCTGGATCGGTAAAAACACGCTGGTACTCAACCGCCAGGCCGGCAGCTATTTCTTTCTCGGGGAGCTGTTCGTAGACCTCCCCCTGCCTGAGGATGCGCCTCACGTCACCGAACACTGTGGCCGTTGCCACGCGTGCCTGGATATTTGCCCGACCAATGCCTTTGTAGGCCCGTACCAACTGGACGCGCGCCGCTGCATTTCCTACCTCACCATCGAATACAAAGGCTCGATCCCGCCAGACCTGCGGCCCTTGATCGGCAACCGAGTGTTCGGGTGCGACGACTGTCAGCTGGTATGCCCCTGGAACCGGTTCGCCCGCCCCACTCAGGAGAAGGATTTCAGCCCACGCCATGGGTTGGATAACGCCGAACTCTCCGCGCTGTTTCGCTGGGACGAAGAGACCTTTCTGGCCCATACCGAAGGCTCCCCGCTGCGCCGAGCAGGTTTTGAACAATGGTTGCGTAACTTGGCAGTAGGCCTGGGCAACGCCCCGACCACCATTGCGGTGGTGGAGGCGCTAAAAGCCCGCCGCACACACCCCTCGGCCCTGGTGCGCGAACATGTGGAATGGGCCCTGGCGCGTCACGGCGAGGCGCCGCGGGTGGTTACACCTTGAGGAAATGCGTGCGGTAGTGCTGCAGCTCGGCAATGGAATCTCGGATGTCGTCCAGCGCCAAGTGGCTACCGCCTTTCTTGAGGGCGTCGCGCACCTCAGGCGCCCACAAGCCTGCCAGAATCTTGAGGGTAGAGACGTCTAGGTTGCGGTAGTGGAAATAGCCTTCCAGCGCTGGCATGTGACGGTAGAGGAAACGCCGGTCCTGGCAGATGCTGTTGCCGCAAATGGGTGATTTCCCTGCAGGCACCCATTGTTCCAGAAACGCCAGAGTCTCGCGTTCGCCGTCGGCCATACTCACCGTGCTGTTACGCACGCGCTCGGTCAACCCTGAGCCCCCATGCTGACGCGTATTCCACTCGTCCATCCGCGCCAGCACTTCATCGCTGTGATGGATAGCAAGGACCGGGCCCTCGGCGAGCGTTTGGAGGTTGCTGTCCGTCACGATGGTTGCCATCTCGATGATGACGTCGGTATCCGGGTCCAGCCCGGTCATTTCCAGATCGATCCAGATCAGGTTGGTGGGGTTGAGCATTGCAATCTCCTCGACAAGACTGCGCAGTGTAGCTTAAGGGCGCATGGTAGACTCGGCCGATCACGACCTCGGCCGCCAAGGCGCGCCTCCTTTCGTACTTTTATTTGGTAAGTCCATGGCCAAACGCCAGCTCAATCGTCGCCAGGCCTGGCGCATCGATAAAATCCAGAACGAACGCGCAGACCGTGCCGCCAAACGGGACTCCCTCGCGCTTGAAGCGCTTGAGGGCGGCGACCTGGGCCCGGAAGAAACCGGCCTGGTGATTGCTCACTATGGCGTGCAGGTAGAGGTAGAAGCGCAACAAGGCGAGCGTGCAGGCAACGTTTATCGCTGCCACTTACGTGCCAACCTGCCCGCCATGGTCACCGGCGACCGCGTGGTCTGGCGCGCGGGCAACCAAGGCATTGGTGTCATCGTGGCGCAACTGCCGCGCAGTACCGAGCTGTGCCGGCCAGACCACCGTGGGCAACTCAAGCCTGTCGCAGCCAACGTGGACCTTATCGTAGTGGTCTTCGCGCCTGCGCCCGAGCCACATGCCAACCTGATCGACCGTTACTTGGTTGCCGCAGAACACGCGGGTATCCGGCCGCTGTTGCTGCTCAACAAAGCCGACCTGATCAACGCCGGCAACGAAGCAGCACTCAATGACCTGCTCGAAGCCTATCGGCCGCTGGGTTATCCAATGCTTGAAGTGTCAGCCCATGAGGGCGATGGCATGCAGCAGCTCAAGGAGCGGCTCAAGGGGCATACCAGTGTATTCGTGGGCCAGTCCGGGGTAGGTAAATCGTCGTTGGTTAACCAGTTGCTACCCGAGGCGCATGCCAGGGTAGGCGCGTTGTCGGATTGGTCAGGGCAAGGCCAGCACACCACCACCACGGCCAAGTTGTTTCACTTCCCTGAAGGCGGGGACTTGATCGACTCGCCAGGCATACGGGAGTTTGGCTTGGTACATGTAAGCCGCGAAGACGTGGAAGCGGGTTTTATCGAATTTACGGATTTGCTGGGCCATTGCCGTTTTCGCGACTGCAAGCACGACCGCGAGCCAGGCTGTGCGTTACTGCAAGCCTTGGAAGACGGCCGCATTCACCCTCAGCGCATGCACAGCTACCGCGCAATCCTCGCCAGCTTGCCAGAAGAGAAGTACTGAGAGGCCTGTATGTAGGAGCCCAACGAAAGTTGGCGAATACGCGCACCGCAAACGTTAGAAGGTGCGAGGGCTTTCGCCACCTGCCGTTGGCCCCTACCTGCGTGGAGGATAGCAGCAGGTTGCGGCTACAGCTGCTTGCCCTGCGGCGCGTCCATCTTCAAGGCGCCGCTGTCGAAGATGTTGAGCTTTTCCCGTAACTCACGCGGCTGAACCACAGGGTTCTGCCCTGCCACCGGGTTCGTGGCAGGTGCAGGAGCGACGGCTCCCGGAGCGGCGCTTCCAGGTGCGCCAGGCGCAGGCGCCGGTGTTGCAGGCGGCGTGGCTTGGTCGCCTTCAATGTCGCGTTGGGCCTTTTTGGTCAGCACGATGATGTCGATCCGCCGGTTGACCGGGTTAAGCGGGTCTTTGCGGTCAAACAATGACGACGAACCATACCCCACCACGCGGGCTATCTGCGTTTCCGGGTAGCTGCCTGCCACCAATGCCCGACGTGCCGCGTTAGCCCGGTTGGACGACAGTTCCCAATTGCCGAAGTCAGCACTGGCCGCATAGGGCTTGGCGTCTGTGTGGCCACTGATACTCACTTTGTTGGGGACTTCCTTGATGGTATCCGCCATGGCCAGCAGGATATCCTCGAAATACGACTTGAGGCGCGCGCTGCCCAGGTCAAACATCGGCCGGTTTTCTGCATCCATGATCTGGATGCGCAGGCCGTCCTGAGTAATCTCGAACAAAATCTGGTCTTTGAATTTCTGCAGTTGCGGATTTTCGTCCACCTTGTTCTGTAGCTCTTGCAGCAGCAACTCAAGGCGGTCCTTTTCGAGCTTTTCTGCGATGTTTTCAGCCTCGTTCGGCGTCACCTGGCTCTCTGCTTCAGGCCTGGGCGGCGCGTCTTTGGTTTCTGGATTGAGCGTATGGTCTGGTGCCAGCTGTGGCGACCCGCCCAAGTCAATCACATAGGGTGAGCCGCTTTCCGTGAAGCCGATTGGGTCCTTGAAGTAACCGGCAATGGCCAGCTTCTGCTCAGGCGTTGCCTCAGATAGCAGCCACAACACCAGAAAGAACGCCATCATCGCGGTAGCGAAGTCGGCGAAGGCAATTTTCCAGGCACCCCCGTGGTGCCCGGCGCCAAAGCGCTTTACACGCTTGACGATAATCGGCTGGTTATTTTCCATGGGTTAGCGCCCGCGCACTGCTTGTTCAAGCTCGGCGAAGCTGGGGCGGTGCGCGGGATACAGCACCTTGCGCCCGAACTCCACCGCCAGGGTAGGCGGCATGCCGGAAGCCGACGCGACCAAGGACGCCTTGATAGCCTCGAATACGTTCATTTCTTCCTTGGCATCGTGGCCCAAGGTGGTGGACAGCGGGCCGAAGAAGCCATAAGCCGCGAGAATACCGAAGAAGGTACCCACCAGGGCCGCACCCACGTGGCCCCCGATAGCCGCCTTGTCGCCATCGCCCAGGGAGGCCATGGTGACCACGATCCCCAGCACTGCGGCCACGATGCCGAACCCTGGCAGGCCGTCAGCGATGCCTTGCACCGCGTGAGACGGATGCTCAAGCTCTTCTTTCATGCTCAGCAGCTCCATGTCGAACAACCCTTCCAGTTCATGGGGGGCCATGTTGCCAGAGGACATGATGCGCAAGTAATCGCAGATGAAGGCTGTCATGCGTGCATCGTTGAGTACGGCTGGGTACTTGGCGAAGATCGGGCTGGCTGCAGCGTCTTCGATATCGCTCTCGATAGCCATCATGCCTTCGCGGCGGCTTTTGTTGAGGATTTCGTAGACCAGGCCCAATACCTCAAGGTAGAACGCGTGGGTGAACCGGGACTTGAACATCTTCAAGGACTTCTTGAGGACGTGCATCGTCATGGAGCCAGGGTTGGCCTGGAGGAACGCACCAAGGCAGGCGCCCCCGATGATCAACACCTCGAAAGGCTGGATCAGGGCAGCGATCTTACCGTGGGAAAGTACGTATCCGCCAAGGACGCTAGCGAACACGACGATGATGCCGATAATTTTAGCCATAGGTCTGGACTACTTCGAAACGTGGGAAAACTGGCACGAGGCCGCTTCAATCTCTGCTTCTACCTATCGGCAGCCCTGCGCCAGACTATAGTGACGATTCGTAAAAACCAGTTCAGCGAGTGCGCCTTCTCTATGTCAGCAGTCCGGCAGCAGAACATCGAAGCATGGGTCAAGTCGCTTGGTAATGTCCGCATTCCTGTGCCTCGCCTGAGTCACGAACGCGTATGCACTGCGCTCAATGATAGCCGCAGCTCGCTGCGAGACATCGCTGAATGCATGCAAGACAGCCCGGCACTGGTACTCAACGTGATACGCGAGGCCAACCTGCAAGCCAATAGCAACCTGGTCGAGCCCGCCGAGAGCCTGGAAATCGCTCTGAACCGGCTAGGGCTCAAGCGCATTGAAGAATTGTTGGCCCGCGTACCGGCACTGGAACCCGAGGCCATTCCCCTGCCCCTGCGCCAGTTGCAATTGGTGAGCCAGCACGCGACCCAACAAGCCAGTGGCTTTTTCGCGGCGCGGCTGGCACGGCTGTGGCAGGAAATTCACTGGGGGAGCCTGCTGTTCCTGGCACCGCTGTGGCCCTTGGCAATGACCGAGCCCAAGCTGTTCGAAGAGTGGGACTTGCGCGTGCTTCATAAAGGCGAGAACCCCGACCAGGTGGAGCGAGAGCTGTTTGGGGTGCGCATGCTCGACCTGTGCAAGGCCCTGGCCGAATACTGGCGGCTGCCGGCCTGGGTGCAGCGAGGCTACCGGGCACTGACCCAAGAGCGCCGCCTGCTGGCCAAGAGCATGCTAATCGCCCGCCATGAAGACGACCCTCTTGGCCAGCAGCGCCAGCTTGATGCAAACCCTGAGCTGTACCGTTGGCTCAACCAGCCCGCTACCACCATTCTGCTTGCCAATGGCATGGCCCTGGCGTGCGAGCAGGGCTGGTACACCCCTCACGTGGAACGCTGGCAGCAACTGCTGGCGCTCTATACCCAGGCACCGCTGGAGCAGGTGCAACAGCAGGCTCACGTACAGGCCGTGCAAAGCGCGCACGCGCACGGCGGGCCGCACCTGTGGCATCCGGCCGTAACCCTGCCCTGGCCTGCCGGTACACGGCGCGTGCATGCCGGCCTGCTGCCAGTCGCAGGGCCTGACACCGAGGCACTGGCGCTGTGGCGGCGTCACTGCGCCACGCTACTGACAGAGCCCAGCCCCTTCAATAACGCCATGCACCTGACCGGTGTTGCCATAGACGCGCTGCAAGCATGCGGTATGCGTCGGATTGCGTTACTGATGGTAGACAAGGCGCAAGCCAACCTGCGCGTCCACCAGATTGCCGGGCTGCCTAAGGCAGCTGCCGAACTCAGCATGGTGCTAAGCCATGCGCCGTTGTTGCAAAGGCTGGTTGAGCGCCCTGGCCAACTACGGCTTACCCCTGAGAACAACGCCTCGCTGTCACGGCTGATCCCTGCCAGCCTGCGGGTAATGTTCAGGGGTGAACACCTGCTCCTGCGTTCCATTGCGGGCCAAGACCGTGTGGTGATGCTGCTCTTGGCAGACCAGGGTGGTTTGCCCATGGCAGACACCAGCGTGCAGGCCTTCGGTAAAACGGCGCAATGTATCGAGCGGGCCTTGGCGGTGTTCAGTACGCGCAGGCGTTAGTGGTTGCGCTACAATCTGACCTTTGATTGACTCTGGAGGGCGCTTGGATGGCTGATTTCTCCGGCCTTGGGCTGGTAATCGAACCTGCCGACCTGGCAGCGCGGCTGAACGCGCCTGGGCTGGTGTTGGTAGACCTCACCAGCGAAGCCCGCTACGCCGCTGGGCATATCCCTGGCGCCCGTTTTATTGCACCGGCTCGTACCCAACTGGGCACGGCACCTGCGCCAGGCCTGCTACCCGACATCAGCACCCTTCGCCAATTATTTGGGGAACTGGGCCATGGGCCAGACGTCACTTACGTGGTATACGACGACGAAGGCGGCGGCTGGGCTGGCCGGTTCATCTGGCTACTGGACGTGATCGGGCACAAACGCTATCACTACCTGGATGGAGGTTTGCTGGCATGGCAGGCTGAAGGCCGCGAGCTGAGTATCGAGCTGCCGCCTACTTTATCGGGCCAACCTGAGCTCACCGTGCATTCGGCACCTACCGCGACTCACGACTACATCCGTGAACGGCTAGGCGCCCCGGACCTCGTTATCTGGGATGCCCGCGGGCCGTTGGAGTATTCTGGGCAAAAGCGCGTAGCCGCCCGCGGCGGTCATATCCCTGGCGCGGTGAACTTCGAATGGACCGCCGGCATGGACACCTCACGCTCGTTGCGCATGCGCACGGACCTGCGTCAGGTACTCGAAGGTCTGGGCATTACACCTGACAAAGAAGTGATTACACACTGCCAGACCCACCACAGGTCCGGCTTTACCTACCTGGCCGCCAAGGCGCTGGGCTACCCCCGAGTCAAGGCCTATGCCGGGTCCTGGGGCGAATGGGGCAATCTGCCTGACACCCCTGTCGACGTTTAAGGGCTCTCAATGAAAGATCGACTGTTTATCCTCTCTCAGTACCTGCTGCCCCACCACCTGCTTTCTCGCTTGGCAGGCTCCCTTGCGGAGTGCCGTGCACGCTGGGTGAAAAACACTTTCATCAGCTGGTTCGCCAAACGCTTCAACGTAGACATGAGCGAGGCCCAGGTAGAAGACTTGGCCGCTTACGAGCATTTCAACGCGTTCTTTACCCGGGCGCTGAAGCCAGATGCACGCCCGCTGGACCCTACCCCCGGTGCAGTGCTGGCCCCGGCAGACGGTGCAATCAGCCAGTTGGGGCCAATCGAACACGGCCGCGTATTCCAGGCTAAAGGTCACAGCTTCAGCGTGCTGGAGCTGTTGGGCGGCGACCCTGCTCACGCCGCGCCCTTCATGGGTGGTCAGTTCGCAACCGTGTACCTGGCGCCTCGCGACTACCACCGGGTTCACATGCCCTTGGCCGGTACATTGCGTGAAATGATCTACGTGCCTGGGCGAATTTTCTCGGTAAACCAGACCACCGCCGAGAACGTCCCCGAACTGTTCGCACGCAACGAGCGTGTGGTGTGCCTCTTCGACACCGAGCGCGGGCCTATGGCAATGGTATTGGTGGGGGCGATGATCGTGGCGTCCATCGAAACCGTCTGGGCCGGGCTGGTGACGCCCCCCAAACGTGAACTCAAGAGCTGGCGCTATGACGAAGCGGCACGCGGGCCTATCCATTTGGAAAAGGGCGCAGAGATGGGTCGCTTCAAATTGGGCTCTACGGTAATCCTGTTGTTCGGGCCGGATCAAGTTACCTGGGGGCACGCCCTGGCGGCGGTTGCACCCGTACGCATGGGGCAAGCCCTGGGCATGCCAATCAGCACGTCTTTGGTCGTGCCCACCAGTGCGTCTTAAAGTATTTTGCGTCAGGGTGCGATGTAATCCGGTTGCTGGTAAAGTCTGATTAACGACGGCCCCGCGGCCATAAGCATACCGGTTGAAGCCGCCATGCCTCGGACGATGACCAGGAATCACGGATGCCTCGCCCCAGCCCCCATGTGTCGTTACGCGCGCCTACCCCTTCGCAGAACACGTTATCGTTCTGCGAAGCGAATCCGCGTGACCTCAAACACTGGATAGCGGCGCTCCCCAAAGCCAATATCGGTGAGACGGCCCGCCTGCTCTACCAGGGCCTGACCGAGCTTAATCAACTCATCACACCCAGCGAAAGCCGCCTGCAGTTACTGGAGCTGTTTCGGCCAGAGGTGTATTACGTGTGCAAGCAATTGGAGCGGCACTTCCTAAACCAGGCCATTGTGCTTGACGAGCGGGCGCGCAAAGTAGCCAACCTGTGCCAGGCCTTGCAAAGCCATCTGGCCGCTGGCTACAAGATCATCGTGGTACGCATGGCCACGGCAAGCCGCGACCACTCCACGGCGATGGCCATCTCGGTACAGCGCGCCATTCATTGCCTGTACGGCCCATTGGTGCGCGCCAGCCTGCTGTACTGCCCGGTTCCCGAGCGGCTATGGCTTGAGCTTCACAACCTCTACCTGGTGGCCTGCGAACATAAGGTTCAGCACACCGCCGTGGCAGACCCAATGGCGCACCATGTCAAGGCGCTCACGTCAGAGCAGGCGTATGCCGCAGCCTTACTGCTTGGCAGCGCACGCTGCAACCAGATGCGCCAGAGCGCCATTATGCGTTTGGCCGAGATGCTTGAAAGCTGGAGTCAATTCGTGCGCATTCAGTCCGCGCTCGCAGCCAGCAGCTTGTTTGCGGTAGCCCCAACCGTCGATGGCCCGCCGCGCTACAAGACACTCTTCGAAGACGCACACCTTCCTGACTTGCTAGGGTTGGATACCACGCCACTGGTTCAGCAGATCCACACCTATCTTGAGCTTGCCATAGAGCAGCGGCCCCAGGCGCCGCTGACTGTGCCGACAGGGGTGGGTATCGATTTATTGCAACACGTGGCGGCCGCCTGGGGGAATGTGGCCGAACGCACCTTCGACCGTACACCAGGGCAAGGCAACCTCACGGTGTGTATCGGTATGAGCGCCATGCATTATTACCTGGGCAGCGAGCAAACCTTCGGCGAACAGCTCGGCCTGCCAGGCAGTAGCACTTCGGCGCAATTCAATGCGCTAGGTAAACAGTCGGGATGGGGCCCAGTGATGGAAGTCCCTGCCGTGGAAGAGATCGAGTACCACACTCAAGGGCCCACGCAGCACACGCTACCCCCTGAGTTCCCTACCTATAGCCTCCAAATCATTAACCATAGCCCTGGCGGCTATTGCCTGGCATGGCGCAAGGACGTCCCTTCTCAGTTGCAGGCGGGAGAACTGGTGGGCATTCAGGACACGCCTGCGCATGGCTGGAGCGTGGCGGCAGTACGCTGGATTCGCCAGGTCCGCGAGGGTGGTACCCAGATGGGCATCGAATTGATCGCCCCTCATGCCCAGCCATGCGGGTTGCAGCTGGTCCGTAACGATGCGCCCCACAGCGAATACCTACGCGGCCTGGTGCTGCCGGAAATCCGCGCCATCGATATTCCCGCCACCCTGCTGGCGCCACGCCTGCCCTTTCAGGAAGGCCACCGGGTAGTGCTCAATATCCATGGTGAGGAACACCGCGCCCATCTATTGAAGCAAATGACCAGCACTGGCAGCTTCAATCAGTTCGAATACCAATTCGCCGAGCAGGCTACGACCCCTGTCGCTTCGGCACACCCTGAAACGACCGGCCGTGAAGAGGACTTCGACTCGCTGTGGCGAGACTTATAAGCCGCACAGACACGCAAGCAAGCCCTGGGCTGCAACGGTTCAGCTACTGTTAAGCCAGCCCGTGCGTCACGCTTGCGAGCAACCGGAGCCCGGGCCTAAGCTTACTTATCCCAAATACGGTTTTCCCACTGCGCCGACAAGCGCCGACGCCAAGGTCTTTGCAAGGTCTTGCTCGGTTTTAACGAGGCTTTATTCATGTTTGATGTCGTATCTTCGAGCAAATGGCCCGCAGGCTACATGATCAACCCCAACGTCCAGCCCCTCGATCCCAGGTGGTTGAGCGAGTTCAGCAAAATCCCCGCCGCCGCCGTAAGCGACTGCCTCGGCCGTAATGTAGGCGGCCTTGGCCTCAAGGCGTTTCACGGCAACAAGCCCATGCTGGGCAGCGCGTTGACGGTTCGCGTGCGCCCTGGCGACAACCTGATGATTCTCAAAGCCATGCAAATGGCCCACCCTGGCGATGTGCTGGTCATTGACGGCAGCGCCGACCTCACGCGCGCAGTGTTCGGCGGCATCATGCGGGCAATGGCGCTCAAGGCAGGCATTGCTGGTGTGGTCATCAACGGCGCCCTGCGCGACGTGGATGAATGGCAAACCGGCGAACTCCCGGTGTACGCCATTGGTGCCGTGCACCGTGGCCCCAGCACCGATGGCGGTGGCGAAATCAATGTTCCGATCTCCTGTGCCGGTATGCTGGTCATGCCAGGGGACTTGATGATCGGCGACGGCGACGGCGTAGTCGCAGCAGCCAGGGCTGAATTACCTGAGTTGGTGCAGCGCTGTAACGACTTGCTGGCCCGTGAGCGCGCCACCCTGGAGGGTATTGCCAACGGCACGTTGGACCCTAACCGTTTCGACGCGATTCTCCGCGCCAAGGGCTGCCCGATCTGATCGCAGCGCCCGTGCGACTTTCTCGACCATGGATGGTCAGAACGTCGAGTCCGTCGCTAGCCTGTACTTTTCGATCGCGGGCCGAACCTTAAAAAGAGCGGTTATGCCTACTCACGCCCACCTCGACCCCACTACTGCGCGCTGGATACCCTGGGTGGTAGCCATCGCGTTCTTCATGCAGTCGCTGGACGGCACTATCCTCAATACCGCTCTGCCTGCCATGGCCAGAGATCTGGCCGAAGACCCTTTACGCATGCAGTCCGTGGTCATCGCCTACATGCTCACGGTTGCTTTGCTGATCCCTGCATCGGGATGGGTGGCGGACCGCTTCGGCATAAAGCGGGTGTTCACGTATGCCATCGGGTTGTTCACATTTGGCTCCCTGCTGTGCGCGATTGCACCCACTCTGCCCACCTTAGTGGCGGCACGTATCCTTCAAGGCCTTGGCGGTGCTCTGCTGCTGCCGGTGGGCCGCCTCGTGGTGCTGCGTGCCTACCCTCGTTCAGAGTTGGTACGCATTCTTAGCTTCATTACGGTACCAGGCCTGCTAGGGCCGTTGATCGGCCCAACCCTGGGCGGCTGGATGGTGGAGTACCTCACTTGGCACTGGATCTTCCTGATTAACCTGCCTGTAGGGATTCTAGGCTGCGTAGCCGTTCGGCGCTTGTTGCCCGAATTGCCCGGCGGCGAGCGCACCCGCTTCGATGGCCTGGGCTTTGGGCTGTTCGGTGCCGCCATGGTGTTGATCACGATCGCCATGGAAGGCCTTGGAGAGCTGAACCTGCCGCACCTGCGGGTCATGCTGTTGTTGTTCGCGGGCATGGCCTGCCTGGCTGCCTATTGGCTACGGGCCGTGCATATGGAAGCGCCCCTGTTCGCTGCCAGCCTGTTCCGTACGCGCAGCTTTGCAGTGGGGATTCTAGGCAACCTGTTCGCCCGGTTGGGCTCAGGTGCGCTGCCCTTCCTGGTACCTTTGCTGTTGCAAGTGGGCATGGGCTACTCCCCCTCCATGGCAGGCATGAGTATGATCCCACTGGCTGCCGCCGCCATGTTGGCCAAGCCGCTGGCCCGCCCGCTGATCGAGCGCTTCGGCTACCGCAAATTGTTGACCGGCAACACCCTCGCGCTAGGTGTAATGCTGGCAAGCCTGGGCCTGGTAAGTGCCGATACCCCGTATCCGCTGCTGCTGGCCCACCTGTCGGTACTGGGCGCCATCAACTCCATGCAGTTCACGGCAATGAACACCGTCACATTGATTGACCTGGGTGACCAGGAAGCCAGTAGCGGCAACAGCTTATTGGCAGTGGTGGCGCAGCTATCCATGAGCCTTGGGGTGGCATGCGCAGGCGCACTGTTGGGAGGGTTCGAGTCCACTATCGGTCAGGATGGTATCGAAAGTGTGTTGGGCGCCTTCCAGCTCACCTTCCTGACCATTGGTTTGATGGCCATGTTTGCTGCCACCATTTTCGTACAGCTGTCACCGCAGGTAGGCCTGCGCGCAGTTCGTCCGCCGCCTGGGCCAGACGCATAGGGGGATCGGTCACAGGCTGCTAAACTGCGCCACATTTTTTCGCGCAGGACCTTGCCGTGACCGCCACCGCTTTTGAAACCTTGCCGCTGTCGCCAGCCCTGCTCTCTAATCTCGCATCGCTTGGCTATGCCCAGATGACACCGATACAGGCGCATAGCCTACCGGTCATTCTGGAAGGCACAGACCTGATTGCCCAGGCCAGCACTGGTAGCGGCAAAACCGCCGCCTTCGGTATTGGCCTACTGAACCCTATCAACCCCCGTTATTTTGGCTGCCAGGCCTTGGTGCTATGCCCCACGCGGGAGCTGGCGGACCAAGTCGCCAAGGAAATCCGTCGCCTGGCCCGTGCCGAAGACAACATCAAGGTGCTTACTTTGTGCGGTGGCGTGCCCTTCGGCCCGCAGGTGGGTTCGCTGGAGCATGGCGCGCACATCATCGTAGGCACGCCAGGCCGAGTGCAGCAGCACCTGGACAAAAGCACCCTGGTGCTAAGCGGGTTGAATACGCTGGTACTGGACGAAGCCGACCGCATGCTGGACATGGGTTTCGTGGATGCCATTGCTGCGATCATCGAGCAAACGCCAAGCCGGCGGCAGACGTTGATGTTTTCCGCCACCTACCCCAAGGGCATTGAGGCACTGGCGGGCCGTTTCATGCGTAACCCGCGCACGGTCAAAGTGGCGGCGCTGCATGACGACCGCAAGATTGAGCAACGCTTCTACGAGGTCGATGCCGAGCAACGCTTGAGTTCAGTGCTTAAAGTGCTGGGGCATTTCCGCCCTCAAAGTTGTGTAGCCTTTTGCTTCACGCGCCAGCAGTGCCAGGAACTCACCGACTTGCTGGTAAGCAAGGGCATCAGTGCCAACGCACTCCACGGCGACATGGAGCAACGCGACCGCGACCAGGTGCTGGCGTTGTTCGCTAACCGCTCCACCACGGTGATGGTCGCGACCGATGTCGCCGCGCGGGGGATCGACATCGAGGCCTTGGACCTGGTGATCAACGTAGAGCTGGCGCGGGATGCGGAAATCCATATCCACCGCGTAGGCCGTACAGGCCGCGCGGGCCAGAGCGGCATGGCGGTAAGCCTGGTAGCCCCGGCTGAGGCTCACCGTGCCCAAGCTATCGAGGCTCTGCAGAAGTCTCAGGTCAATTGGCGCCCCCTGGAAGAATTGACCAACCAGGGTGACGGGCCGTTAGTTCCGGCCATGGCGACCTTATGCATTGCCGCAGGCCGGAAAGACAAGGTGCGCCCTGGCGACATTCTCGGTGCGCTCACAGGCGACGCGGGTATCCCTGGCGCGCAGGTTGGGAAGATCGCCATCTTCGACTACCAAGCGTTCGTAGCCGTAGAGCGCGGCGTGGCCAAGCAGGCGCTTGACCGGCTCAACAAGGGCAAGATCAAAGGCCGTTCTCTTCGGGTACGCCTGCTGTGAAACCAGACGTCATCATCATTGGTGCAGGCGCGGCGGGCCTTATGTGCGCCGTCACTGCCGCTGCCCGAGGGCGCAAGGTGCTGGTGCTGGACCACGCCAACAAAGCCGGCAAGAAAATCCTCATGTCTGGGGGTGGGCGTTGTAACTTCACCAACCTGTACACCGAGCCTGCGAACTTCTTGTCGCAGAACCCGCACTTCTGTAAATCCGCCTTGGCCCGTTACACCCAGTGGGACTTCATCGGCCTGGTCGCAGCGCATGGCGTGCCTTATCACGAAAAAAAGCTCGGGCAGTTGTTCTGCGACAACAAGGCCAGCGACATCCTGGCGCTGCTGCTTACTGAGTGTGAGCGTACCGGCGCCGAAGTGCGCCTGAACACCCGGGTGGAGCAGGTAGAGGCCATCACCGGCGGCTACCGCCTGACCACCAGCGCCGGCCTGTTGAGCTGCGAATCATTGGTGGTCGCTACGGGTGGGTTATCCATCCCCACCCTCGGGGCTACCGGGTTTGGCTACCAACTGGCCGCGCAGTTTGGCCATACCCTGCTGCCCACCCGCGCAGGCCTTGTGCCTTTTACCATCACCGATCAGCTCAAATCCCTGTGTACCGAGCTATCAGGCACCTCGGTGGACTGCATCGCCACCTGCAACGGCCACAGCTTTCGAGAGAATGTGCTGTTTACTCACCGGGGCTTGAGCGGGCCGGCGATCTTACAGGTGTCGTCCTTCTGGCAGCCAGGCGACACGCTGACCCTCAACCTGCTGCCGGACCACGACGCGGTGACCTGGCTTCTTACCCAGCAGGCTGAACGCCCCAATGCAGAGCTTCGCACCGTGCTAGGGGAGGTGTTTACCCGAAAGATGGCGCAGCTGCTGTGCGAGCATGGCTTCGACTCCCGGCCGACGAAGCAATACACCCCCGGCCAGTTGCACGCGATGGCCAGCCAACTGAGCGAATGGCGCTGGACCCCGGCGGGCACCGAAGGCTACCGCACCGCAGAAGTCACCCTGGGCGGCGTGGACACCCGAGAAGTCTCTTCCAAGAGCATGGAATCGCTCAAAAGCCCAGGGTTGTACTTTATCGGCGAAGTATTGGACGTTACCGGCCACTTAGGTGGTTTCAACTTCCAATGGGCGTGGGCGTCCGGGCATGCGGCTGGAGAGGTGTGCTAAGGCCCACGCCTACCCCAACATCCACGCCAAGCCGCTTTCCACATGCGCTTCCGTGCTGTCCACTAGGGGTAGGTCAGTATCCTGCGCCTGGATGAGCAAGCCAATCTCGGTGCATCCTAAGATAGCGGCTTCGGCACCAGCGGCGTGTAAGCGGGCCAGGCATGCCAAGTAGTAGGCTTTAGCCTCAGGTCGAATGTGGCCTAGGCACAACTCGGTGAAGATCACCCTGTCGATTTCATCCATTTCCACATCGCTAGGCAGTAGCACGTCGAGGCCGAACTGTTGGGCTAGACGCTCGCCATAAAAAGGCTCTCGCATGGTAAATCGAGTGCCCAGCAGTGCGACCTTGCGCACGCCCTGGGCCTTGAGCCGACTGCCTACTGCGTTGCCAATATGTAAAAGCGGAATCTGTACCGCGCCCTCGATGGCGGGGGCGACCTTGTGCATGGTATTGGTGGCCAACAGCAATGCCGTAGCGCCGGCACGCTCTAGGCCTTGAGCAACCTCGCCCAACAATGCGCCGGCAGCTTCCCATTCACCCGCTTTCTGCAAGGCGGCAACCTGGGCGAAGTCCACCGAATGAAGCAACAGCGGCGCTGAATGCAAGCCGCCCTTACGCTGGCGTACACCTTCGTTGAGCAACCGGTAGTAGGTAGCCGTGGACTCCCAACTCATCCCGCCAATGATCCCAAGCGCTCGCATATGTGCCTCCGTTATGAATTGACTACCGATGCCCTAATAGCAATTGAGTAAAGGCCTCCGCCATTGCCGAACCTGGCCCCGACCGGCGCACCAGCCACACCGCTGAGTCGGCGGCTTCATCCAGTAAGGGCTTGTATACCACGCCGGAAATACGAATGGCCTGGTACGAAGCAGGTAACACTGACACCCCAAGCCCGGCGGATACCAGCCCAATGATGGTCATGGCTTCGGAAGCTTCCTGAGCAAAATGAGGGCTAAAACCCGCTGCTTGAGCGAGGGCCAGCAACTGCGCATACAGGCCACTGCCGTAACTGCGCGGGAAGAACACAAACGGCTCTTCGGCCAGCGCTGCCAAAGGTAATGCTTCCTCCGGTAATGCCGCCAATGGGTGGCTGGCGTTCACCACCGCCACTAAGGGTTCTCTGAACAGTTCCACAGGGTGCAGCGTCTCCGGCAATGGCAAGGGGCGCATGAACCCTATTTCGACGGCGTTCTCCTGCAAGGCATCGGCGACTTCCTGGCTGCTCATTTCGCGTAGATGCAAGTGAACCGCCGGGAACGCTGTACGAAACGCATGAATGGCTTTGGAGATACTTGAATTGAAGGGGGCTGAAGAGGTGAACGCGATCTTGAGTTCTCCCAACTCCCCAAGTTGAGCACGGCGAGCTACATCAGCGGCTTTATCGACCTGGGCCAGTACATGTCGGGCTTCGTCCAGAAACAGACGGCCAGCTTCGCTTAGCGCAACTCGCCGGTTGGTGCGGTCAAACAGCCGAGCGCCTACTTCCAACTCCAACGCCTGGATCTGCTGGCTGAGCGGTGGCTGGCTAATGCCAAGCGCCTCGGCGGCGCGGCCGAAGTGCAAATGTTCAGCAACCGCGATGAAATAACGTAAGTGACGAAGCTCCATGAACGATACTCGAAACCTATAAAACAGGTCGAATAATATATTGGAAGTCATGTTTAGCCAGCTATATGCTTTTCCAAGCCTCCTATCCTCAGAGCTACCCTGTGAAAACCGTCATGGCTGACCCCGCCCGCACCGCACCTGCATCCCCTATCGGTTCAGACGCCGACCGCTGGATCGAAAAAGGCACGCCGCAGTTCCTGCGTACTGTTCTGGCGCTGTTCTGCGGGGGGTTTGCCACCTTCGCCTTGCTGTACTGCGTGCAACCGATGATGCCGCTGCTGTCCGGTGAGTTTTCCATCAATGCAGCGCAAAGCAGCCTGATTCTGTCAGTGTCTACCGGTATGCTCGCCATCGGCCTGCTCATTACGGGCCCTATTTCCGACCGGGTGGGGCGAAAGCCTGTGATGGTGACGGCGCTATTCAGCGCAGCCTTCTTCACAGTCGCCAGTGCCTTGATGCCGAATTGGGGCGGGATTCTTCTAATGCGCGCGCTGCTTGGCCTTTCGCTTAGTGGCGTGGCGGCCGTGGCCATGACATACCTGAGTGAGGAAATTCACCCCGAGCACATTGGCCTGGCCATGGGCTTGTATATTGGTGGCAATGCCATTGGCGGCATGTCCGGGCGGCTGATCCTAGGTGTATTGATCGATTACGTAAGTTGGCACATCGCTACGCTGGTGATCGGCGGGCTGGCCTTGGGTGCCGCCGTGGTCTTCCTGAAAATACTGCCGCCTTCGCGTAACTTCCGTAGCCGTACGCTCAACCCACGCACCTTGCTCGAAGGCTTCACGGTCCATTTCAAGGATGCCGGCCTGCCATGGCTGTTCTTGGAGGCCTTCCTGCTGATGGGCGGCTTCGTCACCCTGTTCAACTACATTGGCTATCGTTTGCTCGCCGACCCTTATGCGCTCAGCCAAGCGGCGGTGGGGCTACTGTCGATCGTTTACCTGGCGGGCATCTATAGCTCGGCACAGGTGGGTGCCCTTGCCGATAAATATGGCCGTCGCAAGATGTTCTGGGTGGCGATTGCCGTGATGCTGGTGGGGCTAGTGCTCACCTTGCTGCCACCGCTAGGCGCTATTCTGGCGGGCATGCTGGTATTCACCTTCGGCTTCTTCGGTGCCCACTCGGTGGCCAGCAGTTGGATCGGGCGGCGTGCTACCCAAGCCAAGGGGCAAGCCTCCTCACTGTACCTGTTCAGCTACTACCTGGGCTCCAGCCTGGCAGGCACCCTGGGCGGTGTGGCTTGGCACCTGGGTGGCTGGAACGGTATAGGGTTGTTTATCGGTACCTTGCTTGTGCTTGCCTTGGCGGTGGCTATCAAGCTGGCACGGCTTCCTGTATTACCAGGCAATAAAAAACCGGCCTAAGCCGGTTTCTTGAGCAGCGATCAGTTCAGTACCTGCACCTGATCTACGTCGATTTCCACCTTGCCGTGGTCTTTGTCCACGTCGCCTATCAAGCGAACCCGCTGCTTTTCGTTGACCTGAGCACCAGCAGGCCACTTGTCGTCGTCGATTTCAACGTTTGCAGTGCCGGTACCGTCGGTGAACTCGTAATGATCGCCTTTGATACGCTTGGTGACCTGGCCTTCCAGTACCACCTTCGCGTCGTCCGGGGCGGCAAGGGCGGCTTTGACCGTCTCAACCTGTTGCGGCGCAGTGCCCGCAGCTCCCTGCTCGGCATTAGGGCCGGAATAGGCAGCAAAAGCAGTAGCGGACATCAACGATGCAAGGCCAGCAGCAGCGATAAGGGCTTTCATGGGCGTTTCTCCAATGGGTTATCGATCACATGGAGCCAGGCTAACGCGCCTGGCTGAAGCCAAACTTAAGCCGGTCGAGCAAGGCCCGACACGGTGAGGATCAGCCGTAATCGAGACTGCTCCCTTTCAAGCCTTAGGGCTTCAAGGCTCAGCGCAGAGCGGTCCAAGCGCTCCAGGCACTGCCATACCGCAGCGGCGTCGCCTTCCACGGTCATCTGTACACGGGCTGCCGCTACATCCATGCGCTTCACCACTAGCCCTACCTCGATCAAATACGCATGGAGTTGGTCGGCAGTGAACGGTGGCTCAGGCAATGCCTCCACCGTTGCGCTGGCCAGGCGCCGCGCCAGCAACACCTGCTCGGCCTGCTCGGCCCAGGCCGCTTGACTGCGCTCCACCAGCGGTGACCATACAAAGCGACCTAACGCGGCGGCAATAAGCACGGCCGCCATGAGCAATAGCCCCAGCCGCTCGCGTTTTGAGGACTGTTGCCAGCGCGCGCCTACATTCACGGCTTTACCCCTTCCAACGTGCCCTGCCAACGCCCACCTTCGGCTGTCATATTCAGCAGGCGCCACTGGGTAGGGTCGAGATGAATGTCTTCCAATCGGCCCGTACTTACGCTAAGGCGCCATGGCTGACCGGGCCCGCGCTCAATGGTGTGAACACGTACGCCAGGCATAGCATCCAACTGATGCAGCAGGCCTGCTAGCTGAGGCAGCCAGGCCATAGGCTTGGATGCTCCGGAGGAAAAGAGGTGTGCTAGTTGCTCAGGGCCTGATGGATGGCCTGGGTACAGCTGGGCGAGGCGCAGCTCATTGCGCTGAGCAAGAATAAAGTTGCTGGCCGCCAGCGTTGAGCCCACACGGTATTCGGCAGCCCCTACCAACCCGAAAGCGCCAAGCGCTATCACGCACGTGGCTGCCCAAGGCCATGCGCTCGGTTTACGGCGGCTGTCGAGCAGGTTCAGGCCCTTGGAACGCTCTAACAGTTGCCATAAGGAAGAAGGCGTCGCTAGCCGCGGGATAGGTTGATCGCCAGCCTGTTCTAGGGCGCTTAACCAAGGATCACTGGCAGCGAGCCTGGGCAAGCCCTCACCGCCCACCAGCCAGCGGTCACCCAGCCACATGGCGCCTGGTTGAGCAGGGGTGCATGCCTCTGCATCGATGTACACGCCGACCATGCCAGGTAAAACCTCTCTCAGGTAACTCACTATCGCGTCGTAGTGTTCTGCATCTGTTACCCATACGTCATAACAGCCGCTTGCATCCTTACTGCCGCGCCAGCCCTTAAGCTGTTCGAGCGGTTGCAGCAAATGCTCTTCTAGCTCAAACAGCAGGGTTTCGACACTTGGCTTACGGCGGTGCCGCCATGGCGCGCAGCGGTGAACGCCAAAGCGCTCCATCGGCAAAAGTACCTGTACCGGCTCGCCCTTAAGCTTGCGGGTACAGTCAGCCAGTACGATGTTGGTCACCTCGCCAGTGTCACGTATCAGCCAGCACGGCTGAGCGTCCAGGTCAGAGGCTTGCTGCGGTAGCACATACAGCCAGGTGGTCATGGGGTTGAGGCCTCTTCATGGATGGCACGTATCCAGCGCCTAAGCACCTGCGGGCGCCCGTTAGCAGTGGCCAATTCCACATCCGAACGCAAACTCAGGCCTCGCTGCTGGTATTGGGCAGTTACCTCCAGGCGAAACCAACGGCTATTCACAGCCAGGTCACCAGCTTGCAAGGGAACACCTTGCAGTCCAGGCTGGTCGCGCCATGCCTGTACCGTCGAAAATCCGCCCGGTGGGCGCTCGCCTACCAAGCGCACTGCAATGTCAAAGGGTACGCCCAGGCTTGCCAGCAAGGGCGCCTCGGCTGTGTTTACGTTGATCCGCGCAGCGGTCGGCATCCAGGCAACGTGCGGATCCAGCCGCGCCAGCCAAGGCCGTGTGACGCCGGGCAAAAGACGGGCCTGGCTAAGATCACGCCAGGCTGGCAGAGGCGTCTCGGGCAGGGCGACCTCCGTCAGGTCCAGCACGTGCAGTAGGCGTCGGAACTGTTCTGAACCCGTCGGACGTGCCAGCCAGGCCAGATTGAAGCGGCCCGTCAAGTCGACGATTTTGCCCTGTAAACGCGTACCGTTTTCTAATGTCCAGGTGCGCGGTTGGGCCCAAGGCGCGTCGAGGTGGACAGGCCCGGCCCGTGCGCGCTCCCATCGGGGAAGCTGCTTCAATAGACGCGCCTCCCCTTCCAGCAGGGCCTGGCGTAGCTGCAGGGTGTCCAATTGCATGACAGTGGCCGCCACGGTCACGCGCTGCTGGCGCATTAATCCTCCTACCAGCAGCAGGACCAGGGTGAGTATCAACAGCACGCTGAGCAGCGCCATTCCTCGCTGTTGGCTCAATGACCAGCCCCTGGCCAACGTAGTACGCGGGTCAGTGAACCATACAAGCTGTGCTCAAGGGTCAGGCGCAGTGCGAGAGGGCGGCAGTGTGCTTCACACGTGTCCAACCACTGGCCGTCGGCAGCCAACACCTGCCAGCGAGCACTTAAAAGCTCACCGAGTAGCCGGCGTTGAGTAGCTGCACCGTTATCCCCTCGTGCATGGCGCCAGAGTTCACTACCTTCGACCCGATAGCTCACCTGTTGCAATTCACTGCGCGGCAGGTCCAAAGGGTTGCGCCACCCTGCGCTGGCGAAAGTCAGTTGCTGCTGATCCAGATAAAACGGCGCATACCAGGTGACGGCATGCGTAACATCATGCTCCACGGCGGTGAAGGTGCGCTGTACTTCACGTAGTGTCTGACTGCGGGCAGATACTCCTTGCTCTACCCGCCAAATCATGTCGAAAAGGCGTGCACAGGCGATGCCTAACACTGCAAACAAGGCAACGGCGATCAGTAACTCCACCAAGGTAAAACCCGCCTGGTTATTACTCATCAGCGTGGCTCGACCAATAGGCCAGGCGTTCGCCATTAGACGCCTCACTCACACTCAGGGTGTGAGCCCCAGAGGCTTCGAGGCGTTGCTCCAGCCGCCACTGGTTACCGGCAAAGGTCAGCGCGATGCTGTTGGCACGTAGAGATTCGGGCTCCAGACTCAGGAGATGAAGGTGGTTATCTAGCGCAATGCTGGCGAACCAGCGTGCCTCCAACCGCTGCTGACTGAGCACGCTCCAATTCGCAGCTGATACCCCTGCCGCCGCCAGGGTGGCAAACACCGCCAGAGCGACCAGCAATTCCAGCAGGGTAAACCCTTGCTGCCCCTTCAAGGTTTCACCTCCGGGTCACGGGCACCGTCACTGTGCAGCACCCCAATGCGCTCTGCGTTCATTTGCAGGCTCAGCTCGAATTCGCTCAGCTCATCGCTGGCCAATGCCAGTAGCTGAGGGGCGCCGGGCACTGTGGTGGGCAGCGGCACGGGCTGACCACCTACCCTTAGCTGCCAGGCAAGGTTGTCAACCAAAACGCCTGTAGGCTCAAGCGCCACCCACGCCCCTTCGTGCAGCCCCATTGCCTGCCATCGCCCTTCACTCAATGCAACGCCATAGTGGCGGTCAAGCAACACCGCTTGCTCGCGCAGCGCACTCAAGCGGGCCCCTAGCTCCATCAGCGTGTGACGGCCTTGGCGTTGAGGGTCAGGGCCTACAACGAGGCTTGCCGTAGCGAGCACTGCGCCTATCACAGCCATGACTACCAGAAGCTCAAGCAGCGTAAAGCCGCGTTGAGCGCCTCGACTCAAGGCGCCCACGCGTCAATATCTGCAGCCCCGTCGATACCGCCCGGTTGTTTGTCTGCACCGAATGAACGCAGCGTGAACACACTGCCGGCCAAAGCGTACTGGTAGGGTGTGCCCCATGGGTCCACGGGCACTTGCCGCAAGTAACCTTGGGGGCTCCAGTTCATGGCCGGCGGCTCGCCTTGGGGCCGTGTTACCAACGCTGCCAGCCCTTGTTCGGTACTGGGGTAATGGCCGTTATCCAGCCGGTACATTTCGATCGCTGTGGTGATGGCTTTGAGATCGCTGCGGGCCGCCGTGATTTTGGCTTGTTCGGGCCGGCCCATGAATTGGGGCACGATCAAGGCGCCCAGCACGCCAATGATTACAACCACAATCATGATTTCGATCAGGGTGAAGCCCCGCTGAGCAGCGAGGTGCCGATGCACTATGCGCATTCAAGTTACCAGTTGGTTAAGGCTGAGGATGGGCAGCAATACGCCCATTACGATAAACATGACCACGAGCCCCATCCCGACCAGCATCAGGGGCTCGAAGAGGCTGAGGATTACGGCGAGGCGATTGGCAAGGAGTTTTTCTTGCTGGTCGGCGGCGCGGTGCATCATGACGGCGAGGTTGCCGGACTGCTCGCCACTCGTGATCAATTGCAGCATCAAGGCACTGAGGGTTCCGGTCGCTTGAAGTGCCGATGCCAGTGCGCCGCCTTCGGCCACACGTTCGGCCACGCCGGCCAAGCGAATACGAAGCGCGGTATTGCCCAACACGGCGTTTGCAATCCGCAACGCCGCCAATAACGGCACTCCACTGCCGAGCATGATCGCCAACGTGCTGATATACCGAGCAGCCTCGGCATTTTGCAGGGTCGAGCCCAGCAGGGGGAGCCGCAGGCACAAGGTATCTACGCGAAGCTGCACGTTGGGCCTGCGCAAGAGGATTGGGGTAGTAAAAGCCGCAAACGCCAACAGCCCAGCGAGCCAGGGCCATGCCTTGTCCAAAAAACCTGTAAAGCTCATTAACACCCGCGTTGGCCACGGCAGTGCTTGCCCACTTCCGGTAAACAGCGCAAGGATATCCGGCACTACGTAACCCAGCAAAAACGCCACGATCAGTGCACTCACTAGCAGCAATAGCACGGGGTATACCAGCGCTGTAATGAGGCGCTGGCGCGTAAGCTGGCGTGCTTCCAAGTGGTCAGCGAGTTGCTCTAGCACCTGGCCAAGGTGGCCTGACTGCTCACCCGCCTCCACGGTGGTGCGGTAAAGGTTAGAAAACACCCCAGGCTCAGCGGCCATGGCCGAGGCGAGGCTGCGCCCTTCTATCACCGCGCCGAGCACCGCCTGGAATACACGGCCCATAGGGGTGCCGGGCACTTGCCTAACCACGGCTCCCAAGGCATCCGCCAGTGGAACCGCTGCTTGAAGCAAGGTAGCGAGTTGGCGAGTCGCGAGAGCGAGCTCCGCTCCTGCAACCTTCCTTGTGCGTGCGCTACGAGTAGCGGCCGCTATATGACGGGGCACCCAACCGCGTGAGCGCAGCTGTTGGCGTAATGCCGCCGGGCTGACGGCGCTTTCTACGCCTTGGTGCGTGTGACCCTGCGCGTCTTCGGCGCGAAAGCGGTAGCGATTCATGACCCAACCTGCACCACACGGCGCACTTCAGTCAGGCTAGTGAGGCCTGCCGCTACTGCCTCTAACCCTGCAGCTGCCAGGCCTGGTGCTTGCTGGCGGGCCAGCTGTTCAAGGTGCTGCTCACTGGCGGCATCATGGATAGCCAGCGTGAGCGATGAGTCAACCTCTACCAGTTCGTACAGGGCCATACGCCCACGATAGCCATGGCGGCAGTGTTCGCAACCTACCGGCTCAAACCCTCCCTTCTGACCGGGCTGTTTGCAGTGCGGGCACAACAACCTCACCAAGCGTTGGGATTGCAAGGCTGTCAGGCTGGATGCTAGCAAATACGTATCCACGCCCATGTCCAGCAGCCTGATAACCGCTCCTACCGCGCTGTTAGTGTGCAAGGTAGACAAAACCAGATGGCCTGTAAGCGCGGCCTGGATTGCCACCTCGGCTGTCTCCCTGTCTCGAATTTCACCCACCATCACCACATCGGGATCCTGCCGGAGAATCGCGCGCAGCCCCCGCGCGAAGGTCATGCCGGCTGCCGTGTTCACGGGCGACTGGCCAATCCCGGGCAGGTGATACTCCACGGGGTCTTCCACGGTGAGAATGTTGCGCGCCTGCTCCCGCAGGCTAGCTAATGCCGCGTAAAGGCTGGTGGTTTTGCCCGAGCCGGTGGGCCCGGTTACCAAGAAAATACCATGTGGCTTTGCGAGTACTCGGTGTAGCCGCTCCAAGGTAGGGCCGGCAGGCATGATGTGTGCGAGGCTGACCGGTACTGCGTTGCGGTCCAACAGCCGCAACACCACCCGTTCCCCCTGCACACACGGCAGCGTAGATAACCGAATATCAATGTCATGGCCTGCCAGGCGCAAGGCAATACGCCCATCTTGCGGGATACGCTTTTCCGCGATATCCAGCCCAGCCATTACCTTCAGCCGGGACACGAGCGACGAGGAGGCCTCACGGCGCGTACGTAACACCTCGCGAAGGTGCCCATCTACGCGAAGGCGTACTACAACGGCATGCTCCTCGGTATCCAAATGGATGTCGGATGCCCGCTCCCGTACTGCCTGCGCCAACAGCGCGTTGATCAGCCGGATTATCGGGGCCTCTGCCTGGTCTTCAAGCACATCCAAGTTGTGCGGCAGCTCCACTGCCAAACGATTAAGGTCCTGGTCTTCGTTCAAGCGCTCAGCCACTTGCAACGCGTCTTGATCGTCGCCTTGATAATGATGTGCCAAACGTTGTGCAAAGGTGCTTTCGTCAACGATGTGCAGGCCAGGCTCGCGCCCTAGCCAGCGGCGGGCCTCCGCGCAAACCTCCCAGGCGGGCTGGCCACGGCAGACCAGGATGGGCGATTTCGCAGTGCCCTCAAGCAAAACACCCGTGTGCGAGGCGTAGCGGAACGGTACTTGAGGCAATAACAGCTCACTCATCAGCGCCCCTTGCCTCCTCGAAGAGTGCTTGCGCAGCGTTAGGCACGCGGCGCCCACGTGGGTCGTCAATCACTTCGGTTTCGGTCTGCCGTGCCCGCTGCAGCTGCCGCTCAGCCAAACCGCTCAGGCTTGCTGGCTCGCGCATTACCGTTGGCCGCAGGAACACCATCAGGTTGGTTTTGACCTGAGTATCACGCCGCCAGGTGAACAGGCGGCCGACCCAAGGCAGGCGCTTGAGCCCTGGCACACCGCTTTCAGTCTGGCGGACACTGTCTTTGATCAAGCCACCCAGTACGATTATCTGCCCGTCCCGAGCCAGGATGGTGCTTTTCAGGCTGCGCTTGTTGGTGATCAGGTCTTTCACAGCGGGGTCCGTAGTAGGCGCAACCTCCGAGTTCTCCTGCTCGATCTCCAGGCGCATGGCATCGCCGTCGTTGATATGTGGGCGGATCTTGAGCTTGATCCCGACATCCCGACGCTCCACCGTGGTGAATGGATTATCCGAACCATTGTTACCGGTGGCATAGCTCCCGGTCAGGAAAGGAACGTTCTGGCCTACCAGAATCTCCGCCTCCTGATTGTCCAAGGTCATCAGGCTGGGCGTGGACAACAGGTTGCTGTTCACATTACTGGCGAGGGCTGATATCAGCAGCCTGAAACGATCATTACCCAGGCGCAGCAAACCGCCGTCAGGTAACTCGATCTCGTCGGCCAGCCTACCGAGCGGAGCGATGCCGGTACCGGGGAAGCTGGCCGAGCCGCCTAGGTCTCCACGCTGCAGCCCCCACTGTGCACCCAACGCCTCGCTGGTATCGCCACTGATTTCAACGATGGCGGCCTCGATCATCACCTGCGCGCGAGGTTGGTCGAGCTGATGAACCAAGGCTTGCAACGTGCGAATAGCTTTGGACGGCCCGATCATGACCAGCGCGTTTTGACTTTCGTCGGCGCGCACCGTCGCCGATTGCACCGCCCCTCCACGCTGCTGGGGCAACCCATCAACCGGCTCGCCTGCCTGCTGGCTTAACGGGTCAAGTACCTCAGCCAATTGCCTGGCATCGCCGTGCCTAAGGTGAATCACTGCCGCATTACGGTCAGTCGCTCGTGGCACGTCCAGGTTCAAGGCCAGCGCTTTCAGCCGCTCACGCAGCGCCGGAGGGCCGAGCAGTACGAGCTTGCGGCCAGCAGGGTCGGCAATGACACGGGGAGTGTCGTCGCCCTTGCGATGGCTGGCCTGGTCAAGCAAGGTGGCCAGCTCGCTGGCGTCGGCGTACTTCAGGGCTAGGACGTCATGGCCTGCTTGCTCACCGTTGTCCAATGCTTGCGCCAGGTTGGCAAGACGGCGTGCATTGGCTGCCGTATCGGTAATAACCAGTGCATTGGCAGACGCAGAAGGCCCTACGTAGCCTTGGGCCGAGGCCAAAGGCTTAAGCAATGCCGCCAGATCACTGGCTTGTGCGCTATGGAGCGCCAACACTTGGGTTGTTATACCCAAGTCGGTGCGGCTGGCGGCGCGCGCCTTAGCGTCAGCGGCGGGGACCACTAAAAGATGCCCCTCTTCTTCCACCGCTGCCAGCCCTCTGCTTTCGAGTACGGTGTAAAAGAGTTCGCGCACCTGGTGCCGGTCCAGCGCTTGGTCTGAGCGCACGGTCAGACGCGCCTTGGCCTTGGGATCGACGATAGCAGTCAGGCCGAGAATGCTGGCAACTTCGGTTGCAACATCTGCAACGTCGGCATCTTCCATGGAAAGCATCCAGGTATCGGCACGCAAACCCGAGGCGCTAAACAGAAGCGGGGCGGCCAGCACCAGGGCTAACACAAGCCTGTCAGGTTTCATGATTGGATATCTACCAGGGGGCTGGGGCGCAGATGGTGCTTTGTGCCTGCGGCTGGCTGCCCTTCAATTGCTTTCAAATATAAAGGGCTGGCAGTCGCTTTTGAAAAAGGCAGTAACACTGCCTCGCCGCGCCGCCACAACACCGCGCCCTGCGCATTCACCTCGCGGAGCTGGCTGCCGTCTGGGAGCGTGTCACCCACCTGGTACCCGTGTACCTGGCTTGCGTGCTCTACAAGAATTCGGGAATCTGCCCCAGCCACAACACTGGCTTTTAGCTTTAGCGCCGTTTGCGCTTGCGCGGGTGGCAAAGTCGAAGGCAGATCGAATAACCGTACGAGCGCGTGAGGCGATAATATAGGCGCTTCTGATACGGCCTGGGCGGCAACCGGCGGGGCGGGCGTTTCTGGTAACGGCATCTGCCAGGCATTGCGAACAGCCCAACCGCCACCCATTACCGTAATGATCGGCAATACCCACAGCACGTAAGGGCTGAAGCTACTCATAGCATACGGCCCAGTACCGACTGGCCCTTGAGCGCATGCTTGATGACTGCGGCAATATGCAGCCCAACCAGCACAGCTAGCACTGCGCAACTAGCACTGTGCACCGTATGGAACAGCCCGATAAGGGCAGGGTCCTGCAAAGGCTGCGGCAGGGCGAACCAATCAAACACCACGATGGAGCGTTCCATCATTAGCACGCCGGTTAGCAACACCACCCCTACGGTCAGATAAATAATGGCGTGCACTACTTTCGCCAAGCGAGCCATGGGTGCGCGGCGCTGTGCCACCAGCGTCACTCGATGCCTCCAAGCCAACCAGCACCGCCAGATGAACAGGGGGATGAACAAGGTAGTCAGCGAGACGTTAACCCACCCAACCCAGGCTTTGATGTCTGGATCGACGGCCACAAGCGCCACATAAAATCCGGTAGATAGCGTCCATAAGATAACGGCGGCCGAGAGCCAGTGAAGCAGCTTCTGAGCCTGCGAGTACGGTTCAGTAGTCATGAAGCTTTCCTTCGGCTAACCCGGCAAGATGCACCGGGGTAGCCTCGCTATGGCCGCTGTTAGCGAGCGATCCAGGCGTCTTCCCAGTGACTGCCGGTACCCGGCTCATACTGGGTAGCGTTCAGGTCGTAAATGTTGCACCAGCCCTCTGCGGGGAAGGGTTTGCACTCGTACACACGCTCGTCTTTGGGCTGTAGAACACGCGTACCGGCCTTGTAGGTACCTAGCCCGCTAGGGAACACTTGGTCGTAGTCCGCAGCACCCTCGCCAGTAAGCTGAACCGGCTCGCTGACCTGAAGGTTGGCACGGCCATCTTCAGTACTGCCGATCATGTTTAGGCTGTAGTCCCCTGGCATGCCGCGTGCCTCAAGGTTGATCACGCTGTCACCAGGTTCTACAGTCTGCCGAACACTGCCGACCGCCTTATGGTTGGCGTCATACAAGCCAGCTTCGATGTTAAGGCGGCGGTTGGTGCGCACCGTTAAGCCCAGTTCCGCTTGGCCTTTCACTAACTCATAGGACGGTTGCAGGTTTTGTAGCGAAAGCCGCGCCTCGGTATCAGGCTTGAGTTCGAAGGCCATCTGGTAGTTGGTGACGCCAGAGTCCGCCTTGGCATAGATGCTGTTAGCGCCGCGCACGGGCTCGATTTGGCCTTCACTGGTACGTGCGCCCGCACGGATCTGCGCCTGAGTGGCATTGATCTTAGTGGCCAAGTCGAATGCCCAATTGGCAGGTTGGCCCTGCTCGGCTGACTGGATGTCCAGCATTACGCTATGTTCGGGGCTTTCAGTACCGCTGCGGAAAGCACGGGCCGTTACCTTATCGCCGGGTAACAACAGCTGAACAGCCGGGATGTTGGCAACGCCCTGCCATCCATCGATAGGCGCCGGGCCTGTTTCAGCGGTGATATCAATGTCAGCTACGTTGTAAAACGCGTTGTCCGTGTCGCCCACGGTCCAGATGGCATAGAGCGCATGGTAACCAGAACGGTCGGCGGGCAGCGTGCATGCATGCTTGTGCTGGAGCGGACCGACGCCACCGGCAGCACCGTCAATCGGTATCACGTTATTGGTTTCAAAGCTGCAGAACGGCTCGGCGTCCAGCGCCGCACGGGTTAGCGGCTCATTGGGATTCCAGCCCTGGCGGGTGATGTAGTATTCAAAGCGGGTAGCCGGATGGGCCGCCAGGAACTGCCAATCGAAGGTGACATTACGGTCGGCAAGCTCAGTCTTGGTCCAACGCTCAGCCGATTGAACGTCAAGCGCCGCGCCAAGGGATTTACCGCCGCTAGCCAGTTGACCATCAGCGGGCCCCGAAGCCGGGAACCCTTTGGCCGTTTCGCCAACGCTTTGCGGCTCCCACTGAGCGGGCCCGCAATTGGCGTTCAAGCCTTGCTGGCATAACGCAGCGCGCGAAGGTGGATAAGACAAATAGCCGTGCGCCACTACCTGCCCGGCAACCATGCTGGCACAGATGGCCAACGCGAGTTGAGTGGGCTTCAAAATTCCTTTCATGAAAAAAGTCCTCGGACGTCATAGTGCTCCGAGCGGACAGTCCCGCCAGAGGAGGCGCACTCTAAATTCTTGTACGCCTGACTTCTCTAGGGCTTTCTCCGAAACAAATTTTACGCTGACGCTGTCGCCAGACTTAGCAGTGGTATTGCGCGGACAACTCGTGCACGGCCTCGATAAACGCGCCCGCATGAGCAGGGTCGACTTCGGGTGTGATGCCGTGGCCCAAGTTGAACACATGGCCGGCACCATGCCCGTAACTGGCCAGGATGCGCGCTACTTCCTGACGGATCGCCGCAGGCTTTGCATACAACACGGATGGGTCCATATTGCCCTGTAGTGCCACCTTGCCGCCTACTCGCTGGCGCGCCTGGCCAATGTCGCACGTCCAATCCAGGCCCAGTGCGTCGGCACCGGCCTCGGCAATGGATTCAAGCCACTGGCCGCCGTTTTTAGTGAACAAAATAACGGGCACCTTGCGGCCCTCGCGCTCGCGGATCAAACCGTTCACGATCTGCTTCATATAGGCCAGCGAGAAGCTTTGATAGGCATCCGAAGACAGGTTGCCGCCCCAAGTATCGAAAATCTGCACCGCTTGGGCGCCTGCCTCGATCTGCCCGTTCAGGTAACCAATCACTGATTTAGCCAGCTTATCCAGCAACCGGTGCATGGCCTCCGGCTGGTCATACAGCATGGCCTTGGTCTTGCGGAAGTCTTTTGACGAACCACCCTCGACCATATAAGTGGCGAGTGTCCAGGGGCTACCCGAGAAGCCAATCAGCGGCACGCGGCCATTGAGCGCGCCACGGATGGTACTCACGGCATCCATCACATAGCCCAGGTCTTTGTGCGGGTCGGGGATGGGCAGTGCATCGATGTCTGCCGCAGTATGAATCACCTTGCGGAATCGAGGCCCTTCACCGGTTTCGAAGTACAGCCCCTGGCCCATGGCATCCGGGATAGTCAGGATGTCAGAGAACAGGATGGCGGCGTCCAGTGGGTAACGCTCCAGTGGTTGCAGCGTGACTTCGCACGCGAACCCTGGATTCTTACACAAGCTCATGAAGTCCCCGGCCTTGGCGCGGCTAGCCCGGTATTCCGGCAGGTAACGCCCGGCCTGACGCATCATCCATACAGGTGTTACGTCTACCGGCTGCTTGAGCAAGGCGCGCAGAAAACGGTCATTCTTCAGGACAGTCATGGGTGCATCCGCAGGAAAAGTGCGGGCATTTTCTCAGACACAGGGCCAAAAGGCACGGCGTTGCACCGTGCCTTTTATCTATCGGCCCTATTTAGCCGATAGCCAATTTACAGCTGGAGGTAATCCATGATCCCTTCAGCGGCAGTGCGCCCTTCATAGATCGCGGTTACCACAAGGTCTGAACCCCGCACCATGTCGCCACCCGCGAAGATCTTCGGATGGCTGGTCTGATGGCGGAAGGTACCACCTTGGGCAGGTGCCACCACACGGCCCTGGCTATCCAGGGCGATGCTGTGATCATCGAACCAGCTCGCCGGGCTAGGGCGGAAGCCGAACGCGATGACTACGGCATCGGCAGGCAGAATCTGCTCAGAGCCTGGAATAGGCTCTGGGCTACGCCGCCCGCGGGCGTCGGGCTCACCCAGGCGAGTCTCTACCACCTTCACGCCTTCTACCTTGTCTTCGCCCACAATGGCGATAGGCTGACGGTTATACAAAAACTTAACGCCCTCCTCCTTGGCATTCTTCACTTCCCGTCGAGAACCGGGCATGTTGGCTTCGTCACGGCGGTAGGCACAGGTCACCATATGGGCGCCCTGGCGAATGGAGGTGCGGTTGCAATCCATGGCGGTGTCCCCACCACCCAGCACGACAACGCGCTTGCCCTTCATGTCAATAAAATCTTCCGGGGCCTTCTCGAACCCCAAATTGCGGTTGACGTTGGCAATCAGGAAATCGAGTGCATCGTGTACGCCAGGCAGGTCTTCACCGGGGAAGCCGCCCTTCATATAGGTGTAGGTGCCCATACCCATGAACACGGCATCGTAGTCGGCCAGCAGTTGCTCAAGGGTAACGTCCTTGCCCACCTCAGTGTTGAGGCGGAACTCAATCCCCATCCCGGTAAACACTTCGCGGCGGTTGCTCAGCACGGTTTTTTCGAGCTTGAACTCAGGAATGCCAAAGGTCAGCAGGCCGCCGATTTCCGGATTACGGTCGAACACTACGGGGGTCACACCACCGCGCACCAGCACGTCGGCACAGCCCAGCCCAGCGGGCCCGGCACCAATGATCGCGACACGCTTTCCGGTCGGCTTGACATTCGACATGTCTGGGCGCCAGCCCATGGCGAACGCTGTGTCGGCAATGTACTTCTCTACCGAGCCGATGGTTACCGCGCCAAAGCCGTCGTTGAGGGTGCAAGCGCCCTCGCAGAGGCGATCCTGTGGGCAAACACGCCCGCACACTTCAGGCAGCGTGTTGGTTTGGTGGGCCAGTTCAGCCGCGGCCAGAATGTTGCCTTCCGACACCAGCTTGAGCCAGTTTGGAATGTAGTTATGGACCGGGCACTTCCATTCACAGTACGGGTTGCCGCAGCCCAGGCAGCGGTGCGATTGCTCCCCCGCCTGTTGCGGCTTGAGCGGCTCGTAGATCTCCACGAAGCCCTTTTTGCGCTGGCGCAGGGTCTTTTTCTTGGGGTCCTTGCGGCCGACATCGATAAATTGGAAGTCGTTACTCAAGCGTTCGGACATGTTGGGTCGCCTCACGGCGCAGCTTCAAGCGCTAAGCCCAAGCTGCAAACAAATTCTGAAATAGCGCGGGCGGTTTTATGCGTGCACAGCACGGCGTAAACCTCACCCGCTCGGGCATTTATTGCGGGTTGGCAATGGTGCTGGACAACAGCGACCTGAGGCTTGCGGCCTTGGGCTTGACCAGCCAGAAGCGGCGCAGGTAGTCATCCAGGTTTTCCCAGAGGTTGCGTCCCCACTCGCTATCAGTTTCTGCCACGTATTCGGCCAGTACGCCCTCCAGGTGACTGCGATAAGCCTCCATCGCTTCACCGCTGATCCGCTGGATCTCCACCAGCTCGTGGTTCACCCGGTCAACGAAGGTATTGTCCTGGTCCAGCACGTAAGCAAACCCCCCGGTCATACCGGAACCAAAGTTGTAACCGGTTCGGCCCAGTACGCACACAAACCCGCCGGTCATGTATTCGCAGCAGTGGTCACCCGTACCTTCCACCACGGTGTGCGCACCTGAGTTGCGCACCGCAAAACGTTCACCGGCCGTACCGGTGGCGAACAGCTTGCCGCCGGTTGCGCCGTACAGGCAGGTGTTACCAATGATGGCGCTGTCCTGCGTCTTGAACGGGCTACCCTTGGGCGGCACGATCACCAGCTTGCCCCCGGTCATGCCTTTGCCCACGTAGTCGTTGGCATCACCTTCGAGGTACATGTGAAGGCCACCGGCGTTCCATACACCGAAGCTCTGCCCTGCCGTCCCGTTGAACCGGAAGGTCACAGGGGCATCTGCCATGCCCTGGTTGCCGTAACGCTTGGCAATTTCACCAGAGATACGCGCACCAATGGACCGGTCGCAGTTACACAGGTCCATCACGTATTCACCACCCGTGCGCGCTTCAATGGCCGCCAACGACAGCTCAACCATTTTCTCGGCCTGCAAGCCCTTGTCGAAGGGCGGATTACGCTCTGCTTCGCAGAATTGTGGTTTGTCTGCCGGAATGTAATCGCTGCCCAGCAATGGGGTGAGGTCCAAGTTTGCCTGCTTGGGAGTCTGGCCTGCCAATATCTCCAGCAGGTCGGTGCGCCCGATCAGCTCTTGCAGGCTGCGAACCCCTAGCCGCGCCAGCCACTCACGGGTTTCTTCGGCCACGAAGGTGAAGAAATTCACCACCATGTCCACGGTCCCGATGTAATGGTCCTTGCGCAGTGTCTCGTTTTGAGTGGCCACGCCCGTTGCGCAGTTGTTCAGGTGGCAGATGCGCAAGTACTTGCACCCTAATGCGATCATCGGCGCGGTACCGAAGCCAAAGCTCTCCGCCCCCAGGATGGCGGCCTTGATGACATCCAGGCCGGTTTTCAGGCCACCATCGGTTTGCACCCGTACCTTGCCGCGCAGATCGTTACCACGCAGGGTCTGGTGCGTCTCGGCCAGGCCCAGCTCCCATGGGCTGCCAGCGTACTTGATCGACGTCAGAGGCGAAGCCCCGGTGCCGCCGTCGTAACCGGAAATGGTAATGAGGTCTGCATACGCCTTGGCTACGCCAGCGGCGATCGTACCGACACCCGCTTCTGAGACCAGCTTGACCGAGACCAGCGCGGCAGGGTTGACCTGCTTGAGGTCGAAGATAAGCTGCGACAAGTCTTCGATGGAGTAGATGTCATGGTGGGGCGGCGGTGAAATCAGGGTTACGCCTGGCACCGCATAGCGCAGCTTGGCGATCAGCCCATTGACCTTGCCGCCGGGCAATTGACCGCCCTCGCCTGGCTTGGCGCCTTGGGCAACCTTGATCTGCAGCACCTCGGCGTTTACCAGGTACTCTGGGGTAACGCCGAACCGGCCAGTCGCTACCTGCTTGATCTTGGAGCTGCGAAGGGTGCCGTAGCGTGCCGGATCCTCGCCTCCTTCACCTGAGTTGGAACGTGCGCCGAGGCGGTTCATTGCTTCGGCCAACGCCTCATGGGCCTCTGGCGACAATGCACCCAGTGAGATGCCCGCCGAGTCGAACCGCTTGAGGATAGCCTCCAGCGGCTCTACCTCGGTCAATGCCAGCGGCTGCTCGGCCTCGCACACCTTGAGCAGGTCACGCAGCATCGACACCGGGCGGTTATCCACCAGGGCGGTGTATTCCTTGAACTTGGCAAAGTCCCCCTGCTGCACCGCTGCTTGAAGCGAATTGACCACATCCGGGTTGTAGGCATGGTATTCGCCGCCGTACACGAACTTCAGCAAGCCACCTTGCTGAATGGGCTTACGAGGGCTCCAGGCCTCAATCGCCAGTGCCTGTTGCTCGGCTTCAAGGTCAATGAAGCGCGCGCCTTTAAGGCGGCTGGCCACGCCACGGAAGCACAGCTCGGTCACTTCGTCGGCCAAGCCGATCGCCTCGAACAGCTGGGCGCCCCGGTAAGACGCAATGGTAGAGATGCCCATCTTCGACAGGATCTTCAGCAAGCCCTTGGTGATGCCCTTACGGTAATTCTTGAAGACTTCGAACAAGTCGCCCAGCACTTCCCCGGTACGGATCAGGTCGCCCAGCACCTCGTATGCCAGGAAGGGATACACCGCAGAGGCGCCAAACCCGATGAGCACGGCGAAATGGTGTGGGTCGCGAGCAGTCGCGGTTTCTACGAGGATATTGCTATCACAGCGCAGGCCCTTTTCTACCAGCCGGTGGTGCACTGCGCCCACCGCCATGGCGGCATGGGCAGGCAGCTTACCAGGGGCAATGGCCCTGTCGCTGAGTACGATTTGAGTGACGCCGCCACGTGCCGCTTCCTCGGCTTGGTCAGCAATGTTACAGATGGCCGCTTCCAGCCCCAGGCTTTGGTCATAGTTAAGGTCGATTACACAGCGTTCGAAGCCCGACCGCTCCAGGTTCATCAAGGCCCGCCATTTTGCCGGGGAGATCACTGGAGAGCTGAGGATCACCCGTGAGGCATGCTCCGGGGACTCCTGGAAGATATTGCGCTCCGCACCGAGGCAGATTTCCAGTGACATCACGATCGCTTCACGCAGCGGGTCGATAGGTGGGTTGGTCACCTGAGCGAATTGCTGACGGAAATAATCGTAAGGCGTGCGTACCCGCTGGGACAGCACTGCCATGGGGGTATCGTCACCCATTGAGCCTACGGCTTCGTAGCCCTGCTCGCCCAGCGGGCGCAGTACCTGATCGCGCTCTTCGAACGTGACTTGGTACATCTTCATGTACTGTTTCAGGCGATCGACGTCGTAGAAGTCCGAACCATGGTCGTGGTCGTCCATCTTTGCCTGAATGCGCAGCGCGTGCTTGCGCAGCCACTGCTTATAGGGGTGGCGGGACTTCAGGCGGTCATCGATGGCATTGGTGTCCAGAATCTGCCCGGTCTCGGTATCCACGGCGAAGATCTGCCCAGGGCCTACCCGCCCCTTGGCGATTACGTCTTCGGGCTTGTAGTTCCACACGCCGATTTCCGACGCCAGGGTGATGTACCCATTACGCGTGGTTACCCAGCGCGCCGGGCGCAGGCCGTTGCGATCGAGCAGGCATACTGCATGACGGCCTTCGGTCATCACCACGCCCGCCGGGCCATCCCAGGGCTCCATGTGCATGGAGTTGTATTCGTAGAAGGCTCGCAGGTCCGGGTCCATGGTTTCTACGTTCTGCCATGCTGGCGGAATGAGCATACGAACGCCACGGAACAGATCGATGCCGCCGGTGACCATCAACTCCAGCATGTTGTCCATGCTGGAGGAGTCCGAGCCAACCCGATTGACCAAAGGGCCTAGCTCGTCCAGGTCGGGGATCAACTCATTGGCGAATTTCGCACGCCGCGCCTGGGCCCAGTTGCGGTTACCAGTAATCGTATTGATTTCACCATTGTGGGCCAGGAACCGGAACGGTTGCGCCAAGGGCCACTTCGGCAGGGTGTTGGTCGAGAAGCGCTGGTGAAACACACAGATTGCGGTCTGTAGGCGCTCGTCGCTGAGGTCTGGAAAGAAGGCCGCGAGGTCCGCAGGCATCATCAGGCCTTTATAAATGATGGTCTTGTGGGAAAAACTGCAAATGTAGTGGTCGGCGTCTTCGGCATTGGCGACCGACGAACGACGGCGGGCGCTGAACAGCTTGATCGCGAATTCCTGGTCGCTCAAGCCTTCGCCGCTTATGAACACCTGCTCGATCTTCGGCAAGCGTTCCAGGGCCAGACGCCCCAGCACACTGGTGTTGATCGGCACCTGCCGCCAGCCTGCCAGCCCCAGGCCGGCACTGGCGATCTCACGGTTCATGTTGGCACGAGCCGCGTCAGCGCGGGCGTCATCCTGGTTCAGGAACACCATGCCAACCGCATACTGCCGGGGCAACTCAACGCCCAACTCCGCCTTGGCGATAGCCCGCAGGAAGCGATCTGGCTTTTGCATCAGCAGGCCACAACCGTCACCGGTCTTGCCGTCGGCATTGATGCCGCCGCGGTGGGTCATGCAGGTCAAGGCCTCAATGGCCGTCTGCAACAGGTTGTGGCTGGGCTCGCCCGTCATATGGGCAATGAGGCCGAAGCCACAGTTGTCCTTGAATTCTTCGGGATGGTACAGACCTGTTTTCATAGACACTTTCTCACCAGGCTTGCCTCTCTTGGAGGCAAATGCTCTTCGATTCAACCACTTACCTTCCACGCTGGACGCTCGCCAGCTTTGCGGTGGCAAAAGGGCAGTCATTGTACACAGCAGCGTCGGGGGCCACAAACGCTGATGACGATCCAATGTATTTTGATGTCGCTGTTTTGAATGCTTTTAACGGACTTTATGATGTAGCAAAGCCGTTCGAGTCAATGATTATTGGCGTCGCGACGAGGGCTTTTGGCCTGCGAGCACTTTGGAGGGGCACGAAAGCCCGCTATCAGGCTGGCCATAAGGCCTACCCAGCGGGCTCGTGTGATCGACTCGGGGAACGTCAGGGACGGTGGCGAGGGTATCGCCACCTGGACCTTCAGCGGGCTGAGGCGAGCTCCTGTTGAACACTCGCGACAGTTCTAGGCCATGGTTTACCAGCCTGGACCTTCGCTGGCAAGTTCTTGATGGCGGCGACGGCAGCTGCGCGGTTGGCAAAATTGCCATATGTCACCACGAACAGCGGCTTGCCTTGCAATGTTTTCTTGAAATAACGGTACTCACCGCCCTGCTCGCGCACATAGGACTGCGCGGCGCTTTCTGAGCTGGTACCGAAAATCTGAACCACGTACGTACCGGGTGCCTGCGAGGTGTACCAGCTTGCGCCCAACTTGCCGGAGGTAGGTTTCTCCAGGGGTTTTTCGACGGGCTTGGCCGGCGCAGGCGCGGGCTTGGCCAGGGCGAGCTGCTGAGCAGGCGTGGGCTTGGGGGCAGGCGCGGGCTTGCTGGCAACTGCTGGCTCGCTGAAGTCCGGTTCGGGCTCCTGCGCAGGCACTGGTACCGGCGTTACCGCAGGCGTGGCAGGCGCGCCTACCGGTGGAGCGCTGCTGGTGACCATGGGTGGCTGGCCAGCCCCGGAGTTGTCATCCACAGGCGGTGCACCGTCGTCGCCTTCATCGCCCGCGGCTGAAGCCAGCGGCTCACGTACCACGGGTTGGCCGTTAAGCGGCAAGGGCTTGGAGTTACCGGCGAATTCGATTGCAGGGTTCCCTTCCTGGTTAGACTTGGCGCCACCAGGTTGGCCTTCGCCCAGAGGCAGTTGGGCCTGCTCGCTACCTGTGCTCGGGGCCTTGTTGTGGCCGGATAACAACCCAGCGGCCGCCACGACTATCACGACGACCGCAGAGAGGGCCAGTAGGTATTTCTTAGGCATTTTAAATCCTATTGAAGGGCGCTTACCGGCGGAGCGACTGGCGATCATTGCCTCGATCATGGAGTCCCGCGCGACCTGATTAATAGCCCCAGGCCACCCCGCGGAGGACTCATGAATGTCCGCGATCTGCTCATTACTGAATAATGCGATGCCCTTGCCAGCGCCTTCCAGGCGCTGCGCCAAGTATTCGCGGGTTTCTTCGAGCGTGTACGGCTGCAGCTCGATGATGTGGTAACGCTCTGGCCCGGCGTCTAGCTCATCCAGGGCAGCGATCAGGGAGGGCTCGCCGAACAGGAACACATGAGGCCGCCCTTCGGACAGCCCAGCCGCCAATTCGAGCAGGGCTTCAAGTGCTGAAGTGTCGAGCTGCTCTGCATCGTCTACCAGCAGGTAGACCTCTTGCCCGGTCAGCCCAAGCTGAACCACGCGAGAAAGGATGCTGCCAATGGATACCTCGGTAGCGACCACGCCCTGGGCAACCTGGCCCAATACACTGGCAGCTTCACCAGCGCCACGGGCCGAGACCACGACACTCATCACCGACTGCTTGTTGGTACTGGCCACCAATGCCTGACGCAGCAATGTCTTGCCGCTGCCCTGTGGGCCGGTGACCACCAGCATCAGTTGGCTATAACGCGCCATATGATGCAACTGGCCCAGCACTGGCTTGCGCTGCGCAGGAAAGAACTTGAACCCTGGCACCCGCGCGGCAAAGGGGTCGTGGTCCAACTGGTAATGACCGAGGAAGGCCTCATCGGCATGCAGACTTGTCATCGAGCTCTCACTAACCTCAAAGCTGATCCACGATGGTGCGGTAATCCGCAGTCAGCGTGGCCTGGAGTATCTGTGGGTCATAATCATCGGTAACCACCGCCGTGCCTAGCTGCTTGAGCAATACCAGACGCATGCGGCCATCAATCACCTTTTTATCCACCGCCATGTGACGCAGGAAATCAGCCGGAGCCATTTCGGTAGGCGGCACTACCGGCAGCTTGGCCCTGAGCATCAGGCGGATACCCCGGTCGCGCTCTGCCTGGCTAAGCCAGCCCAGCCGCATGGACATTTCCAGCGCCATGGCCGTACCGGCCGCAACCGCTTCGCCGTGTAGCCATACACCATACCCCATCTGGGTTTCGATGGCGTGGCCAAAGGTATGCCCCAGGTTGAGCGTGGCCCGTACACCCGCTTCGCGCTCATCTGCGTTCACTACCACGGCCTTCGCCGCGCAGGACCGCCGAATGGCCTTGGTCAGTGCCACCTGATCCAGGCTCATGAGCGCGTCCATGTGGGTTTCGAGCCACGTGAGGAAGGGTTCGTCGCAGATCAACCCGTACTTGATTACCTCGGCCATGCCTGCAGACAGCTCGCGAAGCGGCAAGGTACGCAAAGTGGCGGTATCGATCAGCACGGCCTTTGGCTGGTAGAAAGCACCTACCATGTTTTTGCCCAGAGGGTGATTGATGCCGGTTTTCCCCCCCACGGAGGAGTCGACTTGAGACAGCAAGGTGGTGGGCAACTGGATGAAGTCCACACCACGTTGGTAGCAGGCCGCCGCGAAACCCGCCATATCACCCACAACCCCACCGCCCAAGGCGATTACCGTAGTGCGGCGGTCATGCCGGGCGCCTAGCAAAGCGTCGAAGATACGCTGAAGGGTTTCCCAGTTTTTATAGGCCTCGCCGTCGGGAAGCACCACAGGCAGCACGAACCGCCCTTCCAAGGCCTTGCTGACTTGCTCCAGGTACAAGGGGGCAACCGTTTCGTTAGTGACGACCGCCACCTGCCGGCCCGCAAGGTACGGCTGTAGCAGTGCCGGGTCGCTTAGGAGGTTCTCGCCAATGTGGATCGGGTAGCTACGTTCAGCCAGTTCGACCTTGAGTGTTTGCATGCTTTCGCCAATTCAGGCACAGGGCCATTGATCAAGTAGGTCGCGGATCATCACCGGGGAGGGAGGTGCCGCAGGCGTTCAAGGATATCCAGTACTACCATTCGTGGCGGCCGCTCGTCCGTTTTGATCACCACATCGGCAATTTCACGGTACAGCGGGTCACGTACGGCCAACAAGGCGCGCAACGTGGCTTCGGGGTTCGCAGTACGCAGCAGCGGGCGGTTGCGATCGCGAGCGGTTCGCCCTACCTGCTGCTCTACCGAGGCGTGAAGATACACCACCCTGCCACCGGCGTGGAGGGTCCTGCGATTGGTATCGCGCATCACCGCACCGCCGCCGGTGGCCAATACCAGGCCATCGCACGCGCACAACTCGGCAAGCATGGCCTCTTCACGTTCGCGGAAGCCCGCTTCGCCTTCTCGGTCGAATATCCAGGGAATGTTTGCCCCACAACGCGTTTCGATTTCCTTGTCGGAATCTCGGAAGGGCAAGCGCAACTCTTTGGCAAGTAAACGGCCGATGGTGCTTTTTCCCGCGCCCATCGGCCCAACGAGTATCAGATTTCGCACAGCATCAATGACTCACAGCAGTCGCCTGGTTGTTCATGATACGCGGAGTCAGGAACACCAGCAGTTCGGATTTGGAGTCCGAGACCACGTCCCGGCGGAATAAGCGCCCAACATACGGCACATCGCCCAGGAATGGCACCTTGTCTGTCGTTTTGTTCTGGGTGTTGGAGAACACACCGCCGATCACGATCGTTTCGCCATCGTTGACCAGCACCTTGGCGTTAACTTCATTCTTGTCGATCGGTGGCACGCCCAGCACTTCATTGAGGTAGTTGGGCGCGTCCTTGTTAACCTTGACCTCCATGATGATGCGGTTATCTGGTGTGATCTGCGGCGTCACCTCCAGAGACAGCGCCGCCTCCTTGAACGACACCGTGGTAGCGCCGCTTGAGCTGGACTCTTGGTAAGGAATTTCCGTGCCCTTGAGGATCTTGGCGGTTTCCTTGTCAGAGGTCACGACCTTGGGCTGCGAGACCACTTCGCCGTTGCCAGTCCGCTCCATGGCGCTGAGCTCAAGGTCGATCAGCGTATTACTGGTCACGAAGCCCAGACCTATGCCTGAGGTTGCATCGGTGGCCCCCAGGTCTACGAAGGGAGTATTGGTACCCACGTCGCTGCCGGTGTTGCCGGCTTCGTCGCCGTTGTTGTCCAAACCATAAATAGTGGTATTGCCATGCCCACTGGACGTGCCGCCCCAGCGTACGCCCAAGGATTTGTTGTAGCCCACGTTGGCCTCTACGATCCGCGCCTCGATCATGACCTGGCGCACTGGAATGTCCAGTTGGGCCACGATACGGCGCAGCTCATCCAGGCTGTCCTGGGTCTGGTACGCGATGATGCTGTTGGTGCGGTCATCTACCGTAATCGAGCCGCGAGCATCGTCATTGTCCTTGGCCCCCGTAACCGACTGGAACAGCTTGGCGATGTCCGCCGCCTTGGCGTAGTTCACCTGGATCAGGTCGCGACGTAAGGGCGCCAGCTCTTGGAGCTGCTTTTGCGACTCCAACTCCTGACGCTCCCTGGCTGCGATTTCATCCGCTGGGGCCACTAGCAGCACATTACCGACCTTGCGCTTATCCAAGCCTTTGGTTTTCAAGACCAAGTCCAGCGCCTGATCCCAAGGCACGTTCTGTAGCCGTAGGGTAATGCCGCCCTGCACGGTGTCACTGGCCACCAGATTGAGGTTGGTGAAGTCTGCAATCAATTGCAGCACCGAGCGCACGTCGATGTCCTGGAAATTCAGCGACAGCTTTTCACCGGTATACACATTGCGGTCGGCGTTGCGGCGCTGAAGGTCTTCGTTGGTAAGGGGGCGCACGCTCAAGGTGAGCTTGTTGTCCGCCTGGTACGCGGAGTAGTCGAAGGCGCCGGTAGGCTCGATGGTGACTACCGCGCTGTCGCCTGACACCGTGGAATTGACGAATTGCACAGGCGTTGCAAAGTCTTTCACGTCCAGGCGCAGCCGCAGGGCATCCGGCAGGGCTGTTTTGGGGAAAGTCACGATAATCTGCCCGCCCTGCTCCTTGACGTCAGGGCTGATGGAAGGGTCGCTCAGCGCAATCACCACGTTGCCTTCCCCCAGAGGGCCACGCTGGAAGTCCACGTTACGGACAGCTTTGCCAGCCATGACAGGTGCTGAGGAACGGGCCGGAGCGGGCGCTCGGGGGGTGGCCGCAGCCTTGGCTGGCGCGGAAGCCTGCACGGCCACCGCCCCCTGGCCAATCAATACGAATACGTTATTCCCCTCTACGCGGGTGCTGTAAGGCACGAGGGTGGTGAGATTGACGATCAGTCGGGTGCGGTCCTTGGCTTCGATCAGTGCGAGGGTACGGGCATTGCCCACGCCTAGATCACGGCTTCGGTTGGTCACCTGGTTGATCACACCAGGGAAGTCCAGCGCAATCCGCGCCGGGTCTTCAGTGGTATAGCCCTTAGGCGCCGTCATGGGGCTGTCGAACGATAGCTTGAGCTCGATGCGATCACCTGGCAGCGCCGCGACATCAAGGGACTTGAGCGTAGCCGCCAGCAAAGCCGGAGACGCCAGCAGCGCAACCAGCGCGATGCCGAAGGCGGAGAAAATCCTATTCATTGTTTGGTTCCACTGAGCATACTTGACCGACCCTGTCAGGAGGGTTCCTTGAGCAAAATGGCACGCGGCCGTTCCAGCCACCCGCCTTCACCATCGGGAACCAATTCCACGACATCGACTTCTGTGTCGCTGATGGCAGTGATCCTGCCCTCGTTCTGGCCAATGTAGTCGCCTACCTTGACCCGGTGGACCCCACCGCCGCCCTTCATCAAAGCGAATTTACCTGACGCGTTGGCCAGTGTACCGACCATTTCGAACTCCTCGATATTGAACCCTTCGAGGAACTGCTTCACCCGGTTTACGTCAGGATGTATGTCACGCCGCCCTTTTTCACGGCTGGCCTGTTCCACGCGAACAGGTGGCTGGAAAGGGCTGCGCAGGTCTGAAGCCTGATAGGTGAATGCCTGGTAGGCCTGGAACCGTGGGATAGGCTCTATGGCGCCCTTGGGCTTCTCATTCACTTCTTTCAAGTACGCATCTATATCAGAGAAATCGTTACCGCCGTCGCACCCTGCCAGCGCCAGTAGCAGCACCGGGAGGCTTACCTTGAGCCACGCCCTCATTGCGCCAGCCCCTTGTCATTGTATCGATAGGTCTTGGCCAGGATCTGCATGCGCAGTTGTGAAGTGCTGTCTTCGCTGGCTGGCTTAACGTCGAAATCATGCAAGGTTACGATGCGTGGCAGGCTTGCCACGCCACTCACGAAGGTGGCCAGGTCGTGGTAGTTACCGGTGACCGTGATTTGTATCGGCAGCTCAATGTAGAACTGCTGCGCGGTCTCGGGCAGCAGCTTGATTTCCTCGAACTCAAGCCCGGCGCCCAAACCCGTGCGCGTAATGTCCTCCAGCAAGCCGGGCACCTCGGTATCACTGGGCAACTGACGAAGCATGGCGCCAAACGAGGTTTCCATTTCTTTCATCTGCGCGGTATAGGCTTCCAGGTTGGCGGCCTGGAAGGCTTTGGTCGCGTATTGCTGGCGAAGGGTTTGCTCTTCGGCTACATGGTTGTTGAGGTCGTCCTCAAGGTCCTGGATATGGAAGTAGTAACCCAGCCCTAGCAATGCTACTGCGAGCAAGATGGCTGCGACCCCTTTTACCGCAGCCGGCCACGACCCCACGTTGTTAAAGTCCAGCTCGTTTAGCTCAACCTTGCGCAGGCTGTCTAGCCATCCGGACATATTCATTTGTCGTCCTCCTCCACCGACGGCGCTGTCTGCCGTACGGACAACTGGAACAGGTTGGTCTGGTCGGTATCGGCGTCTGCCTTGGCCTTGACCTCAGTGAGCGAAGGGGCTTCCAGCCAGGGAGAAGCGTCCAGATTGCGCATCAGGTCCGAAACTCGGTTATTGGATTCGGACGCGCCCGTGATATCAATCTGCTTGCCGACCATTTTCACTTCGGAGAAATACACACCGTCTGGCAAGGTGTGCGCCAGCTGGTCGAACACCCGCCCGATAATGGGACGGTTGCCTTGCAAGTCCTGGATGATACGCATACGCGCCAGCAGCTGTTTGCGGCGGGTCTTGAGCTCACTGATGGCTTTGATGCGTTGATCGAGGTTGGCGTTTTGGGTTTGCAGGTACGTGTTGCGTGCGCTTTGGCGGCTGATTTCACCTTTGATGTACTGGTCCGCCAAAAAGATCACCCCGCCACAAAAGATCACGACCGCCGCCAGCAATAGCAGGAATTGTTTCTTGCGCTCCTCGCGCTGCTGGTCGCGCCAGGGCAACAGGTTGATGCGTGCCATCAGTCGAAACTCCTGAGCGCTAGCCCGCAGGCGATCATCAGCGCCGGGGCATCACTGGCCAGCGCGCCAGCGTTTACCTTGCTGTTAAGTGCCATGTCTGCAAAGGGGTTGGCAACGACGGTAGGGGTGCCGATACGCTGCTGTATCAACTGATCCAGCCCCGCCAGGGACGCCGTGCCCCCGGCAAGCACGATGTAGTCGACCTCAGTGAACTGCCCGGCTGCGAAGAAGAACTGCAATGAGCGTGACACTTGCTGCACGACCGCTTCGCGAAATGGCTGTAGCACCTCGGCCACATAGTCATCCGGCAGCCCGCCCTGTTTTTTCGCAAGCCCGGCCTCTTCCATGCTCAGGCCGTACCGACGCTGGATTTCTTCGGTCAGTTGGCGGCCGCCAAAGAGTTGCTCACGGGTGTAGATGATTCGCCCATTGTGAATCACGCTTAAGGTGGTCATGGTAGCGCCTACGTCTACCACCGCCACCGTGAGTGGCTGGTCACCGGCATGCAACTGCGCCGTGAGCAAGCCAAACGCACGCTCCAACGCATAGGCTTCGACGTCTACCACGCGGGCGGTGAGCCCGGCCACTGCCAATGCAGCCTCGCGCACCTCGACGTTTTCCTTACGGCAGGCTGCAAGTAACACCTCCACCCGCTCGGGATTACGCGCGGACGGCCCCTGCACCTCAAAATCGATGGCCACTTCTTCAAGCGGATAGGGAATGTACTGATCGGCTTCGAGCTTGAGCTGGTTTTCCATCTCATCGTCAGTCATGCCTGCGTCCATTTCAATGGACTTGGTAATCACCGCAGAGCCTGACACCGCCAGCGCGACGCCACGTGTGGCGGTTCTGGCCTTGGCGACTACGCGTAGCAAGGCATTACCGACCCCTTCAAGCTCGGCAATGTTTTTCTCGACCACGGCATTGGCGGGCAACGGCTCCACCGCGTAGGACTCTACCTTAAAGCGGTCCCCAACCCGGCTCAGCTCCAGGAGCTTGACTGAAGTGGAACTGATGTCGATCCCTAAAAGCGAGTTCGCTTTCTTGCTGAAGAGTCCTAGCACTGCCTATTCCCTAGCACTATCCGAGACTTACGGACCATTTATGGTACAAGGCATTTAATAGCAGTCTTGACAGAAGCGCAAATGACGCTCCACTACAAAATGCTTATAATGCCGAGCGCTTTTTTTGCCTTGGCCCGCCTGAACGGCTAAGCCCTTATTCTTACTGGAAATCCGAAAGCCTTGATCCGCTTGCTCAAGTTTTTCTGCTGGTCCATCCTCGCTGTAGTCTGCGGGCTCGTGCTCGGGCTAAGCGGTGCCTACCTGTATCTTAGCCCTGGGCTGCCCTCCGTGGAGGTGCTCAAAAGCGTTCAGTTGCAAATTCCCTTACGGGTGTACAGCAGCGACGGAAAATTGATAGCAGAATTTGGCGAAATGCGTCGGTCTCCTATCAAGTTTTCCGACATTCCGCCTCATTTCATCCAGGCCCTGTTGTCTGCCGAGGACGACAACTTCGAAAACCACTACGGGGTAGATCCTTCGAGCCTGGTGCGGGCGGCCAGCCAATTGCTACGTAGCGGCCACATCCAGACCGGTGGCAGTACCATCACCATGCAGGTGGCGAAAAACTACTTCCTTAGTAGTGAACGCAGCTTTTCTCGCAAAACCAACGAAATATTGCTGGCACTGCAAATCGAACGGCAGTTGAGCAAGGATGAAATCCTTGAACTCTATGTGAACAAGATTTACCTGGGCAACCGTGCTTATGGGATCGAAGCGGCTGCACAGGTGTATTACGGCAAGTCCATACGCGACTGCAGCCTGGCGCAGATGGCGATGATCGCAGGCCTGCCGAAGGCGCCGTCACGCTTTAACCCGCTGGCTAACCCAGCACGGGCCAAAGAGCGTCGCGATTGGATTCTAGGCCGGATGTACAAGCTAGGTAAGGTAGACGAAGCCAGCTATCAGGCCGCGCTGGCTGAGCCCATCAATGCCAGCTACCACGTGTCTACACCCGAACTCAACGCGCCTTATATTGCCGAGATGGCCCGAGCAGAGATGGTCGGCCGCTATGGCAGTGAAGCCTATACCGAGGGCTTCCGGGTGACCACGACCGTCCCAGCGCCTTTGCAGGAGCATGCCAACAGTGCCGTGCTTGAAGGGCTGGTGGCTTACGATCAGCGCCATGGCTATCGCGGCCCCGAATCGCGCCTGGCGGGCAAAACGCATGACGCCTGGCTGGCAGAGCTTACGCGCCAGCGTACCTTCAACACTCTGGACCCAGCCATCGTTACTCAGGTCGATAAAACTGGCATCACCGTGCTCACCCGTGAGGACAAGCAGGAGCATGTGGCCTGGGACACCATGAAATGGGCACGGCCGTTCGTTAACACTAATAGCCAGGGTCGCGCGCCGAGCCAACCTGCCGACGTCGCCCAGGTGGGTGATCTGATCCGCATCCAACGCCAAGCTGATGGCAGCTTGAAATTCAGCCAGGTGCCTGTAGCTCAGAGCGCACTGGTTTCCCTTGACCCACGCGATGGTGCTATTCGTGCATTGGTCGGCGGCTTCGCGTTCGAGCAGAGCAACTACAACCGCGCCATGCAGGCCAAGCGTCAACCGGGGTCGAGCTTCAAGCCCTTCATTTATAGCGCCGCGCTGGATAACGGCTATACGCCCGCCAGCCTGGTGAATGATGCGCCTATCGTGTTCGTGGATGAGGCCGTGGACAAAGTATGGCGGCCGAAAAACGACACCAATACCTTCCTTGGGCCCATACGCCTGCGCGAAGCGCTGTATAAGTCGCGCAACCTGGTATCAATCCGCGTGCTGCAAAGCCTGGGTGTGGAACGCACCGTCGATTACATCACTCGCTTTGGCTTCAACCGGCAAGATCTCCCACGCAACCTGTCCCTGGCCCTGGGTACGGCGACCCTGACTCCCATGGAGATCGCCACAGGCTGGAGCGCATTTGCCAATGGTGGATTCAAGGTTGCGCCTTACCTGATCCAAACCATCGAAAGCCGTAACGGCGAGGTCTTGTTCACGGCTGCACCGCCAACGGTGCCCACTGCCGAGCAAGAAGCCTCTGAGCCCGCTGAACCTGTGGCAACTGCAACTACTGGCAATGACCTCCAGGCCGGTACGGGATCGGCTGCCGCAGCATCGGCTGCCGCAGGGGTACCTGCGACAGGGACGCCTGCCACAGGGATGCCTGCCACAGGGATGCCTGCCACAGGGATGCCTGCCACAGGAATGCCTGCCAGTGCGCCGGTGTTTGCGCCGCGCATCATTGATGGCCGTACCACCTATATCCTCAACAGCATGCTTGAAGACGTCATCAAGAAAGGCACTGGTCGCCGCGCCCTGGCCCTTAACCGCCCAGACATCGCGGGCAAGACAGGCACCACCAACGACTCGAAAGATGCCTGGTTCTCCGGCTATAACGGGGACTACATGACGACCGTATGGACCGGTTTTGACCAGCCGGAAACCCTGGGCCGCAAGGAGTTCGGCGGAACGGTATCGTTGCCGATCTGGATGAATTACATGGGCGCGGCACTCAAGGACAAGCCACCTCATACCCAACCCGAGCCTGAGGGCATCGTTAGCCTGCGCGTAGATCCGGTTACCGGCCGTGCGGCTACGCCTTCTACGCCCAATGCCTACTTCGAACTATTCAAAAGCGAGGATACCCCGCCGTCGGTGAATGAGCTTGGCAACGGCACTGCGCCCGGCAGCCCTCTACCGGCAGACGAGGCAGCGCCTATGGACCTGTTCTAAGTTGACGAAAGCGGCTGCAGGCTTGACTCCAGGGATCGCCAACTGCCGTTGGTTCCTACGGGCGCAAGCCCGCGACGGGCATTGTGGGAGTCAACGACAGCTGACGAAGACTGTTTGCACACGCTGCCTCAGCTTCTTGTAGCAGCGCAAAAAGAAACCGGCCATGGCCGGTTTCTTTTTGCCTCTAGAGGACTGTTCAGTCCTTGAACACGTCGTCCACGCTTTTGAGCGGGTAGTTGGCAGGATACGGCAGGGTTGCCACGCCGCTCTCAATAGCAGCTTTGGCGACCGCATCCGAGATCACGCCGATCAAACGAGCGTCCAGCGGCTTGGGGATGATGTACTCACGACCAAAGCTCAGGCTCTCTACGTTATAGGCGTCACAGACGTCCTGAGGCACCGGCAGCTTGGCCAGGTCACGCAGCGCACGGGCAGCGGCAATTTTCATTTCTTCGTTGATGCGCTTGGCGCGAACGTCCAATGCACCGCGGAAGATGAAGGGGAAGCCCAATACGTTGTTCACTTGGTTCGGGTAGTCCGAACGGCCGGTGGCCATGATGACGTCGTCACGCGTGGCGTGCGCCAGCTCGGGCGAAATTTCCGGATCCGGGTTGGAGCAGGCGAACACGATCGGATTAGCCGCCATGCTCTTGAGGCCTTCTGCGCTGAGCAGGTTCGGGCCAGACAAGCCTACGAAGACATCCGCGCCGTCCAAGGCATCGGCCAAGGTGCGCTTGTCGGTCTCATGGGCAAACACCGACTTGTACTGGTTAAGATCGCTACGGCCGGCATGGATCACGCCAGTACGGTCGATCATGTAGATGTTTTCGACCTTGGCACCCATGCTGATGAGCAGCTTCATGCACGAGATGGCGGCAGCACCGGCCCCCAGGCAGACGATCTTGGCTTCTTCAAGCTTCTTACCAGCGATTTCCAGGGCATTGAGCATGCCGGCGGCGGTCACGATGGCCGTACCATGCTGGTCGTCATGGAACACTGGAATGTCGCACTGTTCGATCAAAGCACGCTCGATTTCGAAACACTCGGGTGCCTTGATGTCTTCCAGGTTGATGCCACCGAAGGTAATGGAAATACGCTTGACGGTATCGATGAAGGCCTGAGGGCTTTCGGCATCCACTTCGATGTCGAACACGTCCACGCCTGCAAAGCGCTTGAACAGAACGCCCTTACCTTCCATGACGGGCTTGGAGGCCAGTGGGCCCAGGTTGCCGAGGCCGAGAATGGCGGTGCCATCAGAAATCACTGCCACCAGGTTGCCCTTGCCGGTGTACTTATAGGCAAGCTCCGGGTCACGGCCGATTTCACGAACAGGTTCGGCGACGCCCGGGCTATAGGCCAGCGACAGGTCGCGAGCGGTAGCGGTAGCCTTGGTGAGTTCGACGCTCAGTTTCCCTGGGCGAGGAAGAGCATGGTATTCGAGAGCGGCAGTTTTGAGATCTGACATAGTGGCGTTCCGCTTGACTGTTGAGCTTTTTCGGAGCGCCGAGGATACGCACAAAGGAAAGTCGCGACAAGACTACCCAGTCACGGCTGTCAAGATGCAGCGTCTACGACTTTCGCCTCAAATGAGGCAGGTCAAGGTCGGGTCATGGTCTCTGGCCCTGACGCACAGCCGTCGCGCAAGCAGGGATACCCGACCGGCGGGCATCTAGAAACGTCTAGCGCGGCCCTTGGCGCTGGCCCAGCCACCTCAACTGCACGTACAAATATTCGCGAACAACAAAAAAGGCGCCCGCAAGGGACGCCTTTTTGATTCAGCCTGGATAAGCCGCGGGGGCTATTCCATGCAAAAACCTTAGTTGGCTTTTGCAGTGCCGAACACGCCGAAGCGCTGCTTGAAGCGATCGACACGGCCGCCGGTATCCAGCATTTTTTGCTTGCCGGTGTAGAACGGGTGGCACTCGTTGCACACGTCCAGGCTCAGAGGCTTGGCCAGCGTGGAACGGGTTTTGATAACGTTACCGCAGCTGCAGGTAGCGTCGATGGCTTCGTATTTCGGATGGATTTCAGGCTTCATGGGTATTTCCTCTATTGTCGCGCCGCCATCCGGCACCATTGCCGGATACCGCACTTACTGGGCGAAATATACTACCAGAGCAGTACGCCAGCGCAAGCGCAGCGGGCTACCGATGGTCGTGACCCAGACCAAGTGATAGCCTTGCCCATTGCACCGCCCTCGCCGTGGAAGCCATTGTGCCCGACGTTATATTGCGCCTCGCCCTGCCCTCGCCCCTGCGCCGCCTATTCGATTACAGGGCGCCCGCTGGCGTACGCGCCACTGCGCTCGAGCCTGGCATGCGCTTGAGAGTGCCCTTTGGGCGGCGTGAGATCATCGGCGTGCTGATCGAAGTCACCGACCACACCGACGTGCCTCGCGACAAGCTCAAAGCCGCCACCGCGTTGCTGGACGACAGTTCGCCTATTCCGCCTGGCATGTTCAGCCTCTGCTTATGGACCGCCCAGTACTACCAACACAGCCTGGGCGACACCTTGGCATGGGCACTGCCAGCGTTGCTTCGCCAGGGCGAACCCGCCGAGGCGCGCCAGGAGCGGTTCTGGAGCGTCGTGCCAACAGCCACCAGCGCAGACCCGCGCCTGGCCAGGGCACCACGGCAGCGTGATGCGTTCATTGCATTGGCGCAACACCCTCATGGCGTTGCTCACTCTCTTATTCCTCGCCTGGGCCTGGCCAAAGAGGCATTAGACGCACTGCAGGCCAAGGGCCTGGCCACGGTAGACATTCGTGGTCATGCACCTGCCAAGCGGCACGCTCATTGGCTTGCCCAACCCGAGCTGCCACTGAACCCTGAGCAACGTACCGCCTACGAAGCAGTCAAGAGCAGCTTTGGCCACTTTCATGCCTTTCTACTGGCCGGGGTAACCGGCAGCGGGAAGACGGAAGTGTATCTGCAACTGATTCATCAAACGCTTGAAGCCGGCAAACAAGCCTTGGTGCTTATTCCTGAAATCAACCTGGGCCCGCAAACCGTGCTGCGGTTCGAGCAGCGCTTCAATGCACGCATCGCACTAGTGCATTCGGCGGTCAACGACCGTGAGCGCCTGGATGCCTGGATCGCCGCGCGGGATGGCGACGCGGACATCATCATCGGCACCCGCTCCGCCCTGTTCACACCGATGCTCAACCCAGGGCTGATTATCGTGGACGAGGAGCACGACAGCTCGTACAAGCAACAGGAAGGCCTGCGCTACCATGCCCGTGACCTGGCAGTGGTGCGCGCCCGGCAGGATAACGTGCCTGTCGTGCTGGGGTCGGCCACGCCCTCGCTAGAAACCCTGCACAATGCCCACAGCGGCCGCTACGGGTTGCTGCGCATGGAGCAACGCGCAGGCGGTGCCAAGCCGCCCCGCTATCTGCGCCTGGACGTCAAAAGCCGCCCCCTAGACAGCGGCCTGAGCCCACCACTGCAACAAGCGATCGGCCAGGTACTCGCCTTGGGCCAGCAGGTACTGGTGTTCCTGAATCGTCGCGGCTTTGCCCCCACCTTGCTGTGTCACGACTGCAGTTGGCTGTCGGAATGCCCGCGATGCGATGCCCGCATGACGGTGCACCTGCGCTCAGGCGAGCTGCGCTGCCACCACTGCGGCCACGCGACGCCCCGCCCCCGTCAATGCCCCGCGTGCCAGTCGGTTGACCTGAGGCCTGTAGGCGCTGGCACCGAGCGCGCGGAAGAGCGTTTGAATACGTTATTCCCGAATGTTCCGGTCATACGGGTGGACCGGGACAGCACCGCCCGCAAAGACGCCATGGCGCAACTGTTCACACGCATACAGCGTGGCGAGCCCTGCATCCTGGTAGGCACTCAGATGCTTGCCAAGGGCCACCATTTTCCACGGGTTACGTTAGTGGCCATTCTCGATGCCGATGGCGGGCTGTTCTCAGCAGACTTTCGAGCGGCCGAACGCATGGCACAGCTCATCGTGCAGGTGGCCGGGCGGGCGGGACGGGCGGAGGAGCCAGGGCGCACGATTATTCAAAGCCACATGGCCGACCATCCGTTGCTCATACAACTCACTGAAGAAGGCTACTTCGCGTTCGCCGACCAGGCTCTGAGCGAGCGTCGGGGGGCAGGCCTTCCGCCGTTTTGCCACCTGGCGCTGTTGCGTGCCGAAGCCCAAAAGCCCGGCCAGGCAGAGGCATTTCTCGACCAGGCGTGCATAGAAGCCGAACGCTTGCGCGAGCAACTGGGTGTGAAGGCCGTCGAGCTGCTAGGCCCTGTACCTGCGCCCATGGAGCGTCGCGCCGGTCGCTACCGTGCGCAACTGCTCGTGCAAGCCAACGCCCGTGCGCCACTGCACCGCCTGCTGAGCCTATGGGTACTGCAGTTGGAGCAGTTACCCGGCGGGCGCCAGGTACGCTGGTCACTGGATGTCGACCCCATTGACCTTTATTGAATAGCCGCGAAGGTTGGCAAGCCCGGCCGAGGAACGGATAATGCCGAGCTTTTCCACCCGCGCACCATGCGCCGCCGCCCTGCGGCACACGAGACAATCATGAAAGACACCATTCGCTTGCTGATCCAACACGCTCTCGCCCGCCTTGTAGAAGACGGCGTGCTGCCGGTTGGGCTAACGCCTGCGATCCAGGTTGAAAACACTCGAGACAAGGCCCACGGCGACTTCGCCAGCAACATCGCGATGATGGTGGCCAAACCCGCCGGCCTCAAGCCACGAGACCTTGCCGAGAAAATCATCGCCGCGCTGCCTGCCAGCGAGCAAGTGAGCCGCGCCGAGATCGCAGGCCCTGGCTTCATCAACTTCTTCCAGAACACCCAGGCCTTGGCCGCGCGGCTCGACCAGGCACTGGCTGACCGCAAACTCGGTGTTCGCAAGGCCAGCCCGGCTCAACGGGTTGTAGTGGACCTCTCGGCCCCCAACCTTGCCAAAGAGATGCACGTGGGCCACCTGCGCTCCACCATCATTGGTGATGCCGTGGCCAATGTGCTGGGGTTTCTCGGCGACACGGTCATCCGTCAGAACCACGTGGGCGACTGGGGCACCCAGTTCGGCATGCTATTGGCCTACCTGGAAGAAAACCCGGCTGACAGCGACCAGCTGTCTGACCTCGAAAACTTCTATCGCGCTGCGAAAAAGCGCTTTGACGAGTCCGAAGATTTCGCCGAGCGCGCACGCACGCTGGTGGTCAAGCTTCAAGCAGGTGACCCCGACTGCCTGAACCTGTGGAAGCGCTACAATCGCGTTTCCCTTTCCCACTGCCAGAAAACCTACGAACGCCTGAACGTGCGCCTCACCCCTAACGATGTAATGGGTGAAAGCGCCTATAACGAAGACCTGCCCAGTGTGGTGGCAGACTTGCGGGCAAAGGGGCTGCTGGAAGAGAGCGAAGGCGCGCAATGCGTCTTCCTGCCCGAGTTCAAGACTGCGGACGGCGACCCCCTGCCAGTCATCGTGCAAAAGGCTGGCGGTGGCTATCTGTACGCGACCACCGACCTGGCCGCGGTTCGCTATCGCAGCAGCGTGCTCAAGGCCGAGCGTGCCCTGTATTTCGTGGACCAACGCCAGGCCCTGCACTTCCAGCAAGTATTCGAGGTCGCACGCCGCGCAGGCTTTATCACCAACGGCATGACACCCGAACACATGGGCTTCGGTACCATGAACGGCGCCGATGGCCGCCCGTTCAAAACCCGCGATGGGGGTACGGTCAAGCTGATCGACCTGCTCGACGAGGCCGAACAACGCGCCTATGCCTTGGTGAAGGAAAAAAACCCCGACCTGGAAGAAAGCCGCTTGCGTGACATCGCACGCGTTGTAGGCATTGGTGCGGTCAAGTACGCAGACCTGTCCAAGCACCGTACCAGCGACTACAGCTTCAACTTCGACCAGATGCTCAACTTCGAAGGCAATACGGCGCCCTACCTGCTCTATGCCTACACCCGGGTAGCCGGCGTCTTCCGCAAACTGGGCAAGGGTTACAGCGAAACCGAAGGCCACATCGTGCTCGAAGCCCCGCATGAGCAGGCGCTGGCGGCGCGGCTGGCGCAATTTGCCGAAACCCTCAATACCGTCGCAGAGAAAGGCACCCCGCATGTGCTGTGCAGCTACCTGTACGACGTCGCGGGCTTGTTCTCCAGCTTCTACGAACACTGCCCGATCCTTGGCGCGGACACCCCTGTCCAGCAGCAAAGCCGGCTGCGCCTTGCGGCCCTCACCGGCCTGATCCTCAAGCAGGGCCTGGAGCTACTAGGCCTGGAAACACTGGAGCGCATGTAAGTTGGCGGCGAAAAAACCTGCACCCAAACGCGGCGCCAGCCGTAACCAGGCCCCTGCCAAACAGCCTATTCCTGGCTGGCTATGGCTGGCCATTGGCTTGTCGGTGGGCGCGTTCATTGTGTTTCTAATGAAACTCGAGCCGGGCCGTGATGAGGTCAAGCGCGTCAAGCCAGAAGACCAAAAGGCGGCACGTGTAGCTGAAGCACAGAAAACCCCGCCCAGCCCGGAAAAGATCAAACCCAAGTACGATTTCTACACCCTGCTGCCTGAGTCTGAAGTGATCGTGCCGCCTGAGGCGGTGCCGGAGAAAACACCGCCTGTGCCGGCGCAACCCGTTACGCCGGCACAGGCGGCGAAGATCGACACCGCACGCGCGCAAGCGGCGCTGTCTGGCCAGGTGCCGCCACCTGCGCCTGCGGTTATCAAGCCGGCAGCCACCACGCAGTATTACCTACAGGCAGGCTCGTTCCGCAAGCAAGCCGACGCTGAAAAGGTGCGTGCTCAAATCATCCTGCTAGGCCAGGCAGTGCAGGTAGAGTCCGGTATGGTCAAGGAAGACACCTGGTACCGGGTACTGGTAGGCCCCTTCAGCAATCGCGAGCAACTGACCGCTGCGCAGAAAATGCTCGCGGGCAGCGGCTTCAACAATCTGTTGCTGCAACAACGACAAAGCCGCCAGTAAGCCCGTAACGCCGCCGCCTGCTTGCAGGGCCGCCTCATAGTGTTGTGGGGCGGTACCGGCACGCCTGGCGGCGTGACAGGTGCTGGTTGAAATTCTTCCCCGCCATCCCCACATCTTCTGCATTGGGCAGTTTCGCCCCGCAGCGTGAGGACGTTCCCTTGACCACCATCGTTTCAGTCCGCCGCCATGGCAAGGTCGTCATGGCCGGGGATGGCCAGGTTTCCCTTGGCAATACCGTGATGAAAGGCAACGCCAAAAAGGTCCGCCGCCTGTACCACGGCCAAGTGATCGCAGGTTTCGCCGGCGCAACCGCCGATGCGTTCACCCTGTTCGAGCGCTTTGAGGCGCAATTGGAAAAACACCAGGGCCATTTGGTGCGTGCCGCTGTAGAACTGGCGAAAGATTGGCGTACCGACCGCTCTTTGAGCCGGCTCGAAGCCATGTTGGCCGTGGCCAACAAAGATGCCTCGCTTATCATTACCGGCAATGGTGACGTGGTCGAACCTGAAGACGGCTTGATCGCAATGGGCTCCGGCGGTGCATTCGCCCAGGCAGCCTCCCGTGCGCTGCTGAACAAAACCGACCTGTCGGCGCGGGAAATCGCCGAATCCGCACTTCATATTGCCGCGGACATTTGTGTATTCACCAATCATCACCTGACCATCGAGGAGCAGGACCTCGCGCAGTGACATGCCCGAGGCCGTTAACGCCATGTCCATGACCCCCCGTGAGATCGTCCACGAACTGAACCGCCATATCATCGGCCAGGACGATGCCAAGCGCGCCGTCGCCATCGCCCTGCGCAACCGCTGGCGGCGCATGCAGCTGCCCGCTGAGCTGCGCGCCGAAGTAACGCCCAAGAATATCCTGATGATCGGCCCTACCGGCGTGGGTAAGACCGAGATCGCCCGGCGCCTGGCCAAGCTTGCCAACGCGCCCTTCATCAAGGTGGAGGCAACTAAGTTCACTGAAGTGGGCTACGTCGGGCGCGATGTAGAATCCATTATCCGCGACTTGGCCGACGCTGCGATGAAGCTGCTGCGAGAACAAGAAATCATCAAGGTGCAGCACCGTGCCGAAGACGCTGCCGAAGAGCGCATCCTCGACGCCTTGTTGCCACCTGCGCGGGCCGGTTTCAACGAAGACCCCGCGCCAAGCAGTGACTCCAACACGCGTCAGCTCTTCCGTAAGCGCCTGCGTGAAGGCCAGTTGGACGATAAAGAGATTGAAATCGAAGTTGCAGAAGCCGTGGGCGTGGACATTTCTGCACCACCTGGCATGGAAGAGATGACCAACCAGCTGCAAAGCCTCTTTGCCAACATGGGCAAAGGCCGCCGCAAGGCCCGCAAGCTCAAGGTTAAAGAAGCGTTCAAGTTGGTGCGTGACGAAGAAGCCGGCCGTCTGGTCAACGAGGAAGAGCTGAAGGCCCAAGCGCTTGAGGCCGTTGAACAGCACGGTATTGTGTTTATCGATGAGATCGACAAAGTGGCCAAGCGCGGTAATGTAGGCGGCGCTGACGTCTCCCGTGAAGGCGTTCAACGTGACCTGTTGCCGCTAATCGAAGGTTGCACCGTGAATACCAAGCTGGGCATGGTCAAAACAGACCATATCCTGTTCATCGCCTCCGGCGCCTTCCACTTGAGCAAGCCAAGCGACCTGGTGCCAGAGTTGCAAGGCCGTCTGCCGATCCGTGTAGAACTCAAGGCCCTGACCCCTGGGGACTTCGAGCGCATCCTCAGCGAACCTCATGCCTCGCTGACTGAGCAGTACCGTGAGCTGCTCAAAACCGAAGGGTTGGGGGTCGAGTTCCAGCCAGACGGCATCAAGCGCTTGGCGGAAATCGCCTGGCAGGTGAACGAGAAGACTGAGAACATCGGTGCCCGGCGCCTGCACACGCTACTTGAGCGGCTACTTGAAGAAGTGTCGTTCAGCGCGGGCGATATGGCCAGTGCTCAAAATGGCGAGCCTATCAACATCGATGCGGCGTATGTCGACCATCACCTGGGTGAACTGGCCCAGAACGAAGACCTGTCGCGTTATATCCTTTAACCTTTGCGTAACCCCCAAGCGGTCAGCGCGGGTTACTGTGCAACGCCCCGCCGGAGATCAACAGGGCCCTGAAGGGCCCTTTTCGAGCCACTGCCATGCACCGCTTTCCCACTGCAATCAATCTGCATAAAGCATCCAAAACCCTCACCCTTACCTATGGGCCGGATGAAACCTACGTGTTAGACGCAGAGTTTTTGCGTGTGCACTCTCCGTCCGCAGAGGTACAAGGGCACGGGACACCCGTGTTGCAGTACGGCAAGCTCAAGGTAGGGCTGATGAGCGTAGAGCCTGCTGGCCAATATGCCCTCAAGCTCACGTTCGACGATGGCCACGACAGTGGCCTATATACGTGGAGTTACCTCTACGAGCTGGCAACGCGCAAAGACGCCCTGTGGCAGGAGTACCTCGCAACCCTGCACGCTGCCGGTAAAACCCGTGATCCGGCAGAGGCGGTAGTCAGGTTCACGCCCTAGGGCAGAGGCAGGCGACTGCCAGTAGCCTGTCAGGGTTTAGCCGCGGCCTTGCGAGCCTTGGTTTTTTTCTCGCCTGTGCCCGTTTCGTCTACAGCGGTCTTAGCCTTGGCGGCTTTCTTTGCAGGTTTTGCATTGGCCGCGTTCAAGGCTATCGCCTTTTCAACCAAGGCCTCGGCACCCTTGGTTTTAGGCAAGGCGCCGGCCAACGGCGCCACAGGCTTGGCTTTCGCTTTGGCGGCGGCCGAGGCAGCGTTGCCAGGGCTGGCCTTGGCGCTAGCTTTGGGGCTGACCGATGTAGGGGCCTTAGCGGCTAACGCCTGCTTGGCTGCAGCTAGCTGAGCCTCTTCAACCTGCTTTCCTTCCAAAACCAACGCGTCGAACGCATCACGCCCGTCACTGCCCGACCTTGCATAGGCACCCAGGCCGGCCAGCCAGATCTTCCGAGACTGCGCCCCGATGCCGCCCACCAAGGAAGCGGTTTGTTTTTCTACCTTCTTCTTGCCTGCCATGATGCGATCCCTGTGAAGTGCGGGCGGTTTATTCCGCCAGCGCCTGCCATTGGTCGAATTTAACGCGTGTTCGTTCCGTACCGCTTGCTGGAACGAGCATGTGCAGCGAGCGCCCGTCCGATTGCCAGGTCAGGCAAGTGTCTTGTCCAGAGCCCGATTGACCTCGGCTTCAATCATGGGGCCCATCATCGCCAGCATCATGCCCAGCTTGAGCTCCACCACCACCGTGTTATCGCCTACGACTACCTGGCCCGTTACGCCTGAGCGTTTGAGGTGGACTACATCGCCCTCCCATTGGGCTTCCATGTCGTATTTGCTCACCAATTTTTCCACAAGGCGCTCCGCTTTCTGCCGGGCTACTTCTTTACCCAACTGATGCTCACGCTCTACCCTGATCTGACTCATTGATGGCTCTCTGATACTGAACAATAGCCGGTATATTAACGCGCTTGACGGCCTGTTCCATACGCCAAGACAAAAGCCACCGGGGCCGATTAGAATGGCTGATCTTTTTCCAGTGGCAGCGATATGAACGATCAGCGCAAAGGCAGCGATGCCGAACCCACCACTCACTTCGGCTACCAGAACGTTCCGGAAAGCCAGAAGGCGAAAAAGGTTGCCGACGTGTTCCACTCGGTCGCGGCCAAGTACGACGTCATGAACGATCTACTCTCTGGCGGCATGCACCGGCTCTGGAAGCGCTTCACCATCGAGCTATCGGGTGTGCGGGTAGGTAATCGTGTACTGGACATCGCGGGCGGCACTGGAGACTTGGCCCGCAAGTTTTCCCAACTGGTTGGGCCAACTGGCGAAGTGGTATTGGCAGACATCAACGCGTCCATGCTCAAGGTAGGCCGGGACCGGCTGCTGGACCTTGGCGTGGCGGGCAACGTGCAGTTCGTACAGGCAGACGCGGAAAAGCTCCCGTTCCCTGATAACCATTTCGATTGCGTCACCATCGCGTTTGGCTTGCGCAACGTCACTCACAAGGAAGATGCCCTGCGCTCGATGCTGCGCGTACTCAAGCCTGGCGGTCGATTGCTGGTGCTGGAGTTTTCCAAACCCACTAGCAAGTTGATGTCCAAGGCCTACGACGCTTATTCCTTCGCCTTCATGCCGCTGATGGGCAAGCTGATCGCCAACGACTCCGAAAGCTATCGTTACCTGGCCGAATCGATCCGCATGCATCCAGACCAGGAAACCCTAAAGGCCATGATGGCAAGCGCCGGGTTCGACCGTGTCACCTACCACAACATGACCTCCGGCATCGTAGCGCTGCACAGAGGCATCAAGCCCTGATGCTCACCCTCGCCCTGCTGGCCGCCGCCGAACGCGGCGTCAACGCCGCGCTGCATCTGGACAGTACCGCTTTGCCTCGCATGGCTGCGCTGTCAGGGCACGTGATTCTCATCGACTGCCCGCAACCTCGGCAGCGGCTATACCTGATCCCTGGCGCTGCAGGCCTTACCTTGGCGCGCCAATGGGAGGCGCCTGCCACCTGTACCCTGCATGCTCCACTCAGCCTGCTAGTGCAGTTGGCAGTACGGCAGGATAAAACCCGCGTACTCCATGCGCCAGAGGTCAGCCTCAGTGGCGATAGCACCGCACTCACAGAGGTGGCTGCGATACTGCAGCACCTTGAGCTCGACTGGGAATACGAGTTGGCCCGTTGGTTGGGCCCAGTGCCTACTGCCCTGCTGGCCGGCCACCTGCGCCAACGGGCGGGCTGGGCACGTCGCGGCAGTGGGCGGCTTACGGCTACCGTGGCTGATTACTTGAACGAAGAAACACGAACCCTGGTCGGAAAGCGTGAAGCCGAGGCGCGCTTTGGCGAACTCGACGAACTCAAGTTGCGAACCGACCGCCTACAGGCGCGTCTCGACCGTCTGCTCCACACCCTTGAAGCCAGCGATAACGCATGAAGCTGCTCGCCGCCGTACTTCGTTTGTTACGCATCTTGCGCGTTGCCATTCGTTTCCGCCTCGATGACCTGATCCTCGCGCTGCCCCTGCCGTGGTGGCTACGCATTGTGCGGTTTGGCCTGCCGTGGCGCTGGTTTCCGCGCAGCAACCGCCAACTCAGCCGAGGCGCCTGCCTACGGTTGGCCCTGCAGGACTTGGGGCCAATCTTTATCAAGTTCGGGCAAATTCTGTCTACGCGTCGAGACTTGCTGCCCGAAGACATCGCCGACGAGCTGATGAAGCTGCAAGACCGCGTGCCGCCTTTCGATCCCAAGCAGTCAATGCAACTGATCGAATCCCAACTGGGCATGAAGATTACCAGCGTGTTCAGCCGCTTCGACGTAGAGCCCATGGCGTCAGCCTCGGTGGCGCAGGTACATGCGGCCCAGCTCAAAACTGGCGAAGAGGTAGTGGTCAAGGTGGTGCGCCCAGGGCTGCGCCCGATCATCTCTCAGGACATTGCCTGGCTATTCATCCTGGCGCGCATGGCTGAGCGCGTGTCGGCCGATGCCCGCTTGTTGCACCCGGTAGACGTCGTAGCCGACTACGAAAAAACCATCTACGACGAGCTGGACCTGCTGCGCGAAGCCGCGAATGCAAGCCAATTGCGGCGAAACTTCGAGGATTCAGACCTGCTGTACGTTCCGCAGATCTACTGGGACTGGTGCCGCCCCAAGGTGTTGGTGATGGAGCGTATCTATGGTGTTCAGGTAAACGACATGGCTACCTTGGCCGACCAACGTACTGACATGAAGCTACTGGCCGAGCGTGGGGTAGAGATCTTTTTCACCCAGGTGTTCCGTGACAGCTTCTTTCACGCTGACATGCACCCTGGCAACATCTTCGTCAGCACGGTCACCCCATGGGACCCACGCTACATTGCGATCGACTGCGGTATCGTCGGCAGCCTTACACCAGAAGATCAGGACTACCTGGCGCGCAACCTGTTTGCCTTTTTCAAGCGTGATTACCGTCGCGTAGCGCAGTTGCATATTGATTCAGGCTGGGTCCCGGCAGAAACCAAACTCAATGAATTCGAAGCCGCGATCCGCACCGTCTGCGAACCGATCTTCGAGAAGCCGCTCAAGGACATTTCATTTGGCCAGGTGCTGATGCGCCTGTTCCAGACCGCCCGCCGGTTCAACATGGAAGTTCAGCCGCAGTTAGTGCTGCTGCAAAAAACCCTGCTTAACATTGAGGGCCTGGGGCGCCAGCTGTACCCCGACCTCGATCTCTGGGTCACCGCGCAGCCGTTTCTGGAGCGCTGGATGCGTGAACGCATGAGCCCGCGTACCGTACTGCGTAACATGCAGGCCCAGGTAGAACAGCTGCCTCACCTCGCCAATATGACTCGCGATCTACTTGAACGGATGTCCCAGCCGCACCGCAAGGACCCGCCGCCGCCGTGGCGCCGCAGCAGTGAGCGCGCCGCTTTGCGTGTGGTGGGGGGTATTCTGCTTACAGGTGGTGTGTTCATGGCCGCCACTGGCGCGGCCATAGACAGCCTTGAAGGCTGGCCTGCCTGGCTGATGGTGGCCTGTGGGGTATATCTCGTAGTACGTGGATAGCCAGCCTGGAGCGAGGCTGGCACACTAGGCAGCATGCCGTGGAGCAAACGATGAAAAACTGGCTGGACGAGATCAACTGGAACAGCGACGGCCTGGTACCTGCCATCGCCCAGGATCACCAAAGCGGGCGGGTGTTGATGATGGCATGGATGAACCGCGAGGCGTTGGCCCTTACCGCCCAGGAAAACCGCGCTATTTATTGGTCACGCTCGCGTGGCAAGCTATGGCGCAAGGGTGAGGAATCAGGCCACATTCAACGCCTTCATGAGCTGCGCCTGGATTGCGACGCAGACGTCATCATCCTCATGGTCGAACAGTTGGGCGGCATTGCCTGCCATACTGGCCGGGAAAGTTGCTTCTACCGGACCTTCGCCGAAGGCGCCTGGCAAACCGTCGAGCCTGTGCTCAAGGACCCTTCCGCCATTTATCAAGGTCACACGCATGAATGACACCCTTGAGCGCGTCGCGCAGGTGCTGGAAGCCCGCAAAGGTGCCTCCGCAGACAGCTCGTATGTGGCCAGCCTTTACCACAAAGGGCTGAACAAGATTCTCGAAAAGCTCGGCGAGGAATCCGTCGAGACCATCATTGCCGCCAAGGATGCCGAACGTAGTGGCGACTGCACTGATGTCATCTACGAGACAGCGGATTTATGGTTCCACAGCCTGGTGATGCTTGCGGCCCTCGGCCAACACCCGCAGGCTGTGCTGGACGAACTGGAACGCCGCTTTGGGCTCTCGGGCCATGCGGAAAAAGCGGCGCGCCAGCCCACCGCTTGAACTTCATTCTTCTACGGAGTTGCTCATGGGTATCTTTGACTGGAAACACTGGATTGTCATTCTCATCGTGGTCGTGCTGGTATTTGGCACTAAAAAGCTGAAAAACCTCGGCACGGATGTGGGTGAATCCATCAAAGGCTTTCGCAAGGCTATGAACGACGACGACAAACCTGCCGACCCCCAACAGCCTGTACACCCCCAGGCCACGTCGCCGATTACTCCGCCTGTTCAGCCAACTACCTTGGACGGCCAGCACCAGCGGGTCGACGATCCGCTGCGTAAAGACGCAACCAGGGACTAAACCATGTTTGGGATCAGCTTCAGTGAGCTGCTGCTGGTAGGGCTGGTAGCCCTGCTGGTGCTTGGGCCGGAACGGCTACCAGGCGCGGCGCGCACTGCCGGCTTATGGATTGGCCGACTCAAGCGCAGCTTCAACTCCATCAGGACCGAGATCGAGCGCGAGCTAGGCGCGGATGAAATCCGTCGGCAACTGCACAACGAACACATCGTGTCGCTGGAGCAAGAAGCTCGCAAGTTGATCGACCCTAATGGCAATCATCCACCACCGTCCATTCATACGCCCACTGCGCCTACGCCAACGGCAGCGCCGCCCATGGGCCAGCCAATCGAGCCGCGCATGGCGCCACCGTCTGGCTCACCCTTGATCGAAGGTGCGCCTGCAGGTGCAGGCTCATCGCAACCCGCATCGCACCAGGCCGGGTCGCGCCAGGCCGACGAGGCGGCACCATCTGTCGAACCTGTTCCCCGTAACCCGCGTCCGCATCAGGATTCCCCCTCCTCGCCATGAGCACCATTCCTGAAGACGACCAGCCCATGCCGCTGGTATCCCATTTGACCGAGCTACGCACCCGCCTGCTACGGTGCGTTGCGGTCGTGTTCCTGGTGTTCGCAGGGTTGTTTTCCTTCGCCCAGCAGATCTACACCATCGTCTCAGCGCCATTGCGGGCGTACCTGCCGCCTGGGGCCACGATGATCGCAACGGACGTTGCCTCGCCGTTCCTGACCCCCTTCAAGCTCACCATGACCGTGTCGTTGTTCCTGGCGATTCCTATGGTATTGCACCAAGTGTGGGGGTTCGTGGCACCGGGCCTATACCGCCACGAAAAGCGCATCGCGATCCCACTACTGGTGTCCAGTATCCTGCTGTTCTACGCGGGCATGGCATTCGCCTACTTCGTCGTATTTCCGCTGATGTTCAAGTTCTTCGCCGCCGCGACACCGGATGGGGTGTCAATGATGACGGACATCACCAGTTACCTCGACTTTGTCATGACGTTGTTTTTTGCGTTCGGCGTGGCCTTCGAGATACCGGTGGCGGTGATCCTGCTGGTATGGATCGGAGTGGTAGACATCAAGACCTTGAAGAAAGCCCGCCCTTATGTGGTGATCGGCTGCTTCGTAGTAGGCATGATCCTCACACCGCCTGACATCTTCTCGCAGACCTTGCTGGCAGTGCCCATGTGGCTGCTGTTCGAAATAGGCGTGCTCTTTGGCGCGTTGATTCGCAAGCGTAGCGAAGAGAATGCCGAGCAAGACAGCGATCAGCCGCCTGCCACACGACCATGAACCTGCTGTTACTGGAAGCCGGTGATTTCATCGGCGAGGGCCAGGTTGCCCTTCGTGGCCGGCGCCTGACTCACATGCGTGAGGTACACCGCGCCCACGTGGGTGATACGTTGCGCGTGGGGCAGTTGGGTGGGCTTATCGGCAAAGGTTATATCGAGGCCTTGAGCGACACCCAAGCCGTGCTTCACGTGACCTTTGACCAACCGCCTCCCAGCAAACTGCCACTTACGCTCGTGCTTGCCCTCCCCCGTCCCAAGATGCTAAGGCGAGTCTTCCAGACCATAGCCACGCTAGGCGTACCTCGGCTTGTTTTGGTCAACAGCTATCGGGTAGAGAAAAGCTTTTGGCAGACGCCCTTTCTCCAGCCCGAGGCTATTCATGAGCAATTGGTACTGGGGTTGGAGCAGGCGAGGGATACGGTGTTACCTGAGGTGATCGTGGAAAAGCGCCTCAAACCCTTTGCACAAGACCGCCTAGGCCAGATCGCCCAGGGTACTCAGGGTTTGGTTGCTCATCCTGGCGCATTCCCGGCTTGTCCAAGGGCCGTCCACGGCGCAGTTACCCTGGCCATAGGGCCGGAGGGTGGCTGGATTCCTTATGAAATCGACTTGCTAGGTAATGCAGGGCTTGCGCCTGTGCAAATGGGCGAGCGCATTTTGAGGGTAGAAACAGCCGTGACAGCGTTAGTGTCGCGACTGTTCTGATTCTGGCTTTTTCATAAACCTTGCCGGCCTGTACGGGCTTGAAGGCCCGTAGAAGCCGATAGGCACTTATGCACCTGCCAAGGCACCTTGCGCGGCGGGCGCCGCCAGTGCGTTGCGGGGGTCGGCCGCCATGGAAGCGCGCCATGCCGCCAACCAGACGTCGTTTTGGCTCTCCCATACCTGCTTATGCAAGCGGCCCAAAGCGGCAGGGTCACTCAACAGGTACAAGCGCGCATTGCCGTCCAACGCATCAGGGCCATTTGCCAACGCATTGGCTACCATGGTTTCACGCATGGCTTCCACAGGTTGCGCCTGACCATGACGTGCCGTGGCCAAGGCGCAGGCCAAGGCGTTCTGCCTAGGGTCGACCACCGCTCGGATGAAGCCCTGCTGCAAGGCATGCAAGCGGTTTTGCTGGGTGTAGGCATCCGTGGACACCAACTCTTGAGGCGGGCTGTGCTCTTCAGGAATGAGGAACATCTTCTCTTTCTTGGCGCGCAAGCCCAGGTTGGTCCGGCTAGAAATCACCGACACGGGTATCGACAGCATCAGAGACACGACGATAGGCGCCAGCCACCACAGGAAGCTAGGGTTCAGTGCTGCAACCAGAAGCGCCCAGCACAAGCCCAGCAAGGTCTGCGGGCCATGACGCTTAACCGCCTCGCCCCACGGCGTGGAGTCGTCGTCACGTTGGGGGGAATTCCAGGTTGCCGCCCACCCCAGAAACGCTGCCAGCACGAAGCGCGTGTGGAAGATCATTCGCACGGGAGCCAGCAACATGGAGAACAGCATCTCCAGCAGCATGGACAAGGTCACGCGAATCCCACCACCATACTCTTTGGCACCCTTGGCCCAGATGAGGATGATGCTCAACAGCTTGGGCAAGAACAGCAACACGATCGTGGTGGAGAACAGCGCGATGGCTTTTTCCGGATGCCATTGGGGCCACAGCGGGTACAACTGCCGAGGCTCAAGGAAATATGTAGGCTCCATCAGGGTATTAACCGCCAGTAGTGCGGTGGACAACACCAGGAAGAAGAACCACAGCGGCGCTGACAGGTAGGACATCACGCCAGTCAGGAACACTGCCCGGTGAACCGGGTGCATACCTTTGACCAGGAACAGCCTGAAGTTCATCAGGTTGCCATGGCACCAACGCCGGTCACGCTTGAGCTCATCCAGCAAGTTAGGCGGCAATTCTTCGTAGCTGCCCGGCAAGTCGTAGGCAATCCAGACACCCCACCCCGCACGGCGCATCAGCGCGGCCTCGACAAAGTCGTGGGACAGAATGGCGCCCGCAAACGCACCTTTACCCGGCAATGGCGCCAAGGCGCAGTGCTCGATAAAAGGCTTCATACGGATGATCGCGTTGTGGCCCCAGTAGTGGGACTCACCCAATTGCCAGAAATGCAGCCCTGCGGTGAACAGCGGCCCATACACGCGGGTTGCGAACTGCTGCAAACGTGCATAGAGGGTATCCATGCCCGATGCTTTGGGCGCGGTTTGGATGATACCGGCGTCTGGTGTCGCTTCCATGAGCCGCACCAGCGACGTAAGGCATTCGCCGCTCATTACGCTGTCGGCATCCAAGACAACCATGTACCGGTAATCGCTGCCCCAACGACGGCAGAAGTCGTCCAGGTTGCCGCTCTTGCGTTTTACGCGACGGCGACGACGGCGATAGAAGATCTTGCCGAAGCCCTTGGTCTCGTTACAGACGTCCAGCCAGGCCTGTTGTTCAGCTACAGCGATGTCGCCGTTATAGCTGTCGCTCAGGATGAAGAAGTCGAACCGATCAAGGTCGCCAGTCGCCGCTACCGACTCGAACGTTGCCCGAAGGCCGGCGAACACGCGTGGTACGTCTTCATTACAGATTGGCATTACCAAGGCCGTTCGCGCACCTGGCTCGATAGGCTCATTGCCAGCGCTTGCACCGGAAATCCGGTATTTGTCATGGCCGGTCAACAACTCCAAAAAGCCCATGAGCGCGGTCCAGAACCCGGCGGACACCCAGCAGAACAGGATTCCGAACAGGATCAGGATCGTGGTCTGCAAAACATACGGCATCACTTGCTGAGCCGTTTGCAGCCATGGCTGATGGGCAACCTCGTTCAGGTCGACCATGGCCCAGCCCTGATACGGCAGGATGCCTTTCATGTAGTAGCCGGCCACGAGGGTTTGGCCGAGCATCAGTACCAACAGAATGTAGCGGCGGATCGAGCCCACTGTGCGCCAGCGCGCCTTGGGCAGGTCACGTTTGTCGCTTTTAGGCTGAGGCGGTGTGCCCTTGCCTTGCAGCCGGTTCCAGACACGACCGGCCACGTTGGTTTTCCAAGGCTCCGGGACCATCTTGGTCCGCCGGATAGGTGGCGTAGCCTTAAGGCGCAGACGCCCTTGGGCATCTACGTCCAGCAGCTCATGGGCGTGCAGCTCTTCGGCTGACTCGATCACCAGCTGTGGCCCTGCTGCGCCTTGCGCGCCGCCCCCGGCCACTGCGGGCTGGGAAAGACGCTGGTGCAACTCGGAGAACGAGCCGCTTTGCGACAGCTCGGCGCGTTGCGCCTCGCTCAAGGGCAGGTGCGCCAGATACTCGGAGAGCGTTTCTGGTCGTTCGACAGGATTACTCATCGGCAGGCAACTGGTAGCTCCAGGTTTCAGTCAATACTTCTTCAGTCTTGACCGGTTCAGTAGGCTGAGGCGCAGCAGGGGTTTCCGCTACAGGGGCCTTCTCTACAGCCTTTTCGTGCTTGGCGACTTTCTTATGGCCATGGGCAGGCTCTTCAGCCTTGGGCTCGGCTACAGGCTTGGGCGCCTCTTCCGGCACCACGTCCTGCACCAGGGCGGCACGCATTTCTACCGGCTTGCTCCCATCCTTGACCTTGATGCGCAGCGTAAGGCGCCAGCCCTGCGTAACGGGGTTATAGCGAACGTTGTTTTCGACCAGGTCTGCATTGTCATCCACACTCACTTGGCTGCGAACACTGGCGTCATCGAGCAACGACTTAAGCTTTGGCCCTTCAAAGTCGATCAGGAAGGCCATAGTGCCGTCAGGCTGGCGAACGAGGTTGGATTGCTTCACATCACCCACCGAGCGCAGGGTTTGCTTCACCCAGGCAATGTCGGGGGAATGAAGCTCAGATTCGTCGGTGGTCCAGTGAATGCGGTAGCTGTGTTCCAAGGCCTGACCGGGCTCGGGCTGCTGATCCGGACTCCAGAAGGCAACGATGTTGTCGTTGGTTTCGTCAGCGGTAGGGATCTCAACCAGCTGCACGGTACCTTTACCCCAATCACCGCGAGGCTCGACCCAAGCGCTTGGCCGGCGGTCGTAGCGGTCGTCGAGGTCTTCGAAGCGGCTGAACTCACGCGCGCGCTGCAATAAACCAAAGCCTTTTGGGTTTTCAACGGTGAAGCTGCTGATAGCCAGGTGCTTAGGGTTGTTGAGGGGACGCCAGATCCATTCTCCATTACCGGCGTGGATCGACAAGCCGTTGGAGTCATGCAACTCGTGGCGGTAGTTCAGCGACCGCGAAGGCTGATTAGCCCCGAACAGGTACATGCTGGTCAGCGGCGCCACACCCAAACGGCTGACATGGTCACGCAGGTAAACCCGCGACTGCACGTCGACCACGCTGTCGGTCCCTGGGCGCAGCACCATACGGTACGCGCCGGTGGACCGCGGCGAGTCCAGCAGTGCATAGATGATCAGTTGCTTATCCTGGGCCTCAGGTTTCTCGATCCAGAACTCGGTGAAGCGGGGGAATTCCTCGCCCGAAGGCAATGCTGTATCGATGGCCAGGCCGCGTGCGGACAAGCCGTAATTCTGGTCTTTGCCGATTACGCGGAAGTAACTGGCGCCCAACAAGGTCATGACTTCGTCTTGCTTATCCGATTTGTTGATCGGGTACAGCACACGAAAACCCGCCCAGCCGAGGTTTTCGGTAGTTTTAGGGTCGAACTGTACGTCCCCGAAGTTGAACCGAGAGGGGTCGTACTTGATTTCATCCACCGTGGTCGCGGTGACTTCATTGATTTTCACCGGCACGTCAAAGTGCATGCCCTGGTGATAGAACGAGAGTTTAAAGGGGGTTTTATCGTCAGCCCACTGAGCCTTGTCGGCCCGGAACTGGATTTTCTGGTAGTCCGCGAACTTCATGTCGCGGAACAAAGGGGGAAGGTTGCTTTTCGGAGCTTCGTACTTTTGTCCGGCAAGGTCCTTCGCCTTGGCGGCAACATCATCAAGGCTAAAGGCCCATAGTTGCCCAGCGCCAAGCAGGCAGAACAGCGCCGAGCTTGCCACGAGCGCCTGGCGCAGGCGTTTGCCGGTTGTTCCTGGTGTATTACACGGACTTGCAATCACGAGCTACCCTCGCCGTAACAGAATCATTGAACCAACGGCCAGCTGCGGTTGCCGGGTTGGCGAGCACTGTTCCGACTCCAAAAGGGCTTAATGATTCCCTCAGGATGAACGGTACAGCACTCAACATAGAACAAGCCGAGGGATCAGACACGAATCCCCCCGGCGCGCGATTATCTAGCACACTGCAGTACAACGCATCATAGCTAAAGCAGAATTTCTGCTACAAAATCAGACTTTTCATACGTAACGAAGGCTTCACGGCACCCTTGGGAATCAAACCTGCAACATAAAGGTAACCGGCCCGTCGTTGACCAACTGAACCTGCATATCGGCACCGAAGCAGCCGCTCTGTACCTGTGGCAGTGCGCCCTGAGCACGGCCCAACAGGTAATCGAAGACCGATCGTGCCAGCGCAGGCGGTGCCGCGGTAGAAAAGCTTGGCCGCATTCCGCTGCGCGTATCTGCCGCCAGGGTGAACTGCGAAACCAGCAGCAGCCCACCCTGAACATCGGTGACTGAACGGTTCATGCGCCCTTCTGTATCACTGAACACTCGATAGTTAAGCAGCTTATGCAAGAGTTTGTCGGCATGGCCGAAGGTGTCTTCAGGCTCCACCGCCACAAACACTAGAATGCCCTGTTCAATCGCACCGACCACTTCACCCTTAACGCTTACCTGGGCGCTTGCAACCCGCTGCAACAGCCCCTTCATGCTTCTTCAAGCGGCAAATCCAGCAAACGCCGGGCCATTTGATCGGCTGCACGCACCAACGCATCGGTAATGCCCGGCTCCGAGCCCGCGTGGCCAGCGTCACGGATGACCTTCAGCTCGCTGTTTGGCCAGGCCTGATGAAGCTCCCAGGCATTGTCCAAGGTGCAGATCACGTCATAGCGCCCGTGGATGATCACCGCTGGCAAATGAGCGATCTTATGCACATCTCGAATAAGCTGGTTAGGCTCCAGGAACGCATCGTTAACAAAATAATGGGTTTCTATGCGCGCAATGGACAGCGCTCGCTGGGGCTCTGAAAAACGGTCCACCACCAACGGGTTAGGCCTGAGGGTCGCGGTACGCCCTTCCCACATCGACCACGCCTTGGCGGCGTGCATTTGTGCGATCTGGTCATTGCCGGTAAGGCGTTTGTGGAACGCCTTGAGCAAGTTGCCGCGCTCATCCTGGGGGATAGGTGCCAGATAATCCTGCCAGTAGTCTGGGAACATGCGGTTGGCGCCGTCCTGGTAGAACCACTGGAACTCCTGAGGCCGGCACAAGAAGACGCCCCGCAGGATCAACCCATGCACGCGATCAGGGTGCGTCTGGGCGTACGCCAAGGCCAAGGTAGACCCCCAGGAGCCGCCGAACAGGACCCATTTATCGATACCCAGATGCTCGCGAATACGCTCGATGTCGCGGACCAGGTCCCAGGTCGTATTGTTTTCAAGGCTCGCATGTGGCATGGAACGGCCGCAACCACGCTGGTCGAAGGTCACGATCCGATACAGGTTAGGATCGAAATAGCACCGGCTGGATGCATCGCACCCAGCACCAGGGCCGCCGTGTATAAAAAGCACAGGCAGACCTTCGGGTGACCCACTCTCGTCTACATACAGCACGTGCGGCTCATCCACGGCCAGATCGTGCCGTGCATAGGGTTTGATCTGAGGGTACAGGGTCAGCATCAGGCGCTCCGTCAGGGTTTATCAGCCGTAGGCCATCATAAACCCGATTCGCTCGTAAGTGCTTGCCTAAACGCAGCGCCCCTGCAATGGGACGCTACCCTGATTGACACAAACAGCCGCGCTCATCGACAGGCCTACTTGAAGTTCAGCTCTGCGCCTTGGCGTACGATGCGCTTGTCCAGGTCACCGCCCAGCCAATAGGCCAGGTCCGCCGGGCGTTCGATGTCCCAGGCCACGAAGTCGGCAACCTTGCCCACCTCCAGCGAGCCGTGGCTACCCCCAAGCCCCAGCGCCTGCGCCGCGTGCAGGGTAACGCCCGCAAGCGCCTGCTCCGGAGTAAGGCGAAACAGCGTGCAGGCCATGTTCATCATCAGCCGCAGTGAAAGCGTAGGGGATGTGCCTGGGTTGCTGTCCGTAGCGATGGCAATAGATATGCCATGGTCATGCAGTGCCTGAATGGGCGGAAGTTGGGTTTCCCGAAGGGCATAGAAGGCGCCAGGCAGAAGCACCGCAACCGTACCGACCTTGGCCATGGCGGCTATGTCCGCATCGGTTATGAACTCAAGGTGGTCTGCCGACAGGGCCTGGTAGCGCGCTGCCAGGCTGGCGCCGCCGAGCGAAGATAATTGCTCGGCATGGAGCTTGACGGGCAAACCCAGACGAGCCGCCGCCTGGAACACCCGCTCCACTTGCGCAGGGGAAAACGCCAGGTGCTCACAAAAGGCGTCCACGGCATCGATTAACCCTTCCCGGGCTAAGTTGGGTAACAGCTCGTCGCAGATGAAGGTGATATAGCCATCAGGGTTATCCCGGTACTCCTCAGGCAGCGCATGGGCAGCCAGGCATGTGGCCCGAACGGTGACCGGCAGCTCACTGCCAAGCCGGCGGATCGCACGTAGCATCTTGCGCTCGTTTGGGAGGTCCAGGCCGTAGCCCGACTTCACCTCTACCGTGGTCACCCCTTCACGCTGTAAGCACGCTAGCCGACGTCGAGCGCTTTTAAATAAGGCGTCTTCGCAGGCGGCTCGGGTGGCCTGCACGGTGCTGGCAATTCCCCCACCGCTGACGGCGATGTCGGCATAACTGGCCCCGTGCAGTCGTTGCTCGAATTCGCCACTGCGGTTACCGCCGTACACCAGGTGCGTGTGGCAGTCGATAAGCCCGGGCGTGAGCCAGCGGCCTTGAAGGTCGACTTGGGCCCTGATGGCATCGGCGGGTGCCTCGGCCAAAGGGCCGATCCATCGAATCAAGCCATCGGCCGTGACCACGGCGGCCTCTTCAACGATGGAATAACGCCCCCCGGCGAGGGTTGCAGCATGGCAGTTGTGCCAAAGCGTAGGCATGAGACGTGCTCCGATTAGGGTCAGGTTCCAGTGCGGCGCTGGACGAAACGGCTTACGTAGTCGTCCGCAGGGTGCTCCAGAATGTGTTGCGGTGTGCCCACCTGCACCAGCTGACCGTCGCGCAGAATAGCGATGCGGTCACCCAGACGCAGAGCTTCGTCCAAATCGTGGGTAATGAATACGATCGTTTTGTGCAGGCGTGCTTGCAGGTCTTTCAATTGCTGCTGAAGGTCGGCGCGGATGAGCGGGTCAAGGGCACTAAAGGCTTCGTCCAGCAACAAGACCGGCGTATCACTGGCCAAGGCGCGTGCCAAGCCTACTCGCTGGCGCATACCGCCGCTCAGTTGCTCAGGCCAGTGCATGGCATAACCGCCCAAGCCTACCTGGTCGATCCAGTGATGCGCTCTTTCATGGCTGGCGGTTTTGGGCTCACCGCGCAGGCGTAACCCATATGCCACGTTATCCAGGACATTTTTATGGGGTAACAGGCCAAACCCTTGAAACACCATGCTGATGTGACGGCGGCGAAATTCACGCAAGCGGTCCGGGCTGAATTCCAGGATGTTTTCGCCCTGAACGATGATCTCGCCCCGCGTAGGGTCGATCAGCCGATTGAAGTGGCGCACCAGCGTAGACTTTCCTGAGCCCGACAGGCCCATGATCACGAACACCTCGCCCACTTCAATGTTCAGTGACACGCCTGAGACGCCGACTACGCACTGGGTCTGTTCAAGAATGAGCGCCTTGCTGGCGCCTTGGTCCAACAAGGCCAACGCACGCTCAGGGCGACGACCGAACACCTTGGTGATGTTACGTAGCTCGATGGCGCTCATTTACCGGCCCTCCGCCGTGGCTTGCCATAGGCCTGGGTAATGCGGTCAATGACGATAGCCAGGGCCACGATCGCCAACCCCGCCTCCAGCCCTTTGCCTACGTTCAGCGTCTGAATGCCGGCCAATACGTTTTCCCCCAAGCCGCGCGCTCCGATCATCGAGGCAATGACCACCATCGACAGTGCCATCATGATGGTCTGGTTGACGCCTGCCATGATGCTGGGCAGCGCCAAGGGCAATTGCACACCCATCAACTGCTGCCAGGGGCTGGCGCCAAACGCGTTGACCGCTTCCATTACCTCCTTGTTCACCTGCCGGATGCCCAGATCAGTCAGGCGAATCACCGGCGCAATGGCATACACCACCGTGGCGAAAATGGCTGGCACCTTGCCCAGCCCAAACAACATGAGCACCGGGATCAGATACACGAAGCTGGGCAAGGTTTGCATCACGTCCAGTAACGGCATCAGCACCGAACGTAATCGATCACAGCGCGCCGAGAGCATGCCCAGTGGTACGCCTAGCACGATGGTCAGGCTGGTAGCGACCACGACCAAGGCCAGCGTCTGCAGCAGTTTGTCCCATAAACCCATGGCACCCACCAGGAACAATAGGCCCGCCATTAATACCGCCACGTACCAACGTCGGCTGGCATGCCACGCCAACCCACCCACCACCAGCAATATCAGCCACCACGGAGTAGCCCGCAGCATGCCCTCCAGCCCGACCAGTACGCTGAGCAGCGAATCGGAGACGTGTCGCAAGGTGTCGCCATAACGGCCTACCAACTGGTCGACCCAGGCGTTCACGGCCTCTGCGATGGAAAAAGTGAGGCTGTCTGGGAACATGGGCAACTCTCGTCATGGCATGGGTTTAGCCTAGGACAGCCAGAGGCACGTGACGGCTCAAAGCGCATTTACCGGCACGGGCCTGGTGGCGCCACGGACGTTGGCATCAGGCAGGATCAGCCTCCACGGAGAATGGCAATCAAACCTTGGGCATCATCGGTAAATTCAGCCCCTGCTCCTGGGCACAGTCGATAGCGATTGGATACCCCGCATCGGCGTGACGCATGACCCCTGTGGCAGGGTCGTTGTGCAGCACGCGGGCGATACGCTCGGCAGCCTCGTCAGTGCCGTCGCACACGATAACCATGCCTGCATGTTGAGAGAACCCCATGCCGACGCCACCGCCATGGTGCAACGACACCCAGGTGGCACCACTGGCGGTATTGAGCAAGGCATTGAGCAATGGCCAGTCGGACACCGCATCGGAGCCGTCGCGCATTGCCTCGGTCTCACGGTTGGGGCTGGCGACAGAGCCGGAATCCAAGTGGTCACGGCCGATCACCACCGGCGCAGACAGCTCGCCGCTGCGCACCATCTCGTTAAAGGCCAGCCCCAGCAAGGCGCGTTGGCCCAAGCCTACCCAGCAGATACGCGCCGGCAGCCCCTGGAAGTTGATGCGCTCCCGGGCCATGTCCAACCAGGTGTGCAGGTGCGTGTCGTCAGGGATCAACGCCTTGACCTTCGCGTCTGTCTTGTAGATGTCCTCAGGGTCACCGGAAAGCGCTACCCAGCGAAACGGCCCCACCCCACGGCAGAACAGCGGCCGAATATAGGCCGGCACAAAGCCTGGGAAATCAAATGCGTGGTCTACACCCTCCTCCTTGGCCATCTGGCGGATGTTGTTGCCATAGTCGAAGGTGGGCACACCCATGCGCTGGAATGCCAACATGGCCCTTACATGCTCGGCCATCGATTGTTTGGCCGCCTTGACCACCACGGCGGGCTCACGCTGAGCGCGCTGGCGGTATTGCTCCCACGTCCAGCCCCTGGGCAGGTAACCGTTGAGCGGGTCATGGGCGCTGGTTTGGTCCGTTACCATGCCAGGCCGCACGCCACGGCGCACCAGTTCTGGCAGAACATCAGCGGCATTTCCACACAACGCGATAGATACCGCACGCCCCTCGGCGGTATAGCAGCCGAGTCGGGCTAATGCGTCATCGAGGTCGCTGGCCTGCTCGTCTACATACCGTGTTTTCAACCGAAAATCGATGCGGCTCTGCTGGCATTCGATGTTCAACGAGCAGGCACCAGCCAGTGTGGCCGCCAACGGCTGGGCACCACCCATGCCGCCCAGCCCGGCGGTCAACACCCATGTGCCTTTCAAGTTGCCGTTGTAGTGCTGCCGCCCGGCCTCGACGAAGGTTTCATACGTGCCTTGGACGATGCCTTGGCTGCCAATGTAAATCCAGCTACCGGCAGTCATCTGGCCATACATGGCCAGCCCGCGGGCATCCAGCTCATTGAAGTGCTCCCAACTGGCCCAGTGCGGCACCAGGTTGGAGTTTGCGATCAACACGCGAGGGGCATGGGTGTGGGTCTTGAACACCCCTACCGGCTTGCCAGACTGCACTAACAGGGTTTCATCCGCCTCAAGCTGGGTCAGGCTTTCAACGATACGGTCGTAACACTCCCAATTACGCGCCGCACGGCCAATACCGCCATAGACCACCAACTCCTTCGGGTTCTCGGCCACGTCCGGGTCGAGGTTGTTCATCAACAGGCGCAACGGCGCTTCGGTCAACCAGCTCTTTGCAGTGAGCCGATTGCCACGGGGTGCGCGAACAGTGACATCACGAAACATAGTCATGGCAGTGATCCTTTGAATGAGGCGGGCTGTTTCGCCCGCACACCTATTTACTTGTATAGACAAGCATATGCAATCCAAAGGGTGGATAGTCGGCCCCCTGCAACGCGAGCTGAGTCAGGCTATAACCGCTCCTGAGCTGCAACCTTTACGTGCTGAAACGCCCTTCAAGCCGATGGCGTGAGCCGGGGTGAATGAGCCGTGCAGCGGTGACGGCGTCCTGGCCAGACCACGTACGGCGACGAATCAACAGGCAAGGCTCGCTGGGCTCGATGTGTAGCAATTGGCACGCCTGCTCATCGGCCAAGATGGCTTCTACCACATGCTCACCCTGGGTCAGCGGGGCCACCCGGCTGAGGTAGGCATAGGGGGTTTCCTGGGTGAAGTCTTGCTTGAGGTAATCGGGCGCTACCCGTGCGTTGACGAAGCGGTCCTCGATTTGCACGGGAACGTCATTTTCGTAGTGAACGATCACCGAATGAAACACCCGCTGGCTCTCACGTACATCCAAGGCCAAGGCGCGGCTGGCACGCCCTGTGTCTTCGGCCAGAAGGATGACTTTGCAGTGGTGGCGATGCCCCCTGGCGGCGATTTCGTCCGCGATGTTATTGACCTCGAACAAGGCCGATTGGGTTTTGGGCTCGGCTACGAAGGTACCGACACCCTGCATGCGCACCAGCAACCCTTCAGCGGTAAGCTCACGCAACGCACGGTTGATGGTCATACGGCTGAACCCCAACTGGCTCACCAGTTCGCTTTCAGAGGGCACCCGGTAATGAGGCGGCCAGTTACCGGCTTGAATCTGCTGCACGATCATTAGCTTGACGCGCGCATACAAGGGCGCAGGGCCCTCAGCCAAATGGTCAGCCAGCGAAGGAACAGTGGGCAACGTGGGCACAATAAGCCTCTGATGGAAAAGCGCTCGTGACGAGCCGGGTGGGTCAGTCGGCGGAACGCCAGATCAGCTTGGACGTGTCATAGCCCTGTTGACGCGCCCTGGCCAGCATCCTCTGCTGGGTCTCTTCACTGACGGTGGGCGTACGCGCCAGCAGCCATAGGTATTTACGCTCCGGGTCACCCACTACGACTTCGGTGTAGCCCGCATTGAGGTCGAGAATCCAGTAGTCACCCCTGGTGAGGCTAGGCGCCAGGCGCGAAAACCAGTTGTCGAACACGACCCACAACTTGTCGCTCTTGCCCGGCACTTGCTGAGTCGCAGTGCCTTGGGCCTGTTCGAAGGTGCCATCCTTTGTCTTGCAGCGGTTGAGCACGTCTACGCTACCGTTGGCGTTGAGCGTGTAATGGGCTTCGGATTGCACGCATTTACGCTGGAAGAACATAGGCAACCGGGCGATTTCATACCAAGTGCCCTGATAGCGCTTAAGGTCTACCTTGCCGGCGGTCTTGGGCTCTACCTCGCCGGTGCCTGCATTGCTGCAGGCGGCCAGCACGCCCCCACAGATCAACAACAGCAGCAACTTGCTCAGGTTGGAAAACACACTGTAACGGCTAGCCATGGGCCAACACTCCTTGTTCGAGAGGGTGACACGTGAAGGGCCTGGCCGCTTGCGCGCCAACCCCTTGCAAGCGGCAGGGTTAATCAAGTGCTTCGGTAGGTTCCAGTGCTTGCACCTTGCGTTCGAGGGCAAGGCGTAGCTCAGGGTCAACCACGCCAGCATCGTAAAGGGCCGCTATGTACCCCAATGCCATGCCCATCATCAACACCTGCTCAGGGCCTTTGGCCGCTCGGCTGATGGCAGCCAGACGCCGGTCAATGGCACGCGCGATCTTTTCGGGAAGGTCCTGTTCAGTCATTGCCGTTCCAATAGGTTGCCGTTGGGCTTGGACGGCAGGCCATTGATGAGGTTCCGACCCGAATCAAATGTCATCCTGGCGTAAAACGCGCGATTTAACGCACATGGCCCTTGAGTTTGCCGCAAAACGGCCGACTGAGTGGTTATTCAGGCCTTTAAGCCTACCTGCCTTCCTTATTAGCCTTACAGCCCGAGCCTTCACACCATGACCGCTAACCTGAAATTCAGCCACAAGATATTACTCGTGGCAGGGCTGATAGTGGCCCTCGCATTCGCAGGCTTTACCCTGTTCAACGACTACCGTCAGCGTCAAACCCTGCAAGCGCAGACTGAAAGCTCATTGGCGCAGCTGGGCGCGCTGACCGCCAGCAACGTCCAAACCTGGCTGACCAGCCGCATGCAACTGGTAGAGTCCATGGCGCAGCAGATGGCGGCAAAAGGGCCTGAGGCTGAAGGGCTACAAGGCATCATTGGCCTACCGGTTTACCCTGCCAACTTCCAATTGAGTTATTTCGGCGGCCGTGACGGCCTGATGTTCTCGGTGCCCGCCGGTAACCGGGCAGCTGACTATGACCCGCGTGTACGCGGCTGGTACAAGGCTGCCGACACCGCTGGCCGTACCGTGGTCACCGAACCCTACGTAGCCGCATCCTCGGGCAAGCTGGTGATTACCGTGGCGTCGCCGGTACAGCGCGGCAGCGAGCGTTTGGGTGTTGCCGGTGCCGACATCGATCTGGGGCAAGTGAGCGACATCATCAACTCGCTGAACTTTGACGGGCATGGCCTTGCATTCCTGGTAAGCGCCCAAGGCAAGATCCTGATCCACCCGGATGCCAAACTGGCGCTCAAACCGCTGACCGAGGCCTACCCGCAGGGCGCACCTGCGCTGACCCCTGGTCTCAAAGAAATGAACGTCAACGGCAAGGCTCAGTTCATTACCTTCACGCCCCTCAAGGGTGTGCCGTCCGCTGACTGGTACGTGGCAACGGTGCTGGATAAGTCTGCAGCCCTCGCCATGCTAGGTGAGTTCAGGTCGTCGGCCGTGATCGCCATGGTCATTGCAGTTGTGGTCATCATCGCCCTGTTAGGCCTGTTGATCCGTGTGCTCATGGCGCCCTTGCACCTGATGAACAAAGCCCTACAAGACATCGCTGCCGGCGAAGGCGATTTGACGCGCCGGCTGGTGATCCATGGCCGGGACGAGTTTGGCACCCTGGGGCAGTCATTCAATCAGTTCGTAGAGCGTATTCACGAATCGATCCGCGAAGTGGCGTCGGCAACGGCACAGGTGAACCAAGTAGCGCTGCGCGTCGTAGAAACCTCCAACGCGTCGATGCTTAATTCTGACCAGCAAGCCGGGCGTACCAGTAGCGTGGCGGCCGCCATCAATGAGTTGGGCGCCGCTGCCCAGGAAATCGCGCAGAACGCAGCACTCGCCTCCCAACACTCCAGCGATGCTCGTGGCTTGGCCCAGGAAGGCCAGCAGGTTGTAGGCCGTACCATTACAAGCCTGGGGCAGTTGTCGACAAACATCAGTGACTCGTGCACGAACATCGAGACCCTCAACACCAACACAACCAACATCGGGCAGATTCTCGACGTTATCAGTGGGATCTCTCAGCAAACCAACCTGTTGGCGCTCAACGCCGCTATCGAGGCGGCCCGTGCCGGTGAGGCGGGCCGTGGCTTTGCCGTGGTCGCTGATGAAGTACGTAACCTGGCACACCGCACCCAAGAGTCGGCGCATCAGGTACAGGTGCTGATCGAGGAGCTTCAGCAAGGCGCACGCCAGGCTGTCGGCACCATGACCGAGAGCCAGCGCCAAAGCGAAGCGAGTGTGAACGTTGCTAACCAGGCAGGCGAGCGCTTGACCAGCGTCACGCAGCGAATCGGTGAAATCGATGGTATGAACCAATCGGTAGCCACTGCTACGGAGGAGCAAACCGCAGTGGTAGAGGCCATTAACCAAGACATTACGGAAATCAACACCCTGAACCAGGAAGGTGTTGAGAACTTGCAGTCCACACTCAAGGCATGCGAAGAGCTGGAAAGCCAGGTGAGCCGCCTGCGTCAGCTAGTGGGCAGCTTCCGTATCTGAAACCAGGCGCCTGCCGCTCGTTGGCAGGCGCCTTTTGCACTGCAAGACCGCCAGAGGTTACTGGTGGTAACCCGTCACACGCTCTACTTCTTCCTTGGAACCCAGGTAGACCGCTACGCGCTGGTGCAAGCCTTCAGGCTGGATATCCAGGATGCGCTGGTGACCATCGGTAGAGGCACCTCCTGCCTGCTCGATCAGGAAGGACATTGGGTTGGCCTCGTACATCAAGCGCAGCTTGCCTGGCTTCGACGGGTCACGGCTGTCGCGTGGGTACATGAAGATCCCGCCGCGCGTCAGGATGCGGTGCACATCGGCAACCATGGCGGCAACCCAACGCATGTTGTAATCCTTGCCCAGCGGGCCGTCCTGGCCTGCGAGCAATTCGTCTACGTAACGCTTGACCGGGGCTTCCCAATGGCGCTGATTGGACATGTTGATCGCGAACTCGGCCGTCGCCGTGGGCACCTGGATGTTTTCATGGGTAAGCACGAAGCTGCCCAATTCGCGGTCCAGGGTAAAGCCAATCACGCCGTCGCCCAAGGTGAGCACCAGCATGGTCTGTGGGCCGTAGATGGCATACCCCGCAGCAACCTGACGGGTGCCTGGCTGGAGGAAGGCCTGGTCGTTGAGGGCGTCGTTCTGGCTCAGGTACTGATCGGGGCAACGCAGCACCGAGAAGATGGTGCCTACCGACACGTTCACGTCGATGTTTGAGGAGCCATCCAGGGGGTCGAACACCAGCAGGTATGCACCCTTGGGGTAACGGCCTGGAATCTGGTAGGCGTTGTCCATTTCCTCAGACGCCATACCCGCCAAGTGGCCGCCCCACTCGTTGGCTTCCAGCAGAATTTCATTGGACAGGACGTCCAGTTTTTTCTGGACCTCACCCTGGACGTTTTCAGTGCCCATGCTGCCCAGCACGCCACCTAGGGCGCCTTTCTGTACCTGATGGGCGATGGCCTTGCACGCACGGGCGACCACCTCGATGAGGAAGCGCAGATCGGCAGGGGTATTGTTGCTGCGCGTCTGCTCGATCAGGTAGCGACTCAGGGTTACGGACGACATGGAAAAGCTCCGGTTCCGGGGAGAGGGGGTAAAAACCCGCGCAGTTTACAGGGGGAAGGTAAACCAAGCCATGTACGGAATATAACGACACGACCACGCAGGGGCCGCGATCCAGCGGCTCGCGTGAGACCGCTGAAGGGGGGCGGAGTTCATTGGCCTGGCTCTCACCCATAGCCGCACAGCTTGCTGGCGACCGGCCCAACATCGGCGGCGAGCCAGTCGCTGGCAAGCCGGGCTGCTACGTCAAGGGCGACTTCAGACCTTGTAGCAGCACAGCTTGCTGGCGACCGACCCTACATCGGCGGTGAAGCTGGTCGCCAGCAAGCCGGGCTGCTGTTACAGCGCTTTCCAGATTTGCTGCGCGTACTCCCTGATGGTGCGGTCAGAGGAGAACCACCCCATCCTGGCCGTGTTAAGGATCGCCGAGCGCCACCACTGTTTAGGATGCCGCCACATTTCTTCGACCTTCATCTGAGCGGCCCAATAGGCTTCGAAGTCTGCACACACCAAGAAGTGGTCATAACTCTGCAACCCATCGATCAGGCCTGCGTAGCGCGTTGGATCGTCCGGGGAGAACACCCCACCGCGAATGGCTTGCAGCACATCGTTCAGACGATGAGAGTTGGCCACGTCCTGATGAGCACTGTAGTTACCGGCCTGCTTGCGTGCCTCTACCTCATCCGCTTTCAAACCGAAGATGAACATGTGTTCCGCGCCCACATTGCTGCACATCTCAACGTTGGCGCCGTCCATAGTGCCAATGGTCAGCGCGCCATTGAGGCCGAACTTCATGTTACTGGTGCCTGAGGCCTCATAGCCCGCCGTGGAGATCTGCTCGGACAAGTCTGCCGCCGGAATGATGCTTTCGGCCAGGCTGACGTTGTAGTTAGGCAGGAACGCCACTTTTAACAGGCCACGGACCGTAGGGTCGTTATTGACCGTGCGTGCGATGTCGTTAGCCAATTTGATGATGAGTTTGGCCTGGTGATAGCTGGCCGCTGCCTTGCCCGCGAAAATCTTGACCCGCGGCACCCAAGGGCGCTCGGGCGTAGCGCGGATAGCCTGGTACAGCGCCACCGTGTGTAGCAGGTTGAGCAGTTGGCGCTTGTACTCGTGGATACGCTTGACCTGTACGTCAAACAGGGCTTTGGGGTCTACCGCCACGCCTATGCGGTCCTGAATGATCCGCGCCAGGGCTTCTTTACTGTGCAGGCGCTGCTCCGTGAACCTGCGCTGGAACACTGCGTCGTCGGCAAAGGCTTCGAGGCCCTTGAGCATCCCTTCCGGGTCATCGAGTACGCCTGCGCCGAGTTTGTCCACCAGCATGGCGGTCAGCTTCGGATTGGCCTGGTACAGCCAGCGACGGAAGGTAATGCCGTTGGTTTTATTGTTGATGCGCTCAGGGTAAAGCGAGTTCAGGTCTGAGAATACCGTGCTGCGCATCAAGTCTGTGTGCAACGCTGACACGCCGTTGATGCTATGGGAGCCCAGAAACGCCAGGTTGCCCATCCGTACGCGGCGGCCATTGCCTTCCTCGATCAAGGAAACCGCCCGTAGCAGTTCGATATCGTGCGTGCCTTTTTCCCGCAGCCCGTCAATGTGCTGGGCGTTGATCAGGTAAATGATCTGCATGTGCCGAGGCAACATGCGCTCCATCAAGCCCACCGGCCAGGTTTCCAAGGCCTCTGGTAGCAGCGTGTGGTTCGTGTAGCTGAGGGTATCGACCGTCACCTTCCACGCCTCATCCCACGGCAGTTGATGGATGTCTACCAGCAAGCGCATTAGCTCGGCTACGGCAATGGAGGGGTGTGTATCGTTCATCTGAATAGCGACGTGTTCGCCCAGTGAGTTGACGCTGTCATGCACATTCACATGGCGGCGCAGCAAATCCTGCAGCGAGGCAGACACGAAGAAAAACTCCTGCCGCAGCCGCAACTCCTGACCGGCCTCGGTGCTGTCCGCTGGGTACAACACCCTGGAGATACTTTCAGCGCGGGCCACGTCCGCCACCGCGCCCAAGTGGTCACCGGCGTTGAAGCGCTCCAGGTGCAACTCTTCCATGGCCCGGGCGCGCCACAGGCGAAGGGTGTTCACGCTAGCACCACGCCACCCCACTACTGGGGTGTCGTACGCCACCGCACGCACGGTTTCAGCGGGCCGCCAGACCTGTCTGGCGGCGCCGTCAGCTTCGACGGTGCCTTCAACATGGCCACCGAAGCTGATGGGGTAAATGACTTCAGGGCGTTCAAACTCCCAAGGGTTGCCGAAGTCGAGCCAGTTCTCAGTCTGCTCCTGCTGCCAGCCGTCAATGATGGCCTGACGGAACAGCCCGTGCTCATACCGAATACCGTAGCCATGCGCAGCCACACCCAAAGTGGACATGCTTTCCATGAAGCACGCAGCCAGGCGGCCCAAGCCACCATTGCCCAATGCGGCGTCTGGTTCGAGCAGGCGGATTTTGTCCAGGTCCACGCCCAGACCATCCAGTGCTTCGCGGGCTATCTCAAGGATGCCCATGTTGCTGAGGCTGTCGACCAGCAAGCGCCCTATCAAGAACTCAAGCGAGAGGTAATACACCCGTTTCTGCTGGCTACGGTAGATCTGTCGGGTATGGCCCATCCAATGATCGACCATGTGGTCCCTGGCAGCCAATGCAATGGCTTCGAACCAGTCATGATCGAATGCATGTTCGGGGTCCTTGCCAACCGCGTAGGTCAGTTTGGCGAGTACAGCGGCGCGAAATTCGTCCACATCGACTTTGACTTTTCGGGTGAGCGGTTCCTGAGACATTTGCAGCCCTCAATGGCGATAAATTTTCAACAGAGGTGAAATCAGCCTAGACGTTTCGACCCAGGGTGCTAGGGCAGGTTCGAGAAAACTCTTGGCGGCAAAGGTACGAACGGCCATTGAACCTTCTGACGAGGCAGGTATGATCGCGCGCCCGCTTCTCTAGATTCCCCAGCCATGAAACCCACCTTGATTGCCGCCGCCGAGCTCGACCGCCTCGAAACCTGGCAGAAATACGCTAGCCATATGTGTGGTGGCTGCGTTTCCAGTTGTTGCACCCTGCCGGTCGAAGTGCGCATCAAAGACCTGATTCGTATTGGCGTGGTAGATGAGTTTGAAAAAGACGAGCCTCCCAAAAACGTTGCAAAGCGCTTACAGAAGGAGGGTATCGTCGAGCGATTCAATCAGAAAAGCGGTATTTTCACCCTGACCCGCATGAGCAACGACGACTGCCTGTACCTGGACCGTAAAACCCGCCTGTGTACCATCTACGATAAACGGCCCGACACCTGCCGCAATCATCCCAAAATCGGCCCACGCCCAGGCTACTGTGCGTACAAACCCAAGCCGCTGGCACGCTAGCCCTTGCTGCTGCGGCGCACTCTGCGGCTGCCTACATAAACCGATACGCTACGACCCTTCCTAAATGCGCACGTAAGGGTCACCATCGACGCCTGGTCAGTGACGGCGAAGCGCATGGACATTCAGTGGTGGTATTGGGCAGTAGGCGGCATGGCATTGATGCTGCTCGAACTCCTGCTCGCTTCATTCTTCATTATCTGGTTCGGCTTGGGCGCCCTCGGCGTAGCCCTGCTGGTATGGCTCGCGCCGTCGGTTGGCCTCGGCGTACAGCTGCTCGCCTGGGCGTTTACTTCGGTCGTGCTTACCCTCCTCTGGTTCAAAGTATTTCGAGCAGACAGGCAACCCGGCCTTCAGTGGTCTGCAGAAGACGCCATTGGTGAGGTAGGCCTGCTCACCACAACGGTCTCCCCCTTCCAGCGAGGCAAGGTGCGCTTTCAAAAACCCCTGATGGGCACGGACGAATGGCCGTGCCTGGCCGACGCTCACATCAACGCAGGGGAGCGCGTTCAGGTATTGGCCGTGGAAGGCAACCTCGTTCGCGTAGGCCTCCCCACCCTGCCATAAGGCTCAAACAGAGAAGGAGTTCCCGCATGAATCCCGCACTTATCATTCCCCTGGTCCTGTTTATCTTCGTGGTGGTCACCATCGCCAAAGGCGTACGCCTGGTGCCCCAAGGCCAGGAGTGGATCGTAGAGCGCCTGGGGCGATATCGCGTCACCCTAAAGCCCGGCTTGAACTTCCTGATCCCCTACATGGATCGGGTTGGCTACAAGATGAGTACCAAGGACCTCATCCTGGACATCCAGCAACAGGAAGTCATCACGCGCGACAATGCCGTTTTACTGGCCAACGCCCTGTGCTTCGCCAAAATCACAGACCCTACCAAAGCGGCCTATGGCATCGAAAACTACGACCAGGCGGTGCGCAGCCTGACCATGACCAGCCTGCGCTCGATCATTGGCGGCATGGACCTGGACGAGGCGCTCTCCTCCCGAGACAAGATCAAGGCGCTGCTACGCGATGCCATGGCGGAACAGACCATCGACTGGGGTATTACCATTCGCTCGGTAGAGATTCAGGACATCAAGCCGTCGGAGTCCATGCAGCGTGCCATGGAACTGCAAGCTGCGGCGGAGCGAGAGAGAAAAGCAACCGTCACGCGAGCCGAGGGGGCTAAAACCGCTGCCATTCTGGAAGCCGAGGCGCGGCTTGAGTCCGCCAAGCGCGACGGCGATGCCCAAGTCACCCTGGCCAACGCGTCGGCCCAGGCCATCGAACGCGTCAAGGCCGCCATTGGCACTGATACCGGGCCAATGGTGTATTTGCTGGGCGAAAAGTACATCGCTGCAATGGAAAAGCTCTCCACCAGTAATAACGCCAAGACGATTGTGTTGCCGGCAGACATCCAGGAAACCATTGGTGGGCTGATGGGGCGAGTAAAGGGCCGATAACGGCGCTGTGCGAACCCCCGCCCACAAAAAAGCCCTGTCGCCGTGAGGTGACAGGGCTTAGTTTTAGAGACAGCCTTGTCGGCTGTCGCTAGGCCTTACTTCGAGGCGCGTTTACGCTCGTTTTCGTTCAGCACTTTCTTACGCAGGCGGATCGACTTCGGCGTTACTTCAACCAGCTCGTCGTCCTGGATGAATTCCAATGCCTGCTCAAGGGTGAACTTGATCGGCGGAACCAGGGCGATGGTTTCGTCTTTGCCCGAAGCACGCATGTTGTCGAGCTTCTTACCCTTGGTGGGATTCACACCCAGGTCATTATCACGGCTGTTCAAGCCCACTACCTGGCCTTCATAGATATCCTGGCCGTGATCGATGAACAGCTTGCCACGCGCCTGCAGGGTTTCCAGCGAGTAGGTCAGTGCCTTGCCGGTAGCCACGGATACCAGTACGCCGTTTTGGCGGCCGGACATGTCGCCCGACTTCATCGGGGCGTAACGGTCGAAGATCGAGGTCAGGATACCTGCACCGGAGGTGAGGGTCAGGAACTCGTTACGGAAACCGATCAGGCCACGCGCAGGAATGTTGTACTCCAGGCGAACGCGGCCTTTGCCATCCGGAACCATGTTGGTCAGGTCGCCTTTGCGAAGACCCATTTGCTCCATGATGGCGCCTTGGGAATCTTCTGGCAGGTCGATAGTGACGTTTTCGAACGGTTCGTGCTTCTCGCCGTCAATCTGACGGATGATCACTTCCGGACGGCCTACGGCCATCTCGAAGCCTTCACGGCGCATGGTTTCGATCAGTACCGAAAGGTGCAGCTCACCACGGCCAGATACCTTGAACTTGTCGGCCGAGTCGCCTTCTTCAACGCGCAGGGCAACGTTATAGAGCAGTTCTTTGTCCAGACGCTCTTTGATGTTACGGCTGGTGACGAACTTGCCTTCCTTGCCGCAGAACGGCGAGTCGTTGACCTGGAAGGTCATCGAAACGGTTGGCTCGTCTACGGTCAGCGGCTTCATTGCTTCGATGTTGTTTGGATCGCACAGGGTGTCGGAGATGAACAGCTCTTCGAAACCGCTGATGCACACGATGTCGCCGGCGGCGGCTTCTTCAACGTCAACGCGGTGAAGGCCGTGGTGACCCATCAGCTTCAAGATACGACCGTTGCGCTTCTTGCCATTGGCATCGATAGCTACAACCGGGGTGTTTGGCTTGACGCGACCACGAGCGATACGACCAACGCCGATAACGCCCAGGAAGCTGTTGTAGTCCAGCGCCGAGATCTGCATCTGGAACGGCCCATCACGGTCTACGGCAGGCGCTGGAACATTGTCCACGACCGCCTGGTACAGCGGGGTCATGTCTTCGGCCATGTCGGTATGATCCAGACCGGCAATGCCATTCAAGGCCGAGGCGTAGACGACTTTGAAGTCCAGCTGCTCTTCGGTAGCACCCAGGTTGTCGAACAGATCGAAGATCTGGTCCAGAACCCAATCCGGACGCGCACCAGGACGGTCAACTTTGTTGATTACAACGATCGGCCGCAGGCCCGCTTCGAACGCCTTCTTGGTTACGAAGCGAGTTTGTGGCATAGGGCCGTCCTGGGCATCAACCAGCAGCAGCACGGAGTCCACCATGGACATCACGCGCTCTACTTCACCGCCGAAGTCGGCGTGGCCAGGGGTGTCCACGATGTTGATATCGTAGCCGTTCCACTTGATTGCGGTGTTTTTCGCCAGGATGGTAATGCCACGCTCTTTTTCCTGGTCGTTGGAGTCCATCACGCGCTCGTCGTTGAGCTCGTTACGCTCAAGGGTGCCCGACTGGCGCAAAAGCTTGTCAACGAGGGTAGTTTTACCGTGGTCAACGTGAGCAATGATGGCGATGTTGCGTAGATTTTCGATCACTTGTGTATCTCGATCAGAGGATTCGGTGTGCCGTACGGTGTCATACGGCCAATAGCAAAAACTGGGGTCAAGCAGCCCGGTGGTCGGGAGGGCGATGGCGGATGCTGCCGCCATTAAGCCCCGGAACTCTATGCCGGACGATAAACGCGCACATTGGCGTGCCCCTCGCTGAGCAGGTGATGAGCATGCAGCCTGCTCATGACACCTTTATCGCAATACAACAGGTATTGCCGACCAGGATCGAGATCCTTGAATCGGCTGTTCAGTGCATAAAACGGTAGTGCTTGCACTTGCGCGCCCTCGACCAGCAACGGGTCATCTTCCTGGGCGTCGGGGTGGCGAATGTCCAGTACCACATGGCCAGCCAATGCCTGGGTCAGCTCCTCGACTTCCACGTGCTGGCCGAGCTCATCGATAACGTTATCGATGGACACCAGACGGGCACGCTGCAAGGCGCTTTCCAGCACCGCCATGTCGAAGTGCTGCTCTTCACGCTCGATACGGTAGCCGCGAGCGCTGGTCGTAGGGTTTACCGAGATCACGCCGCAGTATTCTGGCATATGCTTGGCGAAATCTGCCGTACCAATGGCCGTGGCGGTGTCGATGATGTCCTGCTTATGCGTGGCGAGCAATGGCCGCAGCACCAAGGTGGGGGTTACAGCATCGATTACAGCCAGGTTCGTCAGCGTTTGGCTGGACACCTGGGAGATCGCCTCACCGGTTACCAAGGCATGTATGTCAAGACGCTCGGCCATGCGGCTGGCTGCTCGCAGCATCATGCGCTTGAGGATAACACCCATCTGGCTGTCATCCACTTTGGCAAGGATTTCGCCCACTACTTCTTCGAAGGGCACACTGATAAACAACACACGGTGCGAACTGCCGTATTTTTTCCAAAGGAAGTGCGCAACTTCCATTACCCCCAATTCATGGGCACGGCCGCCCAGGTTGAAGAAGCAGAAGTGCGTCATCAACCCCCGGCGCATCATTTGATAAGCCGCCACGGTGGAATCGAACCCGCCAGACATCAATACCAGGGTTTGCTCCAATGCGCCGAGCGGATAGCCCCCGATCCCCTTGTGCTGCCCATGCACCACGAACAGACGCTGGTCGCGAATCTCCATTCGCACGCGGACTTCGGGGTGCTTGAGGTCGATGCCTGCTGCTGCGCACTGTTCGCGCAACTGGCTGCCAACATAGCGGTCAACGTCCATGGACGAAAAGGTATGCCGCCCGCCTCGCTTGCAGCGCACTGAAAAGCGCTTGCCTGGTAGGAGGTGGCCGAAGTGAAGCTTGCATTTGGCGACGATGTCGTCGAAGTCCCCCAAAGGGTACTCATCCACCTGCAGGAAGTGGGTAATGCCGGGGGTGCAGCTCAAACGCTCCATGAGCTCTTTGAGCACCTTGGCATCGGTCACCATGGTTTGGATCTCGATATTGTCCCACACGCCGGTCACGGCAATGCCGGGATCCAGGTCACGCAACACCGAACGGATGTTTTTCGAAAGCTGGCGGATGAACTGTTTGCGCACCGGCGGGCTTTTAATGGTGATCTCGGGGAAGACTTTAACGATCAGTTTCATGAACAGCGCGCGCAATCGCTCAGCTTGAAAAAAGGGGCGGTATTATAGCGGAAATTGTTCAAGCTTTGACCAACTATCTGCCGAAACTCATTGAGGCACCAAAATGGAACACCAGAATGCACGCGTGCGCCCATAGTGTGCAGACAAAAATTACCCAAGCGACCGAGGCCCCATAAAACCGGGCATTTGGGCCTTAATGCCCATCTCAGGGCACTGGCATGCAAATTGCTCCCTTGTGAGGCAGGTTGCCTTGGTCGATTATTCGACGGCAGCAATGAATCTCGGGGCTGCCCAGCACGTCCCAATCCACCCGGAGGACACCATGTCGAAGTCGGTTCAACTCATCAAAGATCATGACGTTAAGTGGATTGATCTGCGCTTTACTGATACCAAAGGCAAGCAGCAGCACGTCACCATGCCCGCGCGTGATGCCCTTGATGACGACTTCTTCGAAGTCGGCAAGATGTTCGATGGTTCGTCCATCTCTGGCTGGAAAGGCATCGAAGCCTCTGACATGATCCTGCTGCCAGACGACGAAACTGCTGTGCTGGACCCGTTCACCGAAGAGCCAACCCTGATTCTGGTGTGCGACATCATCGAACCTTCCACCATGCAAGGTTACGATCGCGACCCACGCGCCATTGCTCATCGCGCCGAGGAATACCTCAAGTCCACCGGCATTGGTGACACCGTGTTCGTAGGCCCTGAGCCAGAATTTTTCATCTTCGACGAAGTGAAGTTCAAGTCTGATATCTCGGGCTCCATGTTCAAGATCTTCTCCGAACAAGCCTCTTGGATGACCGATCAAGACGTCGATGGGGGCAACAAGGGTCACCGTCCTGGTGTTAAAGGTGGCTACTTCCCCTTGCCACCAGTCGATCACGACCACGAAATCCGTACCGCCATGTGTAACGCACTGGAAGAGATGGGCCTGACGGTTGAAGTTCATCACCACGAAGTGGCGACTGCCGGCCAGAACGAAATCGGCGTCAAGTTCAACACCCTGGTGAAGAAGGCCGACGAAACCCAAACCCTGAAGTACGTCGTGCACAACGTCGCTGACGCCTATGGCCGTACCGCAACCTTCATGCCCAAGCCCCTGTACGGCGACAACGGCTCGGGTATGCACGTGCATATGTCCATCTCCAAAGATGGCAAGAACACGTTCGCAGGTGAAGGCTATGCCGGCCTGTCCGACACTGCCCTGTTCTTCATCGGCGGTATCATCAAGCACGGTAAGGCCCTGAACGGCTTCACCAACCCATCGACCAACTCTTACAAGCGTTTGGTGCCTGGCTTCGAAGCACCTGTGATGCTGGCCTACTCTGCCCGCAACCGTTCTGCTTCTATCCGCATTCCTTACGTCAACAGCCCCAAAGGCCGTCGTATCGAAGCGCGCTTCCCTGACCCGGCTGCCAACCCCTACCTGGCATTCGCTGCCTTGCTGATGGCTGGCCTGGACGGCATCCAGAACAAAATCCACCCTGGCGATGCGGCCGACAAGAACCTGTATGACCTGCCGCCTGAAGAGGCCAAGGAAATCCCGCAGGTGTGTGGCAGCTTGAAAGAAGCCCTTGAAGAGCTGGACAAGGGCCGCGCCTTCCTGACCAAGGGTGGCGTGTTCTCCGATGACTTCATCGATGCTTACATCGAGCTGAAATCCGAAGAAGAAATCAAGGTTCGCACCTTCGTACACCCACTTGAGTACGACCTGTACTACAGCGTCTAATCAGGCAGCGGTACACAGAGGCCTCCTTTGGGAGGCCTTTTTCATGGGCGCTGCAAACGGCCCCGCCGCTCCTGGCCCAACGGCGTCGAAAGAAACCTGCAGTTTCAAAACAGCGCACCTGTAGCACGCACCCTGCTAGCCCTCTCCCGCAATTACTGGCATAACAAGGCGCCATCCTCAACGCGGATCCTGCCATGCCGATGTTTTCTGCACGCTGCCTCCTGCTCGTAGCCGGGCTTGCCACCACGAACAGTTGGGCTGATGCACCGGCACCTGCTGCCCTTGCGCCCTTGCTGAGCAATATAGAGCAGCGGCTGAACATCGCAGACCAAGTAGCGCTCAGCAAATGGGACACCAAAAAGGCCGTGGAGGATCGGGCGCGCGAACGCGAGGTGATTGCCAGTGCGGTATTGCTGGCCCCGGAGTACAGGCTTGAACCCGCCTTGGTGGAGCAGTTCTTCGCTGCCCAGATCGAAGCCAACAAACTGGTCCAGTACGCTTACCTGGCGCAGTGGCGCGGGGCTGGCGAGGCACCTGACACCCCGCGCCCCGACCTCATAAAGACCATCCGGCCACAGCTTGATGCCTTGCAGCAGACGTTGCTGGAACAATTGGCAGCCTTTGGGCCGTACCGCAACGACGCCGCCTGCCCCCAGTGGGTGGCCCAAGGCTTGACAGGCAATGACCGTGACGACCTCCACCGCCTTGCCTTGACACGCGCTACGGGTGAGCTGTGCATGCCGGGGCATTAACCCGTGATCGCCAAGGCCGTCTGATCTATGCTAATCGGGCCGACGCTGCGTCCGGCCCCCATTAGCGTCTATCGAGTAGTTGTCATGCGTCGTGCCATCGCCCTGTTGTTGCCACTGTTGTGTACCCCCGCGTTCGGGGAGATTTACAAATATACGGATGCCAACGGCAACACGGTGTATTCAGAGCACGCGCCTGCAGGCAAGCCGGCCCAGGAGATGAAGCTCCCCCCGCTCAACAGCGTGCAGATACCTAAAAGCAAGCCATCCAGTGCCCCAGAGCCGCCCGCAATAGTTACTGCGCCGCCCCAGAACACTGTGGCGAACTACGCCACCCTAGAGCTTTCCGGTATACCGTCCGATGGGGCAATTCGCGCCAATAACGGCACCTTTGATGTGGGGGTTAACCTTCAGCCGCGCCTGGCACCGGGGCATGTGTTGCAGTTGATCCTGGACGGGGTCGCGTATGGCACGCCCAGCAATGTGCCTCGCCTGCAACTGGTCAACGTGGACCGTGGCCAGCATAGCCTTGCGGTCCAGGTGCTCACAGGTGCAGAGGTGGTGCAAACCAGCCCTCCCACCACAATCTACGTGTTGAGAGTAAGCGCCCCATGAACACCTGGGTGCTGCTAGCGCTAATGGCGTTGAGCGGCGTGTGCCACGCTCAGGTGTATACCTACCTCGATGCCCAGGGCAACCCTGTGTACACCGATAAACCGCGCAAAGGCGCAGTGCCGGTCAAGGTGCCCGAAGGCAACCGTATGAGTGTGCACCCCCTCAGGCCTGCGCCTCCTTCAAGCACTACTCCTGCCCCCCGCAACACACCTAAGGCAAACCCCCGAGTGGCCCACTATGAAATGCTCCGGGTGTTGGTACCCCTGCCCGATGGCACGGTCAGTAATGCCGGTGGAGAGGTGATCGTTACCCTGACCAGCGAACCAGGCTTGGCTGAAGGGGACCGCTACCGGGTACTGCTCGACAACGCGCCCGTAGGCGAGCCGGGGCCTAGCCCGGTTATTGCCCTGCATGGCGTGGACCGAGGCACCCATCAACTCGCTGCTGAGATCGTAGACAGCCAAGGCGTGGTCATTGAGCGAACGCCCCCGCAACCTCTCCATGTGCAACGTACCTCGCTGGCTCAAAAGCGGCGCATCCACCCTTGTGAGAAGGATGACTATGGCGTTCGCCCAGAATGCCCGCTGAGCAGCAAGCCTGATGAAGACGACTGACAATCAGCGCGCCAGGGTTGCACCTTTATGGTGCTCGCCCTATAACGTTTGCTATTACGTGGGCTGAATTGGCGCAAAGCCTACCCATACAAACGCTTAATTAGCGCATCAAGCGGTTTATTCTGCCTATTCACGCTTCTTTTCGGCGCTTGGTTTGGATTTTGCATTTTGCATGCATCAGCGAGGCGCAGGCATAACCTGCCTCGCACCGAGACCGCGCCCTTGGGTCGCGATGTGCCAAGAGAGGTCAAGGATACGCATGACCATCAGTGATGCGCTGCACCGACTGTTACTCGATAACCTCACGACCGCCACTATTCTTCTCAACGCCGAACTGCGCCTGGAATACATGAACCCTGCGGCCGAGATGCTACTGGCGATCAGTGGCCAGCGCAGCCATGGGCAGTTCATCAGTGAGCTGTTCACTGAATCGGCTGAAGCGCTTAACTCACTGCGCCAGGCGGTCGAGCAGGCTCACCCGTTCACCAAGCGCGAAGCCATGTTAACGGCACTTACCGGCCAGACGATCACCGTTGATTACGCGGTAACCCCGATCCTCAACCAAGGTGAAACCTTGTTGTTGCTGGAAGTCCATCCACGGGACCGCTTGTTGCGAATCACCAAGGAAGAAGCGCAGCTCTCAAAGCAGGAAACCACCAAAATGCTGGTGCGCGGGCTGGCACACGAGATTAAAAACCCGCTGGGGGGCATTCGGGGCGCTGCTCAGTTGCTGGCTCGCCAGCTACCGGAAGACAGCTTGCGCGACTACACCAACGTGATCATCGAAGAGGCTGACCGCCTGCGTAACCTGGTGGACCGCATGCTGGGCTCCAACAAACTGCCTTCATTGGCGATGACCAATATTCACGAGGTGGTGGAACGGGTGTGCAGCCTGGTGGATGCCGAAAGCCAGGGGGGCATCACCCTAGTGCGCGACTATGACCCTAGCATCCCGGATGTACTCATCGACCGTGAACAGATGATCCAGGCCGTGCTGAACATTGTGCGCAACGCCATGCAGGCTATCCGGGGTGAAACAGCCCCTCATCAAGGCCGTATCACGTTACGCACCCGTACTATGCGCCAGTTCACCATTGGGCATACCCGTCACCGGCTGGTTGCGAAAATGGACATCATGGACAACGGCCCCGGAATACCCCCCGAACTACAAGAAACGATTTTCTATCCCATGGTCAGTGGGCGCCCGGACGGTACCGGGCTTGGCCTGGCGATTACCCAGACCATCATCAGCCAGCATCAAGGGCTGATCGAATGTGACAGCCACCCTGGCCACACCACCTTTTCGATCTTCCTGCCGCTGGAACAAGGAGCTGCTTCGTCATGAGCCGTAGTGAAACTGTCTGGATCGTCGATGACGACCGCTCAATCCGCTGGGTCTTGGAAAAAGCCCTCCAACAGGAAGGCATGACGACCCAAAGCTTCGACAGTGCCGAAGGCGTCATGAGCCGCCTTGCCCGCCAGCAACCGGATGTAATCATTTCGGATATCCGAATGCCAGGCACAAGCGGCCTGGACCTGCTAGCCCGCATCCGCGAAGAGCACCCCCGCCTGCCGGTCATCATCATGACGGCTCATTCAGACCTGGACAGCGCCGTGGCGTCTTACCAGGGAGGGGCGTTCGAATACCTGCCCAAGCCCTTCGATGTGGACGAAGCAGTCTCGTTGGTCAAGCGCGCCAATCAACACGCCCAGGAACAGCAAGGGTTGGACACCCCGCCGGTGCTGGCACGCACACCAGAAATCATCGGGGAAGCTCCTGCCATGCAGGAGGTATTCCGCGCCATCGGCCGGCTGAGCCACTCCAACATCACCGTTTTGATCAACGGCGAGTCGGGCACTGGTAAGGAGTTGGTCGCGCATGCGCTGCACCGCCACAGCCCGCGCGCCGTAGCACCCTTCATCGCGCTGAACATGGCAGCGATCCCCAAGGACCTGATGGAGTCCGAACTCTTTGGCCATGAGAAGGGCGCGTTTACCGGTGCTGCCAATCTGCGCCGAGGGCGTTTCGAGCAGGCTGATGGGGGGACGCTGTTTCTGGACGAGATCGGTGACATGCCCGCGGACACTCAAACCCGACTGCTGCGTGTACTGGCCGACGGTGAGTTTTACCGGGTAGGGGGCCATACCCCGGTGAAGGTGGATGTGCGAATCATCGCAGCTACCCATCAAAACCTGGAAAACCTGGTGCATGCGGGCAAGTTCAGGGAAGACTTGTTTCACCGCTTGAACGTGATCCGTATTCACATTCCTCGCCTGTCGGACCGTCGCGAAGACATTCCAACCCTGGCCCGGCACTTCCTCGCGCGTGCGGCTCAGGAATTGTCGGTAGAGCCCAAGCTGCTCAAGGTAGAAACCGAGAGCTACCTTAAGAACCTGCCTTGGCCAGGGAACGTGCGCCAGCTGGAAAACACGTGCCGCTGGATAACCGTGATGGCGTCGGGCCGTGAGGTTCACGTGTCCGACTTGCCGCCGGAGTTGCTTAGCCTGCCCCAGGATGCCGCCCCGGTGACCAATTGGGAACACGCCTTGCGGCAATGGGCTGATCAGGCACTGGCGCGAGGCCAATCCAACCTGCTAGACAGCGCTGTGCCGAGTTTTGAGCGGATCATGATCGAAACAGCGCTCAAGCACACCGCAGGCCGCCGCCGGGATGCGGCTGTGTTGTTGGGCTGGGGGCGCAACACCCTCACGCGAAAAATCAAAGAGTTGGGCATGAAGGTCGCTGGCGGCGAAGAGGACGACAACGACGACGCTTAACCCATGCCTTATCAGCCCGTTTCGGCAACTGGCGTTACCGCCTACGGGCTATTTGCGCTGCACCCTTTGCCTGCATCACCGGGCCTATATGCACTGCATTAATGCGTAGCCACCTGTAAGCAGGCGATCAAGATCAGGTCGCGTTTGCAACGAATGAATCTAAATAAATAAAAATATATATTTTTCAATAGCTTATAAGAACTAACAGCGGCCGAAAGAAAACTGGCACGCTGCCTGCAATACCTTTTACAAGAACGGTTTCGGGAGCCTTGGTACAGGCAGGCCAGGGCTTCCCTCTTTACACCTTGGGGCATGTGATACACGCCCCTCCCCTTTTGGGGCTTCGGTTCAGGCAGGCCGGGGCTTCCTCTTTACACCGGGCAAGGCTCCACGCCAGCGCCCACCCTTCTTCGGGAACCTTGGTACAGGCAGGCCGGGGCTTCCCTTTTTTATTCGTCGCGGAGGCTCACACGGAGCCTCCAGCGCCCCGCGTCCTCCTTCCCTACCCAGTGCGCCTGTAATTGCCGGGCAGCTACGATGTTCAGCAGCAAACCCCGGTCGGTATGGCGCAATGTCCACTTGGCTTGACGCCCACCCAGTTCCAATTGCCCTTGAAGTGGCGGACCGCTCGCATCGAACAGAATGGCGACCGTGCCCTCGATGATCTCACCGTGCACTTGCGGCGCGTGGTCGAACCATAGGTTCATTTCGCCATCTGGCAACAACTCCACGCGATCGAACGCACTGCGACCGGGGTCTAGCACCTTGCCGATCATCATGCCAATCAGCAGACCAAAGATGGCCAGCGCCCCTAGAAATCTTGGCCACAGCGAAGCACGTGGCGGCAGCACTTCAGCGTTAGAATGCTGCCCGTCGTTCGTATCGGAGCCGCGCATGTTTCACGTCATCCTGTTTCAACCAGAAATACCGCCCAACACGGGCAACGTTATCAGGCTTTGCGCCAACAGCGGCTGCGATCTTCATTTGATCGAGCCATTGGGGTTTGAGCTTGATGATAAGCGCCTGCGCCGCGCGGGGCTCGACTACCACGAGTACGCGCCGCTCAAGCGCCATGCAGATTTGCAAAGCTGTCTTGAAAGCCTGGGCAACCCACGGGTGTTTGCGTTCACCACCAAAGGCTCCCAGCCCTTCCACGACGTGGCGTTTCAGCCGGGCGATGCCTTTGTGTTCGGCCCTGAAAGCCGTGGCTTGCCTGCGGAGCTGTTAAGCACCTTTGCTGCCGATCGCCGCTTGCGCCTGCCCATGCGCCCTGACAGCCGCAGCCTGAACCTGTCCAACACAGTCGCCATCGCCGTCTACGAGGCCTGGAGGCAACAAGGGTTTGCCGAAGGGTAGCGCCTGCCACAGTAAACAGAAAACGCCCCGAAGGGCGTTTTTGGTACAACCCGGCAAGGCTTAGGCTTGCGGGGTTTCACCAGCGTCCTGCATGCGCTGCAGCTCTTGCGCATACAGGGCATCGAAGTTGACCGGGGCCAGCATCAAGGCAGGGAACGAACCACGGGTAACCAGGTTGTCCAGGGTTTCACGTGCATACGGGAACAGGATGTTGGGGCAGAACGCACCAAGCGTGTGGCTCATGGCGCCTGCATCCAGGCCCTTGATCATGAAAATACCAGCCTGTTGCACTTCGGCGATGAAGGCCACTTCCTCAACGTTCTTCACGGTAACGGATAAGGTGAGCACCACTTCGTGGAAGTCGCCGTCGAGTTGCTTCTGGCGAGTGTTGAGGTCCAGCGAAACACTTGGCTCCCACTGCTGACGGAAAATAGCAGGGCTTTTCGGTGCCTCGAAGGAGAGGTCGCGAACATAAATACGCTGCAACGAGAACTGGGGGCCTTCGGCTTCTTCGTTGGCCGCGCCGTTGGAAACTTGGTCAGTCATGACAGATCCTTCTTGTAGCGTTGGATATGATTGTTTTCAGCGCAACAGGGGGTCTAGCTTGCCTGCTCGCTCAAGGGCATGAAGCTCGTCGCAACCGCCCACATGGAGGTTATCGATCCAAATTTGAGGAACGGACGTCCGCCCGGCTTTCTTGGTCATTTCAGACCGCAGTTGGGGCTGCCCATCAACCCGAATTTCTTCGAAAGCCACGCCTTTTTTGGCCAGCAGTGCCTTCGCACGGCTGCAATACGGGCACCAGTCACTGGAGTACACGATGACGCGGGGCATATCACTTCACCAGAGGCAGGTTATCGGAACGCCAGCTAGAGATACCGCCCCCCAGCTTGGCAGCGGTGTAGCCGCTTTTGAGCAGGTCTCTGCACAGGTTACCCGAATGCTGGCCCATTGCATCGACGATAATCAGGGTCTTGCCTTTGTGTTTTTCCAGCTCGGCCATACGCGCCTGGAGCTTATCCTGAGGAATGTTCAGGGAATCCACGATATGGCCGGCGGCGAAATCTTTCTTGGCGCGGATGTCGATTACCACAGCCTTGTCAGCGTTCACCAACGCGGTGAGTTCGCGAGGGCTGATGCTGCGGCCACCACGGCTGCTTTCGAGCACCAGCAACAGAATGAGGAGAATGACAAAAAGACCGACAAGCAGGTAGTGATTGGTTGCGAATTCCAGCAAGTGAGCGACCATCGACAACTTCCAGAGCGTGAAAAATGGCGGCCAGTATACACAGCGGCTGACTGGGGCCAAAGCCCACCCGGCGCCTGTTTCATGGAACCGGGCCAGCCCCGGACGGTCTGCAGCACACGCTTTGGTGCGCCATCGGGGCAGAATTACCCTAAGATAGCCCCCTTCTTCTCTTTCAATTGCGAGTGGGAACCATGACAGCCACGCCGAAACCCCTGGTTCTGATTATCCTGGACGGATTTGGGCACAGTGACAGCCACGAATATAACGCTGTCTATGCCGCTAAAAAGCCAAATCTCGACCTGCTGATGCAGACCCACGCCAATGGGCTGATCTCGGGCTCCGGCATGGACGTAGGCCTGCCCGACGGCCAGATGGGCAACTCGGAAGTGGGGCACATGAACCTGGGCGCCGGCCGGGTGGTGTATCAGGACTTCACTCGCGTGACCAAAGCTATCCGTGATGGCGAGTTCTTCGAAAACCCCACTATTTGCACTGCGGTCGACAAAGCAGTCAGCGCCGGCAAGGCCGTACACGTGATGGGCCTATTGTCAGATGGCGGCGTACACAGCCACCAAGACCACCTGGTGGCGATGGTGGAGCTTGCTGCTCGCCGGGGCGCTGAGCGTCTTTACCTGCATGCCTTCCTCGACGGCCGCGATACCCCACCGAAGAGCGCGCAGGGCTCCCTCGACCTGCTGGAGAGCACCTTCAGCCGTTTAGGCAAGGGCCGTTTCGCCAGCCTGATTGGCCGTTACTTCGCCATGGACCGGGACAACCGCTGGGACCGCGTGAGCGCAGCGTACAACCTGATCGTAGACGGCACCGCTGAATACCATGCCGCCAGTGCCCGCGAAGGCCTTGAAGCCGCTTACACCCGCGGCGAGAGCGACGAATTCGTAAAAGCCACCACCGTAGGCGAACCCGTAAGGGTCGAAGATGGCGACGCAGTTATCTTCATGAACTTCCGGGCCGACCGTGCGCGTGAATTGTCTCGGGTCTTCGTTGAAGACAACTTTGCCGATTTCGCACGGGCACGTCAGCCCAAACTGGCAGGCTATGTGGGCCTTACCCAGTATTCAGCCAAGATCCCAGCGCCTGCTGCCTTTGCGGCCAGCAGCCTTGAAAACGTATTGGGCGAGTACCTGGCCAAGAATGGCAAGACCCAACTGCGCATCGCCGAGACTGAAAAGTACGCACACGTGACGTTCTTCTTCTCAGGTGGCCGCGAGGAGCCGTTCGAAGGCGAAGAGCGCATTCTCATCCCTTCGCCCAAGGTGGCTACCTACGACCTGCAACCCGAGATGAGCGCGCCCGAAGTCACTGAAAAGATTGTCGATGCCATTGAGCATCAGCGCTATGACGTGATCGTGGTGAACTACGCAAATGGCGACATGGTGGGCCATAGCGGCATCATGTCGGCCGCTATCAAGGCGGTAGAGTGCCTGGACACCTGCGTAGGCCGTATTGCGGCAGCCTTGGAAAAGGTAGGCGGTGAAGCCCTGATTACTGCCGACCACGGCAACGTCGAACAGATGGAGGACGTGTCTACCGGCCAGGCGCACACCGCGCACACTACCGAACCGGTGCCCTTCATTTATGTAGGCAAGCGCGGGTTCAAGGTGCGGGAAGGCGGCGTGCTGGCAGACGTGGCGCCTACCATGCTGATGTTGCTAGGCATGGACAAGCCTGCCGAGATGACTGGCCAATCCATCCTCGTAAGCGCCTGACCCTGGTTGAAAGGGCGCACACGCGCCCTTTTGATTGCCGACCCTGCCGGGCATACTAGGCCCTACTTTCCTTTCGGTAACGATCGCCCAATGCTTCGCGCCCTCGCCTTTCTTGCCCTTACGGCCCTGACGCTTCCGGTCATGGCCGATGATCGCGTCCAGACCCAGCAGCAGATCGAAGCCACACGGCAAGATATCGCCGAGCTGAAAAAAGTACTCACGCAGCTGCAACAGGAGCGCGCTGATGTACAAAAGGATCTGCGCGGTACTGAAACCGAAATGGGCAAGCTCGAAAAGCAGGTAGACGCCCTGCAGCAGCAACTCAAGAACACCGAAAGCGAGCTTCACCGCCTCGAAACAGAGAAAAAAAAACTCCAGAGTTCGCGCACTGAACAGCAACAGCTGATCGGCATACAGGCACGCGCCGCGTACCAGAGCGGCCGTCAGGAATATCTCAAGCTGTTATTGAACCAGCAAAATCCGGAGCAGTTTGCTCGCACCTTGACCTATTACGATTACCTCAGTCAGGCCCGGTTAGCCCAACTCAAAGCATTCAATGACACCCTCAGCCAACTGGCGGGGGTCGAGAAAGATATCCAGATGCAACAGGCTCAGCTTCTGGTACAGCAAAGCACGTTGAGCGAGCAGCGCGATGCGCTGGGGCAGGTTCGCAAGGAGCGTCAGGCGGCCCTTGCCAAGTTGAACGGGGACTTCAAGGCACGCGACCAGAAGTTGCAGCAGCGCCAGCAAGACCAGGCCGACCTGCAGAAGGTATTGGCCGCCATTGAGGAAACCCTGGCCAGGCAGGCACGTGAGGCTGAGGAAGCCCGGCGCAAGGCGCTGCTGGCTCAGCAGGAAGAAGAGCGTCGCCAGCGAGAAGCAGCCGTGGCGCGCGATACGACGCCTCCGCCTGCTCGCAAGCCGACAGCACCAGACGTACGGGTAAGTACAGGCCAAACCTATGGAGGCGCATTCGCCTCTGCTCGTGGCAAACTTCCATGGCCGGTCGACGGTCGACTGTTAGCGCGCTTCGGTGAATCCCGTGGCGATGAGCGTACCCGCTGGGACGGGGTAATGATCAGCGCTTCAGCCGGTAGCGCGGTACACGCGGTACACGGCGGCCGGGTGGTGTTTGCCGACTGGCTACGCGGTGCGGGCCTGTTGGTGATTCTCGATCACGGAGATGGCTACCTGAGCTTGTACGGGCATAATCAATCGCTGCTCAAGAATGCCGGAGATGTAGTCAAAGCTGGTGAAACGATCTCTACGGTCGGCACCAGTGGTGGGCAGGACACACCGGCGTTGTATTTCGCCATTCGCCAGCAAGGTCGGGCTACCGACCCTGCACAATGGTGCCGAGGCTAACCCGGCGCCAGTCAAACAGGATCAGGAGTTCGTTCGACATGCTGCATTCGTCCCGCCTTTCCATGCTGGCCCTCGCCTTGATGATGGCTGCGCCTTTGGCGAACGCCGCCGAGCCTACACCTGCCAAGCCAGCCGCGCCTATTGCGGCCGCAGCGCCGGCCAGGGCTCCCCTACCTTTGGATGAGTTACGTACCTTTGCCGAGGTAATGGACCGGATCAAGGCCGCCTACGTAGAGCCGGTAGATGACAAGACCTTACTCGAAAATGCCATCAAGGGAATGCTGAGCAACCTTGACCCCCACTCGGCGTACTTGGGGCCAGAAGACTTTGCCGAGTTGCAGGAAAGCACCAGCGGTGAATTCGGTGGCCTGGGCATCGAAGTCGGCGCAGACGATAGCTTCATCAAGGTGGTGTCCCCCATCGACGACACCCCCGCAAGCCGGGCAGGCATCGAAGCTGGCGACTTGATCGTGAAGATCAATGGCCAGCCTACCCGGGGCCAAACCATGACCGAGGCGGTCGATAAGATGCGTGGCAAAGTGGGTGAGAAGATCACCCTGACGCTGGTGCGCGATGGCGGCAACCCCTTTGACGTCACGCTGGCCAGGGCGATCATTCAGGTCAAAAGCGTCAAAGCGCAGTTGCTGGATGATGGTTATGGCTACCTTCGTATCACCCAGTTCCAGGTGAAAACCGGCGAAGAAGTAGGTAGCGCACTGGCCAAGCTGCGCAAGGACAACGGCAAAAAGCTCAACGGGCTTATTCTTGACCTGCGTAACAACCCTGGGGGCGTGTTGCAGGCTGCGGTAGAAGTGGCAGATCACTTCCTGACCCACGGCTTGATCGTCTACACCAAAGGCCGTATCGCGAACTCGGAGCTGCGCTTCAATGCCGACCCCGCCGACGCGAGCGAAGGCGTGCCCCTTGTTGTGCTGATCAACGGCGGCAGCGCTTCAGCCTCGGAAATCGTGGCCGGTGCCTTGCAGGACCAGAAGCGCGGCGTGCTGATGGGCACGGACAGCTTTGGCAAGGGCTCAGTACAAACCGTACTACCGCTCAATAACGACCGTGCGCTCAAGCTCACCACCGCACTGTACTTCACCCCCAACGGGCGCTCGATCCAGGCCCAAGGCATCATTCCTGACGTTGAAGTACGGCGCGCTAAGATCACCCGCGAGCAAGATGCCGAAACCTTCAAGGAAGCCGACCTGCAGGGCCATTTGGGCAATGGGAACGGCGGCAAGGATCGCCCTACGGGCTCCAGTGCCGAGCGCAAGGCCCGCCCACAGGACGATGACTTCCAATTGAGCCAAGCGTTGAGCCTGCTCAAGGGGTTGAAGGTCACTCGCGGTAACTGATTCATGCGTGCGTGGTTACTGGCCTGCCTGCTTGCCCTGCCGTTCGGGGGGCAGGCACTGGCGGCGGGAAGTGCGCCTGCTTACCTGAGCCTGATTATCGATGACCTGGGGCAAAGCCCTGCGCGGGACAGCCAGGCGCTGGCGCTACCTGGCCCGGTCACACTGGCGATCATGCCCGATACGCCCCATGCGGCGGAATTCGCACGACATGCCCATCATGCTGGCAAAACCGTCATTGTCCACATGCCCATGGCTCCGGCCGGCGGCCCATTCGCCTGGCAACCCAACCTGACTGACGATCAGCTGCGTCAGCGCCTGGACGCAGCCTTCAAGGCCGTGCCGTTTGCGGCAGGGCTGAACAACCACGAAGGCAGCCGCATGACGGCTGAAGTCGCCACCATGGCACTGCTTGCCCATGAACTGCAACAGCGCAGGGTGTTCCTGGTAGACAGCCGCACCAGCGCCGCAACTCAAGCCGCTGCTCAGGCCCAGGCGATTGGATTGGCAAGCGTATCGCGTGACGTGTTCCTGGACGATGAACGTACACCCCAGGCCATTGCCACGCAGCTGAACAAAGCGGTGGCCCTAGCCCACAAACAGGGCTCAGCCGTCGTGATTGGCCACCCCTACCCCGAAACCCTCGCGCTACTGGAACAGGCACTGCCGGGACTGAAGGCACGGGGCGTGGAGATGATCAGCCTGCGCCAAATGATCGCCCAACGCAGCAACCAGCCCATGAAAGCGCACACCCCTTTGTAGGAGTGAACGCAGCCAAAGGCGGAGTTCGCGAACCGGGCATCGCTTCTGTACCAGCCGTTAGCGAATGCAAATCCCTTGGGCCGCCATGAAGCCCTTCGCTTCTGGCACGGTGTACTCGCCGAAGTGGAAGATGCTCGCCGCCAATACCGCGCTGGCGTGGCCCTGGATGATCCCGTCCGCCAGGTGCTGCAGGTTGCCCACGCCCCCGGATGCGATCACCGGAATGCCCAGCGCATCGCTGATGGCACGCGTCACGCCCAGGTCAAAGCCGCTCTTCATGCCGTCTTGGTCCATGCTGGTGAGCAGGATCTCGCCCGCCCCTAGCCCTTCCATTTTCTTGGCCCACTCTACTGCATCCAGGCCAGTTGGCTTGCGGCCACCATGGGTGAAAATCTCCCAACGGGGCACCTCACCCGGCCCAGAGACTTTTTTCGCATCAATGGCGACCACAACGCACTGAGAACCAAAACGCGAGGCGGCTTCACCCACGAACTCAGGGTTGAACACGGCAGCGGTGTTGATAGAGACCTTGTCCGCCCCTGCGTTGAGCAGGTTGCGAATATCCTGCACGGTGCGCACCCCGCCGCCCACGGTAAGGGGAATGAACACCTGGCTAGCCATGCGCTCTACGGTGTGGAGCGTGGTATCACGCCCATCGACACTGGCGGTGATATCAAGAAAGGTGATCTCGTCGGCACCCTGCTCGTCGTAGCGGCGAGCGATTTCCACCGGGTCGCCAGCATCACGGATGTTTTCGAACTTCACACCTTTCACCACCCGGCCGTTGTCCACATCCAGGCAAGGGATAATGCGTTTTGCTAGGGCCATGGGTGGGCCTCCTTGGTCACGGGCAAGCTCGGCTGCTACAGGGCGCGGGTGCCGGTGTAGTTGTCGCAGAACGTCTGCGCTTCGTTTACGTCCAGCGTGCCTTCGTAAATTGCACGGCCGGTAATGGCGCCTACGATGCCGGGCGCTCGAGCATCAAGCAGCGCCTTGATGTCTTTCAGGTCATGGATACCGCCTGAGGCGATCACAGGAATGCGAGTAGCCTCGGCCAAGGCAGCCGTGAAAGGTACGTTGCAGCCCTGCATCATCCCGTCTTTGGCGATGTCGGTGTAAACGATTGCCGCCACGCCATCCGCCTCGAAACGCTTGGCCAGGTCAATGACTTGCAGGGTGCTGACCTCGGCCCAACCGTCGGTGGCTACATAGCCGTCCTTGGCGTCAAGGCCCACGATCACCTTGCCCGGAAACGCCTTACAGGCTTCGGTCACGAATTCTGGTTGCTTCACCGCCTTGGTGCCGATGATCACGTAGCTGACCCCGGCCCTTACATAATGCTCGATGGTCTCCAGGGAGCGGATGCCGCCGCCGATCTGAATTGGCAAGCCTGGGTAACGGCGTGCAATGGCAGTGACCACTTCACCGTTCACCGGCTCGCCTTCGAAGGCACCGTTGAGGTCTACCAGGTGCAGCCGACGGCAACCGCCCTCGACCCACTTGGCGGCCATGCTCACCGGGTCATCGGAGAACACCGTGGAATCTTCCATACGGCCTTGGCGCAGCCGTACACAGGCGCCGTCTTTGAGATCGATAGCAGGGATGATCAACATACGCGTTACGAATTCCTTAGGCATGAGCTCAAGCGACAGGCCACCGTACCGCAAACGTTCGAAGGCGAAGCGCTTGTGGCACGGCGGCGTGGTCCGTTACCAGCGGCCATCCCAGGCAACGAAGTTCTGCAACAATTGCAGGCCGTGGGTATGGCTTTTTTCGGGGTGGAACTGCACGGCAAAGCGCGAGCCTTCGGCCAGGGCGGCAGCGAAGTCTTTGCCATAATGGCCACGGCCTACCACCTGGGCAGGCTTGCCAGCCTCAATGTAATAGCTGTGCACGAAGTAGAACCGGGCAAGGTCTGGAATGCTGTGCCACAGCGGGTGATCTACTGGCATGCTGACTTCGTTCCAACCCATGTGGGGCACTTTCAAGTGCTCATCACCCTCATGAAGGTCTTTGCCGAAGAAGCGCACCTGCCCAGGGAACAGGCCAATGCAATCCACGCCGTGGTTTTCTTCGCTGCGCTCCATCAGGGCCTGCATGCCCACGCAAATCCCCAGGAAGGGCCGGTCTCGGCTCACCTCTTGGACCAGCGTATCGAAACCGAGCCTGCGGATTTCTGCCATGCAGTCGCGGATTGCCCCTACGCCCGGAAACACGATGCGGTCCGCTTCGCGGATCACAGCGGCGTCGCTGGTTACCATGACCTTGCCAGCGCCCACATGCTCCAGGGCCTTGGCCACGGAGTGAAGGTTACCCATGCCGTAATCGATCACCGCTACCGTTTGCATCAGAGCACGCCCTTGGTGGAAGGCATCTGCCCGGCCATGCGGTCGTCCATTTCCACAGCCATGCGTAGCGCACGGCCGAAGGCCTTGAACACGGTTTCGATCTGGTGGTGGGTGTTCACCCCGCGCAGGTTATCAATGTGCAACGTGACCTGAGCATGGTTGACGAAGCCTTGGAAGAACTCCTGGAAGAGGTCTACATCGAAGCCGCCGACCACGGCCCGAGTATAGGGCACGTGCATCTGCAAGCCAGGCCGGCCAGAGAAGTCGATCACGACCCTAGACAGGGCTTCGTCCAGCGGTACGTAGGCATGGCCATAACGGCGGATACCTTTTTTATCGCCAACGGCACGGGCAAATGCCTGCCCTAAGGTAATGCCGACGTCTTCGACGGTATGGTGGTCGTCGATGGCCAGGTCGCCCTTGCAGTCGATATCCAGGTCGATCAGCCCGTGGCGGGCGATCTGGTCGAGCATGTGCTCAAGGAAAGGCACACCGATATCGAACCGGGCCTTACCCGTACCATCGAGGTTGATCGAGGCTTTGATCTGGGTTTCCAGGGTGTTGCGCTCGACGAACACCTTACGCTCGGCCATCACCAACTCCGCACTCATTCATTCAACGAAAAAGGGCCACAGTATAGGCCCATACACGCGGCCGCATGAAGCGAACGCGACGAAGAAACAAAAAACCCCGCCAGGCCGTAAGGCGAGGCGGGGCTTAGGTGCTACGGACGCTTAGTGGAACAGTACAGCGGTCTTCTGGATGGTCACGATCACACCCCACGCCAGCGGGATGCCCACCGCCAGCCAGGCGGCAACGACCAGCGGCCGAGTGCTCGGCGCGCCGCGCCATTCCAGCACGGTAGAGCCGGCAGCACCCTTGTCGTGGCTGAGGGCGCGCTCGGCGGCCAACTGCTCAGGGGTCATGAAGTACTTGTCGGCCACCGGGCGAATCAGCGCGTTACAGATAAAGCCCAATACCAACAGGCCCGCCAGGATGTACAAGGTGATGTCGTACACCGCAGCACGCGGCACACCGATGCTCAACTGGTACTCACGCAGGTAGTTCACCAGTACCGGGCCCAGCACGCCAGCAGCGGCCCAGGCGGTCAGCAGGCGGCCGTGGATAGCGCCCACCATCTGCGTACCGAACAGGTCGGCCAGGTAAGCCGGTACGGTGGAGAAGCCACCGCCGTACATGGACAAGATGATGCAGAACGCCGCCACAAACAGCGCAACGCTACCCAAATGGCCCAGGGACGGTACCAGTGCGTACAGCGCGATGCCCAAGGTAAAGAACACGAAGTAGGTGTATTTGCGACCGATGTAGTCCGAGAACGATGCCCAGAAGAACCGGCCACCGATGTTGAACAAGCTCAGCAGGCCAGTGAAGCCTGCGGCGATGGCGGCGATTTGCGCCAGCTGGGCCGGTGCCAGTTCACTGAAGGTCTGCGTCGTACCCAGCAACTTGCCGGCAAACACTTCCTGAAGCAGCGGCGAGGCCATGCCCAGGATGCCGATACCGGCCGAAACGTTCAGGCACAGCACCAGCCATACCAGCGCGAACTGGGGGGTTTTCCAGGCTACGCTTACATGCACGTGGCGGTCGGTAATCAGGGTATTGCCCGCTTTCTTCGCAGGTGCAGTCCAGCCCTCAGGCTTCCAGCCGGTAGGCGGTACACGGTAGGTCAGGGCGCCGCCGATCATGAACACGAAATAGATCGCAGCCATGACCAGGAAGCTTTGCCATACACCGACGCTGGTCGGGGTAGCGAAGTGTGACATCAAGGCAGTCGCTAGTGGCGCGCCTACCATTGCACCACCACCAAAGCCCATGATGGCCATGCCGGTTGCCATGCCGCGCTTGTCCGGGAACCACTTGATCAGGGTGGACACGGGCGAGATGTAACCCAAGCCCAGGCCGATACCCCCGATCACACCCGAACCTATCCACATCAGCCAGATCTGGTGGGTGTACACACCCAGCGACGAGATCACCAGCCCGCCGCACCAGCACAGGGCCGACACCACGCCTGCCTTGCGAGGCCCGGCGTGTTCAAGCCAGCCGCCCCACGCAGCGGCCGAGCACCCCAGGAAAATGAAGAACAGCGTGTAGATCCAGCCCAGCATGGAGATTGGCCAGTCACAGGTAGAGGAGAATACCTGGCTGATAAAACCCATGTCTGCGGGGCAAGCCGTTGCGCTAGAAATGCCGACGGCCTTGGACAACGGCAACCAGAACACCGAGAAGCCGTAGGCCATGCCGATGCACAGGTGGATTGCCAACGCGGCGGGCGGCACAAGCCAGCGGTTGAACCCAGGCTTGGCGATAATACGTTCTTTGGCGAAGAAGCCCGGCTGTCGTGCGGCCCCCGTCGCATGCGTGGTTTGTGTCATGTACTACCCCTAGTTGTGATAAGGCTCGCGGCCGCGATACTGAGCGGGCACCTGATACGAGGGCGGCCACGATCTTTATGCGTTCGCAAGTAATCGTTTTATCGGCAGCCCTCCCCAAAACGCGACAAATCGCCGCACGGCCGGAGAGGCGCGCAGATTACCATTTGTTTCAAGCGATGGAAGCGAACTGCTATCGTCTTTTTCGGCCGTTTGTCCTGAGGCATGAGCCCAAGGCACTAAAACTCTCTGGCCAGGGCGTGGAAAAGTGACAGAAGCGCCATGTACGCGGGGGTTGTACCCAGGCAAAACGTTATACTCCCCGTTACACCCTGATTTAAACCAAAGGACCCACCCATGAAAGCGTTCGGCAAAATCCTGGGGCTGTTCATACTCGGGCTGTTGCTGATCGTCGTGGCTCTAGGCTTTGCCCTGACCCATTTTATCGATCCCAACGACTATAAAGAGCAGATCCAAAAGCTGGCCCGAGACAAGGCCCATGTCGCCCTTACCCTCAATGGCGATATTGGCTGGAGCCTGTTTCCATGGCTTGGCCTGGAACTTCATGACGCCGGCGTGGCGACCCTGACCCAACCAGATCAGCCGTTGGCCAACTTGCAACTGCTGGGCTTGTCGGTGCGCGTGCTGCCGCTGCTGCGGCGCGAAGTACAAATGAGCGACGTGCGGGTAGACGGCCTTGAGCTGAACCTGCGCCGCGACGCCCAAGGCCACGGCAACTGGGAAGACCTGGGCAAACCATTGCCCGGTGATGCAGCCCCGCCAACCACTAATAGCTCGGCGAGCGCGCAAAACGCCCAAACGAACGAGGGCCGCCGGTCGCTCAAGCTCGATATCGACAGCCTCACCCTGAATAACGGGCAGGTGAATTACCTGGATGAGCACAGCGGGCGCAGCTTCAGTGCCGACAGCATTCAGCTCAGCACAGGCGCTGTACACCCGGGCACGGACATTCCGGTCACCCTCACCGCTTTCGTAGGCACCAACCAACCAGAGCTGCGTGCCCGCACCGAGCTCAAGGGCACACTGCGCCTTGAGCCCTCCGTGCAGCGTTATCAGTTCGAAGACATGCGCTTGAGCGGTGAACTGACCGGCGCCCCGCTGCAGGGCCAGACCCTCACCTTCTCCGCCCAAGGGCAGTTGCTGGCAGACCTGGCCGCCCACGTGGTGGATTGGAACAACCTGAAGCTCTCTACCAACCAATTACGCGCCCTGGGTGAGCTGCACGTGCGTGACCTGGGCGCAGAGCCTCAGCTCAGCGGCGCGCTGTCTATCGCTCAACTTGACCTGCGCGCGTTTCTCCAGGGCATTGGCCAGCCCGAGCCTTCTACGGCGGATAACACCGCGTTGAGCCAGATCGAACTGGTGACTCAGGTGGCGGGCAACCGCAACGCTTTGGCCTTGGAAGACCTGGCCATTACGCTCGACGGCAGCACCCTGAAAGGCCGCCTGGCGGTGGATGATATCGCGCGCCAGGCCGTGCGTATCCAGCTGCAGGGCGATAGCCTGAACCTGGACCGCTACCTGCCGGGCGACAGCGAACAGGCCAAAGGCGCCGCCGCTGCACGAGACGCCGAGGTACAGCACAGTGAAGCCGCCGCCCTGGCCAGCGGAGCGTCACCTCTGCCAGACGCCCCTGGCGGTCAGGCGTGGAGCGATGACCGGCTGTTCCCAATCGAGCGGTTACGGGCCATTGACGTGCAAGCCGAGCTGAACCTGGGCCGGCTCACGGTGCAAAAGCTACCGATCGACAAGGCGCACCTCAGCGCAAACGGCAGCGGTGGTCTGCTCACCCTGCAAGCGCTTAGCGGGCAGATTGCCAACGGTGAGTTCAACACCCGTGGCACGCTGGATGTTCGCCCAGAGGCGCCCGTGGTCAACGTACACGCCCAGCTTAGCCGCGTGCCGGTGGAGGCCGTACTTGCTGGCCGTAACGACAGCCCACCGGTACGGGGGTTACTCACCCTGGACACCGACCTCAAGGGCACGGGTAATAGCCAAAAGGCGCTGATCGACACCCTCAACGGTACCGCGCGCTTTGCGCTGGACAACGGCGTATTGGTCAATGCCAACCTGGAGCAGCAGCTGTGCCAAGGGATTGCGTTGCTCAACCGCAAGAGCCTGGGCAGCGAGCCCCGCGGCCGTGATACGCCCTTCCAGCGCCTGGACGGCACCCTGACCTTCCATGATGGCGTTGCCAGCAACCCTGACTTCAAAGCCAGCATTCCTGGCTTGCGGGTAAACGGCCATGGCGACATCGACCTGCGCGTGCTGGGCATGGACTACCGCGTAGGCGTGGTGGTCGAAGGCGAAAGCGGCAACATGGCAGACCCGGCCTGCCAAGTTAACGACCGCTTTGCAGACCTGGCATTGCCAATCCGCTGCCGCGGCCCGCTGGAGCTTGGCGCGCGTGCCTGCCGGGTTGACCGCGACGGCCTCGGGCAACTGGCCGCGCAGGCGGTACGCAATCGAGTGGAGGAAAAAATCGAAGACAAATTGGGCGACAAAGTAAGCCCTCAACTCAAAGACGCGCTAAAGGGCCTGTTCAAACGATGAGCCCAGAGCAGTTTTCTACCGCCGTGCTGGAGTGGTTTGACCGGCACGGCCGCCACGACTTGCCCTGGCAGCAGCAGATCAACCCTTACCGCGTGTGGGTCTCGGAGATCATGCTGCAGCAAACCCAGGTGAGCACCGTCCTCAATTATTTCGACCGCTTCATGACGGCGCTGCCCACGGTACGCGACCTGGCCGAGGCACCTGAAGACGAGGTGCTGCATCTGTGGACCGGCCTGGGGTACTACACACGGGCACGCAATCTGCAAAAGGCGGCGCGCATCGTCATGGCAGAGTATGCAGGCGAATTTCCCAAAGACCCTGTACTGCTAGAAACCCTGCCAGGCATCGGGCGCTCTACCGCAGGCGCTATTGCCAGCATCAGCATGGGTTTGCGGGCACCGATCCTGGACGGGAACGTCAAGCGCGTGCTGGCGCGCTACACCGCCCAGGCGGGTTACCCTGGCGAACCCAAGGTGGCCAAGGCGCTATGGGACGCCGCAGAGCGCTTTACCCCACATACCCGCGTGAACCACTACACCCAGGCCATGATGGACCTGGGCGCTACCTTGTGTACGCGCAGCCGGCCCAGCTGCCTGCTCTGCCCGCTCCGCGAGGGGTGTCGCGCGCACCTGCTGGGCGAGGAAACCCGCTACCCTGCGCCCAAGCCGCGCAAGGTGCTCCCACAGCGGCAGACACTCATGCCGCTGCTGGCCAACGGGGAAGGGCATATCCTGCTCTACCGGCGCCCGTCCACAGGCTTGTGGGGCGGGCTTTGGAGCCTCCCCCAGCTGGACACCTTCGACGATATCGAGCACTTGATCGCTCAACACGACTTGACCCTGGTCGACACCCGCGCACTGCCAGGGCTTACCCACACCTTCAGTCACTTTCAACTGGCCATCGAGCCCTGGCTGGTGCGTGTGAGCACCAATGGCTCACACGTGGCCGAGGCCGACTGGCTTTGGTATAACCTGGCCACCCCGCCACGCCTGGGCCTTGCGGCCCCGGTAAAATCATTGCTGGAGCGTGCGGCGGTCGCCTTGCACGCAGGAGAACCCGAATGACCCGCACCGTGATGTGCCGCAAATACAAAGAGGAACTGCCTGCCCTGGAGCGCCCACCCTACCCCGGCGCCAAGGGTGAAGACATCTACCAGCACGTGTCGCAGAAGGCATGGGCCGATTGGCAGAAGCACCAGACCCTGCTCATCAACGAGCGCCGGCTCAACATGATGAACGCCGACGACCGCAAGTTCCTCCAAGGCGAGATGGACAAGTACCTCTCCGGTGAGGAATACGCCCAAGCCGAAGGCTACGTGCCTCCCTCGGAATAAGGCGTTGCCGCGTAAGCGACGGTAATGATTAAAATTTTTTTGCCCCAACGCTTGACGCAATCCTGAAAACCCAGTTTAATGCGCCCCGTTGCCCAGGTAGCTCAGTTGGTAGAGCAGGGGATTGAAAATCCCCGTGTCGGCGGTTCGATTCCGTCCCTGGGCACCATGAACATAAATCCGAATGGTCCCAAATGACCTCGGAACCCAGAGAAACCGGCCCTTGAGTCGGTTTTTTTGTGCCTGAGTGAATCTGTATAGCGATATACAACCCCTTGTTTCCTTATGGGATCAGCTCCTAAGACTACATACAGCTCACCAGTTTTGAGCAAGGTAGTGGACGATGAGCAGTCGCTGATGGCGCACCTAAGTAGCCTGTCAACCACGGCGCGTGCTCTAGGCTGGAGCCAGACATCACCAATGGCATAGGCGGTACGGTAATCCCCCCATTTTTAGCACGCGCCAGAAGTAGAGATCAGGCCACGAGGGCCAACTTCTGTTTGGGGGTAATGCCTCCGAGAGCCATATTCGGACGCTTGTGATTGTATGTCCAGATCCAGTTTGTGCCGTAATCCTGAACCTCTGCGATTGATTCAAACAGGTAATGACCCAGCCAGTCATGACGCACGGTACGGTTGTAGCGCTCAACATAGGCATTCTGCTGTGGATTACCCGGTTGAATGTATTCCAGGCGGATACCCCGTTTCTGGGCCCACAGCGTCAACTTCGTGCTGATGTACTCAGGACCGTTATCGCTGCGGATGGTGTGTGGTTTACCACGCCACTCAATCACTTGATCCAGTGCCCGAACCACACGTTCGGCCGGTAGCGACAGGTCGATCTCCATGCTCAAGGCTTCGCGGTTGAAGTCATCAATCACATTGAAAATCCGAAAGCTGCGTCCGTCAGCTAATTGGTCGTGCATGAAGTCCATCGACCAGCACTGATTGATCGCCTCTGGAACGGCCAGCGGCTCGGGCTTTTCCCGCACGATTCGTTTGCGCGGTTTGATCCGCAGATTCAGCTCAAGTCCGCGGTAAATTCGGTACACCCGTTTATGGTTCCAGCGATAGCCCTTCACATTACGCAGATACAGAAAGCACAAGCCAAAACCCCAGTTTCGCTGGTTATGGGTAAGCCGAATCAAGTGATCGGCAATCTCGGCATTTTTCGTCGCTAGACGCGGTTGGTAGCGATAGCAGCAGAGGCTGACTTTGAAGGCCATACACGCCAGCTTGATACCGATCTTTCCTGAACGTACAGCCTGTTGCGCCATCTCTCGTCGTCGAGATGGCTTCACCACTTTTTTGCCATCGCTTCCTGGATGACTTCGGCTTTGAGACGCTCCTCGGCGTACATTTTCTTTAATCGACGGTTTTTTCCTCAAGCTCGCGTAGTCGAGCCATCAACGATGCGTCCATACCACCGAACTTGGCTCGCCACTTGTAGAAGGTAGCTGAGCTGATACCGTGCTCACGACACAGCTCTGGTACTGGGCTTCCAGCCTCGGCTTGCTTGAGGATGGCAATGGTCTGGCTGTCTGAAAAGCGGGATGTCTTCACGCAGAATTTCCTTGATCCGATTAGGAGAAAATTCTACTTCCGGCGAGTACTTTTTTCAGGGGGGATTACCGTACCAACAAAGTCTAAGTTTGCTGGCCTCTGTAAAGCCATTCGCCGCAGAGACTCCCACGGTTCTACGGCAACCGACAAAATCGGTTGCGCCGTGGTCACCATGAAGACGACAGGATGGAAGCCTGGTTTGGTTCTGATGAATCTTCTGGACTGGTTCGCTATTCGGTCGTCGAAGACTTCCGAGAACGCCTACCTCATCGGCGGCCCTCAGGCCCCAGCGCCAGCCACACTGTGGAAGAACTCCATTGTTGAGGTGCCGAGCCTAGCCCGCGGCAAAGCGCTGTTGATCGATCCGGCACACGTTCGCATCCTCGATCGTATGCAGCCCACTGGGATCGCAACGCGCTTCGACCGCGACAGCCTGTTAACGAACTTGGTGACCTTGCTGGCTGAGCTGCGCGCGGGCCTGGCTGTGTTCGCAAAGGATGCCGTCCGCTTGGTTGACCTCACCGCCAAGTAGCGCTCGCGTCTAGGGCGACCTACGGGAGGGGATCAGTCGGCCAGTGCCCCCGAGTCAACCCCGACAGCCTGCGCAGCTGCACGCAACGCTCCAGGCGGGCTGGTGGCAGGCACCGAATTAGTGCAACGGAGGTAGGGGGGGCCGAAAAAAACGGCTCTCCCCCTTTGCTAGACCGCTCCCGACCGCACGTACAGATTTTTTTCCGCTCACAGAAAAGTGTTAAAGATGTTAAAGCCCTATGCCGAACGCGCATGCGGGCATAAGCCAGGCCCCGTTTGGCCTGCAGCATTTTTCACCTCCACCGAATCTGTTAAAACCAAACTGCCTTCGAAGGTCTTTTTAACAATTCTTTAACACCTCATCTGTCAGGTCGACAGGCATTCCGGAGCCTAAGCCTGGAGACGTCAAGAGGGTAGCCTTTCACGACTCACCGAGTATTATGAGGCGAGCGTCTAGGCCAGATAGGCGCATGGCTACTCGCCGGTATAGAATCCTTCTTCCATTTTTCTGCTGAAGGGATATCAGATGGCACACAAAATTGTGATCGAGCAGCCCAAATGGGAAGTGCAGAATAAGGATGTAGTGATCGAGGTGAGCAGCTCGCCCGGAAAGCTTGGAGAAATCCACCTGAGTAAAGGTGGAATTGAATGGGTACCGGTCGGCCATCACGTTAACCGAAAAAAAATGAGCTGGACTGACTTCGCTTGGTTGATGGAAGAGCACGGCGCCGACAAGCGAAAGTAAATGTGAGTAGGGCGTCGCACCACACTAGCGCCATTCCGCTATAGGAGCGCCTTAGAGGGGCGTGCTCGAGCCCTGGAAGAAAACACCGACCACCGGCCTGGCGTACTCGCCCACCAAATCTATGGTGGAGCCAGGCCGACACCCAAGCCCCAATGCGCTCGCCGTCCTGGGCTTTTTCATTCCTGACTATCAGGGTTCGCCAGTGGAACGGCGTCTGGATCAATAGCCGCCGCTGTTTGACGAGCTTTAAGGGCTTCAAAGCTTGCGATCATTTGTTGATGCTCTGCACGTCTTTCCTCTGCGGTATGCACGTCAACATTGATGGGTTTATGATTCTTGAAAACTGATTTAACGCTCTCATCCAGTCCCTTCAAATGCCGTGCAATATCTACCATCGGATCGCCACCCAACCTGCTGACGCCGACGTGATCAGCCATGCTCAACGTATATTCGTTTTTTTGTCTCTCTGTCTTACTGGCGTCCACTAGCCAAGATATGACTACCAAATAATTTCCTCCCTTCAGCAAGCCATGCTCTGATACGTAGCTGGTGAGGCACTGGCCGGGCTTCAATACGCTGACATAGGAAAACGGGATTTGCTTACCTTCGCGCGCTTCTCCGTTCATTATCGGTGGGTCAATAGATGCCCTTATGTCATACGCCGCAGCATTGCCCGTGTTTTCAATGCTTATATCGAAGTGTGGCATCGACCAACGATTAGGGCTTAATGTGATAACGATGTGGGGCTGGGCAGCAGCCTCGGCCATTCGCTTCGTTTCAACAGCCAGGGTAGATGTGACCCGCCATAGGAAAATCGTCGCAATAGCCGTTGCAATGGTGCCAATGAGCCCCCCTACACCGAAGATCCAGCTTTGCAGGTTTGGTAAATCTGTCATACCCCATCCTTCCTTGATCGAGTTACAGTGAATTGCCTCCTGAAATATACCGAGCATAGCTACCAATGGCGATACATAGTGCTTTTCAGTTTAGGGGTACAAATGGGGGTATAGCGCCTATCAAACCGTATCAATGCCATTAATCACGGCGGCTGTGGGGATTTTTTCGATCCCGTCCCTGCACCATTACTTCCAAACCCCTGAATCGAAAGGTTCAGGGTTTTTTTGTTATCTGGAATCCGTAACGCGTGGCGCATGAGTACGTAGGGTGTGCTTGTATACGACGTTATGTTGTAACTCACCAAAATGGCCGCACCAGGGCTTACCACTTACGCCGGTGGATCTTCAAGAACGCAAATTCTTACTTTTAGGCCATAGGTGCTTCTTACAAACGCAACTGCCAGACGCAAGCCCTACAAAGCCTACGTAGACCAATCCACCTCAAGTTGCACCGGTGCTGGCTCAATATCAGCAAGGCTTTTGACCCGCATATCCAAACTTTCTGCTTTCGCAAGCAGTTGCCTGTCATGAGTCCAAATTTCTTCTGCGTTATTTGCTATCGCGATAGCGAGAATCTGTCGGTCGAATCTCAGTTTTGCCTTGGTGGCGGTGGGGTCTAGGTTTTTGATTTCTTGCTCAGTGACCATCAAGGCACACTCTATAGCCGCTAGCTCATCGAATCCGACGATCTCAAAACAAGAATGAGCTTTTATCGCGCCGTGTATTTCCCTACCTGATCGGGCTTCAGCCCAATGAAGAGTTCTGTGAGTACAGGTGTGGGGATAAGTATGTGCCCATTTGCTGCATTGACTGCATTAACCAAAGCCTCTGCACGGGCAGACAGCCTGGTAACAAGCGCTCCTGTACGGGGATCATTCAGAACTGAATCAGGCGATAGCGGCAAAAACTGAGTGCAACACCTGACCTTTCCGGTACGGTATGCCTATGTCCTATCAAGAGCTCAACATCGAAGAACGCGTGACCATCCAAATAGGCACTCTTCAGGGCCTGAGCCTGAGGGCCATTGCCAGGATGCTCGACCGAAGCCCTTCGACCATCAGCCGCGAAGTGCGCCGCAACAGTCTGACCGCTCATCGCTATTCAGCCAGCCAAGCCCAGCAACACATGCGCTCTCGCCGCCAGGTCTGCCGCCCTGCGCTAAAGCTGGTCCCAGGCAGCGACCTGTTCGATCTTGTGGTCTATCTGTTGCGACAACGCTTTTCCCCACAGCAAATTGCAGGCAAGCTCAGGTCCATGGAATTTCCTAACTTTGAAGACACCTTCGTCTGTCGCGAGACCATCTACAACGCCATCTATGCGCTGCCAGTGGGCGAGCTTCGCAAGGAACTGATCATCTGCCTTCGCCAAGGCAACACCACCAGGCGCCCACGGTCTGGCGGTGTTGACCGGCGCGGTCAAATCCCTGATCTGGTCAGCATTCACGTACGACCGCCAGAGGTAGAGGATCGGCAAATGCCGGGCCATTGGGAAGGCGATCTCATAAAGGGCAAGGCCAATGCATCGGCTGTCGGGACCCTGGTGGAGCGAAGTACAGGCTATCTGATGCTGGTCAGGATGAACGATGCGACGGCCACCTCGGCTGTTGAGGGCTTTAGTGCGGCATTGAATCGTATGCCACTGGCGGCGCGTAAAACGCTGACGTATGACAGGGGTCGTGAAATGGCGCGGCACGCTGAAATCACCCAGCGGGGCCTGTCAGATTTTTTGTGTGCGGGCCGGTAACGGCCTGCCGTTAGGCAAGCCATGCTTTACCAGGTCGGCCTGATAAATCGATCTCCGTACAGAACCGCGAACTGATTCATCGCGCTTTTCCAATCATGGGCTGCGTTGCCCCATTTGGCCGTGATATTGCGTAACCCCAGCCAGATCAGTTTGGTTGCGGCCTCGTCGGTCGGGAAGTGACCACGGGTTTTAATGATCTTACGCAACTGCGCATTGATGCTCTCGATGGCGTTGGTCGTATAGATCACTTTTCGGATGGCAGGCGGGAACACAAAGAATGGAATCACTCGATCCCACGCGCGTCGCCAAGCCGCCACGACCGTGGGGTACTGCTTGCCCCAGGGCCCCTGTTCAAAGGCATCCAGCGCTTGCTCGGCCGCTTCGGCGGTGACTGCCTGATAGATCGGCTTAAGCGCCTTGGCCAATTCGCGGCGCTTATCCCAGGCCGCGTAATCAAGGCTGTTGCGGATTAAATGAACAATGCAGGTCTGCAACGTCGTCTCTGGAAACACGGCGCTGAGGGCCTCTGGCATGCCTTTGAGGCCATCCGTCACCGCGATCAACACGTCTTCGACGCCCCGTGTCCTGAGATCGTTGAAGACCTTCATCCAAAACTTGGCGCCTTCCGTGGTTTCGATCCAGATGCCAAGGATATCGCGGGTTCCGTTGGGCAATACACCCAGCGCCAGGTAGATCGCCTTGTTACGGACCAGCCCCTCTTCACGGATTTTGACCCGCAGGGCATCGAAGAAAATAACGGGATACATCGGCTCCAGGGGCCGCTGTTGCCACGCGCCGATCTCTGCCATGACCTCGTCAGTTACAGAGCTGATGAAGTCCGGCGACACGTCCGTGCCGTACTGCTCGCAAAGAAACGCACGGATCTCTCTGACGGTCATGCCACGGGCATACATGGCGATGATCTTGTCGTCAAAACCGGTGTAACGGCGCTCGTGCTTGGGAATCAGGATGGGGGAGAAACTGCCATCTCGATCACGCGGAATCTCCAGCCGAATCGGACCATCGCCGGTTAGAACCGTCTTGCCGCTTTTACCATTGCGCTGGTTGGTTTCATCCTCCGGCCGCTGCGCGCCCGATGGATAGCCCAGATGGTGACCCAGTTCGGCACTCAGGGCGCGCTCGATCAAGGCTTTCTTAAACGCCGCAGAGGCCATCTCGATGGCATCAGCGGTCATCAACCCTTCACCGAAAGACTCAAGCAGCTCTTTCGGGATTTTGGGCAGATCTCTCAGTGGTTGGCGCGCAGGTTTCTTTTTGGTCGGCATACAGGCTCCTTTCGCTCATGTTATGCCCGAACACAAAATTTCTGACAGTCCCACCCAGCGCACTGGCGTGGCGATCTACTTCTGCGACCCGCACAGCCCTTGGCAGCGGGGCAGCAACGAAAACATTAACGGATCGATCCGCCAGTATTTGCCTAAGGGAGCCGATCTGTCAGGTGTAAGTCAGGAGCAACTGGATGCCATTGCGTACCAGTTGAACATCCGTCCGCGTCAGCGATTTGATTACAAATGCCCCATTGAAATGATGACGGCTATGATGGCTAAGCATCACCAGCCCCCCTCCTTAACTCAATAGCTGTGTTGCACTCAGCCTTGGCAACCGCCGGCTTTAGGCTACCGAAAATTTGTAAAAGGACGTTCGAATCAAGTACTAAACGCACGCTAACCCCTTGAGTTCTGGATAGCCTCGTGGGGATCCTCTTTATCTATCCATACCCCCGCCGTAATCGCTCTAAGCGCCTCTACACCTTCTCTAACTGAAACGTGCTCTAACCTATCAAAAGAATGAGCGTGGAGCTTTTTCAAACGCCACCCCCCTTTCGCATGACGCTCCCATTCGCCTTCACCGTACAGACGAACGTGCTTGAACAGGAGTCCGCCAAGTTGCTCTGCTAGGACAAGACTTACCTCACACAACAGGGTTTCCCCTGAGGCGCCCTCCAAGCGAACCGGAACTCTTTCATCCTTCCCACCCACAAGGTACAGGCGCCCCTGAACACTGCCTTGTTTACTAATAACCATAGGGGACTCGATGGGCTGGGCAGTGGGGAACGCTATTATTTGAATATCGCCTGACAAGAGGAGGCCTTCTACGTGGTCGGCTTCCATCAAGACCACCAGTTGCCGATACGCCCTTTTAGCGCTTACGGAACCCTGACTGTTCGTGGCCGCTTGCGCATGTTGCAGTACATTAGAATATTCGCTGTCTTCCACACGAACGTTCAAGCGCGCCGACCCATCGGTTACCGCATGGAAATGCACATGATCTGCAGAACCTAGCAATGCGGAAAACGCCTGCAGGTACTCAGCCAAACGCGCCATAGAGAGCTTGTCAGGTGAGGTACCGTCGAGTACGAGGGTTAAGGTTTTCATGCGCTGGAGTATAGGAGAATCCTCTAGTAGCGCCTACCGCCAACGCCTATGGAATCGTTGCCAAACGTACCTTGTATGCACGCTCGCTGCATAGGTACACTTCATTTCAACGACGCTTTTATAAGTCTTTGATTTCAATAGGCTTACAGACGTTCAACGAACCCCGCCCCTAAGGAGCCCCCCCTCATGTCTTCGCCCCGCAAACAGCAGAAGAACAAGAAACGCGCCTCCGCCAAGGCGCGTGAGAACCGTATCCAGCGTAACAACGTGACTGACGCACCCGCACCGAAGAACCCCGATGCGTTGTCTCCCGAGACCATCAGCATGGAGGAGTTCTTCGAGGGCGGCATGGAAATTGGCGCGTTCGATGACCTGTTCGACGCCATGGCCCAGGCAGAGCCGCAGGGCTTGCAGGCGGTGTGTACCACCTTCCTCGAAGATTCGCCGCTGGCGCTGGTGATCGACAACTACGCGCAAAGCGACGTGGAAGACCTGATTATCTCGCTGTGGGTGGCGTATTACGAAAAACACCAGGGGCTGAGCGAAGACGACGCGCTTGCTCGGATGGAAACGCCCGAATTCATTGAGGTGTACCAGGCAGCGGCAGAAGAGATCGCCAACCGCCCCGCAGCCTGAACGACGCTTAGCGCAGCCTTACCCAATCTTTACCCTCCGTAGACAGCGCTTTACAGAGCGCCGGTGTTTCATAGGGCCATGGCGCACTCTGAACCGGCGCCTTGAGGAGACACCATGTTTACGAAGTGGACCAAGGCTTTGCTTCTTTCCACCTGCCTGGTAGGTGCTGGCGTCACAGGCACTGCCTCGGCAGATGAGCGCAACCTCGTGGTGCCGATCATTGCCGGTGCGGCTGTTGGCGCATTGATCGCGGGCAGTTTGCAGAGCGACGGGCATCATCATCGTGACCACGCACGCGGCCCAGCGCAGCCCGTGTACTACCAGCCGGCACCGCAGGCCGTCTATTACCAGCCCGCGCCACGCCCGGTACATTACCGCCCTGCTCCGCCACCCCAGTACGGCGGTTATCAGCAACACGGCGCAGGGCCACGCTGGTAATCGCAGCCTGCTTACGAAAAAGGCCGCTACCCTCGCAGGTGGCGGCCTTCTCGTTTTAGCGTATACAGGCTGTAATCAGTTGCTCAAGGCTACATGAGGTTGGCCTGCCAACTTACGACGGCGGGCTACGATCAGGCCAGCGGCAACCACGGCAACGGTCAACAGGCCAGTCGCGATGATCTCCACGCGGTGATCTTCACCCAAGGCCATTTCGGTCAATACACCGATAATGAACACGATTACCAGGTACGTAAGGCCCGGGAATGCCCACATCTTGAAGGTCAGCTTCTCCCCACGCGCTTCGGCCTGGCGACGCATGCGCAACTGCGAGAAGGCGATTACCAAGTACACCAACAGTGCAATGGCGCCAGAACTGGCCAGCAGGAAGTCAAACACTGCTGCGGGAGCAACGTAGTTGGCGAAGGTAGCCAGGAACGCCGCAGCCGTGGAGAGAATCACGGCGATGTAGGGCGTGCCTGCACGCGAGGTGCGCTGGGCCATCTTGGGTGCATCACCGCGCTTGCTCAGGGAGAACAACATGCGCGACGAGGTATAGAGGGCCGAGTTCAAGCAACTGGTTACCGCGATCAACACTACGATGTCCACGATCAACTTGGCATTGGGCACGCCAATGCGGTTAAGCACGGTTTGATAAGAACCCAACTCTATTAGCCCAGGGTCATTCCAAGGCACCAAGGCAACCACCAGGAAGATGGACAGCAAGTAGAACAGGCAGATACGCCAGATCACTGAATTGGTGGCCTTGGAGATCTGCTGGCCCGGGTTACGGGACTCTGCCGCCGCAATGGTGACGATTTCCGTACCCATGAACGAGAACATGGTGGTGAGCATGGCCGCAATGACCGCGCTCAAGCCGTTCGGCATAAAGCCCTGGGTGTCGGTTACATGGCTGATACCGCTTACCTGGCTACCAGGCACGAAGCCAAACACTGCGCCAAGTCCGATGGCAATGAAGGCTACGATGGCGATGACTTTGACCAGCGCGAACCAGAACTCGAATTCACCGTAGTTCTTCACGCTGAACAGGTTGGTCACCGTAAGCACCGCAGTAATGATCAACGCGAATACCCAGACCTGAACCCCTGGAATCCAGGCATGCAAGATGGCAGCGGCAGCGTTGGCTTCCAACGGAATCACCAGTACCCAGAACCACCAGTACAGCCAGCCAATGGTAAAGCCTGCCCAATGGCCGATGGCGCGGTCGGCGTAGGTGGAGAATGAACCTGTATCAGGTGAAGCAACGGCCATTTCGCCCAGCATTCGCATCACCAGCACCACCAGCGTGCCAGCAGCGGCATACGCCAGCAGCACTGCCGGGCCTGCCGTGGCAATGGCATGGCTGGAACCTACGAATAACCCTGCACCGATAACGCCCGCAATCGAAAGCATTGTGACGTGGCGCTGTTTGAGCCCTTGGGCAAGCCCACCGGCATTTTGAATACTGCTCATAGGTAAACCTTCCTAGAAAGCGATCTTTGTCGGCGACAGCCCAGTTACTTGCGCAGGGGCAGGCAACGCGCCGTGGGCAATGAAAGGCAAGATGCGCGCCAAATTGATGCAAAATCTTACAGAGCTCTGCCCATGCAGGGGTTGCAGCCTAATAACAAACCGTTGAGCAATATGACTTTTTGTCGCAGGCATCAGTAACCATTACCGGATTACTCATTCCAACACGTTCAAAACGCTCTATTTTTGTGCATTTGGTAACACCTTTGGTACGAAAAGGGTGCAACCGGCCTAAACGATTCAGCTTTTTGGAGTGATACCAAGTAACCCCTGCACATGCGCTGACGCAAAATAAATAGAGAAGCACCCCTGTGGTGACGTGATGTTTGACCGATAACAGTTGTCGAAGGCACGACGGCTCGCGGCGGCCTGCGGGTTGTCCTCACCTGGTAAATGGAGTTTGCTACATGGCTCGACTGTTCAGTTCACTATTGGCTTGCGTGTTAGCCCTGGCCTGCGCATCTTCAGCGCAGGCGGTAGGCAAGCTGCGTATGGGCATGGAGGGTGGCCACCCGCCGTTTAACGACACGGATGCAAGCGGCCAGGTGGTAGGGTTTGACGCCGACATCGGTGCCGCCCTGTGCGCCAAGATGAAGGTGGAGTGCGAGATCGTTACCACCGACTTCGAAAACCTGATCCCTGCGCTGAATAACAACGAATTCGACTTTTTGATTTCTTCCCTTTCCATCACCGAGGAGCGCAAGCAGTTGGTCGACTTTACCGACCCCTACTACATCAACAAGCTGCAGTTTCTTGCCGCCCAGAGCAGCGACCTGACCGGCGCGCCGGGCACCTTCATGGGCAAGACCCTTGGGGCGCAAGAAGGCACGTTGGCTGCCACCTGGCTGCAGGCCAATGCGGCGGATGTGGCCATCGTGCAAACCTTCCAGACCCAGGATGAACTCTATGTAGCGTTGGCCAACGGCCAACTGGACGGCGCCCTGTGTGATAAATACAGCGCCTATGAGTGGCTGCGCACAGACCCAGGCAAAGGCTTCGAACTCAAGGGTGAACCCGTCCAGGACGGTGATCAGATCGCAATTGCCACCCGCCTGAACGACCCGTTGCGCACCCACTTGAACCTCGCCCTTAAAGATATTCTGCTTGATGGCACCTTTAAGAAGATCAACGACAAGTACTTCCCCTTCAGCATTCGTTAACCATGCTTGAAGGCGAGCAGCTGGCGGCGCGCTTTCAGGCACTGGGCACTTTTCTGAAGGCTAATGAAGCCTTGTGGAAGCCTCGACCGTTCACGCATGTGCGCTTGCCTTGGGAAGCTACCCACCCACAATTGGCGCGTTGGCTGCGCAAGCGCAGCCTGGCTCAAGCGGAACAGGGCCTGCGCTGCCCGGTCGATCTCGCGGCACCCGCGCCCTTCCCTGCATTAGCCAGCGAAGCGGAAGCCCTCAGCACCCTGGGGCCGTTATCCAACCGGAATGCCCCCCAGGTGCCCAGGCATGAGGAACGAGACGTACCCGGCCGAAAATGGCAGCAAATCAAAGCATTTGCGCAGCACCTGCACTTTCAACAGCCACCTGTTCACTGGCTGGACTGGTGCGCGGGTAAAGGCCATTTGGGCCGTTATCTGGCGAGCGTAGGGGGCCAAGCACTGAGCTGCTATGAATACGACCCCGCCTTGGTGGCCGACGGCCAAGCGTTGAGCGACCGTCAAGGCCTCACCGCCGAGCACCGCTGTGTCGACGTGATGGAAAATACTCTGGCGTTGCCAGGCAATAGCACGTCTGTGGCCTTACATGCCTGCGGGGATTTACACGTGCGGTTGCTGGAGCGCGCGGTGGTAGCTGGTTGCCGCGCCATGGCCGTGGCGCCTTGCTGCTATAACCGTACGCAGTCAGCGCACTACAGGGCGTTGTGTGATTTAGGCCAACGTACAGGGCTGGCGCTTAGCCGGGAAGACCTGGCCCTGACGGCCAGCGAAGCGGTGACTGCTGGCACCCGTGTGCTCCGGCAGCGTGATACCTCCATGGCCCGCCGCCTGGGCTTTGACCTGCTGCAACGCCGCCTGCGCCAGACTGATGACTACTTGCCCACGCCGTCCCTTCCGGTGAGCTGGCTGGCACAACCCTTCGATGCCTACTGCCGCTACCTGGCCGAGTTGAAAGGCATCCCGTTACCTAGCGTGATTGACTGGCCAGGCCTCGAAGCTCAAGGCTGGGTACGGCTGGCCGAAGTACGCAACCTGGAGCTAGCGCGCGCACTCTTCAGGCGGCCTTTGGAGCTGTGGCTGGCCTTGGACCGCGCACTCTGGCTCACAGAGCAAGGCTACCAAGCGCGGCTGGGTACGTTCTGTGCGCCAACCATCACACCTCGCAATCTATTGATCGTCGCGGAATACACAACCTGTGGATAACTCTGTGCAAAAGCTTTGGGCAATCAGCAGCAGCCCTGCGGCCTGTATGCACATCACAGTTAACGGCCCTTGTGAATAGCTTTAAATCAACTGATGCCTGCGGGCCAGTTCTGCAAGGCCTACCACCGACTTAACCTTGAGCTTGGCCACTAACCTAGATTTATAGGCGCTGACGGTCTTGTTACTCAATAACAGGGCTTCACCAATTTGGATGTTGTTAAACCCCACGGCTAAATAGCGCAAGACGGCTATCTCCCTGGCGGACAACCTAGCAATACGCTCACGCTCACCCGCATCGCTTAAACCAGGGCCGTCTTGGTGACTGCGTACATTGGGAAAGAAAATAAACCCGGCGTTAACTGTGCGAACAGCATTGCGAAACTCTTCGGGTGTATTGGTCTTGCACAGAAAGCCCGCCGCGCCAGCTTTAAGGCAGCGCTCGGCGCTGTATTCAGGTGGATAGCTGGTCAACACCAGCATATGTACCGGAAAACCCAAGCCCCTTACCCGCTGGATAACCTCAATACCGTCCAATAACGGAAGGGCTATTTCCAGCACGATCAGCCGAGGCCGTAACTTTCGTGCCAACGCCAACGCTTGTACGCCATCGCTGGCATGAGCGATAGCGTTAAAGCCCTCCTCCCTGAGTACCTGCTCCACAGTGGCCCGAATATAGGGCTGATCATCCACAATCAGCGCGTTCGGCATGGGCGTCTCCTTTCTCTGTGATGGGCACTCCAATCTATGGCGTGTAGTGATGGTGTGCGCTGCCTTCAACGAGGGTAAAGCGCACAAACTTAGAGGGGCTTCGCTGCTCGAACACGGTGCCGGGCCGTACATGAACCGTTCTGGTTTGCTCACACGCCTGCTCGGTAGAACACCAGGTAAAAGACTCAAGGCGTACGGTTGTATTTCCGGCATTACTCACTCGCCCCCAGCCCTGGCCCTGCTCCACTTCTGTACTGAAGTGCGGCGGCGCTGGGTGGACCAGCAATAAACCACCCAGCGCTTTGAGCACTACGGCTTGGGCGCTACTGGCGTCTCGGTAGCCGCGGCGCTCGGTGGGGGATAAATCAGACAACTCATCAGCCGTAGGTAATAACGGCACGAAACGCAGACGGAAGTAGCGCTCCACGGCACGGGGGCCGCTGTAGATTACCCGCACATCCCGGCTGCCTTGGGCGGGAATGATTAATCGGCCAGGGCTTGCGATCAGCGCCCGGTTATTACCTTCAAGGTGCTGTTCGGTAGGGGCGCCCTGAGCGCCGTAATGTACTTCTGCAACTTCGACGGTTACAAACGCAGCTTGGTCGCCTCGGTTGTGTATGCGCTTTACAAAGGTGGCCTGCTGCGGTGCCAGGTAATTGTAAAAGGTGTCCAACTGCAACTCTGGTGCGGCCCAGACGAGGTTGCTGCAAATCGCCAGGTTCATTAATCCATGGCGAAGCAGGGCTTTATATCTGCGCATCGAACACCAATGTAAACGTGCCGGTGTAGGTTTCTCCAGGTTTTTTCAAAACGACATTTGCAAAACTGTTTGAATCGATCCCTATCGAAACATTACCTAGTTGATCGATCACAGGCTGCGACACTGTGAGCACGTCTACTCTGTTATTGGTTAGCCATACGTCTCTGTAAGGCCTTCCATTATCTGCGGTTATAAGCAGTGGCATGGTGAGATACAACAGCAGCCCGATGGGTTCTTGAGTACGTATGTTGCGAAGTGAGCAACCTGCGCTGTCGTCACAGCGCAGCGTCACAGTAAAAGGCCCAGAAGCTGAAATGCGAAACGGCACCGTTCTTCGCATATTGGAAGGCGCTCTTCCCCCGGCCTGCCACTCTTCCCAAGTAGTGCCTGTTGGCTCAAGCACTACATGGTCGGAGCCAGCTGGGAAATCCAGCACGAGTTCATGCTGCACATCCAAGGTAATGTTAAAGGTCACACTGCCGGTGCTTAGGCTGCTCACTTGGCTACCCAGGCCAAAGTCACCCGCTTCCCCTACGCTAAAGGTCACGCTGCCTCGGTACAGGCCGCCTTTCAGGGTATGCGGGGCTGGCGTGATCAGTTTGTAGCCGACTGAAAATGACCGCGCAGAGATCTCCACTTCATGTGGCGACTCCGTACCCGAAGAGGCCGGGTAACACACGCCCGGCGACAGCGGCGCCGCCACGCGCCAGATAAAGCCCACCCGCGCGCCGCCGTCGCCGCCATAAGGGGACACGTAATCGCAGCCCCCGCCGGCGCTTCGGTCAAACCCTGGTAGCGCTTTGCCTTGCACGCCAGGGCTGCTCAGCACTTGCGCCACATGGGTGATCTGCAACTTGATGGACGCGGTGTGGCCCCGTTCCGAGACCATGTTTACCGTGGTTTCCCGAGGGGTTTGCAGGGACCAGCGCTGAGGCAGCGGGGCCGCGCCCGCCAATACCTTGCGCTCGTACTCAATAGGCAGCGCCACCGAAAACACCTGGTCGCCGCAGCCGCCGAATTCGGTACAAAAACCTGAAGGGGGCGTGGTGTTCTTAAAGCCCTCGGCGCCACGCGAGGGCTTATAGGCGGCGCTAATGTCGACCGTGGCCGCATTGGCGCTCATCATGCCCAGCCACAGCAACAGGCACAGCGGGGCGCGGTATGAACGGCGTTCTCTAATGCGCGCGATCCAGCGATTACACATCGGGTTTCTCCTGGGCCACGCGGCCGGCGACGGTGGTTTGGTTGCACGTAAGGTCGCCTACCAGCAGCACGTCCTGATCACGCTGGGCGCGTTGCGGGTCCACGTTGACCAGGCAGCGACGCTTGCCTTGCAGGCGCACTTCCAGGCTGGGCGTGGCATGGCTCATCTCCACCGCAAAGAACCCGTCCGCCTCGCTTACGCTGCGGCTGGCGTGGTTGGCCACCATGGCGCCGGGCAGTGGCCGGCCGCGCTCGTCGAGCAGCCGGCCGATCACGGTAACGGTGCGCATCACCCGCACCTTCTGGTAACCCACCGCGCCTTTGTTCAGGTGATAGTCCGCCACCTGCGGCACCACCACGGCGGGGTGTGCGCCTTCGCCACGCAGGTCGAAGCGCACCCGCCCAGGCTGGTAGGGGGTGAGCGGAATCACATTGCGCCCGGGATGCAGCAGGCCGGTCACGCCATGGCCATCGTAGGTGCGCAGCTCCACCTCGGTGAGGTCGCTGTCCACGTCTACGATCATGCCGGCATGGTATGCACTGAAGTTGCCACTGGCGGCCAGGTGCCCATGCCCCAATGCCACGGTGTTGCTCAGGTTCAGCCCGCCGCCCAACTCACCGTTGTAGGACGAAGACTGCACATACAGGTCGCCCGCCACCACAGGGCTGAGGAAGTCCACCCGCCCGCCTACGCCTACGCCGTAGCTGTCACTGTTCAGGGTGCCCGTCAGACTACGAACGGTGGGGCCGTTCAGCTGGTGCTGGTAATTGAGCGAGGCGGTTTGCTCGCGGCCGCCGTCGCGGTTGGTGCGGCTGCCCAGCGAGCCGGATACCCGATCGCCAGCGCCACCCAGGGCTACCGTGAGGCTTACATCCACGCCTCGGCTGCGGTGGTTGCCTGTGCTGTCGCTGCCGGGCCGGTCGAATACAGAAAAGCGCCAGTAGGCCTCCGACCCCAGCAGCAGGCTGCGCTGCACCCAAGACAGGTCAATACCCGCGCCACTGGCAGGCCCGGTTTCATGGGTCAACCGCGCCACGCCGGTGCCTCGGGCAGTAAAGCGGTGCTGCCAGCTCAGGGAGGTTTGCGCGTTCTCCCGCACTTCCCAGCGACGACGCGGGCTATAGAAGCCCGGTACGCGACGGTCGATGTCGTGAACGTACAACCACGAGCGGGTGTGACTCAGCACCAGGTTGCCGGCTGAGTAATTGTAGATGGCCTGCACATCCAAGCCATTGCCGCGCTCCTGGGTACGGAAGAGGTTGCTGTACAGCCGCACGCCCTGGCTCAGCTCGGCATCGAGGGACAGGCCGTATTGCATGAGCTGATCTACCCGTTCCACCGACACGCCAAGAATGGCTTGAGGGTGCAGCAGGTAGTTGGCGATAAGACCCGCATTCATGCCTTCGCTCCGGTCGCTGTCCCAGTCACTGAACAGTTCGCGGCCTTGCCCCAGGTAGGCGTTGTAGCGCCACCGCTGCTCGGGGTTTTTCCAGTTGCCCGGCTTGTAGATGAACTCGTTACTGGTGGCGGTGACCTGGCCGTCCTCCACTACCCGCACCTCCACTTCATAGATGCCGCCCGGCAAGGGCCGCGTATCGATGGCCTGCAACCCAGGCTGCACGGGCTGGCTGTAGAGCAGCGAGTTATCCCGGTACACCTCCACCGTGGCCGGGCGATTGGGGGTGATGTACACCGGCGTGGCGCTGGGCTGGGCATTATCAATAGCGAGGCTGTCGCTGCTGCCGAACATCACGCCCAAGGTGCCCTCGGGCAGACCATTAAGGGTGCGCGGCTGACGGCTCAGCCCTTGCACGCTGGGGGTGAAGTAGCCCACGCGCACAAAGCGGTCGCCCGCCAGGTGGTCGGCATACAGGCTGCGCAGGCGATGCCGGTCCTCGGTAACGCCGGCATAACGGTTGCGGTCCATCTGCCCTTCGGCCACGGTGGTCCATTGCCCCACACTGCCGGTGGCGGCCGCTACCAAGGTGCCGTACATCTGGGACTCGCTGCCCGCGAGGTTTAGTTGGTTACGCAGCAGCAGGCCGCCGCTTTTATCAGGCAAGGTATGAAAACTGGGCGCCTCGCTCGTGCGCTCTACACTCGCGGTAAGGATGGACAGTTGTGAGCGTTCGAGGCTGTAGTGCAACGCCAGCAACCCGTCGGAGCACGCCTGGGTGCAGGTACCTAATGCATGAGGCTCGGCAAGCGCCTCCAGCCACGCCTGCCGCTGCTCAGCAGACACGTCGGCCGGAGTGGTATCGGTATACTTGAGCAGTTGTACGCGCTCATCACGGCTCAGCATCAGCATGGCGTCGCCGAGGTGGTGGCCGTTGAGGTCCACCTTCACCGCAATGGGCACATCAAAAAAATAGTCACGAAACTCGGCGGGCAGCCCATGGGCCTGGGTTATCAGGGCCAGGGTAGCCGGCCGCGCCGGGCTCGCGTGGGCCGCAGTGGCGACCAGGCCAAGCGCACAGGCGAGCGAAAGCAAGATGTGATTAATCGCAAACACAACGCGTGTCCAGGCAAGGAAAAGAGAATAAAAAGGCGGGCCGCTGGCGACCCGCCGGTACTGCTTACGGCGTAGGCAGCGGGGTTTCGAAGGTCATGTCCACGAAGCCCATGTAGGTGCCCGGCTGGTAAGGGCCATCTGCTGCGGCGATTTCCATGTTCATGTAGAAGGGGTTGAGCGCGTCGCTGGCGGACACCACTTCCTGGCTGGTGGTGCTCAAGTCAACACCGTTGGCACTGATGGTCAGCGGGATGCGGTTACCTCGGCTGGTCAGCACTGCATCGTTCTCTAGCCGCAACGAGATTGCACCCGTGGTGCTTTTGACAATCATGCGCTTGCCCGTGATGCGCTCCAGACTGCCGTTGTTGCCCATCGGCATTTGCTGGGTTTCGTTCATCCAGCCGTGTTCGTCCACAACGCTAAAGGCAGCGGTAGGCACGATGGCGGTGACCTGAATCTGCTTACGGATTTCGTTATCAGCGGCCATGGCGTGGCTCGCAGCGAACAAGGCTAGGGGAAGGATGAGGTATTTCATTTAAGTGTGGCTCCTGGTTGCTAGTTGGTGTGCCGGAAAGAAAGGGCCCGGCTAGCCCTTGATTTCGTAGGGCAGCGGCGCAAGCGCGCCCCGCCGATGCTCGAACACGTAGGTGGAATGGGGCTGTTTCGCAAACACCCGAGCCGCGCCAGGCGCAAGGTGGTGAACCACCGAGGTGTCGCAGTCGTCCCCTGCGGCATTGCAGCGGCGGAAGTGGTCGAGTACAGCAGTGGCATTACCCACATTGCGCACCACAAAGCGCCCCGGCTCTTCGTCTACCGCCAGTTGATGGCTCACGTCGCGAGGCCGCACGTACAGCAGCGAGCCATAGCCGGCGAGCACTTGTACGCCGCCGGAAATCGACACTTCGTACGCCTCGGCTTCCTGTTCAGTCAGCGCGAACCCGTCCCCTTCGGTGGGCAACACCGGATTGAAGCGCAGGCGGAAATAACGCTCGCCTTGGCGCTCGCCGTTGAACAGCAAGCGCACGGTTTGCAGCCCGTCTGCGGGAATGATCAGCCGTGCTGGGCTAACCACCAGATCGCGGCGACCCTGGGCGCTTTCCAGGTCCAGGGGCAGCTCCTTGACCTTGCCATCTGGCTGACGCACCAGCTCCCAGGCACGCACCTTCACGAAGGCAGTGGCATTCCCTTTGTTATAAACGCGCTTGACCAGCACGCTCTTGTCGGCCCGCATGTAGTCGCTGAGCGAACCGATGCTGATCTTCGGCCCACCCAGCACAGCAGCAGGCAAACCGAGCAGCAGTGCAACGAGAAAAATGAAGCGCATGGAACGACGGCCTCCAGCAGCAATCTAAGCGGCGTTGTGGAGGCGCTATTGTGGGGATTCAGGTCAGCGCGGCATGTAGGTGCTTTCCGCCCAGGCTGGTGGAAAAATCTTTCTCGCCTGTAGGACTTTTCCTAGGAAGCGCCTCGGCGTGCGAGATAGAGCATTCTTTGCAGATCGCCCCTTTACAGCTCGTCGCTAATCGCTATAATCAGCGCCCTTACCCGCCGGTATAGCTCAGCTGGTAGAGCAACTGACTTGTAATCAGTAGGTCCCGGGTTCGATTCCTGGTGCCGGCACCATATAAATCAAAGGCTTGCAGCGATGCAGGCCTTTGTTTTTTGGGACGTACGTAACAACGCACGTAACAAGCTGAGCCAATGAGTGGTTCTGTGCGCAGCCTCTGAGGCTGCCGGTGCCTATGAGGGCTGGCGGTTTCATGTTGACCCACGGGAAACAGGTTAAGAGGGTTAGCTTTTTGCTGATCGCTTTGAAAGTCTTGTCTGATGCTGATTTGCAAGATCTGAACAAGGTTAGCTCTGGGGTTATGTAAAGTTAATTCCTAACCTTTGCAGACGTTAAAAAAAAATAAATAAAATTCTTATAAATCAGATAGATAAGAACCGCTAACCTTTGAATTAACCCTGCATAACCCTCCAAAGTTAAGCCGCAACCCCAGCAAATACGGTGCTTCTAGCTACGTCAGAAACGCATTTTCAAAAACTTACCCTATCCCCGTGCCGTTCCTGAAAAATGCCCCTTGCACCCGGTAAATCTGCGTTGATAGATGAACCTGTTGCGCATAATGGCTGCTGGCGCTACAGTTCATCCGTCGCTGCAAATTCAGCGACCGGGTTTGACGGCCCGACGAATTCAAGGCGCACAGGCGCCCCCATCATGATTGCAGGCGCTTTTTTTGTGTCCGCATATCCTGTTATGGCGGCTGTGCGCAGGACACCTTAGGGTGTGCCGGTTTCCTTGATTCCCGGTCCGTCAACCTGCGTACAGCTGCCACCTTATTCGTTTGACGGCGAATCGTGGCAGTTCCTGAAATCAAGGAGCTACGCCAAATGCATGTCCTAATTCCATCAAAAATTCGCGCACTTGCGCACCGCCATATGGCGCTCACCGCCCTGCACGCCGACTCCAGCCTGACCACGCGCATCAAGCGCTACAACCACCACATGGCTCTAGCTCGTGCCCTAGAAGGACAAGGGGGTGTGAAATGAAAGCCCCAGTCGCCTACGGCCTATCGGAAAACGCGTTCTCCACCCTGCACATGCTGCGCGACTCGCTGCGTTTGCTAAAAAACTGCGCTGAAGACAGCCATTGCCAGAGCACCTTTGCCCCTGAGTTGATGGGCGGCTTTCTTGCCCTGGTCGACCAGCAACTGTCCGGCGTCATTGACTCGACAAGTGTGATGAACTCGAATGTAGCCAAGATCAAGTAAGGGGGAAATGGGATGCAGAACCAACTGATGCCCGTCCCGTTCTACGAGGACACCGTTGTCCTGATCGGTAAAGACAACGAGCCATATGTGGCTATGAGGCCGATCGTAGAAAACATCGGACTCGAATGGTCCGCTCAACGCATCAAAATCGTGGAGCGCTTCAATTCAACTGTGTCGAATATCGACACAGTTGCCGAAGATGGAAAAATACGGGGGATGATCTGCCTTCCCCTCCGCAAGCTCCCTGCCTGGCTGTATTCAATCAGCCCTAACAAGGTAGCCCCCGAACTGCGCGACAAGATCATCCAGTACCAGGAAGAGTGCGACGATGTGCTGTGGCGTTACTGGACCAAGGACACAGAGCGACACATCACGATGCTGGAAGAGCAGGCCTCGCGCATCCTCCCCTTACCTGGCGTCAAGCGCAGCGCGCGCGACGGCATCAACTTCAAGCAACTGCTCATTCTTCTGGAACAAGGGCGCTACATAGCCAAATGGCTGGACGCCGCGACCGGCGAATTTGAGAGACACGGGCTGCATTGTCAGCTACGTCAAATAAACGATGCCCTAGGCTTACCGACACCACCATTAATGGCACGTGCCCAGCAGCCAGATTTGCATCAACCATCACGATTATCGTGATGGTTGCCGAGGATGGCAAACCGAGGGAAATGGCATGCCCCCCTTCGCAAGCTCCCTGCCTGGCTGTATTCAATCAGCCCCAACAAGGTAGCCCCGAACTGCGCGACAAGGTCATCCGCTACCAAGAAGAATGCGGTTTGACTTAAGTTCCTACCATCCAGGCAAAGACTGAGCTGGCCGCGAAAGAGCCCTACTGAGCCCCTGTGCTAGCCATCCTGACCTTTGCAGGGGTTCGCAGGGTTTTCCGGATTGGGAAATCGGAATCCCGCCCCCAGCCGGCGCCGCTTTGAAGGGGCTGCAGACGTGTAGAAAAAGCGACCTATTTAGCCCGCAGGCGAGGTGGGGGGATGACGGCGCGCGCCAGGTGCTGAAGCACACCCTTGACCCACCTTGTGGCACGCCAATCCCCCAAAGCTAGTCGACCGCCCCCAGCTAACACCAGTGCCGGCAGAGCTTCCCATACCTGAAAGCCTTGTATTTACTGGCCCGAACGCCCTCTAAAGCCTTGCATGACATCCCGCTAATGCTATGTTGATCTGGGCTTGTTCACGTTATTGAAGGACAAATCTTCATCGTTCTGGACAGGGCTTCTGCTGTGGGAAAAGCCAATCCCAGACAGCAAAAAGCCGTCACATGGACGGCTCATTGTTTCGGCGATGACCTCAGGTACTACGCCTTCAATTCATCTGGTGTGTGCGTTTTGAGCCAGTCGGCCAAGGCAGCGTTCATTCGCGTTTGCCAGCCAGGACCAGAGGCTCTGAATTGCTCCAGTACCTCAGGATCAAAGCGAACATTGACGTGTTCTTTAGTAGCTGCCGACTTTGGCCGGCCACGCTTCGGCTTGAGCATCTCCTTTGCCTGAGCCTTGCCGAACAACCCCGCCAGCACATCACTGGCAGGCTTGGCCTTCGCGAAATCCCTAGCCGACCATTCAGGGTTTGTCCTATCGGCCATCTCAGGATTGAGTTTGTTGGTCATAGATTTTGACCTCCCGTTTGTTGGCTTTACGAAAACTGATGACATGAACCGCATCGCCCCGAGGGGTGAACACCACGACATGCAGCCGATCCCCTATGTACCCCATCGCTCGATACCGGCACTCGCCGTAGGCGAAGCGATCATCCTCTATGATCAAGGCTGTAGACCATTCAAAATCCCGTACCAGGGCAAATGGGAGTCCACGTTCTTCAACGTTGCGAGCGTCTTTGGCTGGGTCATAAGTAATTTGCATGAAATTACTGTACCCACAATAAATACCCAGCGCAAGGGCTGGGTATGATCATCGTTATTCCCTCACTGGGTGGACCACGGCGGATGCTGGTCGACTATGACTACCGGGAGGTAGGGCTCGGTAGGTGCCGAATCCCACCGATGCACGTCGTCCTGCCTATACTGGCCCCTCTGAGATCAAACCTGCCGTGAGTTGAATGCAATGCGAAGAGATATGGACTTAATTCGTGCCATCATCCTGAAGCTGGAGTCGTGGGAGCTAAAACCTGGCGCGATCATAATATCCAACGACATTGAGAACGACTTCCAAGTTGATGGATACACTGCCCACCAAATTAGTTATCACTTCAATCTAATTGCTGAAATTGGTTGGATTGATACCGCCGGCGGAAACCCAACCAGCAGAAGTTTCATATTCCGTAGCCTTACCTCGAAGGGCCATGACTTTGCCGACTCAGTCCGAGACGATAAGATTTGGGCCACGACCAAGGAGGGAGCCCTCAAAGCTGGTGGGTTTACTCTGGAGTTACTAGGGAGTCTTGCGAAGGGGCTTGTCAAAAAACAGTTGGAAAAACACACAGGTATTGAACTTTAACCCAGTACAATACGATTGCTCCCCCTATTCACCTTCACGAACAGCAAAAGGCCGCCTCATGGGCGGCTCGGTGTTGCGGTAACTTTATCCGTGATAGCTCAAGTCAGAACAATCCTCCCAACGCTGCCGGCTCCCAGTTCATAATCACCAATTCCCCGCTGGCCTCAGCCTTGCTCTGCCGCTGATTCGCCGTGCTGTAGCGAATGTCCAAATTTTCAAAGTGAAACCCCTCAAACACCCGTCTGATATCAGGATGGTCATTGATGCTGACCATCACCTTCCCCTTGCACCGCCGCATGAAATCGGCCATCCGCTCATAGTTCTCAAAAGGAAAGTCCACTCCATAACCAGCGGTCCCCCAATATGGCGGATCCATGTAATGAAACGTATGTGGCCGATCATAGCGTTCAGCGCATTCCAGCCACTCCAAGTTCTCGACGTAGGTGCCCGACAACCGCTGCCAGGCTGCTGACAAGTTCTCCTCGATCCGCAACAAGTTGATTGCCGGCCCGGTAGTGGCGGTACCAAACGTCTGCCCACTGACTTTGCCGGCAAAGGCATGGTGCTGCAGGTAGAAAAATCGAGCAGCCCGCTGGATGTCGGTGAGCGTCTCCGGCCGGGTCATCTTCTGCCATTCAAACACCTGGCGGGAGCTGAGCGCCCACTTAAACTGGCGCACGAACTCTTCCAGGTGGTTCTGCACAACCCGGTACAGCGTCACCAGGTCGCCGTTGATATCGTTGAGGACTTCAACCGGTGCAGCCTGGGGCCGCATGAAGTAAAGCGCGGCACCGCCGGCAAAGACCTCGACGTAACATTCATGCGGCGGGAACAGCGGGATAAGACGATCTGCCAAGCGGCGCTTGCCGCCCATCCATGGGATTATCGGTGTGCTCATAAGTGATCCTTGTTTCGACAAGTGGATTCGCTTAGGCTTCGCACCCCCTGCGCAGTGGGGCGAGGCCTTGGTTGGAGCACTCGGCTGGTTCGAGTGATTCAGCGTCGAGCGGGTGTTAGCGCACCAGCTCGTCGCCTCGTTTTCTGCGCAGGGGGCTTTAGGCCCCTACGGGAATTTCATAGGGTTTGAAGCACACGACCTCCTCCCCAAGCCAATCATTCACCTGCGCCATACGCGCCTGAATCGGCTCCAGTTCATTGGCCGCGTAGATCTGCGCCGCTTCCCTGATCGACCCAAACCCACCCGCGTTCTGCGGCACGATGCCCATCAGCTGCGGCGGAATGCGCAAGCTGGCCAGCACGTCGTCGCGGGTCTGGTTTTTAATCGAGTTGAATTCGTCCTTGGCCGTGACTTCGCTGACCGGGATGATCTGCAGCCCGTCTTTCTTGCCATTCGGCGAGTACACGAAGAGGTTGCGGAAGTTGCCAGGCCCCTTCGAGTCCTTCAGCGCTTTGCGCAGGGAGTCGACGTCCGCTTCGTTCTGCGCGGCGTCGGTCATGTAGAGGATGAAACCGGCGTGACTGCCGTTCTCGTAGTACTTGCGCCGAAACAGCGTGGCCGACTCATTCAGCAGCGCCGACTGCAAGGCGCTGATCCACTCGGGCAAGCCATACACCTCCTGGTGGAGGTCCGCCTCCCGCAAATGGAAAACGGTGCCCGGCTCAAATTCATGCTCCTCCTTCCAGCCCTGGACCATGAACTGCCGGCCGTCCTTACCATGACGCATGTACTTCGCCAGGGGCGGCACCAGCTCGCGCACCGGGCCGAGCATCGAGCGCCGCCCTTCTAGGTAACCGTTGCCCAGGCACAGGAAGTCCAGGGCGAACTGTTCAAACGCCGCACGCGACAGCAACCGATGCGGGATAAAGGTCTTGCTTAGCAAGTTGCGCTTAAACATCAATCCTGAATGCAGATGCACGCTGGAACCCACCGAGCGTGCCAAGCCGTCTAGGGACAACGGCGGCTCGTACCACCGCCCGTTAAACCAGCACTCCAGGTAATCGAACACCTCCCGCCCGCTTAGCACGGGTGACGGGTCGCCGAAGCTGAACGCCTCGATCTTGCTGTCACTGCGTGGAATAAACTCCTGCGTTACCACAGCGGGCGTCTGCTTGTTATTTCTGCGGCGGTTCGACATCAAAAAATCTCCATCCGCCCGGTATTGGCAGAGGTCTGCCCCTCCAGCGGTTCGTTGTGCAATGCGTGAAAGAGCGCCCACGCCAGGTCGGCATGGCCGGTGGTATCGGTGCGGCCGGCGGTGTAAGTGAACTGGCGACCGCCTGCAGTGATGGTCTTGCGGATCGCCATCAGCGATTGCGCCATGTCGGTCCAGCCGGCGTCGAACTCCAGCCGGCCCCGGTGGATCACGTCGTAGGCCTTCAGTACCAGGCGGGTCTTAACCTCGGGCGAGTAGCTGAACGTGGTGACGTTGGGGAAAAACTGGCGCACCAGCTGCGCCACGCCGCTGCCCAGCCCGGTGACATCGATCCCGATGTACGTTACCCAGTAGCGGTCGCAGACGGCTTTGATAACGTTGGCCTGCGCCGCGAAGTCCATGCCACGGAACTGGTGACGTTCCAGCACTCGGAACTTGCCGCCAGGTACTAGCGGCGGCGCGACCACCACCAGGCCGGAACAGTCGCCGGTTTCGGCAGGGTCATAACCCACCCACACCTGGCGGTCGCCGAATGGGCGCATGGCAAACGGCTTGTAGTCCTCGGCCCACTCGACCCAGCTATCGACCATGCAGGGCTGAAGCACCGTCAGCGGGAAGATGCTCGCGCCGTCGTCGACGAACTCGCACATCAGCAGGTTGGCAAACGCCTCGGGGCTGTACTCTCGGCGCAGCTCTTCGATGTCGAACAGGTCGCAACCGCCCTGCTCCGCATCGAGGATGGTGACGATCTGTCGCCACAACCGGTCCTCGCAAAACCGCCCTTGCTGGAGCGCACCATGGGAAACATCGACCTTGGTGTGCTGCGCCGCCGGCTTGCCCTTATTGAAGCGCTCACCCGTCCAAAAGGTGTACGCCTCGTGCGCCATGGTCGAGGGCGTGGAGAAGTAGGTTTTGCGCCACTTCTTGTGCATCGCCATGCCGGACGCGACTTTGTTCAGCTCCTCAAACTTGAACGTCCAGAAGAACTCATCGAAGTAAAAATTGCCGTGGTAGCCCTGGGCGGTGCGAGCGTTGGTCCCGAGGAAAAACAGCTCAGCGCCGTTGGGCAAGACGATGGGGTCACCGGTCAGCTCCACGCCGATCACATCGCGGGCAAACGCCTGGATGTACCCGCGAAACAGGTACGCCTGGTTCTTCGAAGCCGACAGGAATATCTGGTTACGCCCGGTCTCCAGCGCGTCGATAAACGCTTCCCGAGCAAAGTAGTAGGTCGCCCCGATCTGACGGCTTTTGAGGATGACGCGTGTACGTTGATTGCCGGCCCGGTACCAGTCTTTCTGGTAGTCAAAACAGCCGTCGATAAACGCTTCGCGCAGCAGCTCGATCTGCTCTTCGCTGATATCGTTTTTCGGGGCCTTTTTCTTCGGGCCTTCGTTGCGCTTGGCGAGGTTGGGGTTGAGTTCGGTTTCGGTACCGCCGCCCTGGAAGCGCTGGATGCGCGCTTGGCGCTCCAACTGCCGGTGCAGCAGATCAATCTCTTTAAAGTCACCGCCGCTCTTGCCTTCCTTGAGGATCAGTTGCACCAAACGCGCTTCCAGTGCGCCACCGATTCGTTCAACGTTATCGGCCCGGTCCCACGCGTCACGGGCCTTCCAGCTGTGTAGCGTTTTTTCCTTTTCGCCCGTAGCCTCGGCAATCTCGCAAATGCGCCAACCCATCCAATACAGAAACTTGGATTGGCGCCGGGGATCGATGGGGAGCAGTTCGGTCGTAGTCATGGCCGCGATGCTGCCGCTCTGGCCTGCGAGCCAGTAGCGCCGCCCCTTGTAGCGCCACTACCTACAATCCCGCCTCATTGCCGCAACTCGCGCGCGTCACGACCATGCCTCTCATTGCAACGCATCGCTTACGTCAACGCATGCGCCCAACGCATTGAGGATTCCCGGCATGAAGAAATTTCGCAGCAATTGGTTCCGTGTCGCCGTCGAGGGCGCTACCTCGGACAAGCGCACCATCAAACGTAGTTGGCTGGAACAGGCGGCGAAGAACTTCAACCCCTCCACCTACGGCGCCCGAATCTGGCTGGAGCACTTTCGCAGCTTGCTGCCAGACAGCCCGTTCAAAGCCTACGGCGACGTGCTTGCGGTCAAGACCGAAGAAGTGGACATCAACGGCCAGAAGAAGCTGGCCCTGTTTGCCCAGGTGGAGCCCACGCCCGACCTGATCGCCATGAACAAGGCCAAGCAGAAGATCTACACCTCTATCGAAATCGACGACAACTTCTCGGACACGGGCGAAGCGTACATCGTCGGCCTGGCCGTGACGGACTCTCCAGCCAGCTTGGGCACCGACGTACTGTCGTTCTCCGCGCAAAAGCCAGAATCCAGCCCATTCAAAGACCGCCACTACTCGGCGACATCGATGTTTACCGAGGCAGTGGAAACCGAGCTGCAGTTTGAAGAAGTCGAGGACAAGCCCGGCCTCGGCGCCCAGCTGTTCAGCAAGGTTCAGGCGCTGCTGGGCGGCAAGCAGGCGAAGGACGATGCAGAGTTCGCCCAGATTGGCCAAGCCGTCGAAGCGATTGCCGACCACGTCAAAGACCTGCCGGATCAACTCGCCGCCGAGAGGCAATTCTCCGGCGAATTGAACACCAAGGTCGAGCAGCTCAGCAGAGAGCTGATCGAGCTGAAGACCACCCTCGGGAACACTCAAGACCACTCCCAAACCCAGCGCCCACCGGTAACCGGCGGCGGCAAACACGCCCTGGCTGAATTCTGACCTGCGGCCTCAACCGCCCAGCCCACTATCGGAGACACCCATGCGTAACGACACCCGAAAACTCTACACCGGCTACCTCGTCCAGGTTGCCCAGCTCAACGGCGTTGACTCGGCCACCGCCACGTTCAACGTTGACCCGACCATCCAGCAGCGCCTGGAAACCAAGATCCAAGAGTCGAGCGAGTTCCTGACCAAAATCAACATCATCGGCGTTGATGAGCAGCAAGGTGAAAAGGTGGGCCTCGGCGTTGGTAGCACGGTTGCAAGCCGCACCAACACCAAGGTCAAGAAGCGTGAGCCAAGCAGCATTGGCACCTTGTCCAGCGATAAGTACCGCGCAGAGCAGACCGACTTTGACACCTACGTCAGTTACAAGCAGCTCGACGCCTGGGCGAAGTTCCCAGACTTCCAGACGCGCCTGGCCAGTGCCATTGCCCAACGCCAAGCGCTCGACCGCATCCAAATCGGGTTCTATGGCCTCTCGGCGGCCGAACAAACCGACCGCACTGCGCACCCGCTGCTGGAAGACGTCAACATCGGCTGGCTACAGCAATACCGCACCCACGCACCTGACCGCGTGCTGAAGGAAGGCGCTGTTGCCGGCAAGATCACCATCGGTAAGACCGGCGACTTCAAGAACATCGATGCCCTGGTCTACGACGCCATCCAGCTGCTGGACCCTTGGTACCGCCGTAACCCCGGCTTGGTTGTGCTGACCGGCCGCGAGCTGGTCCATGACAAGTTCCTGGCCCTGGTCAACCAAGACCAGGACGCCACCAACACCCTGGCGAGCGACTTGATCATCTCCCAACGCCGCGTCGGCGGCCTGCCGCTGTACGAGGTGCCCTACATCCCTGAAGGCACGATCCTCATCACCACCTTCGCCAACCTGTCGGTGTACTGGCAGATCGGCGCACGCCGCCGCTACCTCAAGGAAGAGCCGGAGTGGAACCGCGTCAGCAACTTCGAATCGTCGAACGAGGCGTATGTGGTCGAGGAATACGGCCTGGGTTGCCTGGTGGAAAACATCACCCCAGTCGAAGAAGCCAGCAGCGAGGCTTAACCCCATGGCACTCAGCATCGCCCAAGCCCACCAGCGCCGCGCTCGCGCGGCCATGGAGGCTGCAAAAACTGCACCGCAGCAATCCATGGCCGGTGCCACCGCCTACGAGCATCAGTTGAATCAGCTGCTGCAGGACCGGTTGCGCCTGAAGGCCATCCAGTCCAACGAGGGCAAGGCCGCGTTTGCCGAGCAGATCCGTAGTCGGTACCAGTCGTTTCCGTTCCTTGAAGCCACGGGCGAAGCCGGCGCCGGCAAGACCACATTGCTCACGTTGCTATGGAAACTCGCGGGGCGCGATGGTTATGAAGGGTTTGACCCGTCCAAATCCACCAAGGCCGGCCGCAGCCGCTTGATGGGCCAAGTATCCGGTATGCCCATCGTGCTGCTGGAATCAGACCGCAGCGGCGACGACAAGACCCACGCCAAGACCTTCGAATGGGACGAACTCAAGGATTACTACGGCGGTGGCACCCTGGCGACCAAGGGCGTTAAAACCGCCGGTAACGAAACCTACGAACCACCGTTTCGCGGCACCATCGCCATCAGCCAAAACGCCCCTGTGGTGGCGTCAGAGGCGATCATGACCCGGATCGTCAAACTGCACTTTGTGCGGCCGAACGTCACCCCTGAGAGCCGTGCGGCGGCCGATAGGCTCAATGCGCTGGAAGGTTCGACCCTCAGCAACTTTGTGGTGCAGGCCGTGCGCAAAGAATTGGAAGTGATGGAGCTGTTCGGCCAACGGATAGCGGGCTATGAGGCGAAGTTGCGCAACCTGCACTCCCATTGCTTTGCCTGTGACACCCCGTTCAAAGACGAGCACAGCGACTGTAGCCATTGCGGCAACACGCTGCGCGGCTACATCCGCGTGGAGCGGATCAACAAGAACCACGCCCAAATGCTCACGCTGCTGGATTGCCTGTGCCTGGTGGTGCCGCTCACCGATGCACAGATCGAGCACACCCGCTCGCAGATCGTCCGTATGGCCATCGAGCGCCAGGCCTCGCTCAACTCTGACCATCCGGTGGTGGCTGAATTCTGGGAGGTTTACGACTACCTGGAGAGCCTCGACGCCGACGGCCCGGTGGTCAACCACAGCAAGAAAGCCCACATCATCGCCATCAACCTCAACGATTTTGTGAAGTGTGCGGCCGAGCATCGCCAGAAGATTGCCGACGTCAGCGAGCTGCGCGAGCGCCTGAAAGACTCCCGGTCTCGGAAGCTGCTCGACGTCAACAAAGCCACCGACAGCGCGGTACGGGCTTACCAGGCCAGGAACACCAACGCTGTTGTCACCAAGCAACCCATCGTGAAGTGCTGGCACTTCCAGGCTTGATTCATCAACTGCAATACCCGCCAGGCGCTGCAACGTCTGACACCACCCAAAGGAGAAGCACCATGCACTCAACTCAACCCACCGACGACGTCATCCGCCAGATAGCGGAACAGCTCGCAATCGAGGAGCGTGAGCGCCCAGCAATCCGTGCTGCTGGCATAGCGGCGTTACACCGCCTCCTGCCGGTTGCCCAACGTAGCACGGGGCAAAGTCGCATCGTCGGCGACTTCCTGCTCAGCCTCTACAACGGGCGTGCCTTCCCCTTCCCTCTTACCGATCTGCGAGCACTGGATAAGGCGTTATTCGACGACTGTATCGCTCTGCTGAAGATGGACCGCCGGCCGGAAAAAGAGGTGCATGAATATGTGGAGAACGGCGACCGCATCTGGTCGCAACTGAAGAAAGACAGGGCTGCAAGGCAGCACTGACACCGGCTTGACCGGAAAAGAAGTGGTGGCGAAGGGCTGCAACCCCTCGCCACCCACCACCCAAAGGAGAAGCACCATGCAAGTGAATCAACCCCAAGGCGGCATCGCAGAGGCTACCACAACCCCGCTGGCGATCGGAGACACGGTCAGCTTCGTCGCACTGAGTTGCGATGGCCAGGCGTACCGTTTGAGCGCTCGTACAGCCGTGATCATTGGAATCGCTGGCGATGTTGCGACGTTGCGCACCGCCAATGGCAGCACGATCAGCCTGCCCCTGGATGAGTTGACGCCGGATGGCGAGCCTAATGCGCTAGCACGTCTGCTTGAGAGGGGGCAGTGATGGCTTCAAACACTCGCACCCGCCCGCCAATGGCAGGGTACCGGCTGGATTTGCCCAACCGTTGCGATATCTGCGGCAAGCCCCGCGCCACACGTAAACACAAGGCATGTAGCCGACTCCGTCAGCAAAGCAAGACGGCGGAATGGGCTGCATTTATGGCAGAGCGTGAAGCGGCCAAACAGAACAAACCGCGTCGCTACGCGCACTGATACCCATCTAGGACGGTACAGGGGAGCTGCAACTCCCCCACCGTCTCAAAGGAGAAGCACCATGCAAACCCAATATCCAGCCAATGGCACTGCCGGGGACCTGGCCCCCCCCCAGTAGATCATCAAGAAATTAATGGCTTCAGTTCGAGAGGCGACTCTGTATGCCCATCAGGTAAAGTCTCCGAACAACTCCCGCCTCAACAGGCTGAGGAGGGATTATCTTGATATGAGCCGGCCGATTGATGGAGTTTTGACTTTTAAGGACTTACAACGCATCACCGGCTATAACCGACGCTCGGACGTTGAACGCACCTTAGTTGGCCAGGGCGTTCGATTGTTCCGGGGGCGGTTCGGCCCGTGGACCACTATCGATCTTGTTAACCAGGCCGGCGGACTTCGCCTAGGCACACCAGAGCACTACGACGCCGGGATTTTATGAGAAAGGCCAGGAAGCGTAAGCACAACCCGCATATCCCAGCGCACATCGATCAGGCCGCCCTTCCGGCGGCCGTCTTTTTTGATCACCGTAATAGCGGTGTTTGGTACACGCTGCACCGCGACGAGGGTGGCCGGCAACGCCGGCATAACCTGGCACCGCGCTCGGTGTTGTTGTCTGAGTTACATAGCATCATGGAAGAACGCGAAGGTGTTGACCGCGACAGTCTTCGTCACCTGTGCAATCAGTTCCATGACAGTGCTCAGTTCAAAAAGCTCCTGCCCAATACCCAGGACGATTACTGCTATTCGCGTGATGTTCTATTGGGCACTCACACCAAACTGGGCAAAGACCTAGGCGACCTGGCCGTACGGAAGTTCACTCCCGCCTTGGTACAGCGCCTTATTGATCGGATCGCCGACGAAGGAACGCCATCCAAAGCCGCCCACGCCCTGCGCTATCTGCGACGAGCGCTGCAATGGGGGCGTAACCGAGGGTTCTTGGATCAAAACCCTGCTCAGGGTATTGAAGCACCCAAGGAGCGAAAACAACGCCGCCTGCCTGCTCCCCATGTAATGAACTCCCTGATCGAGCGCGCACGCGAGCGAGGCCAGCTCAAGCGCGGGCAAGCAGGCGCTTGCCCTACCTATCTTTGGTTTGTGATGGAAATTGGCTATTTGTGCCGATTGCGCGGAATCGAGACTGTGACTCTCACAGACGCGAATGCCTTGGAAGACGGGGTTCTGACCAACCGGCGAAAAGGTAGCCGCGATAACGTAGTGAGCTGGTCGCCGCGACTGCGTAGCGCTTGGGATGCGGCAAAGGCGTATAGGGCAGAGGTTTGGCTGAAAAGATCGCTGCCAGTTTCGAAAGACCCTTCTCGTCGGCCGCTGATCGTCGCTGCACATGGCGGTCCCCTGAATAAATCCAGCCTCGACACGGCCTGGCAACGCTTCATCACTGCAGCAGTGGAAGCTGGGCTGCTTACCACTGAGCAGCGCTTTGGACTTCACGACCTGAAGCGCCGAGGGATCACCGACACAGCAGGCAATCGCGCCGACAAACAGGAGGCCAGCGGACACCGTGACGAATCGATGATGGACATATACGACCTCAGCGTGCCCCGCGTGAGACCATCAGCCGAATAAACCCACGTAACAAGCGATTCCAACCTCTTATAGAACGGCGCTTATAGTGACGTCTTCACGTAACAAGGTATAGCGTAACCTTTTGATTAATAAGCAATGCTCAGGTTCCTTGTAATCAGTAGGTCCCGGGTTCGATTCCTGGTGCCGGCACCATATGAGGTTTCAGAGGGGCATCAGCGCCTCTGGAGCACGGAAAACCCGCCTTTTGGCGGGTTTTTGCGTTTTGGCGTTTTATCAGAGTGGGATTACCGGCTGCATGCGGTAACCGTCATAGTACTTACGCAGCGCTAACGAGGGCGTTAGCGCAGTGTAGGGACATAGGCCCCGTCGAGAAGTGGTTGCGCGTAGCTAATGTCGCTGGCGTTCCACCTGAAAGCAAAAAGCGCAACGGTATGCCGTTAGCGTCGCACAGCATATGAATCTTGGTTGTCAGTCCGCCCGGCTACGACCGAGCGCAGGGTCTTCGGGTTCTTCAAGCCCCCCTTTTTTCGCGGCGCCGCTGGCGGCTCGGGTGGCACGTATCGCTGCGGAGTCGATCATCCAGGTCTGCACGTTGATAAGTCCCTGTTCATTGAGCCGAACATGCAGGCGTTTGAGCAACCGATCGAACGTAGAGAACTTCCGCCGTGATGACCGCGAACTTACTGAACCTGAGCGTTTATGCCAGGTGAAATGATTCCGACTAATTCCGTACATAGCCTAAGCCATGCTCATCAAATGTCTTAATAATTTGGTTTTCAGATATGCAATGAGCCAGTACCTTACCTCAGGTAGAGCTTACCCAACTTCGGATCACTCTACCTCTGTAGAACTTGGATGCTCTTAGGGTATTTTTTAATAAGGATCACCATAATGCTTATCGGGAAAAATCTGTATCGCATACAACCCACTGTAACAGGTTCTGACCTGGATCCGCATCGAGTACGCGAACTGACGTTCATAGGAGTAGGTAGTAGTGTGGCCTTTCTGCTGAATGAACTTAATAGTCGCTTTACAGAAGACGGAGCAACTTCACCATTTTTAGGAAAAGTCAGTATTATTGGTAAGGAGGACTCTTGGGCGGCGAGTGTTCGTGGACAAGGTTATATAAATCACCAGACCGAAATTATTAGCCAGTGGGACCAACAGGTTCCAAAATATGATCCTAACTACGCTAATCGTGCTGAGTTTTCTGCAAGTAACAAACGACAGCTGATGCAAGCAGTGGGGCTAGGCGCAGAGCACTTGGAAGCGCTGGTAACAGGCATTTCGCGGCTGGATGACGGTGTTTTCCGACTCAATCTGGACAACGGCCAGATTCTGGACAGCCGACAGGTTGTATTGGGGGCAGGTGCCGGGTCCCATACCAGTATTTGGAACAGCGCTACGCCAAACACCCAAGCAGAAAAACGATTGGACAACATAAAACTGCATGAGCAGGAAGCCTTGCGTGGCAAGGTGCTGGACCTGGATGAGTTTATGCGGATGAGTGATACCTCTCCCCAGAGGTTCGCTGGAAAAACAGTAGTGGTACATGGACCGAATGCAGGCATTGATGCAGTTGAGCGCGCCGGGGAGCTTGGGGCAAATGTCCTTTGGTTTATCCGCAGTACCCATCCGGCACTGCTAGATGGCAACCAACTAAAGTTTGCACCAGCATTGGCTCAAAGCGCCTTGCACAAAGTGGACGCGCTAGATATCCATCCCTCGAAGCAAGAGCATGGATCTGCATTGCGACTGAGTTACAGCTCGCCAGGACAAGGCCCCCAAGAAGCCAAAAAAAACCTGGAGGCGGATTATTACGTTTATGCCTTGGGCCAGGATATTCATAAGCCGGGTAGTGCTGGAGCCATGCTAGGTGGTCTTCTTGATCATCTGGAGCCTGTATATGATTACGATCAAGTCTATAGCGATCAGCCTTTCAAGACCGTAATAGGTTTGCAAATTCGCGGTTCAAATAGCGATAACGGTTTTTTTATTGTTGGGGCGGCAGCTTCTCAGCTGGCTACCAATGTTCAACACAGCTATATGGATCACGCTGTAGACCGGATTTTTGAGGTGATGACCACATTTTCTGGCAGGCACGCAGAAGACTTGTCGCACATGTTGTTAGAGGGGGCGACATCGGAACAAATCCAGGAACATTTGCAAGCTTGGCAAGTGAACAGTGCTCAATCATCCGATAAGCAGATATTACAGAATAGAGTTGAGGATTATTTGGCGGCCCGAGACTACTTTCAGCAACAAACCAACGAGAAAAAAGGAGGCATGCGTGGGGTCCGCGCAGAGGTGGAAAATCAAACTTTGACCGAGGTGGCATCTGTCATTGCGTCTGCACAGTTAGGCACGGTCAAAGCCTCGAGTGCAGCATTATCAGGACTAATGCCCGCTTATGTGAGCAACGGTGAAAATAATTTTACCACCGACAATCGCACTATGCTCCGCGCCGGTATTGCGGATAGATATCCGAATATAGGTAACGCTGAAGCCAGTGAGTTTATCGATGAAGTAATTGCTTTGCGTCACCTTGATCGTCAGCGTTTTGAGGATAAAGTAGCAGGCGAAATGATAGACAAAGAAGCCCCCCCATTGGGGTCATTGCAGCTTCCGGTGCTAGGCGCCCCGGAGTCAGTCAGGGCTGCCTATGAGGCGCGCTTGCAAGCATTGAATTCTGGAGTGCGCGATGATACTCCGTTAAGTCAGAGCTGGTTGCCCAAAAAATAATTCCAGAGGCTAATGACGAACGTTTGACTTTGTTAGAGGAAGTCCGAACAGCGGCAGAAGCCTGTTTAGTGCAGCCAGATGATTCATCCGGAAACCCGGTCTTCGACCGGGTTTCTACGTCTTATAGGTACACTTCTGCGGCACCTTTTCGTGCATTAAAGAAAATCTCATAGTTTGCATCTGCTAGGCGATCAGGCGTGGGACCCAGCTCATACGTCACGAATTTCCCTTCCCCGTGAAGAAGCAGCGACGTTCGACGAACGTTTCGATGATCACAGCCAATAGAAAAGAAAGGGTGTGACATTCGGGATGAAAAACTTGAAGCCAACGCAGTTGGCGAATGGCCTCGACGCCACTCTCAATGCCCCCTCCCCAAGCCCCCTGTGTACAATCCCTCCCTAACATGGATCCTCAGGAATCAGCGCATTGACACCCGACACCCTGCCCGCCTTGCTTGCCGTCCTGGATTATTGGCACAAGGTTGAGTTCTTCATGCCGTATGGGCTGGAGCAATACCTGGATGACCTGGAGGCCTGGCAGTCGAAGGTGCTCAGCCAAGAGGGGCTGGCGCGTGCAGGGGCGGGTTGGTTGAGTATTGACGTGCCCGAGGACCAAGAGCTACTGGGCTACGACCTGTTTATTGGGGTGTTTGATACGTCTGCCGTCAGCCAGGTGGCTGAGCACGTGGCGCCTAGCCCAGACCCTATGGACAGCAACACACCTTATGAAGACGAAGCGCGGGCAACCCTGGAAGGCATGACGTGCTTCGCTAAGCTGCCGCTGGATAAGGCCGGCCACCCGATCATGGAGTCGTTGTCGATCTCTACTGCGCCTTGGGCGCTGGGCCAGACGTTGACGCACGGCCTGCAGGCATTGAGCTACGACGCTTACAGTGCGGCGCAACGTGCGCTGATACGCCTGCTGAATAATTTCATGAGCACCCGCGGGGCGTTTGCAGGGGGTGGCCTGGCGGCGGTTGAGGTGGAGCAGTTGCACGCGCTGTTGTGCGAATGGGCCAGCTTTACGCCAGACGCTTCGGCGCCAATGGCCGCGCTGAGTGCTCGGGTAAAACCCCGAAAGCCTGCGAAGGCGAACGAGAAAGCCCCCACCGAACCCTCAGCCGCTGATGCAGAGGCATTGGAAGACGACGACGATGACGAGGCGGTCGTGGTCGAGGAGCTGGCCATCCTGAACAGCTTCTACATCAAGGATATCGAGCGTGCGATCAGCAGCGTACGTAGCGGCGCGGTACCGGCCACGCTTGCGCAGTACCTTTCTCCCCTCCCGCCCGACCAACGTATCGATCTTTACTCCAAGCAAGGCTGTGACCTGTTGTTGCAGGCGCTACGGCCGCGCTTCATCAACCCCGGCCACTGGTTGGCGGACTCGCGTCACCCCATGAGCCTGATGCAACAGTTCGCGCTCAATCAGATTCGCCTCGACCTTGAGCACAGTGGCTTGTTTTCCGTAAATGGGCCGCCGGGCACCGGTAAAACCACGCTGTTACGCGACCTGTTTGCGAACAACCTGGTAGAACGCGCACGGGTGCTGGCGGGGTTGGCGAAAGCAGACGATGCGTTCGTCAAGCAAGGCGTGATGACCCGATTCATGGGCACGGATAAATCCGTGCAGGTGCGCCCGCTGATCGAGGCGCTTACGGGTTTTGAGATGGTGGTGGCGTCTACCAACAACGCCGCTGTCGAAAATATCTCTGTCGACCTGGTGAAGCGAAAAGCCCTGGGTAAGCCCTGGCAAACGTTCGGCTACTTGCAGCCGGTGGCCCATAACCAGGCGATCCAGATCACCAAGCGTGGCGCGGAATCGCCCCAAGGCGGTGAAATGCCCTGGGGGCTGATGAGCTGTGCGCTGGGCAATTCGGCGAATCGCCGCCGCTTCAATGAGCGGCTGAGTATGTATCAGCTGGACACTGCCAGCGACGAAACCCCTATGCGCATCTGGGACTGGCTTAAAGCCCCCAACGACCTGAGCTTCGATCAGGCGCGGGAAGCTTTCATTACCATGAGCAAGCAGGTCAAAGAAGCCCTCGATGCACATGAACGGCTGGCGGAGTTGCTAGCGATGCTGGCACACGGTGCTGAAGTCAGTGCCTTGGCCGAGGCCGAAGCTGAGGTCGCTACGGCTCATCAAGCTGTAACCACTGTAGAAGGCTTGCAGCAAAACAACGCACAGCGTCGCCACACTGCTGAGCGCACCCTTGAGCAGCTGAAAGAAGAGCAACAGCTGATCGACCGCACGGCACCGGGCTGGTGGGCGCGCTTATGGCGTACACAGGAAGCCAAGGCCTACCTGGAGAAGCGTCGGTCAAACGCCGACGCCCAGTTAGACGCCCACCGCCACCTGAAGGCTATCGATACCGAGCGGCTGCGTTTGAGCGATGAGCTGTCCCAGGCCGTGGTGCAGGCACAGCACCATACCGAGCAGCGGGCTTTAGTCGCTGAGCATTGGCGGGCGCTACGGGAAGAATGCGATCAAGCGCTGGCCACCATAGGGCGCCCACGGCTGCCAACGGACCCGCTTGAGCTGATGAGCGACGAGGGGTTTCAGATCGACGGCCTGTGGCATGACGAAGCGCTGGTCACGGCGCGTTCAGCGCTGTTCGCGGCGGCCCTCACCTTGCATCAGGCGTGGGTACACAGTGTTGGCCAGCCCGGTGGGGCCTTGCGCAAGAACCTGGTCGCTGTCTCGTCCCTGCTGTCCAACCAACTGCCGGAAGACGCCAGCCACACCCTGCCCATCTGGCAAAGCCTCTTCATGGTGGTGCCTGTGGTGTCCAGCACCTTCGCCTCTTTCGCCAAACAATTCGCCGGTCTAGGCCAAGGCGCACTGGGTTGGGTATTTATCGACGAAGCCGGCCAGGCCGTTCCCCAGGCTGCCGTCGGCGCGTTGTGGCGCGCTCGTCGCGCAGTGGTCGTGGGCGATCCGTTGCAAATCGAGCCAGTGTTTACGTTGCCCACGCCATTGCTCAATGCCCTCGCGGGCCTGGACCCTATCACCGCAACCAATGCCTACGCGCCTCATTGCGTGTCGGTGCAGCGGGTAGCAGACCAAGCCAATCGCTATGGTGCGTACGCGCCCTACCTGGACGACCCGATCTGGGTAGGTAGCCCGCTGCGGGTACACCGCCGCTGCCACGACCCTATGTTTACCCTGGCCAACCGCATCGCCTATGACGGCAAGATGGTCTATGGCTTGGGTGACAAACTGCCCACCGCCGCGCCCCTGATCGACTTGCCCAGCGGCTGGGTCGACATTGGCGGCGCGGTACAGCGCAAGCAAGTGGTGCCTGAGCAGATCGAGTTCATGATCAAAGTGATCGTGAGCCTGTATCAGCGTGACCAAGCGCTGCCGGCGCTGTACGTGATCTCACCGTTCAAGGCTATCCGCCAGGCCCTGACCGATGCATTGCTCAAGCACACGTGGGACGTGGCCGCCCCTAAAAAGGACGTGTTGCGGCGCTGGGTGAAGCGAAGCGTCGGTACCGTGCATACCTTCCAGGGCAAAGAAGAAAAAACCGTTTTCATGGTATTAGGCACTGATACCGAAAACACAGGGGGCGCGGTGTGGGCGTCAGCGAAGCCAAACCTCCTGAACGTGGCCCTGACCCGTGCACAGCACCGTTGTTACCTGGTAGGCGACCTGGCGCTGTGGGGCACGCTGCCTTACTTCGAGCAGGCCGCCCGAGGCAGCGCTGCCCTGCCCCGGCTCAAGCGCCAGGACTTTGCCGTGGTACGGCAGAAGACCCAAACAGGAGAAGCTGGTGGCTAGACAGCGTGCGGCATGAATGGCACTTGTTCAGGGTTTGCCCGCATTTGAACGGCGATTAGAAGGCGTTCATTGGGTACTCTACGAACAGCCTGACTTCGTTGCCATCATCGTTGTAGCCGGACTCGCGCACATTGGCGGACGTACGCAACATAGAGCTACGCAGGCGCAGCTTCAGGTCTTTTGCGGGGCCGTCCTGAACCACATATTGAAGTTGGTTGAACCACTCACGCTCTACGCCTTCGCCGTTATTGGTGCGAATGTTATCGCCCCGTACGTAGGCAATCTTGTAGGTCAGGCCCGGCAGGCCGTATTCCTCGAAAGCCACGCCATAGGCCAATTGCCAGGAGCGCTCATCCTCAGCGTTGAAGTCCGACCAGTAGGAGTTGGCCAGGAAGATGGTCGAGCCGCCGTCGCCTACACCGCCCTCTTTGCCATAGCCACCATAGGCATAGCCGGTATCGCCCGTGCTGCGCTGATGCGCCAGGGTGAACGAGTGCGCCCCTATCTCATAGGTAGCCGCCAGGCTCCAGATCTTGTTATTGCGGCCAGTGTCCATACTGCTGGCATAGCCTCTGTCCAGCGTTGTGCGGTAGCCGTTGAGCTCCCAGGTGAGGGAATGCTCATCTTCCAGAGGCACTACATAGGTCACGCCCACGTATTGCCGCTTGAGCCGGTCCTCGCCATCGGAGGCATACAGCGAGGCGTTCAGGTGCTCTGAAAACGTGTAGGTGCCGCCGAACACGTCCAGCTGCTTCACACCGCCGCTGTCCTGGCCTTCGGCGCTTTTACGGGCCTCAGCGGTGAAATGCCCTGCATTGAGAACCAGGCCGTCGACTTCACGGGAGGTGAGTAGGTAGCCGGTATAGCTTTCAGGCAGCAGGCGGGTGTCGTCGTAGTTGAGTACCGGCAGCGAAGGTATCATCTGCCCATACTTGAGTTCCGTGTTAGACACCCTGAACTTGATGGCCGCCCCAGCCCTGGCGATGTCACGCTTGGCGTTATCGTGGCTGTCCTGCTTGAAGAAATCGATGCCACCCGCCCCGCTTCGGCCACTGCCGCCATCAAGGCGAAGGGCATACAGGCCGAAGGCATCCACGCCTACGCCAACGGTGCCTTGAGTGAAGCCGGAGGTAAAGGTGCCAATAGCGGCTTGGCCCCATTCGGCGCGGTCACTGTCGCCATGCTTGTAGTCACGGTTGATGTAGGCATTGCGCAGCAATACGTTGGCGTGGCTGCCCTCAACGAACCCTTCGGCATTGGCCTGATCGCTAGCCATGACCGGGGTTGCGAATAAAAGCCCAAGCGCCAGCAGGCTCATGCGGTGATTCAACATCGTGGTTTCCTTGTGCCATGAAAAAGCGCACCACGCTCATACGGCGGCTGAACGCCCCACGCTATCGAGCATCAAGCCCCTACGCGAGCGCCGACCCTGAGCGGTGGCCGCAGCGCTGCGGATCCTAGAGAGGGCACCAAGGGGTGTCAAACCACGAAATGGAATAACCAGGGGAAATCGGAATACGCCTAGACGCTGCGCCTTCCGTGAATGCGCGAGGCCAACCGTCAGGTTTCGATAATGCCTAACAAGGCTTCAAGCTCGTCTTCACTGATGAGGCCTGCCGGGTACCGTTCGGCAATCATCTGGCGTGAGTGGCTTAGACACCCTTTGCGACCTGTATTTGCCTTGGCACGCTGCGCCACTGTCAAGGCCACGGTGGTGGTAGTTCTCTGGGGCATAGGCCCTCTGACTGCATTCATCGCCACATCCCCGATTCAACGGACAGCACAGGCTAGATTTACTTCGTTACAGGCGCATGAACAGCCTACGTTCACCGCTGTATATAAAGATACAAAACCTGTGCCAGCGCAAGAGGCTCGAAAAATGCAGTTACTCCCACACCTCAAAGCCAGACGTGGGAGACCCTGGAAAGCGGGTTTTATGCGTGATGTGGCGCCGGCTGCTGCTGGGTCAGGCAGTGGATGTTGCCACCGCCTAGCAGTAGTTCGCGGCCGGGTATCATCACCACCTCGTGCTCAGGGAATACCCGCTGGAGTATCTCCCGAGCCGTGTCATCCGTGGCTTGCGAGAAACTCGGGGCGATGATGCCGCCGTTGACGATCAAGAAATTCACATACGACCCTGCCAGTTGTACGGAAGGGTCGCGGTGCTGGCTGCCCGCAGCGATGTCGACCCCGTCACATTCTTCGGCGGTAGCAAACAGAGGCCCTGGAATAGGCATCTTGTGCACAACAAAGCGGCGGCCTTGGGCATCGGTGGTGCTTTCCAGTACCTGAAGTGCTTCCTGGCAGCGCGTGTAGTTGGGGTTACGTGGGTCGTCTGTCCACGCCAGTAACACTTCGCCTGGGCGCACGTAACAGCAGAAGTTATCCACATGGCCGTCGGTCTCGTCGTTGAACAGGCCGTTGGGCAGCCACACCACCTTGCTCACGTTGAGGTAGTCGCCTAGCCAGGCTTCGATCTCGGCGCGGCTCAGGTGCGGGTTGCGGTTGGCGTTGAGCAGGCACTCTTCGGTAGTAATCACCGTACCTTCACCATCCACATGGATAGAGCCGCCTTCCAGTACGAAGCCTTCGGTGCAGTAGCGCGCGCAGCGCTCCATGTCCAGCACTTTGCTGGCAACCTGAGTGTCACGGTTCCAAGGGCTGTAGAGGCCGCCATTGAAGCCCCCCCACGCGTTGAAATCCCAATCCACGCCGCGCACTTCGCCACTGTCGTTGATGACGAAGGTAGGCCCGGTGTCGCGCATCCAGGCATCGTCGCTGCTCATTTCAACCACGCGGATGTTCGGCACATCCAGGCGCGCCCGGGCATTTTCATACTGCGCGGCAGACACGCCTACGGTGACGGGCTCAAAGCGGGCAATGGCGCGCGCCAGTGCCACGTGGGCGATCTGAGCGGGCTTGCCGCCCAGCCGCCAGTTGTCCGGGCGCTCCGGCCATAGCATCCAGAGCTGGCTATGAGGTGCCCATTCGGCAGGCATATGGAAGCCATCGGCCTTTGGAGTACGGGTAAGGGTGGTCATGGTCAGGTTCCAGCGGAGTCATGGGTGTTGATCGGACACAAGCGTGTGGCCGACGGGCAAAAAGTGCTCCAGCATCGTACACGTCAGCCTCGTGGACCGATAACTGTCGGAAGTACGAGAATCAGCGCATGCAGGGCATCAGGATAACCTCGGTTTCAGACCTCAATATCGCCGCGTTGCCCGGCGTTTATCAAGCACCCCGACCGCGCTGCGGAGCGCGGGTAATACCGCTGGCACGCCTCGTTGTGCGGTAAAGGTGTATTGAGGCTTGCACGCAGCCACGTATGCCCACAAAGTAGCCCCATTTATCACTGGCGACTTAAGGAAAAAGGCGCAACACATGCGAATCCTTATTACTGGCGGGGCGGGCTTTATCGGTTCGGCCCTGGTACGGCACCTGATTCAACGTACCGAACATGAAGTGCTCAACGTAGACAAGCTTACCTACGCGGGCAACCTTGAATCCTTAACGGCCATCGCCACTGATACGCGCTATGAGTTCGTTCAGGCGGACATCATCGACCAGCCCGCGATGGCTGAGGTGCTGGCCCGCTTCAAGCCGGAAGCTATCATGCACCTGGCCGCTGAATCGCACGTGGACCGTTCCATCGATGGGCCTTCGGCGTTCATACAGACGAACATCGTGGGCACCTATGCCCTGCTGGAAGCCACCCGTGCCTATTGGAACAGCCTTGAAGGCCCAGCGCGCGAGGCGTTTCGGTTCCACCACATCTCCACCGACGAGGTGTACGGCGACCTTCACGGCGTTGACGACCTCTTCACCGAAACCACGCCCTACGCGCCCAGCTCGCCCTATTCGGCCAGTAAGGCCGCGTCCGATCACCTGGTGCGGGCATGGAACCGTACCTATCGCCTGCCGGTAGTGGTCACCAACTGCTCCAATAACTACGGCCCGTATCACTTCCCAGAGAAGCTGATTCCGCTGGTCATCCTCAATGCCTTGGAAGGCAAGCCCTTGCCGGTGTACGGCGATGGCCTGCAAGTGCGCGACTGGCTGTTCGTGGAAGACCATGCGCGGGCCTTGCTGGAAGTCGTAACCCGTGGCCAGGTGGGCGAGACCTACAACATTGGCGGCCATAACGAGCAAAAGAACATCGATGTGGTGCGCGGTATCTGTGAGCTGCTCGAAGAGCTGGCGCCTTCGCGGCCCGAGGGTTTGGGCCACTATGCAGACCTGATCACCTTCGTGAAAGATCGCCCTGGCCACGACCTGCGTTACGCCATCGATGCCAGCAAGATCGAACAGGACCTGGGCTGGGTGCCTCAGGAAACCTTCCAGACCGGCCTGCGCAAGACGGTGCAGTGGTACCTGGACAACCTTGACTGGTGCCGCCGTGTACAGGATGGCAGCTACCAGCGCGAACGCTTGGGCGGCGCTGAACACAAAGACCTGATTGCATGAAAGCTACTGTGCTGACGGGCGGCTCCGGCAGGCGCCTGCCGCTCACGTTAGTGGTGCAGGCCAACGCCTTTGGCAAGGCTGGCCATGGTCAATCCTTCTTCGCCCTGGCACGAGAATCTCTATGAATGTTGTGGCTACTTCCATCCCCCATGTACTGATCATCGAGCCGAAGGTGTTCGGTGATGAACGCGGGTTCTTCTTCGAAAGTTTCAACGAACGCCAGTTTGCGGACGCCGCCGGGCGCCAGGCGGCCTTTGTGCAGGACAACCACTCGCGCTCCCAGCGCGGCGTATTGCGTGGTTTGCATTACCAGTTGACCAACCCTCAAGGCAAGCTGGTGCGCGTGGTCAGCGGTGAGGTACTGGACGTCGCCGTGGACATCCGCCGTCGCTCCCCTACCTTCGGCCAGTGGGTAAGCGTGTTGCTGTCGGAAGAGAACAAGCGCCAGCTGTGGATCCCCGAAGGCTTTGCGCACGGGTTCGTGGTGTTAAGCGAAACCGCAGACTTCCTATACAAGACCACTGATTACTACAACCCGGCTGCCGAGCGCTCCATTGCGTGGAACGACCCTACTCTGGCTATCGATTGGCAGCTGAGTGGCCTTGAACCACGCCTTTCTGCCAAGGATCAACAGGGCAAGCCCTTTGCAGACGCGGACGTGTTCGAATGAGTACCCCCTTGAACGTGATGCTGATTGGGGCGCATGGCCAAGTCAGTACCGAGTTGCAACGGTGCCTGGCGGGCAAGGCCCACGTCCAGGTACTGGGCAGCGCCACCCTTGACCTCACCCACCCCGAGGCCATTCGGGAACAGGTGCGTGCGTTGCGGCCGAGCCTGATCATCAACCCGGCCGCGCACACGGCGGTGGATAAAGCCGAATCCGAGGGCGAACTGGCCTTTGCGATCAATGCCGTTGCCCCCGGCGTATTGGCCGAAGAAGCCCAGCGCCTGGGCGTGCCGTTGATTCACTACTCCACCGACTACGTGTTCGATGGCAACAAGCCCTCCCCCTACGTGGAAACCGACCCTACTGGGCCGCTAGGCGTCTATGGCCAAAGCAAGCTGGCGGGCGAGCTGGCGATACAGGCGGTAGGCGGGCAGCACCTCATTCTGCGGACCAGCTGGGTATACGCCACCCATGGGCGCAATTTCCTGCTCACCATGCAGCGGCTTATGCAGGAGCGGCCTGAGCTTAAAGTAGTGGCGGATCAGTTTGGCGCGCCAACCTGGGCGGGCGCCATCGCGCAGAGCACCGTGGCCTTGATCGAACGCTGGCAGGCAGGCCAGGCGGGGGGCTGGGGGGTGTACCACCTTACCGCCAAGGGTGAAACCTCCTGGTTTGGCTTCGCCCAGGCTATCGCTGAGCAGTTGCAGCGCCAAGGCAAGCCGTGCGCAACCTTGCTGCCTATCCCCGCCAGTGATTACCCCACCCCTGCACAACGGCCGGTGAACTCCCGCCTGGATTGCAGCCTGCTGGAACGGCAATGGGGTGTACGCCAGGCGGATTGGCACAGCGCGCTGCTGGAGTGTTTGCAAGGCGCGTAATTTTAAGGGCCGGGTGGGTTAACATGCGCGCATGATCAAGCCCGCCCTCCCCCGCCGCCCGCGCTGGCGCAACCTTGCGCTCCTTGCGTTGTGCCTTGCGCCCTTGTTGCTGCCATTGCAACAACTGGCTGAGCGGTATTACCGCAGCGAGCTGATCAGCCAGAACCGCCAAACCCTGGACCTGTACGTTGCCAACCTGCTGGGCACGTTACGTCGCTACGAAGCACTGCCGCCCATCCTCAGCGACTTGCCCGCCTTGCGCCAATTGCTGGCAAGGCCTGCCGACCCAAGGCTGCAAGATGTCGCCAACCGCCTGCTCAAGACCATCTGCGATCAAACCGGTGCCGAAGTCATGTACCTCATGGACCCAGCCGGCAATACGCTAGCAGCGTCCAATTGGGACCAGCGAGACAGCTTTCTAGGCCGTAACTTCGCGTTCCGACCGTACTTTAGCGATGCCATCGCGGGCCGTCTCGGGCGTTTCTTTGGCCTGGGTACTACCTCTGCAAAGCGCGGTTATTTCTTCGCGGCCGGTGTGCGCGAAGGCCAGGACACCATCGGCGCCCTGGTGGTGAAGGTAGACCTGGACCACACCGAAACCCTATGGGGGCGCACGCCGGAGCAATTGGCCGTAAGCGACCAATACGGGGTAGTGATCCTGACCTCACAACCCGAGTGGCGCTACCGCGCAACGCGCCCGCTGACAGACGACGAGCGCGCCGCGATTGCCGCCAACCAGCCATACCCCGCAGGTAATCCTGGGCTGGTGCAACTCGACCATCACGCCTGGCTTACCCAAAGCCGATTCATCAGCGAAACCGGCTGGACGGTCAACCTGCTGGCGCCTCGCAGCCTGATCGACCGCCCAGTACGCACCGTGGTGGCGGTGGGCAGCGCCGCGTTGCTGGCCTTGATGCTTATGCTGGGCCTGATGATGCAACGGCGGCGCAATTACCTGGACCGCATCGCCTTCGAAGCGCGGGCCCGCCAAGAGCTCGAAGCGCGGGTCAGCGAGCGCACCAGTGCACTGCAAAAGCTCAACAGCCGATTGCGCCAGGAGGTGCTGGAGCGCGAGCACGCGCAACAAAAACTTGTGCAGGCTCAAGACGAACTCGTCCAGGCCAGCAAGCTGTCTGCCTTGGGTACCATGAGTGCCAGCATTAGCCATGAGCTGAACCAGCCACTGGCTGCCATCCGCAGTTACGCCGATAACGCTGGCGTACTGCTGGACCATCAGCGTACGGATGATGCGCGCGGCAACCTGAAGGCAATCAGCGAACTCACTGCCCGCATGGCGTCGATCATCGCTCACCTGAGGGCGTTCGCCCGGCGGGACCGCCACGCCCCGGAGAGCGTGGCGCTACAGCCTGCGCTGGAAGATGCACTGGCGCTGCTCGCCAAACGGCGTCGGGCGATGGCCGTGGAGCTTATCCGTGACCTGCCCGACGCGCCCTTATGGGTACAAGCCGGTGAGACACGGCTGCGCCAGGTACTGGGTAACGTGCTGGCCAATGCCTTGGATGCGCTGACCGAAAAAGCCACTCCCCGACGGATCTGGATGAGCGCCGCGCGCACCAGCGAGGGGGTCGACCTTTACATCCGGGACAACGGCCCAGGCTTTAGCAGCGAAGCCCTGGCCCATGCCCGCGAGCCCTTCTTCACGACCAAAACCCGCACCCAGGGGCTTGGCCTGGGCCTGGCCATCTGCGATACGCTGATGCGCGCCCTGGGCGGCGAACTGCTAATGGCCAACCACCCTCAAGGCGGCGCGCTGTTGACCTTGAGGCTTCGGCCTGCGACGCCTGGCGTGAGCCCCCAACCCCATGAGGACCTGGCATGACAACCCTCGATGCCGTGGCGGCGCATACCGACGTCGTCTTGATCGACGACGACTCCCACCTGCGACAGGCCCTGAGCCAGACTTTGGACCTTGCCGGGCTCAAGGTGCTCGCCCTTGAACAGGCCACTGACCTGCAGGCCCGAATCGGGCGAGACTGGCCGGGGGTCGTGGTCTCGGACATTCGGATGCCGGGCGTCGATGGGCTGACTGTGTTGCGAGCGCTTCATGCCAGCGACCCTGAGCTGCCGGTGTTGCTCATCACCGGGCACGGCGACGTGCCCCTGGCCGTCGAGGCCATGCGTGCCGGCGCCTATGACTTCCTGGAAAAGCCTTTCCCTAGCGAGGCGTTGCTCGACAGCGTGCGCCGTGCCCTTAGCCATCGACGGCTGGTGCTGGATAACCGCAGCCTGCGCCTTGCCCTGAGCGATCGCCAGGCCTTGGGCACGCGCCTGGTAGGCCATAGCCCCTCGATGACCCGCTTGCGCGAACAGATTGGCGCCTTGGCCGCCACCCGTGCCGACGTTTTGATCCTGGGGGAAACCGGGGCCGGCAAGGAAGTGGTCGCGCGGGCGCTACACGACCTCTCGGGCCGTCGTAACGGGCCGTTCGTGGCCATCAACGCCGGTGCGCTTGCTGAGTCGGTGGTGGAAAGCGAGCTGTTCGGCCATGAGCCCGGTGCGTTTACAGGGGCGCAAAAACGCCGCATCGGCAAGTTCGAGTTTGCCAATGGCGGCACTTTGTTCCTGGATGAAATCGAAAGCATGAGCCTGGACGTTCAGGTCAAGCTGCTGCGCCTGCTGCAAGAGCGGGTAGTGGAGCGCTTGGGGGGCAACCAGCAAATCCCCTTGGACATTCGGGTGATCGCTGCCACCAAAGAAGACCTGCGCCAGGCCGCCGACCAAGGCCGTTTCCGAGCAGACCTGTATTACCGTTTGAACGTAGCGCCCGTGCGTATCCCGCCGCTGCGCGAGCGCGGTGAGGACATCATCACGTTGTTCGACCATTACAGTGGCTCGGCGGCTGAGCGGCACGGCCTGCCGGTACAGTCGCTGCAGCCGGCGCAGCGGGCAGCCTTGCTGCGTTACGCCTGGCCGGGCAACGTTCGAGAGCTGCAAAACGTCGCCGAGCGCTTCGCCTTGGGGCTGGACCTGTCGCTGGATGCACCTGGTGGCCAGGAGCACACCTTGCCAGACACGGCCGAGGCCATCACAACAGGGCCCTTGAATGAGCAAGTAGAGGCGTTCGAGCGCCAGTTGATAAGCACGGAGATGACCAAGGGGCATGGCTCCCTGCGCAGCCTTGCCGAAGCCTTAGGCATCCCGCGTAAAACCCTGCACGACAAGCTGCGTAAGCACGGGCTGAACGTGGGCAGCGGCGAAGACGGCGAATAAAGCAGGTTTACCTGCACAACCCCAGTAATGCGCTACGCCATGGCACCCCGGTTGGCAGCGCCAGGAAATGCGGGTTCAGCAGGCTTTCCCTGGCCGGGTAGATAAAGGGCTGCCCTTGGGTATCGATCACTTCGCCCCCCGCCCCTTCCAGTACGCCCTGAGCAGCGGCGGTGTCCCACTGTGAGGTGGGCGCCAGGCGTGGGTAACAGTCGGCGGTACCTTCTGCCAGCAGGCAAAACTTCAGGGAGCTGCCCACGCTGGTCAGCCGTAGCGGCCCTACCACCTCGCCCAGGCCTGCCAACAGGTGCTCCTGCTGAGGGCTGGAATGGCGCCGGCTGGCCACCAGGGTAAAGGGCTCACCCGCCGCAGGCGTGGCCCTCACCTTGATAGGCTGAGCGGCCTGCCCTGCTTCGCCACACCAGGCGCCCAAATGTGCCCCACCCCACCAACAGCAGCCGCTGACGGGCATGGTCACGATGCCGAACACCACCTTGCCGTCTTCGATCAGGGCAATGTTGACCGTGAACTCATCACTGCCAGCGATAAACTCTTTGGTGCCATCCAGTGGATCTACCAGCCACCATTGCCGCCAGCCCTGACGCACGCCCAAGGGTACGTCGCAATCCTCTTCGGACAACACCGGGATCTCAGGCGCCAGGTGGGCCAGGCCTTGGGCAATCACATGATGGGCGGCCAGGTCGGCTGCGGTTACCGGGGAATCATCGGCCTTGGCCGTGACCTTTGTCCCGGTGCGCCAGAAGGGTAAAATCGCCTGGCCTGCCGCGCGCGCGATGGCCAAGGCACCTTCCATCAACGGGTGTGGATAACTCACAGGCTCAGCTCCCCGCGCTGCACCATCACATCCCGCGCCAAGTACAGCGCTGCCAGGGCCCGACCTTCGCTGAAGGCGGGATGTTGGGCCAGTTCGCTCAGGGCCCGCAGGTTCACCTGGTCGACCCGCATGGGCTCAGGTTCATCCCCTTCCAACTGCTCTTCGTACAAGCCCGTGGCCAGTACCACGTGAATCTTCTGGCTCATGTAGCCGGGCGACAGCGATAGCTCAGTCAACCGTTCAAGGTGACGCGCACCAAACCCCGCCTCTTCTTTCAACTCCCGGTTAGCGGCGGCGAGCACGTCTTCGCCAGGCTCGATAAGCCCCTTCGGCAATGACAATTCGTAGGTTTCAGTCCCACCGCAATACTCTTCCACCAGTACGGCATGCTCGGCATCGAGCATGGCCACGATCATCACCGCCCCGTGGCCTGTGCCGCTGCCCACTAACCGTTCGTAGGTACGCTCCACGCCATTGGAAAAGCGTAGCTGCACTTGTTCGACCCGGAAGATTCGGCTGCTGGCGACGATCTCACGAGCCAGCACGGTGGGTTTATGGCGCATAGAGGCGGCTCCTTGGCTTGAACGCGTTACTATACCTTGGCTTGCGCCAACGCCGAGCCTGTTTTCCGCTGCCCGGGAGCTCTCCGATGCCCGCTTTAGCCTGGCCTGATATCGATACCGTTCTGCTCGACATGGACGGTACGTTGCTGGACTTGCATTTCGACAACCACTTTTGGTTGAACCACCTGCCGCAACGCTACGCTGAGCTACACGGGGTAAGCCTGGCCACGGCCCAGGCCATGCTACAACCGATGTTCGAGGCGAACGCGGGGCTGCTCAACTGGTACTGCCTGGACTTCTGGAGCAGGGAGCTGAACCTGTCGATCCTTGACCTCAAGCACGAAATCGCTCACCTGATTGCGCTGCGGCCCTATGCCGATACCTTTTTAGAAGCCGCGAAACAGGCGGGGAAGCGCCTGGTGATGATTACCAACGCTCACCGGGGCTCACTTACCTTGAAGCTAGAGCGCATCGCCCTGACGCCTTGGTTTGATCGGCTGATTTCGTCTCACGACTACGGCTACCCCAAGGAAACGCCCGCGTTCTGGAACGCGCTGCACGCAGACCTGCACTTCGACCCGGCCCGGGCGCTGTTCATAGACGATACCTTGCCCATCCTGCGCAGCGCCCGTGCCTACGGCATCGGCCATCTGTTGGCGGTACGCGAGCCAGACAGCCGCAAAGGGCCAAAGCCTACGGAAGAGTTCGAAGCCGTTGAGGATTTTCGGGATTTGATCACCGGCCTTGCCCCTATCGCTCGCCAGCCGGGAGCCTGATATGGACATCAAGCAGTTGAAGTTCCTGGTGGCCCTAGATGAAACCCGCCACTTTGGGCAAGCGGCCGCGCGGTGTCATATTACCCAGCCCACGCTGTCCATGCGCTTGCGCAACCTGGAATCAGAGTTGGACCTGCCCCTGGTCAACCGAGGTCAGCGCTTCGAGGGCTTCACGCCGCCCGGCGAGCGTATTCTGGCGTGGGCCCGTACCGTGCTGGCAGCCTACGATGGGCTGCAAGCCGAAGCAGCGGCCTGCCGTGGCCATTTGGTGGGCACGTTGCGGTTGGGTGTGGTGCCGCTGTCAAGTTTCGATCCAGTCCCCTTGCTGCGCGGCATGCACCGGCTGCACCCAGAGTTACGTTTCGAACTCAGCTCGTTGAGCTCCGACCAGTTACTGGAACAGCTGGCCAGTAATCGCCTGGACCTGGGCGTGTCCTACCTGGACCGGCTAGACCCCGCCGGGTTTGAGGCGCTGCCACTGAATGAGACGCGCATGGGGTTGCTGCATGACCAGCGCTTTTATCAGTTCGAAGCGGCGCCTTTGAGTTGGGCACAGGTGAATGAGTTGCCCCTGGGCCTGCTCACGACCGGCATGCACTTTCGCCAGTCCATCGACCATGCGTTTCACAGCCAGGGGCTTTACCCGCGCCCGCTCTTACAGACAGATGCCGTGCACCAGTTGTTGCAAGCCGTACACGGCGGGCTGTGCTGCGCCATCATGCCGCTGGATGGGGGCCTGGAGGGCCTGACCGAGCACTTGCGCCTTCACCCCATCGAGCATGCACAAACCTTGGCCAGCCTAGGCCTGATCATGCGCCGCGGTGAACCCCGCTCGCCCCTTGCGCAGGCCTGTTTCGCCTATTACCAGAACGGTAACAACGAGGGCTAATCGAGGCCATCTATCAGCAGATCGGAACAAGCGATTAGACGACCAGTCACACCCGGCATAGGCTGAATAAACCAAACTGCCGGTACTGCCGAATGCCCGCTATGCGATCCGCTACCCTGGCACCCAGCGAAAGTCCTTATTCCACAAGCCAGGACTATGTTTTCACCCCGCTGAGCGGTGGTGAAGTCGCGCATACTGCCCTGGCCGAAGAGGTCGCACTGGCGGTGGCCTACAACGGCATCAGCCAGGCGGTGATGCTGGTCAGCCCGCGAGACCTTGAAGACTTCGTCGTAGGCTTTAGCTTGGCCAGTGGCATCGTGGCAGGGCTCGACGACATCTACGACATTCAGATACGCGGTGTAGGGGCCAGCCGGGCCGCTGAGGTGGAGATTTCCAGCCGGGCGTTCTGGTCACTAAAAGACCATCGCCGGCAAATGACGGGCACCAGCGGCTGCGGCCTCTGCGGCGTAGAAGCCGTAGACCAAGCGTTACCCGACCTGCCGGTGCTTGAGCCTGCACCACTGCCACCCCCGCAGTGGCTAGAAGGCCTGCGCCAACGCATCAGCGACCTACAGCCCTTGGCACAGCGCTCTGGCGCGGTACATGCCGCAGCCTTTATGGACAGCACCGGCGAGCTGCTGCTCGCACGTGAAGACATTGGCCGACACAACGCCCTGGATAAACTGATCGGTGCGCTGTTGCGCCAGAACATCAACACCACCGGGGGGCTTGCGGTCGTTACCAGCCGTTGCAGCCTGGAGCTTATCCAGAAAATGCTTCGCGCCGGGATTACCACCTTGGTCAGTTTTTCTGCGCCTACAGGCCTTGCTTGCCAATGGGCGCGACAGCACAACCTGAACCTCATTCACCTGCCGCACCATAGCGCGCCACGGGTGTACAGCCCCGTGATGGAGATTTGATCGTGACTACTCATGTCAAGGAAACAGCCCCCGCTTCGCCTCCCCGTTACAAGCCCTACACAGGCCCGGCCGCTGGTTGGGGCGCGCTTCAGAGCGTGACCAAGTTCTGGCTGGGTAGCGGCAATGCGTTGAAGAATATCCGCACGCTGCTTAAAACCAACCAGAACGGTGGCTTCGATTGCCCCGGCTGCGCCTGGGGCGAGTCGCCCGAAGATGGCTTGGTGAAGTTCTGCGAGAACGGCGCCAAAGCCGTGAACTGGGAAGCCACCAAGCGCCGGGTAGACCCCGCGTTCTTTGCCCGCCATACCGTGACCGCACTGCAGGAGCAGAGTGATTACTGGCTTGAGTACCAAGGCCGTCTGACGGCGCCAATGATCTACGACAGCGCAACCGACCGCTACAAGCCCATCGAATGGGATGCGGCCTTCGCCCTCATCGCCCAGCACCTCAATGGGCTGGAAAACCCTGACCAGGCTGAGTTTTACACATCAGGCCGCGCCAGCAACGAGGCAGCCTACCTCTACCAGCTCTTCGTACGGTCGTTCGGGACCAATAACTTCCCGGACTGCTCGAACATGTGCCACGAAGCCAGCGGCGTGGCCCTGGGGCAAAGCATCGGGGTGGGCAAAGGCACCGTCACCTTTGAAGACTTCCACCATGCCGATGCGATCTTTGTATGGGGCCAGAACCCCGGCACCAACCACCCTCGCATGCTTGAACCCTTGCGTGAAGCCGTAGAGCGAGGCGCTCAGGTGGTGTGCGTGAACCCGCTCAAAGAGCGTGGCCTGGAGCGCTTCCAGCACCCGCAGCACCCCCTGGAAATGCTCACCAACGGCGACCGCCCCACCAACACGGCGTTCTTCCGCCCGGCGCTGGGCGGTGACATGGCCATTGCCCGTGGCATGGCCAAGTTCTTGTTGCAGTGGGAGCGTGATGCCCAGGCCAGTGGCAACCTGGCGGTGTTCGACCATGAATTCATCAATGCCCACACTACCGCAGTACAGGAATACCTGGCAGCCGTCGATGCCACCACCTGGGACGAGATCGTTACCCAGTCTGGCCTGCCTCTGGTAGAAATCGAGCGGGCAGCGCGCATGTATGCCAAAGGCACCAAGGTAATCATGTGCTGGGCCATGGGCATCACTCAGCACCGTCACTCGGTCCAGACCATCCAGGAGCTGGCTAACCTGATGTTGCTGCGTGGCAACATTGGCCGGCCTGGCGCAGGTTTGTGCCCCGTGCGCGGGCACAGCAACGTCCAGGGTGACCGCACCATGGGCATCAATGAACGCCCACCGGTGTTTCTGCTGGACGCGTTGGAAAAACGCTTCGACTTCCAGGTTCCTCGCCAGCAAGGGCACAACACCGTAGAAGCCATCCACGCCATGCTGGAAGGTCGCGCCAAGGTCTTCATAGGGCTGGGAGGCAACTTTGCCAGGGCGACCCCGGACACGCCTCGCACCGTTGAAGCGCTGCGCAATTGCGACCTGACGGTGCAGATCAGCACCAAGCTCAACCGCAGCCATCTGGTGCACGGCAAGCAGGCGCTGATTCTGCCGTGCCTGGGCCGTACCGACATCGACCGCCAAGCTGAAGGCCCGCAAGCCGTCACCGTGGAAGACTCGTTCTCCATGGTGCACGCCTCCTTTGGCCAGCTGGCCCCCCTCTCACCGCTGATGCGTTCGGAGCCTGCCATCATCGCCGGTATTGCCAATGCCACCTTGGGCCCACGCCCAGTCGACTGGCAGTGGATGGTGGCAGATTACAGCCGCATCCGTGAGCTTATTGCCGACACCATCCCAGGGTTCACTGACTTCAATACCAAGCTGGAGCACCCTGGTGGTTTCTACCTCGGCAACACGGCGGGGGCGCGCCGTTGGAGCACGACCAGCGGACGGGCCAACTTCAAGGCCAACGCGCTGCTTACCGATTTGCTCCATGCCAAGGTGCACTCCACTGGGCAAACGCCAGACCTGATCTTGCAAACCCTGCGCTCGCACGATCAGTACAACACCACCATCTACAGCCTGGACGACCGCTACCGTGGCGTGCGGGGGCAGCGCGAAGTGGTCTTTGCCAATGAGGCAGACATCATCCGTCTGGGTTATCAACCTGGCCAAAAAGTAGACATGATTTCGGTGTGGGACGATGGTCGGGAGCGCCGAGTGAGTGGCTTCACGCTGTTGCCGTTTGACATTCCCGCAGGCCAGGCAGCTGCGTATTACCCAGAAACCAACCCGCTCGTGCCGCTGGAAAGCGTAGGGGACGGCAGCCACACACCAACCTCCAAGTTCGTTGCTATCCGTTTCGAACGCGCAAAGGAGAGCGCGCGCATCATCTGACCCTCTCCAAAGGCTGGAGCGGAGCAACGGTCAGCCTAGCCGCAGTAAGTCGAGGGGCACATAGCCTCTCGTCTTGCGCTAGGATCCATTCCGACCAAATGCGTGCCCTCCCCCTGTTCATTTCCTGTGCTGGCGTTTAATCTCCCGCGCCAAGTAACAGCACTGCGCCATCATCTAGCATTGTTAGGGTGAAGCGGTAGCAGTACGGCCAGGAAAGCCTCTATGCCCTCCACCCCTAATAATGGCGTTCACTTACAGCGTCTGGACCCTGCCCAAATCGATGTGGTGTTGGGCAGCTCACGCGCAGCGCGAACCAACGCACAGAAGCGTAGCAACACCGCATGGTGGTGGGTCGCAGCAGCGGTAGGCATTGCTGGGTGGGGTTTGATGAAGCAAGGCGATGACAGCACCGCACCTCAGGTCACTGCACTTGCACCGCCCGAGCCTGAACCTATTGCTGTAGTGAATACCGCGCTGGCTACGCAGGTCGTTAACCGGGCAACGGTTGTCATTATCAACGCTCCGCCCAAGGCAGCTGTGTCACGCAGCGAACCACCTGCAGAACCTAAAGTGGCCAGTACTGCGCCTCAGGGCATGGTGTCTGCGCAGTATCTGGCTCAATTTAAAGCCAATGCCAGCCGCTCCGCCTCAACCCCGAGCAAATCCTCCCAGGTCATGACGGTCGCCCTGCGTGAATGGGACGGCCCTAACCGTTATGTCGCCAAATGGCGGATTGAACGGGCTGTGATCGATCAGGGCTCAGTGTGTTTCAACTTCCCCGATCAAAGCATTGAACACCGTGAATGCCGCCGTGCCGCACAGCAGTACTTCCGTACCCAATGCAAGGACTGGACACGTCGCGCCGAGAAAGCCCGCGACGCTCAAACCCGTGCAGCACGTGGGCAGTTCTGTGAGGTCGCCCAGATCTTTACGCCCTGATGGCCCGGCATTGCAGCTAACGCCTAAAAGCTGTGCCCAGGCATAAAAAATCCGAAGCCCTATTACAAGGCTTCGGATTTTTTTATGCCCTAACGGCGGGGGGCGTTGCCCCCGCTGCTTAGTGCTTACAGCTGAGGGCCGGCGGCACGGATAGCGTCAGAGACTTCAAACTTCTTGAAGTTTTCAACGAACAGGCCTGCCAGGCCTTTGGCGGCCTCGTCATAGGCCGCTGCATCGGCCCAGGTGGAACGAGGCTTGAGCAGGGCGGTATCGACGCCTGGGACGGCCTTGGGCACGTCCAGGTTGATGATGTCCAAGTGCTCGGTTTCAGCCCCTACCAGCGCGCCGCTTTGAATGGCTGCAATCACGCCACGGGTGGTGGGGATGTTGAAGCGCTTGCCCACACCATAGCCACCACCAGTCCAGCCTGTGTTCACCAGATAGACTTTCGAGCCGAAGGCGCGAATACGCTTGATCAGCAGCTCGGCGTACACGCCTGCCGGACGCGGGAAGAACGGCGCGCCAAAGCAGGTGGAGAAGGTCGACTTGATGCCTGGGCCCGAGCCCATTTCAGTGGAGCCTACCAGCGCGGTGTAGCCCGACAGGAAGTGATAGGCCGCTTGTTCTTCGCTAAGGATAGAAACCGGGGGCAATACGCCCGTCAGGTCGCAGGTGAGGAAGATCACCGCGTTAGGCTCGCCACCCAGGTTCTTGGGGGCGATCTTGTCGATCAGCTCTCGCGGGTAAGCCGCACGGCTGTTCTGGGTCAGGCTGTCATCGGTGTAGTCAGGAAGGCGGGTTTCCGGGTTCAGCACTACGTTTTCAAGCACAGCGCCAAACTGAATGGCTTTCCAGATAACCGGTTCGTTCTTCTCGGTCAGGTCGATGCACTTGGCGTAGCACCCCCCTTCGATGTTGAACACCACACCCTCGCCCCAGCCGTGCTCGTCGTCACCGATCAGGTAACGGCTCTCATCGGCCGACAGGGTGGTTTTACCCGTACCGGACAAGCCGAAGAACAGGGTGACGTCGCCGTCTTCGCCCATGTTGGCAGCGCAGTGCATAGGCAATACGTCGGCTGCCGGCAGCAGGAAGTTTTGTACCGAGAACATGGCCTTCTTCATTTCGCCTGCGTAACGCATACCTGCGATCAGCACTTTTTTCGCGGCGAAATTGATGATGACGCAACCGTCAGAGTTGGTTCCGTCACGCTCTGGTTCACAGACGAACCATGGGGCGTTGAGGATTTCCCACTCTGGTCGAGCGCCGGCATTGTACTGCTCGGGGTTGATGAACAGGCACCGACCGAACAGGTTATGCCAGGCGGTTTCGGTGGTCATCTTCACGGCCAGGTAGTGGCTGGCGTCAGAGCCTACGTGAACATGCGAAACGAAGGCGTCGCGCTCGGCAATGTAGCCGCTGACACGCGTCCACAGCGCGTCGAACTTGTCCGCTGGGAATTTACGGTTAATCGGGCCCCAGGAGATGTCGTCTTGGCTGGACGGCTCTTCTACGATAAAGCGATCTGCGGGCGAACGACCGGTACGGTGACCGGTTTTCACAACCAGCGAGCCATTGGCGGCAAGCTCACCTTCACCGCGACGAATGGCCTCTTCGACCAGTTGAGCGATGCTGATATCGGTATACACGGCGTTTTTGGCTTGCGTCATGAGAATCCCCGTCGGCAACAAGGCCGAGTGCTCCAAACGTTTGTAGTAGAAAATTACACCCTACTACAGCTAAAAAGTGGCCGGATTATGCCTAGAACCAAGGCAAAAGAGTAGCTTCATTGGCTCAAAACGGCGCTATCCCGGCGCTCGTAGCGCGATTTACATTGCTGAATCTGTTCAGTGACGGCTATCTGACGGTGCATCGACCCTGCCACCGGCAAATAGTTGCACGATGTCGGCGATATCAAACAGATGGCGCTCGTTACAAAACTGGCAATCTATCTCCACAGTGCCACCTTGTTCGGCCACCAACGCCAAGGCATCCGGCTCGCCCAGGCTGATGAGTGCCCGCGCTGCGCGTTCACGCGAACAGCTGCAATTGAACACCACCGGTTGAGGGTCGAACAACCGTACGGCTTCGTCATGGTAAAGACGGTGCAGGGTCGTTGGGTTGTCCAGCTCCAGTAACTCTTCGGCACTGAGGGTGCTGGCCAGCGTGATGAGGTGCTCCCATTTGTCTGCGCGCTCCTGCGGGTCGCGCTGCTGCTCCACGGGCAGTTGCTGAAGGAGCATGCCGCGTGCACGCGTGCCATCGGCCTCCAGCCAAAACCGCGTGCCCAGTTGCTCCGAAAGCGCGAAGTAATTGGAGAAGCACTGCGCCAGGTTCTCCCCGTCCAGGGCAACGATGCCCTGATAACGCTGGCCCTGGGTAGGGTCGACGGTCATTGCCAGGATGCCATTCGGCATAAGGGCCGCGAGGGTGTTTTGGTTGCCTAGCGCCTTCTCGTCGTAACGCGCCAGCCCGCGGACCTCCAGCGTATTGGAGCACTCGACCATCAATAGTGGGATCGGGCCTTCGGAGCGAGCCTGAAGGATCAGCAGCCCCTCGAATTTGAGCGTACCGGCCAGCAACGCTGCAGCCGCCATGAACTCACCCAACAAGGTTGCAACCGGCTGGGGGTATGCGTGCTTGGCCAGCAGTTGGGCATAGCTGTGCTCCAACGAGATCATCTCTCCCCGCACGTCGGCGTCGTCGAAGATGAAACGTTGGGTGAAATCGTTGTTAAGCAAATCGTGCATAGGTTCGGCTATCACAGAAAGATGACAAAATATGTATGGGCGTTATCTAACCGCCACTTCTCTGCACCCAGGAGTGCATCGGACGTTGCTTGACTGAGGTATCTATGAACAAACCGGCGTTATTCCGGGCAAGCTGGAATCTGCGCGGGCTGGCCCTGTGCAATATTGTTGCGATTGCATTGTTATGCATGTGGTTATGGCCGACCGGCCACGCGGCGTTTACCGCGTTCGATGAAGCGCTATTTGCCTTGCTCAACCAGCCACTGGCAACCAATACCGGTTGGCGCTACTTATGGACTGCGGGCAGTCTACGGCCGTTCGACGCGTTGGTCGGGCTTATTCTACTGCTGCTGCTGATTCGCGGCGACTGGGTTTTCAACGCGGCGCAGGTTCGTCAGGCCTTTTGGGGGTTCACCGCCACGCTTTTACTCTTGCTGGTGATCCGCGCGCTGTTTTCGAAGCTGTGCGATACCGCAGGCTGGCAACACGACAGCCCTACCTTGATGCTGCCCAGCGCCGTTCACCTGAGCGACTGGTACCCACATCTGGAAAAGCGGTGGGAGCTTAAAGACCAATCCAGTGCGAGCTTCCCGGGCGACCATGCGTCGGTATTGCTTATCTGGGCGCTGTATATGAGCTTCTCTTGCCGCCGTGCCGGGCAATGGCTGGTGGTGTGGGCACTGACGCTGCTGTTCATGATGCCACGCCTCGTGGCAGGCGCTCACTGGGGCCAGGACGACTACATTGGGGGCATGATCATGGCGCTTCTCGCCCTTGGCTGGTCCTGCCATACGCCGTTTCTGGCCTATACCAGCTCATGGCTAACTCAAACCACAGCGCCTGTATTTCGGCTATTTGGCCAAGTACCGGGCGTGCGCCGCTTGAGCATCGTGAGCCAGTGAGGGCTCAGCGCCACGGCCCACGCCGTTGCGCCCACACGCGTTGATGCGTAGTAACGTCATCAGTCGCCATCGCCGGAGCGGAACGTAAACAATTGCCGGCGCTGCTTCTTGGTAGGCTTGCCGTCCGAGCTGACACCCAGGGCGCCCGCCTTGCGCAACGCCGCCGCCTGCTCCCGGCGCACTAGGCTTTCGGGGGTCTCTGCATAGAGCAGTTGAGCCTCCGGTGCGCCGCGGCGCACATCCGACAGCGCCGTCACCACAACGGTACGCTCGTCAAATCCCGTGCGCAGTTGGTATTCATCGCCCACCTTTGGCTCCTTGCCTGGCTTGCATCGCTCGCCACGGCAATGAACCTTGCCACTCTCAATAGCAGCCTTGGCCAGTGCACGCGTCTTGTAAAACCGTGCAGCCCATAGCCATTTGTCCAACCGGACCTTTTCACCGTGTTCGGGGTGTTGTGCCACTGCCTGACCTCATTTCGAAACATATATCCACTCTACTACCGTGGCGTACGGATGCAACGCGCGCGCGCTTTGTTTACAGTGCGGCAACGGCTGATCGCGCAGCTATCAAAACCAAGCGCAATTAAGCCAACGGCGTGGTCTATGCACAGGCCGCACAGGCGGGGGTGGCCCTATCCCCTGCGGCGCACGCTTCCGTACGGCTGACTATTCGAGCATTTTCTTGAAGACTTTCGACCACCTTACTGTCATTGGCTTGCGCGAGTGGATCGCTCTTCCAGAATTAGGCGTGGCGGGTTTACGCGCCAAGATCGATACGGGCGCCAGTACCTCTAGCCTGCATGCCACGGAAATCGTACGCTTCGAGCGTAACGGCGAGCCTTGGGTACGCTTCAATGCGCACTTAGGCTCAGTGGTTCAGCTTAGGCACCGTCGTTGTGAGGCGCCGCTGGTTACCATGAAAACCGTGCGCAGCTCCAATGGCCATGCTCAAATTCGCTATGTCATCCGCACGTTGCTCGCCTTGGGCGATCGGGTATGGCAGGTGGAATTCACCCTGGCGTGCCGCAAGGCGATGCGTTATCGCCTGCTGCTCGGCTCCAAGGCATTGATTGACGGCCAACTGGTGGTTAATCCTGGCCAAACCTACGTTCAAGAAAAACCTCTCTCTCCGGCCTCTCTTTCCGCTCTCCCAGGTGCTCAATGAAAATCGCTGTGCTATCGCGCAACCCGCGCCTGTATTCCACCCGCAGGCTCGTCGAGGCCGGCACTGAGCGTGGCCACGAGATGGTAGTGGTGGATACGCTTCGTGCCTACATGAACATCGCCAGTCACAAGCCACAGATCCACTATCGCGGTAAGCCCCTGGAAGGCTTCGATGCGGTCATTCCACGCATCGGTGCATCTGTTACCTTCTATGGCTGCGCCGTTTTGCGGCAGTTCGAGATGATGGGCGTCTGCCCCCTTAACGAATCCGTGGCAATTGCCCGGTCAAGGGATAAGTTGCGCTCCCTACAGCTGCTGTCGCGAAAGGGCGTTGGCTTACCGGTAACAGGCTTCGCGCATTCCCCGGACGATATTCCAGACCTCATCAGCATGGTCAACGGCGCACCGTTAGTTATCAAGGTACTGGAAGGCACGCAGGGCATCGGCGTAGTGCTGTGCGAGACCACCAAAGCGGCGGAGTCAGTGATCGAGGCGTTCATGGGCCTCAAGCAAAACATCATGGTGCAGGAATACATCAAGGAAGCCGGCGGCGCGGACATTCGCTGTTTCGTGGTAGGTGATCGGGTGATCGCCTCAATGAAGCGTCAGGCCAAGCCAGGGGAGTTTCGCTCCAACCTGCACCGCGGCGGCACCGCCAGCTTGATCAAGATCACGCCCGAGGAGCGGATGACGGCCATACGCGCCGCCAAAGTCATGGGTTTGAGCGTGGCAGGCGTGGATATCTTGAGGTCTAACCACGGCCCTCTGGTGATGGAAGTGAACTCCTCGCCAGGCCTTGAGGGGATTGAGTCCACGACGGGCAAGAACGTGGCCCATATGATCATTGAGCACTTGGAGAAAAACAGCGGCCCTAACCTCACCCGCACCAAAGGCAAGGGTTGAGGCTGGGGCCGCCCGTACTCGGTGGTTGGCGGCCTAAACGGCGTCCCTGGGCAACATCAGGTTCAGGGGCAAACGCACTCTCGCCTCCAGCCCGCCGCCGGCACGATTACGCAGCTCCACGTTGCCGCCATGCATTGAAGCAATCCGCTTGACGATGGCAAGGCCCAGCCCGGTACCCTTGCTACGCGCGCGGCCCCCACGGGTAAACGGATTGAAAATACCTTCGAACTCTTCAGGCTCGATGCCTTCGCCCCTGTCCAGCACGCTCAGCACCACGTAGGGCGCACTGGAGTCGCCTGAAACAAATGCTGCGACCTCTACGCCGGTTCCAGCGTGATAAAGCGCGTTTCCGATAAGGTTATTAAGCAGTCGCTTGATGGAAACCCGCCGCAGCGGGAACGGTGTAATCGGCTCCAGGCATAGCCTCACGCGCTGCTCTGGCTGATTGAACGGCGCGACGACCTCTTGCACCAGGGCGCCCAGGTCTGCCTCTTCTACGGCTTCGTCACGGCCGTCACGGATGAAGGCCATGAACTGATCCAGGATGGCGTCCATGTCTTCGATGTCCCGGACCATTTCCTCGGCAAACTCGTTATCGCTGTTCATCAAATCGAGCGATAGCCTTAGCCGGGTGAGCGGAGTCCGCAGGTCATGAGAAACCCCTGCCAGCATCAATTCCCGCTCTCGGCCCGCTTGCTCGACATCCTCTGCCATCTGGTTGAAAGCGCTATACACCTCAGTCATTTCGCTGGGCGTATCGCTGATGGGCAGCCTTATGCTGCGGCCTTGGCCAAGCTGGCGCGCCGCAAATACCAAATGCTTGAGGGGCTGGCTGAGCTGCCGCACGAAAATCCACGCCGAGGCTGTGGATAACAGACCGATCGCAAGGAACCACCCCAGCACACTCCAGATTTTCTGGCCTCGCAGAGGGTGGGGGTAAAGGGGAACCTTCAACCAATCCGGACCAACGCTTGGGGCCCGTACCCACAGGGCAGGAGGCGCATGAACACGCAGCCGCACCTCAGTGTCCTCGCCTAGCTCTGCCTGCATCTGGCGCTGGTAGATTTCGCTATACGGCCAGTGTTGCTCGCCTTCTGGCACCGCCTCGCCCGTGACCCGGTGCAAGCCGGCGGCTTCTGCGATTTTTGCCTGATTGCTTTCGTCGGCCGACCAGTAGGCACGCAAGGTCAAGGCCACACCGTGGCTGTACTGGCGATCTACCAGCACATCTTCGTTCATAAGCAGGTATACCAAGGTCAATGCCTTGGAAAACAACACGACTATCAGCACAAGCCATAAGGTGCGAGCGAAGAAGCTCTGCGGAAACCATAGTGGTGTTTTCATAGAGCCCAGTGCTCCTCGGAGTGATGCGCCGAGTGCCCCGGCATTACAAAATAACAGGCAGGTGTAGATCTGGCCCGCCTCGGCCCCCGTATTCTTTTAATAGGAATAGGGTGTACCGAAGCTTTGCCATACGCGATGACTGCCAAAAAGGCGTGCGTCACTTGCCAGCGTTGCCGTCTGGCACAAAAACGTACCCTACGCCCCATACAGTTTGGATGTACCTCGGTTTGGAAGGGTCTGGCTCTATCAAGCGCCGCAATCGGGAAATCTGTACATCGATAGAACGCTCCAACGCATCCCATTCCCGACCTCTGGCGAGGTTCATGAGCTTGTCGCGGGTCAGCGGCTCACGGGCATGAGTAACAAGCGCCTTGAGTACGGCAAATTCACCCGTTGTGAGCATGTGTACTTCATCGCCGCGCGTCAGTTCACGGGTAGCGAGGGACAACGCATAATCCCCGAACGACACGGTGGAATCGCTGGATGCAGGGGCACCCGGTACGGGGGTAGCCTGACGGCGAAGCACTGCCTTGACACGCGCCGCGAGTTCATCGGGGTTGAAGGGCTTGGCCAGGTAATCGTCTGCACCAAGCTCCAGCCCCTTGATACGGCTCAGCTCATCGCCCTTGGCAGTGAGCATGATGATAGGAATCTGGTTGTCAGCGGCCCGCAGCCGCCGGCAAGCGGAAAGGCCGTCTTCGCCTGGGAGCATGAGATCAAGTACCACCAGGTTGAAAACCTCGCGGGCAAGCAGGCGATCCATTTGCTCGACATCCCTTACGGCCCGGGCTCTGTAACCCTTGCTGACGAAGAAGCGCTCCAGCAGGCTGCTCAGGCCGGGGTCGTCATCCACGATGAGGATTTTTTCGCCTTCGCTGTTTGGGGCGGTGCTGCTCATGAATAACTCCTTTGCTGTCGGTGCGCATTATGTCGCAGCCGCCGGGTATAAGTGTTCTACGCATTGTTAGCAGATTTTTCCTCGCGGCGTGGAAGCCTTCGCGGATTTGTCCGGCGGGGCCCCTTGCCACGTTTCGCTGGTTATAATGCGACGCTTTTAGGCCGGCAAATGCCCGGTCAGGTTTGCCCCCGTCAACAAGGGGCCGAGGCATTACAGTATTCAGGTGGGTTTAATGGAAAGCATCAACAGCCGCATCGCCGAAGAACTGGGCGTGCGCCCCCAACAGGTCGCGGCGGCGGTAGCCTTGCTCGACGAAGGCTCAACCGTACCGTTCATCGCCCGGTACCGCAAAGAAGTCACCGGCAGCCTGGACGATACCCAACTGCGCCACCTCGAAGAGCGCCTGCGTTACCTGCGAGAACTGGACGAGCGCCGTGCCAGCATTCTGGCTAGCATCCAGGAGCAAGGCAAACTCACGCCTGAGCTCACGCGGGACATCAACCTCGCCGACACCAAGACCCGCCTCGAAGACCTTTACCTGCCCTATAAGCAAAAGCGCCGCACGAAAGGCCAGATTGCGCTGGAAGCAGGGCTCGGCGAACTCGCCGATGCGGTAATGGCCGACCCGATGCTAACGCCAGAGACTGAAGCAGCCCGTTTCATTGACAGCGATAAAGGCTACCCGGACACCCGTGCGGTGCTGGAAGGCGCCAAATACATCCTCATGGAGCGGTTCGCGGAAGACGCAGGCCTTCTGGGCAAGCTGCGCGGTTTTCTGGGTGAGCAGGCCACCCTTGCCGCCCGCGTGGTGCCTGGCAAGGAAGAAGAAGGCGCCAAGTTTCGGGATTACTTCGAACACGACGAGCCATTCAAGAGCGTGCCTTCACACCGCGCACTGGCTATTTTCCGCGGGCGCAACGAAGGCGTATTAAGTGCTGCGCTCAAGGTAGGCGAGGAGTTGCCCGGCACGCTGCACCCTTGTGAGGTGATGGTCACCGAGCATTTCAGCCTGAAAAACCAGAACCGCCCTGCTGACAAATGGTTAGGCGAAGTAGTGCGATGGACGTGGAAGGTCAAACTCTACACGTCGCTTGAAAACGACCTGTTGGGCGAGCTGCGCGAGCAGGCCGAAGCTGAGGCCATCAACGTATTCGCTCACAACCTCCATGACTTGCTTCTGGCCGCCCCGGCCGGCCCACGTGCGACTCTCGGCCTGGACCCAGGCCTGCGCACGGGCTGCAAGGTCGCCGTCGTCGATGCCACGGGCAAGCTGCTGGAAACCGCCACTGTTTACCCGCACGTACCCAAAAACCAGTGGGATCAAACCCTGGCGGTACTGGGCACGCTCTGCGCTCGCCATCAGGTGGACTTGATCGCCATTGGTAATGGCACCGCCAGCCGCGAGACCGATAAACTGGCCGCCGAGCTGATCAAAAAATACCCAACGCTTAATTTGACCAAAGTGATGGTAAGCGAAGCCGGGGCCTCGGTCTATTCCGCCTCGGAGCTCGCGGCACGGGAATTCCCCGAGCTGGACGTTTCACTCAGGGGCGCCGTGTCCATTGCCCGGCGCTTGCAGGATCCACTCGCCGAGCTGGTCAAGATCGATCCCAAATCCATTGGCGTAGGCCAATACCAACACGATGTATCCCAGCTCAAGTTGGCCAGAGGGCTGGATGCTGTGGTGGAAGACTGCGTGAACGCGGTAGGGGTCGATGTAAACACCGCGTCCGTTGCGCTGCTGGCCCGTATCTCCGGGCTAAACACCACCCTGGCCCAGAACATCGTGGCGCACCGTGATGCCAACGGGGCCTTCCGGGCCCGCACCGAACTCAAGAAGGTGAGCCGCCTGGGTGAAAAAACCTTCGAGCAAGCGGCTGGCTTCTTGCGTGTCATGAAGGGTGACAACCCACTGGATGCTTCTGCGGTACACCCTGAGGCCTACCCGCTGGTACAACGCATCGCCGCCCAGACCGACCGGGACATCCGTTCACTGATCGGCGACAGCGCCTTTCTGCGACGGTTGGCACCCGAGCGGTATACCGATGAAACTTTCGGGCTGCCTACCGTCACCGATATCCTCAAGGAGCTCGACAAGCCAGGGCGCGACCCCCGCCCTGAATTCAAGACCGCCGCCTTCCAGGACGGCGTTGAAGAACTCAAAGACCTCCAACTGGGCATGGTGCTTGAGGGCGTAGTCACCAACGTGACCAACTTCGGTGCGTTCGTCGACATCGGCGTCCATCAAGACGGGTTGGTCCACATTTCGGCGCTCTCGGAAAAGTTCGTCAAAGACCCTCGCGAGGCGGTAAAAGCTGGGGATGTGGTCAAGGTCAAGGTCATGGAGGTCGACATTCCGCGTAAGCGTATTGCCTTGTCCATGCGCATGGGGGATACGCCTGGGGAAAAAACAGAAGGTAACCGAGGCGGGGCGCGCCAGGGGGGTAATCGCCCGGCTGCTGCGCCCAAGGCTCGTGACGCCACCCCGGCCGCGCCGGCCAATGGCGCCATGGCCAGCGTGTTCGCCAATGCTAAACAATTGAAGAAGCGCTGATGGACATCCCCGAAGGCTTGGTCCATAGCGCGTTCAGCCAGTTGCTGGGCTGCGAAGTCATTCGCCTCGAAACAGGCATTGCCGAGGTATCGCTTTCGCTTGCGCCTGAACTGCGCAATCGCGGTGGCGTACTGCACGGGGGCGCCTTGTTCAGCCTGATCGATATCACCATGGGCCTGGCTTGCTCCACGTCACATGGTTTCGACCAGCGAAGCGCTACGCTGGAGTGCAAGATCAACTACGTAAGGCCTGTCATTGAAGGCGCGGTACATTGCATTGCAACTGTGCTGCATCCTGGCCGTCGTACCCTAGTGGTCGAGGCAGAAGTGCTACAAGCAGGCAAGCTAATGGCCAAGGCGCAAGGTACCTTCGTCACTCTATAGCCCAAGGGCTTGAACTGGGGTAAGTTCGCCTAGTAGAGGCAATGCCGAATGGTAACTCAACCAGGCCCTTATTCAGGGCCCATGAAGATTGGGCACCCGCTTCGACCTTGCAGAACGTCAAGCCCATCCCCATATCGGGGCGATCGACGCGTAAGGACATCAACTTGAGCGAACTTTTTCACCGCCGCCTGCAACTGCTGGGCGAGCCTGCCAACCTGCCCCTGCTCAAGCAGTGCCTGCACGGTATTGAGCGTGAATGCCTGCGCGTAACCCATGATGGGCGGCTGTCACAAACGCCTCACCCTGAAGCCTTGGGCTCGGCCCTGACGCATGAGCAGATCACCACTGACTACTCAGAGGCACTGGTCGAATTCATCACGCCTGCGCTGGCAGACCCGGCGCAGACACTTGAACGCCTGGATACCATTCATCGCTTCGCCTATACGGCACTCGGCGACGAACTGCTGTGGGCACCGTCCATGCCCTGCCCTCTGCCAGAGGAAGCCGATATCCCTATTGCCTGGTACGGCACTTCGAACATTGGTCGGCTAAAGCATGTGTATCGAAAGGGCCTCGCGGTTCGCTACGGCCGGACCATGCAGTGCATCGCAGGCATCCACTACAACTTCTCCGTGCCTGATGCCCTTTGGCCATTGCTGAAAGCCGAAGAAGGCGCTCAAGGGGACGACAGGGATTACCAATCGGCCGCCTACATCGGAATGCTGCGTAATTTCCGCCGTTACAGCTGGCTGCTGATGTACCTGTTCGGAGCGTCCCCCGCGCTGGATGCCGGTTTCCTAAGAGGCCGTCCCCATCTCCTGGAGACCCTCGGCGCCTCGACGCTGTACCTGCCGTATGCCACCAGCCTGCGCATGAGCGACCTGGGTTATCAAAACAACGCTCAGGCAGGCCTGACACCCTGCTACAACGACCTGTACAGCTACACCGAGAGCCTGCGTAAGGCTGTGGCCACGCCGTATCAGCTTTATGTGGACATCGGCACGCAGAAGGACGGCGAGTGGGTTCAGCTCAACACCAATGTGCTGCAGATTGAAAACGAGTACTACTCCAGCATCCGCCCCAAGCGCGTCACCCGTACTGGCGAGCGGCCAATCCAGGCCTTGATCAGCCGCGGCGTGCAGTACGTCGAGGCGCGTTGCCTGGACATCAACCCGTTCCTGCCTACAGGTATTGACCTGCCACAGGCGCGTTTCATGGACGCCTTCCTGTTGTACTGCGCGCTGGAAGAAAGCCCCTTGCTGGAAAACGCTGAATGCACTGCATGCACCGATAACTTCCAGAAAGTGGTTAAAGAAGGGCGACGCCCTGGCCTGGAACTGGACCGCAGCGGCCAGAGGGTCACGTTGCGCCAGTGGGCAGATGACTTGCTCACGGCCATTGCGCCTTTGGCGAGCCTGCTCGACCACAGCCATGACCTTGAGGAACATGTCAATGCCATTAACCTCCAACGTGCAAAAGTCGCAGACCCTTCCCTCACCCCTTCTGCTCAGGTATTGGCCGACATGAGCGAGAACAAAGAGAGCTTTTCTGATTTCTCTCTGCGTCAAAGCCAAGCGCATGCGGACTACTTCAAAGACACGCCGTTGCCAGCACATGAGCACGAAGCGTTCGAAACGATGGCGCGTGAATCCCTGACCAAGCAGCGCGAACTGGAACAAACAGAGGTAGGTGAATTCGATGTGTTCGTAGCCGCCTACCAGGCCAGCATCCTGGGCATCAGCCAGTAGGGCGCAACTCGTCAGCTTCGCTGACGCCTACAAGAGTGAGCGACATGGCTCTTGTAGGAGCGAGCGACAGCTTGCGAACAAGGTTCCAGAGCGCCACTGTGGATAAAGTGCACACGCCTACAGGGTCTTCTCGAAGATCTTCGAGTTGCGCTGGTAGTTGTACAACGAGGCGCGAGCCGAAGGCAGGCGCTCTACACCACTGGGGCTGAAGCCTCGCTCGCGGAACCAGTGCGCAGTACGCGTGGTGAGGACAAAAAGGGTTTTCAGGCCTTGCTCGCGCGCACGTGCTTCTATACGTTCGAGGAGTTCGTCCCCTCGGCCCCCGTGGCGGTACTCCGGATTCACCGCCAGGCACGCTAATTCAGCGCAGTCCGAGTTGGCGATGGGGTACAGCGCGGCGCAGGCGATAATCATGCCCTCACGCTCTACTACGCTGAACTGCTCGATTTCACGCTCCAGCACCTCACGAGAGCGGCGCACCAGAATACCTTGCTCTTCAAGCGGACTGATCAGCTCGATCAATCCGCCCACGTCATCGATATTGGCCTCGCGCACCTGCTCGAACTGCTCCTGCGCCACCAAGGTGCCGCCTCCGTTGCGGGTGAACAGCTCGGTAAGCAGCGCGCCGTTCTCGGCATAACTGACGATATGGCTGCGCGCAACACCCCCCCGGCACGCCTCAGCCGCTGCGTCGAGTAATTCAGCTTGATAGTCGTTACCCAGGCGCGCCAAGTGGCTCGGCACCTGCTGTGGCCTCAACTCACGTACCAACTGGCCGTGTGCGTCCAGCAGCCCAGGCTCGGCACCGAACAGCAGCAGCTTGTCTGCACCCAAGTCGATGGCGGCACGGGTAGCGACGTCCTCACACGCCAGGTTGAAGATTTCACCCGTAGGCGAATAGCCCACCGGCGATAGCAAGACGATTGTGCGCTCGTCCAGCAAGCGGTTAATGCCCTTGCGGTCGATGCGCCGCACCTCGCCCGTATGGTGGTAATCCACGCCCTCCACCACCCCGATCGGGCGAGCCGTTACCAGGTTGCCACTGGCTACCCGCAGGCGAGCGCCCTGCATGGGCGACGAGGCCATGTCCATGGACAACCGTGCTTCGATAGCCACACGTAGAGAACCTACGGCATCGATAACGCATTCCAGGGTGGCGCCGTCGGTGATGCGCATCCCACGGTGATAGTGGGGCTCCAGCCCTCGAGCAGCGAGGCGGGTTTCAATCTGCGGCCGGGAGCCATGAACCAGCACCAGGCGTACACCCAGGCTGTGCAAAAGCACCAAGTCGTGAACGATATTGCCGAAGTTGGGGTGTTCGATTCCGTCGCCGGGCAGCATCACGATGAACGTGCAGTCCCGGTGGGCGTTGATATAGGGGGACGCGTGGCGAAGCCAATTGACATATTCGGGCATAAAACGAGCCTGTACGGATTATTAGGAGGGCGCGAGGGTGTAACGCGAGAACGGTTATCGTCGTAACTGGCCTGGCAACACGCGCACCTCTCCTTCTTCCATACCGTCGCCGGGGCCAATGCCCGGTTTCGTTGCTCAATCAAGCCTGGCCATGGGCAGGCGTCAGGCAATAATACTCAATAAAGTCTTGTAGCAGACGTATCGTAGGGTTCAATCGTGACATTTCAAGGTGCTCACCCGGCTGGTGGGCGCAGGCGATATCCCCTGGCCCCAGCACCAAGGTCTGGCAGCCGAGTTGCTGAAGATACGGCGCCTCGGTGCCAAATGCCACTGCTTCGGCGCGATGCCCCGTGAGTTTTTCAGCAACCCGCACCAGCTCGCTACCTTCAGGCTCTTCGAACGATGGGGCACTGTCGAACAGCGGCCCGTAGTCGATGGTTACCTGGTGACGCTCCGCCACAGGCCGCAGCCTTTCCTGAATAGCCTGGCGAAGGGTAATCGGGTCCATGCCCGGCAAGGGCCGCAAGTCGAACTCCAGGGAGCATTGCCCGCAAATCCTGTTGGGGTTATCGCCGCCGTGAATACAGCCGAGGTTCAAGGTAGGCTGGGGGACGCTGAACTGGGGATTGTGATAGCGCTGTTGCAACTCGCCCCTCAAGCCGATCAGCGCGCCCATGGCGTCGTGCATGGCGTCGAGGGCATTGTTCCCAAGGCTGGGGTCGGAAGAATGCCCGCTGCGGCCTAAAATATCGATGCGCTCCATCATTACCCCTTTGTGCAGGCGAATCGGCCGCAGGCCAGTGGGCTCACCGATCAACGCGGCCCGCCCGAGCGGCGCGCCTTGCGCGGCCAACGCCTTAGCCCCTGCCATGGAGCTTTCTTCATCGCAGGTGGCCAGGATCATTAAGGGTTGCCGGAAAGGCTGGCTCAATAGGGGTAATACGGCCTCGATCACGAGCGCAAAGAACCCTTTCATGTCACAGCTTCCCAGGCCTATCCACCGGCCGTCCGCTTCGGTGAGCCTTAGGGGGTCGGTTTTCCACAGCGGCTCATCGAAGGGAACCGTGTCGCTATGCCCTGCCAATACCAACCCGCCAGGCCCGCTCCCATAGGTGGCCAACAGGTTGAATTTGCCAGGTGATACCTGGCGTATGTCGCAGCTGAACCCCAGGGTAGTGAGCCAGTCAGCCAAGAGGTCGATTACAGGGCCATTGCTCTGATCCAGGTTGGCCTGGGTGCAACTGACCGACGGCGTGGCAATCAATGAGGCAAAGCGTTCTTTGAGTGAAAGCATGGACATCGGTGACTACCTGCGTGGTGGCTGACAGCCAAGGTGACGGATCGGAACCGGCGCACGGCGCTTGACTCCTGTACACTGCCGGGCTCTTCGCGTCTACGCTACGCCTTGTCTGCGCCCGGATATACCCGCCATGCACAAAGAAACCGAAATCAAACTCCGCGTCAGCCGCGAAACGCTCGCTGCCCTGCGCGAACACCCGCTGCTGAAAAAGCGCAACAAGAGCGGCTGGGCTCGCCATGAGCTGACTAACCAGTATTTTGATACCCCTGAGCGGGATTTGGCACAGGCCAAGGTAGCGCTTCGCCTGCGCCGCGACGGCGACGCGATTATTCAGACCTTGAAAACCCGTGGCCATAGCGTGGCAGGTTTGTCCGAGCGTAATGAGTTCGAGTGGCCGCTGGCCAAGCCCAAGCTGGACATCAAAAAACTTGACGAGACCTGCTGGCCTGCCTCCTTGGCAGAGCTGGACAAAAAAGCCATCAAGCCGCTGTTCACCACCGATTTCATTCGAGAAAAAGCCGAAATCGCTTGGGGCCGGGGCAAGGCCAAGGTTGTGCTGGAAGTGGCTCTGGACCTCGGGAAAGTGGCCGCTGGCAAGCAGTCTGAAGAGATCTGCGAACTGGAGCTTGAGCTGCGTGAGGGCGAACCTGCAGGTTTGCTTGAGCTGGCCTGTGAGTTGGCGGCCACACTGCCATTGATGCCGTGTGACATCAGTAAGGCAGAGCGCGGCTATCGCTTGCTGGACCCTACCCACTACAGCCTTGCCGTACCCGCGCCGGCGCTCGAAGCCGAGCAATCGCTGGATGACGCCTTCGCGGCGGTGGCCTGGCACCTGCTGGGCAGCAGCCAGCGCCTTGCCGAGCAATACCGGCATACCGGGCAATGGCGCTTACTGCAGGACTGGGTAGCGCGCCTGATCGAACTGCGTGCCTTGCTAGGCAGTCTGGGCCAGGCTGCGCCCCGCGCCACTACCCGCGACCTGCGCACCGGGCTCGATGCCCTGCTGGAAGATTGGCGTACCGTGATCGAGGCAGGCCAGGAAGACGGGGATATCCGCGCCGCTGCGCCGGAGCAGTTCTCCGACGAACTGGAAGACCCGCGCTGGGGCCAACTGTCCCTGAACCTGTCACGGTGGTTGATGCAGCGCGGCTGGACGCTGGCCCGCGCCTCCCGCGGCAACCGTCAGGGGCAAGCCCCACTGGCCAGTTGGCTCATGCATTTCTTTGCTGAAGAAACCCTGGCACTGCAACTGGACCGCTACCAGCGCCAGCCCGAAGACCTGGCCGAGCAATCGCCACGCCTTGAGCGCTTGCAAGTGTGGTTGCACCACGCCCGGAGCCTGCTATCGGTAGAAGAAGCAGACCGCTTGTACGGTGAGCTGAACAAGCTGCACGAGCTGGCCAATACACCCATCAGCGATGAGGTGTTGGAAGCGCGTGCCGAACAGGCCGGCGTCGTTGCCCGCACCCGCGCCTGGAAAGCCCTGAGCCGCTAAGGGTAATTACCAGCAACACGTGTTGACACTTGTCGCAGGGCCTGGCGAGACAAGCCAGGGTAGGATTTCCCCTACGGGCATGGATGCCCCTCCCTGCACAGGACGCGCCGCATGGTTATTATCAGCCCCCCGCAAGACCACCCACTCGACCTTTGCGAACTGCTTCATGCGTTAGAGCGACAACAGCGCATTTGCGCTGCTTCGGTCAGGCTGGCTATAGCCCGCAGGGTAGAGGCGCCGGATGCTCACCCACTCGAATTCATCGCCTCGCTCCACCTGAACGACCTCCACGTGCCAGGGCAGCGTCTGGAGCTGGAGCCGCTCGCGGCTTGGCTTGCCGCTGAGGTAGGCCTTCCTTACTTGCGTCTAGACCCCCTCCGGCTTAACCCTCAATTGGCCACCGGCAGCATGTCGGAAGCCTTTGCACGGCACCATCAGATCCTGATGGTCGCAGGAGATGCCCAGCACCTTACCGTGGCATGCGCCCAACCCGGCATGCGCAGCTGGGAGGAGGACCTGGCCCATACCTGTAAAAAGACCCTGCGCCGTGTAATCGTCAACCCAGCGGAACTGCGTCGATTGATCAACGAGCTGTTCCAGTTGGCACAGTCGGTAAAGGGCGCCAGCGGCGTAGTGTATGCCGCAGCGCGGCCTGCCTCCTTTGAACAGCTGATGCAGCTTCACAGCGCGGAGGAGGCCAGCGCAGGCTACGATGCACCCGTGACTCAGGTGGTGGATTGGGTACTCAAATATGCCTTCGACCAAGGCGCCAGTGATATCCACATCGAGCCGCGGCGTGAGCACGGCGATGTCCGTTTGCGAATCGACGGTGTGCTGCGTGACGCCTACCGTCTGCCGTCACAAGTCACGCCAGCGGTTATCAGCCGGCTTAAATCCCTCGGGCGGATGAACGTGGCGGAGAAGCGCAAACCCCAGGATGGGCGGATAAAAACCCAGCGCCCCAATGGCGACGAAGTGGAGTTACGCCTGGCGACCCTCCCCACCGCCTTTGGCGAAAAACTGGTTCTGCGTATTTTCGACCCCGCCATACTTAGCCAGGGGTTGCAGGCGCTGGGCCTGGATGACAACGACTTATGTCGCTGGGAAACACTGCTCGCTCGGCCTCACGGGATCATTCTCGTTACCGGGCCTACGGGCTCGGGCAAAACCACCACGCTCTATGCCAGCTTGCGCCGCCTGGCCAAACGGGGCGTAAACCTATGTACCCTCGAAGACCCCATCGAAATGGTAGAGCCTGCGTTCAACCAGATGCAGGTACGCCCCGCCATTGAGCTGGGCTTCGCGGAAGGTGTACAGGCGCTACTCAGGCAGGATCCGGACATCATCATGATTGGCGAAATCCGTGACAGCCAGACTGCCAATATGGCAGTCCAGGCAGCATTGACCGGGCACCTGGTACTGTCCACGTTACACACCAATGATGCACCTGGCGCACTGGCCCGCCTACTGGAGCTGGGGGTGCCGGGTTATCTGGTACGAGCTACGTTGCTAGGGGTAATGGCGCAGCGTCTGCTCAGGCTACTGTGCCCTGCGTGTAAAACGCAGCACAGCGTGCCCGTTGATGCCTGGCAAGCCTTGGTAGGGCTGGGCCACAGCCCTCAACCGGATACCGTGTACGAAGCGAAGGGGTGTGAACTCTGCGGCGGCACCGGCTACAAAGGCCGAGCGGGGATCTACGAGCTGATGGTGCTGAGCGAACCCCTGGCATCGGTGATTGGCGCAGAGCCTGACCTGGCCATCGTTCATAAGGTAGCGTGCAACAACGGCATGCGCCCCCTACGCCATGCTGCCGCCCACCTGGCGATAGCGGGGCGTACGAGCCTGGCCGAAGCGCTGCGGGTTGCGCCTGGCGCTTTATGAGGCCCTCTATACGGGAACTACACGCTCGTAAATAGGATCGAACGGGCTGCATAACACACTACTTGGAGTACCCTGTCATGCGCGTCAAATACGTTGTAGCAACCCTTGCGCTGGCCTCCTTGCCCCTGGCGTCCGCCATGGCAGACCCTTTCTGGCGCAACGTGCTGTCTTCAGGCGCCACCACTGGCTCTACCTACCTTACTTCGCGTGACCACAAGCTCGTAGTGGCCACCCAAGACGACGCAGGCAGTTTTGTAGCAAGCGATGGTGCCATCCGCGGCCCTTACCTGGAGGCTGCGCTCACCCAGCTTCGCACTGACCACCCAGGTATGCAGGCTTCAGACATGGAGCTGGCCAACGCAATCCTCGCCAAAAATGCCGTAGCCGAGTAAGCCCTGGCTATAGGCATGCGCCCGCCTAGCTCGCTGCTCACTACAGCGGCTAGGCACAGCCAGATTTATCACTCGCCAATAGCGGTTTTATAACGGCTCGCATCAAGCAGCTTGTCCAGTTCACTGTTATCTGTAGGCTTGATCTTGAAGAACCAGGCGCCATAGGGCTCACCGTTGACCGCTTCTGGCTCATCTTTCAGCGTTTCGTTGATCGCTACCACTTCACCGCTAACTGGCGAGTAGATATCCGAAGCAGCCTTTACGGACTCAACTACCGCCAATTGATCTCCAGCGCCCACGGTTTTGCCAATCTCTGGCAGCTCTACGAACACCACGTCACCCAAGGCCTCCTGCGCATGGTCGGAAATACCGACGGTGACAGTGCCGTCAGCCTCAAGGCGTGCCCATTCGTGGCTTTCAGCGTAACGGAGTTCAGCGGGGATATTGCTCATGGAGAGTCCTCAATAGGTCGACAGGGATTGCCACGGTTGGCGATCAAATCAGTATTTTGCCGTGCCGCACGAAGGTAGGTTTTACCACGCGGACAGGGTACCACTTGCCACGAATTTCCACTTCGGCGCGTTCGGGGCTAGGCCTTGGAACGCGAGCCAGGGCGATGGACTTGTTGAGCGTAGGCGAAAAGCTGCCGCTGGTGATCTCGCCGGCCGTAGCATCGAAGCGCACCACCTGATGAGCCCGAAGCACGCCCCGCTCTTCCATCACCAAACCGACCAGCCGCGATGAAGGCCCAGAGGCCAGCTCTGCCTCCAATGCGCTACGGCCATTGAACTCCCGCTCGGGCGGGTCCAAGGCTACCGTCCAGCCCAGGTTGGACACCCAGGGCGAATGCGCTTCGTCCAGCTCGCGCCCATACAGGTTCAAGCCTGCCTCAAGCCGTAGCGTGTCCCTGGCACCCAGGCCGACCGGTGGGATGCCCGCGCCCAGCAACTCATTGAACAGCTCGCACACTTGATCGGCGGGCACCAGCAGTTCAAGGCCATCCTCGCCGGTATAGCCCGTTCGTGCGATGAACCAGCCATGATCTTCCCTGGCCTCGAATGGCTTCAGAGCGTTGATGAGCGAGGCGCGGGTGCCGCCTAGCAGCGCAGCGACCTCCTGCACAGCGGTAGGCCCCTGCACAGCAAGAATGGCAGTGTTTACTTGCTCTATCACCTGCACGGCACAATCATGAGATTGAGCGCGGAGCCAGGCGAGGTCTTTTTCTCGGGTAGCGGCGTTGACCACCAGCCGATAGCCTTGCACACGTCGGTAGACGATCAGGTCATCGATCACACCGCCTTCGGTATTCAGCATCGCACTGTAGAGCGCTTGGCCAGGCTCGGCAAGTAGCCCCACATCGTTAGCCAGAAGGCGCCGTAACCAGGTGCAGGCATCGGTACCCTCGATGTCAATCACTGCCATGTGAGACACGTCGAACACACCACAGCGCTGGCGCACCTCATGGTGCTCTTCAACCTGTGAGCCGTAGTGCAATGGCATTTCCCAACCGCCAAAGTCGACCATCTTGGCGCCCAGCGCCACGTGTTGGCCGTACAGCGGTGTGCGCAATCCCATGGGGTTCTCCTTCCCAGCGCTCCGGATGCGACGCATTGTAGCCTTCATCCGGCGGCCCGGCACCTGGCCTTGGCCCCCTAGCGGTAAGGTTCAGCCACCTTGGCCAGCGCAGGCAGGTCGCCACCGAGGCCCAAGGCCTGGCGCACAAAGGCCGCTTTGGCCTCTGGCAGACCATTGACCGTGGCTAAACCGGTATTGCGTAACCAGCGTATTGGCAAGGAATTGGCTTGGAACAGCCGTTCGAAACCCTCCATGGCCGCCATCAGGGCCAGGTTGTGAGGCATACGACGGCGCTCGTATCGGCTGAGCACCCGGGCGTCCGCTAGCCGCTCACCCCGCTGCTTTGCCTTTAACAGCTCTTCGGCCAGTACGGCAGCATCGAGCAAGCCCAGGTTCACCCCCTGCCCCGCCAGCGGGTGGATGGTATGAGCGGCGTCGCCAATGAGTGCCAAGCCTGGTTCCATATAGCGCTTTGCATGACGTTGGCGAAGTGGAACGCACACCCGTGGGTCGGCGGCGAGTACCTCCCCTAACCGATACTCGAAGGCCGCGCCCAGGGCCTTGCAAAATGCAGGTGTCTCCAGCGCCATCAGGTGCTTGGCCTCTTCCGGCGTGGTAGACCACACAATGGACGACCAGTGCTCGCCGGGCGGGCCCTGGAGTGGAAGGAATGCAAGCGGGCCGTCATCCCCGAAGCGCTGCCAGGCAGTGGCTTGGTGAGTGCGCTCGGTACGCACACTGGTCACGATGGCGTGGTGAAGGTAATCCCACTCTCGCGTAGCGCAGCCAGACAGCCGACGTATGACCGAATGCGCGCCGTCGGCGGCCACCACCAACGGGGCACGCACGTGAGTGCCATCGGCGAGGGTCAACAGCCGATCATCGCCGGAAAACCGCAACTGCTCTACGCGGGCACCGCTCATCAGCTGGGTATCGCTCTGGAGCAGCGCCTGGATCAACGCATCTTGAACCACACCGTTCTCGACGATATGGCCTAACACCGACGCATGTACGTTGGCCGCGCTGAAGTGCACCGCGCCTGTACCGCTACCGTCCCATACCTGCATGTCGGTGTAGGGCATGACCCGTTGCGCCTGCATGCTGCCCCACACGCCGAGCCGTTCGAAAATACGTTGGCTCGCACCCGACAAGGCGCTCACCCGAGGCTCGAAGGGGCTGCCGGCCATAAAGAGCCGAGGCTGCAGCTCACCGCCGTCTACGAGCATCACCTTCAGACCACTGTCCGCCAGGGCCAGGGCCAAGGTACTGCCCACCATGCCAGCCCCGACGATGGCGATGTCCGCTGTCACTTCAGGAATGTGTTTGCCTGTCTTGGAGTCCACGCCTGATTACCCTCTTCCTTCGGAGCCCGTGCTGCTGCCCAAGCCCATGGCTTGCCGAGCGAACCAATGACGGGCCGGAGGCAGCAAGTCCAACCCCAGCAAACCCAGGTTGCGGCCATGAGCGACCACGCGCCCTGGCTGGGAGAACAGGCGGGTGATTTGATCGGAGAACCCAACGGTCCAGCGCTGGTCGCGCTGTTGCGCGGCAAGGTAGCCTCTGAGCGTTGCGAGGTCACCCAAGGGCTTGTCGCTGCGCTGCAAGGCTTGGCCCAGCTCATGTGTGTCACGCAGTGACAGGTTGAACCCTTGGCCCGCGATGGGATGAAGGCTATGGGCGGCATTGCCCAGCACGATCAGATTGGGCCTCACTTGCTCATGCGCGATAGCCAGTGTGAGGGGGTACAGGCTGCGCGCGCCGACCTGCACCAGCGTGCCCATGCGATAGCCAAACCGCTGTTGCAGCTCTGCCAGGAACGCAGGGTCCGGTAGGGTCCGTAAGCGCTCGGCGTCCGCCGGCTTGCGCGTCCACACCAAGGCGCAGCGATTTTCAGGCATGGGTAGCAGGGCCAGCGGGCCCTCGTCGGTAAACCGCTCGAAAGCCTGACCACCATGAGGCTGATTGAAGCTTACGTTGGCGATAAGCGCGGTTTGGTCGTAGTGCTGCACGTCTACACCAATGCCCAGTTGAGTACGCAAGCCGGAGCGGCCCCCGTCGGCCAGCACTGCCAGCGTGCAGCTCACCTGGCTTTCATCCGCCAGCGTGAGTTGGTAGCCCTCAGGCTGAGCCTGCATCGAGACCACTTCGGCCGGGCACCGCCAACTGACCACGCTCACATCCAAGGCGGCCCACAAGCATTGCCCCAGCCAGGCGTTCTCTACCACGTAACCCAGCGCGGGCACGCCTTCTTCGGCGGCGTTTAGCCGGGTCGCGCCAAACCGGCCCCGGTCGGACACGTGAATATGCCGAATAGGCTCCGCGCGCCGAGCGATGGTGTCCCATGCGCCCAATTGTTCGTAGATAAGCCGTGTGCCGTAGGACAAGGCGGAGCTACGGGTATCGTAGCTCGGCTGGAAGGCACGGCCTGGGGCGAAGGGTTCGATCAGCAGTATTCGCCAGCCTCGCGCGTGTGCCAATGGCTGCAGCGCGAGTGCCAGGCTGGCCCCTACCAACCCCCCACCGACGATAGCGATGTCATAGCGGCTCACGCGTGGGCCGCCTTGGCCGTAGCCATCAGTGCTTCGATCTCGTCCACGGCCTTTGGCACGCCACTGGTCAAAATCTCGCACCCGGTGCGAGTGACTACTACGTCATCTTCAATCCGCACGCCAATGCCCCGCCATTTCTTCGCTACCTGCTCGTTGGTCGGCGAAATGTAAATGCCGGGCTCTACGGTGAGGGCCATGCCGGGCTCCAGTACTCGCCACTCACCCCCGACTTTGTACTCACCCACATCGTGCACATCCATACCCAACCAGTGGCCAGCCCGGTGCATGTAGAACGCACGGTGCGCTTCGGTAGCTATCAGGTCATCGACCTGCCCCTCCAACAGCCCCAGGCGCACGAGGCCCTCGGTGATGACGCGCACCGTCGCCTCATGGGCGCGATTCCAGTGCTTGCCAGGGGCAATTTCATCAAAAGCTGCCTGCTGGGCCTGCAATACGATTTCGTAGATAGCCCGCTGCTCGGGCGAGAACGTGCCACTGACCGGGAAGGTGCGCGTGATATCGCTGGCATAACAATCGATTTCGCAACCGGCGTCGATTAACACCAGGTCGCCGTCGCGCAAAGGCGCGTTGTTTTCCTGGTAATGCAGGATGCAGGTATTACGCCCCGCCGCAACGATCGAGCCGTATGCCACCATGCGCGAGCCGCCAAGGCGGAACGTGTAGTCCAACTCGGCTTCCAGGCTGTATTCGTGCAAACCGGGGCGAGCTGCCTGCATGGCACGCACGTGCGCGCGCGCAGAAATGGCTGCTGCTTCGCGCATTACTTTGACTTCATTGGCCGACTTGTACAGCCGCATGTCGTGTAGCAGGTGGTCTAGCGCCACGAACGCCTTGGGGGGTTGAGCCCCCTGGTTGGCCTTGGAGCGGATCTGGTTGACCCACTCCATTAAGTGCCGGTCGAACTCCGGGTGGCTGCCCATGGCGGTATAGACGCGGTCCCTGCCTTCTATCAGCCCAGGCAGGATGTCGTCGATGTCCGTAATAGGAAATGCATCGTCAGCGCCGTAGTCGCGGATGGCGCCCTCTTGACCGGCCCTCAGGCCATCCCACAGCTCACGTTGAGCATCGCGTTCGCGGCAGAACAGTACGTACTCCCCGTGTTCGCGCCCAGGGATCAGGGCAATTACCGCCTCTGGCTCGCCAAAGCCGCTCAGGTACTGGAAGTCGCTGTCTTGACGATAGAGGTGCTCGACATCGCGGTTGCGCACCATGATGGCGGCAGCCGGCAGGATGGCGATGCTGTTGGGAACCATCTCAGCCATCAGGGCCTTGCGCCGACGGGCATATTCGGACTTCGGAATCTGGACCATGGCGCGGCTCCTGTGAAAGGTCAGTGCAGTGAAGGCTTTGGCTCAGGCGGCGCAGGTTTGGCCCGCTCGGAGTACAGCAGCAGTGGCGCAACCCGTAGGTATTCCATCACTTCCATGTAATCGGTTTCGCCGTCTTCGGACTCTTCCAACGCCTCTTGCACCTGAGCGATCGCCGCGAGGTCTTCCAGGACTTCTTTGGCTTCGCTGCTGAGCGAAGCACTGCCGGCAGACAAACCGAACCCGGTTAGAAAGCCCTGGCACCATTGACCCAGTGCCTGGGCGCGTTCGGCGAGCGGGAGATCATCGCTCGGCACGAGCAATACCACGGTGACGTCCGTGCTGGTGACCTCGGCCTTGACCATCTCCTGCAAGCCTACCAGGGCCTGACGCACGTTACCGTCAGCGGGCGCGCCCAGCACTTCAATGGCGTCATCGAGCCAGGGCTCGACGTCGAACCCTGCGCCGGCGCAACTGCGCCCAAGCAACAAGCCATGCAATTCGGCGGGGGACACTGGGTAACCATTATCGGCGAGCAGCTTGGCAAAAGCGGTGTACGGCGAACTGACGTTAGGCATGGGCAGCTAGGCGCCGGGCGGCGCAATGTCTAGAATGAAGGCTTCGTATCCTACACCGGCAGGTAAGCCAAGACCATCGACGCAACCGTATGGCTGCGTTGTGGTCTGCTTTCGTTCATACACGACCCATTACCAGGACATCCAACCGCCCCCTCATGGAACAGAACGACCTGCAAGCACTGATGGGCAAGATCGAACTGCTGATCGACCGCATCGAGCACTTGAATCGGCAAAACGCCCTCCTCCTGGCCCAGGAAAGAACCTGGCGAGAGGAACGCGCCCACCTGATCGAGAAAAACGAAATCGCCCGCCGCAAAGTCGAGTCGATGATTGTGCGCCTCAAGGCCCTGGAGCAAGACTGATGAGTTCGAGCAATAGCGTTACCGTCCAAATCCTCGACAAGGACTATTCGATCATCTGCCCCCCCGAAGAGCGTGGAAACCTGATCAGCGCAGCACGCTACCTCGATAGCAAGATGCGAGAGATCCGCAGTGGCGGCAAAGTGATCGGTGCTGACCGGATCGCGGTAATGGCCGCCTTGAACATTACCCACGACCTGCTTCATCGCAAAGAGGCCGACGAGGCGCAGCCCAATGCCGCCACGCGCGAGCAGGTTCGCGACCTGCTGGAGCGCGTAGACCTCGCGCTTGCCACTAGTCAGGTTGCAACCAGGGGCTGAACAGTGGAAAGGGTTTGGGGTATACTTGAGCCCGCTCCCTGGAGTATGCGCCAGTCGGTCATGTCCCTGAGCCGATACGCACAACCACGGAAGTTGCACGTTGGGGCTGGTGTGCATGTCCGCTCGACGGAAAGCCTTAAAGCCTCCTGCAATCTCCACCTTGAACTTTCGGGTTCAAGGGCTACACCGACAGCGGTTCGTCGGGGAGCACCTTCCTTTTTCGCCCCACTTCGGGGGCACGCCAAGCTCCCGCTTCATACCCGGAGCTTACCCTCATGATCAAAGCCTCGCGTTTCACACGGCCCCAGCTGCGCAAGCATTTACGCCAAGCGCGTAATGCCCTGACGCCCGCACAACAACGCGCGGCCGCCCATGGCCTGTTCCGTCAGCTTAGCCAGCACCCCCTGTTCCGCCGCGCTCGTACTCTCGCTGTGTACCTGCCGAACGACGGCGAGATCGACCCGCGCGCGCTGCTACGTTGCGCCCAGAAGCGAGGCAAGCACACCTACCTGCCCGTGCTTAGCCCGTGGCCGCGTACCAAGATGGTGTTTCAGCGCGTACGACCGGGCGAACGCCTGCGGCCCAACCGCTTTCGAATCGCTGAGCCGGAAAAAAACCCGCGGCAGCAACGCCGCGTCTGGACCCTAGACGTGGTGCTATTACCGCTGGTGGGGTTCGACGAGCACGGTGGCCGGCTTGGGATGGGGGGCGGCTTTTATGACCGCAGCCTGGCCTACCGAACGCGCCGGCTGACCTGGCGCAAACCGACGCTGCTTGGCCTGGCGCATGAGTGTCAGAAAGTGGACAAGCTGGAGCAGGCCGGATGGGATGTGCCTTTGCAAGGCACAGTCACAGATAAACGCTGGTACCTCAGCACGTAATTACAGGCAGGGGGCAACGGGTTAACTAACGCAGCGGAACGGCGTAAGAGGCGTCTACCGGGTCACTGAGGTTTTGCTCCCAAAAGCTCTGGGCGTAACCAGTGGTGACCACCCCCAGGCCGAACAGAAACACTAACACCCATAGTAGATCCGGTTGTTTGCGCCGCATTATTGGTCCCCCACAGACACCGTTTATACACTTGAATGATAGCCAAAGGCCCTGTGACGTGGGCCCTGCCTGGAAATGCGCGCATTCTCCGACAGCACCCAACGACATGCAAACGTTGATTTCAACCAGCCGTCGGGTTAATCAATGCTGTAACACTTCCTTGCTAACTACGCCTTCAAAGGATGCAGTAATGGCCTATTGGTTAATGAAATCCGAGCCGGATGAGCTGTCTATTGAACGCCTTGCCGCACTAAGCCAAACCCGTTGGGACGGCGTGCGTAATTACCAGGCCCGTAACTTTATACGGACCATGCAACCGGGCGATTTCTTCTTTTTTTATCATTCAAGTTGCCCTTTGCCTGGTATTGCGGGGGTCGCGAAAATCATTTCGCCGGCATACCCCGACCCCACTGCACTGGACCCGCGCAGCCCTTATCACGACCCTAAAGCCTCCGACCGCGAAAACCCATGGCTGGCCTTGGACGTAGCCCACGAACGGACGTTTCCGGACGTTGTAAGCCTTGGGTTACTCAAGCAACAGGCTGCGCTGGAGGCGCTGGCACTGGTGAAGAAAGGTAGCCGGCTCTCAGTGATGCCGGTAACCCCCGAACAATGGGCCGCCGTGCTGGGCCTGGGCAGGGGTTGAGGGCTCGCTTTGGCTTACTGAACGATAAGGTTGTTGAACAGCAAGTCTTCTACGACCGGCTTGCCCTCTTCAGCATTGAGTACTTGCTGGGTTTGCTTGAGAGCCTCCTGACGCAAAGCCTCCTTCGTCTCGCTGCTGCTCATCGAATCGACGGTTTGCTGATTAAACAGCTGCACCAGTTGATTTCGAATCAAAGGCTCGTGATGTTTGACAGCCGCTTGAGCCTCATCGCCAGTGACTTTGAGCGCAATGTCGGCCTTGTAGACATGCAGGCGGGTACCGCCGTCCATGGCGTAGTTACCCACCAGCGGTGGCGTCAGGGAGTAATAGACCACTTTGGGCGGCCCTTCTTTGGACTCACCGCCTTCGTTCGCATGGGCAGCGAAAGGCAAGCAAGCGGCGATCAATACAGCAATCCAGGATTTCACAGCGTCTAGTCCTCATTCAGGTGCCCGACACAGGGGCTTGCTTACCCTATCGGCAAACCCGTGAAAAGAAATAGCCCTAGGCTGTTTATTCTGTGGCGCACCTAGGCCTGTGCTTCTGGGATGTGCTCTGGCGCAATGGCACTCAATGGTTTTAGCGACAATTCCAGCCAGCGTTTGAAGCGGGCTTCCAGGTTACGGTCAGGCATGGCGTGTGTACGCAGCGCCTTCATGGTTTGCTCTACATAATCGCGGCAGGTGCCTGAGCGGCCGCAGGCACTGGCCAATACTTGTACCAGCAAATCATCGGGCAGGTTACCGGCATAGGAGGGCAAATGGCGCTCCAGCACAAAGCCCAATGCCTGAATCTTGCTGCCATCTTCGAGCCGGCAGTTGAGCCAGTGCGGCCGGTAGGAGGGGTACGGCATTTCCCGTTTCCACAGGGCCATCAGCGACGCTTGAAGATTGTCTTCTGGCAAGCGATAAGCAAAGCCTGTGCACGAGCCGCCTCGGTCGAGCCCGAACACCAAACCTGGATTTTGTGGCGTACCGCGATGTTCCTGACTCCAGAGGTACAACCCGCGGTGATACCCGTGAACACGTGCACGGCGCCGTTCGGCGCTGCTGCACTCCGGGCGCCAGATCAGTGAGCCATACGCGAACAGCCATACCGGCCCACCCTGATGCTGACGCATCGTCGCGGCCAATGAACTGGCAAGTTGCTCATCGCTCAGCTGTGGCGTGTCAAGCACAGGCGGGTAAGTACACGGCTTTATAGGGAAAGGTTCGAGGGCGGACATTGGAATAACCCCAGGGTTCCAAAGACTTCATCGCCACTCTAACTGAAGCTGGGAGTACCTGGGGCTACCGATCATCGCAGCAGCTCACGACCGAGGTGCATAGGCAAAGACGTCGGCACGCATCTGATGCGCATCCATGCCAGCCTCGACCAACGCGTCGAGTGTGGCATACACCATGGTTGGGGAGCCGCTGGCATAGACATGCACGCTGGAGAGGTCTGGAATGTCTTCACGCACGGCTTCATGCAGCATTCCGCAGCGCCCTCCCCAATCGCACCGCTCGCTGACTACTCGGTTGAGGAAGAGATTAGGCACCTCTTCCCACGCAGCCCAATGCTCAATCTGGTAGAAGTCGCCAGGCTGGCGCACCCCCCAATACAAATGCACTGGATGATGGAAGCCTTGGGCCCGGCAGTGCTCAATCAAACTGTGCATCTGCGCCATACCGGTACCGGCGGCAATCAGTACGAGGGGGCCGTCTGGCAACTCGGCCAAGTGCGCATCCCCGTAAGGTAACTCCACTCGGGCAATCCCCTCTTGGCGTAGCTGTGCCAGCAGGTTGAGCGCGCTTTCTTCGCGGCCCAAAATGTGAAGCTCCAGATCACGCCCGCAATGAGGCGCCGACGCCAAAGAGAACGACGCCTTATCAGTGCCGTTGCGTTCAATGCGCATGTATTGCCCAGCATGGTAACGGGGGGTTTTACCCGCTGGCGCGCGTAACCTCACACGCCACACATCGCCCCCTACCTGCGCGCACTCGGTGACCTGACAGGCGAACTCGCGTACGGGCAGCTCACCCTTGGATAGCACGCCATCCCATAACAGCACGCAGTCTTCAAGGGGCTCTGCCACACAAGTGTAAAGCTCCCCGTGGTCGCGGACCTCGCCTTCCTGCCTTACACGACCTTCAACCAGCAGGGCTGTGCAGACATGGCAGTTGCCATTACGGCAGCTGTGGGGGCATTCGTGGCCCAACCGACGGGCCGCCTCGAGTATCTTTTCGCCCGGCCCAACATCCAGTACAACGCCCGAAGGCTGCAAGGTTACCCGCATCAGTCTATTCCCAGCTGATTCCAGAGTTCATCGACCCGGCGAGTGATGGCGGGGTCCCGCTCGATCACGCGCCCCCACTCCCGGCTGGTTTCGCCCGGCCACTTGTGAGTCGCGTCCAGGCCCATCTTCGAACCCAGGCCAGAAACCGGCGAGGCGAAGTCCAGGTAGTCGATCGGCGTATTGTCGATCATGACGGTGTCCCGCTTGGGGTCCATACGGGTAGTCACCGCCCAGATCACATCGTTCCAGTCACGTGCATTGATATCGTCGTCGGTCACGATCACGAACTTGGTGTACATGAACTGCCGCAAGAATGACCAGACGCCCAACATCACCCGCTTGGCATGACCGGGGTACTGTTTTTTGATGGTGACCACCGCCATGCGGTACGAGCAGCCTTCTGGTGGAAGATAGAAATCGATGATCTCCGGAAACTGCTTTTGCAGGATGGGAACAAATACTTCATTTAGGGCCACGCCGAGGATGGCGGGCTCATCAGGCGGCCGGCCGGTGTAGGTGCTGTGGTAAATGGGCCGCGTGCGGTGCGTGATACGCTGCACCGTGAACACCGGGAACCGATCCACCTCGTTGTAGTACCCGGTATGGTCGCCATAAGGGCCCTCATCGGCCAACTCACCTGGATAAATGACCCCTTCCAAAACGATCTCGGCGCTGGCGGGCACCTGCAAGGTGCTACCACGGCACTTCACCAACTCCGTGCGATGGCCGCGCAGCAGCCCGGCGAACGCGTATTCGGACAAGCTATCGGGCACCGGGGTAACCGCGCCGAGGATGGTAGCTGGGTCCGCGCCCAGCGCCACAGCTACGGGGAAAGGCTCGCCGGGGTGTTTCTCGCACCATTCACGGTAATCCAGCGCCCCGCCGCGATGGCTGAGCCAACGCATGATCACTTTGTTGCGGCCAATCACCTGTTGGCGATAGATGCCCAGGTTTTGCCGCTCTTTGTTGGGCCCGCGTGTAACGGTAAGGCCCCAGGTAATCAACGGCGCCACATCACCGGGCCAGCAATGCTGGATAGGCAACTGGCCAAGGTCCACGTCATCGCCTTCGAGCACCACTTCCTGGCACGCTGCGTCTTTGAGCACCTTGGGCGCCATGGAGATGATCTTTTTAAAAATCGGCAGCTTCGACCAGGCGTCCTTGAGCCCCTTGGGTGGCTCAGGCTCTTTCAGAAAGGCCAGCAGTTTGCCGATTTCACGCAGCTCGCTCACGCTTTCTGCGCCCATCCCCAGTGCCACGCGCCCCGGTGTGCCAAATAAGTTGCCCAGCACCGGAATATCAAAGCCGGTAGGTTTTTCAAACAACAATGCCGGGCCCTGCTTGCGTAAGGTACGGTCGCAGATTTCGGTCATTTCCAGCACTGGCGATACTGGCACCGCGATACGTTTCAGTTCGCCGCGCCGTTCCAGTTGCTGTACGAAGTCTCGCAGATCCTTGAATTCCATCGCCCAGGCCACACTGCAAAATAAACGCCTAGCTTACCTGCTCTGCCTGGGCTGTGCGCAATTCCTACGCTGGGGCAAATCTGGCACTACCAGCAAAGGCCTAGCCATCGTGGCAGGGACCTTTTATCGTTCAGGTGCGTGACGCCTGCCTAGCCACATGATGGACACCGTATGAAGCACTATCCCGCAGCTGACCTGATCGCCGCCATTGAACAGGCTGCAGCCGCCAAGGGTTATAGCCTTGATGCCGACCAGGCCACTGTTGCGCAACGCTTGGGCGATATGGCACAGGCCCTGCTGCACCCCTCGCTGTTGACACAGCTAGGCTATCGCACGCCCCGCAGCCTGTACCTGTGGGGGCCTGTAGGTAGGGGTAAAAGCTTTCTGCTTGATACGTTCTTTGCCGCGATCCCCCTGCAACAAAAGCGGCGAGTGCATTTCCATGCCTTCTTTCGAGAGCTGCACCAACGGCTGTTTGACCATGCTGCCAGCGACGATGCTATGTCGGGCGCCCTCGACAGCCTGCTGGGTGACTGCCGTTTGCTGTGCTTCGATGAGTTTCACCTGCACGACATTGGCGACGCGATGCTGATAAGCCGTCTGTTCAAGGCACTGTTCAAGCGACGTTGTGTGCTGGTAGTCACCTCGAATTACCCACCTGAGGGCTTGCTGCCCAATCCGCTTTACCATGAGCGGTTCTTGCCAACCATTGAGCTGATCGAGCAGCACATGGATATCCAGGCCATCGCGGGCGAGGTGGACTACCGTACCAGCAGCCAGGCCAGCGCTGATGCATTCAACCAGGGTGCATTTATCAACCCCGGTACCCCAGAGCAACGCAGGGGCTTGGGCCTGCCTATAGGGCCTATGACCTTTGGGGACATTGCCGTCAATGGCCGTATCTTGAAGGGCCTTGCCCTGAATGAACACACGCTGTACTTCCGATTCGCCGACCTTTGCGAGGCGGCCTCTGCGAGTATCGATTACCTGGCACTGGTCGAGCACTACAAACGCTGGATCCTGGACGAAGTACCCAGGCTTTCGAGTGCCAGCGCCGCAGGCCAGCAGCGGTTCCTGAACCTTATAGACGTGCTGTACGACAAGCGTTGCGCACTGTTCATCATCACCCCTTTTGCATTCGCTGAAGCAATGGACGATTGCGATATAGGCGACCTCGCACGTACCCGCAGCCGCCTTAGCCAGCTACGCGTGCTGCGGCCTGGCGCAGTGGCGAGTTGACCATAGTCAACGAGGCCTGGCGCTGAGCAGCTAAGCTCTCGGGGCGTCAACCCTCCCCCCGGGAAGGGATCTTTACCGATGAGAAGGATTCATGCGATGACCGTCATGCGATGAGCGACGTATTAACTATCGGCACTTCAGCCTATGCGCTGATATTCGTCACGCTCCTGTGCGCCTATGTCATCTTTGGTATCGCGGGCTTTGGCACCGCGCTGGTGGCGAGCCCCGTTCTGGCACTCTTCATCCCCGTGGCTAAGATCGTACCCCTACTGGCCCTAATGGACCTCTTCGCGGCGGTAGTGAACGTCGCCCGAGATGGCCGTAACGCAGATTGGCAAGAATTACGGCGCTTAGTGCCCATGATGGCGCTTGGGAGCTTGATAGGGGCGGCGGTTTTATTGAGCATACCCCCTGCACTCCTGCTCCCAGCACTGGGCCTCTTTGTCACCGCGTACTCGCTTTATGCACTCAGTGGCCTAAAACCAGAACGTACTTTCAGCCCGAGGGCAGCTATTGCGTTCGGCTCGGTAGGCGGCGTCTTCAGCGCCTTATTTGGTAGCGGCGGATTTATCTATGCCATTTACCTTAGCGGTCGGCTAGCCAACAAAGACGCCATGCGTATTACCCAAACTACGCTGATCGGCCTGAGCACTTTGACGCGGGTCGTACTGTTTGCCACCGCTGGTGTTTACCTTGATACAAGCCTTCTCTGGCTGGCGCTGTTACTGGCGCCTGGCATGCTGATAGGCATTGCAGTGGGTCGCAGAATGACACTCGCGATGTCACGGGTGCAATTTCTCAAGCTCATCAACGTCATCGTGCTTGCGTCCGGCCTTGCGCTATTAGGGCGTTATTTTTTCTAACGTTATCCAGCAAGAACCAACAGCGCTAAAAACAAAGCCCCGGTGTTTAGACCGGGGCTTTGAGAGGTTCAGGCGACGGCGTCTACTTACGCCGCATCGACAAGAAGAACTCGTCATTGGTCTTGGTCTGCTTGAGCTTGTCGATCAGGAACTCGATGGCAGCGATTTCGTCCATCGGGTGCAACAGCTTGCGCAAGATCCACATGCGCTGCAGTTCGTCATCGGCCGTTAACAGCTCTTCGCGGCGGGTGCCAGAGCGGTTGATGTTGATAGCCGGGAACACTCGCTTTTCAGCAATGCGACGGTCAAGCGGCAGCTCCATGTTGCCGGTACCCTTGAACTCTTCGTAAATCACTTCGTCCATCTTCGAGCCGGTTTCTACCAGCGCGGTGGCGATGATGGTCAGCGAGCCGCCTTCTTCGATGTTACGTGCCGCACCAAAGAAACGCTTGGGCTTCTCCAGGGCATGGGCGTCGACACCACCGGTCAGTACCTTGCCTGAGCTGGGGATTACCGTGTTGTAGGCACGTGCCAGGCGGGTGATGGAGTCCAGCAGGATAACCACGTCTTTTTTGTGTTCAACCAGGCGCTTGGCCTTCTCGATCACCATCTCGGCCACTTGTACGTGACGGGTAGGCGGCTCGTCGAAGGTGGACGCAACCACTTCGCCGCGCACAGTGCGCTGCATCTCCGTGACTTCTTCCGGGCGCTCGTCGATCAGCAGAACGATCAGGTGGCACTCAGGGTTGTTACGGGTGATGTTGGCCGCGATGTTCTGCAGCATGATGGTCTTGCCCGCCTTCGGCGGTGCGACGATCAAGCCACGCTGACCTTTACCGATAGGCGCACACAGGTCGATGACACGGCCGGTGAGGTCTTCGGTAGAACCGTTGCCCGCTTCCATCTTCAAGCGCTTGTTGGGAAACAGCGGCGTCAAGTTCTCGAACAGAATCTTGTTCTTCGCGTTTTCCGGACGATCGTAGTTGATGGTGTCAACCTTCAACAGGGCAAAGTACCGCTCGCCTTCCTTGGGTGGGCGAATCTTGCCAACGATGGTGTCACCGGTGCGCAGGTTGAACCGGCGGATCTGGCTTGGAGAGACGTAGATATCATCCGGGCCTGCCAGGTAGGACGCATCGGCAGAACGTAAGAAGCCGAAGCCATCCTGGAGGATCTCCAGCACACCGTCACCGGAAATCTCCTCGCCGCTTTTCGCGTGCTTCTTCAGGAGGGAGAAAATCACATCCTGCTTTCGCGAGCGGGCCATGTTTTCAATGCCCATCTGTTCGGCCATTTCGAGCAGGTCGGTGATCGGCTTTTGCTTGAGTTCAGTCAGGTTCATAGAGGGAATGAAGTGTTCTGTATGGAGGGGAATTAAGCATTGGGCTTAGAGAGGCCGCGCCGGGAAGAGGCGATAGGATCGCGCACAAATTCGAGTTGGAATGCGTCGGCGACGACTTGCAGGGGGCACCGGAGAAACCAGTGCAGGGCCGAATTTAACACCTGAATCCAGGGGCGTCTAGTCGCTAAAATGAAAAAACCCCGCTAAATGCGGGGCTTTGTACTCTCAAGCTCAGCGTTGGCCATGCTCAGATGTTGGCGTCCAGGAACGCGGCCAGCTGAGACTTCGACAATGCACCTACTTTTGTAGCTTCTACGTTGCCATTCTTGAACAGCATCAGCGTAGGAATACCACGCACGCCGTGTTTGGCTGGCGTTTCCTGGTTTTCGTCGATGTTGAGCTTGGCAACGGTCAACTTGCCTTCATACGTGCCGGCAATCTCGTCAAGTACAGGCGCGATCATTTTGCAAGGGCCGCACCATTCTGCCCAGTAATCTACCAGCACAGGGCCCTGGGCCTTGAGTACATCCGCGTCGAAGCTCGCGTCAGTTACATGTTTGATTTTGTCGCTGCTCATGAACATCTCCCGGTCAAGACCTTGAAAAATTATGCCTATCATACCCATCCCGGTTTGCAACCGAAAGCGTACGCCTATTGGCTCTCCCTATGAGGGCCCAGCATTTTCTATATGACCACCCCTTCTTCGGTTAATGCCGCCTGAAAGTATGGGATGGGTTCTGGCACCTGACCAAGGCCCTGCACATGCCGGCGCCGTTGGCGAAGCGCACGGATCATGGCAGGATGTTGAGGTTATTTACCGAGAATCTTGAACATGCCACCACTCAAGCCCGCGAACCTATCCCTTATCGCCGCGATAGATCTAGGGTCCAACAGCTTTCATATGGTCGTGGCCAAGACTAACCAGGGTGAGATTCGGATCCTGGAGCGGCTGGGCGAGAAAGTCCAGCTGGCGGCCGGTATCGATGAGCAGCGCCAACTGAATGAAGAATCCATGCAGCGCGGGCTCGAATGCCTGAAACGCTTCGCGCAGCTTATCAATGGCCTGCCCTTGGGTGCAGTGCGGATCGTGGGCACCAACGCCTTGCGTGAAGCCCGCAACCGAGCTGAATTCATACGCCGCGCCGAAGCCCTGCTTGGCCATCCCGTCGAGGTGATTTCAGGCCGCGAAGAAGCCCGTCTTATTTACTTGGGTGTGTCCCATACCCTGGCAGATACCCCAGGCAAGCGACTGGTCGCCGACATTGGCGGCGGCAGTACAGAGTTCATCGTAGGCCACCGCTTCGAGCCCCTCATGCGGGAAAGCCTGCAAATGGGCTGCGTGAGCTTTACCCAGCGGTATTTCCGTGACGGCAAGATCACTCCTGCCCGTTATGCGCAGGCCTATACGGCAGCGCGCCTCGAGATCATGAGTATCGAAAACGCCGTACACCGGCTGGGCTGGGATGAAGCCATAGGCTCTTCAGGCACTATCCGGGCTATCGGCGCGGCGCTAAAAGCCAACGGCCAAGGGGCAGGTGAAGTCAATGCAGACGGCCTGGCCTGGCTCAAGCGCAAGCTGTTCAAGCTGGGAGACGTCGACAGAATCGACTTCGACGGCCTCAAGCCAGACCGCCGTGCGATCTTCCCGGCCGGGCTGGCTATTCTTGAAGCCATCTTCGATGCCCTTGAGTTGCAGCGGATGGACCACTGCGAAGGCGCGCTGCGCGAAGGCGTGCTGTATGACCTTATGGGGCGTCATGGGCATGAAGACGTGCGCGAGCGCACCTTGAGCTCTTTGATGGAGCGTTACCACGTAGACCTCGACCAAGCGGCGCGCGTGGAGGAAAAGGCCCTGGCGGCGTTCGATCAAGTCGCTGTCGCGTGGGGCCTGGATGACGGTGTCTGGCGTGACCTGTTGGGCTGGGCGGCCAAGGTGCATGAGGTGGGGTTAGATATTGCCCACTATCACTATCACAAGCACGGCGCCTACCTGATCGAGCACTCAGACTTGGCGGGCTTTTCGCGAGAAGACCAGCACATGCTCGCGCTGCTGGTGCGCGGTCACCGACGCAATATCCCCAAAGAGCGTTTTGCAGAATTCGGGGAGGATGGCGACAAACTCATTCGTCTGTGCGTGCTGCTGCGCTTTGCCATCCTTTTCCACCACATCCGTGGTACTCAGGAAATGCCTCAGGTCCAGCTTTACGCCAAGGGCAATGCCCTTGACGTCGCCTTCCCTGATGGCTGGCTCGAAAACAACCCGCTCACCCAGGCCGACTTCGCGCTTGAAGCGGAGTGGCTGACCCGGGTCGGGTTCACCCTAACCGTACGGTAAGCGCCTGGTTGCTGAGCTTGTCGAGCAACGCCGCCTGTGCATGACGGGGGTTTTGATTACCCGTTGGCATCAGGCGGGTGTAGGTGCCGTCTGACTGCAGTATCCAGGCATGGGTGTTGTCGGTCAGGTAAGCCTCTACCTCTTTTTTCACCCGCGTAATGAGCTTTTTACCTTCTACCGGGAAGCAGGTTTCTACCCGACGGTCCAGGTTTCGCTCCATCCAGTCGGCACTGGACAGGAACAACTGCTCGTCGCCGCCATTGTAGAAGTAGTAAATACGCGTGTGTTCCAAGAACCGACCGATTACCGAGCGCACATGGATGTTATGCGAAACGCCCGGTACGCCTGGTCGCAGGCAGCACATGCCACGCACGATCAGGTCGATGCGCACGCCAGCCTGGCTGGCCTTGTACAAGGCACGGATGATCTTAGGGTCGGTCAGGCCGTTGCATTTGGCCAGGATATGCGCGGGCTTGCCCTCTACGGCAGCCTGGGTTTCCCGGGCAATCATGTCCAGCATGCCCTTCTTCAAGGTAAAGGGCGCGTGCAGCAGCTTTTTCATGCGCAAGGTCTTGCCCATGCCGATCAACTGCGTAAACAGCTTACCCACGTCTTCACACAACGCGGCGTCTGCAGTAAGCAGGCTGTAGTCGGTATACAGCCGCGCGTTGCTCGCATGGTAGTTACCCGTGCCCAGGTGGGCATAGCGCACGATATCGCCGCCCTCGCGACGCAGGATGAGCATCATCTTGGCGTGGGTCTTGAACCCTACGACCCCGTAGATCACCACAGCCCCTGCCGCCTGGAGCCGGCTTGCCATCTGCAGGTTCGATTCTTCGTCGAAACGGGCACGCAGCTCGATCACCACAGTGACCTCTTTGCCGTTGCGCGCCGCCTCCACCAAGGCATCGACGATTTCCGAGTTGGTACCACTACGGTACAGGGTTTGCCGGATCGCCAATACGTGAGGATCCTTGGCAGCCTGGCGCAGAAGATCGATCACAGGTGTGAAGGACTCGAACGGGTGCAGCAGCAAAATATCCTGCTTGCTGATTACGCTAAACACGTTCTCGCTGTTTTGCAGCAGCTTGGGAATGGCCGGTGTAAAGGGCATGTGCTGCAATTCAGGGTGGCTGTCCAGCCCTGTAATGCTGAACAGACGGGTAAGGTTTACCGGGCCATTGACCTGATAAAGCTCCGACTCGGCCAGGTTGAATTGCTTGAGCAGGTAGTCAGACAAATGTTTAGGGCAGGTATCAGCCACTTCCAGCCTGACTGCGTCGCCGTAGCGCCGCGAGAACAACTCCCCACGCAACGCACGGGCAAGGTCCTCTACGTCTTCTGAGTCCAGCGACAGATCCGCGTTACGGGTAAGCCTGAACTGATAGCAGCCCTTGACCTTCATCCCCTGGAACAAGTCATCGGCATGGGCATGGATCATCGACGACAGAAACACGAAGTTATCGCCCGCACCGCCTACCTCTTCTGGCACCTTGATCACTCGCGGCAACAAGCGTGGGGCTGGAATGATCGCCAGGCCGGAGTCGCGCCCAAACGCGTCCACGCCTTCAAGCTCAACGATGAAGTTGAGGCTTTTATTTACCAGCAACGGGAACGGGTGAGTCGGGTCCAGCCCGATGGGCGTTACGATAGGGGCGATCTCGTCACGGAAGTAACGCCGCACCCACGCCTTGAGCTTAGGTGTCCAATACCGCCGCCGGATGAAGCGCACCTGGTGCTTCTCAAGCTCCGGCAACAGGATATCGTTGAGAATCGCGTACTGGCGGTCAACCTGTACGTGTACCAGCTCGCTGATGCGTGCCAGCGCCTGGTGTGGCTGCAAACCATCCGCGCCGGCCTGCTCGCGAGCGAAGGTAATCTGCTTTTTGAGCCCGGCTACACGGATTTCGAAGAACTCGTCCAGGTTACTGGAGAAGATCAATAAGAACTTGAGCCGTTCGAGCAGGGGATAGCTTTCATCCAGCGCCTGTTCCAGCACGCGGATGTTGAACTGCAATTGAGACAGCTCGCGGTGGCTGTAGAGCACCGCGTCATCCAGGCCCGGAGGGGCCATGGCGGGGGAAGGCGGCGCCTCGTGTGGCGTCTCGACAACCACCTCTTGGAGAGGTTCGAGTACGGTTTGTGTCTCTTCTACGACACTATCGGGGAGCGCTTCATTATTCATGTGAATATCCTGAAGGGCCTAAGGCCCTGGGCACGATTGACGGCGCGTACGGCAAGGTCGTTAAGCCTCAGTGACGTTGGCTCGGGGTGTGAGGTCACGCCTGTACACAGTGCGCTCGAGCCAGCAGGCTGAAAATGCCGTCGAAGACGGCTTGGCTGTTATAAGGTGCTTATGTGACAGCTGAGTTACGACAAAATCGGAGCCAAACACCGGGCGCCGCACGCATCAATGTTAACGTCGAGACACATATCGACACTTTCATGAATGGCGCTTAAGGGTTAGGCTGCGCGTTCATTTCGCCAGCATCCTCAAAATGCTTCATCAATTTCTCAACGATTTCGGTTACCTGGCCCTGTTCCTAGGGACCTTCTTCGAAGGCGAAACCATATTGGTCCTTGCCGGGTTCCTTGCGTTCCGTGGCTATATGGATATCAACGTGGTGACGTTGGTGGCTTTCTGTGGCAGCTACGCTGGCGACCAGTTGTGGTATTTCCTCGGCCGTCGTCACGGCCGTCGCCTGCTTGCCCGCAAGCCTCGGTGGCAAACGATGGGCGATAAGGCGTTGGAGCACATCCGAAAGCACCCGGATTTGTGGGTACTGTCTTTCCGGTTCGTCTATGGCCTGCGCACGGTCATGCCGGTAGCGATCGGCTTGTCAGGCTACTCACCCAGGCGCTACCTGCTGCTCAATGGCATTGGGGCAATGGTATGGGCCATCGCGCTTGGCCAGGCGGCTTACCATTTTGGCTCGGTGCTCGAAGGCTTGCTGGGCAACGTGAAAAAGTACGAACTGTGGGTGCTGGGCGGCCTGCTGCTTCTGGGTGTACTGCTGTGGGTTGCTCGCCGCATCAAGGCGGCCCGGATTGCCCGCAAAACCGAAGCCGCCGCCAAGCTGCAAGAGCCGCAGCCGCCTGCACAGTAGCCCGCCCCGCTCTGCGGCTTATAACGACGCTTTACGCAGGCTGGCCAGAAAGACCGCCGCCCCTACGAACAACCCGGCAAAGGTACGGTTCATGCGTTGCTGCTGACGCGGGCTGCGCAACAGGCGCAGGACCCTCGACGCAAGCCCCGTATAGCCTGCCATCACTATCATGTCCACGGTGACCATGGTCACGCCGATCACCAGATACTGCGCCACAAGTGGTGCCTTGGGGTCGATGAACTGGGGCAACACTGCCAGCATGAACACCAATGCCTTTGGATTACTGGCATTGACCAGTAGCCCCCGCAGCACCAGGCCCGAGCGGCTTCCACCTGCATCAGGCTCAGTTGCCTGTTGCACGGGCATGGGCGCTGCACACCACTGGCGAATGGCCAAATAAAGTAGATAGAGCACGCCAAACCATTTGATCAGCGTAAAGGCAGTAGCTGAAGCCGCCAGAAGTGCGCCTACGCCAGCCGCCACGACGGCGATCTGCAGCGCCAGCCCTAGCTGCAAACCTAGGGCGTTCCAATAGCCCCTGACGAACCCATAGCGCAGCCCGGATGACATAGACGCAATGGCCCCGGCCCCTGGCGACAGGCTGATTACCCAACTTGCAGCCAGAAAGGCCAACCATGTATGCAATGCCATGTTCTCACGTCCTTCCTTGTCAGGTTGTCAGGGCCTGCCTTGTATTAGGCCAGCGCTTCCAGCTCTGCCTGTAGCGTTTCCAGCAACTCAAGCGCTGCCATCCAGGCGTCCTCCAATGCGGCCTCCTCAGCCTTGAGAGCAGCCTGGCGGGCCAGGAGGTCACGCAAGGCATCCTTACGCCCCGCTTCGTACAAGGTCGTGTCTGCAAGGCCTGCTTCGATTTCGGCCAGTTTGTTGTGAACCTTGCCCAAGGCCGTTTCCAGGCGCTCGGCCTCTCGCTTGTGCGGGGCCAGTTGCTGACGCAATGCCGCAGCGGCCTGCCGCTGCGCTTTTTTATCGGTACGCTCGCCACCTGCTGACGGAGCACCCATGGGCGCGTTGCGCTGACGGTATTCCACTAGCCAACGGGCATAGTCTTCCAAGTCGCCGTCGAAGGCCTCGACCTTGCCGTCTGCTACCAAGAGGAAATCGTCGGTCGTGCTCTTGAGCAGGTGCCTGTCGTGCGAAACCACCAGTACCGCACCGCTGAACTCTTGCAGCGCCATGGTAAGTGCCAGGCGCATTTCAAGGTCCAAGTGGTTGGTGGGCTCATCGAGCAACAATAGGTTTGGCCTGCCCCACGCGATGAGCGCAAGGGCCAGGCGCGCCTTTTCGCCCCCTGAGAAATTCAGTACAGGCTCGTCGATACGTGCTCCGCGAAAATCGAAACCCCCGAGGAAATCCTTGAGCGTTTGCTCGCGCTCGCCAGGGGCAAGGCGCTGCATGTGTAACAAGGGGCTGGCCTTGCCGTCCAGGGAGTCGAGCTGATGCTGGGCAAAATAGCCCACCTCCAGGTTCTCTCCCCGACGCAATGTACCCCCCAAGGGCTCCAACTCGCCCGCAAGGTTTTTGATCAGCGTCGACTTACCCGCGCCGTTAGGGCCGAGCAAACCAATACGTGCACCCGGCGTGAGCTGTAGCTTGACCTTCTCCAGGATTGCCTTGGTGCCGTAGCCCAGACGGGCGTCCGAGAGGTCGAGCAACGGGCTGGAAAGCTTGTGCGCCTCTCGGAAAATGAACTCGAACGGCGAATCTACGTGAGCGGCGGAGATGTCCTCCATGCGCTCAAGGGCCTTGATCCTGCTTTGGGCCTGGCGTGCCTTGGTCGCTTGCGCCTTGAAGCGGGCGATGTATTTTTCCATGTGGGCGCGACGGGCCTGCTGCTTGTCGTAGGCTTGCTGTTGTTGCGCCAGGCGCTCGGCGCGGGCACGCTCGAATGCGGTGTAGCCGCCTCGGTAAAGCATCAACGTGCGCTGATCTACATGCGCGATGTGGTCTACCACCGCGTCCAGGAAGTCCCGGTCGTGGGAAATCAGCAGCAAGGTGCCGGCATACCCTTTGAGCCAGTCTTCCAGCCACAGGATCGCATCCAGGTCCAAGTGGTTGGTGGGCTCATCGAGCAGCAACAGGTCCGAAGGGCACATCAGGGCCTGGGCCAGGTTGAGGCGCATGCGCCATCCGCCGGAAAAATCCCCCACAGGCTGATCCATCTGGGCATTGCTGAACCCTAGCCCTGCCAGCAACTTGCGCGCCCTGGCGTCGGCGGTATAGCCGTCGGCGGCGTCGAGGTCGGAATGAAGCCGGGCTAGCGCACTCCCATCCTGCGCTGCTTCAGCCGCCGCAAGGCCCTGCTGGATCTCCCTCAGGCGCTGGTCCCCATCGAGGACATAATCCACTGCGATACGCTCAAGCGTGTCGATTTCCTGCCGCATGTGGGCGATACGCCAGTCAGGCGGCAGGTCGCAGGTGCCGCCATCGGGCGCAAGTTCGCCGCGCAGCAACGCGAACAACGTGGATTTACCAGCGCCATTGGCGCCGATCAAACCGGCTTTTTGGCCGGCGTGCAGGGTAAGCTCGGCGTCTTCTAAAAGACGTTGCGGGCCACGCTGTAGAGTAAGGTTCTGGATTCGGATCATAATGGCGGCGGAGTTTACCAGCTTCCCTGCTTCAAGGCGTGAGGGCGTGATGCACAACGATCTATGGCGCTATGCATGCCACCTGTATGCCCTTCCGGGCGTTGAACCTGCCTGCCTTGGCGTTCAGGCAACGGGCAGTAATGTATGCCTGGCGCTCTGCGCGCTATGGCTCGAGACGCGGCATGTGCCGTGGTCACAGCTTCGCGCTGATGCCTTGCACGCTATCGCAGGGCCCTGGGCGAGCACCGTGGTCGACCCACTTCGCGCGCTTCGCCAGTATTGGCGAGCCGCAGCTCATGAAGACGATGCGCTCAACACCCTCAGGGTGCACGTAAAACAACTCGAACTGGACGCCGAGCGCACCTTGCTATTACGCCTCCAGGCCGAGGCACAGGCCTGGCCAACAGGCCAATGCGCATCGCCTGAGTGGCTGAACTGGGCTGTACCCGATTCGGCTGCTCAGGCCGCATTACGCGCAGCGATTACGCTGCCGTGAGTAGCTCAGTCGGTAGCAATGTCCGTGACCGGGGTTTCGGCCATGGTCAGGTTGGCGAGTGCCGAGTTGGCTCCGGCACGCGGCTTGCGAGGTGCCCGGCGGCTCACGCCTGCAGTCGAGGCCTGGGTAACACCTTCTGCCAGCGGCGCAACGTCACCGGGGGTAGGTTTGCGACCCCTGGTTTTAGGTGCCATTGACACAGGCTCCATCGGTGCAAAGGCGCTGGAGACCGTACCTGCCGAGGTTGTACCTTCGGCCACCGTCGCACTCCGTGAAGCGCGCGCTTTGACCGTTGCGACCTGCACCGGCTTTTGAGTCGCTGCAGGCTTGGCGTTCGTAGAAACCACTCGCTTCTCCAGCGCCTTGCCCGTAGCTTCTCGCACCTTGTTCACGCCCTGAATAAGCGCCAAGCCTGTCTGGATGTCGCTCTTGAGTTCGCCAATGTACTGCCGGGTTTCGCCCTGGCGCCCTTCTAGCTCAACGAGTGACTGCTCAAGGGCTTCGACAGTGGTACGGGCCTTGGCTTGAGCCTTGCGTTTGCCAGCCGCGGCCGCAATTTCGATACGCTCGCGCTGCTTGTGCAGCTTTTCCTGTACCTTGACGCGGTGCTTTTCCAGTTTGGCGAGGACCTTCTCGGCCTCTGCAAGCGCTTCGGTACAGGCCTGCTCGAAGTGCTCCAGCAGGCTGCCGGTCAGTTGCTGGAGCAAGTGCAGCGGTGTGCTTACAGGCTTTTTCTTGGCCGACATGTCATACCTCCTCACCAATGGGCCTCTATGGTATGCCTGGCGGAGCCGGCTCGCTAGGCTTTGAAAGAAAACTAGCTACGCTTGCCCAAGCCAAGGGCCATGCCGTTTGAAAGCGAACCCTCGGGTAGGGATAATCGGTGTTTCCTCAAGGAGCTACTCTATGCCGCGTCGCCTATTGCTAACGCTCTGCCTGGCCTCCCCCTTGAGCATGGCGCAGCAAGCCGTACCCTCGGCCCATGACCTGGGCTACAGCCTGGGCGCCAGCATTGGCGAACGCTTGCGTGACGACCAGCCGGATCTGGACGTTGATGCGCTGGTGGAAGGCCTTAAGCAGTCTTACCGCAACCAGCCACTAGCGCTGGATGAAGAGCGCATCCGGCAGATCCTGGCTACGCACGAGGCTCAAATCAATGAGCCTGTCCACGATTCCACCGCCGAGGCGGCCCTGAGCGCCGAACACCATTTCATGGCGGCTGAGCGTGCCAAGCCAGGCGCACACGTATTGGAAAATGGGGTCTTGTATACAGAGCTTTCGCCTGGTCAAGGTGCAAAACCTGATGCCAGCTCGCGCGTGGAAGTGATCTATAAGGGGCAGTTACCGGATGGCACCGTATTCGACCAGAACGATCAACCACAGTGGTTCAGGCTCGACAGCGTGATCGACGGTTGGAAGATTGCTCTGCCGCAGATGCCTACAGGGGCACGATGGCGCATCGTAGTGCCGTCGGATCAGGCGTATGGCGCAGAAGGCGCGGGTGAGTTGATCCCACCCTATACGCCGCTAGTGTTTGAAATCGAACTGCGCAACCTTTCTAGCTAAGGGTACTCAGGCCTGCGCTGCTTCTGCGCGGTGCGCGGTGTGCAACACCTCGATGAGGCAGTCTTCCAGCTCAAAGCGCTCGTGCAACACGCCGCTTAGTTCTCTGAGTCGCGCGGACATGTCCGCGAAATCCGTGCAATCGCCACTGTCGCAGTGGTCGTTAAACTTGAGGCAGCCCTCGGTCAGCACATCGAGACGCGGGTAAATCTGCTTGGCAAGCTCAAGGCCTCGCTCATTACCGAACGCCTTGGCTTCATCGCTAAGCTGTTCATACACACCAAAATGGCCTGCAGACACATAATCCAGGAGGGTCGCGCAAAAATCCTTCAGGCCCTGACGACGCAGGCGGCCCTCTTCGGAGGCTTGATCGATTGCCTCGAACGCCTTGATCAGCTGCTTGCGCTCTTGCAACCAACGATCAATGATCAGGTGGACCCCACCCCAACGTTCCTGCGCATTCTGACAACTTTCCAGCATGATCTGTTCTTCCCTTGAGGTTCACGTTGAGTGACGGAACGCAAACCAGCCAATGGCCAGCGAACCTGCACTGTACGTCCATCGAACGTAGCAAAGGGCCACAATCCGGCGCGTTCAGTGAGATTATGCCCAAGGCCTGATGATCGCAAGCCCACACCTTGAGGTAGCCTGAAAGCGCTCACCTTGGCGGCGCGCCTCACCGCTTGAAAAGCTGGAATACACTGATGGCGATGAGCCCTGCAAATGCCAGCAAACTCCATTCGGGCAGGCTCATGTCCAGCATCGTCCAATTGATGACGGCACAGTCCGGTGATCCCAGTACATACAGCCTCAGTGTTTCGAGCAGAGGCTGAGACTGGCCACTGAGAAAAAGGTTCGGGTAGCACAGGTAGGGAGAGAGGGGCGCGCTGACCTGTAGCCACAACTGTCGAATAGCAGAGGCTGCGCCCAAGGTCGAAAAGAGCAAAGCAAGGGACGCATACGCGCGGAGGCTAGGCGTTTTTGACCTAAACACGCTGGCCATGGCGCATACCAACGCAACAAGCGCAATACAGCCGCGTTGAACCAGACACAGTGAGCAGGGCCGAAGCAGCACTACCTTTTCCAGGTAAACCGACGCGCTCAAAGCCAGCAGGGCCAGCAGGCTAGCCAACACGAACAGGTAACGCGGTCGGGCCGAAGGCATTGGCGTTCCAGATACACAATGAACAGGCAGCAACGGTAGTGAAACCGGGAAGGGGTTTCAAGACGGCCGGCATAGGAACAACTCTGAAAACGCAGGTTTCACAGAGCGGTGGTTGAGTCACTTGCTGAACGGGCGGAGGCAGCGCACCTGGCAGGTTACGCGCCCCTTCACACGCTAGACCGCAATAGGGCCCGGAAGTGGGCTGGCCAGAAAACGCTCGTCCAGCAACCCCAGGCCTTCTTGGAACAGCTGATTACTCCGCTGCGTATCACCCAGTTGAGCCAACAGCCGAGCCAACTCTGCGCAGGCTTCCGGGTTGCGTTGCAGGCGAAGGCTGCTTTCCAGGTAATCCCGCGCCTTACCCCACAGGCGGTTATGCAAGCACAGGCGGCCAAGGGTCAGCAGCAGGCTAGGGTCTTGCGGATGATCTTTGAGCAACCCCTCGGCAAAGGCCAGGGCCTTGCTGGGCTCTTCACCCGGTACCACGCCGTACAGCCGTACCAAGTGACTGTCATAGGTGCGCTTCAACGTGGCCCTTAGCACGCCCTCAGCTTTGGCCGTTTCGCCTAGCCGGCGCAGCCGCTCAGCATAGCTGAGCACCAATGCAGGCTCTTGACGCTGACTGCTGCTGAGCTGCTGCCAGGCGGCGTCTACTGCGGCCTCGTCGCCGGGCTCTTGGCCGGTGGTTGCAGGGAGTAGGCGCTCGCCTAGCGCACGCTGTTCGAGTGCAGAGAGCTCTGTAGTACCCATGATCTTCTGTTTGCGCAGCTCAGGTAACAAGCGCACTACGGCTGACCACTCGCCACGCTGCACGCACAGGTTGGCCAACTGCCTAAGCACCTGAACATTGGTGGGGTGGCGCTCATGCATGACTTGCAGCGTGGCCAATGCGCCGTCGTTGTCACCGCGCTCAGCTTGTAATTGGGCGTGGTTCAGGGCAATGGCCAGCTCGGCCTTGGGTTGGCACTGCAGCGCCTGTTCGAGCAGATTATCGCTTTCTTCATGCAAGCCCTGCTCGTTCGCCGCCCGCGCAGCACCCAAGTAGTAAAACAAGGGGTAGCGCTCGCTTTCAGCCGCTCGCTTCAGGTGCTTCTGCGCGCTGGCCCAGCGACCCTCAGCCAAGTCGATCTGGCCCTGGGCAATGGCTGACTGGACCCGGCGTCGCCGATTGCGACGTGACCAGGGGTTCACCACCCCACCGGAGGTCGTCAGCAGCCGTACCAGCCCCACCAGGAACATGATCACCAGCGCCACTGCCAGCAATGCCGCCAGGGTGGTCCAAAGGCCAGACTCGTAGCGGAACACATGGGGGTAATCCACCAACACGTACCCCGGATGGAGCGACACGCCCAGGCCGATGACCAACGCCAGGGCGATAGTCAGGAACAGGACCAGATACAGGCGCTTCATGGCTGCCGCTCCTGTGTAGCAGGCGCTGCGGTGGTCGCTTGATGGCGCCGCGTCATATACGCCTGCAAGGCAGTCAGGCTATCCGCAAGGTCAGGCGTGGCCACGGTGACTTGGCTGTCGCTGAAAGCCTTCAAGTGTGTAAGCAGTGTGCTCGCCTGGGCGTTGTCTTGGCTAAAGTTGGCGCTGAGGATTTCCTGTGCCTGCCCAAGGGACAGCTTGAATACAGCTCCTTCGCCATTAAGGGCAGCCCATTGAGCCTGTTCCAACGCTAAGCCAAGCGCCAGGCGTACCTGGTTAAGGCTTTGCCCCGCCAACAACGGCCGTACGTTGGCATCAGGGTTGAAATCGACCCGGAAGAAGCCTGAAATGCGTGCCCACCATTGGCGCCAGTGCAACGTACTGTCATCGTTGGCAGCGCTGGCTGCCTGGCGATCGGCCTCGAATTGCGGCGCAAGTGCAGACAGTTGGACGGCTTGATCGCGCAAAGCCGCCAGTTGCAGGAACAGGCCGGTGCGGTCCGGCTGCTGGGTGGCCTGCAAGGCAGTCAGGCTACGCGCCAATTGCTCACGGGCGGCGAAGGCATTGGGGTCGTCCTGCTCGCGCAAAATGTCATCCGCCCCTTGCACCAGGGCACGCGCACTATTGACGTCCTGAAGTGCCGACAACCGCAGGCTTGCCAGCCGCACCAAGTGCTCAGCCTCTGTAAGACGCCAATCCTGCCGGCTGGCACCCAGCACTGTCTCCAGGCGCTGCCCTAGCCGTTGCTGGTCGCTTTGAAGCTGTGCCACCAGGCGGCGGCGCTCTTCCAGTTCATCAGCACCGGGCAGCTGCGCCAGCCTCGCATCCAGGCTACGCGCCTGTTCGGCCACGGTACGGTTAGCCGTTGTCAGGGTTTCAACCTGAGTGGTTTGCTGGCGCTGGCCAGCATTGAGGTGGCGCAGTTGCCAGGCTGCCCATCCGCCGACGCCTACGCCTGCCGCCCCTATCAGTAACGCCACTATCGCCAGGCCACGCGCACCCCCAGGCGCGGTGCGCACCGGCGCAGACGTGCTGGAACCCGGGGTTGGAGTAGGCTTGGTTACCGGATCGACAGCAGGTTTGCTCGCAGGCCCAGAGGCAGGCGCCTTGACAGGCGGCTCCACGGGCGGACGGATCGGTTCCTTGGGATCTTGGGGCGGGACTGTTTCGCTCACGTATCCTTCCTTTGTAAGGGCGCGTTTCACGGGCTGCGGGCGGCCAACGCTGCAATCAGGGCCGCGTTACCCGCGCCACGGCAGTTGACCGGTTCTCGACAGCCTAATGCCTGGGCGAGGCTTTCAACCCGGGCGCTCGGTACGAATAGCGGCATTGTAGTAATCGCCGGCCAGGCATCGCCTGCGAGGCGGTGCAAATGCTCCAACCCCTGACCACTGCTGACCACCACCGCGTTCAAGCGTTCCGCTTGCAGCTGATGGGCAATCAGGTTGGAAGGATAATCAGGAACGATGCGACGGTACAGTTCAAGGTAGTCCACCTGAGCGCCCTGCTCTACCAGGCGCTCGGCCAGCCACTCGCGACCCCCCTCACCACGCACGATCAACGCTCTGCAACCAGGCGTCGCCAACGCGGCCATTAACGAAGGCAACTGCCACAACGCTTCGCTGTCGTCACCTTGTTCGGGAAAGGCCACAGGTAGCCCGGCAGTGTGAAGAATGCCCGCTGTCGCGGCGCCCACGGCGAACCAGCGCGGGCCACCTGGTGTTGGCACAGGGTTGAACAGGCTCAGGCACAGCTGGGCCGCTGGCTTACTGACAACAATGATCAGCGTGAAACGGTATAACCAATCCGTCGCGCGCGGCGCTATGTTGGCTAGGGGCTCGATGCGCAGCATTGGCACCACACTGGCGTAGTGGCCATGGTCATGGAGGGCTTCAGCCAACGTGGCCGATTCAGCCTCGGGGCGAGTCAGCAGCAGCCGCCAGCGACTCAATGGCCGCTATCCGGGGCGTAAATATCATCGAGTATGGTCTGCGCGCCTTGCTCAAGTAGCTCATCAGCCACGCGACAGCCAATGGCTTCGCTATCGCTCTGGCTGCCCCGGGCCTGCGCCATTAGCAGCATGGTGCCATCGGGGCGCCCTACCAGCCCGCGTAACCATAGCTGATCGTCTTCGAGGACAGCATAGGCCGCAATGGGCACCTGGCAACCGCCATTAAGACAGCGGTTCATGGCGCGCTCGGCGCCAACCCGCGCAGCCGTAGGGCCGTGGTGAAGCGGTGCCAACAACGCCTGCAACTCAGTATCACCGGTGCGACACTCGATTCCTACCGCGCCCTGCCCTCCTGCGGGCAGGCTGTCAGCGACATCAAGGTTGTCACGGATACGGTCCTCGAACCCTAGGCGAATGAGGCCTGCAGCGGCCAAAATAATCGCGTCGTATTCGCCAGCATCGAGCTTGGCAAGCCGTGTATTGACGTTGCCTCGCAGGAAGCGGATCTGGAGGTCCGGCCGACGCGCCAGCAATTGCGCCTGGCGACGCAGGCTGGATGTCCCTACCACGCTCCCTTTAGGCAGGCTAGCAAGGCCGTCGTACACGTTAGAGACGAACGCGTCCCGTGGGTCTTCGCGCTCACAGATGCAGTACAACCCTAAGCCTTCAGGGAAATCCATGGGGACATCTTTCATGGAGTGAACCGCGATATCCGCTTCGTTTTCCAGCAGTGCGGTTTCCAGCTCTTTCACGAACAGGCCTTTGCCACCAATCTTCGCCAAGGGCGAATCGAGCAACTTGTCGCCACGGCTCACCATGGGCACCAGGGTCACTTGCAGCAGCGGGTGCGCTTGTTCAAGGCGTGCCTTAACGTAGTTGGCCTGCCATAAGGCAAGCGCACTTTTGCGGGTAGCAATGCGAATAGAGCGGACATGCATGAAGAATTACCGTAAGCCTAAATACGGCTAATGATACCAGCTCACTGCACCGGTAACGGCCAGGCGCGTCTATCGAGCAGATAGAAACGCCTGTAAGTGCCCTTTCAAGCCGGGGCTTAGAGTTGCTGCATCATCTTACGCACACCGGCAACATGCCGGCGGCTCACGATAAGTGCATCACCGTTCAGGCCCTTTAAATATAACTGGAAGTGACCCAGCGGGGTGCGTTGCAGCCGCTCGATGCGCTCGCGTGCAACCAGCGCGTTGCGGTGAATGCGCACAAAGCGTTCACCGAACTCATCCTCTAGCGCCTTAAGTGGCTCATCGAGCAGTACTTCACCATGGTCATGGCGCAGCGTGACGTATTTGTGATCGGCAATAAAATAGATCACTTGGTCAAGCGGGATAAGCTCGATGCCTTTGCGCGTGCGGGCACTGATATGGGTACGAGGGCCCGTGCCATTGGTGGCAGCCGGCCGAGTAAGGGCCTGAAGCGTGATGCGGTTGGGCCGTTCGGCCTGCTTGAGCGCATCGGAGAGTTTCTCCGAACTCACCGGTTTCATCAGGAAGTGTACGGCGTTGCTCTGGAAAGCATCGACAGCGAACTCGTCCTGGCCGGTGCAAAACACAATGGCAGGTGGCGCATCCCGTTCGCACAGTTTGGCGGCCACTTGCAAGCCATCCAGGCCTGGCATGCGCACGTCCAACAACACAACATCGGGCTTAAGGCTTTCAATAAGCGTCAAGGCCTCGTCGCCACTACCGGCGCCGGGCTCCAAGACACTGTACCCCTCGAGGTCGCTGACCATTCGGCTCAGTTTCTCGCGGGCCATAGGTTCGTCATCAACGATCAGGACATTCATAGAGTGCCGGATTCCTGCGTAAGTCTCGCGGATAGATAGCGTAGACAGGTGAACTGACGGCCGTGGCGGCATACCACGCTGAGACTGGCGACAGTAGTGAAAAGTGCCCGTAAACGGAACGATGAGGTTTTTCGCTTCTTCGCGGTGATCGCTGACACCCTCTTTATTAGGGGTGCCTCACAGTGATTAAGGCGCAACTTGACTCTCCCTATGGTCGCCTGCCGCTGCCCCGCAGTGGGGTTGCTGAGGTGTCTTGGTTTGAAGCCTTCGCAGCTCACATCGCCCAAGGTTGCAGCGTCCACTTGAACTGTAGACGTTCGCCAGCGACACATTACTCAATCGGTTTGGTTCTATGATGCCCAACCCCGCTGCGGCGCCCCTGAACGCCTAATACCCGGCGAGCCTGCTATGATGCGGTACTTCCCGTTTGAACCTTCAACGAGCCAGTCATGACCGACAAGACCAACCAGTCCTGGGGCGGCCGCTTCAGCGAACCCGTCGACGCCTTCGTCGCCCGCTTCACCGCTTCCGTGACGTTCGACCAGCGCCTGTACCGTCACGACATCATGGGCTCCGTTGCCCATGCCACCATGCTTGCCCAAGTGGGCGTGCTCACCGAGGCAGAGCGTGACGCTATCGTCGAAGGGCTTGGTGCCATACAGGCCGAGATCGAAGCCGGCCAGTTCGAATGGCGCGTGGACCTCGAAGACGTTCACATGAACATTGAGGCCCGGCTGACCGACCGCCTTGGCGTAACCGGCAAAAAGCTGCACACAGGCCGCAGCCGAAACGATCAGGTCGCGACCGATATCCGTCTGTGGTTGCGCGATGAAATCGACACGATCTTGAGCGAGATTACCCGCCTGCAACAAGGTTTGCTAGAGGTTGCCGAACGCGAAGCTGGCACTATCATGCCAGGGTTCACCCATTTGCAAACCGCCCAGCCGGTTACGTTCGGCCATCACCTCATGGCGTGGTTCGAGATGCTCAGCCGCGACTATGAGCGCCTGGTGGACTGCCGCAAGCGCACCAACCGGCTACCCTTGGGCAGCGCAGCCCTCGCCGGGACCACCTACCCCATCGACCGCGACGCTGTGTGTGCGCTATTGGGGTTTGAAGCGGTCAGTGGGAATTCACTGGATGGCGTGTCCGACAGGGACTTCGCCATCGAGTTCTGTGCGGCGGCGAGCCTGGCCATGATGCACCTGTCGCGCTTCTCCGAAGAGCTGGTGCTGTGGACCAGTGCCCAGTTCCAGTTCATCGACCTGCCGGATCGCTTCTGCACCGGTAGCTCCATCATGCCTCAGAAGAAAAACCCGGACGTGCCTGAGCTGGTTCGTGGCAAAAGCGGGCGGGTCTTCGGCGCGCTGATGGGCCTGCTGACCCTGATGAAAGGCCAGCCTCTGGCCTACAACAAGGATAACCAGGAAGACAAAGAGCCATTGTTCGACGCGGCCGATACCTTGCGCGACTCACTGCGTGCATTTGCAGACATGATCCCTGCCATCAAGCCGCGCCACGCCATCATGCGCGAGGCCGCCTTGCGCGGCTTTTCGACCGCAACAGACCTGGCAGACTACTTGGTGCGTCGCGGCCTGCCCTTCCGCGATTGCCACGAGATCGTCGGCCACGCTGTGAAACATGGCGTCGAGACGGGAAAGGACCTCGCCGAAATGAGCCTCGATGAATTGCGCCAGTTCAGCGATCACATCGACGCCGATGTGTTTGACGTGCTTACCCTGGAAGGCTCGGTCAATGCCCGGGATCACATTGGCGGCACGGCACCTGCGCAGGTACGTGCGGCCGTCATTCGCGGCACGGCCTTGTTGGCTCAACGCTAAGGACTACTGATGAACGATGAACTGAACGATGAAGACTTCGCTGAAGTGACCCTCACCGAGGCGATCCGCAATCAGCTGGAAAGCGGAGAGCCTCAGGCCGCCCAGGCAACTTTTAACAAACTCAAGCTGGTGGGATACGAAGAAGAGGATATTCTCAAGCTCATGGCCCACGTGTTGGCGATCGAGATCGACAACATGCTCAAGGCCGATCGCCCCTTCGACGGGGAATGGTACGAGGCCGCCCTACGCGACCTGCCCGAGCTTCCTGACGAAGCCTGAGCCCGTACCTGCCGGAGGGGCTTCGTTTAACAATAACAACAGCGAGGCCGCCGCATGACCTACAGCCCAGAACTGATTGCCGAAATCGAACTGCTGTCTTTGTTCAACCTGGACACAACCCTGGAAGGGTTAAAGGTCCATCAAACCGCAACCCCTGGCGCGATCGCAGCCGCTGCTCGGCTGCATGAGAAAGAACTCATCACCCAGCCCGATGGCGGCTACCTCACAAGCCTGGGGCTTGAAGCGGCGCAGCATGCGCAGTCATTGCTGACCATACTGCACACCACAGAAACCGCCTGACTGCACTCAACCTCGAACGCCTCTGGCCGATAACACCTATACCCTGTTATCGGCCTGGCGCCTGATCTCGAGATGACCCGCACCCTTGAAATCCGCCCCGACCTTAGCGCAGGCATTGACCGTAAGGTCCTGGCTCAACTGCGCCAACGGTTCCTGACGGTCAACCATGGGCGCCTGCAACGCGCCCTGGACGGCTTCGCCAGCAGGCAGCAATTCGTGCTGCGGTTACTGCCGCTGCTGTTTCACGTCAATCATCCGCTGCTCCCAGGCTATGTGTCTGGCGTTACCCCAGCGGGGGTGAGCCATTACGCCCCCGGCGAGGAGGTGCTGGCCGAAGCACAGCGCCTGACACGGTCGTTCGCCTACAAACCACGCCGAGGCAACGCACCGGCGCCCATACTGGGCCTGTTCTTGATGGGTAGCCTGGGCAGCCTGGCCCAGGACGAAGGCAGCGACATGGACGTGTGGGTGTGCCATGCCTCAGGCCTGGCGCCGGAAGCACTCGATGAGCTTCAACGCAAAGGCCAGGCCATTGAAGCCTGGGCCGCCACCCTGGGGGCGGAGGTGCATTGTTTTTTGGTGGACTGCGAACGCTTTGTACGGGAAGACCGCGACGATACGCTCAGCTCCGATGACAGTGGAACGACTCAGCATTATTTGTTGCTGGACGAGTTTTACCGCACAGCGATCTGGTTAGCGGGGCGCACACCTTTATGGTGGCTGGTACCCGTCTACGAAGAGGTCAATTACACAGCCTTCACCCAGGCGCTTCTCAGCAAGCGGTTCATTCGAGAACAGGATGTACTGGACTTGGGCAACCTGTCGCGCATCCCTGCCAACGAATACGTAGGCGCAGGCTTGTGGCAGCTGTTCAAAGGCCTGCAAGCCCCTTACAAGTCCTTGCTCAAGCTGCTGGTGGCCGAGGTGTATGCCAGCCAACACCCGACTGTAGAATGCCTCGGTTTGCAGCTTAAACACGCCATCTACCAAGGCCGACTGGACCTGGACAGCCTGGACCCCTACATGATGGTGTACCGCCAGATCGAGGCGTACCTCAAGGGCCGCGGCGAACACGGCCGGCTCGAATTGGTAAGGCGGGCACTGTACCTTAAGGTCAATCGCAAGGTCAGTCTGGCCCGCACGGGGCGCCAGGCTGATTGGCAAACGCAGGCCATGCAGCGCCTGGTGATCGAGTGGGGCTGGGCTGAACAGCACGTGCGGCTGCTGGACAACCGGAGCCGGTGGAAGGTAGGCCAGGTCACCGCTGAACGCCAAGCCCTGGTGAGCGAACTCAACGGCAGTTATCGGTTCCTTACCCGTTTTGCACACGATCAGCACGCCGACAGCCCTACCAGCCGCAAAGACCTTGCCGTGCTGGGGCGGCGCCTGTATGCCGCCTTCGAACGGCGCGCCAGCAAGGTGGAGCTTGTCAATCCCGGCATTGCCCCGTCTCTGGCCGAGGACACCTTGACCTTGTTGCAAGGGCCCAACCGGCGCGAGGCTGGCAAGCGGCTGTGGTACCTGTACCGCGGCAACCATAGCGCCACCGACTGTGAGCAATACATGCCACTCAAACGCAGCCAGGACCTTATCGAGCTACTGGTGTGGTGCCACTGCAACGGTGTCATCGACACCAGTACACGTATCGCGCTGCACCCAGGCGAGTCCGACCTTACCGACTACGAGCTGTTCAACCTGCTGGCCGTGTTGCAGCGAACGGTGGCGCTGCCTATGCCTGACGTCAGCGAAGCCCAGTGGCTACAACCCAGCGCACCCCGTGAAGTCGCGCTACTGGTGAACGTAGGGGTCGACCCGCTTAAGCACCATCGCGAACTGAATATCCTGATGACCACCGAGCGCACGGACTCACTCAGCTATTCAGGTGTTCGGGACAACCTCGTACTTACGCTGGACCAAGTGACCCTCAACAGCTGGAACGAGACGCTCTATAACCGCTATGACAGCCGCCACGCCCTGCTGGAATGCCTGCGCGATCACTTGAATACGCGCGCGGCTTTACGGCCGGCCGCCACGCTGCGGGTCAGTTGTTTTTGCCACAACCGGGCCCCTGCCATCAGCGCCAGGGTGCAAGCGCTGTTCGACACCGCCGCCGAGCTCTTGGACCGCCAGTTAGGCCACCGCTACCTGATTCAAGTAGAGCAGCATTACCACGTGCTGGAGCTGGTGCCTGGCAATGTGCGACATGTTTCTCTACCAGGGCTGCCCGTGCTGCTTGACTACCTGTCACGCCCCCTGAGGGCCTACAGCCCGCTTCACCTGGATGCTTATGCACTGGGCGAGCATGAACTGGCCTTGGTACTGCCTCATGGTCACCCTGAGTGCGTACAGGTGTTTTACAGCCGCCAGGGGGAAGAAGCCACGGTCTATGTACTGGATGAGTACAACGGCCTGTGGCATCAGCAGCTCCCCTTTCGAGACGAAGCCAGCTTGCTGTTGCCGCTGCACCGTTTCCTGCAGGCAGTGGCTTATCGGCGTGAAGCGCGGCTAGCCATGGCCAGCCCCCGCACACTGGGGACGTTGTTTTATCGCATCACCAGTACCGGGGGGCAGGCCAAGGCCGTGGAGCGCTGCCCACTGCCTCAACCGGTTGAAGAAACGGGGCTCTATGAAGTGCAGGCCATTCTTAGAAAAGCCCAGAACGGCCCTCCCGGCGTGACGCTGTACTGCAATGACAAGGAATTCAGCGACCTGGACTACGGTGACCGGCTGTACGGACAGGTCGCTCAGGAAATCGTGGCCCACCGACGCGATGCCGCGCAATACCGCTGCTACCTCACTGACTTGGACCTCTCCAGCCTCAGTGGCGATCAGGTGCTGTCCAGCAACAGTTACCTACGCTACAAGACAACGCTGGAGTCAGCGCTTAACGCGGCGCTTCGGGCGCCTCGGCAGCTGTGCTAAGGCGATGCTGGTCTGCCAGGCTGCGGATCTCGCGGCGACGTTCGTCACTGGCAGCGCGCCATTCGCGGATGTGCTCGACGTGACGGAAACATCCCTGGCAATAACGGCTTTCATCCAGCTTGCACAGGCTGATGCAGGGTGATTTCACGGCAGTGCTGACATTGCTGTACAACGGTTTGGTAGCCATCAGAGTTCATCGAAGTCCAGTTGTGCGCCGGCTTGTTCATGCACGATGCGCCCCAGCATTTCGTTGAGGAGCTCGTCGGTGGAATCGCACATCCACTTGCCACTGGCTTCGTCGTAATCGAAATGAAAACCGCCTGAACGCGCCGCGAGCCACAGCTGGCGCAGCGGCTCCTGCCGGCTGAAAATCAGCTGTGTGCCATTGTCAAAGCGAACGGTGAGTACGCCTGCGGAGCTCTCTACGTCCACGTCCAGATCGCTTTCGTCGAACACGTCTTCCAGAGCTTCCTGGGTACTGTCCACCAGATCGTGGAAACGCGCTTCGGTCAAACTCATCAGCAACCTCGGTAGTGGATAGGCCAAACAACTGCGGCAAGATACGAGCAGATCAAAGCGAATGCAAAGACTATCCGCCGCAGGGTCGCCGCCCGGCGGAGCGGGCATTTCATAGGCAAGGCGCCCCCCCGTCGGTATACTCGGCCGCAACTGACGGTTTATCCAAAGGATTTCCCATGAAGCGCCTGATCGCCTCATTCGCTGCGCTGGTCGCGGTTGCCTGCCTTGTGTCCGCTTGTGGTCAAAAAGGCCCGTTGTTCCTGCCTGACGACGCCAAGCACGACGGTCATAGCCAGTCGCATCAACACGAATAAGGGCTGACATGAACGCTTTTCAATACCGTGACGGCGAACTCTTTGCTGAAGGGGTAGCGCTCTCGGCCGTGGCCGAACGCTTTGGTACGCCGGTCTATGTCTATTCACGGGCACACATCGAAGCCCAGTACCGCGCCTACGCCGACGCCTTGGAAGGGGTGGAGCACCTGGTGTGCTTCGCGGTAAAGGCCAACTCGAACCTCGCCGTGCTCAACGTCCTGGCACGGCTGGGTGCAGGCTTCGATATCGTTTCCGGAGGTGAGCTGGAACGGGTATTGGCCGCTGGCGGCCGGGCTGACCGCGTCGTGTTCTCCGGCGTGGGCAAAACCCGTGCGGACCTGCGCCGTGCGCTGGAAGTGGGCGTGCACTGCTTCAACGTAGAGTCGACCGATGAACTCGAACGCCTGCAATCGGTAGCCGCCGAGCTGGGCGTGCAGGCTCCTGTTTCGTTGCGGGTCAACCCCGACGTAGACGCCGGTACCCACCCTTATATCTCCACAGGGCTCAAGGAAAACAAATTCGGCATTGCTATCGAGCAGGCCGAAGCGGTGTACCTGCGCGCCGCGCAGCTGCCAAATCTTGACCTGATCGGCGTGGACTGCCACATCGGTTCTCAGCTCACTACCCTGTCGCCGTTCCTGGACGCCCTGGATCGCCTGCTGGCCTTGGTAGATCGCCTGGGTGATTGCGGCATTCACCTGCGGCACATTGACTTGGGCGGCGGCGTGGGCGTGCGGTATCGCGACGAACAGCCTCCTCAGGTAAGTGACTACATCAAAGCGGTGCGTGAACGCACTGCGGGTCGCGACCTGGCGCTGCTGTTCGAGCCGGGCCGGTTTATCGTCGCCAATGCAGGCGTACTGGTCACGCAGGTCGAGTACCTCAAGCACACCGAGTACAAAGACTTCGCGATCGTCGACGCAGCCATGAACGACCTCATTCGCCCGGCCTTGTATCAGGCCTGGATGGACGTTACCGCCGTGCGCCCGCGCAGCGAGGCTGCCCGGCCTTATGACATCGTCGGGCCAATCTGCGAGACAGGCGACTTTCTGGCCAAGGACCGCGAACTGGCGCTGGCCGAGGGCGACCTGCTGGCGGTGCATTCCGCGGGGGCCTACGGCTTCGTGATGAGCTCCAACTACAATACGCGCGGGCGCTGCGCCGAGGTACTGGTCGATGGCAATGACGCTCACGAGGTCCGCCGCCGCGAGACCATCGCTGAGCTCTATGCGGGCGAAAGCCTGCTGCCGGAGTAAATGGCCATGCTGCTGCGCTTCACTAAGATGCACGGCCTGGGCAATGACTTCATGGTCCTGGACCTGGTCAGCCAACATGCCCACATTACCCCTAAGCACGCCCGGCAGTGGGGGGACCGTCATACCGGCATTGGTTTCGATCAACTGTTGCTGGTAGAAGCCCCTACCAACCCGGACGTGGACTTCCGCTACCGAATTTTCAATGCCGACGGCACGGAGGTAGAGCAATGCGGCAACGGTGCCCGTTGTTTTGCCCGCTTCGTGCTGGATAAGCGGTTGACGGCAAAGAAGACCATCAGGGTTCAAGTTAAAAAAGGCATCATCGAGCTGGACGTGCGGAGCGATGGCCAGGTACGCGTAGACATGGGCCCGCCGGTGCTTTCGCCGGCGCTGGTCCCCTTTCAAGCCGACGTGGATCAACTGGTCCATGCGCTGGAAGTCGATGCCGCGGCCTATGACATTGCCGCCCTGTCCATGGGTAACCCTCATGCGGTGCTGCGTGTAGGCGACGTCGACACCGCGCCTGTACACACGCTGGGGCCGCGTATCGAGCACCACCCACGCTTCCCGGAGCGGGTAAACGTTGGCTTCTTGCAAGTGCTTGACCGCCAGCAGGCCAAGTTGCGGGTATGGGAGCGCGGTGCGGGCGAAACCCAGGCGTGTGGTACTGGAGCGTGCGCCGCTGCGGTTGCGGCCATCGCCCAAGGCTGGATGGACTCCCCGCTCACGCTGGAGCTTCCTGGAGGCAGCCTTTCCCTGGAATGGGCAGGCCCAGGGCATTCGGTCATGATGACTGGCCCGGCAACGCGCGTTTACGAAGGCCAGGTCCGCCTCTAACATCGGAGAGTAGCAACCATGAGCGACGAGCCCCTGTTACCGCCCTCCACCCACGCTACGCCGGAAGACGATACCAACGAACCCGGCACCCGTGCTGGCGACGAGCCCAGTACCGAGGCCATAGCGGCCTATCTGGAGCGCAACCCCGAATTCTTCGAACACCATGAAAGCCTGCTGGCCACGCTGCGTATTCCCCACAAGCGTGGCGATACCGTGTCCTTGGTCGAGCACCAGCTCAAGCTTCTACGAGAGCGCAATACCGAGCTGCGGCAGCGCCTGAGCCACCTGATGGATGTGGCACGGGATAACGACCGGCTGTTCGAGAAAACCCGCCGCTTGATGCTGGACATTCTGGATGCGGGCAGCCTTGAAGAGGTTGTTATGGCCGTGGACGACAGCTTGCGCCAGTCTTTCAAGGTGCCCTTTGTGAGCCTGATTCTCTTCTCCGATGCCGGGCCGGCCGTTGGTCGCTCGGCGCCCTTGGGGGAGGCACAACAGGCGCTCGGCGCGTTGCTTACCGATTCACGGCCGGCCATCGGTGTACTCCGCCCTACAGAGCTTGAGTTCCTCTTTGGCCCTGGGCAACACACGCACGTCGCCTCTACCGCGCTGGTGCCCTTGGTGCATCAAGGGCTACAGGGCGTGCTGGCCATTGGCAGTACGGATGCCGATCATTACCGCAGCTCCGTAGGTACGTTGTTTCTGACCCATATCGCTGAGGTGCTGAGCCGTGTGTTGCCGCGCTTCACTGGCGCCCCACGGCCGGTGCGCTAGCCATGCAGGCGCAACTGGACGGTTACTACCACCACCTGCGCACTGAACGCCAGGCGTCAGCCCATACCTTGCAGGCTTACCGCAACGACCTGGCGAAGGTGTTACAGCACTGCGAGCAAGTGGAGGTTACACGCTGGCCAGACCTGACCGCAGCCAAGCTGCGCCGGCTGGTTGCACGCCTGCACCAGCATGGCCAAGCGCCTCGAAGCCTGGCCCGTTTGCTGTCAGCCGTTCGTAGCTTTTATGGCTGGTTGCTGCGAGAAGGCTTGTGCGAACACAATCCGGCCGTTGGCTTGTCGGCACCTAAAGGCGAGCGGCGCCTACCCAAGGTACTGGACACCGACCGTGCCCAGCAGCTGCTTGACGGCGCCGTGGAGGATGACTTCATTGGCCGCCGCGATCAGGCCATGCTGGAACTGTTCTATTCGTCCGGGCTTCGCTTGTCGGAACTCACCGGCCTGGACCTGAACGCGCTGGACCTGGCCCAAGGGCTGGTGCAGGTACAGGGCAAACGCAACAAGGCGCGCCTGGTGCCCATCGGAACCAAGGCGCGTGAGGCCGTACGCCAGTGGCTGACCTTTCGTGGGCTGGCCAACCCCGTGGATGACGCCCTGTTCATTAGTAAGCGAGGTGAGCGCCTGGGGCAGCAGGCTATTCGCCTGAGGGTGCAAGCTGCCGGTCAGCGTGAACTTGGCCAACGCCTGCACCCACATATGCTGCGACACTCCTTCGCCAGCCATGTGCTTGAATCCTCTCAAGACCTACGCGCGGTACAGGAGATGCTTGGCCATGCTGACATCTCTACCACCCAGATCTATACCCACCTGGACTTCCAGCACCTGGCACGGGTGTACGACAGCGCGCACCCGCGTGCCAAGCGAACCAAAGGCGATGAACAACCATGAGTCTTACATTGGTAACCTTCGACCTGGACGACACCCTGTGGCACACCGCGCCGGTGATCCAGGGTGCAGAAACCGCCCTACGTGATTGGTTGGCCAGCCACGCACCCAAACTTGGGCCTTTCCCGCCGGAGCGCCTGTTCGAGATCCGTCAGCGGTTGGTCGGCGCCGACCCTGGCCTGGCTCACCGCATCAGCCACTTGCGCCAGCAGGTCATGTTCATCGCGCTTCAGGAGGCTGGCTACGCACTCGATGACGCGCAGGCGTTGGCCAAGGAAGGGTTTGAAGTGTTTCTAGAAGCACGGCACCGCGTAGATTTCTTCCCGGACGCCGCCACAACACTCGAAACTCTGGCGCAGCGCTATACCTTGGGTGCGTTGACCAATGGCAATGCGGACGTGCGCAGGCTAGGGGTGGCGGATTACTTTAGTTTCGCCTTGTGCGCCGAAGACCTGGGGGTAGGCAAACCTGATACCCGCCTGTTCAACGAGGCGTTGCGCCTTGGCAAGGCACAGGCGAATACGTCGGTACACGTGGGTGACAACCCCCATGACGATATCGCTGGGGCCCTGCAAGCTGGCTTCAAGGCGGTGTGGTACAACCCCTCAGGCGTGCCCTGGGAAGGCGACGTTGCGCCACATGGTGAGATTGCCACGCTGAGCGAACTGCCAGCGTTGCTGGAGGCGTGGAGCTAACCCTTGCAACACAGGGCTAGCCTGGAGCACGAGTACAGCAAAAGGCCCGCAGTCATGACGGGGCCTTTGCTGAATCAAGCGGTTTAAATAGGCCGGCTGCCGTATTTATTGTCTGGCTTACGAGGTGGATCACTCACCACGTTAGGTTCGACTTCGCTGATCTTGCCACCTCTGGCCAGAAACTCTTCCATCGCCCTGGCCAACGCATCACGTTCCTTCTGCTTAGCTTCGATGCTAGGCAGCTCGTCAACACTGACAGCGGCTTTTTTACCCTTGCCGCCTGCCGGCGCAGGGCTGTCACTGGCTCCAGTGTCGTCTTCGGCAATGTCTTCGGCAGCCGCTTCCAGCCCTTCCTCGGTGTCGTCTTCGTCACCCACTTCCAGCTCGTCGTTTTCCAGATCGTCGTCGCTCATGGTCCTACCTCATGTGTTGCCGGAGCAGTTGTTTACAGCCCAGCGCGCCGGAGAGCTCGGCACGCTGGAAGAAATACAGGGCTCGGGTGATCACCCTTCGCCATGGAGTGTGGCCATCAACCGCCTGGGGCCGCCGTTATTACGGTGTTCTCCCAAGTACACCCCCTGCCAGGTTCCCAGGGCCAGCCGCCCTGCGCGTACAGGCAGGCTAAGCTGGCAGCCCAGTAAGCTGGCCTTGAAATGCGCTGGCAGGTCGTCCTCGCCTTCGTCGTTGTGTTCGAAGCCACCAGTACGTTCAGGCACCAGCCGATCGAAAAAGCGCTCAAAATCTCGACGAACCGCCGGATCTGCGTTTTCGTTGACCGTCAGTGAAGCGGATGTATGTTGCAGCCAGACGTGCAGCAAACCAACCTCACAATGTGCCAGGCCGGGAACCCCTGCTACGATCTCGTCGGTGACCAGATGGAACCCTCTAGGCCGCGCCACAAGGGTTATTGTCGTCTGTTGCCACATGGGGTTCTCCACGCATTCGCGCGCATTCTAGCGCGCTCGAAAAAAAAACAAAGTCCTGTATGGGTGTGGGCATTTCCTACAGATAAAAAGTGCCCCGGCCTTCCCCCCGTATAACCGGAGGGGCGGTGTCTAACCGTTCCAAGCAGTGACAAATGCTGAATAAAAAAATGCCCGGCAAGCCGGGCATTATTTCGCGAATGGCAGGCCACCGCGTTAGAGGTTGTAGCCTCGTTCGTTATGCTCAGCCAAGTCGAGGCCGATCGACTCTGACTCATCGGACACCCGAAGGCCCATCAGCATGTCGAGCACCTTGAGAATGACGAAGGTCACGACGGCGGTATAGATCAGGGTAAAGCCTACGCCTTTTGCCTGAATCCACAGCTGGCCAGCGATATCTTCCACGGTACCGAAACCGCCCATGGCGGGGGCAGCGAATATGCCTGTGAGCAACGCACCGATGATCCCGCCTACCCCGTGCACACCGAAGGCATCGAGGGAGTCGTCGTAACCGAGCTTACGCTTGAGCGTGGTAGCGCTGAAGAAGCACAGCGCGCCTGCTACCAGGCCAATCACCAGTGCGCCCACAGGGCCTACGGTACCGGCCGCTGGCGTAATGGCAACCAGGCCAGCCACCACACCGGAAGCAATCCCCAGCGCGCTGGGCTTACCATGGCTAACCCATTCGGCGAACATCCAGCCCAGCGCCGCAGCGCCAGTGGCGATCTGAGTCACCAGCATGGCCATGCCCGCAGTACCATTCGCAGCCGCGGCAGAGCCGGCGTTGAAGCCGAACCAGCCCACCCACAACATGGCAGCGCCCACCAGCGTATAACCCAGGTTATGAGGCGCCATAGGGGTGGTGGGGAAGCCTTTGCGCTTGCCCAGTACCAGGCAGGTTACCAAACCTGCGACACCGGCATTGATGTGAACCACGGTGCCGCCGGCGAAGTCCAGTACGCCCCAGTCCCACAGCAGGCCACCGTTGCCACTCCACACCATGTGAGCGATGGGCGCGTAGACCAGCGTGAACCATACGCCCATGAACACCAGCATCGCTGAGAACTTCATGCGCTCAGCGAAGGCCCCCACGATCAGGGCAGGCGTAATAATGGCGAACGTCATCTGGAAGGTCACGAAGACGGCTTCCGGGAACAAGGCCGTGGCCGACGTCAGGCTGGCGGGTGTGATACCGGCCAGGAACGCCTTACCCATGCCACCAATGAACGAGTTGACGTTGATGACGCCTTGTTCCATGCCGGTGGTGTCAAAGGCCAGGCTGTAGCCATAAATGAACCAGAGCACCGTGATCAAACCGGTAATAGCGAAACACTGCATCATGACCGACAGAACGTTCTTGGACCGCACCATGCCGCCATAGAACAGTGCAAGGCCAGGAATGGTCATGAACAGTACCAGGGCCGTGGAGGTTAGCATCCACGCCGTGTCACCGGAATTGAGCACAGGGGCTGCCGCCTCGTCGGCCATGGCCAGGCCCGGCATTATCAGAGACAACAGGGCGCCTAGCCCTGCGAATTGACGCAGAGTCATATTGTTTACTCCTGGGGCTTTTTTTGTGAGGGCGGCCTAGATCGCGTCGGTGTCGGTTTCGCCGGTACGGATACGGATCGCCTGTTCCAGATTGACCACGAAGATCTTGCCGTCACCGATCTTGCCGGTGTTCGCTGCCTTGGTAATGGCCTCGATCACGCGGTCAAGGTCCTTATCGTCGATAGCGACGTCGATCTTTACTTTCGGTAGAAAATCCACCACGTATTCCGCGCCCCGGTACAGCTCGGTATGGCCCTTCTGGCGCCCGAAACCCTTGACCTCAGTGACCGTGATGCCCTGCACGCCGATTTCCGACAATGACTCGCGTACGTCGTCCAGCTTGAACGGCTTGATGATGGCAGTGACTAGTTTCATGAAACGCTCTCCGAATTGTTGGACTTGCCCCAGGAAAACAAACCCGGGCCAAGTCTAAGCGCAGTGCCTGGCGTTGTAACCCGCCGTAGCCTGTACTGGCTTGGCATCCTGCACGCCTACTAACGAAACATTCCCGCCCCGCTGCGCACTGCGCTCGCCTTGCAGGCTGCCATCAGTGCAGTGGTCGATGGGCTGCAAGCAGAAACCTTGCCATATCATGCCGTGCCCGCAATTAACTGCTTCTTTTCTTAAACAGGGGAGCTTTATACGAATCCAAACCCCTGGAGCGCACAGACTTGGTGCATTTTATGGCAAGGCCTCGCCCCGTAACTGTGCACGTCCAATGTGATGGGTGTTCGCCAGCGCGTGATACACTTCGCCTATTCAATTGTTACGGAAATAACCCCCATGCTTGCGCCCAAAGCATTTCTCGATGCTCTCACCGATCAAGCCAGCCGATTACTGGGTGGCGATAAGCTCCCGCCTCGCCAGGAGTTCGAGAGCCAATTCCGCGCCCTGCTGCAGGGTGCCTTTTCCCGCCTGGATCTAGTAAGCCGTGAAGAGTTCGACAGCCAGATGGTCGTACTGGCCCGCACCCGGGCGAAGGTCGATGCATTGGAAGCGCGGCTGGCCGAAATAGAAGCGCGCCTGCCTGCCGAAGAGCCTGAGCAAACCCTGCCTACGCAGCCTTGACCCTGCGGCGCTGCCTGGCGCCCTGCTTCTCTTGCCCACCCAGATGCCCGCCGATGAACCGCAACGAACTGCGCAAGGCTGATATCAACCTCATGGTGGTGTTCGAAGCGCTGATGCTTGAGCGCAACGTTACCCGAGTCGCCGAAAAACTCTTTCTGGGCCAGCCCACCATCAGCGCAGCGCTTAACCGCCTACGGGCATTATTCAACGACCCGCTGTTCATTCGGGTCGGCCATCGCATGGAACCCACTGCCCGTGCCGAAGAGTTGATCAAGCATTTGTCTCCGGCACTTGATGCGATGTCTGTGGCCTTGAGCCTGAGCCACGACTTCGAGCCGGCCACCAGTAAGATGACCTTCCGTATCGGCTTATCCGATGACGTGGAATTCGGCCTGCTCCCGCCCCTGCTAAGGGCAGTTCGCCAGGAAGCGCCCGATGTGGTCGTGGTGGTGCAGCACGTGGACTACTGGCGTATCCCAGACCTGCTTGCGTCGGGGGACATTACGGTTGGAATCAGCCAGACACGCGGCCTGCCTGCCAACGCCAAGCGTAAGCTACTAAGGCGAATGCACGCGCGGGTACTGCGCGCAGACATCTCAGGGCAGCCTCTGACCCTGGACGAATACTGTAGCCGCCCTCACGTAGTGGTCTCGCATACGGCCAATACGCGCGGGATCGCAGACGAATGGCTGGATGAAATTGGTCGCACCCGCAAAGTCGTGCTGTCAGTGCCCCAATTCAGCTCACTGCCCGCGATCCTGGCAGGTACCGACCTGCTGGCCGGCTGCCCGGACTACGCCGCTACCGTGATGGAAAGCTGGGGAAGGCTCCACGCAGAACCCCTGCCCTTTCAAACGCCTGCCATGGAGCTGTCCATGGTATGGCTCAGCATCACCGACACCGACCCTGCCGAGCGCTGGCTACGCATGCGCCTGGAGCAGCACATGGGTGACAGCAACCTGCTTCGCTGAGGGGGCTAAACCAGGTATTGCCGGAACCACGCAAGCGTTCGATCCCACGCGAGTGTGGCGGCTGCTTCGTCGTATCGGGGCGTGGAGTCGTTGTGGAAACCATGGTTGACGCCTGGGTAGACATGCGCCTGATAGTTCACCCCAGCGGCCTTGAGGGCCTTTTCATAGGCGGGCCAGCCTTCATTGATGGCCGTGTCCAGTTCAGCATAGTGCAGCAGCACAGGCGCCTTGATACGAGGGACATCTTCAGGTTTTGGCTGGCGCCCATAAAACGGAACAGCGGCTCCCAATTCGGGATAGGCGACGGCCGCCGCGTTTGCCACGCCACCGCCGTAACAGAACCCTGTGATGCCTACTTTCCCCGTGGAAGCCGGATGAACCTTGAGCCATTCGATGGCCGCGAAGAAATCGTTCATCAGCTTTTGCGGGTCTACGGTTTGCTGTAATTCCCGGCCCTTGTCGTCATTGCCGGGATAGCCGCCTACCGAAGTGAGGCCGTCTGGCGCCAGCGCCACGAACCCGGCCTTGGCCAGACGCCGGGCTACATCCTCAATGTAGGGATTAAGCCCTCGGTTTTCATGTGCAACCACAACCGCGGGTACTTTGCCGGAAGCCTTGGCAGGGCGCACCAGATATGCCCGTACGGTCCCATGCCCCTGAGGTGAGGGGTAGTTTACGTACTCGGCCACGATGTCGGGGTCGGTGAACTCCACCTGCTGGGCTTGGGCGTAATTGGGGCTGAGCGAAGCAAGCAACGCCGAGGCAGACAGGCCGGCGACGGTAAACACTGCCGCCCTGTCCAAAAAGGTTCGCCGATTGATACGCCCATGCGCGTAGTAGTCGTACAGCTCAAGCAGCTCAGGAGGGAAATCTTTGGCGGTGAGGCGTTCCATGCAGCGCTCCATTAACATCAGCGAGGGTCGCAACACTATAGCCGAGCAATCAGGAACGCAGCCGCAGCGGTCAACCGGCCGCAGTTGCCAACCACTGCGCGAGCACGCTGTCGCGCGTCAAAGGTGCCAGGTTCAGGGCGCGCGCCTCACTCGCGTTTACCCATACCGCCTCTTCAATTTCAGCAGCGGGCTGCACTTTTAGGTTAGTTACGACCTGGAACAGCTCGCACTGCACGTCATACCCCGGTTCATTGGCGGCAGTGGCCTTGAAGTTACCCAGATAGGTAGCGTCTTCGGCATTGAGGCGCATACCCAATTCCTCTTCCAGCTCGCGTGCCAGTGCCTGCACAGACTGTTCGGACGGTTCGATCTTGCCACCTGGCTGCATGAAGAACGCAGTGCCCCGTTTGCGAACCAATAGGGTGCGGCCGTGGGCGTCCAACAAGAGCGCAGCAGCAATATGGAGCGTTGGTTTCATAGCAATCTGCACCGGAGCAGGGAATTTAGGTAAAACACGTTCATTTAACCCGCCGCGATTTCAATGGTCATCTTGCGGATCTGCCGGAACGGTGCCAGCAGGGACTCATCAGCGGCGGTATCAGTGATCAAGGTCCAGGGCACTTTTACCGGGGACCAGTGCTGCTGCAGGGCACGCCCTAGCTTGGTGGCGTCTGCCAGCACGAACACCTGAGCCGCTCGCCCGATCATGTTGGCTTTGAGGTAGGCCTGGTCTGCGCTGGCTTCGCACAAGCCCAAGTGCGCCACTACCCCGTCGGCGCTGAGGAAAATCTTGTCGGCGCTCAAGTGCTCCAAGGCAGCCAGCGCCGCAGCCCCTACCGTAGACAGGCTAGAGCCACGCAGCTCGCCCCCCAGCAGCGTTACCTTACCGTCTGGCACCCTGGCCAGAGCCGGCAAGGCCAACAGATTATTGGTGATGATGTGCAAGCCCTGGCGGGCTTCGAGCAGCTCGGCCAAGGCGCAGGTAGTCGTGCCCGCGTCCAGTAGCAGCGTGTCGTTGTCGCGCACGTGTGCCAACGCCGCGCGGGCGATGGCCATTTTTTCTCGGCTGTGCTGCAGGCGGCGTTCGTCGACCGAGCTTTCAGGCTCGCGCAGGCCAATGTGGGCAGCCGCCCCGCCGTAGGTGCGGACGATAAAGCCCTGCTCGGCCAACGCGCTCAGGTCGCGGCGCATGGTCGCCTCGGACACGTCGAAATGGGCGCATAGCTCATCGACGTTAACGGTACCCGACAGAACGAGGTCAAGAATGGCTTTGCGCCGGTTGGCAACTTTCATAAAGGGCTCGATAAATCGATTCAGGCGTCTTTATATACGATTTCAGAGGGCTTCGCTTGGCGCCTGGCGCGCGAGGCCCAGCAGGCAGGATCTTCGCCTGCTGGATGCACTAGCGTACTGCTCAGCCTTGTGAGGCAGGAGCAGCCTTGCCCACCGGCTGAGGCTCATGTTCCTCGATAGGTTTGACGTCTCCTAGCAGGAACAGATAGTTGATAATGGCCACGACAATCAAGGCCGCCGAGAACAGTAGCGCAGGCACGAACGAGTCCGTGAAGGCCACGATAAAGCCTGTAATGATCGGCCCCACGACCCCGCCCATATTGGAAACGCTGTTCTGCAAGCCCGCCAACATCGACGTCATACCCCGCGGGGCGATATCCCCAGGCATGGCCCACACTTGAGTGGCGGCTACGGTGGTGCCCGACTTAGCGATGCACAGCAGCACGATAGCCAGCCAGGCAGACTCGGCAAAGGCCGCAAAACCAATGCAGGACGCCATCAGCAGGCCCACCACTAGGAACGTCTTGCGCACCCGTGTCAGGGACCAGCGGCCCTGGCGATAGATGCGGTCAGACAACCAACCCGCGAACACCTCTACTACCATGGCCACCAACAACGGCAATGCTGCCATGAACCCCATGGAGATCAGGTCCATGCCCCGCTCCTTGACCAGGTAGGTAGGCAACCAGGTGATAAAGAAGTAGGAGTTGTAGTTGATGAAGAAAAAGCCCAGGCACATGGCCCACACGTTGCGGTAACGCAGCAGGTCGTACCAGCGCATGGTGGGTTTATCGCCATCGCTTTCCCGACGCCGTTGACCAGCACGGATGTACTCAAGCTCTTGGACGTTCACGCGCGGGTGCTGTTCTGGATCATTCTTATAGAAGACGAACCATACCAGCGCCCAGACGATACCAATCGAACCACTCAACACGAAGGTCATTTTCCAACCAACCAGTGCGATGAGCCACACGATCAGTGGCATCGCAATGGCGCCGCCGAACTTCGAGCCGCTGTCGAAAATACCCGCGACCGTGGCGCGTTCCTTATCCGGGAACCAGCGCGACGCAATGCCGGCATTACTGGGATACGCCGCGGCTTCGCCTATGCCCAGGCCGATGCGCAGGGCAAACAGCGACTTGAAGCCTGTGGCAATGCCAGTCAGTGCCGTCGCGGCTGACCACCAGAGCACTGCGCCGCCCAGAGTGAGCTTCTGGCCAAAACGGTCTGCCAACCAGCCCGCAGGCAATTGCAGCAGCGCGTATGACCAAAAGAATGCCGACATGATAAGGCCCATTTCGGCCGTATTCAGCGCGTACTCCTTACTGATGAAAGGTGCGGCGGCAGACAGGACCACGCGGTCGATGTAGTTGATGGCAATGGCGGCCCACATCAACCCTGCGATCAGCCAGCGTACAGAGGATGCTTTATTGTTGTTTTGCATGATTCCAGCTCCGGATTCGGATTCACAGGCAGCGTGATGTACCAGCAGACACAGGCCAGGTCGCGAGCGTGTCGCTGAGCAGGTAGCAAAGGCGTTAGAGGTTGTTCACTACATGCTGCGGGCGTGTGTTCTCAGCCAACACCGCCACCACATTACGGCTACAGGTAAGGCTAAGGATGTCCAAGGCCCCTGGGGTATAGCCTGCGATATGAGGCGAGGCGATCACGTTGGGCAGCGCGTACAAGGGGTGCTGGTTGGCCGGCTCCTCTTCGAATACGTCGAGCGCGGCGCCCGCTAATTGGTCCTGCTCCAGTGCATGGAACAAGGCGCTCTCATCGATGATCCCGCCACGCGCAGCATTGATGAGGTAGGCCTCAGGCTTCATCAGCCGCAAACGGGTAGCGTTGAGCAAATGTCGGGTAGCGGCATTGAGCCCGATATGCAGCGTAACGTAGTCCGCCTGGGTCAACAGGTCATCCAGGCCTAGCAGCTCCACACCGTGAGCCTCAGCGAAGGCCTGGTCCGGATAGGGGTCATGAGCGATCAGCCGCATGGAAAAACCTTTGGCGCGCAAGGCAACTTCCTTGCCTATGTTGCCCAGGCCCACGATACCCAAAGTCTTGCCGTGCACGTCAGCACCAAACAGCCTGGGCCAGGCGCCGGCTTTAGTCTGTTGATCCGCCAACGGCACTTTGCGCGCCGACGCCAGCAGCAGTGCGAAGGCGTAATCAGCCACGGCGTGCTTGTTGGAATCCGGCACATTACACACCCAGACGTTACGGGTCTGGGCAGCGGCCAGATCAATGTTATCCACGCCTACCCCGTGCTTGCACACGATGCGCAACCCAGGCAGCGCGTCCAGAACGCGCGCGCTGATCGTATTGAAGGCAACGATGGCCGCCTGGGCATCAGCAGCCTGAGCAATGAAGGCGTCTTCGCTGATGTCAGCGGGCAACTGCACGCAATCGATGCCTTGGGCCTTGAGTATGTCCAAGGCCTGGGTGGAATACTTGGCGAACGACGGTGACGTCGAAACGACTTTCATGATGAACCTCCTGCTTATTCTTGTAGTGAGGTTGGCGCGCGCTATACGTCAGGCCGCCTAGAGCTTGTGTGAACACCTGCGCCTCATGGCAACAGGCACCGATAGAGGCCTTCGATCTCAGCCAGACTCAACGGCTTGGGGTTGTTCGCCATCAGCCGCGTGACCTTCGATGCGGCGACTGCCATCTCGGCCACGTGCGTGTCCGCTACGCCAAAGAGGGTCAGGTCCTGGGGAATATCCAAGGCTGTCGTCCAGGCACAAATCTGCTCGATCAGTTTCTGCGCAGCCTCCACGTCGGAATCACTCGCCTGGGCGACGCCGCAGGTGAGCGCGGCTCGCTTCAAGCGCGACGCACAGCTATCAAGGTTGAAGGCCATCACGTGGGGTAACAACATGGCATTGGCCACCCCGTGTGTTACGTGGAATTTGCCGCCCAACGGGTAGGCCAAGGCATGCACGGCCGCAGTGCCGGCGGCGGTCAAGGCCAGGCCGCCGTACATCGAGCCCAGCAGCATGTCACCCCGCGCCTGCACTGAATCAGGCTGCTCGAACGCTTCGACGATACTCCCGGCGATCAAGCGCATGGATTCCAGTGCGAACGCATCGCTGATCGGGTTGGCTTTGGTAGAGATGAAGGATTCCAGGGAGTGCGTGAAAGCGTCCATGCCCGTGGCCGCCGTGATGGGCTTGGGCAGGCCAAGGGTCAGCAGCGGATCGAGGATCACCAAGGTGGGCAACAGATGACGGCTGACCACGCCGATTTTGAGCGCTTCGTCCGGCAGCGTGACGATGGCGTTGGGCGTTACTTCCGAGCCGGTGCCTGAGGTAGTGGGTACCAGCACCATGGGCTTGCCTGGCAGGGGGACCTTGTCCACGCCCAGCATGTCTGTCAAGGGCATGGCATTGGTGGACAAGACGGCGAACAGCTTGGCGGCATCCAGCACACTACCACCGCCTATAGCGATGAAGGCATCCGGCGCAAAAGGGACGATGTCGTCGTGAAACACCCGCTCGATATTATCCAGCGTTGGCTCGATCTCTACCGTATCGAGCATCTTCACCTCGATGCCCTGCGCGGTGAGTTCAGCCATCACACGCTCGGTAACCCCTAGTCGGTGCATGGCGTTCTGAGTGATCAGCGCAACGCGCCCTACCACGCTGTCCAGCAATGGCAACTTCTCTATAAGTAGCTCAAGGCTGCCTGGGCCATGGACGATGTGCTTGACGGTCTGAAAATGAAAGGTTGTGGCCATGGGAAAGCTCCGTGTGAATCAGCGGTACACAGCCAGCAACGCCTTGAGCTTTTCTTCGGCGGCAGCATCCAGAGGTTGCACGGGTGCGCGACATGGCCCAACAGGAACGTTGAGTAGGTCGGCGGCTTTCTTTAGCACCACAGGCATGGTCCCTAACGCAAAGGCATCACGCAGTGGCCGCAAGGCTTCCTGGGCGCTGCGTGCGGCTTCATGGTTACCCGCCTGAAAGTTGTTCCAGATCGACATCACCACGTGAGGCACGGCATTGGCAGTAGCCGCCACGGCACCGTCACCGCCCGCCAGGAGGTTCCAATAGATCAGTGAGTCGGTGCCCGCAAACACCGCGAAGTCATCGCTGCGGTATTTCATCATCTGCACCAGGTTATCGAAGTTACCCGCGCTGTCCTTGATGCCCTTGATCATAGGGTGCTGGCTCAGCACCCCCACCGCGCCGACGCCGATGGACATGCCCGTCTTGGCCGGGATGTTGTACATCATGATGGGCAAGGTGGAGGCGTCGGCGATGGCCTCGTAGTGCTTGATCAGTTCGGACTGGCTGACCGCATTGAAATACGGCGTGATCACTGACAGCGCATCCACGCCCAGGTCGGCCATTTTTTTGTTCATTTCAATCACTTCAGCCGTGGCGAATGCCCCGGTGCCCGCTATTACTGGCACGCGGCCCGCTGCTGTCTTGACCGTAAGCTCGGCGATGCGCAGTTTTTCTTCAGTGGACAGTGCGAAGAACTCGCCATTGGTACCTAACACGAACAGGCCATGAACCCCAGCCTGGATGAGGTTTTCAATAAGGCCGATCTGAGCGCTTTCGTCGATGCGGTGATCGTTCGTGAAGGGAGTCACAAGCGCGGGGACAATACCGTGGAATTTCATAGGTGATTCCTGTCTTGTTTTTTTAGTACCTCCATCATAGGTGGAATGATCGAATCGAGCAATTACCGCAGCACAAAACGATTAAAGTGATCGAAGCGATCTAAATGCATACGGCTGTTTCCAAGACATATCCAGTTAAATAGTGCTCCGGTGCGAGGATCAAGTGCTGAGCTAAGCTGCGCCTCTCGCAAGGAAGCGTACCCATTGGAGTTGCCATGTCACTCGCGATCGTTCACAGCCGCGCCCAGGTGGGCGTTGGCGCGCCCTCGGTGCTGGTGGAGGCACACCTGGCCAATGGTTTGCCAGCCCTTACTCTGGTAGGCCTGCCAGAGGCTTCGGTCAAGGAGAGCAAGGATCGGGTACGCAGTGCCATCGTCAATTCGGGGCTCAACTTCCCAGCCCGGCGCATTACCCTCAACCTGGCCCCGGCAGACCTCCCCAAGGACGGTGGCCGCTTCGATCTCGCCATTGCGCTGGGTATCCTGGCGGGCAGTGGGCAAGTGCCCGTAGAGGCCCTGCATAACGTGGAGTGCCTGGGCGAGCTGGCGTTATCGGGCGCGGTGCGGTCGGTGCAAGGGGTACTGCCCGCCGCGCTGGCCGCCCGAGACGCCGGGCGCGAGCTGATCGTGCCGCATGCCAATGCTGAAGAAGCGTCGCTGGCCAACGGGCTCACGGTGATTGCCGTGGGCACCCTGACCGAACTCGTCGGCCATTTCACCGGGCACGCGCCCTTGGCACCCTTCAAAACGGAAGGGCTGTGCCTGGTGCATCGCCCCTACCCCGACCTCAACGAAGTTCAGGGCCAAGTGGCCGCCAAGCGCGCCCTGCTGGTAGCTGCGGCGGGTGCGCATAACCTGCTGTTCAGTGGCCCGCCGGGTACCGGCAAAACCCTGCTCGCCAGCCGCCTGCCTGGCTTGTTGCCACCCTTGAGCGAGCCCGAGGCGCTGGAAGTCGCCGCTATCCATTCGGTCGCCAGCTCTGTGCCGTTGAGCAGCTGGCCACAGCGACCGTTTCGGCACCCTCACCACTCAGCGTCTGGGGCGGCGCTGGTCGGAGGGGGTGGCCGCCCCCAGCCGGGCGAGATCACCTTGGCTCACCACGGCGTGCTGTTTCTGGATGAGCTGCCGGAATTCGACCGCAAGGTGCTGGAAGTGCTACGCGAGCCGCTGGAGTCAGGAGAAATCGTGATCGCACGGGCGCGGGATAAAATTCGCTTCCCGGCGCGGTTCCAGTTGGTGGCTGCCATGAACCCCTGCCCTTGCGGCTATTTGGGCGACAGCACGGGGCGCTGCCGTTGCAGCACCGAGCAGATCGATCGCTACCGTAACAAGCTGTCAGGGCCACTGCTCGACCGCATTGACCTGCACGTGACCGTTGCCCGAGAAACCACCACCCTCAGCCCTACCGGCCCACGGGGCCAGTCCACCGCTGAAGTCGCCACCCACGTGGCTCAGGCCCGCGACCTACAGTTGAAGCGCCAAGGCTGCGCCAATGCCTTTCTGGACTTGAACAGCCTGCGGGCATACTGCCAGCTCACACCTGTGGACGAGCGCTGGCTGGAACAGGCCTGCGAACGGCTTACGCTGTCACTCAGGGCGGCGCACCGCTTGCTGAAAGTCGCCCGCACCCTGGCGGACCTGGACGGCCAACCCCAGATAGCGCGGGAGCATTTGGCCGAGGCGTTGCAGTATCGGCCGGCAGCGGGATAACTGACTCCGTTAATACTAATGCGCAGTTAGCCTCTTGCTCGAACGCCTCACACCTGTACCCAATCAGCGACTATACGGGCGGCGTCGGCGATCACGTTATTGCGAGGCTTGGCATGTGCCGAGGAGGGTTGGGTGATGTAGATCGCAATCACAACGGGCCCACCCTCCGGAGGCCAGGCAACCCCAATGTCGCTGGCAAAGGCGTAATCACCGGTGCCGGTTTTATCCGCTACTGCCTGCCCTCCTGTGTTTCTTTGTGATCGGCGAATAGGCAACCATAGCCCGGCTACCGTAAGTTAAGCGGCGAGCGAGCCCATAAACCGTGCCGAATCGCTCCAATACGGCACCCGCCAGTACCGCCTTCAAGGAGCTGCACAGGGGCTATCGGCCGCACGGACAGAAAGCCAGGGTGTCAGCGTGACCGGCATCGCGGTAGCTAGAAGCAGATGTCGGCGGTGCATAAGTAGTCCTGTAGTCCCAGATGCCCGGATTGATCGCGTTGGCAGCCAGCTGTCGAGGCTATAGGCCGGGGCATTGGCCGCTAGCCTCTTTCCCCAATGGCTCGCCTCCATATTCAAAAAATCTCAACACACCGTTTTTTATCTATTTCAAATGTGCGAACTGCCCCTGTAGGCTTTCCGGGCCAGCACCGCTGGCCTAAACGTCCAATAAAAACGCGCAGTACAGCGTGGGCATAGCAATGGCGAGCATGGTCGGCGGCAACCGTATCGACCAGACCCGGGTGATCGTGAGCTACACCCTGCCGCTGCTTTGACCTCTACTTTCGGGAGCACCTGCCATGCCCAGCACCAAACGCTTGATCCACCTCGCTGTCGCCTTCGCGATGTTCGGCGGCCCCTATGCCTACGCAGCCAATACCGCCGAGGTGCCCTGCGCCACCACCGAGCAGTGCGCCGCCCAAGCTGCGAAGATCGGGGCAACCGTCGAGAAGCCCAAGGCCAAGGCTGACCAAACGGATGGCCAGTTCGCCTGGCTCAACCGCATCAACAAGGCCTCGCTTGTGATGCTGACCGAAGAAGGTATCGTCACACCCGAATTGGGCCAGAAGATCGCTGGCGGCGTACGCTACGCGATCGAGCAGGGCGAACAGGCCAACGGCAAGCGCCCCACGGATGTGCTGCAGTTGGAGCAGATCATGACCGACAAGATCGGGCCCGAGGCCTCGCTGATCCACTCTGGCCGCAGCCGCCAGGACATGCTCGCCACCTATCGCCTGGCCACGCTGCGCAATGACGTGCTGGCCATGGACGACGCGCTCAACGCGACTCGCCAGCGGCTTCTTGAGCTGGCCGACAAAAATATCGACACCCTGGTACCGGCCTACACCAATGGCGTACAAGCCATGCCCATCAGCTACGCCCATTACCTGCTGGCGTTCGAAGCGGCATTCGAGCGCGACGGCCAGCGCATTCGTGAACTCTATCAGCGGCTCAACCTGAGCCCGATGGGCACTGCGGTGCTGGCTAACTCTGCCTACCCCCTGAACCGCGAGCGCCTGGCCGACCTACTGGGCTTTGACGGGGTGCGGGAGAACTCACTGGATTCCAGCCAGGTATCGACCTATGACATACCCATCGAGGCGGCCAACATTGCCTCGTCTGCGGCCATTCGTGTGGGCGCGATGATTGGCGACATCCATACCCAATACCATCAGATCCGCCCATGGCTTCTGCTCGATGAAGAAAAAACCTACACCAGCAGTGCCATGCCACAGAAGCGTAACCCTGGGCTGTTGATGCGCGCCCGCGAGACCTCCTCGGACGTCGTAGGCCTGGCTCAGACGGTCACCCTGCGAGCACACAACGTCACCACTGGAATGACCGATTACAAGTTTGCCTTCGATTCGCTCGGCGTGTTCGATTCGGCCCGTGACATGTTCGGGGCCATGAATGCCGTACTCGATGCGCTGCAGGTTAACCCGCAGCGCGCTTTACAAGAGCTGGAAGACGAATGGACCACGTCCATGGAGCTGGCCGACACCCTCGAACGCCTGCACAAGGTGCCCTTCCGCATCGGCCATAGTTTCGCCTCACTGATCGTGGAAGAAGCGCGGGACAACGGCCTTACGCCCAAGACGTTCCCCTACGATCATGCGCAGAAGCTGTATGCCCAGGCGGCGGACAAGTACAAGTGGGCGCCCAATACCTTGCCGCTGGATGAAGCCACCTTCCGCGCCGCACTGTCCCCACGCACGATGGTAAACACCCGCAAAGGCACGGGCGGCCCACAGCCTGAAGAAGTCAAACGCATGCTTGCCGAGGCGCACAAGGCACTCGATGGCGACCGTCAGTGGCTCAAGGAGAAGCGCGAGAACCTGGTCAAGGCCCAAGGCAACCTGGACCGCGCCTTCAACACGCTATTGCCGCCAAAGAGCTGATAACCCCCGCCTGTGCGGTGGTGTGGAACACGTACCTACAACACCACCCTCAAGCACTGCCCCGCGTGATACAGCGAAAAACCTGCCTCGTATACACCGGTCCGTAGCCCAGGCACGCTGACCGGGCGGCTGCGTGAGAAGGGCATGGGCAAATCTGCCGCCTGGTCATCGATCAGGAAGTCCGCCATGGCGGCGCCTAGCACGGTGCCCGTAGTATTGCCGCGGCCGTTGTAGCCGGTGACTGCGATTAGCCCGGCCGCAGGCTCATAGAGGCGCATCAGATGGTCGGGCGTGAAGTCGATCGTGCCGGTCCAGTGGCATTCCCATTCAACCTTCCCCAGCGCTGGGAAGTAGTGTCGCTGGATACGGTCGGCCCAACTGCGTACGAACCACGCCGGCTTATTGTCCAGCCGGCCCAGGCTGCCCAGGAGCAAGCGGCCCTGGTCATCGCGACGGATGCTGCTCAGCACCATGCGGGTGTCCCAGGACCCTTGGGCATGGGGCAGGATGTCGTGGGCAGCGCCACTGTCCAAAGGCACGGACGCCACTTGCAAGTAGTAGCCACGGAAGTAGTTATTTCGCAGCGCGTTCCAGTCGCCCTCGGTATAGGCACCTGTGGACATCACTACCTTGTCGGCTTCGACGCTACCTGTGGCCGTGCGCACCCGCCAGCCAAAGCCTTCACGCTCGAGGCCTGTGACAGGGCTGTCCTGGTACAGGGTGCCGCCTAACCGTTCCACGGTAACCGCCAGGCCGCGGGTATAGGCCATCGGGTTGATTGTGCCTGCTCGGTGATCTAGCAGTGCGGCAGACACTTTGTCCGTACCGCAATAAGTTTGGCATCGAGCGCCGGTGAGCAGCTCCACGGGCGCCCCACGGCGGCTCCATTGGGCCTGGCGCTCTTTCAGGTCTGCTACACCGTTGGCGTTGTGCGCCATGTGCAGCGTGCCCTGGTGGTGCGCCTGGCACTCAATGCCATGGCGCGCGATGGTCTCGAATACCCGCGCAGGCGCTTCGCCTAATACGTGATTGAGGCGCTGCCCCACCTGAGTGCCCAAGGTCTCTTCCACTTCATCCGGTTTGATCCAGGTGCCTGCATTGACCAGGCCAACGTTACGACCGGACCCGCCGTGCCCTATGCGGTGGGCGTCCATCAGCACCACCTGATAACCGCGCTCCAGCAAACGGATCGCGGCACTCAAGCCCGTGATACCACCGCCAATCACGCACACTTGCGTGCGCACGTCGGCCGTCAACGGGCAGGCTGGCGCTGCCGCTGGTACTACACGTTCCCACACACAATCCTGGCTCAAGGGGCGAGGCGGCATCGCAAGCTCTCTGGGTAGGGGGTATCAGTCGAACACAATCCCTTGGGCCAGTGGCAGCTCGCGGGAATAATTCACAGTGTTGGTCTGACGTCGCATGTAGGCACGCCACGCGTCGGAGCCCGACTCACGACCGCCGCCGGTTTCCTTCTCGCCACCAAACGCACCACCGATTTCCGCACCGCTGGTGCCGATGTTCACGTTGGCGATACCACAATCGCTACCTGAAGCACTCTGGAAGCGTTCGGCTTCACGCAGGTCAGTGGTGAAAATGCAGGAGCTGAGCCCCTGAGGCACTTCGTTGTTCAGGGCCAGCGCCTGCTCGAACTCGTCATATGCCATCACGTAGAGAATGGGCGCGAACGTCTCGTGGCGTACCACAGCGCTTTGGCCAGGCATGTCCACCAGCGCAGGGGCTACATACCAGGCGTCAGGGTAGTGCGCTTCAAGCTGACGCTCGCCGCCAAATACTTGGCCGCCCTCTTCCTTGGCGCGGGCAAGGGCCTCTTGCATGGCCTGGAAGGCGCTCTTGTCGATCAGTGGCCCTACCAGGTTGTTGTCCCGTGGGTCGCCAATGCGCACTTTGCCGTAGGCTGCCTTGACCCGTGCGACCACGTCATCCTTGATGGAGCGGTGAACGATCAACCGACGCAGCGTGGTGCAACGTTGGCCTGCCGTGCCAACGGCCGAAAACAGAATGCCCCGTACGGCCAGGTCCAGGTCTGCGCTCGGTGCCAGGATCATTGCGTTGTTGCCGCCCAGCTCCAGCAGGCTGCGGCCGAAGCGTGACGCCACGCGTGGGCCTACCTCGCGGCCCATGCGAGTGCTGCCGGTGGCGCTGACCAAGGCCACACGTGGGTCGTCAACCAAGGCTTCGCCAGCCTCGCGCCCGCCTACAATCACCTGCGCCAGCCCGGCTGGGGCCTCACCGAAACGCTTGAGGGCTTCATCGAACAGTGCCTGGGACGCCAGCGCGGTGAGCGGCGTTTTTTCGGAAGGCTTCCACACCACGGTATTGCCGCACACCAGCGCCAACGCGGTGTTCCAGGCCCAGACCGCCACGGGGAAGTTGAACGCGCTAATGACGCCGACCACGCCCAACGGGTGCCAGGTTTCGCGCATATGATGGCCTGGCCGCTCGGAGGCGATGGTCAAACCGTAGAGTTGGCGAGAGAGGCCCACGGCAAAATCGCAGATGTCGATCATTTCCTGCACTTCGCCCAGGCCTTCCTGGGTTATTTTGCCGGCTTCCACGGATACCAGCTCCCCCAACGCGGCCTTGTGCTCACGCAGCACTTCGGCGAATAACCGAATCAACTCGCCACGGCGGGGCGCCGGTACGTTACGCCACACCAGAAACGCCTCGTGGGCCTGACCAATGGCCGCTTGGGTTTGGGCCTTATCTTGCAGGGAAACAGCGCCCAGTTGGCTGCCGTCAATGGGGGTGTGCACAGGGTGCGCCCCGTCCCGATACGCTGAGGCAGGGACACCCAGGCGCTCTAGCAAGCCGTCAATCATGTAAATGCTCCGGAAGTTAAACCGCGATGCAAGGATAGTCGCCGTGCCAAGGGTTGCACCTCAAGCGAGGATTTGGCAGCACATCATTCCTTGTCGGAATGACGCTCGATGGTTACCAATGCCAACCGCGTGACCGGTGCTATTCACGAAACACAGGAATGACCCTGGGACTTTTTTTCGCTTGCCTGTAGGCAGCGGTGCCCGCTTATATAGCCGTGCCCACCTACGTCAAGGAGCCCCTCATGCCTTCCTCTGGTTTCGCCCGCCCGGACAGCATCCGCGCGCAGTTTTCACGTGCCATGTCCACTATGTACCGCGCCGAAGTGCCGCTGTACGGGGACCTATTGAAACTGGTTGCGCAGGTGAACCAGGCCACACTGTCAGCCCAGCCGGCACTGGCCGATGCCCTGCGCGAAGGCGGTGACCTAGACAGGCTCGATGAAGAACGGCATGGGGCTATTCGCGTAGGCACCGCGCAAGAATTGGCTACCCTGGCCAGGCTGTTTGCTGTCATGGGCATGGAGCCGGTGGGGTACTACGACCTGTCCTCGGCGGGCGTGCCTGTTCATTCCACGGCATTTCGGGCGGTGCATGAGGACAGCCTCAAGGTCAGCCCCTTCCGGGTGTTCACCTCCCTCCTGCGCCTTGAGTTGATTGACGACCCTGCGCTTCGAGACATGGCCGGGCGCCTGCTGGCCAGTCGGCGTATCTTTACCCCCACTGCCTTGGCACTGGTCGCGCGCCACGAAACGCAAGGCGGCCTTACGCCTAGCGAAGCGGAAACGTTCGTCACCGAAGCACTCGAAACCTTCCGCTGGCACCAACAGGCGACCGTCAGCCGGGCGCAGTATGAGCAGCTCAATGGCCAGCACCGCCTGATTGCCGACGTGGTGGCGTTTAAAGGGCCGCACATCAATCACCTGACGCCTCGTACCTTGGACATCGATCAGGCACAGCACCTGATGCCCACCCGTGGCATCGACCCCAAGGCGGTGATCGAAGGGCCGCCGGCCAGGCAGCAACCGATACTGCTTCGCCAAACCAGCTTCAAGGCCCTGGAGGAAACGGTAGCGTTCAGCGGTACTGATGGCACGGTTCAAGGCGCTCACAGTGCCCGCTTCGGTGAAATCGAACAGCGCGGCGCAGCCCTCACGCCCGCCGGCCGAGCCCTGTACGACCAACTATTGGACAAGGCCCGCTCAGGCCTCGAAGGCGTACCGGCCGAACGTGACCCGCAGCGTTACGGTGCGCTGCTGCACACCGCGTTCGAGGCCTTTCCCGATGACGCCGAGCAGATGCGCAGCCAGGGCCTGGCGTGGTTCCGCTACCGGCCCACGGCCCAAGGCCTGGCCCGAGGCGGCCAGGATCGTACGCTGGATGCCTTAGTGGCGGCCGGCGATGTGGCCTGTGAGCCAATCGTGTACGAAGATTTTTTACCGGTGAGTGCTGCGGGGATCTTCCAATCCAACTTGGGCGATCAGGCGCGCAGCGACTACGGGAGCAATGCCAACCGCGAACAGTTCGAGCACGCCTTGGGGCGGCCAGTGATCGACGAGATGGCCCTGTACGCCCTTACCCAACAGCGCTCTTTGGACACGTGCGCCGCGCTGTTGGGTGTTGAACGGAGCTAAGCCCTCAGCCCCGCACGCGGAAGCGATCTACTTCACGGTTCAGGTCGGCGGCCAGGGTTTCGAGGTCGCGTGCGGTCACCGCAAGGTTGGACACCACTTCGCGTTGCTCGCTGTTGGCGGAGGCAATGCTCTGCAGGTTGCTGCTCAACAGGGTCGCCGTTTCGCTCTGCTCCTGGGTCGCGGTAGAGATAGCGGCAAATTGCTGACCCGCCATGCGGCTTTGCTCATCGATACGGGAAAGTGCATCAGCCACACGTGCATTACGCGCCAGCCCTTCCTGCATCAGCGTGTTGCCCTGCTCCATGGTCTGGATCGCCTGGCCGGTTTGCTGCTGGATGCTGGCAATCATTGACGAGATTTCGTCTGTGGCCTGACGCGTGCGCGAGGCCAGGCTGCGCACCTCATCGGCAACCACCGCGAACCCACGGCCTTGCTCACCGGCCCTGGCTGCTTCAATGGCCGCGTTCAGCGCCAGCAGATTGGTCTGCTCGGCAATGGACGTGATCACGCCTACGATGCCGCCGATTTCCTGCGAGCGCTGGCCCAGCGTATCGATCACCTTGGCGGTATCGCTAAGGGCACCGGCAATTTGCTCCAGGGAGGATGAAGCCTGCTCCATCGAGGTACGGCCAGTACGGGTGTGCTCGGCGTTCTGTTGGGCAACGCGCTCGGTTTCGCTCATGTTGTCGGCAATGTTCAGGGAGGTGGCGCTGAACTCCTCTACGGCACCGGCCATGCTGGTGATTTCGCCGCTTTGGTGTTCCATGCCGTCGTAAGCGCCCGAGGACAGCCCGGACAGCGCCTGGGCGCGGTCACTCACCTGCCCGGCCGCTGTACGAATATGACGCACCATGGTGGCCAAGGCATCGCCCATCTGGTTGAAGCTGCGTGCCAATTGGGCAATTTCATCGTTACCGGCGACTACCAAGCGCGCTTCCAGATCACCGGCGCCCAACGCTTCGGCCTGGCGTACCAAATCACCCAACGGCTTGAGCCGACGGCGTAGCAGTACCATGGCCGCGACGACTGCCAGGACCGTTGCCAGCAAGCTACCTAATACCAGCTTGGTGCCCACATTCCAGGTGACTTCGCGCAGCTCTTCGAGTGGCATGGTCGCTACGACATTCCAGGGGCCCTGTGCGAACGGTACGGCTACGGAGTAGTACTCGCTCTCACCATCGCTCCAGAAACGGCCTTTCTTGTTGTCGGCGCTTTCATCAGGAATAGCCTTGGCTGCGACATCCAGGTGCTTCACGCCTGCCGGAGGCACCAGCCACTGATGTTGAGCGTCCAGTAAGGCCAGGGAGCCGCTGGCGCCGATGCGGAACTGCGCCAGGTTCGTGAACTGTGTCTTTTGCGCGTCGGTGTAATCGAAGCCTACGAACAACACGGCAATCACTTTGCCGCCGGCATCACGCACCGGGGTGTATTGGGTCATGAAGTTGCGCCCAAACAGCGCGGCCGCCCCCACATAGTTTTGCCCTGCCAGCAGGCGCTGGTAAGCCGGGCTGGCATGGTCGAGCTGAGTGCCGATGGCGCGACTGCCGTCCTGCTTGGTGACCGACGTGCTGATGCGTACGAAGTCATCGCCACTGCGTACGAAGACGGTGGCAACCCCTGCGGTCATTTTACGGAAGTCATCCACCTCGCTCAGGTTGTTGTTCAGTACCTCATCGCCCAGCCACAGGCCAGGAGTTGAGGTGCCGGAGATGGTCACCGGTGCCTCTGGATGCACGCTCAGCCCTTCAGCGAAACGGGACTCGAACAACCCGCTCAGGCGCTGCGTGCTTTCACGCAGGGTGCTATGGAAGGTATCGAGTTGATCAGACAACAACCGCGCTTCGCTGGCCATGTGCTGCTCACGGGTCGTGAGGTTGGCCTGGTCAAGGGAGCGCAGGGCAAACGCCGTACTCCCGCTGATAACCACGACCAGTACAAAGGCTATTGCAATGCCAAGCTGCTTGGCGATTAAAGCGCGGGGTTGAGTCATGCTAGCTCCAGACGTATACCGAACGCGCCAGCTTCAAACCTCCGGCGCGTATTAAAAGAACTGGATCCTGGCTATCGGATCCCTGTCCAAGAGTTCGGCGGCAACGGCTTTTACTTGAGCAAGGCGCCAGGTTATTTCACCCCGCTAGCGCAAAAGCGTAACCGCCGGCAGTTGCATCGTGGCCGCTTCGGTTCGCAGGAAGTCACTGAGCCTGTGGATACGTTCGTTGCCAGGTCGCGTACTGGGCCATACCAGATAGTAGCTCTCCCCACTGGCAACCGCTGTGGGCCACGGCAAGCTCAAGCGGCCCGCCGCGACATCTTCGGCCACCATCAACAGGTCGCCGATGGATACTCCATAGCCTCGCGCCGCAGCGATCATGCCTAACTCAAGGGTGTCGAACACTTGGCCGCCGCTGAGCGCAATGTGCCCATCCAAGCCCATGTGGCGCAGCCAACTGCGCCAATCACGGCGGTCGGGGGTGGGGTGAAGCAGCTCGGCGCGCGCCAGCCGGTTGGCATCCCAAGGCGCCTGGCTGCCCAGCTCCGGGCCGCCGACTGGGATCAGCAACTCATCGAACAGCCAGGTGGCTTCCCAGTCTTGTGGAAAATTACCGTTGCTCAGCAGCACGGCGCAGTCAAAGGGCTCCAGGTTGAAATCCACCGCATCCACGTCCATCCAAGCGCTGGTGAGCTGCACCTCGTTGCCACTCTGCAAATGACGGAAACGGCTGAGCCGCGCCAACAGCCAGCGCATGGTCAGGGTGGAGGGTGCTTTCATCCTCAGAATGCCATCCTCCGCCGCCAAGGCAGCGCAAGCTTGCTCCAGCGACGAAAACCCTTCCCGGATACCCGGCAGAATCAACCGCGCCGACTCGCTTAACGCAAGGCTACGGCCCGCGCGCAGAAACAGCCGGCAACCAAAATAGTCTTCCAGCGTGCGTATGTGACGGCTGACCGCGCTTTGAGTAATGGACAACTCTTCTGCGGCGCGGGTGAAAGAGCAATGCCGCGCCGCCGCTTCGAAGGCGCGCAAGGCATAGAGCGGTGGCAGTCGACGCGCCATGGATACCAAACCCCGTAACGAACAGGAAACAGCATGAGTAAAACTCATGCCAGTGATCGCTATTATCCTTTTGTTGAAGGACGGTTCAAGGCGCAGAATCGCGGTTTCGACTCATACTTGTCCTGCCCATGCCTTTAACTGCCCGCTCCGAAATCAATGCCCTGCTGCGCTTGGCCGGGCCGCTGGTCGCCTCGCAATTGGCCCACATGCTGATGATCCTTACCGACACCGTGATGATGGTACGCCTCGGCCCCGAGGCGCTGGCCGGGGGCAGTTTGGGTGCTGCCAGCTACTCGTTCGTGTCCATCTTCTGCATCGGCGTGATTGCCGCGGTGGGCACATTGGTTTCCATCCGCCATGGCGCCGCCGACACGGCGGGCGTGACCCGGCTCACTCAGGCAGGGTTATGGCTGGCCTGGGGGCTGGCACTGGTTGGCGGTCTGTTGTTGTGGAACCTACCGCCCCTACTGGTGCGCTTGGGCCAAACCCCGGAAAACGTCGCCGCAGCCAGTGAATTCCTGAAGGTACTGGCCTTTGCTCTGCCCGGCTCGCTCAGTTTCATGGCGCTTAGAGGGTTTACCAGTGCAGTGGGCAATGCCACGCCAGTGATGGTCATCAGCGTAGGCGCTACCCTGCTCAACCTGGTGCTGAACCTGGCCCTGATCGACGGCTGGCTTGGGCTGCCGTCGTTGGGGCTGGCGGGTATCGGGTTGGTCACCGCCACCGTGGCCACCTTGATGGGGTTGACCCTGGCCTATTACCTCAACCATCAGCAAAGTTTTGCAGCGTATCCGTTTCTGACGGGGCTTATGCGGCCATGCACCACGTCACTCAGAGAGCTGTGGCGCCTGGGCCTGCCGATCGGCGGCACCTATGCAGTAGAAGTGGGGCTGTTTGCCTTCGCGGCACTGTGCATGGGCAACATGGGGCAAACCCCACTGGGCGCTCATCAGATTGCCGTGCAGATCATCTCGGTGGCGTTCATGGTGCCCGCCGGATTGTCCTATGCCGTCACCTTGCGTATTGGCCGCCACTACGGCGCCGGCCACGTAGGCCAAGTGCTCAAGGCTGGGCGGATCGGTATTGGCTTCAGCGCAGCCATTATGTTGAGCTTTTCACTGGTGTTATGGCTGGTACCCGAACGCTTGATAGGCCTCTTCATCGAGGGGCAGGACCCTGCCTTCGCCGATATTTTCGCCTTGGCCCTGCGTCTGCTCGCGGTAGCGGCGTGGTTTGAGCTGTTCGATGGCGTGCAAACCGTAGCCATGGGCGCCATCCGGGGCTTAAAAGACGCGCGCCTGACCTTCCTGGTGGGCTTGGCCTGTTACTGGGTGATAGGCGCGCCTGCTGCGTGGCTGCTGGGGTTTGAGCTCAACCAGGGCGCGGTCGGGGTGTGGTGGGGCCTGGCGCTTGGTCTGGCATGCGCGGCCATTAGCCTCACGGTCGCGTTCGAGATAAAAATGAAGCGCTTGAGCCCACCTATCAGCACAACTCATGCCGTAAACCTGGAGGCGCAGGGGTAGCGATCAATCGGCGGCGTTGGCAGGTAGGCGCCTTAGGCCAGGCTGCGCTGGGCATTGGCCCGTTGCTGGGCTTGCAAGTACATCAGCAGCAAGGGCAACGGTAAGGGGCGGCTGATTAAAAACCCTTGTACCTGGCTACAGCCGTAGGCTTGCAGCTCGCTCAGTTGCTGCTTGGTTTCCACGCCCTCTGCCACCACTTGCAGGCCAAGGTTGTGGGCCAGGTTGACCATGGCTTTCACCAATTGCCGGCTTTCTGCACGCGCATCCATGTTGGCCACGAAACTGCGGTCGATCTTCAGCAGGGCGATGGGTAAGTTGCTCAGGTGTACGAACGATGAAAACCCTGTGCCAAAATCATCCAGAGAGAAGCGCACCCCCAACCGCCCCAAGGCGTCCATCGTATGACGCACCTGATCGTTGCGGCGCATCACCGCTGTTTCAGTCAGCTCGAACTCCAGCCAACTGGCGTCGATGGCTCGCTCGGTAATCAACCGCTTGAGCGTGCTGAGCAGTTGGCTGTCTTGAAATTGCCGGAAGGACAGGTTCACGGCCATATGCAGCGGAGCTATGCCGGCCTGCAACAAATGCTGCATGTCTTCCAGGGCGCGTGACAACACCCAATAGCCCAGCGGCACGATAAGCCCGCTTTGTTCGGCTAGCGGGATGAATTCACTGGGCGGCAGCAACCCGCGTTCACTGTGCCGCCAGCGCACCAGTGCCTCTAGCCCAACGATCTGCTGCCCTTGTAAATCCAGGCGTGGCTGGTAATGCAGTTCAAACTCATCACGACGCAGGGCTCGGCGCAGCTCCCCTTCCAAATCGGCCACGCTACGCGCATGCCGGTTGATCCGTTCGTTGAAGACATGGAAGGTACAGCCTTGGACGTTCTTGGCCTGGCGCATGGCGATATGGGCATGCCACATCAGCGGGTCGGGGTCGATACGCAGGTGGCCGTGGGCAATGCCCAGGCTACAGCCGATCAACAGGCTTTCGCCATCGACCCAGTAAGGATCGCCCAAGGCCTCTACGATACGCTCGGCCAGGCGCTCAGCGCGCTGAGGGTCGCGACGCGTATCGATCAGTAGCGCAAATTCATCCCCGCCCAGCCGGGCCAGTTGGTCCCCTGGCGCCAGCTGGGCCTTCACCCTGGCCACGACCTGCAAGATCAAGCGGTCACCTGCCTGGTACCCCAGGCAATCGTTGGCATGGCGGAAGTTGTCCAGGTCCAGGTGGCCGAGGGCGAGGCCACGCCCATCGTCCCCTGCCAGACGCGCCGCCAACAGCGTGAGGAAGCCCTGGCGGTTGGCGATACCGGTGAGGGTGTCCAGGTCGGTGAGTCGCTGAAGGGTCGTCAGTAGCGCGTTGCGCTCGCGCACATGGCGCAGGCAGCGCCGTAAACCATCAGCGTTGAAGGCCTGGCGCACCAGCCAGTCACTGACGCCGACAGGGGTATCCTCGGGCTCTTGATCCAGCAGCAATACCTGTGGCCAGGCACACCGCCCGGCCGGGGGCTGTGCATCGGGGCTGGCCAGCACCACCAGCAAGCCTTCCTGCTCGGTCAATGGGCCGTCCCATGGCGCGCCCCACTCAGGCGCGCAAGTGATCGTGCAGGTATCGCCGAGGGACGGTAGACACTCCCGTAATGCCGCCTCCCAATCCTGAGATCCAATAAGCAGCAGCCGCATGGGTTCGGTGAGCGTAGACAAGCAGGCTCCTTAAGGGCATGACGAAGCAGCAAACAAAGCGCCTAGCGCCAGCCGCCGTTTGGGGTAGCCATGCGCTGTCGCAGGCCATCCGCACCGGTCACGCTGTACAACTTCGAAGACACGTACAAGCAAAGTAACAAATTTTCCAAAAAAACATAGAGGGCAGAGAGACGGTTACGGCAGATAACGCCCGGCCTGCTAAAATGCGCGACCTTTTTATAACCCCTCGGGTACCTATGTCTCGGCTCAACCCCAGGCAGCAAGAGGCCGTGAACTATGTGGGTGGCCCCCTGCTGGTGCTGGCCGGCGCGGGTTCTGGCAAGACCAGCGTCATCACCCGCAAGATCGCCTACTTGGTGCAACAGTGCGGCATGCGCGCGCAGTACATCGTCGCCGTGACCTTTACCAACAAAGCCGCCCGTGAAATGAAAGAGCGGGTCACCAGCCTGCTGCGCGGCAGCGAAGGCCGAGGCCTCACGGTATCTACGTTCCATAACCTGGGCCTTAACATCATCCGCAAAGAGTACGCACGGTTGGGCTACAAGCCGGGGTTCTCGATCTTCGACGAGGGCGATATCAAAGCCCTGCTGACGGACATCATGCAAAAGGAGTATGCCGGCGACGACGGTGCGGACGATATCAAGCACATGATTGGCGGCTGGAAGAACGACCTGGTGCTGCCACCTGAGGCCCTGGCCAATGCCCGCAACCCAAAGGAGCAAACGGCCGCCGTCGTCTATGCCGCCTACCAACGTACGCTCAAGGCTTACAACGCGCTGGACTTCGACGACCTGATACTCCTGCCGGTCAAGCTGTTCCAGGAGCACGCAGACATCCTGGAAAAATGGCAAAACCGTGTGCGCTACCTGTTGGTGGATGAGTACCAGGACACTAACGCCAGCCAGTACCTGCTGGTGAAACAGCTGATCGGTACTCGTCATCAGTTCACCGTGGTAGGCGACGACGACCAGTCAATCTATGCGTGGCGAGGGGCAAGGCCCGAAAACCTGATGCTGCTCAAAGAGGATTACCCCTCACTCAAGGTGGTGATGCTTGAGCAGAACTACCGCTCCACCAGCCGCATCCTGCGCTGCGCCAACACCCTGATCGCCAACAACCCCCATGCGTTCGAGAAGCAGCTGTGGAGTGAAATGGGCCATGGCGATGAGATCCGGGTCATTCGCTGCAAGAACGAGGACGCCGAAGCCGAGCGCGTGGCCATGGAGATCCTCACCTTACACCTGCGCACCGACCGCCCCTACTCCGACTTCGCCATCCTGTATCGGGGCAACTACCAGGCCAAGCTGATCGAGCTAAAGCTCCAGCATCACCAGGTCCCCTACCGGCTCAGTGGCGGTACCAGCTTCTTCGCCCGGCAGGAGGTAAAAGACTTGATGTCGTACTTCCGCCTGCTGGTAAACCCCGATGACGATAACGCCTACCTGCGGGTGATTAACGTACCCCGGCGGGAGATCGGCTCCACTACCCTGGAAAAACTCGGCAATTATGCCACCGAGCGGCGCGTGTCCATGTACACCGCCAGCGCCGAGCTAGGCCTGGGCGAACACCTCGACACTCGCTTCGTTGACCGGCTGCAGCGCTTCAAGCGCTGGATGGATGGCGTACGCCACAACGTGACGCAAAGCGACCCTATTGCGGCGCTGCGTACGATGGTGACAGACATCGATTACGAAAACTGGATACGCCAGAACAGCTCCAGTGACAAAGCCGCTGAGTACCGGATCGGTAACGTCTGGTTTTTAATCGAAGCGCTGAAAAACACCCTCGAAAAAGACGAGGACGGCGACATGACCATTGAGGACGCCATCGGCAAGTTAGTGCTGCGCGACATGCTGGAGCGTCAGCAAGAGGAAGAAGAAGGCGCCGATGGCGTGCAAATGATGACCTTGCACGCGTCCAAGGGGCTGGAGTTCCCGTATGTGTTCATCATGGGCATGGAAGAAGAAATCCTGCCCCACCGCTCCAGCATCGAGGCCGACACTATCGAAGAGGAGCGGCGCCTGGCGTACGTTGGTATTACCCGCGCCCGCCAAACCCTGGCCTTTACCTTCGCGGCCAAACGCAAGCAATACGGTGAAATCATCGACTGCTCGCCTAGCCGCTTTCTGGACGAACTGCCCCCCGACGACCTGGCGTGGGAAGGTTTGCAAGACACCCCCGTGGAGGTTAAAGCCGCCCGGGGTAACCATGCACTGGCCGATATCCGCGCCATGCTCAAGCGTTGAGACGAGGAACCCCTGTGCAAGCCTTGCATGCCAAGATTCGAGAAGAAGGGATCGTGCTGTCCGATCAGGTACTGAAGGTAGATGCCTTCCTCAACCACCAGATCGACCCTGCCCTGATGCACGCCATTGGCGAAGAGTTCGCCCGCCGTTTTGAGGGCCTGGGTATCACCAAGATCGTCACGCTGGAAGCCTCAGGTATCGCCCCGGCAGTCATGACAGGCCTCTGCCTGGGGGTGCCTGTGATCTTCGCGCGCAAGCACGCGTCCCTCACCCTGACCGAGCACCTGCTAACGGCTTCGGTGTACTCGTTCACCAAGCAGACCGAAAGCACCGTGGCCGTCTCGCCTCGTCACCTGAACCAGGATGATCGTGTGCTGATCATCGATGACTTCCTGGCCAACGGGCGTGCCTCCCAGGCACTGATCTCTATCATTCACCAAGCCAACGCGGCCGTGGTAGGCATCGGCATTGTGATCGAAAAATCCTTTCAGAGCGGCCGCGCCCAGCTCGATGAGCAGGGTTACCGGGTTGAGTCCTTGGCGCGGGTGGCATCGCTGGCAGGCGGTGAGGTGGCTTTTTTGCAGGAGTAAGGGCTGCACAGGGCGGCCCACTAGAGGTGCGGCGCGCTATTAGCGCGATGACTTTATGTTGACCAGTTTTCCATCAATGAACTTAAGCTCATAGGTAGCGCCATTTCTTGGCCCGTATACCCACCGCTCGATCGCAGCGGCATGATTGTGCTTGGCCCGAGGTTGGCGTTGAACCGCGGGAAGGACCTCCCGGTGTGCAGGTGTACCGCAGGCCTGCTCCACCTTGTAGGTAGAGCTGCCTTCTGAAACCAAGGCGGTTCCGCAGCGCATCGCCGCATACGAAGGGCTGTGGACGCCCGCCAAGGCAAGGACAGCGAGGAAAAATCCTAGTGTTTTTAGAGACATAGCCGGAAGATTTATGGTTCGCCCCGTCATTTTTGGTAGGCCTCAAGGCTTACCTGTTCCCAAGCAGTAAACATGGCTCGATAGGCCTTGATCCATACCAAATATATCTGCGACGGATTTTCTTCCCAGCGCCGTTCAATTGAACGACCCGTGCATTGTCGACGCCCTGAAGGAGACCTTATGCGTTCACGCCTCTGGCTACTGCTGCTGTTGCTGTCCAGCGTGTCCAGCCACGCCCATGCTACCGTGATAATCGAACAGGCGCCGCCGCCATTGCGTTTTGAAGCACCACCCCCGCCTCGCATGGGCTATGCCTGGGACCGTGGCCACTGGACCTGGGACGGCCGGCGCTACCTGTGGGTCGGGGGCCGTTGGGTAATAAGCCGTCCTGGTGCGGTCTGGGTGCCAGGTCACTGGCGAGCCCGCGGCCCCAGTTGGCGGTGGATGCCAGGCCATTGGCGGGGTTGAACCAATCCATGGCCGGTAGTCTGATCTCATGTCCCGTTGATACGCGATGGCGGATATTACCAAGGCAGGCACTGTGAGCGACCAGGATCCAGACCTTGAGTTGCTTCGTCAGGTGGCAGATAACAATCCGAGGGCCGTCGAACAGATGGTTGCGCGCAAGCTGCCGCGCCTGCTGTCCTTGGCTAACAGGCTGCTGGGCGATATGCATGAAGCCGAAGACGTCGCCCAAGAGAGCTTCTTGCGAGTTTGGAAACACGCAGCCGGCTGGCGCACGGGGGAGGCCCGCTTCGATACCTGGTTGCATCGGGTAGCGCTGAACCTGTGCCATGACCGCCTGCGTCGACGCCGAGAACAGCCATTGCTCAATGAGCACCTGACACTGGCCGATGATGCCGCCACCCCAGAGCGCGCCCTGGCGGATAACCACAAGCGTCATGTAATGACGCGCGCCCTGGCGGCACTGCCGCCACGGCAACGCGAAGCCTTAGTGCTGCAGTACTATCAGGGGCTGACCAACCGCGAGGCGGCAGCGCTGATGGGCATTGGGGTCGAGGCTCTCGAAAGCCTGTTGGCCCGTGCACGACGTAACATGCGAGGAGTGCTAGTCAGTATTGATGTCGCTCCTGAACAGCGAGGTGAGTTGCCATGACGCCAGACCGTTTTGCCCAGCTCATCAGTGCCTATGGCGCTGACCCACAGCGGTGGCCTGACGCTGAACGGACCGCTGCCGAGGCGCTGCTAGCCCTTGGCGATGTCCACCTCCATGCAGCCCTGGCGGATGCTGCCTGGCTCGATCAGCAGTTGGACCAGCATCCGGTGCCGACCGTAGCCCCGGCTGTGGCGCGGCGTATTGCACAATCAGCGGGCGGGCAGCACCTACGCCCCTGGTGGGGCCATTTGGGCCATTGGTGGTCTTCCGCTGGATTCGTTGGCGCCGCACTGGCCGGCGTGATGGCCGGCATGCTGGTGTGCGCTAACGCCCCGTCGATACCTAACGACGGTTTGCCAAGTGTATTTGATGGCAATGATACCGTTTTCGACCTGCCCAAGGAGTCGCCTGTCCCATGAGCATACTTGCCCACCGGCCCAGGGCGCTGTTGATCACGTCGCTGCTAGTTAACGTGTTTCTCATCGGGGGTATCGCCGGGGCGGGCTACGCGTGGCATCAGCAGACCCATGCCATGCCGCCCAGCCGCCCAGGCCTGCACCGGCTAATAGAGCGCTTGCCGCCCACTCAGCGCGCTAACCTGCAGACGCGATTGGCGCAGACACGGCATGCCAACAACGAACTGATCGTCGCAGGACGCCAGGCGCGACGTGAGGTAATGCTTGAACTGCGCGCCCCCCAGCTCGACAACACCGCATTGGCATCCAGCATGGCAAAGGCCCGTGATGCCGACATCGCTTTGCGCGCTCAAGTAGAGGCCACCCTGGCAGCATTTCTTGGCGGTCTGGCCGAAGACGAGCGACGCTCTATAGCCGCCACCCTTGGCCCAAAGCGGCCAGGCCTGCAAGAAGGACGGAACTGACAAGCGGCACGACGGGTTTTCCTATTTAAGCGCGTTCAAACAGGTACTTCCTGACTGAGGCGCTTGGCGCCCTGAGGACCGCTCTATGATTTCACCCGTCAAGGCGGCGTTTGCCAGCACCCTAATCGCACTGTCTCTTTCTGCCTGCGTAGTTGCACCGGCTCGCCCGAGACGCCCACCGCCATTGGTAGAGGTAACGCCAGCGGTACCAGCCCCTGGCTACCACTGGGCGCGTGGCGACTATCGGTGGCGCGGCGGCCAATGGGTGTGGATGCCCGGACATTGGCGGGTGTATTGAGGCCAGGAGATTATCAATTCAATGATCACTGCTTCTTACCTTGCCCAACAGCGTTTTGGCCTCGGCCCTCGCAGTACGGTGCCATCTGGCGTTGCGAATGACCCTCGTGGCTGGCTGTTAGCACAACTTCTCGCGCAAACGGTGCCAGCGCCCCTGGCTGCTTTCGCGGAACACCCCTGGCCAGCACCTCCAAGCGTGGACCTTGCCCAGCGCAAGGCTGAGCATCAGGCACAGTTCGCCTTATATCGCGAGCAATCTGCCACCCGTTGCTTGGTTCAGGTTCGCAGTGAAACGCCTTTGATCGAACGCCTGCTGTTGTTCTGGAGCAACCACTTCTGTGTATCGGTTAAGGGCCGCCCTGCTCTGCCTGGGCTGGTCAACCGCTATGAAGTAGAAGCGGTGCGCCCGCACCTCACCGGCCGATTCGAAGAGATGCTGCTGGCCAGCGCGCGCCACCCTGCCATGTTGATATACCTGGACAACGCGCGTTCCCTCGGCGACCGCTCACCTGCTGGACGTCGTCGCGGCAAAGGTCTGAATGAGAACTACGGCCGTGAACTGCTGGAACTGCACACCCTTGGGGTGAAGGGTGGCTATAGCCAAGACGACGTCATTGCCCTGGCCCAGATACTCACAGGCTGGTCACTGCAACGCCGCGGCAGCGCGTCGGGTAGCTTTTCCTTTATACCTGCCCTGCATCAACCTGGCCCCAAGACGCTGCTCGGGATGCTTGTCCCCGAAGCAGGCGAAGCCGAGGGCGTCCAAGCGCTGCGACTGCTTGCCCACCATCCGGCCACAGCCCAGCACCTATGTACCAAGCTGGCTACTTATTTTGTGGCCGACCAACCACCTCCAGCGTTGGTGCAACGGCTAACCCGTGCCTGGCGTGACAGCGAGGGCGACCTGCAGGTAGTCACCCGCACACTGATCGAGGCCGACGACGCCTGGACACCCACACTGAAAAAGTTTCGTCCGCCCTATGAGTTCGTCGTGGCCAGCCTGCGTTTAACAAATTTCGAGCCACCATTGTCGCAACTTCTGCAATGGCTCAAGGCTCTGGATGCCCTGCCCTTTCAGGCACCTTCGCCGGCTGGTGAGGAAGACAACACCTTCGCGTGGAGTAGCTCTGACGCCATAACCAGGCGGGTCGACTGGGCCTACCGCCTGGCCCAACGCTTGCCCGCGCTTGAGCGACTGCTGGCATTGGCCGAGCGTGCGCTTGGTCCGCTACTGGACGAGCATGCCCATCAAACCATTGGCGGCGCTGAAAGTGGGAAGGACGCCATGGGCCTCCTGCTTGCCAGCCCTGCGGTTCAACGCCGCTGATTGAGGACTCGACTATGCTCAATAGACGCCGTTTCATGCTAGGTAGTGCGCTGCTAGGGGCCACTAGTCTGCTACCGCTAAGGCTGGCAATGGCCGCTGGCGATAAGCGTCTGATGGTGATCGTACTCCGTGGCGGCATGGACAGCCTGGGCGTGCTAGTGCCCTACACCGATCCGCGTTACGCCGCGTTACGCGGTGATCTGGCCCTTCAACCCGACGCTACCTTACAGCTGGATGACACCTTCGGCCTGCATCCCGCACTGCAACCGTTGCTGTCACTGTGGCAAAACGGTGAATTGGTGTTATTGCCAGCCTGCGCTACCCCCTATCGAGAGCGATCACATTTTGATGCACAAGACGTACTTGAGAGTGGCGCGACCCAACCGCACGGGCTAGAGAGTGGCTGGCTCAATAGAACCTTGGCGGCCCTGCCAGGCGCAAAGGCGATGGCTATCGGCGACAGCGTGCCGTTTATCCTGCGGGGACCGCTGCACAGCGAATCATGGTCGCCCAGTACCTTGCCTCAAGCTAACCAAGACTTCCTCGCCAGGGTCGCGAGAATGTACGCCAACGACGCTTTACTGGCGGGCAGTCTTGACCACGCAACTCGTGGGGCTCAAGTGAACAGTCGTGGCGCACAAGCGTTCACTGCGTTATGCCGGCAAGCAGGTGTGTTCCTGCGCGGCGAGGCGCGTCTGGCCAGCCTCGAACTCGACGGTTGGGATACCCATGTAGGCCAGGGCGCAGAGCGCGGTCGGCTGGGAACGCAGTTGGAGATCCTAGCCCAAGGCATTGTTTCCCTGCGCGAAACCCTCGCTGAGCAGTGGCGCAACACTGCATTACTGGTGGTGACCGAGTTCGGTCGCACCGTTCGCCACAACGGCAGTGGCGGTACTGACCATGGCACCGGCAGCCTTGCGTTATTAGCCAGCGGTAACCTCAAAGGCAGCCGTTGGCTTGGGGATTGGCCAACCTTGGCCAGGCTATATCAGGACCGTGATCTCTACCCTGCCAACGACCTGCGTGCATTGTGCAGTGCAGTACTGACTCAACACTTGGGTCTAAACAACAACGTGGTGGCCGAGCGTGTACTTCCAGGCACGGCGGAGCCGTCTGGCTATGGGCGGCTATTCGGGAGGGCCTGAATAGAGCCATCACATCCGGCAAGAACCTATCAGGCGATGCATTATTAAATACGCCTATGGATTGATTAGTTACCGATTTACTTATTTCCAAAAAACCAGGAGTTACATAATGAAAATAAAAAATACCGGTCGAGAGCTAAATAGCAATTTTTTTGAAAACAATAGCTGTTTCATTCCACCAGAAAACTTAAAGCCTAATTTTGAAAAAGAAAATATTAAAAACTCTCCAGGAAATAATATAAGGTTCGGAGACCTCACAAATAGTCACAGCCCCGCCGTACAACCCAAAAACAAAGGGGATCATTCAGGCCTCACAACGTCCGATTCTAAACTACAAGGGCTATTAGAGGCCCTAATAGCAAAACTTCAAGATTTTATCGATGAAAGTTCAAAAGCCTCAGGCGCCCCAAAATCGCAGAAAGCTTCAAGTCTGAATGACGCCGAAAATTCAAACCCTGTGAAAACCCATGAAACACCTAAAAGCTTCGCCACACATAAGCCAATTGAAGCTTCCGATAAAAGCAAAAGCTCAAAAACGGATTTCCTAGATAACTCCAAATACTCTTCCCCTGAAGAATTGGAAAAATACGATGCATTGGTAGCAGACTTACCTGTAGATAAGCGCGAACAGGCTGCAAAAGAACTAAATCGGCCAGTGGCGGCGGCGCAAATGGCTGCAGACGGTGGGGCTAACGCGCAAAAAGCGAAAAAATTCATCGATGACAATCCTGCTTTAAAAAGAGCGTTGGATACTGGGTTGCATGGCGGCAAACCAGACGGAAACATTTCCGATGGCGACTACGATGCATTTGTGAATAATATGAAAAATGCAGCAGAGTCAGCAAGTAATGATATTGAAGATTACAAAGAAGAAAACCCAGGGGCAGATGAACAGTCGTTAGCAATGGTCCGCTCTGCTGCTCTGTTGCGAGCTAATGAACCTTTGGCAAAAGCTGGGGCTTTGAATGAGGATGGAGAAGTAGATAAATATATAACCGGCGATGCGCTGGAAGGATTGAGTTTAGGAAATCCAGGCTTATCACCGGCTTTGACACAAAGCGCCAAGACTTTTGCCCAACCTGGCTTTTTGCACATGCTTGATCAAGGCGGTTTTGAAGGTGAGGAGCTTGCATTGCACAACGCAGACGAAAACATCAGTACCAATAATATTGATGAGTGGATCAAGACTCAGGCACCTAGGAATGGACCAGAATTTTCTTCGATGATGAGCGATGCAGCCACACGCAACGCAGTAGCGCATGTTGATATTAGCAAGCTTAATGAAAATGTCTTCAAAAACCCTAACCAATATAGCGGGGAACAAAAAGCCGCAGTAATGATAAAACTTCAGGAAACTTTAGAGCAAGTAGAAGGCGGTAGCGACCTGCGCGACATTGACGATACTGCCAAAGCTTTGCAAGCACGAATTTCTCAACTGCAAGCCGATCCGGAAGTTAAAACTTATCTGGATAAATCTGTTCCTCAGCAAGAGCAATTAATGATTGCCAGCGATCCAAACCTAAAAAATGCAGTAAATCAACATTATAAAGAAGTGGCATCAGGCGAATCATTGATCGCAGATATGCAAGCTGCTCGAGTTCACGCGGCCAAGAAAAATGAAGGTTTACCACCCAGAGAATGGCAGCCAGTGGATTATAGTAAAGCTATTGGGAAGCTAAGTGCTGAGTTGCAAATGCACCGTGACTTACAGGGCACCAAAAATGTACCTAGCATTTCGGATATTGTCAATTCTAGGCCTGAGTTAAAAAGCCAAATCGAAAAATCTTTCCAAAAAAACTTTCTAGACGGGGAGATGGCAAGAAGTTCGTTGCTGGCAAATCAAGATTCAGATGTAAAGAATGTTTTGTCTAAGGTAGATAGTAAAATGTCCGCTTACGCAGAAGCCATCCCACATATGGCTACAGCAGGGGCAAGAGAAGACTATGCTGCCGCTACTTTGAAAGCGTTAACTGCAACTGATCAAGGTATGGACGTACTAAAATCATTAAAATCCGCCGGAACACTTCCTAAGAATTCCGACGTAAACAAAATGACTGGTAAGCAAATGTATACTCAACTGCGTGACAATATTGAGAAAAAAACATCAGGTAGCGGGCTAAGTAGTCTTGGCAAGATCGCTGCTGTAGGGCATGCGGGGCTGAGCGTGGCGAATTTATTAACAGTTTCGGCATATCTCAAAAATGGAGATAAGGCTAACGCGGCCAAAGCGATTTACGATGGCGTCCGAGGCTCGGCTGAATTTGGGAAGTTAGGCTACAACGTTGCCGCAAAAGCCATGGGGACAGATGCCTCCGCTGGCCTTGGACGTATGGCCGGGGCGGTGGCCGGCCGCGTCGTTGGTATGGTAGCAGGTGAGGCTGCTGGTGCAGCAGTTGCTGCAAGCATTGGCGCGACTGCTGGGCCCATTGGATGGGCAATCGACGCTGCACTTGGAATTGGCTTCGGTATCAAGGCTATTATTGATGCAATAAAAAAACATCAGAAGCAAGAAACGTTCGACAATAATATAGATCCTACCCTAGAGCAGTTTGGGATCCCTAAAGCACATTGAATTTTATAGTTGACGGTTTCAAGGTCTAAGTGCAACACCATTACTGAATTAAAGTAGGCGAATCATGGTACATGCCTATTATCTCGGTAATGACTTCAATCGGACATTTGAAATCGAAGCGCTTGCGAGGGCGGATGTTCAGGCGATATGCAATAGCGTCGAGGTCCTGCTGGCTGTGTTTCGGCAAATCCGTGCCCTTGGGCAGGTACTGACCAATCAGGCCATTGATATTCTCGTTACTGTCGCGCTGCCATGGGCTATGCGGATCACAGAAGTAAATCGCCACTTAGGTCTTCTGGGTCCTGTTTGACCACTCGCGGCCCCCTACGCAACCACCCGAGTTGCATGCAAACCGGTCAACAAGAAACGCTGGTCCAACTGCTCTCGTAGCCCATTGGGGTGGGCCAGGCGCATACGCTCCAAGTGTTCCTGATAGACACCTGGCTCAGGTGCATCCAGGGCGGCGCGGCCAAGGTCGAGCAACTCCGTGAGGTGGAACTTACTCTTGAGCCAGTTCAGCGCACGAAGCAGGTCTTTTTCAACGGATGAGAAGTCGCTGCCCAGCGGGTACTCCGGGAACAAACGCGTGTGTCGGCTACGGATAGCCTCCAGCCGGTGCGGTGTGTTGTCAGTGAACGGGGGCGCAATACGGAAATCCCGAGGCAGCTTGCCTGCCAATTGGGCCTGGTCCAGTAACGTCGGCTGAAACCGTGAGTCGCTGATATTGAGCAGCGCTTCGATGACCTTGGCGTCGCTTTTTCCGCGCAGGTCTGCAATGCCGTACTCCGTGATAACGATGTCGCGCAGGTGCCGTGGCACCGTGCACTGGTTGTGGTCCCACAGGATATTGGAACTGACCACACCACCGCTCTCGCGCCAGCTTCGCACCAGCAGGATGGAGCGTGCCCCGTCCAACTCGTGCCCCTGCACTACAAAATCAAACTGTCCGCCTACGCCGCTGAGCACCCGCCCGTCTTCCAGCTGGTCGGAGGCCGCAGCGCCCATCAAGGTGACATTCAGGGCGGTATTGATGAATCGCGCGTGGGCACGCTGGGTCCGCTTGAGGGCCTCGTCTCCATAAAGACGGTTAACGTAGCCGATGGCGGTCATGGCAAAGCGTGCGCGAACACTTAAGGGCATTTCGCGCAGCCGTGCATAAAACGCTTCGGGCCCGAGGAAAAACCCACCGTGCAACACCGCGCCTTCGTCATCCAACACCGGGCCAGGGCCTTGTGGCCCGCCTTGCACACGGCGCCGTAGCACCCCGGCATCCGCCAGTACCAGCAAACCGTTTACGAACATTTCGCTACAGCCATAGAGGCCTTCGGCAAAGGGTGCAACGCCCCCTTCCCTATCGATCAGCGCAGCCCATTGCTGTGCCTGTGCGTCCTGTACCAGTGCCCGATAGCCGTCGTTATCGGCCTGACGAGACAACAGCGCGGCAGTGATCGCGTCGCCCAGGGCACCGATGCCGATTTGCAGCGTACCGCCGTCTCGCACCAGGGTGCTGGCGTGCAACCCGATGAAGTGCTCTTGGGTGCCAACCGGCTGGTTGGGCGTGGAGAACAGTTGGCTGCGCTCGGGTGTATCGATCAACAGGTCAAAACACGCCTTAGGTACTTCGGCAGCCCCCGGCATGTAAGGCAACTGTGTATGTACATGGCCCACTACCAGGATGGTTTCGCCCTGCTCGCGGCGCGCCTCCAGCAGGGGCAGCAAGTCCAGGGTGATGTCCGAATTACAGCTCAGGCTCAGTAAGCCCGGGCGCTCAGGGTCTTCAGCCACCAGTTGGGCCACCAGGTTGATACCTTGAGCGTTGATGTCCCTGGCCGCATGGCTGTAATTGCTGCTGACGTAACCTTGTTGTGCCTGCTGGCTGCCGCCCAAGGCACCGGGCTGCATAAAGAACTGCTCTACGCGGATATTATCGGGAAGGGTATCGGCGGCCAGGTCAGCCAGGAAATCCAGGTCAGGATAGTCGGCGTAGACTTGCTCTACGAACGGTTCAAGAAACCGACGCTGGAGGCCATCGCCCAAGGGCGGGCGGGCCAGGCACAGCGCGGTGTAGAGGGTCAGTTGCCGCTCTGGCAGGGTTTTAACCCGGGCATAGAGCGCGTTGGCGAATCGATTGGGCTTGCCCAACCCCAGCGGCAGGCCGAGTCGGATATGCGCAGGCAACTGCGCCAATACTGCATCGACTGCCCGTTCCAGGCTCAGCGCTTGGGTCATCACAACCTCTCCTTCGGATGTTCTGCGCACTAGACCCGCAGGTAAGGGCTAATGTTTCGCACGGCGTGGCCTCCCTTTACTCCACACCACTGTTAGCCTTGTTTCGTTAGCGCTAGAGGCTCTCTCCGCTATTAGAAATTGGCCGGCGTCGCTGCGCTGATTAGCCTGGCCGGGGCATCGTAGGGGTTGCGAAAGCGGTGCGGCCGCGTGCTTTCGAAGTAGTAGCTGTCGCCTGCTTCCAGTACGAAGGTGTCCAGCCCTACTACCAGCTCTAGCCGGCCCTCAATGAGAATGCCGGTTTCTTCACCCTCGTGGGTGAGCATTTCCTCGCCGGTATCGGCGCCCGGCGGGTAAATCTCGGTGAGAAAGGCGATGGCACGGCTGGTATGCCCGCGCCCCACCAGCTTCATCGTAACGGCACCATCGGAGATGTCGATCAGCTCGTTGGCCTTGTACACCACCTGCGCTGTACTTTGAGGGGCCAACTCTTCTGAAAAGAACTCCACCATGGACATGGGGATGCCGCTCAGTACCTTACGCAAAGAGCTGATCGACGGGCTTACGCTGTTTTTCTCGATCATCGAGATGGTGCTGTTGGTCACCCCCGCGCGTTTGGCCAGTTCACGCTGAGACAGGCCCTTGAGCTTGCGGATAGTTTGCAATCGTTCACCGACGTCCAATGGGGGCGTCCTCCTAGGGGGTAACGGTCGTGAATATGAACGGCATGATGGCAACAGCGTTCAATATTTACAACAACCCGCCCGCCTTGGGATAACCCAATCCGGCCTAGCTTCTGTAGTGACGAGGCACACGCTTGAGGTTGCAAAACAGTTGGTACGGAATCGTTTGTGCCCAGTGCGCCACTTCGCTAGCCAGCACCTGACGCCCCCACAACTCCACCGGGCTCCCCACGGCAGCCTCTGGCACATCAGTGAGGTCGATGCACAGCATGTCCATGGAGACGCGCCCCAACAGCCGGCTGCGCTTACCGGCTACCACTACGGGGGTACCGGTTGGCGCGTGCCGGGGGTAGCCGTCGGCGTACCCCATAGCCACTACCCCCACCCGCATCGGGCGGTCGGTCACAAAGTGTTGGCCATAGCCGACAGGCTCCCCAGCGGGCAGCTCGCGCACGCTGATGACTTGCGATTCCAGTGTCATCACTGGCTGCAAACGATCAGCCTGGGGGTGTGGCTGCTCGAATGGCGTGGCGCCATACACCAGGATGCCAGGGCGTACCCAATCGCTGGCAATACCCGGCCAGGCCAGAACGGCCGGAGAGTTGCGCAGGCTCACCTCGGCGTTCAAGCCTTCACTGACAGACGCGAACTGCTTCAATTGCTCTTGGGTACGCGGGTTGTCCAGTTCATCAGCACTGGAAAAGTGGCTCATCAACACAACCTTGCCGACCTTGCCGCTGGCCAATAGCCGGTGATAGGCCTGGACGTATGCGTCAGGGTCGATCCCCACTCGATGCATACCCGAATCCAGCTTTAGCCATACGGTGATAGGCGCCCCCACCGGGGTGCGCTCGATGGCCTCCAACTGCCACGGCGCATGTACGACGCACCACAGGTTGTGCTCAACAATGAGGTCTAGTTCGGCGGCCTCGAAAAAGCCTTCAAGTAGCAGGATAGGCGCCTGTACACCTGCCTGACGCAGCGCTAGTGCCTCTTCAATGCAGGCCACGGCAAAGCCGTCAGCCAATTCGGCCAACGCCTCGGCGCACTGGACCGCGCCATGCCCGTAGGCATCGGCCTTGACCACAGCAAGTGCGCGGGCATTGGACAGTTCACGGGCAAGGCAATAGTTATGACGCAGGGCATGGAGGTCAATCAGGGCACGAGCGGGGCGCATGAAAGTGCTCTTTGAAATGAAATGCAGGTAGAAAAAACCCAGCGGCCCGAAGGCGCGCTGGGTGAGGAATAGAATACCCCTTACGGGTGCACTGGCGCAGCCGCGCCTTGCCTGGTTTTCGCATGCGTGGCGTCATAGCGGGAAATATCCAGCCCCTCGGCGCTGATCTGTGGCGTTTTGCGTGCCATCAGGTCTGCAAGCAAGCGCCCCGAGCCACATGCCATCGTCCACCCGAGGGTGCCGTGGCCGGTATTGAGGAACAGGTTCTTCATGGCAGTGCCGCCTACGATAGGGGTACCGTCAGGCGTAGTCGGGCGCAGGCCTGTCCAGAAGCTGGCCTGGCCCAGATCACCACCTTGGGGATAGAGGTCATTGACGATCATCTCCAGGGTTTCGCGCCGCCTAGAGTTCAATGAAAGATCAAAACCTGCAATTTCGGCCATGCCACCCACCCGGATACGGTTGTCAAAGCGCGTGATCGCAACCTTGTAGGTCTCATCCAGAATAGTCGACACCGGCGCCATGGCGGCATTGGTAATAGGCACCGTCAACGAATAGCCCTTGAGCGGGTAAACAGGTGCTTTGATACCCAGTGGCTTGAGCAACTGAGGCGAATAGCTACCCAGTGCGAGTACATAGCGGTCTGCGGTTTCCAGCTTGCCGTTGATGTACACGCCGTTCACGCGGTCGCCAGTGAAATCCAGACGGTCGATCGTTTGCCCGAAACGGAACTCCACGCCCAACTCACGCGCCATTTCCGCCAAGCGTGTGGTGAACATCTGGCAATCGCCGGTCTGGTCGTTAGGCAGCCGAAGCGCGCCAACCAATAAGTCACCGGTAGCCGCCAGTGCCGGCTCCACTCGGGCGATGCCGGCACGGTCCAGCACTTCGTAAGGCACGCCGGACTGCTCCAGCACGGCGATGTCTTTAGCGGCGTTTTCCAATTGCGCCTGCGTGCGGAACACCTGGGTAGTGCCCAGCGTGCGGCCTTCATAGGAAAGGCCAGTGTCGGCGCGCAATTCGTCCAAGCAGTCACGGCTGTACTCCGACAACCGCACCATCCGCTCTTTGTTGATGGCATAACGGCTAGCCGTGCAGTTGCGCAGCATCTGGGCCATCCACAGGTACTGATCCACACTGGCAGTGGCCTTGATGGCCAGCGGGGCGTGGCGCTGCATCAGCCAGGTGAGTGCCTTGAGCGGCACACCCGGCGCGGCCCAGGGTGAGGCATAGCCTGGGGACACCTGGCCTGCGTTGGCGAAGCTGGTTTCCATGGCAACGGCCGGCTGACGGTCCACCACCACCACCTCAAAGCCCTGGCGGGCAAGGTAATACGCAGAGGTGGTACCGATTACACCACCGCCCAGGACCAGGACTCGCATGTTCAACCCCTTGACGCGGCCGCGCCGCGGCGTAAATGTCTATGACGCACTTCGCGGCAGTATAAGGCGTGTAAACCAGTGTCTTTCACTGTATGTAAGGCTATATTTGGCGACAATTCCCGCCTGCATTGGCTTTTTCGGAGGGGCATCGCCTGTGCGCACCCAGCATCAGACAAAACGTGGCCTCGATAAGATTGACCGCACTATCTTGCGTCTATTGCAGGGTGACGGCCGCATGTCGTTTACCGAACTGGGCGAGAAAGTAGGCTTGTCTACTACGCCCTGTACCGAACGGGTCCGTCGCCTTGAGCGAGAGGGCATCATCATGGGGTATCACGCCCGGCTCAACCCACAGCACTTGAATGGCAGCCTGTTGGTGTTCGTCGAGATCAGCCTGGATTACAAGTCGGGTGACACCTTCGAGGAGTTCCGCCGCGCAGTGCTCAAGCTGCCCCATGTGCTGGAGTGCCATTTGGTTTCAGGGCATTTTGACTACTTGGTGAAAGCCCGGATTTCTGAGATGGCCTCGTACCGCAAGCTACTGGGGGACATCCTGCTCAAGCTGCCCCATGTTAGAGAGTCGAAGAGCTACATCGTGATGGAAGAAGTGAAAGAAAGCCTTACCCTGCCCATCCCCGATTGATACAGGTTAGCCATCCACTGTTGAATACCGCCTAAGGGTGCGCGCACGTCAGTGGTGCGCACCGCCGCCTCGTTAGCCCAGGACATTGTCATGGTTGCCACCACCTCACGGTTCCCGTTACCCGATTCGCTTCCGGCTTCCTATTACGAAGCAAGCTGTACACCGCGCCCTGATCACCCGCCTTTGGAGGGCTCGCTCAAGGTGGATGTGTGCATCGTAGGTGGCGGCTTCAGCGGGCTCAATACCGCCATCGAATTGGCCGAGCGCGGGCTGAGCGTAGCGCTGCTCGAAGCGCACCGCATCGGGTGGGGCGCGTCGGGCCGTAACGGCGGGCAGCTTATTCGCGGCGTAGGGCATGATGTAGACCAGTTTCAATCGGTAGTGGGGCATGAAGGCGTGCGCCAGCTCAAGCAAATGGCCTTAGAGGCCGTGGAGATCGTGCGTCAGCGCGTAGAAAAATACAGCCTGGCCTGCGACCTCACGTGGGGGTATTGCGACTTGGCCAACAAGCCTGCGCAGTTTGAAGCTTTCGCGGCAGACATCGCTGAACTGCGCGGCCTTGGCTATCGTCACGCCCTGGAGCTGGTTACCCCCGCACAATTGCACACAGTCATTGGCTCTGACCGCTATGCAGGGGCATTGGTGGATATGGGCTCCGGCCATTTGCACCCCCTTGACCTTGCCCTTGGGGAGGCCAGCGTTGCCCAGCAGTTGGGCGTGCGCCTGTTCGAGCAATCAGCGGTTACACGCATTGATTACGGTAGCCAGGTCAAGGTGCATACCACTTCCGGCGTGGTAGAGGCGCCCACCCTGGTATTAGCCTGTAACGCCTACCTCAAGGGCCTGAACACTGAACTGGGCGGCAAGGTGCTGCCTGCGGGCAGCTATATCATCGCCACCGAGCCCTTGCCTGAACCACTGGCTCGCGAGTTACTGCCGCGTAACCTGGCGGCCTGCGACCAGCGCGTTACCGTGGACTACTTCAGGCTGTCTGCAGATAAGCGGCTACTGTTTGGGGGCGCTTGCCATTATTCCGGGCGCGACCCTAGCGACATCGCTGCCTACATGCGCCCAAAAATGCTCAAGGTGTTCCCTCAGCTAAGGGACGTGCGCATCGACTTCCAATGGGCGGGCATGATCGGTATTGGGGCCAATCGATTGCCGCAAATCGGCAGGCTGGCCAGCCATCCCAATGTGTTTTATGCCCAGGCTTATGCGGGCCATGGCCTCAATGCCACCCACCTTGCGGGCAAGCTCTTGGCGGAGGGCATTTGCGGCCAAGTGGGCGGCGGCTTTGAGTTGTTCGCCGAGGTACCCCACCTCACCTTCCCCGGCGGCAAACACTTGCGCTCCCCCTTATTAGCCTTGGGCATGCTGTGGCATCGGTTGAAAGCCTTGGCCTAGCCTTGGCCTAGCCTTGGCCTAGCCCCTACGCGAGCTGACGGCTAACGCCAAAACCACTTCATGCCTTCTTCACGTTGCTGGCGCGCAGATAAGCCCACATCTGCCAGCTCCGCAGGCGTGAGCGCCAACAACTGCTGCCGCGTGTGCCAGCGGTGGCGCCATAGTGCCCACCGCCGTATCGACGCACTCAGTATCGACGCCGGCTGTTGCCGCGACTGTAGGCCTACCTGCGTGAAGCTATTCATGACGCACCTCCTCGTTTGCATCCAAGCTTAAAGCATGGCGAAGAAAGCACGACCATTACAGACTCAAAAAACCGATTAATTTTCCATACAGACGCTACTAAAAAGCAGCTGAATGGCGTTTAATCGCCAAATCTGTACTGCTTGCGATACTTGAGCCCACGTTGCACCCCTCTGGACGCTGCCCATGACGCTGTATATGAACCTTGCCCGCCTGCTCGAAGACCGTATAGAGCAAGGCTTGTACCGCCCGGGGGATCGATTGCCCTCGGTACGCGCCCTTAGCACGGAACACGGTGTAAGCCTGAGTACCGTGCAGCAAGCCTACCGGCTGCTGGAGGACAACGGCTTGGCCTCACCACGGCCCAAGTCAGGGTACTTCGTGTCCAGCAAAACGCTTCCTGCGCTCCCGGTAATTAGTCGGCCCGCCCAACGGCCGGTAGAAATCTCCCAATGGGACCAGGTGGTCGAGTTAGTACGCAGCGCGCCGCGCAAGGACATCGTGCAACTGGGCCGTGGCATGCCGGACGTCACCAGTCCTACTCTCAAGCCGTTGCTACGTAGCCTGGCCCAACTCAGCCGCCGGCAAGACCTGCCGGGCCTGTACTACGATACGATTTACGGTACCGAGGCGCTCCGTGAGCAGATTGCCCGCCTGTTGGTGGACTCTGGCTGCCGGCTCAGTGCCGTGGACTTGGTGGTGACCACCGGCTGTCATGAAGCCTTGTCCAGCAGCGTTCGCGCCACGTGTGAGCCTGGGGATATCGTAGCAGTGGACTCCCCAAGCTTTTTCGGCGCTATGCAAACCTTGAAAGGCCTGGGAATGAAAGCCCTGGAAATCCCTACCGACCCGGTCACCGGCATCAGCCTGGAGGCGCTGGAGTTGGCGCTGGAGCAATGGCCCATCAAGGTGATTCAACTCACGCCCAACTGCAATAATCCACTTGGCTACATCATGCCCGAGGCACGCAAACGTCAGTTGCTGACCCTGGCCCAGCGCTTCGACGTGGCCATTATCGAAGACGATGTGTATGGCGACGTGGCCTACACCTACCCTCGCCCACGTACGATCAAGTCGTTTGACGTGGACGGCCGGGTGCTCCTGTGCAGCTCTTTTTCCAAAAGCCTCGCCCCAGGCCTGCGGGTTGGCTGGGTAGCGCCCGGCCGTTACCTGGAGCGGGTGCTGCACATGAAGTACATCGGAACAGGCAGCACCGCGCCGCAGCCTCAACTGGCAATCGCGGACTTTATCGAAGCGGGCCACTTCGAATCCCACTTACGCAAAATGCGTGCGCAGTACCAGCGCGGTCGTGACCAGATGACGGAGTGGGTGCGCCGCTACTTCCCCGCAGGTACGCGCGTTAGCCGGCCCCAGGGTGGGTTTATGTTGTGGGTAGAGCTGCCTGAAGGCTTCGATACTCTTTTGCTGAACAACGCCTTGCTTGCCCAAGGGGTACAGATTGCCGTAGGTAGCATTTTTTCGGCCTCGGGCAAGTTTCGTAACTGCCTGCGCATGAACTTTTCGGCACGCCCTACGCCTGTTATCGAGGCGGCCGTGCGTCGAGTGGGTGAAACGGCTAGCCTGTTGCTGGATGCCGCGCAAGCGACGTACGCGTAACTTTCCAAGCGCAGCGGCTGTCACATGCCCACCATTAACTGCCACGAGACCTTCCATGGCCTTGTCCGCTCGCCTGTTGGCTACGCTACTACTGGCCATCGCCCTTGGCGGCTGCGGTAGCCAGCCCGTAAAACCGGTTGCCAGCGAGCGTATCCCTGCCGCTGAATCAGCCTTTGGCCGCTCGGTACTCGAACAGGCCAAGGCGCACCCTGGTTCGTCAGGGTTTCGCCTGTTGCCCAATAGCGGCGAAGCCTTTCGCGCACGGGCTGAGCTGATTCGCAATGCTCGTACCAGCCTGGATGTGCAGTACTACATCGTCCACGACGGGCTTAGCACCCGCGCATTGATGCGTGAAGTGCTGGATGCAGCGGACCGTGGCGTGCGTGTACGCATTTTGTTGGACGACACCACCAGCGATGACATCGAGTCTTTGCTAGGCACTGTGGCCAGCCATCCAAACATCAAGGTGCGGCTGTTTAACCCCACCCACTTGGGTCGAGCCACGGGGGTCACCCGCAGTGTGGGCCGCCTGCTGCACTTGTCACAGCAACACAGGCGTATGCACAACAAGGTCTGGATTGCCGATGACAGCGCAGCCATCGTGGGAGGTCGCAACCTTGGCGATGAGTACTTCGACGCTGAGCCTAACCTGAATTTCACTGACATTGACCTGCTTGGGCTGGGCCCTGTAGCCCGAGACCTGGGCTACAGCTTTGACCAATATTGGAATCACCGGCTCAGCCGGCCGTTACGCGAACTCTATGACGTGCCTGAGGCCCGCAAAGCACTGCCTGCCTTTCGCGAAAAGCTTGAGCAGGCACTGCGCACCGCCAGTGTGAAACAACAACCGCTGTACGACAGCTTGATGAGTTACCGCTCTGCACCGCGTTTAGCGCAGTGGCGCCAGGAGCTTATCTGGGCGCCCAGCACCGTCATGTGGGACGCCCCCGCCAAGGTACTGGCTCAGGGTGAACCAGACCCGCACTTGCTGCTCACCACCCAGTTGGCCCCTGAGTTGCTTGCGGTCCATCAGGAGCTGCTGCTGATTTCCGCCTACTTCGTACCTCGGGACCCAGGCTTGCTGTATTTGACCGGCCGGGCGGATCAAGGAGTGGCCGTATCTTTGCTCACTAATTCCCTTGAAGCCACCGATGTACCGGCCGTTCATGGCGGCTACGCGCCTTATCGCAAGGCCCTACTGGAGCACGGCGTGAAGCTGTACGAGTTGCGCCGTCAGCCCGGCGACGACGCTGGGTTTTCCTACCGGCTGCACGGCAGCTCGGCCTCAAGCTTGCACAGCAAGGCCATGGTGTTCGATGAGCGCAAGGTGTTCATTGGCTCGTTTAATTTCGACCCCAGGTCGGTGCTGTGGAACACCGAGGTAGGCGTACTGGTAGACAGCCCTGCGCTGGCAGCCTATACCCGTGAGCTGGCGTCACAAGGTATGTCCCCTGCGTTGAGCTATCAGGTACGCCTGACCAACGAGGAGCTGGAATGGGTGACTGAAGACGACCACCAGCTTCACGTACTGCACCGAGAACCAGGCGATTGGTGGCGTCGATTCAATGCATGGGTGAGTGAACGCATCGGCCTGGAGAAAATGCTTTAGCCCTGAGCAAATACGCCAATGGCCGGCATGGCTGACATTACGCCAATAGCAAAATTGCCATACCCCCACCCCTCAAGCCGCAGCGACACTAGCGGCATACTCATGCCAAGCGCCAAGCCTACACTCAGCACCGAGGACAACACGGCGAAATAGGTTACCCACGGCATTGAGCGCTCCTGGCGGCTCGCCAACAACTACAGAGCGCCCAGCCCTAACCGACCGGGCGGTTTGAGACTGGCTTACAACTTGATCCAGGTTGCCTTGAGTTCGGTGTACTTGTCGAAGGCATGCAAAGACTTGTCACGGCCATTACCCGACTGCTTGAAGCCACCAAAGGGCGCGGTCATGTCGCCGCCGTCGTACTGATTAATCCAGACGCTCCCGGCACGCAGGGCCCGGGCGGTTTTGTGGGCTTTGGACAGGTCTGCCGTCCAGATACCCGCCGCCAGGCCATACTGGGTATCGTTGGCGATGGCCACGGCCTCTTCAGCGGAGTCAAAGGTAATCACAGACAGTACTGGCCCGAAGATTTCTTCCTGGGCAATCCGCATGGCGTTGCTTACGCCATCGAAGATCGTGGGCTCCACGTAAGTGCCGCCGGTGTCCTCCATGATCCGCTTACCGCCTGTGAGCAAAGTCGCGCCATCGTTGTGGCCGGCCTCAATGTAGCTCAGCACCGTATTCATTTGCTGGGTATCCACCAGCGCGCCGACGTTGGTAGCAGGGTCAAGCGGGTTGCCGGGCTTCCACCCCTTGAGCGCTTCAACGACCAGGGGCAGGAAACGCTCCTTGATAGACCGCTCGACCAGCAGGCGCGAGCCTGCGGTACACACCTCACCCTGGTTGAAGGCGATGGCACTGGCGGCGGACTGGGCGGCAGCGTTCAAATCGGGGGCATCGGCAAAGACGATATTTGGGCTCTTGCCGCCCGCCTCCAGCCACACCCGCTTCATGTTGGACTCGCCGGCATAGACCATCAATTGCTTGGCAATGCGGGTAGAGCCGGTGAAAACCACGGTGTCGACATCCATGTGCAGTGCCAACGCTTTGCCAACGGTATGGCCATAGCCAGGCAGCACGTTCAATACACCTGCCGGAAGACCTGCCTCAATGGCCAGCTGCGCGATACGAATTGCAGTCAGCGGGGACTTTTCAGACGGCTTGAGCACTACCGAGTTGCCGGTAGAGAGCGCAGGGCCCAACTTCCAGCAAGCCATCATCAAGGGGAAATTCCACGGCACGATTGCAGCCACTACGCCTACAGGCTCGCGTGTGACCAAGCCCAATTGGTCATGGGGGGTTGCGGCCACTTCGTCGTAAATTTTGTCAATGGCCTCGCCGCTCCATGCCAGGGCATTGGCAGCGCCTGGGACGTCCACGGACAACGAATCGCTGATGGGCTTACCCATGTCCAGGGTTTCCAGCAATGCCAGCTCTTCGGCATTGTCTTTTAGCAGCGCGGCAAAACGAATCATGACGGCCTTGCGCTTTGCCGGTGCCAAGCGTGACCAGGTGCCTGCGTCGAATACCGCGCGAGCATTGGCTACGGCCAGGGCGGCATCGGCTTCGTCACAGCTGGCTACCAACCCCAACAGTCGCCCATCCACAGGGCTTACACATTCGAAGGTCGCATCCGAAGCAGCGTCGATGTACTCGCCATTGATAAACGCACGGCCTTCGACCTTCAGCGCTTGTGCGCGCTGTTGCCAGTTAGCCAGGGTCAAGGTAGTAGGCATAACGAAACTCCTATTGTAGATTCAGGCACCTGGCAGGCTGCGTGTTGCCACCTGCCGTGCCCACATGAAGGCTAAAACGCTCACCCTAAACCACTGCCGAACAGCTTTCAATATATTTGACATTCATGACAAATGGGCGGACTTATGTCTGATTTATTAAACATTCCAGGGGGTTTTGGTGCCTATAGAACAGATTGTCGATTTTGCGGTTAGCACGCCTACCCCCACCCGCTATCGGCCTGATGACGCGAAGGTCATCGCTGGCGATCCCGCTCAAACCGTGTACAACCATTACAGTAGCCCAGATGAGCACTTCTCCGCAGGCGTATGGGAAGGCGATGTTGGGCAGTGGGCGGTGAATTACACCGAACATGAGTACTGCGAAATCGTGCAGGGCGTTTCAGTACTGCGTGACGAGGCTGGCAATGCACGCACCGTGCGGGCAGGCGATCGGTTTGTAATCCCGGCAGGCTTTCAAGGCACGTGGGAAGTGTTGGAGCCGTGCCGGAAAATTTACGTCATATATGAAGCACATAAGTAGTGCATTCCAGTAGCCATGACTTAGGAACATAGGGCCGCCTCCACATCCGGGGGCATAACTTATGAGGCCTTACCCATGACGAATGAACAAATCGAATGCACACTCAAGCACCTGATCGGCACGCAGTACACCACTGCCCTGAAGGCGTACATTACTGAAACCACAGGCCGGGCGCGGGTGGTTGGCCCAAACGAAATTACCACGCTGGAATACGACCTGCAGCGCGTACACGTGCGTGCTGACAGCGCCAATGTCATTATCGGCTTCAGCTTTGGCTGAGCCCGTTCCGACATAAAAAAACCCGCACTCCTTAAAAGTGCGGGTTTTTTTGTCAGCGCAGATCAATTACTTGATCTTGGCTTCCTTGTACATCACGTGCTTGCGAACCACCGGATCAAATTTCTTGATCTCGATCTTATCGGGGGTGGTACGTTTGTTCTTGTCGGTGGTGTAGAAATGGCCAGTACCGGCACTCGACACCAAACGGATCAATTCACGCATGACTTTCTCCCTTAAACCTTGATGCCATCGCGGCGGATATCGACCAGAACGGCGTCAATACCACGCTTGTCGATGATACGCATGCCTTTGGCGGAAACGCGCAGGCGCACGAAACGCTTCTCAGACTCGACCCAGAAGCGATGGTGCTGCAGGTTCGGCAGGAAACGACGACGGGTTTTGTTGTTCGCGTGGGAAATGTTATTCCCGGTTACCGGACCCTTACCGGTAACTTGACAGACTCTCGACATGCCTCAGCCCTCTAAACCACATGCCCAACCCGGCATGGGTTGGCCGCTTTATCTCTCAGTCAAAATTGGCGTGATGGCTTTGGAGCCATTCAAACACCGTGTTTCGCAGGAGCAGGCGGGCAAGGCCCGTTGAGCTAAACGCCCTACCCCTAGAAAAGAGCGCTGCTTTATACCAGAAACGCGCCGCCGCAACAACAGGCAGCAACGCAAGGCACTCGTCTCAACCTCTGAAGCGGTCGGCGCAAAACGGCCCTAGCGCATGCGCCATTCGTCGACCCGCAGCGAAAATTTGAATGGCCAAACGCCAATGGGATCTCTACGGTAGGATTTTCCAGACTGCATTGGCAGATGGGCCACCTTTGATGAAGGAAACGACCATGCGTCTTGCCTTGACCCCGCTACTGCTCGCCCTGCTTGGCGCCTGTGCCACGGCCCATGCCAAGCCGCTTGCTGTCTGCACCGAAGCCAGCCCCGAGGGCTTTGACGTGGTGCAGTACAACTCCTTGACCACTACCAATGCGTCGGCTGACGTGTTGATGAACAGGCTCGTGGATTTCGATGCCAAGGCAGGCAAAGTAGTGCCTAGCCTGGCAGAACAATGGGCCGTCAGCGATGACGGGCTGACCTACACCTTTACCTTGCGCAAAGGCGTGCGATTCCACGGTACGGAATACTTCAAACCTTCACGGGCGCTGTCGGCCGACGATGTAGTCTTCAGCTTCAAGCGTATGCTCGACCCCGCCAATCCGTGGCACAAGGTGGCTCAAAGCGGCTTCCCACATGCACAGTCCATGCAGTTGCCAAGCTTTGTCAAGCAGGTAGATGCGCCATCACCTTCGACCGTGCGCTTTGTACTGGATCACCCAGACTCTACGTTCCTGGCCACCCTGAGCATGGGCTTTGCGTCTATTTATTCCAAAGAGTACGCCGACCAGTTGATGACCGCCGGCACGCCCGAAAAGCTGAACAGCCAGCCCATTGGCACAGGGCCGTTTATTTTTGTGCGTTACCAGAAAGACGCCCAGGTTCGCTACAAGGCCAACCCTGATTACTTCGCAGGCAAGCCTGCCGTAGACCCTCTGATCTATGCCATCAGCCCAGACCCCAGCGTACGAATGCAGCGGCTCAAGGCAGGCGAGTGCCAGGTGGCACTGTCGCCCAAGCCGCAAGACATCGCCTCAGCCAAAGAGGATGGAAAACTACAGGTACTGGAAACGCCTGCGTTCATGACGGCCTTCGTGGCCATCAACAGCCAGCACCCGCCGCTGGACAAGCCTGCCGTGCGCCAGGCCATCAACCTGGCTTTTGATAAGGCCAACTATCTTAAAGCGGTATTCGAAGGCACGGCGGCGCCTGCCAATGGGGTATACCCTGCTGCCGACTCAGCCCAGGCTGGCAACACGCAACCCTACGATTACAACCCAGATAAAGCCCGTCAGTTGCTGGCCGATGCGGGTGTGAAAGAAGGCTTCACCACTACCCTCTGGACCCGCCCAAGCGGCAGCCTGCTTAACCCGAACCCCACTACAGGCGCCCAGATGCTTCAGGCAGACCTGGCGAAGGTAGGCATCAAAGCTGAAATCCGAACCATTGAATGGGGCGAGTTGATCCGCCGCGCCAAGGCGGGTGAGCATGACCTGCTATTCATGGGCTGGGCCGGTGACAACGGCGACCCTGATAACTTCCTCACCCCGCAATTCTCCTGTGCGGCAGTCAAGTCAGGCACCAACTTTGCGCGCTATTGCGACCCCACCCTCGATGGGCTTATCACCAAGGCCAAGGCCACTACCGTGGAGGCTAAACGCAGCGAGCTGTATCGCCAGGCACAGACCTTGATACAGCAGCAGGCACTTTGGGTGCCGCTGGCGCACCCTCAGGTGACTGTGCTCACGACCAAAGGCCTCAAAGGCTACGCGCCTAGCCCCTTCGGCCGGCAGGACTTTGCACGGGTGAGTGTTAACTGATCGGCAGACGGTCATCACGCTAATAGGCCGCCGAAACGCGCTGTGCGTTGCGGTGGCCGTGCTCACATAAGCCCTAGTTCAGCCATGGACAAGGGCTCACCTTCGCCGATGATGAAGTGGTCCAGCACCCGCACATCAATGTAGGCCAGCGCTTCCTTTATACGCTGGGTCAGGCGCTGGTCGGCAACGCTGGGGTCGGTGACGCCGGAAGGGTGGTTATGGCACAGGATCAACGCTGCGGCGTTGTGCGCCAGGGCCCGCTTTACCACCTGCCTGGGGTACACGCACGCACTGTCGATGGAGCCCTGAAACAATGGCTCGAACCCCAACACGCGGTGGCGGGAATCCAGGTACAGGCAGGCAAAGACCTCGTGGGGTTCGTGCCGCAACATGGCCTTCAGGTAGTCCCGTACTGCTGAAGTGTTTTCCAGTGCCGAATCGCGGCTGAGCTGCTCGGCCAGGTGCCGCCGGGCAATCTCCAATACCGCCTGCAGTTGGGCGTATTTAGCCGCCCCCAACCCCAAGTGCGCGCTGAACGTAGGCAGGTCGGCGCGCAGTAAGCCACGCAGCCCGCCCATGTCATCGAGCAGTTGACGGGCAAGGTCCACGGCGCTAAGCCCTTTCACCCCAGTACGCAGGAAAATAGCCAGCAGCTCAGCGTCGGAGAGCGTTTGCGCGCCTCGGCTCAATAGTTTTTCCCGGGGGCGCTCGGCCTCGGGCCAGTCTCGAATGGCCATGTTTCCTCCTTGTCAGCCACGGGCGCCGCTGTTCCGTCGCAGGCGCTGTGCTATCTTAGCCCAACTTTTTTGTGCGACGGCTGGCCAGATTATTTCTCTTAGCTTGTGCAGCAGCGACGGCCTATGGCACAGGCCTGGCGCCCCCGTATGCCGAGGCTTGGGTCTGGAATGGCCTTGTGCATCAGATCGTTTCTGATCGTAACTACACGTGAACAAAGGCAGGGCTAATGCAGCGGCTGTATCGAAAACGCATCGTTCTCGGCGTAGGCGGCGGCATTGCCGCTTACAAAAGCGCTGAGCTGGTACGTCGGCTCTTGGAGCAAGGCGCAGACGTGCGTGTGGTCATGACCCGAGGGGGCGCTGAATTCATCACGCCGCTAACCATGCAGGCGCTCTCAGGGCACCCCGTGCACCTGGACCTGCTCGACCCGGCTGCTGAAGCTGCGATGGGGCATATCGAACTGGCGCGCTGGGCCGACCTTGTGCTGATAGCGCCCGCCACCGCCGACCTCATCGCGCGGCTGGCCCAAGGGCTCGCCAACGATCTGTTGACCACATTGGTATTGGCCACCGACGCCACGGTCGCCTTGGCACCGGCCATGAATCAGGCCATGTGGCGCGACCCGGCCACAGAGGCCAACCTGGCAACCGTCCGCGCGCGCGGATTGAAAGTATTGGGGCCCGGATCGGGGAGCCAGGCGTGTGGCGATATCGGGCTAGGGCGAATGCTCGAACCCACCGACCTTGCCTATCTGGCGGCAGAATGCTTCCAACGCCAGGTGCTGACTGGGCAGCATGTCGTGATTACGGCAGGCCCTACCCAGGAAAACATCGACCCAGTGCGCTATATCACCAACCACAGCTCGGGCAAGATGGGCTTTGCATTGGCAGAAGCTGCGGTAGAGGCCGGTGCACGAGTGACCTTGGTGACTGGGCCAGTGCACCTGCCGACCCCTGACCGGGTTGAGCGCATCGATGTGGTCAGCGCTCGGGACATGCTGGCGGCCTGCGAAGCCGCCATGCCGTGTGACATCTTGATCGCCTCGGCGGCTGTCGCTGATTACCGTCCTGAAGTCGTAGCCCCCCAGAAACTCAAGAAGGACCCTTCCACGGGGGATGGCATGCTGCTGCGGATGGTCCGTAACCCTGACATCCTGGCTACGCTCTCAGGCCGGGCGGATCGCCCCTTTAGCGTAGGCTTCGCGGCTGAGACCGAGAACCTGCTTGATTACGCTGCCCGCAAGCTAAAAGACAAAAACCTCGACCTGATCGTAGCCAACGACGTCGCCAACCCTTCCATTGGGTTTAACAGCGAAGAGAACGCCTGCAGCGTAATCGACCGCCAACTTCATGAAACGCTGCTCGCGCAGACCAGCAAAGGCAAGATCGCGCGACAGCTGATCGCGCTTATTGCCACTCGCATCCAGCAGGCTTAATTCACCATGCACGCTCTACAAGCTCGTATCCTCGACCCGCGCCTGGGTACCGATTTCCCCTTGCCCGACTACGCTACGCCTGGTTCGGCCGGCCTGGACCTACGGGCCATGCTGCCTGCCGACACCACCTTGGCGCCGGGCCAGACACTCTTGATCCCTACGGGGCTCTCCGTATTCATTGCAGACCCCGGCCTTGCCGCGCTGGTGCTACCCCGCTCTGGCCTGGGCCATAAGCATGGAATCGTGCTGGGTAACCTGGTTGGCCTGATTGACTCCGACTACCAGGGCGAGCTGATGGTATCGTGCTGGAACCGCGGCGATACTGCGTTTGAAATCAAAATAGGTGAACGTATCGCTCAACTGGTGCTGGTACCCGTAGTACAAGCACGCTTCGAAGTGGTCGAAGCCTTCGACCAAAGCCAACGCGGCGCAGGTGGCTTTGGGCACTCAGGCAGCCACTGAGTGGCGAAAGGTTTTTCAGGGCAACGCAAGGAGTGGTCGTAATGGGCATCGACGAGCAAGCCGCTAAAACCTTGAGCCGTGAAAGCGGTGCCACCGACCAGCAGCTGGTGCGCCCTGGGTTAGTCATCGCAGCGCTGGGCCTGCTAGTGGCGGCCTTGCTGCTATGGATGGCCCAGCCGGGGCCGTCTCAGCAGGCCTGGCGATGGCAATTGGCGCAGGCGGCAGCCTCGGCGCAAGCAGCCACCCTTCGCCAAGCCTTTGCGCAAATCACTGCTGATACGCAAGCGGCGGCCAATGACCCGGCCTTGGTGGCTGCCTTGCAAAGCGGTGACAGCGCCCGGTTGCGCAACGCTGAAGCAGGCCTGCGCTACCGCGATGGGGTTGTCGATGCGTTTCTGACCCCTGCAGGCCAAGGGGAGCCCACCGATGGGCGGGCAGCGCCTTTTACCTTCGCCGCGCTCGACTTGCTACGCCGCAGCGAGGCAGGCAAGCCCGCGCCTATCGAGGCGCAGCGCTTTGGGCAAAGTTGGGTGCTCTACAGTGTGGCGGCCGTGCATGCGCCCGGCAGTCAGCAAGTAGTCGGCACCGTGCTGCTGGCCGTGACCCTCAAGCGTGCCCTGAGCGGCCTGCCCGACTTACCTGCTGAAGCGGGCGAGTTGACCCTCCAGCAACGCTTCGGGGACGGCCCGGTACAGGTGCTGTATCGCGCTGGCACGCCCGGCTCGGCACGACCTTATTCGCTAGACATTGACAACCCCCACTGGGCATTGCAATTCACGCCGGGCAGCGCCTACGACGCACCTATGCCGTGGGTGGCCATAGCCCTGGCATTGGCCGCCGCGCTGATTGCCGCGGGGGCGTTCTGGGTGGCTATGCTTACCGTTGTACGTAGCCTGCGGGCGCGCCTGCGCGGCGATGCCGAACAATTGAACCAACTGGTCGAAGAACTCTCCGGCGGAAAAACCGTCAAAGCGTTCAGTTTGAGCCTTACAGAGCTGAACGGGCTGGCCCAGGCGCTTGCACGTTTATCTCTACGAGATCGCCAGACAAGCCCAGGTGCCCCCAAGGCACCCGGATCAACCGGCATTACGACTCGCAGTGCCCCGGATGTCGACACTGCTCGCTCACACGAGCTCGAGCGTGCTCGGCCGCCTTTTCAAGAGACTGACGTATTCGGTGTCGGAATACTCGACGCCGACCAGGATTCCCTGCGAATGGAGCGTTCCCCCGTTATGAACAGCAATGCACAAGTCGCCCCTCAAGTTCCCGCCAGCATTTTCCGCGCCTATGACATCCGCGGCACCGTGCCTGATCTTCTCAACGCCGAAACCGCTTACTGGATCGGCCGCGCCATTGGCAGCCAGAGCCTGGCTCAAGGTGAGCCTCATGTGTCTGTAGGTCGCGACGGCCGCCTGTCTGGTCCCGAGCTGGTCGAGCGGCTGATCCAAGGTGTCGCCGACAGTGGCTGCCAGGTCACTGACGTGGGCATGGTGCCTACTGGGGCCCTGTATTTCGCTGCCGCCATCGATCTCGACCATTTGGATGGCGAAATCCAGGCTCGGCCCGGATCAGGCGTAATGCTTACCGGCAGCCACAACCCGGCCCACTACAACGGTTTCAAAATCATCATCGCTGGCGACACCCTGGCCAATGAGCAGATCCAGAAGCTGTACGAGCGCATTCGTGACAACGACTTGGCCAGCGGCCAGGGCTCGATCAAAAAGGTCGGCATCCTTACGCAGTACAAAGCTTACATCCAAAAAGATATCGCTGTGCTACGCAGGCTGAAAGTGGTGGTGGACTGCGGTAATGGCGTAGGCGGAGTTATCGCGCCTGAGTTGATCAAAGATCTCAATTGCGAAGTGATTCCGCTGTTCTGTGAGGTCGACGGCAACTTCCCTAACCATCACCCGGATCCGGGTAAGCTGGAAAACCTGGAAGACCTGATCGCCAAGGTAAAAGAAACCAGCGCCGATCTGGGCTTGGCTTTCGACGGCGACGCTGACCGCGTTGGCGTGGTAACCAACGAAGGCAACGTGGTGTTCCCTGACCGCCTGCTGATGCTGTTCGCGCAAGACGTGCTAAGCCGTAACCCTGGCGCCGATATCATTTACGACGTCAAATGCAGCCGTAACTTGAAGAAGCTGATCGAGGACCATAAAGGCCGCCCGGTCATGTACAAAACCGGCCACTCCTTGATCAAGAAAAAGATGAAGGAAACCGGTGCCCTGCTCGCAGGCGAGATGAGCGGCCACGTGTTCTTCAAAGAACGCTGGTTCGGTTTTGACGACGGCATCTACGGCGCAGCCCGCCTACTCGAGATCCTCAGCCAAAAGAGCGAAACCGAAACCGCTGAAAAGATTTTCGCCGAGTTCCCTAACGACGTGTCAACGCCCGAAATCAACATCAAGGTGACTGAAGAAACCAAGTTCAGCATCATTGAAGCCTTGGTCAGCGATGCACAGTGGGGCGATGCCAGCCTGAACAAGATCGACGGCGTTCGAGTGGACTACCGCAATGGCTGGGGCCTGGTACGTGCCTCCAACACCACGCCAGTGCTGGTACTGCGTTTCGAAGCCGAAGACGAAGCCGAACTGGAACGCATCAAGGCCGTGTTCCGTGATCAGCTCAAGCGAGTTGCCCCCGACCTTAAGATTCCCTTCTAACCCATCAGGAGCCCTGCATGACCCTCGACCGTGATGCCGCCACCAACGTCGCCAAGGTACTGTCCGAAGCCTTGCCGTATATCCGACGCTTCGTTGGTAAGACGCTGGTGATCAAGTACGGCGGCAACGCTATGGAAAGCGAGGAATTGAAAACCGGGTTTGCCCGCGACGTGGTGCTGATGAAAGCCGTAGGCATCAATCCGGTGGTCGTGCATGGGGGCGGGCCGCAGATCGGCGACTTGCTCAAGCGCTTGAACATCGAAAGCCACTTCATCGATGGCATGCGCGTTACCGACGCGCAGACCATGGATGTGGTCGAGATGGTCTTGGGGGGGCAGGTCAACAAAAGCATCGTCAATCTGATCAACCGCCACGGTGGTAGTGCCATTGGCCTGACCGGCAAGGACGCCGAGCTGATTCGCGCCCGCAAGCTTAAGGTGACCCGCCAGACTCCAGGGATGGACAAAGCCGAAATCATCGATATCGGTTTGGTAGGTGAAGTCAGCGGCGTTAACACAGGCTTGCTGGACATGCTGGTCAAAGGCGACTTCATTCCGGTGATCGCGCCTATTGGCGTAGGTGCCGATGGGGAGTCTTACAACATCAATGCCGACTTGGTGGCCGGCAAGGTCGCCGAAGCCTTGCAGGCTGAAAAGCTGATGCTGTTGACCAACATCCCCGGCTTGATGAACAAGGAAGGCAAGGTGCTGACCGGCCTGACTACCGAGCAAGTGGACGAGCTGATTGCAGACGGGACCATCTACGGCGGCATGCTACCGAAAATCCGCTGCGCGCTTGAAGCCGTGCAAGGTGGCGTGAGCAGCGCTCATATCATCGATGGTCGAGTGCCTAACGCCGTACTGTTGGAAATTTTCACTGACAGCGGCGTGGGTACCTTAATCACCAACGGTTAAGGCTTTTGATTTAACAATCAGTCGGGCCTCGCGGGTGTAAGAGCCAACGGCCGTTGGCGAAGGCTGAGGGCAGAAGCCAAAACCTTTCGCTAAAAGCCTTTCGCCAACTACGTTGGCTACGAGGTGGGAAAGCTGCTAGCACAGGTTTACGGTGCCTTTAACTGCTGAAGCCGAGCGCGGTCCACGTCAAAAGCGTGGTCCGCGTCCTGGCGCATTTTCTGGTAGCGTTCGACCTGAGCGTTAAGCTCCGCCCGGCGCTGGCGCACCGCCTCAAGCTGGTCCAATACACTGGGTGAAATGGGCTGACCATTACGCTCTTGATTAGCTGCCTCCCCTTGCAAGGAAGCCTGTTGCGCTTGCAGGTTCTGCAAATCCCCCCGCGTTAATGCCACTAACCCGTCTATTTCAGTCAGCTGTCGCTGACGCGTGCGCTCAAGGTCTTCAACGCTTGTGTACCGCGTGCGTAGCCGCGCGTCTGCATCCGCCTGGGCACGCTGAGCGGCATTGGCTTGCGCCTGTTCGGGGCTGAGCGCAGGCGGAACGGTCTGCAACACCCGGCCCTGGGCATTGAGTACTTGATAACCTTTCGAAACGAACTCGGGCGGCACACCCTGGCGGTCCAGCACGACGGCACCATGGTCGTCCAGGTAGCGATAGAGCTGCAGGGGCTGGGTAGCAGGCGCAGCCAGCAGGCTAAGCGGGATACACACGCCCACTGCACCTGCAACGCTGCGCCACATCCTCAAATACCGTACAGAGCACGGTAGGCTTCGACAGCCGGAAGGTGCTGCTTGAGCTGGCTATCCTCTGCAAGGTATTGCAGCACTTGATCCAGCGACACGATGCTCACCACTGGAATGCCGTAATCACGCTCGACTTCCTGAATGGCAGACAACTCACCCTTGCCCCGCTCTTGGCGGTTCAATGCGATCAGCACGGCCGCAGCCTGGGCTTTTTCAGCCTGGATGATTGCCATCACTTCACGAATGGCCGTGCCTGCGGTAATGACGTCATCAATGATCAGCACATTGCCCTGCAAGGGGGCACCTACCAGGCTACCGCCTTCACCGTGGTCTTTGGCTTCCTTACGGTTGAAGCACCAGGGCACGTCCCTTCCATGCTTGTCAGCCAGCGCCACGGCCGTAGCCGAGGCAAGGGGAATGCCCTTGTATGCAGGGCCAAACAGCACGTCGAAGCTGAGGTTGCTATCAACGATGGCCGAGGCATAACACTGGCCCAACTGCGCTAGCGCAGACCCTGTATTGAATAACCCGGCATTGAAGAAGTAAGGACTGGTGCGCCCGGACTTCAAGGTGAACTCGCCGAAGCGCAGTACGCCCCGCTCGATGGCAAAACGAATGAAGTCACGCTGGTAGGCTTGCATGTAAACGTCCTGAATACCACGGATTTAGCTAAATAACTTGACCTCGGGTATCATACACCCACGAGATTTTTGGGGCCATTTATGCGGATCATCAGTGTGAACGTCAATGGGATTCAGGCAGCTGTGGAGCGAGGCTTGCTCAGCTGGCTGCAGGCCCAGAATGCCGACGTGATCTGCTTGCAGGATACCCGTGCTTCGGCGTTCGAACTGGACGATTCCGCCTACCAGCTCGATGGCTACTTCCTGTACGCGGCAGATGCAGAAGTGCCAGCGCAGGGCGGTGTCGCGCTGTACTCGCGGTTGCAGCCCAAGGCGGTCATCAGCGGGCTGGGGTTCGAAACGTCCGATCGTTTCGGCCGTTACCTGCAGGCGGACTTCGACAAGGTTAGCATCGCTACCCTGCTATTCCCTTCCGGGCGCGGCGGTGATGAAGAGCTGAACCAGAAATTCAAGTTGATGGACGACTTTGCCCGTTACTTGGATAAACAGCGCCGCAAGCGTCGCGAATACATCTATTGCGGCTCCTTGTACGTGGCGCAGCAAAAACTGGACATCAAGAACTGGCGCGACAGCCAGCAGTCGCCCGGCTTCCTTGCGCCTGAGCGGGCCTGGATGGACGAGATCGTTGGCAACATGGGGTATGTAGATGCCTTGCGAGAGGTCAGCCGTGAAGGTGACCAGTACAGCTGGTGGCCTGACAGCGAGCAAGCCGAGATGCTCAACCTGGGTTGGCGTTTCGACTATCAGTTGCTCACACCTGGGCTCCGACGCTTCGTGCGCAGTGCCCGCCTGCCTCGCCAGCCCAGGTTTTCTCAGCACGCACCCTTCATCGTCGACTACGACTGGACGCTGACAATCTAAGCCAGGTAGCGTTCTAGAGCCTTTAGAAGCCAGCGCGAGCTGGCGCCCGCTCCTACATCATTTGCCCTCAAGCACTCGTAGGAGGAGCCAGCGTCAGTTGGCGAACCTGTTCAGTCGGCCAAGGCGGCTTTCTGGATGGCAAACAACTCAGCCATGCCCTTGTTGGCCAGGGCCAGCATTGCATTGAGTTCTTCTGGCTGGAACGGCGCGCCTTCTGCGGTACCTTGCACTTCGATGAAGCCGCCCGTGCTGGTCATTACCACGTTCAGGTCGGTTTCAGCTGCGGAGTCTTCCGGGTAATCAAGGTCTAGCACCGGTTCACCCTGGTACATACCTACGGAAACGGCAGCGATCATCTGCTTGACCGGGTCGCCTGCCTTCAGGCCCCCACGCTTTTTAATGACCTTAAGGGCATCCACCAATGCGACCATGGCACCGGTGATGGACGCTGTGCGGGTACCACCATCGGCCTGAATGACATCGCAATCTACATACAGGGTGATATCACCGAGTTTGGACATGTCCAGTGCTGCGCGCAGCGAACGGCCAATCAGCCGCTGGATTTCCAGCGTGCGCCCGCCTTGCTTGCCGCGGCTGGCCTCGCGCTGGTTACGCTCGCCGGTAGCACGCGGCAGCATGCCGTATTCAGCGGTCAGCCAACCCTGGCCTTGACCCTTGAGGAAACGCGGTACGCCGCTTTCGACACTGACGGTGCAGATTACCCGGGTATCGCCGAATTCGACCAGCACCGAGCCTTCGGCATGCCGGGTGTAGTTGCGGGTGATACGGATCGGGCGAAGCTGATCGGCAGCGCGACCACTTGGACGTTTCATCTGGGTTACCTGTACCTATTGAAAAACTGCCCGACAGTATAAGGCCGTGCAGGTCATACAGGTATTTAAATAGCCGAGACATTCTATAACCGCTCACAGCCCCGCCAATCGCCGCCGCGCCTTGGGGCCTACACCCCATTAAGGTACACTCTTGCGCCTTTATAGCTGCCCCGGCGCTGCAATCGCGCCCTCTACGAGGTCTGCCCCCCATGGTTCACAGCATGACTGCCTTTGCCCGGGCTGAACGAGCTGAGGCGCATGGCACCCTTTCCTGGGAGCTGCGCTCGGTCAACCATCGCTACCTTGAGCCCCTCCTTCGCCTGCCTGACGCTTTTCGCGAGCTGGAAAGCGCTGTGCGCGACGCATTGCGGTCTAGCCTTTCTCGAGGGAAAGTCGAGTGCACCCTCCGCCTGAGCGAAGAGGCCAATACCCAGACGCCCAGGCTAGACTTGGCGCGCGCGGATGAACTCATCCAGGCTGCCGAGGCGGTTACCGCGCTAATTGCCCAGCCTGCCCCTATCGACCCCCTTAAGGTGATGGCGTGGCCAGGGGTAATGGTCAGCGAGGGGATAGACACGCAGGTCTTGCACGCCAGTGCCCTGGCACTGTTCACAGAGGCCCTTGACGATCTAAAGGCCGGCAGGGCCCGAGAAGGCGTGGAGCTGTCCAGGTTGATCAACGAGCGGCTGGATGCCATGGCGCATGACATTGCCTCGTTGCGCGAGCAGGTGCCGCACATGTTGGCAACGCACCGCCAGAAGATCCTCGACCGCTTCGCCGAAGTACGCGCTGAGCTGGACCCTCAACGGTTAGAGCAAGAGATGGTGCTGCTGGCCCAGAAAAGCGACGTCGCCGAAGAGCTGGACCGCTTGACCACCCACGTACATGAAGCGCGGCGCGTGCTGGCCAGCCCTGGCGCAGCGGGTCGTCGCCTTGATTTCCTCATGCAGGAGCTCAATCGCGAAGCCAACACATTGGGCTCGAAGGCTTTCGACACCCGCAGCACCCAGGCAGCCATCAGCCTGAAGGTGTTGATCGAACAAATGCGCGAACAAGTGCAAAACATTGAGTAAGGCAACTTCATGAAACCGACCCCTGGCACCCTGTACATCGTTTCTGCGCCTTCGGGCGCTGGCAAAACCAGCCTGGTCAAGGCACTGATGGACGCCGAGTCCGGCATTCGCGTGTCAGTGTCCCACACAACCCGCGCCATGCGGCCTGGCGAAACCGACGGCGTGAATTACCATTTCGTGGACCGCGCCCAGTTCATGGCCATGATCGAGCATGGCGATTTCCTGGAGCAGGCCGAGGTTTTCGGCAATCTTTACGGCACGTCCAAGACCAGCCTGCGACAGGTTCTGGACGCGGGCGATGACCTCATCCTTGAAATTGACTGGCAGGGCGGCGAGCAGGTTCGCAACCTGATTCCGGGTACACGCTCCATCTTCATTCTGCCCCCTTCGTTGCAGGCTCTACGCCAACGCTTGACCAACCGTGGCCAAGACAGCGAGGAGATCATTGATGGCCGGATGCGTGAAGCGGTCAATGAAATGCGTCACTACGTTGAATATGATTACCTGGTGGTCAACGACGACTTCGCTACGGCCTTGGTCGACCTGCGCGCCATTTTCCGGGCAAACCGTTTATGCCAAGGGGTACAGCAGCACCGTCATGAAGCATTGCTCAGCGGCCTGTTGGGCTAATCTGTAGTCGACTCGCCAGACCGGCGGCACTGGAATATTCTGCTTACGTAACGGTAGGCCTTCCATTCAGGCTGGTGATTTTTTAAACTGCTCAGTCCGCTACCCCGCCCAAGGCGGGCGCTCACTGTTTTTGTACGAGGAACACCATGGCTCGCGTGACCGTTGAAGACTGCCTGGATCATGTTGATAATCGCTTCGAGCTGGTCATGCTCGCCACCAAACGTTCTCGCCAGCTGGCAACCGGTGGCAAAGAGCCCAAAGTGGGTTGGGAAAACGACAAGCCTACCGTGGTAGCCCTGCGCGAAATCGCGGCTGGTCTGGTCGATTACGATGTAATCGCTGAGGCTGAAATTGTCGATGAAGAGCCACTGTTCACTGCATTCGAAGACGAGGCCAACGAGGCCGTCTAAGCACATGCCCTGTCGACCCATCACGGCGAAGGCGCTTACGTGGCAGGAGGTTTCTCCTTGCCAGGCATAGACGTCCTCGCCGAGCGCCTGTCGACCTACCTGGGCGACGACCAGGTCAACCTGGTTCGCCGGGCGTACTATTACGCAGAACAAGCTCACGACGGCCAGCGCCGTCGCAGTGGGGAACCCTACGTTACCCACCCCCTTGCAGTAGCGAACATCCTTGCCGACATGCACATGGACCATCAAAGCCTGATGGCGGCCATGCTGCATGATGTGATCGAAGACACTGGAATCGCGAAAGAGGCCCTGTGCGCCCAGTTTGGCGAGACGGTTGCTGAACTGGTGGATGGCGTCAGCAAGCTGACACAGATGAACTTCGAAACCAAGGCGGAAGCCCAGGCTGAGAACTTCCAGAAAATGGCCATGGCCATGGCCCGGGATATACGCGTCATTCTGGTCAAGCTTGCCGACCGGCTTCACAACATGCGCACGCTTGAAGTGCTGTCGGGTGAAAAGCGGCGACGCATTGCCAAAGAAACCCTGGAAATCTACGCACCCATCGCCAATCGACTGGGCATGCACAACGTGCGCGTTGAATTTGAAGATTTAGGCTTCAAGGCCATGCACCCCATGCGATCCGAGCGCATCCACCAAGCGGTGAAGCGCGCTCGTGGCAATCGCAAGGAGCTGGTCGCCAAGATCGAACACTCGCTTGCCAATTGCCTGACGGTGGATGGCATCCAGGGCGATGTGAGTGGTCGCCAGAAGCACTTGTACGGCATCTACAAAAAGATGCGGGGCAAGCGGCGTGCCTTCAATGAAATCATGGATGTGTACGCGTTTCGTATCGTAGTAGACAAGGTAGACACCTGCTACCGCGTACTCGGGGCGGTGCATAACCTCTATAAGCCATTGCCAGGGCGCTTCAAGGATTACATCGCTATCCCCAAAGCCAACGGTTACCAGTCGCTGCATACCACCTTGTTTGGTATGCACGGGGTGCCCATAGAAATCCAGATTCGCACGCGCGAAATGGAAGAAATGGCCAACAACGGTATCGCGGCTCATTGGCTGTACAAATCCAACAACGACGAAGCCCCTCGCAGTACGCATGCACGGGCCCGTCAGTGGGTCAAAGGCGTGCTGGAGCTTCAGCAGCGCGCGGGTAACTCGCTGGAGTTCATAGAAAGCGTCAAGATCGACCTCTTCCCGGACGAGGTCTATGTATTCACGCCCAAGGGCAAGATCATGGAGCTGCCCAAAGGCTCCACGGCGGTGGACTTCGCCTATGCAGTGCACACAGACGTCGGCAATAGCTGCATTGCCTGCCGCATCAACCGCCGCCTGGCCCCGCTGTCAGAGCCGCTGCAAAGTGGCTCCACGGTCGAAATCGTCAGTGCGCCCGGCGCTCGACCCAACCCGGCGTGGCTCAACTTTGTAGTAACAGGCAAGGCCCGAACCCATATCCGCCATGCGCTCAAGCTGCAGCGGCGCTCCGAATCCGTGGCGTTGGGTGAGCGACTGCTCAACAAGGTGCTCAATGGCTTCGATACCTCCCTGGAGCACATCAAGGCAGAGCGCATCCAGCCTCTGCTGACCGAGTATCGCCAGGAAGTCATTGAAGACTTGCTCGAAGACATTGGCCTGGGCAACCGCATGGCCTATGTCGTTGCCCGCCGCCTGCTGACCTCGGAAGGCCAGGCTTCGCCTAGCCGCGAAAGCCCCTTGGCCATCCGAGGCACGGAAGGGCTGGTGCTCAGTTACGCCAAGTGCTGTACGCCTATTCCTGGCGACCCTATCGTTGGCCACCTGTCTGCGGGTAAAGGCATGGTCGTGCACCTGGAGAGCTGCCGGAACATCAGCGAAGTACGGCACAATCCAGAAAAGTGCATCCAGCTGGCGTGGGCGAAAGATGTCAGTGGCGAATTCAATGTCGAGCTTCGGGTAGAGCTGGAACACCAACGCGGCCTGATCGCCCTCTTGGCCAGCAGCGTGAATGCCGCGGACGGTAACATCGAGAAGATCAGCATGGACGAGCGCGACGGCCGAACCAGCGTCGTGCAAGTAGTCGTCAGCGTTCATGACCGGGTCCATTTGGCCCGCGTCATCCGCAAGCTGAGGGGGCTCGCCGGTATCATTCGCATTACTCGCATGCGGGCGTAAGCCCGGTGCGCCTTTCTATCAAGGAGTGCTTCATGACCAAAAGCGTCATCCACAGCGACAAGGCCCCGGCAGCGATCGGTACCTACTCCCAGGCAATCAAAGCTGGCAATACGGTGTACATGTCAGGGCAGATCCCACTCGACCCCACCACCATGGAACTGGTTGAGGGCTTCGAAGCCCAGACAGTGCAAGTGTTCGAGAACCTGAAGTCCGTGGCAGAAGCAGCTGGCGGCTCCTTCAGCGACATCGTCAAGTTGAACATCTTCCTGACAGACCTCAGTAACTTTGCAACCGTCAATGAAGTCATGGGTCGGTATTTCCAACAGCCCTACCCTGCCCGTGCGGCTATTGGCGTTGCTGCGCTGCCCAAAGGCTCGCAGGTTGAAATGGACGCCATTCTGGTTCTGGAATGAGTTTGTAGCGGCGCCCCATCGGCGCGCTGCTTCTATCTTCAAGGAATTTCCATGCGCACCTTGTTTTGGGCCATGCCCGTCCTGGCCGTACTTGTCGGCGGATGCGCCAGCCAGCCGGCCAATGTCAGCGGTGTCTGGATAAACGAAAACGCCATCCAGGCCGCGGCCAAGGGCGGCAACTTACGCCAAGCCTTGCTAGGTATGGGCCCAACCCTGGAATGGCAGATTGACCCCTCTGCAAACAAAGCCACATCGAGCAACGGCTTTGAAGTGGCAGAGGGCCGCCTTGTGCCCAAAGACAAAGGGCAGTGGCAGGTCGATTTCTACGGCAATGGCTCGGAAAGCCTTTCCATGGAGGGTGATAACCTGGTGCAGGCCGCCAGCGACAGTGCGGGTGAGCAGAGCTTCCAGCGCACTGCACCAGGGCCGTCTCCTCCTGCGCCCGGCAGCACCTTCGAGCACCGCCTGTACGAAGCGTATATGGGCGGTGAGTGGGCTGTCAGCGAAGGGCAAGGTAGGGGGGGCAAGGTTCGTTTCTTGCCCGATGGGCGCGTTGAGGGCCTGCCAGGCGTAGACCGCTATGCGTTATGCCTGGGTGGTGACTGCGCAGCCATGAGTGGTGCGTTCGACAGCATCTGGCTACAGAGCGGTACTCAAGGGGCCGCGTATATCCTGCAGCGAAACAAGGATCAGCTGGATATATTCACCGCGGTCAACCAGGCCGCAGAGGGCGAAATGCCTAGCCTGCGGCCTGGCGCGGTGGCCTGGCACCTAAGCCGCTAAAGGCGGTCGATCAACGCGGCATAACCTTCTTTGAAGGTGGAGTAACGCGGGGCCCAGCCAAGGCTGCGTGCTCTTGCATTGCTGCAACGCTTGCTGCCGGTACGTCGCAAGGGGGCTTGCAGGGGGGCCTCTGTCACCTGCAGACGCTCCCTCATCCACGTAAGCACCTCGTGCAATGGCGCAGGCATGTCATCCACCCCCAGATAACAATCAGCCAGCGCCTCATTCGCCCATGCGGTTTTCAGCACATGGGCCATCAGCCCGGCGGCGTCATCTGCCTGTATACGGTTACCGTACTGCGGAGGTTGCGCTTGTGCGTAATAGCCTTGCCTGGCCTGGTTGATCAGGCGTTCTCGCCCTGGCCCATAGATACCCGTCAGCCGGATGACCGTGGCAGGGATGGCACTTGAGTGCGCCAGCGCTTCGGCTTCCAACATAACCTTTCCGGCATAGCCCGACGGCTGTGTGGGGGAGGCTTCGTCTACCCATTCACCTTCGGTTTGGCCATAGACACTGCTGCTGGACACGAAAAGCAAACGCCTAGGCACTTGGCCATGCTGTGTTAGCCAGCCCATCACATTGCGCAGGCCGTCCAGATACGCACGCCGGTAGCCCGCCTCGTCATGCTGATCGGCGGCCACTGCGTAGACTAGATAGTCCGGCACCAGCGCCTCCCATCCTGGCGGAGCAATTACCTGATTGAAATCTGCAGCCACACCAGGAAGGCCTGCAGGTAGGCGAGCGGGGTTTCTTCGCACCCCAGTGACTGACCAGCCCACCGCCTGCAGTTGCTGCGCAAGCCGGCTGCCTATATCCCCACACCCTGCAATTACGACGTTTGGAACTGTCATACCTCTCCTCGTTTGCATCGCAGCGCGGGCCTCGTGAAGAAATCCGACGCAATCGCTTCTGCTATTAAGAATTACTTGCAATAATGAGCAACCTTTTGTCCCGGCGTCCATCAGCCTGCATGGGCCGCCGCCCCCATTATTCAGGTTCGGCCAGCATGAATTCTACTCAGCTTCACTCTTCGCTTACCTCGCCTCGCCTCCTGCCACGCGCCTGGTGCGCCATAGCCGTGTTTCTGCTGAGCCTGATGGCCCCGCAGTTTTCCCTGGCGGACACTGCACCGGTGGCCGGCACGCCGACCGTCACTGCACCCGCTAGCGAACCGGCTGGCGAGCCTGGCGCAATTGAGGCCACGTCGCCAGCCGATACCACACTGGGCCTGGGTCATGACCTGTCGCCGTGGGGCATGTACCAAAATGCCGACGTAGTGGTAAAGGCTGTGATGATCGGCTTGGCCATCGCCTCCATCGTTACCTGGACGCTATGGATTGCCAAAGGTCTCGAAGTGCTGGGTGCCAAGCGTCGGTTGCGCCGTGAAATGGTGCTTCTCAAGCGCTCCACGACCCTCAAGGCAGCCAGCGAGGCCACCAACCAACCTGGCACCCTGGCGCACCTTTTGGTGCAGGATGCACTGGAAGAGCTACAGCTGTCGGCTAATGCCCGCGACCGGGACGGTATCAAGGAGCGTGTGAGTTTCCGCCTGGAGCGCCTCGTAGCGGCGTGCGGCCGCAAAATGAGCAGCGGTACAGGCATACTGGCAACCATCGGCTCTACCGCGCCGTTCGTAGGGCTGTTTGGCACCGTCTGGGGCATCATGAACAGCTTCATCGGTATTGCCAAAACCCAGACCACCAACCTGGCGGTAGTGGCACCGGGTATTGCCGAGGCCTTGCTGGCAACCGCCCTCGGTCTGGTTGCGGCCATTCCGGCGGTGGTGATCTACAACGTATTCGCCCGCTCCATCACCGGCTACAAAGCTCAGGTGGCTGATGCGAGTGCCCAGGTACTGTTGCTGGTCAGCCGTGACCTGGATCACCAGCCAGGCGAGCGTGCTGCCCAGCCACACATGGTCAAGGTGGGTTAACCCTTGGGCCTGCATCTTAAAGAAGGCGCGGACGAGCTCGCCGAAAACCACGAAATCAACGTGACGCCCTTCATTGACGTCATGTTGGTCTTGCTCATCATTTTTATGGTGGCAGCCCCCTTGGCCACGGTAGACATCAAGGTCGACCTGCCCGCCTCCACCGCCAAACCAGCGCCTCGGCCAGAGAAGCCCGTGTTTCTCAGCGTCAAGGCCGATAAAAGCCTCTTTCTGGGCGATGACCCCATCGACCGTGCCACCCTGGGCCAGGTACTGGATGCACGTACCCACGCCAAGAAAGACACCACCATCTTTTTCCAGGCGGATAAAGGGGTGGATTACGGTGACTTGATGGAGGTCATGGACGCCCTACGAGGCGCTGGGTACCTAAAGGTTGGCTTGGTTGGGCTTGAGACGGCAGGTAAGCAATGATCGCAGCGAGCCGTCCTCTACCGACGGTGGCCCGGTACGGCACTAGCCTTGCTGTCGTGCTGGCAGTGCACGCCGTGGCTATCCTGGTCGCACTGAACTGGAAAAGTGCACAGCCTGAACCGCTGCCGCCTCCTGCGATGATCATGGAGCTGGCCCCCCTTCCCGAGCCCGAGCCAGAACCCCTGCCTCCCCCGCCAGTCGCGCAGCCGCCCAAGCCTGTGGAAGAGCCTCCGCTGCCAAAGGTGGTAGAGGCGCCCAAGCCTGTGATCGAAGTGCCCAAGCCGAAACCCAAGCCGAAACCCCAGCCGCCCAAACCGCAGCCCACGCCCGAGCCCGTGAAGGAAATGCCTGTCCAGGAGCCGACCCCAGTCGTTCGCCAGGTAGAACCGCCCAAGGCCCCCGCGCCACCTCCGGCCCCTGCCGCCAGCATTGCGCCCAGCTGGGAAAGTGAAGTGCTGGGCCGCCTGGCGAGGTTCAAGAAGTACCCGCAAGCCGCGCGTAGCCGGGGTACTCAAGGCCAGGTCGTCATTGCGTTTACCCTCAATGCCCAAGGGCGCGTACTAGAGGCTAGTGTGGCCAACAGTTCAGGGAGCAGCCTGCTCGACCGCGCAGCGCTGGCAGCCGTTCGCGAAGCACAACCTTTACCGGTCCCGCCGGCAGACCGGTTGCGTAACGGCACGATCGACCTTCGTGCGCCGTTTACCTTTAACCTCACCAAAGGTTAAGGGGCCTGACAAGGTCGTGTGATCGATAACGTGCGTCTATGAGCGGCAGCCGCTATGCTGGAGCCGCAACCTCATGGACGCCCGTTATGACCCTCACAGAACTACGCTACATCGTCACCCTTGCCCAAGAGCAGCACTTCGGCCACGCGGCTGAACGCTGCCATGTGAGCCAGCCTACGCTGTCGGTTGGGGTAAAAAAACTTGAAGACGAACTTGGCGTACTGATCTTCGAGCGCAGCAAAAGCGCCGTTCGCCTCACGCCTGTAGGCGAAAGCATTGTGGCCCAGGCTCAGAAAGTCCTTGAGCAGGCCCAGGGCATCCGTGAGCTGGCGCAAGCCGGCAAGAATCAACTAACCGCCCCCCTGAAGGTGGGTGCTATCTATACGGTTGGCCCGTACCTGTTCCCCCACCTGATTCCTCAGCTGCATCGGGTAGCGCCGCAAATGCCGCTGTATATCGAAGAAAACTTCACTCATTTGTTACGCGACAAGCTGCGTAACGGGGAGTTGGATGCCGTAATCGTGGCGTTGCCGTTCAATGAAGCCGATGTACTGACTCTGCCGCTGTACGACGAGCCGTTTCAGGTACTGATGCCCAGCGACCACCCGTGGACCCGCAAGCAAACCATCGACTCTGCCCTGCTAAACGACAAAAGCCTGCTGCTGCTTGGCGAAGGCCACTGTTTCCGTGACCAGGTACTCGAAGCCTGCCCGACCCTGGGCAAGGGTTCGGAAGCGGCCAAACACACAACTGTCGAATCCAGCTCGCTGGAAACGATTCGCCACATGGTTGCATCCGGCCTCGGCGTTTCGGTGCTTCCGCTCTCTGCCGTACACAGCCATCACTATGCACCGGGCGTGATCGAAGTGCGCCCGATGACACCACCGGCACCGTTCCGTACCGTGGCCATTGCGTGGCGAGCCAGCTTCCCAAGGCCCAAGGCCATTGAAATTCTGGCTGACTCGATCCGCCTGTGCTCGGTGGTCAAAGCACCGTCCTCTGCAGGTAAAGCTGCGGTATGACTGAACTGGCGAGCGTGCCGGTCACGGCGCTCAAAGGCGTGGGCGAGGCCATGGCGGAAAAACTCGCCAGGGTAGGCCTTGAGACGTTGCAAGACGTGCTATTTCACTTGCCGCTGCGCTATCAGGACCGCACCCGCGTCATACCCATTGGCAGTCTCAGGCCTGGGCAAGATGCCGTTATAGAGGGCGTGGTCAGCGGCGCGGACATTGTCATGGGCAAGCGGCGCAGTTTGTTAGTGCGGCTGGGTGATGGCAGCGGTGTGGTCAGCCTGCGCTTCTACCACTTCAGCAACGCCCAGAAAGACGCCCTCAAACGTGGCACCCAGTTACGCTGTTATGGCGAAGCACGGCCTGGCGCCTCTGGCCTTGAGATTTACCACCCCGAGTACCGCGTGCTCACGGGTGAGGAATCCGCGCCCGTCGAGCAAACGCTTACCCCTATTTACCCGCTCACCGAAGGCCTTACCCAGCAACGATTGCGGCAGCTGTGCAAACAGAGCCTGGCCATGCTGGGCCCGAGCAGCCTGCCGGATTGGCTCCCTGACGAACTGGCCCGCGAGTACCGCTTGGCCGGGTTGGGCGATGCGATTCGCTACCTGCACCAGCCTCCCGCCGACGCGGACGTAGACGAACTCGCACTGGGCCATCACTGGGCACAGGAGCGGCTGGTTTTCGAAGAGCTGCTAACCCACCAACTGTCACAGCAACGGTTGCGGGAAAGCCTGCGCGCGCAACGTGCACCGGCACTGCCCGAACCGCGTAAGCTGCCGCAAAAATACCTGGCCAACCTCGGCTTCGCGCCCACTGGGGCACAGCGTCGCGTAGGCGCAGAAATCACCTACGACCTGAGCCAGGATGCACCCATGCTCCGGCTGGTGCAGGGCGACGTAGGCGCTGGCAAAACCGTCGTGGCGGCCCTGGCCGCGTTGCAAGCCATCGAAGCCGGCTATCAAGTGGCACTAATGGCGCCTACCGAGATCCTCGCCGAGCAACACTTCATCAACTTTCAGCGCTGGTTTGAACCGCTGGGCATCGAAGTCGCCTGGCTCGCCGGCAAGCTAAAAGGCAAGGTTCGGCAGGCTGCACTAGAGCGGATTGCAGGTGGGGCCCTGATGGTGGTGGGCACGCATGCGCTCTTTCAGCCAGAGGTACGCTTCCATCGGCTGGCCCTTGCGATCATCGACGAGCAGCACCGCTTTGGCGTGCAACAGCGCCTGGCCCTCCGCCAAAAAGGCGTGGACGGCCGGCTCTGCCCACATCAGCTGATCATGACCGCTACCCCCATCCCTCGAACGCTGGCTATGAGTGCCTATGCCGATCTGGACACCTCCGTCCTCGATGAACTGCCTCCTGGCCGTACCCCGGTCAACACGGTATTGGTGGCCGACAGCCGCCGTATTGACGTAATCGAACGAGTACGCGCCGCCTGTGCGCAGGGGCGCCAGGCATATTGGGTGTGTACCTTGATCGAAGAGTCCGAAGAGCTTACCTGCCAGGCGGCTGAAACCACGTTCGAGGAGCTGACCAGCGCGTTGGCCGAGCTGCGGGTTGGCCTGGTCCACGGGCGTATGAAACCGGCGGAAAAAGCCAGCGTCATGGCCAGCTTCAAGCAGGGCGAATTACAGTTGCTGGTCGCCACCACGGTGATTGAGGTAGGCGTAGACGTACCCAATGCCAGCCTCATGATCATCGAGAATCCGGAACGGCTGGGGCTTGCTCAACTTCACCAGTTGCGCGGCCGCGTTGGTCGAGGAATCACTGCCAGCCACTGCGTGCTGCTCTACCACCCGCCGTTGTCGTTCATTGGCAGGGAGCGCCTGGGCATCATGCGCGAAACCAACGACGGCTTTGTCATTGCCGAAAAAGACTTGGCGCTGCGCGGCCCTGGAGAAATGCTCGGTACCCGTCAAACCGGCCTGCTACAGTTCAAGGTAGCGGACCTGATGCGCGATGCCCACCTGTTACCCTCTGTACGAGATGCCGCGCAACAGCTCTTGGCCCAGTGGCCAAGCCATGTAACGCCTCTGTTGGAGCGTTGGCTGCGCCATGGGCAACAATATGGGCAGGTGTAAGGCATCGTTCCTAATATTCCCGCCAAATTACCCTGACAAGTATACTGGCGCCTCGTAAACGTTCGGATGCAGCCATGACTGAAGTCGCCCTGGAAGTAGCCACACCGCATGTACCCGATGCCATTGAGCAGCTATTGCGGGCTCACGAAATTCGCTACACCGAAGTGCTGGAGCAGCCTACGCTCAGCCCAGCGCGGCAGGTACAAGCCGTCCTGTTAGGCGATGCGGTAGGCAATCTCCTGGTGCTGCTGCGCAAGGATCAACTGCTCGACCTCAACCGGCTGGCAGAGATATCCGGCCGTACACTCACTGCCGTGCCGCTCGAAAAGCTAAGGCGCTTGCTCGACCCTCTGCACTTGGCCGAGTTGCCAGGCATCCCATTGGCGTTCACCGTGCCCTGCGTGTATGACGAACGCCTGCTGGACAAAGAGTACGTACTCGTGGCGTCGGGGCGCCCTGGCGTGCTGCTGGAAATCTCCACGGATCAAAACCAGTTCCGCAAAGTCTTGGCCAACGCCAGCTCAGCCCGTTTTGGCGAAGATGCCCCCAAACCGGTTGCACAGGCCCTCTCGGGTTCACTTACGACGATTTCCAAAGGCGTACAGGCCTTCACGGCTCGGCGTATTCAGCAGCGCCTTGAGGACATGGTCGAGATACCACCTCTGGCCAGTACCGCGCAGAAGATCATCAAACTGCGGGTCGACCCGGATGCCAGCACCGACGACGTAACGGGTGTGGTCGAAACCGACCCGGCGCTCGCCGCTCAAGTGGTCAGTTGGGCCGCCTCTCCCTATTACGGTTCGGCCGGCAAGATCCGTTCGGTAGAGGATGCAATCGTCCGCGTGCTGGGTTTTGACCTCGTCATCAACCTTGCCCTCGGGCTTGCCTTGGGCAAGACCCTGACGCTGCCCAAGGACAACCCTCAACACGCTACGCCTTACTGGCAGCAATCGCTCTACACCGCTGCGGTGGTCGAAGGCCTGACGCGCGCCATCCCACGTGCGCAGCGGCCAGAGGCTGGGCTTACCTACCTGTCAGGGTTGCTGCATAACTTTGGCTACTTGCTTCTGGCTCATGTGTTCCCGCCACACTTCTCGTTGGTGTGCCGTCATCTTGAAGTGAATCCGCATTTGCCTCATGCCAATGTTGAGCAATACCTGCTCGGCATCAGCCGTGAGCAGGTCGGCGCATGGCTAATGACCCATTGGGACATGCCAGCAGAGTTAGTCACTGCACTGCAGTATCAGAATGACGCCAGCTACGATGGCGAGAACGCCATTTACGCCAACCTGGTGTGCCTGGCCGTTCGCTTGTTGCGGACCCGTGGCAAGGGCTTCGAAGCCGAGGAAGATATCCCGGACGACTTGCTCAAACGTGTGGGCCTCACGCGCGAAAAAGCCAACGAGGTAGTGACAAAAGTCCTGGACGCCGAGCAGCTGCTGCGCGAGCTGGCGCAGCAATTCGGTCAGGCTTAAGGCGTATACCCTAGCCAATGGCAAGCCGCTAAGGTGCACCGCCCCGTGGGCAGGGTTGCCGAGCAACCTTACCCACGAGGTACGCCGCTCAGCTGATACTTTCGCGCAGGCTTTTGCCCGGCTTGAACGCTACGGTATTGCTTGCTCTGATCTTCACCGGCTCGCCCGTTTGTGGATTCTTGCCCATACGCGCCCCGCGATGGCGCTTTTCAAACGTGCCAAAACCGACCAGCGTGACATTCTGCTTTTCAACCGCTTTGGTGATTTGCTCCAGTAGAGCATCGAGTACACGCCCGGCCTCCTTTTGGGTAAGGTCGGCCCGATCAGCTATAGCATTAGCGAGTTCAGGTTTGCGCATGAAGGTTGCCTCTTCGTCATTTATTGTTTTTATGTCCGACCAGGTGAGCCCGAGCTGACCGCCATGTGGCTGCGGCCTCTGTCCGTGCGGACGTGACGAGGATGGCACGCTCCACGCCCCTGCGCCAGAGGCACAGGGGGCTTTACCTCGCTTATTTCGAGGCGATTCCGACCGGTTGCCCTGAGGGTACGCGTGGGCGGTACGCCTCACTCACATCAAACGATCTCAATCATTTCAAAGTCGTTTTTGCCTACACCACAGTCTGGGCATAGCCAATCCTCGGGTACATCCTCCCAGCGTGTCCCTGCCAACAGCCCCTCTTCCGGGCATCCGGAGACTTCGTCGTAGATGAAACCACATACCACACACTGCCACTTTTTCATTCCACTCACCTTTATAACGCCTGTTCACCAGGCCAGCTAAAGCCCACGGCCTTTCATGCTAAGCTCTAAAGCCTGCCATCCGCCATGCTCACTTACCGTGCCGCACCACAGCCCCGTTTTGACCGAGCCTTCCTGGAAGGACCACCTTCACACCCCGGATGTCCTGCGCCAAGACTGGCTGTTCGACACAGGGTCGCTCACCCGTCGCTTGATTGCGCTTTCCAATGACCGCTTCACCGTGCAGCCCATCAGCGAAGGCTGGGGTGCGCTGCGTGCGGATGAGTGCACTGCGCTGGGCCTGAGCGTAGGTGCGGCTGGCTGGGTGAGAGAGGTATACCTGCGCGGTGCTGACCAGCCATGGGTATTTGCTCGCAGCGTAGCGGGCCAGCAAGCCTTGCACGACGATGGCTTCTCGTTGGCGACACTTGGGGCCCGCTCCCTGGGTGAGTTGCTATTCGTAGACGGTGGTTTCAGCCGAGGCCCCCTCTACGTTAGCCATTACCCGGTGCACTGGTTGCCTCAGCCGCGCCCCTTGGTCACGCCCGTCGCACGGCGATCACGGTTTGATCGCGGCGGGCTAGGCATCCTGGTCACGGAAGTGTTCCTGCCTGAATTCTGGGCCATCCTGCCCCATCCATCGACGGAGATGCCCTGATGTACCTGGACCTGCTTCGCGCCCTCAACCGCCTTCACCCCAGAGCCTGGGACTTCATTCAGTTAAGCCGGGTAGACAAACCCATAGGCATGTACCTGCTGCTCTGGCCTACGTTATGGGCGCTATGGATCGCAGGGGAAGGCAAACCCTCGGTAGCCAATGTAGTGATCTTCGTGCTCGGCGTAGTGCTCATGCGCGCCGCGGGCTGCGTGGTTAACGATTTTGCCGATCGCCATGTCGATGGTCACGTCAAGCGTACCGAGCAGCGGCCCCTGGTGAGTGGCAAGGTTCGGGGCCGTGAAGCCTTGGTGTTCTTCGCCGTACTGGTCACGCTGAGCTTTTTGCTGGTGCTGTGCACCAACGCGGCCACGGTCTGGCTCTCGCTGGGCGGGCTGGCGTTGGCCGCCAGCTACCCTTTCATGAAGCGCTATACCTATTACCCACAGGTGGTGCTGGGTGCAGCGTTCTCTTGGGGCATGCCCATGGCCTTTACTGCCGAGATCGGCCACGTTCCGGCTGCCGCCTGGTGGTTGTACGCAGCCAACCTGTTATGGACGGTGGCCTATGACACTTACTACGCCATGACCGACCGTGACGATGACCTGCGTATTGGCGTGAAGTCCACCGCGATTCTCTTCGGCAATTCAGACCGTTTGATCATCGGCATCCTTCAAAGCCTGGCTATCGTGTGCTTGTTGTTGGCCGGCATCCGTTTCAACCTCGGTGGGTGGTTCCATGCAGGGCTGGCGGTGGCGGTAGGCTGCTTTGTCTGGCAAAGCTGGCATGCTCGGCATCGTGAGCGCATGGCCTGCTTCGAGGCGTTTTTGCATAACCATTGGGCAGGCTTGGCAATTTTCTTAGGAATTGTGCTCAGTTACGCTGTGGGCTGAGGGGATATAGAGTGTTTTCAGGCTTTTTCAGGCATTGAATTGCCTTGGGTGGCAGGCAGAACTTGCTACCCTTCCCGTGACTGTCATGTGACTGCAATATTTCCGTTATCTAATGCAGCGCAACACCTAGGACAGGCTTGAGGGTACACCATGGTTGGCAAATGCATTCTCATCGTCGATGACGAAGCGCCCATTCGCGAGATGATCGCCGTCGCGCTGGAAATGGCCGGCTATGATTGCCTGGAGGCAGAAAACAGCCAACAGGCCCATGCGGTTATCGTGGACCGCAAGCCGGACTTGATTCTGCTGGACTGGATGCTCCCGGGCACGTCCGGGATTGAACTGGCTCGCCGGCTCAAGCGCGATGAGCTAACGGCCGCTACGCCGATCATCATGCTCACGGCCAAGGGCGAGGAAGACAACAAGATCCAGGGCCTTGAAGTGGGCGCCGACGATTACATCACCAAACCTTTTTCTCCGCGCGAACTGGTAGCACGCCTCAAGGCAGTGCTCCGTCGAGCAGGGGCGACGGACACCGAAACGCCTATCGAAGTGGGCGGTTTGCTGCTGGACCCTATCAGCCACCGCGTCACCATCGATGGCCGCCCGGCAGACATGGGCCCTACCGAATACCGCCTGTTGCAGTTTTTCATGACTCACCAAGAGCGTGCCTACACACGTGGCCAGTTGCTGGATCAGGTCTGGGGCGGCAACGTATATGTAGAAGAACGCACCGTAGACGTGCATATCCGCCGCCTGCGTAAAGCGTTGGGCGAAGTCTACGAAAACCTTGTGCAGACCGTACGGGGAACGGGTTATCGTTTTTCCACCAAAGCCTGAGCCCCGCCACTTTCCAAGGATTGACCGCTAATTGAACCGCAACTGGCACGGCGTTCTGCTTCGTCATCTACTGCTGTTGATTGGCGCCTGCCTGCTGCTGGGGATGCTTACAGGCTACTACGGGCTATGGCTGGCTCTGGGGCTGGGTGCTTATCTGGCCAATACGTTGCGTCACCTGCTTCGTCTGCAGCATTGGCTTCGTCATCAGCAAATGGACGAACCCCCACCCGAAGGGCATGGCCTGTGGGGGGATGTCTTTGACAATATCTACAACCTGCAGCGAAGAGACAGCCGTATAAAAGCACGGCTACAAGGCGTGATCGACCGTGTGCAGGAATCTACCGCGGCCCTGCGTGACGCGGTCATCATGCTCGATAGCGAAGGCAACCTGGAGTGGTGGAACCGTGCTGCAGAAACCCTGCTTGGCCTGAAGATGCCCCAGGACGGCGGGCAGCCCATTACCAATCTGGTCCGCCACCCCCGCTTCAAGGACTACTTCGAAGCAGGTCAGTATGCCGAACCCCTCGAAATGCCCTCACCGCTTAATGATCGGCTCAGGTTGCAGTTCATGATTACGCGGTACGGCAATAATGAACACCTGATGGTGGTGCGCGATGTCACGCGTATTCACCAGCTGGAGCAGATGCGCAAGGATTTCATCGCCAACGTTTCCCATGAGCTGCGCACGCCTTTGACCGTGATAACGGGCTACCTGGAAACGCTTCTGGATAACGCCGGCCACTTGAACCCACGCTGGCTCAGGGCACTGCAACAGATGCAGCAACAAGGCAGCCGTATGCAAACCCTGCTCAATGACTTGCTACTGCTGGCAAAGCTTGAAGCAACGGATTACCCCTCCGATAATCATCCAGTGAATGTCACCGGTATGCTGCAAAGTATCGTCAATGACGCAACCGCTTTGTCGGGGGAGCGTCATCACCAGTTAAGCCTCACCGCCGCCCCCGAGCTGCTCATGAAAGGCAGCGAGCCGGAACTGCGCAGCGCATTTTCCAACCTGGTTTTCAACGCGGTGAAGTACACCCCTGACAACGGGCAGGTGCATATACGCTGGTGGCAGGACGAAACAGGCGTGCACATGAGCGTGCAAGATTCGGGGATTGGTATCGAACCCCGTCATATTTCACGTTTGACCGAACGCTTCTACCGGGTAGATTCCAGCCGCAGCTCCAGCACTGGCGGCACAGGCCTTGGCCTGGCCATCGTTAAGCATGTGCTGCTACGCCACAAAGGTCGGCTGGAAATCATCAGCGTACCGGGCAAGGGCAGCACCTTCGCGTGCCACTTTCCCCTGTCACCATTAGCGTTGGCCTACGACGACGACTAACCCTTCGTGTAATGCCGTGTAGGAAATTGCTGAGGTTTAAGACTAGTCAATCCTCACGCCAGTCGCTAAATTGCTAGTCCGCGTCAACGATGACGCGCCCCCCTTTTCCCAGCACGGATTTCACAACACTCCCAATGGACCCTTCCCCTGCTTTATCGCTGTCCGCCCTCTTCGCCGACTTCGGCATGATCCTCTTCGCACTTGTCCTGGTTTTGCTCAACGGTTTTTTCGTTGCGGCAGAGTTCGCCATGGTCAAGCTGCGCTCTACCCGGGTAGAGTCCATCGCCGAGCAACATGGCTGGCGCGGCAAGATCCTCCGCACGGTTCACAGCCAGCTGGATGCGTACCTGTCGGCGTGCCAGTTGGGCATCACGCTGGCATCCCTGGGCTTAGGCTGGGTCGGTGAACCCGCATTCGCGCACCTGCTGGAGCCGCTGCTGGAAGCGGCGGGCGTTCAGTCAGCGGAAGTCATCCGAGGCGCGTCCTTCTTCACCGCATTCTTCGTTATCTCGTACCTGCACATCGTGGTCGGAGAGTTGGCGCCCAAGTCCTGGGCCATTCGCAAGCCCGAGCTGCTGTCCCTGTGGACGGCTGTACCGCTGTATATCTTCTACTGGCTCATGTACCCCGCCATCTGGGTACTCAACGCCAGCGCCAACGGCATTCTGCGTATTGCAGGTCAGGGCGAGCCTGGTGCTCACCATGAGCACCATTACAGCCGTGACGAGTTGAAGCTGATCCTGCACTCAAGCCGTGGTCATGACCCCAGCGACCAAGGCATGCGCGTACTGGCCTCGGCGGTTGAAATGGGTGAGCTGGAAGTGGTGGATTGGGCCAACTCCCGGGAAGACTTGGTAGTACTTGAGTTCAACGCGCCACTCAAGGAAATCCTGGCGATCTTCCGTCGCCACAAGTACAGCCGTTATCCGGTGTACGACAGCGAGCGCGGCGAGTTCGTCGGCTTGCTTCATATCAAGGACCTTTTGTTGGAGCTGGCTGCGCTGGACCATGTGCCTGAGTCCTTCAACCTGGCCGAGCTCACTCGCCCGTTGGAGCGCGTTTCGCGTCACATGCCGTTGGCCGAGCTGCTGGAGCAGTTCCGGACAGGTGCCGCACACTTTGCGTTGGTCGAGGAAGCGGACGGCAAGGTGATCGGCTACCTCACCATGGAAGACGTGTTGGAGGTGCTGGTAGGTGACATCCAGGACGAACACCGTAAGACCGAGCGAGGTGTGCTGGCCTATCAGCCCGGTAAGTTGCTGGTACGCGGTGACACTCCGCTGTTCAAGGTAGAACGCCTGCTAGGCGTAGACCTGGACCACATCGAGGCAGAAACCCTGGCAGGGCTGGTGTACGACACGCTTAATCGGGTGCCCGAAGATGAAGAAGTGCTCGAAGTGGAAGGCCTGCGCATCATCATCAAGAAGATGAAAGGCCCCAAGATCGTCTTGGCCAAGGTATTGAAGCTAAGCTAACCCTTAACGCCTGCCAACGGCGAAGTCCGGCAAGCGCTGTAATGGCTTGTCGAACTGATACGGAATGGACTCCAACCCTTGGGCGGTATTGCGCTGCACCACAAAATGTAAATGCGGGCCGGTGCTATGGCCGGTGTTGCCGGAGCGGCCCAGTGGTGCGCCAACCGTTACGCGGTCACCTTCTTTCACCACAAGCGAGCCGCGCATCAGGTGCAAGTACACGCCCATGGTGCCGTCTTCGTGCAAAACGCGTACGAAGTTGCCCGAGGGCTGCGCCCCGCCCGCCTCCTGACTATTTTCGGTTTTAACGACGACACCTGCGCGCGCCGCCACGATTGGCGTACCTTCCGGCATTACGATATCAATGGCATATCGACCTTTGGGCCCAGTGTGGCTAAAGCTGCCATTGGCGCCCTGGCTTATCCTGAAAGGCCCGCCTTTCCAGGGAAACGGGTAGCGATAAGCATTCGGGCTGATCGCAGGATCACCCAAAGCGTAGTTGAATACAGGCACACCGGAGATCGGCTGGCTGGGTTTTGCCGCCTTCAGAATAATCAGGGTGACGGTAGAGCGAGGGGGCAGCGTCCGGCTGATCCTACTGACCGGCGTACCGGCCACATGACGCAGACCCGCCAGCCGTAGCTCCACCTGTACCGGTGCATAGAGGTCGTTACGGGCCTCGTACGCCACCGTGCTGCCTGACCGGCGTGTATTCAAGCGCACCTGGGCGGCCAGTGACTCCACCATGCGGTCTTCGAATACCACACGCTGCGCCCCAGGCGTGACCCGGTCTGTGTAATTAACCACACCATTGCCATCTACGAACCGGTAGATCGCAGCAGCTTGGCCCTGATTACAAGCCATGGCCGTGAGGGCAAGCAGAACATAACGCCAGCGCATCGCGAAGCTACTCGTACCATTACAGCGGCCTAGCCTAGCAGCCAATGCCAAGCTGCGCCGCTTTGGGCGGTTACGCGCCTGGAACGAAATGCTTCTGGGTGGTCCCGCGGGCAATCAGCCGCGAAATGTAATCAAGCTTTTGCGCATCTTGATCAACGAAACGGAACGTGAGCTGCAACCATTCGCTATCTGGCTTGGCCTCTACGGCCACCACAGCGTGCAGGTAGCCATTAAGGCGTGCCACCTCGCTGTCACCTTGTTCAAGGTCCAGCACGGCTTGTTCCAGCACCTGAGGCAGCGAGTCGTTACGCTTGACCACCACCAATGCTTCTTTAAGGCTTAGCGCCTTGATAACGCATGCCATGTTGCCGCCGCCCGCCAGGCGCAACTGCCCCTGACCACGGCCTCCAGTAGATGCAGCAGGCGCACGTGGAGTGGGGGCGGTGCTCAATGCGGGACTTGGTGCTGGCCGCGCCACGGGTGCAGCGGAGGGCGTAGGGACGCTTTCTGGCCGGCTGCCTGTAAGCGCCGCCAAGGAGTCGTTGGCGAAGGCCGAGGCATTGGGGCGCGAGCCTGGGCCGCTCATCAGCGACTCCAGCTTGCCCGCCCGGTGCAAGGCTTTCTTGACCTTGGTAAGCAACTGCTCGTTGGTGAAGGGCTTGCCAATGTAATCGGAGACACCCGCCTGGATGGCCTGGATAACGTTTTCCTTATCGCCACGGCTGGTAACCATGATGAATGGCACGGTCTTGGTGCGTTCTTGCTCACGGCACCAGGTAAGTAATTCCAGGCCTGTCATTTCAGGCATTTCCCAGTCGCACAGGATCAGGTCGAAGGAGTCCTTTTCCAACATGGCCTGCGCCTTGCGGCCATGAACGGCGTCCTCGATCTGCATTCCAGGGAAAGCGTTACGCAAACATTTTTTAACCAGGTCGCGGATGAAAGGCGCGTCATCCACTACCAGAACACTGACCTTGGCCATTAAGGACTCCTGAAATTCGTTTGGACAGCATAGCCTGCGTCAGCGCTGCCATGCGCTCCAAACGCTGCAACCGCTGTACGGCTGCCCTATAAACTGGTCCCAGTATGAACGAAAACGCCCGGCGCTGGCCGGGCGTCGATCCTTGGGTAAACTTACTTATCGTCAGGGCCAGGCAAAACATTAGCGCGTCCGGCATTGCGACGGACTTCTTCCTTCATGCGTTCCAGGCCCAAATGGCGTACGTCCGTGCCCTGAACCAGGTAAATCACCAGCTCCGCGATGTTGCGGGCATGGTCACCGATACGCTCGAGCGAACGCAGCGCCCAGATCACATTGAGCACGCGAGAAATCGAACGCGGGTCTTCCATCATGTAAGTGACCAGCTCACGGAGCGCGGTTTTGTACTCGCGGTCGATGGTCTTGTCGTATTGAGCCACGGCCAATGCCAGGTCAGCGTCGAAACGGGCGAACGCATCCAGCGCGTCACGCACCATCTTCAACACTTGATCGCCAATGTGCCTGACTTCCACATAGCCACGCGGCGCTTCGCCTTCTTCACAGAGCTGGATAGCACGGCGGGCGATCTTGGTGGATTCGTCGCCAATGCGCTCCAGGTCGATGACAGACTTTGAAATGCTGATGATCAGGCGCAGGTCCGACGCAGCAGGCTGACGGCGCGCCAGAATACGCAGGCACTCCCCGTCGATGTTGCGCTCCATCTGGTTGATTTCGTCATCGAGGTCACGCACCTGCTGAGCAAGGCCCGAATCCGCCTCGATCAATGCGCTGACCGCATCGTTGACTTGCTTCTCAACCAACCCGCCCATGGCCAGCAGGTGGCTGCGCACCTCTTCCAGCTCGGCGTTGTACTGCTGGGAAATATGGTGATTGAGGCTGTGTTTGTCGATCATGGGTCAGGTCCTTGATTGCCGAGGGAGGGTCACGAACAGCGAAACATGCAGGGTTGGGATGGATCAGCCATAACGGCCAGTGATGTAGTCTTCAGTCTGTCGTTTGTGGGGGTTAGTGAACATACGGTCAGTGTCGCCAAACTCCACCAGCTTGCCTTGGTTCATAAAGGCGGTGTAATCGGAGACCCGAGCAGCTTGCTGCATGTTGTGCGTCACGATAACGATGGTGAAGCGGGCTTTGAGCTCATAGATCAGCTCTTCCACCTTGAGGGTAGAAATGGGGTCGAGCGCCGAGCAGGGCTCGTCCAACAGCAGCACCTGCGGCTCGACCGCAATGGTGCGCGCGATCACCAAGCGTTGCTGCTGCCCGCCTGACAACCCTAGCGCAGACTCATGCAGGCGGTCCTTGACCTCGTCCCACAACGCCGCGCCGCGCAACGCCCATTCCACTGCATCATCAAGCATGCGTTTTTTCTTTATGCCCTGGATGCGCAGCCCGTAGACCACGTTTTCATAGATGGTCTTGGGGAACGGGTTGGGCTTCTGAAACACCATGCCCACGCGCCTGCGAAGCTCGGCCACGTCTTCGCCCCTGCGGTAAATGTCCTGACCGTGAAGGCTTACGACGCCCTCTACCCGGCAGCCGTCGACCAAGTCATTCATGCGGTTGAACGTACGCAGCAAGGTAGATTTGCCACACCCTGACGGGCCGATGAACGACGTTACCCGCTGCTTGGCGATATTCAGGCTCACGTCACACAGTACTTGCTGTGCGCCGTAGTAGAGGTTCAGGCCAGACACCTCAAACGCAATGGCTTCCTGAACGATGTTCAGGCTCTGCTTCTTGCGGCCCAGCTTGGCCATGTCAAGCCGCGGGCCTAGGGTGTGTTGCTGCATCGGGTGCTCCATACGCTATCAGTTGCTCATCGGCAGCGCAGGCTGCCAGGGGCCTTACGTGTCGAGTGCGTGATACGTTTCGCGCAGGTGGTTGCGCAGTGCAACGGCAGAGAGGTTCAACAGGCCAATGATCGCAACCAGCAACAACGCGGTTGCGTAGACCAGAGGCCGTGCGGCTTCCACGTTAGGGCTTTGGAAACCTACATCGTAAATATGGAAACCCAGGTGCATGATTTTCTGGTCCAGGTGCAGGTAGGGGTAGTTGCCATCCACCGGCAATGAAGGGGCAAGTTTCACCACCCCTACCAACATCAATGGCGCCACCTCCCCCGCCGCCCTGGCTACCGCCAGGATCAGGCCAGTCATGATGGCAGGGCTGGCCATGGGCAAAACGATTTTCCATAAGGTTTGCGCCTTGGTGGCGCCCAGTGCCAGCGACCCCTCCCGCAACGAGCGCGGGATGCGCGCCAGGCCCTCTTCCGTGGCCACGATGACCACCGGCACGGCTAACAGCGACAGCGTCAGCGAGGCCCACAGCAGGCCTGGCGTACCCAAGGTAGGGGCTGGCAAGGCTTCGGGGAAAAACAGCCTGTCGAGCCCGCCACCTAGCACGTATACGAAGAACCCTAACCCAAATACCCCATAGACAATGGCCGGTACTCCCGCCAGGTTGTTCACGGCGATACGAATCAAGCGGGTCACCCAACCCTGGTGGGCATACTCATGCAGGTAGACCGCCGCCAGTACCCCAAAGGGCGTCACGATCACTGCCATCAGCAACGTCATCATGACGGTACCGAAAATGGCCGGGAAGACCCCGCCTTCGGTGTTGGCTTCGCGCGGGCCCGTGCTCAGGAACTCCCAGAGTTTGTCGGTATAGAGCCTGGCCTTGTCGACCACGCTCATGGCATTGGGGCGGTAGGCACGCACGATATCAGCCAGCCCAATGCTGACTTCACGCCCTTGAGCATCGCTGAATACCGCGGTATCACGTGCGGCCTGAGCGCGCAGCTCGTCGAGCCGGGCTTCCAGTGCCTGGTAACGTGCATTGAGCGCGCTGCGCTCGCTGGCAATGTCCGCTTGGGCGGCTGCGTTCAACTGGCCATTGAGTGCCAGCTTACGGGTGTGCAGCCTGAGCCGCTCCAACTGGTGGTTGATTGATCCTGCTTCGGTTTTCTCCAGGTGTGTCACGCGGGTCGCCAGTATCAACGACTGGGCTAGCCGTGTACGCAGCGGCTCCCAGGCTTCCTTGCCCTCGGCAACCACACGGCCGTCCTCCTGAAGGCGCACAAGTCGCCCATAAAAATTGCCCCACTCCCGCCGCTCTACTGTGGCGATGTCCGTAGGGAATGCCTGACCCGCTAGCCAGGGTTGGACGACCCAACGGAAGTCAGTGCCGTCCCGGTCACGGTTGCCGGTTTTAACCAGCATCCGAGTGATCACGCCATCAGGGGCATCGCCTACCGGCAAGCCCGCCTCAGGCAGCCTTGGCCTGGGCACCTGTTCCTGCTGCACCACTTCGCCGACCAGCGTCATGGGCGCCTGGTCTGGCGCGTGGTACGTGGCCTGCAGCACATCCGACGGCCAGAAATGCCCCAATCCCTGGACAGCGATCAGCGCCAACAAGCCTACTGTCATGATCACGGCGATCGACACTGCACCTGCACTCAGCCACACGCCTGGCGCGCCGCTACGCAGCCAACCCCAGGCGGCTGGCTTATTCACTTCCATTTCATTCGTCACAGGGAGGAATACTGCTTGCGCAGCCGCTGACGAATCACCTCGGCCACGGTGTTCATCGCAAAGGTGAACAGCAGCAACACCAGTGCCGCCAGGAACAGCACGCGGTAATGGCTGCCACTGACTTCCGCCTCTGGCAGCTCGATGGCTACGTTGGCTGCAAGGGTACGCATGCCTTCGAACAGGTTCATGTCCATCAGGGGAGTATTACCCGTGGCCATCAGCACAATCATGGTCTCTCCCACCGCACGGCCCATGCCAATCATCAAAGCTGAAAAGATGCCAGGGCTGGCAGTCAGCAATACGACGCGTACCAGGGTTTGCCAAGGCGTGGCACCCAGTGCCAGGGAGCCGAAGGTGAGGCTGCGCGGCACGCTGAAGACAGCGTCTTCGGCAATGGAATAGATGGTCGGGATCACCGCGAACCCCATCGCGATCCCCACCACCAGGGCATTGCGTTGATCGAAGCCCAGCCCAAGGTTGTGCGCAAGCCATTGACGCATGTCGCCGGCAAACAGCACCTGCTCTAGCCAAGGGCTTGAAGAAATCGCTGCAACACCTAGCAGCATCAATACAGGCACAAGCACCGCGCTTTCCCAGCCAAGTGGCACCCGTTGACGCAACCCCTCAGGTAGCCGGCTCCATGCAAGCCCCGTCAACAGAATACCGAACGGGGTCAGGAGCATCAGGCTGAACACGCCCGGCAGGTGGTTTTCCAGAAACGGCGCCAAAAACAGCCCGGCCAAGAACCCCAGGATAACCGTAGGCATTGCCTCCATCAGCTCAATGACCGGCTTGACCTTGCGGCGCATGACAGGGGCCATGAAATAAGCGGTATAGACAGCCGCCGCTACGGCCAGCGGTGCGGCCAACAGCATGGCATAAAAGGCGGCCTTGAAGGTGCCAAACGCAAGCGGCGCAAGGCTTAGCTTAGGCTCGAAGTCTGAGTTGGCCGCAGTGGATTGCCACACGTATTCAGGGCGGTCGTAATGTTCATACCAGACTTTATCCCACAGTGCGCTCCAGGAAACGTCTGGGTGAGGATTGTCGAGCTTGAGGTTCAATAGCGTGCCTGACCGCTCGATCATCATCCGATCGGCACGCGGCGACAGGGCCAGGGTACCGCCCCCTTCAGCCACTTTTTCAACCAGAAGCGTACGGTGAGCAGTGCTATGGAATACGCCAAGCCATCCGGCGGCATCCAGGGCGACAAACCCCTTGCGACGCTGCTCGGTAGTGATCCGGGCGATGGGCGCGCTGCCGAGCTGGAAGTCTCGGATATGGCTAAGCCGAGGCTCGCCATCCAGGTCGTGGCTCATGAACCATTGCCCAAGGCCCCCCGTGGAGTCGCCCACCAACAGCGAGACGCCCCCCACCAGTTGAGCACTGGCAGTGATGCGAGCAGTGGCGTCTTCAAGTAGCTTGTAACGACCGTTAAGCGCGTGCGTTCGAAGATCGAACACGTCTGCATAGGCACGGCCGTTTAGCACATAGAGCCAGCGCTGTGCGGGGTCGATGTAGACCGCCTGGACAGCCTCGGTCAGCTGCGGGAGAGCAATACGTGTTTGTACCCCAGCGTTGCCAGTGTTTGGCTTAATGGCCACAACATCGACCACCGAAGCACTTGCGCCCGCCAGCAACAGCGTGCCGTCCTCTGCCGCGCTGATCGCAACATGGTTCAATGCAGCAGGCTGCCTGGCCAATGTGATAGCGGCCTGGCCATACGGGTACTCCACGGAAGCCGTGATGGCCCGTTGGCCTTGATCCCAGGTGGTTTTATACAGGTGGCGGAAGATCAGTACCTGCCCATTGGACAGCCCTAGCATCACCACGCCTGTACCGGGCTGATCCTGCGCCACACTGCTCACCGTTGCGCCCACCGGTAGGGGCAGGCTTACCCGGTTGAGTGCAGCGCCATCGGCAGTACTGAAAAACACCAGCTCACCCTCAGCGCAAACGCGCATGGCTATTCGGTTCTGCTCTTCAAGGCTCAGCAGGAGGCCCTGCCCTGCGCCGGGTAGCCAGTCAGGGGTGACCGAGGGTCGGCTTTGAAGATGGGCGCCGTGAAACAGCGGCGCAACCACGTAAGCAAGGTAAAAGAAGATCAGGGTAATCGCTGCAAGCACGGCAAGGCCGCCGATCCGTACATAACCATGGGTCAATTGATCGACGAGCGCATTCCACCGACGATGGCGCTGCAAGGCCGGTGTGTTGAAATCAATGCGCGCCGGAGGCGTGCGTGGGGCTACCTTACTCACACCCGGATCATCCATCCGCACACCCTAGCGGCCTTGCATGACAAGAAAATGAAATCGTGATGACATTACCGGCTACGCCGGCGATGGCCTTCAATGGGCTGCTCCCTTTGGCGCATTCTCCAGACCTAGCGAGCTGAGCGTCTGTGTTACCTGGCTCACGGGGAGAGGGATGTAACCGTCTCGCACCACAAGTGCCTGCCCGGTCTGCGACAGTATCAATTTTACAAATTCAGCCTCCAGCGGCGGTAGCGGCTGGTTCGGGGCTTTATTGAGGTACAGGTACATAAATCGGGCCAGAGGATAGCTCCCATCAATCGCATGAGCGTCAGAGGCCTCCACAAAAGGGCCGTCCTCGTCACGGGCCAAGGGTAGGGCCCGCACGCTGGCAGTTTTATAGCCGACGCCAGAATAGCCGATGCCGTTAGGGGAACTGCTAATGGCCTGCACTACCGAGGCGGAGCCAGGCTGTTCATTCACATTGGCCTTGAAGTCCCCCTTGCACAACGCCTGGAGCTTGAAATAACCATAGGTGCCCGACACAGAGTTGCGCCCGAACAGTTGTAGCGGTCGTGCAGCCAAGTGACCGGTCACGCCCAAATCAGCCCACCGTTGAGCGTCCTGAGTAGCGCCGCATAGGCGGGTGGATGAAAAGATGGCATCAAGCTGCTGAAGGGTGAGGCCTGGAAGGGGGTTGTCTTTGTGCACGTAAACAGCCAACGCATCGACCGCTACCGGCACGGCCGTGGGTTTGTAACCGTACTTCTGCTCGAACGCTTGCAGCTCTACGTCTTTCATCTTGCGGCTCATAGGCCCAAGGCTGGCCGTGCCCTGAATCAGGGCAGGAGGCGCCGTAGAAGAACCCGCTGCTTGAATTTGGACGTTCACGCTAGGGTAAACACGCTCAAACGCCTCTGCCCAGAGGGTCATGAGGTTGGCCAGGGTATCGGAGCCCACGCTGGTCAGGTTCCCTGCCAGGCTCGTTACCCGTACGTAAGGCTCACGTAGTGGGTCTGCGGCACCGCGCGCCTGACCGGCGAGGGTCACGGCACAGACGAGGGCCATCAGGCGCATCAGGCGCATGCAGTGCTCCAGGCGGCAGGAACGCACGCGGTGGTAGAGCGCCCTTTTCGGGCAGGTGCGCTAATTTATTAAAAATTTATTACAGATTAGTGACTGGCCGCGCCTGCACGCGGCTAAGCCCTTATTGCTGGCGCTTCAACAACAGCACCCCGAGGCCGAAACCAAGCACACACAGACCTGCTACGTACCAGGAAGCGCCCATTGGGTTGTTCTTCATGAGCATGGTCACGGCCAAGGGCGTAAGCCCACCGAAAATGGCATAGGCCAGGTTGTAGGAAAACGACAGGCCCGTGAAGCGAACGGCGGTTGGGAAGGCCTTCACCATCACGTAAGGCACCGCCCCAATCACGCCCACGCATAGCCCCGTGACTGCGTACATTGGGAATAGCCAGTCTGGGTGTGCATGCAGGCTGTGGTAGAACGTCCAGGAAGTTACGCCCAAGGCCACGCTGCCTACGATAAATACCTTGCCAGCACCGAAACGGTCAGCCAGCAGGCCTGCGAGTATGCAACCCACGCTCAAGCACACGATGGCCAGGCTATTGGCTTGCAGGGCGATCTTGGCAGGGAAGCTATACAGGGTCTGTAGCAGCGTGGGGGTCATCAGAATCACTACCACGATCCCCGCCGACAGCAACCAGGTGAGCAACATGGACAATGCCACTGCGCCCCGGTGACCTTTTAGTATTTGCTTGATGGGCATTTCCACGGCCAAGGCCTGGCGCCGTTGCAGCTCGGCAAAAATCGGCGTTTCGTGCAACCAGCGCCGCAAATAGACAGACATCAAGCCAAATACGCCTCCCAACAGGAACGGAATGCGCCAGGCGTAAGCAAGCACCTCTTCACCCGAGAACACACTGGTAATAAAGGTGGCAACCAAAGAGCCGAGCAAGATTCCGGCGGTCAGCCCACAGGTCAATGTGCCGCAGGCATAGCCAATATTCCGAGCAGGCACATGCTCGGCGACAAATACCCAGGCACCCGGTACTTCCCCACCAATGGCCGCCCCTTGAATGACGCGCAACAGCAACAGCAGGATAGGCGCAACCAGCCCAATCTGGGCGTAAGTGGGCATCATGCCCATGCCTAGCGTGGACAAGGCCATGAGAAAGATACTCAGGGTGAACATCTTCTTGCGACCTAGCAGGTCCCCGAAGTGCGCCATGACGATGCCACCCAATGGGCGAGCCAGGTAACCCGCCGCAAACAGGCCAAACGTTTGGGCGCCTCTTAACCATTCAGGCATATCAGGGGGAAAGAACAGCTTGCCAATCACCACAACGAAGAATACAAAAATGACGAAGTCGTAAAACTCCAGAGCGCCGCCAAGTGCCGACAGCGACAGGGTTTTGTAATCACTACGGTTCAAAGGGCGCGTAGAGGGCGCGGCGCTGAGTGGCGCAATACTCATTGTTCGAACTCTCTTATTGGTCGCATCGGCAACAGGCTACGCCAGTCCAAGGTAGTCTGGCGGGTGTGGGAAGATAGCAAATTGCTTGATAAAGAACATATATCTGTGATTGAACGGTTATGCACGGACGGATCGGTCTATATACTGGCCGTTAATGGTGCCAGCCGTGCTCTTGAAGCAACTGCCCGTACCAGCCTTCCGACGTCATGGGTCCGAGGCCCCCGGCATGATTGAACTCGAACAAGAAGATCCCATTCCGCAAGGCGACCTGGCGTTGCAAATCACGGCCCTTCCTCGGGAAACCAACGGATTCGGCGATATTTTCGGCGGCTGGCTGGTCTCCCAGATGGATCTAGCCGGTACGGCCATGGCCAGTAAAGTGGCGGGGGGCCGTGTCGCCACGGTTGCCATAGACCGCATGGCCTTCCTGGTGCCTGTTCCGGTAGGGGCACAACTGTCGTTTTACACGCAAACGCTGGAGATTGGCCGCAGCTCTATCCAGATGATGGTAGAAGTGTGGAGCGATGACCCACTGTCCAGTGAATGGCGCAAGGTCACCGAAGCTGCGTTCGTGTTCGTAGCCATCGACGGCAGTGGCCGTACGCGCAGCGTCCCGCCACGCCGCTGAACCTGCACCGGGGCTATTCTCCTCGCCTCGATAAGGGCTACGGAGGGCTGCCGTCTAAACTTGCGGCTGCCGTAGTGGTCAACGCCACACTCTTTAATGTATCGAGGAAGCGATATGTCGACCCCTACGGTAGAGAAGCTCAAGCAAGGCGAACTGGACATCTGGCAGGTAAAAACGGCGCACGCCGAACTGCTGGTCGCCGAACAGGGCGCTCAGGTGCTGAGTTACACGCGCACGGGTGAGCAGCCTTTGATCTGGCTTAACGACCATGCCGAATTCAAGCACGGGAAGGCCATCCGCGCAGGCGTGCCGATCTGCTGGCCCTGGTTCGGTAACCTGGCCCGCAACCCTGAAACCGTGCAGCACCTGCGTGAGGGCAGCACCCCTGCGCCGTCTCACGGGCTGGTACGCACGATCAAATGGGCCCTGGCCGAGCCGGCAATCGAAAACGACCAGGTGACCCTCACCTTCTCGCTGCCAGAAGCCGACGGTAACCTTCCAGGATGGCCCCATGCGGCGCGCCTGACCTTAACCATCGTGCTGGGCGACACACTGCGCCTGTCATTGACCACCCTCAACCTGGGTGTAGACACCCTGCACCTCAGCCAAGCCCTGCATACCTACTTTGCAGTCAGCGACGTACGCCAAGTGGCCGTAGAAGAAGTCGCAGGGCTGGAGTACATCGAAACCCTTGAAGATTGGGCACAGCGTAGCCAAGAGGGGCGGCTTGAGGTCACCGGTGAAACTGATCGTATCTACCTGAAGACACCCCCGCGCCTGAGCATCGCTGACAGCGAATGGAAGCGTCGTATTCTGATCGATGCCGAAGGGTCAGCGAGCACCGTTATCTGGAACCCCTGGATCGAGCGCGCGGCAGCGCTAACCGACATGGACAACAGTGGCTGGCAGCGCATGTTCTGCATCGAAACCGCTAACGTCCTTGAGGACGTCAAGGCACTGGGGCCAGGTGCCTCGCACACATTGGCCGTCACCTTCTCCAGCGAAGCGCTCTGATCGCGCACCGGCCCCTGCTTGCGGGGGCCTCACGACGGCTATAAGTCTTTGTCTTCCACTCTCCGCACGTTGTCGGCGTCCATGGCATAGGCCGCGTTCGCCAAGTCGTTGCTCACCTGTTCAACCTTTAGGGTGCCCATTGCCCACAATGGCGTATAGATATCGTCGAGCGTGAGGCCCTTGGGATAGCGGATCAAAATGAGCTGATTGGGCGGTGGCGGAGGTACATGGATGCAGGCACCGGGGTAAGGCACCAGGAAAAATAACGTGCTACGCCCTTTTGCGTCGGTTTCCAGTGGCACCGGGTAGCCGCCGATACGAATAGTCTTGCCATTCATGCCCGCCACGGTTTTGGTGGAATACATGACAGCTGGCAAACCCTTGGGGTTTTTCAGCCCGCCCTTATCGGTAAAGCCACCTGCTGCTTCGGGGCTGTTGTGGTCGATTTCGGGCATCGCTTCCAGTGCGCGCTGGTCGGACAGAGGCATTAAGGCCAGCCAATCCGTTTCGGGGGGTTCTGCCCAGGCCAGAGTGCTGATGAACAGCAGGCAGGCAAGTAATAAGACGCGCATGGGGCTGACTCCGAAAACGAGGGCGACATTTTAGGCCATGTTGCAACGATATCTACACCCGCCAAGCGGATACAGGTAAGGGCCAGCCCTCGTTCTCGGTTAGCGTGTTACTTCTTCTTGATCATGCCGTAAATAACCAGCAGCACGATTGCACCGACCAATGCGCCGAGGAAGCCTGCGCCTTCACCTGCACGGTAGATACCCAAGGCCTGGCCACCGTAGGTTGCAGCCAGTGAGCCACCGATGCCCAGCAGGATGGTCATGATCCAGCCCATGCTGTCGTCACCTGGTTTCAGGAAGCGTGCCAGCAAGCCTACGATCAAGCCAATGATGATTGTTCCGATGATGCCCATGAAGTATCCCTCTCAAAAGTAGGGCCGGCAGCGTGGCTGCCAGCGTCTTGCAATGAGAGGGTTGGTTATCCCGGAGGTTCCCGCTTCGTTTAGTTGCCGATCAAGCCTTGGACTTTGGCAAGGCCCTCGTGCAGCGCTGCGGTCGTGGCAGTACGAACAGTGGCATGGCCTACTTTGCGGCCCGGCTTGAACGCCTTTCCGTAATGATGCACATGGCAACCGTCGATGCCTGCCACCTGCGCCACAGGAGGCACTTCGCCGATGAAGTTCAGCATCGCGCTTTCACCTACTTTGGCAGTAGAGCCCAAAGGTAGCCCCGCGATGGCCCGCAGGTGGTTCTCGAACTGGCTGCACTCGGCACCTTCGATGGTCCAGTGCCCAGAATTATGAACACGCGGTGCGATCTCGTTGGCCTTCAGGGCGCCGTCGACTTCGAAAAACTCGAACGCAAGCACGCCTACATAGTCGAGCGTGTCCAAAACGCGCCCCAGGTAATCTTCGGCCAACGCCTGCAAGGGGTGATCGCTGCTGGCGATCGACACTTTAAGGATGCCGGCTTCATGGGTGTTGTGGGCCAGTGGGTAAAACCGCGTCTGCCCGTCTCGCGCGCGCACGGCCACCAGTGACACTTCGCCAGTAAAGGGTACGAAGCCTTCCAGCAGGCACGGCACAGCGCCCAACTCAGCGAAGGTGCCCGCCACCTCGTCAGGGTTGCGCAATACCTTCTGGCCTTTGCCGTCGTAACCCAGGGTGCGGGTTTTCAAGACGGCCGGCAGGCCTATGCGTGCCACCGCTGCGTCCAGGTCGGCCTGGGACTGGATGTCTGCGAACTCAGGCGTAGGGATACCCAATTTCAGGAACAGGCTTTTCTCGAACCAGCGGTCCCTGGCGATGCGAAGCGCTTCAGCGCTGGGGTACACCGGCACGAAACGGGACAGGAACGCGACGGTTTCGGCGGGTATGCTTTCGAACTCGAAGGTCACGACGTCTACGGAATCGGCCAAGGCGCGCAGGTGCTGCTGATCGTCATAGGCCGCTTGCACGTGCTCGCCTAAATCGGCAGCGCAGGCATCTGGCGCAGGGTCGAGAAACGCGAAACGCATACCCAGGGGCGTGCCGGCCAAGGCCAACATGCGGCCCAGCTGGCCGCCACCAATAACACCTATCTTCATCGCTTACGCCTCGCGAGGGTCTGGATTGTCCAGCACGGTCGCTGTCTGCTCGGTGCGGAAGCGCACCAGTGCGTCGTGGAACTGCGGATATTTACCGCCCAGGATGCTGGCGGCTAGCAGGGCTGCGTTAATGGCACCTGCTTTGCCGATAGCCAATGTAGCCACCGGAATGCCCGCAGGCATTTGCACGATCGACAGCAGGGAATCCACGCCAGACAACATCGACGACTGCACGGGCACGCCCAGCACTGGAAGGTGGGTTTTAGCCGCGCACATGCCGGGCAGATGCGCAGCCCCGCCGGCACCGGCGATAATCACCTCAAGGCCACGGCCTTCGGCCTCTTTGGCGTATTGGAACAGCAGATCCGGGGTGCGGTGGGCGGAAACCACCTTCACTTCATAACCGATACCGAGCTTTTCCAGCATGTCGGCGGTGTGGCTAAGGGTAGACCAATCGGACTTCGAGCCCATGATCACGCCAACCAGTGCACTCATCGTCGAGCCTCTTTATTTCAAAGCGCCTGTGGCGCGGCAGAAAACAACAAGCCACGCAGCTAGGCGGCGTGGCTTGACTTGGGTTCGCAGGCCAGATTACCCCCGGCCAAAGGCCGCGCAGTATATCCCAATGGCAGCGAAAAGGGCGTACTTGTGGCCGCTCGCCCAGCGACGCCGTTTACCCTTCATCAGCCGGGCTGCGCTTCTTCCTTCCTGTTGAAGCGCGGTGCTTACCTCCTGCGCACAGGGCGTGCCGTGGCTTGATAGCGCCCGGCACTGATGCCTTATGCAAAAGGATGGACCCATGAAACCTGTGTTGAACCTATTGTCTGCCTTCACGCTCGCCAGTGCAGCACTCGCCAGCCCCGTGGTGCTGGCGGAGCGTTTGCCGATCCGCCTGAACCTGGTAGTGCACGACGATGTGCCTCCTCCCCTTCGCCAGCAATTGCAAGCGGACTACCTGGCCCCTTGGGTCAAGGAGATGCAGACTACTTTTGGCCGCCCGGTACAGGTGTACCTGCATGAGAACATGCCTGAAATTTCCGACATCGATTACCGCGCACGCAATGATCACGACACCTTGACGACACTACGTGACCAGAACAAGGCCATCTGGGAAAACCAGGGTGATGACCGTTGGAATCATCGGCTGGACAAGACGTTATTGGTGGTCCATGGCTCAGCCATCGACCCCAACGATCAATCTGAGGTGTTGGGCATGGCTATTATCCAGGGCGATGCGGGGTGGGCCTCGCTAAAAGCGTTCTCTGCCCCTGGCCATGAGCTAGGCCACATGTTTGGCGCTACGCATGAATATGCCGAGGTGCTGTTCAATGGCTGGTTCTGCGAGACTTACACTTACCCCGGCCGGTTGAGCCTGCGCTCCAACTGTTACCGTTACAGCGATAAAAATCGCGAGGCCATACACGCGTACTTGTCAGAAGCGCCTTGAGGCTTACGGCGTTTGCGATTCCAGCTTTCGCCACAGTAAACGCACGCTGGCCTTGCGCACCAGAGAGCAGCGATACAGGCGGATCTCCAACGGCACATGCCACTGCGGGGATCCGCACGCTACCAACTCGCCTCGCCCAAGCTCTGCGGTCACGCTCAAGCGTGGCACCCAGGCCACTCCCAAGCCCTGCAACGCCATGGCCTTTAAGCTGTCGGCCATGGCGGTTTCGTACACCGTGGTATAGCGCAGCCCACGTTGACGTAACAGTGCATTGACCGAGCGCCCGAGGAAGGCGCCGGCGCCATACGACAGCAACGGCACGCTGGCATCGGCGTCCAGGTTGTAAAGCGCGCTACCGTCCGCTGCCGTCGAGCACACGGGTAGCATTTCTGTCGCCCCCAAGTGCAGCGACGGGAAAATTTCCGGGTCCATCTGCACGGTGGCGTCCGGGTCATAGAACGCCAGCATGATGTCGCACCCCCCTTCACGCAGCGCACGAATGGCATCGCCCACGTTGGTTGCCACCAGCCGTGTCGCCATGGGCAGGCCTTCGTTGCGCAAGCGCGCGATCCAGCCCGGGAAAAACCCCAGCGCCAGCGAATGCGCAGCTGCCACCTGAATCACCTCTCCAGCGCCACCCTCCAGGTGATGCAGATGGCGCATCACTTCAGCCACCTGGTCGACCACATTGCGTGCGGTGATCAGAAACAGCTGCCCGGCTTCCGTGAGTTCGATAGGTGTCTTGCCCCGGTTGACCAGTGTCAGGCCCAGTGTGGCCTCCAGGCTGCGGATGCGACGGCTGAACGCTGGCTGAGTCACGAACCGACGCTGGGCAGCTTGGGAAAAACTGCGGGTGGCCGCCAGCGCAGCGAGGTCTTCGAGCCATTTGGTTTCCAGGTTCATGCGTGGTGTTCCTCTCGCCGCATACGCTCGTTCATAAGTATTGGTCACACACTACCTTATGCCGATCATGCATAGGGCAGTGAGCAACAGCATTGGCCCGATTATCTATTCAAAGCGCAGTATGATCGCCATTCCGGCACATGCCGGGTTCACTCAGAGCTGACCGCTATCATGTCCTCCGCTGCATCTACGCGCACCGAAAAAGACCTTCTCGGCACCCTCGACGTCCCTGCAGACGCCTACTACGGCATCCAGACGCTGCGCGCTGTGAACAACTTCAGGCTGTCGGGCGTACCGTTGGCCCATTACCCAAAGCTGGTTGTAGCGTTGGCCATGGTCAAGCAGGCCGCAGCGGATGCCAACCGTGAGCTGGGGCACCTCAGTGATAGCAAGCATGCTGCGATCAGCGAAGCCTGCGCGCGGATCATTCGTGGCGACTTCCACGACCAGTTCGTGGTGGACATGATCCAAGGCGGTGCGGGCACGTCGACCAACATGAACGCCAATGAAGTGATCGCCAACATCGGCCTGGAGGCCATGGGCAAGCAGAAAGGTGACTACCACTACCTGCACCCCAACAATGATGTGAACATGGCGCAGTCCACCAACGACGCCTACCCCACTGCTATTCGGCTGGGCCTGCTGCTAGGGCACGACGCGCTGTTGGCCAGCCTCGACAGTTTGATCCAGGCATTCGCCAACAAGGGCAAGGAATTCGCCCACGTGCTGAAAATGGGCCGCACCCAATTGCAAGATGCCGTTCCCATGACCCTGGGCCAGGAATTCCAGGCATTTGCCAGCACCTTGGGCGAGGACTTGCAACGCCTGCGCAGTCTGGCGCCGGAACTGCTGACCGAGGTTAATCTGGGAGGGACCGCCATCGGCACCGGCATCAACGCAGACCCGCGTTACCAGCACCTTGCCGTGGCCCGCTTGGCAACCATCAGCGGGCAACCCTTGGTGCCTGCGGCCGATCTGATCGAAGCCACCTCAGACATGGGCGCCTTCGTGTTGTTTTCCGGCATGCTCAAACGTACCGCCGTGAAACTCTCGAAAATCTGCAATGACCTCCGCCTGCTGTCCAGCGGCCCACGCACCGGCATCAATGAAATCAACCTGCCCGCGCGCCAACCGGGCAGCTCGATCATGCCAGGCAAGGTGAACCCTGTGATCCCGGAAGCCGTGAATATGGTGGCATTCGAAATCATGGGCAATGACTTGGCGCTGACGATCGCGGCGGAAGGCGGGCAGTTGCAGCTGAACGTGATGGAGCCCCTGATCGCCTACAAGATCTTCGACTCCATTCGCATTCTGCAACGGGCCATGGACATGTTGCGTGAGCACTGCGTGGTAGGCATCACCGCCAACGAACAGCGTTGCCGTGAGTTGGTGGAGCACTCGATTGGGCTGGTAACCGCCCTGAACCCGTACATCGGTTATGAGAATGCTACCCGCATTGCGCGTACCGCCCTGGAGACCGGCCGTGGCGTGCTGGAGCTGGTACGCGAAGAGGCGCTGCTCGATGACGCCATGCTAGCCGATATCCTGCGCCCGGAGAACATGATTGCGCCGCGGTTGGTACCGCTCAAAGCCTGACCTAAGGCCCCTTATCACCAGGCTGATGGGCTAGACACCCCTCACCTTTTACGAGCCCCAAATTGGGGCTCTTTTTTTGCCCCGATGCTCGACGGTTGAGCACCGCTCGGCGGTTAGAGGCAACGTCCTAACAGGATGTGCACCATGGCTGGGCAGACGCTTGCGTCTTTCAACGGTATAGTGCGCCCTTTTTTTGCCGCGCGGACTACCGCCGCCCGGTAAGCCAACACGAGGAAACAACATGCTCGGAGTCATTAACGACTTTTTGTCCGGCAAGGTGCTGATCGTGCTGATCGTTGGGCTGGGTGGGTACTTCACGGTGCGGTCGCGGTTCGTTCAGGTCCGCCATTTTCCCCATATGTTCAGTGTGTTCGCTGCAAGCCTGCGCAGCAGCTCCAACCAGCTCAGCTCGTTTCAAGCATTGATGCTGAGCCTGGCGGGGCGAGTGGGCGCGGGCAATATTGCAGGCGTGGGCGTGGCTGTAACGCTGGGTGGGCCAGGGGCGGTGTTCTGGATGTGGGTCACGGCGCTGGTAGGCATGGCCAGCAGCTTCTTCGAGTGCTCACTGGCGCAGCTATATAAGCGCTGCGATGAAGACGGCCAATACCGAGGTGGCCCTTCCTTCTACATACAACATGGGCTGGGCAAGCGCTGGCTGGGCATGGTCATGGCGGCCTTGCTGTTGCTGACCTTTGGTGTCGCCTTCAATGGCTTGCAATCTCACGCCGTGACCACGTCTCTCAACGATGCGTTCGGCTTTGATGTGAAATACTCAGGCCTGGCCCTGGCGGCATTGATGGGCCTGGTGTTCATCGGTGGGATCAAGCGTATCGCCAAGGTGGCAGACCTGCTGGTGCCGGTGAAGACCCTGGCGTACATCGCAGTGACGGTGTACGTAATCGTGCTTCAGTTCGATCAGGTACCGTTCATGCTGGCCACCATCGTGAAAAGCGCCTTGGGCATCGATCCTGTATTCGGCGGCCTGGTGGGTAGCGCCATCGTGCTGGGCGTGAAGCGTGGGGTTTTCGCCAACGAAGCGGGCCTGGGCAGCGCGCCCAACGTGGCGGCCGTGGCTGAAGTGCAGCACCCCGTTGCCCAAGGCGTGGTGCAGGCGTTCAGCGTGTTCCTCGACACCTTCGTGATCTGCACCTGCACCGCGCTGTTGATCCTGTTGTCGGGGGTTTATGGCACCGACTTCAATGGCAACGGCATCGTGCTTGCCCAGGATTCCCTGGCCGCGGTGGTAGGGCCATGGGGCCGGATATTTATCAGCGTGGCGTTGGCGTTGTTTGTCTTCACCTCCATGCTCTACAACTATTACCTGGGTGAAAACAACCTGCGCTTCTTGGGCGGTGGCAAAAAAACTATAATCGCCTACCGGGTGGTGGTACTGGGGCTGGTGGTATGGGGCGCGGTTGAAAACCTTGAAACCGTGTTTGCATTTGCTGACCTCACCATGACCTTGCTGGCCCTGGTCAATCTGACGGCCCTGTTCCTGTTGTTCAAGATTGGCCTGCGCCTGCTGCGCGATTACGATGCGCAACGAACCGCTGGCGTAAAAACCCCCGTATTCAAGCCTGAAGACTACGCAGACCTGGACCTGGACCCCAAGGCCTGGCCCGTCAGCCCCCCGCCTACCTCGCCTGACCGGAGCCGCCCATGATCGTTGCCCAGCCTGCTCGCCATATTCGTGTGCTCTATACAGGCGGAACCATCGGCATGCAGGCTACGGCCAATGGGCTGGCGCCTGCTGGCGGTTTCGAGCAGCGCATGCGTGAGCAGCTGGAGGCCTCTGGCCTGGCGACCGCCGCCTGGTCGTTCGAAGAGATGCAGCCGCTGATCGACAGTGCCAACATGTCGCCGCTGTACTGGCAGCAACTGCGCCACGCCATCACCCATGCGGTGGATATCGACGGCAGTGACGCGGTACTGGTGCTCCATGGCACCGATACCCTGGCCTACAGCGCGGCAGCACTGAGCTTCCAACTGCTGGGCTTGCCGGCACCGGTGGTGTTCACCGGCTCCATGTTGCCGGCCGGCGTTGCCCACAGTGATGCCTGGGAAAACCTCGAAGGTGCGATGAGCGCGCTTACTACAGGGCTGGCGCCCGGCGTATGGCTGCACTTTCATGGGCAGATGATGCTGCCCACCCGCTGCGCCAAGGTACGTAGCAGTGGGCGCAACGCATTTGCGCCCTTGCAGCGCGCCCTGTCACCTGCCAGCGCGGCGACACTGCCGGTGCAGTTGCATTACCAACAACCCAAGGCAATTGCTCAAGTGGCAGCCCTGCCGCTGGTACCGGGCTTCGATCCGGCGTGGTTAAGTGCATGGGTCACTGCAGGCGTCCAAGGCATTGTGCTGGAGTGTTACGGCAGCGGTACCGGCCCAAGCGATAACCCAGCGTTTATCCACGCGATACGTGAGGCCAGCGCCCACGGCGTGGCCATGGTGGCTGTTACTCAGTGCCAGCAGGGTGGCGTGGAGCTAGGCGTATACGAAGCAGGAAGCCGCTTACTGGACGCCGGGGTGGTGGCGGGCGCAGGCATGACACGCGAGGCGGCCTTGGGCAAACTCCATGGCTTGCTCGGCACTGGCCTGAGCCCAAATGAGGTAGCCCGGCTGCTGGCCTTGGACCTGTGCGGCGAATTGACCGGGTCGCGCTGACCGGGCGCGTTGACCGGGGTGCGCGCGTAAGCCACTTTCTTGATGCGGCTGGCGATCTAGCCTACTGGTTGTAAATGAGCATTTCGAGCCCGTTTCTAAAGCAGCGCCACAGAGCGTAGCCGCGTACGTACAGAGCCTAGGGAAAGCGCTAACCGGCGGCGTAGTTACACCTGCCAAGCCATGCGCAGCTTCCTGATAGCCGTAGAGATGTGGGGCTCACTGACCCCCGCAAAGCCCAGCACCAAGCCTGCACGGTTATCCACAGGCTCGGTGCTGCTTTCCAGCCAGTAACGGCTCAGTGGCTGAACATCCACACCTGCCTGGGCCGCCAACGCTACCAGTTCAGCTTCTCGGGCAGCGCTGTGGACCTGAACCTTCACATGTAACCCTGCGCTGATAGGCGGCATCGGCGAACACCCCGGTATTGCTGAGGGCCATAGGGACAGCAACGTGTTGCGGCGGCTAAGGGCGGCTTTTCGCATCCGACGCACGTGTCGCTGAAAATGCCCCTGCGCCATGAACTGGGCCATTACGCTTTGACTGGCGGTTTCAGAGTGACGCATGTCCACTGCCTGACGCTGAGCAAAGGCCTGCGCCAGAGGCCGGGGCAGTACCAGATAACCTAGCCGCAGCGCTGGGAACGCGACCTTGCCGAAGGTGCCGATATAGATGACACGCTCGCCACCGTCGAGGGCCGCCAGGGGTGCCAGCGGCACTCCGTCGTAGCGGTATTCGCCGTCATAGTCATCTTCTAGTATCCAGGCGCCTGTGCGCTGAGCCCACTCGATCAACCTAAGGCGCCTCACCAGGCTAAGGGTTACCCCGGTAGGGTATTGGTGAGCCGGGGTGACATACACCATACGGCACGCCTGCAAGCCAATCACCTCATCGCACCGCAGGCCGTCTGCATCCACGCCAATACCCTGCAGGCGCGCCCCCGTACTGGTCAGTGCATCACCTGCGGCGCGGTAGCCTGGGTCTTCCATTGCAACGCAATCCCCAGCCTGCAACAGCAACTGTGCACAAAGGCTAATGCCCTGCTGCGCACCACAGGTGATTACAATCTGATCAGTGGTGCAATGGAGCCCTCTTGAGCTGCGCAAATACGCCGCGATCATTTCACGCAAAGGCGCATGCCCTGCAGGGTCTTGATACCCAAACGCGGTCATGTCTGGGTGGCGCCAGAAAGCACTGTAAAGCTTGCTCCAGACCTCAAATGGAAAGAGGTCAAAGGCAGGAATGCCTACGTTGAACGCACGCGGGGGGTGCTTCGTGGTAGTGGTTATGCCAGAGGTCAATGCGCGCTGAAATGCAGGTGTATAACCTGCATTGCTAGTCATCTTTATAGCCTCGCCTGGGGATAAGGCTGTGGATAAGAACCCCTCAAATCCTGTGGATAAACCTGTGGACGGTGTTGTCACAGGTGAAGATTCGGGAGGCGATAGCAGCGTAGCTGCGACGTAGGTACCGTCCCCTACGCGGGTCTGGATAAACCCTTCGGCAAGGAGTTGATCATAGGCACCGATTACGGTATTGCGCGACACCTTGAGCACCTGTGCCAAGTGTCGGCTGGCAGGCAAGCGAACCCCTGGGTGTAATCGACCCTCCAGTATTCGTTCACGTAACTGCTGGTAAAGCTGACGGACCAAGCCCGAGTCGCCGTCCAAGCGAATACCCGAGGGGTCGAATGGCATGGCGAGCATCAAAATTGGCCCCTTTTATTGAACATAAAGTGGACCTTACAACGGACCAATGCGATTCGTAGCATAGCGCTATTAACCGAGGCCCTGCTATGCACTAAGCGCACTAATGCATAGCAAAATTGAACGCGATGGGCACCCAGACAAGGACCACCTATGAACAGCATTCAGCTGACACACCCTCAATCGGGTGATTATGAGCCTTGGTACAGGCTGTGGCGGGCCTACCAAGGCTTCTATAACGTAGACCTGCCAAGGGTTGTGAGCGACACCACCTGGCAGCGCATACTGGACCCCGCGGAGCCTATTCACGCGGCACTGGCCTGGAAGGACGGGCAGGCCGTTGGCTTGGTGCATTGGATCTTTCACCGTTCGTGTTGGACGGTAGAGAACTCTTGCTACCTTCAGGATCTAATCGTCGGCGAGCCTCATCGCGGCTGCGGTATCGGGCAGCAGTTGATAGAGCACGTTTATGCCCAGGCCGGGGGCACAGGCTGTACCAAGGTTCACTGGCTTACCCACGACACTAACGCCACAGCCATCGCGTTGTATGAACGCATCGCCGAGCGGCCAGGCTTTATCCAATTTCGCAAACCCCTTTAGGAGCCGTCATGGTCAGTCCCGCAACAGTATGGAAACCGGTAAAGGCCCCCGTCGCCGAGACCACCGAAGGGGCTTATATCCGCCTGGAGAAACTCGTACCGGCCCGTCACAGTGAAGACCTGTGGCAGGTGCTGGTAGGGCCAGGCGCCGACCCGTTGTTTTGGGATTTCCTGCCTTACGGCCCGTTCACTGACCGCGAGCTTTTCGATATCTGGCTTGACGGTTATGCCATCAGCAACGACCCGCTAGGGTTCTGCGTGGTAGACAAGGCAACAGGCAAGGCCGAAGGCGTGCTGAGCCTGATGTCTATCGTTCCTGCACACGGGCGCATCGAAATCGGCCACGTAGCGTTTGGAGCAACCATGCAGCGCTCGCCCAAAGGCACCGAAGCGATTTACCTGTTGGCCAGCCAGGTGTTCGCGGCGGGTTACCGTCGCGTGGAATGGAAGTGCGACAACCGCAACGAGCGCTCTCGACGTGCGGCTGCCCGTTTTGGCTTCACGCCTGAAGGCGTATTCCGCCAGCACATGATGGTCAAAAACCACAACCGTGATACGGCCTGGTTCTCGATGCTGGACTCGCAGTGGCCGCCCATCAAAGAGGCGTTCGAGGCCTGGCTGGCCCCTGAAAATTTCAAGGACGGCAAGCAGGTCAAGACGCTGGAGCAGCTGCGCGACATGGCCTGAAGACGACCGGTTTCAACGCCGATGTAAGGCCGGTCGCAAGCAAGCTTTGCTGCTACAGAGCCTGAAGACGCCCTTAACGTAGCAGCCCGGCTTGCCGGCGACCGGTTTCAACGCCGATGTAGAGAGCAGTGACCTCAGCCTTCGATCTCGATCAGCACTTCGCCCGGGGTCACGCGGTCGCTCTTGGCCACATGGATGGTACGCACGGTGCCGGTAATAGGGGCCTGAATCTCAGTCTCCATCTTCATGGCCTCAGTAATCATCACGGCTTGCCCAGCCTTGACGGCATCACCTTCCTTGACCAATACCTCCACGATATTGCCAGGCATGGTGGTGCTCACGTCACCCGGTGCGCTGGCTTGCTTGCGCTTGCCTACACTGCCGCCCACAAATTCATTCAGCGGCTCGAAGACTACCTCCTCGGGCATGCCATCGATGCTCAAATAGAAGTGACGCTTGCCCTCGGCTTTTACGCCCACCCCGGTAATGTCCACTCGATAGGTTTCGCCATGCACATCGATCACAAACTCCGTGGGTACACCTTCGCCCTTCGCTGATGCCATTGCCCCGGCCTCGGGTATTGGTAACAAAGGTTCAGGCTTGAGGGTGCCGGCGTTGCGCTCTTCGAGGTATTTACGGCCTATGTCCGGGAACATAGCGTAGGTCAGTACATCCTCTTCGCTGCGGGCCAGCTCGCCGATGTCTTTGCGCAGCTTGGCCATTTCAGGTTTAAGCAGGTCGGCCGGGCGTACGTCTATTACGTCTTCGCTACCGATGGCTTGCCTGCGCAGTTTTTCGCTGACGCTCCCCGGCGCCTTGCCGTAACCGCCCTGAAGGTACAACTTCACCTCGTTGGTAATGGTCTTGTAACGCTCGCCGGCAAGCACGTTGAAAAAAGCCTGAGTACCAACAATCTGCGACGTTGGAGTCACCAGCGGCGGATAACCCAGGTCTTCACGCACGCGTGGAATTTCGGCCAACACCTCGCCCATGCGATTAAGTGCGCCCTGCTCTTTGAGTTGGTTGGCCAAGTTGGAAATCATGCCCCCTGGCACCTGGTTCACTTGCACCCGGGTATCCACGGCGGTGAATTCGCTTTCAAACTGGTGATACTTCTTGCGAACCGCATAGAAGTACAAGCCGATCTCCTGCAGTAACTGCAAATCTAGCCCAGTGTCGTATTCACTGCCCTTCAGCGCCGCCACCATGGATTCAGTACCCGGGTGGCTAGTGCCCCACGCCAAGCTGGAAATCGCAGTGTCGATATGATCAACGCCATTCTCCACCGCCTTGAGCTGACACATGGCCGCCAGGCCCGACGTGTCGTGGGAATGAATGAACACCGGCACGCTCAGTTCCGCCTTGAGTGCCCGAACCAGTTCACCCGTGGCAAAGGGGGTGAGCAGCCCTGCCATATCTTTGATAGCGATTGAGTCACAGCCCATGGCCTGCATCTGCTGCGCTTGCTCAACGAACGCCTGCACGGTATGCACAGGGCTTGTGGTGTAGGCGATGGTGCCTTGGGCATGCTTGCCTGCGGCCTTAACCGCTTCGATCGCCACCTGCAGGTTACGAATATCGTTCATGGCATCGAAGATACGAAACACATCAATACCGTTCACCGCTGCCCGCTCGACGAACGCCCGCACTACGTCATCGCTGTAGTGACGGTAGCCAAGCAGGTTCTGGCCACGCAGCAGCATTTGCAGGCGGGTGTTTGGCAACGCCTCGCGTAGCTGACGCAAACGCTCCCACGGGTCCTCCTTGAGGAAGCGTACACAGGCATCAAACGTGGCACCGCCCCACACCTCCAGCGACCAATAGCCGACGTTGTCCAGCTTGTCGCAGATCGGCAGCATGTCTTCCGTGCGCATGCGCGTGGCCAGCAGGGATTGGTGGGCATCGCGCAGGACGGTATCGGTCACAAAGATTTTCTTGGGCATTCTTATCTCCCTATGGCTTGAGGCTTGAGGCGCTGATGCACGTTGAGGCCTGCTCGCCTTTATATGCGCTGTCAACGCCCAACCTGTCGCGGTATTTAAAGGCCGGCGTGGGCGGCAATGGCGGCGGCGATGGCAAGTGCCAGTTCTTCAGGCTTGCGCTTGATCGAGTACTGGGTCAGTTCCGGGTGGCTCTCAACGAAACTGGTATTGAACTCCCCATTACGAAATTCAGCATTGCGCAGGATTTCCTGGTAATACGCCGCGGTGGTTTTGACCCCTTGCACCCGCATGTCATCAAGGGCGCGCAGGCCACGCGCCAGGGCCTCTTCCCACGTTAACGCCCAAACCACCAACTTCAGGCACATCGAGTCGTAGAACGGCGGAATGGTATAGCCGGTGTAGATCGCAGTATCGGTGCGTACCCCGGGGCCGCCTGGTGCGTAGTAGCGGGTGATCTTGCCAAAGCTGGGCAAGAAGTTGTTCTTCGGGTCTTCGGCATTGATACGAAACTGCAGCGCAAAGCCCCGGTGCTGAATGTCTTCCTGCTTTACAGAAAGCGGCAAGCCCGAGGCGATACGGATCTGCTCGCGGACAATATCCAACCCGGTGATTTCTTCGGTGATGGTGTGCTCCACCTGCACCCGGGTGTTCATTTCCATGAAGTACACCTCGCCCTCGGCAAGCAGAAACTCCACGGTCCCGGCATTCTCATACTTCACCGCGCTGGCCGCGCGTACCGCTAAGTCACCAATGTAGGCACGCTGCTCTGGCGTCAGTTGAGGGCTGGGCGCAATCTCGATGAGCTTCTGGTTGCGCCGCTGGATGGAGCAGTCTCGCTCAAACAGGTGCACCACGTTGCCCTGACTGTCACCCAGAATCTGGGCTTCGATGTGCTTAGGGTTGACGATGCACTTCTCCAAGAACACTTCAGCCGAGCCAAAAGCCTTGGTGGCCTCGGAAATCACCCTTGGAAAGGCTTGTTCGAGTTCATCGCGGGAGTTACATCGCCTGATACCGCGCCCGCCGCCCCCTGACGTTGCCTTTAGCATGACGGGGTAGCCAATGCGCTGGCCTTCGCGCAAGGCTTCGGCCAGGTCGGCAACGTTGCCTTCGGTGCCGGGCGTAACCGGCACGCCGGCAGCGATCATGGTGCGCCGTGCTTCGGTCTTGTCGCCCATGCGGCGGATGACATCCGCCGAAGGGCCAATGAATTTGATGCCCCGCTGAGCGCAAATCTCTGCCAATTCGGCATTTTCCGAGAGAAAGCCATACCCAGGGTGCAAGCCGTCACACCCGGTTTCGACCGCCAGGTTGACCAACTTGCGAGGATTCAAATAACCCGCGAGGGGGTCGGCGCCAAGGTTATGGGCTTCATCCGCCCGCTTGACGTGTAGTGCGTGACGGTCAGCGTCGGCGTAAACCGCTACTGAGCGAATACCCATTTCTGCACAGGCCCGCACGATACGAACCGCGATTTCACCCCGATTGGCAATGAGGATCTTTTTTATCATGTGGTATTCCCTCGTCCATTAGGTACGCAATGCCTCACGACTCAAGCAGGCACCACTACACCCTAACGGTGGGGATCGATAAATAATAATCAGAGTTTATTGGGCTACCCATTAGTAAAACCTTATAGTTACGACTTTTGGGCGTGGATGCTGCGATGCGTAAATCACTGATGCGCCTTACGCTCCGTCAGCTAAGGGTCTTCAACGAAGTCTGCGACCTTCGGTCTTTTAGCCGAGCGGCGGAGGAAATGGCGCTCACACAGCCTGCGGTCAGCCTGCAAATCAGGCAACTTGAAGAATTGGTAGGGCAACCGTTGTTTGAATACGTTGGGAAAAAGCTGTACCTGACCGAAGCCGCGCTAGCCCTTCAAGCCACGAGCCGGGATATCTTCGGGTGCCTTGAGCGATTCGATATGCAACTGTCGGACTTACAAGGCTCACTGCAGGGGCAGTTAACGCTCGCAGTGGAATCAAGCGCCAAGTACTTTTTGCCCCATCTGTTTGCAGCCTTCCGAAAAAACCACCCGGACATTAACCTGGTGCTGAGCGTGGTCAACCGTGCTCAAGCCCTGCGGCGGCTGGCAGACAACCGTGATGACCTGCTAATCATGTCGCTGGTGCCTCAAGACATGAACCTCGAATTTCTCCCCTTCCTCACTAACGACATCATCGCCGTGGCTCCGCCACACCACGTGCTGTGTCAAGCCGAGGCGCTTGAGCTGCAGGCGTTGGAAGCATGGCCGCTGTTAATACGTGAGCCGGGGTCAGGCACGCGTATGGCCTGCGATGCCTTTTTAAAAGAAAAACGCATGCATTTTGCTCAGACCCTGGAGGTGGGATCAGCCGAAGCTCAGCGTGAAGCCGTGGTCGCAGGCCTTGGCTTGGCATTGCTAAGCCGCCACAGCATCGTAGGCGAGCTGCGCAGTGGAGTACTTCGCGAGCTGCCGGTCGTGGAGTTGCCGTTGCGCAGAAGCTGGTGCCTGGTGCGGGCGAAGACCAGACGGCCTTCTCCCGTGGCGGAGGCCTTCCTACGGTTTGTCCGAGAAGAGCGGGCCCAGATCAGTGCCCTGGCTGAACACTTTGCTCGCGTTCCATAGCCCCTGCATACCAGGCATGCAGTTCGGGGAAGTCGACGGTTTCAGCCAGCAGCCTGCGCGCATCAGTGCGGCTCTCAATCGCGCGGCGAAAGGTCATGCGCCGCGAATCTTCTTCCTGGCGACGGGTCTTGGTGCTGCCCAGGCTTTCATAGGAACGCGCCATTTTGCTTCTCCTAGTAGGCTTGCGAGAGCTAAAGGATGGCTAAAGGCGGTTACGCTTTAAGGGCAACTCCATGACAGGCACGTGACGCACTAGCGTGTAACTGAGTGGTTATTCTTCAAAATGCCTGATGGATTTTGGGGATAACCGAAGGCCGCGCAAACTGCGCTTTACGCTCTTCAAGTGGTTGACCAGGGTCGGGCCTCGGGCCATGGCGACACCCATGGCCAATACATCGATAACGACCAGGTGGGCGATGCGAGACGTAAGCGGCGTATAGATTTCGGTGTCTTCGTGTACATCGATTGCCAGGTTTACCGTGGACAGCTCGGCCAAGGGTGTTTGGCTGGGGCATAGCGTAATGAGCGAGGCGCCACTGTCGCGTACCAGGTTTGCACTGTTCAACAAGTCCTTCGAACGGCCTGTTTGAGAGATACACACGGCAACATCGCCTGGCTTCAAGGTGACGGCGGACATAGCCTGCATGTGGGGGTCCGAGTACGCCGCGGCAGTGAGCAGCAGGCGAAAAAACTTGTGCTGTGCATCGGCCGCTACCGCACCAGAAGCGCCGAACCCGTAGAACTCTACCCGGTGGGCGTGCGCCATGGCCGTAATCGCGCGTTGCAGCGCCTCGGCATCCAGGCGCTCCCGTACTTCCATCAAGGTATGCAACGTAGTGTCGAAAATTTTCAGGCTGAAGTCTGCGACCGAATCATCTTCATGGATCGCGAACTGGCCGAAGCTGGCGCCGGCCGCCAGGCTTTGAGCAAGCCTGAGCTTTAAGTCCTGGAACCCGGTACATCCGATGGCACGGCAAAACCGCACGATAGTAGGCTCGCTGATACCTACATTGTGGGCTAGGTCGGCCATGGAGCTATGCATCACCGCCGCGGGATCAAGTAATACATGGTCGGCTACCTTCAGCTCCGACTTGCGTAGCAGATGGCGGGATTGGGCAATGTGTTGCAAAAGGTTCAAAGGGCAAGACTCATATTGTGTCGGGCTGGGCCACGGTTTTTTGTAGTTATACTACATGGGCTATCTCAGGCCCAGTCAAACGAAGGTCGCCCCATCACTGCCCTTTACCAGCAACCATTGCTCGAACTCTGCTGCCGGCACCGGCCTGCCAACCAGGTAGCCTTGCACCTCATCGCACCCTTGCTCACGCAGCACCTGCAATTGTTCAGCGGTTTCCACACCCTCTGCGGTGACCTTCAACCCTAGGCCGTGGGCCATGGTAATGACCGCCTGAGTGATGGCGGCATCTGCGGTGCTATCCCCCAATTCGCGCACAAACGCCTGATCCAGCTTTACGTAGTCCACCGGCAGCTGCTTGAGGTAACTAAGCGCGGAGTAGCCTGTGCCGAAGTCGTCAATCGCTAGCATCACGCCCATTCCACGCAATTGAGCAAAGGTGGCGTGAATAGCACTGATGTTGTCCAGCCACTGGCTTTCTGTGAGCTCAAGCTCTAACAACGCAGGGGCCAGGCCACTTTCGGCCAATACCTGGCGAATAAGGCTTACCAGGTTGCCGTAGCGCAATTGCTGCCCCGACAGGTTCACCGACATACGCAGTTCGCCCAGCCCCTGGCGCTGCCAAGCCCGTGCCTGGCGACACGCAGTACGCAGGACGAATTCCCCAATGGCCGTGATCTGGCCGGTTTCTTCAGCCAGCTCGATAAAGGCATCTGGTGCGATAAGCCCTCGCTGGGGGTGACGCCAGCGGACAAGTGCTTCTACCCCTTCAAGGGTATCCCTACCTAAACCCAACTTAGGCTGATAGAACACCTCAAGCTGGTGTAGCTCCAACGCGCGCCGTAGCTGGCTTTCAAGCTGCAACCGGTCATAGGCATCGGCCTGCATTGACTCGGTATAGAACTCAAACCCATCGCCGCCCAAGCGTTTAGCCTGTTTCATGGCAATGTCGGCTTGATTGAGCAGCACAGGCCCTTCACGGCTGGTGTCAGGCAACAAGCTGATACCAATGGACGCCGTGACGATAAGGTCGTGTTCACCCAGGCGCAACGGCGCGCGCAGTTTGCTCAGTAGCCGGGTTGTGACCCGGATAAGGCTTGATAGGCTGGTGTGGGCATCGAAGAGTACGGCAAATTCGTCTGCCGACAGCCGTGCAACGGTATCGGCATCGGGCAGCGCCGAGCTGATACGCCTGGCCACCTGGCGTAACGCCTGATCTGCAGTGTCGTGACCGAAGCTGTCGTTCAGCAATTTGAAGCGGTCCAGGTTGATATACAGCAATGCCAGGCTGCGCCCGTTGTGGCGCAGCCGTTGGCAGGCATCATGGAGCCGCTGCCTAAACAGGCCTCGATTACCCAGGCCGGTCAGTTCGTCATGGTACGTCAGGTAGTGCAGACGCTCTTCGGAGGCCCGGCGCGATGATAAGTCCGAGCAAAACATGACCACTCGGCTGAGCGCTCCGTGCTCGTTCATCACCGCGCTCAGTTGCAGCCATTGAGGGTAGAGTTCACCGTTGTGTCGGGCTTCGACCACTTCGCCTTGCCAACTGCCGCGCTCCAACAGCATTTGATGAATTGACGGAAACTGCCGCCGTACGTCGCGACTACAAGGCAGCTCAAGCAGTGCTTCACCTATGCAATGCGCCGGCTCGTAGCCTGTAATGCCGGTAAAAGCACGGTTGATGGCGAGTATGTTGAAGTCTGGATCAAGTACGACGATGCCTTCGCTCATGGCCTCGAGTACGGTCGCTGCCAGCCGCTGTTGCTCTTCCTGCGCTTTTACCTGGGTAATATCGCGGCGCGTGCCCAGCATGCGCAGTACCCGCCCACCCGGCGTGCGCTCTACCGCCCTGCCACGGTCTTCCACCCATAGCCAGTGCCCCTCGCTGTGCCGTATCCGGTACTCAACACGGTAATCTTCCGTTCGGCCCTTGAGGTGGGCGATCAGGGTACTTTTGAGTGCAGGCAGGTCTGCGGGGTGCAGGCGCGGCATCAAATGTTTGAGCAACACCGGTTTGCTTTGGTGAGCGATGTCGAACAGGCGCTCCAATTGGGTGTGGTGCACCTCGTCAGTGCGCAGGTCCCAATCCCAGAGGCCCAATTCGCTGGCTTCCAGTGCCAAGGCAAGGCGGGCCTGGCTTTTGCTCAAGTCCTGATTAACCTGGTCCAATTGCAGGCTGCGTTCTGCCACCCGCTCTTCCAGGTTGACCTGAATGGCCCGTAACGCCTGCTCAGCTGCCAGACGGCGGTCCATCTCTTCGCTCATCTCTCGATTAAGGCGGGAGATCATTGCTTGCTCTTCGCGGAGGCTGGCGATCAAGGCTTGGTTCTGAAAGCGCCTTAGCAGGCCATGCTCGATCAGGCGGTTAACCTGCCAGGCAACGATACACAACGACCCCAATAGCATCAGCCCCAGCCACGCCCAGCCTTGCTGGCGAACACCACCGTTGAAATACAGCCACATGACCGGCGGCAGCAAGCAGGGTACCGCAAAGCTCAAAAAGGCTGTGAAACTGACCGCATAGGCAATACTGGCGGACAGTGCGGCGGCGCCCAGAAGGCCGAAAATCCAGGCTTGCTGCAAAAAGCTATTAAAGGGCGCCAGCAGAATCGCGGCACCGGCGAGGGTAAGGCCACTGGCGGCAGAGCCCAGTAAAAACATCCGCCGCCATACCGGCGCTGCTTGGCGATTGGGCATGGCGGCATCGAATGCAGCCACCTGGATCACGCGCAGAGTGACGAGGGTCATCAACCACCCTAGCCATACGCTCACGAGCAGGTGATGACCTGGCGCCCACAGTATCCACGAGCACACCAATCCGGTGAGCAGCATCAACAAGGTCGGCACCAATGATCCTTGATAGAGCAGGCGGGTGCGCTCTACGGCCAGATTAGCGGTGAAGTCGGTATCCAGTTCGCGTTGCACAGGCGTAAACCACCCGGCGAAGCGGTGCTCAGGGGCCATAGGCGTTTATTCTTGTTCAGGGCTTACCTCAATGAATGGCAGCATACACAAGATTCAGAGGATTGCAGTGTCGTAGGAAGGGTTAGGCCGGTTATGCCGCCGTTCGGGGCTCTTCAACTGACAGCGAGTGCGCATTGGCTGCGCGGCAGCGCCGGGCAAACCGGTTGTAAGCAGCGTTTGCTCAAGGTCGGCCCGCACCCTAGAATGCCGACATGCATGATGACCTCTCTCTTTTGCTTAATTCGCTCAACGATGCCCAACGCCAGGCGGTCGCCGCCCCCGTCGGCCGTCAGTTGGTCCTGGCCGGCGCTGGCTCCGGTAAAACACGCGTGCTGGTACACCGCATCGCCTGGTTGATGCAGGTCGAGCACGCTTCGCCGCACTCGTTGTTGGCAGTAACCTTTACCAACAAAGCAGCAGCTGAGATGCGGCACCGTATCGAACAGCTCATGGGTATCAGCCCGGCGGGCATGTGGGTAGGTACCTTCCACGGCCTGGCTCATCGCTTGCTGCGGGCGCATTGGCAGGAAGCCAAGCTCAAGCAAAGCTTTCAGATACTCGATGGTGACGATCAGCAACGCCTGGTCAAGCGCGTGATCCGCGAGCTCGGGCTGGACGAGCAGCGCTGGCCGGCGCGCCAGGCGCAGTGGTTTATCAATGGGCAAAAAGACGAAGGCCTGCGGCCTCAGCACATCCAGCCCAATGGCGATCTGTTCCTGGCAACCATGCGGAGCATCTACGAAGCATACGAAGCCGCGTGTGAACGTGCAGGGGTTATCGATTTTTCCGAGTTGCTGTTACGTGCCCTGGACCTCTGGCGAGACAACCCCAGCCTGCTGGAGCATTACCAGCGGCGCTTCCGTCATGTGCTGGTGGACGAATTCCAGGATACCAACGCCGTTCAATACGCCTGGCTTCGTCTATTGGCCAAGGGCGGTCAAAGCCTGATGGTGGTGGGCGACGACGACCAGTCTATCTACGGTTGGCGCGGCGCACGTATCGAGAACATTCGCCAATACACGACAGACTTCCCTGACGCCGAACTGATCCGCCTGGAGCAGAACTATCGCTCCACGGCGGGCATCCTCAACGCCGCCAACGCCTTGATCGCCAATAACAGCGGTCGCCTTGGCAAAGAGCTCTGGACCGACGGTAGCGATGGCGAACCCATCAGCCTCTACGCCGCTTACAACGAACATGACGAAGCACGTTATGTCGTAGAAACCATTGAAAGTGCGCTAAAGAAAGGCCTGGCCCGTAGCGAAGTGGCGATCTTGTACCGCTCCAACGCACAGTCACGGGTACTTGAAGAGGCCTTGCTGCGCGAGCGTATTCCGTACCGCATCTATGGGGGCCAACGCTTCTTCGAGCGTGCTGAAATCAAAAACGCGATGGCTTACCTGCGCTTGCTGGACGGCCGCGCCAATGACGCTGCACTGGAGCGCGTCGTTAATGTTCCGCCACGGGGTATCGGCGAAAAGACGGTCGAGGCCATTCGTGCGCATTCCCGCCAGGCTGAAGTGTCCATGTGGGAGGCCATGCGCCAACTGGTCGCCAATAAAGGCCTGACCGGGCGTGCCGCCAATGCACTGCAAGCTTTCATGGACCTGATCGAGGATTTGGCAACCCGAACGGTCACCATGCCCTTGCACGTCATGACTCAAACCGTGATCGAACAGGCAGGCTTGATCCTCTACCACCAGGAAGAGAAAGGTGAAAAAGGCCAAGCGCGTGTAGAGAACCTTGAAGAGCTGGTCAGTGCGGCACGCAACTTCGAAAACGGCGAAGGCGAAGAAGACCTTACGCCACTGGCTGCGTTCTTGGGTCACGCCTCACTGGAGGCCGGCGACACCCAGGCAGACGAACACGAAGACAGCATCCAGCTGATGACCCTGCACAGCGCCAAGGGCCTGGAATTTCCGTTCGTATTCCTGGTAGGGCTGGAAGAAGGCTTGTTCCCGCACAAGATGAGCCTTGAAGAACCCGGCCGATTGGAAGAAGAGCGACGCCTGGCCTATGTAGGCATTACCCGCGCCATGCAGCAGTTGGTGATGACGTATGCCGAGACACGTCGGTTATACGGTAGCGAAACGTACAACAAGGTGTCCCGCTTCGTACGCGAGATTCCGGCCAACTTATTGCAGGAAGTACGCCTCTCCAATAGTGTCAGCCGCCCCTTTGGCGGTCAGGCCAAACCCAATATCGGCAGTATCTTCGGCCAGGCGGGTATTCCGGACACCGTGTTCAACCTCGGGCAGTGTGTCCAACATGCGGTGTTCGGTGAGGGTGTGATCCTCAACTTTGAAGGCGCTGGCGCTCAGGCCAGGGTACAGGTGAACTTCTCCGAAGGGAGTAAGTGGTTGATGCTGGGGTATGCCAAGCTGGTGCCGTTGGATTAAGCCCTTTAGATCTAACCAGGCTGTAGGAATTTTCCGTAAAAGCCGGAAACAATCTGTTGCTAGCTATCCAAACTGCCACCGTGCAACATGGCGCACGCTCTGTCCATTAAAGATGGGAATGCCTTCATGCAACGTTTTTTAAGCATCGCACTGGCGCTGTGCCTCAGTCTGTCATTCAGCCTGGACGCCAGCGCGGCCAAGCGGTTTGGCGGTGGTCAATCCATGGGCTCCGCGCCTAGCCATCAAACGCGCCAAGCCAGCCCTTCTCAACAGTCGGCTACCACCCCTGCTCAATCAGGTCGTGCCCCCGGCGCGCCTAGCGGTGCCTCGCGCTGGTTAGGCCCTTTGGCAGGTATTGCAGCCGGTGGCTTACTGGCCTCCATGTTCATGGGTGATGGTTTCGAAGGCTTCCAGCTTCTTGATTTCCTCTTGATTGCCCTTGTAGCCTTCGTGATCTTCCGGTTTATCTCGTCACGGCGCCGCAAGCAGCAGCCTCAAGTCGCCATGGCAGGCCACCCGGCCTACCAGCGTGAAGCTCAGCCCGATGCTGCGCCTGCCTCTCCGTTCGGTGGCGCATCCGGCTCGGCGGCTCGCCCGGCTATTCAGGCCCCTGCCTGGTTCAACGAGCAGAACTTCCTGGGCGCTGCCCGCGAGCATTTCCTGGCCCTGCAGCAGCACTGGGATGCCAATGAAATGGATAAGATCGCCGAGTTCGTTACACCACAAATGTTGCAGTTCCTGCGTCAGGAACGTACGTCACTGGGTGAAGGCTATCAATCCACTTACATTGATAACCTATCAGTACAGCTAGATGGCCTTGACGATCGCGCTGACAAGACGATTGCTACCCTGACATTCAGTGGGGTATCCAAGGATTCACGCTTCGACAAAGGCGAGGCGTTTAGCGAAAGCTGGAACATGGAGCGTCAGCCTGGCGAGAACCAGCCTTGGCTAATCGCCGGTATTCGTCAAAACGGTTGATTTGGCACCGCTCGGCACTGAAACCCCGGATTCCATATCCGGGGTTTTGCTTTTTGGGCCATGACTTAATATCGTGTAGGCAACCCCGCCCCTCGTGTTATAGGCATAGGTCAGTAAAGTGGAAGAAGTCATCGAGCAACTTCGGGAAGCCAATGAGCCGGTTCCAGTCCCGCTGGAATTACCCGACGAAGACCAACTGGTCGAAATCGAAGAGCAGCTCTTCATCAACGTCCCCTTCGTCTTCAAAGAGTTTTTGCTCACAGTTAGCGACGTGGTGTATGGGGCGCTCGAACCTGTTACGGTTACAGACCCTCAATCCCATACCTACCTGCCAGAGGTAGCCGCTACCGCGTGGGACTTAGGCGTACCCCGAGAGCTGATTCCTATCTGCCAGGACGGCGATGATTACTACTGCGTAGAGGAAGACGGCACGGTAGTGCTGTGGAGCGCAGAGGAAGAATTGGTCACAGAGGAAAGCTGGGAATCAGTCTGGCACTGGGCCAGAGACGTCTGGCTCGAAAGCTGAGTCAACCCCTGGCATCACTGATGCGCAGTGACTATCCTGCGCAGTTTGCCCCCGCCGCACGCAAGCGAACGATAGCCTCACCCTGGCTATCGTTCGCGTACTTACTCGTATTACTTCTTCGTTAGTGCTCAGTGGGCCCGCTAGGGCTTTCCAACGTCTCGACCAGCGCCATTTGCATGCGTGCATGCACCCTGATCAACCAGCGCCAGAAAAGCGTTACGAATACCAGTGCGGCCACGCCCACCAATATCAGCATTTCTCGCGTCGGCAAGATACTGGTCGACAATGCGGCCACCAGGAAAATCACCAGGCCTATGAACACCACGGGTATCACTTGCGACATCGTTAGCTGTAGCCGCTCGGTATAGGCACCTGCCAATTTCAGGCGCATGCCAGCCTGGGCCAACAACAGCGCCAATGCCCCTAGCTTGCGATAAGCCGCGATCAGAAACGGCATGGACAGCAGCAATGCAGTCGCGAACAGCACGCCCTTCTGGCCCTGCTCACCGGCTATCCACGGGGACAGCACTTCACCCACGGCTGGTGCGAAATGAGCGCAGCTAAAGAAGATCGCAACCACCAGCGCCAAGTTGATAGTCACATGCAGAAGGATGCGGCGCACGATGCCCGCGAATGCCGCGCGCTGACCTTCCAGCTTGATCCCGCGAAGCCACTCGCCGTAGGTGCCAAATACACGGGCCAGAGGCGTAGGCACGCAACGCGTTAGCATAGCCGCAAACGGGTCGGACGCTTTGATAAGGTAAGGTGTGAGCAGCGTGGTAATGGCCGAAACGGCTACAGCGACCGGGTAGAGGAAGTCACTGGTGACCTCAAGCGTCATGCCCAATGCTGCGATGATGAACGAGAACTCGCCTATCTGAGAAAGGCCCATGCCGACTTTCAGAGACGTACGCCCATCGTTACCGGCGAGAAATGCGCCCAGGCTGCAGGAAATGATCTTACCCAGCACTACGGCTGCCGTGATTGACACGATGGGCACGGCGTACTCCACCAGCACTCGGGGCTCGATCATCAGCCCAATGGCTACGAAAAAGATCGCGCTGAAGGTGTCTCTCAACGGCTCTACCAGCCGTTCTATCTTACGGTGATGCCTTGACTCGGCCATGATCGCGCCAATCAAGAAGGCGCCCAGCACCATGCTGTAACCCAGTTTTACGACCAATAAGCAGAACCCGAAACAAAGGCCTAAGACCACTACTAGCAGCATTTCATCGCTTTCAGCCTTTGCCACATGCGCTAGCAAGCGGGGCACTACGACGATCCCGACAACCAGGGCTACCACCATGAAAAGCCCGAGTTTGCCAACGGTTGCCGCTACTTCACCCGAGCTTACGCTGCCACTCACCGCAATGCCGGATAACAGCGCAATGATCCCGATACCCAAGATGTCTTCTACGATCAGAACCCCAAAGATCAACTGAGCGAACCGTTGGTTCTTCATCTTCAGGTCATTAAGTGCCTTCACAATGATGGTCGTGGAAGAGATTGCAAGAATAGCCCCCAAGAACAATGCATCCATGGTCCCCCAGCCAAATGCGTTGCCTATCTCATACCCCACCCAGATCATCAGAGTGATTTCCAGTAGCGCAGCCACAAAGGCGGTAGCACCGACCTTGAACAACTTGCGCAGGCTAAACTCCAGCCCCAGGCAGAACATCAGGAATACCACCCCCAATTCGGCCAGGATCTTGATGGTTTCTTCATCATGAATAAAGCCAAACGGTGGGGTATGAGGCCCAATAATAAAACCTGCAACAATGTAGCCAAGCACTACGGGCTGCTTGAGACGGTGGAAGATCACCGTGACAATCCCAGCTACCAGCATGATCACGGCCAGGTCTTGAATGAAAGCGATAGCATGCACTTTCGTACACTCCGGTCGTTAGGAAAGACTTACCCTAACACTGGCAATCAGCCTGCTGGCTTTTGGCAATATCAGGAAACAGAAAGCCCTGTGGGAAATGTCTTAAACACAATGACCCGTGACGGGTACCGTAATTCTTCCGTCAGCTATACCCTTGCAGCCTTTACACCGCTGCCCTTGGATCAATAACCGCGAGCGCATTATGGAACCTGGAAACGCCCAGCTGACAATGACCGTACTGATGACGCCAGACATGGCAAACTTCTCTGGCAATGTCCACGGCGGTACGTTGCTCAAGTATTTGGATGAAGTAGCCTATGCGTGCGCCAGCCGCTATGCGGGCCGGTATGTGGTAACGCTTTCGGTGGACCAGGTGATTTTCCGAGAGCCGATTCACGTAGGCGAACTCGTAACCTTCCTGGCCTCGGTCAACTACACCGGTAATACCTCCATGGAAGTGGGTATCAAGGTGGTGACCGAGAATATTCAGCAGCGAAGCGTACGCCACACCAACAGCTGTTTTTTCACCATGGTTGCCGTGGATGAAAACCGACGCACCGTGCCTGTGCCCGCGTTGGTCCCGCAAACCAGCGAGCAGAAGCGCCGGTTCGCCCAAGGCCGACAGCGGCGTCAGATTCGTCAGGAACTGGAGCAGCGCTATCAGGACCTGAAGGCCGATGGGCTTTAACGGGCCAAGCGTACTGCGTCGAAACGCACGCGGGGGTGAGCGATGCGATCTTGCGCACGTATCGGTTGCAGCTCATAGGTGGCGCACGCCTGGGTTTCTAGCAACACCTCATGAACAGCGGCTGCTGTGAACTCAAACGCAGCCGTAGGTGCGTCCCCAAGCAGCAACCGTGACATGAACAAGCCTGACGTCAGGTCGCCTACCCCAACCGGCTGTCGTGGAAACGCCAGTAGCGGCCGCTGCAAATGCCAGGCCTCGTCAGAGGTCACCAGCAGCATTTCAAAATGCTCAGGCGACTTATCCCGGTAGGCCAGGTGTTTCACCATGACCATACTTGGCCCGCGGGTTGTCAGCTCGCGCGCCATCTCCACGCAGTCCTGTAAGGTGCCTGGCATACGGCCAAGGAATGTATTGAGCTCCAGCTGGTTAGGACACAGGATGTCCGCCTGGGGCAGCGCTTCGCCTAATAGGAAGTCAGTAACCTCGGGGGCCACAACGCAGCCTTTTTCAGCATGACCCATTACAGGGTCACACAGGTACAGTGCGCGCGGGTTGGCCTCTTTTACAGCCTTCACTACCTCGAGAATGGCACGCCCTTGTGCCTCACTGCCCAAGTAACCGCTTACTACGCCATCGCAATTTCCCAGTTCACCAATCGCGGAAATACCGCGAACCAGTTCTGGAATCTGCTGAGCGGGCAGCACGCTCCCGGTCCATTGGCCATACTGTGTATGGTTCGAGAATTGAACAGTATTGAGCGGCCAGACATTGACCCCGATTCGCTGCATGGCGAACACCGCTGCGCTGTTACCTGCATGGCCAAACACCACGTGTGATTGAATGGCAAGCACGTGAGGAGTACGTTTCATCAAATAATCCAACGCATCGAAATAGGTAAGTTCCAATGCCCTATGATGCGTGAAAAGCCCGCTGTACGACAGGCCAGGCCGACAGTTAAGCTGGTCTGGTCCCGATGGAGCTCTTGTCGATGTTAACCCTTGAAAATCTTGCCGTGCTGCTGTTATTTGCATGCACAGGCGCTTGGTTCTGGCACAACCATGGGCTTCGCGAGAAAGCACTTGCCAAGGTACGGGCTCATTGCAGCCGGCTTGACCTTATGTTGCTCGATGACAATGTAGCCTTTAAACGGTTTGCGCTGGCCAAGGATGCACAGGGTCGCAAGCGGTTTGCTCGCGTCTATGGCTTTGAGTTTACGGTGACCGGCGAACAACGCCACCCCGGCACTATTACGCAATTTGGCGCCCATTCGGCTGTTATTGAGCTCGCGCCTTATCCATTCGAAATAAAACAGACGCCCTCTGCTGAGGTCATCGAACTCAGTCAATGGCGGCAAACGCACAAGCGTAGTCAGCCTTGATCATAGCGGCAGTATGCATGCCGCCCACTCCAGGTTGAGGGTTGCATCGCACTGCGGCTCATCGAAAATCAGCTCGAGACGGCTGTCTTTACGCCATTCACTTGCTCGCCATGTAGCGAGCTGACCGGGCACTAGGTTAGTAGATACCCAGCCTTCTTGCGTATGAAGGATGGCTTTTGCCCTGCACCAAGGCCATCTACTTAGAAATGCTTCCACCCTACAAAGGTCAACCTGCTCCTCCTGCGATAGGTGCCAGCCTTTACTCCAATGGCCTGATGCCGCCTCTAGCGTAGTGTGCTGCCTGAACAGCATGGGCTGCCGGGCAGGCAATACGCTTGTAGAGGGCCCAGCACTTACCCCAGGCATCTCCAGTTGCCCGCGAGTTACCCATGTGGCCAGGGAAGGAAATCCAGCCTGAGCCCGGCTGCGTCTGTTATCTGTTATGTACTCAGCTTTATTAACAACAATGTTGCTCGCATCATTCATAACTGCCCGAATAGCCTGTGGGATTTCGCCTCCCTCATTCAGTACCGCACCGTCCAGCACGACAGTCAGTGGTTGCACTGCAAGCACGCCCGCCCAGGGCGGTGCGTGTAGCTGACGCAGCAATGGTTTGGGGTGGCTGAGGCCCGAAAGTTCAAGGATCACTCTGTCAGGTTTTGACTGGCGAATCAGACGACTGAGCGCGACGGTAAAGGGCGCGCCATTGGTGCAGCATACACACCCGCCTGCAACTTCAGCGATGGCAATCTCGTCCTGCCCGGTGCTCAACAATGCAGCATCCAGGCCGACTGCGCCGAATTCATTTACCAAGACGGCCCAGCGTTCATTCGCAGGACGTTGGCTCAACCAGTATCGTACGATACTGGTTTTACCGGCGCCCAATGGCCCGGCCAGGACATACGTAGGGATATTTTCAAGCATGTGGCGCAGACCATTTTTAACAATCACCCTGGTAGCCAGCTTAATCTCGCCTTCCCAGGCGTCTGCACAAGCATGCGTAGTGCACAGCCAAGGTGATCACGTGGATGTGAAGGTGTGCCAGCAAAACCGCACTATCCCGGAGCACTTGTTCTCCGATGGTTTTTGCAAGCCTGACCTTAAAGGCCAGCAGACTGAAGTGGATTACGTGGAACACTGCCCCACGGGCGCCTTTGGCATTTGTAGCGGCGCCCACGTGGCTAACATGCCTTACACGCAGGACATACATTATTACGGAATAGCGTCAGACACCCGCTTCCTGAAACCTTTCTGTGAAGGGCAAAGCCAGGGTGTATGGCAACACGGCAACTGAATGTTCCACGTGGAACTATTGACGTGGCTTAACGTTGCCACAGTCTGCGCCTATCCACACAGCCTTGGTATTCATGCTTCCTTTCTGGGCTGCACCCGTAGCATTGAAGGTGCCCGCCACCTGGGTGGTGAATTCCCTATCACTGAGGAAGGTCGCCGTGCCTGCGCCCTGCGCTTTGGGGCAGGTAAAGGAAAAGGTCCAAACGTTACCTTTGCGCTCAGTAATACGCTGGGTACAGCCAGACTTGGGGTCTTGCAAGGGTATGTCGTTAGCTTTCACCTGCTCGGGGGTCAGACAGGACCTGATGCCGTTGCCGCCCAGGGTAATGCCCTGCTTGGCCAGCACCTGCTCCATCATTGCCCTTTGCTCTGGTGGAAGCATTTGGAGCTGCCCGAGCATCTGCTGTAGATCTGGCATTGGCTTACCTTCTACCTGCATGTTGCTGGTAGTCAACTCCCATAACCCTGGCTGCAACATCTGTGCGTGAGCACTCAGGGTGGTACCCAATACACCGAGCAAAGCAATGCCCTTGATAACCTTCATAACTTGCTCCTCAACTATGCCCAGATTGGACGCCTTGTAGGCTAATACGTTGCAACGTAAAAGGCCGCACATTTAGCGCAGCGGGGAGTCCCATACTCATCATTGCCAGGATGCGGACCTTTTTACATGGACACTCACAGCGCCGCGTTTTTCGGCTATCTACTTGCGGTCATTCATACCATAGGCGCCATTGCTGCGGTGCACGCACTGCTCACTGTGCGTACTGCTCAAGGTGCAATTGCCTGGGCGATGTCGCTGTTTTTTATCCCCTACCTCACATTGCTGCCGTACTTGGTGTTTGGCAGAAGCACCTTCGATGAATACGTAGAGGCGCGCCGACAGGCCAACCGGGAAATGCAGGAAGCCATCGCTCACCTGAACTGGCGACCCTGGGTAGAAGAAGCCATGGCCGCGAAGGGCTCAGAGGCTTACGCAGAGCTTAGGGCCTTACCGCGGCTAGGCCGAATGCCGTGCCTCGCTAACAATACTGTTGGCCTGTTGATCAACGGTGAAGCTACCTTTCAACGCATTCTCGAAGCGATTCGAGACGCCGAGCAGGTCGTGCTGATTCAGTTCTTTATCATTCACGACGACTTGATCGGCAGGCGCTTGCAAGCCGCACTGCTTGAAAAGGCCGGTCAAGGCGTTGCAGTTCGCCTGCTGTTTGATCAGATCGGCAGCCACGCGTTACCCAGAAAATACACAGAAACCCTCAAGCGCGCCGGTGTAGAAGTGCATGCGTTCTCGGCAGGTAGCACTGGGCTGAACCGCTTTCAAGTCAACTTCCGTAACCACCGTAAGATCGTTGTGGTGGATGGCAAGATTGGTTTTCTTGGCGGCCATAACGTTGGCGATGAATACCTGGGCGACCGCCCTCCCCTTAGCCCTTGGCGGGACACGCACGTGTGGGTAACAGGCCCGGCGGTGGCCAGCTTGCAGGAGAGCTTTGCAGAAGACTGGTTCTGGGCAGCGCGCCAGTTGCCGCCCTTGCTGTTGCCGGATGCTTATCCAGAGGCAGGTGCGTTGTGCCAAGTGTTACCCACAGGCCCTGCTGACCCTCAAGAAACCTGTGCGCTGTTCTTCATAGAGGCGATCAACAGCGCCAAGCGCAGGCTGTGGATAACAACACCCTATTTCATCCCCGATGAGGCTGTATTCGCCGCGCTTCGCCTGGCAGTACTGCGAAACGTAGACGTACGAATACTGATCCCTTCTCGCCCGGATCACCGAATCGTTTATGCCGCTTCCAGCCTGTACGCCAGCGAAGCGGTAAGAGCGGGCATCCGCATTTTCCGCTACCAGCCTGGGTTTCTGCATCAAAAGGTGGTGTTGGTAGACGACGATATCAGTGCCATAGGCAGCGCAAACCTCGACAACCGGTCATTCCGGCTGAATTTCGAAGTCATGCTGCTGACGGTCGATACCGCCTTTACGGCCGAAGTGGCTGCAATGCTGGAGGAGGATTTTTCTCTGGCCAAAGAAATGACCGTGGCTGACAGCAAGAAGACTCACCGAGTACTCAAGCTAGGCATGCGGGTAGCCCGGTTGATTTCACCGGTGCTGTAAGCCACCCGCAGCCGCTCTATCAGGGCGCCGTTAACTAATTGGTGCCTTACTCACTGATTATGGCTTGCCGAACGTTACATCCAAGGACATGGATTGGGTCTCACGCATCGGGTTATTACCTGGGCCCAAGGTATCGTCGTTAGGGTGTATATAGATTGCACCGGTACCCAATTGCCCCTGCAAGAACTCACCGGCCTGCTTCATCTTATCGGTTGAGCCGTCATACCAGCCTGCGATGGTCTTATTGCCACCTGCATCTGTTGTCACCAGGTCGCTAGGTGCCTTGTCAACGATACTCTTGGTACTGCCGATTTCGAAGCCCTTATCGTCTTTAGCATGGATGGCGGCGTTGCGGCCATCGATGTCACTCATGTTGATAAAGCCGTTATAGAACTCTAAACGGCTGGCATCCGAGCCGTACTTGGCATCACCTTTTTCATCCACACCGGCCTGCTTCAGCAAACCCGTGGTGTCGTTTTCGAACTTCATCGTACCTTTCTGCCCAGGCTGTAATGTCAATTCAGCAGTCAGCTTGTCGTTCTTGTCGAACTGCCCGATCTTGATCGCATGGTCTTGGTTATTGGTGATGTTGAAGGATCGAGGGCCAGTGCCCGCCGTCGGGTTGTCGCCTACCGCAGCGCTCGATGCTGCGGGGGTTATCGAGGCTTGCCCCTGTACATCGCTAGGGCTGTTTTGGGCGGATGCAGGGGTAGTAGGCGCGGTAGTTGTAGGTGTAGCGGTGGTTTGGGGTTCTGCTTCAGCCGTCTGAGGCGTATCGGAGGCTTGGGGTGCCGCTTCAGCCGACTGGGGCGTAGCGGAGGCCTGAGCCGTAGATTCAGGGGTCTGCGATTCAGCCGCTGACGTACCGGAGGCATCGCCTGCTGGAGCTACAGACTTTTGAGATGGTGTATTGCTCTCCTGAGAAGCGTCACCGGTACCATTTTGACTGTTCTGAAGCATCTGCAGAATCGTCTGCACCAGCTCACGCACTTTATCCATCAACGCCTGGTCAACATTATTCCCAACTTGCTGGTTGCCCCCCACGCGGCTGTCGCTGACCTGAGGCGTTTGCCCGCCAAAACTAACCTGGCCGTTTTGAAGGCCGCCAAAGGCGACCTGGCCGCCGCTTTGCTGCCCAGGGCTGTCTTTAAAACGCTCGGGTTGGCCGAATGAGTCGTTACCTGGGCCAAATCCGCGCTCGGCGGGCCCAATTCCTATCGTTGACATGCGCGACCTCACAAATGAATTGATTGTGAGTCTATGTGGCAGCGTTTAGGGTTCGGTTCCCTTCAAAGGCACGTATAGGCCATCACCCTCTCAAACCCCTCAACACCCCCATTAACTGTCAGAATTCACTCACCTGATCATCTGGAGAACACTAATGCTTCGCGCGCTTGAACGATGGCTCGATCCCTTCCCGCCTGACGAGTCGCCGCCACCCCCTATTGGCTTGGCGAAGTTCCTGTGGGCGTGCACGCAAGGCGCTCGCGGCTACATCCTGGCCATGGCATTACTGAGCGCTGGGGTCTCGATTTATGAAGCCTGGCTGTTTTCATTCCTCGGCCGGGTCGTGGATTTACTCTCAACGTGGCAGGCAGGCGGCGAGGCGAGTGGGCAGGAAAGCCACGTGCTGTGGGGGATTGGTATTGTGCTGATCATCAGCATTGTGCTGGTCGCGGCACGTACCATGGTCCAGCACCAAGTGTTGGCTATCAACTTGCCACTGCGGCTGCGCTGGAATTTTCATCGCCTGATGCTGCGCCAAAGCTTGTCGTTCTTTTCAGACGAGTTCTCCGGCCGTGTGACCACCAAGGTGATGCAGACCGCGCTGTCCGTGCGTGAAGTGCTATTTACCGTGATTGAAATCGTGCCTGGGATCGGCGTGTATTTCATTGCGATCATCGCATTGGCCGGCGGGTTTGCACTCAAGCTGATGCTGCCCTTCATTGCGTGGGTCGTATTGTTCGGCCTGGCCATGTGGTATTTCGTGCCACGCCTGGGGGATGTTGGGCAAGAGCAAGCCAATGCCCGATCTTCCATGACCGGACGCATTTCCGATGCCTATACCAACATCACTACCGTAAAACTGTTCTCGCACTCCAAGCGCGAAGCACACTTCGCACGCGCCGCCATGGAAGATTTCAAGCAGACCGGCTTTCGCCAAATGCGCCTGGTCAGCCAGTTCGAGATCGTTAACCAGGCGCTAGTGGTGTTGCTTATCTTCAGCGCTGGCGGTTACGCCTTGTGGTTATGGCACCAAGGTGAGGTGGGCACCGGAGCGGTGGCGGCAATTACGGCCATGGCACTGCGCATCAACGGTATGTCTCACTGGATCATGTGGCAGATGACGTCGCTGTTCGAAAACATCGGCACGGTACAAGACGGCATGGACACCCTCACGCGCGGCCCGAAGGTGCAGGATGCGCCTGATGCCGGTGTGCTCACGACGTCAGGGGGTGCCGTCACCTTCGATAAGGTGAGCTTTAACTACAATGGCGAACGCCAAGTGCTCGATGGCTTGAGCCTGAACATTCGTGCAGGCGAGAAAATCGGCCTAGTAGGCCGCTCAGGGGCGGGCAAGTCCACGCTGATCAACCTGCTATTACGGTTTTACGACGTAGACAGCGGGGAGATCCGCATCGACGGGCAGAACATCACCCAGGTCACGCAAGAGAGCCTGCGTAGCGCCATCGGCATGGTTACCCAGGACACATCCCTCCTCCACCGGTCCATTCGCGACAACATCGCCTACGGCCGCCCGGATGCCACTGATGAGGACGTCCACAACGCGGCCGTCAATGCTCAAGCCGACCTGTTCATTAGCCAGCTCAGCGACAAGCAAGGCCACACCGGCTATGACACTCTGGTTGGGGAGCGCGGCATCAAACTCTCTGGCGGCCAGCGTCAGCGCATCGCCATTGCACGGGTCATCCTGAAGAACGCGCCCATCTTGCTGCTAGACGAAGCTACCAGTGCGCTGGACTCGGAAGTCGAGGTCGCTATCCAGGAAAGCCTGAATGAAATGATGGAGGGCAAAACGGTGATCGCCATCGCCCACCGGCTGTCCACGATCGCAGCCATGGACCGGCTGATCGTCATGGACAACGGCCAGATTATCGAGCAAGGCACCCATGCCGAATTGCTCGCGAAAAACGGCACCTACGCACGGCTGTGGCAGCACCAGAGCGGTGGGTTCCTGGGCGAAGACCAAGGGGTACTTGAGGCCATGGAATAGGTACCGGCCTGAGTCGTGGCCTAGCGCTGGCAGAAGCCCCCGTCTATAAACAACTCGGCGCTGGTAATGAAAACTGGCGTCGTCGGAGGCTAGGAATACTGCAGCCTTGGCAATCTCGTCTGGGTCGCCTACCCGGCCCATCGGTATCTGCGAAGCGAAGTGGTCCAGTAGGCCCCTGCTGGCTCGCTTCATCAGGGCCAGCGAGTTCGACCATTGAAGCTTTGCAGAGCTTCTCGAAACCTGCGCGGCAATTCTGGGACGTTCGTTGGTTCGATGCCGACAACATGTCGCTTAAGTTCACCGGCGACCCAAGCCTTTATCGCTACTGGGATGCGACGGAATGTGTGACCTCCACGCTGGAAATGGCCAAGCGGGCATTGGAAGTAGAACTGAGGGAAGAAACCGAGTATTTGCAACGATACGACACGTTGCTCAAAGTGGTTAATGACAACTACGACGTGCGCGGCAGCCTCTTGAGTAAGCTGATTATGCAGTGCATAGACCAGAATGGGGTCGTATCAAAGGGCCAGCGGAAGCAATACAACGGATATATCCAAGAGGAGGTTTTTGACTTCCTTGAAGGACACGCCCAGGCCCTTCTGGCAGAAGCCTACGCAGAACCCGACTACCAATAGTCCAGCAACCGGGGCGGTTCAATGGCTAACGGCCCGGTCACCGCCCCCCTTACTCCACCGTCACCGACTTCGCCAAATTACGCGGCTGGTCCACGTCTGTACCCTTCAGTACCGCCACGTAGTAAGACAACAGCTGCAGGGGAACGGTGTAGAGGATAGGCGCCAGGGCATCGATGATGTGCGGCATGGCGACCACAGTGGTGCCAGGGCCATTGCTCAGTTGAGCGTCTTCATCAGCGAACACCACCAGCTCACCCCCACGGGCGCGCACTTCCTGGAGGTTGGACTTGAGCTTTTCCAGCAGGGCGTTATTGGGGGCAACGGTCACCACGGGCATGTCGGCATCTACCAGCGCCAGGGGGCCGTGCTTAAGCTCACCCGCCGGGTAGGCTTCAGCGTGAATGTACGAAATTTCCTTGAGCTTCAATGCCCCTTCCATGGCCACGGGGAATTGTGCGCCCCGGCCCAGGAACAGCGTGTGGTTCTTTTCGGCAAACAGCTCGGCCACTTTTTCTACGGCCTCGTCCATGGCCAGCGCTTCGCCCAAGCGTATCGGCAGCCGACGCAGCTCTTCCACCAACTGCGCTTCGGTGCCGGCTTCGAGCGAACCTTGGGTCTGCCCCAAGGCAAGCGTCAGCAGCATCAGGCCGACCAGTTGGGTGGTGAAGGCTTTTGTTGAGGCTACGCCGATTTCGGGGCCCGCCTGGGTAAGCAGGGTAAGGTCGGACTCACGGACCAATGAGCTGATGCCTACGTTGCAGATCGCCAGGCTGCCCACAAAGCCTAATGCTTTGGCATAGCGGAGCGCGGCTAAGGTATCTGCGGTTTCACCGGACTGAGAAATGGTCACGAACAGCGTGCCTTCAGGGACCACGACCTTGCGGTAGCGAAACTCGCTGGCGACTTCCACTTGGCAGGGTATGCCAGCCAGGCCTTCCAACCAGTACCGAGCGACCATCCCCGCGTGGTAACTCGTGCCACACGCCACGATTTGTACGTTACGCACGCGTTTGAATAACGCCGTCGCGCCAGGGCCGAAGGCCTCTACCAGCACCTGCTCTTGCCCCAAGCGACCCTCCAGCGTGCGCTGAACCACCTTGGGCTGCTCGTGAATTTCCTTGAGCATGAAGTGGCGGTACTCACCCTTGTCCGCCGCTTCTGCGCCTTCGTGGTATTGCACAGCCTCACGCTGCACGGCTTCGCCTTCGCCAGTCCAGATGGCTACGCTGTCGCGTTTGATCTGAGCGATATCGCCTTCTTCAAGGTACATGAACCGGTCAGTAACCTGGCGCAACGCAAGTTGGTCTGAGGCCAGGAAGTTTTCACCCAGCCCCAGCCCGATGACCAAGGGGCTGCCACTGCGGGCTGCGACCAGGGTCTCTGGCTCCGCCAGGCAGATGGCCGCCAGCCCATACGCGCCGTGCAGCTGACGCACGCTGGCACGTAGCGCCTCGACCAGGCTGCCAGTGGTCTGTAGCTCGCGGTGCAGCAGATGGGCGATCACTTCGGTATCGGTTTCAGAACTGAATACGTAGCCCTGCGCTTTCAGCGCTACGCGCAGCGGCTCATGGTTCTCGATAATGCCGTTGTGAACCACGGCCACGCTGCCAGAGAAGTGCGGGTGCGCGTTACGTTCGTTGGGCGCACCGTGAGTGGCCCAGCGGGTGTGTGCGATGCCTAGGCGGCCGGTAAGGGGCGCCTGCTCCAGCAAGGCTTCCAGTTCGCTCACTTTCCCGGGCCGGCGGCGGCGCTCCAAGCGGCCGGCGTTATCGATCATGGCTACGCCGGCGCTATCGTAACCGCGGTATTCGAGCCGCTTGAGGCCCTCGATGAGGATCGGGGACACGTTACGTTCAGCGATAGCGCCAACAATTCCGCACATAGGTTCACTCCTGGCTAGGGGCCGCGCAGATCACTCGGACGCCGCGTGCCTGTAGTTGCTCACGCGCCTCGGCGGGCAAGCGATTATCGGTAATAAGGGTATGGACGGTGCCCCAGGGCAGCTCCAGGTTGGGTATACGCCGGCCTACTTTGTTAGCTTCAGCCAGCACAATCACTTCCCGTGCTGCAGCAGCCATAACTCGGCTGAGGCCCAATAATTCGTTGAAGGTAGTTGTACCTCGTTCGAGGTCCAGGCCATCCGCGCCGATGAACAGTTGGTCAAAGTCATACGACCGCAGCACCTGCTCAGCCACTTGGCCCTGGAAGGATTCGGAGTGCGGATCCCAGGTGCCGCCAGTCATCAGTAACACCGGCTCAGGCTCCAGCTCGCGAATGGCGGTAGCCACTTGCAGCGAATTGGTCATGACCACCAACCCTGGCAATTTGCCCAGGTGCGGGATCATGGCAGCCGTGGTGCTGCCGCTATCGATGATGATGCGGGCGTGCTCTTTGATAAGCGCCACAGCCGCTTTGGCAATCGCAAGCTTATGAACCGAAAGTTTATGCTCGGCGCCTGCTATGAATTCTTGAGGCACAGGCACCGCCCCACCATAACGACGAAGCAATAACCCATTAGCTTCCAACGCACTCAAATCCTTGCGAATAGTGACGTCCGAGGTTTGGAAATGCCTACCCAAGGCATCAACGGTGACCTCGCCCTGTGCTTGAAGCAGGGCGAGAATCGCATGGCGCCTTTGAGCGGTATTACGTTTCGTCATGGCCACATTTCTTTCGTTTCGAAAGTTAATGGGCGCATTCAACGTTTATCAACGTAACCTGTCAAGTGTGCAGGCTATCAATTTTTCTTGGTAGGGCGTTTCCAGCCATCGATGTTACGTTGCCTGGTGCGCGCCACGGCGAGCTGCTCATCAGCGACGGTATGGGTAATAGTAGAACCGGCTGCGGTAGTGGCTCCGTTGCCTACGGTCACCGGTGCGACCAAGGCCGTGTTTGAACCGATGAAAACATCCTCGCCTAGCTCGGTGCGGAATTTGTTGGCGCCGTCATAGTTGCAGGTAATAGTACCGGCCCCTATGTTGGACCGGGCGCCGATGCTAGCGTCGCCTAGATAACTCAGGTGCCCTGCTTTCGCGCCTGGGCCCAAGCGGGCATTTTTGAGTTCTACAAAGTTACCCACATGTGCGTTTTCGCCCAGCACAGTGCCAGGCCTTAGCCTTGCAAAGGGCCCTGCGTCCGCGCCCTCCCCTACTGTGGCGCCGTCCAGGTGGGTGAAAGGCTTGATCACAGCGCCACGTTTGAGCACCGAATTGCGGATAACGACATTCGCTCCGATCTGAACGTCGTCTTCGATCACTACAGTGCCTTCCAGCACTACGTTCACATCGATCAAGACGTCCCGCCCGGCTGTTACGTCTCCTCGCACATCCAGACGTGCAGGGTCGCGTAACGTTACGCCGACGGCCATCAATCGTTCAGCCTCACGCTTCTGGTAATGACGTTCGAGCGCTGCCAACTGACGACGGTCATTGGCACCCTGTACTTCCATGGGTTCTACAGCCGTCTCGGTGACTACCTCCAGGCCATCAGCCACTGCCATGGCAATCACGTCTGTGAGGTAGTACTCCCCTTGAGCATTGTTATTAGAGAGGCGATTCATCCACCCTTCAAGGGCCGCAGTGGGCAACGCCAGGATACCGGTGTTGCCTTCGCATACAGCGCGCTGGGCCTCGGTTGCGTCTTTGTGCTCGACGATGGCTTCCACTTGGCCGCAGCTGTTGCGGATAATCCTGCCATACCCGGTAGGGTCTGCTAGCTCAACGGTTAGCAAAGCCACTTGAGTTTCACTAGCTTTCGCCAGTAATGCCTGCAAGGTTGCCGGCTGGATGAGTGGTACGTCGCCATACAGGATAAGGGTAGTGGCAGAGGCCAAGGCAGGTTGGGCTTGCGCGACCGCATGGCCCGTACCTAGTTGCTGGTGTTGAACTACGAAGTGGATATCTTCTGCATCAAAAGCCTGGCGTACTTTATCCGCACCATGCCCAATCACGACATGGATACCCACAGGAGACAGTTGCCGAGCGCTGTGGATAACATGGCCAAGCATGGAGCGCCCTGCCACTGGATGTAATACTTTAGGCAAAGCCGAGCGCATACGTGTGCCTTGGCCGGCAGCGAGAATGACGATATCGAGAGACATGGGCAGCCTGGGGATAAAAAGAAAAAGGGTAGCCGAGGCTACCCTTTAACTCAATCGCCTCAAAGGCTGGTGGTGTTACGCACCATACTTCTTGCGGATTTGCTGCACTGTACGAAGCTGAGCGGCTGCTTCGGCCAAGCGCGCTGCGGCTGCGCTGTAGTCGAAGTCTGAACCCTGTTCGTGTAGCGCTTTTTCGGCAGCTTTCAACGCTTCCTGGGCAGAGGCTTCATCAAGATCGGCGGCACGCTGCACGGTATCGGCCAAAACCTTTACCGTGTTTGGCTGCACTTCAAGGAAGCCACCGGAGATGTAGAACACCTCGGCTTCGCCACCCTGCTTGATCAAGCGAATCGGACCTGGCTTGAGGTCCGTAATCAAAGGCGCGTGGCCCGGGGCGATACCAAGATCACCCAGGTTACCGTGCGCGATTACCATCTCTACCAGGCCGGAGAAAATTTCCCCTTCCGCGCTGACAATATCGCAATGGACAGTCATAGCCATCTACTCGCCTCAACCTTAAAGCGCCCGTTACCGGGCGCCGGGATTACAGTTTCTTGGCCTTCTCGATCGCTTCTTCGATGCCACCGACCATGTAGAACGCCTGTTCTGGCAGGTGGTCGTAGTCACCGTTGAGGATGCCTTTGAAGCCTGCGATGGTGTCTTTCAGGGAAACGTATTTACCCGACGCACCAGTGAAGACTTCAGCAACGAAGAACGGCTGGGACAGGAAGCGCTGGATTTTCCGTGCACGGGAAACCAGTTGTTTGTCGCTCTCTGACAGCTCGTCCATGCCGAGGATGGCAATGATGTCTTTCAGTTCCTTGTAGCGCTGCAGCACGTACTGAACGCCGCGAGCGGTGTCGTAGTGCTCCTGGCCAATGACCAGCGGGTCAAGCTGACGCGATGTGGAGTCCAGCGGGTCTACCGCAGGGTAGATACCCAACGAAGCGATATCACGGCTCAGTACCACGGTCGCATCAAGGTGAGCGAAGGTGGTGGCTGGCGATGGGTCAGTCAGGTCGTCCGCAGGAACGTATACCGCTTGGATCGAGGTGATCGAGCCATTTTTGGTAGACGTGATGCGCTCTTGCAGTACGCCCATCTCTTCAGCCAGGGTAGGCTGATAACCCACGGCTGATGGCATACGGCCCAACAGTGCGGACACTTCGGTACCGGCCAGGGTGTAACGATAGATGTTATCGACGAATAGCAGAACGTCGTTACCTTCGTCACGGAATTTCTCGGCCATGGTCAAGCCGGTCAGGGCAACACGCAAGCGGTTCCCTGGTGGCTCGTTCATCTGGCCATAGACCAGTGCAACCTTGTCCAGAACGTTGGAGTCCTTCATCTCGTGGTAGAAGTCGTTCCCTTCACGGGTACGCTCGCCCACACCTGCGAACACGGAGTAACCGCTGTGCTCGATGGCGATGTTACGGATAAGCTCCATCATGTTTACGGTTTTGCCTACACCGGCACCACCGAACAAGCCAACCTTGCCGCCTTTGGCAAACGGGCATACCAGGTCGATCACCTTGATGCCGGTTTCCAGCAGCTCATTACCGCCTGCCTGGTCAGCGAATGAAGGTGCCGCACGGTGGATAGTCCAACGCTCTTCTTCGCCAATCGGGCCAGCTTCGTCGATGGGGTTGCCCAGCACGTCCATGATACGACCCAGGGTCGCTTTGCCCACAGGTACCGCAATGGCCGCATTGGTGTCTACCACGCTCAGGCCACGCTTGAGGCCTTCGGTGGAACCCATCGCAATGGTGCGTACCACGCCGTCACCCAGCTGCTGCTGGACTTCTAGCGTGGTTTCAGCGCCCTGAACCTTAAGGGCGTTGTAGATGCTCGGTACGCTGTCGCGTGGAAATTCCACGTCGATCACGGCGCCGATGATTTGAACGATACGTCCGCTACTCATAGCTGGATCCTCTGAATATTTGAACCGTTAAACCGCGGCAGCGCCGCCGACGATTTCCGAGATCTCTTGGGTGATCGCAGCCTGACGCGCCTTGTTGTAGACCAGCTGCAATTCGCTGATCAAGTCACCGGCGTTGTCGGTGGCACTCTTCATTGCGATCATCCGCGCCGCTTGCTCAGAAGCGTTGTTCTCCACCACTGCCTGGTAAACCTGTGACTCCACGTAACGCACCATCAGGCCGTCCAGCAGCTCTTTGGCGTCGGGTTCGTACAGGTAATCCCAGTGATGCTTGAGCGCTTGATCCGGGGTGGCAACCAACGGTACCAACTGCTCGACCACAGGCTTTTGCACCATGGTGTTCACAAACTTGTTGGACGCTACGTACAGGCGGTCAATACGGCCTTCGAGGTAGGCATCGAGCATAACCTTGACGCTACCGATCAGATCGTTGATCGAAGGCTCTTCGCCGAGGTGGCTGATTGCAGCCACTACGTTGCCGCCAAAACTGCGGAAGAACGAAGCGCCTTTGCTGCCGACTACGCACAGGTCGATTTCAACGTTCCTGTCACGGTTGGCAACCATGTCCCTGACCAGGGCCTTGAACAGGTTGGTATTCAAGCCGCCGCACAATCCACGGTCACTGCTCACCACGATGTAGCCAACGCGCTTAACATCGCGGTCGACCATGAACGGGTGGCGGTATTCAGGGTTGGCATTGGCCAGATGACCGATTACCTGGCGGATGTGGTCCGCATAGGGACGGCTAGCTGCCATGCGCATCTGTGCCTTGCGCATTTTGCTGACCGCCACCTTTTCCATGGCACTGGTAATTTTTTGCGTGCTTTTGATGCTCGCAATCTTGCCGCGAATCTCTTTTGCGCCTGCCATGTTTCACCTATCAGGTTAGCAAGCGGGGGCCAGAGCCCCCGCTGCGGCTTACCAGGTCTGGGTGGCCTTGAACTTCTCGATACCCGCCTTGATACCGGCGTCGATCTCGTCGTTGAAGTCGCCCTTCACGTTGATCTTCGCCAACAGGTCGGCGTGATCGCGGTTGAAGTAGGCGATCAGCGCCTGTTCGAAGCTACCGATCTTGGCGATTTCCACGTCAGTGAGGAAGCCACGCTCAGCGGCATACAGCGACAGGGCCATCTCAGCGATGGACATAGGCGCGTATTGCTTCTGCTTCATCAGCTCGGTGACGCGCTGACCGTGTTCAAGTTGCTTACGGGTAGCTTCGTCCAGGTCGGAAGCGAACTGCGCGAACGCAGCCAATTCACGGTACTGGGCCAGCGCGGTACGAATACCCCCGGACAGCTTCTTGATGATCTTGGTTTGAGCAGCGCCACCTACACGGGATACTGACACACCTGCGTTGACCGCAGGGCGGATGCCGGAGTTGAACATGGCCGATTCCAGGAAGATCTGGCCGTCAGTGATCGAAATCACGTTGGTAGGTACGAACGCCGAAACGTCACCTGCCTGGGTCTCGATCAAGGGCAACGCGGTCAGCGAACCGGTTTTACCCGTCACGGCGCCGTTGGTGAACTTCTCTACGTACTCCTCGGAAACACGAGAGGCGCGCTCCAGCAAGCGGGAGTGGAGATAGAACACGTCGCCTGGATACGCTTCACGTCCTGGTGGACGGCGCAGCAACAGGGAGATCTGACGGTACGCCACGGCCTGCTTGGAGAGGTCGTCGTATACGATCAACGCATCTTCACCGCGATCGCGGAAGAATTCGCCCATGGTGCAGCCTGAGTAAGGCGCCAGGTACTGCAGTGCAGCCGATTCGGAAGCCGAGGCGGCAACAATGATGGTGTTGGCCAGCGCACCATGTTCTTCGAGCTTGCGCACGATGTTGGCAATGGTGGACTGCTTCTGGCCGATAGCCACATACACACAGAAGACACCGCTGTTCTTCTGGTTGATGATGGCGTCGATGGCCATGGCGGTCTTGCCGATCTGGCGGTCACCGATGATCAGCTCGCGCTGGCCACGGCCTACCGGAATCATTGCGTCTACGGCTTTGTAGCCGGTCTGCAAGGGCTGATCGACGGATTTACGCCAGATTACACCTGGTGCAACCTTTTCGACTGCGTCGGTTTCGGTGTGGCCCAGAGGGCCCTTGCCGTCGACTGGGTTACCCAGTGCGTCAACCACACGACCCAACAGTGCCTTACCAACCGGTACCTCAAGGATACGGCCGGTGCACTTGGCGCTCATGCCTTCGGCAAGGGTGTTGTAAGGGCCCAATACCACGGCGCCTACAGAATCCTGCTCTAGGTTCAGCGCCATGCCGAACACGCCGCCAGGGAACTCGATCATTTCACCGTACATGACGTCGGTAAGACCGTGAATCCGCACGATACCGTCTGAAACGCTGACGACGGTACCTTCGTTGCGGGCTTGAGAGGTGACATCGAGCTGATCGATGCGCCCCTTGATGATTTCGCTAATTTCGGAAGGATTGAGTTGCTGCATTGCTCTGCTGCCCCTTCAAACTCAAGATTTCAGTGCTTCGGCAAGCTGCGCGATTTTCCCGCGCACCGAGCCATCGATTACCAGGTCACCGGCGCGGATGACGACACCACCTATCAGGCTGGCATCCTCCGCAACGTGCAGTCGCACTTCCCGGCCGAGCCGTGCACTGAGAACCTTGGCGAGTTTGTCTTGCTGTTCTTGGTTCAATGCGAAGGCACTGGTGACTTCCACATCCACGGATTTTTCCTGTTCGGCCTTGTACAGGTCGAACAATGCCGAGATCTCCGGTAGTAACTGGAGACGGTCGTTTTCCGCGGCAACGTGAATGAAATTACGTGCCTTTGCATCGAACTTCTCACCGCAAACCTGAATAAAGGCTGCGGCCTTTTCTGCGCTCGTCAGTCGCGGGGCCTTGAGCAAACGCTGGATGGTGTCGTCTTCCGACACCGCCGCAGCCAGGCCGAGCATGGCTGACCAATTGGCCAGCTGCTGGTGGGCCTGTGCATGCTCGAAGGCCGCCTTGGCGTAAGGTCGGGCCAACGTGGTCAGTTCTGCCATGATCGCCCTCGCTTAAATTTCAGCTGCCAGTTTGTTAACCAGCTCCGCGTGCGCGTTTTGATCAACAGAAGATCCGAGAATCTTCTCGGCGCCAGTGACTGCCAGCAGGCCCACTTGGGCACGCAAAGCATCCTTGGCGCTGTTGAGTTCCTGCTCGATTTCCGCCGATGCCTGCGCTTTTACGCGGTCAGCTTCGAGACGTGCCTGTTCACGGGCCTCGTCAACGATCTGCGTACCACGCTTCTTCGCCTGCTCGATGATCTCAGCAGCTTGTACCTTGGCATCGCGCAGTTGTTGACCCGCTTTATCTTGGGCCAACTCCAGGTCGCGAGCCGCACGGCTGGCAGCGTCCAGGCCATCAGCGATCTTCTTCTGGCGTTCCTGCAGAGCCGCGATGACCGGAGGCCATACGAACTTCATGCAGAACCACACGAAAATGAAGAACGCAACGGACTGGCCTATCAGGGTTGCATTAATGTTCACGCCAACACCTCGCTCGTTCGTTGTACATCACACCACTCACTCAACAGCGAGTGATCAGCCGGCGATCTGACCAACGAAGGGGTTCGCGAAGGTGAAGAACAGGGCGATACCAACACCGATCATGGTCACGGCATCGAGAAGACCTGCAACGATGAACATCTTCACTTGGAGCATTGGAACCATTTCTGGTTGGCGAGCAGCGCCTTCCAGGAACTTGCCGCCCAGCAGGCCGAAGCCGATAGCGGTACCCAGTGCGCCCAGGCCGATCAGCAGAGCAACAGCAATAGCGGTCAGACCAACTACAGTTTCCATCTTTCCTCCCGACTTTTTACGTCGTATTGGTTAGGTTTTCTTAGGTTTAAAGCGGTAAAGCAAAGTGTTATCAGAGCCGTCTCGGCGCGGACACCGGTTGTGGCCCTCTACCCCAGGCGCCCTAGGGAACCTGGGAAAGACATAAGACGCGCCAGACGAGCCTTAATGGTTATCTTCGTGCGCCATCGACAGGTAGACGATGGTCAGCATCATGAAGATGAACGCTTGCAGGGTGATGATCAGGATGTGGAACACCGCCCACGCCCACTGCAGCGCGATACCCAGGCCGCTGAGCCAGAGCAGACCACTGCTAAACATCACCGCGATCAAGATGAACACCAGTTCGCCGGCATACATGTTGCCGAACAGCCGGAGCGCCAACGAGATAGGCTTGGCGATCAGGGTTACGAACTCCAGCAGGAAGTTAACCGGAATCAGAAGGATCTGAACCGCGGTATTTTTACTGCTGAAGGGGTGAAGCGTAAGCTCGCCGATGAAGCCGCCCAGGCCTTTTACCTTGATGCTGTAGAAGATGATCAGCGCGAAGACCGACAGGGCCATGCCCAGCGTAGCGTTAGGGTCTGTGGTAGATACGGCCCGGAAGGCAATCTCGTGGTCACCCGACAGCTTGGCAGCAATCTGCGGAATCCAGTCGACCGGAATCAGGTCGATGGCATTCATCATGAACACCCAGGCGAAGATAGTCAGAGCCAAAGGCGCAATCACTGCGCTGCGGCCGTGGAAGCTGTCCTTGACGCTGCCATCGACGAACTCGACCAGCGTTTCAACGAAGTTCTGCAGGCCGCCCGGCTGGCCGGAAGTGGCCTTGCGCGCCGCCATACGGAATAGCAGGACGAAGATCAGGCCAAGTGCTACCGACCACCCAAGGGTGTCGACGTGGAAGGCCCAGAACCCCATTGCCTTGGCTTCGGCAGCGCTATGGGCAAAGCCCCAGCTACCATCCGCCAATTGGCCAAACGTAAGGTTTTGAAGGTGGTGCTGTATATAGCCCGAAGCGGTTTCTGCTGCCATGGTTGCCTCAAACGCCCTAAGGTCTCGAAAATCTTGTTTTCATAAGCAGGGGGGCGAACCAGTTGACCCCTTGGGTCACCAGGAACACGCCAAACAGCGCTAAAGGCGCCAGTGGCTTCACCCCTACGAACACCAGCGTAAATAACGCCGCTGTCAAAATCAGTTTGCCTGCCTCGCCGGCATAAAAAGACCGGACGATGGCCTGTGCTGCGCGGGCACCGCTGAAGCGGAACGCCTTTGAAGCGAAATAAACATTGGGCAACCAGCCGATCAAGCCACCACACAAGCCCGAGTACCCACTTACCGAACCGTGCCATTGCCACAGCACCAGCGCCGCCAACAATAACGTGGCCAACTGAGCCATCAGCACCGGAAAAACTGGCCACCGATGGAAGGGCAAGCGGTTTGGCGTGCGGGTTTCCATCAACTTGACTCCTGGGGCCGGCCTGCCGCGAACCCCACGACTTGGCATAAAATGTGCCGACAAAATGCGCGCAGAGTATAGGGGCGGTTCAGCCCCTGTTCAACTACCGAGATAGCTTTTCCGACTGCCCGTGGAAAGTGATGTGTTTCAGCGAATGTGGGCGAGAACCCCTTGAAGCTCATCCAGGGAGTTGTATCTGATCACCAGTTGGCCTTTCCCCTTCTGACCATGCCGTATCTGCACTGCAGAGCCCAGACGCTCTGCCAGGCGCTGTTCAAGCCTGACGATGTCCGGGTCTGCAGCGGGGGCGGTTTGGGGCTCATCCGTAGTGTTCAGCCACTGGCGAACCAGTGCCTCTGTTTGGCGCACTGTTAGCCCGCGTGCGACAACATGTCGCGCCCCCTCAAGCTGCCTGCCTTCCGGCAAACCCAATAAAGCCCTGGCATGGCCCATTTCCAGGTCACCGTGCGCAAGCATGGTTTTGATGCCTTCCGGAAGGCTGATCAGCCTGAGCAGATTGGTCACAGTCGCCCGTGACTTGCCTACCGCCTCGGCAACCTGTTGCTGGGTCAATTGAAACTCTTGCTGGAGCCGCTGAAGGGCAATGGCCTCCTCAAGCGGGTTTAGGTCTTCACGTTGGATATTTTCGATCAATGCCATGGCAATTGCGGTTTCGTCAGGCACCTCGCGTACCATCGCAGGTATACGTTCCTGACCTGCCTGCTGACTGGCGCGCCAGCGGCGCTCACCCGCGATGATTTCGTAGCGCCCTTCACCGATTGGCCGTACCACGATTGGCTGCATCACCCCTTGGGCCCGAATCGACTGCGCCAGCTCTTCGAGCGCCTGAGGGTCCATGTCGCGTCGCGGCTGGTACTTACCGCGCTGAATAATATCCAGCGGTAGGTATTGCAGTTCTTTCTCGTCCAACCGAACGGCCTGCTCTTCAAGCACCGATGCGGTAGGGCCGCTCAACAGCGCATCGAGGCCACGCCCCAGCCCTCGTTTCTTCACAGCCATTGCGTTTCCTTAAACCGCCGCAGCGGTGCGAGCCTTGCGGCGTTGACGGCGGACCATTTCGTTAGCCAGCTCCAGGTACGCCACCGCGCCCTTGGACTGTTTGTCGTACGCCAACGCGGGCATGCCGAAGCTAGGCGCCTCGGCAAGACGGACGTTTCGCGGGATCACCGTATCGTACAGCTGGTCGCCGAAGTGTTCCTTGAGCTGAGCAGAGACATCGTTGATCAGGCTTAGCCGTGGATCGTACATGGTGCGCAGCAGGCCCTCGATCTTCAGGGTCGGGTTAATTCTGGCACCAATGCGCTTGATGTTATCCACAAGGTCGCTCAGCCCCTCAAGTGCAAAATACTCGCACTGCATGGGGATAAGTACTCCATCGGCCGCTACCAATGCGTTCAGGGTCAGCATCGACAACGACGGTGGGCAGTCGATCAGGATGTAATCGTAATTTTCACGGATGGGGGCCAGGGCATTGCGTAAACGGCTTTCTTTCATCTGCATTTCAAGCAGCACGACCTCTGCCGCGGTCAGGTCTCGGTTGGCAGGAAGCAACTGATAGCCACCGTGCTCCGAAAACTGCATAGCGTCGCCCAGGTCGCACTCCCCGATCAGCAGGTCGTACACCGAGCGCTCCAATCCGTGCTTATCCACACCACTGCCCATGGTGGCGTTGCCCTGCGGGTCCAGATCGATCAACAGTACCCGCCGTCTGGTAGCGACTAGCGAAGCCGCGAGGTTGATGCAGGTCGTAGTCTTGCCTACCCCGCCTTTTTGGTTCGCGATTGCCAATACCTTAGCCATTGTCGCTCGTGTTCCCCATCATGCCTTGCGGCGCAGTATCAATAAGTGCCGTTGGCCCTGGCAACCCGGTACAGCCAACGCGTGCGCGCTGTCGATTTCGAAATCAGTGGGCAATGCTACCAGTTCATCAGTGGGATGGAGCCCTTTCATGGCGAGCCAACGCGTCTGGTTATCCCCAAGGTGCCGCGTCCAGGAGGTGAAGTCTTCAAGGCTGCTGAACGCTCGAGACACGATGCCATCGAACGCCTTGGCGGGCTGAAACCCTTCAACACGGCTGTGTATAACGTCTAGATTCGTCAAGTTGAGCTCAAGCTTTACCTGGGTCAGGAATCGGGTTTTTTTCCCATTGCTGTCTAGCGTTGTTACCGATTTATCGGGGAAAAGAATCGCCAGGGGGATACCCGGCATTCCTCCGCCGCTGCCCACATCAAGCCATCGGTTCGCTGTGCCCACATAAGGCACGATGCTAAGGCTGTCCAGCAAATGCCGGGACACCATCTCATCAGGGTTTCGTACCGCCGTCAGGTTGTACGCCTTGTTCCACTTGATCAACAGGGCCAAGTAAGCCAACAACTGCTCTTGCTGATCAGCGCTCAGCACAAGGCCTAGGGCCGCAGCGCCTGTGGACAATTCGGTACGCTGCTGTGGCGTAATCGAAGCTGTCATGCGCTCTGCCCCACCTGCCGTGCAGCGCCGCGTTTTTTCAGGTGAATCATCAACAGCGATACGGCCGCAGGAGTGACCCCAGGGATGCGCGATGCCTGGCCCAAGGTTTCTGGCCGTGCCTGGCTGAGTTTCGCTTGAATCTCTTTGGACAGCCCTGACAGCGTCAGGTAATCGATATCCACAGGCAACTTGACGTCTTCACTGGCCCGAAGGCGTTCGATGTCTTCCTGTTGGCGGTCAATGTAACCGGCGTACTTCACCTTGATCTCAACCTGTTCGGCAACCTGTGCATCGACAGGTTGCGCGCCGGTAAGCTGGGCGAGGCCCAGATAGTCTACTTCCGGCCGGCTGAGCAAGCTCAGCAAACTGTATTCATGGGCCAGCGGGGTGCCGTAGTGCGCGGCCACGGCTTCCCCTACCGGGGTACCGGGGCGGACCCATGTGGTCTTCAAACGCTGTTCTTCCTGTTCGATCGCTTCGCGTTTCGTGCAAAACGCGGCCCATCGCGCGTCATCCACCAAGCCCAATTGGCGCCCGGTTTCGGTAAGGCGCAGGTCGGCGTTGTCTTCGCGCAGTATCAGGCGGTACTCGGCGCGCGATGTAAACATGCGATACGGCTCTTGCGTGCCGAGGGTGATCAAATCATCCACAAGCACGCCGATATAGGCTTCATCCCGGCGTGGGCACCACGCCTCACGGCCCTGTGCCTGCAAGGCCGCGTTCGTACCCGCCAACAATCCTTGAGCGCCCGCTTCTTCGTAGCCAGTCGTGCCATTGATCTGACCTGCAAAGAACAAACCACCAATGGCTTTGGTTTCGAGGCTGTACTTCAGATCGCGGGGGTCGAAGTAGTCATACTCGATGGCGTAGCCGGGCCGCATGATGTGAGCGTTTTCCATGCCCCGTATCGAGCGTACAACCTGAAGCTGCACGTCGAATGGCAACGAGGTGGAAATGCCATTCGGATACAGCTCATGGGTAGTGAGCCCTTCTGGCTCAATGAACACCTGGTGGCTGTCTTTGTCGGCAAACCGGTGAATCTTGTCTTCGATGGACGGGCAATACCTAGGCCCTATCCCTTCGATCACGCCTGAATACATTGGGGACCGATTAAGGTTTTGAGCAATGATTTCGTGCGTGCGGGCGTTGGTATGGGTGATCCAGCAGCTTACCTGGCGCGGATGAAGTTCGGCGCTCCCCATGAACGACATTACAGGTATCGGCGTATCACCAGGTTGCTCTGTCATTACCGAGAAATCGACCGATTTTCCGTCTATGCGAGGTGGCGTACCGGTTTTAAGCCGCCCTACTCGCAGGGGCAGTTCGCGCAGTCGACGAGCTAACGCTGTCGAGGGTGGATCGCCCGCCCTGCCGCCCGAGTAGTTATCCATGCCTATGTGGATAAGGCCACCCAAGAATGTGCCGGCGGTTAGCACGACCGTTTGCGAAAGAAAACGAAGACCTGTTTGAGTCATAACACCGCAGACCTGCTCGCCTTCTACGATCAAGTCGTCACAGGACTGCTGGAATATCCACAGGTTGGGCTGGTTTTCCAGGATTTCGCGAACAGCTGCTTTGTAAAGAACGCGGTCCGCCTGAGCACGGGTCGCTCGCACTGCCGGGCCTTTGCGGTTGTTTAGTACTCGAAACTGAATACCGCCTTTGTCGGTGGCTAGCGCCATCGCACCGCCTAGGGCATCTATTTCTTTGACCAGATGGCTTTTACCAATCCCGCCAATTGCAGGATTGCAGCTCATCTGACCCAACGTCTCAACGTTGTGAGTCAGCAGTAAGGTCTTGGCACCCATTCGCGCTGAAGCGAGCGCGGCCTCGGTACCGGCATGACCACCGCCGATGACGATCACTTCAAAACGGGAAGGGAAATCCACCACGCACCTCGTGCCTGTTCATCTGGGTAATTTGGGATAGCTGCGCAGTATAGGGAATTTACCCTATGGAATGAAACCGTCTGTGCAAAAAATAGCCAGGCTCCCAACGGCTTGTTAATAACATCATAAAAAAGAGAGATTTATAAAAGCTTTGTTTTTATGTTTATTCTTAGTAAGCCTCCTATCTGTGGATAACGTTCTGTAATCCTTACGGCTAAAGGTGTACAGCAGAATTAAAGGTTGTCCATAGGTGCCCCTGGGGGCGTTTGATAAGTCAAGATAACCTGTGCATAAATATCGACTTATCAACAGAGGGTTATTGTGCACTGTTGTCCACCCTGCTTATCCTTAGGCCTCACGATGGGTTGTCCACAGACCTTATTTTCCCTTGGGTATAAAAAAACCGGCGTGTGAGCCGGTTCTGTTATGCACAAAACATTATTTACCGATGCAGAAGCTCGTGAAGATTCGACCAAGCAAGTCGTCAGAGGTAAATTCCCCAGTGATTTCACCCAGCGTCTGCTGAGCGTGACGCAGATCTTCTGCAAGCAACTCGCCTGCCGCGGCTTTTACGAGCTGGTCATGACCATGAGCAAGGTACTGTTTTGCCTTCTCCAGCGCATCGAGATGACGCCGGCGAGCGCTAAAGCCGCCTTCTGACGTCTGCTCATAACCCATGACGGCCTTGAGGTGCTCCCTGAGCAGGGTAAGCCCAGCCCCCCCATCCAGCGCGCTTAGTGTGAGGATCGACGCGCCTGAGGCTTCCTGATGCAGCCCTGTGGCCTCATCGGTCAGGTCAGCCTTGTTGCGTATAACAGTTACTTTTTCCAGGCTGGGTAGGGTATGCAGGAATTCAGGCCATAATCCATGAGGGTTTGCCGCTTCCGGACTGCTCGAATCCACTACCAAGAGAATACGGTCTGCCTCCTGGATAGCCCTCAGGGCGCGTTCTACGCCGATTTTTTCCACTAGGTCACTCGTTGTGCGTAACCCAGCTGTATCGACGATATGCAGCGGCATACCATCGATGTGGATATGTTCTCGAAGGATGTCCCGAGTCGTACCCGCTACATCTGTGACGATAGCTGCCTCCCTGCCGGCGAGTAGGTTCAGTAGGCTGGATTTGCCAGCGTTAGGGCGCCCTGCGATGACTAACGTCATGCCATCACGCACTAATGCCCCTTGGCCAGCGTTACGTAAAATGCTGTCCAGGGAGGCCTGAAGTGCTTTTAAACGCGATAACACTAATCCATCTGCCAGAAAGTCAATTTCCTCTTCGGGAAAATCGATGGCGGCTTCAACGTAGATACGCAGCTGAACCAATGCCTCGGTCAGTGCATGTACCTGCGCTGAAAAAGCGCCTTGCAATGATCTCACTGCATTGCGTGCGGCCTGTTCTGAACTGGCTTCGATCAGGTCGGCAATTGCTTCGGCCTGGGCGAGGTCTAATTTGTCATTCAGGAATGCCCGCTCACTGAACTCTCCAGGGCGAGCGAGGCGACAGCCTAACCCAACGCAACGCTTGAGCAACATGTCTAAAACGACAGGCCCGCCATGGCCGTGCAGTTCCAGCACGTCTTCTCCTGTAAAGGAATGAGGCCCTTTGAAAAACAGCGCCAGCCCTTCATCGATCAGTGCATCGCCTTCGTTATAAAAACCGCCGTGGTGCGCATACCGGGGAAGCAAGGTACGACGGACGATCTGGCTGGCAACCTGCTCAGCGGCAGGCCCGGAAATACGGACGATCCCTACCCCGCCGCGCCCTTGGGCGGTGGCAATGGCAGCGATAGTGTCTTTGGAAAGGCTCATGACTTACCTATGACATCGGAGAATGCAAAACGCCCCTAAGAAGGGGCGTTCGTGCACCAGTGTAGCGGGTCAGGCCGACGCGTTGGCGCTTGCACGCTCAATGCGACGCGTGATGAACCACTGCTGCAGGATGGACAACGTGTTGTTGGTTATCCAGTACAGCACCAGGCCTGCAGGGAACCACAGGAAGAAGAAGGTGAAGACAATGGGCATCAACTTCATCACTTTGGCTTGCATCGGGTCCGGCGGCGCAGGGTTCAGACGCTGCTGGATAAACATGGTAGCGCCCATGATGATCGGCAGAATGAAGAACGGGTCTTTGATGGAAAGGTCTGTGATCCAGAACATCCAAGGCGCCTGACGCATTTCAACGCTTTCGAGCAGTACCCAGTACAGTGCCAGGAACACAGGCATCTGTACCACAATAGGCAGGCAGCCGCCCAAAGGATTAATTTTCTCCTTCTTGTACAGCTCCATCATCGCCTGAGACATTTTTTGGCGGTCATCGCCAAACTGTTCTTTCAACGTGGCAAGGCGTGGTGCTACCGCTCGCATGCGAGCCATGGACTTGTAGCTTGCTGCAGACAGCGGGAAGAACAGCAGTTTGATGAGCACGGTCAGGCAAATAATCGACCAGCCCCAATTGCCCAGCAGGTTGTGGATATTTTTCAGCAACCAGAAGATGGGCTGAGCGATGAACCACAGGAAACCGTAGTCAACCGTCAACTCCAAGCCTGGGGACAACTCCTTCAGACGACCCTGAATTTTTGGGCCTGCATACAAGGTGGCGGTGGTTTCTACCTTCGCACCGGGTGCCGCTGTCAGCGTAGGGCCAGTGAAACCAACGATGTAATTACCCTGGCTGTCCTTACGGGTCATCACGTTGTTGCTATCGCCGTTCGCTGGAATCCATGCCGTCACGAAGTAGTGCTGGAGCCAAGCGACCCATCCACCCTGAACGGTTTCTTTGAACTGCCCCTTGTCGATGTCCTTCATGGCAACTTTTTTGTACGGCTCAGAAGTTGTCCACAATGCGGCACCTAAGTAGGTGGCGGTGCCTGTAGCCGTGCTTGATGACGGATCGGAGCTCGCATCGCGCTTGAGCTGTGCAAACAGGTTACCCACCCAAGGCTGGCTGCTCTGGTTGTCTATCAGGTAGCTGACTGTCAGGTCGTATTCGCCACGCTTGAGCGTGAAACGCTTCGTGTAGTGAACACCATTCTGGTTATACACAAGGTCCACTACCAAGTCGTTCTGGCCATCGGCCAGTCGATAGCTTGGTTGAGTGGCGTTATACACAGGCCTGCCGCCAGCTTGAACATCAGGACCGTTCGCGCCGGTCAGACCACTTTGGGCCAAGTACATGCGTTCGTTGCCGTTATCGAAAAGCTGGAACGGAACGTCTGGATGATCCTGGCGACGGGGGTATTGAGGCAGTGTCAGCTGGACGATATCCCCACCCTTGGGATCGATTGCCAGGTCTAACACGTCAGTGCGAACGCGAATTAGCGTTTCACTGGATCCCGTGGAAGCAAGTGCTGGAGCGGTTGCAGCCGTAGGCGCATTGGTGTCCGGCACATCTGACGTGGTCGCGTTGCTTCCAGGGGCCTGCGGCAGGTCTGAAGGAATGCTCGCCTGAGTCGCCACGTTAGGGGTCGGCAAGGCAGCCTGCCCATAGTCCTGGTTCCACTTCAGGACCAGAATGTAGGCCACGACTGCCAGGGCGCCCATCAGGATCGTACGTTTTATATCCATGATTACTCGGCTATCGAATTATTACGAAGGGTGGGTACGGGCGGGACCGGATCGAAGCCGCCTGCATTCCAGGGATGACAGCGCCCCAGCCGGCGGAGAGTCAGCCAGCCCCCACGCCAGACACCGTACTGAGTGATGGCTTCTTGGGCATAACAGGAGCAGCTGGGATAGAAACGACAGTGGCTGGCCATCAGTGGGCTAATGGCGTAACGGTAAAACTGGATCGGTAGCAGGACCAGTTTACGCATCTTGGCTGTGTTGTTCCTTGAGTTCGGTAGGTGCGGCAGGTGGATTTTTTGCCAGGCGCTTCCAAAGCTTTGCGAAATGCTTATGCAGTTCGGCATTGTCGATTTCGCCGAGCCCTTTTCTGGCCACGATGACGATGTCCCAGCCACGCAGGATGGCCTGATGATGGCGGAAGGAGTCACGAATCACGCGCTTGATACGGTTGCGCTGCACCGACAATTTGACACTTTTTTTGCCGATCACCAGCCCCAGGCGTGGTAGATCGAGCTGGTTATCCTTGGCAAGGATCAGGAGATGCTTCCCCGGGACCTTGCCGGTCGGGGAGTCAAAGACTGCCTTGAATTGCTTCGGAACGAGCAGTCGCTTGTCCCGGCTGAAGTCCTGACTCACCTACCTGTGCCGGCAAATCAGACGGCCAAACGCTTACGGCCCTTGGCGCGGCGACGCGACAGGACAGCACGGCCGTTCTTGGTTGCCATACGAGCACGGAAACCGTGGGTGCGAGCGCGCTTGATGGTGCTGGGTTGGAAAGTACGTTTCATGGAAAGTTACCTGGTGGTCGGTTTGGGCCCCAATGGCCCGGTTTTCAAGAGACCGGCGATTCTAGTGAAAGCCTGGCCATAGGTCAATTTCCGACCAGCTTTTCCTTCCATATGGTAATTGAGGCACCAGGGGTTACTCGGAAGGCGACATAACGATAAAAATAAAGAAGGGATATAAAAAGCTTTTTTGTAGAGCTTATTAAACTTAGGGGGGCAGTGTGCTGTGGATAAACCGGTTTGAAGCCGTAACCATAGGCGCTCGAGCGGCCTCAAAGGTTGTCCACAACCCCGGTGGAACCTGTTTGGCGCACGCTTACAACCTGTGCATAAAAAAGGCTCATATCCACAGTGCACTTATGCATAGGGTTTAGAGGGCATTCATACACCGACCTCATGACGTGTTATCCACAGTGCTTATTTCGACGCCTTGCGGCAACGTATTCGTCTAACAGGTGTTCGATTCTTGCCAGGCTGGCTGTGGATGTGGATAACTTCCTTTCCGCTAGGTACAATGCAGCACGCTTCCTTGCCCACTGGGCTCATTTATTTCAAGGGATTCCT
>NZ_JBZUBK010000002.1:0-73284 GCF_058536285.1 Pseudomonas sp. 9.3L
ATGAAAGTTACAGCAGTGATTGCTGGTAAAGGCGGCATCGGTAAGTCTACGACAGCCATGAACCTGGGTGCTATCTGCGCTGATGCCGGTTTGCGTACCTTAGTCATAGACGCTGATCCGCAGCCTTCGGCTTCCTCATTTTTCCCTATGGAGCACAATGCGCCATGCGGATTCTACGAGCTGATTTCGCGCAATGAAACGCGTCTGGATAAGGTCATCTCTCGCACCAAAATCCAGAACCTATCCATCATCTACAGCGACGATCCTACCGCGTCATTAGTCCAGATGATGCTCAATGCTCCAGATGGACGCCTTCGGTTGAGAAACCTGGTCAAAGCCTTCGCAGATTTCGACCTGGTGATAATTGATACCCAAGGGTCCCGTTCGGTTCTCCAGGAAATGGCAGTCTTAGCGTCAGACTTGGCGCTTTCACCGATACAGCCACAAATGCTCTCGGCCCGTGAGTTTTCCAGGGGTACCGGACAGCTCTTCAGGGACCTTGAGGCCTTTTCGTCGTTTGGCATCACCATTCCAAAATGCAAGGTCGTCATCAATATGATGGACCATACTGCTGATGCCAAACTAATCGCTAAATCCATCAGGGACAATTTCAACCAAGAGCCTTTCAGTGTTCTGGAAAACGTCATCCCAACTGCAGTGAGCTTCCGAAGTGCTGCAACCCAAGGCATGCCTGCTCACCGCATTGAGCCTCGTAATCCAACAGACAGAAAAGCAGGCTCTGCATTGGATATCATGCGCGCTCTAGCTATTGAGCTCTATCCAGAGTGGACTGATCGCTTCTCCGCACTGACTGCTGAGCGTGTCGAGGCACTGGTGAGAGGTGCTATGTGATGCCAGCCGAATTCGAAGTCACGCTCGATTCCCTATCGACTACCGGCGATTTGGTTTTTACGGTTGGTACGAGTGAATACAGGCTGCCCATTGTTGATGGCACAGTTGGATTGTCACCTGCGCGTCCTTCTTCAGATGCTGAGTGGAGGCTCCAGATGGGTTTGCGAGGCCGCTTGAGTTTCACTTTGCATCCAACGATTTCCTCCCCTGCCCTGTTTAGTTTTTGCGCTTATAAAGACCAATCCTGCGCCCGCATGTTTTCGCTCGATGATGCAAGTGTGACCGCAGGGCAAAACTTCATAGGGTGGAGGAGTTATATGAACCCCTTTGGATTTCTGGCGAAAAGAACTTCGCCGGTAGGGTGGAATTGATACAATCCCCCTGCCCCTTTGGCTCTGCCTCATATTGTTGAGGTAGAGAATAATAGTCTGCGCAGATTAGCGGCACAGTCCATAAATTATTTATTGGACCAGCGTACTGATCTGTAGACGAAACCCAAACTGGGGAAATCTAATGAATGCTCAACTGCTAAAACATAGCGGTGATACCCAAGCACGGCCCGTCGCGCAATTAAGGGATGTCGAGCTGTTTGAACTGAATCAATTGATGATGAAACTGTACCAGAGCAACGTACCAGAGCCAGTTTGTGGACGGCTCGCTAAGGTTCTTGAGCTGATTGCAGACCTTGGGTATATCGCACTGGATATACCACGCCCGCTGAACCTTGGCGAGCCAGTTACCGCCACTAGAATGTGCCCGCCCAGAGTACTGCTTCATTTTTTTTGGGGAGTATGGCTACCTGCATACTGCAGAAGAACTGAGCGTTTCCCATCCGGTTCAGAAAATACTGCCTCAGGTAGTCTGTGCACTGTGGTTCTTCAATTACCAGAGAAGAAAGCTTCACTAGCAGACGTGCTCCTTGACTTGAGCATTCGGCTCGAAGGGCCTGGCATCGCCGAAATTGTTCACCTGGAACCAGGTGATACGGCACAGCACCGTGAGTCACAAGAGACGGAGTCTAGGCCATGAAAGGTACATCTTCGCTCCACAATGTGCCTTCTGAGACTGGCCCCGCATGTGATTCAACGAACGGTGAAATGATGATCAAGAAAAATAATCGGTTCCCCCTCAACTTTCCTGAGGGTATGCGTGAAAGGATTCTCGCTCACGCTAGGGCTAACTATAGAACAATGAACGCTGAAGTTATCCATAGGCTTGAATCCGTCGAGGCATTGCAACTGGAGGTCAATCGCCTTAATCAGGCGCTCGATCTTTTTGTTAAACCAATGATGGAGAGCGCTCATGTCTAAGAAGCCCACCCTTGAACAAGTCGGCGCGTCGTTGCTGACACCAAACTTCAATGTTAGTAAAGCTCCAAGTGGGCCAGCAGCTCCTGCAGATCCTGTAACCGAGACCCCAATGGTGGTCGCACTTGGACAGGTTCGCCCTTACGACAGCAACCCGCGTACCAAACGTAACCCGCAATATGAAGAAATCAAGGAATCTATACGCACACGTGGTCTCGACCAGCCGCCGCCGATAACCCGCCGTCCAGGGGAAGAGTTCTTCATCATTTCCAATGGCGGCAATACGCGTCTGGCGATCATGAATGAGCTTTACTCTGAGACTAAAGACGAAAAATTCCGGTCATTCAATGCTCTTTTTAGACCTTGGAAAGGCGAAATCAATGCGTTGACCGGACACTTGGCTGAAAATGATATTCGCGGGAATCTCTCTTTCATTGAGAGAGCCCTTGCGATTGAAAAGGTCCGGGAATTGTATGAGCAGCAAGCCGGGGGAGCGTTGTCACAACGCGAGCTTGCAAAACGTCTCAAGGCGGATGGTTATAAAATATCGAACTCACAGATCAGCCGTATGCAGGATGCTATTCGCTACCTTCTTCCTGCCATCCCTAACCTTCTTTATTCGGGTTATGGCATTGATCCCGCCGTTAAACTGATCGGCCTGTACAAAGCAGCCAACGCAGCATGGGCCAAGTACGCTTCGGACAATGCGTCATTGCCTTTCTTCGATCTATTCACAGAAACGCTCAATACCTTTGACGATCCCTCAGTCGCCCCCGATTTCAAACGTATCCAAGACGAGTTGACTGGGCAGATGGCGCAAGCTCTCGGTATTGATTATGAGCTTCTGACGCTCGATATGATTGAAGAAGGCGCGAGGTCGCGGTCGCAGGACAATGTTCTGTCACCACCCAATGTCACTGGTGAAGTAGCATCAACTCCTGCTCCCAACACTGCAGGGCCTTCGCTTGATGAGGCAGACGAGGATGCCCCTGGAGGCGTCCCCGCCTCCAGTATGGTATCTCCTGATACACAATCCTCTGGTGCGTCGGATGCTGCGTCAGATCCTGAACGGGACTCATCTGAATCAAGTCAAGGCTCTGATCAACAAGGCGCGGTAGCTCCTATCAACGCCCGACCAACAAGTCCCAAGTCATGGAGCATTCCGCTCTCAGTTGAAGAACCAGCTGGATTGCGTGCCAACATGGCTACGCTTGCTACCGAAATTGCAAAGGCTGTTGGGCTTCCAGGATCTATTGTGACGGTCGATAGCGGAGCTGGATTCTTCTATCAGCAGCCGGGTGCTGATCAAGACAACAAGCTTGATGCACGGGCTGAGTCAATTCTAGCTTTCATGCATTCTCTTTCAACTGCCTTTCTGGGAATGGAAAGTCGAGCAAGTGAACTAGGGGAAAACCTTTCTTTAACTCGTATGGTTCCCTTGTTATTGGGAACGCCCGCTGTAGTAGATGGAGGCCAAGCCTCCTCTAGCGAACGCTTGAGCGACGGAGACGTTATCAAATTATTCAGTTTGATTCGCTTGGCAAGGCGCCTCATGGACCATGAAATGGATTTACGTCTCGGGGAGTAGTAAAACATGGCTAACTCAAATTCGCAGCAGCCTCTAAATCAGGCCATGGTTCAGCAAATACTTCATTGCCTTCAAGCGGGTCAGATTCGAAAGTGCCATGCTATGGGCCTGAATGATGACCTTCTGAAAGCATTTGAAAACGATCGGTTCGTAAGGGCACTTTCCAATTCGTCGGTATGTTGGGTTGTCCCTCAAATCCAACCAGCAGTTGTGGAGCGTCTGATCACACGCTCGGTACAGCAAAACGAACAAAATCAAATGATCGATCGAGCGCTTATTCTCGGCGCTTCAAACACGCTTATCTGCCAATTGTTCGGCATGACAAATGAAGAAATCGCTCACCGTAGAAAGGTGCTTGGTGTTCCCCAGCGCAAAGGCCGTTGGCCGATTTTGAGTCAACAACTTGAACATGCAATCTGGCATCGATGGGTCTACCTGGCCAAGGAAAATGACGTCAGTCATGACAACCTGCTGGCTCAGCTCGACGTCGTTATCATGATTGCTGAAGAGTATTCATCCATACCTTTGGAGGATGGCTCTGTGGTTTCGCTGGCTCAGATATGGAGAACCCTGCAAGAAGGCATCGAGCATGGTATGGATTAATTCATCTCAGTCATTCCGCTCTGTGGATCAGACCCAATTAAACGTGATGGGCTGTTCGAACCTCGTGCCCGTCACTACGCAGGTTCCTATGCAGGGCCACCACGTGTTGCGGGCCGCAACATCAGCAGCCTCCAACAGTATCCAAGCGGTGCGCTACACATCGCGCACCTCAACAGTGTTGCGGACCGCAACAGCGCCACTGCGCCTTCCAGGTAATGCAGGTGCGGGCTATAAAAATCAAATTCTTTGAGTTCGGGTTTAGAGCAGACACCAGGCTAAGTAACTGCCTTAATCACCTCAAACAACCGAACTTCACGGTTAGGAGCAACCGATGTCAGACCAATTCCAGCTCAATCTTGGCTCGCTTCGCAGCGCTATGACTTTGGAGCTTCATACCCATCATGCCGCACGCATCTGGCATGGACGCAAGGCCGAAGGAGGGCGAAGCGCAATTTTGGGGCTGACTGGCTTCGTCAATCTGATGAATAGAATGAAGCGTGGCGCTGAGCAAGATGATCCCTACTCTGATATGTGGATCATCCGGATGGAAGAATGCTTGGCCGAAGCTAAACAGCAGATGAAGGAAATCCACGATCAGCTTGATGGGATCATGGCAGCCCTTCCCAAAGCACTATCAATTGGTGACAACCTGAACATTAGTCCCGTCCAGGTGCCGTTATATGTGAACGCCCAGCTTGGCTTCAAAGCTGTATATCTGCTTACCGATTACGACGAGCTCACAAGGCGCCTCCTTCTCGCTCATCACACAGCTCTGATTGGCAGACGAGAAATGGAGCAGTGGATCAATGAGGGATCGAAAATCATACGCAGTGCTTTTGGATTGGCTCAGCAATACAAGTTCTCAGGCGCAACCCGCGACGACATCAAATCCAAAAATGCCAGGGGCCGTGATGCGGTCGAGAAATTTGGTGAACTGCCCCAGGATGTTCTAGAGGGCACTCGGCGCTCTGAGTTTGCGCCACCTATCCTTCGCGGCACCGCTGAAACCGCCTCCGTCGACTCAGATTCCTCTGCAGATGTGGACGATGAGGATTGATCAATGAAACAGGCCGCGGATTCAACGCCCAGGTTCGCATCTCAGCAAACCGAATCACTGAAACAGACAGCCTTCCGGCCCCTGGAATCGACAGCCTATTCAGGCCTGGAACATGCAGCCTCCCTAAAGGGCTTTTTAAAACCCTTTAAGGGTAAGGGGGAGCTGGACCTCTTCGCAGATCGGACAGGCAAGTTGAGAGACGATCTGATGAATCTCGCAATTGAGGATCTCCTATCTCAGGCAAGTCAGAACCCCTACTCAATGTTGCCTGTTCAGTTGATGCGCCAAACAACGGATGCCGGCACGGTCTTTCTCAGATGGCGTCGAGTTGACCGAGCCAGGATGGGCGTTAAGGTCTGGGAAGAGTTGATGGCGAGCGAGAAGACTCCATCGTCCCTTATACAAGGTTTGTATGAGATGGAGATTCAACGTATCGCTATCAATATGCAAATCAGTCTGGTTCATACGCTATCGCGCCAGGCGACTGAGTGCGCAGAGAAGATGGGATCAGCAGAGATGATTATGCAGGATAGATTAGCCAGTGGATCAACAGCCGAAGCGAGGTAAAAGCGCATGAGTACGACATGGTCAGGTGAGGGCAATATTGGTCAGGATCCGGAATTCAAGGTTGTGAAGACCAGTAATGGGGAACGCACGTTGCTCGAATGCAGCGTGTATTTCGACAACCAGGTTCCTGTAGGTGATCAGTTCGAGGACCGTGGTGGGTTTTGGGCGACGGTTGAGTGGTGGCATCAAAGCGCTGAGGCTTTCTCTAAGGTCTTCAAAAAAGGTATGCGGGTCCTCGTACCAGGTACGTTGATAATGGACACATTCCAGTCCAACGGTGAAGACCGTGCCCGCATGAAGGTACGTGCTGAAAGGATTGCCTTGCTGCCTTACCGAATCGAAAACGTGACCATGGCTCCGCCCCGTGGACGCGAGAATTCCGCTCATTGATCTGTTGCGGCCCGCAACACGATTTTGGTATTGAAAAATTGTGACGTTGCCCGAGCCGTTTGGTACTCGCTCATAATAGTGGTGAATAACACTGCTTTATCTTTTTCAAACGTAAGTCAGGTTCTAGGCCACTGGCCTAAGCCGTATTCAGGGAGCACTTAGATGGAAGGTTCAAAGCTTATATTTGGTCTGCTGGGAATTGTAATTCTCAGCTCTATAGCTGGTTGCGGTAACAACCAGGTCAGCTATGGAAACCAGTGTATGACTTGCTTCGATAACCCCATGACAGGCAAGCCAATGAACTATGACCCTGCTGCTCATTCGAATAAGGTCGTCAGCACGTCTAATGGTCTTGATCCTGCAATGCGTAGTAGCTCTACTTCTCGACCTATTGGCTGGGATGAAATACAACTCAATTATGCAAGCGACGTGGATAGTGTCGCTATGCGTTTGAAAGCTGCATTCGATTATCAAACGCGTGACGAAGCAATCGCCCAATCTGGAAACGTAGGCAAGACAATGTTTGATAGCCCTGCTTACGCGTATAGCGGTAACAGTGGCTCGTATTACTTTATGAAGCAGCCTTATGCTCAAGGCATTATCTCTACAACGGTAGCGAAGCAAGGAAGTGGAGCGCGGGTTGTCATCACCTACGACCAAATGCAAACAGGGGGTAGCGATGCCCAATCTGTTATGAAACGCATTAAAGCCAAAGCTGAAACTGCGCTGCGTTAAGGGGGTTTGAGTGTCGAGCTTTGCCATACGCAAACCGCCGCTCTTAAAACACGTCGTGTTCGATGGACACGACTATGGGTTGACCATGCAATATCTTGAAGGCGCTGGCCGGCTTCTGGCTCCAGTCGGTGGTTCCTTCATCCGTAATGAACAACATCCTTTCTTTCGTGCGTGGCGTATACCCAAGAGCAAGCTTCACACTGAACCTGAAGAGCTTTTCAATGGGCTCATTGAGCTAGGCAACGGGAAATGGAAGGAAACCTTCCAAAGTTTTGTACAGAAGCTCGATGAAGCAAGAGCCCATCCTAGGCTGGATGCGTTCACCTGGGGCTTGAAGATTAGGCTCTTCCCCGTAGCGGATGGTGGCACGCTTTCAATCGGTGACTACCACCCCGCCATCGTCAATTTGTACCGCTCGCTTCGTGGGATTTTCCTACCTCCTATGAAGGGTTGGAGGCTAGACAGCTCGCAAGAAGCGATCATGTATCAGCTTGTTGAGCTGCTTGGGATGGACGAGTCTCAGATCGAGCTTTCAGATGTCGAGCAATCACTACACAGTGATGGAGCCGTTACAGTCGCCAGCGACATTGTAACGCTCAAAGTCGGCGGCGATGTTCCGGAGCGCCTAGGCCAGGCGGAGGACGGGGCTAATGAGGTCTACCTGGCAAATGTCGCCTCGATCGAGGTAAGGCAGTGGGATGAAGCCGAGCTATCCGAAGCCATATCCAGTTTTGAACTGTATGACTATCAAGTCACTGGTGTGCGATTTCTGCTCACCCGCAGCAGTGCGTTATTGGCAGACGATATGGGGCTTGGCAAGACACGTCAGGCCCTAGCAGCTGCAGCCATTCAGGCGCGAGGGGGCCGGGTTTTAGTGATCACTTTGGCTAGCTTGATCCTGAACATTGAGCGTGAGATCCGTATGATCCAGCCTGAAGCAACTGTGGCATCGCAAGTGGACAATCCCGCCTGCCAATGGGTGGTCACAAACTACGAACGTCTAAAGGTCTTCAGCAGCATCGCTGGAACATTTTCTGTAATGATCATTGATGAGGCTCATCGGCTCAAAGAGCCTACAACCGAATGCACCCGTCATGCGTTCGATATTGCGGCAAAGATTCCCAACCGCTACCTGCTAACCGGTACGCCAGTATTGAACCGCGAGTCAGAGCTCCATACCTTACTCAGGCTTTCAGGACATGCGATTGGCCAAATGCCTTTGCGCGAGTTTTGCGACGAGTTTGCTGGAAGCAAGGAGTTTCGGATGGCGCTACGGGGCAGGCTTTCGGACTGGATGCTCCGAAGACGTAAGGATGTTCTTCCCCAGCTAAAAGGGAAGCACCGGCAGCCATTCATGGTCGAGCTCGACGACCATTCCAGGCTAGCTTATCAAGCAATCCTGTCCAGCGACGGCGGGCCACTTGTACGGCTCGGCAAGCTACGTCGACTATTGGAGGATGCCAAGGTCACACGAGTTATGGAGTGCATCGCACAACTCAGCCCAGACGACAAAGTAATCGTGTTTTGTGAGTTTCAGGATTCGGTTGCAGCTATTGCCGCACAATGTGAAGCGTTGGGGTTGGGCTATGTGACCCTGCTAGGTAGCCACCTCCCCGCGCGAAGACAACGGGCAGCCGATCGTTTTCAAACAGATCCCGAGTGTAGAGTTTTCATAGGTACCACCAAAGCGGCCGGTACCGGGATCAACCTGACCGCAGCCAATTATGTAGTTTTCTGCAGTTTGCCGTGGACACCTGCACTGCAAGCTCAGGCTGAGGACCGTGCCTATCGGAACGGACAATTGCGGTCGGTGTTTGTGCTGATCCCACTCATAGAGTCTTCAATAGATCAGCACCTTTGGCAGATGCTTGAGGGTAAACAGGCGCTGGCCAGCGACCTGGTTGAGCCTGATGCCGCAGAACACGCAGTGATGACTGCGATTTCGGGCACTGTATAGCGTTTCCGAGAGGGTGTTGCGGGCCGCAACACCATGCCAGGTAGATCAGCAGCACTATCTTGTTGATCGCTATAAAAGCCGTTTTTTTCGTTTAGGTTTTCCCCTGTATCTAGGCATACGTGAGTGCAATGGTCTGCCTATATCTATGCGGAGATCTAAGCATGCGAGTCGTCCTTTGTGAGAAACCATCCCAAGCATCCGACATCGCCAAGGTCATAGGCGCAACCAGGCGCGGTAAGGGATTTTTCGAAGGCAATGGATTGATTGTGACCTATGCGATTGGCCATTTAATGGAGAACGCGACTCCTGAGGACTACGACGAGAAGTACAAGAAGTGGTCGATCGAAGACCTCCCGATAGTGCCCTCTCGCTGGAAGATGAAGGCTAAGAAAACCACAGCTGCCCAGCTCAAGATCGTTACAGACTGGATCAGAAAAGCAGAGTCCGTAGTGATTGCGACTGACCCTGATCGCGAGGGTGAGCTCATTGCATGGGAGATCCTGGAGCACTGTAAGTACAACGGCCATGCCGAACGTATGCTGCTCTCAGCTCTAAACCAGGCATCTATCAAGCGAGCTTGGAGCAGCCTTCGACCTGCACAGGAAACTGTCCTGTTGTACCACTCAGCGCTCGCCAGAGGCCGCGGGGATTGGCTGGTAGGAATGAACCTTTCTAGGCTCTTCACCCTGTTGGGCCGCAATGCCGGATACTTCGGCGTGCTTAGCATAGGACGCGTTCAAACACCGACATTGCGAATCGTGGTAGATCGCGATCAGGCGATTCAGGCGTTCGTCCCCACAGCTTATTGGGACATCATTTTGACCCTGCAGGCCGGTGACGTGACCTTTAAAGCTAAGTGGACGGCTATGGAAGATTATGCTGATGGCCACGGTCGCTGCATCTCCGAAACTGCTGCTAACGCCGCGCTCAAGACAATGACAAATGCTGGTCATACAACCGTTGCCGAATCCAAGACGGATCGAGTTACCGAGTCTGCGCCTCTGCCTTTCAGCTTGAGCTCACTGCAGCAAGCCTGCTCACGTGTATTAGGTCTTGGCGCGCAGGAAACACTCGATATAGCACAGGCGCTGTACGAGACTCACAAGGCCACGACCTATCCGCGAGCTGATACAGGTTACCTGGACGAGTCGATGCATGATGAGGTGCCTTTGATCTTTGAGGCGCTCGTTGCTACTGACTCTTCTATAGCAGGCAGAGTGCAGGGGCTGGATGCTGGGATGAAATCCCGGGCATGGAATAGCAGCAAGGTGACCGCTCACCATGGAATAATTCCCACGATTGAGCCTTCCAGAATAGATGGCATGTCGGAGAAGGAAGCCGGGGTATACAGATTGATCCGGGCACATTTTCTCGCTCAGTTTATGCCGTCCTATGACTACCTGAAGACAGTAATCATTTTCGAGTGTAGTGGTGAGAGAGCCATCGCCAATGGTCGCAAGATCCTCTCTGAGGGCTGGAAAGTGCTGCTGGATAACAGCGACCAGGACGAGGATGCCGAGGAAGAGAGCCGCAATGGCCGTCAGACGCTACCAAACCTCAATTCTCATGATCGAGCAGTGGTCATGGCGGCTCGCAGCGAGCGTCTGATGACGACACCCTTGAAATATCTTAGCGAGGGTGACCTGATTGCCGCGATGAAGGGGGCAGCCAAGCTTGTGTCCGATCCTCGATTGAAACAGAAGCTCAAGGATACGACGGGTATCGGAACCGAGGCGACCCGCGCCGGCATCATCCAGGGGCTAATTGAGCGTGGTTTTATCATTAAGAAGGGGCGCACGTTGCGCGCCACGGAAGCGGGTTTGTCGCTGATTGCTAGCGCGCCAGAAGCAGTAACTAACCCAGGAATGACAGCTATCTGGGAGCAGGCTCTTGATATGGTGGAAAGCGGCGCAATGACGCTCGACGATTTTGTGTCAAAGCAGTCAATGTGGGTGAGTCAGATGGTGAAGAAATATGCTTCAACTACGCTCACTTTCAATCTCGAAAAGGGGCCGGAATGCCCCATATGTCAAAACACGACGGTCAAAAAATCCGGGGATAAGGGTCTCTTTTGGGCTTGCAGTAAATACCCTTCTTGTCGCGGAACGGCTTCAGTAAGCGGCGATGGAAAAAAACCGAGGAAACGTAAAAAAGCAGCTTGAATCTCAATGATTTGCGATTGCTTGAGAACCAATAGCAAATGGATATAACGGATCCTAATTTTATGCTGTTTTTTGGTTGGAAATCGTTTGTGTATTGCCTCCAAGGCTTGCACGTCCTCAAGCCTACTTCCATAATCAAAGGTGAATCACCCCGCTGGCTACTGTCGGTCATCAGTAGCACCCTGGAGCCGTATGTGATTGATACTTGCCTCCGGCTCCAAACCCATAGCGCGCTTAACTCCGGGAAGGGCGTGCGGACCTTAATTTGTCTCCCTGTCCCACCTCTCACTCAGCCGTCAAACTAAGTGAATAGGGAAGATATAGGCATCAGGTTCGGAGTACGTTAGTCCTAGGGCCTTACAGGTGTGAAGGCCCTCCCTATTAAGAACGTGTTGCTGCCGTAGGGTGCCCTAAGCGTCGAGATACGACGTTTAGGACACCCTACGGGTGCAGCGATATTCTATGCCGGTGCCCGCCGGTGAAATACTGGGCTCCCTTTGTGCACGGATGTGTGCCTGACGATACTGACTCAAGCCACGACAAGAGTCGGGTGACTGCTCGCGAACAGGTTGATAGCCAGGAACCTGCGTGACCCATCATTGTGGTTAGCTTTTGTTAGCCGAAGGGATTCCCCTTCGGCTGCTATTCCCTCTCCTCTTTAAGCCCCGCCTCTGTAGATCTGCCTCGCGCCAAACCCTCCCGATTTGTGAACCATTCCCTTGACGAACCCTGCAGTAATTCAACATGATCTGGTTGTGTTCTGCTGACGTTGTCAGCTACATGCCCACGCAGCCATGATCTTTTAGGTTGCGATGTGTCTTACGACACATGATCAAACCCAAGTTCGCTAAGCATTCGGTAGCGCGAACGGTTACTAGCTCTGCTAGTGATGAATGCACACTCCTTACCTCGCGGGGATCAATCCTTTCCCGCCAGGGCAGGTGCGACTCCGCATTTTCTGTTGGAGACTCACCATGTCCGGTTCTTCTCTCGGTTTTTCGGCAGGCTATCAAGCCGGCCTGGTCGTACGTTCGCTGCTCAACAGCTTTCGTGCTGCCGTAACCATCCCTTCCCAGCTTCCCTGTGAGTTCGAAGTCCCAGACTACGAGAAGCTTTCTACAACCCCAGCAATGGTTCGTCGCGATATCGATCTTGCCCAATGGCAGGCCGAGAATTTGCACGAATTGCCGCAAATTCCTGAGGACTGGGATTGCGATTCTTCTCCAGGAGTTTTGATACCGTTGCATCATGCTCCGTCGATCAAATTTGGTCCGCTCAACGACCTGATCTGATCTGTTTCACAAACCGGATGCGTCTGGATAGGCGCTTCCGGCTTTACACAAAGGATTCCAAATGAAAATCATCCAGAAAAAAGCCGTCGCCGAGGACTTGCGAAAAATTGGTACGACAGCAATCGCTGCTGCACTGATCAGCATTTTCGTTACAAACTTCTCTCTTCTATCGGCTTGCGCCATGGTTGTAGGGGTTGTAATGTGGCTACTCGGCATTTTCATGACAAAGGAGGAATGATATGAGCCATGAAATGGCTGGTATCGCGATTCTCATGTTCATGTTTTTCTCAGTAGGTGGTGTAGGACTCTATGCCAGCTGGCCTGACCTAAAACGTGCGCTTCAACCACGTCACTGACGTGTTGACCCGGCGATAAACCCCCCCTCTTGGGGGTTTTTTTTGTCCAAATTTCAGACTTGACAGACGTGATTTATTCAATGAATCTAAATGCGTATTCTGCTGGCGTTGTCGGCAAATCGCCCAGGTAGCCATCGATCTTTGAGGCTACGATGCTTCGGCATTGATCACCCAAGTTCGCTAAGCATTCGGTAGCGCGAACGGTTGCCAGAGATGGTGACGAATGCATACCTAACCTACGGGAGAGATCTCCCTTAGGGGGTATTTCTCCTTTGTAAACAGGAGAAATACTGTGGAATACACCAATCAATCCAGGTTTTCAGACCGCTATACCGTAGGTTTAATTGTCTGCTTGGACGTAAGAACGCGCTTCGAAAAAGCATTGATCTGGGATAGCGTTGAGTCTCAATGCTTGATAACAGAAGATGCTTTGCACCTGGGATATCGTTCACGTATGTCAGAGGATACTGAACAGATACCTGCGCTTTTTCGTAATGTACCAATGCTTTCTAGGGCCTTCCGGAGAGGATGGAACCAAGCGGATGAATGCATTGAAATGCAGCATTGCAGGGGATGCCAAGGCTCGAACGGAGATCCTTGCCCTTCGCATGGTTGATTAATACCTAAAAGCTTCATGCTCTACTTCTAAGATTTTCCACCTAACCCATGCGGGGATCACTCCCGCCAGGGACAGTGTTTCTCCGTTTTCTGTTTTTGGAGAGCTCACATGTCCCAGACCAACGAAACTAAGTTTTTCGACCTGCACACCACCGGCATTGGTTATCTAAACCGCATTCGGGAAGTGAAACCAAAAAAGGGTAATAGCTTTCTAGCTTGCACAGTAGCTGCTTTGCATGGCGCAATTGCTAATGCCGAGTATTCCTACATCGATTGTGTTGTCTCGGGCGCTGACGCTCAAAAGTTGGTACGTCGGTGCTTTGCAGCAGTCGAAGCCAAGAAGAAGGTGCTCGTCAACTTCCGCATCGGTGACATCTGGTGCGATGCTTACCTCAAGGATGGCGAGCCCCGTGCTCAAATCAAAGGTCGGCTCCTCTACATCGGTTGGATCAAGATTGATCAAGAGGTTGTCTATCGCGCTCCACAAAGTGATGAAGGTCATGAGCCTTTAGAGGATCTGACGCAGGATACGAATCAGGATATGTCTCACGACGCATCGGGTTCGCATTGTGCCGAAAGCCAACAGGCTCACTGCCTTGCCTGAATCATCACCACCCCCTCAAAGAGAACATTCGTTCTCTTTGGGGAATGATTGTCGGACCTTCAATCATGAACCACTACATCCAGTTATTTGACGATATCGCCTGTTCGATTCCAGGCCTAAAGTCTCACCTTACCTATTGCCAGCTTCGTAGCTTCATTCTGGAGTCTTTATCCGGGACAGATGAGGCTTTAGCTGGCTTTAGTGATTTTGAAGCATTCTACAATTGGTTCGACGTGTATATGCACTACGAGCAAGCTGACTGCGATAAGCCTGTCGCTTGTCACAAGCTGCTGCTGGAGCTGGTTTTTCAGAGCCTGCAGGATGAGTAGGCTGTTGCGGCCCGCAACACTCTGTGAAACACACGATCAACCTTGATAGGCTACTAACCGCACAGACTTGACCTCCAAAACCCATTGGGAAACGCCTCCCATTGAGTGATGTGTCTCCTCACTAGGAGGCCAGCTGCGTACTCTGAAATGTCACGTGTTGCGGCCCGCAACAGTCGTTGTGACTTCGCCGCATCAATAGGGGCTTCTGCCCCTTTTTTAGCTGATATCCAGGACGCGTACGCGCCTTACTCACTATCGAAAACCCATGGGACAACACCTCCCATTGGGGAAGTGTTGTCCCTACCAGGAGAGCACTTATGTCTACCTTCACTTCACTAATTACCTCGACCATTGGCGAAAGCCGTGGGGTTGCAAGACTCTGGCTGGAAGGTCAGAAGCTCCTGCGGGCGGGGGTCAAGATTGGTTCGATGTACACCTTGCGAGAGAACGCCTCTCTGCGCCGTCTTGAGCTTATCCCTACAGTAGGGACGACACCTGGCTTTATGGTTTCCAAGCGCGAGCGCAATGGAGTTGTTACTCCGCTATTGGAGATCCGAAGCGCTATTTTACGAAAGGTCTTTGCGACGGCTGAAAAGGTCCGGGTAGTTATCCGCCTTGGCTGCATCGTGGTGACCGCCATCGACAAGGACGTTCGTATACAGGAACGGCTGGATCGGTTGCAGGCAAAACTCGTGAAGGGCGAAACACTTGCGGTATGTAGTCTGTTTCATGGCGGAGGTGTTCTGGATCGAGCTATCCACAATGGATTGCTTCGGGCCGGTGTTAAATCATTCGTGCAGGTCGGCGTTGAGCTAGAAGGTCAGTACCTGGATGCGAGTTTGCGCAATAACCCAATGCTGTGGACTGACCAGTCAATCGCCATCTGTTCTGACATACGGAATGTTCGTCGAGGCTTTGATATTCCCAAGTGCGAAATAGTGGTGGCCGGAATTCCGTGTACCGGAGCCTCACGGGCAGGAAAAGCGAAGAACAAGCTAACGGCTACGGAGGAGCACCCAAGCGCCGGTGCGTTGTTTGTAGACTTCCTAGACTTTGTTCGGTACGCCAATCCTGCCGTGGCGATCATCGAGAATGTGCCGGGCTATCTCACCAGTACCTCGATGATGGTGATCAGGTCTGTTCTTGATGGTCTGGGTTACAAACTCTTCGAGTGCGTTTTGCGCGGAGCAGAGTTCGGTGCATTGGAAGATCGCGAGCGGATGACTGTCGTCGCTTATACCGACAATGCCATGTCCGATCTGCAGCAGCAGGACATCACGCCGGTGCGTGTGAAGGAGGCTTCACTGGGATCTGTACTGGAGGACTTGCCACTCGATGATGAGCGCTGGAAACCCTATGCCTACTTGAGCGATAAAGCGATCAGGGATAAAGCTGCCGGCAAGGGTTTCGCCAGGCAACTGATAGGGCCTGCTTCGGTGGCCTGCGGTTGTATTGGCCGGGGGTATGCCAAGGCAAGATCAACCGAACCGTTTATCCAACATCCGGTAGATCCGGGCCTAAGCCGTCTATTGACCAAGGAAGAACATGCCAGCGTGAAGACGATCCCTAAGGAAATAGTTGCGGGGGTCAGTGACACGATTGCTCATGAAATTCTAGGGCAGTCCGTCATATTTGCGGCTTTTGAAGCGCTAGCACAGGCTATTGGAAGGATGATATGGCGTGCCTTGGGCGATCAAGGACAGAGAGTTGCTTAACCAAGGGGCCATAAGGCCCCCTTTTTTATTGACTTCGAAGCGTGCTTTTACTAAAAAGAGAGCAGGTTCGCTGTCGTTGACAGTACCTCCCAGGTAGCCACGATCTTCAAGGCTACGGTCACTTCGGTGATGGTCGACCCAGAGTACGCCAAGCATCCGGAAGCGCGTAAAGTCACGAAAGTGATGGATGCATGTTTGTTTACCTACCTACCCCATCGGGATCATCATCCCGATCCCGGGCGTGGTGCATCTCCGATTCAGGAGCTTTCACCATGACCCGCACTATCCTCACCCCAGAGCAAGCTCACGTCCTGTCTCTACCTGTAGTTTTCACACCTAAAGCTTGGCGCCAAGCTGTTGATATTGATCAGCCAAAGAGTACGTCTGAGGTTGCACAACGTCTAGCTTGGACAGTGAGAGCAGCATGGCACGCTTTTATGGAAGATCCTTGTGCTGAAAGCGTTGAATTCAGCATCTACCGTTTTCCACCGGAAGGTGGACGGAGTCACAGGGTTTTCCTTGCACTAAAGGCCGAACGTGTGAAAGCCCCCAGGGCTGATTTTTGGCATATGGAAATTTCGCTGAAATTCGAAATTCCTGCTGCCTGAACCCATATTTTTGCACATCGATTGGTATGCATTGCTCACCTAAGGAGATCCCTGTGTCTGCACCTATTGGAAAATTAGCCCAGCAATACCTTGGTGAAGAGCTTCCTCTGGAAGTTCTCAAGAGTGGCGCAGGGTATTACATCGGTACGTTCAGCATCGAAGAAGGACCTACCTCTCGGGAGTCGCTTGAGTACTTTCCTACAAAAGCCGACGCTTCACTTGCCTTGAAGGATAGCAATTGGACCCAACGAGCTGATCCTGACCTTTAACCGCGAGGCTGTACCTCTTATTGGTTCAATGCTTCAACTACTGCGTGGAGACCTCCATGCGGAGTCTCCACGTTAGGAGGCTCTATGATCACCGTCCCAGGCCAATTGGCCATACGGACCATTTCCGGACGTCATGGCGATTTCAACGTCGGAAAGCTCTACACCTCCTTTGGTGAGTTTGCCGTGAAGGATGCTGCACTGGATCAGTACAGCGAAGGCAAATATGACGGCCAGTTCATCATCACCGAAATCAAGTCAGCGTGCTATCAAGGTGCTGGTCGACTCGTAGTTGAGGTCCGTGCATCCCTTGGCGGAATGACCCTCGACGGCCTGGACAATCTGACTGATGAGGAAACCGATGCTCTGGAACACCGGGAGCACGATCCAATCGAGGAAGAAAGCTCTGCCGCTGCACCTGCGGAACCTGTGAAGGTAGCTGCCCCGCGAGTTGTTAGCGCGCCGGCACTCTCTGATCCTGACGACATGACGCCGTTCGGAATGAGCATACCTACACCCCCAGTACCCCAGGTCGAACAGTCGGTCGACTCCACCGATGAGCTGCTTTTTGGCTCGCTATGGCCGTTGGGTCATACGGTGAAGATCGATCCTACAGTGAGTCGGCAATTGATCCGAGACCAGTGTCGTCGTCTGACCGAGCTTGGTTACGAACTAGATTTCCGCAACCAGACTTGGTCACTGGCCAGCTAGTTTCCCCCCACCACGCTGTGACCTATCACAGCATCACTCCCGGCCGGGTCTTTGCCCAAACGGGAGAGGTCCGGCCATTTGTTAAGGATCTGCCAATGGTCTGGCTCTACTACACACCAAGCAACGAAGAGCTGATGATTTGGAGGAAAGGCTAATGGCTACCGACATTCGTGAATGGACGGGAGTACCGGTAGGTAAGCTTCCTAACAAGCAGATTTTGATGGTAGCCCCAGCCCACTGCATCTTCATGTGTTCATCTGTTTCGTTGTTCATCAGTCGTTATGGCGAGATTGCAGTCTCTCTGGCGGAGCATTACGTGAAGAAGGCCTCTCACCGCAAAGCAGTAGCAAATGCCTTCGGATATAGCTCCCATGCAGATGCGTATGCAGCCTGGCAGGCCTATCAACACGGCGCTATTCCGTTCTAAGACCGTAGCGAGCTGTTTCGCCGCAGTAGAACTCACCACATCGTCCGTAAGGACTACTTCACCCAATGGGCGACCAACCCATCCGGGGCGGCGCCCTTTCTTTTTTCTGAAAGGCGATCGCCATGCCCCACTTGTATACCGTGGACGAATGTCCCGATCTGTTTGTAGATGCTTGCGTATGCGACGAGCAGCGCGGCCTGGTGTTTATGTCTGCATGGGGGAGAGATACCGTCGTGCAGGAATTTTTCGCTAGGTTGACCTTGGCCTCAAGTGAAGGTGGGCTTGAGCATTTTCACGTCGTTCACGAACAACGGTCCTTGCCGGTGTATGTGGGCAACGTGAACATGCTCGACAAGCGCACCACTCGGACTTTCAAGCGCACTTTGTTCGGTAGCCTCGTACATCTGTGGATCTTCGACAAAAGGGTTGCCAAACCGGACCTTGCGAACCATACCGCCTTTGCGTTGCTTCCCCCCGGCCAGCACATGTCCGAGGAAATGCTTTGGCCACTGGTACGCGAGACCTGCCCTCTACCTCTACTCGATCACTGGCGTGAACAGGTTCTGAGCCTGCTACACCAGTTGCAGATGCTCTCCGCACTCCCTGCCCCGTTAGGGCCTGTCAAGGCATGGCGATTGTCGCTGCGTCTCGATGAGCTTGAAACCCACCTCGGCCAGCTAATCCGTCAACAGCTTCTTACTACCACAACACAGCGGGCCTAGCCTGCTGTGTCCTTTTTTGGAGGCTCCATGGGACTCATGTTTCCTAGGTTGGCACGCAACTTCGCCAAAAATGGCTATTACCCTACCGATGAGGCAACGCTTGAGCGGGCCCTGGGTGCTTTGCAACCTTCAGCAGGCACGATGCGGATCATTGATCCCTGTGCCGGTGAAGGGGTTGCGATTGCTGAGGCCGCCCATGTTCTAGGCCGTGATTCAGTCCAGGCCTACGCTGTCGAGTACGACAGAGATCGAGCAAGCCATGCCAGAGAAATGGCTGATCAGGTACTGCAGGGAGATCTATTCGACACCATGATCTCTCGCCAGTCCTTTGGTCTGCTCTGGTTCAATCCACCCTACGGCGACCTAGTTGCCGACCACAGCGGAGCATCGCAGTATCAGAGCAAGGGCCGGCGCCGGTTAGAGAAGGTGTTCTATCAGCGCGCTATCCACTATCTGCAGTACGGCGGTGTCATGGTGTGCATTGTTCCCAATGGCTGCTTGGACGCAGAATTCAGCAGCTGGTTGTGCAATCATTTTTCAGACCTTCGGGTCTATCGCGCACCAGAGCAGCAATTTCGGCAGATTGTGGTATTTGGCGTCAGAACTAAGCGCAAGGATCAGGACCGTACTCTCCCCCAAGGAGAGCTCAAGGACCTGTTGCTAAGCATTGGTAAGGGCGACACGCAGCCAGATGAACTGCCGGTCGACTGGACGCTTGATCCCTATCAGGTTCCTGCAGCCACTGGCGAGTTGGAGCACTTCTACCGCGTCTCTTTAGAGGCATCGCAGTTCGCTGAGGAAACCACTCGCCTTTCAGGCTTGTGGCCCGACTTCGGCCTGCACTTTCACCACATGGGCGTACAACCGCGCCCACCGGTTCGTGCGTTGTCCTCCTGGCATTTAGCGCTTGCGCTGGCGGCCGGGGCCATTTCGGGTGTTGTCACGTCCAAGGCCGGCAGGGTTTTGGTGCTCAAGGGCGATACCTACAAGGAGAAGTCACGCAAGACCGAGTTCACCGAAAATGAGGATGGCACAGTTTCGGAGGTACGCATTCTGACTGATCGTTTTATTCCAGTGATCCTGGCATGGGACATGACGCCTGGATCGGCTTCCCTGGGACGGATCATGAAGATCACCTCAACGGCAAAGGCTGAAGAGCCTCCGCCGATAGAAACCCCTGAGACAGCCATGCAGGACGTTCGAGCTTCTGTGGCAGGCTCCAAGTTTCCTTCGGGAAGTCTGGTGTTTAGCAGAGGCGTAAACGATGTGGTTGCCGATGGGTTTCTAAATCCAGCGCCTTATATTCGTCGGCATTTTGCCGGGGACTGGGGGGATTGCTGTGACGAGGACAAGAGTTCCAACGATGCTGCCCTGCGGCTGGGCAACCGTCTGTTCTCGGTCTACGACATCGATGTCGAAGCCGAGACCAAACTTTGGATTATCACAGAGGCGGATAGAAGCGTGACTACGCTGCTGTTCCCCTCCGAGTACTAGACCCTCTCAGCAATCCTGCTGAAAACCCATACGGGCCTTTGCCGCGCCCGTCTGGGGTCGTGCATGCCCGTTATCTGGAGTGACTGACATGCACGACCAAACCACCCAGCAAGACGCGGCTCTGTCCATTGACCTCAACGATTTCGTTGCGGAATTTGGCGAAGAGCTGCTTGCATCGCTAAACCAATCCAATCCCCCGGTGTATGGGGGAAATGGCTCGCGCACTCGCCAGGCCGTGATGGCTTCGCTCAAGAGAAAGCCCTTTCCAGCTCAATCGGAAGTCGTGCAGGCCATGGCTGCCCTTCTGCTGGATAAAGGCGAACAAGCCGGCGTGATCAATGCCGAAATGGGGACAGGGAAGACAATGATGGCAATAGCTGTAGCAGCAGTGCTGTACCAGGAAGGCTATCGGCGCTCGCTTATCGTCTCCCCACCGCATCTCGTCTACAAATGGCGTCGGGAAATCCTTGAGACTGTGCCTAATGCACGTGTCTGGGTTCTCAACGGGCCTGACACGCTTACCAAGTTGCTTAAACTGCGTGATCAGCTAGGTCTGGCTGATGATGGCAAGCAAGAGTTCTTTATCCTCGGCCGCGTTCGCATGCGCATGGGGTTTCACTGGAAGCCGGTATGTGTCACCAAGCAGATCGGTCAGATGGTTGTAGCAACCTGCCCAGGTTGCTTCGGCAACCTCCTAGATGACGACGGCAACTACCGAACCGTGGAGCAGTTCATGCTCGACGCTAGGCGCCAAAGCTGCCCCGCGTGTGGTGAGCGTCTCTGGTCGTTGTTAAGGGCAGGTAAGCCTGATGCCGGTAATCGTCGTTCAATCATCCTTAAATCGATGTGCCGGATTCCAACCATCGGCCCAGTGAAAGCGGAATCGCTGGTCAACCAGTTTGGGGAAGATTTTCTCGCCTCGATGCTGGCCGACAACGTCCACGAGTTCATCAATCTAATGGATCGTGAGGGCAATTTCGTTTTCAGCGACAAGCAGGCCAAGCGCATGGAGCGTGCGATGGCCAACATCGAGTTTGGTCTGGGTGAAGGTGGCTATCAGCCTACCGAGTTCATCAAGCGGTACTTACCAGACCATACTTTTGACCTGCTTATCGTCGATGAGGGGCATGAATACAAGAATGCAGGTTCCGCCCAGGGGCAAGCCATGGGCGTACTTGCTGCCAAGGCCCGCAAGACCTTGTTGCTGACCGGGACCTTGATGGGGGGCTATGCCGATGATCTTTTCTACCTGCTATTTCGGATCATTACTCGGCGCATGATCGAGGATGGGTACCGGCCGAATAGTCGGGGAAGCATGGCACCGGCTGCCATGTCGTTCATGAGGGAGCACGGGGTGTTGAAAGACATCTACACGGAGAAGGACGACCGTGCGCACAAGACCGCTCGCGGCAAGGCGCTCAGTGTCCGGTCAGTGAAGGCTCCAGGATTTGGTCCCAAGGGCATCTTGCGCTACGTGCTGCCCTTCACGGTATTCCTGAAACTTAAGGATATCGGGGGCAACGTCCTGCCGTCCTACGTCGAGCAGTTTGTAGAGGTCGACATGGACGACGAGCAGGCGGGAGCATATGCGCGTCTTGCAGGCAGCCTTACCGCTGAGCTGCGGCAAGCCCTAGCTCGACGGGATACGACCCTGCTAGGTGTGGTGTTGAACGTGTTGCTGGCATGGCCCGATTGCTGTTTTCGAGCTGAGACCGTCAAGCATCCGCGGTCTCGGGAGTTACTAGCGTTTGTACCTACCATTTTTCAGGAAATGGAGCTGATGCCCAAGGAACGCAAGCTTGTGCAGTTGTGCCAGGAAGAGAAGGCCCAAGGCCGCAAGGTGCTTGTGTACTCGGTTTACACAGGTACCAGGGACACCACAGCTCGCCTCAAGATGATTCTGGAGGGTCAGGGGCTAAAGGTTGCAGTGCTGAGGGCTTCAGTTGACACGGCCCGCCGTGAGGACTGGATTCTCGACCAGGTGGCTCGAGGCATCGACGTATTAATCACAAACCCGGAGCTGGTCAAAACAGGTCTTGATCTGCTCGACTTTCCAACCATTTGCTTCATGCAGACAGGCTGGAACGTCTACACCTTGCAACAGGCAGCTAGGCGCTCATGGCGTATTGGGCAAAAGCAGGCGGTTCGTGTGGTGTTTGTTGGCTATGCCAAAACCTCGCAGATTGCTTGTCTTGAGCTTATGGCAAAGAAAATAGCAGTATCACAGTCGACCTCTGGCGATGTGCCCGAGTCCGGCCTCGATTCGCTCAATCAGGATGGTGATTCAGTAGAAATGGCTCTCGCTCGGCAACTAGTCGCGGGTTGAGTATCCTTATAGCCCCCTAAGGGGGGCTTTTTTCATATCTGAAAATCTCGCAATTTTTCAGTTTCAATCAGCACACTACTGATAGGTAATTAGGCAATGCACTTCAAAAAAACCGCTCTTCTAGCAATGTGCTCCTTCGCACTCTTGGGCTGTGGACCCAAGACCAAGATCGACTCTGGAACCACCATCACTGCCACTCTTTGGCAATTCGCAAGCTCAGATACGTTTTTTGCAGGCGATTTGGCTGTGAGTAATGATGAAAAAACTCAAAGGTCGCTGAGAGCTATGAAATGTGAGGTCAATGTTGCGTACCGCTTCAACCCAATAACGCACCTTCATGAAGCAAATAGGGCAACGCTGTCATGCGAGAAAAAAGACATGGTCAATTTTGCGATTGAGCTATTCGGACCAGACGGTCAGCCAGGTATAGCAACGCTTAAGGTTGGTGATCCTATCGTGATCAAGCTTAAAGAGACGGTTACAATATAACCCTTTCCTTAGCCAAGCCTGTGCTAGAACGGATTTTGATGAGCAACAGAGGATTGCTGGTAGGGTCCGGTTAGGTGCAGGCCAAAAATAGGTTCTGATCAATATCCCATTTATTGCTGCGCAGATTGACGCAGTTATCCATCGTAGAGGCCATATTGGTGTGAGGGCTTCACGATGAGTATCCCGATTGCTGCTTCGCAGCGGTATGGCCTGGCCAGCGCGGCACTGGCCCTATTGGTTCTGTCAGGCTGCGCAACGGGAAAAAACGCCGGCACAACTGCTCTGGCTACCAGTGCCCAGGACGGCAGCCGTATTCCTGAACAAGTCCGTCCGGACCTGTATCCCAAGGGCGCTACACCGATTCCAGAGCCGGTCGTCCGTTACGGTCGTTACACTCTAGTCAGTACTGAGCCCGGGGCCGAACAGCGCGACCTACTTAGTCAGATCATCAACGTTACCATCCCTCAGTCCATGACCCCGAACGTGCATGAGGCGATGAGCTACGTCATGCAGCGTTCTGGCTATGGCCTTTGCCCTGCCCAGGGGGATGTGAAAGTCCTCTATGGACTACCTCTCCCCGCCTCCCAGTACCAGCTCGGCCCGATGACACTTCGAAATACCGTTCAGATCCTCGCAGGTCCCGCCTGGCAGGTAGTAGTCGACGAGGTGTCTCGCAACATCTGTTTCGAAAAGCGCCAAGGCTATGAGCGAATAGCGCGAGTAGCAGCTAGCTCATCTAGTGCTCCTGCAGGAGGATTCGCACATGACTGAACAGCTAAGCGCACTCCCTCAGGAGCGTCAGGAACGTCGGCTAGGTGTTGATCGTCGAGCTCAAGTTCCTAAATCCAAGGCTCCAGCTCTAGCAGTTTGCGGCGCACTGCTGCTGCTTGTGGGCTGGAATGGCTATCAGCAGGTACAGATCAGTCACATGGGGGATGCCGATCAAGCAGATCGACAAGAATTAGCGATCAAGGGTGTCAATGAGCACATGACATTGCTTGCTGAAGAGGTAGCGACCGTCAGCGACAAACAGAAAGACGTGATGCTACGTACCGATTTCGCTGTCGCCCAGCAAGAGCTGAAAAACCAAGTTGAAGACCTCAAAGCTAAAATGGTCGGGACGCAACAAACCGGTAGCGAATCACCGGATTTTCTGGCCTTCAAGGCACAAATTGAGTCCATCCAGACTGCTCTTGAAGCTATGGACAAGCGCGTGAATGTTCTTGCCCAGAGACCTGTAATGGTATCAGCGGCACAGCCGGCTAAATCTCGTCCTAAAACTCCCTTGGTCGTTGCGCAGCGTCCAGTAAAACTGAGCCCTCCCTTTCAAGTGATTGGCTTTGAGATTCGTGGTGGTGAGCGCTTCCTATCAGTTGCCCCTAATGGCAGTACACGCCTTGATCAGATTTCTCTGATACGCCCTGGCGATACCCGCTACGACTGGCAGCTGCGCAATCTAGGCAGTACCACCGCCGAGTTTGAAGTCAACGGCACTACTCAGGTTTTGACGCTTCAGTGAGTGTAAAACAGTGATCATGTCTATGCGGAATTTCCTACTGGCCTGCGCAGTTATTGGCTCCTGCGGCGCACATGCACAGGACACCACAAGCCAGGTACAGAATACTCAAGTGCATTCCTCCAATGACAAAGAGATATCCCAGAAGCAGGCTGAACGTTGGGGTTTGTCAGTTGAGGAGTGGGATCGGTATTCCGAACTCATGAAAGGCGCTCGTGGGATCTACTCACCCGGGTTAGACCCTATAGCTGTACTGGGTATAGAAGCGCGGTCCGACGCAGAGCGCGATCGTTTTGCACATTTGCAGGCCGTTGCCGAAACCAAACGGGTTCAGAAAGAGCTTGAGTACCAGCGCGCCTATGACAATGCAGTGGCTGAGCTCAATCGTGGCCAGCAGGTCATTAATCTGCGTCCAGACAAGCCCATGTTTAACGAAAGGCCACCCTCTCTTGAGTCTGAGGTCGAGGGCAATGGACGTCTAGCCTTGTTCGTTAAACCTGATTGCCAGGCCTGCTCTGCTCGTGTCAAAGCTCTACAGCTAAAAGGCACGCCATTCGATATCTATATGCTCGACGACGCCGATAGCGATGACAAGCTGCGCGCCTGGGCGATTGCCTCGGGCATCGAAGCTTCTAAGGTCCGACAAAAAATCATTACCCTCAACCACGATGAGGGTCGCTTGGAGGCTGTTCTAGGAGCATCAGGCACCTCGGTTTCCGCTTCAAATTTCCCAATTGCTCTGCGTAAAACCGGCGGCAAATGGGTGCAGCAGTGACCGCACTGCTTAAGGCCTTCGTGTTGACTTGCTGCTGGGTGACGATGAGCCTTGCTAAGGCAGATGAGCTGCCGCCTCCGGCCTATCAACTTGCTGGATTCACCGCCGGAGTACCCGGAGTCGTTTTGTTCTCTTTAGCGCTTCAGGAGTCCGGTACCAGAATTAAGGACCGGCTACTTCCTTGGCCTTGGACCTTGAATGTTGCCGGCGCTTCGTATCGATTTGCGACTCGCGAAGCAGCTTGCACAGCACTACTGATCGGTATTCGCGAAGCTGGGGCCAAGCGCGTTGATGCCGGCATTGCGCAGGTCAACATCGGCTGGAACGGCCATCATTTCAAAGAGCCTTGCGAAGCGCTTGATCCCTATCGAAACCTGTCGGTCAGTGCCGAGATTCTTAGGGGATGGTACGACCAGACCGGCAACTGGACTGAAGCAGCCGGCAGATACCATCGGCCTGCTGGGGGAGCACCTGCCGCACGCTATCGAACAGCCTTCGACAGTCATTTACGCCGTGTACTCGGCAATGATTCCAATACTCTCTTGGTAGGCAACCCATGAAACGGACCGCTATCTGTCTTGGCTGGACGGCCCTCCTTAAAGCATTTTCGATCACGTGCGCTTTCGGAGCGCTCAAAGTGGTCGACGATGCAGGTGGCGCATCGGCCGAACCGTATTATGAGCAACTGAATCCTGAGCCGGACACCTCACAAGCATCGCAAGCACGACCTCTGTCAGGGCCAGTTACAGAGGCCAACATGCTTCCAGTCCTGTCTCCCAGTATCAGCCCAGGTCAGGTGGTTCGGCGACAGATCAATGCGCCAGGACTGAGACCGTTTTTCATCGTAGGAGACGACGATTTATCACGTGCGTGGCTCATATCGCGTAAGGATGCACTCGTTGCCATGGGGGCCGTAGGCATGGTTGTGAATGTCAAAACGGTCAACGGGTTACAGGCCCTACGCCAGGTGGGTGCCGGCCTGACCATGCTACCGACACCTGGTGGAGATGTAGCCAAACGGTTGTCGTTGGATCACTACCCTGCACTGGTTACATTCCAAAGTATTGAGCAGTAGTCATGACCCTAAAACATCATGCAATCGAAGCGTTGCTACGCCCACCAGTTGAGCTCTGTACGGCCTTTGTGTGCTCATGTTGCGCAGTTGTCAGTGTGGTCTCGCCGTGGGCTATTGCTCTATCTCCAGAGTTTGGATACGCGACTGCAATCGTGATGGTCCTCTTTGGTCTGAAGCGCCTTAGTCAGGGTCTGACCGTTTTGCGGTACCAGCGCAATATTCGTAGGCTGCCACGCTACGAGATGAAAAGCCGTAAGGTGCCGGTGAGTAACAAGCGCCTGTTCATTGGCATGGGCTTCAAGTGGGAGCAGAAACACACCCAGCGTTTGCTGCAGACGTACCGTCCCGAATATCGAGCCTATGTAGAGCCAAAGCCCAGCTATGTGGCCGCACGCCGTCTAGAAGAGCGTATGGAGAAGACTCCGTTCCCCTTCAGCCTGATACCGCGGCTGACCTCGTCCGACTCATGGTTGAATCCGGTGCGTCCGCTACCCCCGGTTGGTGGGTCGCCACGTTTGCACGGAATCGAACCTAACGAGGTCCCGGTTTCCCTGCCCTTGGGCGAGCGTGTAGGGCATTCGCTTGTACTGGGAACGACTCGCGTGGGCAAGACCCGATTAGCCGAGGTTTTCATTACTCAGGACATCAATCGGGGGGAGACAACGATCATTTTCGACCCTAAAGGCGATGCAGACTTGCTCAAGCGCGCCTATGTCGAGGCAGAGCGTGCGGGTCGTCTGGGCGAGTTCTACGTTTTTCACCTGGGCTGGCCGGACATATCGGCACGTTACAACGCTGTAGGTCGCTTTGGGAGGATTTCTGAGGTGGCCAGCCGGGTGGCAGGTCAGTTGCCCAGCCAAGGCAACAGTGCGGCGTTTAAGGAATTCTCCTGGCGGTTCGTGAACATCATTGCACGTGCCTTGAACGAGCTTGGCCAGCGTCCGGATTACATGAAGATCCAGCGTCATGTGATCAACATCGAAGGCCTGTTCCTAGAATATGCGCAGTTGTTCTTTTCCAGGCGCGATCCCAGAGAGTGGGAGAAGGTCATAACGATTGAGGGCAAGCTCAATGAGAAGAATATTCCCTTCAACATGAAGGGCCGGTCGCTGCGCGTGGTCGCGCTCGATGCCTACCTCTCTCAGATTCGGGTCGAAGACCCAGTGATGGACGGCTTGCGTAGCGCTGTGCGTTATGACAAGACCTATTTCGACAAGATCGTAGCGAGCCTGCTGCCGTTGTTGGAAAAGCTCACTACGGGCCGCATGGCTGAGCTCATTTCCCCCAATTATAACGACCTGAACGATCCGCGCCCTATCTTCGACTGGATGCAGATTATCCGTAAGCGCGGGATCGTCTACGTGGGCCTAGATGCCCTATCGGACTCCGAGGTTGCCGCTGCGGTGGGCAACTCGATGTTTTCCGACTTGGTGTCGGTGGCTGGCCATATCTACAAGCATGGCGTGGACGATGGCCTGCCGGGTAGCGATACGGGCACCAAGATCCCAATCAACCTGCACTGTGATGAATTTAACGAGCTTATGGGGGAAGAGTTCATCCCTATGATCAACAAGGGAGGCGGTGCCGGCATTCAGGTGACAGCCTACACCCAAACCCTGAGCGACATTGAGGCCCGAATCGGCAACCGTGCCAAGGCTGGTCAGGTGATTGGTAACTTCAACAACCTATTCATGCTGCGTGTCCGGGAAACAGCCACCGCTGAGCTGCTGACCAACCAGCTGAACAAGGTCGATGTGTACGCCACAACTCAGGTGAGCGGCGCTACCGATACATCGGACCCAACCGGAAACACGGCTTTCACCTCCAACACCCAGGACCGGATTAGCTCGGTCTCGGTCCCGCTGATCGAGCCTTCCCATGTGGTTTCGCTACCTAAGGGGCAGGCCTTTGCTCTGATTGAAGGTGGCAATCTCTGGAAGATTCGCATGCCTCTGCCTGCGGTCGATCCGGATGAAAAGATGCCAAAAGACTTGCAGCACCTGGCCAGTTACATGCGCAGCAACTACTTGGACAGCGGCGAGTGGTGGAACAACACAGGGCCTGTGGGAGGCGCCCAGGACGATCTACCGGCGGACCTTGACCTTGATTTCGAAAGTCCTGCTCCTGTTATGTCCGGATCCCCAACACCCCAAGCCCTCACGGAGGAGAGCCGCGATGATAGATAACCTTCCACAGAAGCTCTGGTTCAGAGTCAAGGTTGCTGGTTCAGAAGCTTTGTACAGCTTATCTCAACTGCTTCAGAGCGAGATCTGTGCGACGTACAGCGGAGCTCTTGATGAGCCTGCGGTGTATGAACGGCTACGCAAGTTGGGGTTTCAACCGGCTTGGATACGACAGAATGGTTCAGTGGCTCTAAGCCTTCAGGATCCTGTCGCAGGAGTCGTTTTGCTGCAGTGCGAAACCATCGCTGTCACGCTCCACTAACAAGGACAAAAATCCCATGGCGGATATGGCAAAGACTGCTGATCGGCAGCAGGTACAGCAAAGTGGCTGGTTCGTCAGCACCCTCACTCTGCCCTTCCGATTCCTGGCGGTTATGTTCGGCTCGCTTTTTATCAGCGTGGTCTTCGAGTGGATTGGGCTGTATTTTTTCTGGGGTGATCAGGGCTGGCAGCACGCGCAAACCATGCTCTGCACAGAGCTGGATTGGCTTTCGGAGGATTTCACCCGCAGCGTGATCGTACATGAGCCCGGAGAAACGGCCTTGTGGATCATCGAAAGTGCCTACAAGCTGTTTTTCGTGGATACCGGTTTTGTCGCCTTTGTTCAGAACCTCTCTGCGACCTACCACGACCAGAGTACCAATGGCCATGGTTGGGACCATAGCATCGGTCACGCCATGGTGTTGGCGGAAGACTACGGGCTTGCAGCGGTGTACACGATCCTGACCTTCCTGGTACGGCTGATTGTGCTGACCTTGACCCTTCCTTTGTTTGGAATGGCCGTCCTGGTCGGTTTTGTCGACGGTTTGGTTCGTCGCGACATACGCCGCTTTGGCGCGGGGCTGGAGTCAGGGTTTCTGTACCATCGAGCGCGAGCCACGATCAAACCGCTAGCAGTGGCCCCCTGGATCATCTACCTCTCCATACCAATCAGCATCAGTCCTATTTTGGTACTTCTGCCGTGCGCGGTCATGCTCGCCGTGTCAGTCAGCATCACCGCAGGCAGCTTCAAGAAGTACTTGTGATGGACCGGAAGTTTTGGACTGTGAAAAACCTGATTTAGAGAGCGAATCTATGCGACTGATCACTGGATTGACGCAAGTAGGGGCGGCCAAGCTTGAAGAGCACTTGGCTCTGAGCGGGAACCAGCAAGAGATTCCTTTCGCTCAGGCTTTACGTGAATTGATTTCAGTTGTGAGTTGGCAGATCAACAGTGCGCGTGCTCATACCGCTTCTGAGCCGTGGTGCTTTGCACTAGGAGTCGCCGGCACTACATACCCGAGATCAGCCCTTGAGCACAAGACCTCGGATTACCGGGAGATCACCCTCAGTTACGAAGAGGCCGATTTTGAAATTGTGAGCTCATCGCTGCCTAGTAATTGATAAGCGTGCAGGTGAACCAGACCTGTGCATCCGGTGAGGCACGCTACCTTTGAGATCCGCTCTCTAGATAGGGATATTCTCAGAATCGTTGCAGCCCCTTTAGGCAGCCTTAAGGAACGCGAGCTGAAGACCCCCTACAGCAGGTCCAGATGTTGCGGCCCGCAACACCCGAGAGTGATCTATGACCCTTCTGTCTATCGAGTACAAGACGATTAATCTTCCAGCCGCCTACGATAGGCGCGAGACAGGTCTGATCAAGAAAAAATATGTCTCCGATTATCAGGCTGCCCTACACAGCGAACTGGCCGGCACGATCGAGGATGCTCTCAACGAGCATGGGAGCTATGGATGGGAGCTTGTAACGGTCGAGCCAGTTTGGCAGTCAGTTGCTCAGGCTAGCGCTGTGCAGAATCAGATTTCAGGAGCGGTGTATGTAGTCCCCGTCGCCTACCTGCTGATAATGAAGCGAACAAAATGTTCTTCGGAATAAATAGGTTGGGTTGCAAATAGCATTGTTTGCGGATGTTTCTTCAAGAGCTTGGCAGGCTGTGTCCAACGGCCAAAGCCAGGATTTAGACGATGAAACATGCTCGGTTACCCCTTCGCGCCAGAGTGATCGCATTGGTGATCACCGCTCTTGCAGGCGGTCAATGTGCCTCAGCTGCAAGCGCGATTGAAGCCGAAAATCTTGAGCTGATCATTCGCCAAATTGACCAGTCGCAGCGCGTTGCACAACGCAGCGCTGAACTGAGTAGCCCAGAAGGCGAACGCTATCACTTCGATTACGAACGTCTGCAGCAAGACCTCGATACGATTCGTAAAGGCTTGCAGACCTATATGACCCCTACCCGTGCTCAGCCACGGGACCCTGGGACACTGTCTGGTCACTACACGCGCACTGGCCCCGTCGCGCCATGACAGCTATGACAGCAGCGCAAAACAGCGCCTTCCAAGCCACAGGTGGCTTTGCACCTTCTGTTGCTTCGAATTTGTTCGTAGGGCTGGTCTTTGTCGCCATTTTTCTTTGGGGAGCATGGGCGGTGCTCTCGGCTTATCGAGGATGGGCAAACCAACGATTGGACAGGGCAGCAGTGGTCACGACAGCTGCTCGATTCATCCTTATTTTTCTTGGCTTGGCATACCTGCTTTTGCAGTGATCTGAAATTTATTGCGTTACAAACCCATGCCGAAGGAGGCATTCCATGAAAGAAGTGATCAGCAGCAATCCTATTACGCGAACTGTAAATGGAGCTCGGAATCTTTCCATCAAAACACTCTTTGCAGCTGCCGGCATCATGTCGTCGATCAGCCCGGCCTTTGCGGTTATGCCTGTTTCTGACGCACCAACTCGCGGTAACGGTTCAGGCATCATGGAAACGCTTAAAAACTATGGATCTGACATCGGCATCTTGCTGGGCCTAGCTTTGGCTACGGTAGCTTTCTTGGTTGTTGCCCACCATTCGGTTGGCTCATACGGGCAAGTGCAAGCAGGCCGTAAAACCTGGGGCGACTTCGGCGCGACTGTGGGTGTAGGCGCGTTGATCCTGGTTCTAGTTATATGGCTGTGCACTCAGGCTGCCGAGATCCTGTGACGGTTCCCTTCAGTTTCTGAGGTTGTTTCTGATGGAAGAGAGCTATGAACCGCTCAGAACCCTAGCAGATGGGACCGTAGATTTTCTTCCCAACCGCCTCAACAGACAACCTGTTGTGGTGATGGGGCTAACAGCGGATGAGCTTTTTTTTGTTGGAGCAGTCTCGGTGGCTATAGGACTGGGTTTGGGCGTCATCCTCGCAATTGTATTTAGCAAAATTGCCCTTGTGCCTACTGCCGGCCTTCTTGTAGGTGCCCTGGGAATCGTGACAGGCGGCCGTATCATGCGCCGCCTGAAACGAGGCCGTCCAGATGAGTGGTTTTACCGAAATCTTCAATGGAAGCTTACCCATCGGTTTCCTGCAATCGCAGGCTGGTTTGGCGGCCGCATTCTCATCAAGCGGTCGGGGATCTGGTTTCATCGTCGAGGCGTCAAATAATGAGCAGAATCCGCAACGACGTCGCCCGATTGGAAGCTCACGTCAAAACCCTACGAGTTGCCTGCATTGTCGCGTGCGGCCTGGCGATAGCAGCCGGCGCTGGATGGTGGCATTCACCCAAAGACCTAACAGTTCATGTACCGCCAGATTTGCGTTCGGGTAGTACCCGGAAGTGGTGGGATATACCACCAGAAAGCGTCTATTCGTTCACTTCCTACATCTTTCAGCAGCTCAATAGCTGGCCGGTGGATGGCAAGCGCGACTACGAAAACAAGATATCCATACTCAAGCAATATTTGACACCCAGCTGCCGGGCCTTCCTGCAAGGGGACTACAAATTTCGCAATGAGAACAACGAACTGAAAGACCGAATCCGTTACGTTTCCGAAATTCCTGGACGCGGCTATTCAGACGATCCTGTTATGCGGGTCAAGCAGCTATCCATGGATTCTTGGCAGGTAAATTTGGACCTGGCCACGAGCGAATACTATGCCTCGGAACCGGTTAAAAAATCCTTTGTGCGGTATCCCGTCAAGGTTGTGCGCATGGATGGCGACGGTGAGATGAACCCGTGGGGGATGGCATTGGACTGTTACACCAGCGCTCCCATGCGCATCACTACCCCGGAACCTGCTGACCTGGCTGCCAAAGGAGATTGAACATGAAACGCGTCCTGCCTGTTTACTCCTGTCTTGTTGCTGCAACAGCCGGACTGATCCTTTCTATTCCAGCGCATGCAGTCGAGATTCTGCGCTGGCAGCGTCTGCCCCTTCCCGTGCCCTTGGTTGTAGGCCAAGAGCGCGTTGTATTCGTCGAAGAGAACGTCCGGGTCGGTGTACCCAACTCCATCAAAGACAAGCTACGTGTGCAGAGCGCTAATGGCGCTATTTACCTCAGAGCTAGTGAGGCAATAGAGCCAACTCGCTTGCAGGTGCAGTCTGAAACCACGGGCGAGCTGATCTTGCTGGATATTGCGGCTAATCCACCTACTGAAGGTAAGGCTGAATTGGAACCGGTCAAGGTTGTTCGAGGCGATGTGGCTAGCACCAAATATGCCAGCGCACCTGTGAGTACAGATGCTAACGAAGCAGATGAGGATGACGATGACGAGCGCGATGCTCGCCCAGAGAAGCGCGCAACACCTGTTCCAGTCGTGCTTACTCGCTACGCCAGCCAATCGCTGTATGCCCCTTTGCGTACGGTAGAGGCAGTGGATGGTATCAGCCAGGCCAACATCAACCCTTCGCTGGATTTGTCAGGGCTTATGCCTACTCAGCCTATCCAGGCGACCGCTCTAGCGTCATGGAAGCTTGATGATTACTGGGTCACTGCAGTGCGGCTCAAAAATCTATCGGCTATGCGCATCACGCTTGATCCTCGAGAGTTGACCGGTGATTTACGTGCGGCCACGTTCCAGCATTCTTATCTGGGAAATCGTGGCAGCGATGCAGATACGACGGTGGCCTACCTGGTTACTCAAGGTCGCGACCTGAGCAAGTCAGTATTGCCATCCATGAGCCCAATTGACCCGTCTGCCAATGTGGGGGGAGCCAAGCATGAGCACTAATAGCGCTAGTGGCTTGCTCAAGTGGATCGTCATCGGAGTTGCCGCAGTGGCAATCTTTATTGGGATCGTCACCCTCAAAAACAAAAGCGATCGCCCTGCTCAGGTGGTGGAAGACAAGCCTCAGCTAACACCCTCGGAGATGAAGACGCTGGGGGTGGAGGGAGATACTTCCAAAGATATTGTTGCAACCCTGGTCGGCCAGGTGAAGGCCATGCGTATCGACCTGAAAACCTTGCAAGGAAGCAATGAAGACTTAGTGAAGGAAAACAAGCGCCTGCGCTCGCGCGAAAGCGACATCGATAATCGTATTGAAAGTGGACTTCGTGACCAGAAGGACAAGCTCCAGGATGACCAGAAAAATCTGTCTCGGGCAACCACAGACGCCAAGTCCATGATGGAGCGCTTCAAAGCTGAAGTAAGCAATTACAAGCAGCCCAATAGCAAGGATATGCCCGTAGGGCTGGGTCTGGACGGCGGTGAGGGTTCAGGCTTCACAGGGAACGGAAGTGGTAGTGGAGACGGGATAACCTGGATAGATCCGTCTGACAAGCGTGAACTTGATGCTTCGCCTGGTCTATCAGGTTCAGGGGGCAAAAAAGTAACCGGATATAGCTTCCCAACCAGTTTTGGCTCAGGTAGCGACAGCACCCAATCGAAGCTGGCAGAGGCAACCACTAAGGTTGGCGGAGCGGAAAAGAAGAAGGTTCGTAAGGTATATACGCTTCCGCAAAACTCAACCCTGATGGGGTCCGTAGCCATGACGGCACTGGTCGGACGTGTACCAATAGACGGCACTGTGAACGACCCCTACCCGTTCAAAGTATTGATCGGTCCTGACAATCTCACTGCCAATGGCATCGATCTGCCAGACGTTGCTGGAGCCGTTGTTTCAGGCAGCGCGACCGGCGATTGGACCCTCTCCTGTGTGCGAGGTCAGGTGCGCAGCATTACCTTCGTATTCAATGATGGCCGGGTAAGAACCTTGCCCGCACCTGAGGATGCCTCCAAGAATAAGGGCAGTGGTAACTCGGAAAATAAAGGCTCAGACCTGGACCAAGTACAGGGCGGTTTGGGTTGGATCAGCGATCAGTACGGTATCCCGTGTGTAGGTGGTGAGCGCAAGAGCAACGCCAATCAGTACATAGGCACCCAGACTCTGATTACAGCTGCAGGCGCCGGTGCAGCCACTATTTTTGGAAATTCTGATAGCAGCGGCAGCTCGACGTCCGTTTTCTCAGGCAGCGGCGGATCGTTTGGTGGCTCGACTACAACTGGTAACCAAGCGGTTCAGCAGATTCTTACAAGTGGCGTAGGCAATGTATCTGACTGGGTGAACAAGCTTTACGGACAAGCGTTTGCGGCTGTGTATGTCCAGCCTGGAGCCAAGGTCTCGATCCACTTGGATAAAGAGCTGCAAATCGACTACGAACTCAAAGGCCGCAAGGTCAAGTACGGCACAGGGGCCCCGCATGTCTCGACTCTGGATTAACCCCACTCTTGGAACCCTGGCGTTGAGCCTGGTGCTGGCTGGTTGCTCAACTACCAAGGATGAGATGCTCCCCCATGGTGACCACACCATGATGGATATCTGGACCCAAGGCACGGGTGGCGGCTCCGGCAGTGTTGGGCAGCTCAAAATGCTCGACGCACGGCAGCAACTGCGTCGGCCGTTGACGGAAGGAGCCGCTGTACAAGACAAAGGCATCGCTGCAGAGGCAGAGCGTAACGACCCAAGTCAATACACTCGCACCGCTCAAAACGAAATCTACAGTCAGTTCCGACGCCTGCCGAACCCGGATTTGGTGATGTACGTGTACCCCCATATGGCCGGCAGTGATCCATCGCCGGTTCCAGGCTATAGCACTGTTTTCCCACTTTACCAGCGGGTCCAATACGCCATGCCAGGCGAGCGGACGGAGGATTATTAATGGGGAGGTTTGAGAAGCTATCATTTTTCAAGCGATTCAAATCAGTACCTGAAACAACTCCTGACGCTGAGAGAGACGTGTGGGAGGATCATGTCGCGAAGTTGGCTGATGCCGGTATCCCTGCTCCCGGTGATGCATTAGATCCGCATGCACGTCCGGCTACAGAGAGCGATCATCGTCGTACATACGACACCCTCCCATCCTTTGTGAAGCTCTTACCCTGGGCGGAATTCCTGCCTGACTCCCAGTGCATGCTGCTTGAGGATGGGGCATCGGTCGCTGCGTTCTATGATCTTTCATCGGTAGGTACCGAAGGCCGCGACGAACACTGGCTTCGTTCGGTAAGGGATGCGCTTGAACGCGCGCTCCAAGACAGCTTTGACGAGCTCGATGAGCACCCATGGGTAGTCCAGTTCTATGCAAGGGACGATACGAACTGGGACCCTTTCACTACAGGTTTGCGGGATTATGTGCAGCCGCGGGCACAAGGTACCGAGTTCAGTGAGGCCTACCTAAGGGACTTTGAGCACCATTTGAAAAGCATCTCGCGCCCAGGTGGGCTGTTCGAGGACACAACTGTCTCACGGTTGCCTTGGCGAGGTCAGATGCGTGAGTGCAGGATGGTCGTCTACCGGCGCTCGGTTGGTGCTGCAGCTCGGCGTGGACAGTCTGCCGAGGAGGAGCTCAACTCAATCTGCGATCGTCTGTCCGGGGGGCTAGCCAATGCCGGCGTATCTGCACGCCGCATGTCCGAGGGTCCGATTCACGACTGGTTGCTGCGTTGGTTTAACCCTGCCCCGACTTTGATCCCTGACAAGGACGAGTTCTACCGTCTTACTTCATATCCAGAGACCACTGAGCCAGGAGAGCTGGAGCTAGCTGCAGGTCGCGACTTTTCCGATCGGCTATTCTTCAATCAGCCAGTATCGGACGTAGACCAAGGCCTCTGGTATTTCGACGGGATGCCTCATCGAGTGGTCATGGTAGATAAGCTGCGCTTGCCCCCTACGACCGGACATCTCACTGGCGAGACCCGTAAGGGTGGTAATGCCATAAATGCCCTGTTCGACCAGATGCCGGAAGATACAACCCTATGCATCACTATGGTAGTGAACCCGCAGGACGTGTTGGAGGCCAAGCTCAACTATCTGGGCAAGAAATCGGTCGGTGACACGCTTGCCTCCGAGAATGCCCGTTCTGATATCCGTCGTGCCCGCACCATCTTGTCGAGCTCTCATAAGCTGTATCAGTGCAGCGTGGGCTTTTTCATCCGAGGCAAAGATGACCGAGAGCTCGATCACCGTACACTCCAGCTGCACAACGTTATGCTTAACAACGGACTGCTGCCGGTGCGCGAGGAAGATGAAGTAGCTCCGCTCAATAGCTATCTGCGCTGGCTACCGGCCTGCTTCGATCCTTCACAAAAAAATGCGGGCTGGTACACCCAGATGATGTTTGCCCAGCACATCGCGAACATGTGCCCGGTGTGGGGCAGAAGCACTGGGACAGGTCATCCTGGATTCACGCTCTTTAACCGAGGTGGTGGGCCGGTCACGTTTGACCCGCTCAATCCCCTTGATCGGCAAATGAATGCTCATCTGTTCCTATTTGGCCCAACTGGTGCCGGCAAGTCAGCAACGCTCAACACTCTCCTCCACCAGGCCGTCGCGATCTACCGGCCTCGGCTGTTTATCGTGGAAGCGGGCAATAGCTTTGGTCTCACGGGTGACTTCTTCGCTCGTATGGGCTTGACAGTACACCGGGTCAAGCTGGCTCCAGGTTCGGGTATCAGCCTGGCTCCGTTTGCCGATGCACGCCGGTTGGTGGCACCTGACGTACTGGCCACACTGGACATTGATGGTGACGAAGAGGATGTAGTCACCAAGCCTACAGCAGCTATGCCTGGCATGTCTGACGCTGACGCTGACGATGATGAGGAACGGGACATCCTGGGCGAGCTTGAGATTACCGCACGCCTGATGATCACTGGCGGTGAGACCAAGGAAGAAGCCCGCATGTCACGTGCGGACCGCAGCATGATCCGTCAGTGCATTATCAACGCTGCCAAGGTATGTGAAGCTAAAGCTAGTACGGTCCTGACGCAGGACGTGAGGGACGCTCTGCGCTCTATGGGCCGCGATGAGGAACTCACCGAGAACCGTCGCAATCGCCTACTTGAAATGGCAGACGCTATGGATATGTTCTGCCAAGGCGCCGATGGTGACGTATTTAACCGTGCCGGCACTCCATGGCCTGAAGCGGACGTTACCATCGTAGATTTGGCGACCTATGCTCGCGAAGGCTACAACGCGCAGCTTTCAATCTCGTACATCTCACTGATCAACACCGTGAACAACATCGCGGAGCGCGACCAGTACAAGGGCCGCCCGCTGATCAACGTGACCGACGAAGGCCACATCATCACTAAGAATTCCTTGCTCTGCCCCTATGTGGTGAAGATCACGAAGATGTGGCGGAAGCTAGGCGCCTGGTTCTGGCTGGCTACTCAGAACATCGACGATCTGCCGCCTGAAGCTGCGCCAATGCTGAACATGATCGAGTGGTGGATCTGCTTGAGCATGCCGCCTGATGAAGTTGCCAAGATTTCCCGCTTTCGTGAGCTCAACGATGCTCAGAAGGCCCTGATGCTTTCGGCGCGCAAGGAAAAGCACAAGTTCGCGGAAGGTGTGGTGCTTTCCAAATCCATGGAAATGCTATTCCGGACAGTCCCGCCGAGCCTGTATCTCGCCTTGGCTATGACTGAACCGGAGGAGAAGAACGAGCGGTACCGGATCATGAATGAGCACGGTTGTTCGGAGCTTGATGCCGCCATCATCATGGCTGAAAAAATTGACCGCGCCCGGGGCCTAGAAATCCTGAGCCGGGGGAAAAACGAAAATAAGGAAGCGCTTCAATGAGTCGAGCAATGAACAACGTTACCCAGGAACTGATCGATACGCTGGTTGACCTGCTAAAAACGCATCCCGCCGCTGCATTGCAGACGCTTACAGTCGGTGCGCCGGCCTTGATCGAGTCGCTTGAGGCAGTGAAGCTCCGAGCAGTTGACCGGCGGGAGATGAGCACCAATCTGCAGCTTAAAATAGCCCAATGGCTCAAGACCTTCCCGCAGTCTGAGGTTGCTCACAAAGCACTGCTGAGCTTGCCAGCAGAGCTGGATTTGCCAGAAGTTGTAGTGCCATCTAGCTTGCCAAGCCGCCATGTCCTGGCTGTCTGAACGGGCGATCTCAGCTATACGCGGTGGTGAGAGGACAAGTTTTTTCAGTGAGCTATGAGTCATGGCTGGTGTTGGCCCGCTCTAGGCCATAGCCGGCCACCGCAAGCGGCATCCAATACCATGCTCGAATAAATGGTATTGGATGGAAATCGTATTGTTTGCTGCGCTTGCTCACTGAATGTTTTTGACTAGTGCCCGTGCCTTACACCACAGGTTCTAGACTAATGCCCCTCCCCTTTGCTATTTGCCCCGCTCGCTGCGCGCTTGCAATGCTTCCGTTGATATTGGGCATCACTTCACATGCGGCAGCCGACACCGTGGTGGTGACAGACAGCCACAACCCTGTCAAAAGCTCGGTAGGTGTGAGGGTGATCTATCTGGATAACCCCGAAATTATCCAGCGCCAGTTATCAACCGGTTTGCCTGTTGACCCGCAGCTGGCCTCACTTGAAGTGAAGCGGCGAATGTCCGGAGATCGCGGTGATGCGATAAATAGAAAGCTACGTGAGGCTCACCAAGGTGTTGCTGATGCGTGGAGCTGGGGTGTGAAGAAAATACCCGCAGTGGTCATCGATGGACAGTATGTGGTGTATGGCAATGCCGATGTCACCCGAGCGCAGGCTTTGGTAGATGACTTCCGCGCACGCGAGGGCCAATGATCATGACTATGGCCCGCTTCTGTAGGGTACCTAGATCATTGATTCTAGCTACCCTTGCGCTTTCTACGCCGGCATTTGCACTACAGTCCGCAACAATCATCCCGTCTGCAATATCACCCGATTGCCTCGAATACAGAGTCGTAGGTATCTGCTATTGGCTGCTTTGCACGCCTTTTGGCTGCAAGGTCAAGACTTCTGCCAAGGTACGCCATTTCATTCCAGAAGCAGTGGTATCTAGCTACGGGGTGACCGGCCAAAACCCATGGACCGAAGTAGCTGCGTATGGTTTGCCTAATGCCTCAGCACAAGATGGGGGCAGCGGCACGACCAATATCAAGCATGAAAATGAGATGAGCATCTTCAAAAATGTGGACGTCATAGGACATCCAGCAACACTCCTCAGTGCAGCTGCCAGTGGCACCGGCTATGTATGTAAAAGCGCAGCTAAACCGTATATGCCCTATTTTTTAAGCACGTTGGATAGCCTAGCTTGGCGAAATAGCATTCCAGAAATGGCCTACCCCCAAGCGATCATTCCTGGTCAACGTGAGGTAGGCAATCTGCTATTGGGAACTACCTGGGGCAACGTCTATCCGCGTGATGGTTTTCTGCATCAGGTGGATGAGTACAAAGCAGCTGCTGTCATGGCTCAACGCAGTGCAGATGTGGTCACGCGCATTGCTCAACCGCATGTCTACGTCCCTATCACAGCTGCCCCCCAAGACGGATATTGGCCCCCAGGACCAGTCACTGAAGGCGATATAACGAATCACAAATGGCAGGAGCTCAAGCCTAGCTTGAGTTCTACGTGTGCAGTCTTCCCCAATATGAATGCAGATGCTCAGGCCGAGGATGGTGCATACGCTTGGGCGCTTTGGCGTCCTTACAGTTGTTGCAAACGTGCTGGACAAACGTTTTTGGGCAGCACTGATTTTGCCGGTACCGGTTCGTGAGATATGGGGCTAACGCAGTGGGAGTCAGTATGAAGGTCAAAAAACTACGGCCACTCGGTTGTGCCTTGATCACGGTATTGGTGCTTCTGGACGGAGTGGGCCATGCCCAAGCTGCACAGAACAATTACGGATATGAGGCATCAGGTAACGTGATCGATGACTACGTGCTTTACAACGTTGGCGGGGGCAGCGCAGTCGCGATGGGTAAGTCTGGTAGCCCTCGTAGCCTTGGTGTCGGGGTAGGCTGGAATAGCAACCTCATGTGCGGAAACATGAGCTTGACTTCTACGCTGCAAAACCAGCTAAACGGTGCAACGTCCGGCTTCCAGACGATCATGAGCAATGTCATTCAAAGTGCGACCGGGGCAGTCGCTTCACTCCCTGCCCTCATCATTCAGCGCGCTAACCCAGCGCTTTACAACCTGCTCTCAAACGGAATTCTGCAAGCCCGGGTAGACTTTGATCGAAGCCAGCTCACATGCCGTTCTATGGGCGAGAAAATGGCGAACGCTGCTTCTGAGCAGATGGGTTGGACTCAGATTGCTCAAGGCCAGGCGATGAAGCAATCGGTAGACGCCACAGGAGGAGACGCGGTTGCTAGCGTTACCCAAGCCGATGCGACTGGGGGCGACGTAGGAGTGCCTTGGATAGGAGGGACTTTTGCAGGTGGGAGCAACCAGCAGCCCATTCGTATCGTCGCGGATGTCACTAAGGCCGGCTACAACCTTCTTCATGATCGAGCGGTTGACGACACGTCTCCTATCAGCGAATCCGATTGTGATGAGGGCCTGATTTGCGGCACTTGGGCCTCACCTGAGGCCGCCACCAGTTTTGCTGTCCGGGTCTTAGGAGAGGAAGAACAACGCACGTGCAGGGATTGCACGCGAACAACCACTAGGCCAGGTGTTGGATTAACGCCGCTGATTCAGGAGTCGTATGAGACAAAGCTCGAGGATCTACGTGATCTCATAAAGGGCAATACCAATCCCACCCTGTCCAACTTACGAAAGGCTGGCACTAGCTCAGTACCAATCACCCGACGTCTGATTGAGGCCCTCAGGACGGATGATGATCAAGATGTGTTATCACGCCGGCTAGCCTCCGAAGTCGCTCTAACAGATGTCGTCGAGCGCGGCCTTTTGCTGGGTCGAGTACTCCAGGCTGGAGCCCGCGAGCCAAACGCAACCAGTATCAGTAATGCGGTAACTGCGACCGAAAAGCAACAGCAGGTGCTCCAGCAGGAATTGGGTAATTTGAAGCAGGAACTGGATATGCGGAATTCGCTCGCCGGCAACGCTGCAAAACAAATCATTGAGCGTAGTCGTGAACGAAGGGAAAACAGCCGCGGGGTCTTCCAAGGCGACCCCATACCTGATCGTGTTCACCAGCTCGAAAAAGGAACGTCCCAGCAATGAACCCGTTCAAGGCTTTAGCTAAGCGCTCCTTCTGGAAAATTGCTGGCGCAGTGCTTTTGATCAGCTTTGTAGGGCTAGCTGCTCATCAATTGGGTACGAGCTTATTGAGTGACACGAAGCACTGGGACACATCACGCCAGCAGGCCTACCCGTATTTTCTCGCGTGGCGAATGATGCTGTACATCAGCCTAGGCGCTTTGTGGGCCTGGTTGCGCAAACGCGTACTTGCTCGTGATCCTTCAGCAGATGCGGCGGCAAGACTTACAAGGATTCAGTACGCCATGATCATTACCATCCTGGTGTTTGAGCTGATGCAGCTAACCAGATTCTAGGAGTAGGTATGACGCTCTATACGACGGATTATCTTGAATACTACCTAACCCTTGTGGGTTGGATCGTGAGCAACGGTGTATGGAACACGCTGCTTGATACGGGCGTATTTGCTCTACCTTTCTTTATTATCATCCTGCAAGAGTGGATACGAGCACGAGCGGAAGGCGCTGATGAAGGTAACAAAGGTGTGCTTTCAGCATTGCGTATCGAAAACCGTGTGTGGCTAGCAGTAGTTGTGCTGCTTTTCGCGGAGCTTCCGCTGATCACGATCAACGTCTCTACTATCAATTTTGACAATTCCAGGTCGACGCAGTGCCAGACCTACACCCCAGTAGGGCCTGCTCCTGCCAAAACCGGCTGGGGAGCATCTTTCACAGAGCTAGGAGGGCAGAGTGCAAAGGTGCCAATCTGGTGGTTTGGGATGCATGCTCTGTCTAAAGCTTTCACCAGCAGTGCAGTGGCCGGTATTCCCTGCAGCACAGACCTCAGACAGATGCGCATGGAGGTGAGTGAAACCAGGATAGACGACCCTGTTCTCGGACAAGAGATCGCAGATTTTACACGCGACTGCTACGCCCCAGCCCGCGCGAAACTATTTCAGACACGACCTGAAATGGATGAGGAAACTGCTTACGATGCCAGCTGGATAGGTTCGAAGATGTTCTTGGAAGGCGATGACTTCTACGGTTCATTCCATTCCAACTCCCCAAGAGCCGACTTCCCATATGACTCAGCGAGAGATGCTGGATTTGCGCAGGTGGCTAGCGGGGGAGGTTACCCAACATGCAATGACTGGTGGTCAAACAGTAGCTCCGGCCTTCGTGCTCGAGTGCTCGGAAAAGTTGAGCCCTCGCTACTCCAAAGATTTGGCCAGTGGGCATCTGTGCTGTCACAGGATGACGTTAACAATTCCATCCTTAGGTCGGTTGTGGCGCCTCAGCAGCAAATGATGACCAAGGGCCAGGTGTATGCTGATTACGGCGGGCAGATTGACGCCACCGCAGCTAATGGAGTGACCCGCGCAGCGAGCGATTTAGGGCTATCGGTCGGTTCAATCGTTCAGTTCCCTGCGATGGACAAGGTTCGTCAAGCGTTGCCTATGGTGTTGAGCTTCCTGAAAACGGCGATGGTGATCTGCCTTCCTTTAATACTGGTATTCGGGACGTATGGCCTGAAAACGTTGATGACGCTCACCATCGTCTACTTCGCAATGTATTTTGTAGAGTTCTGGTTTGAGCTGGCCCGGTGGATGGACTCGACGATCATCGATGCCCTATACGGGATGAATACACCCCATTTCTCATTGAACCCGCTGATGGGCTGGAATAACGCGATGGGGGACATGCTCGTGAACTGGGTGATGGCTGCTATGTTCATCGTGCTGCCAATATTCTGGATGGGCGCACTCAGTTGGGCCGGAATCGCCGCTGGGAACGCTTTAGCTGGGCTAAGCGGTGCAACACAGGACGCTCAGCGGGCTGGAGGCCAAGTCGCAAGTATGGCTACCAATGCCGCACTGAAAAAATAGACCCAGGCTTAACGTCACTCACCTGAGTCAACGCGATAGCCCCTTGCGTACTCCCCAAACCCCTGGGGCCCCATTTCCCAATTTGGGCCCTTGGATTCGAAGTCCATCAATTCATGCTCAAGGCCGTCAGCAGGCGGCCTGGTAACTAACGAGTGTAAGAAGAGCGCACCGGCCAGAGTAACCAGAATCCAATAACTGGTGTAAAGCACCATCGCAACGGCGGAACAAGCTAGTAGGAATGTAAGACCCCGCACTATGGCCGAGGGCACACCAATGCTGGTGAGTTTGAGGCCTGCCCGTCGATTCACTCTCACTAAGCTTCGAAGCGCACGCCCCATGGCATGACCGAGCTTCGCTGAAACGGGCTCGTTGGATTTGCTAGTCATTGCTTTCTCCAGAAGTCAAGTCTCACGCCTGTATGATCCAAGAATAGCCTCCACGGATACCCTTTGCCACTAAAGATTGATAAAATACATTATCAAGCTATTTATTGGCTAACAGTCCGCTGGCTTTTGCGAGGGCAACTCATGGACATCCAGGTGAGTCCGACGAATGGTATTACACCTCTGGCTGAACGCCGGCTCACAGCTGTCGAGTTCCAGAGCCTGGCAGAGGTGCCCCATGCAGGGGTCTGGTTTGCCAACATTACCAACCCTTGCACTCGTAGGGCCTACCAGGCCGATGTCGAGGATTTTTCTTCCTTTATAGGTATCCAGCGGCCAGATGAGCTTCGACAGGTTACCCGTGCTCATGTCTTAGCTTGGCGGGCAATGCTGGAGCAGCGGGGGCTCTCTACTAGCACCATCCGTAGGAAGCTTTCGTCTATCGCGTCCTTGTTTGATTACCTCTGCGAATCAAATGCAATAGCAGGTAATCCGGTTGATGGGGTTAAGCGGCCCAAAGCTAACTCCTGCGAGGGCACAACTCCTGCGATCAGCGATCACCAGGCCCGCGCATTGCTCGATGCTCCAGACGTGGTAAGCGTAATAGGCCTGCGCGACCGCGCCCTTTTGGCAGTACTTTTGTTTCATGGATTGCGCCGTGCAGAGGCCTGCGCACTGCGGCTGCAAGATGTTCATGAGCGTCGCGGCGTTAAGCATTTAAGAGTACTGGGTAAAGGCTCAAAGATTCGGTACCTACCACTACACCCTGTTGCAGCGCAGCGAATTTATTCTTATATAGAATCCCTTGGGCAGGAATCCTCAGGTGAAACTCCTCTGTTTTGCGGACTGAGAGGCCGCAAAACTATATCGGGAGGACTAACTCCTGACGGCGTTTACAAAATCGTATGCAAGTATGCTAAAAAAGTTGGTATTGAAGCGCTCGGTTTAGGAGTTCATGGTTTGAGGGCGACCGCTGCGACTAATGCCCTGGAACATGACGCGGATCTTAAGCGAGTACAAAATTGGCTGGGTCATGCGAACGTTTCTACTACAGTGATCTACGATCGTCGAGATAGTCGTCCCGAAGATTCGCCAACCTTTAAAGTAAAATACTGATAATTAATCGCAGGACAATATAGGCAACAAATGAGATTAAATCATTACACTTCCATCGGTATATTCCAAACTATTTCAAGATCAGCTTTGACACGTGGCGATTATTTCGCTGAAAATCATAGTATTTATCCGGCAATTTGGTTCACTACGAGCGACAGTGCTGAGGGTCACGGATTGCCTGATGGTTCGGAATTTAGCGAGGTGGAGCTAGGTATACTGGAAAAGCGGGGAGAAAATCCAAAAAATAATTTCAGTACAAACAAGCGGTCGGTAAAAATAGTTGTAGATGGTACGAAGCTTAGGAAGTTTAGTAAAAAAAGACCTAGTTCCGGAGGATTGATATCATTTGTGGAATTTAGCAAATTCCTTAACGAGTCCCCCGAGTACAGACGTAAGCTCGCAGTGCGTGGTTATTACACCAACTTGCCGGAAGTCTCTAATGCAGAGATACTGCGTTTGAGTAAAGATTTGAAAACTAAAGAAAAAACTTGGTATGTCTATCTAGGTGAAGATATTTCTTTAGATAAAATTTCTGCGGTGGAAGGCTTCGCAAATGGCCAGTATTCATCATTTAATTTCGACATCCATGCACGGCCAGCCCTTATTGAGTCTGGATTTTTTCCTCTATCTCAAAAAATTTACGAAGAATTAGCTGAGCTTTGGGGGTCACAGCCACGCTTACAGTACCCTGTGGCCTCTTGCATTTGTAGAAGCCCGGGGGAAAATCCATGTGTCCAGTTTCTGAACCACAAAAACGCGTGGAGGATTTCTATTAACAACCCCGCCGTTGTCCCAGATCCCGGTAACAGGGTTCCGTCAAATGTCAGTGATTATGTGAAAGTGATAGAAAGGCATCAATCGGCGTTGATGCAGCTTTGGGAAGAAGCCGTAGAGTCTTACTACTCCTTCTACCCAGAAAAAAGGGGTAGCTCTACCTCTGACAAATAGTCGAGGATGAATATAACCTTTTCCCTTGATTTCGAAAGCGGAAAAGGAAAAGGTAACAGGCAAAGGAACGGCTAAAGGGGGTAATGGAATGGGGCTCAAAGGTAAGAGCCCTACCCTCAAAGGGAAGGCCTATCATTCTCGACGTTAGTAACAATAGGATTTGAGATGCTGAACTGGAGTTTATTCAAAAAGGGAAGTGCAAAAGCGCCAGGGACAGCAGCACTCCCCGCAGGCTATATCGCCTATAAATCAGCCGCATCTTTGCTAGATACTCCACGGCGCAAGCGCTTGATAGAGAATATCTGGCACAGAACCTCAGTGTCTAAAGCGCAATTCAACAAAATTTACTACGAGCCTATCTGTCGCTATGTTGAGCTGGTACAGCTGCTCCCAGCTTCTGAAAATCATCATCATGCTTACCTAGGAGGCATGATTGATCATGGTTTGGAAATCATCGCGTATGCGCTGAAAATACGGCAGTCTTACGTACTTCCTATTGGCAGCACCGCTGAGCAGCAGAGCTCTCAGTCAGAAGCATGGTCAGCAGGCGTTGCGTTTTCTGCGTTACTGCACGATATCGGTAAAATAGCTGTAGATGTGTCCGTCCAGCTCAAAAGTGGAAAAACGTGGCGTGCTTGGCACGGTCCGATGAACGAAGATTATCGATTCGAATACGTGAAAGGCCGCAAATATAATCTGCACGGTGCTGCAGCCGGTCTTTTATTCAATAAAATCTTGCTGCCAGATCAGTTGGATTGGTTGGCCCAGTACCGTGAACTATGGTCATCGATGCTATTCGTTCTGGCCGGTCAATCAGAGCATGCTGGAGTCCTTGCGGATATAGTACAGGCTGCCGACCAGGCTTCAGTAGCTAGTGAACTAGGAGGTAATCCAGATCGCGCAATCGCTGCTCCGAAGAATACTATTCAGAAGCAATTGATTGAGGGCCTGCGTTACCTCATCAAGAATGAACTGAAACTGAACCAGCCTGAAGCTTCCGATGGATGGTACTGTAATGACGCAGTGTGGCTAGTTAGCAAAACTGTTTCTGACAGACTACGGGCTCATATGCTTTCAACAGGCGCTGAAGGCGTTCCTGATCGTAATGCGACATTGTTTAATATTTTGCAAGACAATAGCATTATTGTTGTCAATTCATCGGGCAAGGCAATTTGGGAAGCCGATGTTGCGAGCCCGTCTGGATGGAAGCATTCATTTACCTTCTTGCGAGTATCACCCAACATAATCTGGTTGGCAGGCGAGGATCGTCCAGAATCATTTGCTGGAACAGTTACTCCCACAACAAAGGCACAACCAGAGCCAACCGAGGAAAACTCATCCAAAAATGATATCGCCAAGACAGTGGTGTCCACTGCCATGCCGATACAGGCTTCCTCTCCAGCTACTGAACCAGTGCCCGGTGTGCCTGCTCAAGACGATATTGACGACTTGCTAAATATTTTCGATTTCGATCGTTCAGCCAATAATGATTCTGGGGCAGTGCTATTACCTCCTCCACCAGTAATCAATGATCCTTATGATCTTGTGGGTGAAGCTCCGGTCCAAGCTGAGGCTGTTGATACTGTACCAGGTTTTGAAATCCATGATGAGCTGCAGCCAGGTGAAACACTGGGTCACCAATTCATGCATTGGCTTAAGATGGGTATAGGTACACATAAGATTATAATTAATGATGTTAAAGCGAAGGTTCACACTGTTGAAGGTACAGGTTTTATTGTCACCCCTGGAATATTTAGACGATATGTTCAAGAGCATCCACAGTTGTTTAATAAGGCTGGGACAGATAATGATCAAGCTTGGTCTACCGTTCAAAAGTCCTTTGAAAAACTTAAAGCGAACGTGAAAAAAAGTAATGGATTGAATATATGGACATGTACTGTCGTAGGTGCACGCAAGTCTGGCCAACTGAAAGGCTACTTGCTGAAACGTCCGACCGATATTTTCACTACAGAAATGATGGACAATCCGAGCTTGGTTTTGGTTAAGGAAACCACATGATTATGCTGCTGTACCTTAAATCCCTAAAATTGGAGAAAACCTAATGCGCTCCTTACAACCCTTGGGCAAGACCTCCCGAGAAATTCTCGAAGAAATCTCTTCGTTTTCGAGTGCTGTGTCTGGGAATTGCCATAAGGTAATAGAAGATAAACTTCGAGCTGCCATTATTATCGGACGGCTTCAAGCTGGGTTCAGCATTACCCAGCAGTCGGTAGCCAATGCCTTCGGTGTCAGCCGGATGCCTGTCCGTGAGGCCCTCAGAGCACTAGAAGTACAAGGCTATCTCTATGGCGCGAAACATAGAGTCTACGTAATTGCCGCAGCCCCATCCACTCAAGCCCCTGCGGAACTACCTGTTCTGCTTCGCGCTTTGACTGAACAGTACGAGTCTCAGGGCGACCTGGAGTCCAAAAAAGCCTTTGGGCTTCAGGTCATGTCTTTTTTAGACGGCTTAGGTTCTGGCCAGATCAGTAGCATACCCCCGTCCACGCCCATGCTCGACAGCCTCTAGGTTTCTCAGCCCATTGACATTGGCTACGTTTGTGCACATGCTGTACCAGCCATTGAAGCGCTGGGCCAAGTTATCCAGGTTCCTTTTGGCAAAGCAGTATAGGCAGCTGCGAGGTTTTTACCCCCGCCTAAGTTCGCTAAGCACCCGGGAGCGCGAACGAATGCTGATACCAGCGTTGAGTGCATACTGCTTCAACCTACCAGGGGTATACCCCTTTACCTGACGACCGTGTTTTCGGTTATCCAGGACTATCATTTTTCCAGTGCTCTGGGTCCATGCCCACAGGTTGGCCTCCGCATCCCGTGCTCGTCTATTTCATCACTGATGGCATTCATACAGCTACGCCAAGCGCTTGAGCTTGCCTTGCTCCCTTCACTTGCCAGGGATATGGCGAAGCACCTCGCTTGCAGGCGTGGCTGGCTGTTGACAGGCACACTTACACTCGGTAAATTCGGTTAAACGGAGTTTTACCAGGAGCTGCAGATGGTGGCTAGCGATGAACTGAAGCTGATTGCCACGAAGGTGCCTGAAGCAAAAAAACGGCGCTTTGAAGAAATTCTGCAAAGCCGCGGTACAAACGCCTCTGTTTTTTTGCGACAAGCGATATACGAATTTATTGAACAGTATGACAACGAAAAGACTGAGGTACAGCTATCGCTGATCCCCAAATTGAAAAAGTAAGATTCTGAAACCAAAAAACCCCGGTCTGCAAACCGAGGCTTTTTGGATGATAGCTGAAGGGCCAGTTCTTGGCGGATCTACCCTTCAGTCCACTTAGTGAGCTCATTATGGCGATCACTGCGGCTTTGTGCAAGCTGCAAAATGTGATAGTCAACGGCTCACCGCTAAACGGCGGACCCATGGAAAAGAATTCCAATCTGGCTGTGCTATCCCCTGGCCACAGCCTGTACAAAAAGCATCACATCTTCCCGACGCGCTTTACCCCAGTAGTTGGCCACCCCGCCCTAGGCGGTGAAGCATGAGCCACCTTAAAGCCGTCAAACTCTCCCCCTCTAACCCCAATTCCGCTTTGCGCAGATCGGCGCGGCAATTGCCTGCCCGCCGTGAGACCCCCCGGCACCTCTCCGAACAGCAACTCAAAAACCCCCTGATCCGCAGCGCCTATGAACGTCTGAGCAATATGGCCAGCTACCGAGGCCGCTACCTACGCCGCCTGGATGGCGTCCATGGCGATCGACGTACCCGAAGTGAGGTATTTTTGGCCTTCGAGCGTGTAGCCGAACAGTTTCTGGTGCGCCTTGACCTGGCCACCAGCGTATTGGGCTACATCGATCCTGAAAATGGGCGCTATGTTCTCAACACCCAATGTGGCATTGCCGAAGATTCAGGCATTTCCGCACCGGTCCTGTGCCGGCTGCTGAAATACCTGGACGACGTAGGCTATGTGTATCGCCGCATCGAGCGCATTCGCCTGGACGAAAAGGACGAAAGCGGTTTGCACCTGGTGCGCACTCGCGTCCTGGTTCGCTTCACCAAACTGTTCTGGAAAGACCTCGGCCTGGCCTACGTGTACGAGCGTGTACAGAAGTCGGCCAAGAAGCGCCGCGAAGCCCAGCTGCGCGACATCGAGCAGAAGCGGCTAGGCGACATGGAGAAGCACTCGCTGGAGCTAATGCGCCGTGACAAGTCACGTGCGCGTTGGCAGGCCAAGGAAGCCCAAGAGGCCCAGGAAAGCCGTGGCCACGTCAGCCATCCAACGCACGTACCCACGCAGAGAAGCACACCGATGAAGCCGCCCAGTGACGTACAGAGCGCGGTAGACAAGCTGATGGCGTCGGTGGCCAGCAAGGCCAAGTAACACCCTTTCCCTGCTCTAAAACCCTATCCGCTCACGCGGAGGCCTTGTCACGCCTGCAATTTGAGGGCGTTTTTTGCCTGGATCGAAGCGCCGGCGTGTGGGTTCCTACAGGACGCAAAACTGCGTAATTTGGCTCCAAAACCCTTCCTTATTCCACGGGCCAACGCCCTTCCGGTGGATAGCTTGAAATAAGTAGAATTTTATACCCCTTTCAGTAATCCCCTACGGGTAAAGACAGTGCTTTTAGAGGTGTAGAACCACCTCACAGAGCAATAATGCTCGCGCACTTCGTGCCTACGGCACGGCGCGAAACGGTAGCCTCACGTCCGTGCTAAAGCCTGTCTAAGCGGCCCAGGGCGATACAGCCGCCCTGCCCTGGCCTACGGCCACCCTCCGGGCGCTAAGACCCGGATAAATCGCCCCCAGGCGGCTACGCCACCTGCCGGCTCAACCGGGCGCGTGTGCGCGCACGCTTTGAAACGCCTATAGCGCTCTATCGGCCGTCATGTGCCTTCAATGAAGGCATGTGTTTTGGAGGCTTTACCCGACCGGCATTTGGCGGTGACGCACCGACGATCAGGGAAAGCTTCAGCCTTTCGCACATGAAGCGGATAAGGGCTTACACGATGGGCTGTGGCGTGTACTGGCTCTTTAGTGACGTGCCATGGCCATCGGGCACGAGACACACCATAGTTTATTAATTAGTTTGTTAGTTTGTTAATTTATTTGTTATTAATAGAAAAGGGTTTATACTCTCCTTACCCCTAAGGAGATACCCCTCATGCGTCCTGCCGACTTTTCCCCTGAGCAAATCATCGAAGCTGGCCAAGCGCTCCAGGGCACGGGGCGCAACATCACCGGGTTTGCGCTGCGCCAGCGCATCGGCGGCGGCAACCCTACCCGTCTCAAGCAGGTGTGGGACGAGTATCAGGCCAGCCAGAACGTCACCCAGGCTGAGCCCGTAGCCGAGCTGCCGGTTGAGGTAGCGGAACAGTTGGCCAAAGTGAGCGAAACGCTGGTCATCCAGTTGAATGCCATGGCCTTTGAAATCAACGACCGAGCCGTCAAGGCCAGCGAGCGACGTGTCCATGAAGTGGTCAAGGCGGCGGGCGAGCAGCGCGAACAAGCTGAGCGCGAATTGCTTGACGCTACAAAGACCGTCGAGGACCTGGAGCAGCAATTTGATAACGCTCAGCAAGCCCGTGAACACGTCGATGCGCAGCTAGTCCAGAGCCAGAGCGAAAAGCAGGGCTTGGCCGTGGAGCTGGCCCAGCTGCGCGAACGCCTGACCGCCGTTGAAAAGGCGGCCCAAGTGGCCGCCGAAGGCGCCGTAGCGAAGGAGAAGGCGCTGCGCAGTGAGCTGGAACAACAACGCCAGGCCGAGCAGATGGCTCGCGAGCGCGAAGCCCAGGCCGTTGGCGCGCTACGGGCGATGGAGAAACAGCACGAGGACGATACCCAGGTCTGCCAAAACCTGCGCATCGAGCTGCGCACTGCCGGTGACGCCCTGGCTAAGGCTACGGCGATTGCCGAGGCCCAGGCAGCGCAGGTCGATCAGGTGAAGGCTGACCTGGTTCAGGCGAAGGCAGAGCTCAAGGAGGTTAACAACGAGCTAAAAACGGTCACCCAGGCAGCGCAGGAGGCGACGCACCGCGAGCAGTTAGCACGTGCCCAGTTGGAAGCGCTGAGCAAGAAAGAACAAGAAACGAAAAAAGCCAAGGCCACCGGCACGCCCAAGCCGGCTAAACCCACCCCCGACCATCAATGACCCAGGGAGCCACTACCATGTCCTTGACCCCGCTCACGACCGGCATGTGCGAGTCCACACAGACCATGCTCAATGATCGCTGCGTGCAGTACCCACAACGCGTGCGGTACTTTTTCTATGCCTGCAAGGATCAACTTGACGGCCGCGCCAGGAGTGGCCTGGTCAAGCAACTGGACCAGATCATGGCTGTTGCCTTGCTGCAAACCGAGGAGTGGCACAGCCGACTCAGGACGGTACTAGCACAGGCCCTTGAGCTTAATGCCCTGCATCGCCAGGACCATGACTTCTTTCTGAATCAACTGGACTGCTGTGTACCAGGTCGCGGGGAAAAGCCTCCCGTTCGAAAGGTCCGCCGAATTGGGCAGCGGGGCGATTAAGCCACCCTGTTCGGACACTGGGTTAGCTACTCGATATAGGAATTTCAAAGATTCCTACACATCAAGTAAGGGCTCCAGACAAGAGCGTTACGGCACGATTGACCTGGGCGAATCAGAAGCCAGAGGGTGAATTCAAGCGGCTTTCACTGTAACCCCCTGAGCGGGAGGTGGTTTTAGCCCTACCACGGTTGTAAAAGAACAACGGCCACTTATTCGGAAGGGCTGTCATTCAAGGCCGCGGCGGCACCCGATAATAAAAGTCTATGATGTCGTCGGCGCCGCCCGAGTCCCGATGCCAGCTATTTGTCGTGGTGAGCTTGAACTGCAGCTCCATCCGCTGGCTGACATGGGCCTCGGTGATCGGGATCATGGCCTTTCTGCCGCTCCCCTGATCACCCGGTGCGGTCTTAAGCAACCAGACGACCGAATAGCTGCTGACATCGAAGCTCGGATCAACCTCCAGCTCGACCGTCAGGGTGTCGCCAGGATAGAGCCGTTTATGGAGATCGGTCGACAGATCTTCACCCCGGAAGCTATAGCCATTCGGCTGAAACTGACCCCTGTTGCCAAGGCTGTCTGCATAGGACAGGAAGGTCGGGACGTAAAATTCGTCTGTCATGCCGGTGACCTGGAAGTAGTTCTTGATGCTATCGGAAAGATCGTTACTGTAGCAGAGAGCCTGCTCAAGTTGCCTAACGCTAACGGGGCGCAGGTGCGCGACCTCATTCCGGATATCTTGAATGCGGATGAGATATCGACGCGCTTCCTCGGCCTTAAGAGGGTAGGCTGCGATCAGTGCCGGCTCGAAGTGAGGCCAGAGTTTTGGGTGGCATGTGATGGTCACAAGCTGATCGAAAGTCGTGGCGTCGACTTCACGCGGAAAACTTGAAGGACTGTTCTGGATTTTAGTTGTGACCCTCCGTATGAGATCGGCACTGGTCGGCCCCTGCGTTATATAATTCGAGCCGCTTGCCACGCTGAGCTTGGTATGGACAAGATGGCGCAGCCATCTTTCTGCGCTATCCGTATAGGAGCGCACAAGGTTCTGACGCTCATCGATATCTAGATCGCTAAATACTGCGTTTTTCATCTCTCTCTCTTGTCGTGAAGGCGCGGGCTCAAAATATACTGGATTCGACAGACTACGCCTCCGGTTTGGCGAGATTACGCTCGATGGCAGCACGCTTACGTCCGCTTCCCACCTCATGCGGCCAGCACCCGCCTGACGCTCATCGATAAAGATCGAGTACCAGAAGCCGGCAGCTAGGCCGCAGCAAGCTTGCTGCATGCTGCCAGCCTGCTTGCATCAAGCCTGAAGGCCTCGGTGCGGACAGTATCCGCACTGCGGAGCCATAGCCGTGCGGGTGCAGTTCATGCCGGGGCCGTCTTTCTACTACAGTGCTACGCAGAATCTGTGATGGGGTATACCGATGGCCGGGCTGTAAACACCTTGCAGAGCAGGTAATCGTGTAATACTGTAAATATGTACAGTATAAGCCTAACCTTTTCCTGCTGCCGCCTTCGAGCGGTTTTGACCGGCTACTTGCGGTGACACCATGTCCTTTACCATTCTCGGCTCGCTCAAGCCTTCAATCACGACCCTTCCCTTGTTTTCCTGCCGCGTACCGGCCGGCTTTCCCTCCCCCGCTGCGGACCACCTGGAAAAGCATATTTCCCTGGACGAGCTGTTCGATATCCGCGCGCCTCACATCTACCTGGTGAAGATCGACGGTGACAGCATGATGGGTGCTGGCCTGTTCACCGGCGACCTGGTGATCGTGGATCGAGGCCGCGAGGCGCGTCATGGGGATATCGTGATTGCCGCGCTCAATGGCGAGCCCGTGTGTAAGCGACTCCACTGCAAAGGCCGTGAGGTCATCCTTCAGTCGGAGAACCCGGCCTACCCCCAGCGCTACGTGCTGGAAAGCGATGAAATGGTCATTTGGGGTGTAGTGCGCTACAGCGTGCGCGATCATGCCTACGCCTGACAATATCTATGGACTTATAGATTGTAATAGTTTTTATGCATCATGCGAGAGAGTCTTTAGGCCTGACCTGGCCAAGACCCCTATCGTCGTTTTGTCGAACAACGATGGCTGTGTGATCGCCCGTAGCTACGACGCCAAACCCTTCGTGAAGATGGGTGCGCCTTACTTCCAGATCAAAGACACCTTGCGCCGGCACGGTATCGTGGCCTTCAGCAGCAATTATGCCTTATACGGTCAAATGTCTGAACGCGTAATGACCATAATAGAATCAATGACTTACGCGTCAGAAGTATACAGTATTGACGAGATTTTTTGTGACCTCACCGGCCAGCCTGGTGACCTGACGGCCTTGGGCCGCTCAATCAGACAACGGGTGATGGCTTGTACCGGTATCCCGGTGGGTGTGGGCATTGCCAGGACGAAGACCCTGGCCAAGCTGGCCAACCACACGGCCAAGCGCTTACAGCAGCACACAGGCGGCGTGGTGGATATCTGCGACCCCTTCAAGCGTGATTGGGTGCTGCGCAATACTGCAGTGTCGGAGGTGTGGGGTGTCGGCCGGCGTTTGACTGCCCACCTGCAGGGCATGGGCATCCAGTCGGCCATGGACCTGGCCCAGGCTGACCCTGTGACACTGCGGGCCAAGTTCAGTGTGGTCCTGGAGCGCACGGCCCGCGAGCTGGCTGGTGTGTCTTGTATGGAGCTGGACGAGCCCGACCCGCCCAAGCAGGAGATTTGCTGTAGCCGCATGTTCGGCAAACGGTTAACCGACCTGGCCTCGATCAAGGAAGCGGTGGCCACCTACACGGCGCGGGCCGCCGAGAAGCTGCGCGCACAGGGCTCCATGTGCAAAAAAATGCGGGTCAGCGTGCGTACCGGCATGTTCAACCCGGACGAGGCTAAATATGCAAATGGCGTCCTGGTCGAACTGCCCTACCCTACACACGACACGTTATTGATGACCAACGCGGCCACACAGGCCGTGGAGCGCATCTTTCGCCAGGGCTACCGCTACAGCAAGGCCGAAGTGCTGTTGTTGGACCTGCGGCAACCAGGCGAGTACACAGGGGATTTGTTTGCTGTGACGCAGCCTGACAAGTGCGAGCAGCTGATGAAAACCCTAGATTCGATCAATGCGCGGTGGGGCCGGGGCACGCTACGCTCGGCTACCGTGCCGGTGGAACCAGACTGGGGCATGCGTCGGGAGTTTATGAGCCAGAGCTATACCACGCGGATAGATCAGCTATGGACCGTAAAAGCGCACTAGCGCGTCAGTAGAACAATGACAAAGGCAGGTACAGCATGTGCGGACGTTATTCGGTGTACGAGGCGATGGACCACTACCTGCGCGAACTGGGGCCGGGCCAGCTGGTGATTGACTACGTGCCGCCTGAGCCGATCAACCGCTACAACGTGGCCCCTACCACAAAATCACCGCTGATCTGTGCTGACGCCGAGGGCATCCGTCTGCAGGCTGTTAAATGGGGCTGGGCACCCTTTTGGGCCAAGGGTAAACGTCCTGACCCTATCAATGCTCGGATCGAGACGGTGGCCACCGGCAAGTTCTTCAAGCCGCTTTGGCCAGCAGGCCGTGTTTTGGTGCCGGCCAATAACTGGTTTGAATGGGTTAAAGACCCTGACGATCCCAAGAAAAAGCAGCCGTATTGCATCCGGCTCAAGAACCAGGCACCGATGTTCTTTGCAGGCCTGGCCCAGGTGCATCCAGGGCTTGAGCCCCATGACGAAGACGGCTTTGTCATCATCACCGACGCAAGCGATGCCGGCATGGTGGACATTCATGATCGCCGCCCGGTCGTGCTAGGCCCTGACGCTGCCAGGGAATGGCTTGAGCCTGACCTGGAGGCTGATGCAGCGTTACACATCGTGCAGCAGCAAAGCCGGCCGGTGGCTGACTTTGAGTGGTACCAGGTAGATAGGGCCGTGGGCAATGTCAGGAATCACGGCAGCGACCTGATCGAACCTCTTACGTAATAACTAGAGCAGACTACTGGCAATAGCGTGTCCCTTTTTCTTGCCCTTCATCCAGTTCGACAGAAAGGCCCAAAAAATCGACAGAGAGTAGCCAGTAGGCTACAATTCAAGCCATGACGGATATCATCGAAAACACGATAAACACCACGCCTGAGTTTGATGATTGGCTTGATGGTGTGAGGGATGCCCAGGGCAAAGCGGCTCTATTAGCGCGTTTGGATCGAGCCAAGGCAGGCAATTTCGGTGATTGTGAGCCAGTGGGCGATGGTGTCAGTGAAATGCGGGTTTTTGTGGGGCCAGGGTATCGAGCTTACTTCGTTCGCACCGGCCGGACCGCTTACCTGATGCTTTCGGGTAGTAACAAAACGGACCAAAAACGCGCGATTAAGGAAGCAAAAGCGATCCTTGATGCACTGACGGGTAAAACGAAATGACTGAAGCAACATTCAACCCCGAGGATATGCCTATCCTCGATCTGAACACCTCCGGTACCAGCCGTTATGAAGCATCGCGCTTTCTTGACAGCCCAGAAGCAATCAGCGCTTACCTTTCGGAAAGCATGAAGGCAGATGACCCGAAATTGCTCATGCAGGCGCTTGCAGAAGTCGCAAAAGCGCAAGGTGTGAACAAGGTTGCTAAGGACGCTGGAGTCAACCGCGAGAGCCTTTATAAAACGCTCAAGGGTGGCGTTAAAACGCGATACAGCACGATTCGAAAGCTGATGGAGGCCGTAGGGGTAGAACTCACCGTTCGGCCAATTGCCGCAAGGGCTCAGGCGGCTAGCGGGTCGAGCGCGCAACCGCGAATGGCATCTAAAGCAGCCACTGGAAAGCTTGCCGCTAAGCCAGCGGCTAAGATCCCTGTTAAGGGGGGGGCCAAGGCTGCAACCCAGCCAAAGGCGACTACAAGACGAGCAGAAGGCAAAGTGCGTAAAGCCCCACGTAAAGCCGAAGATCAAGCCCAAGACTTTGGCGCTACCGCGTAAAAAGCTCTACGCAAGGGCTAGCAGAACTAGAAAAAAACGCACGCTAGGGGGTGCCAATGAGCCGGTTCCTAATTGAAGAATACGAGACGATTGACGTAGACGTGGTACGCGCCAATTGCGACCAGGTGTACGCAGTTGAATTGACGCTGGACGGACACGTCTGCACCGGTACCGTGTGCGTTCTGGCGGAGCCGAACACGTGTGGTATCCCTGTGCGCAAGGCCATCGTCAACGACACGCATGTGCCTTTTTCAGATCAGGAGACGGAGCGCGAAGCCCTGCTTTACGCCCTACGAAAGCTTTACAAACTCGCCTCTGGCCGAACGCTGCGGGTGCCTAAAGCGGGTATTGGGGCCGGCCCCTATGGGCTTGCAGCCCATAGCCCTCGTATTTATCGCGACCTATGCCAAATACTGGCTGACCACTTTGGTTATCACCAACCGTCCAGCACGCCTACCCATCTCATGACAGGCAACTACGTCAGTGGGACATACCACCACGAGCTGTTCAAAGAGGTGTGCATGCGAGGCGGGTATTACATGACCTCCTTCGTGGCAGAGAAGCATGGTCTGACCTTAGAACAGCTGAAAGCACATTGCCTGATTGCCGGGAGAGAGCTTGATGCCCAGGGCAAGCTATTCCCTTCTCACCTACCAACCTATCGGTGGGCGAGTGACGATTAGGTCAGTCCGCAGTTCACATAGGAAATCGACCATGACCCGCGAAAAAGCAGACCAGCTGATCGGCGCCGTTGAAGCGGCCCAAGAACGCGCCGAATTCACCAGCGCTTACTGTGCCTGCAAGGCAGCAGGCGTACCATTTGCCGAGTACAAGGAAGCCCGCTTTCTTGTCTACGGCATCAACACCGCCGTGTAAGGGAAAAGTTGCTCAGTTGCTCCCCAAGCCCCTGCACTCAAAAGCGGGGCTGGGTCAGTAGGGAAAGACGCATCTCGAATGCCACAATCTCGGAAGGCAGCTTGATCCATCTGCCGCCAGGTCTCGGCGGCCAATCAATACCGACAAGGACGTGCTTAGGCGTCTACTTGTGTAGAGGGAACTGCATGGCAGGCATTCATTCTGAATACCATCGTTTCATGGCGCACTTGGCGCACCGTGACGTACATGACGACGTGCGTCGGCTTGCACACCTGGTACTTTACTACCTGCAGCCACTTGCTGCGGTAGGCGCTGTGCGTCGAGGGCGATCCACGCGCCTGGCGCCATTAGCAATCGAGCATCTATCGCAGATGCCTGTCGCCTACGATGGGGACGCCCAAAGCACCGAGGCTGGGTCGGCGCTCGGCAGACTGAACCAGCTCGAAGTCGGACCGTTTCGTGGATTCATGCGCGCAGAGACGTTCGACCTCAGCCATGACATCACCTTGGTCTACGGTGCCAACGGCACCGGCAAGAGCAGCTTCTGCGAGGCCTTAGAAGTGGCGATGCTCGGTTCAATCAGCGAAGCGCAGGCCAAGAGGGCCGACCAGCGGGACTACTGCGACAACGCTCGGCTGCGCCGTCATGCCGCACCAGTTCTTTCATTCATGGATGGAGACGAAGCGCGGGCCGTTCAGCCCGACGAAGCCGAATATCGCTTCTGTTTCATCGAGAAGAACCGCCTAGACGACTTCGCCCGCATCGCCGCACGCACTCCGGGCGATCAGCGTCAGCTTATCGCAACCTTGTTCGGCGTAGACCAGTTCAGCGAGTTTGTACGTGGTTTCAATCCTTTGCTCGATCAGGACCTTATGCTGGCCGGCGTCCAGGCAGGAGAGTTGGCGCAGCGTCGGCTGCAACTGGCCAACTCCGAGCAGACAATCGCTGCCTACCCCCAGAAGATTGCAGCGATCGAGGCTTTGGAACAAGCCCTAGCGCAGCGCATATGGCCTGCTACTACCTACTCAGCCTGCGTCGATTGGTTGCTTGGTACACCGCAGCAACAGGGGCGGCTGTCGTATCTCCAAGCCCAGCTGGACATAAACCCGCTTGCCATTCACAACGTCACTCAGGCTAACTTACAGCAGTTGCTAGCAGATGCTTTCCGCGTCCGTGGACTTTGGCAAGAGTCGTCCGCGCAACTCGCAGCCCGCGCCGGAGAGGTCTCGTACGCCAAGCTCTACGAGGCCGTGTTAGCCCTAGCCAACGGTGCGACTGCTTGCCCCGCCTGCGGCACAGGACTGGCTGTCGTGGCGCAGGACCCTTTTGCCCGGGCGAGCACAGGCTTGGACCAGCTCGCTCAGCTCGCAGCCTTGCAGCAGCAGGAGAAAGAACTGCAGACTCAGTTGGCCGAGGCGGTCCGGGCGCTCTGGGACGAGATGCGTCGTGTAGTTACGGCGGCGGCGGTCGCCTGCTTTGCCGAATTACAGGATGCAGGCCTGCTATCCCTACCTCCTACCTCTGCGGGTGTCTGGCTGGGCGCCTGGGTGGATGGAGACCAACGCCCATGGCAAGCTCTATTGCGCATCGCCAAGGCCATCGAAGGCCTTGACGCGCAGGCTCGTAACGCCCAAGCACAGCGAAGCACGCTGGCTGCGGAACGAGGGGTATTGCACCAGCATCAGCTTGAGATTGAACGGCTACGGACCATACGCACAACGGCCGACCAAGACCTAGCTGCCGCCTACCAGACCGTGGCTCAGTTCGAAGAAGTGAACCGCGATCTGATCGAGGCCAGCGCGGCCGAAGTGCCGATGTTGAAGCACCATCATCGAATCAAGGATGCCTACGACGGTTTTCTTCCCGAGATTCAGGCGTACCTGGCTGCCCTGCCGGGTGCTCTGTTGCAGGGCCTAGGAGAACAAGCCTGCCATCTGTACAACGCATTCAACCGAGCCGATCCACCCGGCAACCTGTTGCGTGCACTGTGGTTGCCAGTGGCAGAGAACGGTAAGATTGAGGTGGAGTTTATAGGGGAGCCAAGCGTGCGTTACGACGCGCTGATTATCTTCAGCGAAGGGCACATTAAATGCCTAGGATTGGCGATTCTACTTGCCAAGAATATTGCGCAGGGCTGTCCTGTAGTGATCTTCGACGACGTTGTTAACGCGATTGACGACGACCACCGCGACGGCATCTGGCGGACCTTCTTCGAGGACGGTTTGCTTACCGGCAAGCAGGTGATTCTTACCTCGCACGCCGAGGAATTCCTGCACCGAATTCAACAGGAGTTAGGCTCGCAGTGCGCGGCTTCTATTAAACGCTACAAGTTTCTCCCGCATCTGGGGGAAAACGAACTGCGGGTCGACAGCGATCCGCCGACCAAGAACTACGTTTTGTTAGCCCAGCAGGCGCTAGCGTCCGATGAGAAACGTGAGGCGCTGCGCCAGGCTCGGCCGGCGTTGGAGAGCCTAACTGATCGTCTTTGGACGTGGCTAGGTCGGCGTTCGGATGGTCGGCTCGATATCAAGCTGGGCGGGCCTCGCTCGCCTTGGGAATTGAACAACAAATGCACCAAGTTACGATCGGCCGTCGACCGTATTGCAGCACAGCACGCCGGTGCACCGCAGGCGGTTGCCGCCCTCGCCACCTTGCTTAGGGTCAGCGGTGCCAGCATAGAGTGGGGATACCTCAACAGCGGGGTGCACGACGCGCAACGGGATCATGAGTTTGACCGGACCACGGTAAGGGCAGTTGTCGAGTCGGTCGTGGCACTGGACGCCGCGCTCGACATACTGCAAAACCGCTGAAAGACCGCGCTTCCGCGCTTGCGGTCATCTGCGTGAGAGACTCAATGAGTTAAGGGAAAATCTATGCCGTTGTCATGGAACGAAATTCGCGACCGAGCGATAGCCTTTGTCCGCGAGTGGGAGAACGAATCATCTGAAGATGCCGAGGCGAAGAGCTTCTGGGATGCATTCTTCAACGTGTTCGGCATACCTCGCAGGCGAATTGCCCAGTTCGAGAAGCTGGTGCACAAGGCCAGCGGCAAGAACGGGTACATCGACCTCTTCTGGCCAGGCGTGATGCTCGCCGAGCATAAGTCTCGTGGCAAAGACCTGACTATTGCCCACGATCAGGCTATCGACTACTTCCCTGGGCTGTCCGACAAAGAGCTGCCTCGGTACATCGTCGTTTCTGACTTCGCGCGCTTTCGTCTGTACGATCTGGAAGCTGATACCGAGCTCGAAATCGCGCTAGAGGAGCTGCCACAGCACATCACCGCTTTCGGATTCATAGCTGGCTACGAGGCCCGTACCTTCCGCGAGCAGGACCCGGTGAACATCGATGCCGCCGAGCGACTGGGTAAGCTGCACGACAAGCTGTTTGCGATAGGGTACGAGGGGCACCAGCTGGAGGTTTACCTCGTCCGACTTCTGTTCTGCCTGTTCGCTGACGACACCGGCATTTTCATGCCACGAGATGCGTTCGAGGACTTCATCACTACCCGCACCAGCGAGGACGGCTCAGACCTGGCCTCTCGGCTTAATGAACTCTTCGAGGTGCTGAACACGCCGTCGGAGAAGCGCCTGCGCAACCTAGATGAGCAACTCGCCGCATTCCCCTATGTGAACGGCAAGCTCTTCGAGGAGCACCTGCGTACTGCAAGCTTCGATAAAGAGATGCGCGACCTGCTTCTGTGGTGTTGCCATCTGGATTGGGGAACGATCAGCCCGGCGATATTCGGCTCGCTGTTCCAGGGCATCATGGACGCGAAGGTTCGCCGCAACCTGGGCGCGCACTACACTAGCGAGAAAAACATTCTCAAGCTCATCTCTGCGCTGTTCTTGGATGATCTACATGCCGAGTACGAGCGGGTCAAGACTCAGCCGGGCAAGTTGCGGGCATTTCACGACAAGCTCGGTAGCCTGAACTTCTTCGACCCAGCCTGTGGATGCGGCAACTTTCTGGTTATCACTTATCGCGAGATTCGTCTGCTGGAGCTGGAGGTTATTAAGCGGCTCTACAAGCGCGATCAGCAGCAGCTGTCCATGGATGCCGTTGCCCACTACGTGAAGGTCGATGTCGATCAATTTCATGGCATCGAGATCGAGGAGTGGCCAGCGCAGATTGCCAGGGTGGCCATGTGGCTGATCGATCATCAGATGAACCTGCTGGTTGGCCAGACGTTCGGTGACGCCCTGGTTCGTATCCCTCTGATCAAGTCGGCCAATATCGTCAATGACAACGCTCTGCGACTCGACTGGAACGAAGTTGTGCCAGCGGCGCGTTGTAGTTTTGTGCTCGGTAATCCACCCTTCGTTGGCGCGAAGATGATGAGCGATGATCAGCGTGCCGATATCCGATTTACTCTCGGAGGGATCAAGAACTTCGGCCTGCTGGATTTCGTGGCCGCTTGGTACATCAAGGCCGCTCGCTATGCCAAGCCGGAAACGCTCTGTGCTTTCGTGTCGACCAATTCGATCACGCAAGGCGAACAGGCCGGCGTGCTATGGCCAGTGATGCTCGACATGGGCATCCACATCCATTTCGCCCACCGTACCTTCCAATGGCGCAATGAGGCCAAGGGGGTTGCAGCCGTGCACTGCATCATCGTCGGCTTCAGCCAATCGGAACCGAGCAAACGGGTCATCTACGATTATCTTGATATCCGTGGTGAGCCGCAGGTGGGGGTAGCGAGCAACATCAACCCTTACCTGATAGACGCGGCCGATGTGGTTTTGCAGAACCGCACCAACCCTCTGTGCGACGTGCCCAAAATCGGCATCGGCAATAAGCCTATCGATGGCGGGCATTACCTGTTCACGACAGAGGAGATGGAGGACTTCATCAAGAAGGAGCCCGAGTCCAAGCGTTGGTTCCTTCGCTGGGTAGGCTCCGAGGAGTTCATCAACGGCTTCGAGCGCTGGTGCCTCTGGCTGGGTAAGTGCCCGCCTAATGAGCTGCGCGCGATGCCGCTGGCCAGGGAGCGAATCAAGCTGGTGCGGGAAGCGCGCCTGGCCAGTAAGAGCCCGCCCACACGCAAGCTGGCCGAGACTCCGACACGCTTCCATGTGGAGAACATGCCCAAAGGCAACTATCTGATCATCCCCGAGGTGTCCTCTGAGCGTCGGCTGTTCATTCCTATCGGCTTCGAGACGCCGGAAACGCTGGCGAGCAATCTGGTCAAGATCATGCCGAATGCTGGCATGTACCACTTCGGCATTTTAAACTCGACCATGCACAACGCTTGGATGCGTAACGTCTGCGGCCGGCTAAAGTCGGACTATCGCTATTCGGTGGGTATCGTCTACAACAACTACCCATGGCCTATCAAGTTATCGCCGGTACAGCAGCAAGCCATTGAGGACGCAGCCGAGAGTGTTCTTAAGGCGCGAGCGATCTACGTTGATTCGTGCCTGGCCGACCTCTATGACCCGCTGACCATGCCGCCCGAGCTGATCAAGGCCCATCGCGACCTGGACCGTGCTGTCGATCATGCCTACGTCATCTCTGGAGGGAAGAAGGCATGGCGCTCTGATGCTGAACGCGTGGCCTTCCTGTTCGATCTGTACCTTGAGCTGACCGCACCTGGTGCATCGGCCAAGGCCTGCGTGTAGAGGTAGCGCCATGGCGGAGATCACAGCCTTCGAGCGGCGAAAGCTCGAAAAGGTGCTTGGGATGGGTGACGGGTATGTTCTGGACTTCTCGGATCGCACCTATGCTGAGTTCTTCCTCGACTTTCAAGTCGATATCGATGCTCTGAAGTTCCAAGTAGGCGGTAGCTCCAAGGCCAAGCGCATGCGTACCTTCTGGGAGATTGCACCGAACCACACGGTCGGCAAGGTGCTCAATGGGCTAATTTCCTACGGAGTTCAGATTGACCGGTTGGGTGACAGCAACCCGACGCTGGTGGATGACTGCCGCAAGATCGTGCAGCGCCTGCTGAATAACCAGCCCGTCGCCGATATGGAGGCGCTGACAGCCATTGCAGATGAGCGCGACTTCGAAGTGGTGGCCGAGCATGTGCGTGAAGCTATCGAGAAAAACCAGCCAGAGGGGGCTCTCGACCGGCTACACACGTTTGTGAACAAATTCATCCGGGTGACCTGTGAGCCGCATGGGATAACGATCAGTAGGGACAAGCCGCTCCACAGTGTCTTCGGCGAATACGTGAAGGCCCTGCGCGGAAGTGGCCACCTTGAGTCGGCGATGACGGAGCGCATCTTGAGGTCCAGTATCTCGGTCTTGGAGGCCTTCAACGATGTGCGTAATAACAAGAGCCTCGCGCACGATAACCCGATCCTGAACTACGACGAAAGCCTGCTGATCTTCAATCACGTTGCGTCCTCGATCCGTTTCATCAAGACGTTGGAAGCGAAGATCAAAGCTAAGAGCCTGGCGCAGAAGGCAGACGCGTCCTTGTGGGATGAGACCATACCGTTTTAAAGAGAGCTGGCCGAACTCGCAGGCAGTGAGAAAGGCTGACGTGAAAAATGTAATGAAACTCACCATGAACGACAATGAGTCTATCGACCGGACAGAGCTTGATGAAAAGGTCTGCCGAGGCACAACTTGCCCCTGGCAATCATCACTGAATTAACGGAAAAGGTTGATGAAACAGAATTTCATAGTCATATGCGATAGCCCAGACACCAGTTTTGAGCAGCTGGTTGGTAGCGGTTTGGATGCGTTCAATGATGGGATTGCAGGTTCAAATGACCGTCGGACCCTTTCTGTCATCGTCCGTGATCCCGATAGCAACGAATCTCTTGGTGGAATCGTCGGCAGAACATCCCTCGGGCTAGCGTTTCTAGACCTATTTCACCTGCCAGAATCTTTGCGTGGCTCAGGACTAGGGACCAAGGTACTGAAAGCATTCGAAAAGGAAGCCTTGCACCGCGGATGTCGTTCCGCAGTGCTTTACACCATAAGCTTCCAAGCACCCGAATTTTACGAGAAAAATGGTTGGGTGCGTTTTGGTGAGATTGCTTGCGATCCGGAAGGAGTGAGCAGAGTGTTTATGTCTAAACAGCTTTGAGGGCTTGTAGGAAAGGACGATGAACGCAACCAATGAGGTTTTCCAGATCCTTAGAGACGCCAAGGTACTCGCCAGGCGCTATTACCATCTTACTGGCAAGCCGTTGGGAGTAACCGGAGAGGTCGCGGAATTCGAGGCTGCGCGGATTTTAGATCTTGAACTGGAGTTTGCCAGGCAAGCTGGTTATGACGCGACAGAAACGAGGGACGGCTTGACTCTCAGGATTCAAATCAAAGGTCGATATTTTCCCAATGCAAAACTTCGAGGTGGCCGACTTGGTTCGATTGACCTGACGCAACCATTCGATACTGTCCTCCTGGTGCTGCTCGATGGAGAATATAATGCGTTCCAGATCTATGAAGCCCCACGGCATGCGGTTGAGATGCTCCTGACCAGGCCTGGATCAAAAGCTAGAAACGAGCGCGGGTCAGTCGGTATCAGCCAGTTCAAAGCGATCAGCTCGCTGCGTTGGGAGCAGAAATAATTAGGAAAAAGGAATTTTGCTTATGCCTAGTCTAACGCCCCATTTTGACGCATTGGCGGCAGTGTTCTCTCAGGTGGCTGCCGCTCTTAAGTCGAATCCTGAAGCACTCGAAGTGATGGAGGACTATCAGCACGATGTGCAGCGTGGTGACGTCGATCTACCTCGCCTGCGGGGCTTCTTGCAAGGGTTGAGCGCGGCCGGAGCGTTGCCCTACGAAGACTATTGCGAAGTTGATGCTGTTTTGGTGTCGGCCTTTAGCCAATAGCAACTGAAAAAGTCGCCCAGCTGTACCCCAGGCTAGCCCTAAAAAGCCGTTCTGAGGTCGTAGAAGCGGCAGCGGAGGAATTAGTCATGTCGTGGAGAGATAGTGAGGCGCCTATCATTGCAGAGGTAATTCGCCAGGTAGACCGCCATGACCTTACGGTGATGCGCAAGGCTCTGTCCGATGCATATCCGTGGGGTGAGCGAGAGCGCTACCCATACAAGGCCTGGCTGGCTGAAGTCCGCTGTCAGCTAGGCCATCCGCTGAAAAAACCTAAAGCAGATCCAGCTAACACCCAGTTCGACATGTTCAACCAAGGACAGGAAAGCTTGTCCGCGGTGGCGTAGTTAGGTTCAGCAAATTAATCAGACCGGCAGAAAGTGCTGGCTGATGCAGCGCTAGCCGAATGTAAAATCGTGATTTACGGGTCGGATAGAATTATCAAAGCCCTGAGGACATTCGAGCTTAAAGGTACAGTACGAAAATCTGTATTTCCAATCGAGGATGGATATGAGTCAGGCAGTGACGCTGTACAACGTTTTTATCGCATCACCCAGTGATGTTGCATGGGCCCGCGCTCAGATCCGGCAGACTGTCCACGCCTGGAACGAGATCCATGCAAAGCACAGCGCCGCAGTGCTCCTACCGATTGGATGGGAAAGTAGCTCTGCCCCCAACATGGGCAAGCCTGCGCAAGAGCTGATAAACGAGAAACTCCTAGCCGATGCAGATATTTTGGTTGGAGTGTTCTGGACAAAGCTCGGAACCCCAACAGCTCAATACGACAGTGGCACGGTCGAAGAGATAGAACGTCATATCGAGGCGGGCAGACCTACGCTGTTGTACTTTTCGGGCGAGCCAGTGGTGTTGGATTCTGTTAATCGAGATGAGTACGATCGACTCGTTTCATTCAAGGAAGCCTGTAGGGAGCGGGGTCAGTATCACACCTTCGACAGTCCTGACCAGTTCGCGGAAGACTTCAACCGGCATCTCTCGATGCATATGAATGACCTGATAGGTCCATTATTAGCACCCTTGCAAAAGAAACAGTTACTGCCCAGTCAGCAGCTTTCTGGCGAAGCTAAGGCTTTGCTTTCTGAAGCAATAATAGATCGACGCGGAAGCGTTCTCTTAGTACGTCATCTCAACGGCACCAATATCCAAACCAATGGGAAAAATATGATTGGGTCGAACGAGAGAAGAGAAATCGCGATTTGGGAACAAGCTATTGCTCAGTTAGTAGAATTAAAGCTTTTGAAGGCGCTTGGAGACAAAGGCCAGGTCTTTGAGGTCACTGCGTTGGGCTACGAGGTTGCGGATTCATACTGATGTTACGAGCCCGCCCAATCGCGGGCCATGACAGTACTAGAGGACGTATTTTGCGTCTCTTAGGCGAGGGAATGAAATGGGATTTTCTGAAAACCTTAGCGTTCGCTACATCAACGCACTTCGGCAATTACCGCAGTATCACTGCAATGTTGATAGCTCGGGTCCCTTGACCCACGCGTTAACCGGCGTGCGCGTTTCACCTACAGGTAAGCTTCACGATGCAGATGACACAGTGGGAATCTTGGCAGTCGAATTTCCTGGGGGGCACAAGATCGAGGTCCATGCTTTCGCTTTTTTCCAGATTGCATTGAAAGAAGCTGCTGAAATCGAAATTAGCACTGCTCCTGAAAATTTCGGAATTCGGGAAGGAAAACGAACTTCTGTACAACTGCGGATAGCTCAGCTTGGTGAACATCTCCAAGGCAAGCATTCCCTAGAAGAATAGGAAAATCGCACCAGGTACACCCTAGCAATGGCCTAAGCACCGGAGCCGAGGACATAGGACACTGTGCATTTTCGCGTTCAGTAAAGGAGTAATTTCTTGATGAGCAGAATCGCAACAGAGGCATATGAGCAGACCGCGCATTTTAGAATTAAGACGAGACCCAGTCGATGACAAGAAGGTTGACGGCGTTAGTAATAGGCAACGGCAAGTACAAGAATGAATCAAAGCTGAAGAATCCCGTGAATGATGCTACCGACATCACATCAAAGCTGGAAGCCAGCGGATTCAGCGTAGAGGAGTGTTTAGACTGCAGTTCTTTGGAAATGCATAAAGCACTGTCGCGCTTCAAACAGTCTCTGGAGAACAACGACGTAGGGCTTTTTTTTTTCGCTGGTCACGGCTTACAAATCGATGGCGAGAATTACCTCGCGGCAGTCGACACTGACACGAGCGGAGAAGACGACGCGAAGCACACCTCGCTCGCATTGAACAGAGTCATTACTGCTATGGAGAAGTCGCCCGCGCAGACCTCCATCATCATCCTCGATGCGTGTCGGAACAACCCATTCGAGCGAGGGTGGGACAGATCCTTTAAGTCCCGAGGGCTTGCACCGGTTTACGCACCTCGGGGTACATTAATCGCTTACGCGACCTCGCCAGGACAGACGGCTTCCGATGGCTCGGGAAGAAATGGTGCTTACACTAAGGCCTTGCTCAAACACATCTTGACGCCGGACTGCTCCATCGAAACGATGTTCAAACGCGTCCGGAACACTTTGAGTGCGGATACTAAAGAAAAGCAGATTTCATGGGAGCACACGTCGCTCGCGGGAGAGTTCTATTTCAACTTGAGCCTGAGCACGCGAATCGACCAGTACTCGGCCGAAGCCTTGAGAGATAGCCTGTTTGTGCTGGACGATGCGCGATGGTCACATCGGATGATCGAGAATTTGAAGAGCCACACGTGGCCTACGCAAAATCCTGCGGTAGTGAGTTTCACTGCAGCCCGAGCGAACAAGGCGCAAACAGATTCGCTGTTCGTTCTGGGTAGGAACATCTATCAAGCCGCTACGGGGGCAGCACGCCAAGCAAAGACCTTCATAAACGAGTTTCCATCCCGCTCGTTCGGAATGGAGCCTTTAAAGCGAAAAGCTGTTCTAGACGGGATGCTGTTCGAAATCTTCTTTGACTCATCCGCGGAGCTACGTAAAGATTTCAAAATGGGAATGTTTCAGTCAGTCTTTAAGCTTCAGCAGCTTAAGGATTTTGCTGAAAGCTTTAACTTTATTGCAGAGTGCCTGCTGCCAGAAATCGGCTACTTTCATGTGCTACCTGGCAAATCGAACCCAATCGCCATTGACGTAATTACACTGCCGGGCACCGGTAATCAGAATAGATTGGAGGCTGTGTATTATGCGGGGAAAGATATCCTATGGCCAGAGGATCCGGACGACGGGGCCGTACAGGATTTATTTTACGATAAATTTTCAAAACAGCGCTTTGAGGAGTTAATAGCCCGTCAGATGGTGATACCTGCTCATTTGCTGACCATAAACTACTCAACCGATCTGATCGGCAGCTTGCCACAGGTACATGTCGCCCAGGGCTGGACGATGAGAAAAACATGAGTAAACGGGGAGCTTTCGAAGATGCTGCTAAGGTGCAGGACGACGACGGGTAGACCGTGTTAGTACAGCTAATCCCGACAGCGGAAGGTGCAGAACCCGTCTACTGCACATAATAATGCGGTAATCCCAACTGCCGTGAGTAGCGCATTGCACAAATCCTGAGCCCAAGCGCAATCGAGCGAGCAGCGGGTCTACCACCTCACCGAATGCCACACGATTGACTCAACCAGTTAAGGGAAAAAGCCCGCTGATGGCGGGCAGAGGCAGATGTTACACAAGGTTGATGTGTCGAACTGGAAATAATCAGTCACCCGGCTTGTGCTTGTGTGGTGGCAAGGTCGGGTGTTTTTTCTCGCTGGGCGGATTTACATGCCGTCTGCGATCATCCTGACCGTCCTCGCGCTTTGGTTTCGGTCCTGGTTTGATGTCAGTGAACATGGCTTACCCCTATAATGTATGGATGAGCGGATTAAAGGTAGCCTATCGTCATTCGATCGGCGAATTGAATGTTGCAGTCTCTGAAAAGACGGCCGTTGCACTTAAGCCTCGGCCTCAGAATCGAAGCTGAGACAATTGAAGACGCAAATTGCTTTCAGCTGGAACGCCTTGCCGAGCGAAGCAATAATCCGCACGAAGAACTACCGCGCTGAATTTTAGGAAACTGTATGACCCGACTATCAAAAGCTGCATTTCTACTGGCTGCCGGCGTCAACGCTTGTTTCTCGACATTTGCTTACGCTGAAGCGCAGCTAAGCAAAGTTGTTAGTCCAAGCTTGATTGGTGTCACGCTTAAATATGCAGAAGCACTCATTGGTACCCCAGCGATGAGTGAGATGACAGACCAGTTTGGTACGCAGCGTAACGACTATATGCTTGGAAATTGCCCTATTGGATTAGGCGTTAAGGATGGCAAGGTCGTGAGTGTAAGCGCGTCTATCGACCCTGCGGCAGGATGTGATTTCGATGTATCCGGAATCGTCCAAAAGTCGTCACCTAGCGGAATTATGGCCTCAACCACGATCTTTAAAGACTACGCGTGGCGTGGCCAACTGCACTTCACTGATCCGCAGCTTCCATCCTGCAATGCGTGCGGTGAAGGTACGTTTAACGCCGCTGTCGATGGCGTAGGCGCACTGGGCAACCTAGACGTTCAGCTCACCGGGTGGACTGATTCGCCAGGGTACGAGGAGTGGCGAGATCTACTGAGAGAGGCTGGAATAGGCAATATACCTGAAAATACGTTTCCTATGACGCGCGCCAACTGCCCTCTCGTACCTTTTGATGCGCAAGCATTCGAGCTGCTTAAAAACACCAGGGTAAGGGGCATTGCTTTCGGTCGGGATAGAGTTTCTGCCATTCAGCCTTTGTGTAGTGGAGCTGCAGTCCATGAGTTAAACCTTAGGGCTCGATGAACTTGAGCCGGCCATCAATGGCCGTCTGTACCGAGCTAGCCGACCGAACCGGTTGTGCCGTAATGCAAATGTGGAGAAAATCCAAATGGAGGAAGTGGCTGTTTTCACCCGGCAGATTCATGGGCGCTCCAATGATCATAAGCGGGCCATGGAGCTCATGTCTGTAGCCAATATCCCTAGTCAGATGATGGCAATTCTGCGTCAAGAGCTGGACTCAATGGTCCGAGTCATCTACCTATTAGCTCAGGAGCCAATACGGCGACGGGAATTAATCATCGCGTCTGTAAATGGCGAGCCATGGCGGCAACCCAACGGACGCGGCCGAGTGACAGATCGCGAGATGGTTGATCTGGCACAGCAGCTCCAAGCCTGGACACAATCCGTCTACAAATTCGGGTGTGCCTTCATCCACTTGTCCAACATGCATGATTACACCGACCGAGATCCGATGCTTCTGCTTTCAGCCGAGGAGCGCGAAGCCATCCTCAACCACTGCCGGGACTACCACGGTGGCCCATTCGGCGCGGAGTTTGCCGACTTGGTTTACTATCTTCCACGCGTCCTGAATAAGATATCAGGCAATCTTGAGTGCTACCTGAAGCGGCTAACTGAGGGTGGTACTTACGAACCTGGAGAAATATAGGAAAACGACGATGCCCACCAAAGCCCCTGGAAGCCGCTCGATGAGCGCGCTCTGGAGGCCGAAACCCGAGCAAGCAGATGGCTTGCAGACGTGAACCAGGCGTGTGGGGCGGGCCGTACAGTGGAAGCAGAGCGTTGGTTTCAAAAGGTACAATTCTGGTTGGACTGGGGCAAACCCAGTTTCGGGCAGGGCCAAGCGCCTAGGTCCAACACAATAGGAAAAGTTATGCGGAAGGCAGTTTTCCCTAGAAAGCTATATGTGCTGTTAGGTACTGCTATCTTAGGAGCAGTCCTTGCTTATCAAAGTCGTTTTACAAATTACCTTGCTATGCGAGAAATATTTAAAGTCATTGGATTAGGAAATCCCAGTTTGATTGAACACTTTTTGGCAGCATTTGCAGCTCCGGCGTTAATTGTGGGGCTGACTATTCTCGTCATGTCCTTTACAGCCAAGCCTCGCTTCATCAAGTCCCCCATTCGAGTTTTAGCACTTGGGAGATTTAGAAGGTGGCTAATGACCAGATCGCGGCCTGTTTATGTCACTCATTGGGCTAGTGTTGTCTCATTCTTGTACGCTATAACCTCATTGCAGTGGGAAGCTCGCCAAGTAGAAGCACATGGTTTTTTCCAGTTCGACCAGTTTTTGATGGACGTCGCGGGGGGACTGGCATTTTGTTTTTTCATGTGGGGCATACTTAAAAAAAACCGTCAACGTGCTAAATCTCAGCGCTCATTTTCCTTACTTTGCGACAAAACTGGAGGGCAACGCTATTAGGCTGACAAAGGAGCAGCGCATCGAGCTTCGTGCAAAATTTGCGTGCTGCTGCGCGTAATGCGGGTATGAGCTGGGCGAATAGGTAGTGACGGAATGCTATCTGATACTCACTCCCTCCTCGATTTGACGTGTTGTTGCTAGAGTGGAATAGACCAGGTCGTGGTGTTGCGGGCCGCAACACGTTAGCCAGAGCCCTAAGTGAAATCAGAGCTAGAGCAAGGAATAATTTGTTAGCACTTCGATTGTTAAAGGCGTCCAAATCAGATCTGTACGCAGCCTTAAATCGCCTCTGCATGTAATACATTGGCCATACATTTGAACTTAATAGCTCCTATCCTCTAGCTAGAATCACTGCTAGCTACGGTTACTCCAAAATGCAGCGCCGGATACTGGTCGCCAATCACTTGACTCCGAGATTTTATGAAGCACCGCCAGTTTGTCTGACTCAGCACGTCTACTTATGGCGGCAATCTGCGTAGCTTGCTTGAAACAATCTAGACGTCGTGTTGACATCACGAGGTAATTTGACTACTTTCTCTCGTGACGGCTGAGTGTTCTTGTAAAAACCTATCGTAAAGCGAGACCCTTGAAATTTAGTAGTGGCTTTGTGCTGCTATCCTGTGATAATGACGGCTATCACAGTGGCCTGCGGATGAAAATCTGCCGACCTGTCTCGGGCATCATTTTTCGTAGAGCTCGGCCTCTAATCCATATAGAGGCAAGTATC
>NZ_JBZUBK010000003.1:0-67952 GCF_058536285.1 Pseudomonas sp. 9.3L
TGGGCGGATGAAACCGCCAGCCCGCAAACAGCACCGGCACCGTCTACTGCACCTGCACCTGCACCGGCTTCGGCAGCGCCGGCAGCTAATCCCAATGCCCCTTCGGGTTGGTCCAAAGGTGTAGACATGAATCCTTCAACCCAGCAGGCGAGCGCATCGGGTGCACAGATGCCAAGCACTGGCGCAGGCACGGCAAGATCGGCCCAAGCCGCGCCATCGGGCAATGATCCACTCCCACCGCCGTCTTCAGAATTGTTCCAGCAAGCCCAGGACAGTATTTCCCCCCTGACGCCTAGGGAGATTCGACTACTAAAGGGACAGGCTCAGGATATCGAAAAGGCCGTGGTGGCCCCCCCAGTCACCATCGTGCCGAGGATCAGCGCGCAGACGATCAACCTGGCGCCCGGTGCCAGCCTGCCCCTGGTACGCACGGCGGTGAACTACCCCAGCTCGTTGACCTTTATCGACAGCACCGGGGCACCTTGGAAAATCGGTGCGGCGCCGGTCAGCGGCAACCCTGATATCACGGCCTATTACATCCCCAATAGCCCGCTCATGACGCTGTATGCCACCAAGCCCTTTGCCAATGGCAACGTCACCGTCTACCTGGAAGGGCTCGCCGTGCCGATCGTACTCAACGTTACCAGCGGTGAGACGGACAGCCAGGCCAACACCTGGACCGTGGACAGCCGCCTGGACATGCGCATACCCAGGCGCGGGCCAGCGGCTCAGCCGGGCGCGGCGCCCGAGGTGCGTATCGGTTTGCATGACCGCGTGCTGCAAGGCTTTCTGGACGGCGTTCCGCCCCAGGAAGCCAAGCAACTCAAGACCACGGGCAACGTACCGGACACCACCGTGTGGCAGCTAGGCGATGACCTCTATATCCGCACGCGGGCTGAAATACGTGACGAATTTGAGGCCACCTTATCGTCGGCAGATGGCACGCACTTATGGAAATTACCTGTGACGCCTTACGTGTCGTTCTCGGTAATGGGCCAAACAGCCGCCCTTAACGTTGCCCTGGAGTAACCATCATGGCGAACGAAAACGATGCCAAGCGTGACCTGAAGATGACCGCCTTGCTGGTTGGCGGGGTGCTGGTCGTGCTGATAGGAGGCGGTTACATCCTCTGGAACTGGATGGCCACGCCGCCTCCGGCGCCTTCGAAGGTGAACCTCTATCGTGTCTCAGGCGCTGCGCAAAACGAGGCGTCTGAAAGCCAGGAATACCGCGACCTGTTGAGGCTTTCCAACGAGCAGGGCGCGCACGCTGCGAAGCAGGAGAACGGCAGCTTTATCGCCAGTATCCCGATGGAACAGAACACCGTCATGCAGCCTGAACCAGCCTTCCAGCCGGTCCAGCAGACACCGCCTACCCCTCGGCCCAGTCACACCCGACAGGCGACAGCCTCCGAGGGAAATCAAAAGAAAGACCCGCGACAGGACGCGTTAAAGGCATTGATGGGGCGGATCAATCCTCAGACAGCCGAGGCCAAGACCAGCACGGGCCTCACGCTTGGCAAGGTCATGGGCGATGCTGGTGGCCTGGGCAGCGCGGGCGGCTCGGCGGCGGGTTCGGTTGGCGGTTACGACCATTGGAGCGAAACGCTGCCCGGTGGAGCCAAGCAGCAGAGCGCGTCGAGTGGCGGTGACAGTTACTCGGCAGTCGAAATCGTGCCGCCGTACTGGCGCGGGGCTGGCGAAATCTCCATGGGCGTTGATTCTGACAACAACACCACGCCGGTGCTGGGCAAGCTGTCAGGTGCCTATGCCGGTGCGGTACTGAAAGCGCCTGAAGGCGCCAGGTTGGCAGGTGAAGGCGTAGTGATTCACTTCACTGAAATGGCGTTCAAGGGCATCAACTACAAAATCGACGCCTATGCCCTGCACGAGCAAACCTTGATGGCCAACGTCGCCACCGACGTGAACCACCGCTACATGGAGCGCATCGTGCTGCCTGCGATCCTGGCCGGCATCGGCAACATTGGCGAAATGTACTCCCAGGCCAATACCGAGGTGCTGACCAATGGCTTCTCCACGCAAACCGTGCGCCCTGGCATGCCCGATGGTGCAGCCGTCGCCGGCTCCATCGCCGGTGGGGCCGCAGAGCAAGCGGCACAGGTGCTAACACAGGATGCGGCGCGTACGCCGGCTACACAGGTCACCGTCACAGCAGGCCAGGTCGTGTCCATCCAGTTCATGCGGGGCGTGTACGCAGGCGATGCCGTCGCACCAAAACGCACCGGGGATTCCGTGCAGTCCGCTGCGCCGGCTCAGGCGCTCAGGTCTGACACTGAACAACCCCAGGCCCCCGTGCAGCCGGTTACCCCGAATCAATGGCGTGCGCAGGCGCAATCGCGCATCGAGGCGCAGCGTAAGTTGCAGGAGAGCCAACCATGAGTGAGTTCAATCCCACAGCGGAATCGAAGATAAGCGCGCCCCCAAGGCCCCCTAAACGGACGGTAACCCCCAGTATCTGGCAGCGCCCATTGGTGCTGGGGCTGTCACTGCCTTGGCTGGTTGGTGCGGTGCTGATCCTGGGGCTGGCGGCGTGGTACTTGTTTGCCCCGCAGCAAACCTCCCAGGTGAATCGGCTGGCGTTCAATGAGGACATCGAGCAACAGCCACTGGCGGCACCAGGAACAAACCCGGCGCCTGTGACGCCCAGGCCTGGGGCAGCGGATCTAACCCAGTTCAAGAACGAAGCCGCTTCCATGATCGGCGGGGTACGTACCTATGCCGAGGTCAACCGTAAAGCCATTGAGCGGTTGTCCGAAACGGTCAAGGCGCAGGGCGCGGCGGTGCAGACGTTGCAGCAGCAACTGGCCGAGGCTCAGGCCCAAAATAGCCTGTTCTCGGCTCGCATTTCCTTCCTGGAAGGGCGACCTGGTGCGCTGGCCACCGCGCAACCTATCGCTCAGCCGGCCGCCAAAAAGCGCTCGCCGCTGACTGGCATGCACGTACAAGCCGTGCAAAACGGCATGGCTTGGGTGTACTGGCAGAACCAGACCTGGGCGGTTAAAGAAGGCGATCCCTTAGGGCCAGTGATGATCACCAGAATCGATGCCTCAGCCCGCCAGGTGCAGACCAGCGCGGGTACGCTCAAGTGAGGTAGGCCATGGGCGGTACCGACGCGATTCAAATGCTGGTCAACCTGTCCCACAGCGTTTTGGGATCTTTCGTAAACCTGGCCTTCACACTGGGCAGCTTCTTCGCTGTAACAGGCGCCGTGGGCTACCTGATCGCACATGCCAGTGCTGCACGCCGAGCGCCTGGGCAGCCGGAAGGCAGCCTTAAGGTGGTCGCTGTCCTGTTGATTTGCGGCGGGCTGGCAGGCCTTGACCAGATGATTGCAGCCGCTTCACGTCAGCTTGGCTGGCAGGGGGCGAGCTTTGACGCCATCAGCTATGTGGACGTGGGTGTGTTCGGCGTGGGGGCAGATGCTGCCAACGCTGTGCTGAGCCTGGTACGGATGCTGGGCGTCTTTTTCGCACTGCAAGGCATGATGGCCTGGAAGCGCTCGCTCAAAGATGGCCACACCGGCCTGACAGCTAGCCAGGACGTTTCAAGCGGCACCCTCAAGTTTGTATTAGGCGTTTTATGTGTGTGCAGTCCGTACCTGCTGACTGCCCTGCAGAACTCTCTCAGCGCGCACTAAGCGGGCAGGGAATTCAACGCGCTTAGGCGCACCTTCACTTGTTACACCTCACTGATAAAACCTAGGAGTTGGCTATGTCCAAAGACGTATTGCTGTGCGCGGCTGTTCGCCTGTCTGTATTCAAAGACGGTCTGCGTCGGCGTGTGATGAAAGGGCTGATGTTGGCGGCGGCTGCTAACCCGGTCCTGGCGTTTGCCGCTGGAGACGACCTTGCTGCAATGGGCGACTCGATAGCCGAGGGCGCGAGCGCGACACAGAAAAACTGGCTGACGGTGGCCCAGTTCCTGGGCGTGATTGCTGTCGTTGGCGGTTTTGTCGCGGCAAAAACCAAGAAAGATAACCCGCAGGTCAAGGTCTGGCACATTGCGATTTCCATCTTTGTTGGCGCGTGCCTGATCGTCGTTCCCGAACTCATCAAGCGCACCCAGGCGCAGGCTGGTCTTACCCCGGTAGACGTAGGCTAAAAACCCCTTCCTGCGATGGCCGCGGTCATCGCAGGGTTTCCCCGCAAGACCTACCCAAACCCACCCTTTATCGAATTTCTGACATGCACCAGAAGGCGAAGCTATGGACGTTGATTTATCGCAGGCCCCCTTAACGCTGGACGTTAGCGGCCACCCTGAAACACCAATCCCCGAAGCCGTCAGGGGTGAAAAATGCGCCTGCTGTGGGATTTGGACCGCCAAGCTCTGGCAGGGCGCCCGGTCAGGCTTTACCGCAGAGCATGCCGTTTGCACCCTGTGTTACCTCGCAGGACACCTGGACAGCCCCACAGCGGCACATGGCCTGCTGGCCTTTTTGCCCGGCCTGGCCATGACCGACGTGCATCACCTACAACGGCGCGCCCTCATCGCGGTGTTGGGCGGCACACGGACCCAGCGTCGTGAAGGGCAACGGGTGATGCTTTGGCTTGCCCGCCATAGCCGCGAAGTCGAGCAAGCCTGGGGCACCGCCCGCGCCGGCGAATTCGCCCTGGCTATGCAACGGTTGTCCCCTCAAAAACGTTCAACCCTTCAAGCCCGGCTGACGGGCTGTGCCTTGATCTTGCCAGCGGACAGGTTTGAAGACCTGACGCTGTTGCTGCCCAGCGGCAAAACCGCCGCCGCCGTACTGACTTCCCGTAGCTGGGACACCTACACCCGGAGTGATTTTTATGCCGAGCCTCACCCGTTGGGTTGAAAACCTGATCACTGAAACCTCCCGGTTCGCCGTGTCCCAGGACTTGCCTGACTATTGCGATCTGAACACGGTGCTGCGCCTGACTGACGACGACCGGGTACGCCATCCGAGCTTGAAAGCCCCGTATGTGCTGGTCAACGACGATGGCGATTACTGTTCGGTGTACGCGGTCGCCGGCAGCTTTTGCGACACCGACGAAGGCGCGCCGCTTGAAGCAAACTATTCCTGGAGTGGCCGCCTGGAGCGCATGACCCACGCGCTCACCGCCAGCTACCGCCGACATGGCCACAAAATCAGCCTGGTGTTCGACGATGACCCGGATCGAGGCCGCGAAGAAGTCGAACTCCTGCTGGCTCCGCAATACGCATCCGTGAAGCGTACCGGCATCGACCTGACGCCCATCCTGGATGAGAACGTGGAGAAGCTGTCTCCCTGGGTATCGCGGGAGCGCTGCTACCTGGTGTGCTACACCGGGCGTAAGGCAATCTCGGCCCATGAATTGGCCGATGAAAACCGGCGTCTAAAGGAGCTGGTCAGCCAAAGCCCGGTGGCCCGGTTCGGGCAAAACCCGGTGCTGGCCGAAATGGCAGGCCAGAAGATTCGCCATGACGCCTTCATGAGCGCGGTAGAAGGCGCTTTTGGGGATGACGGTCAAGGCGTGATGCTGGAACTGCTTGATGCCCACGCCGTAGGCCATGCGCTGCGCTCCCAAGTGGACCGGGCAGGCACCCATGAGACGTGGCACCCCCTGTTGCCGGATGACCCCATTACCCCCCACGGTGTGCGTCAGGGAGACGATCACACCCCGTTTCTGGCCCCGCAGCTTAAGTTTCAATTGATGAACCAAAGCATGGAGCCCGAGGGCAACAAGTTGTGCGTCAATGGGATGTGGCACGGCAGCTTGTCGGTTGTGCTGGGGCCGCAGACGCCGCAGACGTTTGCCAAGCTCAAGGCGTTGGTACCCCGTGGCGTGCCGTGGCGCGTGCGCATGGACATTATGCCGGGAGGCATGAAGTCCCTTGGGGCCAAGAAGGCTACCCTGGACTTTATGGCATTTTTGCCAGGACTTCGGCCCATATGGCGCTCCATCGAAACCCTGACGCAGATCGAGCAGGAAGAACCGGTGTGCGTCATGACGATCATGGCTTCGACCTGGGGAGACTCCAAAGCCACGGTTACGCGCAACCTCACCTTGCTGACGCAAGCCTTTCAGGCCTGGGGCGTGTGTGAAGTGACGCAGACCTTTGGCAACCCTGTGCGCGCCTGGGCTTCAACGCTGGTCGCGTCCAGCAAGGGCAGCGGGCCAAACCTGCTGTACCCGCCGCTTTCCCAGGCGTTCAACCTGTTGCCGCTGACCCGTCCGGCCTCGGCCTGGGCCGAAGACGGCAACGCGCTGTTTCCCACGCTGGACGGCAAGCTCTATCCCGTAGGGCTGGCCACGAGCAAGCAGAACAAGTTGACCAGTATCGTGACGGGCTCGCCGGGCCTGGGTAAGTCGGTGCTGCTGAACAAACTGGGCAACATCATGGTGTCCAGCGCGCAGCAACGATTGCCCTTTATGGCAGGCGTGGACAAGGGGTTCTCCATGCAGGGCCAGGTGGCTTTGCTGCGCGACAGCCTACCGCCTGAGCGTCGGGACGAAGTGTTGGGCATCGTGCTACAGAACAGCGTCGAGCATTGCCGCAACCTGTTCGATATCCAGCTGGGGGCCAAATACCCCATTGCGCCGGAGCTTAACTGGATTATCAGCATGCTCACGGCGCTGTGTATCAACCCTTCAACGGGTGAGCCGCCCAATGAACGCGATACCCGGCAGATCCTGAAACGCGCCGTCAACATTGCCTACAGAGTCAATGCTGAAGGCAGCCCCAGGGCCTGGACACGCGGTGTTGTCCCCAAGGTTGATGCTGCCCTGGATAGAAGCGGGGTGATCAACCGCCACCCTGAGCCGTGGTGGGAAACGGCGACCTGGTATGAAGTACGCGACATGCTGTTTGAAACAGGGTGCGTCCAGGAGGCACAGCTGGCCCAATTCGAGGCCATGCCTGAACTCAACGACATGACCAAGGTGTTGAATGGCGATGAAATCCAGGCAGCCTTTGGTCGTGTACGGCGCGATGGCAGCGATGAATTGCTGCTGGAGTACCTGAACCGCTGCATGACCAGTGCCTGTGGCGACTACCTGATGTTTGCTGGGCGTACGCGGTTTTTGATCAGCCCTAACACACGGGTGATCGCCATCGACCTCAACAACGTCATGGGCGACAACACCAACGCCGGCCACTTACAGACCGGGCTTATGTACCTGTTCGCAGGCCAGGTTGGGGGTGGTGACTTTGTACTGCCTCAATACAAGGACGAGTTGCTGAACACGGTGGCGGAGCAGTACCGCCCCATGCACCTGGAGCGCCTGGAACAGCTGGACCAGGAGGTCAAAAGCAAGATTTATGACGAGCTGCACAACGCCCGCAACGTGCCCTTTATCTTCCCCATGCTGGAAACCCAGGACCGTGAGCAGCGCAAGTTTGGGGTGCGCACCGTGTTGAGTTCGCAGTACGTGAGCGACTTCCCCGCCGCCATTCTGAATTCGGCTAACTCGCTGTTCATGATGGAGGTCGATCCCAGGGACGAAAAAAACCTGATCGAGTCCTTCAAGGTGCCCAAGGTGACCTTGAAGCGGTTCCAGCGGTTAGGTTCCGGTCCTGCCCAGGATGGCAGCGGTGTGCCCTTTGTCGGTGTGTTCAGAATCAAGGGCGGTAGCACCCTGGCGCGCATATTGAAAAACGCCATGGGGCCGCTGGAGTTGTGGGCCTTGAACTCATCACCCGGTGACAGTGCCCTGCGTCGTCTGCTTTACGAATCGGTAGGCGGCGCTACGGCCCGCTCCATTCTGGCCGAAGCCTTCCCCCAGGGGTCGGCAGCAAAGGTCATAGAACTGCGCCGTAAGCAGGCCGGGGACGCGGACGACAGCAACGTCATTCAGACCTTGGCCAACGAGTTGATTGCTCGGCGCGGCTACAACATTTGAGGAACAGCCTGTGAAACGACGTTATGCCTTAACGGTGCTGGCCGTGAGTCTATTGCAGGCTCACCAGGCCTTTGCCTCTGTTGTACCCGTGGCGGTTACAGCCAGTGTGCCTATCACCACGCAAGTGACGCCGGCCCTGGCTGGCATTCAAGCCACTCTGGCGGAAATCCTCACCACCGATATGCAGATCGGCACGGCCATTGTGCAGGCCAGTGACAAGCAGGTGGCTGTTATCTCCGAGGCAGCGCGGGCCCAGCGCGAAACAGATATTTTCGGGCGTCAGACGGATCGACTGGAGCGCGCTCGAGCGCAATACACGGTCGCGGACAGCATCTGCAGCGAGTCGGCATCGGGCGTGGCTGCCACCGTTGGGAAGGTCAGCCGGGCGCAGGCAGCGGTGCTGGCGCGTGGTTCAGGCGTCAAAAGTACGGTGGTTCAGAGGACTATCGCGTCCGAGCCGGTGGGGTCGCGCCAGGGCGGCTACCGCAGTGCGGCGATGCATGCAGGCTACTGCACCGCGAGCGAGTCTGCCCAATATGGCGGCACCGACCTGTGCCCGCAGGTATCAGCGTTGCCAGGCGGCGACACCGAAATGCGTTCACTCACTGACGGCGCCGGCGCCGTGGGCAAAACGCCTGACCTGACCTTTAACCAGGACCAGGTGGATGCTGGCATGGCGTACATGAAGAATTCGGCCCGGCACGACGCCGGCAGGGCACCCGGCAAGGGCGATATCCAATCGGCCAGCGGACGTGAGTACCAGGGCCTGATGACCCAGTACAAGGCGATTCAAAGCGCTGCGACACAACCCCAGTTGGACATGATCGCGGCCAGCCAGCCCAACCCGGCCACGCAGGAGGCCTTGAAGGAAGCGCTACAGAGTTCATCGGCCGCCGAATACTTCGCCTCGACAGGCAGCCAGCAGGCGCAAAGCACCGGGGTAATGAGTGAGCGCGAGTTTGAGGCGTTCGAGGTGGGCCGGCGCTATGCCAACACCGCCTATGAAACCGACCTGCAGGCCATGACCGGGGAAAACCTGACGCGGGAGTTGATCCGCGTGCAAAGTCTGGGCAACTGGTTGCAGCTGGGCCTTAAAAACGACCAACGTCAGGCCAACATCATCGCTGGCCAGCAACTGGCCCTCGCGGCCTACGCCAAATACGTTCCTGAGCTTCAAGAGCTTGGGGCGAAAATGAGTTCGGGGGTAACTGCCAATGAAAACTGAGCAAACGCAGGAGGACCAAAAGCCCCGTACGCCATTGCGGCAGGCAGGGAGCGTCGGCCTGTCCATTCTCAACCCATTTTCGGACCTGGCAGTGCTTTACCGCCGAGGGGTTAAGCCCAGTGCAGGCCGGCTTCAGCAGGCGTGGGCTCTACTCCACCAGGAGAAAACGCCGGCTGAGTCGTTGGACTGGAGCCGTGCCGTAGCGCTTTCCGGCAAGACACCGGAGCAGCTGCACACCAATTTCAGGCGTATCCAGGTCGGCTGGTGGTTCCTGATGATGAGCGCGGGCGGCCTGGCAATTATGCTGCTGGCCATGGTCTTGATTGCCCAAGGGCTTCCCGGCAGCACCCTGTTGCGTGCGGTGATGGCAACCCTCCTGCTGGCCAGCTTGAGCGGGGTAGGGTTCGTCAAAGCCTTGATTGCCACCTACCGCCTATGGCAACTGCACACCAGGCGCGTCAGCGAGAGCGAAGGGGGCACGTTCAGGGACTTCCTGGCTCAGAACGAGTGGGTACGACAAGTCCTGACTCTCAGGGCGAGGACGTGATTCACAACCATAGATAAGGGGGACTACAACCTTCTTGCTTTGGGTCGGCTTGCGTTTTGGCGTGCGGCTTTTCTTCTGTTTCATCAGTACGGCCCCTCACTGGTCCGGAATATCACACGGTAAAACTCTATGAAACTTACCAATAGACTCTGGTGGGTGGGACTGTTGCTGTTCGTCTCCCTGCCGGCACTGGCCGACAGTGTGGACTATCAGACTATCAGCGCTGCGGCCCAAAAAACCAACGACCTTTCACGCCAGGCGCTGGTGATGATCTTCGGACAGGTCGTCGTCGATCCCTTCGCATCTTCAGAGCCCACGTTGATTGGGTCGCTGTTCGCAATCATCAATGGTTTTTTGGGCGTGCTGGCCATCTTCTGGTTCCTGACCATCACGGTGAAAACCATCGTAAAGGCTGGGCATCAGGGACAGGTGTTCAACGGCGGTCGTTCAGCCTTGTACCCGATCATGACCTTTGCAGGCTTTATCACGATTGTGCCCACTCAGTCAGGCTGGTCATTGGCCCAGCTCACGATGTTATGGGCCACCTCGGTAATGGGAATCGGCAGCGCAAACCTGCTGACGGACAAAGCCGTGGACATGATGGGCGACGGCTATTCGATGGTGACGCAGCCCACGGCACCAGTCACGCGCAGCGCTGCTCGGGGTATCTTCGAAATGAACCTGTGCAAGTACGCGATCAACAGCGACTTGACCGCACTGTATGAAGATGGGGAGGCCAATACCCCCCTGATGACAACCAAGGGCGGTGATGGCCAATACGAAACGGGTAACGGCAGCGCGGTGTGTGGTTCGGTCAAGACCCCCAACACAGGTCGTACCGGCACCTGGAACCTCATGTTCGACAGCGACGTGGATACAAGCGGAGTTATCTCAGCGCAACATAAAGCGCTAGAAACGATGCAGTCTACGTTGGACCAAGCTGCGCAGGCATTTGTCAGCACCTACCTGAGCAAGCGCGACCAGGACACAGGCAGCTTCCAGGACGTGGAGACGCAGATTCAGAACGCAGCGGCGGCGTATGAAAACACGGTAAACCTGGCGATTAACAACATCGACTTTAAGGACACGCTACAAAGTCAGCTCGCAAATCAGATTAAGAGCAGCGGTTGGGCGGCCTTGGGCAGTTGGTATCACACCTTCGCCACGGCCAATAGCAAGACGAATGACGTGGCCAGCTCAGCGCCGGTGGTCACCGGCATGAGCAACCTGGGCGAGCATGGCACCAGTGATCTCTATAACCAGATCTTTACGGCCTACCAGTCTCAGGTGCAGAACAGCACGTATACTCCGCCCCTGGGCACGCAAACTGCTAAAACTGATGGCGCAGCCGCCACCGCAGCAGATCCAAACTCAGTATTTGTAAGCGTCTTCAAATCTCCAATGCAAGGCCTTACTAACTACCTTGCAACTATGCGAATTGGCACTGACGCGGATTTTTCAAATCAAGTAAATCCGTTGATAAAAATGCAGGAAATTGGAGACTATACGCTAGGAGTTACCGAAACGCTCATGGCTGGCTATGCCGGTACGTGGGCGGCTGCATCGTCTGCTAGCAACTCTCCATTGGGCTGGGGAGCAAAAATATTTGCAGTTGATGTTGGCGCGGTTTTCAAGGACGTGATGGGTGCTTTGTCACCAATGTTCTACTTCTTTATGTTCGCGCTATTGGCCATTGGATTTTCACTGGCAATATTCCTGCCCGCAGTCCCCTTTCTGTTCTGGATGATAGGCGTTTTCAACTGGTTGGTAAGCGTGCTTGTTGGGTGTGCTGCTGGTCCAATGTGGGCCGCAACGCACTTAGGTGCGGAAGAAGACAAAGGAAGCCGTAGTGCGTATGGCTACATTTTCCTAATAGATATGATGCTACGTCCATCGTTAATGGTGTTGGGGTTCTTCTTTGCGTCAGTGACGGTAGTAGCCGGTGGTACGATTCTGAATCTTCTCTTTGCCTCTGCTCTAGGCAATGCTAATGCGGATTCCATCGTAGGCCTCTTCAAAATGATAGGGTGGTTGATGATCTACGCTCGTATGGCGACTTTTGGTGTCACACGACTATTTGGTCTACAGGCGTCACTAGCAGATTATGTGATTTCGTTCCTGGGAGGCCGTGAAGGTGCTAACCTAATGGGAGGTATGGTAGACAACGTTAAAGGAATGTTCGGAGCAGCTGGCACTGGAGCGCAACGTGTACCTGGTGTACGTTCACAGCCAAGATCAAAGCCAGCTAATGGCGAGTCAGGCGACGGGATTCAGTAAGGAGAAAGTTTATGGTTCAACGTCTGAAAACAGCTAAAGAAGGGTGGGCGCAAATATTTAAGATACTTTACTTATTTGCATTTCCTTTTTTGCTGATATTTGCCATCCTGTTCCTGATTGCAGCTTTTGGGTCTTCAGGAAATGATGCACAAGGATTTTCCGTATTTGCAGGGTTGTTTGCCGTTCCGGTAGTAGTCTCAATCTTGATGTTTGCTTATGGTGTTTTTAATCGTCGGCGTTTACTCAAGCACGTCACTAAGGCCATCAAAGCCCCCCAGTTCTTCGATCCAGATCCTTCCAATGAGATTTACCACGAAGGTGACGGCAAATACCTGGGGATCGACACCAAGAACGGCACCATTCTGTACGTGCATCGGATTCGCAAGGGTCAGGTAGACGTTGTGGGCATGACCATGGACGATTGGACCAATCGCGAGGTAGAGGGCAAAGGAATATTCCGGCTCTACACCAAGTTTCCGGACCTGGCACGAATCGAAATCGGCACGCCTTGGGCTCAACGTTGGTACGACACGTTAGGGGCAATGGAGCATAAGCAATACACCAATACCCAGGCATTCAAACAGCATGTGCACCACCGCCTTGAAGCACTGGAACGTGACCTGAACGTGCAGATCCCACGCCTGGCATGACGCTGTAGACCCTTCTCCGCTTCATCCCGACGCGCTTTTTCTTTCTTTCCCTACACCACACCGCCCCACCCGGGCGGTGTGCCTTTTTGTGGGTAACCAAAATGCAAAATCGACCGCCCCAAGGGGGAATGGAAGGCGAACAAGGCATGATGCTGTTGGTGCTGGGTGGCACTTTCATCTTGTGCTGGTTGTTCTTCGATTCTTTCGTGTACTGGAGTACCTGGCTGCTCTACTGGCTTTGGAAAATGGCGGACTTCCCGCTGATCCATCAGTGGGCCGGGAGCAAGATCAACCTGCTGGCCGACGTGGCCAACCACGCCAAGCAGGTTGGCTGGCAGGAATGGCTAGACGTGATGAATGCAACCAGCGGCATTCTGCTGGTGTTCCTCCTACCGCTGGTGATCCTGAGCGGTCTAGCCCTCGCCGGGCACCCGATACTGCCGTTTCGTAGCAAACGCCTGGTGAACATCCGCAGCTTGCCCGGCTTGGTAAGCCAGTTCGCACCCTCGGTTATCCCGGTCGTAGCCGCGTCGGGGCCGGATGGTTTGATGAATGACACGTCGGCCAGCAACGCATGGGCACTCAAGCCTGAGACATTCGTCATGAACCACAACCTGGTGAAGCACAAGGTGCTGGATAGGGACGCGGCACGCCGGGTGTTTGAAGCCCAAATTGGCCAACCTCATAACGGGTTCCTTGACTGGTCTCCCTACGAGCAAGCCTTGTTGGGGGTGTTCGGCCTACAGGTCTTTTTGGATGACCGCAAAGCCGCTACTCAGCTGCTCGATGACTTGAACAGGTCTTGCCTGGTATCGGGCTTGCGCAAGCGCAAAAACGGATCCATGGCCCCGCTCTACCGGCTGGCCGATCAGGCGTTCGAGCGTGTGACGCAGGCACCAGGCGTCGATGAGTGGCTGCAAAGCCACGGCTCAGTGCGCAGCGCGTTGGTGGGCTTGTACGGGCGCGATCTTCGGTTGCCCCCAGCGCGGTTCAGATGGCTCAAAGGCGTTGATCGTACCTTGTGGTATGCCCTGCACAGCGCAGACACCGCCAAGGTGTTTGTAGAGGGCGCAGGCGTACAGGCCCAGGCGCGGGCAGAAGTTTATGCCCACAAACTAGGGTTGCCGCGTCCGGGGTTGATGGTGACCCAGGCAATCGAAGGCCTTCAGACCGAATTGGAGAGCGTGGGCCTGGTCTTCGCCCGCGAAGTCGAAGTGGCCACGCCTCGTAAGGTTTCGGATATCCCGGTAATGACCGCGGTGTATGCCCCCCAAGTCGCCCAGGACGACGATACGCCGGCACCGGCATAACCCACGCCTGCTTTGCAGCGTAACGCTTTCACAATGCTTTCAACCGTGCGGCTTCGCCACCAGCGGTGTTCACGCTGCCCATTCCTAATTTTGTTCAAAGGGATTCCCATGACCTCCGCGTATTCGCTTGCCCCTTTTTCAGCGTTCATCAAAGGCCATCACCTGGTGGTTAGCCGAGTCCTGGAGCAGCGCCACTACACGTATTGCAGCCTCGATCTTCGTCAGCACCTGTCCTTTTACCTGGTCGATGGCCAAGTGGCCTGCCAGAGCGCTACCGGCCCGGCGTTCATGCTCCACACTGCCAATGCAGTAGAGGCGAATGACCTTCTTAACCAATTGACCGCTGCGCAGATGCGTCATAGCCAGCGCAAGACCTGGTTAAAAGCGGGCTGCCTGGGCGTGGCCGCGCTGACGCTGGCCGTGTATTGGGCCATCCAGGGCACGCTATTGCCTGACCTGGATCAAGGCGTGCCAATGCCCGCCAATGTTGAAAGTGCCACTCCAAGAGCGGCCATAGCGGCCCCCACGCCTACCCCAGTTCTTGCCCCTGCAGAACAACCGTCTGAACCAGCACAGCAGCCTACGACCCCGCCGGCCACGGACGGTTGGGCATTGCCAGAGAACGTCCGTGAAACGCTTCCAGCCAAGCTGCACAAGGCCGCTGAGCGAAATCTGTTTACCGTCAACTACTCCACGGGCCATGCCCGCACGCTGTACGTGTTTGCAGATCCGCATTGCCCCAACTGCACACGGCTGGACCCTGCACTCAATGCCCTGTCTGACGCCTTCAACGTGGTGGTCTTCCCGGTTTCAGTGATCGGCAAGGAAAAATCGGTGGCCGATATCACCCCGGTGCTTTGCCTGCCCGCTGAGCAGCGTAAGGCCGCCTGGAACGCGCTGTTCGACCCGACCCGCGACGGGCTGAACCTAGGCCGAGAGCCCCAAGCAGGGCAGACAGAAACGGCGTCGAAGGACGTGGCTGCCAACTGCGATATGGCGCAGAAAGCCTTGGGCGTAAACGAGGTGGCCTATCAGGCGTACCGCATTCCAGGTACGCCGTGGGTGATCGCAGACGATGGCCGTTACGTTCCTCAAGCATTGCTGAAGGACTCGGCCCAGCTCCAAACCTTCCTGGACAAGAAAAAGCCCGTCGATGGGCCGGGGGTACCAGATGCGGCCAAATGACTTTGCTGTTGATCGCGCACGCCTGAATCGCCGGGTTCATCACTCGGCGCTAGGGGATTGGTTCAGTGGACCTGGCACCCTTGCTCTTGGCCTGGCCGGGTCCGTGATAGGGGGCATTGTCTACCCCGTCAGCTTGTGGGTTACCTTGCCTGTGCTGTCGGTATGGGCACCCAGTATGCTGTTTGCGCCCTGGCAGATGCCCATGCGCATGCCAACAGACATGGAGCTTCCTGACCCCTCGACCAAACGCCAGGTGCCCGGCAAGCTGCTGGGCTTCCTGCCAATCACCGTCATGCGCACGGCCATGAGCAAGGCAGCCGGCATTCTGTACATGGGGTATTTGCGCGGCCGCGATGCAGGCCGCGAGCTATGGCTGTCCATGGACGATATGACGCGTCATATCCTGATGTTCGGTACCACCGGCGCCGGTAAAACCGAGGCCTTGTTGGGGTACGTGCTGGGCCAGCTCAGCTACGGAAAGGGACTGATTTACTCGGACGGTAAGGCGCAAAACGACGTGGCCGCCGCGATTGTGTCCCTGGCCAGGCGCTACGGTCGTGAGGATGACGTTCGCGTCATGAACTTCATCACCGGAGGCCGATCCAGGGCGCAAGAACTGCTTGAGGACACCAAAAACAGGGGGCAGACCAACACGATCAATGCGTTTGGCATCGCGCAGGAAACGTACATTATCAACCTGATGGATTCGATGTTGCCGCCTGCCGGCAATGATGGTGGCTGGCAGGAAAAAGCACGGGCCATGATCCAGGCCCTGGTGTTTTCCCTGGTGTACAAATGCCGGCGCGAAGGCACAGTCATGTCCCAGCGCACGATCCAGGAGCACTTGCCCCTGCGCAGCATTGCTAAGCTCTATATCCAGTCGATAGAACAGCAATGGCACGAGGAAGCCCGTTTACCGCTGAAAAACTACTTGGGCACGTTGTCAGGCTTTGACTTGGCCAAGGTGGATTCGCCGTCAGAATGGGCACCTGAGGCGCTCAATCAACACGGCTACCTGATACAGCAATTCACGCGCATGCTGGCCTTGTTCAACGACACCTATGGCCATGTGTTTGCGCTCGACGCCGGCGATATTGATCTTAAGGACTCGATACACAACGACCGCATTCTGGTGGTCCTGATTCCAGCGCTGGAAGTTTCGTCGTCCGAGGCCTCGACGCTCGGCCGTCTGTACGTGTCGCAGGCCGCCATGACATTGAGCCAGGACCTGGGCGAAAAGCTGGAGGGTAGGCCGGAAGATACGCTGGTCATTCGCAAGTACAAAGACCGTTTCCCGTTCATGTGGATTTGTGACGAGGTGGGGGCCTACTACACCGAAAAGCTGGGCGAGTTGGCCACCCAGGTGCGGTCCTTGGGCATTTGCTTGCTGCTAGCCAGCCAGGAGGCCCAACGGCTCAAATCGGCGGCAGGTGACAAGGTGTGGACGCTGATTGCGAACATGGGTACCCGGATCACCGGAAAAATCATGGACCCCAAGGACACTCTTGAAATCCTGCAGTTGATGGCCGGTACCGAGTACCTGCCGGAGATGAACAACATGGTCCGCCAGGCGGGCATGCTGGGTGGCAGTTGGGAGGACGCCGATACCTTGAGCTTGAAAGAGCAAAAGAAAGTCAGCGTCGAGGAAGTGCAGCAATTGCAGGAAGGCGAAAACATCACCCTGTTCAAGGGTGAAGTGATTCGCGGCAGCTCGTTGTACATCGATGACGTGGACAAGCTGTCCAAGGAAGCAATCCAGATCAATCGCTTTGTCGAGGTGGCCCCCCCTGCGCTTGATACGTTGCTGGCCAGCGCGCCGGCGAAGATCCGGCGCAGCTACCCGCGTGCAGATCGGGTTCAGCAGATCCTCTACCACTTGGCAATGAAGCCTGGCCGCGCCGACCTGGAGAACCTGGTGCTGATCGATCCAGCACTAGCGGCCTTGAACGCGCTGAACGAGGAATGGGCGCTTATCTGGCGGCGCCGGCCTGGTGCAGCTGTGCGCAGCACGTTGTTGTGGCACACCACGTTGCGGCGGATACCTGAGCGTGGCCACGGCTACACCGCGCAAGCGTCCACGGCGCAAGCACTGGCCGTCAGCACCCAGCGCTTGAATGACTACAGAGCGCAGCATGCCGATTTTGCCATTGAGCCGAAGGCGCAGGCCAGAACTAAGGCGCCCACCCCCCAGGCAGCACCCGTCATGCTAGGTACCGGTGATCAACAACCGCCCCGTTTCGATGACGCGTTTTTGCACGGCAGTGACTTGAGCCAGCCGCCGCGCTTCGAGGACGAGTCTCGGTAGCTCGTGCGGCTGCTAGATGGCTATACAAACCGATGCAGCCTGTATCACCTTGAAGTTTCGAAGGAAGACCCATGACCTACGATGAGGCAATGGACGAAGACACCGTTATTAATCGGCAAGCTGCTGAGCGCGAATGTCGCTTGCACGCGTGCAGCGTGGAGGAAATGGTTGCCGCACTGGGCGACCATCCCGAGTATCAATCACAAGATGTTTTGCGCTGGCTCGGTTACTGAACCCGTCCACACGTAAACCCGTTTCGGAGCTTCCCATGGACACGACCCAGCGCCGCCTAAAAGTATCCTCAGACATGCTCAGAGGCCTGGCATCCCATCCTTCCCCCGGTCCTTCCCCAGAGAACCAACACAAAATCATTGTGGCCACACTGCGTACGGCCATCATTGATGGCCGCTTACCGCCTGGATACCGCATCACCCAACAGGTGATTGCAGAGGCATTCGACGTGAGCCGGATGCCTGTTCGAGAAGCGCTCAGGGCCTTGGAAATCCAAGGCTACCTGGTTGCTGATAGGTACACGTCTCACGTAGTGGTTTCGAGAGATGAGGCCTGGGAAGCCGACAATCTCTCAAGCTTCTTAAAAGCTATAGAGCACCAACATGCATCCTTGGGGTGCGCAGAAGCGCAACGGGACTTCAGAAGTCGAATCCTGTACTTTATGGGATCCATAGCGGCGGGTGGTTAGCAGAATGGTTTAAAAGGCCTTCATAGGCGCCACTGCTAGGGCTTGCCTATTTGTTCGTTGACAGAGGCTACGCAGATAGCTAGTCTCTGCGTATTACCGTGACACTTTTGGATTTGAGCATGTCTGAAGCCTTCAAAGCCTTCACCTACCGATGCGATGAAGACCTGAAAATCCGTTTTGATATCGCTCTGAAACAGATGCGTGGCAAGACGGCTTCTGAAGAAATTCGCATGGCAATAGAGCGCTTTGTAGTAGCGGTCGAATCTGGTCAAAGGCCACAACTGGAGATCGCAGTAGCGCGTAAATCCTAATAGCAGAAACCAAAAAGCCCCGCTTGCAGGCGGGGCTTTTTGGAAAATCATGAACAGGCCGTTTTGATAGGCGGAAAACCTGTTCACCAACGAACGTGAGTCGATTATGGCAATCACTGCGGCTTTGTGCAAGCCACAAAAATGTGATAGCTAGCGACTCACCGCTGAACGGCGGACATATGGAAAAGATTTCCACTCAGGCTATGCCATCCCTTGGCTTAAGCCGGTACAACAAGAAACACCCGACCCTGACGCGCTTCACCCCAGCCTATGGCCCCAGTGCCCCAGGCGGTGAAGCATGAGCCACCTCAAGGCCGTCAAGCTCGCCCCCTCTGATCCCCACTCCGCTTTGCGCAGATCGGCACGGCAACTGCCTGCCCGCCGTGCAACCCCGCGTCATCTCTCCGAACAGCAGCTTAAAAACCCCCTGATCCGCAGCGCCTACGAGCGCTTGAGCAACATGGACAGCTACCGCGGCCGCTACCTGCGCCGCCTGGATGGCGTCCACGGCGACCGCCGTACCCGACGTGAGAAATTCCTGGCCATCGAGCGCGTGGCCGAACAGCTCCTGGTGCGCCTGGACCTGGCCACCAGCGTATTGGGCTACATCGATCCTCAAAATGGCCGCTATGTGCTGAACACCCAGTGCGGCATTGCCGAAGACGCAGGGATCTCCGCGCCGGCGCTGTGCCGCCTGCTGAAAACCCTGGACGATGCTGGCTATGTGTACCGCCGCATCGAGCGCGTGCGCCTGGACGAAAGGGACGACAACGGGCTGCACCTGGTACGCACCCGTGTCCTGGTGCGCTTCACCAAGCTGTTCTGGAAAGACCTGGGCCTGGCCTACGTCTATGAGCGCGTGCAGAAGTCGGCCAAGAAGCGCCGTGACGCGCAGTTGCGCGACATTGGCCAGCAGCGCCTGTTCGAGCTGGAACGGCACTCGCTGGAGCTACAACGCCGGGAATTGTCCCGGGAGCGCTGGCAAGCCAAGGAAGCGCGTGAGGCCGGCATAGATCGCCCACGCAAGCCGGCAACCCCGGCCCAACCCGAGACGCGAGGCGGCCCGGCAGTAAAGGCGAGTAACAAGGTGCAGGGCGCAATGGACAGGCTCTTTGCATCGATGGCCAACAAGGCCAAATAAGCACCCCTACGTCCAAAATCCGTATCCGCTCACGCGGAGGCCCTGTCACGCCTGCGATTTAGTGGGCTTTCTCCCGCTTCGCTGTCGCCTGTGGGAATGCCCTGAACGGGGCGCCAAGCGCGCCCATTTCCCCCTCAAAACATCCCCGGCTGGACTGTCCCAAGGAGAAGCTTGTGGATGTTTTGGAATAAATGAAATTTTATACCCCCTTCAGTTTCCCCGTCCCGGAAAAAACAGGGAATTACGAGGTGTGGAGCCCCCCTCGTAGAGCATAATGCCCACGCATTTCGTGCCGATGGCACGGCGTGGACGGGTGAACTTGAGCCCCCACACAAGCCTGTCTAGGCGGCCCAGGGCGGTCCCCGCCCTGTCCTGGCCTGCGGCCACCCTGCGGGCGCCAAGACCCGGATAAATCGCCCCAGCCAGGCCCCGCCTGGCTGCGCCTCAACCGGGCGCGCGTGCGCGCAGGCTTTCAGAGCAGGCAGTGTTTAAACGTCCGCACGGTGCCTTCGGTGAAGGCATGCGTTTTGAGCCCTTGGCTCGACCGGGTGATGATGCTGACGCGGCAATCGCCACGGCGGCGGAGCGCGGGCTTTTCAACGTGACAACACGTGTGGTCCTGACTACAGTAGGTGCATTAAACGCACCTCTGAGCTGTGATGACGGTAATTGCGACCTACCCTAAAGGCGACCTGCGCCGAATGCTCGCGGTCCTCGCCGCCATCGAGGCAACGCCCGACGCGACCCTGGTCAAGGTCGCGGCCAGGACCGGCCTTGATAAAAAGACCGTGACGCACCTGGTCGCCCAGGCGGGCGAGCAGGCCGGCGTAACCCTCAGCAAAACCGGCCCGGTCTACACCCTGGACGACTGGGGGCCGGTGTTCAACCCGGCCGGCGCGCACCAGGCGCTGGCCGGCACGCTGAACGCCCCTGGTACCCGGCCGTCTGCCTGTCCTGACCCTGCTACGCCGGCCACGGGCCGGCAACAGGGCGGAAATGACCTGTGGTCAGCGGTATGGCCGTGTGAATTGATCCTGCCGCTGGGGCATGGCTGGGTGGCTTGTACCGACGCCTTGCCCTGGAATGACTATCAGGGGGAGCTCGAATACATCGTCTACAGCCCCGCGTATGGCGGTGACTTGCACCGGTGCACGTTCAGCCTGAACGGAGCGCGCTGGTATGACGAACATCAGGCATTGGGCATCGGCGGGGTGACCCATTGGCGCCTGGCCCACCATGATGAGCCTCGCGACAGCACACTGGACGGCCCTCCCCCGACGGTGACCCAAGTGAATCGCGAGCGCCTGGCCCTGCTGCACCGCTGGTGGGAGTGGTATCGCCACCACACCGGCATTGAGCCGGCCTAACGCCTCAGGGATGGCGTGGAAGGCGCGCTGCCGACGGCGTGCCGTGGTACGCATGCTCATAGATCGCGGCGCTGTTGCCGGCGGCTTCACGGGCCATGGCGGTGACAAGCCGGTCTTTAAGCCGCTTCACTTCGGTTTCAAGCTCGCCAATCCTGGTCTGCTGCTGCTTGATTCGCTGCTGATCGCTGTCGTGCCGGGTCACCAGCTGCGCGATCCGGCGCCGACTATTCGTAAGCTCGCGGCACGTCTCGTCCAGTTCATGATTGAGCAACGTGCCGTGGTGTTTCCACGCGGCGAGCAGGGACGGGATACCGAGGGAAAACGCGTCCTGGTCAGGGTCAGGCAGTGAGTTCGAGGGCTGTTCGTCCATGTCGGCTTTCCGTTTTAGTGTATGGATGTACAGTGTAACCCTAAGTGCAGGTCTTGGAATGGCCTCTTGGCTGCCATCCAGAACGGAAGGATGCGCGCTCATGCGCGGGTATGATTTTTCATCCTCAACGCGATCCAAAAAGGTACCGTTCCATTTTTGGACAGGGACGACCTCCAGTGGCTTTAAGCATTCGTACGGCGGTGGAAGCAGACGCCGTCGCCATCCAGCACATTTACGCACCTGTGGTTCTGGAAACGGCGATTTCCTTTGAAGAGATCCCTCCAACCGTTCAGGAAATGGCTCAGCGGATAGCGACAACGCTTCGCACCTACCCCTACCTGGTGGCCGAGGAGGATGGGGTCATCAAGGGGTACGCGTACGCCAGCCAACACCGGGCTCGCCCGGCCTACCGGTGGGCCGTGGACGTGACGGTGTACATCGCCGAATCGACCCGCCGTCAGGGCATTGGCCGTCAGCTCTACGAAGCGTTGCTTCCGATGCTTGAACAGCAGCGGTTTCGAGCCGCCTACGCAGGGATCGCGCAACCCAATCGAGGGAGCGTCCGTTTGCACGAGGCGTTGGGGTTCGTGCACATCGGTACCTACCCGGAGGTGGGTTTCAAGCTGGGCCAATGGCACGACGTTGGCTATTGGCGGCGCGGGCTGTGCCCGTTAACTCCACCGCTGGAGCCGGTACTGTTCCCCGACCTGGAGCGCACATCAAGGTAGGCCAACCCGGCACCCTTAGTCTGCGAAGCGGGCTACGGCAGGTAGTCAGACCTGCGTCGGTTCGAATGCCCTTAACCGAGTGAATGCCACCACCGCGCCAAGGCCCAAAAGGCCGGCCATGATCCCGATCAGCCAGCCCGGGCCCAGTTGTTCCAGGATGTACGCACAGGCCAGCGGCGCCGCTGCCTGGGCGATCAGCACCGGTCGCGCGATCAACCCCAGGTGTTTGCCCAATTGGGCGCTGCCCAACAGGGTCAGGGGCACGGTGCCCCTGGCGATGGTCATGATCCCATTGCCGGCGCCGAAGGCAACGACGGCCACCAGCGACAGCGTTACCAGGCCCGGCCCCAACCCAAGAAGGCCGGCAATACAGGCCAGCATGCCTAACCTGGCGATCCAGACCGGGTGGGCCTTGCGGCCGAATACATACTCCAGCAGGCGAGCAACCACCTGCGAAGGCCCCATCAATGCACCGAGCGTTACCGCCAACGCTGCCGGGATCCCCTGGCCCTGCAGGATGACCAGCAAGTTCACCGCCAAGGCCGACATCACGAAGGCATGCAGGGTGAACAGCACCGCGATCCAGGCGAGATGTGGGCTGGCTTGCGCGTTGGTGGGATTGATCGCGGTGGCTGTGGCAGGTGGTCTCGGCGCCGGCGACGGCACCGTGAACAGGTGAAGCGGTAGACCGACCAGCAGGTGGATGACCGCCAACACCCTGCAGGTGGTCTGCCATCCATGGTTCGCCTCCATGGCCGCGAGGAAGGGCCAGGCCAGCGTACTGGCGAAGCCGGCAACCAGGGTCAGGCCCGTCATTGAGGATCTGGCCCTGGAGCCCATCAGGCGCCCCAGCGTCGCAAATCCCGCGTCGTACAGCCCCGCCGCCATGCCCAACCCCAGGACCGTCCAGGCGGCATAGTAGGCGATCAAACCGGAGGCCGCCGACATCATGGCCAGGCCCAGGGCCAGCAAAACAGAGCTGCCCGCGAGCACCCACTTGCCCCCGAATCTATCGATGGTCCGGCCCACCAGCGGTGCGCACACGCCGGCCACCAGCAGGGCCCAGGACAGGGCACCCACCACCGCAGGCACCGAGGCGTTCAGCGAATAGGCCACCGGCACCGCCAACACGGCCGGCAGGTAAAAGGTCGAGCCCCACGCCAGGATCTGGTTGCAGCCCAGTGCCCCTATCAAGGTTGCGTGACGGCGTCTTGATAGGGACAGGGCAGGCATCAGTCGGCCCCGGTAAGGTCGTGCCGCACCTGCCTGACCACGTCCCGAGCGGTCCGGGTCACCCCGATCAAGGTCGCGGAGGCGAGCCCTGTCCAGTCGCCATAGCCCACCAGCCATAGATTGGGTAACTCAACGCTCCGGTTCGCGGCCACCGCGACCTTGCCGTCCTCGCCGACGATCCCCAGGCTGGTCAGGTGGTCGAGCGCCGGGGAGAAGCCGGTGCACCAGATCACCGCGTCCACCGGCGTCTCTTCACCCGAGGGCCAGACCACGCCGGTGGAGGTGAACCGGGTGAAGGGCCGTACCGCGTGCAACACCCCGCGTTCGCGGGCGTCCTTGACCGACGGCACCATCACGATGTCGCCCAGCCCGCCGGTGAGCGGCGGCGGTTCCTGGCCCGCTTGCTGGGCTTTCAACCGCGCGGTGGCTCGTTCAAACAGGACCCGACCATCGACCTCATCGGGCAGGTAGTTGGGCGGCGCCTGCGTCACCCAGGTCGCCTGGGCGACCTTCGACACTTCCGCGTAAATCTGAGCACCCGAGTTGCCCCCGCCGACGACCAGCACGCGTTGCCCTTCGAACACCTCGGGCCCCACATAGTGCGCCGAATGCAGCTGCTGCCCTTCGAACAGTGCTTGCCCTGGATAGGCCGGGAGGACCGGCCGGCTCCAGGTGCCGGTGGCACTGATGACGGCCTTGGCGTCCCAGAAACGGTCCTGTGAAACGACCCGCAATCCCCCCGCGATCTTTTCCACCCGGGTCACCCGCGTGGAATGCAGGAGGGGAAAGGTGTACCGCTGCTCGTAGCGAGTCAGGTAGTCAATCACCTCGTCGCGCCCCGGCGTCCCCTCGGCCATGGCGGGCATCGGCCAGCCGGCAATCGAACTCCAGGCCGCAGGGGAAAACAGCCGCAGCGACGCCCACCCATGACGCCAGGCCCCTCCGGGGCCCGGCTCGGCATCGAGCACCACATAGGACAGGCCGGTGCGCTTCAAAAAATAGGCCACGGTGAGGCCCGATTGGCCACCGCCAATGACCACCACGTCCACGTTTTTGGCTTGATCCATGCTACCCCCGTTCAACGCCCTGGCCTTGCCTGCTTCGCTTCAGACCCGGCGGCCGTGTTCATCAATGACCACCTCTCCGTCTTCCTTGACGAAGCGGCCCCGTTGCGGCTGCTGCAGCAGGTCCAGGACCGCTTCGGAAGGCCGGCACAGGCGGGTGCCCAGGGGGCTGACCACGATCGGGCGATTGATCAGGAGGGGATGTTCCAGCATGGCCTCGATGAGCTGTTCATCGGTCAAGGCCGGATCGTCCAACCCCAGTTCTTCGTAAGGGGTGCCCTTGATCCGCAGCAGCGGTCGCGCGCCGGTCCCCATCGCCTCGATCAGCCCGACCAGGGTCGCGCGATCCGGCGGGGTCTTGAGGTATTCGATCACGGTGGGCTCTTCGCCGCTGTTGCGGATCAGCGCCAAGGTATTGCGGGAAGTGCCGCATTGCGGGTTGTGGTAGATCGTGACCTGACTCCTGGGGCGAGCTTCGCCGTAGACACGCGCTAAATGGAACGCTGATTGACGCGTTTGGAGAGCTCTTCAGCGGACTCCTTGCGTTCGGAGTAGCGATCAACCAGGTAATCCTGACGATCCCGCAACAGCAGCGTGAACTTCATCAGCTCCTCCATCACGTCCACCAGGCGGTCGTAATAGGACGAAGGTTTCATCCGCCCGGCCTCATCGAACTCCGTGAAGGCTTTGGCCACCGAGGACTGGTTCGGGATGGTGAACATGCGCATCCACCGGCCCAACACGCGCAGCTGGTTGACCACGTTGAAGGACTGCGAGCCTCCGCACACCTGCATCACGGCCAGGGTTTTTCCCTGGGTCGGCCGCACCGCGCCGAGGGCCAGCGGCACCCAGTCGATCTGCGCCTTGAACACCGCGCTCATCGCGCCGTGCCGTTCAGGCGAGCACCACACCTGCCCTTCCGACCACTGCATCAGTTCGCGCAGCTCCTGCACCTTGGGGTGGGAGTCGGGGGCATCGTCCGGCAGCGGCAGGCCGGAGGGATCGAAGATGCGGGTTTCGGCGCCGAATTCTTCCAGCAGGCGCGCCGCCTCCTGAGTCACCAGGCGGCTGAACGAGCGTTCCCGCGTCGAGCCGTACAGGAGCAGAATCCGGGGCTTGTGAAGCGACGGGGTGGCCGGTGTCAGCTGCTCCAGCGTCGGGAGGTCGAGCAGGTCCGCCTGCACGTTGGGTAAGGTGTCTTGCATAGCACTCTCCTAAAGCTGCGTCCTGCGGGCACAGCCTTGGTTGATCTTCAAAGCGTTCCGATACGGCCCAGCTCGGCTTTCAACTGCTCATCGCTCAGCGTTGCGAAGGGCAGCGCCAGGAAGGCGCGCACGCGTTCCTGGATCTTGGCCAGGGTGGTGGCGAATGCCGCTTCGATGTCAGCCTCCGAGCCAGTGGCTTCCGAGGGATCAGCCAGGCCCCAATGCGCTTTCAAGGCCGGGCCGAAGAAGAGGGGGCAGGCTTCGCCAGCGGCGCGGTCACAGACGGTGATCACGATGTCCGGCGGTGCGCTTTCAAAGGCGTCCGACGCCTTGCTGCTCAAGCCGGCCGTAGGAATGCCGGCAGCTTCCAGCGTGTGCAGCGCGCGCGGGTTGACCCGACCGCTGGGAAAACTGCCCGAGCTGACCGCTTCGAAGCCGGCCGGGGCCAGGTGATTGAACACCGCTTCGGAGAGGATGCTGCGGCAGCTGTTGTGGGTGCACATGAACAGGACTTTCATCAGAGGATTCCTTGGTTCAGATACTCAGGCGCAGGGCCAAAGCACAGAGGGTGGCGACGAGAATGGGCAGGGTCAGCACGATTCCGGTCTTGAAGTAGTAACCCCAGCTGATGGTGATGCCCCGCTTGGCCAGCACATGCAGCCACAACAGCGTGGCCAGGCTACCAATCGGCGTGATCTTCGGGCCCAGGTCGCAGCCGATGATGTTGGCGTACACCATGGCCTGCTGGACCACGCCATCGACGCTGGCGGCATGGATGGACAAGGCGCCGACCAACACCGTCGGCATGTTGTTCATGATCGAAGACAGGAAGGCGGTCAGCAGCCCCGTGCCCAGCGACGCGCCCCAGAGGCCGTAGCCGGCAAAGACGTTGAGCAGGTGCGCGATGTAGTCCGTCAGGCCCGCGTTTTTCAGGCCGTAGATCACCAGGTACATGCCCAGGGAGAAAATCACCACCTGCCAGGGTGCGCCCTTGAGCACCTTGCCGGTGTTGATCGCATGACCCCGGGCCGCGATCACATACAGCACGAACGCGCACACCGCTGCGATGGCACTGATCGGCACGCCCAGCGGCTCGATCACGAAGAAGCCGATCAACAGCACCGCCAAGACCCACCAGCCGGCAATAAACGTTGGTCGGTCGCGGATTCCGTCATCAGGGTGATGCAGCTGCGCCAGGTCGTAGGTGTTGGGCAACTCCTTGCGAAAGAACCACAGCAGCATCAGCAAGGTCGCTGCCACGCTGACCAGGTTCACGGGGACCATGACGGACGCGTATTCACTGAAGCCGATATTGAAGTAGTCCGCCGAGACGATGTTGACCAGGTTCGACACCACCAACGGCAAGCTCGCCGTGTCCGCGATAAAACCGGCCGCCATGACAAAGGCCAGGGTAGCGGCCGGGGAAAAGCGCAGCGCCAAGAGCATCGAGATGACGATCGGGGTAAGGATCAACGCGGCGCCGTCATTGGCAAACAGGGCGGATACCGCCGCGCCCAGGAGGATGATGAAGGCGAACAGCTTGCGTGTGCTGCCCCCTCCCCAGCGCGCGACATGCAACGCGGCCCATTCGAAAAACCCGGCCTCATCCAGCAACAGGCTGATGATGATGACCGCGATGAAGGTTGCGGTGGCATTCCAGACGATGTGCCACACCTGAGGGATGTCGCCCACGCTGACCACACCGGTCAACAGGGCCAGCACGGCGCCAAAGGTTGCGCTCCAGCCCACCCCCAGCCCCCGGGGTTGCCAGATGACGAGCACGATGGTGGCTATAAAAATCAGTACGGCAGTCAGCATTTCGGTCACTCGGTTGGGACGTGATTCAGCTGCACACGGCCTGGTTGACGGGACGGTCGTTCATGCCGCACAGGCGTTTGGCCTCGGTTTCCAGCCATTGCTGGTTAGCGTCCACCACGTCTTTAAGCACGGCGGTGACCCAGGCGGGCAACTCGGGATGCAAGCGGTAGTACACCCACTGGCCTTGGCGGCGATCCATCAGCAACCCCGACGAACGCAGCAGGGCCAGGTGACGGGAAATCTTCGGCTGGTTCAGGTCCAGCGCGGCGGTGAGTTCGCACACACACAACTCGCCCTGGCTCACGATCAGCAAGGTGATTTTGGTCCGGGTATCGTCGGCAAGGCATTTGAATAACGCCGTCGGGGTCATGGCGGTTAGGGCAGACATGACAGGCTCCATTACATATGAGAATCCAAATATACGCATTTTCATATATATGAGATAGCGAATATTTTCGCTATCTGACAGAAAAAACCGCCCTAAAAGGCGGTTTTCGTTCCAGCGGGGTAGTTGCTCTTTGGGGCTGCTACCGTAATGGACAAGGTAATTACGCTGTAGAAGACATGGCTCGATACTCAACAGTGAGGTGGCCGACTTCGTGGACAGGCTTCAACCGCTCACGGATGCTATCTGCGTCCATGGTGGATTCACCAAGCACGCTGACAATGGCGGCATGAGCCGCTGGGCCGACGCGCCAGACATGCAGGTCGGTAATTTTGGCGTCGCCAGGCTGTTCAACCAGCTCGCGGATTTCTGCCGCAACGTGCTGGTCCGTCTCATCCAGAAGAACACTGGCGGTCGCCCTCATCAGGCTCCATGCCCACCGTGCGATCACAATGGCCCCGACGACACCCATGGCCGGGTCAAGCCAGACCCACCCGAGGTAGCGCCCAGCCAGTAGGGCGGCGATGGCCAGGACAGACGTTAGGGCATCGGCGATGACGTGTACGTAGGCAGACCTAAGGTTGTTGTCAGCGCCCTGGTGGGCCTTGTGATGAGCGTGGTCATGGTCTTGGTGGTGGTCATGGTCATGACCATGGTGGTGACCGTGCCCCAGCAACACCGCGCTGAGGACGTTCACGGCCAGGCCCACAATGGCGATGAGGGTGGCCGTTCCAAATTGAACATCCGCAGGCTGGAGCAAGCGAATCACGGACTCTATGCCTACCCCCAAGGCGACCAGCCCCAAAATCAGGGCCGAGGCAAAGCCTCCCAAATCACCCACCTTACCCGTGCCAAAGCTATAGCGCGCGCTGGATGCATGGCGCTTGGCATACGCGTATGCGCCAGCAGTGATACCCAGGGCGCCGGCATGGGTTGCCATATGAAACCCATCCGCGAGCAGGGCCATGGAGCCGGTGATGTACCCGGCTGCAATCTCTCCGATCATCATGACGACGGTGAGCATCACGACCCAGAGGGTGCGTTTTGCATTTTCATCGTGTGTTGATCCGAGGAAGACGTGCTCGTGTGTAAATCGGGTACTGCTGTTCATATTCAGGCCTGCGTTCGTCACTTGGAGTAGCGTCGAATGGCTTCTAAGAGTTCCTCGACGCCTTTATTGCGTTCCTGCTCGCTCAGGGCGGGGTTCGCCACGTGCTCCCTGGCGTGATCCTCAATGATTTCGTCCATCAGCCCATTGATGGCCCCGCGTGTGGCGGCCACCAAATGAAGGGTCTTTGCACAGTCATGATCGGATTCCAGCGCCCTTTCGATGGCCTGGATTTGTCCCGCGATCCGTTTGACGCGCTTGAGTAAATCGTCTTTGTTTGATGCTAAATGACCCATACCATACCCCCCTTACCTATATAAAGGATGACATACGTGCATTTTCCGGCGCAAGGGCGACAGGCGCAGCATTCACTGCTGCGCGTTCAGTGTTGAAGGGCCGCTTGCGGGTAGTTACGCCTGAGGCCAAGGAACAGGGTTACCGTCCTATGGCATGCTTTACGATCGCGCTATGACCCAGTTGGTGTACCCCCACGCGATGGCGCAGCGCGGCCCCAAGCCCAACCTTACAGAAACGTAATTAAACTTTAGAAACCTCTAACCACCAGGCTGAGTCGGACCTCATGTGCCTTGGAAAAAGGCATTGGATGTAAACGCGAGAATCGACCGCCAACCTCGGAGATAACTCATGAACAGTGGTTATGATGATTGCATTGAGGAATGCCTGCGCTGCGCTCTTGCCTGTGAACGCTGCGCTTCAGCCTGCTTGCAAGAGCAGGATGTTCAAATGATGGCTAACTGCATAAAACTGGACAGGGATTGCGCCGACATGTGCAAGCTCGCGGCAACGCTGATGGCGCGCCAGAGCCCCCTAGCGAAGGAATTCTGTGCCCTTTGCGCAAAGGCCTGCAAAGCTTGTGGTGATGAGTGCGGCAAGCACGACGCCGACCATTGCCAGAATTGCGCCAAGGCCTGCCACGCCTGCGCCCAGGCCTGCGAGGCCATGGCGGCTTGAGTTCCGGTCCCGGCAAGGAGCATAAAGACCACGGGAGGGTTGCCGAGCCGACAGCGCACGCCAGCATTACGGGCGATCAGGACGTAGGAGCGTCAGGATGAAGGCCGTTCTGCCACCACAAGCTTGCATCAATAGTCGGCGCGGCAGCAGTTCTATGGCGCGATACTGCTATCGCGACCGGCAAATCGTAGGCACAAAAAAAACCGCCTTAGGAGGGCGGTTTTTGCCTCGAAGCCGGTCACTCGTGCGCATTGGGTGGATACACAAATCTGGTAAATGCGTATGAGTTCCAAGCCACCACCTCGACCTTGATTCATTCCTGTAGGGTCGAGGAAGCCGCTTGGTGTCAAAGCCGAGGTGACTTTTTTATGCATTTCAGCCGCTCTGCTCGCGCTGACCCGCTAAAAAAATCACCATGCGGCGAAAAACCAGCCATCGTCAGTGTTTGCCTAGCCAGGATTTTAGTTCCGCAATACTTTTGCTTTGCTCTTGTATATTTTTTTCAGCCATCTTTTTAATAGCAGGATCTTGAGTATTTTTAAGCACAATCCTGGACATGTCGATAGCGCCTTGATGATGTTCGACCATCATCTGAGCTCAGCTTTTAGACGGGTCAGGCGCCATACCATTCATCATTCCTTTATTCATCTTCTCCATCGCTTGCTTGTATTCTGTGGACGCACCTCCACCCGTCGTGGCCGAAGACATATTGTCAGCACCGCCTTTCTCATTAAAAGCAGCATGGGAATCGTTGTTGTCAGCAAACGACAAAGGAGCTGAACTTAAGAAAAGAATACTTGTAAGAGCGACACTGCTTAGATGCTTATTAAGCATAGTAGACCTCTTGGCGAGCGTTATTCGATTGATATTTGTATCGGCTTCGGCAGTAAGAATATCCGACGTCTTCCGAAGGGTAGCTAAGAAAAGGGCACTGGTAGGGTTTGCCATGATTACATTTCTGTAAGGTTTACGCGAAGAAAAAGCGCAGCCGCTGAAGCTGACCATTTCATCTCAGTGGGCCAAGCGCTGGTTATAGCTGTCCAAACTGTAATCTTCCCCTCAGCTGTCTGAAAGGTACCGGTCCTTAGTATTGCCTCAGCGCCAAACGCGCTCCACCTGAACGGCTAACCCTTACCGGGTACCTTGAACTGAGGATTTACCTATGAATGCTGCCAAAATTCTTCTCGTTACCCTCGCGCTGGGCGCATCTTCCTTGGCACTTGCCGAAGGTGGGAGTGAACGGGTATCTGCTCGCATGGCCGAAGCCCGTGAGACGGCCATGACAGCCCATAACGCTAAAGCCGCTTCGCAGGAGGCTCGGGAAGTGGCGCAAGAAGGGCCAGAAGCGAAGCCAAAGCATTGCTAACCTCTCTGGCAAGCTTACAGAAATGTAATCGCCGTGTTGGTTAGGCTGTGCCACTCTTTGAGATGAATTCGTTCAAGTATTGTTTTCAAGCGCAACCGCAGTAGATTTTTCCAACTATCAGGCAGATATATGCAATCGAAAACGTCGCGACGCACTTTCGTCAAGGGCCTGACGGCCATGGGGGTTCTGGGTGGCCTGGGTCTCTGGCGAAACCCGTCGTGGGCGCTTTCAGGGCCTGGTCAACTGAGCACGCTTACCGGCACTGATTTTGATCTTTCAATCGGTGAGATGCCTGTAAACATTACCGGCAATCCTCGTACGGCAATGGCTATTAACGGTGGGCTTCCGGGGCCCCTATTGCGCTGGAAAGAAGGGGATACTGTAACCCTTAGGGTGCGCAACAAGCTGAGCGACCACACATCGATCCATTGGCACGGTATTCTTTTGCCCCCCAACATGGACGGCGTACCAGGACTAAGCTTCGCCGGCATCGAGCCGGACGGCATGTACGTCTATAAAATCCACGTCAAGCAGAATGGCACTTACTGGTACCACAGCCATTCCGGTTTCCAAGAGCAAGCCGGCGTTTATGGGCCATTAGTGATTGAAGCCAAGGATCCCGAGCCTTTTACGTATGATCGCGACTATGTGGTGATGCTGACTGATTGGACTGACGAAGACCCCGCTTCGTTGATGCGAAAGCTGAAAAAACAATCGGATTACTACAACTATAACAAGCGCACAGTTAGCGATTTTATCGAGGATGTCCACAAGCAAGGCTGGTCAGCGACCGTGGCTGACCGAAAAATGTGGGCTGAAATGAAGATGAACCCCACTGACCTGGCCGATGTGAGCGGGGCTACCTATACCTATCTCCTGAATGGCCATGCGCCGAACACGAACTGGACGGGCGTTTTCCGCCCAGGTGAAAAGATTCGGCTTCGCTTCATTAATGGCTCCTCCATGACGTATTTCGACATGCGTATCCCTGGCTTGAAAATGACGGTGGTCGCCTCGGATGGGCAATACGTAAAGCCAGTCACCGTTGACGAGCTGCGCATCGCGGTTGCCGAGACCTATGACGTCATTGTTGAGCCTACCGAGCAGGCTTACACCTTGTTTGCTCAGTCGATGGACCGTACTGGTTTCGCGCGCGGCACCCTGGCGGTTCGTGAAGGCCTCGTAGCGCCCGTACCGTCGCTTGATCCTCGGCCACTGGTGACCATGGCCGACATGGGTATGGGCGGTATGGATCACGGTTCGATGGGCGACATGGGCAGCATGGAAGGCATGGATCACGGCGCCATGGGCGCAGGTGACATGCAGGGCATGAAGAGTATGTCTGGCGCACCCATGCAGGGCATGGACGGCGGGCAGATGCAGGGCATGGACCATAGCAAAATGGCAGGCATGGACCATGGGGCCATGGGAGACATGGGAGACATGGGAGACATGGCCGGCATGTCAGGCATGGGTGACATGCCGATGCAAGCCCACCCGGTTACCGAGAAGGACAATCCCTTGGTTGACATGCAGGCCATGAGTCCTACGCCAAAATTGGATGATCCCGGATTAGGCCTGCGCAATAACGGTCGTCGGGTGCTTACCTATTCCGACCTGCGAAGCACCTTTGAAGACCCGGACGGCCGAGAGCCCGGGCGAACGATCGAGCTGCACCTCACAGGCCATATGGAAAAATTCGCCTGGTCATTCAATGGGGTCAAGTTCGCCGATGCTGAGCCCCTGCGATTGAAATATGGCGAGCGAGTGCGCGTGGTCCTGGTAAACGACACCATGATGACCCACCCCATTCACCTGCACGGGATGTGGAGCGACCTCGAGGACGAGAACGGCAATTTCATGGTGCGCAAGCACACGATTGACATGCCTCCTGGCTCCAAACGCAGTTATCGAGTCACCGCGGATGCGCTAGGCCGTTGGGCCTATCACTGCCACCTCTTGTTCCACATGGAGATGGGCATGTTCCGTGAAGTCCGGGTAGAGGAATAACAGGTATGGACACATTACTAACCCGTAATGGGGTGCGTCTGGCGGTCACGGCAAGTCTGATGCTGGCCCCATTTGCCTATGTGGCAGCGGAAGACACCATGCAGGGGATGGATCATAGCCAGATGCAGGGCATGGACCACAGCCAGATGCAGGGTATGGATCACAGCTCGATGCAGGGCATGGATGACTCCATGACGAGCATGGCCTCGTCCCCCCAAAAGCCTGCTCCGACTCAGAGCCGTACGCCCATCCCCGCGATTAACGCAGCGGACCGCGCCGCCGTCTATAAATCGGACGCCGGCCACACGGTGCATGATGAGTCGATCAACTACATGCTCCTGTTCGATCAGCTTGAATGGCAGGACGCTAACAGCGGCAGTGTTCTGAACTGGGATTTCACCGGCTGGGCTGGTGGCGACATCGACAGACTGTGGGTGCGCTCGGAGGGTGAGCGGCTCAATGGCAAAACCGAAGAAGCGGAAGTTCAGGCCCTGTGGGGCCATGCCGTTGGCCCCTGGTGGGATGTTGTGACAGGCGTTCGCCAGGATTTCAAGCCAGGAGATCCACAGACCTGGGCCGCTTTTGGTCTCCAAGGTCTGGCGCTGTACAACTTCGAAGCCGAGGCTACGGTCTTTGTTGGCGAAGGTGGCCAAACAGCCATGCGGCTTGAAGGTGACTACGACATCCTTCTGACCAATCGACTCATCCTGCAGCCTACTGCCGAGGTCAATTTCTACGGCAAGAATGACCCACAGAGGGGTACCGGTGCGGGTCTGGCCGAGAGTGAAGTCGGCGTACGATTGCGCTACGAAATCCGCCGCGAGTTTGCCCCTTACATCGGTGTGACCTGGAACCGGTCATATGGGAACACGGCCAATTATGCCCGCGACGAGGGTGAGGATCGTAGTGAAGCCCGCCTGGTCCTGGGCGTGCGCCTGTGGTTCTAACCGCTACATTCACCCAGTAATTACCCCCAATCGAACAGCCATCTGCTGTGAGGAGCGTTTTATGTCTCTCTTGAAGTCCACAGGCATCGCCACCCTTCTGGCTGCCGGCATGCTGGTAAGCGCCCTGGCTCAAGCCCATCCGAAGCTTGTGTCTTCCACGCCTGCGCAAGGGGCTGATGGTGCTGCGCCGGAGAAGGTCGAGCTTCATTTCTCGGAGAACTTGGTCACTCAGTTTTCCGGTGCCAAGCTGATCATGACGGACATGCCTGGCATGCCTAATTCCCCCATGCCGGTAAAAGCAAGCGTGGCCGCTGGCAGCGATCCTAAGACGATGGTCATTACCCCAGCGTCGCCGCTCACAACGGGCAGCTATAAGGTGGAATGGCGCGCGGTCTCGGCCGATACCCATCCCATTACAGGCAACGTCACCTTCAAGGTGAAATAAGCATGGCCGATCCACTCAGCATCGCGCTTCGTTTTGCGCTTTATACCGACCTGATGGTGTTGTTTGGCTTGGCCCTTTTCGGCCTGTACAGCTTGAGGGGAACGGAGCGCCAGTCAGGCGCGGTGCTGAACTTCAAGCTATTACTCACCGGGACAGCCGTGCTGGGAGCGTTGCTGTCCCTTGCCGCGCTGTTGCAGATGACCAAGGCCATGAGTGGCGCTACTGAGTGGGAGGAGCTTTTCCCTCATCTCAAAATGATGCTGGCAGAAACCGAGGTGGGTTTTTCCTGGAACGTACGCATGGCGGCCCTTGCCATGATAGCGGTGGCTGGCCTGTTAACCAGCCGTAGCCCGACAGGCAGCCTTTGGGTGGTCACAGCGCTCAGTGGGGTTGCCTTGGCCACGCTGGCCTGGACGGGCCACGGTGCTATGGACGAAGGAAGTCGCCGTTTCTGGCACTTCTCGAGCGACATCGTGCATTTGTTTGCCGCAGGCGGCTGGGTGGGTGCTCTGGTGGCCTTTGCCTTACTGCTGCGAGCTAAAAAGGTAGATAACCACAGTTCTGTGAAGATCCTGGCGCGGACGCTAACCGGCTTTGAATCGGCAGGTGGTGTCATCGTCGCGACCATCCTGGTCACAGGGATAGTCAACTACCTGTTCATCGTTGGCCCCCAGTTGGACAGCCTGGCTGATACCACGTACGGGCGGTTGCTGATGGCTAAACTGGTGCTGTTTGCGGCAATGATTGGTTTGGCCTCGTTGAACCGCTTTCGGCTCAGCCCTCACCTTGAGCATTCCATTGGGCACGGGGACTACACCGGGGCCGCCAAGGCCTTGCGTTGGAGTATGGCCACAGAGCTTGCTGCAGCGGTGGTTGTTCTTGGGCTGGTCGCCTGGCTGGGTACGCTCAGCCCGGAGGTGGAGATGGCGATGCAATAGTTGCCCTACTGGCTGTGCATTAAGCCTGGCTCAGATGCTAAGAAGAGCCAGGCGACTCCTCTTGCGGAGTGGCTTGTATGGAACCCTTAGGGCCTGGCGTCATACGTTGCGACCGTTTCCTGCGGTCCGGCAACAGTCACCCCAATGACCTTGTAAGCGTGCCGGGCAGTGCCGTGCTCCATGCCCGGCGAACCCAGCGGCATGCCGGGGACCGCAATCCCCACCAGGTCAGTACGTTTGCTCAGCGCTTTGAGCTGTTCTGCCCGCACATGCCCTTCCACAAAGCGACCGTTGATGACGGCGGTATGGCACGAGCGCAGCCCCTGTGGCACACCAAGCTGCCCCTTCACAGCCGCCATGTCTTGCTCCACCTGGTCATTTACCGTGAAGCCCTCAGCCTCCAAATGTTTGATCCAGCCTTTGCAGCACCCGCAATTGGCCTCACGGTGGACATCGACCTTAAGCGTCTCCGCCGCCTGAACGGTACTCGCGATAAGCAGGGCCGCCAAGGTCATGATCGTCTTTCTTTTCATCGTTGCTCCTGATTGAAGGCAGGCCCTTTGGCAAGAGGCTGCTCGAATAGTCACCTGGAATGGAATAGCCCAAGGATATCTTCCAAGCTGCCACGACCCCATTACAATGCTGTAAGCAAGGCGCGCCATAGCTGGCCCAGCAAACGTTTCGCTCTATAATCAGCCTCGGTGACAGCCAATGGTTTGGCTCGGTTCATGGAATCCTATGGCTCGCGTGGTTTTCGTACTTGCGCTTATTCTAAGTCTTCTTCTCCCCGCTTATGGCCAGGGTGGCGGGCCGCTGCCAGCGGAGCCATGTCCAATGCAAGCAGTCCAAAAGCGCGCTCAGACACCGTGTGCGGATATGGAGAAAAAGGCCAAGGATAACCAGACAGCGCCATGCAAATGGGGACAGGATTGCAAAACCAGCTCTCTGATCAGCCTGTTCACCCTACAAATCCCAAAGCCGGGCCCCCTGCCGGTTCACGCCTGCGTAGCTAGGCCAGCGCCTCAAGAGGCCTTCGCTACGCCTTGGCGTCCACCACGCTTCGTGTAATTCCTTTGTCCGAACGCATTACCAACGGCGCAATACCGCCGGGTCTGCGTATACATTGGTTTCGCATGGAGGCAGGTCATGCCTGTTCGTCCCGCTTTTTCCGCTGGCATACCCAGCGCGCTTGCACTCTTGCTGCTTGTAACTGCGGCCCAGCCGGCCCTGGCTGACGCCCTTACTTTCGATTATGCGCTGAAGCTGGCAGAGACAATGGCCCCTGAAAATCTAGCCAGGGCCGCTCAGGTCGCGTCGGCAAATGCCGCCATTCGCCCCGCTGATGCGCTACCTGATCCCAAGCTCTTTCTGGGTATCGACAACTTGCCCGTAGAAGGGCAGCAGCGCTACTCATTGGACGACGACTCAATGACGATGCGTCGGATCGGGGTTATGCAAGAGGTTCCTAACAGCGACAAGCGCCGTGCACGGCGCCATTCGGCTGAAGCCTTCGCTGAGCTTGCGCAAGCCGAGCAGCGCCAGGTTCTGATCAAGGTCAAGCAGGACGTTGCCGCCAGTTGGCTGAAGCTCTTTTATGCTCAGCAACGCTTTTCCGCTTTTGATGACCTGTTGAAACAGCTCAACCTACAACGCTCTACGGTACCTGCGCTGATTGCCGGGGGAACAGCAAAGCCTGCTGATGCTGTGGCGCTCGAACAGGAGACGTTGGACCTTGAAGACAGGCGCGATCAGCTGATCAGTGATGTAGCCGGCGCCAGGGCACAATTGCGCCAGTTCCTGGGTGCGCAAGGTGACCAGCCCTTGGCTGGGTCGGCGCCTGTATTGGAGTGGTCAGCTACTCATAGCCAGCATGGGCTGGCCCATCATCCCGATATCCAGGCCGCCGCCGCTCGGGTCGGTGAGGCCAAGGCGGAGCTGGGCGAAGCAGTCGCCGAGAAAAAGCCCGACTGGGGTGTGGAGCTTGGTTATGGCAACCGCGACAAGCGATTCGGCGATATGGTCAGCCTACAGGTGACGTTCGACCTTCCACTGTTCACCGGGGCCAGGCAAGGGCCGCGAATCACATCAAGGGAAAAGAACCTCTCGCGCATGGAGCAAGAACAGGAAGTGATGCTACGCAGTCACCAGATGGAGTTGGAATCGGGGCTGGCTGAACAGGATCGCTTACGTGCGGTACTCAGGCGAAGCACCGAGAGCGCTATACCGCTGGCCCAGCGTAGGTTCTCCTTGGAAATGGCGGCTTACAAGGCTGGCAGCGCTGACATCGGCACGGTCGTTTCTGCGCGCCGGCAGCTGATTGAAGCGACTTTGCGCAAGGTCGGGTTGGAGGAAGAGCTGTCGGTTCTGACCGCCAAACTCTTCTTTGCCTACGCAGAGGGCGCGCAATGAAGGGCTCATACGTGATGGGTACGTTGTCCGCCGCCTGCCTGGTAGGCGTGGGGGCTCTGCTTGGCTTTTGGCTCGGCACGGCAAGCGAATCGACAGCTGTCGAACCTGGCACTACCACGACCCAAGCGCGCAAGGCGCTGTATTGGTATGACCCCATGAAGCCAGACCAGCATTTTGATAAGCCCGGTCGATCGCCGTTCATGGACATGGCCCTGGTTCCAAAATACGCCGATGAGCAAGCGTCAACATCCTTGGGACTGGCGGCAGGAACAGTGCAAAGCCTGGGTGTTCGAACCGTGCGGGTGCAACGCGGGGCATTGCCATCAAGCATTGATGCCGCTGGCACTTTGGGATACAGCCAGCGGGAGCTGGCCACGGTCCAGGCTCGTGCCGACGCCTACGTTGATAAGGTCTACGGCCGAGCTCCGGGCGACGTATTAGCCGCCGGCACACCGCTTGTAGACCTGCTCATCCCTCAGTGGTCCGCGGCGCAGCTTGAATACCTGGCTGTAAAACAGACCGGAGACTCTCAGCTCACTGCCGCTGCGAAAGAACGCCTTCGCTTGCTGGGAATGCCCGGATCCACCATTGCAGCCGTAGACCGCACCGGGCGAGCGGCTGCCGTACAAACCATCGTGATGCCCATCGCCGGTGAGCTGCTGACCCTCGACGCCAAGGCCGGAATGGCTATCTCCAAAGGCCAGGACCTGGCTCGGATCAATGGGCTTTCGAGGGTATGGCTGGACATCTCCGTACCTGAGGCTCTGACATCCAGTGTGGCGGTGGGCAACCCCATTTCTGCCTTTTTCGTCGCCTGGCCTGGCCAAGCTATACAGGGAAAGATCATTTCCATGTTGCCCTCCGCTGACAGCGCAACGCGGACGGTCACGGTGCGCGCTGAACTACCCAATGCCAACGGGAAGCTTCGTCCAGGCATGTACGCTCAGGTTCGCCTGCAGGGTGAAGAGCAGCCCTCTGTACTCCTAGCCCCGAGCGAAGCCGTAATCCGCAGCGGTAAGCGGTCCTTCGTCATGGTTGCGTTACCCGAGGGGCGATATCGACCGCAGGTGGTCGAACTGGGCAAAGAATCTGGGGGGCAAGCAGAAATCGTCAAGGGCCTGACCGAAGGAGATGAGGTAGTCAGTTCAGGGCAATTTCTGCTTGATTCGGAAGCGAGCCTCCAAGGCCTGCTCGCGCGTGAGGGCCCCTCCGAGGGAGCGCAATGGCACACCAGTACGGGTCAGATCATTGACCTGGACAGCGAGACCGTCACACTGGCCCATGGCCCGTTCCAAAGTCTTGGCATGCCCGGCATGACCATGACCTTCCCACTGGCAAGGCCGGACGTGGCTAAAGGGCTCGAGGTGGGTGATCACGTCGCCATTGGAATTTCCAAAAGCGACGCTGGGCTTATCGTTGAACAGCTCTCCAGGCAGGAGACTGGCCAATGATTCGCCGGCTGATCTACTGGTCTATCGCCAACCGATTCCTGGTGTTGCTAGCTACGCTCGCCGTGGTAGCCGCAGGACTCTGGGCCGTGCGCAACACACCACTGGACGCGCTGCCTGATTTGTCTGATACCCAAGTCATCATTCGAACCAGCTATCCCGGCCAGGCTCCACAGCTTGTGGAGAATCAGGTGACCTACCCTCTGACCACGATGATGCTTTCGGTGCCGGGCGCAAAGACGGTCCGAGGCTACTCGTTCTTTGGCGACTCGTTTGTCTATGTGCTCTTTGAAGACGGGACTGACCTGTACTGGGCGCGATCGAGGGTGCTGGAGTACCTCAGCCAAGCGCAGGCACGCATGCCAAAAGGCGTTACGCCTAGTCTGGGGCCTGATGCAACGGGCGTGGGTTGGATTTACCAATATGCGCTCGTTGACCGCTCGGGTAGCCACGACCTCGCTCAGTTACGGTCGATCCAGGACTGGTTCCTTCGGTACGAGCTCAAGTCCCTCCCTAACGTGGCTGAAGTCGCGACAATCGGCGGCATGGTCAAGCAGTACCAGGTGGTACTCGATCCCCTGAAGCTGGCAGCGTACGGAATAACCCAACAGGAAGTGACCCAAGCCATCCAGGGCGCCAACCAGGAAGCGGGTGGTGCGGTATTGGAGATGGCCGAAAGGGAATACATGGTCAGGGCGTCCGGCTATCTGGAAAGCCTGGAGGACTTCAACAACATTCCTCTTCGGACCTCTCGCAATGGCATCCCGGTGTTGCTCGGGCAAGTTGCCAATATCCAGCTTGGGCCTGAAATGCGGCGCGGCGTTGCTGAGCTGGACGGCAGAGGTGAGGTTGTGGGCGGGGTCATTCTTTTGCGCTCCGGCAAAAATGCACGCGATACCCTGATTGCCGTTAGGGAGAAGCTGGAACACTTGCGCAGCAGCCTGCCGGCTGGGGTTGAAATAGTCACGACCTATGACCGCTCACAGCTTATCGATCGCGCCGTCAGCAATCTGGGTTTCAAACTGCTTGAAGAATTTGGGGTGGTCGCGCTGGTCTGCCTGGTCTTCCTCTGGCACGTACGTTCCTCGCTGGTGGCCATCGTGACCTTGCCCCTGGGCATCTTGGTTGCCTTTCTTGTGATGCACTACCAGGGCGTCAATGCCAACATCATGTCACTGGGGGGGATTGCGATTGCCATCGGAGCGATGGTCGATGCTGCAGTAGTGATGATCGAAAATGCGCACAAACACATCGAAGCGTGGCAGCAGCAGCATCCTGGGGAGCCGCTGGAAGGCCAGGCTCACTGGCACGTAATCGCTCAAGCCGCTGTCGAGATCGGGCCGGCTGTGTTTTTCAGCCTGCTGGTGATTACGTTGTCTTTCTTGCCTGTTTTCACGCTACAGGCCCAGGAAGGCAAGCTATTTGGGCCTCTGGCCTTCACCAAGACCTATGCAATGGCAGGCGCGGCAGGGCTCTCGGTGACGCTGGTCCCCGTGCTGATGGGTTACTGGATCCGGGGAAAGATTCCATCCGAGCATCAGAACCCTCTCAACCGCGGGCTGATCGCGGTGTACCGCCCGGTAATCGACACGGTTCTGGCGTGGCCAAAACTCACCTTGCTTATCGCCGCCCTGGTGTTTTTCTCGACGCTTTGGCCTTTAAGCCGACTGGGGGGAGAGTTTCTTCCTCAAATGGATGAAGGCGATTTGCTGTACATGCCATCGGCCTTGCCTGGTTTATCGGCCAGCAAGGCGAGCCAGCTGCTCCAGCTTACTGACCGAATGATCCTCTCAGTTCCTGAAGTGGAGCGGGTATTCGGCAAGGCGGGACGTGCGGATTCAGCTACCGATCCGGCGCCGTTGGAAATGTTCGAGACTACTGTACGGTTCAAGCCCAGGGAGCAATGGCGAGCCGGGATGACCCCTGAAAAGCTGATCGAGGCGCTGGACAAGGCGGTACAGGTCCCAGGCCTCTCGAACATTTGGGTGCCCCCCATTCGCAACCGCATCGACATGCTTGCCACGGGCGTTAAAAGCCCGGTGGGGATCAAGGTGGCCGGCACCTCGCTTGCGCAGATAGACCAGGCAACTCAACAGATCGAGGCCGTGGCCAAGCAAGTCGCCGGTGTCCAATCCCCACTGGCGGAACGGCTGACAGGAGGACGCTACGTAGACGTACGTATCAATCGCCAAGCCGCAGCGCGTTATGGCATGAATATCAGCGAGGTGCAGGCAGTGGTTTCTGGTGCGATTGGCGGAAGCAACATCGGCGAAGTCGTGGAGGGGCTCGCCAGATACCCTATAAACCTGCGCTACGGGCGCGAATGGCGAGATACGGCACAGGCGCTGAAAGGGCTCCCCGTCGTCACCAGCAGCGGCCAGCAAATTACCCTATCGATGGTGGCAGATGTCACCATCACCGATGGCCCACCGATGCTGCGTAGCGAAAATGGCAGGCTTTCGGGCTGGGTCTATGTGGACGTGCGTGGCCGCGACCTTGCCACGACAGTAAAAGAGCTTCAGACACAGATAGCATCCAGGGTCCAACTGGCTCCCGGCCTCACTGTCTCGTACTCGGGTCAGTTCGAGTACCTGGAGCGGGCAAACCAGCGCCTGCTGTGGGTGATACCGGCTACCCTGGCGATCATTTTCGTGTTGTTGTACTTCACCTTCGGTACGGCCAGCGAGGCGCTACTCATCATGGCGACGCTGCCTTTTGCGTTGTCCGGCGGAATCTGGCTGTCGTATGTCCTGGGCTATAACCTGTCCATCGCTACAGGCGTGGGCTTCATCGCCCTTGCCGGCGTTTCTGCCGAGTTTGGCGTCATCATGCTGGTGTACCTCCGCAGCGCCTGGTCGCCCCGCCTCGCAGCAGGACATGGAACCGAGCAGGATTTGACAGAAGCTATCAAGGAAGGCGCAGTGCTCAGGGTGAGGCCCAAGGCGATGACGGTGGCCGTGATCATCGCGGGGCTGCTGCCCATACTCTGGGGGTCAGGGGCCGGTTCGGAGATCATGAAGCGCATAGCAGCACCGATGATAGGGGGCATGCTTACCGCACCGCTGCTATCGATGCTACTGATTCCAACATGCTATTTCCTACTCCAGGCTCACCGTATTCAAGCGCGACGACTGAAGATCTGAGTACCTGAACGTACCCTGATTCTAGGTACCGCAACTGCAGGGCGCTTGGCTTAACAAGCTGACTGGCCTGACATCGGGGCTTTGCGCTATTTGCCCTCGACTCCGGCCAACGAGTCGAGAATGGCGCAGGCAGAATCTTTATTGCCCTGGCATTCATTGATCAAGGCCTGCAGCGTGTCGCGCAGGCTGATGAACTCCTCGATTTTGCGGTTCAAGTCCTGCACATGAGCATTGGCCAGCGCTTTGACGTCGGCACTGGCACGGTGTCGGTCGCGTTGCAGTTCGAGCAGGGTGCCGACTTCCTCCAAGGAGAAGCCCAGGTCTCGGGCACGTTTGAGAAAAGCCAAGGTATCCAGATCGGCAGGCCGGTACTGGCGATAACCGCTTGCTGTACGTATGGCAGGCTCAAGCAAACCAATGCTTTCGTAATAGCGCAGCATCTTGGGCGTCAGCCCACTGGCGTGTGCAGCTTGGCTGATGTTCATGGCGTGTCCTCCAATGCCGGTTGCCAGCGTTTGAGCAGCAAGGCATTGCTCACCACGCTTACGCTTGAAAAGGCCATGGCTGCGCCGGCAAAAACCGGATCGAGCAGACCGAACGCTGCCAATGGGATGCCGATCACGTTATAGACGAAGGCCCAGAATAGATTTTGGCGGATTTTGCGGTAGGTGCACCGGGCGATATCCAGCGCTGCCGGTACAAGTCGTGGATCACTGCGCAGTAGTGTGATTCCGGCAGCATGCATGGCCACATCGGTACCGCTGCCCATGGCAATGCCGACATCGGCAGCCGCCAGGGCGGGCGCATCATTGATACCGTCGCCGACCATGGCCACCCGTGTGCCCTTCGCCTTGAGACCTGCAACGACGGCCGCCTTTTCGGCCGGCAGTACCTGGGCATGAATGTTCTCAATGCCCGTCTGAGCAGCGACCTGCCGGGCACTGCTCCAGGTATCCCCGGTAATCAAATGGCTGCTGATCTGACGTGCTGCCAAGGCCGCTACAGCCTGCTGGGCGCCAGGCTTAAGCGCATCGCCAAACGCGAGCAAGGCCAGCACCCTGGGCGCAGCGCCCAGCTCGATCAACCAGGACAAGGTCCGGCCTTCCGCGTCCCATTGCTGAGCGTGTTCAGCTAACGCGCCTGGTTCGAGCCCTAGCTCTTCAAGCCATCGGCCATTGCCCAAGGCAAGCTGCCGGCCTTCGACAGAGCCTTGGACGCCACGACCAGGCAGCGCACGGACGCTGTCAGCCACTGGGGTATCAAGGCCGCGTTCACTACAGGCCGCCAGAACAGCACGACCCAGGGGATGTTCACTACCTCGTTGCAAGCGGCCCGCCAGCGCCAAGGCTTCCGCTTCGGGGATCGAAGCTACCGCCATATGCACCAGGTGGGGCTCCCCTGAGGTGAGGGTACCGGTTTTGTCAAAGGCCACCGCTTGCACGGCATGGGCGACTTCCAGGGTTTGTGCATCCTTGATCAGGATGCCGTGACGTGCCGCAACGCCGGTGCCTGCCATGATTGCAGTTGGAGTGGCCAAGCCCAAGGCACAAGGGCAGGCAATGACCAGTACGGCTACCGCGTTGATCAGCGCCGTCTCCCAGTCGCTCCCTGCCAGCAGCCAGCCCACAAGCGTTAACAGGGCAATGCCGAGCACCACCGGCACAAAAACTTCGCTAACCTTGTCCACCAGGCGTTGGATGGGTGCCTTGGCCGCCTGTGCGTCTTCAACCAGACGAATGATCCGCGCCAGTACGCTCTCTCCCCCAAGGGCTGTGACCTGAACGATCAGCGTGCCTTCACCGTTGATGGAGCCACCAATGACCTTGTCGCCGGCTTGTTTGGCCACCGGGCGGCTCTCGCCACTGATCAGGGCTTCGTCCGCATGGCTGTCGCCTGTCTCAATGAGGCCGTCCACCGGGATGCGCTCGCCGGGCCTGATCCGTACGCGTTCTTTCAGGCGTAAGTCAGCTACCGCAACCTCCTGCTCACGGCCATCAGCTTCCAGACGTAGGGCGCGCTCGGGCCTCAACCCCTGAAGCGCACGTATGGCTTCACCGGTCTGCCGCTTAGCTCGGCTTTCAAGGTATTTGCCCAGACGGACCAGGCCAATCACGACAGCTGCAGCTTCTAGATAAAGGTGGGGGAACTGGCCGGGCACAGCGGCCGCGGCTTGGTAGACGCTCAAGCCATAAGCAGCGCTGGTCCCCAGGGCGACGAGTAAATCCATATTGCCAGTGCGGGCCCGTAGCGCTTTCCAGGCTGCGCGGTAAAAACGGGCACCGAGCAGGAATTGCACCGGTGTGGCCAAAGCGAACTGAAGCCACACCGGCAACATGATGTGAATGCCTAACGGTTGCAGCAGCATGGGCAGCACGAGCGGAGCGGCCAGCAGCAAGGCTGCGATCAACGCCCAGCGCTCCTGTGTGAGTCGAGTATTTTCAGCGGCTGGGACCTTGGTAGTGGGAGGTTGAGCCTGGTAGCCCGCGTCCCTTACGGCGGCGATCAAGGCCTGCACAGACGTGCCTGCTACGGCAGTGACATGGGCCTGTTCGGTGGCCAGATTGACGCTGACCTCGCCCACGCCGGGCACTTTGCGCAAGGCCCGTTCGACACGGTTAACGCAACTGGCACAGGTCATGCCGGTGATGCTCAATACGAGGGTTTCGTCCGGGACTCCGTAGCCGGCGCGGGTAATCGCCTCACGTAAAGCCGGCATGGCGTCCTGCGGCGCTTCAATTCGGGCTTGCTCGTTGGCCAGATTCACACTGGCTTCCTGTACGCCGGCCACTTTCTTCAGCGCACGCTCCACGCGACCGGCACACGCGGCGCAGGTCATCCCTTGGATAGGTAGATTAAATTCAGCCATGGCGGATTCCTCGCTATCAATGAGTAGAGGATCAACCTTGACCTCATGTAAAGGTCAACCTCCAACCGCGCCTAACGCTTCAGAACAGGAGAGGCTTGACCTTGACCTCATGTCAACGTTGAAAGTAGCGCTGCCCCCTATGATTTGGAGACACGCTATGTATCAGTTCAACGTGCAAGGCATGAATTGCGGTCATTGTGTCAAATCGATCACCGCAGCGGTCACGGCTTTGGATAGTGAGGCCACGGTCGATGTGGACTTGGAAAGCCGTACCGTACAGGTTCAAAGCCGCCAGCCAGCGCAGGCCCTGCTCGAAGCAATCCAGGAAAAAGGCTATCCCGCTGAGCTTGCCTGATTCCTGTCCTTCCCTTGGGTTCAGGCTTTCCTAAGACGGTTCTTTTGCAAAAGAAACGGCGCCTGGACAGGCGCCGGAGACCAAGGAGCGGAGGTCTTTGAAGGGAGCTGAGCCCAGACTAGCCCTTGGCAGCTGACGTGCACCTGATTTGCCGATTACATTTGTGTAAGGTGACACCAAACCTATCGGTTTGTCGGCAGACTAAACCTCATCTGTAAATGAGGTTGCTGTCATGAAACTGTTGGTGGCTGAAGACGAACCTAAAACCGGCATGTATCTGCAGCAAGGCTTGATGGAAGCTGGATTTAGCGTAGATCGGGTAATGACCGGTACCGAGGCGCTAAACCAGGCACTAAGCGAAGCCTATGACCTGCTTATTCTCGATGTGATGATGCCAGGCCTCGATGGCTGGGCAGTCGTCAAGAGCGTGCGCGACGCTGGCCAGTCTGTCCCCGTGCTGTTTCTCACGGCACGAGACGGCGTCGATGACCGGGTGAAAGGGCTTGAATTGGGGGCTGATGACTACCTGATAAAGCCTTTTGCCTTCTCCGAACTGCTGGCACGTGTGCGAAGCCTGTTGCGTCGGGGCAGTACTGCCCAGACCCAGACAACCATGCAGATAGGTGATCTTCAGGTGGATTTGCTCAAGCGCAGGGCCACCCGCTCAGGCAAGCGAATTGACCTCACCGCAAAAGAATTTGCCCTCCTCGAACTGCTTATGCGCAGACGGGGCGAAGTGCTACCAAAGTCGCTCATTGCCTCTCAGGTCTGGGACATGAATTTCGACAGCGACACGAACGTGATCGAAGTGGCGATCCGAAGGCTGCGCGCCAAGATCGATGACGGTTTTGAAACCAAGCTGATTCATACCTCGCGTGGCATGGGCTATATGCTCGACACTCAGGAAGACGTATGAAGCGTGGGTCATTGACGCTGCGCTTGAGCATCATGTTCGTGGTTTCAGTCGTAGCCGTGCTGGTCGTAGCGGGCACCGCTTTCAACGAGCTGAGCAGACATCACTTCAGAGCCCTGGATAAACAAGCGCTCGTCGAGAAGCTTGAAGCCACACGGCTAATCCTTAACAGCAGCGAAAGCGCAGAAGCCCCATCAGGTATTCAGCTGCAGTTACGCGCCTTACTGAGCGCACACCCTGACCTATCGGCATTAGTCCTGGCATCAGACGGGTCCGTTGTTTTCTCAGCCCCGCCTGACCTTGAGCTTCCCTCTCTGGATGACGGTAAATTGCGCGATGACGTCTGGGAATGGGGGCATGGTCACCATCTCTACCGTGGTTTGACCGCCAAAGTGGTGCAAACAGCCCGAGGGCAAACCTTCACGGTCTGGTTAATCCTGGACGTAACCACCCACATGCATTTCTTTGCGCTATTGCAATGGTGGTTCGGTGTGGTTCTGCTAGGCAGCGCAGTATTGAGCGCCCTCCTCGGCTGGCTGGTGGCCAAAAGCGGCTTGAAACCGGTCGCCCAGGTAACGCAGGTCGCAGCCTCGATGTCGGCAGGCTCGCTGAAAAGTAGAATACCGCTTGAGCCGGTGCCGGATGAGCTACGGGAGCTGATAGTTGCGTTCAACTCCATGCTCGCGAGGCTCGAAGAGTCGTTTGTCAGGCTCTCCAATTTTTCTGCGGACATTGCCCATGAGTTGCGGACCCCGCTTAGCAATCTCAGGACCCACGCTGAGGTGATCCTGGCCAAAAAGCGCACGCCCGATGCTTACGAAGAAAATCTGTTCTCGAACCTGGAGGAGCTTAACCGGCTTTCCACCATCATTGATGGCATGCTTTTTCTGGCCAAGTCGGACAACGGTTTGGTACTGCCAAACGCCTCGTCATTCGAGTTAAGCGACGCGGTAAAAAAACTCTTTGGCTACTATGAGCTCCTAGCTGAAGATAATGGTGTGAATCTAGTCCTAGAAGGACAGGGTAAAGTAGTTGCGGATGCGGTCATGGTGGACCGGGTTGTGTCGAATCTTCTTTCAAATGCCCTGCGCTACGCCCCGGCGGGAACGACTATAAAGGTTAATATCTGCAGCGATGAGAGCACGATTCAGCTAGCGGTCCAAAATGCTGGACCGGCAATATCTGCAGAGCATGTTGAGCGTATTTTCGATCGTTTTTACCGGGTTGATCCAGCAAGAAGGGAAGGGTCAGGAAACTCTGGATTGGGCCTTGCCATTGCTCGATCTTTGATGAAAGCGCACGGCGGTCAAATATCCTGTCAATCAAACGAACATATGACTACGTTTACACTCGTGTTTCCTCGGAACAATTGATTCATTTCAAGCCACAGCAAGCGATGCTCATGCAAATCTTGAAATATATACCAGTAATTGCTACAGCTATAAGGGATCATATGGAACATGGGGGCCGCAATGCTGCTCAAGACCTAATAAAATGGCTTGCCATGGCCAGTATGCTGTTTGATCACCTCCGGTATCTTTTCCCAAAAGCTGAGGGTCTTTTTATTCTTGGGCGGTTCGCGTTTCCATTTTTTTCGTTAGCAATGGCAATGAATATCGCGCGGGCACCGAGCGATTCCATGATTACGGACGTCAATAGCCGCTATCTTATGTGGCTGATAGCATTCACTGTCATTTCAGAAATCCCCTATCGGTGGCTTGACTGGTCCTCCAGCACTACGAATATCATGCCGACACTCATGCTTGGCCTGCTAGTCGCCTGGGGGATTCACTATCGCTCAAAGCACTCTTTGTTTCTGTCCATAGGCGTTACGTTGCTGGCTGTGGCTCTTCACTCCTCTCTGATGTACGGAGTCTATGGCGTACTGTTGCCAGGAATATTCCTTATGGCCCTCAAATATAAATCCTGTTGGCCCCTTATCGCAGCATTGGTGTGTGTGGCGGCAAACAATCGTAATGTGTGGGTAACAAGGGGAGATGCACACGGGTTTGTCCGGGTCATCTGGATAGCTGCTTTTCTTGCCCCGCTGGGTGGCTTATATTTGGCCAATACCAGTTTAAGATTTGGAATATGGCGTGTTGGCCGTTGGGGCTATTTTTTCTATCCTGCGCATTTGTTGGCGATAAAACTAATAAAGATTTTGTAGTGGACGCGTATTAAGTATAAGCGAAATGCTCTCAGCCGGGAGCGCATGACGCGAGCATGGTTGGCTACCACAGATAGATAAAGTACGGTGCAGTTAGATGTTTAATTGAAAGCCTGATTTATTTTAGGTAATATATTCAAGGGTAAATGATAACTACTTTATGGAGAAGAAGACGATGCTGCCTCTGACTTCAAATCAGCGTGATAGCTTTGCACAGCATATGGGTGATCCCTACGTATTGTATCAACAGCGAATTCGTTATTTCATCTATGCATGCAAAGAACAGCTTTTCGGTCAGTATAGAGTAGGCATTGTCAAGCGTCTCGATCAAGTCTTAGCGGTCGCTGTGCTTCAAAAGCAGGAATGGCACGACAGCATGAAGTTGGTTCTTTCGCAGGCCGTCGAACTAAACGCACTTCATAGTAGTGATCATGAGTTCTTCTTGTCGCACCTGGGCCGCTGCACGCCGGGCAAAAACGACAGGCCGCCTGCCCGTCAGTATCGTCGTGTTGGTCAGCCCCGCGCTTATTGACCAGTGCCTTAGCCAGTCCCCGACATCGAGGACTGGCTCCACCAGTTCCTCGTTAAGCCTCCCCTCCGCCCCCGCTGCGCTCATTAAATATTTGCCTTGTCAATCTGTTTCGGCCTTAACGGCTATTTATTTTCGCCGCTCAGTTCAAGGTTTCGCCTATGTATGATAATGTCCTTTATCATATATAGCGCGGAAGCCCCTCGATGAAGCTTGACAAAGACCTGGTGCGCGAAATCCTGTTGGCGGTTGAGGCTGATGAAAAGCCCCCGCTTGGTTTGGTGAATCTAAAGTTGGGCGACCAACCCGCTGAGCTTGTGTCCTATCACGTCATGCTTCTGAACGAAGCCGGGCTTTTAGAAGGTATTTCTTTAGGTGGGATGAATCACTTCAGATGGGCACCCAAGCGGCTGACCTATAAGGGACACGAATTCCTCGATACCATTCGTGATGACGAGGTTTGGGGGCTGACGAAGAAAGGCGTAGAAAAAGCAGGCAGTGCCAGCCTCAGCTTGATCCTTGAAGTGGGTAAGGTCTACGGTAAGCAGGTCATCAAGGATCGTCTGGGGATCGAGCTGCCATGAACGGTCTGATGATGCCCGCCTCGGCCTTGGTAAACGTTCCAATGCTTGTCGGCCAGGCTGGCGAACGTGCAGGTATGCGCTTCCTGGAGTTCTTCACGGCCAACATCCGCAATCCCAACACACGACGCGCTTATGCCCGTGCTACGGATGAGTTTCTAACCTGGTGCGCTACGGTCGGCGTGCCTAGCTTGGCGGCTGTCACCTCTCTGCACGTTTCAACCTGGATCGAGCTACAGCTAGAGCGGTTGTCGGTCCCCTCTGTGAAGCAGCGCCTGGCCGCCCTACGCCATTTGTTCGACTGGTTAGTAGTGGGCCAGGTCGTCCCGTTGAATCCAGCCGCCTCAGTCCGCGGCCCTAGTCACACCAGCCGCACGGGTAAGACACCGGTGCTTGATCCGAGCGAGGCGCGCCAGCTGCTAGACAGCATTGATATCAGCACCCCTGCCGGCCTTCGTGATCGAGCATTGATTGGGCTGATGGTGTTTTCGTTTGCGCGGATCGGTGCAGCGCTAGCTATGAAGGTGGAGGACGTGTACACGCAGAATCGCCGGCTATGGGTTCGACTGCGTGAGAAAGGCGGCAAGCAGCACACCATGCCCTGCCACCACTCATTGGAAGAATACTTACACGCCTACCTGGTGGGGACTGGCATCGACCTGGACAGCAAAGGTCCGCTGTTCAGGACGCTAGCCAGGGGTACCAAGCAGCTGAGTAGAACCCCCCTCCCCCAACCCAGCGCTTACCTCATGGTTCGTCGCCGTGCCGTTGCAGCTGGCATTGATACCAAAATTGGCAACCATACCTTTCGAGCCACTGGCATCACCGCGTATCTCAAAAACGGTGGAACGCTGGAAAGCGCCGCCGCGATGGCCAACCACGCTTCCACCCGCACCACGCAGCTCTACGACCGCCGCATTGATGAAATCAGCTTGAGCGAGGTTGAGCGTATCAGGGTGTGAAATCAGTAGGCATTCCATGTGCACATGGAACCTTTCGTGTCGTCAGCATTGTGCAAACCACACAAATCTTGCTGAACGCACGGGGCATGAAAAGGATATCCCTTTCATATGATATTGATTGACAAGGGATACGAAAGGGATATCCTACTGGCATCTTAACGAGATGCCTTGGGAGCTTGAATGTCCATTATCGTGATTGGTAACACCAAAGGTGGCGTTGGAAAATCAACGAATACAGTCCAGGTTGCTGTTGGCCGCGCCCTTCAAGGTAAGGACGTGCTTTTGGTGAACAGTGATAGACAGTCTTCATCATCCAAAGCGATAGACAGGCGTGACGAGGCCGGCCTTAAGCCAAGCGTGACTCTGGTCGCCTACCCTGAAGGTGAACAACTGCGCAACCAGGTACTCCGTCAGCTGGATAAGTACGACGACATCATCATTGATGCAGGCGGTCGTGATAGCTCAGCCTTTCGTCACGCGATGATGATCGCTGACGTGATGCTAGTGCCTATCGCTCCAGGTAATTTTGAGCTTGATGCCTTGGAAGACGAATTGGTCCCTTTGATAGCCGAGATTCAGGCATTACGCGGTGACAATCCCCTTCCCATTTATGCCTACCTCAACATGGCTGAACCCAAGAAATTCTCAAGCGATAACGTCGATACCCGTAAGTCGATAGAGAATTACCCCCAGTTGCAGCTGATCGATCTGAACATCGTCAGGCGAAAATCTATTGCCGCAGCCTCGACCATGGGGCTAGCAGTCAGTGAGATGAAACCGCGAGATCCCAAGGCCGTAAAGGAGATCAACGCACTGCTTTCCGCCCTTTTCTAGATGAGACGAAAAGGATATGATTTTCATATCCCTTCGGTATGAGTAGCATGCTTTTATAGTATTTTAAGGATGTGTAATGGCTATCATAAAAAGAGCCCCAAAATCAGCTACTGCTGACCCTGAATCCTCCCAAGTGGCTGCTAAAGCTGCTGCTACGGCGCCTGATAGCAAGGCTAAAAAGAACGTGCGGGGGAAGCGTGAAATGTTTCAGGTAGGTTTCGAGCCTGAGCTTCTGGCTGAATTTGACGCTGCACGGAAACAACTGGGCCTGTCTAGGCCGGCTCTGATCAAGATTGCGGTAAGACGCTTGCTGGACGCAGGCGTTTGAGCCTGATCGAGGCAACTCTGGCCAGGGGCTTAGCAAGGTCTAGGCATAAAAAAACCGAAAGCCCAGCCAGGCCTTCGGTTCGATGCTTACCGTAATGAGAGATACGAGAAAGCATGGCCATGGTACAGAAAGAGAAGGGGAACAGCCAGATACAGATTAGTAGTGACAACAGGTGACAGAAATAAACGCAATCGTTAAACCCATGGAACCGACTTCATGACCACTCAGTTACTGGATGACAGACTAAAAGCCTTGGCTGCCGAAATCCAGGATACCTATTCATCTGGTGAAATCTCACAGCTCATCCGCCTGATCGAGCCTGCACCAAGCACTGCTTTGATGAGCAATGAAGCATTCGAGCAGGTGATGAACGTGCTGGCCGGACAAAACACGCGCCGCGCATTCTCTGACAAATCGATAGCGGCAGCTCGATTGGTGTTCGTGAAAGGAGCTAGCGTAGCTGAAGCTGCTGCTGATACGGATCTAGCTCGCCAGGTGGTGCACCGACTGATAACACGTATTCGCCGCCGTATGGAGAAACTACCTGCGGACTGGGTGAAAGTGACTGAATGGTACCCAGGGACCGTAGCTGAACAGCTACGCGCCTTGGCCACCTCGCTGAGGTCCGCGCAAGCGACTGGCGAGCTTGAGGCGCAGAGTTTCACTATCACTTTGCAGCGTTGAGGACAGGCCGTCAGCGCCAGATCACTTGACGGACGTTCCCCTTCACTTCGCTACGGGTCGGGCTTTCATGCTGCGCATCGAGCCTGGCCATGAAGCCTGCCAGTCTCGCCCCTACGGGTTTCAATCCTAACGCACAAGCCTAGCAACCTGTGCCGATAGTTATCTGCTGGCTCCTACAACTTACCGTAGGCTTTGCAAAGTGCATTTGTCCTGCGTTTTACGGTAGCTCATCCAGGGCCTGGTTCAAGGATGTGGCTTCGCCCGCAATACGCTCCCGTTCAGACTCGTTTCGCTCCCTTAGCTGCGGCCTCGTATTGCGCCCTTGAACCAGGCACTGCCTGATCGACCAATGCGCAACGGCCAAAAGCACCCAGCAAAGTCGACAATGAAGTGAAGACTTAAGAAGCAAAAAGCCACACAAGAGCAACAGCGGAAAAAAGCGCGTCAAAAGCGGTAGGGGGGCGGTGTGCTGCGAACTATTGAGGCTTAGCCAGAAGCTGCATAAAGACGAGGCAAGGGTAGTCTTTTTGAGGCTGGCTTTTCGTCATAACTTGGTCCATGAAATAACTAGCTACGAACTTTTGGAAAATGGTTATGAAGGCTCAGGCGAACGCCAGTTCGATAGTTGTTTCGAGATGGGCGATTCCCAGGATGTTAGAGGCGAATTGATCGAGATAGCGGAAGGGGAGGGCTTCATAGAAAACGTGCGGTAATGGTGTGGCGAGGAATCATTTAACCGATGGTCAACTTACGCGAACCGGCAAACCTCACTGTTCTGAAGGTAAAAATAACGGATTATTAGTGGTGACAAGTGGTGACAAATAACAAGGGGTGAAGTATAATAAATCCATCGAAGCCACTCGGGTTCGATGCCCTGAAACAAGCGGCAGCCACCGCTCAGGGCTACCAAAGGAGAGATACGAAATGAAACATCAAGCCACTAAAGCCCCCCGTTCCATAGCCCTTGGGCAAGTTGACTACGCGTTGCTGGATCTTGTGCCTGCATACCAGCGCAAAGGCGTAACGGTTGAAGAAATCGGCCAGACCATCAAGGTACGCCGCCCACAAGCCGCCGTAGCCCTCGCGGGTTAATCAACAGCATAGGAGCCCGGTCCGCTGGGTTCCTTCCCAAGGAGAATCACATGCGCCTTTCCAGCAATTTTCGTAACCCTTGCATGATCCGCAGCGACGAAGCTTTGACCAATGAAGCGATTGCCAGCGTGGCACCTTCCATCTTTGCTGAAGAAGCACACGACAGCCGCTCAGAGCGCTATCTGTACATCCCTACGGTCCAGGTGTTGGATGGGCTTCGGGCTCAAGGTTTCGAGGCTTTCATGGCCTGTCAGACACGCGTACGCCATGAAGGTAAGCGCGAGCATACCAAGCACATGCTGCGCTTGCGTCATGCAAGCCAAATCGCCACGGAAGAAGCGAACGAAATCATCTTGCTGAACAGCCACGATGGCAGCAGCAGCTATCAAATGATCGGCGGCAAGTTCCGTTTCGTGTGCGCTAATGGTTTGGTGCTGGGTGACGTGGCCAGCGACCAAAAGGTGCGGCACAGCGGCGGCGCCAGCGTGATTGATAATGTAATTGAAGGCGCGTTCGAGGTGCTTAATCAGTTTGAACAGATTGACGAGCATCTAGATGGCATGAAAGGTCGCCGGCTCAAGCCACTAGAGCAAGAAGCGTTCGCCATGGCCGCGCTTGCCTACCGGTATGATCCGGCAGAAGGACCAGCGCCGGTAACGCCAAGCCAGCTGCTCATGCCGCGTCGTCGTGAGGACAGAAACGACGATCTATGGACTACATTCAACCGCATCCAGGAGAACACAATTCAAGGCGGGCTGGTAGGCAGGAACAAGCAAGGTCGTCGTACCAAAACGAGAGCGGTTACAGGCATTGACCAGGACCTAAAATTGAACCGCGCTTTATGGGTATTGGCTCAGGCGATGCAAGCTGCCTAATCCGTTATTTTCCAGTCAGCAGTCCGGGTGAATGTGCCCGGATTGCACGCGGTCGAAGACACGTGAAGGAGCGCTATCCATGAAAGGTTACACCGTCATATGGACCACTTATGTTGAGACAACCGACGACCATGTTGCCGCAGCACGGGAAGTAGCGGAAAGCTATTTTCAACCTAGAATCTCAGCAGGTGAGCCTGACACCGCTTGCGTTTTCATCGTCACCGATAGCGGCGGCAAATCGCAGCAAGTCGACTTGGCGGAACATCAAATTTTGATCTAGCCTGCGCAATCCAAGACGAAAAAAGTGCCCCTATAGAAGGGGCATTTTTTTTGGTCTGGCTAACCTCAGCCCGCCGTGGTGTCGCCGTTTTCTGAATCCGATTTCTTACGGCCAGGCCCGCGCTTTCGGGTAGTGATCACCTCAGCTATGGCCTTCGTCGTGACCTGTATGCCCACCTGAGCTAGCGCTGATTTTATCTCAGCGTTTGAGTAGCCTTTAGTGCTGGAGAGCAGAATTATTTGGTCCTTTAGCTCTGCCAAGGCTTCGGCCTGACCGAGCTTTTGACGGCTCAAATCTGGCAGTGATTCCAGTGCTGCGCGTGCCTTTTCAATGTCTTCTTGCGTGTACGTTTTCTTAGCCATGATGGTTTTCTACCTGATGCGTTGGCGTAAATTGAAATGATGGCGAGGCCTCATTTCGGTTTAGCGTATCAGGAAAATCTAAGCCCTTCACAGCCCGCCGAGCAATGATCAGCACGATGCCCTAATTCGCCCTACAGGGTAGGGCATGCGTTTCCTCTGTCGCAGCTGGCGGCCTGGGTGTACTGAGCTAGAGCCCCCGCACCTACCCGACGCCCGCTGTTCGCTTCGTCGGTGAAACGGATCCAGCTATGGTCTTTGGCGTGTAATACGGTGTAACATCTCTGTATCTGAAATTCGATGTTATATTTAGGACCGGAAATGTTTTGTACGGACGGCCTTCAAGCAGTCCATCCATTCAAAACCCGAATCAGGGCTGTGCCCCGATACCCCGTTGATCTTCCAAGGTTGTTGTTATGTCAAAGAGCAAAGCGCGCCAGGCAACGGTAAGGATCGAAATCCGATGCACTCAAGCCGATGCAGACCTAATCCGTGACAAGGCCCTGGCTGCCGGCATTACTACGTCCGACCTCCTGCGACGCGCTGCGCTGAATCGCAAAATCATGACCCGTACTGACACCCGCTTGATGAATGAGCTTCTGCGTCTTGGTGGTCTGCAAAAGCACCTCTACACGCAAATGCAGAGCGGTATGACTACCGAGCTGAGCAAGCAATTTTCAGATGTGCTTGTCGAAATCAAGAAAGCTGTTGTAGGCCTAGACCTTCATCAAGTTCCTGTAGGATGATCGCGCACCTATGAATGTGATCGTTCCTGAGAAACGCAAAGACAAAGGCACCAGCTTTCTTAAGCTGGTGAGCTACGTCACTGATCGCGCAGGCAAGCCTTCGCCTGATGACCTCGTAACAAGCGTTCCTCAGCCAAATCGCTCTGAGTCCAGCAGAGCCAGCTTCGAACGTTTGGTTGATTACATAGAGCGTACGGGTGAAAGCGATGCTCCTGTGAAGGTTTCTGAGCAGTTCGCAGACGGTCGTCAACGTGTGATGGCTGGAGAGGTCGCGTGCGAAACTAACGTGTTTTCGCTTGAAACCGCAGCCGCCGAAATGAACATGGTGGCCTCACAAAACCGCCGCATCAAGGATCCGGTTTATCACTTTATTATATCCTGGCGTGAGGAAGATCACCCGACCGATGAGCAGGTTTTCGGGTCCGCTCTTTATGCACTGAAGTCCATAGGTTTGGAAGGTCATCAGTACGTTACCGCGATCCACCGTGACACAGACAATGTGCATGCCCACATCGCTGCGAACCGTGTTCATCCCCTGACCTATGTTGCTGCCAACATGTGGAATGACGTTGATACCTTGCAAAAAAGCATGCGTGTCTTGGAACGTCATTATGGCTTCGTCCAGGACAATGGACCCTGGCAAATGGACGCTGATAATCAGCTCTATCGCGCCGGTGTGCATTATCCGAGTGCGCCTAGAGGCGCAGGCGCTCGAAAGGCCTTTTCGAACCAGGAAAGTCTTTATCACTACGCTGTCGAGCATGTACGTGAAAAGCTCAATGATCGGCTCAAGTCACCCGGCTTTGCCTGGCAGGATTTGCATCTGCTGCTGCACTCCAACGGCCTTGGGCTTCGTGAGAAGGGCAGCGGCCTTGTGATCTACAATTTCCTGCGCCCTGATGATCCACCCGTGAAAGCTTCGTCCGTACATCCTTCGCTTACCAAGACACGACTCGAACCGATTTGTGGTGTTTACTCAGGACCACCCGCATTCAAGTCTGATGATCCCCTACAAGGTGAGTACGGCATATTCAGAACCTACCAGCCGTCTTTTGAAGTCAGAGACAAGGGCGCCCGTGAGGACCGGCGTCAGGAACGTGCCGATGCTCGTGCTTCCTTGAAGCAGCGCTATCAGGACTACCGCAGTGCATGGGAAAAACCGGACCTCAACGCAAAAGCGCGCTACAAACAGGTTGCCGTCCGCTATCAGGCTATGAAGGCAGACGTTAAGCGAATGCATGATGATCCCTTGCTACGAAAACTCATGTATCGCGTAGCTGAGTTCGAGCGAATGAAGGATATGGCCGCATTGCGTATTGAGCTTCGCCAGGAGCGCGAAAAGCTTGCGCTTGAAGGCAAGCTGCGCCCACTTCAATACCGCGCCTGGGTCGAGCAGGAGGCCTTGAATGGTGACCTGGCCGCTATCAGTCAGCTGCGTGGCTTCGCCTATCGAGAGAAGCGGAAAGGGAAGACGTTGGAAGGGGGTATGGATAGGGTGATCCTGTTCGCTAAAGCTGATGATTCACCGGTCTACAACCCAGCCACCCACACCCCTCGTTTGTATCGTAACGGTACCGTTGAGTACGTCAGGGATGGTGTACCTGGTGTGGTAGATCGCGGTGGACTCGTCCAGGTCAAACCTGGGTTCGAGGACTACGATGAGTCTGCGAATTTCAAGCTCGCTGCCAGCCTTGCTGCGACCAAAAGCGGGGAGGCGATGAAAGTCATTGGCGATGAGGTTTTCGTTGACCAGGTGCTTGATGCCGGCTCAGCGCTCAATCAAAGGGCAGGTAAGTACGTGTTCCTTGTCACTGATAAAGACCAACTTATGCGCTATGACCAGATCGAGAACTATCGCCTTTCGGCTGCCCTTGATCATCATAACTATAACCGTAACGAGCCTGAAGATTACGAGCAGCCCCCGGCTATGGTTCCAAGCCATAAACCTGGGCAAAGCTGAGAATTTGATTTAGTAATTGGAATACTGAGCGTTTGCTCATTGCATGGAGATACATATGTCAATCGAATGTGACAAACTAAAATCAGAGCTTCGTGAATTGATCTTGCTCGTAAGGCTAGATGAAAAATATGCCTCTATAGTATCGGAAGGGCTCTTAGCTATTGACGAGCAGGCAATCAATTGCCATTGGCAAAGACAAAGCAGAATCGACGAGTTATCACGGAAATTCGGGATACTGTCAGACCTAAGAAATTAGGTTACTTTCTCGTTTGATCGTTGTGCTGAGTGAATTTTTCCATAAACGCCAGAATTTCTTCCAACGATTCTGGCGAATCCACTTCAGTTGCTTTCTCCGAAATCCGCTGCCTGAGCGCAATAAGGCGTGTCCTCAACACGTCTTGCCCTCCAGGTAGCAACTCCCCAGGTGCGACATTGAACACCGCTGCGATTCTGATCAATTGCTCAATGCCAGGCATGTGTATGCCTCTCTCATAGCGGCCAATCAAGGGTGCGTCGCATCCAATCAGCTCGGCTAGGTCGGCTTGGCTAAGGTTTGTTGTTTTTCGCAAAGCCTTGATTTTGGCTCCTATCACGCCCCGCAGAGTGGTCATGGGAACTCCAAAAAAAAATGAATATTTTCATAAGGTTGGGCGGCCCACAAAAGGCAAAACTACACAAATTAGGCAGTAAACTGTTTACTTTTTATGTGATCCCATTTACCTTGTGTACCTAGAAGCCCATTCCGATTTGCATCCTCTGCCATCGAGTCTGGGTTGAGCTGCTTGTTTTGATAGCTCGCACTAGCCCCTGCGCCCAGCGGTTCGGGAATTCGAAAGAGCGCCTGATTGATAGGTACGAACATGCCAAGCTGGTACGTGCTGACGCACAATTCCGCTGTTCTCAAATCTCTTACTGTCCTGATCCAGCGCCTGGGCGTTGAGGTCTTCAGCCCAAGCCGCGCCACGTCCCGAAAGCGTAAGGACCGGCCTTCGTGCATTGAGACTCAGACTGCTTTGTTTCCCGGCTATCTGCTGCTGCGCTTCGACCCCGAGGTCATTCACACCACGGACGTTACCGCCCTCAGCGGCGCCCACGGATTCGTCCAGTTCGGCGGGCGGACGTATGTGTTGCAGGACTCCATCGTGGACGCGTTGAAGGCAGCGCCTTTGCTTCGTTCAGATCGTGCGCTTCATTGCATTGAGTACCGCAACCTGCCCTCAGACCTTGAGAAAACGATTCGTTTTATCGTGGACATGAAATCTGATGCTGCGCGTAAGGCTGCTTTCCTGGCGTTAATGGCTGAAGGTGCTGCCGTCGAGCGCCTGATTAGCCGTCGTCCTGACGCGCTCTGCTATTCCCGATTGCACGCCGTATAGGCGCTATCCGCTCTATTTTTTCAACCCCACCGCCAGGCATGACCTGGCGGTGTATTTTGCGTTTCCACCTTTCATAGGAGCCCTCATGTCACTGGATGATGATGCGATCCCTAAAACAATTAGCGTCCACGTTCATGCTGAGCGGGTTGCAGCGTTGAATAGAGCTGCCATCCGAATCAGCTTTGAGACGGGTAGATCCATAGCACTCAAGCCTTCGCAGCTTGCCCAGTACGTGCTTGATAACTATCTGGATGAGGCTGTCGAGCGGTTGCTAGCGGAGTCGAAGAAAACCTAGCCCTCTAGGAGGCTGTCATGCGTACCACACTGCTTTCTACCTTCGTGCTGCTAGGGCTTTGCGGATGCAGCAATTCAGTTCCAATGGCCCCGCAGGAACCTGCGGGACCCTGGGTTGATGCTCGCATCGAGCAAAGCGCTGTGTCGATCAGCTTGGCGCAAACCCGGCTGCACCAGACCAGCGCGGTGCGGCCATTCACACCGGTGTCCACGCCAGTGCCACCACCTGCCGCCAAACCTTCCGCTGGGCGCTTGCCTAACGCAGGAGGTTGACCATGCGCCGCCTATGCGTGGTTCTGGCGTTGCTCATGCCGGTACCGGCATTGGCGTTCTGCTTTAAAGAAGCTGGCCAGCGTTATCAGGTCGATCCCGTCTTACTCGAAGCAATCAGCATTCAGGAAAGCAGGCTCAGGCCCCACGCCGTAAACGTAAACCGGGACGCAGCTGGCAATGTGCTGAGTACCGATTACGGCCTGATGCAGATCAATAGTCGGCACCTTGGCCGCCTAATGAGCATGGGGCTCATCAAGCAACCTGAAGACCTGCTCAATAAACCCTGTTTCAACGTTCAGGTGGGTGCCTGGGTGCTTGCTCAGCATCTGCGCGTGTGCGGCAACACGTGGCGCTGCCTTGGTTCCTACAACGCTGGGTTTCACCCATCGGAGCGCCAAGAGCAACGGCGGCTGGGTTACGCGCAAGAGGTCCGCAACATTTACAACGGCCTTAAAGCACTGGGTGCTGCACAGGCCCACCTCGCTATCCGCTAATCACTGCTCCCGGTTCCGGGTGTCAGGAGACAATCGAATGAAATACTCCCTTTGGGCTGCCCAGGCGGCGGCCTTGCTGCTGTCTGGTTGCCAGAGCTTTTGTGACAAACCGCCGACCACGCCTGCGCCTGTAGCCACGCCCAAGCCAGTATTGAACCGGGTAACGCTGCAACAAGAAACGCTTTGGATGGAAGGGGCGGTCAATACCCGTTCGGTCTTACCCGCCGATCCTATTCGTGCCCAAGGCGACCTGGTGGCCGTGAACTGGAGCGGTGATGCCGTCGAGCTACTGTCTCACCTGGCCCGGCAACGCGGCCAAACATTCGCCTGGACTGGCGTGCGCTTGCCACTGCCCGTCAACCTGAATGTCAGCCGCATCACGTATGCAAACCTGTTGCGCCTGATCGAAATGCAGACCGCATGGCGAGCCACGCTGACGCAGCTTCCTGGCCAACTTACCTTGGCCTTCGCTCAGGCCGAACCCGCCAAAAAGGCAGGGAGGCGTCAGTGAAAAAATCCTTCTTGGCGCTTGCTCTGCTTCAAGGTTTGCAGGGTTGCGCACATACGCCACCCACTGCGCCACCTGATACGCCGGCCAGTTTAGACAGCTACCTGGTGCCCGCGGACCCACCTTCTACAGAGGTGTCAGAAGCGCGCCGTCAGCTGCTGGAGGAATCGGGCCGCAACACAGGCTTTCGTGGGGGTAAAGCTGAACGGGCCTGGGAGCTACGCCAGGCCTTGGAGGGACAAGTTACACGGCTTGATAGCCTCTACGACTTTCGAACCCTGATCAGCCGCGAGGGTTGGCTACCGCCTGTGATTGACGAGGCGGTGGACGTCGCTCACATCACGCCACGGCAGATCCGAACGGCCAATCATGTCTACGAAATCATCGTGCCGGAGCGGTTTGTGAGCAATCCCCCTTCCTGGCGAACCTGGTTGATGGCTGGGCTGGCTTCGGACGGTGCGGACGCAGGCATATCCCTCAGCCCCGAAAACAGCGTGCAGAAGGCCCTATGGCAAGCGGCAGTACGCCAAGGCTGGGGAGAGGGGCGGCAGAGCGCCGACCAGACGTTGGAAGCCAATTTCAACCGCCTGACACGTGACTACCGGGGCATGTTGTTGTACTCCCAGCTGCTACGGCAGGGCTTTATCACGGCGCCGGTCGTGACTGACCAACAGCAGACCGTCACCGGTGACCGCCAGAAGCTGACCACGGGTGACCGGGTGCGCAATCTGAAAGAGAACGCCGGGTTTGTCCCTGACAAAACGCAGTGGCAGCCCGTTATTCGCAAGGTGCAGCCATGACAGAACCCACTGAGTTTGCGCCGTACCCGTTCGAATCACGGGGTACATGCTGAATCGCTCCGGTATTTCTTCGTGTGGTGTGCGCGGCAGAGCGTCAGCGACATTCATATCCAGGGCGGCAACCACCTGGTGGTGGGCCATCAAGGTCGGCTGCGCAAGGCCAGCGCGTTTGTCTTGCCCGATGACACCTGGTCGAAACTGATTGATGAGGTGTTCAACCCGGAAATTCGGGCCATGGTAGGCGGTGGCCGCCCAGTAGACCGAGCCTTTCAGCTTGATGGAGACGTGAACGAGCGCTATGGCCTGGAGCGCGGCGAGCGTCTGCGGTTTCGGTGCAACTTTGTACAAGCCACTGCTGGACGGCTGGATACCACCATCGCCCTGACGATGCGGATCATCCCTTGGGAAATTCCGCCGCTGGAGACATTGGGCCTGGAGCCCGAACTTTTCGAGGTGCTGTTGCCTTCTAGGGGCCTCGGATTACTCGGCGGCATCACGGGTTCAGGTAAAAGCACCACGTCGGCGGCGATCTATGCGTACTGCCAGATGACAGATCCGCACCGCAAGGTGACCACGATTGAAGACCCCATTGAGTTCGTCCTGGCTAATCCAGACGATATCTTGCGGCCCACACAGCTACAGATTGTCAGGGACGTTTCGAGCTACGCCGAAGGCATCCGGGCCGACCTGCGCCGGGCACCTTCGGTCATCGGCGTTGGTGAAATGCGGGATATGGAAACCATCCAGGCCGGCATCCTGGCCGCCCAGGTCGGGCACTTCAACCTCAGCACCTTGCACATCCATTCGCCTGGTGAAGCCATCCCGCGCTGCCTGAACGCTGTGCCTGCTGAAATGCGTGAGGCTACCGCCCATGACCTATGGGGCGTCCTGCAGTACGTCATCGTGCAAAAGCTGCTGCGTACCACGGACGGTAAGCGGCAGGCGATCAGGGAATACATCATCTTCGATGATGCGTTGAGCGATGAGCTTGCGCACCTGCGCTACACCGAGTGGGCTCGGCATATCGACGGGATTATTCGTCGGCAGAAACGGCGCTTTGCCGATCAGGCCTGGCGGCTTTATCAAGAGGGCCGCATCGAGCGCAGCGAACTGATGGTGGCTATGACCGCCTTCCCAGCTACGGGAACTGGAGCAAGCTGGAGAAACAGCCCATGGCTGAAACGCCACTGCAACCGGGCTACTGGCGCAATGCGTCACGGCTTCTCAATGTGTACGGCATACCTGCCCCGCTGTTTCTGCTGTACCTGTTCTGGTTCCGCTTCCCATCGTTGCTCACGATCTACGTCATTACCGGCGTCATAGCAGGTTTTCGGCTGATGTCGGCTTTCGGCTGGACGTTAAAAGTCCTGGTTGTGCGTCTGGGCTACCTGGTGCGCGGTAAACGCCTATCTGGTCGGCCCTGGTGGTATCGGCGCTTCACCGAGGGCGAGTAGCGGTGACTAGCTAGATGAAGCGCCTCATTCATAGAGGTGATATCGAATGAATGTACCTAAAGCACGCCCCCCGCGTCTCCGAACATCCTGTGTGGCTGGCCGTGCCCCATGAAGCGCGTGAGGCTGTGCGTGAGGCTGCGGGACGGCTCGAAGATGGCCGGTCGGCCATCGAGTGGGACAAAGAGGCAAGTTTGTGGTTTGCCCGTCCAGGTTGTGACCTGAACCGCGTCAGCGACTGGCTACCCGATCCCACCCGCCGTGCCGGTGGTGGTGATCCTGAATCTCAATTTCTGGATGCTCTGACCCAAGCCGGCCTGGTTATACGTGGAATGCCAATCATGGATGGCCAGCGTCACCGAGTGGCAACCGTTGAGGACAAGAACGGCAAGCAAAGCGGGGTATATCGAGGCTTTCTTGATCGTCGTCCTGGTGGCTGGTTTATCAACTATCACCGTGCCGTTTCCGACAAGGCCGTTACAAACTGGGCCGCCACGGGTGGCGAGTCAGATCCCACCACGCGGTTGCACATTCGCGCAGGCGCACGGCAAGCCCAAGACGACGCTATCCGCTCGCGGGCAGCGACCCATGCTGAAAACACGCTTGCGGCCAAAAGCCTCTATGACCGATTACTCGCTGCTGACCCTGCGCACCCGTACCTGGTGCGAAAGGGCATAACCCCGACGCCTGAACTTCGTGAAACAAGAAACGGCGCCCTGGTGGTGCCGTTTTTCAATACGGCAGGTGAGTTCAGGACGCTGCAATACATCCCGCCAGAGGGTGAAAAATTCCTGTTCAAGGATGCCCCCAAGCAGGGCAATTACCTGGTGGTCGGCGGCGCGCTAGAGCCCGGTCAACCAGTGCTCTATGCCGAAGGCTATGCCACGGCCCGTAGCTTGAACATGGCCACCGGCAACCCCGTCGTCATGACGATTGACGCCGGCAACATGCTGGCCGTCGCCAAGGTGCTGCATGAGCGCTTTCCCGATAGCGCGCATGTGTTCATGGCGGACTTCGACCACGCCAAGGACGACAACAAAGGGCTGTTGATGGCCACGGCTGCGGCTGAATTGGTGGGTGGCCAAGTGCTTTACCCGACGTTTACTGACGCCGAAAAGGCCCAGGGCTTTACCGATTACAACGACCTTCACCAGGCGCGGGGTTTGGAGGCGCTGCGAGGCCAATTTCTACCCGAACTGATTAGAAATGAGGTGTCACCCATGCCGGACAATCGCTCTCCCGAAGCCCCGAAGGCACCAGATCCTGATACGTCAGCGGACCTGAACCGGCCAGCTGAGCCAGTGGCCCACGAGCAGCAAGCCAACCTTGCCCTGGAACCCATGGTGCCAGGGCCTGTTACTGAGCCGACGACGACTGAGACTGGCCCAGCGGTTCCCGTGCCTGACAACGCACCGCCGCCTCTTGCCAGTGTCGAGACTGCATCGGTAGCGCAGCCGGCCAGTGGTCGTGTACCAAGCCTAGACATCGCTGATCCAGTGGCGACACCGGTACCGGCAGCACAGCCGGCAAGCAGTGCGACCGAGCCAGGCCTGGCCATTGCTGATCCAGTGCCATCGGCTGATAACACACCGCCGCCTATTAGCAGTGTCGAGACGGCCCCGGCAGCACAGCCGGCAGGCAGTGGGACCGAGGCAAACCTGGCCATTGCTGATCCAGTACAGGCACCAACTGCACCCAGTGTCCCAACGGCTTCGACTGTTGCTGATAAAGAGGTAGCGGATGAGATACCCGCTGCACCGCTGCCAATGAAAAATCAGTCTGTTACAGCCAAAGAGGAAGTGCCCACGCCTGTTACCGAAGCGCCTGAGCCGATAGCTGTCCCCAAAAAGACCACTGAAGACCCGTTGGCCGACGCTGAGCCCGATGCAATCGTGGTTGGGCCACCTCGGCCAAGCGGTGCTGAGGTAGAGCCCCAGGCCAGTAACATCGACAAAGATGCGTTATTGGGCCGGTTGTCCTATGAGCGACAGGGTGACAGCGCGGTTCTCTACAAGCTCGATGGCGAAGCCGCTTTTGTGGACCGTGGCTCACGCCTGGAGATGGCCAATGGTGCCAGCCAGAACGAAGAAATGGTGGTCGCGGCGCTGTTGACCGCTGCCCAGTATTACCGGGGTCGCATCGAGCTAACGGGCAGTGATGAGTTCAAGGAAAAGGCCATCGGCCTGATTGCGCAACACCAGATCAATGTGGAGATGAAAAACCCGGCTCAGCAAGCCATGTTAACGCATGCCCGTAAGGCGCTGAACACCGCGCCTGAAGAACGCGATGCCGTCACGGGCGACCTTACTCCGGCGCAACGGGCGCCTGAGCCTTCACAGGCACCAGCCCAGCAAACAGATTCACCACAGCCTGTTCAAAGCGCGTCGCAGAAATTGAACCAGCCGTCGCAGCAGGCCCCAGTGAGCCCAAACTATCCGCCGTTGGCGGTACCTGATATCGCTCAACCGGCACGGCAACCGGCAGCACAACAGCCAATACCGGCATCTGCATCGGACACCGCCCAGCAAACGCCGGCGAGTCCAAAAATATCACCGGCCATCCACCAGCCTTTCCAAGCTGCCAAGGAGGGGGTTACCGGCAAGGTTCTAGACAGTGGCCAAGCCCCCTTCCGGTTCGAGCAAGAGAACGCGGAAAGCACCTTCATCAAGTTGCGGACCAAAGCCGGTATCGAGACATTTTGGGGCAAGGAACTGGCGGGGTTGCTGCGCGAGACCCGTGTACAGCCTGGAAGCCTGGTGACGTTGCAATGGTTGGGTAAGGAGCAGGTCACCGTTAAGGCCCCTGTGAAAAATGAGCAGGGCGTGACAGTAAGCTTTGTAGACAAGGAGGCGCACCGCAACCAGTGGTCGCTTAAGGTGGGCGGCAATCCAGCCGTGCGCACGGGCCAGGACGAAGGCGTCCAACTCCACGCCTATGACGCAGGCCGTTTTGCCCTTGTTCAAAACGCGTTGATAGCCCAACTAGGCGTCGTGGTGCCTACTTTCAATTCACCCAAGGACGGCTTGTACTGGCTTACGCCAAATGGCCAGGGAAGCGCTAAAGCTGGTGATGAGTTATCGGCGCCCCGGCCTGCCATAGACCCCAACAACACGGCGGGCAAACCTGTCATCAGCAGCTGGACGCAGGATGGCAACCTGGACATGTACCTGGTCCGCGGTGACGGCCCCTACCTGCAAGGCATAGTGCGTCAGGACAACCAGTACCAGCATGTGTTGGTCAGCTTACCGGGACGTAATGACGCGCCGCCGATGGTCTTCAACGCCATTACACCAGAAGGCCTGGCACCGATTGGTACAGGTAACGCGATCAATCGTTCGGGTGGCCAGCCGGTGTCGCGGGAAAACATCGCGTTCAAGCTCGAAGGTGACAGCGTAGTGCGTATCGGCAAGCTCGATGCCCCTGCTGAAGTCCCTCCCGCGTTACATGCCCGGTTGGGCTTTGATGAGCGTTGGAAAGAAGACAATGCCCTCCCAAAGTCCGCTCCCACACCGGCTCCATCGGCACAACCGAGCGAACCCCGCCCGGTGTAAAGCACAAACAGCGAAGGAAGTCATCATGAAGAAAAGCATGTGCAGTGCACTGCTGGCGGTTGTGTGCTGCCTGCCGGTTGTGGGAAGCGCTGCAATTTGTCGTTCGGGCCAGGCTGCCAGTGTGGGTAGCCAAGCGGGATATGAGCAGGCCAAGCAGGCATCGGACGTGTGGGCGGAGCGTGAACGCAGCGTTTCTGACGAGCTAGAGGACTGCTTGGCCCGGATCCGCACCACGAATATCAGCCTTCCTTCGTTCCCTAGCCTGCAGGGCATCATGGATCAGATAGCTGACCAAATCTGCCAGGCCGTAGTGGACAAGGTGAACAGCCACATTCCCAGCAGCTTCGACCCCTGGCAGCAGTATCAGAACTATTGAGGTGGGATGATGCAAAGCTCAAATGAGCAAATGAGTATGGTGGATGAAGGGACTGGGCAAGTGGTCGCGCCTTCGGACGCCGCCGCCCAGGCGCAATTGGAAGCATCGTTCGAACATGCGGTAGCGCTACAAAACGAACGGGCACTGGGGGCTGCCTTTGCTCATCGGTGTCTCACCGTTGTGCTTTGGATGGCCCCGGCCCTGGTGCTGTCAATCGGTGCGAATGGCTACCTGGGCTGGAAGGTGGCCCATCCAGACGTGAAATATTTCGCGGCCGAGGATGGCCGGGTCGTCAAACTCATTCCCACGGACAAACCAAGCCACAGCCAATCCGACGTATCAGCCTTTGGTGCTGACACCATTCGCAACAGCTTCACCCTGGACTTTGTGCACTACCGTGACCAGATGACCAGGGCCGGCACCTACTACGACGAACAGGGCTATGCAGGCTATTACAAGGCGCTCGTATCTTCGAACGTGCTGAGGTCCATCAAGGACCAACGCATGAACCTATCGGTTGATGTAGGCCCAGGTGTGATCCGCAGCAAAGGCCTGCTGGGCGACACCTATGCATGGGAATTCCAATACCCGGTCACGTTGAAATTTGATGGCCAGCAATCAAGTAGCCCGCCTCAACGCTTCATCGTTACTCAACGCATTCAACAAGCTGACGTGCGCTTGAAACACACCGGTTTGGAAGTCACCCAGGTGATTACCAGCAACGCTAACTAGTCCATCCCAGCGCTTCTATCGGCTCCGCTAGACAGGAATCCCCCATGAAAACTTCGATTGCGCTTGCCTTATGGCTAGCGGCAGGCGGCTACGCC
>NZ_JBZUBK010000004.1:0-19876 GCF_058536285.1 Pseudomonas sp. 9.3L
ACGCGACCTCAAGATGACCGCACTGCTACTTGGCGGGGTGCTGGTCGTGCTGATAGGAGGCGGCTACATCCTATGGAACTGGATGGCCACGCCGCCTCCGGCGCCTTCGAAAATGAACCTTGGCCGTGTATCAGGCGCTGCCCAAAACGAGGCGTCTGAAAGCCAGGAATACCGCGATCTATTGAAACTCTCCAACGAGCAGGGCGCGCACGCCGCGAAGCAAGAAAACGGCAGCTTTATTGCCAGTATCCCGATGGAGCAGAACACGGTCATGAAGTCTGAACCAGCATTCCAGCCGGTCCAGCAGACACCGCCTACCCCTAGGCCTAGTCACACACGACAGACAACCGGCTCTGAAGGAAATGAAAAGAAAGACCCGCGTCAGGCCGCGTTAAAGGCGCTGATGGGCCGGATCAATCCGCAGAGTACGGCGCAGGTTAAAACCAGCACGGGCCTTACGCTTGGCAAGGTCATGAGCGAAGCGGGTGGTACGAACGGCGGGGCGGCGGGTTCGCTTGGCGGTTATGACCATTGGAGTGAATCGCTGCCTGGTGGAGCCAAGCAGCAAAGCGCGTCGAAAGGTGGTGGTGATAGTTACTCGGCCGTGGAAATCGTGCCGCCGTACTGGCGCGGGGGTGGGGAAATCTCCATGGGCATCGATTCCGACAACAACACCACGCCGGTGCTGGGCAAGCTATCAGGACCCTATGCAGGCGCGGTACTCAAAGCGCCTGAAGGGGCCAGGTTGGCCGGTGACGGTGTCGTGATTCACTTCACTGAAATGGCGTTCAAGGGCATTAACTACAAAATCGATGCCTATGCCCTGCACGAGCAAACCTTGATGGCCAACGTGGCCACCGACGTGAACCACCGCTACATGGAGCGCATCGTGGCGCCGGCGATCTTGGCCGGTATCGGCAACATTGGCGAAATGTACTCCCAGGCCAACACCGAAGTGCTGACCAATGGTTTTTCCACGCAAACCGTGCGCCCAGGCATGCCCGATGGCGCAGCTGTCGCCGGGTCCATCGTCGGTGGGGCAGCAGAGCAGGCGTCGAGAGTGCTAACACAGGATGCTGCGCGCACGCCGTCTACGCAGGTCACTGTCATCGCGGGCCAGGTCGTGTCCATCCAGTTCATGCGGGGTGTCTACGCAGGCGATGCCGTCGCACCAAAACGCAGTGGTGATTCCGTGCAGTCCGCCGCGCCAGCTCAGGCGCTTAGGTCTGACACGGAACCACCCCAGGCCCCCGTACAGCCGATGACGCCCGATCAATGGCGGTCGCAGGCTCAATCGCGCATCGAGGCGCAGCGTAAGTTGCAGGAGAGCCAGCAATGAGTGAGTTCAATCCCACAGCAGAGTCGAAGATCAGCGCACCCCCAAGGCCTCCTAAAAAGACGGTTGGCCCTAGTATCTGGCAGCGCCCGTTGGTACTGGGGCTGTCACTGCCCTGGCTGGCCGGCGTCGTGCTGATCCTCGGGCTGGCTGGCTGGTACTTGTTTGCCCCTGAGCCAACCTCCCAGGTGAATCGACTGGCGTTTAAAGAGGACTTCGAGCAACAGCCACTGACGGCACCAGGCACAAATACTGCGCCTGTGACGGCCAGGGCTGGGGCAACGGATCTAACCCAGTTCAAGAACGAAGTTGCTTCCATGGTCGGCGGGGTACGCACCTATGCCGAGGTCAACCGCGAGGCCATTGAGCGGCTGTCCGAAACGGTCAAGGCGCAAGGCGCAGCAGTTCAAACGTTGCGGCAACAATTGGCTGAAGCCCAAGCCCAGAACAGCTTGTTCTCAGCTCGTCTTTCCTTTCTGGAGGGACGACCTGGTGCGCTGGCCACCACGCAACCTGTAGCTCAGCCTGCCGCCAAGAAGCGCTCGCCGCTAACAGGCATGCAGGTACAAGCCATTCAAAACGGCATGGCGTGGGTGTACTGGCAGAACCAGACCTGGGCAGTGAAAGAAGGCGACCCCCTAGGGCCGGTGACTATCACCAGGATCGACGCTTCAGCCCGCCAGGTGCAGACCAGCGCGGGCACGCTCAAGTGAGGTAGGTCATGGGCGGTAGTGACGCGATTCAAATGCTGGTTAACCTGTCCCACAGCATTTTGGGCTCTTTCGTAAACCTGGCCTTCACACTGGGTAGCCTGTTCGCTGTAACAGGCGCCGTGGGCTACCTGGTCGCACATGCCAGTGCCGCCCGTCGAGCGCCTGGGCAGCCTGAGGGTAATCTCAAAGTGGTTGCCGTCTTGTTGCTCTGCGGTGGCCTGGCCGGCCTCGATCAGATGATTGCGGCTGCCTCACGGCAGCTTGGCTGGCAGGGGGCGAGCTTTGATGCCATTAGCTATGTGGACGTAGGAACGTTCGGCGTGGGGGCAGATGCTGCCAACGCCGTGCTTAGCCTGGTACGGATGCTGGGCGTCTTTTTCGCGCTCCAAGGCATGATGGCCTGGAAGCGCTCGCTCAAGGACGGCCATACCGGGTTGTCAGCTGGACAAGACGTTTCAAGCGGCACCCTCAAGTTTGTATTAGGCGTTTTATGTGTCTGCAGCCCGTACCTGCTGGCTGCCCTGCAAAATTCTCTCAGCACGCATTAAGCGGGCAGGGAATTCAACGCGCTTAGGCGCACCTTCACTTGTTACACCTCACTGATAAATCCTTAGGAGTTGGCTATGTCCAAAGACGTATTGCTGTGCACGGCTGTTCGCCTGTCTGTATTCAAAGACGGTCTGCGTCAACGTGTGATGAAAGGGCTGATGTTGGCAGCGGCTGCAAACCCGGTCATGGCATTTGCCGCTGGAGAGGATCTTGCAGCGATGGGGGATTCGATAGCAGAGGGCGCAAGCGCGACACAGAAAAACTGGCTGACGGTGGCCCAGTTCTTGGGCGTGATTGCTGTAGTTGGCGGTTTTGTTGCTGCAAAAACCAAGAAAGATAACCCGCAGGTCAAGGTCTGGCACATTGCGATTTCTATCTTTGTCGGAGCGTGTCTGATCGTCGTTCCTGAACTCATCAAGCGCACGCAAGCGCAGGCCGGCCTCACCCCGGTAGACGTAGGCTAAAAACCCCTCCTGCGATGGCCACGGTCATCGCAGGGTTTCCCGCAAGACCTACCTAAAACCACACCTTATCGAATTTCTGACATGCACCAGAAGGCGAAGCTATGGACGTTGATTTATCGCAGGCCCCCTTAACGCTGGACGTTAGCGGCAACCCTGAAACGCCTCTCCCCGAGGCCGTCACGGGTGACAAGTGCGCATGCTGCCGGATTTGGACCGCCAAGCTCTGGCAGGGCGCCAGATCAGGGTTTACCGCAGAGCATGCCGTTTGCACCCTGTGTTATCTCGCTGGGCACCTGGACAGCCCGACAGCTGCACACGGGCTACTCGCCTTTTTGCCCGGCATGGCCATGACGGACGTGCATCACCTGCAGCGCCGTGCCTTGATCGCCATTTTGGCGGGAACGCGCACGCAGCGCCGTGAAGGGCAACGGGTGATGCTTTGGCTGGCCCGCCATGGCCACGAGGTTGAGCAAGCCTGGGGCACCGCCCGCGCCGGCGAATTTGCCCTGGCCCTGCAACGCTTGCCCCCGCAAAAACGCTCGACCCTTCAAGCCCGCCTGGCGGGCTGTGCCTTGATCCTGCCAGCAGACAGGTTTGAAGACCTGACGCTGTTACTGCCCAGCGGCAAAACCGCCGCCGCTGCCCTGACTTCCCGAAGCTGGGACACCTACACCCGGAGCGATTTTTATGCCGAGCCTCATCCGTTGGGTTGAAAACCTGATTACCGAAACCTCCCGGTTCACTGTGTCCCAGGATCTACCTGACTATTGCGACCTGAACACGGTGCTGCGCCTGACCGACGACGACCGGGTCCGCCATCCGGCCTTGAAAGCTCCCTATGTCCTGGTTAACGACGAGGGCGACTACTGTTCGGTGTACGCGGTTGCTGGCAGCTTTTGCGACACTGACGAAAGCGCGCCAATCGATGCAGACTATTCGTGGAGCGGTCGCCTAGAGCGCATGACGCACGCCCTTACATCCAGCTACCGTCGGCATGGGCACAAAATCAGCCTGGTGTTCGACGATGACCCGGAGCGAGGCCGTGAAGAAGTCGAACGCCTGCTGGCCCCGCAATACGCCTCCGTAAAGCGTACAGGCATCGACCTGACGCCCATCCTGGATGAGAACGTCGAGAAGCTGTCTCCGTGGGTATCACGGGAGCGCTGCTACCTGGTGTGCTACACCGGGCGTAAAGCGCTGTCAGCCCACGAATTGGCCGATGAGAACAAGCGGCTCAAGGAGCTGGTCAGTCAAAGCCCCGTTGCCCGGTTTGGGCAAAACCCGGTGCTGGCTGAAATGGCAGGCCAGAAAATTCGCCATGACGCCTTCATGAGTGCCGTAGAAGGTGCATTTGGTGACGATGGCCAAGGCGTGTTGCTCGAACTGCTCGATGCCCACGCCGTGGGCCACGCCCTGCGTTCCCAGGTGGACCGGGCAGGCACCCATGAGACGTGGCACCCCTTGTTGCCGGATGACCCTATCACTCCTCACGGTATGCGTCAGGGGGACGATCACACCCCGTTTCTGGCTCCGCAGCTGAAGTTCCAGCTGGTGAACCAGAACATGGAACCCCACGGCAACAAGCTGTGTATCAATGGTATGTGGCATGGCGCGTTGTCCGTGGTTTTAGGGCCGCAGACACCGCAGACGTTTGCCAAGCTCAAGGCCTTGATCCCCCGTGGTGTGCCCTGGCGCGTGCGCATGGACATCATGCCGGGAGGCATGAAGTCGTTGGGGGCCAAGAAAGCCACCCTGGACTTCATGGCGTTTCTGCCAGGACTTAGGCCGGTATGGCGCTCCATCGAAGCTCTGACGCACATCGAGCAGGAAGAACCGGTGTGCGTCATGACGATCATGGCTTCGACCTGGGGCGACTCCAAAGCCACGGTTACTCGCAATCTGACGCTGCTAACCCAAGCCTTTCAGGCTTGGGGCGTGTGCGAGGTAACACAGACCTTTGGTAACCCGGTGCGCGCCTGGGCTTCAACGTTGGTAGCGTCCAGCAAGGGCAGCGGGCCAAACCTGCTGTACCCCCCGCTTTCCGAAGCGTTGAACCTGTTGCCGCTGACCCGGCCGGCTTCGGCCTGGGAGGACGACGGCAACGCGTTGTTCCCGACGCTCGATGGCAAGCTCTTCCCGGTGGGCCTGGCTACAAGCAAGCAGAACAAGTTGACCAGTATCGTTACGGGCTCGTCTGGCCTAGGTAAATCCGTGCTGCTGAACAAGCTGGGCAACATCATGGTGTCCAGCGCGCAGCAACGGTTGCCTTTCATGGCAGGCGTGGACAAGGGGTTCTCGATGCAGGGTCAGGTGGCCTTGCTGCGCGACAGCCTACCGCCTGAGCGTCAGGATGAAGTCATGGGCATCGTGCTGCAAAACAGCGCTGCGCATTGCCGCAACCTGTTCGATATCCAGCTGGGGGCCAAATACCCTATTGCGCCGGAGCGCAATTGGATTATTAGCATGCTCACTGTGCTGTGTATCAATCCCTCGACAGGCGAGCCGCCTAACGTTGTTGATACCCGGCAGATCCTGAAACGCATCGTTAACATGGCGTACAGCGCCAATGCTGAAGGCAGTCCCCGGGCCTGGACACCCGGTGTTGTGCCCAAGGTTGACGCTGCCCTGCATAGAAGCGGGGTGATGAATCGTCACCCTGCGCAGTGGTGGGAAACGGCTACCTGGTATGAGGTGCGCGACATGCTGTTTGAGGCTGGGTGCGTCCAGGAGGCGCAGTTGGCCCAGTTCGAGGCAGTGCCTGAACTCAACGACATGACCAAGCTATTGAATGAGGACGAGGTTAGAGGAGCCTTTGGCCGCGTACAGCGCGATGGTAGCCAGGAGTTACTGCTGGAGTACCTGCATCGCTGCATGACCAGCGCGAGCGGTGAATACCTGATGTTTGCCGGGCGTACCCAGTTTTTAATCAGCCCCAACACGCGGGTGATCGCCATTGACCTCAACAACGTCATGGGCGACGACACCAATGCAGGTCACTTGCAAACCGGGCTTATGTACCTGTTCGCAGGCCAGGTCGGAGGTGGCGACTTTGTGCTGCCTCAATACAAGGACGAGTTGTTGAACACGGTCGGGGCGCAGTATCGCTCGATGCACCTGGAGCGCCTGGAGCAGCTGGACCAAGAGGTCAAAAGCAAGATCTATGACGAGCTGCACAACGCCAGGAACGTGCCCTTTATCTTCCCCATGCTGGAAACCCAGGACCGCGAGCAACGCAAGTTTGGCGTGCGTACCGTACTGAGTTCGCAGTACGTGACCGACTTCCCCAAAGCCATCCTGGACTCCGCTAACTCGCTGTACATGATGGAAGTGGACACCAAGGACGAAAATCGCCTGATCGAGTCCTGCAAGGTGCCCAGAGTCACCATCAAACGCTTCCAGCGATTGGGTGACGGCCCTGCCCAGGATGGTAGCGGTGTGCCGTTTATAGGCGTTTTCCGAATCAAGGGCGGTGGCACCCTGGCGCGCATCTTGAAAAACGCCATGGGGCCGTTGGAGTTGTGGGCTTTGAATTCATCGCAAGGTGACAGTGCGCTGCGCCGTCTGCTGTACGAGGCGGTAGGCGGCGCCACGGCCCGCTCCATCCTGGCAGACGCCTTCCCCCAGGGCTCAGCGGTCAAGCTCATAGAACTGCGCCGTAAGCAGGCAGGGGAAGCGGACGACGACAACGTGATTCGCACCTTGGCCGATGAGTTGATTGCTCAGCGCGGCTACAACATTTGAGGAAAAGCCTGTGAAACGACGTTATGCCTTAACAGCGCTGGCCGTAAGCCTGCTGCAGGCCCACCAGGCTTTTGCGTATGTGCAACCTGTAGCGGTTACTGCCAGTGCCCCCATAACTCTGCAAGTAGTGCCAGCCTTGGTCGGAATTCAGACTACCTTGGCCGAAATTCTCACCACGGATATGCAGATCGGCACGGCCATTGTGCAGGCCAGTGACAAGCAGGTGGCGGTCATTACCGAGGCAGCGCGAGCCCAGCGTGAAACCGATATTTTCGGACGTCAAACGGATCGCCTGGAGCGTGCCCGAGGGCAATACACGGTCGCAGACAGCATCTGTAGCGAATCGGCGTCGGGAGTGGCGGCAACCGTTGGGAAGGTCAGCCGAGCGCAGGCGGCGGTACTGGCCAGCGGATCAGGCGTCAGAAGTACGGTGGTGCAGAAAACCATTGCGTCTGAGCCGGTGGGGTCGCGGCAAGGCGGCTACCGCAGTGCGGCTATGCACGCGTCGTACTGCACAGCGGGCGAGTCCGCCCAGTATGGCGGTACCGATCTATGCCCGCAGGTATCCGCCTTGCCAGGCGGCGACACGGAAATGCGTTCGCTCACTGACGGCGCCGGCGCCGTAGGCAAAACGCCTGACCTTACCTTCGACCAGGACCAGGTTGATGCCGGCATGGCCTACATGAAGAACTCGGCACGGCACGACGCCGGCAGGGCACCCGGCAAGGGCGATATCCAATCGGCCACCGGACGTGAGTACCAGGGCCTGATGACCCAGTACAAGGCGATTCAAAGCGCTGCGACCCAGCCTCAGTTGGACATGATCGCGGCCAGCCAGCCCAACCCGGCCACGCAAGAGGCATTGAAGGAAGCGCTACAGAGCCCATCGGCAGCCGAATACTTCGCCTCGACAGGCAGCCAGCAGGCGCAAAACACCGGCGTGATGAGTGAGCGTGAATTCGAAGCGTTCGAGGTGGGCAGACGCTATGCCAACACCGCCTATGAAACTGACCTGCAGGCCATGACGGGGGAGAACCTGACGCGAGAGTTGATACGCGTGCAGAGCTTGGGGAACTGGTTGCAGCTGGGCCTCAAAAACGACCAGCGTCAGGCCAACATCATTGTTGGCCAGCAACTGGCCCTGGCGGCATACGCCAAATACGTTCCAGAGCTTCAAGAGCTTGGGGCAAAAATGAGTTCGGGGGTGACCGCCAATGACAACTGATCGAACGCAAGATGAACCAGGTACTGCAAGGGCCGATAAAAAGGCCCGCACGCCGTTACAGCAAGCGGGCAGTATCGGCCTTTCCATCCTCAACCCGTTTTCGGACTTGAGCGTGATGTACCGCAAGGGCGTAAAGCCAGCAACGCAAAAGCTAAACCTGCTTGGAGACTTACTGAGCAGAAAGCGCGCACAAATCGAGAATGACGAAGTGGGTACCAGCTGCGCGCAAGCGGTCGAGCGCTCTGGTAAATCCGCTCAGCAGCTGATAGCCACTTACACGCGGATTCGAGCCGCGTGGTGGTGCCTGATGACAATCGGCGGCGGGTTGAGCGTGATTCTACTGGTCATGTTGTTGCTAGCGAATTTCAGCCTGCCCCACAGCACGTTTTTGCGAGCAGCAACAACGTTACTGGTGCTCACCGCAGCGGCTAGTTGGGGCTTTGGGCAAACACTCATTGCCACCTACCGGCTATGGCAGTTGCAGCAACAACGCGTCAGCGTAGCGGAACGGGGTACCTTTCAGGACTTTCGAGCCGAAAACCGATGGTGCCGCCAGGTCTTCACACTAGGTCTCCTTGGCTAACAACCAGCCCTTCGAATTGGACAGACCCCATGACCTTTATAAAACGCGTTTGGTGGGTCGGTTTACTACTGGCCTTCTCTCTTCCGGCATTGGCCGACAGCGTGGACTATCAGACCATTGCTGCAGCCGCCCAAAAGCCTAATGACCTCTCACGCCAAGCGCTGGTGATGATCTTTGGACAGGTCGTTGTCGATCCATTTGCAAATTCGGACATAACCTTGATCGGGGCATTGTTCGCCATTATCAACGGTTTCCTGGCTGTACTAGCCCTGTTCTGGTTTCTGACAATCACCATGAAAACCGTCGTTAAAGCCGGCCACCAGGGGCAGTTCTTCTCAGGTGGGCGGTCAGCGCTGTACCCGATCATGACGTTTGCCGGCTTCATCACGATTGTGCCTACGCAATCGGGTTGGTCGCTGGCTCAACTCACTATGCTATGGGCCACCTCGGTAATGGGGGTCGGCAGTGCCAACCTGCTGACCGACAAGGCCGTGGACATGATGGACAGTGGCTATTCGATGGTGACGCAGCCCACGGCACCCGTCACTCGCAGCGCCGCACGGGGCATCTTTGAGATGAACCTGTGCAAGTACGCCATTAACAGCGATTTGACCACGCTGTATGAAGATGGTGAGGCTAATACGCCGCTGATGAGCACCAAGGGCGGCGATGGTGAGTTCGTCACCGGCAATGGCAGCGCGGTATGTGGTTCGGTCAAGACACCCAATACGGGCCGCACTGGCATCTGGAATCTGCTGTTTGACAGCGACGTGGACACCAGCGGGGTTGTCTCGGCGCAACATAAAGCATTGGAGACGATGCAGGCGACTTTAGATCAAGATGCACAGGCGTTCGTAAGCACCTACCTGAGCAAACGCGACCAGGACGTGGGTAGCTTCCAGGACGTTGAGACACAGATTCAGAATGCAGCGGCGGTGTATGAAAATGCGGTAAACCTGGCGATCAATCAGATCGACTTCAAGGACACGCTACAGAGCCAGCTTTCAAGTCAGATCAAGAGCAGCGGCTGGGTAGCCTTGGGCAGTTGGTATCACACCTTCGCGACCGCCAACAGCAAGACAAATGACGTAGCCAGCTCGACGCCGATAGTCACCGGCATGAGCAACCTGGGCGAGCATGGCACCAGTGACCTCTATAACCAGGTCTTTACGGCCTACCAGTCCCAGGTGCAGAACAGTACGTACACCCCACCCTTGGGCACGCAAACCGCTAAAGCAGACGGCGCAGCCGCCACCGCCGCGGACCCGAATTCAGTGTTCGTTGGGGTGTTTAAATCGCCCATGCAAGACCTAACAAATTGGGTTGCAAGTGGAAAAATCGGGACAGATGCAGATTTTTCCAACCAGATAAACCCACTCATCAAAATGCAGACGATTGGTGATTACACATTAGGAGCGGTAGAAGCGGTAATGACTGCTTATGCTGGGACTTGGGCCGCAGCATCTTCGGCCAGTAATTCGCCACTAGGATGGGGAGCTAAAATATTCGCAGTTGACGTAGGCGCGGTATTCAAAGACGTAATGAATGCTTTGGCGCCGATGTTTTATTTTGTCATGTTTGCTTTGATGGCCATCGGGTTTTCACTTGCCATATTCCTGCCTGCAGTACCCTTCCTGTTTTGGATGATGGGGGTGTTCAACTGGCTGGTAAGCGTTCTGGTAGGGTGCGCTGCTGGCCCAATGTGGGCTGCAACACACTTAGGTGCCGAAGAAGACAAAGGTAGTCGTAGTGCCTACGGCTACATCTTCCTAATCGACATGATGCTTAGGCCATCGCTAATGGTGTTGGGGTTCTTTTTTGCGTCAGTGACGGTTGTAGCTGGTGGTACGATCCTTAACCTTCTGTTCGCGTCAGCACTTGCCAATGCCAACGCGGATTCCATTGTGGGTATTTTCAAAATGATAGGATGGCTGATGATCTATGCTCGTATTGCGACGTTTGGTGTTACACGTCTCTTTGGGCTGCAAGCATCACTGGCTGACTACGTTATTTCGTTCCTAGGTGGGCGTGAAGGTGCCAATCTTATGGGCGGTATGGTAGACAATATGAAAGGGATGTTCGGCGCTGCTGGCTCGGGCGCACAGCGTGCGCCCGGTGTGCGTATGCAGGCGCGTAATAAGTCTGATGGTGGTGGTTCCAGCGATGGGATTCAGTAAGGGGAAAAATCATGGTGCAACGTCTTAAAACAGCTAAAGAGGGGTGGTTTTGGGTTGTCAAAATCCTCTACATGTTTATTGCCTTCCCATGTGCAGTGGTTGTGACAATTCCTTCCATATTCATGGCTCCATCCTTGATAGGGCGACAGGCTTATCCCACGCTGTTTTTCTTTTCGATGATTTGGCTCGGTGTATTGATCCCAGTAGCGATATTTGTGCATGGAGTGCTAAGCAGGCGCGGTTTGCTCAAGAGAATCACCAAGGCTATCAAAGCCCCTCAGTTCTTCGATCCAGATCCTTCCAATGAGATTTACCACGAAGGTGATGGCAAGTACCTAGGGATCGACACCAAAAACGGCACCATTCTGTACGTGCACCAGATTCGCAAAGGCCAGGTAGATGTTGTGGCCATGACCATGGACGATTGGACCAACCGAGAGGTAGAGGGCAAAGGCATTTTCCGGCTCTACACCAAGTTTCCAGACCTCGCACGAATCCAAATCGGTACGCCCTGGGCTCAGCGCTGGTATGACACGCTGGGGGCAATGGAGCATAAGCAGTATGCTAATACCCAGGCTTTCAAACAGCATGTACACCACCGCCTTGAAGCACTGGAACGTGAACTGAACGTGCAGATCCCACGCCTAGCCTGACGCTGTAGACCCTCCGCTTCATCCCGACGCGCTTTTTCTTTCTTTCCCTACACCACACCGCCCTATCCGGGCGGTGTGCCTTTTTGTGGGTAACCAAAATGCAAAATCGACCACCCCAAGGGGGTATGGAAGGCGAACAAGGCATGATGTTGTTAGTGCTAGGTGGCACTTTCATCCTGTGCTGGTTGTTCTTCGATTCGTTCGTGTACTGGAGTACCTGGCTGCTCTACTGGCTTTGGAAGATGGTGGACTTTCCGCTGATCCACCAGTGGGCCGGGGGCAAGATCAACCTGCTGGCCGACGTGGCCAACCACGCCAAGCAAGTTGGCTTGCAGGAATGGCTCGACGTGATGAACGAAACCAGCGGCATTCTGCTGGTGTTCCTGCTACCGCTGGTGATCCTGAGTGGCATTGCACTGGCAGCACATCCGATCCTGCCGTTTCGTAGCAAACGTCTGGTGAATATCCGCAGCTTGCCCGGCCTGGTAAGCACGTTCGCACCCTCGGTTATCCCAGTCGTGGCCGCGTCGGGGCCAGACGGTTTGATGAATGACACCTCGGCCAGTAACGCATGGGCACTCAAGCCTGAGACGTTCGCCATGAACCACAACCTGGTCAAGCACAAGGTCTTGGACCGGGACGCGGCACGCCTGGTGTTCGAAGCCCAAATTGGCCGGCCTCATAACGGCTTTCTGGACTGGTCCCCCTACGAGCAAGCCTTACTCGGGGTATTCGGCCTGCAGGTCTTTTTGGACGACCGCACGGCAGCCACTCAGCTGCTCGATGACTTGAACAGATCCTGCCTGGTAACAGGGCTGCGAAAGCGGAAAAACGACACCATGGCCCCGCTTTACCCACTGGCCGATAAGGCATTCGAGCGCGTGACACAGGCACCGGGCGTCGATGAGTGGTTACACAGCCACGGCTCAATACGCAGTGCGTTGGTGGGCTTGTACGGGCGCGACCTTCGGCTGCCCCCGGCGCGGTTCAGATGGCTCAAAGGCGTTGATCGTACCTTGTGGTATGCCTTGCACAGCGCAGACACCGCCAAGGTCTTCGTCGAAGGCGCAGGTGTACAGGCCCAGGCGCGGGCAGAAGTTTATGCCCACAAATTAGGGTTGCCGCGTCCGGGGTTGATGGTGACCCAGGCGATTGAAGGTTTGCAGACCGAATTGGAAAGCGTGGGCCTGGTCTTCGCCCGCGAAGTCGAAGTGGCCAAGCGTCGCAAGGCATCGGACCTCCCGGTAATGACCGCCGTGTATGCCCCACAGGCCGCCCAGGAAAACGATACGCCGACACCGGAATAACGCACGCCTGCTTTGCAGCCAACGTCTTCACAGCGCTTTCAGCTGCGCATTCTCGCCGCTCACTCCTATTTTTTTAGAGGGATTCCCATGACCTCCGCGTATTCGCTTGCCCCTTTTTCAGCGTTCATCAAAGGCCATCACCTGGTGGTTAGCCGACTCCTGGAGAACAGCCACTACACCTATTGCAGCCTCGATCTTCGACAGCACCTGTCTTTCTACCTAGTCGATGGCCAAGTGACCTGCCAGAGCGCAGCGGGCCAGGCTTTCGTGCTTCATACGGGCAATACCGTAGAAGCAAACGACCTGCTCAATCAGCTGACAACCGCGCAGTTGCGCCACAGCCGACACAAGACCTGGTTGAAAGCAGGTTGCCTGGGTGTTGGCGCGCTGGCACTTGCCGTGTATTGGGCTGTGCAAGGCGCGCTATTGCCTGGCCTGGACCAAAGCGCGGCAGTGGCCACCCCTGTAGATAGCCAGGCCTCACAAGCGGCTACAGCGGCTTACAATGCAGCCCCTACCCTTGCCCCTTCAGATCAACAAGCACGGCCAGAGCAGCAGCCTATGCCGCCCCAGCCCACGGACGGTTGGGAACTGCCTGAGAACATCCGTGAAACGCTTCCTGCCAAGCTGCACAAGGCCGCTGAACGTAATCTGTTTACCGTCAACTACTCCACGGGCCATGCCCGCACGCTGTACGTGTTCGCAGATCCGCATTGCCCCAACTGCACACGGCTTGACCCCGCACTGAATGCCCTTTCCGACGCCTTCAACGTGGTGGTTTTCCCGGTTTCAGTGATCGGGAAGGAAAAGTCGGTGGCCGACATTACCCCCGTGCTGTGCCTGCCACCTGAGCAACGCAAGGCCGCGTGGACCGCGTTGTTTGATGCAGGGCACGACGGTTTAACCCTTGGCCAAGCCCAGCAAGCACAACAGCAAAGCGCGTCGGGAGCGAACGATGGCCAGCCCGCCGACTGCGACATGGCGCAGAAAGCCCTTGGCGTTAACGAAGTGGCCTACCAGGCCTATCGCATTCCAGGTACGCCGTGGGTGATCGCTGACGATGGCCGTTACGTCCCCCAAGCATTGCTGAAAGACACGGCCCGGCTGCAAACCTTCCTGAGCAAGAAGCAGCCTATTGATGGGCAGGAGACACCTGATGCCGCCAAATGACTTTGCGGTTGATCGCGCACGCCTGAATCGCCGGGTTCATCACTCGGCGCTAGGGGATTGGATGATGGGGCCAGGCACCCTTGCCTTGGGCCTGGCCGGGTCTGTCATAGGGGGCATTGTCTACCCCGTCAGCTTATGGGTTACCTTGCCTGTCCTGTCAGTATGGGCGCCCACTATGCTGTTTGCGCCCTGGAAGATGCCCATGCGCATGCCAACAGACATGGAGCTTCTTGATCCCTCGACCACACGCCAGGTGCCCGGCAAGCTACTGGGGTTCTTGCCAATCACCGTCATGCGCACGGCCATGAGCAAGGCGGCCGGTATCCTGTACATGGGGTATCTGCGTGGCCGCGATGCAGGCCGCGAGCTATGGCTGTCCATGGACGATATGACGCGTCATATCTTGATGTTCGGCACGACCGGCGCCGGCAAAACTGAGGCCCTATTGGGGTATGTGCTGGGCCAGCTCAGCTATGGAAAGGGACTGATCTACTCAGACGGCAAGGCGCAAAACGACGTAGCCGCCGCGATTGTCTCCCTGGCCAGGCGCTACGGTCGGGAGGATGACGTTCGCGTCATGAACTTCATTACCGGGGGGCGTTCCAGGGCACAGGAACTGCTTGAGGACACCAAAAACAGAGGGCAGACCAACACGATCAATGCGTTTGGCATCGCCCAGGAAACGTACATCATCAACCTGATGGACTCCATGTTGCCCCCTGCCGGCAATGACGGTGGTTGGCAGGAAAAGGCGCGGGCCATGATTCAGGCCCTGGTGTTCTCTCTGGTGTACAAATGCCGGCGCGAAGGCACCGTCATGTCCCAGCGCACGATCCAGGAACACTTGCCCCTACGCAGCATTGCCAAACTCTACATCGAGTCGATAGAGCAGCAATGGCACGAAGAAGCCCGCTTACCGCTGAAAAACTATTTGGGCACGTTGTCAGGCTTTGACCTGGCCAAGGTAGATTCGCCGTCAGAATGGGCACCAGAAGCGCTCAATCAACACGGCTACCTGATCCAGCAATTCACCCGGATGCTGGCCTTGTTCAACGATACCTATGGCCATGTGTTTGCCCTCGACGCCGGCGATATCGACCTCAAGGACTGCATACACAACGACCGCATTCTGGCGGTCCTGATTCCAGCGTTGGAGGTTTCATCGTCTGAGGCCTCGACGCTGGGCCGCTTGTACGTGTCGCAGGCCGCCATGACGTTGAGCCAGGATCTGGGCGAAAAGCTGGAGGGCAGGCCGGAAGACACTTTGGTCATTCGCAAGTACAAAGATCGCTTCCCGTTCATGTGGATTTGCGACGAGGTAGGGGCCTACTACACCGAAAAGCTGGGCGAGTTGGCCACACAGGTGCGGTCCCTGGGCATCTGCCTACTGTTGGCCAGCCAGGAGGCCCAGCGCCTCAAGTCAGCGGCAGGGGATAAGGTCTGGACGCTGATCGCGAACATGGGTACCCGGATCACCGGCAAAATCATGGACCCCAAGGACACCCTCGAAATCCTGCAGTTGATGGCCGGCACGGAGTACCTGCCGGAAATGAGCAGTATGGTTCACCAGTCAGGCGTGATGGGGGGCAGCTGGGGCGACGCCGATACCCTGAGTTTGAAAGAGCAGAAGAAGGTCAGCGTCGAGGAAGTGCAGCAACTGCAAGAAGGCGAAAACATCACCTTGTTCAAGGGTGAAGTGATTCGAGGTAGCTCCTTGTACATTGCCGACGTGGACAAGCTGTCCAAGGAAGCGATCCAGATCAATCGCTTTGTCGAAGTAGCCCCACCCTCGCTTGATACGTTGCTGGCCAGCACGCCGGCAAAGATCCGACGCAGCTACCCGCGTGCAGACCGCGTTCAGCAGATCCTCTACCACTTGGCGGCCAAGCCTGGTCGATCAGACCTGGAGAACCTGGTGCTGATAGACCCAGCATTAGCGGCCTTAAACGGGCTGAGTGATGAATGGGGGCTTATCTGGCGGCGGCGTCCAGGTGCAGCGGTACGAGGCGCCTTGTTATGGCATACGGCACTTGGGCAAATCCCCAAGCGTGGCAGTGGCTACCAGGTGCAGTCGTCTACAGCGCAGGCATTGACGGTCAGCAACCAGCGTTTGAATGACTACAAAGCGCAGCACGCTGATTTTGCTATCGAGCCCAAGGCGCAGGTCAGGACTAAGGCGCCTGCCCCCAAGGCCGCACCCGTCATGCTGGGTGCCGGCGACCTACAACGGCCCCGCTTCGATGACGCGCTTCTTCATGGCAGTGACTTGAGCCCGCCCCCGTACTTCGATGACGAGTTTCGGTAGCTAGCGCGGCTGCTCGATGCCTACAAAACCAATCAGTCTCGATCAAATCGAAACATAGAAGGACGAATCCATGACCTACGATGAAGCAATGGACGAAAACACCGTAATTACTCGGCAGGCGGCTGAACGTGAGTGTCGTTTGCACGCCTGCAGCGTGGAGGAAATGGTCTCCGAACTGGGCGATCACCCCGAATATCAATCACAAGACGTTTTGCGCTGGCTCGGCTACTAAGTCCACTCACCCGCGCACCTGCTTCGGAGCTTCCCATGGATACAAACTCGCACGGCCAAAAGGTGTCTGCAGACACTCTCAAAGTACTGGCCGATCAAGCCTACCGTACCCTAGGCAATCAACACAGGATCATCGAAACCACGCTGCGCGCTGCCATCATCGAGGGGAAGTTGCAGCCCGATGATCGTTTGACACAGCAGGCCGTTGCAGAGGCCTTCGGGCGCAGTCGAATGCCTGCCCGTGAGGCACTGAGAGGCCTGGAAATGCAGGGTTACCTTGCAGCGGATAGGTATAAATCCTACGTGGTGACGGCGAGTCGAAAGGCTGATTGGGAGGGGGATTTGCCAGGCCTGCTGAGGGCTGTAGGAGAGCAGTACTCCCGCTTGCAAACCCTTGAAGATCAAAAAGGGTTTGGAAAAAAAATCATGCGTTTGATGAGCATATGAGCATATGAGCATATGAGCATATGAGCATATGAGCATATGAGCATATGAGCATATGAGTGAATGAGTGTAAAAGGCTCCGGTCTTTCAGGCTGTGAGCCGTGCTGACGCTTTTTAGGTTCTAAGGTTTATAGGTCACACAAGCGTTTTAGCGTCAGGTCATGCGCTCTTTTGCGCTGCTATGGATGCTGCGCCAACTCCAATGCTGCCCTAGAGCTGATGTCTCCGCTGAGCAAGCCCCTACCGTATGGCTTTTAGGCTAGTAGAAATATGTAAGAACACTTCTTACATATTTCTACTAGCAAAGCGTATGAACTCGTCTGACACCAGCCTCGCTGGACGTTGCGAAGATTCCAGATGATATGGACGAACCAGGGGTGCGCCTTCATCCTCTCAAAGGCGAGTTGGCTGGTTACTGGCCGGTAAGCGTGTCGGGTAACTGACGGGTGATTTTCCGCTTCATTGATTCGGACTTGGAACTGATCGATTACCTCGACTACCACTGACAGGAGAATGACAGATGGCGATGCACAACCCTCCCCATCCTGGTGAAGCGCTTCGCGATGACGTACTGCTAGAGCTCAAGCTGTCCATTACGGCGCTGGCCAAGCACATAGGGTATTCCCGAGGGCAACTGTCAACGGTCATGCATGGCCGTTGTGCAGTGACTGCCGACCTCGCCTGGCGTCTGGAACTGGCCGGGGTGGGTAAAGCACATATGTGGCTTGCTCGCCAGGCGGCTTATGATTTGTGGCAGGTGCAACACAAAAAAGTGTCTGCCATCACCAAGCTGGACGTAGTGTAAACAACTACCTCTCGGCACGGCGTGGCACGACAGGCTTGCCTTAGCTTCAAGCTTAGCTGGCAATAGCGCTAGAGCGATAACTTATGTAAGTTACGTCACTTTTAGCCTGGATCAGAAATTCTATGATTTTGCTATTAGGTGGTGAGAAAGGCGGGAGCGGCAAAAGCTGCTTGGCTCAAAATCTAGCGGTATGGTTGCAGGCACGCGGTGGCGATGTGTTGTTGCTTGATGCTGATCCTCAAGGCACGACCGCCGATTGGGCTGCTGAGCGATCTGCTCAAGGAGATTTGCCCGCGATTCCAGTGGTACAGGCTCACGGCAATATCAGACAAACGCTCACCGACCTACGAGGTAGGTACCGGCAAATTGTAGTGGATGCTGGCGGTTCGGACTCTGAAGCGCTTCGCTCTGCGATGACTGTGGCAAGTCATATGTTGATCCCATTTCGCCCCAAACGTCGTGACCTAAAAACGCTACCAAAGGTAGATAATTTGGCGCGCTTAGCCACGGCAGTGAATCCGTCCCTGACCATTCGAGCTGTGATTACCCAATGCCCAGCGCTACCAAGCCAAGTTCAGCGCATTTTAGACGCTAAGGATGCTTGCCGCTCCTTTGGCATATTACCGCTCAATGCCATTACCACAGCCCGGAACGTGTACGACGATGCGGATGAGGATGGATGCTCAGTTTTAGAAAGTAATACTGATCCCCGTGCTAAAGAAGAAATTGAACGGTTGGCTAGTGAGTTGTGGGGGAGCAGGAAATGGGGTTGAAAGATTTGATCCGCAAGCCAGAGGATGCTCAACCATCCGCCGACGCAAATGAAGAGGCCGCCTTGGCCTTCATCGCAGATGCACCCCTGAGTGCTACGCCAAAAATAACGCGCAAGCGAAAGAAAGCACCTACCTACGTTCGTACAACGTTCTCGCTATCAAAAGACCTCAACGCACGGATCGATAGGATGGTCCTTCAACCGCGCAACACACGAATATCTCGTTCAGATGTAATTCGTGCTGGGGTCATGGCGTTACAAAAAATGCCCAAAGCCGAGCGGGTGCTACTCATGGTCGCGGCCTCGAAATCAGAGCCTTTGGCGGACTTTTCGGAGGACGAATAGCTTACGTAAGTTATGTAACTTGCATAAGTTACATAACTTAAGCACTATGCTCGCACGGGGCCATTGCAAATTAAGGACTCCAGGCAATCTTGGAGTTTTTTTGCTAAATCGAGTAGGGCTTTTCGTTGATTACAAAAAACCTTGGTGGTAGTGTTCACGCACTTTGCGACCCTGCGCCAGGAAAAAAGGCGAAGCGAACGCTAAGAAAAACGATAGGTAGACATCAATGAGATAACCAATTGCAGAAACCAAAAAGCCCCGCTTGCAGGCGGGGCTTTTTGGAAAATCATGAACAGGCCGTTTTGATCGGCGGAAACCTGTTCACCAACGAACGTGAGTCGATTATGGCAATCACTGCGGCTTTGTGCAAGCCGCAAAAATGTGATAGCCATCGACTCACCGCTGAACGGCGGACACATGGAAAAGAATTCCAATCCGGCTGTGCCATCCTCTGGTCACAGCCCGTACAACAAGCACTACACCGCTCCGACGCGCTTTACCCCAGTACGTGGCCACCGTGCCCTAGGCGGTGACGCATGAGGCACCTAAAGGCCGTCAAGCTCGCCCCCTCTGACCCCCACTCCGCTTTGCGCAGATCGGCGCGGCAATTGCCTGCCCGCCGTGAGACCCCTCGGCACCTTTCCGAACAGCAACTCAAAAATCCCCTGATCCGCTCGGCCTATGAGCGTCTGAGCCACATGGACAGCTATCGCGGCCGCTACCTGCGCCGCCTGGATGGCGTGCATGGCGACCGCCGTACCCGCCGTGAGAAATTCCTGGCCATCGAGCGCGTGGCCGAACAGCTCCTGGTGCGCCTCGACCTGGCCACCAGCGTGCTGGGCTACATCGATCCTCAAAACGGCCGTTACGTTCTCAACACCCAATGCGGTATTGCCGAGGACGCGGGTATCTCCGCGCCGGCGCTGTGCCGCCTACTGAAAACCCTGGACGATGCCGGCTATGTGTATCGCCGCATCGAGCGCATTCGCCTGGACGAAAAGGACGAAAGCGGTTTGCACCTGGTGCGCACTCGCGTCCTGGTACGCTTCACCAAAT